>DAITNA010000016.1:0-1433 GCA_036834885.1 Pseudohongiella sp. | reverse complement strand
TAATGCCAGTCAGTTAAGCTGACTGGCATTATTTTTTGTGCGGATATTTACCCGGTTTTCGTTTCACCAGCCGTGGATATGAACGCTCCTCGCGCCTGAACGGCAGCACAAAAAACTCTGCTTTTCTCGTTAAATCATCCAGTTCTTGTGGAATGTGGTGACTGCTAATCAGTGTAAATCCGTATTCAAACAAACTCACTATCGCATTGGCGCACAACGTAAAGCTCAGTTCATTCGGATAAATTCCCGGCAGGGTTTTGGCCATCCTCACCATCTGATAGCGGATGAGGTTGTAACAGAGCAACACGCCCCACAGCTCTTGTTTTATCATCTCCGGCTTTTTGCTGCGCAGTGTAAATTCATTCGTAAGTAGTTGCTGCTTCATCTCCCGGTAGCCCAGTTCGATTTCCCAGCGCTGACTATATAAATCGACGATTTCATCACCCATAAACTGCTTGGTATCCAGCATTGATGTCAGGATAAAGCATTCTTTTCCCTTCACTTTTTTATGCAGCAACCTTGCTTCCACATGTGTGGGCAGGCCTGACCATTTCTTTTGCGCTTGTGGGCTGGTGGCAATCCGAACCCGTAAATCTTGTTTACCCAGTCTTTCAACGACCTCATATTGCGCGCCTTTTTTCAGCGGAATAAGCCAGTGACGGTTTTGGCCTTTGCTTTGCCATGCATGCAACAAACCTAACGAATAAAAGCCGCGGTCAAACAGTGTCAGGCTATTATCCGGAGTTGTTTCAATCAGTTGCTCAGCCAATACCATTTCATTGGTACTATATTTATCCATGGCCGCGCCAATCAATAAATGACTGGTCAGCTCCATTTGGCAAACCATCCGGACCATTGGCCACGCCGATTCGCCTGCTGTGGTGATAGGTTTGGTAAAGGCTTCTGTGTTTTCGACTGTGTCAGGAGCGCGCCAGACAACCCCATCAACCCCAAGCAGTTGCATCCCGCACCAGCGCGGATGTTCAGCATCCTGATGCCAACGTTGTTGTGTTTGATGAAACACTTGCCGCATTGCTTCAGAGCCTAAACGCTGTCTGCCCTGGACGACGGCGCTTGGCGCGACTAACTCCCGACGTCCTGGCAACGCAATTTGCATTTTGTCGGCAATGCTCCAGACATCTTTGCCCCTGTACAGCGCCATTCCGAGCACAACCATCACGAGAGATTCTAAAGGCAAGCGGCGTCGGCGAACGGTAGCAACCCCAGCTTCCAGCAGGCATTGGCTGATGAAATCTTCCGGTAATAATTGCGCAAGCGCACCGGCTTTGAGGTTTGGGAAATAGCGGTTAGCGAGGGTTAAAGCTGTGACTAGCTGCATATAAAAAGGCCTGCGACATCTCTGTTGCAGGCCTTTATACATCAGCCACTGGATCGGTCAACCGATCTGAAATTTTCTTATCTGATCGGCATTA
>DAITNA010000015.1:0-4854 GCA_036834885.1 Pseudohongiella sp. | reverse complement strand
TGGATATCACCCTGACCTTCCCGCCGACCGTGGTCAATGACGTGCTGGTGGTGGGCGCTGCGCATCAGGTCAGCATGCGGCCGCCGCACGCCGACAACATCAAGGGCGATGTGCGCGGTTTTGATATCCGTACCGGTGAGCTGCTGTGGACACACCGCAATGTCCCGGCGTATGGCGAAGAGGGTTATGACACCTGGCTCAATGGCTCGGCGGAAACTACCGGTAACGGTGGCGTGTGGGCAGCGATGTCTGCTGACCCGGAGCTGGGTCTGGTGTACCTGCCGGTGGAATCCGGTACCGGTGACCGCTACGGCGGGGATCGTCCCGGCAACAATCTGTTCACCAACTCGATTGTGGCGCTGGACTACCGTACCGGCGAGCGCAAGTGGCATTACCAGCATATTCACCATGACATCTGGGATTATGACACGCCGTCTACCCCGATTCTGGCGGATCTGCCCGATGGCAAAAAAGTGCTGGTGCAGCTAACCAAACAGGCCTTTGCCTTTGTATTGGATCGCGCGACCGGCGAACCGATCTGGGAAATTGAAGAGCGTCCGGTGCCGCAGACCGATGTGCCCGGTGAGTGGACGTCGCCGACACAGCCGCATCCGACCAAACCGCCGGCCTACGACCGTCAGGGTTTCAGCGAAGCGGATCTGGTGGCCTTTACCCCGGAGATTCTGGCGCGCGCCAAAGAGGCCGTGAAGCCCTATCGCATGGGTGCGCTCTTTGCGCCGCCGTCAGTGGCCAATGGCGCTGATGGCACGATTGGCACCATCAGCCTGCCGGGCACGCTGGGCGGCTCGAACTGGGAAGGTGGCGCTTACGACCCCGACACCGGCATGCTCTATATCCCGTCACGCACAGAGGTGGCCGTGCTGTCACTGGTACCGGGCTCGGAGTTCTCCACCGTGGACTGGATTCAGGGCCCGGCGCGTAACCCGAGTGTGGATGGCATCCCGATTGTGGCGCCGCCGTGGGGCCGGATTACCGCGATGGATCTGAACAAGGGCGAGATTGCCTGGACGGTGGCCAACGCGGATACCCCGGACGCCATCAAAAACCATCCGCTGCTGCAAGGTGTGGACCTGCCGCGTACCGGTATCCCGACCCGCGCCGGCCTGCTGCTGACCAAGTCGCTGCTGTTTGCGGGCGAAGGCCAGGGTGGCAATCCAGTGTTCCGTGCCCATGACAAAACCACCGGTGAGATCGTGGCGGAAATCGCGCTGCCTGCTTCCCAAACCGGTTTGCCAATGACCTATATCCACAATGGCAAGCAGTACATTGTGATGGCGGTCAGCGGTAATGGTCCGGCGGAAATTATTGCGCTGGCATTGCCCAACTGACCCTGCCGGGCGGATCCTGCCTGACAAGTCCTGCATTTCCCGGTAGTCACCATGACATGATGCGTAGTAAGCTCTACGCATCATGTCATGGTTACTACTCATCATTTCTCTGCCTACTGAAAACGCCACCGCACGCATGCGCGTGTGGCGCTCGATCAAGGCCTGTGGCGCGGCGCCGCTGCGCGACGGCGTTTATTTGCTGCCTGCCACAGCGGATCACGCTGGCATCTTCGACACCATTGCACAGGACGTCCGTACGAACGGCGGCAGTGCCCATGTGTTTCCCGCTGAAAACCCGGCCGCTGATCATGAGTACCCGCCACTCTTTGACCGGTCGGCGGACTACGATGCCTTGCTCGACGAGATCAGGACGCATCAGTCACAGTTGTCGGCTGCAACCGCCCCGGATGCCGTCAAACACACTCGCAAGCTGCGCAAACGTTTTGTGCGCATCACGCTGACGGATTTTTTTCCCGGCACGGCAAAACGCACTGCGGAAACTGCCCTGCAACAGTTGGAAAGCG
Organism: Pseudohongiella sp.; assembly: GCA_036834885.1. GTDB lineage: Bacteria > Pseudomonadota > Gammaproteobacteria > Pseudomonadales > Pseudohongiellaceae > Pseudohongiella. The sequence continues at coordinate 2,981 of DAITNA010000015.1, read as the reverse complement.
ATGCCCATCGCATGCTGGCGCCGGATGAACCCGTGGCAAGCCCGGGTGATATCTGCCGCCTGGCTATTGCTGATTATCAGGGCCGGGTGTGGGCCACCCGCGCCCGGCCCTGGGTGGATCGACTGGCCAGTGCCTGGCTGATTCGCCGCTTTATTGACCCCGCTGCGCAAATCCTGTGGCTGGCATCCCCTGATGATTGCCCCGGGCATGCGCTGGGATTTGACTTTGACGGTGCCCGTTTCACCCACGTCGCTGACAAGGTCACGTTTGAAACCCTGATGGCCAGTTTTGATCTGCACACCCCGGCTCTCCAGCGTCTGGCCAGCGTTGTACATGCTCTGGATGTCGGCGGCATGGCGGTAGCAGAAGCCGCAGGGATTGAATCTGTGCTCGCTGGCCTGCGCGCCAGCTACCACAACGACGACGAACTGCTGCGCGCGGCAGAAATGGTGTTTGACGGTCTGATCACCGCGTGGTCTACGGAGACATAAATCATGCAAGACTCTGCACAGCCAACCAATCAATATGGCCATCAGGTCAGCTTCTCCGAAGCGGTCCGTGTATGGTGGCGTATCGCCCTACTCAGTTTTGGCGGACCTGCGGGCCAGATCGCCGTGATGCATCGCATTCTGGTGGACGAAAAGCGCTGGGTCAGCGAAAGCCGTTTTCTGCATGCCTTGAACTATTGCATGGTGTTGCCGGGGCCTGAGGCGCAACAACTGGCGACCTATCTTGGCTGGCTGTTGCATGGCACCAGGGGAGGGCTGGTCGCTGGCGGACTGTTTGTGCTGCCGGGATTCGTGAGCATTCTGGTTCTCAGTGTGCTCTATGCCGGATTCCAGGATGCCACGCTGGTGCAGGCCTTGTTCTTTGGCATCAAAGCCGCCGTGCTGGCGATTGTGATTCAGGCGGTGATTCGTATCGGATCCCGTGCGCTGAAAAACGCTTATATGTACACACTGGCAGCCTGCGCATTTATTGCCATATTTTTCTTTGCTGCGCCGTTTCCACTGGTCATTTTGACTGCCGGTCTCATTGGTTTGGCTGGGCGTTTTGTCGATCCGGACAGTTTTGTCATCATCAAGGGACACTCGGCCTCTGGTGATGCAGATCGGGCGGTGGACAGCATGATGGACAGCGGTGTGGGCCACCACACGGACGCCACGTTGACGCGTGCACTCAAGGTTCTAGCAGTATGGTTGCCGCTGTGGTTTGTGCCGCTGGCGGCATTGTTCATGACGCTGGGAGCGGATCATGTCTTTAGCCAGATCGGTCTGTTTTTCAGTCAACTGGCGGTCGTGACGTTTGGCGGCGCCTATTCGGTACTGGCCTATATGGCACAGGAAGCCGTGCAGAATTATGGCTGGCTGGCGCCCGGAGAAATGCTCGATGGACTGGGCATGGCGGAAACTACGCCGGGCCCACTGATTCAGGTCGTGCAGTTTGTTGCCTTTATGGGTGCGTTTCGCGAGGCAGGCGCCATTGAGCCGTTCACCGCCGGCATTCTGGCGTCGGTGCTCGCCACCTGGGTAACCTTTGTACCCTGCTTTCTGTGGATATTTCTGGGTGCTCCCTACGTTGAGAACATGCGCGACAACAAAACGGTCAGCGCAGCGTTGTCTGCTGTCACCGCTGCAGTGGTTGGCGTAATGATGAATCTGGCGATCTGGTTTGCTGTGCATGTTGCGTTTGCCGAGGTCGACACCATCAGTCGCTACGGCATGCAATTGCTGATCCCAGACTGGCAAACCATGGATCTGGCCAGCGTGGTGTTGGCTGCGGGGGCCTTTATCGCCATGCTGCGTTTCAAGGTCGGGATGATGCCCGTGATTCTGGTGTGCGCACTGCTGGGCATGATGTGGTATGTCATTTGAACTTAACTGGCGAGGAGAAAACCAAATGAAAAGACACTGTTTGAATGTCGTTACGTTTGCAAGCGCGGTCTTGCTGCTGATACCGCTGTCGTTCGTGAATGCTGCTGGCGGGCTGGATTCCGATGTAATTTCCCGTGCAGCCGGCACCTCTGCGGCTTTGCAGGACGATGGTGTTGTCCGCATTACATGGTCACGGGATGACGTACCTGTGATTGTGGATGGCGTCTTGTTGCCACCTCAGGTCGGTCTGGGCAGTTGGGCTGCATTGAAAGAGCTTGCCGATGGCGGTGTGATGCTCATGGGCGACACGGTGGTATTCGAAGATGAAATTACTCCGGCCATGGATGCTGCCATCGCTCACAATCTCGACATTACCGGTTTGCACAATCACTTTATTTTTGACCGGCCTGCCGTTTATTTCATGCATATCGGCGGTCATAGCCACGACGCGGAACAACTGGCCACTGGCGTTAAAGCCATGTGGGATGCCATCAAGGCTGTTCGTCAGGCAAGCCCCGAACCCGGCAACCGATTTCCCGGTGAGGTGCCCGAAATAACCGGTCGCTATGACGTCGATGCGATAGAAACAATTCTTGCATCAGAGAGCGTCATGAATGGTCAGGTGCTGCGGTTTACCTTTGGGCGTGCGGCCCTTATGCACGGAACAGAATTTGGTGCGTCCATGGGTTTATCCACGTGGGCAGCCTTTGCCGGAAACGAAGACCACGCGATTGTCGCCGGCGATTTTGCCATGACAGCAGAAGAGGTTCAGCCTGTGCTGCGAACACTTCGTGACGCAGGTATCCATATTGTCACACTGCATAACCACATGACTGGTGAGACACCCGCCTACTATTTTCTTCACTACTGGGGAAACAACAGACCCGAGGTCCTGGCACACGGCATCCGCGCCGCTTTGGATACTCAGGAATAATCACACATATAATTAAACGGAGAAAACATGTGTCCAGAATGACGTTAATTATAATCCTGTCAGCTTGTTGGGCCGTTGGTACTCACGCGCAGACGGCATCAGTTGAACGCGGTGCCATCCTGTTTCAGTCCGAATGTGCCCGCTGCCACGTGCAGGCCGATATCGAAATGCGC
>DAITNA010000014.1:0-7210 GCA_036834885.1 Pseudohongiella sp. | reverse complement strand
TCAATCAGACAGGACTGCCGCCTGACCTGCCATCCACCAGATTTGACTATAACTCTGGACTCAGGGTGACCTGGCTGATCATTCAGGCATCCGAGTGGGTCAGATATCAAAACTTGAGCGAAACGAGGCAGATCCCAAACTGGAGACAATCTATAAACTTATCGATGCACTGGAATGCAGCCCCAACACCCTGCTGAGCGATGTTAAGAAAACAAACCTTGGCGGACTTATGCAAATGGCCCTAGAACGGGTGGAGAAGCTGCCTGAGAGTGATCAAAAAATGATCCTGACCATGATCGACAAGTGGTGCATAGCCACCAGCATGCGGGAGCTGTTAAAGAGTGAAAACAAGATATTGGGAAGGAATATGCTGCTGGGAGAAACAGAGGAGCTGAGCCCCTAAAGGCGATGAAAAGTCCGGAAGTCCATACTAAAGTGTGGGTGTTACTAGCACTCACACTGCTGCGCAGGCAAAAACAGATCAGCGAACGGAGATAGAACAGTAGCGCCTGGGCGGCGAGCCAGCCACCTGCACGCGATGCGTTTCGGCGGCATTGGAAGTGAAACTGGATGACTTCCGACTGTTAAAAAAGCTGCCCTGGCTAACACCTGGTAAAATGATTTTTTAATCAAGCAATATCAATGAGTTACGAGACATAAAAAAGTAAGGCGAATATGCGCGGAAATTATGCAATGTAAATCAATAAGTTATGAGGTGATCAACCAGGTGTTGACCAGGAAAATGCCCTGGGCAAAGACAAGAGCGGTGAATGCCTGGTAGAGAGGTCTGCAAGTTGTTGTTTTAACAGTAATAAAGATTACCGGAAATAAACTAATTGTAACGTAAGCACCAGCCAGGCTTCCGTATCAAACTGTTCTACTCCGCTGCTCTAATGTGTATGTTCTCAGCTGCCAAGGTTTGATGGCGTCCAATCACAGCCTTCGCACTCCGGTGAGATATTGTTTTCAGCCAACACTTCAAAAATCAGATTGCGCCATGTTTCGTTCGGCTGCCAGATTGAATTCATGTCGGCTTTGGCGACAGACACTGGTACATCTTCGTAGATCACACGATAGAGAAAGCTGAATGCAGCAGCTCGCGCGTTCACCTGACAATGCAGCAGCGTTTTAACATCGGGCGCGCGACGCATGGCGTCAGCAAATGCATAAAAGTCCAGCTTGCCCGGATTGTTCCAGTCCACAGGAATGTGGATGTAATCCATTCCCAGGCCTTTTACCAGTTGATCTGCATTGGGCACAGCATTTTGGTTATTGCTGAATGCAATATAGATCACCCGCTCAAAACCGGCGTCACGAATCTGCTGGAATTGCTCAGCCGTCGGCTGTCCGGCGCTGGCAAACGTGTCGCTGTACTGGCGGATATTAAAGACCTCTGCAACGGTTGCGGGCGCTTGCAGATGCTCAGGTGCTGACGGAAACTGAGTCTGTGCGTGAGCGCTTGTGATAGTGGTCGCTAACATAACGGCAAAAAGCTTTAATTTCATGATTTTATGCCTGCAATATAACGTGTTTTGTGATTCATTTTGATGCCATGTTTATGGCGTTTTTACCGTCGAAACGGAAAAATAGTGCGTACAGCACCGGCACCGCCAGTAAAGTTAATACGGTTGCAAACGCCAATCCGCCCATAATAGTGACCGCCATACTGGCAAAAAATGCATCACCCAGCAACGGGATCATACCCAGGATGGTGGTTGCTGCTGCCAGGAATACGGGGCGCAGGCGACTCACACTGGCGTCCAGCACGGCAAGTGCGCCCTGCTTTCCTTCATCGATTTGAGCATCGATTTCGTCTACCAGGACAATTGCGTTTTTCATCAACATGCCAGACAGGCTCAGAAAACCCAGTAATGCCGTGAAACTGAATGGTAGATTGCTCAGCAGCAAACCGGCCACTACGCCGCAGATCGACATGGGGACCACCAGCCAGATAATTAACGGCTGCCTGACTTTGCCGAAGATAAGCACAGAAATGATCAGCATCACCATAAAACTCAATGGCAGCTGAGCACCCAATGAGGCCTGCGCCTCACCCGATGCCTCATATTCCCCGCCCCATTCCAGCCTGTAACCGGTCGGCAAACCCATAGCCTGCAACTGTGGCATCAGGTTACGTAGCACCTCATCCGCTGTCTTGCCGGGAATTGGATCGGCCTGCACAGTCAACGTACGGGCCCGGTCGCGGCGTAATATGAGCGTTTCTTCCGCCAGTGTTGAAAAGCCATCTATCACCTGTGTCACTGGCACATAACGCTGTTCACCAGCGCTCCAGATCAGTCTTTCTTGTAAGCGTTCTACGTTGAGTCGTTCCTCATCTGGTGGCCGGATGACAATCGGTATGCGCTCATCACCTTCACGATAATCGCCCGCACGTATACCAGACGTCGCAAATTCAAGCGTTTGAGCCAGGTCACGGCGGCTGATGCCAGCCAGGCGTGCTCGCTCTTCGTTAAATTGCGGTGCAATCACCAGCGCCTGTTGTCGCCAGTCCTGACGGATATCCTGCAAGTCAGGATCAGCCGCGAACACGGCTTCGGCCTGATCACCCAGGGCACGCAGTACAGCCGGATCTGGCCCGGTGAAGCGCGCTTCTATTTTGGCGCCACCGCCCGGTCCGAATACGAGACGGCGCGTTTGTATTTCCGCCGCCGGGTAAAGTGCACCCAGCTCAGCCCGTAATTCAGCAGCCAGCTCATCAATCACGAACCGATCGCTGGTGCGGACGATAAGCTGACCAAAGGCTGTATTCGGTTGCTGGGGTTCGTAGGTCAGCATAAAACGCGATGCGCCCTGACCAATAAAGGTCGCAACACTTTCAACGCCCTCTTTCTGCAGCACCAGCGAGTCTATCTCGGCCAGATCCCGGGCTGTGGCTCGAATATCGCTACCTTGAGCCAGCCGGTAATCAATAAAAAAAATGGGGGTGTTGGAGTCAGGGAAAAATGACTGTTTAACAAAACCAAAGGCCCAGAAGCTGGTCACTGTCACCAATGCCAGCGTCGTTAGAGTCAGGCCGCGGAAGCGGAGACCGAACTGCAGGGTCCGACGATACAGCGCATACAGTGCGCCGCGGTACGGGTCGTCACCGGCTTGTGATTGCTTTACCTTCAGCAGGTACTCACCGAACAACGGGGTTACGGTGACGGCAAGTATCCAGCTCAGCAACAGTGAGATGCCAATCACCGCAAACAGGGAGAACAGAAATTCTCCGGTGGTATCGGGCGACAGGCCAATTCCGGAGAAGGCCATAATACCTATCAGGGTCGCACCCAGCAGCGGCCACTGGGTACGTCCCGCAGCTTCCGAAGCGGCTCGATGTGCCTTCATCCCACGCTGCATATTGATCAGCATGCCCTCGGCAATAACGATGGCGTTATCCACCAGCATACCCATGGCAATGATCAGCGCGCCCAGCGAGATGCGCTCCATCTCTATGGCAAACAGGCGCATAAAAAACACAGTGCCAACCACGGTCAGAAACAGCGTCAAGCCCACTACAAGCCCTACCCGCCAACCCATAAACAGACACAACACGGCGACAACAATCACCACTGAAGCAGCGAGGTTGACGATAAAATCGTTGATAGCCTCGTCAACAACTTCGTGCTGAGCGTAGATGGGGTGAAGTTCCACTCCCAGCGGAATGGTCTCCTGCAGGCGCTGTAATCGCGCGCCGACAGCCTGTCCCACCTCAACAATATTGGCATCCGTTACCCCGGCCACCGCCAGCGTGAATGCGCTCTGCCCATCAAAACGAATCAGGTGATCCGGCAGTTCCTTTTGCTCGCGACGCACCTCGGCAATGTCGACCAGACTGATTTGTTCTGTGCTGCCAGAGCGGCCGATACGCAGCGCCTCGATATTGGCGACGCTGTCCAGTCCGGGTAGTGTGCTGAGTCGCACATTCAAATCCCCTACCCTGGCTGCTCCAGCGGGCTGTACAGCGTTTTCTGATTGAATACTGTTGATCACCTGAGTCAGCGGAAGCCCGGCATTGACCAGCTGATCGTTGGCAACCTCCACGTAGATACTTTCTTCCGGCAACCCCCTTACCTCTACCTTGGCTACACCGGGCACTGTCAGCAGTTCGCGCCTGATGGAGCGGGCAATGTCACGAATCTCGCGGTCTGTGAAACTCGGGGCGGTCACAGCATAGAACATGCCGAATACGTCGCTGAAATCGTCATTGACGGTCGAAGGTCCGGCACCGGCAGGCAGATTGCGCTGAAAGTCCCCTACCTTGCGCCGCAACTCATCCCATATCTGCGGAATTTCGGGGCCCTGGTAGGTATCCTGGATTTCGACGGTGATTTCCGAGCGACCCGGCATGGATTTTGAGGTAATGCGCTTTATCTGCGACATTTGTTGTATCGCAGACTCGAGGTGTTCGGTAACCTCGAGCTCAACCTCAAGAGCAGTAGCCCCGGGGTATGGGGTAACAACGACCGCCTGTTTGAGGGTGAAGGCAGGATCTTCCAGGCGTCCGATGGTATTGATTCCCCACCAGCCGCCGAGAAATAGCACCAGAATAAGCAGCCACGTATTTACCGGCTTATCAATGGCATAACGCGCAAAATCCATTTTGATTCTCCGTTATGGAGTAGTCTGGTAGGCAGTGACACGCATGCCGTCACGCAACAGATGGGCACCGGCGGTCACAATCTGGTCGCCTGTCGACAGGCCCCGTGTCACCACAACCCGCGACGAGCCCATGGTGCCCACTTCTACAGGTCTCGGCGCGACGGTGTTTTGTTGTGCATCAAACAGCCAGACCTGAAATGAGCCGTCCTCTCGCGTATCGAGTGCCGAAACGGGCACGGTAATTTGGCCCGGAACTGACCCGAGCCGAGATGCGACAATGACCGTTGCAGTCATACCGGGTAGTACTGAGTCGGGTGTCGCACCCAGCATGGCAAAACTGATGGGGTAGGTTTGTGTTACAGGATCCGCCTCTGTTGCGTGCTCTCTGTATAGCAACTCAAACGGCTGACCGGGCAAGGCAGATAACTCAGCAGTAACCTGGAAGCGCTCGGGCGTTTGCAGCAATCCCATCAGGCTTTCTGGCACAGAAATAGTCACTCGCAACTCGGTCACATCCTGAACCCGCACGACCGGCGTACCGGCGCCGACCTGAGTAAAAGGATCCACCAGTCGTCGCGTGATAAGTGCATCGAAGGGCGCTTCCAGGCGAGTGTAGGCAAAATTGCGCTCAGCAGCGTCCAACGCAAGTTGGCGCATCTCCAGGTCTGCCAGTGCACGATCATAGGCGGCGCGCGGGATGGCACCGGTGGTCAGCATTTGACGGTTTCGTTGATAGTCCAGTTCCGCTAAATCAAGCGCTACGCGAGCTTCGCGCACAGCCAGTTGATAGTCGACCATGTCAAGCTCGGCGATCAGGCTACCGCGGGCGACCACACTGCCCTGCTGGACCGGTATAGACACCATACGACCACCGACCTGAAAGGACAGATCCACTGTGTTCAGCGCCTCAACACGGCCGACAAAACGTCGTTGTCCCTCAGCACCTGTCAGGCCGAGCGTTTCCACTCGTACCGTGCGAAAACTGTCTGCGGGTGATTGTTCAGCGGTAGATTCCAGGCAACCACTGAGCAATGCCAGGCCAAAAGTGCCTGCCATCAGCCACAAAACGCGACGTACAGACTTCATGACAAGGCTCCTGAGTGTTCAAGCAGCTTCTGAAACAAAACGTTTTTTTCGCCGTCGGTATACGGCGCAATGCCCAGGATTGCATGAAACAGAAGCCCGTCCGCAGCGGCCCAAAGCAGCATAGCCGCGTGTGGGTCACGGCATTCCGACTGTATGCGTTCGTAATGAGACCTGAACAGTGCTTTGACCGGCTCCAGCAGCTCGGGCTTCTGAGCTGCAGCCGCAAGCAGTGACAGGTAGACTGATGGATCCGCAGTTTGATGGTTGGCCATGGCGCGCAACATGGCTTTGATGCAGGCATCAGGTTCACCTGCCAGTACTTGCTCTTCGCTGTGCATGATCTGCTGATGCTGTTGCAACAAGCGATCGAGCATGCCGTTCAGCAAGGCATCTTTGTTGGGGAAGTTATACAACACCCCGCCCTTGCTCAGGCCGCATTCGCAGGCAACGCGGTCCAGCGTGAGGTTGTCGGCACCGTCGCGGCCGGCTACGCGCTGGGCTGCGTCAAGAATGTCGTCACGTGATGTTTGTCGGGATTCGCTCATTACTTACCGTCCAAATGGTACGGTTAATGAGCGGCATGCTACCGTAAAGTGTTACCTAAGGCAACATACTGACCTGATCAAAAACATTCAGCTGATACCTTAGCTGTCTCGGGAACCCTCGCTCATTGCTCCCGAAGGCATCGACTTGATATGCAGATCCCGTTGCGGGTAGGGAATTGTGATGCCCGCCTGCTTAAATGCCCGCCAGATCGCGATATGAACATCAGACTTCACGCCAGCGAACCCGTTTGCTGGATCAGCGATCCAGAAACGCAGCTGCAATTCGATGCCGCTGTCAGCAAAGTCGGTCAGTCTGACCGTTGGGACTGGGGTCTCCAGCACTCGCGGCGATGCCTTGGCGCACTCCAGCATCAAAGCCAGCGCCTGCTCGGGATCATCGTCATAACTAACCTGCACAGTAACTGTGACGCGTACGTCGGGGTCTGCATAACTCCAGTTTATGACTTCGGAGGTAATCAGATTTTCGTTGGGAATGAGCGTGTCCACGCCCTCCCTGTTCCTGACTACGATGTAACGTGCATTGAGCTCCTGAACCCATCCGAACTTATCGCCGACGGTAATCACATCACCTGGTTTTATCGAGCGATCAAGGACCAGAATGAACCCACTGATGAAATTTGAGGCAATTCGTTGTAACCCGAAACCAAGGCCAACCCCCAGCGCCCCGCCAAAGATCGCCAGAGAACTCAGATTGATCCCTGCCGCATTTAACGCAACCAGAAACGCCAGGGTTATCAGCAGAAAACGGCTGAATTTGCTGACACCCACTTTGAAGCTTGAACTGACACCGGGTAGCCGCTCAATTTGCCGGTTTATGACGGCGGCAAGCCACAAGGCCAGCACAAAGGCAAAGGCAACCAGAACCAGCAATTTGATAATGGACAGCGCAGACACCCGGGTGGAGTTAAGCTCAAGTCTGGTGTATGGGAGCAGGTAGGAAGGGTGGCGTATCCTGT
>DAITNA010000013.1:0-8552 GCA_036834885.1 Pseudohongiella sp. | reverse complement strand
GTCGAAGCCATTTATGGCTAGCCATAAATGGCTTCGACCCCTTTTTCCACCCCTTATTAAATTACGACTGGTCCAGCGCGCTGAGGCGATTAATGCGAATAATGTCCTGCAGCTCACTGACATAAGCCATGCCGCGCTCGGAGTAGCGGGTCAGGCCACGTGCCAGAGCCATTGAATCCAGTGGGCGGCCCTGGGCGCGCATTTGAGCGCGCATCTCACGCATGTCGGCGTAGTAGCGGTTGGTGTTCAGGTTGCGGAAATATGCGCTGACCGACGCTTCCACAGAGACAAATGCACGCACTTCGTGACTGGCGTTCTGGCGGCGACGTTCCGGCACCAGACCACAGCCTTCATCAAAGCACCATTGGCCAAAAATGTTGTTGCCTTCGCGGGCGAATCGGGACATGCCCCAGGCTGATTCATTCGCGGCTTGCGCCAGCACCAGCGAGGTCGGAATCACATCCACTCGCTTGAGCAACTCTTCAACCACCTGCAGATTGCTGAGTTCGGCAGCGTCCATCCGATACTGCTCTGCCACATCCAGCAGATAAGCATATTCAATGTCAGTCAGTGGATGACCACGGCGCAACACATCAGCCATCGGTACCAAACGTGCACGGGCGTCGAGAATCTTGCGATTCTCGGCTTCCACATAGGTCACCAGAAAATCAAAGAAGGCTTCTTTACGAGTCTCGGTATCACCGTAGGACTCAAAGTCAGGCAGCTCGGAGGTAACTTCCTGCTGTTCTTCAATCAGCTCTGCCACAAACTCGGGCATTTCGATCACTGGAGAGGACTGACGATATTGGGCGTAGGCGGTGTAGGTAAACGCTGCCAGGGCAGCAACGGCACCAAATTTTGCCAATCCGGGCAAGCGCGGGTGTCGGAGTAAATCAATCATTATTCAAGTCTCTGTCTATCACTGTTTTAGATGTCGCCAGAATATTGATGTCTGTTTGTTTTACTCATTATTGAACATTTCTGACAGCGTACTAGCAGGACCGAACCGGCGTGTTTACCGCAACGGATCCTTGAATTGGGCGGCACCTTATCGGAATCCACCTGTCAAATCAACGGTTGCCACCCGGTTTTATTCCCTTGTTCAGGGACAATTTGAGGGGCAAAAGTGCCTTTTTCGCCTCCTCTATGCCACGATTCAGCCACATTTTGTGATCCGATGACAAGCGATTTTTTGCCTCAAACGCCGCACAGCCTTATGTTCAGCCGTGTTTGCTGCCGCCACGACAATCCGGTGATGCCGGCGCAGCAGCCTGCCGCTGGTTCCACTCAGCGGGGGTGTACAGATGAAGCGCCAGTGCATGCACCCCATCTTTCAACTCCTCCGCCAGCAGACCATAAAGCTGCTGATGGCGTTTCACGGCATTGAGTCCATCAAACCGCTCTGATACCACAACGAGTTTGAAGTGGGATTCCGTCGCCGGCCCGCTGTGCATGTGGCTTTCATTAATCAAATCAAAGTGCTGCGGCATCACTCCCGCGGCCACCTTGTCCTGTATACGCTGCTGCAATGACATATGGACCCTCCTCAGCCACCAAAAACCCCGGCAGTATACCACCCCCAAAATAGGGTCGAAGCGTATAAAAAATATACGCTTCGACCCTATTTTGGGCTTCTGCTATCATGCGCCCCCTATGACTATCTCCTGGTATCCCGGACACATGTTCAAGGCCAACAAAGAGTTGGCCAAACTCATGCAGCAGATCGATGTGGTCATCGAAGTGCTGGACGCACGCATGCCCGGTGCAAGCAGCAATCCGCTGATGCACAAAATGCGGCTGCGTCACCATAAACCCTGCCTGCACATCCTGAACAAGGCCGATCTGGCGGATCCGGCGCGCACCCGCCTGTGGCTTCAGTATCTGAACAGCCAGCCGGGGAGCCACGCACTCGCCAACAGCAGCGACAATCCGCTCAGCACAGCGCTGATTCTGGGTGCCTGCCAGCGACTGGTGGATGAGGCGGCGCTGATGCCGGTGCGTGAGGTGGAGGAGGAAATGGGCGCGGAAATGGGGTCAGATCCATTTTTGGAGACCAAAAATGGATCTGACCCCATTTCTGACCCCTTTTCCGCGCCCATTTCTGACCCCGACCGCCCCAACCTGCGCAAATACAACGCAGTGATCGCCGGCATCCCCAACGTCGGCAAATCGACGCTGATGAACCAGATCACCGGACGCAAGCTGGCACGCACCGGCAATGAACCTGCAGTGACCAAGTCCCAGCAGCGCGTCAAACTCAACGATCACTGGTACCTGTTCGACACGCCTGGCGTGCTCTGGCCCCGCCTTGAGGATCAACAGGCCGCCTACCGTCTGGCCGCAGCCGGCGCCATTCGCAACACCGCCATCGTGTTTGAAGATGTCGCCATGGTGGCCGCCGAGTTCTTGCTGAACGACTTCCCAAACGCACTCAAAGAGCGTTATAAATTCAAAGAGTTACCAAACACTGCTGAAGAGTTTATGGAGAAACTGGCAATACACCGCGCCTGCCGCAGCAAATCGGGCATGATTGACTGGCACAAGGTGTCAGAGATTCTCCTGCATGATTTTCGCGAAGGTCGGCTCGGCCGCCTGACACTGGAACTGCCGCCTTCGCCCGAGCCAACACTGGCGCCAGCCGAACCAATTTCTGTTTGATCGCGCACACTGCGCACTGCTAACCACGGAACACCATGACACAACCGAAAGCTTTTGTACCAGGCCAGCGCTGGCTCAGTGATACCGAACCGGATCTGGGCCTTGGCCTGGTCACTGACGTCGACTTCCGAACCGTCAGTATTGAATTCAAGGCCGTCGACGAGACCCGCCGCTACGCGCGACAGCAAGCCCCGCTCACCCGCCTGGTGCTCAAAGCCGGCGACAAGGTCACCGTCGCTGACACCGAACTTGAAATTATTGACCTGATGGAGACACCCGCAGGGCTCATCATCTACGAGACCAGCGACAACAAAGGCCAGCGCCACCCGCTGCCAGAGAGCCTGCTGCCTGATTCACTGAGCATGAACCGCCCGCTGGATCGCCTGTTGTCCGGCCAGTTTGACCCCTGTCAGTGGTTCTATCTCAAACAGCAAACCTTGCAACTGCTCGGTGACGCCGAGCGCAGCGGGCTGATGGGCCTATGCAGCGCGCGCGCCGAGCTGATTCCGCACCAGCTTTATATTGCGCACGAAGTGGCCAACCGGTACGCGCCGCGGGTGATGCTGGCCGACGAAGTGGGTCTGGGCAAAACCATCGAAGCCGGTCTGATTCTGCAACAACAGTTGGTCAGCGGTCTGGCCACGCGGGTGCTGATTGTGGTGCCGGAGCCGCTGCTGCATCAGTGGCTGGTGGAGATGCTGCGCCGCTTTAACCTGTCGTTTACGTTGCTGGATCAGGAACGCTGCGAGGCGCTGCAGGAAAGTGGCGAGGACAACCCGTTCACCAGCGCCCAGCTGATTCTGAGCCCGCTGTCACTGTTCACGCGCAAGCCGGAATGGATGGATGCAGCCAAGGCAGCCGGCTGGGACCTGTGTATTGTTGACGAGGCACACCACGTCACGCTGGGGGAAATCGTCACCCCGGACGCACTCAAACTCGGCAAGGACATCGGGCAGGCGTATCAGACGCTGGAGACGCTGGCGGCGGCCACCAAAGGCCTGCTGCTGCTCACCGCCACCCCGGAACAGCTCGGGCGGCAGAACCACTTCGCCCTGCTGCGCCTGCTCGACCCGGCACGCTTTACTGACTTTGACGCCTTTGAAGCCGAACAACTCAAATACCAGGATATTGCAAATCAGATCAAAAACTTGCCGGAAAATGATCCAGCAATACGCGAACTGTTGGACCAGCACGGCACCGGCCGCATCCTGTTCAGGAACACCCGCCGCCAGCTCACCGGCTTCCCGCGCCGCGTGCTGAATCCGTGGCCGCTGAAGGAAAAGGGGTCGGATCCAGAAAAGGGGTCGAAGCCATTTTTTGTCTCAAAAAATGGCTTCGACCCCTTTTCTGGATCCGACCCCTTTTCCGAAGAAAACGACCTGCTCGCCAGCGACCCGCGCGTGCAGTGGCTCGCCGAGTGGCTGACCGGCCCGGACAGTAAAAAGCGCGAAGGTAAAACCCTGCTGATCTGCGCGCACGATGCCCTCGCCGTGGCGCTGGAAAAGCACCTGCGTCTGAAAGTGGGTGTGCGCAGCACCGTGTTCCACCGTCACATGAGCCTGCTGGAGCGCGACCGTGCTGCCGCCTATTTTGCCGCTGAAGAAAACGCCGCCAGCATTCTGGTGTGCTCGGAAATTGGCAGCGAAGGCCGCAACTTCCAGTTCTGCCGGCACCTGGTGCTGTTTGACCTGCCGCTGAACCCGGATCTGCTAGAACAACGCATCGGCCGCCTCGACCGTATCGGCCAGCGCCACGACGTGCAAATCCATGTGCCGTATGTCGTTGGCACCCGACAGGAACGCCTGTTCCAGTGGTACCACGAAGCACTCAACGCCTTCGAGCACGTCGCTCCTGGAGCCTTCCGGCTGTGGCAGGAGATGAAAGATGAGCTGGATGCGTGGCTGGAAATGGGATCCGACCCCATCCCCAAAGCCAAAGCCCGCTACCAGGTGCTGCAGCGCGAGCTGGAGCAAGGCCGCGACCAGCTGCTTGAACTGAACTCCTTCAACGCCGCTCAGGCCAAAGCCCTGCTCGCCCGCATCGCCGAGTTTGAACAGCACTACACCCCGCGCGACTGGCTGCTTAATGTGCTGGACAGCTACAGTGTGTTTAATGACAACAACCTCGACGGCAGTGTCAGCATCGTGCCGGGTGAGGACATGCTGCTGCCCGCCTTCCCCGGCCTGCCAGACGAAGGTTTTGAAGCCTGCTTCAGCCGCGAACAGGCGCTCAAGCGCGAAGACCGCGCCTTCCTGACCTGGCAACACCCCATGGTCACCGGCGCCATGGATCTGGTGCTCAACAGCCATCAGGGCAAGGCCTCGGTCAGTGTGTTTCACCCCGAGCTCGCCGTCAGCCGCAACAAAGCCGGCGCCAGTATCAGCACCGAGGCGGAATGGCCGGCTCCCGGCTGCGCCCTGATTGTCGAGTGCCAGTACCGCCTGAAAGTCAGTGCCCCGGCGCACCTGCAGCTGGCCAAATACCTGCCAGCGACCGGCTTCACGTTCAACATGGCACTGGATCACAACAGCAACGTAACCCTGCTCGACAGCTCGCTCGGCAACCAGCGTCAGCATCTGCAATTCCCGGACAAGGCGCTGGCGCTCGATGCCCTGCAGACGCATCAGAAGTTGCTGCTCAAACTGATGACGAGCGCTGACAAACTGGCAGCCGCGGCCAGCAAACAGGCCGCTGAACACGCCGGCAAAACCATGCTCGCCAGCCAGACCGCCGAGATCAAACGCCTGCTTGCATTAAAGCAGCGCAACCCCAATATTCGTCAGGAAGAGCTGGACTACCTGAAAGAGCAAACGCTGGCTTTGCACCAGTGTCTCAATCAGGCCGTGCCCGAACTGATCGCGGTTCATGTCATACTCAATGCCCACAACCGCGAATAAACACCCCATATGATCAACCCGGATCCAACAGGAACAGAATTTATGAGTTCATCGCCCGCATCGCCTGCCCACAGCCACCCTGCTTTCCGCTGGCTGCGCAGCCAGACGATTCCGTCGCTGCAGCTGGATATGCACGAGTACGAACACATCAAAACCGGCGCCCGTCACTACCACCTGGCAGCGGACAATCCCGAGAACGTGTTTCTGGTTGCCCTGCGCACCCTGCCCATGGACTCCACCGGCGTCGCCCACATTCTGGAGCACACGGCCCTGTGCGGCAGCAAACGCTATCCGGTGCGCGATCCGTTTTTTATGATGATCCGGCGTTCACTCAACACCTTCATGAACGCCTTTACCAGCAGCGACTGCACCGCGTACCCCTTTGCCAGTCGCAATAGAAAAGACTTTAACAATTTGCTGCATGTCTATCTGGATGCAGTGTTTTTCTCCAATCTGAACGAGCTGGATTTTGCCCAGGAAGGCCACCGGCTGGACTTTGCCGAAGACGGCAATCCGGACAGCGAGCTGCAATACAAAGGCGTGGTCTACAACGAAATGAAAGGTGCCATGAGCTCGGAAAATTCGCGCCTGTGGCAGACGCTGACCAACTACCTGTTCCCGACCAGTACCTACCACTACAACAGTGGCGGCGAGCCCTCGCACATTCCGGACCTGAGTTACGCTGACCTGAAAGCGTTTTATGAAACGCACTATCACCCCAGCAACGCCATTTTTATGACCTATGGTGATATCCCGGCGGTGGAGCATCAGGAAAAATTTGAAGAGCTGGCACTGAAAGAATTTGAGCGCATCGACGTGTCGCACATCACCGCCAACGAGGAAAAGCGTTATCTGGCGCCGGTGCGCGTGCAGGAAAGTTATGCCGTGGATGCCTCTGAAGGTGTGGATGACAAAACCCACGTGGTGGTGGCCTGGCTGCTGGGTCCGAGCACGGATCTGGAGACTGCGTTCAAGGCCCAGCTGATGAGCTCGGTGCTGCTCGACAACAGCGCCAGCCCGCTGATGGATGTGCTCGAAACCAGCGACCTGGGCAAATCGCCCTCCCCGCTGTGCGGGCTGGAAGACAGCAACCGCGAGATGAGTTTTATCTGCGGTCTGGAGGGCTGCGCGGAAGATGCCACGCTGGCCGTGGAAAAACGGATTCTGGCCGAGCTGGAGCGCATCGCACGCGAAGGCGTCGACATGGAACAGGTGGAAGCCGCGCTGCATCAACTCGAACTGCACCAGCGGGAAATCTCCGGCGACAGCTACCCCTACGGCCTGCAATTGATGATGGCCGGCCTGTCCACGGCCGTGCATCGCGGCGATCCGATCCGTCTGCTCGACATCGAACCAGCGCTGAAACAGCTGCGCGAAGACATCCGCAACCCGGACTTCATTCCGGGGCTGGTTCGTGAGCTGCTGCTCAACAACATGCACCGCGTCACCCTGACCATGACCCCGGATGCCGGCATCCCCGAGCGTGAAGCACAGGCGGAAAAAGCCCGCCTGGCCGCGATCAAAGCCTCGCTGAATGAGGAACAAAAGCGTCAGATCCTGGAGCTGAACCAGCGTCTGGCGGAACGTCAGGCCATGGAAGATGACCCGGATGTGTTGCCCAAAGTCGGTCTGGAAGATGTGCCGGCCGAGCTGCCGGTGATTGAATCGGAGCTGCACAAAGGCCCGCACGGCTCCGAGTTGAGCTGGTACGCCCAAGGCACCAACGGGCTGGTGTATCAGCAGATTATTGTGGATTTGCCGGCGCTGGACGCGGAGCTGCTCGACGTGCTGCCGCTGTACACCAGCTGCGTCACCGAGCTGGGTATTGGCGACCAGGATTATGGCGACGTGGCTGCCTGGCAAGCAGCGGTCAGCGGCGGTCTGAATTGTTATGCCAGCATCCGCAGCGAGCTGGACAACGAACAGAATGCGCGTGCAATTCTGGTGCTGTCGTCCAAAGCGCTGGTGGCCAATCACGCCGAGCAGACCGAACTGCTGCGCGAGACCTTCTTTAACGTGCGCCTTGATGAAAACAAACGCGTGAAGGAGTTGCTGGAGCAGATCAACGCACGCCAGCAGAGCAGTGTGACCGGCCGCGGTCATTCCATGGCGATCACGCTGGCGGCCAGCGGCATGAGCCCGACCGCGCGCCTGAGCCATCAGTTCACCGGACTGGCGGGGATTCAGGCCGTGAAAAAACTCAGCAAAGCGATGGAGGATGCGTCGGCGCTGGAGGCGTTGATGGGTAAATTCCGTCGCATTCATGCCGCGCTGGTGCAAGCGCCACGACGCTTCCTGCTGGTCGGTGAAGCGGCGCAGCGCGACGTGCTGATGGACGGTTTGCTGTCCGGTTGGGCCGATGCGCCGGCGTCAGGTGCCGGGTTTAAAGCACTGAGCTTGCCGGCACTGCGTGAGCCGGTGCGTGAACTGTGGACGACCAACTCACAGGTGAATTTCTGTGCCAAAGCCTACCCGACCGTGCCCGGTGGTCATCCGGATCATCCGGCACTGACCGTGCTGGCCGGCTTCCTGCGTAACGCGTATCTGCACCGGGCGATTCGTGAACAAGGCGGAGCCTATGGTGCCGGAGCCGATCAGGATTCGGGTTCAGCCTCGTTCCGCTTCTACTCCTACCGCGATCCGCGACTGGCAGAAACGCTGGCGGATTTTGATGCCTCGGTGGCCTTTGTGTTGAATGAAGACCATGCCCCGCGGCTGGTGGAAGAAGCGATTCTGGGTGTGATCAGCGGCATGGATCGCTCGACCTCACCGGCCGGTGCTGCCAAGCAGGACTATTACAACAATTTGTTCGGCCGCACACGCGAGTCGCGCATGGCGTTTCGCCGCGCCGTGCTGGCCGTGACGCTGGACGACCTGCGCCGCGTTGCCGCCCGCTACCTCAAACCCGAGCACGCCAGCATTGGCATCGTGTCCAGCCCGGCGAGTTATAGTCAAATCTGGTGGATGGCAGGTCAGGCGGCAGTCCTGTCTGATTGA
>DAITNA010000012.1:0-30207 GCA_036834885.1 Pseudohongiella sp. | reverse complement strand
CCTTTTCCCACCCCCTTTTTCCATTTCCCCTCTTGCCTGAATTGCCCGCCCCACGCATTTGCGCTAAGCTCAGGTCAAGCACTCACCCGGTGCGATAAAAACCGCAGGGCGCCGCTGTCACCACCCCGACAGCTGTGTCCTCAGACAATGGCCCAACCGGCCAAACTGCAGCGGAGACCGACTATGTTCGACAGAATCGAACGCGCTCGCCTTGAAGATATTCATTTCCGGCACGATCCTGCCTCAGGACTCAAGGCCATCATCGCCATTCATAACACCCGACTGGGCCCTGCGCTCGGCGGCAAGGCCGTGATCATGTTGCCAGCCGGGCCGGTGGATCGCACCGCGCTGTACACGGCTTTTGCGGATTTTATTCATAGCCTGGGCGGGCGCTACATCACCGCAGCAGACAGTGGCACACAACTGTCTGACCTAGACGTGGTGGCTGCCAGAACGCCCTATGTTTCCGGCACCAGCAGCGATGGTTTTAATCCCTCGCCCATGACCGCGCTGGGAGTTTTTGCCGGCATCAGGGCCGCCGTCAGGCACCAGTTGCAACGCGAGTCGCTGGAGGGTTTGCATGTTGCAATCCAGGGCATCGGCAACGTCGGTTTTGCCCTGGCACAACGCTTGTCTGAGGCGGGAGTCCATTTGACGGTCAGCTGCTTCACCAGCGCACACTCAATCTGGAAAATACCCTGAGTCAGCTTTTCGAGCGTAGCCGGGCTGACAATGTTCCACCCGATCGAATTGCTGACCAAATGGCGGAGGATATTCTGTACTCATCATTAATGTAACGGCGGGAGGCGTGTTGATATGGATACAGCAGAACGCAAGGGAGTCGGACTACCTCAACAAGTGACACCCGACTGGTTGCGCCAGGCCTACGAACACATGGTGCTGATACGTGCGCTGGACAAAAAAGCGGTGGCGCTGCAGCGCACGGGACAGATGCGTACCTATCCCTCCAGTCTGGGGCAGGAAGCGGTGGGTATCGGCATCGGTTTGGCCATGCAGGCCAACGACATTTACGTGCCGTATTACCGTGATCAGGCGACTTTGTATTTGCGTGGTGTGCGCCTGTCGCAGATCCTGCAGATCTGGGGAGGCGACGAGCGCGGGCATTTGTTTGAAGGGGATGCCGCCAGGGATTTACCCATTTGTATTCCCATCGGCAATCAGTTGACCCATGCAGCCGGCGCCGCGATTGCCTTGAAATTCCGGGGGGAACATCACGCTGTGGTGACCTCCTGCGGTGATGGTGCCACCTCGCGCGGTGATTTTTATGAAGCGCTGAATCTGGCAGGTTTGTGGCAATTGCCGCTGGTCACGGTCATCAACAATAACCAGTGGGCGATTTCTGTGCCGAGACACATGCAAACCGGCTGCAAAACACTGGCGCAAAAAGCCGTCGCCGCAGGCATCGAGGGTGTTCAGGTAGACGGCAACGATGTGGTCGCAGTGTTTGACGCCGTGAACAAGGCGCTGCACAAGGCTCGCAGCGGCAAAGGTGCCACGTTGATTGAAGCGGTCACGTATCGCTTGAGTGATCACACCACCGCCGACGACGCTTCCCGTTACCGCAGCGCGGAGGAGGTCGCGAAAGCCTGGGAGCACGAGCCGGTCAAACGCCTGCAGACGCTGCTGCATGAACATCAGCTGTGGGATGCTGAGCAGGAGCAGGCCTTGCAGAAAAAAGTGCAGGCCAGCGTTGATAACGCAGTGGCTGAGTATCTGGCACTGGCTCCGCAACCGCTGGATGAATTTTTGCGTTATCAGTATGCCGCGATGACGCCGGCATTAAGGCAGCAACAGGCCTTTCTCTTGTCACGTCATCGCACCGAAGCGCACAACGCCGTGCGCGAGGAGCGGAGCCATGACTGAGTCAGTTCGTGAAATTGGCGTACATGAAATCACTATGGTCGAAGCGGTCAACCTGGCGCTTCGCCGTGCGCTGACCGACAATCCCGACCTTGTGATTCTGGGTGAGGATGTGGGGACCAACGGCGGTGTGTTTCGTGCCACCGAGGGACTGAAGCGGGATTTTGGATTCAAGCGGGTGATGGACACGCCGCTGGCTGAATCCATGATTGCCGGTATCAGTGTCGGCATGGCGACGCAGGGGCTGCGGCCGGTGGCTGAAATCCAGTTTATGGGTTTCATTTTTGCGGCGATCGAGCAGATCGTTTGTCATGCCGCTCGCATGCGCAACCGCACCCGAGGGCGACTGAGTTGTCCATTAGTGATACGTGCTCCCTTTGGCGGTGGTATTCAGGCGCCCGAGCACCACTCGGAAAGTACAGAGGCCCTATTTGCGCACATTCCCGGATTGCGTGTGGTGATTCCGTCGTCGCCCGCGCGCGCTTACGGTCTGTTGCTGTCTGCCATTCAATGCCCGGACCCGGTGTTGTTTCTTGAACCCAAACGCATTTACCGGATGGTACGCCAGCGTGTGAAAGACTCTGGCGAAGGCTTGCCGCTGGACACCTGCTTTACCTTGCGACAGGGCAGCGACGTCACGCTGGTGTCGTGGGGCGCCATGATGCACGAAACCTTGCAGGCAGCGCAGGTGCTGGCAGGTGACGGCATTGAGGCGGATGTGATTGATCTGGCGACCATCAGCCCGATGGATTTTGCGACGATTTGTCGCTCGGTCAAGCGCACCGGGCGCTGTGTTGTTGTGCAGGAGGCTGCGCGTAACGGTGGTGTCGCCTCGGAGATCAGTGCGCGCTTGGCGGAAGAGGCGTTGCCCTGGCTGCGGGCACCAGTGCAGCGCGTGACCGGGTATGACGCCACCATGCCGTATCCACGCAATGAACATCTGTACTTGCCAACCGTCGCCGATATTGTGTTTGCGACGCGTAAAACACTGGAGGGCGTATGAAGTATTTCAAGCTGCCCGATTTGGGCGAAGGTCTGCAGGAAGCTGAAATTGTTGAGTGGCATATCAGGGCGGGTGATTCGGTTGCCGAAGACCAGATCGTCTTGTCTGTTGAAACGGCCAAAGCGATTGTCGATTTGCCGGCGCCGCAATCAGGCCTGGTGCTGAAAATATTTGGTCGCACGGGCGACGTTGTGCATGTGGGTGACCCGCTACTGGAATATGATGCCGCCAGTGATGATAGCGGAACAGTCGTCGGAAAAATGGCCAGCTCTGCCCGCGACAGTCAGGTGGAGGATGACGAGTTTGTTATCGGCAGCCCTTACTCCGACGATGATATTCCACCACCGGTGCGTGATGATCCGGCGTTTGCTGATGGCATCGTCCTCAAGGGTGTGCAACGGGTTATGGCCAAAAATATGGCGCGGGCGCATGCCGAAGTGGTCAGCGTGTCGATTCACGATGATGTTGATATTCACGCCTGGCCTGCGGGCACGGACCCGACCATGCGTCTGGTGCGCGCGATTGCAGTGGCTTGTGCCGCCGAGCCCGGATTGAACGCCTGGTACGATGGCTCGCGTATGGTGGTCAAACGTCATGCACAGATTGATCTTGGTATTGCGGTGGATACGCCGGAGGGTTTGTTTGTGCCGGTGCTGCGAAATATCGCGGCGCGTGACAGCGCGGATTTGCGCCGGGGTTTGAATGCGCTGCGCGAGGCTGTGCGTGTGCGCAAGATTCCGCCGGAGGAAATGCGGGGCGCCACGATCACCTTGTCGAACTTCGGCACCATGGCCGGGCGTTACGCCAACCCGGTGATTGTGCCGCCGATGGTTGCCATTCTGGGGGCGGGGCGTATCAGAACAGAGGCCGTGGCGGTCGATGGTGTTCTGGCTGCGCATCGGGTGTTGCCGCTGTCACTGAGTTTTGACCATCGCAGCGTCAGTGGCGGTGAGGCCGCACGTTTCCTCGCGGCAGTCATGCAAGCGTTGGCGCAGGGGTAGAAAATAGGGTCAGACCCCAGCAGGAAATAGGGTCAGACCCCATTATGCCCAGCCATAATGGGGTCTGACCCTATTTACCCTATTTCTGATTTCCTGCTATCAGCAGCCAGCTTCACGTGCGATGGGCAGATACTGATACACCCCGCCCAGATCAGCCGGAGCCCCCCCAGCCGAGGGCTGGTACAGTAGCACGCGATTCGCGCGGAATCCCAGGAAAGTATTTGTACTGGGATAGTGCCGATAACTGATGCCGTCCAAGCGCTGAGTCTGCACATTTTTGTCTGACAGCAATCCAGGCTCTATTCTTTCGGCCCAGCGGAACAGACATTCGGTGTCACTGAGGAGCGCAGGGCCGGGTACGGGCTCAAACGGTTTCACTGGACTGATGGTATAGATCACACTGCGATTGGCGTCCCCCTGCTGCATTGGCCAGCGAGCCGGATTCAGGAACATCTGGGCAATAAAGGATGCAACGCCATTGCCGTCCAGATCGATGGGATAGATATAGCCGGTTCGCGAATTGCCGTAATCCTGGCCCTCCCAGTGCTCGTTACCAGCCAGGTGGAAATTCTGGACGATGGGCAGCTGCGCCGTGGGAACACGCTTGAAAATACCCTGGCCATTGTTGACCATGATAGCCACATCATCAGGTTTGCCGCCGGACTGATCGACAATATCCGGGTAGCCATCGCCATTGATGTCCATCACAATACTGATGCCTTCACCCTGGGCCTGTGGGCGGATCGCTTCCGCAAGACGCAAATCGGTTTCATCCACAAATACTCCGTTACCCCTGTTCATCAGCACCTGAACCTGGCGCCCCTCGTAGTAGGGACTTGCCTTGGTCTGGCCGATGATTATGTCCAGTCGGCCATCTCCGTTGAGATCGTCAATATTCATGCTGTTGTGTTTGGTGTTCAGCAATCCGTAGCGGCCTTCGGGTAAGGGAATCGTTTTTGCATTGGCCAGATTGGGCTGACCGTTGCTGAGAAAAATCCAACCGCTGACGGCCTGGTTTTCTGGTTGGCCATCGGCCACTCCAATCACCAGATCATCCACGCCATCGTTGTCCAGATCACCGATAGCGCTGGACATCACATAATGCAAGCCGGGGCGGGCAGCGGGCGGCAACAGATCATTGCGTACGGTGAATCTGCCGGTGCCATCACCAATAAAGAGATGCCGGCCCTGATAAAAATCCGGGATGCCATCGCCGTTGACGTCACCCACCGCCATGTCATGCGCAAAGGTAAATCCGGGTATTACACCGGTTTCCTGCCCGGCTATGCGATCACTGAAGTTCGCCAGTTGCTTGCCTTGGCTGACCATGAGCGGAATACGTTCCCAGGTATTCTGATAGCTTCCGTCGGCTATGCGCTTCAGGATTCCAAAGGCGCCCAGTACCACATCATCGACGCCATCCAGGTTAAAGTCTGCGATACCTGGCTTGTAGGCAAACATGGTGGCCGGTGGCTCATTAGCCCAGATATCGTTGGACAGTTTCAGCTCGCCGTCCTGATTGATCAGTATCGTTGGTGCAATTGCGGGTTTTTCCACCACGTGGGGAAAGGTTGCCCAACTGATGATCATGTCTCTTTTGCCATCACCGTTAAAGTCTCCCAACCCGATTTTGTGTGCGTCCATCACATGCACGCCGGCATTGTGTCTGTTGCTGGCTGTTGGGTAAAAGTACTCTTCATGAAACTGGCGGGTCTCAGTGGTGACCACATTCCACTGGTTCAGGCGATAGTACTCTGTTTGCAGCCGGGCCGTGGCGTTAGCGGTTAGCGGGATAGAGATAGTGTCCGTGATCGTCCAAGGAGAGGTGCCATAAGCGGGTATGGCCAGACTGGATACAAAAAACGTTAACACGAGGAGCAAGCGTTCTGCTGATAGCGACATAGGCATGGGTGATAGCTCTCCGCTGATGACTTCGGTCGGAAAATGTCATCGGAGCGTATGCCAGTCAATTACCCGAATGGATTAAAAAAGGGCAGAAAATAGGGTCAGACCCCATTATGGCACGCCATAATGGGGTCTGACCCTATTTTCAATTCACAAACCCGTCAATCGCGCGAAACACCGCATTGCGGTGCTGCGCCGCTTCGGGCACTGACGCGGCGGTCCAGGCGCTGGTTACGACGATGGCCATGTTTTCCTCGGGATCAAAGTAGATGCCTTGGCCGTAGATGCCTGAGGCGCGGAAGGTGCCGTCGCCGTTGAGCCACCAGAAGTAACCGTAGCCGTCATCAGCGGGCGAGGGAGCTACCGATTCGGCTATCCAGCCTTCGGGCAGCACGCGGGTGCCGTCAGGCAGGACGCCGTCGTTGAGGACAAATTGTGCCAGTCGGCCGTAGTCACGCAGGGTGGCGAACAGGCAACAACCGCCGCGCTCGCCGCCACCGTAGCCGTGCGTGGCCCACCAGGCGTCGGATTCCATCAGTGGCATCCAGATCTTGTGTTGCAGGTAGGTGGCCAGGTTGTTGCTGATGGCGGCGCGCAGCACGACGCCAGCGAGATCGGTTTCGCCGGTGCTGTAGTTGAAGCGCTCGCCGGGGGCCGCCACGCGCGGTTTGTTTTTCATGAAGTCCAGAAACTGCACCACGTTGCTGCCGGGGTAGTTGCCCACGTCAGAGGCGGGGTCGGCGTAGTTTTCATTCCATTGCACGCCGGAGGCCATTTGCAACAGGTGGCGCAGGGTGGCGCCGTCGTAAGCGGAACCCTTGAGCGCGGGCAGGTAGTCGGTGACCGCAGCATCCAGACTGCTGATGTAACCATCCTGAATCGCAGCGCCATACAGCAGTGAGGTCACGGATTTGGCCATGGAGTAGGCAATCCAGACGGATGACTCTGTGTTGCCGAGGCCGTAGCGTTCGAGCAGGATGTTGCCGTCTTTGAGCACCAGTAGCCCGGAGACATGGGTTTGAGTCATGTAATCGTCCAGCGAGAACGACTGGCCATTGACCTCGTAGCGCAGGCTGCTGAAGTCCGCCGGGGTAGAAGGCAGTGCCAGAAAGCCGTCATCGGCTTTGACCAGTCGGCTGGCGGTGGGAGCGGGGCTGCGAAAGCGTTCGATTTGCGCCTGATGCGCGGCACTGCCGGGCGCCACCGTGCCGGATAAACCATTGCCCTGGGCGTGCAGGGTGAGTGGGAACAACAGTGTCGCAAGCATCAGTGAGCGCATGGTGGTTTCCTCTCTGAAATGGGGTCAGACCCCATTATTGCATAATGGGGTCTGACCCCATTTCCTCAGTCGCTGCCAAACAAATCCCGTGTATACACCTTTTCCTGCACATCCTCCAGCACCGGCGTCTTGCGGTTGGCGATGATGATGTCACTCATTTGTTTGAACGCCTCCAGATCGCGGATCACACGCGAGCGGAAGAAATCGTCTTCCTGCAGCTCCGGTTCGAACACCACCACTTCAATGCCCTTGGCTTTGATGCGTTTCATGATGCCCTGAATGCTGGAGGCGCGGAAGTTGTCCGAGCCGGCTTTCATGATCAGGCGGTAGACGCCAACGATGCGTGGCTGTCGGCGGATGATGTCGTCGGCAATAAAGTCCTTGCGTGTGCGGTTGGCTTCCACAATGGCGTGGATGAGGTTTTGTGGCACCTCATCGTAATTGGCCAGCAATTGCTTGGTGTCTTTGGGCAGACAGTAACCGCCGTAACCAAAGGACGGGTTGTTGTAGTGGTTGCCAATGCGCGGGTCCAGGCAAACGCCACCGATGATTTGCCGGGTGTCCAGCCCGTGTGACAGCGCGTAGCTGTCGAGCTCGTTGAAGTAGGCGACACGCATGGCCAGATAGGTGTTGGAGAACAGCTTCACGGCTTCGGCTTCGGTGGAGTTGATCAACAGCACCGGCACATCCTGTTTGATGGCGCTGGTTTTGAGCAGGTTGGCAAAGGTCTGGGCACGCTCTGACTGCTCGCCGACGATGATGCGGCTGGGGTAGAGATTGTCGTACAACGCGCGGCCTTCACGCAGAAACTCCGGGGAAAATATCAGGTTCTGTGTCTGCAAACGTTCGCGTGTTTCCTGCGTGAATCCCACCGGCACCGTGGATTTGATGACCATCACCGCATCGGGGTTGATCGCCATCACATCCTGAATCACGGCTTCAACACTGCGGGTATTGAAGTAGTTGGTTTTGGGGTCGTAGTCCGTGGGCGTGGCGATGATGACAAAGTCGGCGCCGTCGTAGGCCTGGTGTTTGTCCAGCGTGGCGGTCAGATTCAGTGCTTTGTTCTGCAGGTAATCCTGAATTTCCGCGTCCACAATCGGGCTTTCGCGCCGATTGATCATGTCCACCTTGTCTTTGACGATGTCCAGCGCGACTACGGTATTGTGCTGTGCCAGCAGCACAGCGTTGGAAAGGCCGACGTATCCGGTGCCGGCAACTGCGATCTTCATAGAAGCATCCTGTTGTAAAAGATGGCTCGAAGCTTACCGGGAAAATAGGGTCAGATCCAATTATGGCTGGCCATAATTGGATCTGACCCTATTTCCCCCGATAACGTGCTCTGCGTCACAAAACTGACACGAGCTTGTAAAGATTTAGCCCCGGTGCGTCGATATGGCTCGTAGACAACAAAAAATGGGTTGCACTCAACGGCGGGAGACTGTTATGCCAAAGTCCGTGGATAAAACCGATCAGGAGCAGCTTGAAATTGCTCAGTCGCGCCATAAGTTTTTGATAATTCTCATGATGCTGTCAGTCGTGATGGTGGTTCTGGATTTGTTCTGAAAATAGGGTCGAAGCGTATAAAAAATATACGCTTCGACCCTATTTTCAGGGTTACAGCCCCCAGAGGATTTGCTTGCCTCGGGCGGAGAGCAGGCGGTAGTCGATGTTGCCGTCCCCGTCGAAGTCGCCCGCTTGCAGGGCAATGCCTTCCAGATTGCTCTGGCTGTCGAGGAAACTCTGGTCCTCTGTCGTTAGCGGTAATACGAAGAAGTCCGGGCGGAAGATCCCGACGCCTTCCACGTCCAGATACCCGGTATCGCGTGAGTTGCGCACGCTCAAGCCGCTGCCTGCCAAGGTAGCGTACAACGCCTGTTCCAGCACGACAGGGACCAGTGTCTGGCTGATGCCGTTGTTGCACTCGGCCGTGAACACAAATTCCGCTGAACCCGGGTGGCCGGACGGTGGTACAAACCCGATTTCTGTACAGAAGCCAACCGCGTCAGCGAGGTCTTCCAGACGGAACGCCGCGCTGACATGGTCGCCATTATCCAGCGCAATGTTGAGAATGCCCGGTCCCTCCAGTGCGGCACTGAAACCCATTTCCTCCACGCTGTATCTGAGTGTCTGCAGATTGGCTGGCGCAGCTGCAATTTCCATCACAACGCCGCCATCCACACTGTAAAGCGCGCCATTGGGCGCATTGTACAAACCGTCCGCCATGGTTTGCTCCGGTACAAACGCCGCTGCCGTGAATTGATAGCGGAACACCCGTCCGTCTTCAGCACGCGCAGTGATCAATCCGTCCTCATCACGAATGGCACCTGGCTCCTCCGGAATGCTCAAAGCCTGTGTGCCTGGAATGCCGTCGTTGACAAGGTTGTTGCGGAACTTGTCACCAAAAGCCGGTGAGGACGTATTGCGTACGGGTGGGAAAAGAACACGCGTGAATGGGTTGGGGACAGAACTCAGGCCTTGCAGCAGCTTGCTGTTGATGTTTCTCTGCTGACTGGCTTGATCTTCGGATATGTCAACACCGATTTCAGTCTGTGTTTTCAGTAACAGTTCGAGCTGATTCTTTCTCTGAAGAAGCGTTTGTTCATCGTCATTCTCGGAAATATCGGCATCGTTGGCAGCGAGCGTTTGTGTGATGCTGCTCTCGATCGATAGTCTGTCAGCAATGTTGAGAGTCTCTGATTTGTCAGTGAGCAATTCAAGCAGATTGATAAGATCTGTATTCATGTCATCGACTTCTTCAGAGACGGGGGCATCCAGCATCTCACGGGCCGCTTTCAGCGTCTGTCCAAGATTGCCGAATGTTTCCAGCAAGGCCAGCAGCTGAGCCTGATTGGTTGAACCTTCCTGTTCACGTTGCTGATTGAGCTGGACCAGGGCATCACGCAGATTGTCCACGGCTTCGCGTGCTTCTTCTTTGGCTGCATTGGGGTTGTTGGCGTCGATGGCAGCTTGGGCTCTTGCCAGTCCGGCAGCTGCATTTTCGTTGGCGTTGGTCACCGCTTGAACGGGCAATGGCTGAACGGGGCCGGGCGGAGGCGTTTCTTCACAGGACTCAGTTAATGGAGAAAATCCTGAAGAGGGAGAGGTGGCGCCACCAAGACTCAATATGCCGTGAACAGCATAAGCGGAGCCGAAGCTTGTGGAGTGACCCAGGATAAAATTCTGACCGCTGGTCGACGCTGGATCCAGCTCGCATACTGTTTGCATGCGAGCCAGCGCAGTGAAGTTGCCACTGTCGGTTGTGCCGACACGGAAATCATCGCCGACCGCTTGCATGGTAATACGGTAATTGTAATGGCCGCTGAGTGTCAATGCGTTAACCATGTCTGCAATGGCAGCATTGCTGTTGACCAGGGCGGTGTTGATGGCCGAGGCGCTGATGGTGACATTGGCACCGGCACTTTGAATGACGCCAATGTCGGCTTCGTTGGTATACGTAACGACAACGCTGCCTCGCCGAATAATCACTGACAGTGCTTCAGTATCCAGAAGTGTGATATTCGTCACGTTTCCGCTGCCATCAACAGTGACGCGCACAACACCAAGAATGGATTCGAGTCGGTTATTACTGCCTTGTTGCTCAATGATGAGACCAAGACGAAGATCGTATTGGCCGCTCTGTGTGTTGTTGTTGATCAGTGTGAAGTTGATGTCGGGAATATTGGAAGGTACCGGCGCACTGATGCTGGCGTTGATGGTGTCCAGTGTCCCATCGCTGGAGAGATTGACGCTTCCGACGCCATCAACCTGAATCAGATTGTCTTGCAAGCTGAAGTCATTGGCCATCAGTGTTGCACTCGGCCAAAGCGAGAGCATGACCACTGCCGCAGCCAGTGGTTTTTGATTGAGTCGTGACATGATGTGGCTCCGTTGTTTGAAGGGCTCAACAGTCACAACGTCGCTGGCGGGAGTTTATTCCATCAACAGAAAATAGGGTCAGACCCCATTATGGCACGCCATAATGGGGTCTGACCCTATTTTCTGCTCCGGACCTGTTTTCATCAGCTATAACCCTTGTAGGAAACAACAAGGGAGCAGCAGCGGATGCGAAATGTGGTGATTGCCATAGATGGCACCTGGAACAGGCCGGATCAGGTGGACCGCGGGCGGCAGGTGCCGGGTAATGTGGTCAAGATGGTGCGGGCGGTGGCACATGAGGCTGCAATGCCTCAGCTCAAGTACTACGACAATGGTGTCGGCACTGACGGATGGGTCGACAAACTCTGGGGCGGCGTGGCCGGTCGCGGTTTGTTTGGCAGTATGCGCAAAGCCTACCACTGGTTGGCTCAACATTATCAACCGGGTGACCGTCTGTTTCTGTTTGGCTTCAGTCGCGGCGCGTTCACCGTGCGCAGTCTTGCGGGTATGTTGGCCTTGTGCGGACTGCCTGCCGATCGCGGGCGGGATCTTTCCGGGCCTGCGGCCGCGGTTTATCGCCTTCATCATGCTGGCAAGCGTCAGCACGAGGCGGCCCTGTTTCGACGCGAACAGGCTTGTCATGACGTGCCGGTGCATTTTCTGGGTGTCTGGGACACGGTGGGTGCCATGGGATTGCCGACACGCGGCCCTGTCGGGTATCTCACGCGCAAACGTCATCAGTTTCACAGTGTTTGTCTGGCCGACAATGTGCGTCACGCCCGCCAGGCGTTGGCGATCAATGAGCAGCGGGCGGCGTTTGAGCCTTCACTCTGGATGCCCCCGTGCCCACCGCAAGTGCAGTCGGTGCAGCAGCTGTGGTTTGCCGGTGTGCATTCCAATATCGGTGGCGGTTATGTGGACGCGGGGCTGTCGGACATCACACTGCGCTGGATGATGGACGAAGCCAGTGCCCATGGTCTGGTCCTGGATCCCGCCTATGTGGCGCGCCGGGTCGACCCGGATGAGTTCGGTGAGCTGCGTGAGTCCCTGTCAGCGCTGTATCGCACTCCGTTGGCTGGCGGGTTGCCACGGCCGCGAACCATCGGCACGGGGGCGTTGGGGGAGGGTATTCATGCGTCGGTGTACCGACGCTGGCAGGCGCCTTCCAGGCCGGATGAGATGCCGGGGAATGTGCCTGTTTGAAATGGGGTTGAAAAAGGGGTCGGAGCGTATATTTTTTGTACAGGCTTCGGCTGTACAAAAAATATACGCTCCGACCCCTATTTCAACCCTATTTTCTACTGCGCTACCGGACCAAAATCAGGCGGCGGTACGCGATGCTGCGTGGCAGCCTCGTATGCGGAGGCCACGCGAATCACCTCCGGTTCACCGCCAGGTCGTGACCAGACCATCAGGCTGATTGGCATCGGCACAGGCAGCATGCTGCGTTCGGTGCCCGGCACAGCAATGTAGCGCGTCTTATCCGCACTCAGCTGGTACTGAGGCTCATACACAATCTGGTTGTAACCGGCCGGTACATCAATCTCCGGGCCACCCAGCACGGCGGTGAACTGGGCACAGCAACTGGCTGTACCACGATTGTCGACCGTTGGTTCAGCCGGACCTCCCAGTTTGTAATGTGGCAGAGTGACTTCCGGATTCACAAACGCATCAATACCGTTTTCATACATCACTTTCTGCACGATCAGACGCAACGCAAATTGCATTTTCAGATAGCTGATCTGACCGGGTTGCGCGCGCAAGTCCTGTTGTCCGATCGCATTGACAGAACCAGCCCTGTGCTCGTCATCTTCCCACTTGGCATTGGCGACAAAGGTTTCCCAGTTAAAGACGCGTGAGTCACCACGCTCCATCAGGTATTTGTTGACGGTGAACGGACTTTTGAAATTGTCCATGCCACTGGTCAGTCGGCGCAAGGTCAGTTTCTCCGACAGCGGTGCCTGGCCCATGGCCAGCGCAATCGCGTAGTCGGTGCTGGTCACATCCCACCCGTCGACAGCAAATTCCAGATTGCCATCGCGGTCACGTTGCCAGAAATACTCGGGTACATTGTGCGCAAGAATTTCGGCAATCGCATCCTGGAAGGTGTACGTCATCACAGGGATATCAGGGTCACTGTCATATTGCGGATCGTAACTTTGAACCAGATCCGCACCCAGCTCATCGCGAATCACGCGTTTGACTTCCTCGTTGATCTGATCGCTGATCGCAACATCATTCAGGCTGTGTTTGACCATGAACTCCCGCACCAGTGCTACGCGCATACCGGCCAGCGGTTTCGCTGCAACCGATTCTTCTCCGACCAGGAACGTCGTAAAAGGCTCTTCGGGAATCAGCTCAGGCGGGATGGCGGTATACATATCATCTGATTTGTATCCCTTGATGGCATCCAGCACCCGCACGACATCACCGACTGTCCGGCAATGAATGCCCGCACGATCACCAACACGCATGCTGTTCATGCCGCCGTGCATCATCAGTCCGCGTGTGGTCAGAAAGTTCACCACGTTGTTGCGTGAAGCCGGACCTTTGCACGATGCACTGCCTTGTTCACATATGGAGCACTGCACCAGATTGGCTGCTACCGATACACCGCTACCGGAACTGGTGCCACGTGTCACGCGTTCAGTGTCGTAGGGGTTGCAGGGTTGTCCGCCCCACTGTGAATAGCCGTAGTTGCCATCGGGTCGATAGGTTTGTGCCTGTTCGGGACCATCAAATTGGAGACCGGTTCTGGCGGCGGTGGCCACACCAAACATGATGGCACCTTTCTCTTTCAGCACTCGCAGGTCTGGAGAATCCACTTTGGGTGCATCCATGGCAAAGTTGACATCGTTGCCGCCCGTGGCTCGCATTTCCGTGGCGTCGTACCAGTTTTTGTATGAAAAATTCACACAGTACATGGGAAGCTCGTCAAGCGGAGGGTTGGTACCGTACCGGGCGTCGTACTCGGCCGCCAGTTCGCGTGCATCCGGTTGTTGCCGGAAGGCGTCACACTCTACCGGACAGCTGGCCGGCAGAGGACCTGTCGAAGGGTGCGAGTCGCACTCATTCTTGCATGCTACTGTGCGCTCGCCACGGATGTTTAACATCTCCAGTGCGTTGAGTTGTCCGGCATTCGGAATACCAATTCGCATGCCGAACTGTTGATAGACACTCGGGTCGGAAATGGTTGGCTCCATACGGCCATATTCCAGTGGCAGGCCAGCATACTCATCCAGATCGGGCAGCACTTCACTGGCTGCCACTGTCTGTGTGGGAAACACCACGGGTGACCCGGCACGTACGTTACCCAGTGCCTGTTGCACAGGTCTTCCGTCCTGTGTCACCAGCGCCGTGCAGGCACCGTTATAGGCCGCTGCTCGCGCAATATAACTTTCAACGATTTCGGCGCAGGTTGTCCTGCCTTCCTGAATGGCTTTGTGCATCTCGTCAATCGTGACTTCCAATATTTCAAAGTCCGGTGATTGAGCTTGTGCGCCGGCAGTTGCCAGTATGCTGGCTGCCGCCAGGCCGGCAGATAGCATAAAGCGCCTGAATCGGCTTGTGGGTCTGGGTGTCATGGCGGAATCTCCTGTTTGCTTCATTGACAGCAAACCAGACGTCGTAAAGGGTCATGTACCCTACTCGACATCAATTCTTGCAACTTCAGGGTAGGGTGAGCAGAACCCGGCAACGTCTGTTGAGATGCCAAACCTTTAAGGGGTACTACGATGCAGGTCAATTGCACTCCAACCTTGATGGTGGTCGACGGATTGTGTGTCACTCCTGATTCCGACCCGTCTATGCCATTGTTGTACACACTGAGGAATTCGCTACGCCTGCGGAATCCTCGCTTCGGGTGTGGTCTGGGGCAATGCGGGGCTTGTACAGTTCTCCTTGAAGGGCGTCCGGTCCGTTCCTGTCAAATCCCAACAGCCGCAGCGAACGGACTGGACGTGGTTACTATTGAAGGCTTGCCCGGACGCTGGCGTCGCCACGAACCGGGTGCCGACAACTCGATTTTGCATCCTGTCCAGCAGGCATTTATTGACAATATGGCGGCTCAGTGCGGGTATTGCCTGAGCGGCTGGCTGTTGTCTGCGGTTGCCTTGCTTGAGCACAATCCCGCCCCTGATGACAATGCGGTGCGTGAGGCGTTTGAGGGATTGAAGTGCCGATGTGCCATGCAGCAACGCTTCAAAGCTGCTGTGCAACAGGCCGCCAAAGCCCTGCAATCATGAGTGACGGATCTGCACTGACACCGGAGCTGTCGCGGCGACAGTTCTTGCTGGATGGCGGCCGTTTGCTGCTGGTGGGTTGTACGATGGCGATAAGCGCGTGCCAAAGTGCATCATCAATACCCCTGCTCACAGACTTGCCTGATCTTCCCGAACCGGATCCGTCATCCCTGGCATGCTTGATTGCGATGGACCATACCGGGCATGTCACTGTGTTTTTTGGCAAAGTCGATGTAGGGCAGGGGCTGGATACCGCACTGCGCCAGCTGGTTGCCGATGTACTGCAAATTCACCCCCGGCGCATACACGTTGTTATGGGTGACACTCGTCTGACTGCCGATCAGGGTGGGGCGAGCAGCGCATCCGGTGTCGAAATGGGCACCTTGCCACTGATGAATGCCGCCGCAGAGTTGCGCTGGATAATGCTGTCTTACCTTGCCAGTCGCTGGCAGTGCGCACAGGACGATCTGGTGGTAGACGATGGCGAAATTCGCTGTACCACACAGGCGTCACGGCGCACACATTATCATGATCTGATTGCAGACGGTGTACTCAGCAGAACCCTCTCTGAAACACAGCTGGAGGTCAGCGGACAGGGAAACAGTCTGAACGTGCGAGGGCAGCTGTCACAGGAGCAGGTGATCGCGCTGTCACGAGGAGCCTGGACTGGCACTGCCGTTGCCCGTGACGACATTGACGCGAAAGTTTCCGGCCATTTTCAAATGATCGATCAGATAGAACGCCCGGCTATGTTGCATGCACGTATTGTGCGACCACCATTCGCCGGTGCGCAGCTGGTGAGCGCCAGGCTCCCCGATTCAATTGGTGGCGAGGTAATGCTGGTGCAGCGCGGCGCTTTTTTGGCCGTACTGGCGCCAGATGAGTGGCAGGCGATCACTGCCTTGTGGCAAGTACAGGTTCAGTGGCAAGACCCCGGCACCGTGTTTCCCGGCCATGATCAGCTGTATCAATACCTGCGCACTGCCGAGCCACGATTCAATCGCACTGTGCTGAACGTGGGTGACGTGGACTCTGTGCTGTTATCCGGTGTGCCTGTGACAAGCGCCGACTATGAATGGCCACTTCAGTCCCATGCCAGTCTGGGACCGGCGTGTGCGGTTGCTGAATGGAAGGACGGCCGTTTGACCGTCTGGTCCGCGACCCAAAAACCGCATCAACTCCGTCTGGGTGTTGCGGATTTGACGGGTCTGGATATGGCACTGGTGCATGTAATCTGGGTGCCCGGTGCGGGCTCTTATGGTCGCAATGATGCTGACGATGCCGCGCTTGATGCTGCCTTTCTGGCGCTGGAGCGCCAGGCTGCCGTGCGTGTTCAGTACCAGCGCGCTGATGCTACCGGCTGGGATCCCAAATCACCGGCTGCCGTTATGTCGGTACGGGCCAGCCTTGATAGTGACGGCAAGATTGCGGCGATGGATTGGCGCGCACGTGCGTTGTCTGCGCACGATGTGAGGCCCTCAGGGGCCGAGGCATCGGATAGTCTGATTGGTCAATCGCTGGGATTGACGCGAGATGATTATGATAATTTCAGTGCGCCGCAAGATGCCTATGTGCTCCCGAATCGGCGTAGCCAGTGGGCTATCATCCCGCCTTTGTTGCGACAGGCCTCGCCGCTGCGAACCTCGCATTTACGTGATCCACAGGGCCCCCAGGTGACGTTTTCGTCCGAGTGTTTTATTGATGAACTGGCTGCCGCCAGCTCGCAGGATCCCATCGGGTTTCGCTTGCGTCATCTTGAAGATGAGCGCGACAGGGCGCTGCTCCATGCGCTCAGGGACGCAACAAACTGGGACACCCGTGCCTCGCCCAATCCCGCCGCACGGCAACCGCGCTTTCCAGTTCGTTTTGACGGAGCGCACTGGCGTTTTGGTCGAGGTGTCGCCATCTGTCAGCGCGGACGACAGACCCGGGTTGCCATCGTGTGCGACGTGGCGGTTGATATCACGACCGGTGTGATCCGTTTGCCGCGTATTGTGGTGGCGCATGATTGCGGTCGCATCATCAATCCGGCTTCATTGCGCCAGACAATTGAAGGTGCTGTCATGCAGGCCTGCAGCCGGACGCTGTTTGAACAAGTCGCGTTTGATCAGCGTTCGGTGCTCAGTGTGGACTGGTTCACGTATCCGATCATGGAAATCGATGCCACGCCTGATCGGGTTGACATCATTATGCTGGATCGACCGGATCAGCCGCCACTGGGTGCCGGTGAGGCAGCACACAAGCCGGTTGCTGCAGCCATCGCCAACGCAGTGTTTGATGCCACCGGTGTGCGTTTGCGACGCATTCCCTTGCGCCCGGACTTTGTGCTTGCTGAGTTGCAGCGTGCACATTTGTGACGCATTTTCTGATCTGAAGAATTCCCTCTGATTGTTTTGAATGCCAGTTATATAACTGAACATGATGTTTTATTTAACTATTTTTCTTGTCATGAAAAGTATTTTTGAATTGGCACGCAGTTTGCTGCTATCTCAGCAGGCGAGCGGAATCACACAAATGGCAGTTGGGGGGACGACAGATGATATGGCAACCAGTGATAAACCGTTATCCATCCAAGAGATCATCCGCCAGCATCACAGTGCGCTGGTCGCCTGGCTTGTGCCACGCATCAGAGTGCCGGAAGACGCTCAGGATATCGCACAGGAAACCTATGTGCGCATGATGAAGTACGAGCAGTCCACCGAGATTCAGTCACCCGTGGCGCTTTTGCATCGAATTGCAATAAACATCGCACACGATCTGGATCGTCAGCAACGTGTTCGTCACTACCATCAGCACGATGATGTGGATGAGTTGGCTATCGCGGATGAGAGTGCGCCCATGGAGCGTGTGCTGGCAGGCGAGCGCAGCTACCGGCGCGTCTGTCTTGCGATTGAATCGCTGACACCACGTTGCCGGCAAGTGTTTATGTTGAGCCGCGCCAATGGGCTCAGTTATCCGCAGATTGCGAGCCATTGTGGCATCAGTATCAAAATGGTTGAAAAACACATCAGTCATGCGTTGTTTGTCTGCATGCAAGCCATGGACCAGGATGACTGAACCTTGCTGCTTCATCACGGGTAGGGTTATTGAACCGGATGACGTCAACTACATCAGGAGAGTCATCAGGAATTCATATTGAACAAGGATTTAATCAATCAGCAAGCCGCACAGTGGGTTGCGCGGCTGCAGTCGGGCGACTGCAGTGAACGCGAGCGTCAGGCATGTATGGCGTGGCGCAGGGCAAACCCGGTGCATGATGCCGCCTACCTGAACGCCGAGCGTCTGTTTGACATGCTGGCCGGAAAATTGCCGCCAGTCGTGTTGCCGGTATCGTCAGACAAGTCGGTTGTGCTGCAGCCGGTATCACAGTGGTTGATGGCGGCGTGTTTGTGTCTGGCCGTCGCGCTGGTGCTGGTTGTGCGCTGGAGTGGCTCCGATACCCGGGTACTCGAGAATTCTTCCCGGCAGGTCCAGCATGTGACACTGTCTGATGGCTCGGCTGTGCAACTGGATGCCCTCTCAAAGCTGAGTGTGCGCATGCAGCGTGACCGACGCGAAATCACCTTGCTGCGAGGACGCGCACTGTTTGATGTGCGGCATGATCGGCAGCGTCCGTTTGTAGTGAACAGTCAAGGTTATCAAATAGAAGCACTTGGCACGGTATTTCAGGTGGCACAGCACGATGGCGACACCGTGGTCACACTGACCGAAGGTGCCGTCTCTGTGACCGGGCAGGCAGGTACATCGACACTGGATGAGCGTCTGATGCCGGGTGAGCAGTTGGTGGTGAGTCCTCGTGCCAGCAGCGGTTGGCAGCGTGGTCTTGTGGATACTGAACAGGCAACCAGCTGGGCGCTGGGGCGACATCTGTTTCGCGATGTCACACTCGCCGAATTGGTCAGGGAAGTAAACCGGTATGCCAGCTTGCCGGTGTTGTTGGGCTCTGAAGAACTGGACTCATTGCGTATCAGTGGCAGCTTTGATGCCGGTGACACCCGTTCGATTGCCCGTGCGGTGGCATGGACGCTGGATTTGCGTCTGGTTGACAGCGCAGACGCCATCATCCTGTTTGCTCCGCTTTAGCTGGTCAACAGCGGTATCAAGACGGGCAGGTCGTTATTGTGAGAGCATCATCACTGCAGCGTCTTTTCCTGATCGCGAGTTTTTGCCTCAGTTGTGGGCATGCCTCGCGAGTTTGTGCACAAGCAGATGATGCCGGGGTGATGACACAGTCACAGGTCTGGCAGCAAGACACAATGCCGCTGTCACAGGCCCTGGAAATGTTCAGTATCCGTACCGGCCTGCGACTGGTATTCCGCCCCGAACAGGTTGCCAATCTGCAAGCGCCTGCACTGACGGGTGAGCTGAGCTATCAGCAGGCACTGGAGCAATTGCTCTCGGGTTCCGGACTGATCTGGTCAAGTGCAGGCAATCGCATGCTGGCAGTACGCCAACCATTGCCACCGACATCTGTCAGTCGAACACCAGCAGTCACTGCACCGTCTGCTGCAAGCACCCGCCTGCCGGACAGCGCGACAATTCCTGTATTGATCAGCACAGCCACCGCAGCCGATGCCAGTCTCAGGCGCGTTCGTACGGGTCCGGTGCCTGACCAATCCCTGTTTGAGATGCCGCGCTCGGCCTCTGTTTTGTCCCGAAACCGGCTGGACGTGGCCGATGTGACAGGTGTTGACGATCTGGTGCGGGCAGTGCCCGCTGTCTATACCCTGGCCCGTTTTGGCGTGCAGGGGGCTGCCGATATTCGCAATGCCAGTGCCGATGTGTATTTTCGTGGGATGAAGCGAGTCAATCTTGAAGGCCACGTACCTGGCGTACTGGGTCTGATTGACCGGATCGACATCATGCGTGGCCCACCGTCACCACTGACAGGAATTGGCAAACCCGGTGGTTACACGGATATATATCCGCTGATGGATTTGGGGCAGGCGTCTGCCAGTGTTGAGCTGAGAGCGGGGCGCTTTGATCGTGGTGCCTTGACCTTTGGTGCGCAGAATACACTTGATTTTGCGGGTCACCCGGCACGATTGCTGTTGGGAGTGCTGGCAGAGAACACAGGCGACATGGTCAAAGGCGCCGCTGCGCGTAATCGGGTCATTCAATCAGGTCTTACAATTGAACCTGAAGGTTCTGGCTATCGGCTTGAGTCCGGTGTTTATCTGCAGCAGTCAAAAACATCCGGTGCGCTGGTGAATCGTGCGACTCAGTCACTGGTGGATGACGGCATCTATATTCAGGGTTCACCGTTGGTGAATCTGGATATCAATGGCAACGGCCGCATCGGTTTTCTGGAAATGCATACTGCCTCGCCTGTCGAAGGCGCATTGGCTGCAGGCAACCAGCCCTTGATTCAGTATTGGTCGTGGCCACGTGACCAGGACATGAAACCGTTGCCGTTGTCACAGTTTCCTGCCATCAGCACAATCCCTCACAGTTTGTACTCGGTGCTGGAAGCCAGACCGACACTGGATCCGCATCATGTGCTGCGTGATCGTGGCATCGGTGGCGTGTTGCCTGAATCGGGCTGGATTCCGGCCGGTTTCGCATTGTCGCCTGAGGGTGTCGGATTGACGGCGTTTGACAGGCGTCGGGGTGGCGCGTTTGAACGTGATATTGGAGCTGATTCACTGATTGCCTATTTTGACGTGGTTCCGTCCGGGGAGAACCTGCATGGCTGGCAAAATCAGTTTTTTGTAGACGTGCTGGATCAATACAAACTCTCCGAGCAACCGGGTGGTGGCAAGCAGGACGTCCGGGTTATTGAAAACCGGCTCGGCAGGTATTGGATGAGGAAACGTTCGGACAACTGGCAGATGGATGTGCATCTGAGCAGCAACGTGCGCGATACCCGTGCCAGCGGGTATCGTTTTGGCGGCGATCAGGGCAATCATCGTATCGATGTCAGTGTTCTGCCTGTACAGGGCGATTCCAATTCGCGTTTTGTGCATGCCTTTGACAATCCTGACCTGTTTGCTGACGGTGCGCCCTGGGTGACGCGCTACCTGACGCGTTATCGTGAACACGGGGCTGGTCTGATGATGGATATCAGGCATGAGGCGCTGGGCGATCTGATGCTGGGGCTTCGCTACGATCATGTTGACGCGGTCAACATCAACTTTGCCGGCACGCTGGATCCCAATCAGGGCAGTTCAGCTGCTCCCGGACGCATCCGCACACGGGATCAACGTGAAACCGGTTCTGATCAAGGGGGCTCGTGGCACATTTCATACAGCAAGAGCCTGGCAAATGACTGGCGATTTTATATTACACGCTCGCGCAGCAGCATGGTGCTTGACGATATTAACAATCGCCTGGAAAACCGTGTCATTGCCGGTGGTATGCTGGGTGATTCTGATCTGCGTGAATACGGCGTGCGCTGGCTGTCGACGGATCTGCAGCACTCAATGGCTCTGACCGGGTTTAATCAGAAGTTTATCAACAGGGATGACTATGGTTTCACACACCGGCCATCGTATCTGACCTCGTTTTCGACAACAGGATGGGAGCTGGAGTATTCGTTTTCTTTCAGCGATATCCTTGCATTGAATGGTTATATCACGCGGCAGGTCACGCATCTGACTGATCGCAGCGAGGCACTGGTTCTGGTTGATGCCAGAACGCTGGGGTTTCAGGACGTGCTGGATAGCCATGGCACGCTGGTGTATCCGGCAGAGGCCTTTTTATATGGTGGCCGCAGCTTTTTGCGACTGCCATCTGATGTGACCGGCTATAACAAGCGGCAAGGGTACCCGCCTTATCAGTCCGGTCTGTCTTTGAGTTGGCGTGTGTTGCCTGCGTGGACCTTGCATGCGGGAGTCAACCATTTTTCGTCCACCTACAGCGGTCGCTTGAAACAGATCCGGTTGCCTGAGCAACAGATAGCCTCTGTCGGGATTGATCATCTCGCAGGGGAGTGGAAGTTCAGTCTTGATATCAACAACATGTTTGACAGCACGTGGTTGAGAGCACGCTCACGTGACGTACTGGGGGAGACGTTGTTAACCACCATGCCAGGCCGCACCTGGCAACTGGTTGTGAGTTACTCGTTTCCTCGCAGGTAGGGTTATTGATCAGAATGCCGTCTCCATATCTGAAACCCTGATTCAAATATGGAGAAATCAAATGAAGCGTCTCGGAAAATCGATATCGTTGTCAGGCAGTGTCATGCTCGCGATGTCAACACTGTCTCAGGTCGCTGTTGCCCAGGGTACAACGCCGGAAATCAGCGAGATCATGGTGACGGGTGATTCTGCCAACCTGTTGGCTAACAGAAGAAGTAACTCATCTTTCGGTTTTGACAAATCGGTGGTGGAAACACCGCGCTCGGTTTCAGTGATTGACTCCGAGGCAATTGAGCTGTTTGGCCTGTCAGCAGTAGAGGATCTGGTTCAGTTTGTGCCAGGTGTATTTACTACTACACGGTTTGGTATCCAGGGTTCAATTGATGTCAGAAACGTGTCGGCAGATACTTATTTTCGTGGTATGAAACGCGTGAACCTGCAGGGCCATGCACGCAGTGTGCTGGCGGCGATGGACAGTATTGAGGTAATCAAAGGTCCGCCTTCGCCCTTGTATGGTATGGGAAAAATTGGCGGGTACACCAACATGATCCCCAAATCAGGTCGTGCCGATGGCGGGGCCTACATGACCGGAAGCTCAGGGTTTTCGCAGTTTATCGCGGGCTCTTATGACAGGCAGGAGTTTTCAGCAGGGATTGGCGGTCCAATGCGTATTGCTGATCGCAACGGTGGCTACTATGTCTACGCGCTGATCGAGGATTCCGGTACTTTCAGCAGGGATGTGGATGTAGGACAGAAGATGCTGCAAGGTGCCGTTTCTGTTGAGGAGTTTGCAGGACCATTTCGCCTGGATGCCGGCATCAATTATCAACGCTCGAGAACACAAGGGGCGCTCACGCATCGTCTGACCCAGGAGCTGATTGATGAGGGGCGCTATGTTCGTGGCACACCATTAGTCAATATGGACGCCAATGGTGACGGCAAAATCGGTTATCGCGAGATGCATCAGACCTCGCCGGTACGTGGCAATCTCAGCTCAAATAACCAGCCGTTAATACAACAGTTTGCGTGGCCGCGCAATGCAGCTGGCCAGCCGCTGCCTCTGGATCAGTTCCCGACAGTTGCAGGCATTCCACAATCGATGTTTGATTATCTGAATGCAAATCCGTCAGCAGACCCGACCGGATTGCTGCGTGCACAAGGTGTTGGTGGTCCGCGGCCCCAGTCCGGATTTATTCCTGCCGGATTTGCCATGGATCCACGCACGGTCGGTTATGACACGCTGGATTTCAGGCGATCCGGTGCCTTCGAGCGTGAATTGCAGGCTGATCTTGCGCTGGGTTATCTCGACCTGGTTTACGACTCGGACCCGAACATGACCATGAAGGGCCAGTTGTTCTTTGACACCATTGATCAGTACAAAATTTCTGAACAGCCGGGTGGCGGCAAGCAGGATGTCACCGTTGCCGAAGCAAAGTTCACGGCAACCCGACGTGTCATGGACACACCTGATTGGCTGGAATTGAATACACTGGCTTCAGTCAATTACCGTTTTACCGAGGCCACAGGTTACCGGTACGGTGGTGATTTCAGCTCGTCACGATCGGACTTGATGGCTTCCGCCTTTCCGATGACACCCAACACTACCTTTGCCCATCCGTTTGACAATCCTGATATCGACAATGGTGGTGCGCCGTGGACTTCGGACTACAAGACGCAGTGGAATGAGCGAGGTATTGGCCTGATGCTGGATATCAACGTGCTGGCACGCACCAATCTGATGTTGGGCGGGCGCTATGACTATTCATCCGCCGTCAACACAGAGCTAGCCGGGACATACAATCCAACCACGCGTACGTCGGCTAACCCGGGTGCTTTGCGAACTGCTGATCAACGAGCTGAAGGGGACGACGAGGGTTCATCCTGGAGTGTCAGCCTGTCGCATGAGCTGTTCACCGGGACACGACCTTACGTCACGTTTGCCGAATCCAGTGTGGCGCTGGATACCAACAATAACAAACTGGATAACGCGACCATCGTGGCCGGACACATCGGTTCGGCAAAATTGACCGAGTACGGATTCAAATCGGCCTTGATGGGTGGGCGCTTGTTCTTCTCGCTGGCCAACTACGAGCAGACTCGAACCAGTATTACAGAAAATGATCCGGGCAGTGTGTTGGGCGCGGAAGTGTCATCAACGCTGACAGACGGTGTTGAGGCTGAGCTGCGTTTTAATCCGGCGCGCAATCTGGTGGTTGCGCTGTATGGTCTGAAGCAGGAAACGCGCTTTGTGCCGAATTCCGGTGCCAACA
Source organism: Pseudohongiella sp. (assembly GCA_036834885.1). Classification (GTDB taxonomy): domain Bacteria; phylum Pseudomonadota; class Gammaproteobacteria; order Pseudomonadales; family Pseudohongiellaceae; genus Pseudohongiella. Next base: position 5,669 of record DAITNA010000012.1, on the reverse strand, counting down.
TCGTTGTTAACGCCCGGACACTGGGATTCAGGGATGTTCTGGATGCACAGGGCAATATTGTTTATCCGGCCGAGGCTTTCCTGTTTGGTGGCCGTGCGCAACTGGCATTGCCCGCAGGCATGGCAGAATACGCCGTCAAGCAAGGTAACCCCGAGACCCAATATGGTATGAACGCAACCTACCGCATGTCCGACAGCTTTACGTTGACGCTCAGTGGCAACCACTTCTCAAGTACCTACTCGGGACGTTTGAAGACAGTGGAGTTGCCGGCTTCAACAACATTTAATGCCGGTGTAGCCTACGACACCGACAATTGGCAGTTGAAGCTGGATGTGCGCAATCTGTCTGACGAACGGTATTTCCGTGCTCGCAGTGGCGATACCCTGGGCGAAATCTTTGTGCAGGCGATGCCCGGTCGCACCTGGACTGCTACCATCCGCACCAATTTTTGATGGAAAAAAAAGGGGTCGAAGCCAATTATTCGACAAATAATTGGCTTCGACCCCTTTTTTTACCCCATTTCTGCCGCTGTGTTTACATCATCCGGCGAACCAAGCCATCCTTGCGCAACATGTGCCGTACCGCCGCGCCGATATGGCCGATCACCAGCACAATCAGGGTGAAAGCCAGCGCGCCGTGAATCTCAAACAGTGTAGTGGCCAGTGCGCTGTCTTGTGGCACACCGGGCATCGCAGGCAGATCGTAACCACCGAGTGTGATCAGCGCCGGAAATGCAGTCACGCCGGCCCAACCGAACAGCGGTGTCAGGATCAACAGCACATACATCAAATGGTGCAAACCCTTGGCCATGGCTTTGAGTTTGGGTGACATTGAGTCCGGGTAGTCAGGGCTTTTCAGGCCGACCTTGACCGCGACCCGCAGCACCATGAGCAGCAGTACGCTGAATCCGATGGCTTTGTGCCAGGCGTAAAGTGTGTTAGTCAGTGTGTCAAAAATATTCGCCTCGGCGCGTTCAGCCATCCATATGCCAATCGGAATCAGTGCTGCAATCATCAGGGCGATCACCCAGTGCAGGATTCGCCACAGCAGCGGATACTTTTGTACATCAGTCATGGCTTTGGTTTCCTCATATTTTTGACTTCACGGCTGAGATCACGCCAGCGGTGCAGGGTTTGTCGTTCCCGCGCGAGATGGATCCCGTAGAGATAACCCGCGTAGGCCATCACCACCCAGGGAATGATGGCGCCGCCGTTGTCAGGCCAATAACCGAACCAGAGCAGGGCAGAGACAATGTTGCCGAGCTGGGCGAGCGCAAAGGAAATCAGCATGGCAATGACGCCGTCGGCGAGCAGCGCCTGCATGTCGAAGTCAACGATAAAACCGATCAGTTCAAGCGTTTCAATCACCAACAGTGTCCACAGCACACTCAGTCCGTAAAAGCCGCCGCCAAACAGCATCCACTGGCGGTAGAGATAGTTGCCGCGGCGGGTTTTGCTGGTTTTGTGATGTTTGCGCAGGCTGTCCAGGTGGTCGCGAATCGCTTTATGTCCTGCCTCGCGCGGCAGTTGTCCTGCGCCGTAGAGCCAGTTGAACATCAGCCAGCTCATCGCTGTGAGCGGTAGCCCGATTTGAATTGTTGCGAAAACCCAGTCAGCCATGATGGTCCAATTCAGGAGCAGCAAGAAATAGGGTCAGACCCCATTATGGTCAGCCATAATGGGGTCTGACCCTATTTCTTATTTATACGCTCCGACCCTGCCTAACACAAGATCAGAAGCTGTAGCTCACCCGGCCGTACAGCACGCGGCCGAGCGGGTCTTGCAGCTCCGTAATGACGCTGGCGATCATGCCGGTTTTCTGGGCGCCACGGTCGAACATGTTGCGCATGCCAGCCGTCAGGGTCAGGTCGCCGTCCATGCCGGGCAGATCCAGGCCGCGATAGGTGTAGAACATGTCCGCCTGGGTCCACGCATAAATCTCGGTGGTCGGACGGTATGTGCTGAACGGGAAGCCAGCCTGGAACGCAAACTGGTTGGCATCAAAGTTCAGCGCGCTGATGTGTCGCACCGTGATGCTGGCGCTGTGATCGTTCAGTCGCCAGTTCAGCCGAGCGTTGGCGCGCACACGCGGCATCGCCGGTACCGCACCAAAACTGCTGTTCTGATTGCCAACGGCCTCTCGCACCGGATCTCTGGGGGACAGCTGGAACTGATAGGTCTCCAGGTAAGTGCCTTGCAGATTCACTGCAAACGTACCCCACTGGTCAAACGGTAGCTCGTAGTCCAGATTCAGGTCCCAGGCCTGCACCTTCATGGTGGAGGCGTTGGAGTCGCTCTGAATCAGTCGCTCAATGCGAGTCACGTTGCCCGGTTCGCGCACAATGCGCTTGTCAGAGCGCGGATCGTTGACCCACTGTTGCAACAGGGCCAGTGGCACTTGTTTTTGCGGACCACTGTAGCCGGTGGCCTGCTGGAAGTTGAAGTAGTCACTGCGCATGATGTCCTGCGTGGTGGTGCCCACAATCCTGTCCTTGAAGTCTGTCTGGCTCCAGGTCAGCGACATGCTGAAACCATCGAAAGGTGACAGGTCAAATCCTAATGCCAGACTTTCTGATGTTTCCGAGAACAGGTCCGGGTTGCCTTGCAGGCAGGACGACAAAAAGCCCTGGAAGTTGGTGAATGGATCATCCACGTTGGACAGACCGCATTGCTGCGGCGCACTGAGCTGACTCATGGTGGGCACAATGAAGGCTTCGCCCCAGCTTGCGCGCAGGCTTAACCAGTCTGTCGGCGCATAGACCGCCCCATACTTCTGAATCAGTTCCTCCTGACCCGTACTGAAGTTTTCATTACGGACGGCAGCGCTGATTTGCACATGATCAAGCACGGGTAGCAAAAACTCCGCAAACACTGCATTGACAAAACGGCTGTCGGTGCGAGGATTTTGCTGTACGCCAATAAACACATCACCGGTGATCACCCCGAGTGCGGGTGTGTAGTCCAGCGACTCTTCGCGGCGCTGAACGCCAATGGCTGCGCCGATGGGGCCGCCCGGCAAAGAGAATCCACCTGGCGCTATGTTGCCGTTCAGCACCACATCGTAGGTTTGCAGCTCGTCCAGCAGGCGCTGGCGATACCGCGTAACGATGGAGTCGGCGACAGCCTGGCTATTGCGGAAGCGCGGATCAACCGCGCCGAACGGATTAAAACAGGCGTCGGCATCATTGATGACATCACAGCTCAGGCCCTGTGCGATGGCTTTTAAACTGTAGTGCTGGTTCATGCGGTCAGTGTTGAGGTCGCGGGCATAGGTGTAAAACGCGGTGCCTTCCCAACCTTGCAGCATGGGGACATCAAAATCAGCCGTCAGCACAAAGCGTGAGCTGGCACGATTGGTTTCGTTGGCAGCTGAAGTGTCGTCATTGTTTTGCGAGGGCAGGGTGTTGGCCTTGCCGATGGGTACCCAGGCTTCCAGACGAACGTCTTCGTTAAACGGCACACCGCCGAGCGGGTCACTGCTGATCGACGCAAAGCGATTCTGTGCCAATACCACCTGACCATTGGCACCGCGCAGCGGCAGCGGCTGGCCGTAGGCATCGGTGACGATATTGCCGTTGGCGTCGCGACGCGGCACGGCAAACAGATCCTGGCCGCTCGGTGTGCGCGCCCTGAACGGGTTTCCGGGCAGCTCACCGCGCACCACGGGCAATTCATTTACGCGGCCACCCGGAAATGACTGCGCCTGCCGTACGTTGCGCACCTGATTGGCGTGCGTAATTTGTGCGGACAGCACCAGTCCCGGGCTGACGTCATAACGGATATTGCCGTAGTAGTTGGTGAGGTTTTGCGGGTTGCGGAAATTGAAAGTGTCACCAAAATCCAGCCAGCAGCGGCCAAGCAGTGAGACACCAAAGGCATTCGAGCCGCGAATGGCCGGGTCTTCAGTGACGCGCTGGCACGATGGATCCTGCCGGGTGGCGAGTGCGCCCGTCAGATTGCCGGCAGCATCGCGCACAGGCACACGATGGTTGCCGGGATTGCCGCCGGAGTTTTGGGTCAGGCCGGCGCGCAGGTGGTCGGGTCGTTCGTCCCAGCGCAGCTCGCCGGTGTCACGATGCTGGATGGCGCCGACGACCATGATGTTATCGCTGATCTGTTTGCCACCAAGCATGGAAAATTGTCTGTCATAAAAATCGCCGCGATCGTCGCCTTCGTGATACAGCTCCGCGCGCGCGCCTTCAAACTGGGTATACGGAATCAGGTTGACCACACCGGCCACGGCGTCTGTGCCATAGAGCGCAGCAGCGCCATCTGTCACAATTTCCATGCGCTGAATGGCGATGCTGGGAATCATGGAGATAATGTTTTCTGTGGGTACCCGTTTCCCATCCAGCAGAGACAATGTGGCACGTTCACCAAGGCCGCGCAGGTTGACCGTGGTGGACTGATCGGTGGAGCCCTGGAGGCCGCTGGTAATGGCGGAACCGGTGTTAAACGTCAGGTTCTGGACGACCTGGCCCATGTTGACAGTGCCTTCGGCTTCCAGATCTTCCGCGGTAATTTGTGTCACCGGTGACGCGGCGATAAAACCTTCGCTGCGACGGATGTAGGAGCCGGTGATGACCACCTCTTCAACTTCCGGTGTGTTTTGTTGCGCGTTGGCGTGGTGGTGGACGCTGCCGATACAGATGGCAATGGCGAGTGCCAGCAACGAAGGTTTGGTCGCGAGTGTTGATGGATTGCGGGTGACAGTTGAATGGGCAGGCCGGTTCGGCCCGATGTAACGGGAGTTAAGCATTCGTAAAGTCCTCTGATATTTATTGTTTGTTATCAGGACGAACGGAACGCATGTATGCCGGAATGCACGAGTACTGCCTGACCCCGCCGGATACAACCGGACGTCTCTCTCCAGATTTCCATATTTCCAAATGACTGCTGTGCTGACGGGTCTGGCGTAGTCGGGCCAGAAACGACCCATCGACTGCCGGGTCTTGCTTTGCAAGCTCGAAAATATGTCACTTGTTGCTGGCTGTCAAATCCACAAGTTGTCAAAATGTGACAAACCGTAACTGATTCTAAAAATAGGGTCGGAGCGTATATTTTTTATACGCTCCGACCCTATTATGGTTTTTTCTCAGGAGGCATGGTGTTGGTACACAGATCTGTCATATGTATTGCTGCGGTGGCCTTGATGTTGCTGACGCCGGGGCCGCTTATTGAGTGGTTGAAGACCTTGCTGTCCTTGCCGGTGATGCCGCCAAGTGAAACAGAATTTCCCACGGACAAGTTGGTTCACTGTCTGTTGTTTGCGGGCTGTACGTTTTTCTGTCTGCAAGATTGGCGCGAAAAATTCGGGCTTTTTATGGTGTTGTTGATGATGTTGGCGTTTGCAGCACTGACTGAACTGTTACAGATTGTAATACCGGGGCGCAGCGGAGACTGGAGCGATTTTGCAGCGGATGCGCTGGGTATTGCGGGCGGCTTTTGGTGGTATGTGCGCATAAAAAAAGCCCGGTTTGCGAAGACCGGGCTTTAAGTTACTACTATCAAGGGAGAGATAAATGAAACAAAACCCACAATTTTGTCTGCAATCTACCTACAACTCTTCAGACTGATGGTTTGGGCAGAAGTTCCATCACCTTCCGGAATTTTTTGAAAATAGGGGAAAAAAGGCTGGGGGGGAAAAGGGGTGGGAGGCAATTTTTGGGT
>DAITNA010000011.1:0-86976 GCA_036834885.1 Pseudohongiella sp. | reverse complement strand
TTTTAGCCCTGCATCTGCCCCACAACCTCAGCCAGGCGCTGCACTGCGCTGATGGACTCCTCGGGATCCAGTGCCTCGCTGTCGTTGTTGTAGTCGCCTTCGGCCTGCGCCTGCACCAGCAGGCCGTCGCGACGCGGATACACGGACACTCGGCGTCCGCCATAAAAGAAACCGTAATCCACTTCGGGCTGCGGAATCAGCTTGCAGGTTTGTCCGCGCACCGGAATCAGCGTGTCATCGCCCAGCAGTGCGCGGGCACCAAAGCCGGTGCAGTTGATCACCGTTCTTTCATCGACCGCCGCAAAATCCCGCTTCTCTTTTAACTCCAGGGTTTCAATCACACCACCGTTGGCCAAAAATTCCTGCATCAACAAACGCGAGTATTCGGAGATATTAAAATCAAGGCCGGGCGGCGCTGCACATGCGGCACCGGGAACGGATGCGTGGCCACTGGCACACTGCGTGGTATCAGATCGTGCAGCAGCTCACGTTCAAAGGGCGGATAGTCAGGCTCTTCGGAATGTGTTGGCGTGCGCGGAGTGCCAGGTGGCACATCCGACAGGCTGTACATGTCGCGCCACTCAATCGGATCGCCGTCCACGCCCAGAAAGGACTGGAAACGCCGAAACGACACACGTGCCATCTGCTCCCACTGCTGCGCAAAAGCCGGCGCGTATTGTGTGCTGACAATGCGTGAATCCGGCGTAAAAGAACCCGTGGCGCGGTAGGACGACACATAAGGGGGACGCTCTTTGGCATAAATGGTCACTCGCAAGCCAGCCTGCTGCGCAACCAGCGCCGTGGTCAGCCCAATCGCCCCGCAACCGATCACCGCCACTTCGCGCCGGCCATGCGCCCTGGCCATGTTCACCGCCACCTGCCCCGTTCCCCAGGACAAAGACCAGCCGCTACCACCGTGACCGTAGTTGTGCACCACCTGCTTGCGCCCGATGCGCTCGTTTTCAATGCGCGGCCCCTGCAAACGAAACGGCCGCGTGCAGACATTCATCTCGATAATACGATCCGGGCTGGCAATGATGGGCGCCAGCGCACGGGAGCCACTCAGCAGATGGGCGGCAGACTCGGCCGCCAGCGCGGGTGACAAGGGAATGGTGCCCAGCAGGGTGGCAGCGCCCTTCAGAAAGTGGCGTCGTTGCATGTGTTCTCCTTTCAGGAAATAGGGTCAGACCCTATTTCCCAAAAAATTCCCGGTACCAGCGGACAAAATTATCAATGCCCACCTGCACCGGCGTCGCGGGTCGGTAGCCGAGATCCTCCACCAGATCATCGACATTGGCGAAGGTCGCGGGCACATCTCCGGCTTGCAGCGGCAGCAACTCCTTTCGGATCGGCTTGCCCACGGCTTTCTCGATGGCCTCAATAAAATCCATCAGCTTCACCGGGTTGTTGTTGCCGATGTTGTAAATTTTGTACGGCGCTGACGAGCTGCCGGGATTGGGCGTGCGCCCCGACCACGTGGGGTCAGGTGACGCAGGATGATCAATCACACGCACCACCCCCTCGACGATGTCATCAATATAGGTGAAATCGCGCAGCATATTGCCGTGGTTAAACACCTTGATCGGCTCATCAGCCAGCGCAGCTTTGGTAAACAGAAACAGCGCCATGTCCGGTCGCCCCCACGGGCCATACACCGTAAAGAAGCGCAGCCCCGTCGTGCGAATGCCAAACAGGTGGGAATAGGTGTGCGCCATGAGCTCGTTGGACTTCTTGCTGGCGGCATACAGGCTGATCGGGTGATCCACATTGTCGCTGGTGGCAAATGGCAGCGACTCGTTCAGGCCGTACACCGACGAGCTGGAGGCATACGACAAATTTTGCACGCCAACGTGGCGGCACGCTTCCAGGATATTGATAAAACCAACGATGTTGGAATCAATATAGGCTTGCGGATTGGTCAGTGAATAACGCACCCCCGCCTGGGCTGCCAGATTGCAAACAGCGTCAAATTTTTCGGCTGCAAACAACGCATCCAGTGCGGGTTTGTCTTCCAGCAGCAACCGGGTAAAACGGTAATTCGGATAGGTGCCAGACGTCAGCAGCTTGCCATACAAAATCGCGTCACGCGCAATACCCGCGCGCTCCAGACGGCCATACTTCACATTGACATCGTAATAGTCATTGATGCTGTCCAGCCCAACAACCTCATCGCCACGCGCCACCAGACGCTGGACCAGATGGGAACCAATAAAACCGGCAGCGCCGGTGACCAGAATTTTCATACGGAATCTACTCTTTGAATCAAACCCGATACTGCCCCAAATCACCGCCAGCCGCCAGAATCTCATTCACCCAGGCTGGCCGCTTGCCGCGCCCCACGGGAAATTTGGCACCTTTGCCGTATTTAAGGGCCTAAACAAACGGATTCACCACACGCAAACCAACATCCGGCCGCAAACCATGCTGCATATCTTCGGAATACAGCACCTGACAATCCGCCTGCAGAGCGGAGGCCACAATCATGGCATCGTAGACACTCAAACTATAACGGGTTGCCAGCGCACGCCCCTGCCGCTGCACTTGCAACGTCAATGGCTCCACCTGCAGCAACCGCTCTGTGATGTCCAGGACGTGATTAATCTCAGCCCAGGAATACAAAAACTTGCGCCGTAACACATGCGCCAGTTCATTCAGAACCTGCACGCTTACCAACCCTCCCTCACCAACCAGTGTCAGAGCGCGTTCTGCCTTCACCGCATCGGCGGAATGCAGATACAACAAAATATTGGTATCAAGAAATCTCCGTTCCGCGCTCATTCGCCTCTTCCCTGTCAAAAATAAAATCAGCGGGTAAACGTCCACGGTATGCCTTGAGTTGCGCGAGCAGCTCATCGCGCGAGGGCTGACGGCGAATCTCGAACAGTCGCGATCCGGCCACAACGACTTCAACGTCATCGCCCTCTTTAAGTTGCAGAGCCTCAGACACCGAGGCAGGAATGCGAATAGCCAGGCTGTTTCCCCATCTGGACACTTGCATTATCAGACTCCGGCGATAATAGATACACATGGTGAATTTTGTATATCCAAGCATAGCAGAGTGGTCAAGCAGAGTGTATAGACCATGTCGCTCAGTTTTTCTGACCCTGTTTTCCTGCCTGTTTTCCCGCTAGCATCGCAGGTACAAAGACAGAGGATCTGCACCACGTGACAGTCAGCAACCAACCCACGCTCGTGACGGCCATGATGGACGTTGGCCGCGACCGCAGTGCGCCTGAATTTCGCCGGCAATTCCACCAGTACCTGAGCAGCCTGAAGCGGCTGGCGCAGCTGGACTTGCCCATGCACATTCATGCGGAGCCGCAGTGGCACGCGCGCATTCTGCAATGGCGCCGCGGCAAACCCACCTGGCTGCACACGCTGGACGCGGGTGTGCTGCGCAGCACACCCGGTTTTGACCAGATTCAGCGCATCCGCCAGTCACCGGCCTGGTTGTCGCAAGCAGACTGGCTGGCCACTTCCCCCATGGCCGAGCTTGAACTGTACACACCGCTGGTCATCTCCAAAATGACCTGGCTGGCCCAGGCGGCTGAGACAGCGGAGCAACAGGGTCATGCCGACGCCCGGTTTTTCTGGATCGACGCCGGCATCCACATGCACCTGTATCCGGGCGAACATGGCCTGGTCAACGAGGATTTTTTCCGCACCCTGGTCAGGGACAAAAACAAATTCCAGCTGCTCGCCAAAATCTACGAGTCCAACACGGAATTGCACGGTTTTGACCGCGAGGCCATGGCACGCTACTGCAACACCGATTTTGTCGACCGCTGCTGCAAAGGCGGCACCTTCGGCGGCAGTGCCAAGTCGGTGCTGGCGGTCAGTCATCTTTATACGGCGCTACTGCACGACACCCTCAATCAACATCTGCTGGGACTCGATGAAACCCTGTTAACCATCCTGTCCTACCGGCACCCGGACCTGATTGACGTTGACCTCAAGAGCAATACCTCGGTGCCCGCCCTGTTCAGCCCGCGCTTGCCTACACTCAGTTTGCGACGTCTGCGCAATCCTCGCCCGGCAATCAGTGCGCTGCGCCGCAAGGCACTCACACGCTGGAACACCTGGCGCCATCAAAAAACTGCCAACAAAATCCTGCACTCGCCGCCCATCCAAAGCACCAAAACAGCTACAGACAACTTCGACCTGCACATCCTGCTGTGCAAACGCGATGTGGTGAACGGTCTGTGGACACTCAACAGTTTTTTGCACTACAGCGGCCGCAACCCGCGCCTGATCATTCACGACGACGGTTCACTGGACACCAGCCACCTGAACACGCTGACAAGGCATTTCCCGCAAGCCACCATCATCCCGTTCCGGCAAGCCCATGACGACATGAGTCAGGCACTCAGGGATTTACCCGCCAGCTACCGATATCGCATCAGCGAGTACAGCTGGCCCGCCATCAAGCTCATCGACTTTGCACACTACTCACAAGAGCGTCCATTGATGGTACTGGACGCCGACGTGCTGTTTTTCAAAACACCGCAGGAAATCCTCGACGCCATCGACCGGCAACAGGGCTTTTACATGAGCGACTGGCAAGACGCCTACACCTGGCCGCTGTCACGCTGGCCCGCGGTGCTCGGCGCAGCGGGTTTACCCAAGGTCAATGTGGGGCTGATGTATCTGCCTGACGGACGGCTGTACGACAAACACTATGTGGAACAGTGCCTGCAGGCGTACTATCAGCGCCAGCCCTGCCCGCGTGCCAACTGGCTGGAACAAACCGTGTGGGCGGCCTTGTTTTCCAGACTCGGTGAACGCATGATCCGGTTGCCAGAGACCTACCAGATTTCGACAGAACGCGGCCTCGGCCCCGACACCTGTTCTCATCACTACGTCAACGACAGTCGCCTGTCGCGGCTCAACCTGACGGGTCAAGGCATTCCCCGCCTGATCCGGAACGGTTTGCTTGAACAAAAACCCAACGCAGGGCTGCCGTCATGATGCCGGTCTCCCTGCTGATCCTGAGCTGGCAATCACACAAAACCCTGCTGGCCACGCTGGAGAGTTACCGCCAAAACGGCCTGCTCGAGCTGTGCGATGACAAACTGATTTATTTCCAGCAAATCAGCAGCAAAGACATCCGCATCGCCAAACAATACGGCCTGCAATACTACGGCTCCGGCCACAACATCGGCATTGGTGCCGCGTACCGCTGGTTGGCGGAACGTGCCAGACATCCCTACATTCTGTACCTGCAAAACGACTTCCGGCTGATACATGATCTGCGCCGCGACAACACCGAACTGGAACACGGCATCGAGCTGCTCGCCCATCACAACATCGACGTGGTGCTCTACCGCAGCCGCCGACATCCCGGTGAACCCAACTGGGCCGCCGACAACGTGCCCGGCAATGAAGCACGCTGGCAAAGCCATCTGTTCAACGCGTTGTACTGGATGGAACACCCGGAGCAGGCCTACCCAGACAAAATCCAGCGCTGCGCCGCCAATCCGCGGTTTTTGCAGACCACGGCGCGGTATATGAACTACACCGACAACCCCTCCTTGTATCGGCGCGACTGGCTGCTCGCCACGCTGGCGGATCGCTTCACCGCCAACGACCCGCACCAGATCACCTGGCCCGAGCGTGTCATTCAGCCGTGGTGGGAAACCCAGGATTTTCGCATCGCCCAGGCTGAGGGTTTGTTTGAACACATCCGGCTGGATCGTGGTGACTGGAAGCGGCGTTTATTGATGCTACCTGTCCCCCTGCTCAAAGCCATCGGCCTTTACCAGGCAGCACGCTCACTGCCGGCCATTAAAAAACTCAAGGACAAGTTATAACCATGTGGCATGATCTGCGCCAACTCTGGTCGCTGTTAACGGCCCCGCAACGCCGACAGGTGATGACCTTGCAATGGCTGGTATTGCTGATGGCCATCATGGAAGTGATCGGTGTGGCCGCCATCCTGCCCTTTATGACCATGGTCGCCGATCGCAGCATTCTCAGTGGCGAGGGCTGGCTGGCCAGTGCCTTTCAGGCCAGCGGTGCCGAGTCAGCCAACCAGTTTCTGTTCTGGTCCGGTTTTGCCGTGCTCGGCTTGCTCACCCTCAGCAGCCTCACCAGCATGGCAACCACCTGGCGCCTGATTCATATCGGCCAGCAACTGGGCGCCGGCATGAGCACCCGCCTGTATCAGCATTACCTGACGCGGCACTGGCTGTACCACACCACGCATCACAGCGCGACACTGACCAACCACATCGCCGGTGAGTGCCAACGTGTCATGGCGCAAATCATCAATCCCCTGCTGCACATGAATGCCCGCATCGTCACCGCCAGCCTGCTGCTGATCACCGTTTTTATGATAGCCCCTGGCGCCACACTCATCGTCGCCGCGATGTTTTTGCTGCTGTATTCGCTGCTGTTTCTGACTGTGCGCAAACGCCTGAACCGCAGCGGCAGACACGCCGTCACTGCCGGAAGGCAGCGTTACCGACTGATGACAGAAGGCTTTGGTGGCATCAAGGAATTGCTGCTGTCCGGGCACCAGAAACACTACGTGGACGAGTACGCGCACAGCGCACAATCACTCGCGTATCATCAGGGCAACATGAACGCACTGGCGCAAGTGCCGCGTTATCTGGTGGAACTGACCGCCTACGGCACCGTCATCATGCTGGTGCTGTACCTGCTCGGAACCGGCACTGACGCGGAAACGCTGCTGCCCCTGCTCTCCCTGTATGCACTGGCCGGCTTCAAACTGATGCCCGCTTTCCAGCAGATTTACAGCAGCCTCGCGCAGATTCGCAGCAACCTGCCCGCCCTGCACGCCATTCAGGACGACCTGACACAATCCCTGCGCAGCACCGCGCTGAGTCCCGCAGGCCACCAGCGCCTGACACCGCAGCGCAGCATTGAGCTGCGCAATGTCCATTTCACCTACCCCAACAAACAGCAGCCGGCGCTCAATGGCGTCAGCTTGCACATTCCGGCCCGTCAGGCGGTTGGTTTTGTGGGCCCCTCAGGCGCGGGCAAAACCACCTGCATCGACATGCTGCTGGGATTGCTGGTGCCGGACAGTGGCCACTTGTGTGTGGACAATCAGGTGATCAATGACAACAATCGCCGCGCCTGGCAAAACAGCCTGGGCTATGTGCCGCAAAGCATTTTCCTGAGCGATGCCAGCATTCGCCAGAACATCGCCTTTGGCGTACCTGAACATGAGATCAACAACACACAACTGCAACGCGCAATCCAGCTCGCCCACATCGACGATCTGATCGCACAACTGCCGGAGGGTGTACACACAAAAGTCGGAGAACGCGGCGTGCAACTGTCCGGCGGGCAGCGCCAACGCATCGGCATCGCGCGTGCGCTGTATCATGATCCGGACGTGATTGTGCTGGATGAAGCCACCAGCGCACTCGACAGCTTAAGCGAACAACGCATCATGGAGTCCATTCACGCGCTGATGCAGCACAAAACGGTGATTATCATTGCGCACCGGCTGAGCACGGTGCAGCGCTGTGATCGGGTTTATACCATCGATCAGGGCAAGGTGGTGGCGTCAATGGATGCGCCGATAGACATCAAACTGCTCATTGGTGAACACGGCCATCAGTAGACCCTGTGCGATCAAGGTTTGCACCTCGGCTTCTTCCAACTGGTCACCCTGATTCAGACGATCAATAATCACATAGTCACCGTACCGGATATCGTCAGCGGTGCGATACATCAACGCATCGCGTCCCGTCATCAGGCGCATCACCCGTGGTTTGCGAAACACCATCACGTCATCCGCATGCGTCTGTTGCCCCACAAAGGCAAACATCTCCTGCGCCAACGCGGTATACGGACCTTCGGGTACCGGTTGCCCGCGTATCAGGTTCATCGCCGCACTCACTGTCGACGCACTTGAAAACATCAAGACCAGAGCCGCCAGTATGGAGGGCACAAACCATGCCGCCAGCAAAAACCGCTGCGTCAACCAACGCAATCCCACAAGGCCCCAATACACATACAAGGGTAATAGCGGGAACAGAAAACGCAGACCTTGCTGATAAGGCCACACCAGCAACAGTGCCAGTGTCAGCAGTGCATAAACGGTAAATAACCATGACCGCGCACGCTCAACCCAAATGCCCAGTGCAACACAGGGCAAGGTCATCAGGTAAACCGACAACCCGAGCCATTCAAACCGGCCAGACACCGTAAAAAACTCGCGCATCAGGACAGCGTAATACACGGTATTATCGAGCACCGTCTGCACACCAGTTGCTGCCGCCTGTTCTACATAGGAGCTGGTACCGTCACTCAATAACCACCAGGACAACAACACCATAATGCCGGCACTGGCCAAACCGCTCCACAGCACTCGCCACTGCGGCTGTGGCAACAGAACAGCCAACATAAACACAGGCACCAGCAAAATACCTTGTGTGCGCATCAGGGTGGCAGACGCCATGAGAAGTCCGGTGATCACACCCACGCGCACAGCCGCTGCAGACCAACGGCCTTGCCTCAGTTGATCCACCATCAGCAAAGCCGCAGTCGAGCACAGCAAGAACGGAATGTCTGACAGAATATGGTTGGCAAACTTCAGCAGAAAAGGATTAAAGGCGAACACTGCCAACAAGGCCAAGCGCTCATACCGCGTCAGGCGATCAGCAAACCCGAACCACAACACCAGCAAAAACAACTGGTACACCAGCACCAGCAAATACTTGAACACCTGCACATCCAGACCAGCCAGGGCATACACCGGGGCCAGCAGCAAAGGGAATCCCCAAGGATACGTCACCGGCCCGACCGCTTCCGACGACATTTGCATGGCAAAACGGTTACGCAACACAAAGTCATCGACGTTACCATCGACAACACTCATGGCCTGCATGATATAGGCTGAAAAGTCACCGCCCCAGTTGTGCCCCTGTGTCAACAGCGCCAGTTGCAACAACAGGCTGCACACCACAATGATTGGCATGCTCCAGTGCAGCAATCGTTTCATGGGATTACCTGAACAGGTTGTACTTCACAATACAGATTACCGCACGCACACCATCACGCCAGCCAATTTTTTTGCCTTCGTCATAACTGCGTCCGTGGTAGGAAATTGGCACCTCGTAAATTCGGCATCTCAGCTTCGCCAACTTGGCCGTAATCTCCGGCTCAAAACCAAAACGATTTTCTTCAATAACAATGCTCTGGATAATCTCGCGGCGAAACGCCTTGTAACAGGTTTCCATGTCGGTCAGGTACAAATTGGTGAACCAATTGGACAGCGTTGTCAGCAAACGATTTCCAAGCCGGTGCCAGTACCGCACAACACGATGCCCCTGCCCACCCAAAAAACGCGAACCGTACACCACATCGGCATCACCACTGAGAATCGGAGCCAACACACGCGGAATTTCAGCCGGGTTGTATTCCAGATCCGCATCCTGGACGATCACGATATCACCAGTGGCTGCGGCAAAACCGGTACGCAGCGCCGCGCCCTTGCCCTGATTTTTATCGTGATAAATCACGCGCTGTACCAGCCCGGAAGGTTCAATCTGCTGCTGCAACAACTCACGCGTGCCGTCCCGTGAACAGTCATCCACCACAATAATTTCCTTGTGTGGATATGGCATACCCACCACGGCGTCCAGCAAACGCCGCAAGCTGCCGAGTTCGTTGTAGCAGGGGATCACAATGGTCAGCACTGTCTGTGTGCTCATAACACCGTCCTGAAATAATCAATCGTTTGCTGCAAACCTTCATCCAGCGCCACCACAGGCTCCCATTTCAGCCGCTCACGTGCCAGGCTGATATCCGGTTTACGCTGACGTGGATCATCCGGTGGCAGCGGTTTGAACACCAGGCGGCTGCGCGATCCCGTCAACTGCAACACACGCTGCGCCAACGCAAGCATGCTGCACTCCACCGGGTTGCCCAGATTCACCGGCCCAGTAAAGTCACCAGGCTGATCCATCATGCGCAAAATGCCACCCACCATGTCATCGACGTAACAGAAACTGCGCGTCTGCAACCCATCACCCTGCAAGGTAATATCGCGACCGGCCAGCGCCTGCGAGATGAAATTGCTGACCACCCGCCCATCACCCACCTGCATACGCGGACCGTAGGTATTAAAGATCCGCACAACGCGAATATCGACGCCATACTGACGGTGGTAATCAAAACACAAGGTCTCTGCACAGCGTTTGCCCTCGTCATAACAGCTGCGATAACCAATCGGATTTACACGTCCCCAATACGATTCGGGCTGGGGATGTACATCCGGATCACCGTAGACTTCACTGGTGCTGGCCTGCAAAAACGACGCCTGTTGCGCGCGAGCCAATTCCAGCATATGCAAGGTACCGTGCACGTTTGTCCGAATTGTGAATACCGGGTCAAACTGGTAGTGCACAGGTGATGCCGGGCAGGCAAAGTTAAGAATATGTGAGACCGGGAACCTCAAGTGTGAGGCAACATCCGGTTGCGTGATATCCAGCTCAACCAGGCTAAAATTTGGCGAAGCCAGCAAGTGCGCAATGTTGTTACGCGAACCGGTATAAAAATTGTCGATACACCACACCTGATGACCGCGCTGCAACAAGCGCTCACACAGATGTGACCCCAGAAAACCGGCGCCACCGGTGACCAACACGCCCGTCATTTCGCTACCACTCCTGCCCCAATCAACGGCAAGACCCGCAACACCACCTGATCAAACACACCAGGCTCTGCCCGGGCAGCAAACTTCACGTGTCGCTCGCGCCATGAGAGCGTCTGGATCAGGTTTGAGGCGACAACAGAGGGCTCATCCAGATTGCCGACTGGTACTTCCGTGGCAGCCCCGCGGATGCTGGTGCTGACCGGGCAACAAATGAGCAGCCCGGTCTGCTGATTGTACACAAGGGAACTTAGCACCAACGCGGGCCGATATTTGCCAATTTCTTTGCCTTTTGCAGGCTCGAAATCCAGCCAAACGATGTCGCCACGCTCGGGAATGTAGTCTGGCATCAGTAATCAAGCTCGGATACTGACGGGCTAGCCGCCTCATCGGCATGCGCTGTGTACGGCGTCAAACCCTGCAACAGATCCGCCTCACTGTACGGTAGCGCCAGCTTGGGCACCGGTTTGCTGATCGCCTGAATCATGATTCGGCCCTCCTTGACCTCAATTTCCACCGGGCTGGCAATGTCGAGCCCGACCTGCGCCAGAATGCTTCTGGAGAGCCGGATGGCCGCGCTATTGCCCCACTGTTTAATTTCGCTTTGCATTGGCTGCCACCCCTCAATCGCATACATAGCCAGCGTGCGCATCGGCACAGTATGTATATACAAAGTAGATCCTAATTAGAGTGACAATGCCTGTCAAGGTTATAGACCATTCGACAGGCATTGGCAGCCAAATCAAAATTCGGGCTGATTACCGCGGCATCCCGTAATGCGCCACCATCTTCTGCACCGCCACATCATTACCGCCCCCCGGCGGATTGTTGCGGGCAGACAGCGCCAGGCCGCCGTCATCGGCGCCAGGCCAGCTGAAACGCGGTACGGACACCGCGGTGCGTTGAATCGCAAACCCGCGCATCAAGGCATGCCAGCTGAACCAGATATCGTCCTGCAAGGGGCACAACTGTGACGCCAATTCATAGTCACAGGCCTCCGGCCCCAAACTGCCGGGCGGAAACCACACCCCGCCGTGTCCGATCAACAACCCGTAACGGGAACGCGCACCGGGTGCCATCGCCGGCCATTCTGTATAGGTGGGGATATCAAGGTCTGCTGCGCTACGCCATTCCCGACTGAAGTGACACATCACGGATTGGCCATCACCCTCAGCCAACAGGCTTTCCAACCAGTTCGCCGGGTAATACATGTCATCGTCGGCAATCACGTGATTCACATCAAAACCGAATTGCTGCAGTGCCGGAATCAGCTTTTTATAGGGTTTCATGTCCGGCACCTTTTCAATGCACAGCCCATAGGGCCGCAATGCCAGCACTTCCGCTGGCAAGGCATCGTAGTCAGCCTGCGCCACCCAGAGGATCAACTTGTCCGGTTTGACAGACTGACGCAGCAAGCAGCGCAAGGTCATGGCCAGCCAGGGGAAGCGCGGCGGGTAACTGGTCAGGGACACAATCACCGGTTTGGCCAGCTTATGCCGCGGCGCTTTATGCGCCAGCAGTGCCAGCGGCAAGTGAATTCGTATGAGCATGGCTTTCAGCGCGATGCGAGTTCGCTGCAATCCGGCCCATGCCCTGCGGACGATGGCAAAGCCTTTCAGCCATTGGCGCCACTGACGGATGGCAAAGTTCTGACTGATCGGGGGCCGTACCTGTGTGCGGTCCAGCGGCAACAAGCGTCCCAGCACCTCATTCCCTTCGGACTGATAGGCGCCGTTCAGCGGTGTAAAGGTCATTTCCCCGACCAGAATGCGTTTGACTGTGGCGCTGACCGGGATGTCATACAAATCCACGCGCACATACGGAAAGTCCTTTGCAAGAGTTTCCGCTGTCGCCACCAAGGCATCCCAGTTGTCGGGCTTGGTGAACTCAAACACCGACGTCATTTTGTGATCAAAGGTCACTCCCATGACCTGCCCGTTACGGTCAGTGATTACCTCCTTGGTATCGTGCCCGCGGTCGTAGATGTACTGCAGCCACAGCACACGCCCATTGGCGCAATGGAATTTGTAATCCGGTGGTGGAGCCCCATTTTGAAAGGGCAGCAACTCTTCAACAAATACCTTGCGCTCAATGGGCCAATACTGCCATTCACCCCCATTGCGACCATAAGTGCGGCGAATGGCGCGATCCAGCCGCCTTTTGTAGTCATCACGTGGAAAATTGTTGGCATCCAGCACAAACAGCACGGAGCCGGAATCATGATTGGCTTTTAAAACAGCAGTGGGAGGTAATGCGGAGAGGTCAAGCTCATCAACATGACGGCCTGTTTGCAAGGTGATTGGCACAAAGCCTGGACCCAGAAGATGGGTCACAAAACGTTTGACGGCCAACTTGTCGGTCAGCTCCACCATCCGTGGATCCTGACCAAACAACTTGAGCCACTGGATTTTTTCGTTAAAGGTGCCGCCGGAAATCAGGTTGGGGAAGGACCCAAAACTCAGCCAGTACAGCTGATGGATACGTTTGTAGATGTCCCAGTGATCGGCCGTCAGTGGCAGAACCCCGGCGTCTGCTCTCCACTTTCTGTAAAGTGCTGGCCGGCAAATCACGCTGAAACCAATCAAACGCAACGCGGTTCTTGTTTTTCTGAGCAATTTCCACAGCAGCACGAAGCACGATCACAATTCAGCCTTTAACAGGGTGCAGTTTATAGCTGGTGGCTTCAGCCAAGGTCAATTGATATATTTTTGTTTTCTCAACAGATCGATTGTCAGAAGATGCGTCCGATCACACTGTCCTGGTACCAACATCAACCCCGCCCCAACTTTGGCGATGATCTGTCGCCGTATCTGGTGGAACAGATCACTGGCAGACCGGTGGTTCATGAGGAACACCACCGTGCGGCATTGTGCCCCACTACGTGGACAAACAACACCCAGCTATTATGGCGATAACAGACCATCAGGAATTTCGGATGATTGATGTTGAACGACCATGTGGCGAGGTGTGTGCAGAGATATCCGCTTGCGCTCGGATACTATCGTCCAGTCTGCACGGTCTGGTAGTTGCCGATTCATACGGCATTCCAAATGCCCGGCTGGTGCTGTCCAATCAGATTATCGGCGGGGATTTCAAGTTCCGGGATTACGCCTTGGGTATCGGCAGATCAGGACCGGGCAGCCATCTGATTCGCTGCCTTGAGGACATTCAAGAAGCCTGTAACCAACTAAAGCGACGTCCGGAACATGCTGATCCGGACACAATTACCCGTCGCAGTGATCAATTGATTGAGGCATTACAAGAATGGGCAGCACGCTAAAAGCTACCGTGCCCGATATTGCTCGATATCCCCACCAGCGGCCAGAATCTCATTCACCCAGGCAGGACGTTTACCACGGCCGCCACTCCAGGTTTCACCATTTGGGCCAACAAAAGCTGCAGATTTGGTTTTGGGAGAGGATTTGGCTTTGCTCACAGTTTTTGATTTAGCAGCCGATCGAGTTTGACGTGCCGGTTTGGCTGGGGTCGCCTTCGGGGCGCGGGCCTTTTTATCCAGTCCAATTTCAGCAGCTGTTATTCCGTAGGTTTTAATCTTTTCCTTGATATCAGCAATGGCGGCCTTCTTTTCCGAGACGTACATCTCGTCGGCCTGCTTCTGCAATTCAGTGATTTTGGCGCGGATTTCTGCGTATTTGCTCATGGTTATTCTCCTTGTTTGCGATACCACGCGATTGTTATAGCTGATCAATCCAGTTATTGCCAATTGCGGTTCCAATTGGCTTGCGAATAAACCGGATTTTAAACCGTCATTAAACCAGTTACCCATCCGGGTCATGGCAGAAACCACCGTGCATGCTAGAATCATGCGCACATAAATAGTAAGAAACGTTTTTGCAGGAGCAGGTCACATGTCACAGCAAGTATTTCCCGTCATTTTGTCCGGCGGTTCTGGCACCCGGCTGTGGCCATTGTCACGAAAGCACTACCCCAAACAGTTTCACAAATTGACCGGGGGTGAGCATACCCTTCTGCAAGAAACCGCGCTGCGCGTCAAACATCTGGCCGCACCGATTATTGTGTGCAACGACGATCATCGATTTATGCTGGCTGAGCAACTGCACAGTATTGGCATCAAACCTGCTGCCATTTTGCTGGAGCCCGAGGCCAAAAATACGGCGCCAGCCATTGCGCTGGCGGCATTACAGGCTCAGCAGCTGGATGCGCAGGCGATTATTGCCGTGTTTCCGGCGGATCACGTCATTCGCGACCAACACGCCTTTGAGCAGGCCCTGCAAACCGCCGTCAACTCAGCAGCCACCTCGGACGACCTGATCACCTTTGGCATTGTACCCACACACCCGGAAACCGGGTACGGCTATATCGAGACTGGCAGCGCAGGCGACGCAGGCATAGTTCCGTCCGACACACCAACAGCCACCGCAGTCCTCCGCTTTACCGAAAAACCAGACATTGCCACTGCCCAGTCATACCTGAACTCCGGCAAGCACCTGTGGAACAGTGGCATGTTTGTGTTTAAAGCCGCGGCCTATCTCAGCGCCTTGCAGCAATCACAACCACAAATGCTGGCCTGCTGCCAACAGGCCTTCAGCTTGGCCAAAAAAGATCTGGATTTTGTGCGCGTGGACAAGGACAGCTTTGCGCAGTGCCCGGCTGACTCTATCGACTACGCCGTGTTGGAAAAAGCGGGTGATACTGGCACGCACAAAGTGCGCGTGGTACCCATGGCTGCGGGCTGGAGCGACATCGGGAGCTGGCGCGCGATCTGGGAGATTCTGGATAAAACAAAAGACGGCACCGCCTGCCTGGGTGATGTAATCAGCCTAAACTCCAACAACTGCCTGGTGCACAACACCTCCAAAGACAAACTGGTGGTTACCATTGGGCTAGATGATGTGGTGGTAGTCGACACCAAAAATGCCCTGCTTGTGGCGCACAAAGATCAGGTGCAGGATGTCAAAAAAGTAGTTGAGCAGATTGCAAACACCGCACGGGATGAACACCTGTATCACCGCGAAGTACACCGCCCCTGGGGCAGTTATGACAGTGTCGACTTTGGTGATCGCTATCAGGTCAAACGCATACGCGTGAAACCGGGCGCGTCATTGTCGTTACAAATGCATCATCACCGCGCGGAGCACTGGGTAGTGGTGTCTGGCACGGCCAAGGTTAAGGTCGGTGAGAAGGAAACGATACTGGCAGAAAATCAGTCTGTGTATATCCCGTTAGGGGAAGTGCACAGACTGACCAATCCAGGCAAGGTTGCTCTGGAATTGATTGAAGTGCAGAGCGGAAGTTATCTTGGTGAAGATGATATTGTGCGGTTTGAGGATACGTTTGGGCGGATTTGAAAAATTTTAAAAAATTGGCAAACAAAAAATCAGATTGTTTGAGGAACGACATTGAATATATTGGTAATTGGTGGCAGCGGGTTCATAGGCACGCGCTTGGTAGACGAATTAATTGATGCAGGTCATAACGTCAGCATCTTTGACATAAGCCCTAGCCAGAAGTACCCAAATCTTTCAGTTATTGGCGATGTTCGATCAGTGGAGCAATTACTCGTCGCAGCCAAAGGCGTAGACATCATCTACAACCTGGCAGCAGAACACCGCGATGACGTAACTCCTCTTTCCCTCTACCACGAAGTAAACGTTCTGGGTGCAGAGAATATTATTAATGCGGCCGTTGCAAACGGTATAAGCCACATCATCTTCACATCGACTGTCGCAATCTATGGACTCAACAAAAACTGCCCTGACGAGAGCTTTCCGGCTGAGCCATTTAACGAATATGGCCGGACAAAATGGGAGGCCGAAAAGCGATTCCAAGAATGGGCCAACCAAGACGATACACGCTGCCTTGGCATTATCAGACCAGCCGTGGTGTTTGGGGAAGGGAATCGAGGGAACGTTTACAACCTGATTGCACAGATCAATTCGGGTCGATTTATCATGATAGGCAATGGAAAAAATAGAAAATCGATGGGTTATGTCAGCAATATTGCGAAATTTCTTACAGAGCTGATCGACAAAAAAGGAATACAAGTTTTTAATTTTTGCGACAAACCAGACCTATCAAGTTCTGAGATAGCTTCAATAATTGCGGATAAACTCGATAAAAAACTGTCAAATATCAAGTTACCTCTGTGGTTAGGGTTGTTAACAGGTAGCCTGCTGGATATTGCAGCCAAAGTAAGTGGTAAAAAACTGCCTATCAGCGCAATCAGGATCCGCAAGTTTGCTGCGGAAACGACAATTTCAACAGCTAAATTAGAAGCTACTCAATTCTTGCCAAAGTATTCACTAAAAGATGGGCTCCAGATAATGATAGATAATGACTTCAAATATAAAGATGATAAAAAAATATAATACGCCACGCTTACCTCACAATCTTGTTTTACAACACAGAAAGTCATTGCTTGAGAATTAATACAATAACATAAATTCTTAATAGAAGTGAAAAATGGAATTGATTGACTATTGATTTTGAAAAGGTTGTTTATGAAAGTTGTGATAACCAATCTTGCTGGCGGCCTGGGTAACCAAATGTTTCAGTACGCAGCAGGAAGAGCCCTATCCTTGAAATTTGGATACGATTTATTTATTTGCACTGAAACTATAAATGCTCAAAAACAGCACAATGGTTATGAGCTTAGCACTGTTTTTGGCCTTACCCCGAAAATAGCAAGTAACGAGCTTATTGGACAACAGTTAGGCACCATATTCTCTTCACGCCGATTCAGAGAACTCTATAATAGATCCAATTTAGCGAAGATAGTAGGTCACAGGTTCATAACCGAATCATCATTTGAAAATTGTAATTACAACATTAAGGACTTAAATGGATTTTACTATATGCACGGATACTGGCAAAGTGAAGATTTTTTTTCTGAATTCAAATCAACCGTTGCATCAGACTTTACTTTTATAAATCCACTATCAGCTGAGAATGAAACTCATAGTAGCAGAATAGAAAGCTGCACCTCTGTTTCAATTCATGTCAGGCGTGGCGATTACATTAAATCTAAAAAAGCTCTCCATCTACACGGAATATGCCCTATCGAATATTACATTAGTGCGATAGCTTATATAGAAAGCCAACAACCTAACTCAGAATATTTTGTGTTCACGGACGATCCTGTATGGGTTGTAGAAAACATGGATAATCTAGGAATTAAACTTAACATCATTCACAATGAAGGCAATAAAAGCTTTGTTGACATGCAACTAATGTCACTTTGTAAGCACAATATAATCGCGAATAGTAGCTTTAGCTGGTGGGCTGCTTGGCTTAACCATGATCCAGAAAAAATCGTTGTCGCACCAAAAAACTGGTTTGCCAGCAAAACAACACCGAAAAATTTAATACCGAAAACTTGGAAAGTTCTATGAACCAAAACGGCGCATTAAAAACACCATGCTATCCAGGCGGCCTAACCGTTTTAATGTCTGTATACAAGAATGACAAGCCAGACCTTCTAGTAAAAGCGGTTCAAAGCTGCTTCGAGAACTCATTACCACCTAACAAATTTATACTAGTGATAGATGGCGAATTACCCTCAAAAACTGAAGATGCAGTAAATACACTAATATCAAGGTACGATATAAAAAGTATTAAGTTACAACAGAATGTGGGGTTAGCACGCGCACTTAACATAGGATTAACGCACGTTGACACTGACTGGGTAGCGCGAGCTGATGCTGATGACTACAACAAACCCAAAAGATTTGAGACACAGAGAGCTGCTTTAGAAAAACACGGCTTTACTTTAGATATTATTGGCACAGCAATAGAGGAAATAGACTCTGAAGGCAACTTAGTTGCCATACGCAGGACAGCTACTGAGCATGACAAGATATTGAATTACATAAAGGCGAGAAACCCATTTAACCACATGACAGTGATTTTTAGAACCTCTAAAGCACTTGAGGCCGGTGGATATCCGAATATTTTTTTGAAAGAAGACTATGCTCTGTGGGCCAAAATGCTAGCGCAAGGCGCAAAATCTGCCAATATAGATAGCCCCTTGGTGATTGCTAGCGCAGGCAGAGATATGTTTAAAAGACGCGGAGGAGTAAAATACGCACTAGCTGAAATAGAACTACAAAGACATTTAATAAAACTGGGGCTAAAATCATCTTATATGGGCTTTATTCATGGCGTATTGCGAAGCACCATATTTGTTATGCCGTCGAAAATGCGAGAGATATTCTATTTAAAATTTCTTAGGCACAAGGATTAAACTATCTTGAAACCTCATTTTTTCGAATAGTTATTTTTGCTGCCTTGTAAAAAATCGCAGCAAAACCGATGTAAGCGTATGGAAAAAGACCAGACAGTCCAACTGCCATGAGATAGAAGAAAAATGGAACTCGATCCTCTGCATCTAAAAAACGCAAAGATAAAAGCAAAACAGAAATAGGCAAAACTACCCCATATTGCGATATATTGCCTGGGAGAGTATGCCCAACATGCAACTGTCTTCCAGTCTCGTCTATTGCGTACTCCAATACTCCGTTTTTACCATAGCCCCAAAGCATGCTCTGTGCATCAGACAACAAGCGGATTGAGGTATTGAAAATATCAATCTTAGTTGCCAAACTCCCGTCTAAATTGTACAAGAATAAAAAGATAATATCCTTGAATACTAACAGTATAATTAACCCCGAGATTAACCCTATCAAAGAAATTATTGGGAACGCCAAAGAAAACCGTAATGCTAATAAACCGATATAAGCTGTGCGCGAAGCTGTGAGCAGTATTAGCATCAAACTGGGCAAAAACAAATGATGCCTAAATGACCATAACAATGCAACCACAGGAGCTATAACCACACCAATAAAATTGGTATCTGGAAAAATAATCGACTGCTTCAATGAATACAAACCATCAAAACTAGCTGCACCAGAATAAAATCTAATAAAAACCTCTACCGCAAATACGTAACACAAAGCCGAGAATATTTTTTTTGCGTTATAGCTATTTATATAACGAGTTAGAAACAAGGTAATTATCAAGAATCCATTTCGACCAACAGCATTCACAATATCCTCATCATTAACATAAGACTGAGCAGCTGAATATATCACCAAAAAAAGCGCTGCAATTAAATCTATGACCGTATGCCTGCTTAGATAATAATTACATTTCACCAAAATGCTTAATGAGTAAATTAGTAACAATAAAGCAGCTATATAAAGACCTGGTGAACTTGAAGAAATCCCGCCATCACCAGAATTAAAAACAATAAATGTTCCAGCAAAACCTAGCCCAGACAAGCTCAGGAAGACTCTCGGCCCCAAAATTGCATTTGACAAAATAATTCTTGCTGACATTTGATTCCGATTAAATTTCAAGATACCTAGACAGAATATGTTTTGGATTTCGCACAACAACAGCCCATGGAATGTAGTAACTTACCATTTTAATAGCAAACTTAATCCTAAATAAAAATAGGGATTTTAGGAAAATTACAAAACCGTAGTTAATTATCATTAGTGAACTAAAACTAAAATTTTTCTTTAAAACATATGCCAATCCAAAATATCGTTTTAGCAGATCAGATTCATTACTATTCTTTAACATCGAATGGTGATTAAGATTTACAGATGGGTCGTAAAGTATTGTCAAAATTTTTGATGCACGGACTCCGTAGTCTACATCCTCTCCAAATGAATACCCCAAATACCCCTCATCCCATAATATCCTACTTACGATTTCTCCTTTAATGGCGAAATTTCCACCACTGACAACATTGCATTTCGCAACCTTTTTCACTAAGCCTCTTGGATCTGATATCGCACCACAAAAGATTAAAAATATTATCAATCTTCGTGCTGATGCAATAACTGGATTTGAAATTTTATATGTATTGAAAGTAATGATATCGCCGCCACTTTTTCTGAAAGAATCAATAGCCAACTCAAAATAACCAAAGGGAACAGTTATATCGTCATCCAAAAAAAATACATATTCTGCTGGGCGCATACATGTAATTGCTAGATTCCTAGCTTGGCACGGACCATTGATGTGTCCTTCAAGTAAGGTTACACATGTTTGATCCGAAAAATACGACTGTGGAACACAAGGTCTTCCAGCTGGAATATTATTGTCAACAACATATATATGCACATCCAAGCCTCTAGAGCCATCAAGAACGGACTGTACAGCATCTATTAATTTTGATGAATTCCCAAAAGTAGGAATTACAACATTTATTACTACCGAATGCTTCCCGACTTTCATCTCAACCATATTTCAATCATCAGCCCCATCTGATTTTAAATATTTTTTCTCCCATTCCCAAGCATGACTGATAATCTCATAAAGATCCGGGTATCTAGGAGACCAGCCCAGCTCTTTCCTTATTTTCGTCGAATCAGCGACAAGAATAGCAGGATCACCAAGCCGTCGAGTTTCCTCAGAAACTTTTATAGTGCAATTATCCTGACGCACAACACTCTTTGCTGTTTCAATTACTTCTTTTACCGAAAAACCCACACCATTCCCTAAATTGTAAAAATTTACTCCCAAATTTTGGCATTTATACATAGACTTCATCGCCAACAAATGTGCTGAACAGATATCGTAAACATGTATGTAATCGCGGACACATGTTCCGTCTACTGTTGGATAGTCATTTCCGAAAATTTTGATAGAGTCACGCCGCCCTGACGCAGCTTGTAAAACAAGTGGTATTAGATGTGATTCCGGTTCGTGCAATTCACCTAGTTCTAATTCAGGGTCAGCGCCGCAGGCATTAAAATATCTCAACACAACAGAATTAAGGCCGTAGGACTTATGGTAATCGCGAAGCACCATCTCTACCATCAACTTACTTAAACCATATGGGTTAGTCGGACACTGTTGATGTGACTCGTCGATAGGGGTATATTTTGGCTCTCCATATATGGCAGCGCTCGAAGAAAACACAAAGTTCTTTACACCATTCCTAACTAAAATATTAAGCAAACCTATAGTCACAGCTGTATTATTATCAAAATAGACAGCAGGATCTGTTACGGATTCTCCGACTATGCTACTTCCTGCAAAATGGATCACTGAATCAAAGTTACCTGATGCCACAATACTATTAATTAAAGGCTTGTCCCTAAGATCGGCTTTAATAAGTCGTCCGTACTTTGCAAGACTTAAGTGGCCAGTAGAAATGTTATCAATAACGGTTACGTTATACCGAGCTCTCACCAGAGTTTTAGACATCTGTGAGCCGATGTACCCTGCCCCGCCTGTTATTAATATGTTTTTCAACTTATCACCAATAAATAAGGTAATGAATGCAAAAGGGTCGTTAAAATGGGCAAAACTTTCTAAGTTATTCTTCGTAAGAATTAGGATAAACAGACTTGGTGAGCTTATATAAATTTCAGCGCAACTTTTTTAGATAAGTTATTGATTAGTCATATCTTTTTTTTCCTGACAAAAGCCTCCATATATTAACTATAAAACTAAATCTTTTACCAAAATATAGATAACCAAATGACTTAAGCAATAGTCTTTTGCGATAAAATTCTGACACAAACGTACGAGCCAGTTTTAGCTCGTTCCTAATACGATCTTGCTCATTATAGATTACTGCAGATAACTCAGGTTTACTGCTAATGCCATCAGCATCCATAACAGAAATATCAAGATTAATATACTTAAATCGATACCCTTCTATTTGTTTTTTAATCAAAAATTTTGCATCACCTAGAACCTTATAGGTCTCATCAAAGCTATTTGATCCTTCAAATAGTACTGCAGGATGGACGACTCCTTGGTGGCAAGGTATGCTTACTACTCCCTTTTGCCACTTTACCGTATCAACCTCTCCGGTTACTTCAATAATGTGCCTTCCACGCTGCACCCTAACACGCCCATAGAAAATCAAGAAATCGGGGGCTTCTCTCACATAGTTGGACAAGTTATACAAAACATTCTCATCGCAGAACTCATCACCTGCGCCTAAAAACAACACCCAGTTGCCAGAAATTAACTTGCAAGCCTTATTCCACGCATCATAAATGCCGGAGTCCTTTTCAGAGATGAAATGAGAAACCAAATTCGCAGATTCTTTGATAACCTCTACGGTACCGTCGGTTGAACCACCATCGACTATTATCCACTCTATAAAATTATATCTCTGATCACGTATTGAATTAATTGTAGAGATAATATGCCGTTTGCAGTTATAAGAGGCAGTAATTATTGTAAAAAAAGGAAATCGACAAGAGGGGCCTTCTTTCAATTATTAATCTCTATTTAAAATTGGTACTTTAATGCAACTTTTTGTATTAACACACTACTTGTCATCGGAATTGTTAGCCGAAATAAAAAGTAGAATTTTTTCGTAATCTAGGAAGATAAACAGTCGCAGCCCGTTTCCTTTAATTTTTATGAACCATATTAACACCTAGCACCAAGGATATTGGAAATATACCAAGAGTATACCTCTGCCAATCCTTCAACTAAACTAATGCTCGCAGTCCATCCTAGATATTCAAGGCGTCGGACATCCATTAACTTGCGGATTGCTCCATCAGGCCGACTTGTATCAAAAACCAGCTCACCTTGATAACCAACCACCACCGCCATAATGCGCGCTAATTCTTCGATCGAGTAATCATGGCCAGAGCCGATGTTGATATGAGAAAGCATTGGCTCAGTGCTTGCCTTATATGCCTCATCATTTAATTTCATGATATGCAAGCAAGCTGCAGCCATATCATCAACATGTAAGAACTCTCGTCTGGGCTTCCCGCTACCCCATATTACCACCTGAGTAGCACCAGAAAGCTTGGCTTCATGAAATCGCCTCATCATAGCTGGTATGACATGGCTATTTTCAGGATGAAAGTTATCATTCGGGCCATAAAGATTTGTAGGCATGACACTACGATAGTCACGACCATACTGACGGTTATAACTCTCGCACAACTTTATCCCTGCTATTTTTGCTATCGCATAAGGCTCATTAGTCGGCTCTAACGGACCCGTTAAAAGCGCACTTTCCTTCATCGGCTGCTCGGCAAACTTCGGGTAGATACATGACGAACCAAGGAACAGTAGCTTTTGTACATCATTCATGTGCGCAGCATGTATAATGTTGGCCTCTATCATCAGATTTTGGTATATAAATTCGGCCGGATAGGTATTGTTGGCGTGAATACCCCCAACTTTAGCTGCAGCCAAATAAACCTCATCTATCTTATTACACCTGAAGAAGTCATTAACGGCTGCTTGATTTGTTAGGTCAAGCTTAGAACGTGATTCAGTAATTAATTCAACATGCTTCTGCGTTTCAAGCAATCGCACTAATGCAGAACCCACCATGCCTCGATGTCCCGCAACGTAAACTCTTTTTGGATTTTGCATAAAACTAATTCTCAGTTGATATTGGCAGCTCGTAACCGTGCTTCTTTAATAACGCATGACGCTGCGCTATCTTCAGGTCCTCAGCAACCATCTCACTACACATCTGCTGCACGGTTATCTCCGGCGTCCAACCAAGCTTGTCCTTAGCTTTAGCAGGATCCCCCAATAACGTTTCTACCTCTGCAGGCCTAAAGTACCGCGGATCTACCTTCACTATTACATCACCCGCGCTAACAGACGGTGCCTTGTCGCCTTGCACTGACTCTACAATAGCCACTTCTTGCTCCCCTACCCCCTCGAACCGAAGAGTCACACCCAGCTCGTTCGCACTCCACGTAATAAAATCACGAACGGAATATTGAACACCAGTGGCTATGACGAAGTCCTCCGGATGCCCTTGCTGAAGCATCATCCACTGCATACGCACGTAATCTCTTGCATGCCCCCAATCTCTTAGTGAATCCAAGTTGCCCATGTAAAGACATTTCTCCAGGCCCTGAGCTATGTTTGCCAAACCACGAGTAACCTTCCGAGTAACAAAGGTTTCACCTCGCCGCGGTGACTCGTGATTAAACAGAATGCCATTGCAGGCATACATGCCGTATGCCTCACGATAATTCACAGTAATCCAGTAAGCGTAAAGCTTGGCAACTGCGTAAGGTGATCGGGGATAGAAGGGAGTGGTTTCCTTTTGAGGAATTTCCTGCACTAACCCATAAAGCTCAGACGTTGAAGCTTGATAAAAGCGTGTTTTTTTCTCTAACCCAAGCAAACGAATGGCTTCCAACAGACGCAGTGTTCCGATAGCATCAACATCCGCGGTGTACTCAGGTGACTCGAATGACACGGCTACATGAGATTGAGCACCCAGGTTATATACCTCATCAGGTTGAACTTCCTGCAAAATTCGCGTCAGATTGGACGTATCAGTTAAGTCACCATAATGAAGTATGAAGTTTTGATTGTCGACATGGGGATCTTGATAGATGTGGTCGACACGCTGAGTATTAAAAGAGGAGGCGCGTCGTTTTATACCGTGTACTTGGTAGCCCTTCTCCAGCAAAAATTCGGCGAGATATGAGCCATCTTGGCCAGTTATGCCAGTGACTAGTGCTTTTTTCATGTTGTTAACATCCTGTTGTATAGATCTTTATACTGTCTTGCGATCACAAGACTATCAAATTTTGTAATGGCATTTTGACGGGCGCTAATACTTAGAGACCTATAATCAGCGTCATTAGTTACCCATCGCACACCCTCAGCCAAGTCGGAAGGATCAAAGGGACGAGCCCTGTATCCATCTACTTTATGGTCGACAATACTTTGAGGGCCGGTTGCATCAAAGCAAACAACGGGTGTTCCGCATGAAAGAGACTCTGCCAGCGTTTTACCAAACGCTTCCATAATACTTGGAGCTACAAATACATCAGCTGCGCTATACGCTAACCGTAGCGAAACGTTATCGTTTAAATAACCCAGCTTGTAGTACTCAAATCCTGTTTCATCTAAAAGGCGTTGATCAGATCTACCAAATACACATAATGCAAATTGGGTTTTATCCAGATAACTCAGTGACTCAATTGCCTTACCAAAGCCTTTATAAAAATCCAGGACGTTAGTCGCTCCAAGCAAAATTACCTTTTTGTTGGTTTTAATACTAAGAACTTCTCGGGCGATCCCCTTATCGAGAGGACTAAAAACGTTGGTATCTATATTATTTAGTATTGTGATCGGATTTTGATTTGCGAAAACGGTACTTTTTTTAGCTTGCTCGGTAATCCAATGACTAATGCCCACTGGTTGTATATTGTTCTTGAAAGTTAATAGTTTCTTATTGACGATTCTATAAGAAATATCGTTTCGACGTTGACTTTGGAGCTGGGGGCAAGTACCACATCCTTCTGTGTATCGCGTACAATCCATTGAATAATGACACCCCCCAGTAAAAGGCCACATATCTCGTAACGTCCAAACTATAGGCTGCTTGAACTGAGATATTGTACGCAATGAAACGAAACCATTTATCCAATGTAAGTGAATTATATCGGCGTCATTTATACAATCTAAAGCAGAAAGCCATCGACCAAAAAAGCCAGTGCTGAAAATTCTAGATTTCTTTTTCGGATATAACTTCAAAAGAAGATTATCAGCCTGATTAAGAGCAATTGTTTTAACTCTACCAACCTTTGTGTTTGACAGACTAATAACACTGGAATCATCGAGTGCATCTTGACCGCTCGTAACCAATATTGAATTGAGGCCCGTTTTAATCAATCCTCTGTGCAACCAATAAGCACCGCGAGCAGCACCTCCAGTTAATGATCCTGCAACCAAATGCACAACTTTCATTTAATTTCTCTTTTAATTTATCTGGCGCGCGGTGTTTTTCAGATAGCCGCCCATTTTTAGGGGACTATTCGCGCTTTAATCTAGTTAATAATGTCTTCTTTTTACCATGGACCACCTGAAACACGAGCAGCTGTTCCGATTGCGATCTGTTGTGCAAGAATTCCTAGTTTTTCAGAATGCTTAGTATGCCAACTAGTAGAGTCAGCAACTGACTAAATTTCGTTGGCTAACAGCACTTCACCGGTAACCAAGCCCAGCCAATCATCCCAGCTATCACTACAGCGGCAGGCAGCATACGGAACAGGTGCCAACGTAAAGGTGCTCGGAATACCTTGCGGTACATGTAGTAGTACGCTTGCACAAAGTTAATATGAAATGCCGCTACTAAGGACCAGCACAGGAGCTGGATATCTCGTTGTATAATCCCAGCGGCTATAGCGCTTACCATGACAACGGCAGACAGTGTGCCGCTCATAAACATCAAGTCAGTGCGGTTCATTGCCTGGAAGAAACTGCCACTAGTGGACAATACGACTTGCACGGGTATGGCGATTGCCAGTATTCGGACAACTGGGATCACTTCTAGCCACTGATCGCCCAGTGCAATTATTACGATCCAATCGGCCAACACGAACATAGCCAAGCCTGCCGCTGCGCCGATAAGTGACAGCTTGAAAGTGAAGTCACGGTGTATGGCTTCGACCTTTACCAGATCTCCGGCGTGTTTACGTATCACTGGCTGGATAGCAGGGGTCATAGCGAATGTTAACAGCATCAAGGGGTAGCGCATAAGCTGGTAGGCTTTGTCGTACGCGCCCAACATGTTGGCCCCCATGTACTTACCGACCAGTATGTTGTCCAGATTACGCGAGAAGTAGTTGATAAAGTTAAACCCGAACTGATAACCCGAAAACCCTAGCAAGGGCTTGATCGCTGAAAACTTGCTGCCCGGCATAGGTCGACCAAATTCCGTCTTGCCCGAGAAGTACCAGACAACGCAGAACAGTGTAACTGCACTGGTTGCTCCTCTGGCGGCGAGGGCATGCAAAGGGTCAATCAACTGGGCAAGGTAAATGGTAATGCCTGTACCGATCAGTTCTGCCGACAATCCTGCATTTGCAAATCGAAAGAATGCCTGTTCACGCAGTAAAAGCGCATTGGGTACGATGCAGGCAGCGAAAAATATAAGACTGACTGCAATATAGGGCACTACCTCATCTACACGGGGCAGACCATAAAACATCAGAAAAACCGGCGCCAGTGCTGTAAAAATAACTGCCAATACCAAGCCCACCATCAGCGTTAGACCGAAAAGCCCGTTGCGATCCTCTGGTACAAGTGTATCCAGGTTTATAATGGCCGGGCCTAAACCGGCTTCAGCCATTATCTGAAAAAAGGTGAAGAACACCATTATGGCTGCAACAGTACCGAAGGCTTCTGGCGTAAAAATACGTGCCAGCACCATCATGGAAAGTAGGTTGACTACATAAACGGCGTAACGGCCAAGCATGCTTCTTAGGATGGCTTTATAGAGCTGGCTTGACATTAGATTTATTCAAAAAGCCAAATTTATTTTTTATTGTTATAATCACACCCTTACAATATAAAACAAGGTATAACCAAATTAATGCCACTTTAATACGGTTATCAACCTCTTTACTTTCTATCAAGTGAAAAAAAGAACGAAAAGCATTAATTGGATTATAACTAACCCTTAGCCTCCACGACTGTATCCTAGCAAAAGATAAACATGCTTCCGCCAGTTTATCTCGATCGTTTGAAAAGGCAATTTTATAGTTCCTAAAAATATCCAACAACAGGCCTGATGCATCATACTTCCAATCTTTTGAGTTATTTTGACTGACTAATACCTGATACTTTGGTACAAAATATGTAACACCTTGAAGCATGCAATACGTGACAAAAAAAACAAATGGATAAATGTTTCTATATTTTTCTTCTTTTGTATACTCTTCGAATAATGATTCTCTTCTAGTAACTAAGCCACTTAATTGATGACCAAAGTTAGATATTTTGCAAACGGTATCAAATCCAGGCTCATACCTTCTTATTTCAAAGTCTGAATATCTAGCTGGCTTAATAGATCCATCTGAATACAATTCTGAAAAACCAGGTATAACGCATTCAGCATTTTCTTCTTGAATTATTTTTACAACAAATTCTAAATACCCATCTGGAAGATAATCATCATCGCCAAGATACATGACATATTCAGCACGCGACTTTTCTAGTAAAAAAACAGCATTAGGCTCCAGCCCTATATTTTCCACCTGTCTAAATTTTTCAATTTCAACTTGAACTTCATTTTTCAACTCGCCAATCACATCCCAAGTGTTATCCTTCGAATTATTATCCGAAATGATTATTTTGTAATAATTGCCAAGATTCCTTTCATTGATCTGGCGATTTAGCATGAGTATATTTTTTTTCAGAAATTCAGCACGATTGTATGTTGGAATCAATATATCAATCATTTTGAAGCCACCCAGTCTATCATTTTCCTTATTCCTTCCGCTTTGGGCACAATAGGCTCCCAACCAATCAGCCTTTTCGATTTTTCGATATCAGCCACGAAAAAACGCTGATCACTTTGGCGCGGGGGTAGTTTTTGGTACTGCATAGTTATATCCAGTTCTTTTTCAAGGAACGAAAAAAGCTCTAGAAGTGAAGATGAGTTATCAATGCCGCCACCAATATTGAACGCTTGACCTTTAATAGAATCAATTTTTTCGGCTGCTTGAATATAAAGCGCTACGCAGTCGCTGGCATAAAGCAAATCACGGACCTGCTTACCATTGCCTGAAATGGTAAAAGTTTCTTTAGCAGTGCCTTTTTTTATCTCAATGGCTTTCTGAGTAAACCAGCCCAACCAGCCTTGATCGAATGTCGCAAACTGGCGTCCTCCAAACATGGATGAATGTCGAAAAACCGCTGTTTTTAGTCCATAAACTCGTGCGAAATCCAGCATATACTGGTCAGCACTACCTTTTGATGTGCCATAGGGTGAATGAAAGTCGAGGTTCACGCTCTCATCGAAGCCATTCGGTTTATCTATACATAGGTAACGGGTTTCAGACTCTTTGTAACTAAACTGCTCCAAATCGCCATAAACTTTATTGGTTGATGAATATATGATCGTACTGTCCGGCGAGCAGACCCTAACTGCGTTCAGAAGATTAAAACTACCACCTACGTTTACTTCAAAATCCATTCGAGGATCAGCGATAGAGGTTGTCATTGCAACTTGGCCGGCTAGATGATAAATCACGTCCGGTTTATGGGTGCGCACTGTACGTTCTACATCATTGGCGTTTCGAATATCGCCATGTATAAATTCAAAGTCACCTTGATTTTTCAGCCATTCCAGGTTTTGATAGCTACCAAGACGATAAAGGCTATCGAATACAACTAACTCATGACCTTGTCGCAGTATTTCACTCGCAATGTTTGAACCCAAAAAGCCACAGCCGCCTGTAACCAGATATTTCATTTAGCCACCTTGAATAACTTTTTTATTCCTTCTGTCTTTTGTGTTGTCGCACACCACCCCAAGCCTTTCAATGCACTATTATCAACTTTAACGGTCATCATCTCGCCATCACGCATTGGAAGATCCCCAAAACCAAGCTCAGTTGTGGTGCTGGGGTTAAGGCTTTTATAGGCAGCAAAGATACCCGATACAAAGTCACGGACACTGGTTAACTCGCCTGTACCCACATCCAATTCAGTATATTTAGGTAGCTGGTCAGCTTTTTTAAGCGTCAGCAAATAAGCGGATACAACATCGTCAATATAAATAAAATCACGCTGTTGAGATCCTTCCGTCAGCGGAATACGGCTGACACCTTGTTCTAGCTGCCCAGTCAGCCAAGGAACAAACTTTGTTTGATCATCCTTTGGCCCATACATGAGCTCCAGCTTCAAATTAACCACTTTAATTACCTGACTACGCTGCTTGAGCCAATCAGAAAAGTGTTTTTTTGAGAGCGAATAGGCATTCAGGTATCTGGGCAATAGGGTGTCTGTGTTAAAGAAGGTGTTTGTGTTAAAGAAGGTAGCCGCTTCAAGTACTTTCAAAGCAAAAACCAAATTCGTTTCAACAACCTCATACGCGCGTTGCCCGTGACGACCGTAACTACAAGCTGTATGGATAACTGCATCCACTTTTTCAGCCTTAAACGCCTCATCAATCTCCACTTGATCAACATTAAAAGCGCTGACATGATCCATCAGGTGTTTTATACGCCAGGTATCCGACGTTGACCGTTTGAGAATGGTCACCTTGTAACCCTGCGTGAGCAGGGCTTCCAAAAGGTGACTGCCCAGAAATCCGGTCGCACCGGTCAGCAGTATGTGTTTCATCAGAAGTTCAGCCCGAAGAATTCTTCCAGCTTCTCGGCCACAAACTCGAAGTGTTCCTGGCCGAGTGAGGGTTGAACACCCAGCCAGAAGGTCTGGTTCATGGTGCGGTCTGTATTGGTCAGTTCACCTACGACACGATACTTCACATTCTCGAAGTACGGTTGACGGGTCAGGTTACCTGCAAACAGCAAACGGGTGCCGATCTTGTGCTGGTCCAGGTATTTCAAAAGGTCAACGCGCTGCACGCCACTGCTTTCTTTCAGTGTTACCGGGAAGCCAAACCAAGATGGTTCGCTATTGGGTGTTGCTTCTGCAACTTCAAGGTAGTCAACCAAGCTGGCCAAGCGCTCTTTCAGTAGCAGGTAGTTACGCTTGCGGGTGGCAATGAATTCAGGCGCGCGTTCTAGCTGTGCTAAGCCACAGGCAGCCTGCATATCGGTAATTTTCAGGTTGTAGCCCAAGTGCGCATAAACATATTTATGGTCGTACCCTTGCGGCAGCGTACCAAATTGCTGGCCAAAGCGGTTGCCACAGGTGTCATCACAACCCGGTGCGCAGTAACAGTCACGGCCCCAGTCACGAAAGGATTCGGCAATCACTTTAAGGGTCGGGTTATTGGTGAATACCGCTCCGCCTTCGCCCATGGTGATATGGTGTGCAGGGTAGAAACTCAGAGTAGCGATATCGCCCCAGGTGCCTACCATTTTGCCGTCGTAGGTTGCGCCCAACGCATCACAGCAGTCTTCAACCAACCAAAGATTGTGCATTTCACACAGGGCTTTGACTTTGGCCAGATTAAACGGATTGCCCAGTGTGTGCGCCAGCATGATCGCTTTGGTCTTAGGCGTAATGGCTGATTCGATCAGGTCGGCATCTATGTTGTGGGTTTTCATGTCCACATCGACAAATACGGGTACGGCACCAAACTGCACGATAGGGTTAACGGTGGTCGGGAAGCCTGCTGCAACACCAATCACTTCATCGCCTTTTTTAATGGCGCGCTCGCCCAGCTTGGGTGAAGTCAGAGTGCTAAAGGCCACCAGGTTGGCAGAGGAGCCCGAGTTGACAGTAATCAGGTGTTTTACACCGATAAACTCAGCCAGTTTTTTCTCAAACTCGGCATTGAAGCGGCCTGTTGTCAACCATCCATCCAGTGAAGCTTCTACCATCAATTGCAGTTCACGGGCACCGATGACTTTGCCAGAGGGCGGGATCACGGTTTCGCCGGGGGTGAATGCTTTGGGTGCCAAAGCTTCATGAGCGTACAGTTCTACGAGTTTGCTTATTTCCTGACGGAGTGTTTCGGGGGTCATCGATGATTGCCTGTACTGTAAACGGTATATGAATATTTGAATCAGTCAGCTTGGTATTGGCGGATCTGGTTGAGTGTTGTGATGTGGATATCCTTCTGGGCGAGCCAGCCTTGATGCCATTCAACAATGCTATTCAGGGCTTGCTCCAGAGACCACCGTGGCTGCCACTTAAGCTGTGCTGCGGCTTTGCTGATATCCAGCTTGAGTAACTGTGCTTCGTGGGGCTGAGGGTTGATATCCAGCTTCCAGCTGGCACCTGCGCCCCATTGCTGCACCATGTGGTTGAGTATCCATTCAACGGGCTGAACGTCTTCATCACGCGGGCCAAAATTCCAGCCTTCTGCGTACGCAGCGCCCTCTATAAAGAGCTTTTCAGCCAGTATCAGGTAACCACTGAGAGGTTCAAGCACATGTTGCCAAGGTCGGGTTGCCAGTGGGTTGCGGATTATAACGGGCTGCTGTTGTTCAAATGCACGGAGGATGTCGGGGATCAATCGATCTTCAGCCCAATCGCCACCGCCAATCACATTGCCGGCACGGGCTGATGCCAAGGCTGCGGTATTTGGTGTGTTAAAAAATGAATTACGGTAAGCAGCGGTCACCAGTTCGGAGCAGCCTTTGCTGTTGCTGTAGGGGTCATGCCCACCCATGGGCTCATTTTCGCGATACCCCCACACCCACTCTCGATTTTCGTAACATTTATCGGTTGTGACGTTAATAATGGCTTTTAGGTTGCTGCATTGACGTGCCGCTTCCAGCACATGAACAGTACCCATGACGTTGGTGGCATAGGTTTCCACCGGCTCTCGGTAAGACAGGCGCACCAGTGGCTGTGCCGCCATGTGAATCAGAATATCGGGATTGAAGGTAGTCATGCTGGCTGTAATCGAGACCAGATTACGAATATCGCCGATTTCTGATTCCATCCCTGCAGCAATATTGGCCTGCTCAAACAATGAAGGTGTTGTTGGAGGTTCCAGTGCAAAACCTTTCACTTCAACACCCATGCTTTGTAGCCAAAGCGAAAGCCAACTGCCCTTGAAACCGGTATGCCCGGTCAGGAATACTTTTTTACCCTGCCAAAAGGCTGTGTTCACTGTCGCACTCATCCGTTAATCCCAGGTTTTCCAGGGAGCCTTGCCTGCTTCCCAGAGTTCTTCCAACAGGTTTTTATCACGTAGTGTGTCCATCGGTTGCCAGAAGCCCTGGTGCTCGTAGGCCATCAATTCGCCATCTTCGGCAAGGCCCCTCAGTGGCTCCTGCTCCCAGATGGTGCTGTCATCGGTTAAGTACTCCAATACCTTGGGGGTCAGGACAAAGAAACCACCATTGATCATGGCTCCATCACCCTTGGGCTTTTCCTTGAAGTTCATTACCTGGTTCTTCTGGATATCCAGCGCACCGAAACGGCCCGGCGGATAGGTCGCAGTCAGCGTAGCGGCTTTGCCGTGTTCCTTGTGGAAGCGGATGCTGTCGGCAATGTCGATATCGCCCACACCATCGCCATACGTAAAGCAGAAGGACTCTTCGTCCTTGACGTATTCGGCCACCCGACGCAGACGGCCGCCTGTCATGGAGTGCTCGCCTGTATCAACCAAGGTGACATTCCAGGGCTCCGCACGCTTGTTATGCACTTCCATACTGTTGTCACGCATATTGAAGGTAACATCGGACATGTGCAGGAAGTAGTTGGCGAAGTATTCCTTAATGACGTAGCCCTTGTAGCCGCAGCAGATGATGAAATCATTGATACCGTGTGATGAGTAAATCTTCATGATGTGCCAAAGGATCGGTTTACCTCCAATATCAACCATCGGCTTGGGCCGGGTGCTGGTTTCTTCACTCAGCCGCGTACCCAGACCACCTGCCAAAATGACTGCTTTCATCCTTCCTCCAGAGTCCGTTTCAATTCGAGCTTACAAATGCATCGGAATAATAGTGTCTGTTATCAAGACCTTTGGAAATAAGTAATTCTCTTGCATCTTTAATCATTATTTCGGAGCCACATGCATACGCTGTGCATTCAGACAAAACTACACCGCTATCAACGACAGCATGTTGAACGTAGCACTTTGTGCTGGTGTCATCTGGCTCCTTGGTTGACGTAACTTGAGTGATGCTGAAATTCAATTTATCGAATGTTGGATGCCAATAAAATTCATCTGAATTTCTCATTCCCCAGTACAAGTCTATCTTTTCAAACCTTTTGGCTTGATGAATATTGATATCCTCTAAAATCGCTTTTATCGGAGCGATTCCTGTACCTGTTGCAAGAAGAATCAAATTTTTCTTGGAAGAATCACGCACACTGAATGTCCCGAGAGGGCCTTCTATTCTTAAAAGGTCTTCTTGCTTGGCTTCTTCAAACCAGTAACGACTCATTGCACCATCAACAACTTTCCTAATATGAAGAGTAATCTTGTTATCGTTACGAGGCGCATTAGCAATTGAGTAACTCCGACGAAGCCCTGATTTCCCAAGCACATCGACATACTGCCCTGGGACAAAATCGAATTTAGCAGCAGGAGGTAATCTGAGCGTTATCTCAATTATGTCTGCAGTACATAAAACGATATTGTCTATTTTGCAGGGTAGCGTCTGAGCTCTAATTTGCCCCACACGACCCAGATCATCCGCGTCTAACTCAACATCGGACGTTGCGGTGCGACAACAAGTCAAAATGTAGCCTTTAAGTAGATCCTCATCTGTCAATGAGATTTCTGGCTTGATTACCTCGGTAGTACCTGATCTGAGCAAAGTCCGACAAACACCGCACCGCCCTGATCTGCAGCTGTGCTCAAGCCCAATACCCGCTGCTCTTGCAGCCTCCAGAATAGTCTGACTACTGTCAGCTTTAATTATTTTGTTGTGGTTTAATTCAATTAAGTACATTGATAACCGTCTGCTTTATCTTTAGGCGCTAGAATACGTTGCTAAGCCGCCAACTCATTTAACACGCTACCGCCCTGCCCGTGCATTACTGCAGCATCTTGGTTGATGGCACTGATGCCGGTTTAGCGGCATCTGCCCTAATAGTGGTACCAACCTGAAAAGAGACGCAGACCCCCGGTCGCCGTCCCCAGGCCGCTCTACTCCGCCAGCCCAAGCTCTTTTCGGATTTCTTCAATCTCAGCGCGCAAAGCGTCGTACTCTGCCACCTTGCGCTTGAGGAAACGCCGGGTCAGAGCAGCTTTGTTTTCGATGCCTTCGGGGGTGAGGATATAAAGGTAGCGGACTTTTTTCTGGCTTTTGCTGAAATTGCGGGCTTTGATCAGCCCTTTTTCAATCAGCGCCTGCAAACAATAATTCACTTTGCCCAGGCTGACGCCCAGCTCCTCGGCCAGCTGGCGCTGGCTGATGTCCGGATTGGCTTCCAGCTTCCTGAGGATTTTATAGCGGGCTTCGTCGGTTAGCATGGTTTGTAAATTTTTGTAATGTGTTCAATCAATGAACACATCGTAGCCCGGCGCCAGATCGGAGGCAATAGCCCGAATGGGTGATGGTCAGATCAATCCTTACTTGTCATCCGACTTGTACGCATAATGGTAATAACCATACCCGTACCCATATCCGTAATACGCCGACGCGCTGCGTTCGATCGCATTCAGGATACTGCCTTTCACGTTCACACCCGCCGCTTCCAGCTGCTGCAGTGCGCGTTCAATTTCTTTCGGGTTGTTCTCGCGGAAGCGCGTGATCATCAATGTCGCACCCACCTGCTTGCCCACAATCGCCGAGTCGGTGACTGCCAGCGCCGGTGGCGTATCGATGATCACCAGATCAAAGTGCTCGCCCACGGTTTCCAGAAACTGGTTAAACCGCTGGGTCATCAGCAGCTCTGAGGGGTTGGGCGGTGCGGTGCCACGGGCTACGTAGCTCAGGCCTTCCAGCTCAGTCGGGCGAATCAGCTGTTCCAGCGTGATATCACCCACCAGATAGTCGCTGAGGCCGTGTTCGCTCTGCCCACCAAAAGACCGGTGAATATGACCTTTACGCAAGTCGGCGTCGATCAGCAGCACTTTTTGCCCACCCTGCGCACAGATGGCAGCCAGGTTGGTGGAGATAAAACTTTTACCCACCGCCGGGCTGGGACCGGTGAGCATCAGGCGGTTGTTGGCCGATTCCAGCATGGCAAAGTGCAGGCTGGTGCGCAGGCTGCGCAGCGCTTCAATGGCCAGATCACTGGGGTCCAGGATGGCGAGCACACCGTTGTTGTCCTGGCTGCGATGGCGCGGTTTGCCAAGGGATTTGCCGATTTTGCCGCCCAGTGTTTTGCCGAGTGCATTTCTGAGGCGTCGACGATTTTTGCGGTCGGTGAAGCGGTCAAAAATCTTCATCTGCCGCTCGGACAGCGGAATGGTGGCGTAGACCTGAAGTCCCAGCGCCTGCAGTTCCTCCACCGAGGTAATGCCGCGGTGCAGCATGTGGCGGATCAGCACTACCATCAGGCCGAGCATCAGGCCGGCCATCAGGCTGATCACCACAATAAGGTTGGTGCGTGGCGCAATGGGATTGTTGCCCACCAGCGAGCGGTCCAGAATGCGCACGTTACCGACGGTACCGGCGCGCGCGATGCGCAGCTCCTGGGTGGCGTTGAGCATTTGCATGTAGATTTGCTGGCTGACTTCGACATCGCGGTTCAGGCGCAAGACCTGACGCTGGGTTTCCGGCAGTGCATTGACCTGCGCTTCAAGGCGCTGACGCTCGCCTTCCAGTTGCGCGCGCTTGTCGAGCAGCGAGCGGTAGTTGGGGTGGCTGGGCGTAAAACGCTGGGCCAGCTCACTTTCCTGGATTTGCAGGCTGTTAAGCTCGGCATCCAGCGCCACCATGCGTTCCAGCATGCTGCGGGTTTCAAAGTTCAGGTCCACGCTGTCTTGTTGGGCACGGTATTCGTTCAAGCGGTTTTCGGCGTCGTTGAGTCCGGTCTGGATCAGCGGCGTCTGTTGCTCCAGAAACTCCAGCCGGCTTTCCGCTTCTGCGGCCTGGCGATTGATGTTTTGCACCAGATAGACATCGGCGATGGCATCCAGCGAGCGTTGCAGCTCGGCGCGATCCGGGCCAGTCAGCGACAGTTCCAGAATGCCGGTATCGCGGCCACGCTGGGCCACAGTAAAACGGTCTTGCAGGTTCTGGATCATTTGCACGTCGCTGCGTTTGATCAGGGTGAACTGCACATTGGCCGGCGCATCTATACGGCTGACCACCAGTTCCACATAGGGGCTGTCGCTGACCATGCGCTCGCCGACGCGGCCATTGCCAATCGGGAGTCCGTCTTGCGTGGCCAGGGCGTAGGCGCCGGGGCCGGTGACAGTAAGTGTGAGTTCGAGGCCGAGCAATGCTTGCTCTACCAGCAATTCATCCACCAGCACGGTATCACCCGCCCAGGCATATTGACTGCCTTGTGACCAACCGGGACGTTGTTCACCGCGGCGCACCATGGCCGCACCAATCACCGGGAAGTACTCCGGGCGCACAACCAAGTCCAGACCCGCCTGTTGGGCCGCCTGGCTCATGATCATGCGCGAGCGCAGGATTTCAGTCTGGGTGGTGGAGCCGGTTTGCTCCTGCAACATAGTCATGTCGAGTGTGGCGAGGTTGCCGCCGCGTGATTCCACCTGCAACAGCGCGTCAGCGCGGTAGATGGGTGTTGCCAGCCAGGAGTACAGATAACCGGCGAGTGTGACCAGCACCGTGATACTGAGAATGACCCACTTGTAGTCGAGACAGATGGCCAGCAGGTAACCCAGATCGATTTCGTCGTTGGCGTTTTGTTGTTCTTGCCGGGACCGGGTGCGGCCACTGCTGGTGGTGTTGGTGATATCAGACATACGGCTGTTTTTGTCTCTTTTTATTAAAGGTGTTTAGATTTTTTTGGCCCACAAACCGACGCCATCGGACATCAGTTTGTGCACGTGTTCAAACACGTCCCGGCTTTTTTTATACGGGTCCGGAATATCCAGCCCGTTGTTGGCGCGGGTGCCTTGTGCACGAATCCAGTGACCGAGCAACAGGGTTTTGCCCATGGCTTCGGGCATCTTGTGCGCGAGCATGTGACGCTGGTTCTGGCTCATCACCAGTATAAGATCGGCCCACTGCACCATTTCTTCATTGATCTGCCTGGCTTCATGCGCGCTGAGATCAAGTCCGTGGTGACTGGCGATCTCCGCCGCTGTTGGATCTGCCGCGTTGCCGACCATGGCTTGCAGGCCGGCCGAGCGGATCTGCTTTTGTGGCAGCGCCTGCCTGAGCATGGCTTCCGCCACCGGACTTCGGCAGATATTGCCCTGACAGACCACAAGAATGTGTTTGTAGGGGCTCATGTTGGGCAGTCCTTTATTGTTGTTATTTTTTAGATTCTTGAGTTGGCCTGATCAGCAGTTATCAGTGCATTCAGGCTGGGAATGATCTGGCTGATCACACGGTTCCAGCGCGTCACCGGTGCGGTGGTGACATAAACGATGTCCGAGGGCTGCAACATGAACTGGGCGCCGACGGCAAAGGCAATCGCGTTCCTGACATTGAGCTGGTAGAGCGTGGCCACTTTGTCGGCGCCGGCGGCGTGCGGGCGAATGACAAAAATGCCTTCGGCATTGGAGGTGACCTGATTGAGGCCGCCAGAGCGGGTCAGCGCCTCTGTCAGCGACATGCTGACGTTGCCAACCGGCAGCGTGTTTACGCGGTTGAGTTCACCCAGCACATAAATCTGGCGTTGGCCCACCACGGGGACATGCAGCACATCACCGTGCTGCAGCAGCATGTTCTGGCCGAGGCGACCGTTGTTGAGCATTTCGTAGACGGAGACGCGGATTTCCTGGCCGTTGCGCGAGAGCAGCACGTCGTGCCAGTTGGCGTCTTCCGATAAACCGCCGGCACGGGAGATGGCGTCGAGCACGGTCAGCGGCACATTGGTAATGCGTTGCGGGCCGGGCTCGTTGACCTGACCGGTGACGTAGGCGCGTTTGGCGTTGAAGCCGATGACACGCACGCTGACCTGCGGCGAGGCGATGAACTGTGACAGCGGCGTGGCGATGGTTTCGCGGATCTCGTCGACGGTGAGCCCGGCGACCTGGACTTTGCCGATGTAGGGGTAATAAATAGTGCCGTCGTTTTCGACGATGATGCCGGAGTTTTCGATGCTGTTGTTGTTGCTGCCGCTGGG
The DNA here is from genome assembly GCA_036834885.1 of Pseudohongiella sp. GTDB lineage: Bacteria > Pseudomonadota > Gammaproteobacteria > Pseudomonadales > Pseudohongiellaceae > Pseudohongiella. Next base: position 47,786 of record DAITNA010000011.1, on the reverse strand, counting down.
GTTGGTGAGCTCCGGGTGGTCGTAGACGGTGATGTGGAGCATGTCACCGCGGTCGACGTGGTATTCGTAGCTGTCGATTTCGCGCTGGACATTGCTGGGCAGGCTGGCCTGAATCTGGTTGGCTGCCAGCTCAATTTGCTGTTGAGCGACGACTTCCGGGGTAATCGGGACAATGTTGACCAGTTGCTGCGCAGCCTGCTGGTCCGCCGGGGTGTCCGGCTGTTCGCGTCGGAAACTGGGGAACCAGGTGCCTTGTGCAGGTTCACGCGACTCCAGCCAACTGTTGTTGGCGCGCTCGGTACCAAACTCGCCGGGATCAATATTACTGCCGGGAACAATGATACAGGCGCTGAGCAGCGTAAACGGCATGAACATCAGGAATGACCGCAGGGCACTTGTTCTTGTTCGGATCATCAGGTACTCGTCACTATTTATATCAACAACTTATGTGGAGCCGGCATTCTACTGCCTAAATAGGGTCGAAGCGTATATTTTTTATACGCTTCGACCCTATTTTGCCAGCTGGGCCGGGTGCAGGGTGACGGCTTGCTGGCTGCTGAGAATGTTGAGCAGTACCACTATGCGGTCATCCGGTGTCACGGCTTTGACAATGGCTTCGATGTGTTTGAAACAGCCTTCGGTAATCACCACTTTTTCTCCGGGTTTGAACAGGGACTGCGGCGTTTGATTGTGCGCGCTGAACCGTTCTTTGAGCCCGTGGATCAGTTCTTCAGCCACGGGCTGTGGTTTGCCGTTAAAACTGACAATGCGGGTCACACCTTTGGTGGCCTGCAGTCCGCGCCAGTTGCTGCTGTCGTGCAGTTTGACAAACACATAGCCGGGGAACAGGGGTTCATCGCGGCTGATGTATTGGCGCCGGTAGATTTTTTTAACCGTGTGCATGGGCAGGTAGTACTCAAAGCCCTGGTTCTGCAGATTCTCCTGCGCCCGGCTGTGTTGCTGGGTTTTGATCTGCAGCAGGTACCAGGTGCCAGTAGTGTCTGCCTCTCTTTCTGGACAACGGATGACGGCGCTCATGATTCCCGCTAATGGTGATTTTTTTGTGCTTCAGCAGTGCGGCGATGGTAGTGTGATGGGCAGTGGCAGGCAATAGCCTGTTTGGGTTAGGGGTAAATAGGGTCAGACCCCATTAGGGCGGGCCCTAATGGGGTCTGACCCTATTTAATCTAACGATTGTTTCCAGTTGGCCTTTAATTCAGCTTGATGCAAGTCAATCCAATCCATCACCAGGCGCATGGCCTTGGGTGGCAATTGTCCTTCAAGAACATGACCATCAAGCATGATTGCAGCCTTGAATCGGGCATAATTTACATGAACGAGCGGGGGATTGTGATCGTTGAAGTACATTGCGATTATCATCCCGTAGAATCGGCATAGAACACTCCCTGTTGTTGCGCGGCCCTTTTCAAGGAGTTTATAGAACATGTCTGTCCGCTTTGCTGTGTTGCCCCTACTGTTGCTGGTTTTGACTGCCTGCGTGTCCAGCCGGCCCGCGAACACGGCCAATGTGTGTGAGATGTTTGAGGAGCGCCGAAGCTGGTACCGCGCCGCCGAGCGCACACAGGAACGTTGGGGCGTGCCGGTGCCGGTGACGATGGCGTTTATTTACCAGGAGTCGGCGTTTAATGCCCGGGCCCGCCCTGCCCGCACGCGGCTGTTGTGGGTGATTCCGTGGACGCGGCCGTCGACGGCTCGCGGGTATGCACAGGCGCTGAGTTCGACCTGGGCGGATTATCAGCAGGAGACCGGCAACCGCTTTGCGCGGCGCCAAAACTTTGCCGACGCGGTGGATTTTATTGGCTGGTACAACCATCACAGTGTGCGGCGCAGCAATATCCCGCTGACCGATGCGCGCAATCTCTACCTGGCCTATCACGAGGGGCACACGGGGTATAACCGGGGCACGTATCAGAACAAGGGCTGGTTGCTGGAGGCCGCAGCGGCCGTGGAGCGGAATGCGCAGCGTTATGCGGGGCAGTATGAGCAGTGCCGGGGGCGGCTGGATAGGCGGTGGTGGCAGGTGTTTTGAGTGTGGGGTGGGAAAAGGGGTCGGGACAGGGACGGAAAAAGGGGTCGAAGCCATTTATGGCCAACCATAAATGGCTTCGACCCCTTTTTCTACATCCTGGGTCGGCCTCGCTTCAGGTACCCGCGGGTAATGCCAAAGCGCTCCTCCAGCTCAGCCATGAAATTATCATCGCCGACGGGCAGTCCCTGACGCAGCCCTGCCCTGAACTGACTGGTCAACTCTTCGTCGTTCTCGCGGAATAACTTGCGGTATGCCGCCAGTCGCGCAGCCTTGGTGTTTGCCAGCGCAATGTACTCATCGTGTGGCGTCAACCAACTCTCATAACCCATCGCGTTAGCGTAATAACTTGAGTACGGATACTCCTCCGGCCTGGCGACCAGACCTGCCCGCACGGGATTCAATTCGATGTAACGGTAGCAGGCCAGCAAATAGCGTCGTGTTTGAATCAGGGATGACCAATGCCGACCTTCCCATAATGTGCCTGTTCTTTGATATTTCCGGTTAATAAAGGCGGCAAACGTGCTGTTTACTGTTTTTACAGTGCTTGAAATGCTGCCTTCACCGGCGTGCGTGCAAAGAATGTGTGCGTGATTGCTCATCAGACAGTAGGCATGTACCGGGACGCCAAAACGTGCAGAAACAGCTCTCCACAATCCCAGGTAGATCCGTCGATCTTCCGAATCAACAAAACACTGTGCGCGGTTGTTGCCACGCTGAACAAGATGGTACGGCATTCCTTTGACATAGTGACGAGGACGTCTGGGCATAGCAAATTCCTTTTTGCTGTGTTGTCCAGAGGTTATAGCCCATAAAAGGGGTCGAAGCCATTTATGGCCAACCATAAATGGCTTCGACCCCTTTTATTTCAGCAGCTCAATCAGCCCCTGCTCGTCCTGCACCGGCACGCCCAGCTCCACCGCTTTGTCCAGCTTGGAGCCGGCGCCGGGGCCGGCGATGACCAGCGTGGTTTTTTTGGAGACGCTGCCGGCCACTTTGGCGCCGAGTGCCTGCAAGCGGTCGCGGGCTTCGTCGCGTGTCATGGTTTCCAGTGTGCCGGTCAGTACGATGATTTGCCCCGCCAGCTTGTCAGAGATCTGCTGCGGTTGATGCTCAGGCCACACCACACCGCGCGCTCGCAGTTGATCAATGACCTGATGATTGTCCACATTGCTGAAAAAATGGGCGATGTGACCCGCCATCACAGGCCCCACGTCTGCGACCTCTGTCAGCGCCGCCTCATCCGCTTGCATGAGTTTTTCCAGACTGCCGAAATGATTGGCCAGTGACAGCGCGGTCGCCTCGCCCACTTCGCGAATCCCCAATGCAAACAGCAAGCGCGGCAACGTCGTGGACTTGGCTTTTTCGATGGCGGCCAGCAGGTTGTCCGCAGACTTTTCACCCATACGCTCAAGCCCGACCAGTTGCTCTCTGGTCAGCACAAACACGTCGGCAACACTGCGCACCATGTCAGCATCGACCAGCTGCTCAACCAGTTTTTCACCGAGTCCTTCTATATCCATCGCTGCGCGCGAACAGAAATGCCTGAGCGATTCCTTGCGTTGGGCCGGACACACCAGTCCTCCGGTGCAGCGGTACAACACCTCCCCGTCTTTTTCGACGGGAGACTGACACGCCGGGCATTGTTCCGGCATGACCACAGCACGGCGATCGCTGTCAGCCGCAGGCGCCACGACTGACACAATCTTTGGAATCACATCACCAGCCCGGCGCAGAATGACACGATCACCAATCTGCAGCCCCAGTCGCGCGATTTCATCCATATTGTGCAACGTGGCATTGCTGACCGTGACGCCGCCGACAAACACCGGTTCCAGACGTGCAACCGGTGTAATAGTGCCAGTTCGCCCAACCTGAAACTCCACATCGCGCACCAGCGTGGATGCTTCCTCCGCCGGAAACTTGTAGGCCATGGCCCAGCGCGGCGTGCGCGCGTTAAAACCCAGCTCTTCCTGCAAGCGCAAGTTGTCGACCTTGATCACGGCGCCGTCAATTTCATAGTCCAGCGTATTGCGTTTGGCCAGCAGTCGGTTGGCATAATCCAGACAAGCCTGCCAGCCCTGCACCACGTCACGCTCCGGATTCAGCGGCAGGCCCCAATGGCCGAGCATGGTGAGCAGCGCACTGTGGGTGGTCGCCATAATGGGGTCAGACCCCACAGGGATGGGGTCTGACCCCATTATGGCGGAGTAGGCGAAGAAGCGCAGCGGGCGGGTGGCGGCGATGCGGGGGTCGAGCTGACGCAGGGTGCCGGCGGCTGCGTTGCGCGGGTTGACGAACACGCGGCCGTCTTCGCTGTTTGCAGCGGCTGCGTTCATGGCCTCGAAACCGGCGCGGCTGAGGTAAATTTCTCCGCGCACTTCCAGCCGCTGCGGGATGTTGTTGCCGCTCAGGCGCAGCGGGATGTTGCGCACGGTGCGCACATTATGCGTGATGTCTTCGCCGGTGACACCATCGCCGCGCGTGGCGCCGCGCACCAGCAGGCCGTTTTCGTACAGCAGGCTGACCGCGATGCCGTCAATTTTGGGTTCACAACTGTAAAAAGGCGACTCGGCACTTTCTATGTCGAGTCGCTTGAGAATACGTGCTTCAAAGTCCGCCAGATCCGAGTCGTTAAAGACTTTGGACAGCGACATCATGGGCACTTCGTGGGTGACCTGGGCGAAGGAACTGAGCGGAGCAGCCCCCACCCGTTGTGTTGGCGAGTCAGGTGTCACCAGTTCGGGAAATTGCGTCTCCAGTTCCACCAGCCGGTCAAACAGACGATCGTACTCTGCGTCGGCAATTTCCGGCGCATCAAACTGGTGGTAGCGCGAGTTGTGGTAGTTGATCAACTCGCGCAGTTCGGCAATCTCCTGCTCGGGGGAACGCTCTGCCATGGTTTATTTCTGACGTGAGTTCTTGATCTGTTGCAGCTCAAAATCACGGATACGCTGGCGATAATGCTCAACGGTTTGCGCTGTCATCACGGAGCGGTTGTCATCTTTTAACTCAGCATCGAGCGCAGACTGGGTATGTTTGGCTGTCGCCAGCATCTGCTCAAACGCCAGCATGTTGTTCGCCACGTTCGGCAGCGTCATGAAGAAGCACACACCTTGCGTGGTGAAATCGCTGATGCGGTTGAGATCAAAGGTGCCGGGATTAAGCGCATTGGCCACGCTGAACAGTACCGGCCCGCCCTTGCGATCGGCATGGCGATGGAAAATCGACATATCACCAAAACGCAGACCAGCGCCAAGCAGCACTTGCAGCAATTCGTCGCCGTAAATCACCGTATTGGGTCGCGCCATCACGTTGATCACCAGCACCTGGCTGAAGCTGCTTTCGCGCTCGTCTTCTTCTACCGGCATGTCCAGACTGAGCTGGTTTTCACGCAGATTTCGCGTCGGCGTACGTGCTGCCGAGGCGCGCATACCAGCACTCATGCTGCTGGCATAAGGACTTTCTTCGACAGGTGGCTTGACCGGCTCCGGTGCCGGGGCGTCGTAGGCCGGATCGTACTCCGGTTCCTCGTTCACAGCAGGACGCTCCTCTGCCTCGGCATACAGCGGATCGGCATCGTCATTCAGGGAATAATCTGCCAGCGGATCGTCGTCCTGCGCTTGTCGACGCAGCTCTTCCGCGCGTTGCTCTTCCTGACGGGCGCGCTGCAAACGCTCTTGCTCGGCGCTTTCGCGCACCGCACGTTCGCTGGCGGCCTTGCGGCGGGCACGCTCGTCGTCCTCTGCCGGGTGCTCATCAGCTGAACGCGCGCGGCCGGCACCGAACATGCCGCCCAGCGCAGCACCCGCCCAGCTCATAAACCGTTTCGGCGCCGACACAGTTTCCTGCTCAAGCGCGCCCTGTCGGCGTTGCTCGTCCTCATCCTTGAAAAGGTCATCAATATCGTCTTTGTTTTCCACAGCTGCAAATGAGTCCACAGGTTGAGGTTGCGGTTCGGGTTCTACATCCACTTCCGATTCAAAATCCGGCAGCGGTTCTTCTTCAGGCTCCGGTTCAGTTTCCGGCGCTGGCTCTATTTCCGGTTCAGGCTCCGGTTGATACTCTGGCTCGGGTTCATACTCTGGCACCAGCTCGGGCTCGGGTTCCGACTCAGGCTCAGGCTCAGGCTCTGGTTCAAACTCAGGCTCGGGATCGAGCAAGGGCTCTGCTTCAGGCACCGGTTCATACTCAGGCTCTGGTTCTGGCTCTGGTTCAAACTCAGGCTCCGGGTCCAGCAGTGGCGTCGGCACAGGTGCCGGGTAGTCCACATGCGGAGACACGCCGCGCTCTTCCAGCAATTCGTCGAGCATGTCACCCAGTTCTCTGGGTTCTGCCGGCTTCACGGGCTCATCGTTGTCTTCGACGGCCGACTCCACAAAATAATCCGCGGTATTGTCGTCGTTGAACTCATCATCCGGATCAACGTCATCATCAGGCTCAAAGTCGGGCTCTGACTCAAACACATCTTCCGGCTCAGGCTCTGGCTCAAACTCGGGCTCCGAAACAGGCGCCTGCGACACCAGCCCGAGCGACTCATCAAAATGCATGTCGCTGAACGCGGGCTCGCGGCGACTGTCATCCGCGCCATGCATGGCGGCCTTGCTGACCTGACGCACCGGCGACACATCATCCAGCCAGTCGTCATCCGAGCCATCCTGCTGATACTGATCTGCACGCACGGCCACACTGGCCCAATCGGGCGTTGGCACAGGCTCCGGGGCAGCTTCAGGTTCTGAGGGCAAATCATGCGCAGGCTCAGTGTCGGCCACCACCTGCCAGGTCGGCTCCCAGTCCGTTACCGGCTCGGGCTCATGCTGATCCGCCGGGCGCTCAAAATCTGGCACAACTGGCGCCTCAGTCACGGGCTCAGGCTCAGGCTCGGCCTGTGCACCGCCCTGCTCCGTATTGTTGCCGTTGAACAGATCCGGTTCCGCCGGCACCTCGCCGCGGGCCATGGCTTCCTGTGCGGCGGCCAGCGCGGCGGCACGACGGGCGAGCACGGCCTCACGGCTGAGATCGGTTTTTAACACCTTGCTGCGGGGACGCTTTTTGGCGTTGTCGCGGTGCTCGAGCTCGGATGCCTGACGCATCACCTCTTCAAACGAGCGCTGCACCATGCGGGCACCGCCATTGGGCAACTCGCGCAGCTCCAGCTCTTCGAGGTCGTATTCCGGGATATTTTTTTCCAGCGCAATCCTGATTTTGCCTTTGCGCGAGCGCGTCAAGGCGACCAGTGCCCACAGAATCGCGGTGACCAGCGCCAAAATTGCTATCAAAATCAGCAGTTCAGTCAATCCCATCAACTTGCCCTGTCATTTGTTCTTGTCTGCTGCCTGACGGGGTGTTCAGCCAGCTGGTTAAAAAATATACGCTTCGACCCTATTTTTACATGGCCGCGAGTTCGGCGGCTTCTTCGATGTCGACGGCGACGATGCGCGAGCAGCCGGGTTCGTGCATGGTGACCCCCAGCAGCTGATTGGCAACTTCCATGGTCAGCTTGTTGTGGGTGATAAAAATAAACTGTACCTGATCGGCCATTTCGGCGACCAGACGGCCGTAGCGCGCGGTGTTGGCATCGTCCAGCGGCGCGTCCACCTCGTCCAGCATACAGAATGGCGAGGGGTTGAGGCGGAAAATCGAAAATACCAGCGCTATCGCGGTCATCGCCTTCTCTCCGCCGGAGAGCAGGTGGATGGTGCTGTTTTTCTTGCCCGGCGGGCGCGCCATGATGGCCACACCGGTGTCCAGCAGGTCTTCGCCAGTCATGTCCAGATAGGCGTGGCCGCCGCCGAATACTTTGGGGAACAGCTCCTGCAGGCCGGCGTTGATCTTGTCGAAGGTCTCCTTGAAGCGCGTGCGCGTTTCGCGGTCGATCTTGCGAATGGCGTTTTCCAGCGTGGCGAGCGCCTTTTCCAGATCCTCGTTTTGCGCGTCCAGATAGACTTTGCGCTCGGACTGCTGGGCGTATTCATCGATCGCGGCGAGGTTGATCGCGCCGAGTCGTGCGACGCGCTGGCCGATGGCCTCGAGCTCTTCCTCGCAGGCTTGTACGGTCAGCTCCGGCGGCAGGGTTGCCAGCACGGTGTCGAGATCGTAACGCGCTTCGCGCAACTGGTCGGACAGCGCCTGTCGCTTGACCAGATCACCTTCGGTTTTCAGACGGTTTTCCATCAGCTGCTCACGCAGGCCGGCGGCTTTGCGCTCGAAGCCCATGCGCTGCTGTTCCATCGCGCGCAGCTGGTGCTCGTTGGCATCGGCGGCGGCTTTGGCCTTGTTCATCTGCTCTTCCACATCCAGGCGTTTTTGCAGCAGGGATTCCAGCTCCATGCGCTTGCCTTCCAGCGGCATGTCGGAATCCTTGAGCTGATTTTCCAGCGACTCAATGCGTTCACGCGCACGCTGCACCTGGGTGCTCATGCGGTTGCGCGCTTCGGCCATGCTGGCGATTTGTGAGCGCAGCAGCTGTTCACGCAGACGCAGCTGGTGGCCATGATCCTTGTCGTGGCGAGCCTTCTGGCGGATCTGGTCGAGGCGCTGGCGCAGCTCGTCGCGCTGATGCAGCAAGTGCTCCTTGCGCTCGATGTCCTGCTCCATCGCATCCAGCGCGTTCTGCAGATTTTCCCTTGAACGGGTGATATTTTCCTGCTCGACCTCGAGCTGTTTCTGAAGTTCTTCCAGCTCAAATTGGAGGCGCTGACGACGCTGATTGTTCTGCTCTTCCTTCATCACACGCGCGCTCAGACGTGACTTGAGCTCGCTGTACTCGCGGCTCATCTGGGCGATCTGACGCTGGATGGCCTCGCGCTCGCTTTCCAGGTCGCGGAGTGTGTCGCGGCTTTGCTGCTGCTGTTCCACCAGCTCATCCACCTGCGATTGCAGCATGTCCATCTGCTCTTGCAAACGGCTGATTTCACCCTTGCGCGCGAGCAGCCCTTCGCTGGCATCGACGGACTTTTTGACACGAATCCAGTTGCGCCCGAGCCACAGACCCTGACGGGTGACGACGGATTCGTGGTCTTGCAGCGAGGCACGCAGCGTGAGGGCCTGCTCCAGCGAGTCAGCGGCGTAGATGCCGTGCAGCAGGGGCAGCACGTTGATGTCGCCGGTGATTTTGGTGGCCAGGGCAGAGGCAGAAAAAGGGGTCGAAGCCATTTTTTCCCCAGAAAAAATGGCTTCGACCCCTTTTTCTGCCTCTGCCTCTACACCATTTTCCACCACCGTCAGCACCCCTGACGGCAAGGCTGACAGTGCTGCTGACACGGAGTCTATGCTCTCCACGCACAGCGCCTGCAGGGTATCCCCGAGCACCGCTTCGACGGCCTGTTCCCAGCCGGCTTCGACTTTGAGGTGTTCACCCAGACGGCTGCGGCCGGCGAGGCCGTTGTTGGCCAGCCATTGGTTGAGTTTGTTGTCAGTTTGTCCGAGCGCGGCTTTTTGCAGGGCTTCCAGCGAGGCAAACTGGCCTTTGGCGCGTTGCAGCTGGCTGCGGGCATTGTCCAGTTCCTGGCCCAGTTGCTGGCCGCGGCTGCGTTCCTGCTCAATGCGCGCGGCGAGATCGCTGTTGCGACCCTGCTGCTCGTCAATGCTTTCTTCCATCTGCGTGAGCTGCATGGACAGCTCATCAATCGCGTCCTGTTCCGGGTTCTCGCCCAGCGCCGCGCGTTCCTCACGCAGGCGACCCCGGCGTTCAATGCCGCGTTCAACAATTTTTTCCAGCTGCTGGATACGTGACTGCTCCACTTCTGCCGTCTGGCGCGGCTCTTCCGAGCGGCGGGAGAATTCATCCCACTGCTGCTGCCAGTTCTGCATCTGTTCTTCGGCGTCTTCCAGCTGAATCGCGGACTCTTCCTGCTGATGCTCGGCCATTTCCAGATCCGGGCTCAGGGTGTCCAGATCGTTTTGCAGCGACTCCAGCTTGAGCACATCGGTGTCCATCTCCGAACGCGCCTGGTCAAAGTTGCGACGGTTTTCCTCCAGATCCAGGCGCAACTGTTTCATGCGCTCGATGTGGAACTCGATGGCCTGCTCCAACCGGGCGATATCACCGCCTATGCTGTAGAACCTGCCCTGCACTTCGCTCAGGGTGTCGTTCAAATCCGTCTGGTTCAGCAGCAGCTGTTCGTGCGAGGCATCCAGCGCGCGCTGGTCAGCGACCACGGCTTCAATCTGTATCTCCAGCTCGGCAATGATGGCCTGCTTTTGCTCGACGTCGGTGTTGAGTGCGCGCCAGCGCAGAGCATTATATTGCGCATTAAGATCACGCTCTTGTGCTTTGTATTCCTTGTATTTTTCTGCCGCCTGAGATTGCCTGTGCAGGTGCTGCAACTGACGCCCCAGCTCTTCGCGGATGTCGGTCAGACGCTCCAGATTTTCGCGCGTGCGCTTGATGCGGTTTTCGGTGTCGCGGCGTCTTTCCTTGTACTTGGAAATGCCGGCGGCTTCCTCGATAAAAATGCGCAGCTCTTCCGGCTTGGACTCGATCAGGCGCGATACCATGCCCTGCTCAATGATCGAGTACGAGCGCGGGCCCAGACCGGTGCCCAGGAACAGGTCGGTAATGTCGCGGCGGCGGCACTTGGTGCCATTGAGCATGTAGACGTTTTCACCATCGCGGGACACGCGACGCTTGATGGAAATTTCGCTGTATTTGGCGTATTCGCCGGTGATGCGGTTGTCGCTGTTGTCGAAGATCAGTTCGATACTGGCCTGCCCCACCGGTTTGCGCCCGACGGAGCCGTTGAAAATAACGTCCGTCATGTTCTCGCCACGCAGGTTTTTGGCCGAGCTTTCACCCATCACCCAGCGCACCGCGTCGATGATGTTGGATTTGCCGCAACCGTTGGGACCAACCACCGCGCACAGATTGCTGGGGAAGCTCACCGTTGTGGGGTCCACAAATGATTTGAAGCCGGCGAGTTTGATACTTTTCAAGCGCATGACAGCTGACTGATCCCTTGTTGTAAGTGGCGTCTTTCCAGCGCAGGAGTGTAGCTGATTTGACAGCGGGGCGTACACCCGAAAATTCAGCCAAAATGCCGCCAGAATGCCGCCACATTTCAGGCACCTGAGACCACAAACCACGGGGCTTGACCGGCTGGACAGCCTGAAGGAAACGCAATAAGCTGCGCCACATCACAAAAGGCCAACCCGCCAAGGATTTTTCTGCATGCGTACCCGCCACGTTTTGCCCGCCCTGACCCAACTGACTGTTGCTTCCCTGGCCATTCAGGCCGGCAGCGCCGCTGCGGACACACCTGCAGGCTGGATCAGCAACAACCACACCAGCGCTTACGTGCTGAGCCCCGGCAGTGTCGAGTTTGATGGCGCCCTGTTGCGTGTGGACGACAGCATTGATGTGATGAACTTTCGCGATGATCTGCTGGCCGCCAACACCCGACTGGTGGGCGACAGCGGTGATCTTGATGGCTCGCGACTGAATCTTCGGGTGGGTGTCTGGCGCGGTCTCGAGCTGTTTTACCAGCGTCAGCAACAGGATCTGACCCTGCAGATAGGCCCGGTGTCACGCGCGAATATTGTCGAACTGGACCAGGCTCTGGAAACCGAGCGCACCGAATACGGGCTGAACTGGGTGATCTACGAGCAGGCGACAAGCGACAGAAACCAGCCCTGGCGAAGCCTGTCCCTGGAGCTGTCACGCTCCGAGAGCAGCAGTGAGGATTTCGGCGGCCAGATTGACCGGGTTCAGCTGACCGCGAATACCACCATCACCTTCAACCCTCCGCAGCAATTTGCGATGAACCGCCTCAAAGACGAAGGCTGGCAAGCCCGCCTGATTGCCACCTTGCCGCTGACTCGCCACACGACTCTCAGTGCCTGGGGCGGTTACGGACAGCTGGAATCCTCGTCCGGAACAGACACCGACATTGAATTTGCGTCGATTGCCAACGCGTTTCGCCAGACGTTTGATGCTGACGAGACGCTGATCAAGGCGGGTTTTGCACTGAACTGGCAGCGCATCGCGCGGTTGCCGGTGCAAGTGGGTTATGAATACATCCGCATCAACGACCGGGATTTGACCGCTGTCACCAGCAACAGCACGCTGCTGCCGTCGTTTTTGCGTGGCAGCAACCTCAATGATGGCGCCAGCAACAACCAGACCGCCTATGCCACTGTGAACTGGTGGGTGACGCCCAATGTGTATGTTGGCGCCAGCGGCAGGCTGTTCAAAAGCCAGTTTGTCGGCATCATCCCGCACTACAACAACCCGCTGAGTGGCAGCTTTTCGGATACCGCTTACGGTTACGCGGAGATCAAAATCGGGATCCGTTTCGACGCTGGCCGCTAGGTTCTGCTCCCCCTGCAAGGCGCCAGACATACCCATTCGGGTGATAGACAGCTGCCAGTGAAAGGCACATACTTGCCACTCATAACCGGGCGCACTGCTTTTGAGCACTGATGGCGCTACATTTTTTTGCCAGATGATTGCTATTTAATTGCAATTTTTAAGCATAAAGTATTGTCTTAAAAGCCATCAGGACTGCTAAACTTCTGTCACATAGCCATGGCAATCTTGTCAAAATCATGGCGGAGAGGGATCGCGCCTCTCGCAATAAGCGAGATAACTGGCGCAACCCAATGAAAACAATTTATTAATTCAGAAAATCCGGATATTTCAAGAATCAAGAATGCGGGCTATTTCAGAGGGATACTCAATGAATAACAATCCACGCTTTATCAAGAATCGCCTTGGCCAATTTATTGCGGCGACTGTACTGGCCGGCATTACGTCGGGCGCCTATGCGGGTAACTTCAGTTTCACCAGCAACACCATCAATGTTCCTGGTCACAGCGGTGGCAACTTGTTTATCGACAGCGACGGTATTGCGGATTCCGCAGAATTGCCGACAGGCTCTACCTTCAGCAGTGGATCGTTTAATGTGAGTTTCGGGCTGACCGCCAGCGATGCACCCAATGGCGATTATTTTGTGCGCGTCCGCATGAATATCAACAGCCAGACCAAAACCAACAATATCCTGAACATGATACTGGGTGTTGTGAAAGTGACGGTGTCTGGCGGCGCAGTCACAGGGGCAGCCATGGTGACAACCGGGCAACCCAACTACGGCAGCATCAGTGTGTCCGGCTCCAAGCAGAATGGCACCAGCGCACTCAATGTCAGCTCTACCTTTGCAACCGGCACGAATATGCTGTCCTCCAGCGGCAGCACATTGACCGTGCGCATCGACAATATCTTCAGCCGACTCACCGGAGAGAACGCGCTGTTTGACGACATCATTGGCGGCTTTATTGTTGCCGATCATTATAACTACAGTATTTCTGTTGAACCGGTTGGCGGCACCTCGCTGGTACTGGGTTACCGCGACGGTGGTACATTTACCCGATTCCAGCGTCTGATCAACTGCTCCGCTTACACTGTGCGCGGCACCATGACCATCGGTTCACCGTCAGCGACCCTGGTCGAACCGGTCGCCCAGACCGACAGCTGTGACGCACCGCCCGAGACAGGTGGCGGCACCACGCCTCCGCCTCCCGGCCCGATTACTGAACCGCCGCCCGCCGTAGACCAGGCTGCGCTGGACGCAGCCCAGGCTGCGCTGGAGGCCATTCAGAATCAGTTGAACAACTTGCCAACGGAAGGCCCGGTCAGTACCGAGATTCTGGACAGCATTGCGACCGCCTTCCAGAACAGCTCCAACGTCGCGGATTCCCTGCTGCAAGTCGTGACTAACGTCCAGCCAGGCGAAACTCCGCCCCAGCTCAACGTTGGCAACACCCTGACCAGCTTGCTCAGCGTGACCGGTACCGTGGTGTCTGGCTCCACAGTCGCCACTCGCACAGAAGGTACGACGTCGAATGAATTGATCAACCAGAACCTGAATCTGGTCAGCACAACGGCGACCGTGATGGCAGCCCTTGTGGAATCCACCGGCACACAGGGCCTGAGTCAGCAGCAGCAGACTCAGGTACGGGATATCACCAGCAACCTGGTGAACTCGATGAACTCACTGGCGACCACGGCGACCACCCCGGCCGCACTGGATCAGCTTGCGCAGAACACGGCGGCGGCGCTGGAAGCACAGAAGCGTCTGAACGTTCCGGCAACCCCGGCTCAGGTCGAGGCGCTGGTGGATGTGAGCATCAAGCTGGCCACCGCCCGCCTGACGCAGATTCTGACTGAAGGCAACGCCGGTGCACCGGCTCCCACCGAAGAACAAGTCCGCCAGGCGCTGGCTTCGGATTCCTCTTTGCTGGAGAGAGTGGTGGCCAGCGCGCTGCCGATTCCGCCGACAACCACGCGATCAACCGCCGAGCGCGCACAGGCTGTGAACAATATTGCTGCCTCTGCCGGTATTGAACTTAGCGAAGCGGCGAGAAACCGCGCTGCACAAGCGACCACGGCCAACGTCAACCCGGCTGATGTGCAGGTAGGTGGCCAGTCCGTGCTGTCACTGCTGCAGAACCTGTTCAGCAGCAACCTGGTGCAGCTGTCATTTATCGATGACAACGGCCGTGTTGGTAATACCGTTGCGGTGACCGATGCCAGCCAGACCATTACCGTGGATGCCGCTACCGGCACCGTGGTGGTCCGTTTGCCGACTGAAACCTATACCGGCGTGATTGTGGCGGTGCGTGCAGTGCCGAACACTGTACCCAACGGGATCACCTTCCGTCGTGATGGCCGCGGCATGATTGTGACCAATGGCGTGGCTGTAGAACTGGCCACCACAGCAGCCAACTATCTGGGCTTTATCGGCGCCTTGGAAAATCTCGGTTATGCCTATACCCAACGCACTGATGCCAGCTTCTCGCTGAACATCGGTGGTGGTCAGCGATTTGTCGGTGCGTTTGCCTACAACAACCTGACTGGCAAAAATCTGGACACTTGCGGCGCGGTCAGTTTTGACACCCCCACCGGGGCCGTCAATTCTCCCAACTACTCGTTCAAAGCGAAGTGCGCCAATGGTATCGAGCAGAACATTCTGCCCTTCCCGAGCAACGCAAACTTCTACAACAGTGTGGCGGCGGCAGGTCTGACCGTAAACACCGATCGCAACACCGGCATCATCACCATCAGCGGTGTGGGCCGTGTGAAGCCGAGCTTCTTCGTATCGACGCCGACCACTGCGGAAACCGCGTATCACACAGCCAACAAGGATGCCAACGATTTGGCCTTCCAGGCGACTGATGTGAATGGCGATGGCATTGTTGACTACAAAGTGATCTCTGCAACAGGTGTGCAGGTGATGTTCGGAATCAGGTAATTCAGGAGCGGGCGCAGCATCCGGTTGCTGCGCCCGCCTCAACTGATTTCTGTTTTAAAGGAATAAAGCGCAACGGCAACCGTTGTCGAAACAGCAGTACCCAAATAATACAAACGTAAGCACTCCTGAAGCACACGGAAGATGTCGATGAGCTTGTACACTTTGTTCAGCGCGTTTGTGGTGACGGCAGCCGCCTTGATGGTTCTGCGCCCGGTCGCTGCCCGCGTTGGATTGCTGGATCTGCCGGGTGGTCGCAAGACCCACGCCAGCCCTACCCCCATGATCGGCGGACTCGGGATTTATCTGGGCACACTCTCCATTTGCATGCTTTCCCCTGTCATCATGAATGACTACAAGGTGTTGTTGGCCTTGTCAGGTCTTGTACTGGCAGTGGGCGTGCTTGATGATCTCTACGATATCCGTGTCTCTATTCGCATGGCCGTGCACGCGACAGCCGCATGGGTAATGGCCGATGCTGCAAACGTGCAATTACGCAGCCTGGGTGACATTCTGTTTGTGGGTCCGCTTGAATTGGGACTGCTGGCGGTGCCGGTGACCGTGTTTGCAACCGTTGGCGTGATCAACGCCGTGAATATGAGCGACGGGCTGGACGGCCTGTCTGGCGGGTTGACGGCCATCGCCCTGATTATGCTGTCGGTGACTGCGCTGGCTGCCGGTCAGAGTGCCATTTTGAGTTTCAGCCAAATTCTGATTGTGTCTGTGCTGGCGTTTCTGGCCTTCAACTTTCGTCTGTTGTGGCGCAAGAGTGCGCTGATTTATCTGGGTGATGCTGGCAGTACTTTGCTGGGCTTTATTATTGCCTGGCTGGTTATTGCGTCTACCCAGGGTTCCAATGCTTTTATTGCACCTGTTTATGCGCTGTGGTTCCTGGCTGTGCCGTTGATTGATACGGTGACGCTGATGATACAGCGCCCGATGCGTGGCAGCTCACCGTTTAAACCGGGCCGCGACCATGCGCACCACCGCCTGCTGGACATGGGTTTTGACGCCCGTCAGAGCGTGCTGATCATGCATGGCGTCGCGGTGGTCATGGGTTGCGTGGGTCTGATTGGTCATTTCTCAGGTGCCCCGGAAGGTTTCATGTTCATCCTGTTTATGCTGGTGTTTGGCGTTTATTTTGTGGCGTCACTGCAGGCAGCACGGCGTCCTGAAAAAAGCGTTGCCTGAAAAGAGGTCCTCTTTTCAGGCACCCGCCTCCGGCACCACCACCTGCATCACAGCCCCCTTCTCCCTCGCCAGCTGTTCATACAGTTCTTTCAACGCCGCTCTGGCCCTGGCTTCGCCATGAATAATGCGCACGTGCGACGGCCATTTGCGCATGCGCTTGAGAAAGTTCACCAGATCTTTCTGGTCGGCATGGGCGCTGTAGCCGCCGATGCTGCGGATCATGGCTTTGACTTCTATTTCCCTGTCATCCAGTCGCAGCACAGGAGGCACTTTGCCTTCGCTGATCTGGTGCAGGCGATGCCCGGTGGTGCCACGTGCCTGATAGCCCACAAACAGTACACAATGCACGGGATCACTCAGCATGGCCTTGAGGTAGTTGACGATACGCCCGCCGGCAGCCATGCCACTGGCCGCAATCACCACGGCTGGCTGACGCGTGCGTGCCAGAAAGGCGACTGTTTTTTCGTGATCGGCGTGCGAGTTGATGGTGATCAGGTTCTCAAAACTCAATGGGTGACGCCCGGCACGCAGGCGTTGCTGCGCTTCGGCATCCCAATACGGTTTGAGTTCGCGGTAGACGTCATTGAACTGCGAGGCCAGCGGGGAATCCACAATCACCTGCAGCTGTGACCAGTCCACTGCCGGGTTGTGCCATTTGCCCGTGCGGGCTTCGTGGATCAGTCCTTCCAGCTCGTACAAAATTTCCTGGGTACGGCCAATACTGAACGCTGGAATCATCACCGTGCCCTGATCGAGCAGCGCACGGGTGATCACGGCACGCAGACGCTCGCGACGTTCACGACGGTTTTCGTGTTGTCGATTGCCGTAGGTGCTTTCAATCACCAGCGTATCGCAGCCGTAAGGCGCCTTGGGTGCGGGTAACAACGGTGCATACGGTGCGCCAAGATCGCCTGAGTACACGGTGCGATGGTGCCGGTTCTCTTTTTTGTAGAAGGTGTCAATTTCCACGTACGCAGAACCCAGAATATGCCCGGCCCGCTGCAGACGCACCTGCACGTGGATGTCGTCGTTGTCTGCGACTGTCTGCCATTGTTTGTAAGGCATTGGCCGGAGCATGCCATTCACGGCAGACAGAAACCGGTTGATCAGCGCCTCGTCTTTGGTGAAACCCACCTTCATCGCATCTTCTATCACCAGTGGCAATAGCCGCGCCGAGGGTTCGCTGCAATAAATCGGCCCCCGAAAACCGGCAGCAAACAGATACGGGATGCGACCGACGTGATCAATATGAACGTGCGTGACAACCAACGCCTGCACCGTCGATAAATCAAACTCGATGCGATGCTGACTGTGGTGATCCGGGGCGGTGACGTCCTGCCCCTGAAACAAGCCGCAATCAATCAGCAGATGCGTGTGTTCTGACGCGAGATAACGATGGCAACTGCCGGTAACTCCGCCGGCGGCGCCATGATGTGTGTAGCGGGGATAGTCCATGTTCCCTCCATTATCAGAGACAGAAAAAGCAGGAAAAAAAGGGGTCGAAGCCATTTATTTATGGCGCGCCATAAATAAATGGCTTCGACCCCTTTTTTTCCTGTTTTTCTGCATCAGAGACTGATGCTGTACCTCAAATACATGTCGGTCTCGGAGCGCTTGCGCAGGGCGTTGCGCGGCAGTTCCTGGTCCTTGCGTTGACGCACGCGGGCTTCCAGCAGGTGGCCGCGCATCGGGACCCAGGCGTAACGCGCTTCGGTCAACACGCCGTTGTTCGGGAAGTCGGTGGACAACAACCAGCCGGCATCGGTCTGGCCGTGCACAAAACCGACGCTGTGACCGGGTGAAAAATCCATCAGGTTGACTGACACATGCCAGGCGCTGCTGTCGGCTTTGCCGGTACCGGGCAAACCGGCAACCAGATTGGACTGCGCTTCCGGCGCCCATGCCAGCTCGATACCGGTGACCAGTTTCATCTCGCCTTGCAGCGCATACTGCGTGGCCAGTCGACCGGTGAAACCCAGATAGTCGCGCTGGTCACCCGCTGCGACGCCGTTGTAATACAGCGCGGACGGAATATAGGTGATGTCAAACGAGCGCTGGGCCCACAGGCCACTGGTGTCACGCGCATCAAAGGACAGGTAATAGGTGCGGCGACTGTCATTGTCCGCAAAATTCAGCGGAGAGCGACGCAGGTTGGCTGTGCCATCCTTGTCGTTGTACTCAATCAGGCCGGTGACGTTGAAGCCCATGTCCGTGCTGTAGATTGACTGAATGCCGTCGGTGTAACCCACATCCCAACCGGTGGAGTTGGTGCGGCTGAAAGACTTGGCTGCGACGCCGACCAGACGGTTGTTGGTCTGGAAACGGCCGATGCGGTGATCCCACTTGCCGTAACGGGCACGCACAAAAAACTCATCAAAGGTGGACTCGCCGGGCACGATACTGCTGGCACCGGGATTGAGGCCGTCGAACAGTTTTACCCAACCGCTTTCGTTGTCCTTGTTGTGCACACGCGCGGCATAACGACCCTTGAACGACCAGGTCTCGTTGATATTCCACTGCAGGCCGGCGCGCACGCGCAGTCGCAGCATATCGTCGTCGGTCTCGGTACCATTGCGTTCGTCACGCTCGAAACCGTAATAACCGAAGCGAATATCACCAGAAAAATCAACATCCTGCGCCTGTGCGCCGGAAGTCAGTACAAGTGTGGACGCCATTGCCAATGCTGACATCGGCGCCAGCAAACCTGTTTTGTGTTTCAACTGTTTTCTCCCCTGCCCGCCCGACACCCCCATGGTGCAGGACTGCATTTTTGACTGTTCATCCCTGCCGCTGATACCGGATTGTCATCCAGACGTCATATGACAGTTGGGTGGCAATTTAACAACAGTTTTGTGACATTTACATGACAAGACACGGCAGGCCGCGAATACCGCAATATCCGTCCGGGTTTTTGTCGAGATACTGCTGGTGGTACTCCTCGGCATAATAGAAATCGGCGAGCGCCGCAATTTCTGTAGTGATCGCCCCCATGCCGGCCTGATCCAGCCGTTTCTGGGCCTGCGCGCGGCTTTCAAACGCCTGTGCCAGCTGCTCCGCATCACTGGTATAAATCGCAGAACGGTACTGCGTGCCACGGTCATTACCCTGCCTCATGCCCTGGGTTGGGTCGTGTGAGCCCCAGAACGCGTTCAGCAGTTGCGGGTAGGCAATCTTCAAAGGATCAAAGATCACCAGCACCACTTCCGTATGGCCGGTTTGTGCGCTGCACACTTCTTCATAGGTGGGATTGGGGGTAAAACCACCGGCATAACCCACGGCGGTGCTGAACACACCCGGCAGACGCCAGAACACTCTCTCGGCTCCCCAGAAACAACCCATGCCAAACACGGCGGTCTGCATGCCAGCGGGCGGTGGCAACAACATGCTGTTGCCCGTGACCGTGTGAATGCCGGAAATGCTTAATGGCTGCGAACGACCTTTCAAGGCTTCATCCGCTGCCACCATCCGGGTTTTGTCGACAAACCAGCGCTCGATAAAGGTCATACCCTGTCCTGTACACTCGTTTAACGGATGCCTAGAATATCACAGGCTTCAAATTTGACAGGTTTTCACCCAGGAACACGACATGACTTCAGCGTTAATGGCCAATTACGGCCACCCGGATTTGCAATTCAGCCACGGAAAAGGTGTGTATCTGTATACCGCTGACGGTCAGCGTTACCTGGATTTCACGGCGGGTATTGCCGTCAACTGTCTTGGCCATTGCCATCCCCATCTGGTGCAGGCCATTCGTGAGCAGTCGGAAAAACTCTGGCACACCTCCAACCTGTTCAGCAATATCCCGACCGAACGGCTGGCCCAACGTCTGGTCGACCTGAGTTTTGCGGACCGTGTGTTTTTTGCCAACTCCGGCACCGAGGCGGTGGAATGCGGTTTCAAGATGATGCGGCGTTACCACTATCACCATGGCCGCAAACAGCGGGTGCGCATTATCACGCTGACCCAGTCCTTCCATGGCCGCACGCTGGCGCCGGTGGCCGCCAGCCGCAACCCGTTGCACACCGAAGGCTTTCTGGTCGGTGATGGCGGTTTTGACCAGGCGCCGTTTGGGGATCTGGACGCGCTGCGTGCGCTGGTGACGCACGAGACGGCGGGCATCATTCTGGAACCGGTTCAGGGTGAAGGCGGTATTCGCGCGGTGGATGTGGCCTACCTGAAAGCGGTACGACAGTTGTGTGACGAGCACGGCATCCTGCTGATGTTTGACGAGGTGCAATCCGGCATGGGCCGCACCGGCTATCTGTTTGCCCACGAGGTGCTGGGCGGTGTGACGCCGGATATTCTGGCATCCGCCAAAGGCCTGGGTGGTGGCTTCCCGATTGGCGCCTGTCTGTCTGTCGAAAAAGTCGCTGAAGTGATGACGGCAGGTACCCATGGCAGCACCTTTGGAGGCAATCCACTGGCGACTGCCGTTGGCAATGCCGTGCTGGATATTCTCAGTGATCCGGCGTTTTTGCAGACAGTGCAGGTGCGAGCGACACGACTGCGCGCCGGAATTGATGGTTTGGTCCAAAAATACCCGGCGGTTATTGCCGGTCACACCGGGCTCGGTTTGATGGTGGGACTGAAATGTGTGTGCAACAACGCGGATTTGTTGAAAGCGCTGATGAGCCAGAAAATGCTGGCGGTCAAAGCCGGTGGCAACTCGCTGCGTCTGCTGCCGCCGCTGAATCTGAGTGAGGCCGAAGTCGACGAGGCACTGGCTTTGCTCGACAAAGCCTGTGCTGCAGTTAACAGTTGAGAAAAACTCTGCACCACAAATGAGCGCAACAGTTGACGCAAGCGCTCTGACGTGGCAGAAAGTCGCCCATGACAGATAACAGTGCAATGGGCAGTGACAACAATAACAAACTGCATCAGACAGCCGGGACACCTGACCTGCGCGCAGCCATTGAGCTGTGTGCAGATTTGTACTGGTTGGAGGATGCAGATGGCAATTGCAAGGACGTGCGCAGCTTCAGCCCGCAAACCGCAGAAGCCGCACGCTGGCTGTTGCAAAAACCGCTGACCGCGATTGGACAGGCGGTCAGCCCGGACAAATCCGGCGACTGGCCGCAGTATCTGGCGCTCAAGCGCGACCATCAACCCTTCCGACAATTGCGTTGCCTGATCAAACTGGGCGATGGCAGCGCTTGTCACCTTCAGATCAGCGGCACGCCCCGCTTTGATGAGCACGGCCAGTTCGCCGGCTATGACTGTCTGGCCGTTGATTTCACTGATACCCATGAACACGAGACCAGCTTGCAGCGTTTTCGCGCGGCCATGGATATGTCGCTGGACATGATTTATCTGGTGGATCCGGAAACCCTGAGTTTTATCGACGTCAACGATACTGCCTGCCGCATGAGCGGCGTCACGCGTGACGAGATGCTGGCGATGGGCCCGAGCCGCCTGCTGGGCCACACCGAGGAAGAACTGCGCCAGCGCTACCAGCGTCTGATTGAAGACGGTGTTGCCAGTCGCATCGAGCGCGAATTCAGCCGGCCTGACAATGGCGCGGCGACGATTGTCGAAGTGTACAGCCGCGCCACCCGCATCAATGACCGCTGGATGGTGATCGGGGTTAGCCGCGACATCACGCTGCGCAAACAGGCGGAAGATAAAGCCCTGCGCTTGCAGCAACTGTTTTCCGCGCTGAGTCTGACCAACGAAGCCATCCTGCGCGCGACGTCCATCGAAAGCCTGTACCAGCAGGCTTGCAAGGCCGCTGTGTCCAGCCGTCTGTTTGCCATCGCCAGTGTGCTGGTGCCCAATGAGAACGGCAATTTTATGGCAGTGGCCAACGCCGGAACGGTGTCGCCGTCGATGAAAAAAATCCGCGTCAGCTCCGACCCCAGGCGGGTGGATGGTCGCGGCATGACCGCGCAATCGATGAAAGATGGCAAGGCGCGTTTCAGCAACGACTTCCAGAACGATGAGCGCACCGCTGCCTGGCGCGAGCAGGCGATTGAACATGGCATTCACAGTGCGGCCGCCCTGCCCCTGCTGCAACACAAAAAGCCAGTTGCGGTGATGTTGTTTTACGCCACCGAAACCGGTTTTTTTGACGACCAGGTGCAAAGCATTCTGCAGAGCATGGCCGACAATATGTCGTTTGCGCTGGACAGTTTTGCCAATGCGGCCAAACAGGCGGCAGCCGCCGAACGTATTCGTCAGAACGAAGAACGCTTTCGCAGTCTGACCAATCTGAGTTCGGACTTTTATTGGGAAATGGACGCCAGTTTGCGTTTCACTTTGTACGAAGGTCGCATTGTCGGCGAGAGCAACAAGGATGCGGTAAGCAAGGCGATTGGTACGGCACTGTGGGAGAACCCCGGCGTGGAACCCGATTCCATGGACTGGAAGCAGTTCCGGCGCATGCTGAAAAAAGAACAGGCATTCCGCGACTTCGAGTTTTCGTTTACCAACCAGCAGGGGCTGCTATACCACCTCTCGCTCAGCGGCGAACCGATTATGGATGCCCACGGCCAGTTTGCCGGCTATCGGGGTATCACGCGCGACATCACCAGCAAAAAACGCATCGCCAATCACATCAAACACCTGGCCACTCACGATGCGCTGACCGGCCTGCCCAACCGCGTGATGTTCAGTGAATTGCTCGGTCAGGCCATCCGGTATGCCAATCGCTACAAGGACCAGAGTTTTGCAGTGCTGTTTATTGATCTGGACCGCTTCAAGGCGGTGAACGATACCTACGGCCACCACACTGGCGATGAGCTGCTGGCCGAAGTGGCACGGCGGCTGCGCAACCCGCTGCGGCGCTCGGATATTGTGGCGCGCCTGGGTGGTGACGAATTTGTGGTGCTGTTGCAGAAAATTTCCGACAAGGATCAGGCCGCGCGCATTGCCGGCAATATCCTGAGTCTGTTTACACAACCGATCACGCTGGAGCACCGTGAATTTTTGCTCGGCGCCAGTATTGGCATCAGTTTGTATGGTGTGGATGCGCACGATGAAGAATCCCTCATGACACACGCCGACACCGCCATGTATGCCGCCAAGGAGGAAGGTCGCAACAACTTCCGTCTGTATTCGGCCGAGTTGCACAAACACCGCCAGCTGCGCGCCGGACTGGCGGTGGAGCTGCGTCACGCGCTCAAGCGCGGTGAGTTGTACCTGAACTACCAGGCCAAAGTCGAAGTCGCCACCGGCAGAATAAAAGGGGTCGAAGCCTTATTACGTTGGCACCACAGTGAACTGGGTGAAATTTCACCGTCGCAGTTTATTCCGATTGCTGAAGACAACGGCCTGATCATTCCTATTGGCGAGTGGGTCATGGCCACTGCCTGCCGTCAGGTGCTGGACTGGGAACTGTCCGGCCTGCCACCGTTGTCGCTGGCGGTGAACCTGTCAGCACGCCAGTTCAATCATCCCGAGTTGCCCGGGTTTATCCGGCAACTGCTACACAGCACCGGCTTCCCGGCGCAGCAACTGGAGCTGGAAATCACGGAAAGTCTGGTGGTACAAAACCCTGAACACGCCATCAGCCTGATGCAGGATCTCAAACGCACGGGCATCCGCTTTGCGCTGGATGATTTTGGCACCGGTTATTCCTCGCTCGGGCAACTGCGCCACTATCCGATTGATACGCTGAAAATTGATCGCGCGTTTGTGCGTGATCTCGAGAACAGTTTGCAGGATCAGGCCATCAGCAAGGCGATTATTTCCATGAGCAAGACGCTGGGCCTGACCGTGGTCGCCGAAGGCGTGGAAAACGCCAGACAACTGGCGTTTTTGCGCGACTGTCAGTGTGATCAGATACAGGGTTATATCTACCATCGACCGGTTGATGCTGCCGCGTTCTCGGCGTGGTATCACCAGCAATTGCAACCGCAACAGAGCCGGGCCTGATCTGGATCAATCCGGTTGCTTTTGCTCCGTTGTGCTGCTCAAGAATCCGCAGCGTGCGCCGCTATAGGTTCTAGCACCAGTAGCAAAGCGAGTATCACCATGTCCGAACGTCGTCAGTTTTCCGCCAGCGAAAAATTGGTTTCCACCACCGACCTGAAAAGTTATATCAGGTACGCCAACCCCGAGTTCGTGAAGATATCCGGGTACACGGAGCAAGAGCTGACCGGTTCGCCGCACAATGTCGTGCGCCATCCAGACATGCCCAAGGATGCATTCAAATCGCTGTGGTCCACCATTCAGACCGGCCGCGCCTGGATGGGCATGGTCAAAAACCGCTGTAAAAACGGCGACTACTATTGGGTAGACGCTTACGTCACTCCGATCATCGAAAACGGGCAAGTCACCGGTTATCAGTCCGTGCGCGTGCGCCCCGATGAAAAACACGTCAGCAATGCCGAAGCACTGTACCGCAAGCTGCGCGCTGGCCAGTCTGTGCGGCTGTCGTCCATGCTGGGCTGGCGTCACAAACAGTTGCTGGTGCAGGCGCTGGCCGTGCTGGTCATTCTGGGCGTGGTGATAATTCCTGGCCTGTCATCGGGGCTGACGGTGCTGTTGGCTGCGGTGGCCGGCGCGGCAGGATTGCTGGCCAACAGTGTGCTGGCCAGTCAGCTGGATCCGGTGCTGGAAAGCTGCCGGCAAATCAGCAACGACGATCTGGCGCGGGCGGTGTATACCGGACGCACCGACGAGTTGGGATCGATTGCGCTGGCATTAAAAGCCCGCCGTTCGCAGATTGATACGATATTGACCCGCGTTGACGAGTCCGCCACGCGGCTCAACCAGCTCTCGTTGATGACCTCAAAAACGGTGGAGGCTACCGACCAGGCCATTCATCAGCTGGAGCTGGAATTGAGTTCGGTGTCCTCTGCCGTTACCGAAATGAGCAGCGCGATTGCGGAAGTGGCCAGCAACACCGCCAATACGTCCACTGCCGCAGAGGAAGCGGACCGCAGCGTCAACCAGGGCCATCAGTCGATTCAGGAGAGTTTGTCGGCGACCACGCAGCTGGCCAGCAATATTGACCACATCACCGGCCTGATTGAAGAGCTGGGCAGCGACAGCACCGCGATTGGCTCGGTGATTGAAGTGATCAACGGCATCGCCGAACAGACCAACCTGCTGGCATTAAACGCTGCCATCGAAGCGGCACGTGCCGGTGAACAGGGCCGTGGTTTTGCCGTGGTGGCCGACGAGGTGCGCACATTGGCGCAGCGCACGCAGAATTCCACGGTCGAGATCAAGGCGATTATTTCGCGCATTCAGGCCAGCACCCGCAGCTGTGTCGACAGCATCGGGCAGGCGCAGGAAAGAGCCCAGCAGTGCGTCAGCTACAATCAGGAAGCCGGTCACTCCTACACCATGATCAGCCGAGCGGTGTCTGACATCCGCAATATGACCTTCCAGGTGGCTACAGCGGTGGAAGAACAAAGCGCCGTCGCCGAAGAGGTCAACCGCAATGTGGTGAATATCCAGACACAATCGGAAAAAACCAGTGACGCCTCGCGCGAAAACGCCCAGAGCAGCCAACGTTTGACCAAGGATATCAATGCGATGCGTGACATGGTCAAGCAGTTCTCGGCATGATGTGAATCCATTCACATTTGGTTTAGAATCGGTCCCAACAACAATACTGACCTGTTCGGGACCGATCTCATGACCACCCTGCCCCAATATCCACAGCTGGATTTTGATCTGGACGATACCTTGCTGATGCTGCGGCATCAGGTCCAGCAATTTGCCGCCAAAGAAATAGCCCCTCGCGCTGCCCTGATTGACCAGACCAATGAGTTTCCCGCCGACCTGTGGAAAAAAATGGGTGACCTGGGCTTGCTGGGCATTACCGTATCCGATGAATACGGCGGCGCCGGTCTGGGTTATCTGGCGCATGTGATTGCCGCCGAGGAAATCAGCCGTGCCTCCGCCAGTGTTGGCCTGAGTTATGGTGCCCACTCCAATCTGTGTGTGAACCAGATTTTCCGCAACGGCAATGCCGAACAAAAAGCCAAATACCTGCCGCGATTGATCAGTGGTGAACACATTGGTGCGCTGGCGATGAGTGAACACAGCGCCGGCTCCGATGTGGTCAGCATGAAACTGTCAGCCCGCCGCGATGGTGACAGTTACATCCTCAACGGCAGCAAAATGTGGATCACCAACGGGCCCGATGCCCATGTCTATGTCATTTACGCCAAAACCGATGCCAGCGCAGCCCAGCACGGCATCACCGCGTTTCTGGTGGAACGCGACACCCCCGGCTTCACCCGCTCGCCCAAACTCGACAAACTCGGCATGCGCGGCTCCAACACTTGCGAACTGGTGTTTGAGGACTGCCGAGTGCCGGCAGAAAATATTCTGGGCGCCGAAAATGGCGGCGTCAAAGTGCTGATGAGCGGTCTGGACTACGAACGCGTGGTGCTCTCGGGCGGCCCGCTCGGCATCATGCAAGCCTGTCTCGATGTGGTGTTGCCCTATGTGCACGACCGCAAACAGTTTGGTGAAGCCATTGGCCAGTTCCAGTTTATCCAGGGCAAACTCGCCGACATGTACACCGGTCTGAACGCCTCGCGCGCCTATGTGTACGCCGTGGCACGTGCCTGTGACCGCGGTGCGACCACGCGCAAGGATGCGGCCGGGGCGA
This sequence comes from Pseudohongiella sp., assembly GCA_036834885.1. Lineage (GTDB taxonomy): Bacteria > Pseudomonadota > Gammaproteobacteria > Pseudomonadales > Pseudohongiellaceae > Pseudohongiella. The sequence continues at coordinate 20,734 of DAITNA010000011.1, read as the reverse complement.
TTTTGTTCAGCTCCGACATGGCGACCAAAATGGCGCTGGAAGCGATACAGATTCTGGGTGGCAACGGTTATATCAACGATTACCCGACCGGGCGTTTGTTGCGCGATGCCAAGCTGTATGAGATCGGGGCGGGTACGCAGGAAGTACGGCGGATGCTGATCGGGCGCGAGCTGTACCGGGAGACGGCGTGATGGCCGCGCACAGGTTTGGCAGCGCAGAGCAGTACACGGTGATGTGCAGTGGGAGTCCGTCGAAGAACAATCAGACGGCGTAGCCGTCGTTCTGAGACTGACTCCCACTGTGCAGCACCGTGTGCTGCGGTGGCACCGATCCCGTTCCGGCGGCCGCGCGCCACGGGAGTCGGTCTCGGAACGGCGCTACGCGCCTGATTGTTCCTCGACGGACGTCCCGTAGCACACGTCCACCGGAACTCTGGCAGTGGTAACGTTTGGCACAATAACAAGGGCAGGACATCAACGCACACATGACTCGACTCAGCTCACAGATCAGCCGGCAACACCCGGACTTCCAGCGCAACTACGCGCACCACACCGCCCTGCGCGACGAACTGCAAGCACTGCATGCCCGGCTCGCACTCGGCGGCGATGAAAAATCCCGCGAACGCCACAGCTCACGCGGCAAATTGCTGCCGCGCGAACGCATCGAAGCCTTGCTGGACACCGGCTCACCGTTTCTGGAATTTTCGCAGCTTGCTGCACTCAACGTGTATGAGGAGGACATCCCCGGCGCTGGCATGATCACCGGCATGGGCATGGTCAGCGGGCAGGCTTGTGTGATTGTGGCCAACGACGCCACGGTCAAAGGGGGCACGTATTATCCTTTGACGGTGAAAAAACATGTGCGCGCCCAGCAGATCGCAGCGGACAATCACCTGCCCTGCATTTATCTGGTGGACTCCGGCGGTGCCAACCTGCCACATCAGGCTGAAGTTTTTCCGGACCGCGATCATTTCGGGCGCATCTTTTTTAATCAGGCGCAATTGTCGGCTGCCGGCGTCCCGCAAATTGCCGCGGTGCTGGGCTCGTGTACGGCGGGGGGTGCGTACGTGCCGGCGATGGCAGACGAGTCGATTATTGTGCGTGATCAGGGCACGATTTTTCTCGGCGGGCCGCCGCTGGTGAAAGCGGCCACGGGCGAAATTGTCAGCGCCGAAGCGTTGGGTGGTGGTGAGGTGCATGCACAAATTTCCGGTGTCGCGGATCAGCTGGCTGACAACGACATGCACGCGCTGGCACTGGTGCGGCGCAGCGTTGCCCGCCTGAATCGGCCCATGCGACAAATGAATCTGATGGCGCCGCCGCCGGCTTATGACCCGGATGAACTTTACGGCATTGTGCCCTCAGATGTGCGTCAGCCCTACGATGTGCGCGAGGTGATTGCACGTGTGGTGGACGACTCGTTGTTTGATGAATTCAAGCCGCTGTATGGCAGTACGCTGGTTTGCGGTTTTGCCGAGTTGTACGGCCAGACGGTGGGTATTCTGGCCAACAACGGCATTCTGTTTTCCGAGAGTGCGCTCAAGGGTGTGCACTTTATCCAGCTGTGTTGCCAGCGCAATATTCCGCTGCTGTTTTTGCAGAACATCACCGGTTTTATGGTCGGACAAAAGTACGAACACGAAGGCATTGCCAAGCATGGCGCCAAACTGGTCAATGCTGTGTCCACCGCCTCGGTGCCCAAAATCACCACGCTGATTGGTGGCAGTTTTGGTGCCGGCAACTACGGCATGTGTGGCCGCGCGTTTGAACCACGCTTTTTGTGGAGCTGGCCCAATGCGCGCATTTCCGTGATGGGCGGCGCACAAGCGGCCGGTGTGTTGTCACAGTTGCGCGGCGAAATGTTGGCTGCCAAAGGCCAAGCCTGGACTGCGGAGGAAGAACGCGCTTTCCGCCAGCCGATTGAAGAAAAGTATGAACGCGAGGGTCATCCCTACTACGCTAGTGCGCGCCTGTGGGACGACGGCATTATTGCGCCAGCCGATACCCGCACTGTGCTGGGATTGTCGCTGTTTGCTGCCAGCCATGCCCCGCAGCAGCAGACCCGTTTTGGCGTTTTCCGGATGTAATGATCATGAGCGAATCCACTGACACGATTGAACTGACACAACCGCAGCCGGGCATCACGGTGATGTGGCTGAACCGTCCGCACAAGCACAATGCGTTTGACCCGGCGCTGATTGCAGCGATCCATCAAACTGTACAGACGCTGGCACACGACGAGCAGACACGTGTGCTGGTGATCGCCGGGCGCGGCAAAAGTTTTTGTGCCGGCGCGGATCTGAATTACATGAAGTCCATGGTGAATTATTCGCTGGACGAAAATATTGCCGATGCCGGCAAACTCGCCGCCATGCTGCAGGCCCTGCACCAGTTTCCCAAACCCATGATTGCTGCCGTGCATGGCAATGTCTATGCCGGTGCCACCGGTCTGGTGGCCTGTGCCGACATCGTGTTTGCTGCCGACGATGCCCGCTTTTGCATCAGCGAAGTGCGGCTGGGTCTGGTGCCGGCCGTGATCAGCCCGTATGTGATGGCGCGTATGGGGCCACATTTTGCGCGGCGTTATTTTCTGAGTGCGGAAGTGTTTGATGCGCGCGCGGCACAAACGGCGCGGCTGGTTCATGAATGTGTGCCGCCTGACACCCTGATGGACTCAGCGCTGGCCATGGCCGCGCAATTGCTCAACAACGGCCCGGCAGCGATGGCGGCCAGCAAAACCCTGATTCGTGAATTGATCGCCGTGCCTGACCGTGAGGTCATGACACAGTACACCTGTGAGCTGATTGCGCGCGTGCGCTCAGGCGATGAGGCGCAGGCCGGTTTGCAGGCATTTTTTGATAAACAGCCGGCGCCGTGGGTGTCTGCGGCCAACAAACCGGGCGAGGGTTCAGCATGAGCATCAAGACCTTGCTGATTGCCAATCGCGGCGAAATTGCCTGCCGCATCATTCGCACCGCGCGCCGCCTGAACCTGCGCACGGTGGCCGTGTATTCACAGGCTGATCGCGGCGCCCTGCACTGCCAGCTGGCCGATGAGGCCTTTGCCCTGAGCGGGTTCACCGCCGCGGAATCTTATCTGGATCCGACCCAATTACTGGCAGCGGCCAAAGCCACGGGCGCGGGTGCCATTCATCCGGGATACGGATTTTTGTCGGAAAATGCAGCGTTTGCTGCCGCCGTGGCCGAGGCCGGTCTGATCTTTGTTGGCCCTGATGCCAGCGCGATTGATGCCATGGGTTCGAAGGCGCGTGCCAAGCAGCTGATGCAAGAGGCCGGTGTGCCCTTGTTGCCCGGTTATCACGGCGACGATCAGGACGGTGCTCTTTTGCAGCAGCAAGCCGACCAGATGCGCTATCCCCTGCTGATCAAGGCGGTGGCCGGTGGCGGTGGTCGCGGTTTGCGTATTGTGCATGACAGCCACGCGTTCAGCGCCGCGCTGGCAGCCGTCCGGCGCGAAGCCGGTTCTGCCTTCGGTGATGAGCGCGTGTTGCTGGAAAAATATCTGCCGCGGGCGCGCCATGTCGAAATCCAGGTGTTTGCTGACCGCCACGGCCACTGTGTGCATTTGCACGAGCGCGACTGCTCCATTCAACGCCGTCACCAGAAACTGATTGAAGAGGCACCTGCCCCCGGCCTGAGCGACAAGGTTCGCGCTGCCATGGGGGACGCCGCGGTGCGCGCCGCGCTGGCGATTGCCTATACCGGCGCCGGCACCGTCGAGTTCCTGTATCAGGATGGCGAGTTTTATTTTCTGGAGATGAACACACGCTTGCAGGTCGAACATCCGGTCACTGAAGCGATTACCGGACTGGATCTGGTGGAGTGGCAGTTGCGCGTGGCGATGGGTGAACCACTGCCACTGACCCAGGCGCAGATTCCACGCAGCGGCTGGGCGATTGAGGCTCGGGTGAATGCTGAAGGCCCGGCACCGGATTTTCTGCCATCCACCGGTTTGATCACGCAGCTGCGCTGGCCGGAAGGTCTGCCAGGGATTCGGGTGGATGCGGGCTTTCGCGCCGGTGACCGCATCAGCGTGTATTACGACAGCCTGCTGGGCAAAGTGATTGCCATGGCGCCTTCGCGCATGCAGGCGATTCAGCGCCTGTCGGCCGCACTGGCGGCAGTTGAGGTCAAAGGCATTCAGCACAATGCGGCGTTTATCGGCGCGATTCTGGATACCGATGCGTTTGCACAGGCCGATGTGCATACCGCATTTTTGCAAGAGCAGGACCAGCACATTGCCTGTGCGCTGGAGCAACGCTTGCGGCATGCGCCAGCAGCGACGGCGATTCCGGGCGACTGGGGCGCATTGAGCGCCTGGCGCAGTGGCGGCGGCAATGCCTTCAGCCGCGAACATCATGTGCGAGCGCTGTACGACAAGCTCAGCACGGGTCAAAACCCCGGCGCTGGCCAGGACCGGGGCTCGGCTGCCTGTGATGCCAGTGTGCTCAATCGTCAGGACCGGCAGCAAGGTCAGCAGCGTCAGCTCAAGGCACCGCTGCCGGGCCGCATCATCAAATGCCTGGTGCAACGCGGCGACAACGTGGTTGCCGGCCAGGCGCTGTTGATCATGGAAGCGATGAAAATGGAGCACACGCTGCGTGCGGTCGCACCGTCACTGGTGCAAGCGCTGCACTGTGAGGAAGCGCAGATGGTGCAGCCGGATCAGTTGCTGATTGAACTGGAGCCGGCATCATGAGTTTGTTGACACACCGGCCTGCCAGCAGTGACGTGGTCAGCATCGTCGAGATGTCACCGCGCGACGGCCTGCAAAACGAAGCCACGATGGTGTCTGCCGCGGTCAAAGCCGGTCTGGTGGACCGCCTGGCCGCTGCGGGTCTGCAACGCATTGAAGCCGGCAGCTTTGTATCACCGCGCTGGGTGCCACAAATGGCCGATTCGGCCCAGGTGTTTGAGCAAATCACGCGCTTGCCCGGAGTGATTTACTCGGCGCTGACGCCCAATATGCAAGGTTTTGAGCGCGCCATGGACGCCGGCGTGGATGAGGTCGCGGTGTTCGCTGCGGCCTCCGAAGCATTCAGCCAGAAGAACATCAATTGCAGTATTAGTGAAAGTATCCAACGCTTTGCCAATGTGTGTGAAGCGGCGCTTGAGCGTGGCATTCGTGTGCGCGGTTATGTCTCATGTACCCTGGGCTGTCCGTATCAGGGCGAAGTGCCAGCCACCGACGTTGCACGTGTGGTGCGCGAACTGCTGGCCCTGGGCTGTTATGAAGTATCGATTGGCGACACCATTGGCGTGGGCACACCGGTCAAAGTGCAGCAAGTGCTGCAAGCCTGTTTGCAGGAAGCACGCCTGGATCAGTTGGCCATGCATTTTCACGACACCTATGGCCAGGCGCTGGCCAATCTGCTCGCAGGCCTTGAGCTGGGTGTGCGCACCATTGATGCATCCGTGGCCGGTCTTGGCGGATGTCCCTATGCCAGCGGCGCCAGTGGCAACGTGGCGACCGACGATGTGGTCTACATGCTGCACGGCATGGGCCTGCATACCGGCATTGATCTGGACCGGCTGGTGGACACCAGCCACTGGATTTGCTCGCAACTGGGCCGCCCCAATCACTCGCGGGTGGCGCAGGCACGCGCCGGATCGAAACAAACCAGCCATAAACCATAACAATAAAAAGGAGTGATGCATGACTGTGATGCAAACGCCCCCGTATCAGCTGAACGACCCGTTATTGCCACGCGGTGCCTGTTTTCTGGTGGACTTTTGCCACTGGTTAAAAGTGACACAGGGCCTGGTGTTCGAGCACTACGATGACGTGCATCAGTGGAGCGTGCAAGCACCGGAACAATTCTGGCAGGCGTGTCTGGACTTCAGCGGCATCACACTGCAACAAAACGCCACCCGCGTTTGCGAGCGCGGCGAACATTTCTGGCTGGATCGCTGGTTTCCCGGTGCCAAACTCAATTATGCGGAGAATCTGCTGCAACACCGTGACGATCACCTCGCACTGATTTTTCGTGACGAACAAGGCCATGAAGAACGGGTGAGTTATGCGGCACTGCACCAGCGCGTTGCCCATCTGGCGCACTGGTTGCGCACACAGGGCATACAGCCCGGTGACCGTGTGGCCGGTTTTGCCGCCAACCGGATTGAAACCGTCGTCGCCATGCTGGCGGCTACCTCGCTTGGTGCCGTATGGACTTCATGCTCACCGGATTTTGGTGTGGGTGGCATTCTGGATCGGTTTACCCAGATTGAACCGGTGATGCTGTTTGCCGTCAGCAGTCATGTCTATGCTGGCAAAACCATGCAGCACCGCGAAACCCTCAGTCGTCTGATGGACGGCCTGCCTTCACTGAAGAATGTGGTGCTGTTGCCCGATCTGTATGGTGGCACCGATGTCCCTGCCGCAACGGCGCAATGTGCTGTGCTGAACTGGACAACCATTCCCGGCCTGGCTGCTGACAGCGACTTGCCAGCACCAGCGCTCACGTTTTACGCCAGCGCGTTTTCCGATCCGCTGTTTATCATGTACTCCTCCGGCACCACCGGCATGCCCAAATGTATTGTGCACAGTGTCGGTGGCACCTTGCTGCAACATCGCAAGGAACAGCAACTGCACCTGAATCTGAAACGCGAGGATGTGCTGTTCTTTTTCACCACCTGTGGCTGGATGATGTGGAACTGGCTGGTCAGCGCCCTGTCATCGGGCGCCACGCTGGTGCTGTATGACGGTTCACCGTTTCACCCCAAAGCGGACGTGTTGTTTGACCTGGCGCGTGATACCGGCGTCAGTCTCTTTGGTGTCTCGGCCAAGTATCTGGCCGCCGCCGAAAAGGCCGGTGTCAAACCGGTGAACACGCATTATCTGCCGCGTCTGCATACCCTGCTCTCAACCGGTTCACCGCTGAGTGCGGAAGGTTTTGATTACGTCTATCGTGACATCAAATCGCAACTGATGCTGCAGTCGATCTCCGGTGGCACCGACATCATTTCCTGCTTTGTGCTGGGCAATCCGCTGCAAGCCGTGCACCGTGGCGAAATCCAGTGCGCCGGTCTGGGCATGGATGTGGCGGTTTACAACGAAGATGGGCAACCGGTCCAACAGCAAAAAGGTGAACTGGTGTGCCGGCAATCCTTCCCCAGCATGCCAACCGGTTTCTGGCATGATCCCGAGCACAAAAAATTCCGGGCCGCCTACTTTGAGCGCTTCCCCGAGTGCTGGACACACGGTGACTACGCTGAACATACCGCACACGGCGGCTGGATCATTTATGGGCGATCTGACACCGTCCTGAATCCCGGTGGTGTGCGCATTGGCACGGCAGAAATTTACCGTCAGGTCGAACAGCTGGACTGGGTGCTGGAAAGTGTCGCCGTTGGGCAAGAGTGGGAAACCGATGTGCGCATTGTGCTGTTTGTACGCCTGCGCGAAGGTTTGCAGCTGGATGAGTCACTGCGTCAGCAAATCCGTCAACAAATCCGCACCGGCGCCTCCCCGCGCCACGTGCCGGCTGTCATTGCCCAGGTGCACGACATTCCGCGCACCCTCAACGGCAAAATCGCCGAAACTGCCGTGCGCGAAACCCTGCACGGCCGCCCCGTCAAAAACCGGGATGCGCTGGCGAATCCGGACGCATTGAAAGAATTTGAACAGACGTAGATGGGTCTAGTAATGATAACGCAGCTGGACGATCCATAGCTGGTCATCGACGATACGATAAACCATCCGGTGTTCGTGAGTGATGCGGCGCGACCAATAACCGCTCAATGCGTGCCGAAGTGCCTCCGGTTTGCCTGTACCGGTAAATGGGCTACGCTGGCATTCACGTATCAATGCGTTAATGCGGGAGAGCACTTTCAGGTCGCTCTCCAACCAGTACTGATAATCGGCCCATGCATTCCTTGCAAAAACCAGTGTCATTGAGTGTTCCTTCACTCCTCCAGCTGTTGTACCTGCCCCTCGCCGCGCTCAAGCTCGGCAATCGAGTCGATCAATCTGCGTGCATTGTTTGGATGACCAAGCAACCATGCTGTTTCCTGCAGAGCCTGATAGTCTTCAACCGACATCATGACGGCCGACTGACCTTTGTAAGTAATGATGACAGGCGCATGATGATTGCAGACCTGGTCCATGGTCTTTGCCGGATTGGTGCGCGCTGCACTGAAACTGATTCTTTCCATACATCACCCGATTGTTTGGAGGCCCCTCTCCCTGACTATAGTTGTCATACAAGCACTGTTCAAGGGCGATCACAACGCCTCAAGGTCAATCTCCGCAAACGAGCTCACCACCGGATGCTTGCAGCGCTTGCGCGCTGTCTCCACATCCACCGCCGACTCCTGCGGCCGCACCACCCACACGGTTTTAATACCCACCGCCGCCGCCGCATCCAGCTCCGCTTCCACATCCGACAGGAACAGAATGTCAGACGGCGGCAAGGCAATCCACTCGGCCAGATTGCGGTAGGACTGCGCTTCCTGTTTGGGGCCGATGCTGGTGTCAAAATAGCCGGAGAACATCAGGCGCAGGTCACCTGCCACCGAGTAACGGAAAAACAGACGCTGGGCCTTTTCCGAACCGGAAGAGTACACATACAAATTGATGCCAGCATCCAGCCACTCGCGCAGCTTGTCCGGCACATCCGGGTAGATATGCGCCTGAAATTCGCCACGCTGATAACCCATTTCCCAGACCATGCCCTGCAAGGCCTTGAGCTCGGTGCCCTTGCTGTCTTCACGCATGGCCTTGCGCAGATGCTCGATCAGCGCCTCGGTATTTTTCAGCGGGATACCGGTGTTGTCACTGAGGCTGCGCAGCTGGCGTACCACGTCGCGCTCTTCCTTGTGTTTGCGGATGAAGTCCGGCAAAAACTGTTCGGCATAAATAAACAGAATATCCTTCACGAAACGAATGGAACTGGTGGTTCCTTCAATGTCCGTGACTATCGCGATCGGCTTCATCATGACTCCAGTCGTGAAAAAGAGTCGGCAATTTTGCTGCCGGTAAAGTGGGCTACCCAGCCCTCTGTATTGTTGAAGAACCGGATGGCCACAAACTTCGGCTTCGGTCCCATATCAAACCAGTGTGGTGTATTGGCCGGTACGGAGATCAGATCGCCTTTCTGGCACAGGACCTCATACACCTTATCGCCCAGATGCAGTGAAAAAAGACCCTGGCCGTCGACAAAAAACCGCACCTCGTCTTCGCTGTGACGGTGCTCGCTCAAAAACTTTGCGCGCAGCTCCGGCACCTTGGCCTGCACCTCGGGATTGTCCGTGGCATCCAGACTGATGACATCCACGGTCTGATAACCGGCTTCGGCCACCAGCTTGTCAACATCGGCCTTATACGCTGCCAGCACCACTTCCGGACTGTCGCCGGCCTTGACCAGGGCACCTGCCTGCCACTGCTCAAAACGGATGCCGGCCTTGGCAAGTTCGGCCGCAATCTGTGCATGATCCTGACTGTGGAACACGGCGGTGCCCGGCTCAGACTCGGCAAAAACAGTCAATGTACTCATGGTCGCTCCTCCAGACAGTCGTCTTTCTCATCCCGCCTCATGCGCGCTGGTATTGCATCTGGTGCCATTTGTAGTCCAGCAGATACTCCAGTGCCTCAATATGGCGCAGGGTCTCATCCAGATCCTTGCCCCAGCTGTACAAACCGTGACCACGGATCAGGTATGCATGAGCAGTGCCATGACTGTCCATCCACTGACCCACCTCGGCAGCGAGCGCAGCTATATCCTGTGTATTGTCAAAAACCGGAATTTCAAGTCGGCTTTGATGTGTTTTGATGCCATCCAGGGCTTTCAGCAACTCCAGACCTTCCAGCACTACCGGCCCGCTGACGTGCATCGAGACCAGTGCGGCCTTGACCGAATGGGTGTGCAGCACGGCGCCAATGGACGGGTCGCGGCGGTAAAGGCCGGTGTGCAGCAAGGTTTCTGCCGACGGCTTTTGCCCGTCCAGAGAACGACCGTCCAGATCAACGAGCATGATGTCACTGCGCTGCAAATTGCCCTTGTCACGTCCGGACACGGTAATTGCACAGCGTTCATGGTCGAGTCGCCGGGAGAAATTGCTGCTGGTTGCCGGACACAGACCCTGTTGCCACAGGCGCCGCCCGACCTGAATCAGGCCGTCACTGGCTTGCTCGAACGCGAGCCGCTCCGGCCCTGGTCGCAAATGTTCTGGTTCACTCATGGCGCGAAATTATAGCCGCAATTCACCGGCAGCAGTAGCAAGCAGTCCGTGTCAGTTTGTCACACAGGCCCACAGACTGCCGCGTTCAGACCTCTGTCTGTCTCAGTCCTGCCGATTCAGTCCAGCACACACACCAGCCCCTTGAGGTACAGCGACTCCGGGAATGGCAGCGCCACCGGGTGGTCTTCCGCCTGATGCAAGTAATGCGTGATGCGCCCTTCACGGCCGGCATCGAGCAGCGCATCGGCTGTAATTTTTTGAAACAGCGCCGGATCAATCGCCCCGGAGCAGGAAAAACTGAACAAACTGCCACCGCGGCTGATCAGCTGGGCTGCCTGCAGGGCGACATCCTTGTAGGCACGGGCAGCGCGCTGGAACTGGGCCTTGGTCTCGGCAAATTTGGGCGGATCCAGCACAATCAGGTCAAACTCGCGCCCCTGCTGCTTCAACTCACGCAAGTACTCAAACACATTCGCCTGCACCAGCTCGGCATTAATGGGGTCGAAGCCATTTATTGCCAGATTGTTGGCCGCCGTTTCCAGCGCCGGCCCGGACGAATCCACATTGGTGACATGGGCAGCACCACCACGCAGCGCCGCCACGCCAAAACCGCCGGTGTAGGAAAAACAGTTGAGCACCGTGTTTACCGGCGTGCTGCTGGTACTGCGCTCTCGGCAATACGCCTGCAGCAACGAACGGTTGTCAAACTGGTCCAGGTAGTAGCCGGTTTTATGGCCGTGTTCGATGCTGACCTCAAACAGACGGTCCTGCTCGCGAATCTGCACCACCGCTGGCGGCGCCTCGCCCCATAACACACCTGTTCGCTGCGGCAGACCTTCGTGTTTGCGCACCGCCACATCGGAGCGCTCGTAAATGCCTTTGCAGCCGGTGATCTCGGCCAGCGCCGCGATGATGCTCTGGCGCCAGAACTCGGCACCGGTGCTCAAAAACTGGCAGGACAGAAACTCGCCATACTGGTCGACAATCAGCCCCGGCAGGCCATCGGATTCAGCGTAGATCAGCCGCACCGCCGTGCGCTCGGGGCCGAGCAAATAGGCACGGCGTGCCACCGCGCGCTGAACTCGGGCGCGGATAAACGCATCGTTGATCTCGGCTTTGGTATCCGATGTCCACAAACGCGCACGAATCTGCGAGGACGGCGAATACGCCGCAAACCCCAGTGCATTGCCACCGCTGTCAATCACCTTGACGGTTTCACCCGGCTGCGGACTGCCGGAAACGCGTTTGACCGCGCCGGAAAAAATCCACGGATGATGACGTAACAGTGAGGCCTCGCGGCCCTTGTCCAGTTGCAGCGTATTCATGGTGTTCAGACTCGCAGTGGTTGCCCAAATGATGTTTACAAACAGGGATTATCTGACCGAGGGCAAGGGAATATGTTCCAGCTCGTCACCGGGCACGGGCGGAAATTCGCCCTTGCTCCAGCGCTCACGCGCGGCATCAATACGGGCGCGGTCGTAGGCAACAAAATTCCAGTTGATGTAAGGTACCTGTTCAAACTTTTTGCCGCCGAGCAGCACAAAACGACTGTTTTCCTCGGCTTTTAATTCAGTGTCCGCCGCATCCAGCAGCACAAAGTCACCGGCGATATAACGCTGGCCACCGGCATTGACAGCGCCCGTGATGATAAACATGGCGGCTTCCATGCGGGTATCCGGATGCGGCAGCACGGTGCCTTTGTCGGCCAGCACATCCAGATAAAACATCGGCGAAAACGTTCGCACCGGCGAGTTCCGGCCGTAGGCTTCCCCGACAATCAGGCGCATCATCACACCAGGCTGGTAGATACACGGCAGGTCGGTTTTGCTGACGTGGATAAAATCCGGGTCGGTGGTTTCATGTTCGGGCGGCAGTGCCACCCACAACTGCAAACCGTGCAGCGGATGCGGATGTGCACGCACCTCCATGGTTTCACGCTCGGAATGCACAATGCCATGGCCGGCAATCATCCAGTTCACATCGCCAGGATAAATTTCCTGCACCGATCCCAGGCTGTCGCGGTGCAGCATGCTGCCGGAAAACAGATAGGTGACCGTGGCCAGCCCGATATGCGGATGCGGACGCACGTTGATACCATCACCGGCCTGAAAATGCGCGGGGCCGATGTGATCAAAAAAGATAAACGGGCCGACCATTTTTTTGTCCCGGTTCGGCAATATGCGCGACACCGAAAACCCGCCCAGATCCTTGTCGTCGCCACTGAGAATTGTTGCCATGGTGCGCCCTCCTTTCAGTTTTATGCCTGGGGTTTTATGACTGAGGTTTTTGTGCTGTCGTCGTGTGCTGTTCAGCGTCGCAGTATAAACGCAAGCGGCTGGCGGGCGGATGGTTTTTCTTTGGCCGCCACATCGGCCGGCAAGGAATCCGGGGTATCGGCCACACCAATCGCAATGCCGCAAATGACTTTATAGTCATCGCTCAGGCCCAGAAATTCAGCGACCTGTTGATGTTTGATGCCGCCCATGGCGTGGGTATACAAACCCATGGCGCGTGCCTGCAAGGCCATTGACATCCACGCTGCCCCGGTGTCGAAATCCGCATAGGCATTGGGTTTGCCATTGTGCTCGAAGGTGTTTTTGCTGACCGCAAAACACAGCAGCGAGGCATTTTTTGCCCACACCTGATTGCTCTCGACCAGCAGCGACAGGTACTGCTCAAAACTCTGCTCAGTGGATACATAAAACCGCCAGGGCTGCGCGTTGAAACATGAGGGCGCAAGACGAGCCGCTTCAAACAGCGTGTTGACGTCCTGATCGGATATCACGGTTTTGCGAAACGCGCGCGGTGACCAGCGTCCGGCAATCAATGGCGTCACTGCATCCGCTATCTCACGCGCAGAAAAATCCGCGTTGATCGTGTCCGGATAAATCATGATGAATCTCCTTTGGATAAATGGGTATCAATGTCCCGCACACGGATGTGCAGACGCTTGAGTAAACGACTGAAATTGCCGCGATCCAGACCCAGTGCCGCCGCACAGCGCGCCTGATTGCCGCGGTGACGGGTCAGTGCCTGCACAATCAGCTCACGCTGAAACTGGTCAGTGGCTTCACGCAGCGGCACATCGGCCTGAGTAACTGGCACAGATGCCGTCACGGCATTGAGGTTTGTACGTTCAACCGGGGCTGTCTGGACGACTGGCAAATCCAGATCGGCCAACGTGAGACTCAGCACCGAGCGCACAGAGTTGTGTTTGTGCGACGCCGACTGAGCCTGCATGGCGGCGCGGGCACGCAACACAGCGCGACTGATCAGATGCTCCAGTTCACGCACATTGCCGGGCCAGTCATATGCCACCAGGGCCGCACGGGCATCTTTGTCCAGACGAATACTGTGCAAACCAAAACGGCGCCGGCTTGCCTCCATAAAATGCCCGGCCAGCAAAACGGCATCATTGCCTCGTGTGCGCAGCGGCGGCACTTCAATCGGATACACACTCAGGCGGTGATACAAATCCGCGCGAAAACGCCCGGCAGCCACCTCAGCCGACAGATTGCGATTAGTGGCAGCGACCACGCGCACATCGACTTTGTGTGTGGCATCACTGCCCACGCGCTGAACTTCCCCGCTTTGCAGCGCACGCAGCAATTTGGGCTGCATCGCCAGCGGCATTTCACCAATTTCATCCAGAAACAGCGTACCACCATTGGCCAGCTCAAACTTGCCGGCACGCGCCTGCGAAGCACCGGAGAACGCGCCCTGGGTATGACCGAACAGTTCACTTTCCACCAGATTTTCCGGCAAGGCCGCACAGTTGACATAGACCAGCGGAAACTCCGCACGCGCAGAACCGGCGTGCAAATGTCGCGCGACCAGCTCTTTGCCAGTGCCGGTTTCACCACTGATCAACACCGCCAGATCCGAGTTCGCCACCAGATCAATATGGGCGCGCAACGCAGCCATTGCCGGACTGTTGCCAATCAGGGCGATCTGGCCCTGTTCAGCACTGACCGCCTGCGCCAGTTGATGTTCGCGCTCGGCACGCTCCTGCAGTCCGTCAATCAGGTCTGCAATGCGTATGCTGGCCTCCGCCAGCCGTACAAAGGTGCGCAGTTCAGTGGCATCAATGTGATCAAAGACACCCGGCGCCAACGCATCCAGCGTCAACACACCCCAGGGCAAGTCGTCCACATACAGCGACACGCCCATGCAGTCATGCACGTGCAGGCTGTGCTGCATGTTTTCCACCAGACCATCATAGGGATCGGGCAATTCGGAATCGGCATCAAAACGCACCGGCTCACGGCTGAGCAGAATGCGCGCCAGACGCGGTTGCTCATCAATCACAAACTGACGCCCGGCGGTATCGCTGCTCAACCCGCGAATGGCCAGCGGCACCAGCACCGAACCCTGCAGTTTCAGCAAGGCGGCAGCATCACAGGGGAAGACCTTGACCACCGCATCCAGCAAACGCGCATAACGCGGTTCCGCCGGCATGGCACGGCTGAGGTCAGACAGGATGTCCAGCATCACCGCATGAATCTGATTTGTTGTCATAACAACACCACTGCTGTCTTTTTTACAGCATAACAATCGATGTCATTTTTACAACACAAATTTAAAGTCATTAAAATTCATCAACTTAAAAACTGGCACAAAGCATGCTATCCCGGAGCGGCGAATCGGTTTGCCAACTCATTACCAGACCATCACAGGGAGAACACTCATGCTGTCAGCCGCATCCAGACAGATCATCAATGCCACACTGCCCGCCGTCGGCGCCCATGTCAATCAGATCACCGAGGTGTTCTACCCCTTGATGTTCGCACGATACCCGCAGGTGAAAGCGTTTTTTAACGAAGCCCATCAGGTGCAAGGCACCCAGCCACGGGCACTGGCCAACGCCGTGGTCGCGTATGCCAGCAATCTGGACCGGCTCGAACTGCTGGGTGACGCTGTCAGTCTGATCGTGCACAAACACGCCTCGCTCGGGATTCAACCGGAGCATTATCCGATTGTGGGTGAATGCCTGCTGGCCGCGATCAAACAGGTGCTGGGTGACGCCGCCACCGAAGATGTGCTGGCCGCCTGGGGCGAAGCCTACTTCCAGCTTGCTGACATCCTGATTGGCGCCGAAGAAAAACTGTACAGCCAGAACGCACAACAAGCCGGCGGCTGGCGCGGCGAGCGCGAGTTTGTGCTGGTGCGTAAAGTGCGCGAAAGCAGCCTGATTACCTCGTTTTATTTTGAACCCGCCGATGGTCGCGCGCTTGCCATGTTCAAGCCAGGCCAATACGTGGGCATCACGCTGAATATCAACGGTGAAGCGGTGCGCCGCAATTATTCATTGTCCGACCGCCCCGGCCAGCCGCACTACCGCATCAGCGTCAAACGCGAAGCCGGTGGCCGTGTGTCCAACTATCTGCACGATCAGCTGACGGTGGGCGACCGCGTGGGTTTCAGCGCACCCTGCGGTGACTTTGTGCTCAACGATGCCCAGCGTCCGCTGGTGCTGCTCAGTGGCGGCGTGGGCATTACGCCGACCATTGCCATGCTGACACCGGCACTGGAAAGCGGCCGTGAAGTGCATTTCCTGCACGGCGCACTCAACAGCGAGTGCCACGCCTTCCGTGATCTGATTGCAGAACTGTCGCAGCAATACCGCAATCTGAATACCCACGTGTGCTACAGCGACCCGCTGCCGCAGGACAGCGACTGTGACCAGGGTTTTTTCACCACGGAAAAACTGGCCGCGCTGATTCCCGAACCACAGAACTGCGATGTGTACTTCCTCGGTCCCAAGCCCTTTATGCAGGTTTGTTATCGCGCCCTCAATGAGCTTAAAATTCCGCTCAAGCAAATTCGCTACGAATTTTTTGGCCCACTCGAAGAGCTGCACGGGGACTCACCGCAACATGCCTGATGGATCACACACTCTGCACCGGGATCACTTATGATTCCGGGCAGACTCTGGCAAGAATTTCGCGCTCTGATCGGGCTGGAACGCAACACCACCAGTCACACGGAAAAACTCATCAGCCTTGCCGGTGCATTCGCCGGCATTGTCGCGGTGTATTTTGTCAGCACACTGATGCTGGACAATCCCCTGAGCAAGGTCATGGTGCTGGGCCCGATTGGTGCCAGTGCCGTGCTGCTGTTTGCGGTCCCACAAGGCGCGTTGTCGCAGCCCTGGCCGGTGATTGGCGGCAATGTGTTGTCAGCCGCTGTAGGTGTCACCTGCTACCAGTGGATTGCCGACCCGCTGTTGAGCGCGTCTGTTGCCGTGGCATTGGCCGTTGGTGTCATGCACTACCTGCGCTGCCTGCACCCGCCCGGCGGTGCCACAGCACTGACTGCTGTGATTGGCGGTGATGAAATTCATGAACTCGGTTATCAGTTTCTGTTGTCACCGGTGCTGGTGAATGTGCTGGTGATTGTCTTGATTGCAATTGCCTTCAATTATGTTTTCCACTGGCGACGTTATCCCGCGCATCTGGCCAAACGCCACAAACGCTCGGAAGAAATTCAGGGCGACGAGCGCGAATACGAACTCACGCAAGAAGATTTTGCCGCCGCCATGCAGCAGCTCGACTCCTACATTGATGTCACCTCCGATGGCCTGACCGAACTGCTGGAGCTGGCCAAACAACACGCCGCAAAAAGTGCGACCCACCCCCGCGACATTCTGCCCGGCCATTTTTACAGCAATGGCAAACTCGGCCGCCTGTGGAGTGTGCGCCAGGTGATCGATCAGGCCGACATCGCCCGCCCGGACAAGGACATGGTGATTTACAAAGTGGTTGCGGGCCATGGCGCGTATGAGACGGCGCTGTGCCTGCGTGGTGAGTTTCGGCAGTGGGCGAGGTTTGAGGTGGTGCTGGATAATGGGCGGTGGGTGAAGGTGTTGGATTGATGGGTTCTATTCATCTATCAAAATGTTGCTGTACATCCATACTTTTGTGCAACACCCGCACTACAGTAATACCATGTGGCGCTTTCTGATAAAACAGTAGATGTTTTTCATAAGGGAAGACACACAATCCGGTCAGGATATTGTCTCGATTCACGCCCATCTCGGGTGCAATTGAGAGAGCATTGGCCAAGTCATGAAATCCATCAATGTATCTCAACGCTTGAGCAGCACCCCAAGCCTCCTGTGTGTATTCGACTATTGACGCGAGATCAGCCTCCGCTTTCTCGGTGAATTTATATGTCGGCATCCATCACTCGTTGTCGCAGCCGTTCAATAACTTCGCTTCCTTCAGCGATCCTGCCAGCGTTGATGTCGGATATACCGGCAGCTATCTCTCTTTTGAGATGTTGGTCACGGAAGGACAACAACTCCGCATAAGACTCCGCTGACACCATTACAGCGACCGGTTTCCCATTCTTGTTGATGCAGATTGGCCCTCGCTGGGCTTTGATCAGGGCGTCACCAAACTCGCGTTTTACATCGCTGGCATTGAGAATTTCCATGATAACCTTGCCTCTCAAGAATCGACCATTTTGATCAAAATACTCATTTTGTTCATTTTGGTCAATCAGCCCATCACAGTTCTGACGCGACAGTAAAATACCTGGAATTGATGAATATATAGCAGGGATTTGTCCAGTTGGCCGAATCTATACACCACTGGTGCGAAATATCAGGGAAATGTTGAAAAGATAAAGAACTGGTGCCGGGACCGGAGCCGCATATCAATCATATCAATATGTTTTTAATACAGATTTAAAAATAAAATTCAATCATATACCCCCATAAATACCCCCACTATCCCAAGGTTCAGAGGTACAGCCCCTCAGGATAGTGGCAGGAGTATTTATCGTCCTTTTAAATTCAATACGGTACCAAGACAACCTACAAAACCGAGGAAACCGACTCAACCCTCCAGACTTTCCTCGACGTGTTGCCTCCAGCTTCAATGATTCGAAGCGCATTGACTCGCCTTCCTGCATGTTTTTTAAGCCAATGGCCGATCTTTTTGGTATTGATGGTATCACCACCATCAGATATCTCTTTGAGAACCTCTTTCAAATCCTCATGGTCAGGCCCTGATAACATGACCCGACTGACAGCATCTGAGACTGTGGCTGAGGCATTACCGAATACCCTTCGCCACGCATTAACAAACTGCTCCAGCAACGCCCGTCCAGGATCTTCCTGCATCGCCTCAAATATAGAGATGGCAGGATCTGGGTAACCTAGCCAGATCAATGGCTCTCTGCAAGCCTTTGACCACTGTTCATACCCCGCAACCGGTCGACACGGCTGCTTTGGAGAACCTGAGAGAAACCACGCACGGACAATGGTGAGAACCGCTGATACCCACTCCTCTCTCACAGCCGCAACCTCTTCGACAAGGTTTGGTCTGTTAAAGGAACGGGCGGCGGGTAGGTCTTCGTCAGGGTCTAGACCAATGGTGATACAGCGTCTCGCCATATCGTGAATCGGGCCCACGTTATTGCCGCTGGACAGAAAAAGCACGCGGGTGCTCAATTCAGGGCTTTTATGCGTTCCAAGTAGCCTTGAACGATAGCTGCTAGACGACAAGCTGCTACAAAGGCTGTTATGTGGCAATAGATCACACGTCAGATTATCGAACTCGATCACGGGCGTACCGCTAAAGAGCTCGCCAATCAATAGCTTTCTGCACTCATCCTCGTCTTTAGGAAACGAGGTAGGGACACTTCGCTTGCCGGAGGCAAAGACCGATATGAGCTGACACAAATAAGACTTTCCTGAACCCGGGGAATGTGCTCTGACATGAAACATGGGCGCTGTTTCGAGAGATGGCCTTAAAACTGCCGTCAAAATGGCTGCCAACGTTGCTGACCGACTGTGTTCTGATAAGAACGCAAACTCGTCAAGTAATCCGCTCAGGCGGGTCAACGCTGATTTCGCATCGTCAAGACCTGGACTGTCCGGCACTGAAAAACTTCCTTGGCGGAACACACCAAACAGCCCTGCTGACTCGTCATACCCAGGCTCCATCCTGATCGTGCCATCAGAACGCAGGTAAGGCTGGCGCGCCAATCCATTAAGGACAGGCAAATGATCATAGTGCTGCTTTTGCAACAAGGTTGACACGTGCCTTACAGGCGGATCAATCTTCTTGATCTCCTCTGAGGAGTACTCCTCCCAGTCAATCAGTTTCGACAGGGCATACGTAAGGGCAGGCTCGGTCACTGCACAAATGCTGGAATTGCCTGACCCCGGGTCCGTCACGATCGTCACTAGTTGACCAGCTCGCTGGAAGTATTGTCCGCTGAGCGCAAGCTCTCGTTCAGCGGCATCAATGACTTGATGAATCTCACCTTTAGCCACAAAGATAACGGGTTTCATCTTGGCAGTTCCTGCTTTTATATCAAGCTTGGCAAGCAGATCGCTGATAGTCCTGTGCTGGCAATGCCCATGAAAACAATGAAATCCCCCCTTCAATGAAGACTCACTGGGCTCAAAGTAATCTGTGCCACCATCTTCTGCATTTGTATGTTCACTAACCCATGGACACGTAATCTCATGCTTGCCTCCTTCCTTTTCAGATTTGTATAACCCCAGCTCTTTCAATTTCTGCAGTACAGGGTTGTGATTCGGTCTGGGAAACCATACTTGATCAGAAAATTTTTCATGTTCCAACCGATTTGAAGAAGCTCGTTTAGCTTTAGGCTTTGAACTGTCTGGAAGCGTAAGGTTAAGACCTGCGACAAGCTGATTCACTGTATATTTTGTATCAGGATTCCATTCCCGCAAGCAGTGGCTAAATGCTGGTTGGTACTTGCCATTTGCCCCCACAGGCAGGCGAGCGAGTCTTGTAGATGGCCCGTTAGCCCCTGCATCTGTCAGCTCATTTTTTATGATTGCATTCATAAGCCGCTCAGCTTGATCGCGGTCTGTCAGTGGAGAGACAAAGATATACCCATACTGGAAATTTCCTGGCGATGTTTCAATCCTCCAGCTTGGTTTCAATGTCAGACGATCCAGCGGCACCTTCTTTCCTATGTCATCAAGCATAATCGCGTGCAAAGCATTGAAATACTTTTTCTGTCTCTTGTACGCTCCATTATCATTTTTGAGGAATGTAGCTAAACTGAAATAGTTGTTGTGAGCTTCACTGAACGATGATGCCGATATATCCCACGGGTATGCTTTCCAGTTTCTGGTATGGTTGGGATGCCCTTTGACGCTGACTACCACCGGTCTGACATTCTCATCCAGCTTAGGAAAAATTGCAGACAAGAAATCATTACAGCTCACGATCTCGGTTTTGTCGGTTTTGTCGGTTTTGAGTTCGCCGTTTGGACAAAAGTCAGGAAGTGCGCTCATTTCTCACCTCCCAAACCAGAACGGCTTTCACGAATACGATCCGTGAGCCATTGATCAATTTCCGCCTCAAGCCAGCCTACAGCCTTTCCTCCCAGTGATATCTGTTTAGGGAACTCACCTGCAGCGACCCTTAGATAGATAGTTGATCTGGATAGACCAGTCAGTGATTTGACGTCGGGCAAACGTAATATGCGATGAGTTAAGCTCAAGTCTGGTGTATGGGAGCAGGTAGGAAGGGTGGCGTATCCTGT
>DAITNA010000010.1:0-92467 GCA_036834885.1 Pseudohongiella sp. | reverse complement strand
CGAGCTTCTCGTGTCAGGGGCGCGCATTATGCCACAGTATTTTTATCCCGCAAGCGGTTTGAAAAACTTTTTTGAAACACTGCGAAACAGGCGATAACACAACAGAAGCAGAGCAAGCCCGCCGTAAAAAAACGCATCAAACAGATCCGTGCGCAGTATCCAGATCAAATGCATGACCGCAAGGACAATTGCCAGATAAACCAGCCTGTGTAGCGGCTTCCATCTGTGCCCCAATCGCCGGACCATGCTTTTGGACGAGGTGACACCCAAAGCAATCAATATCAGGAAAGCAACAAAACCTACCGTTATGTAGGGGCGCTCCAGAATATCACTACCTATTTCAGACCAGCGCAATTCAAGCAGGAACAGGATATAAACGAGAAAATGAACCGTGGCGTAAAACAAAGCATACAAACCTAGAGTTCGTCGCAAAGGCGCCAAAGCTACCAGTCTGAACATTTCCCTGAGCGGGGTAATTGACAGGCTCAGCAACAAAAATCTCAAGGTCCAGCGACCAGAATCCTGCGCCAGTGTTCTGGCAGGATCAGCACCAAGATCATTTTGGACTACACCAACCACCATCATGATGAATGGGAAACATGCCAATACAAATATGGCAGTTCGCACATACCACCAGACATCCTTCTGGCTCCGATTGGCACGACCGGTAACTGCCGCCAACACAAAATCCTCAATAGTAGCGAGCCAGGTCCATACCCTGATAAAGACTGGCGACCTGATCACCATACCCGTTAAACATCAGGGTAGGTTGGCGAGCAGGGCTGAACAATGTCCTGGGCAGGCGAGTCTCCATGTCCTGACGCCAGCGCGGATGATGAACTTCCGGATTTACATTGGCATAAAACCCATACTCATTAGCCTGCAACATATTCCATGTTGTCGCGGGCTCTGATTCTGTGAAACTGATCTTCACAATTGATTTGATACTTTTGAAACCATATTTCCAGGGCACTACCAACCTGATCGGCGCACCATTTTGCGGCGGCATGTAATTGCCATAGACGCCTACAGCCAAAAATGTCAGCGGGTGCATCGCCTCATCCATTCGCAAACCTTCACGGTACGGCCAATCAATCGTGCTGAAACGACTCGCTTGTGCGGGCATCTGCTCCGGATCCACCAGGGTCTCGAATGCAACATAACGCGCTTTCGAATTGGGACTGACTTGTCGAATGACGTCGGCCAAGGGAAAACCTATCCAGGGAATCACCATAGACCAGCGCTCAACACAACGCAGGCGATAGATTCTCTCCTCCAGCTTGTGAGGCTTCAGGAAATCCTCCAGATGATAAGTACCGGGATTGTCAACTTCACCAGTGATTTCGATTGACCAGGGATCGACCTTGAAAGCTTGGGCCCGGCGAAACGGGTCTTCTTTATCCATGCCGAATTCATAAAAATTGTTGAAGCTCACAACGTCACGGTACGGTGTCAGATCCTCATCCGTCCAGAACTCTCCACCACGACGCGCAGGCTGGATATCACTGAACTTTTCCGACCACCAGGCAGCCGGCGAGGAGCGCTCAAGATCAGCCGGCGCCCTGGCACGCAGGGCATCACCATCCGCCGCATTGAGCAAACCTGGCAGGGCACCTCCAATAGAGGCGGCCGCCCCGAACTTAAAGGCATCACCCATAAACTGGCGCCGATTGCGGTAAACTGACTCTGGTGTAATTTCAGATGATTTGATGTCTGATGGCCTTTTGATCAACATGCTTGCACCTCTGAGCCCGGTCACAAATTTACCCGGATATATGAGTTTGAAGACCTGCTATTACGAGCCTTGCTTTCAATGCGATCACTTCGTTCCGGACTCATTATGATCGACTCGTCCGACGTCGGCTTTGCGCTTTCTGGAGACCAGCTTGCGGTAAATCGCTATCGCGGGCCCTGACGATGCATAAACAACACACATCGTCAGCAGCACTTCGTGGGGGCGCTGCGCGATTACAACCAGCAGCACCACGGTCATCACAAACACAACATAAGGCACTGTGCCTTTAAAATGAATCTCTTTGAAGCTGTAGTACTTGTAGTTGGAAACCATCAGCAAGCCGGTGAAGGCTGTCAATAGCGCAGTACCAATCGCCACCGCCAGATTGGGTTCAAGCTCATACTTCGCCGCAACCCAGACCACAAACGTCACAAGTCCGGCCGCAACAGGACTCTGCAGGCCAACAAAAAAACGCTTGTCGACAGTCCCCAGCTGAACATTGAATCGGGCCAGACGCAGGGCAGCGCATGACATATAAATGAAGCTCGCAGCCCAACCGGCGTTACCAAGCGATGACAGCGCCCAGCTGAATACAATCAGAGCCGGCGCCACACCAAAAGAAACCATATCCGCAAGGCTGTCGAACTGGGCCCCAAAAGCACTTTGTGTATTCGTGAGCCGAGCTACGCGCCCGTCCAGACCGTCCATCACTGAGGCAATCAGGATTGCCCAACCAGCGGCATTAAAGTTTCCATTCATACCCGCAATAATCGCGTAAAAACCCGCAAACAGCGCACCCAGCGTCAACAGATTGGGTAATAAATAGATACCTTTGCGGCTGATCTTCTGACCGTCCTGGGAAACAAATTCCTCATGCTCGTCTATCGGCAGCAAACTGTCGTCAGACTCCTGATCACGAAAACCCTGTTGATTGCGATTGCTGTCCATCAATTGTCAGCCTTGAAATGAGATGGGAGACGATTATACACGCGGCGGACTCAGCTGGTAGTCCGACAGATGATGATCAGAATTATCCTGACTGGCAATTGACCAGAACGCCGCGATCAGCGGATTGGACAGTTTGCGCTGCATGGCACACAACGCGATGGTAAATGGCCGCAAGCCAGTCATTACCGGCAATATGGTCAGGCGCTCGCGCATGGGACTGTTGTCCAGCACAACTTGAGGTACAACGGCGATGCCACAGCCCAGGCTGGCCATGCTCACCATGGCCTCGTGGCCACTGACCCGCGCATAAATACGTGGTTTGATGTTCCTGGCATTGAACCATGCCTCCACCCGCAATCGGGTTAACCCGGTTTCAGGCATCACCACAGGCAAGGTGTTCCAGTCAACGTCATCCTCCGAATGGATGTGTGCAAGCATTTGCTGAACCGGGCTACTGGTCGCCGGACCGATACAAACAAAACCGGATTCGGCCAAAGGCAACGAAGCCAATTTGGCAGGCATGTTGTCAGGCAATGCCGCGATCACAACATCATCGAGCTCATCGACGACCCGCCGCAGCGCTTCGGCAGAGTCCCCGGTATGCAGCTGAAGCTCGACGTTGGGAAATCCCTGGCGAAATCGGGCCAGCAGATCATGCAGCAAACTGTAACTTGCTGTTACAGAACAGAACAGGCTCAGCCGTCCCCGCAGCTCATGCGCCTGCTCTTGCAATGACAGCTGCAACCGGGCGTACTCTCCCAGTGTTTGCCGGGCAAATTCCCTGAGCAGCAAACCCGCCTGAGTCAACGCCACACTCCTGTTGTCGCGTTCCAGCAAATTAACCTCCAGTTCCTGCTCCAAGCGCTGGATTGCCCGGGTCAACCCGGATGGACTCACGTGCAGCTCCCGACTGCTTCTGGCAAAATGCAAGGTGTCACTCAAGTGCAGGAAATAACGCAAATCTCTCAGGTCCATTGCTGCCTCTGCCTGGAATTATTGCAATTATAGAAACATTGGATTGCAAATATATCATTTTACGCAATCACAAAGAAAACCTATCATACGAACCGGAAAATCACCCGCCAAGGAAATAAATATGAATTACTTCAACACATTACCTCTCAGACTGCAGCTGCAGCAGCTGGGCAAATGCCGTTTTATGGATCGTGCCGAGTTTGCTGATGGCGTTAATCGCCTGCTTGGCAAAAAAATTGTGATCGTTGGATGCGGCGCACAAGGCCTGAACCAGGGCCTGAATATGCGTGATAGCGGCCTTGATATCAGCTACGCGCTGCGCAAGGAAGCCATCGCTGAAAAACGCCAGTCCTGGAAAAATGCGTCTGACAATGGCTTCAAGGTTGGCACCTATGAAGAGCTGATCCCTGGTGCTGATCTGGTCCTGAACCTGACACCGGACAAGCAACACACCTCTGTTATCAAGCAAATTATGCCGCTGATGAAACAGGGTGCAGCCCTCGCATACTCCCACGGATTCAACATCGTTGAGGAAGGCATGCAGATTCGCAAGGACCTCACCGTGGTGATGGTGGCGCCCAAGTGCCCTGGCTCTGAAGTGCGTGAAGAGTACAAGCGTGGTTTCGGTGTTCCCACATTGATCGCCGTGCACCCGGAAAATGACCCGAATGGCGACGGTCTTGAAATTGCCAAGGCGTATGCTGCGGCGACCGGTGGCCACCGCGCTGGCGTGCTGGAGTCGTCCTTTATCGCGGAAGTGAAATCTGACCTGATGGGCGAGCAGACCATTCTTTGTGGCGTACTGCAAACTGGCTCCATCCTGTTCTATGAGCGCATGGTCGAAAAAGGCATAGACCCGGCTTATGCTTCCAAACTGATACAACATGGCTGGGAAGTGGTATCTGAAGGCCTGAAACACGGCGGCATCACCAACATGATGGATCGCCTGTCCAACCCGGCAAAAATTCTGGCCAACTCGCTTGCCAATGAACTGAAAGCCATCATGGCTCCCCTGTTTCAGAAGCACATGGATGACATCATCAGCGGCGAATTCTCCCGCACCATGATGGAAGACTGGGCCAATGACGACAAAAACCTGCTGACCTGGCGCGAGCAGACTGCCGAAACCGCGTTTGAGAAATCAACCGCTGGAAAAATGGACATCTCCGAGCAGGAATACTACGACAATGGCATTCTGATGGTGGCCATTCTGAAAGCGGGCGTTGAGCTGGCGTTTGAGACCATGACTGACGCAGGCATCATTGAGGAGTCCGCGTACTACGAGTCCCTGCACGAGACACCGCTGATTGCCAACCTGATCGGTCGCAAAAAACTGTATGAAATGAACAAAGTCATTTCTGATACCGCGGAGTACGGCTGCTACCTGTTCTCTCACGCTGCGGTTCCGCTGCTGAAAGACTTTATGCAGAAAGTGGACACCGACGTCATCGGCAAAGGCTTGCAGCTGAAAGACAACAACGTTGATAACGCTGAACTGATTGCAGTAAACCAGTCCATCCGTAATCATCCGATCGAGATTGTAGGTCGCAAACTGCGCTCCTACATGACCGCCATGAAAAAAGCGATCTGACAAAAGATAACGGCAGGCACCATGATCATGGTGCCTGCCGTTTTTTCCAACATCAAAACCAGATTACAGACTCAGTACTTTCTCACCACGCGAAATACCGGTAACACCGGTACGCGCCACTTCCAGTACGGCCGCGTTGCCAATTGCAGCCAGAAAGCTGTCCAGTTTGTCAGAGGTACCGGTCAGCTGGATGCTGTACACGGTGCTGGTCACATCCACGATCTGCCCGCGGAAAATATCCGTCGTGCGTTTGATCTCGGCACGCTGGGCGCCAGTTGCCTTCACTTTCACCAGCATCAGTTCGCGTTCTATGTGCGAGCCTTCGGTCAGATCAACCAGTTTCACCACATCAATCAATTTGTTCAGATGCTTGGTAATCTGCTCGATTTTGCGGTCATCTCCCAGTGTTGTGATGGTCAGCCTCGACAAGGTGTGATCCTCGGTCGGGGCAACTGTCAGTGACTCGATGTTGTAATTACGCTGGGAAAACAGACCAACCACACGAGACAGCGCACCGGGTTCATTCTCCAGCAATATGGAAATAATGTGCCGCATCTTATGTTCGCTCCGTTTTGCTCAGGTACATGTCTTTCATGGAACCACCCTTGATCGCCATCGGATAGACGTGTTCGGATGGATCAACGGCCACATCAATAAACACCAGCCGGTTTTTCATGGCAAACGCTTCGTCCATCTTCTGATCCAATTCGGACAGCTTCTCAATGCGCATACCGACATGACCATAAGCCTCCACCAGTTTTACAAAGTCAGGCAACGACTCGGAATACGTACTGTGAGAATAACGCCCGCCGTACTGCATGTCCTGCCACTGCTTGACCATACCCAGTGCCTCGTTGTTCAGGCACACGATCTTGACTGGCAAACCGTACTGGAGACAGGTAGCCAGCTCCTGGATACACATCTGAATGCTGCCCTCTCCGGTAATACAAACAGATATAGCGTCAGGGAATGCCAGTTGAGCGCCCATCGCAGCTGGCAAACCAAACCCCATGGTGCCAAGTCCACCCGAATTGATCCAGCGACGCGGTTTGTCAAAATGATAGTACTGCGCCGCGAACATCTGATGCTGACCCACATCGGAAGAGACATAGGCTTCGCCCTTGGTCGCGCGATAAACCGCCTGAACGACCTGCTGCGGTTTGATAACGTCATTGCCAGCCGGTATCACTTTCAGACATTCTTTGGCGCGCCAGCCTTCAATCTGTTGCCACCACAAATCCAGTGATTTGCGATCGACATGAGTGTCCGACTGTTTGATCAGATCGATCATGTCCTCCAGAACACTGATGACCGAACCGACAATAGGGACATCTGCCGCCACTGTTTTTGAAATAGAGGCAGGGTCAATGTCCACATGCAAAATCTTGGCGCCCGGACAGAACTTCGAGACAGCATTGGTCACACGGTCATCAAAGCGTGCACCAATACCCAATACCACGTCACTGAAATGCATGGCCATGTTGGCTTCATAAGTGCCGTGCATACCCAGCATACCCAAAAACTGTTTGTCGGTGGCAGGGTAGGCTCCCAGCCCCATCAACGTGTTGGTGACCGGGTAACCCAGCATGCGCGCCAGCTGTGTCAGCAGCTCTGAGGCGTTGCCCTGAATGACGCCACCGCCGGCATAAATAACCGGGCGCTTGGCTGCCAGCAATATTTCCACCGCCTTTTTAATTTGCCCGGTATGGCCTTTGGATGGAACGGAATACGAACGCATTTTGACCGATTCCGGATAGCGATACTCGAATTTGCGTGTCGGATCCGTCACATCTTTGGGCACGTCAATAACAACCGGCCCCGGACGGCCGGTAGTGGCTATATAAAACGCCTTTTTGACAATCATCGGGATGTCTTCGGCGTTCTGCACCATAAAACTGTGTTTCACGATCGGACGGGAAATGCCGACCATGTCGGTTTCCTGGAATGCGTCGGAACCAATCAGGGAACTGTCAACCTGACCGGAAATCACGACCATGGGAATGGAATCCATAAATGCTGTTGCGATACCGGTAATAGCATTGGTGGCACCCGGTCCCGAGGTTACCAGCACCACACCCGGCTTGCCGGTGGCTCTGGCATATCCGTCAGCAGCGTGTGTCGCAGCCTGCTCGTGACGTACCAGAATATGTTCCACCTTGTCCTGGTTGAATATCGCATCGTAAATATGCAGCGCCGCGCCGCCCGGATATCCGAACAGCAGCTCAACGCCCTCGTCGTGCAGCGCACGAATCAGCATTTCACCACCAGAGAGCAATTCCACAGTCGTAGCCTCGTAATAAATAAAACGACCCCATTTTAAACAATGGCGTCTTCGCAGATTAAGTGTTCATTCAGATCAAACATAAAATAGCGGAGCTGCAAGACAGCTCCATAACACAAACCGAACCACTCAAAGACCCGGCGCGCAGCACCGACCCTTCAAAGTATTCTGGCTTATGCCGGTTCCGTACGCGGTAACGTGTTGGAACCTTAGGTGGATTTGTCTGACACCTAAGCAATAGCCCCGGGCGGACACTTTTTGCCGCGTCCCGGCTAATGCAGATTGGGGGAGGGGATTACCTTCTCAGTCTGCGTCAGACAGGCCGCAACCGGTACTGGTTGATGGCCCGTCTGAGAACACGCAATTTTCACACTATATTTCTATTTGTCAAGGCTGAAAACTGCCCGCCTCGCGCTTGCCAAATACAAACCCCTGTTCATCGGCATCCACGGTGATTCGGTCGCCAGGACCGTATTCACCCTGAATGACACGCTGTGCCAACGGGTTTTCTATCCAGTTCTGCACCGCACGGCGCAGTGGACGTGCACCGTATACGGGGTCATAACCCAGATCCGAAATACGGTCCAGCACGGCATCCGATACTTCGATGCTCAGATCGTTGTATTGCAGACGCTTGTTCAGGGAAGCAATCTGAATATTGGCAATATTGCGAATCTGGCTGGCAAGCAGCGGATGGAACACCACTGTCTCGTCAATCCGGTTCACAAACTCAGGTCGGAAGTGCCGGGTAACCACCGCCATCACCTCATTCTTGACGCGCTGATAGACCCGTTCATCCGAGGGATCAGTCATCAACTCCTGGATCCGGTCAGAGCCCAGGTTGGATGTCATCACAATCACTGTGTTGCGGAAATCCACGGTACGACCATGACCATCGGTCAGACGGCCGTCATCAAGTACCTGCAACAGAATGTTGAACACATCCGGGTGCGCCTTTTCAACCTCATCCAGCAGCAGCACGGAATACGGGCGGCGACGCACCGCCTCGGTCAGGTAACCGCCTTCCTCATATCCGACATAACCCGGCGGCGCTCCAATCAGACGGGCGACCGAGTGTTGCTCCATGAACTCCGACATATCAATACGCACCATGGCATCTTCGGTATCAAACAGGAACTCAGCCAGTGCCTTGCACAATTCGGTCTTGCCAACGCCGGTCGGGCCAAGGAACAGGAATGAACCATTCGGCCGATTGGGGTCCGACAGACCTGATCGGGACCTGCGCACAGCATTGGCTACTGCTGAAATTGCCTCGTCCTGACCAATGACTCGCTTGTGCAGAGCGGTTTCCATCTGCAGCAGTTTCTGCTTGTCGCTTTGCAGCATTTTGGAAACGGGTATCCCGGTCCAGCGCGAGACCACATCAGCAATCTCCTCTTCCGTGACACGATCACGCAGCAACTGCATGTCCATCATTTCAGCTTGTGTGGACATATCCAGCGTTTTTTCCAGGTTTGGAATAATGCCGTACTGCAGCTCTGACATGCGCGCCAGATCACCCGCACGGCGCGCGGCCTCCAGATCAGCACGGGCTTTTTCCAGATTACTCTTGATCGTTTGTGTGCCTTGCACCGATGCCTTTTCAGCTTTCCAGATTTCATCCAGATCGGCGAATTCCTGTTCAACACGGGCAATGTCTTCTGCCAGTTTTTCCAGCCGCTTGCGTGAGCCTTCATCTTCCTCTTTTTTGAGCGCTTCGCGTTCGATCTTGAGCTGTATCAGACGACGCTCAAGCTTGTCCATTTCCTCCGGTTTGGAATCAATTTCCATACGGATCAGACTGGCTGCCTCGTCGATCAGGTCAATAGCCTTGTCGGGCAGCTGACGATCAGGGATATATCGCTGGGACAAACGTGCAGCAGCAATGATCGCAGCGTCAGCAATCTGCACGCCGTGGTGCACTTCATACCGTTCTTTCAGACCACGCAAGATGGCAATCGTGTCTTCTTCCGAAGGCTCGCTGACCAGCACCTTCTGGAAGCGTCGCTCCAGCGCGGCATCCTTTTCAATGTATTTGCGATACTCATCCAGCGTCGTCGCGCCAACACAATGCAATTCGCCGCGGGCCAACGCGGGTTTGAGCATATTGCCTGCATCCATCGCTCCGTCAGCTTTGCCGGCTCCGACCATGGTGTGGATTTCGTCAATAAAGAGGATAACCGACCCCTCCTGCTTGGCCAGCTCCTTCAACACAGCTTTCAGACGTTCTTCAAATTCGCCGCGGAACTTTGCACCCGCGATCAGGGCACCCATATCCAGTGCCAGAATTTTTTTATCTTTCAGACCTTCGGGTACTTCACCGTTGATAATACGCTGGGCCAACCCTTCCACGATGGCTGTTTTACCAACACCGGGCTCGCCGATCAGCACAGGATTGTTTTTGGTCCGGCGCTGCAGCACCTGAATGGTGCGACGGATCTCGCTGTCACGACCAATCACAGGATCAAGCTTGCCCTGTTCCGCGCGCTCAGTCAGATCGATACAGTATTTGCTCAAGGCCTGAAAACTGTCTTCCGCATCAGCATCAGTGACTTTTTCACCACCACGCAAATTGCTGATGGCATTCTCCAGCGCCTTTTCACTGATTCCAAAACTGGTCAGCAGTTTGCCAAGTTCACCTTTATCGGACATTGCTGCCAGCACAACTGACTCGCTGGAAATGAACTTGTCGCCATTTTTCTGGGAGATTTTGTCGGCCTGATTGAGTAGGCGTCCCAGATCATTTGACATGGCTACATCACCACCGGTGCCCTGCACCTGCGGCAAACGTTTCAAAATTGCCTGCAATCCGGTTTTGAGTTCGGTCAGGTTAAAACCCGTCTGGGATAGCAAAGGGCGCACAGAGCCCCCCTTCTGATCCAGCAGCGCCAGCATCAGATGTACCGGTTCTATAAAATTGTTGTCATTGCCCAGCGCCATGGACTGGGCGTCAGCCAGGGCTTGTTGCAACTTGCTGGTCAGTTGATCCATTCGCATCATTCACCTCATCTTGCCACCCGTCCGATATCGGACGCTGGCTGGAATCAATCGCAATTGATTGTTCAAGTCGTCGTTGACTGCTTAATAAGGCTTCAACTTGCGCTTTTCAAGCACAGGTCTTCCAGAAGGGAGAGCTTTCAGATAAAAACGTGTCAGGACTTGAGGTAGATCAGACTGGCCATGCGACCTGTCACACCATCACGTCGATAGGAATAAAAGCGGTGCTCATCACACACGGTACATAAACCGCCGCCGTAAATGGCATCCACACCAGCCGCCTGCAGACGCAATCGGGCAACCTGATAGATGTCCATCATCCATTTGTCAGTTATGCCCCCCGAACCAGCACATGGCACAAAGGCTTCTGACATTCTGGTGATATCCAGGCCGCGACGGGATGCATCGTCAATAAAGGCCATGCGGACCTCACCGCCCACCTGAAAATGGCACGGCGCTATCGCTGGCCCCAGCCAGGCAAGCAGCTGAGATGGCAAACACCGCTTTGACTGCGCCAATGCAGCCACAGTGTTTTCCAGCACGCCTTCAAGCAATCCGCGCCAACCGGCATGCGCAACGGCAGCAGCGGTGCCATGACGGTCACAAAGGAACACGGGCAGGCAATCTGCCGTCATCACCACGGCTGCATCACCGGGGTGAGAAACAGTGGCAGCGTCAGCCGTGCGACGACGCAGGTAACCTGAGCCTGCGGGAATATCCACCACCCGGGTGCCATGGACCTGATGCAACCATTGCAGGCGACTGACATCAGGCAGGGCCGCACGCAGCAGAGCGCGATTTTGTCGCACACGAACCACATCATCACCCACATGAGTACCCAGGTTAAGGCTTTGCCACGGCGCGGGACTGACGCCACCGGCGCGGGTCGTCACCAATGCCTTGACATTGTCAGGGGCCGGCCACTCGGGATGCAGCCAGTCCGTATTCACGCAGCATCCGCCTTTAATATGGTCAGCAGATCCTGCATATCCTGCGGCAGTGGCACTTCCCAACTCATTTCCTCGCCAGTCACCGGGTGCACAAAACCCAGTCTTGCGGCATGCAAGGCCTGGCGTCGGAAACTGCGCAGCATCTCAGCCAGTTCGGGTGAACAGCCACCCGGTATGTGCAGGCGCCCGCCGTACACCGGATCACCAACCAGTGGGTGGCGTATATGGCTCATATGGACTCGAATCTGGTGGGTGCGCCCGGTTTCCAACTGGAGTTGGACATGGGTATGGGCGCGAAAGCGCGCCAGCACACGGTAATGTGTCACTGACTCTTTCCCGCTCTGGATCACTGCGCGTTTTTTACGCATCACCGGATGTCGCCCCAACGGTTCATCAACCGTCCCGCCAGCAGTCAAGACGCCCAGCACCACAGCCTCGTACTGGCGCGTGACCTCACGTTTTTGCAGCTGTCGCACCAGCCGGTGATGCGCCGGCAGACTCTTGGCAACCACCATCAATCCGGTTGTGTCCTTGTCCAGACGATGGACGATGCCAGCACGCGGCAGATTCTGCAGTACCGGGCAGTAATGCAGCAGACCGTTCATCAAGGTGCCGGAGCGGTTGCCTGCCGCCGGATGCACCACGGTATCTGCCGGTTTGTTCAGCACCAATACATGTTCGTCTTCATACACGATATCCAGTTGCACCGGCTCTGCCTGCCAATGACCATCCTCTGTGACAAGCTCTGCATTCAGCACCAGTTCGTCACCGGCGGTCAGGCGATCCTTGGCACGCAACAGCTTGCCATTGACCATCAGACAGCCCTCTTTTATCCACTGCTGCAACCGTCCCCTGGAATAGTCAGGGAACAGATTGGCGGCAATCTGGTCCAACCGTGAGCCATCCAGTGAATCAGGCACCTGTGCATTGAGCGCGATTTTTTCAATCATAATAAAGTGTTGGCCTCCGGCCGCTAGCATGGTTGCGCAACAGACAGGCTGGCCCTGACAGAGGGCGGCAAACAGCTTGGGTTCAAACTGCCGGCTGTGGTTAAATAGCGCTCGATGAGGGGTATTATAGCCCTGTTTGATAAATTCCGTTTTCGGGATGTCTGGTTTCTGGAGAAATAAGCGTGCGAGTTCTGCTCAGCCTGATGATCGTTGTGTTTGCCGTATCCTGTTCATCCACGCGCGAAGAGCGTGACCAGTTTGCCGGCCTGTCAACCGAAGAACAGTTTTACCGCACAGCGAACCGCCAGCTGAATTCTTCCAACTTCAGCGGTGCCGTGCAGACCTACCAGGCGCTGGAGTCGCGATTCCCGTTTGGCCAGTATGCGGCACAAGCCCAGCTGGAACTGATTTATGCACACTATCGTGCGGGCAACCTGGAAGGTGCACGCGCCGCTGCAGACCGATTCATCCGCCTGCACCCTGATCATCAGAATATTGATTACGCCTACTACCTCAAAGGCGTGGCGTCATTTTCCGAGAATTCGGGCTTCATGAGCCGATTCCTTCCAACCGACCCGTCCAAGCGCGATATCAGCCGCGCACGTGATGCTTTTACTGAGTTTTCGCTGTTGCTGGCCCTGTACCCGGACAGTGACTATGCCGCTGACGCCCGCGCCCGCATGATATTCCTGCGCAATAATCTGGCAGCATACGAGATCCATGTGGCCAACTACTATCTTGAGCGCCGCGCCTACATCGCCGCGCTCAACCGTGGCCGCTACGTTGTGGAGAACTTTCAGGGCACGCCCATGGCCGCCGAAGGTGTGGCGATCATGGTGGAATGTTATTTGCGTCTGGGTCTGAATGACCTGGCCGAAACCTCATTGGCCCTGCTGCGGGCCAATTACCCCGATCACCCGACGCTTGACCGTCAGGGCAACTTTATTGTGCGCAATCACGTGACCAACCCGTCATTGCTCTACACGGTCAGTTTTGGTCTGCTCGGCAGCAACGCCGACAACACCCCGCTGGCACCCACAACACGTCCCAACCCCCAGATTGCGCCGGAAGCAGCCGCGCCTGAGCGCAACCGTTCGTTGCTCAACATCCTGACGCTGGGACGCTTTGGCAGCAGTAACACCGGGCCTGTTGTCACCACCGAGCCGCCACCGGTCTCCCCTACCGATAATCTGCCCGAGGAAAACTGACCGGGCAGATTGTCACGACCTGTAGTTCTCCGGGAAAAAATGGCGCTCAATGGCTTCAATCAGGATATGAATGATCTTGATATGAACTTCCTGTACGCGGTCTGCATAGGCACTGGCGCCAGCGCTGATATCCACGGTCGCCAGCTCCCCCAGCGCAGAACCTGACGCACCAGTCAGGCTGATCACTGCAATACCGTTTGCACGCGCATATTCAGCTGCCTTGATGACATTCTTGCTGCGGCCGCTGGTGCTGATGGCAAACAGGCAGTCGCCGGGGCGCGCCCGCGCTTCCAGATAACGGGAAAAAATAAAATCATATCCAAAATCATTGGCAACACAGCTGATATGGCCCGCATCACTGATGGCGGTTGCAGACAATCCCGGGCGGTTGTTGCGATAACGGCCAGTGAGTTCCTCTGCAAAATGCATGGCATCACTCATGGATCCGCCATTACCACACGAGTAGATGGCATTGCCTTTTTCCAGCGCATCAATCAGCACCGTAGCAGCGCTGTCGATTGCCTGCAGGTTGTCGGGATTGCTGCTGAATCGCTGCAAGTAAGCTGAAGCTTCAGTCAGTGTGGCCGCAATATGTGATCTCATGAAAATTCCTGCATGCTGGCTTTCCAGCCCTGTGTAATCGGATAACGACGGTCACGACCAAAGCCACGTTCGGTCAACCGCACCCCTGGTGCACTTTGGCGGCGTTTGTATTCACTGATATCCACCAGCCTGAGTACCCGACAAACCTCATCACGATCAAAACCCGCCGCCACGATATCGTCGGCGCTCTGATCCTGTTCGACGTAACGCTCCAGAATCTGGTCCAGTCGCTCGTAAGGCGGCAGATTGTCGTCATCGCGTTGCCCCGGCGCCAGTTCGGCAGAGGGTGGACGAGTGATGACCTCCTGAGGGATGACATCCGTTTCACCAGCCAGATGGGCCGTCTGGTTGCGATACCTGGCCAGTGCATAGACCAGCATTTTACTGGCATCTTTTAATACACCAAAAGCGCCCGCCATATCCCCGTACAGTGTGCAATAACCTACAGCCACCTCGCTTTTATTGCCCGTGGTCAGCACCAGCGCACCTGTCTTGTTGGACAAAGCCATCAACAGCACACCCCGGCAACGCGCCTGGATATTCTGTTCAGTCAGATCAACCGGACGCCCTTCAAACGCAGGTGCCAGCGTTGCCATCAATGCATTGAAACTGTCAGCGATCGGCATGATGCTGAATGCCACCTTGAGACGCTCGGCCTGTGTTTGCGCCAGACGAATACTCAGATCAGACGTGTACGTGAACGGCATCATCACCGCACTGACTTTGTCAGCACCGAGTGCATCAACTGCCACGACCAGCGTCAGTGCGGAATCAATGCCGCCAGATAACCCCAGAATCACGGAGTGAAACCCGTTTTTGCGGACATAGTCGCGCAGCCCCAGTACCATGGCCCGGTAACAGCGCTGCTCAATTGACGGCAGTAGTGGTGGCTGCTGGCTGTCAGCCAGCACCCTGGCAGCTTGTCCGGGCTCATGCTCAACATCCACAACAACCAGCTCTTCTTCAAAGCCGGAACCCACCAGATGCACGCTGCCGTCAGGTTGCGCAAGCATCGAATACCCGTCAAACACCAGCTCATCCTGACCGCCCACCAGATTGACGTACATGATGGCCAAACCGGTGTCACGGGCGCGTTTGGCCAGCAATTGGCAACGTTGCTCCAGTTTGTGCTGGCTGAACGGAGAGGCGTTGATATTGACCAGCAGGGCGGCACCTGCCTCGGCAGCCTGCCGGCTGGGGCCGCCTTGCCACAAATCTTCGCAGATGGTGAAACCGACCGGCACACCGTTGACGTTGGCCACACAAGGCTGACTGCCGGCTGCAAAATAGCGTTGCTCGTCAAAAACCTGGTAATTGGGCAAATCCTGTTTGAAATAGCGGGCAATCAGTTTGCCGTCCTGAATCACAGACAAGGCGTTAAACAACTGTCCTTGCTCACGCCATGGATGGCCAACAACCAGCGTGGTTGGCAAACCCAGTTGCAACAGATGCTCCAAGGCCTTGTTGATGCGCTCTTGCAAGGCTGGTCGCAGCAGCAGATCCTCCGGCGGATAAGAGGTCAGTGCAAGCTCCGGGAACACAACCATGTCCGCGCCATGCTGTTCACAGGCTTGCCGCGTCAACGCCGCAATACGGCTGGTGTTGCCGGCGATATCCCCGACCAGCAGATTCACCTGTGCCATCACTACCCTTAACTGACTGCTCATGCCTGATCCTGTGGGCTGATGCGTGAAATGGATGTCGGTCACCTCGCAAGCCGGTCACCGTGTAAAGCGACGTATTGTCCTCAAAGCCAGGCTGCAAGTAAATTCACAAGAAGCCTGGGTCTGCTGGCCTTGGCGAAGCAGGATCATAAGGCAACGGGTCAATCACGGGCGCACGTCCCAACAGCAGATCACTCATCAGCCGTGCTGCGGCTGGCGCCAGCACCAGGCCGTTACGAAAATGCCCCGCATTCACCGAGAGGTTGATGATACCCGGCATCCTGCCAATAAACGGCACCCCCGCCGGAGCTCCCGGCCGCAACCCTGCCCACTGCGACAGGATTGGCACGTCAGCCAACACCGGCAAAATATTGCAGGCGCTGGCGTGCAGACTGCTGCGGGCATGATCTGATGCCGTCTTGTCGAAACCGGAATATTCCAGCGTGCTGCCTGCCAGAATCAGACCATCGGCGCGCGGAATCAGATAGCGTCCCTTGCTCAACACAATACTGGTCAACAGGGGGCGTCCGGGTTGATACAACAGCATCTCTCCCTTGACCGGTTGGACTGGCAAGCCTGGCAAACCCGCCTGTTCAAGCAGTCGACCGGTCCAAGCGCCGGCAGTTACAACAATCTCGGCGGCCTGCAGGTTTCGCCTGATGCCCCCCTGATTGATGGTGACGGCGCGGACACAATCATCGCTGATATCAAACGCACAAACCTCGGCGTGCTCCAGCAGCGTGCAGCGTTTGTGCAATAACACACTGGCTTTGAGCGCTTTCAGCAGACGCGGGTTACGAATATTACTGACGTATGGCATCCACAGCGCCTGCTGAAAGCCAGCGTTCAGTTCGGGTTCGCGCTGATAGAACTGCGTCGACGGCCAGCATTGCATGCTGCGTTGGTAGCGGGTCGCCCATTCCAGGGCGTCATCATGATCGCCCGCGTCCAGCATCAAGAGACCCGTTTGGCGAAGCTCGGGGTCAATGCCGGTTTCCGCTTGCAGCGCTGCAGCCAGCGCCGGGTAAGCGTCCTGTGCATAGTTGGCCAAGGCGGTGACTGCATCCGCGTAACGCCACGGGTACAACGGAGACACAATGCCGCCACCAGCCCATGATGCTTCCTGACCCGACTGCACACGATCAACGATACAAACGCTGGCTCCCGCGGCCAACAACTCGCGTGTCAGCAGCAATCCGGAGATGCCAGCGCCAATTAGCAAAAAATCAGTCAAAAACAGGGTACCTCTGGCAGGCAGGAACTACACTCATCAGTAAAGGACTGGATTGATCAGACTCATGTATCTTTTAAGCTTCCCCGCACGAATCGTTGCTGCACGCCACCGACTTACACACCGGTGGCAATCCACTGCCGGGCATTCATTGCCCGAACTGCTGACAGTGCTGGCGATTATAGCAATACTGTCCACGATGGCGCTGCCCTTGCTGTCACCGGTTCGCCCGAACGAAGCCGAACAGGTTTTCGATCGTTTTACCCGTACGCTTGGCACCGCCAGGGCGCTGGCAATCACCCGGCAACAACCGCTTGTCCTGTGTCCGTCACTGGGCGATAACCAATGCGGCACCAACTGGCATGCCGGGCTGCTGATATTTGTCGACACCAATCACGATGGTTCGCTGACAGCGGACGACGTTATTCTTGATCACATCCACTGGTTGTACTCTGCGGAGGGCCGGACAAGGCAACTGACGGGAAGCTTGCGCTGGCGAGCCTTTGGTAACCGCCAGCAGCTGAGAATCTCGGAACTGGGTGAAGTTACCGACCAAAATGGCAGCCTGAGCTGGTGCCCCCCGCCAGGCAGCGCAACCCCCGCACACCAACTGGTCATTAATGCTGTCGGCCGCCTGCGGCTGGCACAAGACAACAACGGTGATGGCCTGCGCGAGGACAGCCAAGGCAGGCCCATCAGTTGTTGACCAGTCCTGATGCAGTCGACGGCAGCTCGGCCTCTGACCACAACTGCCGCGACCAGTATCGCACCCGTCGAAAATCTTGCGGCGCCGAACAGCCCTCGTCCAGATCACAACAAATATCCCAACGCACGCGGGCAGCCGCCCGACCTTGCCCGGCGACCTGCCCGGGAAGCGACTGCATCAGCAACGAAAAAAGCGGCTCGCATGCGCCTGGCTCAGGCGCGTTGCCGGCAGGTAACCCCGGTTCATACACAACAGATGCAGAATCGTTCGACAACACCAACAATGTCTGCTCATCTGGCAGCGTGGAGGTCTGCCGCCAGTGAGCCGATATCGCGTGCTCAACCTGAAGCAATTGCTGCTCAAGGCCAATAATGGCGCGGTGATGCGACAAAAGGGCAGAACTCATTGCTTGCGCAGACCAGGCTGACTGCATGGCCGTCATCGCTGCGAGCGACAATGCAGCCATAAATACCAGACACATCAGCAAAATTGATCCGCGCATATCAGTGCCAGGACCCGCTTCTTGTGGACACAGTGAACAGGAATGCCGCTGGGTCGGCCGCAGCGGTGGCAGGCGGTTTCTGCGGCCTGAGCACTGCCTCCACACGCAGGGCCAACGTGTTCCATTGCTCAGTGAAGGGCACCGAATCAGACTGCAGAATCCGGTCATTATCCGGATCGGCCATCAGCCGGATCAACCGCACTTTGAACGACTGAACATCGGGAATCATTTCATCCGCGGGCGCAAAACGCCCATCACTGAGCAATCGCCTGCGAAACAGCGCAGACTGACCTGAGCCCGCGCCACTGCGGTTGGCCAGATAATAAAGATCCGCCACAACACCGGCGCAGCACTGCTGTTTCAGCAGCAAGACACTGCTATTAACCAGCGCCGGTGGCGAAACCACCGGTGCCGGTGCGCCCGCCGCCCAGACCATGACGGAAGGCAAACATTGGTTGGACAAAAACAGGCCGGCGCAAGCGGTTTCGCTGGCCACCTCAGATGACCAGGACCCGCCGTAAACCAGTGCGTCTCGAATGCCATGACTGAGCAAATGCTGCAGCTGAATACGATTGTCCAGGTCGCGGGCAGCGTCGCGCTGCACCATCACAGCAGTCACCCCCAGCCCATACAAATGCACGAGAAGCAGTGCGAGCAGGGATGACAGACCACTGGCAATGACCAGCTCGATCAGGCTGATACCTCGCTGACGAGCAGACCCCGGCATCATCGTGCAAGGCCCTCTACCACAGGAACGATTGTGAATGGCTGCCACCAGACCAGCTTAGCGTGATCGACAATGACCACAACCCCTCGGCAGGCAAGGCAACCCGTTCGCCCTGTATGCGAGCCTGTGGCAATCGACTGATCACCTGCTGGCGCCATGTCACCATGTCATCGTGCGCAAAGTCCGCGACCGGACACGGTTGTTCAGTGCCACAACGGACAGAAGCGTCTTCAGGCAACAGCGACTCCGGCAAGACTGACAACTCACGCAGCATTACCAGACGCTCTGACAGATCCATCATCAGCAGGGACGCTTCGACCCGCTGGCGCGAGACCACATCCAACTGGCGGGCGACGGCATGCCATTGCAACAAACAAAGCAGTCCGCCTGCCAATACTGCGCTGGCGACCAGCACTTCCATCAAACCCATTCCGGCACAACGTGGCGGCATCCTGATCACCCGTCAACTTCTCACCCAACATGCGTGACATAACGCTTTTCAATTATAGACGTCAGCAATCTGTCAGCCTGGATATCAGGCAAAATTGCGGGGTTGCTCACAAAACCATGCTGTTTTTGGCAATACTGACGCAACTTGCCTATAATCCGCGCTTTCCCGGCAGAACAAACGACAGCTGGCAATCGCAGGTTAAAACAGGCATGGAATACGATATTGTTCTGCTCGCAGTACTGGCTGTGCTGGGGATGATTGCAGGCTGGATCAATACCCTGGCGGGCGGCGGATCCAATCTCACTTTGCCGATGCTGATGGTGCTGGGGTTGCCCCCCGATGTTGCCAACGGGACCAACCGCGTAGGCGTCATCATGCAAGGCCTGGTGGCGGTCAGAGGGTTTCACAAATACGGTCGACTCGACACACACTCCATCTGGCCAATACTGGTTCCGAGCTTGCTTGGCGGAGTGCTGGGTGCGATTGCGGCAGCCCTTTTGCCCAACGTCGCTTTGAAACCGCTGCTCCTGGGTACTGTGCTGACCATGTCTGTAATCATTCTGATAAGACCGAACTTCATCGCGCCTGAGCCTGGTACACCGGTGCGCTCGCCGAATGAACACAGGGGAGCATGGTGGGGGTTGTTTTTTGCGGGCATATACGGCGGCTTCGTTCAGGCCAGCGTGGGTTTTATCTTGCTGGCTGCCCTTGCCGGTGGTTTGCGCTACGACCTGGTTCGTGCCAATGCGCTCAAGATGGTATGTACGCTGGCCTTCACATCAGTGTCGCTGGGCATTTTTATCTGGTTTGACCTGATTGAGTGGGTACCCGGACTGGTGCTTGCCGCCGGCACCATGGTTGGCAGTCACGCCAGTGTGCGCTTTGCGGTGACTGTGCAACAGAACACCATCAAATGGATTCTGTTTGTGATGACGCTGGTGTCTTGCGCGGCCGCTGTTCTGTTTTAGCCAAGAGTTTACCAACCGGAGCGTTCAGGACACCGATGCAGCGCGCAATTCCTGAATGCGGAAATTGGGTAACAGGATACTGATGGCAGCGCCGCCTGCTTGTGCGGCGTTTACCGTGATCTTGCCGCCGTAACTTTGCACAATATCCGAGACCACTGCCAAACCGATGCCCTGCCCTTGCGCCAGTGAATCGAGTCTCACACCACGCTGGAGAATGCGATCACTGTCCTCTGCCGCGATGCCTGGACCATTATCCTCTATCAGCAATTCCAGTCTTGGGGGATTTATCGACAACACACGACTTTTGACAGCCACCTGACCCCTTCCATACTTGCAGGCATTGTCGAGCACATTACCCAGCAATTCCATCAGATCGCGCTCGTCGCCCAGAAAATTCAGACCCGCCTGAACCTGTTGCTCGATGTGCACAGCTTTGTCGGCATACACTTTTTCCAGCGCACGACTGATTTTGCGCACGCACTCAGCAATATCCACCTGACTGGCCAGCGTACCCACACTGCTGGAGCGCACCGCACGCTGCAACTGATAGCTGATGATCTGATTCATGCGATCCAGCTGCTCCTGCACTGTTTGCAAGCGCTCGGCGCGCTGAATCGGATCAAGCTCATGATCCGGGGAAGCCAGCATTTCGCCCTGGATGACGGCCAGTGGTGTTTTCAGACTGTGCGCCAGATCCCCCAGCGTGGTGCGATAACGCTGTTGCTGCTTGCGTTCAGTCTGTATCAGCAAATTGAGGTTGCGAGTGACCGCTGCCAGTTCCACTGGATAATTGCTGTCGAGCGCTTCTGCCAGACCGCTCTCAATTTTTTTCAGATCTGTCGCCAAGCGCCGCAGCGGCGACAGGCCCCACCGCAACAGCAATAACTGTGACACCAGCAACAATACCGCCAGCGCAGCAAACCAGGAGAACAGACTGGTGCGAAATGCAGCCACTTCATTCAGATAATTTTGTGTGGATTCCAGCACACTGAACACAATCGCCTCGGGGCGATTCTCCCAGGTCACAGCATAACTGATGACAAAAAACTCCTGTGCATCAGCCTGCCGATAGCGCCCAAACCGGGTTTCCCCCTGTGTCAGATCCTGATCATGGAACTGTCCCCTCGCAACTGCGGAGAACGCAAACTCAAGGGCCGATGGTGTGCGCAACAACTCGCCCTGCCCGGGACTGGTGATAAATCCGTAGAGGCCGGTATTCAATTGGCTGAAGCGTGGCTCGCGCAGATTTTCACTGAAATAGAACTCGCCATCAGACTCATCGACGGCCGCCAGTAAGACATAAAGCTGTGTCTGCAACTGCTGAGATACGCCGGTTTCAAGACTGGTGCGGAAGGCGCGATCAAGCACAAAACCGGTCAGCCCCAGAAAAAGTGACAACAGCACCGTCACTGCCAGCAACAATCGGGTTTGTAGCGAGTAGCTGGCAAGACGGCTCATAGGATGTCAGTCGAGCGCACGCAGACGGTAACCCTGACCACGCACGGTGTCGATGGGCTGCAGGGTCTGATCCGGGTCCAGTTTCTGGCGCAAGCGCCGGATAAAAACCTCCAGCACATTGCTGTCACGATCGTAATCCTGCGCGTAAAGGTGATCGGTGAGTTCGGATTTGGAAACAACCTGATCAGGGTGCAGCATCAGGTACTCCAGCGTTTTGTACTCGTATGCGGTCAGATCCACTTCCTTGCCATGGACGGTCACCCGCTTGCTGCTGGTATCCAGGCAGATAGGGCCGGCGTTGATTTGTGGTGAAGCGAAACCGGCAGCGCGACGCAGCAGCGCATTCAGACGCGCCTGTATTTCTTCAATCCGGAAAGGTTTGACAACGTAGTCGTCGGCACCGGCATCGAGCCCGGCAACCTTGTCCTGCCAGTCACCCCGGGCGGTGAGAATCAGTACCGGATAACGCTTGCCGGTTTCGCGCAGTTTGCGTATCAGGCTGATGCCATCGAGCTGCGGCAAACCCAGATCAATGATGGCAGCATCGTAGTCGACCTCCAGCGCCTGAAATAGCCCTGACTTGCCATCGGCTGCGTCATCCACAACGTACCCGGCCCGCTGCAACCCCATGACCAACTGCTGCCTGAGCAGACTTTCATCCTCTACCACCAGCAAGCGCATGATTTACTCCCGGGTAATCACACCTGTCGCTCTGTCGACGTAGACTGTGTAGATATTGCCTTCATTATCAATACGGATACGAAATCGCACCCTATCGCCCTGACGCACTTCGTTGATACTGATCACATTGCCCGGAAACTGCGCGCGCACCAGCTCCAGCGCCTGGCGCTGACTCAAGCCTGCGCCGGACTGTTCCTGAACTTCCCGTTCATCCGCAGACTCCGGCGGCTGGGCCAGCACTGACCCGGCTGGTGACAACAGCGCACCGGAGAGCAGCAGATACAAGCATAGAGAAAACGGGAATTTCATAAGTCTCCGATAACAATGTGGGTCAGCCTCTGCCGTTAGAGCACTGGATCATGACTGACGCGCAGGCGAATTCTGTCACCCGGGTCCTGA
The DNA here is from genome assembly GCA_036834885.1 of Pseudohongiella sp. GTDB lineage: Bacteria > Pseudomonadota > Gammaproteobacteria > Pseudomonadales > Pseudohongiellaceae > Pseudohongiella. Next base: position 69,442 of record DAITNA010000010.1, on the reverse strand, counting down.
TCAGTGCGCACGGAAAACTCCTCACCGTTGTAACGGTAACGCACTTGCCAGCCAATCAGACGCTCCTCATCACGATACCGGGTCACTGCTTCGCAATGCTGGACAGTCTGGTAGCGGGCGGGCTGGGGATGACTGTTGGCCCGAACTATATCACGGCCAACCGAGTGGCCCAACACCGCACCAACCACCGTACCCACACGCTGGCTGGACTTGTTGTTGCCCACCGCATTACCAATTGCACCGCCAATGATGGTGCTGAGAATAACCGGCGTATTGCTGCCCTGATGACGACTGTCACGCACCCTCACTTCCTCTTGCCAGCACTCCTCTGCCGGGCTGGCCACAGTCACAGCCTGATAAATCGGCCTGGAATCGATCACTTCGGCATACACATACTGGGTCTGGGCCAGAACGGGTGTAGCGGCAAATACCATTACTGCAGCTACGGCCAGTCCGAGGCGTCGTGTTGCCAGGGTAGTGCGGGTGTCATTTTTTTGCTTGTCCATGGTTCACCTCAAACGAACTGTTGTTGACGGGTCCAGATTAATCAACAGCAGCTGAATACTGACTGAACACAATGCATTTTTGTTGACTCAACGAGGCTCGGCGCCCATTCATCGTGAGTGCAGTTGCTTTCAGGACTGATAGCGGTAAAATCCGGCCGTTCCTGCATGTCAGGATCACTCAATTACAATTAAAACAATTGATACATCAAGTAATAAGCTTCAAGAGATTGCCCATGTCCCGCAAACATCTGTCGTCGTCGCTGCTGGTTTCCACGCTGTCTTTACCTTTCTTGTACTGGCTTGCCACACAGTCCTCTACTCTGGGCCACACACAACAACTGATTGCCATGATTGTCCTGGTGTTCGCAGCCAGCCTGATCTCGGCCTGGCTTGCGACCCGCAACGCATCGGTCCCGGGAAAACCCCAAAAAAGCAAACAGGCAGCCCGCCGCGACAAAGGCGGCGCTCAACCCGCTCCGGCAGCCACAGGACCACGGGAGTCAGGACAGGTCAAATGGTTCAACGCGAGCAAAGGATTCGGTTTTATTACCCGAGACAGTGGGGAAGACATCTTTGTTCATTTCCGCTCCATTCGCGGTGACGGACACCGGGTGCTCAAAGACGGTCAGCGCGTGGAATTCTCCGTCAGCATGGGCGACAAAGGTCTTCAGGCTGACGATGTCGCGGCTGCCCGCGGTCAGTAGTGCGGCGGCTTTTCGTCCGCCAGTGGCGGAGCCGGTGAGCGGTCTGCAACGGCCTGAATCAGCTCTGTGAGTTTTTCGCGATGCAAGATCAGCTCCCGTTCAAGCGTATCGATCTGCATCTGTTGGCGCGTCACAATATCGTTCAAGGTTTGCAAACTGTCTTCCTGAAACGCAAAACGCGTCTGCAAATCGACCAACTGCTCATGGGTATTGTCCGGCAGCTCAGGGTGGACCAAAGGCGGGTTGTCTGGGTAACGGGATGACACGGGGCACGCTCCTGCTGGTATTTCCAAGGCAACTTTCAGTAACGATCAGGCCACGCTGGACCCGGTTTGACAGTGTAACCGAGCTGCGCTGTGGTTCCTAATAGGTGGACGGCCATGTAAACTGACCACTGAACTTCAGCAGCCAGCGTGCAACAAATTGCAGGTTCCGGCTGTCTATATGCTGACTGACAGACTATAAATTCAGGAATATCAATAGCACATGGCTCATCCAGATCACGACCAGGCTCCGTTGCAAGAATCTCCCCGACAAATGCAGACTCACACAGACAGTGATCAGGCCCCGATCAACTGGACCAACATGATCCTGTTCACTTCCACGCCATTGGCGGCCGTGACACTGGTTCCGTTGTACGGCTATTTTGTGGGCTACAGCGCCTATGACTGGATCGCTTTTGTTCTCATGATGGGTTTTTGCGGCATTTCAATCACCGCAGGGTATCATCGGCTGTGGTCGCACAAAACCTACAAGGCTCATCCGGCGCTGCGTGTCATGTTTGCGCTCGGCGGTGCCTGCGCACTGCAGAACGATGTCTTCCACTGGGCTTCCGACCACCGCCGGCACCATCAGCATGTGGACAACAATGACCGCGACCCCTACTCAGCAGGCCGCGGATTCTGGTTCTCCCACATCGGCTGGATTCTGCGTAATTACCCCAGTGGGCAACGTGATTTCTCCAACATCAAGGATCTGCAGCAGGATCCCATCCTGCAATGGCAGCACAAACACTATCTGGCGCTGGTACTGATCATGAACATCGTGGTGCCCGCCGTGATCGGTTATATCGGTGGCAGTATTCTGGCCGGTTTGCTGCTCAGTGGCCTGCTCAGACTGGTCCTGAGCCAACATGTCACGTGGCTGATCAACTCCATCGCTCATATGTGGGGCCATCAAACCTACAGTGATAAAAGCTCGGCACGGGACAACCCCATTCTGGCACTGTTTACTTACGGCGAGGGTTATCACAACTATCACCATACCTTTCAGTGGGACTACCGCAATGGCATTCGCTGGTGGCATTTCGATCCGACCAAATGGCTGATCAAAAGCTGCTCGTGGATTGGTCTGACCAGTGATCTCAAACGCTGCTCGCCCCTGATGATTGAGACCGCCCGTCTTGAGATGCAATATCGGCATGCCACAGAACGCTGCCAGACGCTGGCCAATGCGGACAAATGGCGCGCGCGACTGGAAGCGGAATATCAGGAACTGAAACACTCGCTGGAACAGTGGGCACAGCATCGTCAGCAGTGGTACGACGCCAAGACCAGCCAGTTGCATGATCAGTTGCATGAACGCTGGGAAAAACTGGCACTGCGTGATGCCTACCGTCAGGCACGTTACCAGTTGCGCCTGAAACAGCAGCGCTGGCGCGAGCTGATGCAGGGTTTTGCCAATCTGCAAACGGCGGCAACCGCCTGAGACAGGCGGTCAAATTGATTAATGTGTTGTGCGAGATTTGAACATGGTGAGTTTTCTCAGAACCGTATTGAGCACCAGCCTGCTGGCCGTCAGCCTGTTTGCCACAGCCGTCCACGCCAACGAAGAAGGCCTGGAAGCCCCCGCCTTTACCCTGCCGGGTGTACGCGAGGTGGACAGCGAGGTCACACTGAGCGACCTGCGCGGCCAGATTGTCTACGTCGACTTCTGGGCGTCCTGGTGCGCGCCATGCCTGCGCTCGCTGCCGGAAATCAACACCCTGTACGAAAAGTACAAAGATCAGGGTTTTACCGTGGTCGCCATCACCATTGATGATCCGGTAGAGGATGCACTGGAGTTTCTTGACGATCTTGACACACCGCTGGCCTATCATGTGGTGCTGGACCAGACTGCCGAGGTGATGGACGCCTATGGCGTGGTGGGCATGCCAACATCCTTCCTGATCGGCCGTGACGGTATCATCCGCAAAGTCCACAAGGGTTTCCGCGCAGGGGACACTGAATTGCTGGAGCAGGCCTTGCTGGGTGTGCTGGCCGAACAGACTGGCTCAGTAGGGGAATAACTGCAGCGGCGGCTCGTTCAACGCCGCCATCTGCTCACGCAGTTCCAGAATGTGGGCCGCCCAATAGCGCTCGGTATTAAACCAGGGAAAGCTCTGCGGAAATGCGGGGTCGTCCCAGCGCCGGGCCAGCCAGGCCGCATAGTGCATCATGCGCAGCGTGCGCAGTGACTCGATCAGCGGCAGCTCACGCGCATCAAATTCGTTGAATTCCTCGTAAGCCTCCACGATTTCAAGCAATTGCGCCTGACGCTGATCGCGATCACCTGACAGCAGCATCCACAGATCCTGGATGGCCGGCCCGTTGATGGCATCATCAAAATCCACAAACCACGGCTGATCGTCGCGCCACAGCACGTTGCCCGGATGGCAGTCGCCGTGCAGGCGGAGCTGTGTTACTGACGCCGTAGCCGCAAACACCTCGGTGACGGCCTGAATGAGATCCGCGCTGAGCGAGTCATAGGCGCTGCGCAAAGATGGCGGGATAAACGACTGAGACAGCAGAAAGTCGCGACTGGCCACTGCCCAGTCTTGCACATTCAGCGTGTTGCGATGCATAAACCGGGTACGTGCGCCAACACGATGCAATCGCCCCAGAAAACGTCCCATCACCTGCAAATTGTCCGGATTATCCAGCTCCGGCGCCCTGCCGGCCAGACGCGGAAACAGGGAAAACCGGAAAGCTTGATGATCAATCTCAAACACATGCAAGGTTTTCCCTGCGATGACGGATGGCGGCACCACCGGAATTTCCAGTTCAGCCAGCTCGGTGGAAAACGCATGCTCTTCCAGAATGCTCTCATCTGACCAGCGCTCCGGCCGGTAGAACTTGGCAATTACCGAACCACCATCTTCCAGGCCAATCTGATAGACCCGGTTTTCGTAACTGTTCAGCGCAAAAATGCGTGCGTTGGTGGCCAGTCCCAGTGATTCGACGGCATCCAGCACCTGATCCGGCCCCAGCAACTCGTAGGCATGGCGTGCCGGCGGCGTCACCTGTGCGATATTTTCCGCAGGGTCGAGACGGTTGCCTGAGGGGATTTTGTTCATGAATCGCAGTCCGGTGCATCGAAGTTGCGGCGAGTATACTGTAAAATCGCGCCCCGCTCCGGTTGCCACGCCGCCCCGTCCAGGGCCCGTTCAGCATCCAGCCATTCCATCACCCGTCCGACTTCAGCGAATTCAAGGAGTTCCAGTTGAGCAGCGAATTACAGGCACGTCGCCAGGAATTATTGAACCAGTACCAGCAGATCCAGACCCGCAAACTCAGTCTTGATCTGACACGCGGCAAACCGGCCACCAGCCAGCTCAACCTGAGTGATGCGCTGGACGGTATTCTGGCAGGCAACTACAAATGCGCTGATGGCACAGACGCACGCAATTACGGCGGCGGTCTGGGTATTCCGGAAGCACGCCAATTTGCAGCTGACTATCTGGAAACCACACCGGCGCGCGTGATGGTGGGTGGCAACAGCTCTCTTCAGATGATGTATCAGTATGTGCAAGGTGCTTACCAGCACGGCGTGCGCGGCGCGGACTCCGCCTGGATTCGTGAAGCGCAGAACGGCCAGCGCATCAAGTTCCTGTGCCCGGCGCCAGGTTATGACCGTCACTTCGCGATTTGTGAGTACCTGGGCATTGACATGATTCCGGTCAGCATGAATGACGAAGGCCCGGACATGGATCAGGTCGAAAACCTGCTGCGTGCAGACCCGCTGATCAAAGGCATCTGGTGTGTGCCCAAGTATGCCAATCCCAACGGCGTGGTGTACTCCGCTGCCGTGGTTGAGCGCTTCGCGCAATTGGGCAAGATTGCCGGTGCCAACTTCCGGATTATGTGGGACAACGCTTATGCGGAGCACCATCTGGTCGACAACCCGCCGGCGCTGGCCAACATCCTGGCATTGAGCGAAAAACATGGCACGCTGGATAACGTCATCGTGATCGGCTCAACGTCCAAGATCACCCATGCCGGCGCCGGCATCGCGTTTATTGCCAGCTCGGAAGCCAATATCCAACACTTTAATGACCATCTGGGTATACAGACCATTGGCCCGGACAAGGTCAACCAACTGCGACATATGCGTTTTATCAAGGATATGGACGGGCTGCGCGCGCTGATGCAACAACATCGCGCCATCCTGCAGCCCAAATTCGAGCTGGTACTGAAACACCTGGAACAGGGTCTGGCGGGTAAAACCGTTGCTGGCAAGGCACTCGGCAGTTGGACACGCCCGGCTGGCGGTTACTTCATCCTGTTTGACACCCAGCCGGGACTGGCGGACAAGGTGGTCAAGCTGTGTGCCGGTGCCGGCGTCAAGCTGACTCCCGCTGGCTCCACCTGGCCGTACAAGAAGGACCCGGCCAACACCAACATCCGCCTGGCCCCATCATTCCCCGGTCTGGCAGAGATCGATGAGGCCATGCAGGTGTTTGTATTGTGCGTGGAGCTGGCTACCGTCGAGGCGCAGCTCTAACGACTGCGATCACGGATAATCACACTGTGGCGCTCGGCTTCACGATAACTGGAGCCGCGGCGCCCGTCCCGATCCACGTAAATCACTTCACGATGGCGATCCGCACCTGACCAGCGCCCCCGCACTGGCTCACGGTACTTGTGGTGTCCATGGGCGTGACCACGACCGGGATGATAGCCCCACACAGGATGGCTGCGCTCACGATGCACTTCACGTACGACTGTGGTATGGGTGGTGTGAGAGCGATAGGTATTGTGGCTGCCAAGCCCCAGATACACCGAATCACTGATCGGGAGAATAATTGCAGGCTCCACAATCACTCGGGATGGTGAATGGTAGACCGTCTCACGGATCACTGTGGTATGACGGCGCCCATCAGCCAGCGCCGGGGTTGCTGCCACAAAAGCGGCGATCAGCGCGGCGGCCGTCATCAAAGCCTTGGTGGCGTTCATGCCATGGATGGTGTTGTTGTTCATGATGCTTGCCTCCGTATTGAGTACGGTTTCAGTTATACCGGGGCAAGACTGAATCAATGCTGAACGGGGACGCAAAAACTTGCGTCCAGCTTTTCAGGAGGACTTTTTCAGGGGGCAATCAATTGTCGTTGCCGGTGCTGTTGCGGTTGCCAAACGCCGGCAGCGGGAACGGCATGATATTGTCGCCACTGGAGATTTTGGCAACACCGGTCTTCTCCACTTCATCAATGCGCAAAATGGCTTGCAGGGGAATAAAACTGCGCTTGACGTCCTGAAACTCCATTTTCAGCTTCTCTTCGCTGGGATCGACCAGCATTTGACTGCGCTCGTCAAACAGGAACTCCTCAACCTCAATAAAACCGTAGAGTTCGCTCTGATAGACCTGACGGGCAAAGATTTCATAAACCTTGCCCTTGTTGAGAAACGTAATGCGGTAAATTTCCTGGCGACTGGCCATCGTGCTCTCTCACTGATGCCGGCTGGGGTGAAGGCCGGCCTGAAACTGCGGATAAAATCTGACCGGGTATTGATCAGGGGTGGCATTGTAGCCCAAAGCACCCGCCCAGATACAGCACCTGCCGGCATTTGCTGTTATAATCCGCGCCTTTCAAATCCGCCGGCTTTCCGGCTGTTAACTGAACAGTGATACCAGACCATGAGCAGTGACAACACCTCCAGCCCCGCCCGTAAAAAGGTCTTTATCAAGACCTATGGCTGTCAGATGAACGAATATGACTCATCGCGCATGCTGGATCTGCTGCGCGAAGCCGAAGGTGCTGACCTGGTCGACAACGCCGAAGAAGCCGACATTCTGCTGCTTAATACCTGCTCTATTCGGGAAAAGGCCCAGGAAAAAGTTTTCCATCAGCTTGGCCGCTGGAAAGCGCTCAAGAAAAACCGCCCGGATATCCGCATCGGCGTGGGCGGTTGTGTTGCCAGTCAGGAAGGCGCAGCCATCAGCAAACGCGCCCCCTATGTAGACGTGGTCTTTGGCCCGCAAACCCTGCACAAACTGCCGGAAATGCTGCAGGCCTCGCGCGCGGCTGGCACCGTAGTGGATATCAGTTTCCCCGAAATCGAAAAATTTGACCGCCTGCCGGAACCTACCGTGTCCGGTTGTGAAGCCTTTCTGACCGTGATGGAAGGCTGCAGCAAGTACTGCTCGTTCTGTGTCGTGCCCTACACCCGTGGTGAAGAAGTCAGCCGTCCGCTGGATGACGTACTGGCTGAAGCCGTCCATCTGGCTGACAAAGGTGTACGCGAAATCAATTTGCTGGGACAGAACGTCAATGCCTATCGCGGACTCAGTCACGATGGTCAACTGGTCGATCTGGCCACACTGATCACCTACATTGCGGCCATCGACGGGATTGACCGCATCCGGTTTACGACCTCGCATCCGGTGGAATTCCGCAGCAGCATGATCGAGGTCTACCGTCATGTGCCGGAGCTGGTGAGCCACTTGCACCTGCCGGTGCAAAGCGGTTCGGATCGGATACTGGCTGCCATGAAACGTGGCCACACTGTGCTGGAATACAAATCCATCATCCGCAAACTCAAGGCAATCCGCCCGGATATCAGCCTGTCGTCAGACTTTATTGTCGGTTTCCCCGGTGAAACCCATAAAGACTTTGAAGACACCATGAACCTGATTATCGACGTTGGATACGACACCTCCTTCAGTTTTATTTACAGTCCGCGCCCGGGTACACCAGCTGCCGATTTGCCGGATACCACCAGCGAGCAGGAGAAAAAACACCGCCTTGCCGTACTTCAGGCGCAAATCCTGCAACAGGCAGCTGCCATCAGCGCAGCCATGGTCGGCACACACCAGCGAATTCTGGTCAGCGGCCCCTCAAAGCACGGGGAAGGACTGATGGCAGGACGTACCGAAAACAATCGGGTAGTGAACTTCCGCAGCGACGATCCGGGTTTGGCCGGGCAGTTTGTCACGGTAAAAATCACCGACGCATTCCCGAATTCACTCGCCGGTGAACTTTAAACAGGATTTGCACTATACTGCCCGCTCATCCCATTAACTCCTGACAGTCAAGGCGACTCTGCCCTTCATCAGACCGACGGCCAGACCATCGGCCAACCAGTGCAGAGCCACCGGAGGTAGCAGCCCAGCGGCATGGCCACAGAAACACACACTCACAGTCTCGTACTCGAGCCTGAAAATACACATCGTCTCGCCAGTCTGTGCGGACATCTGAACGAACATATCCATCAGATTGAGAAATCACTGGCGCTGCAAATTCGCCAGCGCGGCAATCTGTTCCAGTTGTCAGGTGATGCTGCGGCAGTGGAAGAAGGCATGCGCGTGCTGGATCTGCTGTACCGCACCACCGCTGACGGCACGGCAATCAGCCCGGATATGGTGCACCTGACCTTGAAGGAGTCCGGGTTCTCTGCCACGGCGGTACCCGTTGCCAATGTCGCCGATGGCGACGAGTTCAAGCCTGTCCTGATCAAGACCCCGCATGTGTCGATCAAGCCGCGCGGCAAACATCAGCGTCAGTACGTTGAATCCATACGCCGCATGGATATCAATTTTGGCATCGGACCAGCGGGCACTGGCAAAACCTATCTCGCCGTGGCCTGTGCGGTGGAAGCGCTGATGCAGGACAAGGTCAAACGCCTGCTGCTGGTGCGTCCGGCGGTCGAAGCGGGTGAAAAGCTGGGCTTTTTGCCTGGCGACCTGAGCCAGAAAATCGATCCGTATTTGCGGCCGCTTTACGACGCCTTGTACGAGATGCTCGGCTTTGAAAAAGTGACACGGCTGATTGAAAAGAACGTGATAGAAGTGGCGCCATTGGCCTACATGCGCGGGCGCACCCTGAACGGCTCGTTTATTATTCTGGATGAAAGCCAGAACACAACCGTGTCACAAATGAAGATGTTCCTGACCCGAATCGGTTTTGGCTCAACCGCTGTCATCACCGGCGATGTGACCCAGATTGACTTGCCCAAAGGGACCCGCTCGGGACTGGTACATGTACTGAAAGTACTGGATGGCATCAACGGCATTGGCTTCAACTATTTTGACTCCAAGGATGTGGTCAGACACTCGCTGGTACAGCGCATTGTTGAGGCCTACGACGCCTATGAGCGCAAAACAACCATAGCATCCCTGAATCACGAAGGTGGAACCGGCAGTGAACGTGACTATTGATGTCATCAACGACAGCAACGCAGCCGCCCTGCCTTCGACTGATCAGCTCCAGTTGTGGGCAGAGGCCGTTGTCGAGCACATGGCACCTTTGCCAAAACCCGTCACCGTGGGTTTGCGTATCGTCGACGAGAACGAGGGTGCTGCGATCAACCGCAGTTATCGTGAGCGTGATTACGCCACCAATGTCCTGTCTTTTGGCAGTGAACTGCCCGAGGTGATGCTGGAGGCACTGGACGAGATTCCGCTGGGAGATCTTGTCATTTGCGCTCCTGTGGTCGCGCGCGAGGCGCTGGAGCAGGACAAGGCCCTGGATGCGCATTGGGCGCACATGCTGGTCCACGGCCTGCTGCACCTGCAAGGCTTTGATCATGAAACCGATGACCAGGCCGACACCATGGAAGCCCTGGAAACCCGCATTCTGGCAGGGCTGGGTTTTGATAACCCCTACCGCCTAGAGCATCAATAACACTGAACATATTTCCACTGACCGCGATTGATCCGGAACCGACACAAGCAACATGAACATAAACACCGATACCCAGTACAACCCACAGGAAGTGGAGGCGCAGGCCCAGCTCTATTGGGAACAGCACCAGTCCTTCAAAGTCAGCGAAGACAGCAGCCGTGAAAAATTCTTCTGCCTGTCCATGTTTCCTTATCCCAGTGGCCACCTGCACATGGGCCACGTGCGCAACTATCTGATCGGGGACGTCATCGCGCGCCATCAGCGCATGCTGGGCAAAAACGTACTGCAACCCATGGGGTGGGATGCCTTCGGTTTGCCCGCGGAGAATGCGGCCTTGCAGCGCAAGATCCCGCCAGCACAATGGACGTGGAGCAATATCGACTACATGCGCAAGCAGCTCAAACAGCTGGGTTACGCGTATGACTGGAGCCGCGAACTGGCCACTTGCCACCCCGACTACTACCGCTGGGAGCAATGGTTTTTCACGCGCCTGTTTGAAAAAGGCCTGGTTTATAAAAAAGAAGCGGAAGTGAACTGGGACCCGGTGGATCAAACCGTACTGGCCAACGAACAGGTGGTTGATGGTCGCGGTTGGCGTTCCGGCGCACTGGTTGAACGGCGCAAGATTCCGCAATGGTTTATCAAAATCACTGCCTATGCCCAGGAGCTGCTCGACGATCTGGCCAAACTCGAAGGCTGGCCGGAGGAAGTTCGTACCATGCAGGCCAACTGGATTGGCCGCTCGGAGGGTGTGCAGCTGACCTTTGGTGTCGCCGGACGCTCTGACCAACTCACTGTTTACACCACGCGCCCGGACACGCTGATGGGTGTGACCTATGTCGCGGTTGCGCCGCAGCATCCGCTGGCTGAAGAAGCGGCCGCATCCAACCCGGCACTGGCAGCCTTTATCAAAGAACAAAGTCACGTCAAGGTCGCTGAAGCCGACATGGCGACCATGGAAAAACTGGGCATGGACAGCGGCTTTAAAGCCATTCACCCGATTTCCGGCGAGCAGGTGCCGGTGTATGTCGCCAATTTTGTGCTGATGAGTTACGGCACTGGTGCCGTCATGGCGGTACCTGCACACGATCAGCGCGACTATGAGTTTGCACGCAAATACGGCTTGCCAGTCAAACAGGTGATCAGCCCTGCCGGCGCAGAACAAAACTGCGAACTGTCAGAAAAGGCATTCACTGACAAAGGTATTCTGGTCAACTCCGGTGAGTTTGACGGACTCGATTCTGCTGCTGCCTTCGAAAAAATTGCCGAGTGGTTGCGAGCACGCGGCAAAGGCGAAAAACAAGTCAATTTCCGTCTGCGCGACTGGGGTGTTTCACGCCAGCGTTACTGGGGCACACCGATCCCGATCATCAATTGCGGGACATGTGGCGCGGTACCGGTACCGGAAAAGGATCTGCCGGTAGTGTTGCCAGAAGATGTGAGTTTCACCGATGCCGGTTCGCCCATCAAGCGCATGCCTGAGTTTTATCAGGTCAAGTGCCCCAGGTGCGGTGCCGACGCCGAGCGTGAAACCGATACCTTTGACACTTTCATGGAATCATCCTGGTACTACGCGCGCTATGCCTGCCCTGATCTGAAAACCGGCATGCTCGACAAACGCGCCGACTACTGGTTGCCGGTTGATCAGTATATCGGCGGCATTGAGCACGCCATTCTGCATTTGTTGTATGCACGCTTCTTCCACAAACTGATGCGTGATGAGGGACTGGTCAGCTCTGATGAGCCTTTCCAGCGACTGCTGACACAAGGCATGGTGCTCAAGGATGGCAGCAAGATGTCCAAGTCCAAAGGCAACACTGTTGAACCGGCAGCGCTGATTGACCAGTATGGCGCTGATACGGTGCGACTGTTCACCATGTTTGCGGCGCCGCCCAGCCAGTCGCTGGAGTGGTCAGACAGCGGCGTGGAGGGCAGCGCGCGCTTTCTGCGCAAACTCTGGCGCACCATGGCCGCTCACGATGCAAGGCAGGTGATAAACCTTGCAGGTGCTGAACTGACAGCCGAGCAAAAGCAGTTACGGTTCAAAACCCACAGCACACTGCAAAAAGTCGGCGATGACTACGGCCGACGCCAGACATTCAACACAGCGGTTGCTGCCGTGATGGAGTTGGTCAATGCCGTCAACAAGTTTCAGGATGAGCAGGATACCTCCGGGTCAAGCGACCTGGCTCGTTTGAATCTGAGTGTTGTGCACGAAGCCCTGGAAATTGTGCTGCTGGCACTGTCACCCATTGTGCCGCATTTCTGCCACGCGCTGTGGCAACATCTGGGGCACAACGAGGCCATCATCAATCGCCCGTGGCCATCGGTTGACGAGAGTGCGTTGATCCAGGACGAAATCCAGATGGTGATTCAGGTCAATGGCAAGCTGCGCGGCAAACTCACCGTTGCGCGCGACTGCGACAAGGCAACACTGGAAAAACTGGCACTGGCTGACAGTAATGTGCAAAAACACACCGAGGGACTGACGGTCCGCAAAATCATTGTGGTGCCGGAAAAACTCGTCAATATTGTGGTGGGATGATGCGTTTGATCGCGCACCGGCAACTATGGCTGATCGTGGGTAGCGTTATGTTACTCACGCTGTCTGCCTGCGGTTTTACCTTGCGTGGCAGTGAACAGGCTGCCATGCCGATGGAGACGCTGGCTCTGGCCTACCCGGGCGGGCGTTATCCTCTTGCTGGACACTTGCGCGATGCACTCAATGCGAGAGGAGTGAGCGTCCCCGTCGACGCCAGCAACCCTGAGCTGGCACTACAACTGTCAGCAGAACGCCTGAATCGCAGGGCCCTGACCCTGAACAATCGCGGCGGCGCCGGACAATACGAACTGATTCTGCAAGTCGATGCCAGCGTGTTGCAAAGCGGCCAGCTAATCGCCGGCCCGGAAACATTGGAAGTGACAGGCAGCTTTTACGAGGATACGGCCAATATCAGTGGCAGCAACAACGGTGTGGAACAGACACTGGACGATATGCGACGGGAGTTGGCTGACCAGATTGTGCGACGGCTGCGACTGCTGAGCCTATGAAAGTTTATCCGGATCAACTTCAGAGCGCTCTGAAAAAATCCTTGCCCGCAGCATGCTGGTTAAGCGGCGATGAGCCGCTGCAAATGCGCGACTGCAGTGATCTGGTGCGCAGTACCTGTCGCGCGGCCGGCTTTACAGACCGCGTGCAGTACGACGTTGACAACCAGTTTGACTGGCACCAGCTGCTGTCCGAAAACAGCAGCATGTCACTGTTCTCCGACAAAAAAATCATCGAACTTCATCTCAAATCCAGCAAACTGGATGACCCGGCACGCAAGGCATTGACGGAATACCTCGACCACGCCTCCGCGGACAACCTGCTGCTGTTACTGAGTCCCCGCATTGAAGCTGCCACCACCAAAACCCAGTGGTTTACAAAACTGGAAAGCCGCCTGATGCTGGTACAGATCTATGCGGTTGAGAGTGATCGCTTGCCGGGCTGGATCAGCCAGCGCATGAAAAAACACGGATTGAGCGCCGATGCCAGCGCAGTGCAACTGCTGGCCGATCGCGTCGAGGGCAATATGCTGGCAGCGGATCAGGAGATCGAGAAACTGGGCCTGCTATTTGGTGACGGCGCACATCTGTCAACCGAACATATCGCCCGCAGTGTTGCTGACAGCGCCCGGTATAACGTCTTTGGACTGATTGATGCCTGTCTGGCAGGGCATGGTGCCAAAGCGATCAAAACATTACAGAGGCTGAAACAGGAAGGTCAGGAAGTGCTGATGCTCAATGCCATGCTCGCCAAAGAGCTGAGACAGCTGATCATCATGAAAAGCGAGTTGGCTGGCGGCACCCGTGTTGATGACATCTTGCAGCGACACCATGTGTGGAAGAACCGCCAGTCAGCAACCAGGGCAGCGCTGACGCGTTTATCGCAACAACAACTGGATGCGATGCTGACGCTGGTACGGCAAATCGATCTTGCCGTAAAAGGTATGGATCCGAGACCGGCGTGGCTGCTGATGGACCAGCTCTGTTTGCAGCTGAGCCACCAGACCAACTGAGCGATCACGCCTGCTCAAATCCCCATGCGGCCAAGCACCGCAATCAATTCACGCACGATGCCTTCGGCAACCGGATGACGCGCAGCAAAACGCGCTTCCAGCGCAATCGCGCTCTCCAGTTCAGGCACCATGGGCTCAGACTTCTCAATCAGCTGCTCCATCTCCTGCTCAAGCTGACGAGCCAGCGCCAGCGTCTCTTCGTCCAGCGTGTCGGTTGTAGTCAGCACTTGCTGCAACTCGGCCAACAATGCTTTGACGCGATCGTTAGCGGGGGTATTCATACTGTTGTCTGTCACCTTCACTCTCCACAATCAGGCTATACCAGCCGGAGTCTCAGGGCACCCGACAAGGTGCCCGCCCATTAGCCTGTTTGCACTATTATGGTGCGAAAGCGTCAAAATTATGCAAGTTTCGTCAATTTTTTGACGCTCAAATAGCACAGGCCCGACGACATCATACTGTATTCGGACCCGATACTTTCAATGCAATCCGCCGAGACTCGCGTTATCCGCCCAAGCCCATCAACTGGTTTTGGTCACCATGCGAGTCAGCGAGCGCTGCTTGAGGCGGCGCTGGAATCGACGCTCACGACTCTTGAACTCCAGCCAGTAACGCGGGACGTTCATTAGCAGCGACCAGCGAGTGGTATAGCTCACACGGATCGTAGAGTGACTCTTGTCACCCGACATCAACATGGGCTCTCCTTCATAGATGTCTTTGGCGCCGGTCATGGCGTGAATATGACGGATGTTGATGTTGCGCTGATTCGCCATCAGCATCACAAACTGCTTTCTGCACTTGAACGCATCAAGAATCAGACGCAGCCACACATTAAATTGTTCAGCCGCTGTTTTCAGCGACGCACTCATCCACACACCATTGATCTCCATCATGTCGTAAGCATCGTTTTTGAAGAACTCGTGCTCACGCTTGACGCTGTCCGGCACAAACATCAGGCTTCTGAACTCCGGCTTTGTCACCAGCATGTAACCGGCAACCATTTCCTCACCCTTGAAGCCGGCAACGAAAGTGCTGCGCTGGGCGTAGTCATATGGCAGCTTCACACCCACATAGCTTTCAAAGCGGCTCAGGAAAAAATCGATTTCTTTTTCGTTGCTGAGAGTTCTGAATTTCATTGCTTCCATCTTGTTATCCTCGGAAAGAACATGCCTGTTTTTTGTTGATAAACCTGGTACTGCACTGACTGCTCCGACCCCAGTATTGTTTTTTCTTCTTTTTTTGCCGAGATCACATAAAACGCTGTCAGGTAAAACGCTGTCAACCACATCGTGAGAGAGTTGAACAGAATCGTGCTTGCCCACCATGCTATCAGGTAGGACACATAAAACGGATGACGGAAAATTGCAAAAGGACCAGTTGTCACTATATCTCCAACTTTGTTGCTGAAAGCAAAATCAAGTGACTTTGCCGTTACAATTGATGACCAGAATATCACTAGCGATAACAGATACAAGATGGGTGTCAATACACTCATTAATTTTGTGACGTCCGTCACATTATAAAAATTGTACACTGTCATCACCATCTGAACAGCGACCGCAATATCATAGGAAAAAGCCAGCAATCCTGGTGTTCCACTGCTCATTCTGAAAAAGAAAATTCGGCCCCATATCAAACTGATAACAATCAATAGGTACAAAAAAAGTCCAATCATTTCCAACATACTTGTTAACTTCCTTATAAAAAATCAGGCACTCGAAAGATGCCTCACTTATACACCCCGATCCATGCATGATGCAATTGCCGATAGCGCTTAATTCTGTATAATCAGGCCACAACAATCAGGGCTGACGGCCCGCGCCCGATGCCGGGCCGGCCGGGCGGCAGAGACGCTGACCATGGCCGAACCACAACAAAAGAGATTGTATGAATTCTGACAAGTACTCGGCGTACTGCAAGGAACATGCCGACGAGTTCCGGGATGAGCTGCGCGATGATGCGTCGCGTGCCCTGAGAAACTGGCCGGGCAAAACTGCGGCATTCCTGCTGGCCGTGTCTTCTTTTTTGTCATGGCAGACCTTAAGCGCTTCCGGCAACCCCGATGCCTACAAGGCACTGTTTACCTATGCACTGCCAGTTGGTATTGCGTTCGGATATCCGCTGGCCTCACTGCTGTTCTCAAAGATCGACAAATACTCCAGGGAAATTCTCGACACCTTTCTGCTCAGCATTCTGTTCGGGTTTTGCCTGACGCTCTATTACGTTTTCAAACCGGTTGAAGCAGGAGCCGATGCTTCTGCGCTCTATATTGCGCTGTCAGGGCAGATCAACTTTGTCATCCTGATGACAACCGCTTTTTCCTATCACACCAGCTTCGGCACCACATTACTGCGCAACACCCTGTTCACCTTGCTGACCTCGGTGCTGATCTATCTGATTGATCCCCAGTACCTGAGCCTGAACGCGATCCAGGTCATACAGGGGTTTATGGGCGGCATTATTGTCAGCTGGTTGTTTTTTGCACGTATTCAAATACGGTTCTATTACAAATCCATTGACGCCGACACACGCCAGCATCTCTACAAACAATTGTCCAAACTGGTATACCCGCACCAGTTGGCCCGCATTAAAGCCGGTGACCAGTTGGAAGAGACCATGCCGGTTGCACCAGCACAGGCAATCATCAATGTGTTTGACGTGCAAAGTTCCAGCAACATCAAACATGAACGCACCCAGTCATTTTTTCTGGAAGTATTCCGTGCTTTCTCCCAGATATGCATGATGGGTTACGAACACAATCCGCTCAAATCGCGCGCCTTCCGCCTGAAAGAGACCGGGGATGGATTTATCAGCGCAATTGGTTATCCATTCCTCACTGACAAAACGGATTCACTGGCCGACCACGCCGTGGAAACAGCGCTGTTGATGTTTCGTGCATTCAATTCTGAAGTAGACCGTTTTGCTTATGGACATCCCATCAAGGCTGCAATGGGTCTGGCTTACAACTCGGTTCAAGGCACGTTCCAGAGCAGCGGCATCCGCGCCTACGATCTGTTTGGTGACGCACTCATTCAAGCCTACCGCTATGAAGAATTGAGAAAGATACCCAGCATTGCCGGACTGATCCGCGAACATGCTCGCAAGCGCGGGCTGGAGCACTACAACATCCTGATCATCCAGGAAGTCATTTATAACTCCCTGTGTGATCGATACAAGGAAATGTTCAGTGCCATCGACCTCAACGAAGTGAACTACCATATGCCGCAAGACCCGGACGCCCGCTACGTCTACTTCAATGTACTGGAATGAACATCGGCGAGCGCCGGGCGGGTGAATGGGCCCGGTGAATCAGGCCTGCGCTTGCGGTATAATCGCGCCCGTTTTGACCATCACGCACGCATGCAGGAACTGAAATGACGACAGCAGCACAAGCACCGAACCAGTCCGGCGGACATACAGTCGAGAAAATCGGCGGCACTTCCATGAGTCAATTTGAGGCGGTTCGAAAGAATATCTTTATGAACCCTGCACTCGGCACCCGGTACTACAAACGTATTTTTGTGGTGTCTGCGTATTCAGGCATTACCAATATGCTGCTTGAGCACAAAAAAACCGGGCAACCCGGCATTTACGCGCTGTTTTCCGATGCCGAAGAGCAACAGAGCTGGCGCGATGCATTCGAGCAGTTGCGCGTGCGAATTCTGGAGATCAACAAGGAACTGTTTGAGGCACACGGCGCTGAACAGCTGGGGCAGGCCAACGAGTTTATTGAACAACGCCTGAACGATGCCCACAAGGTTCTGGAAGACGTGTCCAGCCTCTGCCAGCACGGCCATTTCGCACTCACCGATTATCTGCAAACCGTGCGTGAGATGCTCGCCAGCATTGGCGAGATTCACAGCGCGTGGAACACCGCCCGACTGCTGCAGCTTCACGGCCTCAATGCCTGTTTTGTGGATCTTTCGGGCTGGGCCAGCCCGCGCCATCTGTCCCTGGATGACAATATCAAACGTGCGTTTGAGGGCATTGACCTGGCCACACAACTGCCCATCGCAACCGGTTACAGCCACTGCGATGGCGGCCTGATGGCGATTTTTGACCGTGGTTACAGCGAGATGACCTTCAGCCGCATTGCTGTTCTCACCGGTGCTACCGAAGCGATTATCCACAAGGAGTTTCACCTGAGCAGCGCTGATCCCGGCATCGTGGGTGCGAACAAGGCAGTGCCCATTGGGCGCACCAACTACGATGTCGCTGACCAGTTGGCCAATCTCGGCATGGAAGCGATTCATCCACGGGCAGCCAAGGGATTGCGCCAGAACAACATTCACCTGCGTGTCAAAAACACGTTTGAACCGGATCACAGCGGTACGCTGATCACGCGCGATTACGTCAGTGATTCTGCGTGCGTGGAAATTATCGCCGGCCGCATGGGCGTGTACGCGATTGAATTGTTTGATCAGGAGATGGTGGGCGATTTATCCAACTATGAAGCCCAGATTCTGGGTCAGATTACCCGCTTCAAGGCACAGGTCATTAACAAGGATCTCAACGCCAACACCATTACCCATTATCTGTCAGCCAACCTGAAAACAGCCAAACGCATTCAGGCAGCATTGGCAGAGCTTTTCCCCGGCGCAGAAATCAATGTGCGCAAGGTTTGCATCGTGTCCGCCATTGGCAGCGACCTGAAAATTCCGGGCATGCTGGCTCGCACTGCCCAGGCTCTGGCGGATGCCGGTGTGGACATACTCGGCGTGCATCAGTGCATGCGTCAGGTCGACATGCAATTTGTGCTGGACGAAGACGACTACAACACCGCCATCAAAGCCATGCATTCACAGTTGGTGGAAGTTCATAACCACGGCCGCGCAATCAAACTGGCCTGAGCTCATGAACCTCAATATTGGTCTTCTGCGACAGGAAACTCCCGGCTGCAAGGACCTGGTTCATTTCAACAATGCCGGGGCGGCTCTGCAGCCCCGGCCGGTGACTGAGGCGCTGCTCCATCATCTGATGCTGGAGCAGCGAATCGGTGCTTATGAGGCGGCTGATGCCGCCAGCACCCAAAGTGACAATTTTTATCATGCCTTTGCCCGGCTGCTGAACTGTGCGCCACGCGAAATTGCATTTGCCGACAGCTGCACCCGGGCCTGGACCCAGCTCTTGTTGTCGGTGCCATTTGAACCGGGCGACCGCATAGTCACCGGGCAATCTGAATACGCCAGCAACTATCTCTGCCTGCTGCATATCGCCCGCCACCGGGGTGTACGCGTTGATGTCATACCCAACAGCGACGATGGCACACTGTGCCTGTCCACACTCGAAAAAAGACTGGATGATGACGTGCGCCTGATCGCTTTGACGCATGTACCGAGCCAGAACGGGGGCATACAACCGGCTGCCGAGGTGGGCAGACTGGCCCGCCGACACCGGGCGTTTTATCTGCTTGACGCCTGCCAATCCGCAGGTCAATTGAAGCTGGATGTGCATGAGCTCGGTTGTGACATGTTGACTGGCACAGGCCGAAAATATCTGCGGGGACCTCGCGGAACCGGGTTCATGTATGTCCGACACAGTATCCTGGACTACCTGACGCCTCCGGCAATTGACCTGCAGGCAGCAGTCTGGACCAGCCGCGACCACTATCATCTGCGTGATGACGCTCGCCGGTTTGAACTGTGGGAACACAGCGTTGCCGGGAAAATCGCGCTCGGCGTGGCTGCAGATTATGCCTGCGATCTGGGTCTGGATGTGATTGAGCAGCAGGTTCGTTCATTGGCTGCAGGCCTGCGTGAGCAGTTGCTGCACATTCCGGGCGTACAAATCCATGATCAGGGGCGTGAACTGAGCGGGATCGTGACATTCAGTCTTGCACATCATCCCGCTGCTGAGCTGCAACAAATACTGCGCGCCGGGCGTATCAACACCTCAGTGATCAAGCGTCAGAACACCCAACTTGATTTTGCTGTGCGACAACTGGGTGATATCAATCGTGCATCGGTGCATTACTACAACACCCGGGCAGAAATAGAGCAATTCTGCGCAGCATTGCGCTCAATCTGATCGTGGCCGCTTGATCAGAAAATCATCTGCACATAAACCGCCAGAATAATAACCGGGCACACAAAACGGATATACCAGGGCCAGATACGCCAGAACAGTCCGGTTTCCGCTTGCGGATTACCTTGCCGGATTTCTGCCAGCAGCTGATCACGTCGCCAGAGCCAGCCCGCAAAAATTGCAAAGAAAAAGCCCAGCAAAGGTTGACTGAATTCGGTAGTCAGCCTGACTACCCAGTCAAACAGCAAAGCAAAATTGAACACAATCACCAGACTGATCAGTGCGGCAACAGCACCAAGGACAATGCTGGCTTTGGGCCGGGACACACCACGCTCTTCAACCACGTAAGACACCGGAACTTCCAGCATGGAGATGGATGATGTCAGGCAAGCAATGCTCATCAATACAAAAAAGGCCATCGCCACCAGAATGCCGGCATCACCCATGCGTTCAAACAGCGCCGGCAGCACAGAAATGATCAATGCCGGGCCCGCAATCAATCCGCCTTGCTCGTTGTAAATTTCAATCCCGTTGAGCGCAGCAACCGACATCGCAGGCAGAATCAGCATACCGGCCAGCACCGCGACTGACATGTCCATGACGGTCACCAGGCCGCCGATGGCTGGCAGGTTTTCGCGTTTGCTGACATAAGAGCCGTATATCAGCATGGTACCGACACCGAGTGAGAGCGAGAAAAATGCCTGTCCCATCGCACTGAGCAACAATCCGGGGTCAGCAATACGGCTGAAATCAGGCACCAGATACATGCGCACACCATCCATGGCACCATCCAGCGTCAGGACGTACACAATCAGCGCAATCAGCAGAAAATACAGGGAAGGCATCAGGCGCGAGGCCCATTTCTCGATACCGTTTTTGACACCGGCCACCACAACATAAATGGTCAGCAGATAAAACAGCAAGGTGAACAGTGTGTCGCGGGTCGTGCTGCCAGTAGTCAACCAGTTGGAAAGCTGCTCAAGACGCAGCAAATCAGCAAACGAGGCAGTCATAAATGCCAGCATCCAGCTGCTGACGATCGAATAAAAACTCAGGATCAGTGTCACTGTGATCATGCCGGCAAAGCCGACACTCATACCAAGACGCGCGATGCCCGGTGACCCCGCAATACCTTTGAGCGCGTTGACAGCATTGGCTTTGGCATGACGACCAATAATCAGCTCAGCCATCAGTGCCGGGTAGGCGAGCAGAAAAGCGAGCACAACATAGGCAACCAGAAACGCGCCGCCACCATTGGATGCCGCATTGGTTGGAAATCCCCAGATGTTGCCCAGACCCACAGCAGAGCCGGTAGCGGCCATCAGAAAGCCGAAACGAGAACTGAATTCACCGCGCGGGGCACTCATGCTGCTGACTCCTGATGGTTCTGATTATTGTTATCGGCGCTATTGTTATGTGATAACCCGCTGGTTCAGTTGGCCGTCTGGGCAGGCGGACCATCCCAGGACTCGAGCACAAAACGCAAACTGGCCTGATCAATCATGCGCAACACGACGTTTCTGATCACACTGACCTGACCGTTGTCATCGACCTCAACAGATGGAATACGCAAACGCTGGTCATCCATGCTGAAACTCGCCATGCCCTCCGGCTCGATAGCGAGCGGAATCACACTGGCAGGATCAATCTGGAAAATGGTGTCACTGCCAGTATTGCCGACAACATTCAGCAGCATGCTCAAGCGCCCTGATGTGCCCGCATTGACATAGGTACTCAGACGGCCGGTGCGAAACTCGAACACGTGCAGGCTGGAGCTGAAACGGTCCACACGCCACACATTCATCAGGACCAGATTTTTTTCGGACGGGGCGCTACTGGCAGCAAAATCGAAATCCCGCACCGGCAATTGGGAGATGGCATTGGAGACAGGAATAACACTGAGCTGGTTGATCCGAGTTGCGACGTCCATGCCATCACCCAGCACCCGGCCAAAAGCGGTAAACCCGCCATTTTGCGGATCCAGTGTTGCGGCATTGTCGCGCAAATTGATAAACCACTGACTGGTCGCACTGTTGGGAAAACCATCACGTTTTGCCATCGCCAGTGTGCCTGCCACATTGGAGACACCTGGCTCGTTGACAATTTCCGGTTGGGTCGGAATAAACGCCGGACCGCACGCTGGTGGCAGCACGCCGGAAACTACACAATCACCTTTCCATTGGTGAGACCCGGCCTGAATCACAAAGTCCTTGTCGACACGATGCAACACCATACGCTTGTAGTCACCGCGATCCACATACCCCAGAAAATTCTGCACCGTTGCAGGTGTTCTGTCCTGATACAGCTCTGCGGTGAAATCACCATAGGTGGTACTGACTCTGACCAGGGGATTGGCCGCCATGGCAGTAGTGACTGCGGCGCCAGAACCCAGTGACACCGTCAGCATCAGCGAGCGCAAAATACCTTTTTGCAAAAACTTCATGCCTGCTCCTGTCAAATCTCTTCCAATGTTCGGCAGCGCCTTACTTCACTGCCTCACCGGCAGCCTGTTTGTCGGCGTGATAAGAGGATCTCACCATCGGCCCGCTCGCCACCTGTTTGAAACCCAGCGCCTCGCCAAACAGCCTCAGCTCTTCAAACTCGTCCGGGTGTACAAAACGCTCAACCGGCAAGTGGTTCCGGCTCGGCTGCAAGTACTGCCCCAGTGTAATCATGTCAACGTCGTGGGCGCGCAGATCACGCAGTACTTCCATGACTTCTTCCTTGGTTTCACCCAGTCCCAACATCAAACCGGACTTGGTTGGCACCTGGGGCTGACGCGCCTTGTACTGTTGCAACAGGTCTAGCGACCACTGGTAATCCGCACCGGGACGTGCCTTTTTGTAAAGACGCGGTACTGTTTCCAGATTGTGATTAAACACATCCGGCGGAGTCTTCTCAAGGATATCCAGCGCGGTTTTCATGCGACCACGAAAATCGGGCACCAGCACTTCCACCTTGATGCCCGGATTGTAATAACGGGTCTCGGTGATGCAGTTGGCGATATGTTGCGCGCCACTGTCCTTGAGATCGTCGCGATCCACCGAGGTGATCACCACATATTTCAAACCCATCTCGGCAATGGCCTGCGCCAGCTCTCTTGGTTCATTGTCATCCAGCGGCTTG
Organism: Pseudohongiella sp.; assembly: GCA_036834885.1. Lineage (GTDB taxonomy): Bacteria > Pseudomonadota > Gammaproteobacteria > Pseudomonadales > Pseudohongiellaceae > Pseudohongiella. The sequence goes on along the minus strand of DAITNA010000010.1, from coordinate 46,143 downwards.
GGTTTGCCATGTGCCACATCACAAAACGGGCAACGGCGTGTGCAGATCTCACCCATGACCATAAATGTGGCGGTGCCATTGCTGAAACACTCGCCCAGATTGGGACAGGAGGCTTCTTCACAGACCGACGCCAGTTTGTGTTTGCGCAGCTGCTCCTTGATCTGCCCGATTTTTGGCGAAGCCGGAATTCGCACGCGAATCCAGTCCGGCTTTACCGGTAACTCAACGGTCGGGATAACCTTGACCGGGATACGTTTGACTTTCTCCGCACCGCGAAGTTTTTCACCCTCAACCAGCACATTGCGCCTGGTTGGCGTTTCCTGTTGCGTTGACATTACGTCACAGCTCCTGCCTGACATCGATCCAGCGATAAGGTCCAAGCTGCAGCAGCAAATGCTGCAGCACCAGTTTTTCCATGGTTTCCATCAGGTAAGCCGGTGTATTGCCCGGTGCCAGATCCTGCACCTGCGTCACCGCCAGCCCCTGATACCCACAAGGATTGATACGACTGAAGGGCTCCAGATCCATGGCCACATTCAGGCTCATGCCATGATAGGAACACCCGCGGCGAATTCGCAGCCCGAGCGAGGCGATCTTGGCATCTCCCACATACACACCAGGCGCGCCCGCTTTGAGTCCCGCGCTGATCTTGAGCGACGACAGCGCTTCCATGATAGCTGTTTCAATCATGCTGACCAGCTCGCGCACACCGATGCCTGCACGCCGTACGTCAATCAGCAGATAAACCACCAGCTGCCCGGGGCCATGATAGGTCACTTGCCCGCCACGGTCGATCTGAACAACCGGAATATCACCCGGCGCCAGGACATGCTCGGCCTTGCCCGCCTGCCCCTGTGTAAACACCGGTTTGTGCGACAGCACCCAAAGCTCATCCGCAGCATCCGGGTCACGCGCGCTGGTAAACTGCTGCATCGCCCGCCACACTGGCTCGTAGTCGGTCAACCCGAGCTGGCGGATAATCAGATGACCTTTGTCGCTCATACCCGGAGGGCCTTGTCAGAGTACCAGTTTGACGGCTGACAGACGCTTGAGGTCTGTAAACAGCACATCCAGCTGCTCTTTGCCGGTGGCATGAATGACGATGGTCAAGGCCACGTAATTGCCTTTGGCGCTGGGTCGAATACTCATGTGTTCGTCGGTGACACCCGGTGCGTGCCGCTGGAAAACGGCCAGCACCTCAGTATGAAAACTGGCGTGTGCCTCGCCCATCACCTTGACCGGATACTGGCAGGGAAACTCGATACGCGGTGCGCCCGGCGTGTTGTCGGTGGTCAAATTCTGCATTTACTGGAACAAACCCATAAAGAACAATGTAAGGGCATCCAGCAGGCGCTTGAAGAAGCCGGCACGCTCAACGCCCTGCACAGCGATCACATTGCCGGTATACAGCACCTGATCATCCAGAGTGATGTTAACGGTACCCAGCACCTGCCCCTGCTCAATCGCACCGCGCAGGGTCTGCTCAGTGTTCAGGGTAGCCACCAGATCACCGGCGCGGCCTCGTGGAATGGTCAGCAGGACCTCGTCCGCCATGCCTACCTCGACGGTGTTCTCCCTGGCGGACCAGACACGCAGGGAATCCAGTACCTGCCCTGCCTCATAGGCTTTGTAAGTTTCAAAGAAGCGGAATCCGTAGCTCAGCATCTTCTGGGTCTCTACCGCGCGCGCTTCCTCACTCTCGGTGCCCATGACCACAGAAATCAGACGCATGCCATCGCGCACAGCCGAGGCGACCAGACAGTAACCTGCCGGAGTGGTCCAGCCGGTTTTCATACCATCCACTGTATTGTCACGGAACAGCAGCGTGTTGCGGTTGGTCTGACGAATACCATTAAAAGTGAATTCACGCTCGGCGTACATGCTGTAGTGCGTGGGGTGCTGCAAAATCTTGACGCGCGCCAGTGTGGCCAGATCACGCGCAGTCATCATGTTCTGCTGACCCGCATCGTCCAGACCACTGGAGTTTTCAAAATAGGAGCCGGTCATACCCAGGCGACGGGCATGCTGGTTCATCAGATCGGCAAACGCTTCTTCACTGCCGGCAATATGTTCGGCCATCGCCACGCTGGCGTCATTGCCGGATTGAATGATGATGCCGCGCAGCAGGTCTTCCACGCGCACGTAACTGTTCACGTCCACAAAGGTCTTGGAACCCTGGGTACGCCAGGCCTTTTCGCTGATAAAAACCTGATCGTCCAGACTCAGATTACCGTTGTCGATTTCGTATTCAACAATGTACGCCGTCATGATTTTGGTCAGACTGGCCGGTGGCAGTGACTCATCGGCGTTCTTTTCCATGATGACCTGACCGGTGGCTGCATCAATCAGGATGTAACTGCTGCCGGCAATTTCCGGCTCGCGGGGTACAACCGCCACCGCTGGACCGGCAGCACGCGGCACCGGCACTTGCGCCGTTGCGCTGAAGGCAGAACCCAGCGTCACCGATCCGGCCAGCATCAGAGCCAGCCACCGGCGCCAGCCGCTGGAAATGATGGTGTTGTGCTGTATTCGCTTGCTCATGCGTGAATCCCGTCCAGTCTGTGTGTTCGTTAACAAGGTTTACTCTTCAACCACATAGGGTTGCCCCAGATTGGCTGACCGCATCAAATTGCTGATGCGTTCGATTTCATTGGAGTCAGAGATGGGGCCAACTCTGACTCTATGCAAGGCTTGACCCGAATTTTCCGCCTGTGCCGAGCGGATCACCACGGGTGATCCGGTCAGGCCACGCAAACGCTCGGACAGCCGCTGGGCAGCGCCAAGATCGGAAAAGGCACCGGCCTGCAGGTAGCGGTTGCCTGAACTGGCAGCCACCGCCGATGTGGTCGCCGATGTTGCGGACGATGCTGTATTGGCCGCCAGAATCACGTTCTCCCGGCCCGGCACAATCGATTCCACATGCACCAGTGCAGTGCCTTTGTCGGCAAAACCCAGCTTCCAGGCTGCGGCGTAAGACAGATCAATGATACGGTCATTGTGGAAGGGGCCGCGATCATTGACGCGCACAATGATGCTGCGCTGGTTTTCCAGGTTGGTCACGCGCGCAAAGCTGGGAATCGGCAGGCTGACATGCGCAGCCGACACCTGGTACATGTCAAACACCTCGCCATTGGAGGTGTCATGACCGTGAAATTTTTCGCCGTACCAGGACGCCATACCGGTCTGCTGGAAACCCTCTTCGGTCTGCAACACCCGGTAGGTACGACCGTTGACAGTATAGGGAGACCGGTTGCCTGCCATGGTTCTGTTCAGCGGCACAGGCACCACCTCGCGAATCTGTGACGGATCCAGCGGTGTTGTGGGTGCACGATCCTGATTGATACTGTAGCGTCCGGCGTTGGCTACCGGGGGCGATGACGTGGGAGGAACAGGCGCACTGCGACAGGCAGCGAGCAACGCCAGACTTAAGGACAACAGAAATAACCGATGATTCAATGCCTTATCTCTTTAAGCCAGTTAAGTCAGTTCAAGCCAGTGGCGATTCAGGCCTGTTTGAAAACGGCTTCATGTTAACCCGTTACGGGTTGCTTGTCAGTAACAGGCTCTCTGCCGCCGCAGCCTCGCGCTCCAGAATTGGCAACATGTAGGCATCCAGGACTTCGCGTGCCAATGGACCACCCACCGAGCTGCCACCTTCACCGTTTTCCACAAACACGGCCACCGCAATGCGGGATTTCGGGGACGCATCAAAGGCGATAAACATGGCATGGTTCAGGTGCTCGTCACTGGTGTGCTCGCGCTCGATACGGTTACCGCGTGCATCAACTTGTACACCAACGACCTGCGCAGTGCCGGATTTGCCCCCCATCGGATAATCCAGTGGTTTGGCACCGGCAACATACGGATAAGCGGTGCCTTCGTGCCGGCGATTGTTGCGGTCATAGGGTTTGCTGACCGTGTGCTCCATGGCTTTTCGCACCAGCGCCAGATCTTCGGCAGAAGGCAGCAGCGGCTGGGTGACCTCTTCGTTCTCAAACAGAATATCCGCGAAATCGTCACTGCTGCCGTCCTGAACCGCCTTCAGGAAACGCGGACGCTTGTATACGCCATGATTGGCGATGGTGGCCACAGCACTGGCCATCTGCAGGGTCGTGGCCTGGAACATGCCATTGCCAAAACCTTCGGCGGGGGTTTCACCCGGATACCAGGGTTCGCCTTTGGTAGCACGCTTCCACTCGGGTGAAGGCACAATGCCCCGGTTGGCCTCCGGCACGTCAATGCTCAGATTGGCGCCAAAACCCCAGGTCAGCAGATAGTCGTGGATGGTTTGTATGCCCAGCTCGACGGCTACATGGCTGAAGTAGGTATTGCAAGACTGGTAGATGGCGCGCTCCAGATCCACCGCGCCATGCCCGGACTTGTCCACCCACCAGGTCCAGTCGTAGTAGGGGCGCGCACGCCCCGGCAAACGATAAAAACCGGGGTCAGCAATCATGGTTTGCGGCGTCACAACACCGTGGTAAAGGCCAGCCAGCCCGATAAACGGTTTGATGGTTGAACCCGGCACGCGCGAGTTGATAGCGCGATTGAACATTGGCGAATGGCGAGAAGAATTCAGCTCGGCGAGCTGGTCGCGCGAAATGCCGGTGACAAACAGATTGGGGTCATAACCGGGTTTGCTGACCATGGCCAGAATGCCACCGGTGGACGGATCAATGGCCACAATGGCGCCACGACGATCACCCAGAGCCTGCTCGGCCGCCAGTTGCAGATCAGCGTCCAGATGCAGCTGAATATCCATGCCAGGGACAGGATCCGTACGGCCCAGCACACGGGTCACACGGCCGCGGTTGTTTTTTTCCACGGTTTCAAAACCCACACTGCCATGCAGGTAATGCTCGTAAGTTTTTTCGATGCCGGTTTTGCCGATGTGGTTGGTACCGCGATAGTTGCGTGCCTGTTCTTCATCCATGGCCTGCATTTCGTCGCGGTTGATTTCCGAGACATAACCCAGCGCATGGGCAATCGATTCACCGAACGGGTAGTGACGCACCAACTGCGCTTCCACGGCCACTCCAGGCAACTTGTGCTGGTTCACCGCAATATGGGCGATCTCGTCCTCCGTCAGTTTCATCTTCAGCGGGACTGAACTGAACGGCACCGCCCGGCGACTCAGACGGGTGCGGTATTGCTCGAGCTCTTCCTCTGTCAGCCCGATGCTCTGGCGCAGCACTTCAACAGTCTGGTCAAAATCCGTGGCCAGCTCCCGTACCACGGTGAGGTTAAAAATGGGACGGTTCTCTGCCAGCAACCTGCCGTTACGATCGTAGATCAGGCCGCGTGTCGGCGGGATAAACTGGGAATGCAGGCGATTGCCTTCGGAGCGTTCGGAGTAGTAGTCGTGGTTGAAAAACTGAAGGTTGATCATCCAGCCGATCAGGATCAGCGCCAGCACCCCGACAAAAGCGCTGGCGACAACCAGGCGACGACTGAATATCTGAATCTCGTGTTTGTGCTCGTCGAGTCGGAATTTCTTGACCATGATCACCCGGTTTTGGCTACCTGTCGGTAAAAAACGCCTGAAATGCTTATATGACAGATATTTGGGCGATAAGTTTACATGCCTTTGTTAATCTGTCCAGCCTACTGTCTGAATGGACTGAAAACTTTGTCAGATTGGCGGCCCCGGCCTCATCATCGTCAGCACTAAGCCCGATGGTAGGGATGCCCGTTGAGCACGCTCCAGACCCGGTAAATCTGCTCGGCAATGACAATGCGCACCAGCGGATGCGGTAATGTCAGCGCCGACAGCGACCAGCGCTCATCGGCACGCGCCAGACAGGCGGGGCTGAGTCCATCCGGACCGCCCACCAGCAGACTCAGGTGACGTCCGTTGTCGCGAATATCACCCACACGGGCAGCCATGGCTTCTGTGCTCAGGCTTTTGCCCAGCACATCCAGCGCCACCACATGGTCACGCGGGGTCAGACGAGCCAGCAGCGCCTCTCCTTCCCGCTCGATGGCCTGACGCGGATCCGTGTTCTTGCTGCGCTGACCCAGCGGCACTTCAATACACTGGAAACTGAAATCCGCCGGCAAACGTTTGCTGTACTCCAGCATGCCTTGCTGAACCCAGTCCGGCATTCGGGTACCCACGGAAATCAGATTGATTTTCACGACAACGGTGCATCCGCCGGTTTGGGCGCGTTCAGGTTCCACAGGTCTTCCAGACGGTACAGCGAGCGCGTGGCAGACAACATCAGGTGCACCACCACATCTCCAAGGTCGACCAGCACCCAGTCTGCCTGACCGCGACCTTCAACCCCTTTGACGCTCAGTCCGGCCTGTTTGGCTTTGATCTCCACCTCATCGGCCAGTGCCTTGATATGGGTGGAGGAAGTGCCGGTGCAGATGATCATGCAGTCGGTGATCGGTGTCAGTGAGCGCACGTCAAAGACTTCAATATGCTGCCCCTTGATGTTCTCCAGCGACTCCACTACCAGCTTGCTGATCTGTTCGGTATTCAATTATGTCTGACTCCTGCCTGCAGACCCGATGGCCGCAGATGATAAATGACTGAAAACTCAGGCCGGGCGATAGAGCCCGTGCAAATGAATGTAATCCAGCACCGCTGCCGGCACCGGGAGTGTGTTGTCGCCGCTGGCCAGCTGTTGGCGAACGGCGCTGGACGATGCAGGCACATCCAGATTGTCCAGCATCAGGATATGGCCACGCGGACTGGACATCAGTTCAGCCGCGCTGCCGACCCGTCGCTGTTGATATTCGATCAGCAGTTCAGACGGCATCAGACCGGTGTCCTGAGCCGGCCGATGTGTCACCGCGAGATGACACAGATCCAGCAACTCCCGCCATTGATGCCAGCGCGGCAGCGAATAAAAACTGTCGCGCCCCAGAATGTAGACCAGCGTCGCCTGCGGGAATTCCGCGACAAACGAGCGCAGGGTGTCGACCATATAAGACACACCGGGTCGCTGCAGCTCACGGGTATCCACCACCAGGCGTTTGTCACCGGCGATTGCCAGCGTCAGCATCGCCACTCTGTGCTCACCGCTGGCACCCGGTTCATTGCGATGATTCGGTCGGGCGCAAGGCACCAGGTATACCCGCGCCAGCCCCAGCTCCTCCAGCGCCAGCCGGGCCGCTGCCAGATGGCCGTCATGAACGGGATCAAACATGCCTCCCATGACACCCATGGTTTCTTGACCCACGGTTTGCTGACTGTTCATGGCATCAGCCACGGATATGGCCATCCCCCAGCACAATGTACTTTTGAGAGGTCAGCCCTTCCAGACCGACCGGACCTCGGGCATGCAGCTTGTCAGTGGAAATGCCGATTTCGGCACCCAGCCCGTATTCAAAACCGTCCGCAAAACGGGTAGACGCGTTGACCATGACAGAACTGGAGTCAACTTCGCGCAGGAAACGCCGGGCACGGGTGTAGTCCTCGGTAATAATGGACTCGGTATGCGCCGAGCTGTACTGGTTGATATGCGCAATCGCTTCATCCAGGCCTGCAACGACTTTGACCGCCAATACCGGCGCCAGATATTCCTCGTACCAGTCCTGCTCAGTCGCAGCAATGGAACCCGGCAACAGTACACGCGATTTTTCGCAGGCACGCAGCTCCAGTTTGTGCGGCGCAAACGCCTCTGCCAGTCGTGGCAATATCTGCGCGGCAACCGCCTCCGCCACCAACAAGGTCTCCATGGTGTTGCAAGTGCCATAACGCTGGGTTTTGGCGTTGACGGCGACCTTGATGGCCTTGTCAACATCAGCTTTGTCGTCAATGTAGACGTGGCAGTTGCCATCCAGATGTTTGATCACCGGCACACGGGCCTCGGCACTGATACGCTCGATCAGGCTTTTGCCACCGCGCGGCACAATCACATCCACGTACTGCGGCATGGTGATCAGCATGCCAACCGCAGAACGATCGGTGGTTTCCACCACCTGCACCGCATGCTCAGGCAAACCGGCGGCACGCAGGCCGGCGCTGATGGAGGCCGCAATGGCACGATTGGAATGAATGGCCTCGGAGCCGCCGCGCAGGATAGTGGCATTGCCGGACTTCAGGCACAGGCTGGCCGCTTCACAGGTCACGTTCGGACGCGACTCATAAATGATGCCGACGACACCAAGCGGCACACGCATTTTGCCAACCTGGATACCACTGGGCATATATCGCATGTCGGTGGTTTCCCCCACCGGGTCCTGCAGCGCAGCCACCTGACGCAGCCCCTCGATCATGCCGTCGATACGCGCGGGCGTCAGCGCCAGTCTGTCCAGCATCGCAGCGTCCAGGCCTTTTTCCCGCCCGGCTTGCAAATCCAGTTCATTGGCGGCCTGCAGCACATCGCGGCTGCTGTGGATGGCATCAATCATCGCCAGCAGGGCCGCATTTTTGCTGGCCGTGCTCGCCGCCGCCATCACGCGCGACGCCGCCCGCGCCTGCGCGCCCAGGGTATTCATGTAAGTGCTGATGTCTGTCATGCGCTTGCCAACCTGGCCACTACCCGACCAATCCGGTGAAAAGGCCGGCATTATAGCCCAATTGGCATCAAATATGGTTCTGCAAACTCATCTCCGCCGGATACGGATGCATATACCAGGACCGGCTGATGTACTCATCGGGATATCGCCGGAAAAAATGGTTGAGCAATGTGATGGGGACAATCAACGGCAGATACCCTTGCAGGTAGCGCTCAAAGGACTCCCGCAGCTCGGCTTTGTCCTCCGCCGTCAGGTGGTCGCGCAGGTAACCCTGGATATGCTGCAGCACATTCACGTGGTCACCGCGACTGGCGCGTTTTTTCAGCGCCGCCATCAAGGCAGGCAGGTACAGGTCGGCAATCGCCTGCACATTGTCCTTGCGGGCCGTGGCCAGCAGCGGACCAAGTTCGCGGTAGGTTTTCTGGCAGTGACTCATCAGAACCAGTTTGTGGCGGGCATGGAAATCCGTGAGACGTGCCACCGTCAAACCTTCCACCAGCATCTGGCGCCAGCGATACAGTGTGTACACACGCTGAATAAAATTCTCGCGCAAAATCGCATCACCCAGACGACCTTCTTCTTCCACTGGCAACCACGGCAGCGCCTTCATCACCGTGTCCGCAAAAATGCCGGCGCCGTCTTTGGTGACCACCAGACCTTTGCCGCGAGACTCATAGACTTTGACACGCTCCATGCCACAGCTGGGTGAGTCGCGTTTAAAAATATAGCCACACAAACCCTGCAGCCAGTCCATCTGCGCCTGCGCACTGCGGCGCAACTGATCGGTGTATTCCAGGGTCTCGTCCAGACTGTCGGTGCAGATGATGTCCTCACCGCGCTTGACCAGACGAATGGTGTTGCGGGGAATGCCCAGCCCAATGTCGACCTCGGGACAGAAGCGGCGAAACTCGAAGTACTCGCCCAGCGTTTGCTCGATGTACGAGTGCAGCTTGTGACCACCGTTGTAGCGCACCTCGTCGCCCAGCAGACAGGCGCTGATACCGACCGGAATTTTGTCGACCTGATGTTTGTTCATGCTGTGGTGTCCTGACAATCCAGAAGTTTTTGGCCGCTGATCAGCGCCAACTTGTCGATACGGCTGAGTTGTTTGATGCGATATTCCAGCTGCAAGGCTGCACTGCGATCACTGGCCGGACAGGTAAATACCAGTTCGAGTGGCGCACGGCCACGCAGATAACGCGCACACAATCGTCCTTGTGACTGATGTTCAGCAAAGCGGCGGATGACATCGGTGGCAATACCGGTGTACAGCGTGTCATCGGCGCAGCGGATGATATACACATGCCAGCCTTGTACGCTCAAACCGGCTCCCAGATCACTGTCTCTGCCAGATGGTGGCTGCGTGCGCGCCCTTCGCGCTGCAATTTGTACAGATGGGCCAGCAGTGTTTTTTTGGCCCAGGGAATCAGATGTTCGGGCACATCGTCATAGGCCAGCAGCACCAGCTCATCCAGACTGCTGCGCTGCAAGGACTCCAGCGCCGCCGCAATTTTCTGCTCACGCCGCTGGCGATGGCGGATCAGGGTCATGATGACCTGCGGCGGGTCGGTCATGACGTCACCATGGCCGGGCGCCAGTGCACGCAGTGGCATCTGTTGCAACTGTTCCAGTGAGGCCATGTAGTCGGCCATATCGCCATCGGGCGGCAAAATCACCGGTGTTGTGCCTTGCAGAATATGATCACCGGTAAACAGCATCGCGTCCTGCTCCAACAGAAAACACAGGTGATTGGAGACATGCCCCGGTGTGTGAATCAGCCGGACGCTGAAACCGTCACAGCCAATCTGCTCACCGTCGTGATATACGCGATCCGGCACAAAACTGTGATCCTGGTACTGGGCGCCATCCGGAGGCGCCAGGCCAATCACCTCGGCGCCGGTGGCTGCCTTCAGGGCCGCCGTACCCGGTGAGTGATCGCCATGGGTGTGGGTGACAAAAATCCACTTCAGCGGATTGCTGCCCAGCACACGCAGAATGGCGTGGTGATGGGCGGGCAAGTCGGGGCCAGGGTCTACCAGCGCCATTGCCCTGTCGCCAATCAGGTAAGTGTTGGTGCCGGGACCGGTCATCATGCCGGCATTGGGGCACAACAGGCGCTGGACTTTGATGGCGCCGGTGCTGACTTCAACCGGCTGACCGGGCACAAAACGGGGATCTGTCATAAACGCAGGTCTTTGGGTCGGGAAGCAGTCAAACAAACGTGGCTGCATCATAGCGGGTTTGCACACACCGGCAAACCCGATAACTGACGCAGGCGTTGGCACGCCTCGTGCGTTCTGGTCTTTCCGGGCCGTTCACGATATAAGAAGCGTCTTCAGAAAGGAGACCCATCCGAGGACATGATGCACAGAATAAAAACCTACAATCAGATTGCCCCCAAAGGACTTGAGCGCTTCCCCGGCACCCGCTTTCAGGTCGGACCCGATACCTATGATGCCGATGCCATCCTGCTGCGCAGCCACAAGCTGACGGTGGCCGAGCTGGGCAATCGCCTGAAGGCGGTGGCCAGAGCCGGAGCTGGCGTTAACAATGTGCCGGTTGCCGATTGCACCGCACGAGGCATTGTGGTTTTCAATACGCCCGGCGCCAATGCGAATGCCGTCAAGGAACTGGTGCTGAGCGGCATGTTGCTGGCCTCGCGCGGTATTCTGCCCGGCATCCGCTATGTCGACACCCTGAGCATGATCACCGACCATGCCGAACTCAACAAACTTCTGGAAGCCGAGAAAAAACGCTTTGCCGGCAACGAGTTGGCTGGCAAAACGCTGGGCATCATCGGTCTGGGTGCAATCGGCTCCCTGGTGGCCGGCATGGCCATCAATCTGGGCATGAAAGTGCTGGGATATGACCCGGCGCTGTCGGTGGACGCCGCCTGGCGCCTGCCCAATCAGGTGCAAAAAATTGAAAACGTGAGCGCACTGCTGGCCAATTCGGACTTTGTCAGCCTGCACCTGCCGGTGCTCGACAGCACTCGTGGCCTGATCAACCGGGAGATGGTGGATGCCATGAAACCCGGCCTGTGTCTGTTGAACTTCTCGCGTGACGAGATTGTGGATCACGACGCCATCGTGACCGGGCTCGATGCCGGCGCGCTGCGCATGTATGTCAGCGATTTCCCGCGTCATGAATTGATCGGTCGCGATGACGTCATCCTGATGCCGCATATTGGTGCCAGCACTGAGGAAGCCGAGGAAAATTGTGCGGTCATGGCGGCCGAGCAGCTGAAGGATTTCCTCGACAATGGTAACATCCGCAACTCCGTTAACTTCCCGGCCCTGTCACTGGACAGAGTCGCCGGGGCCGTCGCCGGAACCCGCCTGGCCATCAGCAACAAAAACGTACCGGGCATGCTGGGCAAGATCCTGTCCATCCTCGCCGAGCAGGACATCAACGTGGTCGACATGATCAACAAAAGCCGCGATGACATTGCCTACAACCTGATTGACCTGGCCACGGCGCCGTCGGCCGCAGCGGTGGATGCGATCGCCGCCACCGAAGATGTGATCAAGGTCATGGTTTTATAAGCGCAAAGAATAACCGAACAGAATTTTTTACAACTGCTAGCAGGGAAACAACGATGAACCGTATTTACAATTTTGGTGCCGGCCCGGCGATGCTGCCGACCGCTGTTCTGGAAAAAGCCAGGGACGAGTTTCTGGACTGGAAAGGCATGGGCCTGTCCGTCATCGAAATCAGCCACCGCAGCAAGGAGTTTGAGGATCTGCTGACCGAGACCGACAATCTGCTGCGCGAGCTCGCCGGTCTGCCGGAAAACTTTGACATTCTGTATGTCCACGGCAGCGCCCAGATGCAGTTTGCCGCCATCCCGCTCAACCTGATGCCCCTCAAACCCGGCAACAAAGCCGCCTTTATCGAGAGTGGTCACTGGACTGTGCTGGCACGCAAGGAAGCCGCGCGTTATGGCAAGGTGCAAACGCTGGCCTCCAGCGAAAGCAGCAACTTTGACCATATCCCGGATTACGATCTCTCGAAGCTGGAAGACAACACCTCCTACGTGCATATCACCAGCAACAACACGCTGTTTGGTACGCGCTGGAATGAGTTCCCCAACACCGGCGACATCCCGCTGGTGGCCGACATGACCTCCGAGCTGATGTCACGTGTGATCGATTACAACAAGTTCGGTATTGTGTTTGCCGGCCTGCAGAAAAACCTCGGCCCATCCGGCATGGCCGCTGTGCTGATCCGCAAGGACCTGATCGGTCATGCGATGCCACAGACACCCAACCTGCTGAACTATGACACCTATGCCAAAAACCACTCCATGCCCAACACCATCAACACCTTTGCGGTGTACATGATGAATCTGGTGCTGCACTGGTTGAAGGATCAGGGCGGCGTGGCAGCGATGGAAAAAATCAATGCCCAAAAAGCCAAAATCATTTATGACGCCATCGACAACAACGATTTCTACCGTGGCACCGCGCAAAAAGCGCACCGCTCACAGATGAATATCACGTTCACCCTGGCGGACAGTGAGCTGGATAAAAAATTCCTCGACGAAGCACTGGTGCGTGGCCTGTATGCGCTCAAAGGCCACCGCGTGGTCGGCGGCATGCGTGCGTCCATTTACAACGCCATGCCGGTAGAAGGCTGCCAGGCATTGGCGGACTTCATGGCGGATTTTGCGCGTCGTCACGGTTAAGCGTTTGTTGTCCGGAGGCAGGTGCTCAGGCATCTGCCTCTGGCAAACCATACGAAATTCGATTCACATACCATATTGCCTGTCCCTCCGGTGTTCTGACGATCACCTCATCACCTTCTTCTTTTTGCAGTAACGCCATTGCCATCGGACTGTCGACCGAAATGGCATCCTTGCGATCAAAAATTTCGTCGTAACCCACAATCTGAAAACGGCGTACATCGCCGTTGTCGTTCTCCACTTCCACAAAGGCGCCAAAGAACACTTTATCGGTGTTGTCAGGCAATGCGTCCACCACACGCAGCTCTTCCAGCCGTTTGGACAGGTAGCGCACCCGCCGGTCGATTTCACGCAGGCGTTTTTTATTGTACTGGTAATCCGCATTTTCACTGCGGTCGCCGAGACTGGCGGCCCAGGATACTTTTTTGGTGACCTCGGGGCGTTCAACACGCCAGAGGTGGTTGAGTTCTTCTTTCAGGCGCAGCATGCCAGCTTTGGTGATCAGGTTCTTTTTCATCAGTCAGTTTGTCTTGAAATCCAGGTGCGCCAAGTATACCCACAAGTTTGTGATGCTTTCCTGCCCCAGCTGCCACCACTGCACAATCCGGGTTACCATGATGCCCATGAAACACATCAGCATGCTTGTCTGCCCGCAAGCCCTGGCCTCCAGCATGGCGATTCCGCTGGAAATGATCAGTGCCGCGGACACCATACACAGCCTTCGACAGCATCGGCGCCAGCCGACGTTAAGCCTGCATACGGTGGCGCGTGAACTTTCCCCGCTGACTATGACCGGCGGCTTGTTGTTCCAGCCCAATGCAACGCTGGCCGACAACATTCAAAACACCATGGTGTTTATCCCGGGGCTGTGGGGCAACCCGCGCGCGGCGGTACGCAAGCTGCCGGAAGCGCTGGACTGGTTACGACAGCAGTATGACGGCGGTGCCACCATTTGCAGCGTGGGCACCGGCAGCTACTTTCTGGCCGAAGCCGGCTTGCTGGACAACCGGCAAGCGACCACGCACTGGCGTTTTTTTGATGACTTCGCACAGCATTACCCGGCTGTACAACTGGAACGTAAAAAGTTTATTACGCACCAGGACCGCTTGTACTGCACCGGTAGCGTGAACGCGGTGCGTGATGTCATGCTGCATCTGGTTGAGCAGCTGTTTTCGGCCGAGGTTGCCGATGAAGTGGCACGGCATTTTACCCACGAGCTGAAGCGTTCCTATGAGTCGCTGCTGCTGGCAGCCAATCCGCAGGACAGCCATCACGATGAGTTGATCATCCGCATACAGGAATGGATTCAGAAGAATTATCAGCGTGACATCAATATGCAGGCGCTGGCTCAGGATTTCGGGCTGAATGTGCGCTCATTCAACCGGCGCTTCCGGCAGGCTGCACACAAAACCCCCGTGGAGTATTTGCAGGAAGTGCGCATCAACCAGGCGCGCGAGCTGCTCAAGCGCAGCAATCTCGGCATCGCAGAGATTGCTTTTGCCACCGGTTACCAGGACGTCAGTTATTTCACCGGCTTGTTCCGGCGACTGCACGGGGTCACGCCCAATGCCTATCGCCGGCTGGTCAGAACCAAACTGTTTAATGTGGGCGGTTAACTGCGCCTTACAGCGGCTTCTGGAATTTTTCCTTCCACTCGGCATACGGCATACCGTATACACGCTCACGGGCATCCTCATAGCTGACTTCCAGGCCACGCTCTTCGGCTTCAGCGGCATACCACTTGGCCAGACAATTGCGGCAGAAACCGGCCAGATTCATCAGGTCGATATTCTGTACCTGTTTGTTGTCGTCCAGGTGTTTGAGCAGGCGTCGAAACGCTGCGGCTTCCAGATCCAGCTGTTGGTATTCGGTAAGGCGTTCGGTCGCAGACATGGGGTTCTGATACTCCAGTGAGGCTAAAGAGAAAACGTGGCGGTACAAAAAACGGGAAGTATTCTACGCGGTCTTGTCTTGCAGGAGGAGCCCATCGGTGGACGGGCTCCTTGTGTGCGGTCTGTTACAAGGTCGATGGTACGACCCTGACAACCTCAGCCAACGGCGCTGGTGTATTCCGGCAGCTCGTCGTCTTCGATGCCATCCAGACCGTCATCCACAGCGTCCGGATTTTTGTGTACGGCTTCTTTGCGATGTTTTTTGTCGACGGATTTTAATTGTCGCTCGGCGGCGTTAAACGCATCGCGGATGGCGACATACAAATCTTCGTGCGCATGGTTGTCATGTTGTTCCTGCGTCACAACAACAGGTTTGTTGCCGGTGTGAATTTCGATGGCAACGGAATAGACTTTGCCTTTGTGCTGGTTATTGTGTGGAGAGTCCAGAACAACCCTGCCGCCGATGATGTCACTGCTGAATCGACGCAGTTTTTCGATGCGTTTCTGCACGTTGTCATTCAGAGCGTCAGACTGGTCAATATTATGAAACACTACCTGAAATTCATTGGACATATCATTTGTCTCCTGATGTTACTCTGATCACCTGTATCGTTTTTCACTCTGTTATGTGCCACTGCCCTCCTGCTCCCTGCGGAGCCTCAACGTTGAAAACTCAGAAACTGTCCGCCAGTCTGGCCACTGCCAGCGCATAGTTGTTGGCGCAGTTGTAACGCAATATCGCCCTGAAATTGGGATACGTCAGGAACGCTTGTCCCTCGGGTCCATCCGGAAATACGATCGAGGCTGGTATATCGGCGGCGGGCAAATCCTGACCATTTGCCTGCCTGACACCAGCCATCTGCCACTGGTCCACCGGCAATTGCACGGTGTGCCGTCGCAATACGCTGCACGAATGTGCCACATCACCCTGTTGCCACTGTGCAGCCCTGTCGTGATAGTCAGCGGGCACTTGTACTTCGCGGCCCCAGCGCTCGCCTTCACGCCAGCCGGCAGCAGCCAGGTAGTTGGCAATTGATGCAAACACATCGGCCTCGGTCGTCCAGATGTCACGGCGGCCATCACCATCAAAATCCACAGCAAAATCGCGAAAGCTGCTGGGCATGAACTGGCTTTGCCCCATGGCGCCGGCCCAGGAGCCTTTCATGTCGGCAGGACTGATGTGCCCCTCATCCAGAATGTGCAGGGCAGCCATCAGCTCCCCCCGAAAATAGGCTGCCCGGCGCGGATCATAGGCCAGTGTCACCAGCGCCCGAATCACGTCGGTGCCACCGGTAAAACTGCCGTAGTTGGTCTCAATGCCCCAAATCGCCACAATCACACGCGGGGACACACCGTATTGTGCAGACACCTGCGCCAGCACATCGGCATGGCGTGCCAGGCGCTCACGACCGGTATTGATACGCCAGGCGGTGACCCGTTTTTCCAGATACATGGCCAGCGTTTCAACAAACTCGGCCTGATTGCGATCATTGCTGATCACCTGCGGAATCGGGGTGACCGGCACCAGTACCTGCTCGATCAGACCATCAGAAATGCCGGCTGCACGTGCGTCGGCAATCAGCGCCTGCAACCAGTTTTGAAAATCAGGGTCCGGGGTATTGGCTTGGGAGGGAGTTACGATGAGCAGGCTGGCCACAAAAACGAGACCTGCATACAACCCTGCCATCCAGCGCCTGTTCCCTTGCGCAGCCCATCGCGCGGTCAGTCTCTGTGAGCGGGTTGCCTTGCTCAATCTCATGCGTCACTCCTGCAGTCTTTCTAACGCTTGATTCAAGCCTACTCTTTTGTTTTTGGTTTGTCCAAGGGGCAGATGACGGTAATGTCACGGTTTATTGATCCAGTCGATAACACCAGTGCCAGGGCTCGTAACTGATGGCATGCTGATGTCCGCGCGGATAGGTCATGACAAAGCCGAATTGCCCGGCGCGGGCTGACAACCATGCGAAAGCTTCTGTTTTCTCGAAACTTTCTTCCAGCGGCGGCTCATCCGGGCAGGCGATATCAATGGCTCGTCCGGTGTGGTGTTCGCTGAAACCGGGTGCTGCATTGACCTTCAGAATATCCTCCAGCGTGCGCCCTGTTGCCAGTTTGCG
Source organism: Pseudohongiella sp. (assembly GCA_036834885.1). Taxonomy (GTDB): domain Bacteria; phylum Pseudomonadota; class Gammaproteobacteria; order Pseudomonadales; family Pseudohongiellaceae; genus Pseudohongiella. The sequence continues at coordinate 28,981 of DAITNA010000010.1, read as the reverse complement.
CCGAATCAGTTCCGCCTGATAGTCCACACTGCGATAGGCCGACACCAGCAGCAGGCTGACACCGTCGTCGGCCGCTGCCTGCTGCATGCGCTGCCAGGCCGACAGCGTTTCTGCGGTCATGCGTTGCTCTCGCCCAAACATATCCACACCCGCGTCAACCAGTTGCTCAGGCTCCGGTTGCAGGGGCAAACCCGAGGTTTGTTCATAACCGGGGGCAATGCCCAGACTGGCATGAAGCGCTGCAATGTGGCTGGCGAAAGCTGTCTGAATCACCATATCATATGACCATTAACACATATTTTTGAGGACAAGGCTTTGGCTATAGTAGCGCCATCGCAGCATTACGTCAGTCTACCGGACTGGAAGGAGCTTATGTCCGTGTCATCACCGCTGGTGTCCACATCCTCGTCTTCAGCACTCCCTGTGATTATCGGCTTCGGCGGCATCAATCCGGCCGGACGCAGTTCCGGCCACCATGGTTACCGACGTCTGGTGCTGGACCAGTTGTCATCGCGCGACGCCATGCAAACGCGCGCCAGTCTGGCCACTCTGATGGGTTTGTTGCGCTATGACAACGGTCGCTGGTTTAACCCGGCTGGGGAGACCGTGGATTTGCACAGCTCGCTGCTGCAACTGGATCCGGTCCTGAAGGCAGGTACGCTGATCCGCAAACTGGAAAAGAACCTGTTTGACCCGGATCAGCTGCTGTATCACAAACGCGCTACCCTGCAAGCCAGCGACGACCAGCCGGTGACCTTTACCATCAAGCGCCAGCATTTGCCGGACCAGATCCCCCTGGGATGGTTGATCAGCGAAGCCGACCCCGGTTATCTGCGTGTAGAAATACCGACCGGCATGGATATCCTGACGGAGAACTGGCGCAAGTCGCCGGTGAACTCGGCCGGTCAGCTGCCCAGCGGGTTTGATCCCCGTGCCTTGTACGCCTCGCGCAATCATCCGCGAGGACTGCAACTGACTGTGTTTGGCGCCAGCGATGCCATTCAGTCACTCGGCCTTGACTGGGAGACTGTGCTCAAACATGTGCCCGCAGACCAAATCAGTGTCTATGCTGGCAGCAGCATGAGCCAGATGGACTACGACGGCAATGGCGGACTGCTGCAAGCGCGCTTGCTCGGCAAAAAAGTATCATCCAAACAACTGGCGCTGGGTTTTGCCGAAATGCCGGCGGACTTTATCAACGCCTATGTGCTGGGCAATTTGGGGACAACCGGCACCAACGCTGCGGCCTGTGCCACCTTCCTGTATAACCTGCGTCAGGGCATTCGTGATATTCGCAGCGGCACGCACCGTCTGGTGATTGTGGGCACCTCCGAAGCACCACTGACACCCGAGATCATGGATGGTTACACCACCATGGGCGCTCTGATTGACGATGCAGCACTGCTGGCGCTCGACAAACACAAAAACCTGAGTGCACCGGACCATCGTCGCGCCTGCCGTCCGTTTGGTGACAATGCTGGATTTACACTGGGGGAATCCGCCCAGTTTGTCGTGCTGTGTGATGACGCGCTGGCCCTGGCGCTGGGCGCCAATATCCATGGCTCGGTCAACGATGTGTTTGTGAATGCTGACGGTTACAAAAAGTCGATCTCCAGCCCCGGTGCTGGCAATTACATCACCATGGCCAAAGCGATGGCTGCCACTGCCAACGTTATTGGTGAGCAGGGCCTGAGGGAGCGCTCCTGGGTCCAGGCCCATGGCACCAGCACACCGCAAAACCGGGTCACCGAGTCACATATTTTCAGCACACTGGCCGGTACCTTTGGCATCGGACACTGGCCGGTGGCTGCGGTAAAAACCTATCTGGGCCACTCGCTGGCCTCGGCCTCAGCCGATCAACTGGTCAGCAGTCTGGGTGTGTGGAAATACGGGATTATTCCGGGCATCACTGCGACAGAAGCGATTGCCGACGATGTACACCAGCAACATCTGGATTTCCTGCTGCAACACCGGGAAGTCGGCGCAACGGGCATGGATGCCGTGGTGATCAATGCCAAAGGTTTTGGTGGCAACAACGCCAGCGCCTCCATACTGGCGCCACATATCACAGAAAAGATGCTCAAACGCAGGCACGGCGAGCAAGCGTTTAAACAGTGGCAGCACAAACAGGAAGCGGTGCAGGAAAGAAGCCGTGATTATGACGAACAGGCTCAGCGCGGTATGGCCGGCCTGATTTACCGGTTTGATCACCAGGTGCTGGACGGCAGCATGCTGGAGCTCAGTCGCGATCAAATCAGAATAAAAGGGCATGAGCTGGCTGTTACCCTGCCACAACAAACGCCTTATGCGGATATGCTGGACTGAGCATACACGCGTCAGTCGCGGCTGCGCTCACTCTCTTGTGAATCTGCGTTGCGTGAACCTTCGTTGCGAGCGTCACCATTGCGGTTGCGCTCACCATCCGGGTTGCGACGCTCGGACATAAAGCGGAAGGCCTGCACACGTTGCTCAGGTGACAGCGCGGCAAATACCTGCGCCAACTGTTGATGAGTCACTTCCTGATAACGCAGATTGGCCGCGCGCAAGCGTTCAAACGCGGCGGCAACGGCCTGTGTATCCACCGGCTCTGCCGCCAGCAATTCATTCACTTCGCGTTGGGCACGGAACATCTCACCGCGCAAGGGACGCAGAACTTCACCATATTGCATCAGTCGGGGCCGCAAGTTTTCACGCGTGCTGTCATCCACGGCGCGCATCACCCAACGCATATTGGGCGGCTCCATCGGACGCTCGGGCCGGTCGACATAACGCGCAGTGACCGCGCCGACAAAAAACAGATTCACGGTGACAGAGACTGCCAGCACCAGCATCAGAATATTGTGACGGTTCAAACTCATTCCAGCGGCTCCGCATAATCGGCAAGCGCGATAAACAGCAGTTCTGCTTCATCCGCCGCCATCTCGGCAGTCGGGTCTGTAAACAGATCCAGCTGCATCCCCATAAACAAACCAAATGCCAGAGGCACACAAGCCAGTGCTGCCGGTCGCCACCAGTCGGCAAACTCGGCGGTTTCTGCCGGCACCAGCCAGCGCAAAACCCGCTCAACGATACTTCTGTGCTGCTCGGGCAGCGGGTTCTGCAACAGTCGGGCATGCAACTGTTCGAACGCTGGCGCTGCAAACTGGTCCAGTGCCTGATCCAGCCACACCGATTGTTGCTGCAAGTCGGCCGCTTCCGGGGATTGCGCCAGCAGTTTCAGCGCAGCGCTACGCTCGGCAGGCGGCCAACGCTGAGGATCACTGCCATAGGCGTCAATCAGTTGTTCAAAGCGCTGCAAGTTCATGTTGATGATTTCTCCTGCCACTATTTGGGCCCCACTATTTCAGCCGCCGGGGCGTACGCATGCGTTTGATCTGTGCACCTGGGTTATTGGCCGAATCAAGGTATATATCCGCCAGCGCAGCTTTCAGTGCCCGCCGCCCGCGTGCGAGCAGTGACTCCAGTGCATCAACAGACAGATCCATCACATCGGCCACGGCCTGATTGCTCAGCCCCTGATAGTGGCTCAGGATCAGCGCACTGCGCTGACGCTCGGGCAATGCTGCCATCGCCTGCTGCAAACGGCGCTGACGCATATCGTTTTCCAGACCATCATCCAGATCCGGCCGGTTGTCTTCCACCTCTTCAGCCAGTTCATCGGTCAGCGCTGACTTGTCCTTGCGCATCAGATCAATGCAGAGATTGTGGGCGACCCGGTGCAACCAGGTGGAAATGCCGGCGCGATCGGGTTGCCAGCGAGAGGCCTGGGTCCAAAGGCGCAAGAATGTCTCCTGTGTCACATCCTCGGCTTCAGACTGGCGGCCCAGCATGCGCCATGCATAAAACGCGATGGCGCGACTGTGCTGACGAACGGTATCCGCGTATACACGCTGATCGCCCGCCGCGATGGCTGCCATGATCTGCTCATCCGTTAACATTCGCCGACTGCCGCTGGCCTCTGCTGTTATGTCGGGCCTGCTGCCCGACATCTCTATACTGATCCCGAACACAGGCACTCTCAGTGGTTATGATCCGTGCTGGCATCGGTGCTTGCAGCGCTGTCAGCGCTGCCTTGTGCCCGGCGCTGCTGCATCATCTCGCGCATTTGCTCGCGCTGCTCCGGGGTCATGTTCTGCATACGCTCGCGCATTTGCTCACGCTGCTCTGGCGTCATGTTCTGCATACGCTCGCGCATATTGCCTTGCTGCCCTTCCGGACGACGGCCTTCGCCCGCACGATTGCCTTCTGCGCGGGCACCGTCTCCACGAGGACCGTCTCCGCGACCACCACGCAGTTCCTCGGCGGAGAGCAGACCATTACCATCACGGTCCATTCTCAGGAAGCGTTGCTCCAGCTCTTCTTCGCGACTGATGTTGCCATCGCTGTTGCCGTCACGTCGATCAAAATTCGGCGTTGGCATTGCGGAAAATTCTTCAAAATTGATATTGCCGTCACCATTGGTGTCCAGACGGCCCAGCATTTGTTGGGCGCGCTGCCCGCCCTGAGCCTGCGCCGGTGCTTGCCCCTGGTTTTGGGCCTGATGTTGAGAATGGTCTTGCGATTGGGCCTGGTCCTGCGCAACCGCTGGCACCAGTGCGGCAGCCAGAGTCAGTGAACACAGTGCAGCCAGTGTACGTTTGGAGAACATCTTGGAAACTCCTGAATCAGTTGGGTTCACTGATTTATACGGAGGCGGCGATGTTATCCGTCGCAGGACCGGATCAATCGCTCGATCCAGATATAAAGGCAGAAACCAGCGGGTACAAAATAATGATCCAGACAACCAGCGTCAGGATCAGGCTGATAAAAACGGCGGCCGATCCCAGGTCTTTGGCCTTGCCGCTGAGCGGATGGAACTCCTCGCCGATGCGATCCACCGCTGCCTCCACCGCAGAATTGAGCAACTCTGCCATCAGGACCAGCGCCAGAACCAGAATCAGCAACGCACGCTCAGCCGGCGTTACCGGCACCAGCAAGGCCACCGGGAGCAGCACTGCGGCTGAGATCAACTCAACACGCAGTGCTTCCTCCGATTTCCAGCCCTGCATCAGGCCGCGCCAGGAGTAACGCGTGGTGTTGATCAGGCGCCGCCTGATCAAACCGCCGAGGCCCCTGTGTTCATCCGATGATGGTTTCATAACAGCAGCCCCGGCGTATTGACCATCAAACCACTGTCACTGGACGCGCTTCGGCGATTTTGGCCTGCCACTGCGCCGGACCGGTGCGATGCACCGAGCTGCCGTTGACATCCACTGCCACGGTTACCGGCATGTCTTCCACGACAAACTCGTGGATGGCCTCCATGCCCAGATCCTCAAAGGCCACGATTCTGGCTTCGCGAATTGCCTTGGACACCAGATACGCCGCACCGCCCACTGCCATCAGATACACCGCTTTGTGCTTTTGAATCGCATCAATGGCCACCTGCCCGCGTTCGGCCTTGCCGATCATGCCAAGCAGACCGGTTTTTTCCAGCACCACATCGGTAAACTTGTCCATGCGGGTGGCCGTGGTCGGCCCCGCCGGTCCAATCACCTCATCACGCACCGCATCCACCGGACCCACGTAGTAAATAAACTTGCCCTTCAGGTCGACACCAGCCGGCAGCGACTCTCCACGGTTAAACATATCAACCAGCCGTTTGTGCGCCGCATCACGGCCGGTCAGCATACGGCCAGAGAGCAGCAGGGTTTCACCCGGCTTCCACTGTTCGATATCCGCCTGGGTGACCGTATCCAGATTGACACGACGCGCCGTGGGGCCGGCATCCCAGGTAATTTGCGGCCAGTCTTCCAGTTTCGGCGGCTGCAGATTGGCAGGACCGGAACCATCCAGCACAAAGTGCGCATGCCGGGTAGCCGCGCAGTTCGGGATCATGGCCACCGGCAGTGACGCAGCGTGTGTCGGGTAATCCTTGATCTTGATGTCGAGCACGGTGGTCAGTCCACCAAGGCCCTGCGCACCAATCCCCAGCGCATTGACCTTGTCCATGATTTCAAGCCGCAGCTCTTCGACACGGTTCTGCGGCCCGCGCGCACGCAGCTCATGGATGTCAATCGGGTCCATCAGCGCTTCCTTGGCCAGCACCGCAGCTTTTTCAGCCGTACCACCGATACCGATACCCAGCATGCCCGGCGGACACCAGCCCGCACCCATGGTCGGCACCGTTTTCACGACCCAGTCCACGATACTGTCACTGGGGTTGAGCATGACCATCTTGGCCTTGTTCTCGGAACCACCGCCTTTGGCCGCCACCGTAATGTCCAGCTTGTCGCCCGGCACCACTTCCATATGGATCACGGCCGGGGTGTTGTCTTTGGTGTTTTTGCGCGCTCCGGCCGGATCAGCCAGAATCGAGGCGCGCAGCACGTTATCCGGATGCAGGTAAGCACGACGTACACCCTCATTGACCATGTCGGACACGCTCATGGTGGCATCGGCCCACTGCACATTCATGCCAATCTTCATGAACACGGTCACAATGCCGGTGTCCTGGCAAATCGGGCGATGGCCCTCGGCGCACATGCGTGAGTTGATCAGAATCTGGGCCATGGCATCTTTGGCCGCTTGCGACTCTTCACGCTCGTAAGCCTCATTGACAGCCTGGATAAAATCCAGCGGATGGTAGTAGGAGATGTACTGCAGGGCGTCGGTAACGCTCTGGATCAGGTCGTTCTGCTTGATAAGGGTCATGTCTTGGCTTCCCGGTTAACGGCTGGCTGGGATGGGCGCCATAACACGGCCTGGTACGGCAGCCCTGAAACGGGCGGGATTCTAGCATAAAGCTCGTGGGGTGGCCTCACGGCAAAGCATGAAGTGCCAGCACCAAGGTTACCCAACTCATACGCGTTTCACACTGAAAACCACAAGGCTGAACAGCGGTAGAAAGACAAAGAAAGCCCAAATTTCCAGCAAAATAAAAAAAACGGTGCCGCGCTGGGCCATCAGTTCAGCCATCACAAGGTAAGCAGCCAGCTGTGAAAGAAACATATTAAGAATCAGACTCAGCGTAGATATTTGCATTCGACACCCACATCGCTCACAGCAAATGCCAAAGTCGTAGACCATGACAAGTCGATTCAGTGGGCTAATCGGGTACTTGCACTTATGGCATGCTCTGACCATTTCAATATGCCCTCTTACGCCTCTTAATAAGATGTTTGCATCGTGAGTTTAAAGACGGGCAACCAGTACCTTGCTGGCACTGGTTGCCCGAAGTCACTTAGCTATCATCCGACAAGTACCCTGCCGTCGCGCCACCAAGCGCTCCGGTGGCGATTGCACCGCCTATCCTTTGAACTGCATACCTCACAGCAACATAAACAGCGGCAGCCACTGCGGGATTACCACCTGAGACGTTTAGTATCTCGTCATTTTCAAGTACTCGCATAAATGATCTCCAGATCAGGAATTCGATACGAATTCGGATGCAAAATGAAATGCTGCAGCACCTGAGATGGTAGCAACAGCCCAAGTAGCTGCTTTGACCACAGCTGGCGCAATAAAAAACGCCCCTCCCGTCACACTGACTATCTCACTCTCGTTTAATTCACGCATGATTAACCCTCCTTGGTTACCTACTTGAATGGAGTGCGCAGCGAATGCTCCGCCCCCCCGTTTTATGTGGCTTCATTGCTGCCACAATTCCTCATCAGATCAAGTTGCATATCTGCCAAAGCAACGATTTCCGGCCGATGACTGATCATCACCAGTGTTGCGCCCAGGCTCTTGATTGAATTGAGTACCTCGGTCTCTGTTCTCACATCAAGGTTGGCGGTAGCCTCGTCGAGAAACAGGATTTTCGCCTGTTTGTAAAATGCCCTTGCCAACAAGATGCGCTGCGCCTGACCGGCTGACAGATTGGATCCCATATCGCCTACAAGGCTGTGATACTTCATGGGCAGTGACATGATGAGATTGTGAATGCATGCTTGCTGGCAGGCACGGTAGACCTTGTCGATGTCAACATCCAGATCAAACAGCGTGATGTTATCCAGCAGACTGCCTGACAATAATTGATCCGTTTGTAAAATGCCTGCACAGATATTGCGATACTGCCGTATTCCAATGCGGCGAATGTCGCTGCCGTCGATACTGACAGTACCAGTATCAGGCTCAAGCAGCCCTGCCATCAACTTGAGCAATGTCGACTTTCCCGCGCCAGATGGCCCCACAATTGCCAGCGATGAACCGGCAGGGACTTTGATCGAAATATTTTTAAGCAATTGATGACCGGATCCCGGATAGGCGTAATTGATGTTATCCAGCGCCAGATCGCCCTTGAAGGGCATGGTGATCGCAGGCAGATAAAGACTGTCGAACTCCTTTTTTGTGCAGGTGATATCCGACACCCTCTCCAACTGCAAGCGGACCAGTCTGATCTGCACCAGTTTTTCAATGAATGAGCGAATTGCTGTTGAAAAATTTGTGCGCAACGCCATAAAAGCAGTCATAAAACCCAGGGTAATGACTCCGGACAACACTTGAGAAGCAGCCAGGTATACAATCAGGATGTTTTCAACAGCAGACAACACACCAAAAACCAACTCGATATTGATGCCGAATCGGAGCAGATTGACTTGAGTATTGACCTGTTCTGCATACAACTTCCGCCAGCCCATCACACGCGGTAATTCGCGGCAGTAAAACTTGATGATGCCAATTGCGCGCATGTTTTCCATCAAGCTGGTGCTGGTTTTGGCTTCAGCGACAATCATTTGCTCCTGCAAGTGTCGGGTTCGTGGCAAGACGGCCAGCTTCAGCACAGCCACTATCAGCACAAATGCCAGGGCCACACTGGCAAGCAATGGGCTGAAGACAAACATGACAACCAGGGTCAGCAGCGCAAAAATTCCGTCCAATACAACGGTGATCATATCCTCGGATACAATACGACGAATCTCACGGATTGATCCGAACCTGGATACCAGATCACCGGTATGGCGGCGTTCGAAAAAGTCTCCGGGCAAACTCATCATGTGCACAAAAACATTACCAACCATCTGGAACCCAAGCTGATTGGAAAAGTAAAGCTGCAGCCTTGCCCGGATAAACGTCATCAGCACGCCAGTCAACGCCAGCATCAAAAAACCAGTCGCCAGAACATCAAGAATGCTGACATCCTGCCGCGCGATACTTTCATCAATCACTGTCTGCAAAAAAAACGCGCTGCCAATCGATACCATTTGCAAACACACCGACATCAGCAACAACTGCGCGACAAATCCCCAGAATCCGGGATACATGGTGAACAAATCGGAAAGCCGGGTGGTTTGAACCCGAGTTTGCGGCTGAAACCCGATCTGAGGCGTCAACTCGACGGCAATGCCAGTAAAGTGCCTGCCAGCTTCGTTAATCGAGTAGTGTCGTTTCCCCACCGCAGGATCGTGAATCGTGATGGACTTTTTGCCAACGTGTGTCAGCACCACAAAGTGTGTCATGTCCCAATGCAAAATCGCGGGCAACTGCAGGGCACGCATATCCTCCAACTCCAGTCGCAGCGCGCGAGCACCCAGCTCAAGCTTGTCGGCAATGGCAAGAATTTCGGCCAGCGTTGCGCCATGGGCAGATACCGGATGCTCGCGTCGCAAGGTATTGAGATCAATCCTTTTGCCATAACGGGCGGAGACCATGGCAAGGCAGGCCAGTCCGCACTCTGCATGCTCAGACTGCAACAAGCACGGGACTGAGCCAGTCTTAGTAAATAGGTCCATCATTTCAGCCGATTCTCCAGCGTTCGCAAAGGCTTCAGCACACTCTTGAGAATGGTTTGACTGCCTACCATCAATTCAGCGCTGAATTGCATACCAGGCCTGAGTGCCAACGTGTGGTGCCCGGGTAAAAGATCAGCTTGCAACAAATAGACAGGTTCATTGACATCAAGTGGAATCAGATACTCACGTGGATCAATCACAGTCGCTGAAATGCTCGCAACACGAGCTTGAAAGCTGCCATATTCGTGCAAGGGATATGCGTCATAGATCAAGTTGACGGTCTGCCCCTCCGCCACTTTGCCAAGTGCTCGTGATGGCAAAAACAGTTGTGCTTTATAGGATGGCTGCAATGGCACGATGCTGAGCACGGGTTGTCGCGAATTCAGGTGATCGCCACTGTGATTGAGCAGGTTCTCCACGCGCCCGGCGACCGGTGCGATCAGCGAGTATCTGTGTTCAAGACGCATCTCGTCCCTGCGTTGCCGCAACTGAGAGAGATTGAACGCCAGTGCAAGGCGCTCATCAAGCAGTCGAATGTTCTCAAGTTTTTCCTGCGTTTCCAGATCTTTCCGTTGGGACTCAACAAGATTGACTGACAACTGTGATACTTGCCTGTTTTTTTGCATTGACAGCAGGCCGGATTCAGCGCCTGCCAGTTCGCTGTCTGAAACCGCACGATGAATGTTCAGCTGCTCAAGCCGGCTAAACTCGTTTCTGGCGTTTTCCAGCTGCCATCCGGCAAGATCATGCTCGCTCTGTCTGACTTCAAGTTCATCGTCCAATGCCTGTCGCCGGTTGCGGTGCAATCGTTCCTGGAGCAAAAGTCGTTCACTGATCAGTGCCAGTCGAGAACTGAGTTGCCCGATTTGCTCCTCAAGGTACTGTGCTGATTGCAGGCGAATATCGTGGCCCTCACTGTCAAAACCATTCTCCACAACGCTGGCCAACACCTGGGCTTTGTGAACCACATCACCGTTCTGGACGTGCAAACTGTCCAACTGCCCCGGCCTGCTCGCATAGACTTTGACCTCCCCGTCAGTTGTGCTGACAAACCCGCGCACCAAAACGGTTTGATTGATGTCAGCCAGCGAGGCATAAACAATAAATGCGAAAAACGCTAAAACCAGTAAAATCAACAACAGTTTCAGCGTCAACGGCTGGTAGTACACAACGGATCCGGTACCTTCCTCCTGCCTCGCAATCAGCGCCTGCTCACGAAAAAGTCCTTTGTCAGACATGTTTATTCACCTCCGGCGCTGTCTGATCCTCACCCACCGCAGGGGATGGGATAAAGTACGCTGGCAACATGTCCAGATACTTCCATTGCTCCGGGTGACAGTGAATCCATCTTTCAGCCAGGCGAACGAGATCTTGCGTAACTCTGCCTGCGGCCTGACGTAATGACTCACCTTGACGTACCTCTGGCAGAAATGGTGGAGACATTTGAATAACATTGCGCGCGCCGATGCGAACACAAAAGAACGGGAAAATACGTGCGCGGCCGGCAATGGCGAGTTGTGCCGGGCCCCGGACAAAGCCGGCCCGGTGCCTGAAAAATTCAACCTCGGCGATTTCACCAAAATCGCGCCCAAGATCAAACAGAATGGCCAGCGTCTGATTGCCGCCACGCAATGCATCGACAATCCCGGCCGGGTTGTCTATGCCGTGTCTGAAAAGGCGATGGGTGTCATCGTTTTTGCTGCGAAGATGCCGCGTATCCAGCGCGTCCAGATCGCGTCGAAGCGACATCACTGCCCTGTCTGCCGCCCCATGGGCCGCAATGTGTCGGAACGCGCCCATGAAATCTCCCATGTGAATGGTCATCAACACACGGGACTCCCTGTAAAGCTGCGAACACCATGCATAGCTTTCACAGTCAGGCCATTCAAAGTTCTCCTGCTGCCCGATCGGAGTGATGTCAGGCGACAAATAACGTATTCGGCGGGCATAGAATGAGAGCCTGTAGTACTGATGCAGCGCCAGAATCCTGCGGATATGCTTGTCAGGTTCTTTCAGCAAAAAAGACAGCACAGCGACTCTGGCCGCATGAATGGCACCCAGCTTGTTGTGTTTGCGTAAAATCACCGCATAAGTGATCGTTATACTTCGCAGGAAAAGGTCTAGCAACGCCGGTTTTATGTTGTAGTCCAACAATCTTGTCGACAGTGATTGCAAGCTTGTCAGGAAGACTTCACCGATCGTTTTGGGTGGCAACTGGCAAACTGCTGCGTCAACCCGACTCATCAGATCAGCCAGTTGCGCCTGCAGGTTTTTTTGGATTCCGGCAACACCATGAGCTGGCATTGAGTGATCGCCCTTTATCACAAGCCGAAATCCTCTTTCAGAACGCAGTATCCTGATTAAACTGACATCTTTCAGATCAATACCAGACAACATCCTGATGACAAATGGCTCGGCACGACTTGCAAGATGCTGCTCTATCGTGGCAATTATTTTTTCTGCATCACACTCGGACATCGCAGGCAGCTTCACTCATTCGGGACACAATCATCCTGGCCAGATCCGATACTGTGGCCAGCTCTGCCAACAGTGCCTCATCAACTTCCACGTCGAAGTGCTTTTCGAGTTCGAATACAATTTCAAGCAGTCGCAACGAATCCATACCGAGATCTGTCAGCCTTGTATCCGGTGACAAATCATGAGCCTGTGCAGCACCGGGACTCAACTCAATCAAGGCATAAAGCTTGTCGAATACTCGTTGGCGGATGCTGGAAAGATCTGGTTCCGGAATGTTATGCATGTGCAGATGCCCCCGTCAGCTGATGCAGGCGCTGACGTTTTACCAGATCCCCCGCCGACTGTGGTTCGTTGTCAAGATAATGCTGCAACAAAGCCCAGCATGCTGACCTTGCGGGTTTGCCACTGGTAGTCATTGGCAAACTTCCGCGATCAAGGAAGAAAATCCGATGGGGCACCACTGAGAAGGTGTCGCAGATCAAATTTCTGATTCTGACGTCAATGTCGGGGGCGCCAGATGTTGCAAAGCATTGCTTGCGCCCTGCCCATTCGACCAGCAAGGAAAATGTTTCGTCGTGCTCAACGCAATGTGGGACAACAACACATTGGCTGATGTCCAGATCACAGACTTCGTGATGCACGATAGTTTCGATATCTTCGCCATGCACACTGCGTCCACGCAGTTTGATCAGATTCTTCTCCCGACCGCTGAAATACAGCACACCGTCACGAATAAACCCCAGGTCGCCGGTTCTGAAGTACGCCCCCCTGCCTTTGATGGCATGATCAAAATGACGTTTACTTTGTATCGAATGGCGATAGTAACCGGGAGACACGGAAGCGGAACTGATCCATATCTCACCCTTCTTGCCATCGACACACACAAGGCCTGTCACAGGATCAACAATTTTAATGTCGGCATTGCCGCCATCGACACGGGCCACACCGGCAAAGGGCTCTTGCTGATTGGCGATGCGAGTCGTGTGAATACCCTGTATCCCGCCGACATACAGTGTGGATTCCGCCAGGCCGTAGCAGGGGAACCAGGCATTGTCATCAAAACCCATGTTGGAAAACTGTCGACTGAAAGCAGTGAGTACTTGCGGAATGACTTTCTGTGATCCACAAAAAGCCAGCCGCCAGCAACTCAGATCCAGTGCAGCGATGTCGAACCCCGATCGTTCGAGCGCATTCAGTGCACGCGGCTGTGTGCAAAGTGCGTATGCAAAACAGGGACCGCCACTGATTGTGGCACGATAGCGATGAATGGCCACCAGCCAGCTCAGCGGGTTGCCAGGGAAGTCAGCTGCTCGCATGAAGTAGTTGTGGATACCGGAGAAACAGGGTTGCAATACATGACCGACCAGACCCATATCATGATGCAAGGGTAACCAACCAAGCCCGATGTCCTGTTTTGTACACGCAAAATCGCGGTGGATTGCCTCCAGATTGTTCAGAATGTTGCCATGAGTAATCACAACACCTCGCGGACTCGATGTTGAGCCCGAGGTGTACTGAATGAAAGCCACATCCTCTTTGTCTGTGTGCGGCCGTATCCAACGTGTGCTTGCGCAATCCGTCGCCGACGAGAGCGTGCACAGGGTGATGAGCTTGATGTCGTCCAGGGTCTGTACAGGTATCAGCTTCGCGATACTGGCACTTGTCAGCACTGCTGACGCACCGCTCTGTTTCAGCAGAGCATCCAGATGAGACCAGCGATATCCATGAGGTCGCACGTAGGGCATAGGCCAGGCTCCCGCCAGAATGCATGCCCAGAATGACAACACAAATTCCTCTGCATCCGGTTGCAACAACAGCACTGGTGTACGAGCCAGCCCAGCTCTTTGTAACTGCACAGCAAATTCTCGGGTTTTCTCGAAAAATTCACCGTAACGATAACTTGAACTGCAATTGAGATGGCGATCCAGAAAAGAGTACATCGGTTTTTCTGGTGATTCCATCGCACGAAGTTCCAGCAGATGGGTCAAATCCCTGTGTTGATGTGATTGAGTCAGCATGGTCCTTTATCCTGAAACTGAAACTGAAACTGAAACTGAAACTGTGACACTTGCATAATCAGGATAGTTGACGTTTTCATGCCTGACAGAATTTTTTGATTTCACTTCCGCGATCAACTTCAATACAAGAACACAGACTAGGGAAGGCTTCTGTCATGACATCGGAAATTGAGTTTTACCTGCCACTGACTGGCAGCACCGGCAACATGGCTCTTGATGGCAACAGTGAATACGTGCGCTTGAACAAACTTGCAGAGCGGCGACGCTGGAGCCCCTATCACGACCTGCCGTGGTCCCGGGCAGGTGTGTGCAATACACAGCCTCACAAGGATCGGTCGCCCTTTGGCAATCCGCTGCATGGTTTTCCACCTTACGAGGCACTGGATCCGATCAATAAAAATCGGGCAGACCATCAGAGACTGAGCCTCGAGCTCAGTGAGATTCTGCACGGTGAGGTGTTGGCGTTGCTGGTATCAGCCCAGTTGGTGAATCTGCTTGCGGATCAAGAGGCAAAAAACTTTGCCGCCATTCAGGCTGCTGATGAAGCTCGTCACGTCAGTTTTTTTCGCGAGTACATGCGAGAGCACAGGTTGCCAGTCGCAGCCCCCAGCAGAGCGCTGCAGCAGCTCAGCCTTGCAACATTGCAAGACCCTCTCTGGCAGCACAAGATTTTATGCTGTCAGATTGTGATTGAAAGCCTGGCTCTCGCACAGTTTTCCTGGATGAGGACAACTGACATCCCGCCATTGTTGCGCGAAGGGCTGGGCAGAATACTCGAGGATGAAGCCCGGCATGTTAAATTCGGCGTGGTGCTGCTGGACGACTATTTTCGTAATCTGCCTGTGTCAGAGCAAGAAGAGCACTCAGCTTATGTGATGAATTCGGTAATGCAGTTGTCGCCCTCAGATAACCACCTGACGCAGTTGGCAACTGACTGGGACTGGAGTCCGCACGCTCTGCGTCACCATTTGCGCAGCCGGCGGACACAGTTGCCTGCGCTGTACCAGGCCCGATTCCGGCAGCTTTCACTGAATCTGCGCAAGATTGGCCTGCTGACACCGGGTGCTACTGCTCGGCTGCAACGTTTTATGGGTAAGCCCAATGCCGTTTGAAGCTACCCATTGCAGGGTACCTTGTTCTACAATCGGGCTCGATTTGAATGTCAATCACCCAGTACGAGCGTTAATCATGATCACATCGCCCGATTCGAATGTCGTTTACCACGTTAACCACGGCGTGTTTGTGCTGCAGATAAACCGGCCGGACAAAAAGAACGCCCTCACCCAGACCATGTACGCCGCATTGGCGCAAGGCATTCAGGCGGCAGATCAGGACAGCGACATCAAAGCCATTCTGATTCGCGGTGTTGAAGGCTGTTTTACCAGTGGCAACGATGTGAACGATTTTGTCACCACGCGGGATCTGGGCACTGAGCGCCCCTCCGTCCAGTTCATGAAGGCGATTGCCGGGGCACACAAGCCGGTGATTGCTGCCGTCGATGGCATGGCCATTGGAATTGGCACCACAATGCTGTTCCACTGCGATCTGGTCTACGCCTCCGAGGAAAGTTTCCTGCAACTGCCCTTTACCAATCTGGGCCTGTGCCCGGAGGCGGGCTCCAGCCTGCTGCTGCCACAAATTGCCGGCCACCAGCGCGCCAGCGAGCTGTTGCTGCTGGGTGAGCGCTTCTCCGCCCACAAGGCGCTGGGTTATGGCATTGTGAATGAGGTTCTGCCCAGTGCCGGACTGATGGAACATGCGATGAACAAGGCCCTGCACCTGGCGCGACTGCCTTCCGATTCCGTACAAACCACCAAGGCCCTGATCAAGCGTAATCAGGCCACACCGATGAATGACACCATTCAGGCGGAACTGCTGCAGTTTGCCCGGCTGTTGCAGTCACCGGAGGCACAGGCCATTTTCCAGGCCTTCCTGAACAAGAAGAAGTCGTCTTAACCCAGCAGAAAATCGCGCGCGGCGTTGATGCGCTGCGCGAGATAGTCCGAGCCGCCACGATCCGGGTGAAGTTTCTGCATCAGGCGCCGATGGGCAGCCACAATCTCCTCACGCGAAGCGCCAGGCGTCAGGCCCAGTATTTCCAGTGCCAGTTCCTCGGTCATGCCGGAATCACCGGCCGGGCCGCGCTGCGAACGGGCCCGGGTCTGACCCGCCTCCCCGTCTGATTCTGTGCCAGTCTCACGCCAGTCCGGGTGCATACGATCCAGATAAGCCTGCAACAATTGCAGGGAGTCATGGTCGTGCTGGCACTCGCGGGCCAGATCCAGCAACTGCGACAGTGAAAGACCGGACAAGCGTTGATGCTGGAACTGTCCCTGCAACACCTCGCCGTCCATGTTGCCGGAGTGATGATCCAGACGCATGGCCAGCCAGGCCGTGCTGACGGAGGAAGCGCCAGCACCGGATCTCCCCCAACTGCGATTGCCCCATTTCTGCTGACCCAGTCGAATCAGCGGTAGCAGGCGCAGCAGCAAGGGGATGTTGCGCAGCATAAAACTGAACAACACCACAACAGGCGCCAGCAGCGCCTGCACTGGCAGGCGTCCCAGCACAATCAGGATGGTTACCACCAGCAACACGGCGGTTATCGCGACCAGCCAGCGGAACTGGCTGGTGGTCAACGCATAACGGCTTTTCAGGCGGCGCAAACCCCACCAGGCCAGAACGGCAAGCAGAAGCGGGGCCAACAAACGAAAAATGAGCATAGTCAGGCGGTATCAAACATGGGCGTGGACAGAACTGTATCAGGACTTGAGCTGGTGTCCCAGCAGCCCGACCCCCGGATGTGCGTGACGGCTGAAGTCCTGCAGGGCTTTAAGTCCGCCACTGGCATAAATGGCAACAGCCTTGAGCAAGTCGCGCAATTGGCCAGCACTGCGGTGATCGAAGGGCGCCCAGGCACCGCCGGACAGACGTGCCATGTCCCTGAAACAGCGCTCGGCAATCGGGTCACTGCCCTCCTGAAACATAAACAGGGGGACGTTGAGCAGGCCGAGTTCACCGGCGCGCTGGCACAGAATATCCATGCTTTCTTCCACGCAATCACCGATATACACCACGGCATGTACCCTGTTTTGTCGCGTCTCTTTTAAGCTGTGCAGCAACAGGCGTTCGATTTTGGTGGTACCGGCTTCGCAACGAATGCTGGTCATCAGCGACAGCAGACGATTTGAATCCAGTAGCCAGTCGCTGGCCCTGAATTCGGCGAAACCCCGAAAATAAGCCAGCTGTACCTGCAAACCACCGAGTGCCTGGGCACTGCTGAACATCTCTGCTTGCAATTGCATGGCCTGATCCCACGTTGCTTCGCGGCTGGCCGTGGCATCGAGCGCAAAAATCAGACGCCCTGCCCGTCCCTGAGTATTCACCGGTGGCAGCCGGGATACCTCGCTGAGAAAGGCCTGAAGGTCCTGTTGCGCCGGTTTCTTCACGACCGGCGCCTGTTTGCCTGTTTGCAGCGCTTTGCCGGAAGTCGCGGTTCCGGAGCGACCGAGCAGTTTGCCCAGTTCCTGTTTGATGTCATCAAGACTCATGGTCGTGCCTGTTCACTGAGACGGTTATTGACGGACAATCATACACTGACACCGGCTCAGAAGCCCGAGCCTGGCTGCTTGAGAAATTCGGCTTCTTCAGCGGTGGACTCGCGGCCGAGGATGGCATTGCGATGGGGATAACGCCCAAAGCGGTCGATAATCACCTTATGTTTGAGCTCAAACTGATAATTGCCCTCCGGTGCGTACGCCTTGAACAGCATCTCGGCCTGCTCGTGTATCAGACGGGACTCGCTGTGCATATAAGGCATCAGCAGGAAATTGCGCTCGTCCGGCGACAAAGTTTGTAATACGCCGGCCGCCACCGCCTCCTGAGCCAATGCCAGTGCCATCGGGTCCTGGGCAAAAGCGCCGGGAGTGTCACGAAAGACATTTCGGGAAAACTGGTCCAGCACAATAATTTCTGCCAGCCGGCCTTGCGCGGTAGACCGCCAGGCATAACACTCGCACAACATCGCCTGCGAAAGCACTTCTCCAAAGCGCTGACGGATCAACTCGTCAAACGCCGCGTCTTTTTTCCACCAGAAAGCTGGCTCAATCTCGCGAAACCAGAAATCCAGAATGTGATGTGCTGTTGTCATGGCAGGTTCCCGGTCTGATCAGATAAACCTTGTGATGCGCTTTATCAGACCACAACAGAGCTACCACCGCAATCGCTTGCCACCCATAACGGTGCAGCCCAACCCCTTTTGGTGCCTGCAGCCTGGAAAAGTGCCCGCACCATAAAAAGGCGTGGTGCACGACCAGCTCCGCAACTGTGCAAAAGTTCTCATGTGTCACATTCCATTGCACAACTCAAGAACAAACTCTGCTCAATCTCGCACTCTTTTGCGTCATAACCACAAAATTCCGCTCATAAAAACCGGTTATCAAATTCTGGCTCACATTTTGCTCCGGTCACCATCAGGTACCGGGGACAGAAATTCAGACCCTGTCTGCGGCGACATGCAACACGATTATTTACTGTGCGTTTTTAAACTTACTCATTTTCATGATCACTGACAGGAGTCATCAATTGAAAATAATGAAGAAGCCACAAAGAACTGAACTGCTGATCGCTTCCTGCCTGCTGTCTGCAGGCTTTGTTCCCGGCGCACTGGCGCAGGCAGTGTCCGGACAAGGCGCAGAATTGAGCGAAATTCTTGTCACCGGTACACGCCGTAGCGGCATGGCGGTGTCAGACAGCCCGGCACCGGTGCAAATGGTCAGCGCGGAAATGCTGGCCGAGACAGGCGCGCCGGATCTGATGAATGCCATTGCAACCCAGGTACCGTCCTACAATGCCAACCAGACTGGCACTGATATGGCCAGTCAAACCCTGACTGCCAGTATGCGCGCCCTGTCTCCCAACCATGCACTGGTGCTGGTAAACGGGAAAAGGCGCCATATCACATCCAATGTCGGCGCCAGCAGCGGTGCTGCGGCAACCGATATGTCATTTATTCCGTCATCCGCAATCAGCCATCTTGAAGTGCTGAGTGACGGCGCTGCCGCGCTGTATGGATCGGATGCTATTGCTGGTGTGATCAACATCATCCTGAAGGACGATTACAGTGGCGGCAGCTTCAGTTCCAACGTTTCTGAATATGTGGATGGCGGTGCATTCACCACCAATGTCCAGGGCAACTTTGGTGTTGGCAATGACATCTCCTACCTCAACCTGAGCCTTGAGATGGAAGAGCGGGAAACAGTCACGCGCTCGGAAACCTACGGTCCGGCACTGTGCGTCGCCGATCCGGTGGAATGTCTCTACCGGCTCAACAACGGCACCCCCAGCGGTTACACAGTCAGCAGCGCTTACAGAACTTACCTGCAGCGCGACAGCAATATGCGTTTCCATCCCGAATTTCCCGGCATTAACCATGTAGGGGATCCGCCGGAGATCAGTCGGCAAGTCGGATTCTTCAATGCTGGTACACAGCTATCTCCCGACCTGGAAATCTACAGCTACGGCAGTTACGGTAAAAAGCAGGCGACGTCACTGCAGACCTACAGACGGCCGTCTCAAGACGGTGGTGTCGACGTCAACAGAGACGGCGATCGCAACGATATCCTGCCCGATGGTACGCCCGAGTACATGATCAATATGTACCCGTATGGCTTCAGCCCCATGCAGGAATCTGACGAAACAGATTTCTCTCTGACGGTGGGGATGTCCGGTGAAAACAGTGGCTGGTCATGGGATCTGGCATCGGTGTACGGCAGCAACAAGATGGATTACTACACCATAGAATCCATGAATTTCACAATATGGAATGAAACCGGCGCCTCACCCACCGATTTCTTTGACGGTACCTATTTTGCCAAACAGTGGACTACCAGCCTTGATGCCAGCAAAGATTTCGAAATTGGCATGGCCGGTCCGATGACATTTGCGACCGGTATCGAATATCGGGAAGACCGTTACGGCATTCAAGCCGGCGAACCGGCCTCTTACTACGGTGCAGGCGCAGCGTCATTTCCCGGTTATAACCCGGATGTGAACACGGGTTCTTACCAACGCGACAACTATGCTGGTTACGTGAACTTCATTTTTGTACCCACCAATCCGTGGCTGGTTGACGTGGCGCTGCGTTACGAGAATTACAGTGACTTCGGCAATGAATCTGTCGGTAAAATTACCACACGTTATGACTTCACTGAGCAATTCGCATTGCGGGCAACAGCGAGCACGGGGTTTCGTGCCCCCACATTGGGTGAGGGTTACTACTCCGCGGTCAACGTAGGTCCGACCAGCGCACGCCCCCAGTTGCAACCCAACAGCTCTGCTGCGGCAGCACTGGGCTTCGGTGCAGGTTTGCAACCGGAAACGTCCGAGAACTTCAGCGCCGGCCTGGTGCTGCGACCGGTCAGTGGACTGGTTACCACACTGGACGCTTATCAGATTACCATCAAGGACCGTATCCAACTGGGCAGCTTTGCGTTCTCAACCAGTCAGGGCAACAATACCATCACAGGTCGTACAACTGGCGCCTTCAACAGCAACCTGCCTGATCCGGCCGACACCGATGGCAATGGTTCACCGGACAACGCCTACAATGAAGCATTGGGACGGGCGCTGGTCGACTTTGGTTACATCGGCGTATGGAATAACCCGGCCGCACCCGGCGGCTCACTGGATGCCACCGCGCGCGCCAACCTGTCGGTGTCGATTTTCAACAACGCGCTGGAAACACGCACCACTGGCGTAGACTGGGTAACCACGTATGTCAGTGGCTTCAACTGGGGCAGCATTAACTGGACGCTGGCGGCCAACTACAACAAAACCGAAGTACTGAGCGCCAAGGCAGCACCTGCCAGTCTGGGCGGTGCCACCATGTACAGCCCGCTGACCCTGTCCAACCGTGAAACTGACAGCCCGGAATATCGCATCAATCTGGGTGCGCGTATCAATGTCAGCGACTTCAGTATCAACATTCGCCAGGCTGTTTATGGTCCGCAATATACGCTGTCATCAGTCTCCGGCCTGCCAGCTTCGGTGCGGGACCAACTTGATCTTGTTCAACTGGCAGGTGCCACGTATTACAAAAACGAAATTGGTACCTTGATGATGACCAACGTGGAAGTGACTTACTCGCCAAATGACGCATTGCGCCTGAGTGCTGGCGTAGACAATCTGTTTAACGAATACCCGGACAAAATTCCGCAACCGGTCTGGGACTATAACCAAGAACGTTATGCCAATACCAACCGCCAGTATTTGACAGGCAGCCCTGTCGGCTACTTCGGCGCACGCTGGTTCGCGAAAGTGGCGTACAACTTTTGATTGACAATCTGACAACAATAAACAGGAGAAACTGATGAATACTGTGTTAAGTCGTCGCAAACTGTTGTTTGGTGGTGCTGCTCTGGTGGGGGCAGCAGCCCTGGATCGTATGACAGGCGCGTCCTCGCGCCTGATCAGCACAGCATCTGCCGAGCAGTTGATGCCAACAGCCCCTATCCGAATGTCATCGAATGAAAACCCGTATGGCCCCTCACAAAAGGCCATTGAAGCGATGCAGGCTGCATTCAGTCAATCCAATCTCTATGGCGGGATCAACAACGAGATTCTGGATGTATTGGCAAAAATCGAAGGCGTCCCTGCAGAAAGTATCACTATCAGTGCTGGCTCTGGCGAGCTGCTGCATGCCGGTGGTGTACTCGCAAGTCTGGATCAGGGATCGATTGTGGCGCCTTATCCGACCTTTGCTTCACTGGTGCGCGCGGCTGAACAGATGGGCTCCGAGATTATCAATGTGCCCGTGGACGACAACATGCACATCGATCTGAATGCCATGTATGCCGCCATCAGACCGGATACCAAAATGGTCTATCTGTGCAATCCGAACAACCCGCTTCCGACCGTGATTGAAAAACAGGCTTTGGAAGATTTTGTGCGCACGGTTGCGAAAGACCGGCTGGTATTTATTGACGAAGCCTATTACGAATACGTCGACAACCCGGAGTTCAGCAGTATGATGCACCTGGTCGCCGAAGGCCTGGACAATGTCATCATTGCAAGAACAGCGTCCAAAATTCACGGTTTCGCCGGCTTGCGTGTCGGCTTTGGTTTTGCGCATCCGGATCTGATTGCGCGCATAAACAAAGTGAAAACCGGCAGCATCAGCATACTCAGCCAGCATGCCGCACTGGTCGCCTATCAGGACATGGAGTTCCAGAATTTTTCACGTGCGAAAAACAAAGAAGGCCTGGCACTGGTCGAAGGAATGTGCGACGAGCTGGGACTGCGCTACGTCAAATCGAATGCCAACTTTGCGTTTTTTGAGACCGGTATTGATGCAGATGCGTTCCGGGCAACCATGCGCGAACACAATATTCTTGTAGGGCGTACCTTCCAGCCTTACACAACATGGGCCCGTGTCAGTATCGCCAAACCGGAAGAGATGGCGTACTTTGTAGAGACTTACAAGAAATTGTTCACGTAAGCAGCTGCTATCGGTACACCGTGATGTTGGCTGCGGACATCCCGTACGCAGCCTCGCCCATATCATTGCGGGTGACGGCCATGTGCATGGTCCCCTCTATCCAGTACGCGTCCCACAGATCATTCACCAGCACACCCGGTTCATAAGTTACATGGATGATCTGATTGGGTGGCGGCGGTGGGTAATGCAGACAAGCGCCAAAAAATGGCACCAGGAAAAACGACGTCACCTTGCGCTCGTCATTGAATGCCAACGGTACAATAAATCCCGGGATTTTGACATTTTGGCCATCAAATTCAGGGCGCACATTAAAGGACTTCAGAGCGTCATAAAATCCCTCATCCACGTCCGACCCGGATACTGACGATGACAACGCAGCAACGTTGTCCCTTTCCGAACCATCTTCGATATCAACAATCCAGTCCGGCGGATTGAGCAAGGCCTGCAAGTCCCTTTCGGGCAAGAGATCAATCCACTCAATTTCCCGGTAATACACCGGCTGAGCCTGAACCGATACAGCCCATAGACTCAGCATCAGCATGGTCACATTGACGCGTAAGTACCATTTCAAAAATTTCTTCATGATTGTCCTTTGAATGACGGCATTTTCGTGTTTTGATATATCATATCATTTGAGCGCAAAATGAGAAGCACCGGATGGACTCTGCAGTCACTATCAACAATCTGAGATTCAGCTGGAATGGCAAGGATGACATTCTTGCCATTCCGCACTGGGACTTGCACGCAGGTCAGCGCGTGTTTTTGCATGGCCCATCAGGCTCTGGCAAGTCCACCTTGCTGAATCTGATTTCCGGCATTGTCAAACCTCCCCCCGGCACACTCACCGTGTTGGGCCAGGACCCCGGCACCCTGTCGGGTCATGCACGCGATCGCTTCAGGGCTGTTCATATCGGCATGATTTTCCAGCAATTCAACTTGTTACCCTATCTGACAGTGCTGGACAACATTCGCCTGGGCGCTGCCTTCAGTGGTCGCCTGGCAAGCACCTCCGAGACACAGATTGCCAGCTTGCTGGAGAGTCTGAACATGCCGGCCAGGGTGCTCCACCGCATGGCATCAGAGCTCAGTGTCGGACAACAACAGCGCGTCGCGGTTGCCCGGGCGTTGTTGCACAAACCTTCATTGATTATTGCTGATGAACCTACCTCAGCTCTGGATGCTGATCACCGTGATGACTTCATCCGGCAATTGTTCAATCAGTCAGAACTCACAGCCAGTACGGTGCTCTTCGTCAGTCACGACATGGGACTCGCAAGCCGTTTTGATCAGGTGGTCAGCCTGTTGGAACTGAACTCGAGGACGGCGCAACGGACAGTAGGTGCATGATGCTGCTGCGTATTGCCATCAAGAGCCTGCTGCACAGACGACTGACAATCGCGCTGACAGTGTTTGCACTGATGATCAGCACGGTTGTTCTGCTGGGAGTCGAGCATTTACGGCAAGAAACAAGAAACAGTTTCAATAAAACCATCTCTGGTACAGATCTGATAGTTGGGGCAAGAACCGGACAGGTCAACCTGCTGTTGTACAGTGTCTTCCGAATCGGCAATGCCA
Source organism: Pseudohongiella sp. (assembly GCA_036834885.1). GTDB lineage: Bacteria > Pseudomonadota > Gammaproteobacteria > Pseudomonadales > Pseudohongiellaceae > Pseudohongiella. The sequence goes on along the minus strand of DAITNA010000010.1, from coordinate 4,700 downwards.
CCAATAACATGCGCTGGCAGAGCTATCAGGAGATAGCGGGCATGCCGGGCGTCGCATGGACCATTCCGATGTCACTGGGCGATTCACATCGCGGCTATCGCGTTCTCGGAACCAATGAGGACTACTTCGCGCACTTTCGATTTGGCAATAGTCAGACATTGCAGTTTGCCTCAGGCAACGCGTTCGAGATGCCCACAGCAGTCGGTAGCGATCATATACGCCTGCAGGCCGTTCTCGGAGCCGAGGTAGCCATGCGGCTGGGCTATCGTGTTGGTGATGCAGTCATCATTTCTCACGGATTGGGCAACGTCAGTTTCAGTAATCATGATGCACATCCGTTTGTTGTCAGCGGAATTCTGGCAGCAACAGGCACGCCCGTGGACCAAACCATTCACGTCAGCCTTGCTGGTCTTGAGTACATTCACGGACAAACACAATCACTCAACCCGGAGTCCATCACTGCATTTATGGTCGGGCTGGAATCCCCTATGGTGGCATTCCGGTTGCAGCGCGCCATCAACAACTACAGCGACGAGCCATTGATGGCAATTCTGCCTGGTGTAGCGCTGACTGAGTTGTGGCAGATGATGGGGATACTTGAGCGGGTGCTCTCGCTGATCTCCGCGCTGGTCCTTGTCGCCACCTTATTGGGCATGACCAGCATGATGCTGGCCTCTCAACAGCAACGTGGACGTGAAATGGCCATTCTACGCGCCACCGGTGCAAGCCCCTGGTTCATTTCGCGCTTGATAGTCAGCGAAGCAATGATGATCACGATGGCCGGGATGGTCCTTGGTGTTGCTTGCCTCATGGCCGCGCTTCACTGGCTGGCGCCCTGGATTGCATCAAGCTGGGGCGTATTTGTTGCAGGCAACCCGATCAGCAACAGTGCTGCACTCTATTTGCTGATGATCTTGTCCGCCAGTGTCGTATTGTCGCTGCTGCCTGCCGCTATGGCCTACCGACAATCGGTTGCGCGCGGGCTGAGCCGTCTATGAATCATCGCACACGCCCTTGATAACTGATGTCGCATCAAGGCCTGAACATTCCTTTTTGCATAAATACGGGAGATTGGAGATATGCAACCCAAAACCGCGCCCAAACGTTTGCCAGTGACAGTTCTCTCAGGATTTCTTGGCGCAGGAAAAACTACGGTGCTAAACCATGTGCTGCACAATCGCGCCGGACTTAAAGTCGCTGTGATCGTCAACGACATGAGCGAGGTCAATATCGACGCAAACATGGTCAGTCAGGGCATGAGCCTTAACCGGACTGAGGAAAAACTTGTCGAAATGAGTAACGGCTGCATCTGTTGCACGCTGCGCGAAGATCTGCTGGAAGAAATAAGTGCACTCGCTCAAAGCGGCCGCTATGACTACCTGTTGATCGAGTCTACCGGAATTTCCGAGCCACTGCCGGTGGCTGAAACATTTACGTTTACTGACGAGCATGGCACCAGTCTTTCCGATCTGGCTCAACTGGATACCATGGTGACCGTGGTGGATGCTGTCAATTTCCTGAACGACTATGAAGAGGCCTTTGCTCTCAGTGAAACAGGACAGACATCCGGCGACGATGATGAACGCAGTGTCACGGATTTGCTGGTTGAACAGGTTGAGTTTGCCGACATTATTCTTGTTTCAAAAACTGATCTTGTCACCTCTGGGCAATTGGGAAGATTGTGTGCTGTGCTGCAACGCCTGAACCCTGACGCTGAAATCATCCCTGTCAATCATGGACAAATCGCGGTTGAGCGGATATTGGGCACTGGCCTTTTCGATTTTGACAAGGCACGTAATGCTCCCGGGTGGATGAAAGAACTGCGCGGCGAACATGTCCCGGAAACTGTCGAATATGGCATCAGCAGTTTCAGTTATCGTGCCAGACGTCCCTTTCATCCGGGAAGATTCCATGCATTTCTTACACAAGACTGGCCTGCTGGAAAACTGATCCGCTCCAAGGGTTTTTTCTGGCTCGCTGACCAACCTGACCTGATGGGTCAATGGAATCAGGCTGGTGGGATTGTGCATTGCGGATTTATCGGAAGCTTCTGGGCAGCCGTCCCCAGGGATGAATGGCCACGGGATGAAGAAGGTCGCGCATGGATCCTGGAGAACTGGTGCGAACCGCATGGAGATCGCCGTCAGGAGCTTGTGTTTATCGGGCAACATCTCGACACGGCCAACCTGGCGAAGCAGCTGGATGATTGCCTTCTTCGCGATGAGGAACTGCACTACGATCTGCAGTACTGGAAAAATCAGCCCAGCCCATTCGTCGCACAACAACACTGACCGTCCCCATCTGTGAGGATAGCTTGCTATGAGAACAGCATTGATGGCACTGGGTACACTGATTGTCGCTTCGGTCTATTGTGGCAAGGGCAATGCGCAAATTGCATCGCATCAGCATGGCGTTGCCACACTGAGACTTATTCAGGATGGTTTTGACATTTACGTGGAGTTTGAATCGCCGGGTGCAGACATTCTGGGCTTTGAGCACGAACCCCAAACGCCGGAGCAAGTTCAGGCGCTTGCACTGGCTCGTCAACAATTTGAGTCAATAGACACACTGCTGCTTTCAGAGGCTGATTGTGAAACTGTCCAGCACAGATTGCTGACAGCAGGGTATGACGCCGCAACGGATGAGCACGCACATGATGACCACCATGGGCATGCTCACGCAGGTTTTACCGCCAGCTATCGACTCACATGCAGCAGCGAAGGTTTTTCAACGACGGTTGACATACAGCTGTTCCGTCATTTTGAAACGATAGAACAGCTGAATATTGAGTGGTTCACCGCTGCTGGACAAGGGGCCCAACGCCTTGATCGAGGCGGTAACAGCAGACTTGTTTTGTAATATTACCTGGTGCGGACGAAGAGACTCGAACTCTTACACCTTGCGGCGCTGGAACCTAAATCCAGTGTGTCTACCAATTCCACCACGTCCGCGTTTGTCTGGCAAAAAAGTCAGTAGCAAAAACAAAAGGCCGCGCATTATAGCCAGTGCGCGGCCTGCTGTCGCCGTTATCAGTCGCTGGCGGCGGCAACCGCCTCAATTTGCTGCTGCAGACGGAACACAGTCTGGTTCATCTGCATGCGGTAGGCGTCGATGGCTTCCACCGCCTCTTCCACCCGAATCAGTCTGTCACTGAGTCCGCCGGAGGTGGTTTCCGCGGTGCTGATTTCAGCGCGCAAGTTAACCAGATCCTGTGCGACTCCTTGCAAACCCTGTACCTGGGTGTTCAGTGTACCCAGTTGTTGGGCCAACTGCTGGGACTCTGTGCGCAAGGAAGCGACATCGCGACGCGCGTCTTCAAGCATGTTGGTGGCATTGACCAAACGCACATTGGTCTCTTCCACCGCCGTCAGGTTCTCCTGCGAACGGGTCTCCACCACCGCAACCCGACCGGTCAGGTCTGTCACGCTGCGGTTGGTGGCATTGCGTGCAGCCCACAGCTTGTCAATTTCGGAAAAGTTGAAGTCCACACGCTCGATGATGTTGCCCATGGTTTCCTCGGCGGAATCCCCGACCAGAGCCAGACGGCCCTCAAGATCGCTGATGCGGCGATTGGACTGGTCCAGTTGACGCAGGGTTTCCTCGTGCAGGGTGTAGCCATAATAAGCAGCCCCGCCCAGAGACAGTGTCAGGACTGTCAGCATGATGCGTACGGGCCAGGTGCTGACCTTGACCATCTCCGCATAGCTGACGGGTTTGACCAGATCCGGCTGTTGTCGCGCCTGTTGCCGAGATACCACGTCGTCGCGCGATGGCACCATCGAGGGGATATTGTCCAGATCGTCATGGTCTCGCATTGATATCTTCCTCAGGGAGTAAAAAACTGCAGGTATTGTAGTCGGTTTGACCCGCGCCGGGCAAAGCCCGCGCGGCGGGAGTTGCCTTGAATCAGCCGGGACGTGTGGGTTATGCTGGCCCTCCTATTTTGAATGCGCCCGCCCGCGAGGGCGGTCACCCATCAGGACCCGACAGGGTTCTTCAGGACCATCTGGAATAATTCCGAGGATATTATGAAATTAGTACTGCCAGAATTGCCCTATGCTGCCAACGCACTGGAACCGCACATGTCAGCGGAAACCTTCAGCTTCCACCACGGCAAGCACCACAACGCCTACGTGGTCAAAGGTAATGAGCTGCTGGCGGATGCCGGCATCGACGCTGACAATCTGGAAGATCTGGTGAAGGCCAGCGCCAAAGTGGGCGGCCCGCTGTTCAACAACGTGGCGCAGGTCTACAACCACAATTTCTTCTGGAACAGCATGAAGCCTAAGGGCGGCGGCGCACCGACAGGCGCGATTGCAGCCAAAATCAATGCCGACTTCGGCAGTTATGACAATTTCAAAAAAGAGTTTGTCAACAACGGCATCGGCCAGTTCGGCAGCGGCTGGGTGTGGCTGGTTCTCGATGGTGGCAAGCTGAAAGTCGTCAAGACTCCGAATGCGGAAACGCCGCTCACCACCGGTGCCAAACCTGTACTGGTGTGCGACGTGTGGGAACACGCGTACTACATTGACTACCAGAACCGTCGTCCCGACTTCCTGGCCAGCTTCCTGGATCATCTGGTGAACTGGGACTTTGCAAACCAGAATATCGCCTGATGTAGAAAATAGGGTCGGAGCGGGGTAGAAAATAGGGTCGGAGCGTATATTTTTTGTACAGGCTGCGACTGTACAAAAAATATA
>DAITNA010000009.1:0-95447 GCA_036834885.1 Pseudohongiella sp. | reverse complement strand
CCGCCACCCCGCCCACCGCTCTCTCGTCAGCTAGGGGACTATGCGATAGCCAACTTATTCATCAAAAAAATCTGAATCGATATTTTTCAGTTCGAACGAGCGCGACAGTGAAACTCCTAGTCCGAAATCAATCATAAACTCCGCCAGCTGTGAACCGTCGATCAAAGCGACCCTTGGATCTATATTCTGAACGTAGCTTACGGCCTCCGATGAAAAGTTACCTGTGGTTATAAACACTCCCTTACGTGCGCGTTTCCCGTGAAGTGCACCAACAAATTTCTGAATTTCGGGGCGACCCACTGTTCCTTCCCAGCGTTTCGCCTGCAGATAAACCATCTCCAAACCAAGACGATCCTCCGAAATAATGCCATCTATGCCTTCGTCGCCTGACTGACCAACTCGTTCACCTGTACCACCGGCTCTCCCGTAACCCATTTTCAGAAGCAGCTCAACAACCAAATGCTCGAAAAAGCGGGGACTACAAGACTTTACACGGCTAAGTACTTCCAATGCCAAATTACGTCGGATAGTGAGGTAAGCTGATTCAAGCGCTTCCTCTGGTGATTCGACGCTGTTTGCCTGCTGAATATCCTCTTGAGATTGGTTTGATGAGCGGTTTCGAAATACCTGAAACTCTGGATACTTGCTCAGGAAATCAATCGTTATCGCGTCAGGCGGATTCTTGAGAACGGATCTGCCACGATCAGTAATTAAAAACTTCCCTCTTGCAGGAGACGTTAGCAAACCACCTCTCTCAAGATAGACTTTTGCCCAAGCTACCCGGTTCGCATACCGGGATTGTTTTCCACTTGGCAATAATTCTTCTTGTTCACTAATCGAAAGCTCGAAAATCTCAGCCAATTTTTCGCGAGCATCCGCCAAGGACCAGATCGCTCCATCAGAGGACAGTTTTAACATTGGAAGGGTTAATTCTTGAAAAACTGGTACTGGCATGGATTCTCCATGATGATTGTTCTGTATAGAAATCTTTATTAAAAGTTCATACTACTCTGGAAATATGGCTTAACTCCTACGGACAGAGCTTTGATTCATGTTCGACTCCATTCCGAAAGCCTTTCTCGAGATATTTTTACTGCTTCCGATGAAAACAAATCCGGGTGCCGAAGAACTACAGCCTCGAACGCGAAATCTGCAAGGCCCATCGTCAACAAGGCTTTGTACCCCTGGGTTTCAGTTGGACGGCAAACTGCACGATTCACTGACTCGATAATGCCGTGGCGCTCAATCATTTGCCATGTTCGATTGGCACGAGTTCTTTTGCCATTTTTTGCTCTCAATGTTTCTTCATAGGCGTAGACTGCCTGAAGCGCTTCTTTCTCGGCAGTTGTCGACGCACCATATGATTCAGCTCGAAGCTCTGTAGCTCTCAGCAAGGCTTCGTTTGCAAGGTCACTTCGGCCCTTCTGAGTGGCGTTTTTTGCAAATATTTCGCATTTCTCTGGAGAGTCTATTTTCCTGATTCTGTCGTCCATGTGTACCTCCAATGATTAATCGACGGCTGCTGGATGGTTACCACATCATTTCGCTGTGGCACAGGTTTGCGCCACCACCCAACGGTCAGTCGACGCAGGCGACATGTTGCACTCGACGTGGATCGGTGTGGTGGACGTGGAGGGATGAGGTGGGACGGATCAATCAGGCCGCGCCTATGTGTCACAGTGCAGACCGAACCAGCGCGAGGATTGTTCGAGTCCCGAGCGGCGCAGCCGCGAAGGTCGAGTTCCGCAGCGCCGGTCTGCACCGTGACACATGCGGCCGATCCGCCCCACCTCATCCCTCCACGTCCACCACACCGATCCACCAACAAACAAATCAAACAGCCTGCGTCGCCTGACCAGCCACAATGTACCAGCTGACCCACAAACCATTCACCAGCGCCCCCGGCACATAACTGCCCGTCAAGCGCCAGGCGCTGGTCGCCACCACCGCCACCATTACCAGCAAGGGCGCAAACTGAATCATCACAATCGTGTTCAGCGGCTCACCCGGCGTCAGCAACAGACCGCCGATAAACAGACTGGCATACTGCAACACCAGAAACACAATAAAACCACCCGCCATCACGCCGGCATTAGCCAGGTATTGACAGCGCACACTGTCCCCGGCCACCGACAAACCACCATGCAGCGCGCGCAGACTCAGCATAAAAAACAGTGTGAACGGCAACAGATACACCAGCATCATCTGGAACTGATCCAGACTCAACAGCTTCAGTCCCACAAACCAGAAACGGAAATCCACCTGAAACAGAAAATCCATCACCAGCAGCGCCAGATAACCCGCAAACACAGTAGCCATGGCAAACAGCAGCGCCAGCACACCCTTGTTCTGCCAGCCAATCGCTGCAAACGCCACCTTGCGTCCTTTCACCACAAAACCCAGGCCGGTCAGAATCACGGCGTTGACCACCGCCCACAGCATCACCTGATTGCTGATGCCTTGCGGGAATACCGACGAAGCCCGGATCAGACCCGCCCCCAGGCCCATCAGCGGATAAAACGTCGCCACCGGAATCACCGCGCTGACCAGCGCCAGCAACCACCAGCGCCGGTTACGCTGTTCAAACGCAGCGGCAGGCCCGGTGCCAGCGGTCAGCGCGGAGAACACCGGCAAACGAATCAGTCCCTGCATCGCACCCACCATCAACACCACAAAGCCGACCAGCGCAGTCAGGGTGCCGATTTCCTTCAGGAACCAGATCTGGCCGTCGCGATTGCGTGTGGACGGCCCTTCCACCGGATCGACATCAAGCGTTTGCGCAAACCAGTCGATGGTGTGCTGGATGGAGACATGCGAGAGATGATTGCCGGGATGTGTGACCGGCGGGTTGTACAAAACGCGGGCGGTGCCTGCATCGATATCACCATAGACGCGGCCCACATCCACCGCAGACTGGGCGCCAAACAGACCTTGCAATTTGGGACTGTTCATCACCTCGCTGCCCCGAGGCACTTCCCACATCAGCGGAGCAAATTCATCAAACTGGGCAAAGACCACGGCAACATTGCGCGGCCATTGTGGGGTACCCGGCGCGGCCATGCCGCTGCCAGTGCTGGAGCCTTGCAGCACCACCGACTTGTAGGCATCGGGCATGGCTGCAGCCGCGGCCAACACGGTCCAACCACCCATGGAATGGCCTTCCAGACCGATATTGTCCTCGTCAACAATGTCCAGCCCGCGCAAGTAGCGCAGCGCCGCCGGGCCACCAAATCCGTTGGAGAATGCCGGCGCATCCGAATAACCATGACCACTCTGGTCCAGCGCCAGCACTACATAACCGCGCCGTGCCAGCTCTATCGCAAAGCCGGACTGGGTTTCGCGTGAATTGATATAACCATGCACAGCCAGAATGCCCGGTGCTGGCGTGCGCGCGCTGGCGTTGGGCGGAATATAGAGGTAGGCGCTCAGGGTCTGGCCGTTGTTGCCGGTGAAACGCACATCCTTGATTTCGATGCCGCCTGAGGTCTGCACCAGATGTGCCAGCAAGGAGCCAGCCAGTATGATCAGCCAGCCGGCCAAAAACAGCCGCCAGGGCGATCGGGTGGAGGGTGTAGTCATGACATGCGCTCCGTGTTCGGATTATTGTTTTTTGTTATACCCTGCGTTCAGGAATACTAGTTCAGTGCTGCGGGCTCGTCCAGCTCCATGTCCTCGCGGCTTTTGAGCCCGGTCACCCGCTCCTGCTGGTGCTTTTGCTGGTACATGCGGGCATCGGCCATACGCAACAGGCCGTCAATCGTATCGCTGTCCTGTGGCCACTGGGCAACGCCCATGCTCACCTTGACATCGACAATGCCGTCCTGCAATTCAATGCGCCCCTCCAGCATCTCTTGCAGACGCGCAACCAGTTTGTCCAGGCCATTCACGGCCTGCGCACCCCGCACAATCACCAGAAATTCATCGCCACTGAGGCGCCCTGCGAAGTCGACTTCGCGCAGCGCCTGACGCAAGCGACTGGCCAGCGCCTGCAGCAACTGGTCACCGGCGCGATGGCCCAGTTCGTCGTTCACGCGTTTGAAACGATTGACGTCCATCATGATGACGGCAAAGGTCTCCTGACTGCGTCGGGCGTCTGCCAGCGACAATTGCAGGCGCTCGTCCAGACTGCGCCGGTTGGGCAAACCGGTGAGATCGTCCTCGCGTGCCAGCTGCATGACTTCACGCCGCGAGCGCGAGTAGCAGGCGACACTCAAGCCAAAACTCCAGTTGATGTAAAACAGAATGGCTGCAAACAGGAACCACTGGGTGCCGGCGGATGTCAGTCCCGCAGTCACCGCATCATCACTGAACAGCGCTGCCAGCAGGCGCCCACCGAGCGCAACCACCATGGTCAATTGCCCGACGGCGGCCAGCACATTGGCCCGGAACTCTTCGATACCTGCGGGACGCCAGATCATGGCGACTGCAGAAACCAGGCCAAAGCCCACCATAAAACTGTCGTGAAACGCGTAACGCGCCGAGGCATCAAACCGGTTGATCCATGACATCAGCACAAACACCGGGATCAACATCAGCAAGGCGCGCCAACGCTGGACCGAGAGACCAAAGCGAAAACGCAGCGTGGCTTCCATGATCAGCAGGCCACCGGTCAGGCTGAAACAATTGCTGAGCCAGGCGCCCATGCCGGGCGGCAAAGCGTTTAACGACGACAGCAGGTTGACCGCGACAGCACCCAGATTGAGTACGCTCGCGACAAACCACATCAGCACTCCGGGCATCTGGCGGTTGATCAGCCAGATCAGCCACAAGACCAGTGTTGATGACAGGCTGAGTGCAGCCATCACCAGAATCAGGGTTGTCAGATCAAGGGTCATACGATGTGCCGGGTCCTGTCATGTACCGGTGCGTGATAAGGGCCGGATTCTAGTCCGGCTCAATACGTTTGTCGCGTGCGAAATGGCCTGACTTTGCGCCAGAATAATTCAGCACCCCTTCAGCCGCCACTTTGCCGCTGGCCAGACAGGCAGTCAGCAGGTAGCCACCGGTCGGGGCGTCCCAGTCCAGCATCTCACCGGCGAAGAACACGCCCGGATGTGTGTTCGACATCAGTCGGGAATCGACCTGTGTCAACACAACACCGCCCGTTGTGCTGATGGCCTCATCGGTCGGACGCGCTTGATGCACCGTCATCGGCAGGGCTTTGATGCTGGCAGCCAGCATCTGTGGTGTCACCATCCGATCCGGTGCCAGCTCGCGCAGCAGCGCAATTTTGACGGGGCTCAACCCCAGACGTTTGCGCAAAAAATTGCCCAGCGACTCCTTGCCGCGCGCTTTGGACAATCGAGCTTCGATCATGGACTGATCATGGTCCGGCATCAGATCCCAGCACAAATGCGCCGCTCCATGGGCAGCGATGTTGTCCTGAATCAAGCGGGAGGCTGCATAAACCACGCTGCCCTGAATGCCATGACGGCTGATCAGGGCTTCACCCCGACGCCGGAACAACACCTGATCTTGCAACAACAAACTCAGTGTCACTGTTTTGAGCGGTTCGCCGGCAAAGCCTTGCTGCATGATGTTGGACCAGGGGTAATCAAAGCCGCAATTGGACGCGGCAAAATCACTCACATCCACCCCGGCATCTGCCAGCACAGACAACCAGCGACCATCCGACCCCAGCCGCGCCCAACTGCCCCCGCCCAGCGCCAGCACACAGGCATTTGCCTCAATGTGCTGCACACCATGGGGAGTCTGAAAGCGATGACGCTGCACCTGCTGGCCAGCAGTGTTTTGCCACTCCCATCCCAGCCAGCGGTGGCGGGTATGCAGACTCACGCCCAGATCCAACAGCCGGCGCAGCCAGGCCCTCAACAATGGCGAGGCTTTTTTCTGTACCGGAAAAACCCGACCGGATGATCCGGTGAAGGTCTCTATCCCCAATTGTGCGGCCCATGCGCGCACATCGCTGGCATCAAGGTGTTGCAACCAGTCAGCCACAGTCTGTGCCGGCGTATAGCGTTGCCGGAAATCGTCGGCAGCCTCACTGTGGGTGAGATTAAGACCGCCAATACCGGCTCGCAGGAATTTGCGCCCTGCGGAAGGCATCTGTTCATAAACCTGCACGGTACGCCCGGATTCAGCCAGCACCTGGGCCGCCATCAAACCCGCCGGCCCGGCACCCACAACCAGCACTGGCAAATCAGCCATATTTGAACCCTGTGAACATCCGCAGCAGATCTGTTTGCGTAGAAGGCGCGATGATACTCTGTCATCTGAAGTTGAAACAGCATCGGCGCCCGCCGTATTCTGTCCCGCACATGGCTTACAAGGTGTATCCGTCATTCGCAGTTATCAGGCAATCAACCGCATATTGCGTCAACAGTCACTGGCATGGGGTGCTCTGGTCATCGGGCTGGGCATCACATTGATCGCGACAAACAATACCCGGCACCAGATGGAAGACGAAGCCGCCGACAGCTTTGCCTTCGCCGCCGACCAGGTGTTGTTGCGCATAGAAGAACGCCTGCTGTCCTACGCCTTGTTGTTGCGCGGCGCTGCGGGCCTGTTCCACTCCTCCACCGAGGTTACCCGGGATGACTGGCGCTCCTATGTCGACAATCTGCGTCTGGATGAGAATCTCGTCGGCGTTCAGGGCATCGGTTTCAGTCAACTGGTCAGACCTGAGGAGCTGTCCGCCCATCAGGAAACAATACAGGCTCAGGGTTTCCCCGATTATGGTATCTACCCGGGAGGAGAGCGCTCTCTGTATACCTCCATTGTGTATCTGGAACCCTTTGCGGGCCGTAATCTGGTGGCCTTTGGCTACGACATGTACTCGGAAGCAGTGCGGCGCACAGCCATGGAGCGTGCCCGCGATGAAAACGATGCCAGTATGTCGGGACGGGTACAACTGGTGCAGGAAACCGATACCGATGTGCAGGCCGGCACCCTGATCTACGTACCGGTGTACGCCAATGGTGCCGACATCAGCACGCCCGAGCAGCGGCGCGAGGCCCTGATTGGCTGGGCATACAGTCCCTTCCGCATGACAGATCTGATGAATGGCATTGTGGGCGACTGGTCACGTGTGAACATGGACGCCATCGGGCTGCGTATTTACGACAACGGCATTGCAAGCGCTGACAACCTGATGTTTGTCAGCCCGGGTCTGCAGAATGAAGCACACGAGCACCGTCCTCACCAGAGCCGGTTGCTGGACATTCACGGCCAGCGCTGGCTGCTGGAATTCGAGCCATTAACAGACACTCTCACGCCCGATGCCTATGCCCCGGTCCGCCGCACTGCAGTAGCCGGGGTCTTGCTCACCTTGCTGCTGTTTGCGCTGCTGATGTCGATGTCCCGAACCCGGCATCGCGCTGAAACCATTGCACACAAACTGACGCAGGACATGCGCAGCAATGAGACTGCTTTGCGTGCAGCCAATGCCGAGGCAGAACGTTTCCGCGACGCCCTGGACGCCGTCACCTCCTATATCTACATCAAAGATGGCGAACGGCGTTACGTCTATGCCAACCAGATCTGCCTCGACCTGTTCCAACGCACACTGGACACCTTGCCAGGCAGCCGCGATGACGATTTTTTTCCACCGGAATCCTGTGAGCAGATCCGTCAGGCAGACGAGCGTGTGCTGGCTGGCGAGAAAACCCGCATCGAAGTGGAAGTCCCTGCCGCTGACGGCTCACGACGGGTTTATCTCGAGGTCAAATCGCCGGTGTATGACCACGATGATCCCGAGCGGGTGATTGGCATTCTGGGCATTTCCACCGACATCACGGCCCTCAAGGATAACGAAGCCGCCATGCAGCGCATTGCGCACTTCGATGCGCTCACCGGGCTGCCCAACCGCCTGCTGTTGTCGGACAGGCTGTATCAGGGCATGGTCCGTGCCAATCGCCGCAGCAGCCTGATGGCTGTGGTCTATCTGGATCTGGATGGATTCAAGGCCGTCAACGACAAATACGGTCATGATGCCGGTGACGACTTGTTGCGCACGGTCGCCACCCGCATGCTGGAGGCCGTGCGTGAAGGCGACACTGTCGCCCGGATTGGCGGCGACGAGTTTGTCATCATCCTGCAGGACTTCAGTGACATTGATCAGCTCACACCCATTCTTGCGCGGCTGATGGATGCCTGCAGCCAGGCCTTCACCATCGCGAACGACCCGGTTCGGGTATCCGCCAGCCTGGGTGTGCGCGTCTACAACCCCGCTGATACCAGCGACTCGCAACCCACTGAAGACCGCTTGCTGCGTGAGGCGGATCAGGCCATGTATCAGGCCAAAACCTCGGGTCGCCGGCGTGTCTGTCTGTTTGTTTCACACGGCCCAGCGATCTGTATACTCGAGCAGGACGCGCGTAATACCAGGCTCTGACAGGGCATGACCGGCATCAGCAATGATGTGCAGCTCGGCATCCGGCAACTGCTGATGCAAATCCCAGGCGTTTTCCACCGGGCACACCACGTCGTAGCGGCCATGCACAATCACGGTCGGGATATGCCGGATTTTGGATGCCTGCGTCAGCAAATAGTTGTCACTGGGGAAAAAGCCCCTGTTCGTAAAATAGTGACATTCGATACGGGCAAAAGCATCGGCAAATGCGTCCTGACCAAACCTGGCTGCAGCGTCGGCATCGTAGATAAGTTTTGAGGTGGCACCTTCCCAGGTTGACCAGGCTTTGGCGGCTTGTTGCCGCACCGAGGCGTCCTCGGAGGTCAGCCGCCGATAGTAGGCTGCAACCAGATCATGGCGCTCTTGCGGCGGAATTGGCTTGAGATAGGCCTGCCACAAATCCGGGAACAGGCGCGAACAACCTTGCTGGTAAAACCAGTCAATTTCCTGTTTGCGCAGCAGGAAAATACCGCGCAGGAACAGTGCCGTGCAACGCTGCGGGTGCGAGGTCGCGTACGACAGCGCCAGCGTTGATCCCCATGAACCACCGAACACCGCCCAACGCTCAATGCCCAGATGCTGACGTATGCGCTCGATATCGGCCACCAGATCCCAGGTGGTGTTGTCGCGCAATTCTGCAAACGGCGTGCTGCGCCCGCAGCCACGCTGGTCAAACAGCACAATGCGCCATTTGGTCGGATCAAAGTACTGCCGGTATTGCGGCAGAATGCCTCCGCCAGGCCCACCGTGCAGGAAGACCACCGGTTTGCCGTGCGGGTTGCCCGCCTGCTCGACATACAGCGTGTGCAGAGGCGATACCGGCAGGTATTCCGAATGGAAGGGCTCAATGGGAGGATAAAGTTCTTTCATAACAGATTACCCGGCAGCACAGTTTGCGGTATCTTAGCGCAAACAACCGTGACAACGTACGCCTGCAAAACCACTCTGGACCCTCTGTATGCCTGCCCGACATTTTGGCGACCTGGCCAACTACATCGACCTGCTGCTGGACACCATCTGTGTGGTGGATACCAGCGGTTGTTTTGTCTACGTCAGCGCCGGCAGCGAACAGGTATTTGGCTACAAACCGGAGGAAATGATCGGGCGCAACATCGTCGACATGGTGCACCCGGACGATCTCGAACGCACACTTCAGGCCGCCCGGGGCGTCATGGATGGCAAGCAGTTGCCGTACTTTGAAAACCGCTATATCCGCAAGGACGGCAGTATTGTCCACATCATGTGGTCGGCGCGCTGGTCTGACGACACCGGGCTGCGCATTGCCGTCGCCCGCGACATCACCAGCAGGGTTCGTTACGAAGCCAAACAACGGGCGATGTACGCCATTTCGGAAGCCGCCAACAACACCCAGGAGCTGCCCGAGCTGTTCTCGCGCGTTCAGGAGATTGTCAGTACGCTGCTGCCGGTCGACCACTTCAGTATCGTGTTGTATTCCGGCGCCGATACCACAGCACTGGATTGTTACACGGTGAGCAGTCAGAGCAACCTCGGCAACCCCCAGCCGTTGGCACAGCAGACATCGATTGCGCTGGCCTCGGAACTGCTGAACAGCCGCAGCAATCTGATGCACCACACCCGCTCCGACGAGTCAGGCCTGAGTTGCTGGCTGGGCGCACCGCTACGCCGTCAGGACAAGGCACTTGGCGCCTTGCTGGTCAATCGCCGGGGACAACAGAACTTTACTGAATCGGATGAAGAGCTGTTGCAATTTGTCAGTGAGCAGATCGCTGCTGCAGTTGAGCGGCAGCAGATGATTGCCCGCCTGCAACAGCTGGCTCTGCATGATGCACTCACACAACTGCCCAATCGCGTTCTGTTTGAAGACCGCATGCGATCAGCGATGGCGCGAGCACGCCGGGAAAATGCCCAGTTGTGTTTGCTGTATGTCGATCTGGACGGTTTCAAGAACGTGAATGACTGTTATGGCCACGATGTGGGTGATCGTTTGCTGACCGAGGTTGCCAGACGACTCAAAGCCAGTGTCCGCGACAGTGATACCGTCGCGCGGCTGGGCGGTGATGAATTTGTGATTCTGCTGGAGTCGATTCAGCCAGACCATATCGATCGGGTCATTGAGAAGATTCAGAAATCAGTCTCAACCCGCATCACGACAGGCCATCATTCGCTGAGTGTGGCCTTGAGCGTGGGAGTTGCCATGTACCCCGAGCACGCCAGTGATTTTGTCAGCCTGATACGGCACGCAGACCGGCAAATGTACAAAGCCAAACGCGCCAGCAACAGCTAGGCAAGCGATTCTGATGCCCGGTCAGTTTGTGTAAAAGTGACTCACCAGTTTGTCGACCGGCAATGATTTGCTGTACAGCCAGCCTTGTGCAAACTGCACGCCCTGGGTTTTCAGAAATTGTTCTTGCTCCGGGGTTTCCACGCCCTCAGCCACAATTTTCATGCCCAGCGTGCGGGCCATGTCAATAATGTGCAACACCACCGGGCTGGTTGCCGCTTCCTTATCAATAGCCTCCACAAACAGCTTGTCAATTTTCAGTGCATCAAAGTGCATTTGCTCCAGATAGGACAAACTGCAGTACCCGGTGCCAAAGTCATCAATCGCGACATGAATACCGCGTGAACGCATATTTTCGATGGCACGCGCCGCGTTCTCGGGCTCAACCAGCATGCGTTCGGTCAGCTCAACGACCAGCTGACCGGCGGTGGCGCCAGTGACACGCTTGAGCTCCAGCAGACGGTCAAGCACCCGCTCGGATTGCAGATCACGTGCCGACAGATTGATGGTGACAAAAAATCCCGGCTCCGCACTGATCAAAACACCCAGATCCCGTTCGACCAGTTCAATCACGCGCAAGGACAGCTGATTGACCAGTCCGCTTTGTTCGGCGGCCGGCACAAAGGCATCAGGATACAGCACTTCGCCATCTCGGCGGCGCCAGCGCAGCAAGGCTTCGACACCCAGCCAGGTGGCATTGTCCAGATCCACGACGGGCTGATATTCCAGAAAGAATTCTTCGCGTTTCAGGCCCAGCCGAATCTGTGAGGGCAGCGACGCCTGTTGCCGCGCCAGGTAAAGCAGTGACGCTGACAAGCCGGCACCGGCCAGCAGTGCTATCGGCAACAGCAGCAGAATCAGATCCTGCACACTCTCATTCAGATAACTGACCGGAATCGCAGCGATTGCACCGGTAAAACGGACGTCGTCGGAGCGAATAACCGCCACGATATAACCGTCCGCCACAAACGCCGTTTCGCTGGTGTCTGCGGTTGCTGTCACCCACTCCGGATTGACCGGTGCGTTGCTGGTCCGGATCTGGTTGGTGGTGGGGTCAAAGGTGGCAAACAGCGATCCTTCCTGATCGACCACCACATCCACGGCCTGGTTGCGCTGAGCCATGGCGATCAGGCCGTCACGTTCCAGGGACACATACGGAGTGTCGGATTGTGCGAGTATCGCGGGCGCGTCATAACGCAGACGGGTGCCTGTCGGGGCAACCACATCGACTGATCCAACGGGAATACCCTCGGGGTGCAGCCCCATGCTGGAGCAGACGAGCAGGTCACCTTCGACCACGCCAATCACTTTGACATATTCCATGGTCACACTGATTTCACGCATCTGATCCAGCATGGCAGGTGAGCAGTCGGTGTCGGTACGGGCGCGAATTTGTGCCAACAGGTCAATGGCTTCGTTCATCTGGTCAACCGCCCGGTCAGATCGGTTGACGACGACACGAGCATACGAGGTGACTCGCGCCAGCTCGGCATCGAGCCCCTGTTCGCGGGCGAGATAGATAGCCGCCAGTACAGGCAACACAGCCGCCAGCAGCGCTATCAGAATCATCAGTTTCACTGCCCGTGAGCGGCGCATCGAATCCCCGGTCGTTCTTGTTGTTCTTGCTGGATGGCATCGTAGTGCAGGCGCATCAGATTTGTCATCCGGGATTGTGCGCCAGATCACACCCGAATCCGGGAAATGTGATCTGCTTAACACTCTGCCACGCCAGCTCACCGTGGCGTGAACCTCAGCACGATTCAGGAACTTTGTTTCAAGCCGTTGTCATTGCTCAACTTCCTTGCTACAGTCCGGTGAATCCGAAAATCAGACATCAGATCTGATCATCACGGTCAAACGAACACGACAGCACAAAACCCGATTGAGACAACCCGATCGAAGAAAAATCAGACTGGCTGCGGCCATCACAACAACCTGAACAGACACACAGCGGTGGACATCATGTTTGACAGAAACAAGGACAAACAACCTGAAAAAATCGATACACCGGCTCCGGCTGCAGCCCCTGCTGCAGAAAGCAGCTACGGTGCCTACAAAGCGCCCGCTGCCAGCAGTGGCGGCAAATCCGCCGTGCTCGGCGCCACCATTCGCATCAAAGGTGACATCAGCGGTGACGAAAATCTGCTGATTGAAGGCCATGTGGAGGGTTCTGTGAACCTGTCCGCGCATGAACTGACGATTGGCAAAACCGGCAAGGTACATGCCAATATCGCTGCCCGCACCATTCGTATCGATGGCGAGGTCAATGGCGATATCACGGGCAAGGAAAAAGTCCTGGTCTCGAGCACCAGCAACATCAAGGGCACGATTGTCACACCCAAGATGACTCTGGAAGAAGGTGCACGTTTCAAAGGCACCATCGACATTGATCCCGCACACGCCAACAGCACCTCGTCTGTGAAACCTGCCTGATCGTGAGCCTGGCCCAGTCCATCAACATGTCATCACTTGAGACGCTGCCAACGCGCCTGATGCCGGATCTGCTCGACAGACTGGACAAGGCTTCGCCGTTGATGTTGCTGGACGTCGGCTTTGGTGTTCACGAAACCATTGAGTACTTCGGCGACCGTCGCTGCCGCCTGCATTTCGCCGGCCTGCATGAGACCGTGGCGGTTCCGCCGGCACTCAAACTGAAAACCCCGTTCGGGCAACTGGTCGACAAGGCCGAGCAGGACGAAGCCATGCACGCCGCCTGGCTGGAAAAATTCCAGGCGGCCATGAACTTTGAGCCCGGCACAAAGTTTGATATTTGCCTGTTCTGGGACTTTTGCAACTATATGGATGACCTGGCGCTCAAAGCATTTTCCGATGCACTGGCGCCCTACATCGCACCACATACACTGGGTCACGCCTATATCCTGCTGAAACCTGAAGCCAACGTACTCAATCGTGAATACGGTGTATTGGCGCGCGACCAGATTTCAGTGCGACCTGGCCACCATGGTCATTTGCCGTCCTGGCCACGCCCGCAGGCGCGGGTGACGTCCATGCTCAAAGGATTTGCCGTCAATCACAGCGTCTTGCGCCGTGATGGTCTGCTGGAAATCGCGCTCAAGTCCGGCTGAATCCAGCCTGAAAAACGTGCTCTGCCAATCCGACGCCTGCTTCCGACATGGTCAGGTAAGTTTCGTCCGCACCCGCCGCGATGATTTTCTCTGCCTCATCCGTGTGCATGCTGTGGGAAACAATCAGGCCTGAGAAGCCGCTCTGCCTCAGTTTCTGCGCAGCAATGACTTTCGCTTCGACTTCATTGATGGTCAGGATCACGGCACGAGTCCCTTTCAGCTCCAGATTCTGCCAGAACACCGGATCTTCGGCGTCGGCAAAAAATACATTGTGCCCCTTCAATTTGTGCAACGCGACACGGGCCGGATCGGAATCCAGCGCGATCAGACGGCATTTGTCCTTCAGGTGATCATAGGCAGCGCTGCCGGTTCGCCCCAGCCCCATGATCAGTACCTCTGCATCGCCCAGTGACACCGGCTGCTCATCCGGGTGCCGGGTGTCACGTTCAAACGGGATCAACCGACGCGCCAGTTTTTCGTACAACGGATGTGCGAACCGGTTCAGTGGAGCACTGACCAGGAATGACAGTGCTGCTGTCAACGCCAGTGGCACCAGCCATTGCGGCAGCACAATGCTGGCCATGATCAAACCGAATTCACTGTAATTGGCCAGACTCAGACTGCTGAGGAAGGCGCTGCGTGCACGCAGGTTAAACAGCACCAGCAAGGCAAAAAAGATAATGGCTTTGAACGGGAGCAAAGCCACCATCACCAGTGCAAACTCCCAGGCAGCACGATCCGGCAAACCACCAATGCCAATCTGGAGAAAAAATCCGACCAGGAAAAATTCCTTGATACCCCACAGTGTTTTGGACAACTCACCGGCGCGCGGATGCCGCGCCAGCAAGGCGCCCAGCAGAAGCGCCCCCAACTCCGAGCTCAATCCCACCAGCTCAAAACCGTAGCCACCCACCACCAGCGCCAGCAGCAGGCCAAACAGCAATTGCAACTCATCATGTCCACTGACATCCATCAGGCGATAAATCAGCGGGCGCAACAACGGCAAGGTGAATACCAGCAAGGCCCACCAGGATGGAGAGCTGCCGGCCGCCAGACTCATCACCACCAGCGCAATCAGGTCTTGCACAATCAGAATGCCAATGGCGACTCGCCCGTGAAATGCCCTCAACTCGCGTTTGGTTTCCAGCACTTTGGCTGCCAGTACCGTGCTGGAAAATGCCAGCGCGATCGCCAGCATGCCTGCTGTGTAAGTATCCAGATCAAAAACCAGCCACAATGCCGGGGCCAGCAAGACCACAGAAATTCCAAAATGCAGCAGGCCACCACCGAGTACTTCCGGTTTGACCAGATTGGCCAGATTCAGTTTGAGGCCTACGGTGAACAACAGCAGCAGTACACCCAGATGGGATACATGATCCAGAATCTCGCCTGCCTCTACCGGCATGCCCAGATCCGTGGAAAACGTCGAAATGATAAAACCGCCGGCCAGATACCCGACGAGCGGGGGCAGTCCAATGGCGCGAACCAGCAAACCGAGGCTGAAGGCAAAACCTATCCAGACCGCTTCCAGTAACATTCAGAATCCCTTTAACTGTCTCCAGCCTTGAAGCCAGCGTTATTACGCAAGCAGTGCAGTGACTGCGGCAATCGCACGATCAACATGAGCCGTTGTGTTGTAAACGGCTGGACACAAACGCAAGCCGCCGGAGCTGGATCCGGCAATGCCGTACTCATCGTACAAGCGGTTGGACAATGCTCCACCCTGACCGGCGGGCACCTGAGCCACCACCACGCCAAAACTCAGCGACGCATCCATCGGTGTCACCAGCTCAATGCCAGATTGCCGCAACCCCTGCTTGAGATATTGCGCCAGCTCAACAATGCGCTGTTCGATGCGGGCCGGACCGATACGGTCGTGCAAAGTTGCCGTCAGGCCCAGCGCTGCCAGCGCAGCATCATCACGCTGCCCCAGCGATTCAAACTTGCGCGCACCACTCAGACGCGTCTCAGGCCCGTTGCCCCAACCCGATGCCACCACACCGGGCCAGATACGACTGATGTGTTCTGATTTGACATACAGCAAGCCCACTTCTTTGGGGCCCATAAACCATTTATGGGCACTGGCCGTGAATGAATCCACGCCCAGCGCCTTCAAATCCAGCGCCATCGCACCCCAGGTCTGCGCGCCATCGACATGCACATAAATGCCACGCGCGTGTGCAGCGCGTACCAGCTCGGCCACCGGCAATTTGATACCACTGACGTTGGACACATGCGTAATGGCCAGCACTCGGGTTCTGTCACTGAACTGCGAAGTAAAGGCTTCCAGTAACTGCTGTGCCGAGTTCAAAGGAGACGGTGTTGGCACCTTGACCACAGCAAAACCAAAACGCGCAGCGCGCACTTCCCAGGCCACATGATTGGTGGGATGGTTTTCGTCCCACACAATCACCTCATCACCGGCACCCAGATCGAGCCCGTTGTTGATGATGCTGTTGGCTTCGCTGGTATTGCGCACCAGCGCAACTTCTTCGGCACTGACATTGAGCTGCGCGGCGACACGGCTGCGTGCATCTTCCAGCAAGCCTGAAAACTTCGCGCGATTGTTGAATGAACAATCCTGGTCGATATCCGAGGTCAATTGTGCAACCTGCGCCGCCACTTCCCGAAACGACGGACACAGATTGGCCGCGTTCATGGGGATCACACGCTCGGAGAACTCGAATTGCGCGCGCACCTGCTGCCAGAATTGCTCACCCGACAACGAGGTATCCAAAGCGTGCGACACGGCTTCCTGGGCCACCGCGAGTTTTGCAGTCAAGCTGCCGGCACCCGCCAGCAGCGCACCAGTGCCCGCCAACGTATTACGCAGAAACAGACGACGGCTCAGCATCAGGGTTTACTCCGCATCCGCAACCAGACGGCCACCGACCCAGGTGCGGTCGACTTCGATTTTCCAAATCTCGCTCGGGTCTATCTCAAACATGTCCTGGTTGACCAGAATAAAGTCGGCTTTTTTACCCGGCTCCAGTGTGCCCAGCATGTTCTCCTGATGTGCTGCGTAGGCAGCATCCAGCGTAAAACTCAACAGGGCTTCCTCATGGGTCATGCGCTCTTCCGGGAACCAGCCGCCCGGAGGTTCGTTGTTGTGGTCCTGGCGTGTAATCGACGCGTGCAAGCCAAAGAAGGGATTGGCCGGCTCTACCGGGAAGTCGGAACCGTTGGCAATTTTCACCCCGGTATCCAGCAGCTTGCGCCAGGCGTAAGCACCATGAATACGCACTTCGCCGATACGGTCCTGGGCCATGTTTTTGTCGCTGGTCGCGTGCATGCCTTGCATGGAGGGAATCACGCCCAACTGGCTGAAACGCAGAATATCTTCATAGCGCAGAATCTGGGCATGCTCGATGCGGTGACGCTGCTCACGCGTATTGGTGCTCTGGATCAGGGCTTCAAAATTGTCCATGACAATCATGTTGGCGCCATCACCGATGGCGTGCACATTGACCTGAAAACCGGCCAGCATGGACTGGTTCATCAACTGGGTCAGGCGCTCCGGGGTGATCTGCAACAGGCCGCGATGGCCGGGCATGTCGCTGTAGTCCTCGTTGAGATAGGCACCACGACTGCCCAGCGCACCATCGGCAGAAATTTTCACACTGCGCACAGAGAAGGTACCGTCTTCACTCATGAAGTGGCCTTCTGCCAGACGGTCAGCCAGCATGGGATCGAGTCCGGCCAGCATCGCATACACTCTGATGGGCAGCGGGCCTTCAGCCAGCAATTCCTTGTAAGCCTGCAAAGTGGTGCTGTTGATACTGGCATCGTGCACGCTGGTCAGGCCTTCGGCCGCCAGTGCATCCATGGCACGACGCAGGGCGAGTTTCTGGTCTTCCAGACTCGGTTGCGGAATGTGCTGGGTGATATAACGCATGGCGTTGTTGACAAAGGTACCGGTCGGGCGACCTTCGGAATCCCGGATGATCATGCCGCCATCAGGATCGGGTGTGGTGGCGTCAACACCCGCCAGCTCGATCGCCGCGCGATTGGCCCAGCCGGCGTGACCATCAATGCGGCTGAACCACATCGGCACATCAGAATTGGCGGCTTCCAGTGCAGCGGCGGACGGGAATTCGTTGCTGTCCCACAGCACCTGATTCCAGCCCCGACCCTGAATCCACTGCAATCCGGGGTTGGCTTGCTGGAACTCGATGACGCGCTGCACAGCTTCTGCTTCGGATCGTGTACCGGTCATGTCCACCCGCAGCAGGCTGAGACCATAATTGAGAATATGGCCATGCGCATCAATCAGGCCCGGCATCAGTGTCTTGCCTTCGCCATCAATCACCGTCAGCCCGTCACCGGTGGGCAGGGTATCGGCGTCCGTGTAAAGTCGGTCAATGGTGTCACCGGTAAACTGCAGTGCATTAAAGCGCACCAGTTCACGCTCGCTGTTCATGGTGTAGCCATTGACGTTGGTGACCAGTGTGGTTTGCGCCCAGGCAGCGCTCAGACAACTGGCCGAGAGCGCAGCGCAGGCCAGCACGGTGGTGCCAAATCGGTTCAGGGGAGACAGGGACATAATTATTTTCCGTGTTGTGTCAGTCAGGTTGGACTATCAGCTTGCTGCACAGTGTAGCGCCATCAGGCATTGGCGTACATTCGCAAAACCTCACCGTTTTATTCCCGTGCTGTTGATCCTGCAAGTCGTCGCGTTATACTCCCGGCCTCCAATAAAAAAAGCGGTAGCCACTCATGTCATCCATTACCTCTGACTCATTTTCAGCCCTCACCCGTTCAACCCTGACGGGTTCATGCCGTCGACGTTCACCATTTGCCCGTGTTGCAGGCCGCCTGTTGCTTGGCGCCAGTCTGCTGGCCCTGACACCATCACTGCTGGCCACGGAGTTGACACTGGTGCGCTTTGGCCCGGAAGGCCAGGAAAAGCCCGGTCTTGTTGACAGCCAGGATCGCATCCGTGACCTGTCCGCCCACATCACCGACATTACGCCGGACCAGTTGTCCGATGAGAGCCTGGCACGCATTGCGGCGATTCCGGTTGACTCCCTGCCCCTGGTCAGCGGCAGTCCACGTCTGGCTGAACCGGTCACCGGCGTCCAGAAGATCATCGCTATCGGATTCAACTATGTGGATCACGCCGCCGAAATGCAGGTGGAGTTGCCCACCGAACCGCTGGTGTTCATGAAGGCCGTCACGGCAATCTCCGCGCCGTTTGAACCGGTGCTGCAACCGCGCGGCGTCACCAAGCTCGACTACGAAGCCGAGCTGGTCGTGGTCATCGGCAAAAAAGCGCAGTACATCAGTGAGGCCGAGGCGCTCGATTATGTGGCCGGATTCACCGTGGGCAATGATGTCTCAGAGCGCGCCTTCCAGCGCGAGCGCGGCGGCCAGTTCGTCAAAGGCAAAAGCGCCGACACCTTTGCACCCTTTGGTCCGTATCTGGTAACCCGCGCCAACATCGACGATGTGCAAAATCTGGCGGTGTGGTCCGAGGTCAATGGTGAGATGCGCCAGCAAGGCAATACCAGCCAGATGGTGTTCGGGGTTGCGCACATTGTCAGTTATCTGAGCCAGTTCATGACCCTGATGCCCGGCGATCTGATTTACACCGGCACACCGGAAGGCGTGGGTGATGGCATGACGCCGCCCCAGTATCTGCAACCCGGTGATGTGGTACGTATCGGCGTGGAAGGACTCGGCGAAATGCGCCAGGAAATTCTGCCGCCACAATGACACCCGGAATCAACGCGGCCAAAAAAGCCGGCATCCAGTACCGCATTCATGAATACAGCCACGACCCTGCTGCCGCCTCTTATGGACTGGAGGCGGCTGAAAAAATGGGGGTAGCCGCCGAGCGCGTTTTCAAAACGCTGGTAGTCCTGCTCGACAATCGTGAACTGGCCGTGGGTGTGGTACCGGTCAGCGCGCTGCTGAACATGAAACGACTCGCAAAAGCCGCCGGTGCAAAAAAAGCTGACATGGCACCTGCTGCTGATGTACAGCGCAGCTCGGGTTATGTGCTGGGCGGTGTCAGCCCGTTGGGGCAGAAAAAAGCCTTGCGCACATTCATCGACACATCCGCGCAAGGCTTCGACACCATTTTTGTCAGCGCCGGGCGGCGCGGTCTGGAAATTGAGCTGACGGCGGCTGATCTGGCCAGACTCACACGCGCCTCATTTGCCGAGCTGGCTGATCACGATCACTGAACCCTGTTCGGCCAGATTGACCGGGGCAAAATCCACGACCACACAGGTGCCTCGCCCCGCCTCACTGGACAGACGCACCTGCCACTGAAATCGCTCACACAAACGACGCACCAGGTTCAGACCGATACCAGTGCCCTGCTCCTTGGTCGAGTAGCTGCGTTCAAAAACGTGTTCCAGCTGTTCGGGTGCAATGCCTTCACCTGTGTCACAGATCGTCAGATTCGAGACTGTCAGTGCGACTGTGATTTGGCCATCACGTGTGTGTTCAACCGCATTGCGCAGCAAATTGCCAATCAGCACCTGCACCACACTGTGGCTTTGCTGCAGTTCAATATCGTCAGCCAGGGTCAATTGCAGCCGAATGCCGCGCTCATGCATCGGTGCGGACAAATCGTCACACAGTTGCCGCACAACCGCAGCAACACTGACACCATGACCATCGCTGACCGGATTGGACTCCTCACGCGACAGTAACAGACTGACTTCGATAAACCCCATCATGTCATCGCTGGCGCGCTCAATACGTTGCAGGGCTCGTTGCGAGGCCGGGGTCATCGCCTGCTGTCGGGACTGGGCATCGAGCACCTCAACAGCACCTTTGATGATGGCCAGCGGGGTACGCAGTTCATGGCTGGCGGCGGTGGCAAAATACTTTTCACGTTCAACAAACTGGTCGAGTCGTTCCATGTACTGGTCAAAAGCTCGGGCAATGTGTGCAGTCTCACTCCCCTGAAAATCACCGGCGATACGGACACCACGCTGGTCTGGCCTGACCTTGCCCAGATGCCTGGTGAGCTGTTGCAACGGTGCCAGCACCGCGATGGCTGACCAACGCCCGGCGACCACTGCCACACCCAGCACCAACAGCACACCCGCGGCCAGCACCCTCAACAGCCAGTGTTCTTGCAACTCCCATTCCGTGATGTCATGGCTGAGCACAACGTGCTCATTGCGGCTGTCACTGACTTCAATCTGATAATAACGTCCGTCGACCCGCACCGCATGATGAGAGCCTGCAGGCAAGTTGGCAAACGCTGGCGGCATCTGCGCCAGCCGATCACCATAATACAGATGCCAGTCGCGCAGCAGTGACTCATCAAAGCTCGCCGGACCACCGGGTGCTTGCAAAATCAGATCCAGCTGATCGGCCACCATGTGACTGAACGCCACCGCCTCCAGTCTGACCTTCATTTCCCACACTACCGTGACAAACAGCGTGCTGATCAGGGTGACCAGTGCCACTATCGCCCACATCAGGCGCGCTCGCAGACTCAATTGATTGAACATGCCTTGGTTGCCCCCGCCCTCAGGATGGCTGCGAATAATAAAGCCGGTACCCGGTGCCATGAATGGTATGAATCAGTTTGACCGCAAACGGTCTGTCCACCACATTGCGCAGTGCATAAATATGTGTACGCAGCAAATCGCTCTCGGGTGGTGTATCGCCCCACACTTCGCGCTCCAGCTCTTCGCGTGTTACCACGCGATGGCTCTGGCGCATCAGAATTTCCAGCAGCCGGCGCTGTACCGGATTCAGTTCCAGCACTCGCCCGGCACGCTCGGCAACGCGGGTGTCAGGGTTATAAGTCAGATCGTTGACCTGCAACTCCCCGGAACGTGTATTGCGTTGTGAGCGCGCGACCAACGCCAGCAAACGTGCTTCCAGCTCGCGCAAGGAAAACGGCTTGACCAGATAGTCATCCGCACCGGCAGCAAATCCTTGCAACTTGTCATCCAGTTGATCGCGCGCGGTCAGCATCAGCACTGGCGTGTGCCGTGTCTTTTGTGAGCGCAGCTGGCGGCACACGCTGAGTCCGTCCATACCAGGCAGCATGAGATCCAGCACAATCACGTCAAACTGCTGTTGCAGGGCAAGCGCCAGGCCGGCTGTGCCACTGTTGGCAAAATCCAGACTATGCCCCAGCGGCTCAAAGTAGTCCGCGATATTGGCGGCGATGTCACGGTTGTCTTCGATGATCAGGATGTTCATGGCTGATTATTGTGGCACAGCGCGCGCCAGAGAGCGTCAGCTTGTTTGATCAGGCGCAAGCTGATGTGTGATTGCAGGTTATTGTCGACAAAATTTCGACATTTGCTCGCGTATGATGCTGGCATCATGTCAAACCCCGGGAGTGACTCCACCGTGTATTGTCCCTTGCTGCCCCAGAAACTCGCCCTCGGCGTTTGCCTTGCGCTGGGGATGGCTGGCATCCACCTGCCGGCATCCGCTGCAGAGCCATTGGCGATCACTGATCATGCCGAACTGCATGAGCCCCTGCCGCGCAACCAGCAGATGACACTCGTGTCGGTCCTGGAACAGGCAATCAGGGAAGCACCGGAAACGCAATTGCAAGAGAGTACCGGGCAACAGGCGCAGACGATACAGGCACTGGCCCGGCGCTGGATAGTCGGAGCGCCGTCCTGGCAAACCTCGATGATTGATGACCGTCTGCAAACCGACCAGGGCTTGCGTGAACTGGAAACCGGGATTGCCTTCAATCTGTGGCGTCCTGGTGAACGTCGTGACGCACTGGCACTGGGTGATGCGTATGCAGAGCGCAGCGCTCATTGGCAGCGCTGGTTGCACTGGCTGATCGCCGGACGTCTGCGCAGCGCAGTGGCCGAGCTTGAGCGTGCAGATCTGGCGCTGACTACCAGCCAGCAGGTTGTTCAGGATGCTCAACACTTGCTCGATACCACACGTCGTATGCAACAGGCGGGGGCCGCATCCGAACTCGACGTGATGCAGGCCGAAAGCTTGTGGCTGCAACGCAACCGCGAACTGATGGATGCCGATGCAGCCCGCGTCGATGCCGAGCGTGAATGGCAAGTGCTGACAGGACTGTCGCTGCGCCCGGCCGAGCTGCATCGGGAGACCCTGAGCACACTGGAAACCATCCCGGACAATCATCCCTTGCTGGCTTTGCGCCAGAGTGAACTCGTCGTCAGCGATGCCGCTGTGCTGGAAGCTGAACGCGAGGCACGTGGCAGCCCGAGTCTCAGTGTGGGTTTACGCCGCGAACGCGGCGACTGGCGCCAGCCCTATATCAACAGCGCCGCCGTGACCGTATCGATACCGTTTGCCACCCGCGCCGTTGTCAATGCAGCCGGCAGTCAAGCGCGCATGGCCCGCAGCACGAGCGAGGTGGCACGTCTGCAAGACTTGCGCGAACTGACCGCTCGCCTGCACGAGGTCAAACACGAATTGTCGACCGTCGCCGATGCGCTGCCACTGGCGGCACGCGAGCATGAATTGAGTCAGCGGCAACAGCAAATGGCGCAAACGGCGTTTGAAACCGGCGAGCTGGAACTGCCTCAGGTCATCCTGATTCTGCAGCGTGCGCGTGAATCCGCACTCGCCTATCAACAGCTGCTGCTGCGCCAGCAACACCTTGAAGCCGAATACAACCAGATTGTGGGAGTCCTGCCATGAATACCCTGATGTTGCACACGTGTTTTCCACTCCGCCGGGGACGTCGCAGTCGATTGATGGGCGCCATCGCCGTAGCGCTGCTGTATCTTGCGCCGGGCGTTAACGCGCAGGAAGCTATCGCACTGGATGCAGCCGATTTGCAGCGACTGGCCATCGTATTTGCGCCGGTGCAAGCCGTTTCTGGTGCCGATGGCGACCGCGTGCCCGCCACTGTGATCGCGGCTCCGAACCAGTCTTCCAATGTGCTGGCTCTGTTTGAAGGACAGGTACAGCAATGGCATGTCGACAGTGGCAGCAGCGTCAGTGCCGGCGCTGCGCTGGTGACGCTGCGCAGCGAAGACCTGTTGTTGGCACAACAGGATTTTCTGAATGCCGCACTGACACTGGCGCAAGCACAAGCCAATCTGGAGCGGGACCAGCGTCTGCTGAACGAAGGCATTATTGCGCAACAGCGCTTGCAAAGCAGTCAGCGCGAACAGCAACGAGCAGCCGCGATGCTGGCAGGCACTCGCCAGCGATTGCAGAGTGCCGGGTTCAGCGCACGCGAGCTTGACGGTTGGCTGCAACGTGCCCCGGTTATGGGTGAGTACGTGGTACGCGCAGCTTCAGACGCTGTTGTCAGCGCGCGCCTAGTCGCCGCTGGCGCTCAAGTCGATGATGGTGACGCGCTGGTGACGCTGCAAAGTACCGATGCGCTTTGGGTCAACGCTCGCGTGCCAGCCAGACTGGCTGGCAATCTGGCGCCAGGTGCCACACTGAATGTCACCAATCTGGAGACAGCGCTGACGCTACGTCAGATTGATCGCCAGATTGACACCGCTACCCAGACCGTTGGCGTTCAGGCCGAGTTCAACGCAACGGTCGCACTGCTGCCTGGCCAGATTGTAACGCTCGTGTTGCCACCGGCCGAGCGTGGTGTGCGCGTGCCCGCAGAGGCGGTTGTGCATGCCGGTGAGGAAACGACAGTCTATGTACGCACCGGCACCGGTGCCGAAGCACGGGTACTGTCGCTGACGCCATCAGGTCGCAACTATATTGCCACCAGCGGCTTGCAGGCCGGTGAAGAGGTTGTGGTACAGGGCACTGCCGTGCTCAAGGGCATCCAACTGGGTCTGGGAGGCACGGAATAATGCTGGCCAGACTGGTTCAACTGTCACTGAGTCAACGCCTGCTGGCCGTTTTGCTGGCACTGTTGTTGACGGGATTTGGTGTGCGGGCGCTGCTGCAACTGCCCATCGATGCGTTCCCGGACATTTCCCCGACGCAGGTCAAGATTATTATCAAGGCCCCGGGCATGACACCGGAAGAAGTGGAATCGCTGATTACCCAGCCCATCGAAGTGGAGCTGCTCGGCATTCCGCGCAAAACCATTCTGCGCTCGATTTCCAAATACGCACTCAGCTCCATCACACTGGATTTTGAAGAGGGAACAGATATTTACTGGGCCCGCCAGCAGGTTGCCGAACGTCTGGGCAATGTCTGGGACAACCTGCCCGGTGATATCAGCGGCGGGCTGGCCCCAATGAGCACACCGCTGGGCGACATGTTCATGTTCACGATTGAAAGTGACAACATGACACTGGAAGAAAAGCGCTATCTGGTGGACTGGGTCATTCGTCCGGCTCTGCGCACTGTGCCCGGTGTCGCCGATGTCAATGCTCTCGGTGGTTTTGTGCGCACATGGGAAGTGACACCCGACCCGGCTGCGATGTCCCTGCTGGGTGTCAGCACCGAAGCACTGATCCAGGCCCTGGAGCTGAACAACCGCAACGACGGTGCCGGCCGCATTGACCAGGGTGAAGAAGCCATGCTGGTACGCGTGGCTGGCGCGATTGCGAATGCAGCGGACATTGAACATATACAGGTTGCCACCAGTCACGGTACACGCGTGCCGTTATCACAGGTTGCCGCTGTCACCACCGGCAGTCTGGAGCGTTATGGTTCAGTCACCGCCGACGGCAAATCCGAAGCCGTGCAGGCACTGGTCATTGGGCTGGCCGGTGCCAACGCGCGTGACGTGGTGGACGGCGTCAAAACCAAACTTGCGGAACTGGAAGCGACCTTGCCAGCCGGTACTCACACCGAGGTGTTTTATGACCGCAGCGTGTTGATTGAAGGTGCCGTCAGCACCGTCTCCAAAGCATTGATTGAAGCGGTGGTGCTGGTGATTGTGCTGCTGGGTTTGTTCCTGGGCAATATTCGGGCAGCGGTGACGGCAGCGATGATTCTGCCACTGTCGGCGCTGGTCACATTTCTGCTGATGAACAGCATGGACATGAGCGCCAACCTGATGAGCCTGGGAGGTCTGGTCATTGCCATTGGCATGCTGGTGGACTCAGCCATTGTGGTGGTGGAAAACATCGTGTCGTCGATGGCTCATCATGGCCATAACAAACGCCTGCCGCGTCTGCACATCATTTACCGCGCCGTCAAGGACGTGGCCGTGCCGGTAACCTCAGGCATTCTGATCATCATCATTGTGTTCCTGCCGCTGCTGACACTGGAGGGACTTGAGGGCAAACTGTTTGGCCCGGTCACCATGACGATTGTGTTTGCACTGGTGGGTTCGCTGGTACTGTCGCTGACCATTATCCCGGTGATTGCCTCATTCCTGATCAAAGCCGAAGGTCACGATGAACCCTGGCTGGCGCGGAACCTGCTGCGTCTCTACAAACCGCTACTGACCAAAGCACTGAACCGGCCGGTCTATATTCTGGGTATTGCGGCTGCCCTGCTGATTGTCACCGCGCTGATTTTCCCACGCGTGGGCAAAACCTTTATGCCAACCATGGATGAGGGTGATCTGATCATTCAGCTGGAAATGATTCCGTCGATCAACCTGGCAACGTCTACCCATCTGGTACAGCAGGTGGAAAAGGCGCTGCTGGCCGAAGTCCCGGAAATTCTGCGTGTGGTCTCGCGCACCGGATCGGACGAAATTGGTCTGGATCCCATGGGCCTGAACGAAACTGATATTTTCCTGCACCTGAGACCACGTGACGAATGGCGGGTACAGGAAACAGCCGAGTTGGAAACCCATCTGCGCGAGGTCATGGATACCTTCAAAGGCATCAACTACGGTTTTACCATGCCGATCGACATGCGCGTGTCGGAAATGCTGACCGGGTCCCGTGGTGATGTGGCGATCAAACTGTTTGGCACAGATCTGGATGCCCTCAACGAGTACGCACAGCGCATTGCCGACACGGTATCCGGTATAGATGGTGCCATCGACACCATTGCCACCATCAATGAAGGTGCCCAGTATCTTCAGATTGTCATTGATCGCCAACGCGCGGGTCAGCTAGGTCTGAATGCGGATGAACTCCAGCGCCGTCTGCGTGCGGAAATTGAAGGCCTGAACGTCGGCACCGTGATTGAAGGCAGCGCCCGCATTCCGCTGATGATACGCTTCGACAAGGTACGTGGTGATGGTCTGGCATTGATGCGCAACAACCTGATAGCCCTGCCGGACGGTGGTTTTATTCCGCTGGCTGATATCGCCAGTATCCAGCGCGTGGAAGGCCCCGTAGGTATCAACCGTGAAAACAGCCAGCGTTTCTCGGTGATTCGTACCAACGTGGAAGGCCGCGATCTGGTCGGTTTTGTTGACGAGGCACGCGCTGTCATCAACCAACAAATGACCCTGCCCGAAGGTTACACACTGGAATGGGGTGGCGAGTTTGAAAACCAGCAGCGGGCCGCAGCACGTTTGGGCCTGGTGATCCCGGTGGCCTTGCTGCTGATTGCGCTGGTGCTGTTCATGACTTTCCACTCGGTCAAACAGACGCTGATCATTCTGTCGAATATACCGTTCGCCATGACCGGTGGCCTGATTGCGCTCTGGTTGACCGGGGAATTCCTGTCGGTGCCGGCTTCTGTCGGGTTTATCGCCCTGCTCGGTATTGCGGTGCTTAACGGCGTGGTGATGATGTCGCACTTCAATCATCTGGCTGACAAGGGCATGGCCATTGCGCAAGTGGTTCAGGAAGGCGCGATGCGCAGGCTGCGTCCGGTGATGATGACCGCCACGATTTGTGCCTTTGGTCTGGTGCCGCTGCTGCTGGCCACCGGCCCCGGCTCGGAAATTCAGAAACCGCTGGCGATTGTGGTGATAGGGGGGCTGATCAGTTCAACACTGCTGACCCTGTTTCTGCTACCGATAGTTTACCGACGCTTTCATCATGACAGCGCCCCCGCGGCCTGAAGGACACGGACATGACAACACCCACCATGCTGGTACTGAATACCCCGCCTGCGCTGGAAGAAGACGTTGTGGATTATCTGCTGACGCATCCGGCGATTGAGGGGTTTACCTCATTCACCGCCTATGGTCATGGCGCACATGGCGCCATGACGGTGACTGAGCAGGTCACCGGCAGGCGCAAACGTGTGCAATTTGAAATACTGATCAACGAAGATGATGTGCCCAGTGTCACACAAAACCTGAACAAGCGCTTTGGGGACGACATCCGTTACTGGCAACTGCCGGTGTACGGACTGGGCCACAGCTGACCGTCAGTCAGCGAGCGCTTCGTACACCAGTGTCTTGAAGCGCTCGCGGAAACCATTGCCACCCGCTGGCGACACCTGAGCCATCACAATACTGATCATGTTTTCTTCGGGATCAATCCAGAAACGGGTGCCGGCAGAGCCATCCCACCAGAACTCCCCCTGATTGACCGTGTGATTGTAGGCTGAGGGCTCCAGCGCCACCGCAAAACCACCGAGTGACCAGCCCGAGCCGGCCCAGTAGCCGGACGCACCGATGGGCATCAATGCCGCCGGCACGGCATTTTCCGCTGCCATGCGCACGGCGCCTTCACTCAGGATGCGGCGCCCGTCCGGCGCTACACCGCCATCAAGAAACAATTGTGAGAAGCGCAGGAAATCTGCCGTCGACGACACCAGACCCACTCCGCTGCTGCTCAGCGCACGCGGTTCAGTCACCGGGATGTGTTCCATTTCATGCGGGCGCAAACGACCTTCGGCATCAGGACGATACACCGTGGCCAGCCGTTCACGGCGACTGTCATCCACATAAAACACCGTGTCGGTCATGCCCAGCGGCTCAAACAGTTCCTGCTGATAAAAACTCAGGATGTCCTGGCCGGTTACCACTTCAATAATGCGGCCCAGCACTTCGGCATGCATGCCATAACGGTACACCGTACCCGGATCCTCAAACAGCGGCAGCGCTGCCACGTTGTTCACCACCTGCTCCAGAGTCTGGTCATAGCTGTGTACATTGTTGGCACGGTAGAGCGCGCTGTTGCGATCACCGATCCCGGAGGTGTGTGTCAGCAACTGGGCAATGGTGATGTCTCCGTTGCGGGGACGCACTTCTTGCACATCAGCATCACTGGCATCCTGCAACACTGGCTGGTTGGCAAACTGCGGCAGGTATTTCTGCACAGGATCATTCACGTTGAGCAAACCACGGTCATGCAGAATCAGAATCCCCACCGAGGTGATCGGGCGTGTCATCGAGTAGGTGCGAAACAGCGCATCAAAAGACATCGGGCGCTGTTCTTCGATGTGCTTGTAACCCAGCGCTTCGGCATACACCAGTTTGCCGTCTTTCATCACCGCTGCCACTGCGCCCGGAATGTCGCCGGCGTCAATATGTGCCTGCAGCGCTGCAGTCACCGCCTGCAAACCTTGTGCAGACAGACCCAACGACGCCGGATCTGCCACATCAAAGCCCGGCACATCGGGCGCCTGCGCCGACAGCAGCGATGGCCATGCGGCCAACATCGCTGCCAGCAAGGGTGCGGCGCGGCAAGCCAGTGAAAAAGATCGGATGTGTCGGGACTGCGTCATAAGGTGCTCCGGCGCTGTAAGGCTTCAGGGTTGTCATGTCAGGGGCACAAGCTTACCCGCCACTGAGCGCCCCGACAATCTGAACCCGATCGCCATCGACAACCGGCACCGCCAGGGTATGCACCATGCTCTCACCCACAAACATCGCAATATGGCGCCGTATCGCATTGTGTTCATCAACCAGACGAAAGCGCACCCCGGGGAATCGCTGCTCGAGCGCATCCATCAGCTCTGACAGTGTGCCGATTCCCGCCGCATCAAAGTGCTGCTCACGCACACCGCCACAGTAGCTGTCGACCTGACTGGGCAGAAACACCCGGATCACGCTTCTTCCACCACTTCGATGGCATAAATATGCGGCAGATCGTTGACCAGACACTGCCAGTGCCCGCCTTCATCATCGCTGCCCCAGATCTGGCCCTGGGTATTACCCAGAAACACACTGGCGGTTTTGCCACTGCTGACGGCCATGGCCTGACGTTTGACCGTCCACCATGCCTGACTGGCCGGAAACCCCTTGTCCTGGCGTACAAAACTGGCACCACCATCGCGACTGCAATACACGGCCGGTTTGCCGTCAGGGCTGGTGCGCGGCCATTGGCCGGAACCGTCCATCGGGAACACCCAGATGCAGTCGGGATCATGAGGATGCACCAGAATCGGGAAACCGATATCCCCCACGTCTTTGGGCATATTGTTGCCGATACGCTGCCAGACGTCGGATTTGTCTCTGTCCATGCGATACAGACCGCAGTGGTTCTGGTGATAGAGACGGTTGCTGTGCAACGGATGCATGACCACACAGTGCGGATCGTGGCCAAACTCATACTCGCTGCCATCGTCTTTGGGCGGATAAAAGTCCATGGCCACGCCCTTGTTCAGCGCCCTCCAGCTGCCACCTTCATCAAAGGACTCAAAAATTCCACCGCCGGACATGCCCACCAGCAGGTGGCGGCGATCAGAGGGGTCCACAATCACCGAATGCAGCTTGGGACCATCCGGCGTGCCGTCCTTGTCGCCGCCTCGCCACTGGAAAAAATCCGGGTGGTGATTGAATCCCTTGACCTCGGCCCAGGTGTTGCCGCCGTCATCGCTGCGGAACAGACCCTGGGGCGAGGTGCCGGCATACCAGACATCGGGCGTGGTTGCGTGGCCTGGTGTCAACCAGAACACATGGTCGACACTGCGGCCATCGCCCTCTTCGGTCGCGACCTTGGTAAATGCGGGCGGTGTCGCAGCTTCCTGCCAGCTTCGCCCGGCGTCGGCCGAGATAAAGACCGAGGGTCCCAGATGTCCGCTCCCCACCGACATCAGACGGCGCCCGGGATGTCGGGGATCGGCGATGTAATGGCTGACCACCGCGCCCAGATGTTGCGGGCCCTGCAGTTGCCAGCTGGCGGTATTGTGTTCACGACTGAGCGTCCAGGCGCCCTTGCGAGTGCCAATCAACAGTGTTTGTCTGCTCATGATGCCTGATTCCTGTGCTGTGCCGCAGCGGCGGGAAAATCCGCTGTTGGCTGCGGTCCGTGTTGTAAGTACCGGGTTGTTGTGCCGGTCGTGTTTCATGAAGCAAATGCCAGAATAGACCGGTGCCTCAGTGGTCGTCCAGACCGCTTTGGAATCGACAGTCAATTGCAACAATACTTGACTGAATTGAAACACCTGGTTTAGGCTTCGAGCGGTCGATCGAGCGGATTGCTATAACAAACAAAGTGTTATGAAAGGTAACAAACTGATCATTCTGTGAGAATAAGTAACACTTTCCAATCTATCGAACGTTTAGAAATAGTCTGCAGTCGTTTAAACACAACAAAAACAAGCAAAGAGTGCACACGCAAGGCTGATCAAGACTCACATGAGCGTGGGTGATAGGGATGGGCATTACTATTACAACCGCAAAAGGCGGGACCTGAATACGGCAAAACGCAGCGCGTGCAAGCTTTGCTTTTTTTGTGTCTGAACAAAACGCAGTCACAAAAAAAGACGTTACCAAAAGGGGGGGAAACCCGATGAAGTTAAAAGAGCTTTACCGGTGCATCGCTTGTGCGTCACTGGTCGCACCCACACTCGTATTTGCCCAGCAAACACCGGAAATCGAAGAAGTCGTTGTCACCGGATCATTGATCCGCGGCACTCCGGTTGATGCCGCACTTCCCGTTGAAGTGTACTCCCAGGAAGACCTGAAACTGTCAGGTTCTCCGTCGGCCCTGGATTTCGCCAAGAGCCTCAGTATCTCTGGCGCAACTTCTGGTGAATCCTACTACTTCGGCGGTGCCGGCCTGACCGGTAGCGTCAGCTACAACCTGCGCGGTATTGGCTCTGACAAGACACTGTCTCTGTTCAACGGCCGCCGTGTTACCCAGAACACCTCGGTGATCCCGTCCATCGCACTGGCACGTACCGAAATCCTGAAGGACGGTGCGGCAGTAACCTATGGTGCGGACGCCACCGGTGGTGTGGTCAACTTCATCAGCCGTGACAACTTTGACGGTGTGGAAGTGCAGTCATCCTACAAGGCCATTGACGGTTCTGCCGGCGACTACAGCCTCGGCATCATCGGTGGTTTTGGTGGCGATCAGACCGACGTGGTCTGGGCAGCCCAGTGGGAACACCGTTCACGTCTGGATGCAACTGACCGCTCCTTCACCGATCAGCCCTACTGGGTCAACCCGGCACCGTGGTCGACACTGACCAACCTCGCGGGCTGGCTGCCGCGCGGCGCATTGCCGGCGACACAGACTTATAACCCGGCCTCCTCAACCGCCAATGGCGACTGGGGCGCTCCGACAGGTGGTGTCATTTCCGACTTCACCCAGAGTTCCTGTGAGGCGGTTGGCGGTATCTACGTCAACAACTTCAGCTGCGCTTACAACTACATCCCGTACTACAACGTGGTGTCCGACAACGACATCTACCGCCTGTACGGTCAGGTCAAGACTGAAATCAGTGACACCATGAGTTTCTATGCACGTGCGGCATACTCCATGGTGGATACACCTTACCAGTATGGCTCACCGTCACAGCCGGTTATTCGTGGTCCGGCCATTCATGGTGGCGCGACCTATCAGCTGTATGTACCCAGAACCAACCCGCACGTTGCGGCGTTTGCACAACGTACCGGTTTTGCCAGCAACCCGGCCTATGCTGTAACACAAGGTTTCACTCCGGTGACTTACCGTGCGTTTGCCCACGGCGGACTGGCAACCTTTGCTGAAGACGGCAAGTTCAGTACCCCGAGCAAGATCCGCAACAAGTTTGCGCATCTGTCCTCCGGTTTTGAAGGCGAATTCAGCAATGGCATCAGCTACGACATCGCTGCCACCTACAACCAGAGCAACCTGTATGCCGACAGCCCCGACATGATGCTGTACCGCGTGCAGGAAGCATTGAACGGCTTTGGTGGTCCAAACTGTAACGTGCCAGACCTGAACCCGAACCGTTTTGGTACCCAGAACCCCGCCATGGCAGGTTCTGCCGGCTGTATGTGGTACAACCCGTTTGCGTCCAACTTCGCTGGCCAGCCGGTGCTGGGTCTGGCGAACCCCAGCTATATCGCTGGCTCCGAGAACCCGGACGAGCTGGTCGAGTGGCTGTTTAACCCGCGTGCTGCCCGTGACCTGAACTACAACCTGACCTTCGACGCGGTATTCAGCGGCGAAACCCCGCTGGAACTGCCGGGTGGTACCGTAGGCTGGGCGCTCGGTGCACAGTGGCGTACCACTGAAAACACCGAGCAGGTCAGTGACCCGCTGTTCAACGGTTCTACCCAGTGCCAGAACCCGGCTGATGAAGGCCAGGTCCCGCGCTCACCCACCGATCCGCTGTACAACGGCTGTACACCGGATGCACCTGGCCCGTTCCAGTTCTTTGCCACCAACGTGCCGGATCGCAGCACCCAGGATCAGACCTCTGTCTTTGGCGAGTTGAGCTTGCCGCTGCTGGATAACGTCTACCTGTCCGCTGCAGCCCGTTACGAAGAGTTCTCGATCGGTCTGGATGCCACGGTGTACAAGGTGTCCGGTCAGTGGACCCTGACCGACAACTTCTCACTGCGTGGCTCTTATGGCACCAACTACCAGGCACCGGGCGCCGACATCATCCCGGGTGAAGTGACCAATGGCACCAACAGCTACACCATCGCTGCCGGTAACTGGCGTGGTGCGCAGACCGTGACGCAGGCCGGCATCGACCCGGAAACTGCAACCGTCTGGAGCTCTGGCGCCATCTGGCAGTCCGCTGGCTTCTCTGCCGATCACAACTTCCGTTTTATTGTTGACTACTTCAACATTGAAACGGAAGACGAGCTGGGTCTGCTGGCCTCTGCCAACCAGATCGCGACCTCAGTGTTCAGCATCTCTCCGACTGGCTCCGCGACCGTTCCAACCAACGGTACAGCGCTGGCCAACTGCTCACACCCTCTGGCAAACCGTGTTGTATTTAACGGCGCTTGCGTTCAGGGTGTGACGACCGCCAATGACTTCGCCCAGATCCGTACCGACTTCGGTAACGGCCCCGGTCAAATCACTGCCGGTTTCGATATTCAGTCCACCTACAGCATGCCGGCTTTCCGCGGCGACCTGACCTTTGGCCTGACTGCCACCAAGATCAACAAATTCCGTTACACGGAAACTGTGCTTGATGGCTACACCATCACTGGTGCAGATGATCGTCTGGGCTTCCTGAACTTTGCCACCATCGCAAACGCAGTGTCCGAATGGCGCGGCAACCTGACTGCAAACTACGCAGAAGGTGACCACAACATTCGTCTGCAGGCGATGTACATCAAGGGCGTGAAGGACGACCGCTTCTTCAATGCGGATGGCAGCCGTGTTGGCGATGCAGCGCTGACTCCGAATGGTCGTCAGCCAGGCACCACCACACCGTTTGGCCCGAGCCTCTACGGTGTCTACGGTGACGACTGGATCTCTCTGGATCTGCACTACACCTATGATCTGGTACGCTGGAATGCGACACTGACAGCATCTATCGACAACCTGGCAGATGAAATGCCGCCGGAGTCACGTCAGGAGATGGGTTATGACCCGCGTATTGGTAACCCGCTGGGTCGTACCTTCCAGTTGGCTGTGACCAAGCGCTTCTGATCAGCTGATGCGACGGGCTTGCCATCGTAAGCCCCGAGTAACAGACAGATCCGAAAATAAAAAAGCCCCGCCTTGTGCGGGGCTTTTTTTGCCCGCCACCCTATATTTTGTTGCTTTGCATCCGTAGCGGAATGGCTTAATGTGGCCAACAGACATCCGTCTGTTTCAAAGACACACAGGGAGGACATCATGAGCGCTGCGTTGATATGGATACTGCTGGGCATTGTGCTGATCATTTCAGAGCTGCTGGCAACCAGTGTGGTGGCCGTGTTTTTTGGTATTGCTGCCATCGCGGTTGGCATTCTGTTGCAGCTGGGCCTGGTGACATCCATGTCTGCCCAGTTCACCATCTTTGCACTGATCAGTCTGGCATCCCTGTTGCTGGCTCGCGGCAAGCTGCAAACCTGGTTCAAGGGTTACACCGCTGACCGCACCGAAGGCCAGGCTGACTTCCAGCACGATATTGGCGCGCGTGGCACGGTGGTGGACAACTTTGTCGGCGGAAGCGGTCAAATCCTGTTGAACGGTGTGCGCTGGAAGGCTTTTTCCGATGAAGAATTGTTGGCGGGAGAAACGGTCTGGATTCGCAGCAACAATGGCATTGAGCTGACGGTATCCAGAGAAAAACCGGAAAATCTGGCGGGCATGCACTAAAAAGCAAATGCAGTGACATCAACAATCCACGACCTGGCAAACGGAGAATCCCATGGAAGAACTCAGTGTCGCGAACATTCTGGCAATCGGCTTTGCACTCGTTGCGGTGATCACCGTAGCCAAAACCGCACGAATAGTGCCACAGCGCAGCAATTTTGTGATTGAACGGCTGGGCAAATACTCGCGGACGCTGGATTCCGGCTTCCACATCCTGATTCCCTTTATTGACAAGGTCGCTTACCAGCACACGCTGAAGGAAGAAGTCATCGATGTGCCGCAACAAGCCTGTGTGACGCGGGACAATATTCAGGTGGGTATTAACGGCATTCTGTACATGCAGGTGGTTGATGCACACAAGGCCAGTTATGGCATCAACAATTACCGTTATGCCGCCTCGCAACTGGCACAAACCACCATGCGTTCAGTGATCGGTCAAACCGATCTCGACAAAACTTTCGAGGAACGCGCCAAGATCAATGAGGATGTTGTCAAGGCACTGGATGAAGCGGCAACCCCGTGGGGCATCAAAGTGCTGCGTTATGAAATTTCCGACATCGAGTTGCCGGTCAGCATCAAGGACGCGCTTGAGCAACAGATGCGCGCAGAGCGTGAGAGGCGCGCGGCCATTGCCAAGTCGGAAGGTGAGCGTCAGGCGATGATCAACGTGTCCGAAGGTCAGAAGCAGGAAGTGATCAACCTGTCCGAGGGCGACAAGATGCGCCAGATTAACGAGGCCGAAGGTCGCGCGCGCGAAATTGAACTGATTGCCGAAGCGACCGCGGCCGGGCTCAGAAAAATTGCGGCGGCGATTCAGGAGCCGGGCGGACGCGAAGCCATGAACCTCAGGGTCGCTGAACAATACGTCAAGGAATTTGGCAATCTTGCCAAGCAGAACAACACCATGATCGTCCCGGCGGAGCTGTCCAATATTGGCGGAGCAGTCGCCGGCATTACGGAAATTCTCAGTGCCGCCAAAACCCGATAAACCCCGGAGACATCAATCCTGTGAGACCGAGTTGGAGCCGTACCTGTCTTGCAAACGTCAGAGTGAAACTGCGACAGCTGATGGTGTTGTCAGCTGTCTCATGGACTGTTGCGACGACCTCGGCCCAGCCCGCGATGGAAGAGCAGCTCTTTGATCGCACAGGATTCGCCAGCCCCGACCAGCCCACCTGGGCCGCGCTGACTGACTTTGAACTGACGCTGCTCAACCGGCTGCAATCCGGCAACCAAGCCTCCACGCAGGATCTGCTGTCACTGTACCTGATGGCCTCCGGTGATGTGCGCAGCGCTGCCACAGTGCAAATGTTTCAGGCCAGAATTGACGAGTTTTTTGCTGAATACCCGGACCTGGAACGTATTCGCGATGAACGGGAGCGCGGGCGCCGATTGCTGCGTGCCATGCACGAACACTTCCTGCGTGCTGACAGCCGCTCGCCTCTGGCTGGCTACGACGCCGACCAGAGCCGACTGAGTGAACTGCTGCGCACCGGTATTTACAACTGCCTGAGCTCCTCCCTGCTTTACCTGGTGCTGGCCGATCAGCTGGGTTTGACACACGCCGGTGTCATCATGCCCTCACACGCCTTTGTGCAAATCACGCTGCCCGACGGCCGCATTGCCGATGTGGAAACCACCACCGCCGACGGCTTCGACGTGGTCCGCGATGCAGCATTTTTTGAACGTCAGGCCAGCCGCTGGTTCAGCGATCGCCAGCTGGTGGTGCCCACTTATGAAGACTACGAACAACGCCGGGTAGTCACTGCCGCCGGCCTGGGTTACGAGAGCATGTGGGCGCAGCACACGTTTGAATCACGCATGGACTACGCCGATCGTTTGCGTCTTGCTGAAATTCGGGGCGTGCTGCAGTCCGATCTGGCTGATGCCCAGCACAACCGCCTGGTGTACTACTACCGCGAGGCCGAGTTTTTGCGACAGCAGGAGAATATCAACACCGCGAACACACTGATGGCGCGCATCGCTCCCTTTCTGGCCAGTTTTGAACCCGTGATCCCGGCAGGTTTGTTCAGTGACCCGGTGTCGACAGTCCCTCTGCTGTTGTTGCAGGCAGAGCGTGCCAACTGGCTGATTCAGCAAGGCCTCGCAGAACAGGGCGAAGCACTCGCGTTGACGGTGTTGCCGCAGGCGGATGATGCGCCACTGAACAACAGTCTGATCCGCGACCTGGCGTATCGCGCCATCCATACTCGCGTGACGCAATTGTTGCAAGCTGGCGAACTGGCGTCAGCGCAGACGCTGGTGCAGCAGCTTGCAAGCGATTGTCATGGCTCAGCCTGGTGTTTTGATGCGGTCGACCAGCTGACGATTGCGCAGGGTCGGCAATATTTTGAGCAGCGCAACTGGCCTCGTGCGATCAGCTGGTACAGCGACTACCTCAATCGCGGACTCGACACCGGCAACCGTGAGATATTTGCCAGCAACCTGGAGACGGCTTACCTGAATCAGGCGGAACAGCACTGGTTTGACGAAGAACGTGACGAAGCCGTTGCCGCACTGGAAGTCTGCGTGATCAGGGCGCCAGCGGCGCAGCGCTGTCAGCAGCGGCTGGAGACCATGCGTCAGCGGCGCTGACGTCCTGCCAGTGCTGATCCCACTGCGCGACGTCAAACAGTCCGGTGGATGGAAACGCGGGCGGGCGCTGATGCTCAAAGCGGCGGTCGTATTCAATACGGGTGTGGTAACGCGGTTCCGTGGCTGACACCGAACCGGCAACCAGCGTCCCCAGAATATACAACTCGCCCTGAAACGCATCGCGAAAACGCCGCACACTGAAGCGTTCGCGCGCAAACAGGGCGGCGTGTATCTGCAGGTCACCTGGACCCGTGGCGCTGGCGGCAGCCACTTCAATACTGCCGTCGCTGATCAGTGTCGCCATGTCCTGCGACGGATCGGCATAACGCAAACTGCCGGTCACAGTGATCCTGCGCGGCGAATACACCAGCACCTGACCACGCACTTGCCCGGACAACTCAAAGCGGGCATTGCCCTGACCGGTGACCAGCAATCCGCGCACCGGAATATCCTGCTCTCCGGACTGACCCGAGTCGATGTCTGTCCAGTACAGTTTGCCCTGATCCTCGCCCGGGTCTGCGCCCAACGCAAAATGCAGGCGGGTATCCTCTGAAAAGTTCAGCACAGTTGCGCCGGTTTCCAGCCAGAACGCAGGCAATGTCCGCTCTGGCAGGCGAATACGACCCGTGCCAGTGCGCACACCAGCGGCAAACATTGGCGAATCACGCAAACGGCGCACCAGGGACTGATGGCTGGCAATGGTCACTTCGCCATTAAACTGCGGCTGCGCGCGGCTTGGCGCTTCAAAATTGACAGGGGAA
This sequence comes from Pseudohongiella sp., assembly GCA_036834885.1. Classification (GTDB taxonomy): domain Bacteria; phylum Pseudomonadota; class Gammaproteobacteria; order Pseudomonadales; family Pseudohongiellaceae; genus Pseudohongiella. The sequence goes on along the minus strand of DAITNA010000009.1, from coordinate 57,174 downwards.
TTGGCATGAAAACGCCCATCGACCCTGTCATTTGACAGCGTGACATTGTCATCCCAGCGGTTGACGAACTTGGCATAAAACGACAAGGCCCGTTCTTGCAGACGGGCACGCATCTGGTAAATGCGCCCCTGCTGTTGCCGGGTGACGGTGACTTCGATTTGTTGCAGATCCGTGATGGCATCCGGCGGCACGTGTGTCAATGCCAGCGTGTCCTGCGCGGACAGGCCCAGCGCTTGCGGGTCAGGCAGGTCAAAGGGAGCATCCAGCGCCATGGTCGCCGCCAGTTGCTGCAAGGCTTGGTGCAGCTGCAACTGGTCAATGCCGGACAAGGGCCGAAGCGGTGGCGCAGCCGGTAATGCCGGACCGCTGGCAGCAGCTGACTGTGTGTCCACCGATGCCGTGGTGGTGGCCTGTATCAGCAAGGTGTCAGGAGCCGTGTTCTGCAAAGTCTCTTGCAAGGTCTCCTGCACAGCTGTCTGTGCGATGGCCGGCAATGTTGCTGGTTCCGGGACAGGCTCTGGCGCAGGGTCTGCCGCCAACGGTGGATCGGGAATATTGATCGCAGGTTCCGGTACGGTGGCTGCAGCGCTGGTTGCCGGGGTGTTTGCGGCAGGCTCAATCGGGGGCTGCGGTTCAGCTTGCGCCAGCAACGGAGGCGCCAGCATCAGTTCCATCAACCCAGGCTCCGGGGTCGTTTCCGGGAACAGCCTGCCCTGCAACAGCGCCAGCACAGGAATATGCAGGATGAGCGACAGCAGCACCGCACTCAGCAAAGGGCGGCGCACCAGAACGGAGCATACTGTTGTTGTTCTGCCGCTCATGCGCGTACTGTCTCCGGGTGGCCCGGGGTGGACTGTCAGAACGATCGGTTGGATGCTGGCGAAGTGATTATAGACATCTCCTGCAATCGACATAAACCCCGTTCGCCTCGACAGATGCAGGGAATGTCTCCTTGCGCATCAATAGCGTGATGGCTTATTCTTTTGCCGTCCGATTCTGACCACAATCCCTAATAATTTTTCCATTCGCTGCACCTTTAATACAGACAGTAGCCGGAAAGCGAGGTCGGACCGGCTGTTTCACGCGCTAACCCTCAGATGCGAACTTCAGGGAGACAAGAATGATAAGAACTAAAAAATTGCTGTCGGCATTGATTCTGACCGCCGGCGCACTGACTGGTGCCCAGACTGCTCTTGCCCAGCACGGCACCGATGTTTATGCAGGCGACTGGCCCGATTACAACGGTAATATGGCTGCGCAGCGTTATTCACCGCTTGACCAGATCAACGCCTCCAATGTCGGCTCCCTGCAAATTGCCTGGCGTTTGCCAACTGGCAACTTTGGTCATCAGCCCGAATTTGGCGCGACTTTCACACCGCTGGAAGTCGACGGCATTCTCTATACCACTATTGGCTCACAGCGCGATATCGTTGCACTCGATGCCACCACGGGACAAATTCTGTGGCAGTGGCGCGCCCAGGAAGGCGCCCGCTTTGATGCCGCCCCCCGCAAAGGCTCTGGCCGCGGTGTGGCATTCTGGCGCAACGGCGACGAAAGCCGCGTACTGACCATTACACCCGGTTTCCATCTGGTGTCCCTGGATGCCAAAACCGGTCTGCCCGATCCGAATTTCGGCGATAACGGCATCATCGACATGCATGAAGGCCTGCGCCTCGGCATCGGCCGTGAGGACATCGACATCGGCTCCTCCATGCCCCCTTTTGTGATGAACGACGTGATTGTAGTGGGTCCGGCGATGGCCGTGTCCATGCGTCCGCCGTCAAAGTCAAACGTCAAGGGTGACGTACGTGCCTATGATGTGCGTACCGGTGAACACCTGTGGACCTTCAAAACCATCCCGGAAGCCGGTGAATTCGGCAGCGAAACCTGGCTGGGTGACGGCGCCGAAATTTCAGGCAACGCCGGTGTCTGGGCCCCGATGTCCGGTGACCCGGAGCTGGGCCTGGTTTATCTGCCGGTGGAAGCAGCTACCGGTGACCGTTTTGGCGGTGACCGCCCCGGTGACAACCTGTTCACCAGCAGCGTGGTTGCTGTGGACATCAAAACCGGCGAGCGCAAGTGGCATTACCAGCTGATCCGTCATGACATCTGGGACTGGGACACCCCGGCTGCCCCGATTCTGGCTGATCTGCCCAACGGCCGCAAAGTGTTGATGTCTGTTACCAAACAGGCATTTGTGTATACCTTCGACCGTGAAACCGGCGAACCGATATGGCCGATCGAAGATCTGCCAGTGCCGGCCGGTGACGTTCCGGGCGAGTGGTATGCGGCCACCCAGCCCTTCCCTACGCGCCCGGCACCGTTTGACCGTCAGGGTGTGACAGAAGATGTGCTGGTTGATTTCACCCCGGAGATCAAGGAGGCCGCGCTGGAGGCAGTCAAGCCGTTCCGTCTGGGCACCAACCTCTACTCACCGCCGTCGCTGGCCAACGCGCCGGATGGCACCACAGGCACCTTGAGCCTGCCGTCAGCTACCGGTGGCGCCAACTGGGAAGGTTCTGCACTGGATCCGGAAACCGGCATGCTGTACGTGCCTTCCCGCACCGTGGTTGCCGTACTGGCCGTTGCCAAGGATGAGCGCTCCGATGTGGACTTCAGCATGGCACTGGGTGTTCGTGTCCCGCGCGCCATGGGCCTGCCGATCGTGAAGCCGCCATATGGCCGCATCACCGGTATCGACATGGTCAGCGGTGATCACAAGTGGATGATTGCCAACGCAGACACACCGGCTGCCATTGCCAACAACCCGGCGTTGGCTGGCGTCGAGATTCCACGCACCGGCGTTGAAACACGTTCAGGCCTGCTGCTGACCAAGACCCTGCTGTTTGCCGGCGAAGGTGTTGGCGGTGGTCCGTACCTGCGTGCCCACGACAAGCAGACCGGCGAAATTGTCGCCACGATTGAAATGCCCGGCACCCAGACCGGCCAGCCCTTTACCTATGAACACAATGGCAAGCAGTATCTTGGCATGGTGGTCAGTGGACAGGGCCGTGCATCCGAACTGGTTGTCTACGCTCTACCGTAATGTGAATCCAGGAGTCGTTGTAAATGCATAAACTGATGAAAACCATGGCGATTGCGCCAGTCATGCTGGCAGCAAGTCTGTCCGCGCAGGCAGCCAACTGGGTCATGGACCCGGAAGGCTCCAGCGTGGTGTTCAAGTACTCTTACTCTGGTACACCGTACCAGGGTGAGTTCAAGAACATCCAGGCGACCTTTGACATTGATCTCGCCAATCCGTCCGCGTGCAAGTTTGAAGTCACGATTCCAATAGCGGATATCGCTGTTGATGATGAAGAGACCTTGAGCTACATGCTGGACATCGAACTGTTTGATGTTGACCAGTTCCCGACCGCGCGTTTTGTCGCCGAGAAATGCACGCTGGATGCCGTGAATGCCTTCACGGCGGAAGGCATGCTGACCATCCGTGACCAGACCAAACCAATGGCATTTCCGTTCACACTGGACATCACCGATGGTCGTTTCCACCTGACCAGCGAAGTGACCGTCCAGCGCCTGGACTTCAACGTGGGTCTGGGTTATTTCGCCAACACCTCTGCCGTCCCCAATGATGTGCAGGTGGTTGTTGATGTGTATGCAAAGCCGCAGTGATCCTGCGGCTGACTTGAACAGGACAAACAGAGAATGTCTCCAATTCTGAAAAAAATCAGCCGGTTTTCGGCGGTGCTGGCGTGTTCGGCCCTGCTGGTATCCTGCGACCGCATTCTGACGCCGGATTTTGATACCAGCGTTGCTGAAATGCGTGGTGGTGCCTACACACTGGACAAGACACATGCATCCATTCTGTGGAAGGTCAATCATCTGGGGTTCTCGTCTTACATCGGTCGTTTTAATGACTTCGATGCCTCACTCGACTTTGACGCGTCCAACATTGCGGCGTCCAGCGTGGAAGTGATCATCAACGCGAGCTCGCTGGACGTGAACAATGAATCCTTCGAGAACGATCTGCGTGGAGCCGACTGGTTCAACGTGGAGCAATTCCCGCAGATCATTTTCCGCAGCACCTCACTGGTTGAAACCATCGACGAAAACACCTTTGTGTTTGCCGGCGATCTGACATTGCGGGGCAACACCCAGCCGATCAACATGACGGTGAACTTCAACGGTGGTGGCCGCAACTTCCTGACCCGACGCAACACATTGGGCTTCTCCGCAACAGCGGCCTTCCAGCGTTCAGCGTTTGGCATGGACAACCTGGTAGCGTTTGGTGTCGGTGACGACATCGAACTGGAAGTGCATGTAGAGTTCCAGGAAGCTCAGCAGTAAAAATGGGGTCAGACCCTATTATGGCTCCAGCCATAATAGGGTCTGACCCCATTTTTCTCAGAAATCGTACCGCACCGTCCCTCCCCAGGTCCTTGGATCTCCCAGCACAGCTGCATAGTGTCCGGCATTACCCGCGCCCGGCAGCAACTGCTCAAAATAATTCCTGTCCGTCAGATTGCGCGACCACACAAACGCTGTCCAATGTTCACTGGCACGGAACCCGGCGCGCGCATTCAACAGTGTATAGCCGTCCACATTCAGGAAACGTGAGGGTGACGGGCTGGAGGAAAACTCCGAACGGTAGTAGCTGTCCAACCCCACAAAAACCTCGCCGGCCTGCCCAAACAGCGCGGCTGCACGGCTGTATTCGCCACCCAGCGACAAGGCGTGTTTGGAGATACCCGGCAGCAAGCCACCTGACACATCCTTGAAAGCCACCGGCGCACCCACCTCTTCCAGCGGCAAGGGCGCATTGGTAAATGACACATAACGACCATCTGTCCAGGCATAAGCACCCTGCACCGTCACATTACCCAGCACGAGTCGACCATCAATCTCGAAACCTTTGACTTGCACTTCCTCCGCATTGGCCAGATAACCGCGGTTGACGTTGATATCCGCTGTCTGCACCTGTGCCTGATAATCTTCGATGTCAGTCTGATACAGCACAAAATTCAAGGTGGCACCCGTAAACGGTGCAGTTTTTACCCCCAACTCGTAGTGCTGAACATACTCGGGCTTGATGACTGCCAGTTCCGTCATGATGCGACCTGCATCCGTGGGCAGCCCCCCCAGATTGAGTCCAACAGGCTTGAAACCGGTACTGAGAGTGCCATAGGCATTGACGCGGTCAGTCAACGCATAATTCAGTGTCAGAGTACCGGTCACGTTGTCATCATCAATGGTGGCCGTGAACGACTGGTTGCTGTACTGCGAATTGCGCAGCGCCAGCAACGCAGGGTTCGATAGTGGTATGCCCCCACTGCGTGTACGCTGAAAATTCACATCCTTCTCGTCGTAATTCACACGCAAGCCCGTGAGCAGATTGAACCGCTCATTCAGTTGCCAGTCCAGTTGTCCAAACAGTGCAGCGCTGGTGGTTTTTAATCCGGGACTGCTGTCCGTACCAAAACCGTCGAGCAAACCGGGCGTGCGCCACTGTGCCTCAGAAGCGGCATTAGGTGACACAAAACGCCACTGGTCAGGACCGAGTTCCTCGCGGTGATAAGGGGAAGAATTCAACTCCTGCTGAATCGCAAACAATCCGATCACTCCGCTGACGCTGTCACTCAGATCACCCGCCCAGCGAAACTCCTGTGTCCACTGATCGTGCTCGGAAGGCGCCTGTGACAAGGCCAGTGCATTCAAGCCCAGAAAATCGCGGTCGTTGCTGGGGCGCCAGTCCCAGAAATAAAACGCGGTGGTGGAGGTCAATGTGCCACCCCAAACCTGGTGATCAATGTTGAGTGAAACACCTCCAATATCGTTGCCAGAGCGCCAGTCAGAATTATGGTCAATCAAACGGTCAAACGGATTGCGACTGGGCGGCTCATAACCCAGATCAGCAATGATGGTTTCAAACTGCCGGTATTGGGAACGGCGGTTCTGCACCGAACCGGCGAATACCTGCGCATAACCCACCGGATCCTGGCGAGTCAGCTCAGCAATCAGTCGCGCTTCCGTTCTGTCGCCGGGGGTCCACAACAGTTGGCTGCGCACTGCCCAGTTCTCCAGATTGTTGACATGCTGCCCAGTGCGAACATTTTTCAGCGTGCCCTCGCGTTCCGTGGATGTGAACGACACACGGCCGGCCAACGTCTCAGTCAAGCCACCGGTGAATGTGCCCTTGAGCTGGCGATAATCGTAGTTGCCTGTGCTGAGCTCAACTTGTGCGGCATTTTCAAACTGCGGCTTGGCTGTGGTGACATTAAAGGCGCCAGCTGTCGTATTTTTGCCATATAAGGTGCCCTGCGGTCCTCGCAATACTTCAATGCGCTCAACGTCGACAAAATCCAGCGTGGTAATGGCAGGTCTCGCAAAAAAAACACCGTCTATGTAATACCCGACGCCTGGATCAATACCATCATTGGTCAATCCAAATGTTGTACCCTGACCACGAATACTGATGGCCGTGTTGCGCGGATTCGATGAATACAACTGGACTGACGGAATCAGTTCCTTGATGCGATTCACATTAAATCCGCCGGTATCCGCAACGAGCTCACCACTGACCACGGTCACCGGAATGGGTACTTCCTGTGCTGATTCATCGCGTCGTCGTGAGGTGATACGGATCTCTTCAATGGCACTGGAAGCTGCCAACGCGGCACCCGCTTGCGCGTTCGCAGGCTGTGTCAGACCCGTGCTGGCAGTTTGTGCGGCTGCCGTTAATGCAGTGCTGGATGCAAAACCCAGCACAGCGATTGTCAGAACAGTTTTCATGCAAATTTCCTCGTAGTTACAGTGTAAAAATGTTGGCTATCCCGAATGGGCGCCACTGTACCAACGCGGCCTTTGCACACGAACCAAGAAAAAATTCGTAGCTTATGAAGTGGAAAACAGGTTGGGATTTTCCCTCGCATTTTTGTTGGGTCTGGCACTTTGGCCGCTCAGCCTTAACGCCGGCACAGTCGTGCGTGTCAACACCACACTGGGGGACTTTTATCTGGAAATGTTTGATGCGGTGACTCCAATCACCGTCAACAACTTTCTGGGTTATGTCAACGCAGGGCTCTACAACGGCACCATTGTGCATCGTCTGTCGCCGGGTTTTGTGATTCAGGGTGGCGGTTATACTTTTTACGAAGACGTTCAATCCTTTTACGAAATTGAGCCGGGTAATCCAATTGTCAACGAACCCCGACGTTCCAACCAACGCGGCACCATCTCCATGGCCAAACAGCCCGGCAACCCGCATAGTGCCACGAACCAGTGGTTTATCAATCTGGGCAACAACACCGGGCTGGATATCGACAACGGGGGTTATGCCGTGTTTGGTCGGGTGCTGGGTGACGGCATGAAAGTGGTTGACGCCATCGCGGCGCTGAACCCGGTGTATCTGATTACCGGCTGGGATCGCTTCCCTACGCGCAATTACACAGGTGGTCGCCTGCTCAACAGCCACCTGGTATTCCTGAACATGGAGGTTGCCGGCCGCACCGATGGTCATGCTGCCGAGTTCAAACCCGAAACAGGTCGTCTACGCGCATTTGTGGATGCGGGCGCGCTGGGCCTGATGTCCGTCGAAATGGCCTTGCTCGGCGAAACACCGGCACTGACAGTCAAGCTGGATCCGGCAAAAATGTTCCCGCTGCCTGCGCGTGTGGACAACATGGCAATGTTTGACAGCAACACTGGCCGCCTGACCATTCCGGAAGTGCGGATCAACGGCGAGATAGTCTGGCGCAATGTGCGTTTTATGCTGACAGATGCCGCCCAACTGGTGTTTACACTGGAGGGGGTTGATTGACAAAGGAAGTTGACTGACAAAAGGAGTGGACTGATATCAGCGGCTGGACGTGGTATGCTGCGGCCCTCGAAAACCCGAACAACCGCAGGATCGGAGTCCATCATGCCCAAACTGAGATCTCTCACCTCCACTCATGGCCGCAATATGGCCGGCGCGCGCGCCCTGTGGCGTGCCACCGGCATGAAAACCGAAGATTTTGGCAAACCGATTATTGCGGTGTCCAACTCGTTTACCCAGTTTGTGCCCGGGCACGTGCATCTGAAAGATCTGGGCCAACTGGTGTGTCGCGAGATTGAACAAAACGGCGGTGTCGCCAAGGAATTCAACACCATCGCAGTCGATGACGGCATCGCCATGGGCCACGACGGCATGCTGTACAGTCTGCCCTCGCGTGAAGTGATCGCGGATGCCGTGGAATACATGGTCAACGCACACTGCGCCGATGCGCTGGTCTGTATTTCCAACTGCGACAAAATCACCCCGGGCATGCTGATGGCTGCGCTGCGCCTGAATATCCCGACCGTGTTTGTCTCCGGTGGTCCGATGGAAGCCGGCAAAACCAAACTTGCCAGCCACAAACTGGATCTGGTCGATGCCATGGTGATCGCTGCGGACAGTAACGCCAGTGACGAGATGGTCGCCGAATACGAGCGCAGCGCCTGCCCGACCTGTGGCTCCTGCTCAGGCATGTTCACAGCCAACTCCATGAACTGTCTGATGGAAGCCATAGGCCTGGCCTTGCCCGGCAATGGCACCACGCTGGCAACGCATTCGGACCGCAAACAACTGTTTCTGGAAGCCGCTCGCGTCGTGATGGACATCACCCGCCGTTATTATGAGCAGGACGATGACTCTGTGCTGCCGCGTTCAGTCGCGAGCGACCAGGCCTTCCGTAACGCCATCACGCTGGACATCGCCATGGGCGGCTCCACCAACACCATCCTGCACCTGCTGGCGGCAGCACAGGAAGCGGAAGCCAACTTCGATCTGCAGATCATTGATGAGGTCTCGCGCAAGGTGCCACAGCTGTGCAAAGTAGCGCCGAACACGCAGAAGTACCATATTGAAGACGTGCACCGTGCCGGCGGCATCATGGGCATTCTGGGCGAGCTGGATCGCGCGGGGCTGCTTGATACCTCAGTATCCACAGTACACAGTCCAACCATGGCTGATGCGCTCAAACGTTACGACATCATGCAGAACCCGGCAGAATCCGTGAAGGAATTTTTCCGGGCGGGCCCTGCCGGCATTCCAACCCAGGAAGCCTTCAGTCAGTCCACGCGCTGGACCTCGCTGGATGGCGACCGTGCCAACGGTTGTATCCGTTCACTGCAACATGCCTACTCGCTGGAAGGCGGCCTGGCCGTGCTGCGCGGCAATATTTCACCGGACGGCTGTGTGGTCAAAACTGCCGGGGTTGACGACTCTATTCTGGTCTTTGAAGGCCCTGCGCACATTTTTGAAAGCCAGGATGCAGCGGTGAAAGGCATTCTGGCCGACGAGGTGAAACCGGGTGAAGTTGTTGTCATCCGGTACGAAGGCCCCAAAGGCGGTCCCGGCATGCAGGAGATGCTGTACCCGACCAGTTACCTGAAATCCAAAGGACTGGGCAAGGCCTGTGCTCTGCTGACTGATGGCCGATTCTCGGGCGGCACCTCTGGCCTGTCGATTGGTCACGTGTCGCCGGAAGCGGCTTCCGGTGGCGCCATTGCTCTGATCGAACAAGGTGACCGTATCCGTATCGACATTCCGAACCGTCGTATCGACCTGCTCGTCTCTGATGAGGAACTGGCCAGTCGCCGCGCCGCCATGGTTGCCAAAGGCAAGCAAGCCTGGAAACCGGCAGCACCGCGCGAACGCAAAGTGACTACGGCGCTGAAAGCCTATGCTTTGCTGGCCACCAGCGCCGACAAGGGCGGTGTGCGTGATACCTCATTGCTGAGCGACGTATGACACTCAGACAACTGGCACTGGCAACCGCGCTGATCTGCTCGACCGGGGCTTTCCCTGCCGTCGCACAGGACCGTCAGGAGTACGCGGAATGGAGCACCGAAACGCGCACCTCGCTGGGTTTTCGTGTGAATGCCGCGGCGGTGCGTTCGCTGTTGCCTGAAGGCTGGAGCGTCGCTGCATCAGCCGATTCGCCCGACCACGTTAACTTGTCTGTGACCTTTATGGATCGGCATCTGGTGCTCGATGCGCAGGGACAGGCCGTTGGTACCGGCAGCAGCCGATATATGGTGATGTCTGTGCAAGCACGCAATGATGCCAATGGCCAGAACAGCACACTGATCATCAATGGCATTTCGCCGGAAGGCACGGGAGCCTATGAGGTGTATCAACCGGCTGTCACCGCACGCGCAGATCGCCTGCGCAGCGGGTTGGCCGAAGATATCGGTCATGTCGAAGAGCATTGGGAAATGGTCGCTGGCAGCGGCGACAGCGTGCGCCTGACGCTGAGTTTTGAGCAGGTGCTGCCCGTGCGCAGACAATCCCGTATTGTCATCCGCTCAGGCAAGAACACCGACTACACCCGCACCTATCAGATTGATCAGGCCTCGGATGCCCTCGGTATTCCGGGCATTACAGACAGTCGTATTGAATCACTCGTGTTTGAAGCCAGCGGCCCGCTGTACTCACGCCTGTTTGATGGCTCCGAAGTACTGACCGGTGTGACCGCGACGCCGTGGTACACGCGGCAGATATTTGTTCCGTAGAAAACCCTACTTCCAGCGAGCCTCCGCGCGCACAAACACCACCAAACTCAATACCGTCAGCACTGCGCCCAGAGCAAAGGCCGCTCCAGGAAAGTACACAGGCGCGGCTTCTGCGGTGAAAAATGCAAAAGTTGCTGTCATCAGAGGTGGTCCCAGAATCGCGGTCACACTGTTCATGCTCGCCATGCCGCCTTGCAACTCACCTTGTGAGTTGGCCGGGATGTGGCTCGACATGATGGCGTTGACCGATGGCATCACAAATCCCTGCAAAGCGCCAGGAATCATAAATACGTAAAGCATGTACCCGCTGCTGGCAAACGCGTAACCCACAAAAGAGATGATACAGAACACGAACCCGGCAATCGCAGCCTTGTGTTGACCAATCACCGGCAGCACCTTGCGCAGCAACACAGCCTGCGTGAACACCATCAAGGCTCCGACAAAGGCAAACGAATAACCAATCTGCGATTCGCTCCACTGGAATTTCTCAATGGTGAAATAGGTCCAGGTGCTGGGCAGCACGTGATGTCCCATCATGAACAGAAACATGGCACTGATCATGCCAATCACCATCGGATATTTGCGCAGCGCCAGCAATGTGCCGAGCGGATTGGCACGCTTCAGCTCAAACGGTCTGCGATGATCGTCTGACAAGGTCTCCGGCATCACAAAAAAGCCGAACACCAGATTCGCAAAAGCCAGCGCGGAAGCGGCATAAAATGGTACACGCGCACCATATTCTCCCAGCAAACCACCAATCACCGGACCGATAATAAATCCCAATCCAAAGGCGGCGCCGACCAGACCAAAAGTTTGTGCCCGCTTCTCCGGCGGCGTGGAGTCGGCGATGACGGCATAACAGGTGCTGTAGGTTGAGGCAGCAATTCCGGCAATCATGCGCCCGACAAAGAGCCAGAACAGCGTGGGTGCCCAGGCCATCACCAGGTAATCAACGCCCAACAGCAACAGGGACAACAGCAGCACCGGACGTCGACCAAAACGGTCTGAGATGTTGCCCATCACCGGCGAACAGAAAAACTGCATCAAGGCGTACACCATCATCAGCCAGCCACCATACTGCGCAGCCGTCGCCAGATCTTCGCTGGTGACACTCATGATGAGCTGAGGCATAACGGGCAAGATAATGCCAAAACCGATGGAGTCGATCAGCAAGGTGACAAAGACAAAGGTAATGGTAAAGCGGTGGCTCATGGGACGGCTTCTGATTGTTATTAAAGCCGGTACTATACGGGAAATTTCTAATCCACCACAATGTAGCGATTGAACCCCGACCCGCCCTGCGAACCGGTATCCACTACGACACCATAGACCCATCGACCAGCCGCATCACGGTGGACTGAGCCACGTACCCAGCCGGCATCGACATTTTCCAGCACAGGTCGTGGTTGCGACCAGACACCGGGGACGGAAGACTGCATGTAAAACACATCGCGTGTCTGATCATCAATGTACAGCAAATGCAGCGCACCGGCATGCCAGACCAGATCAGCGCCCACTTGCTCTGAGTCGACCGCATTGGTCACTACGGCCCTGTCAGTGACTTGCACCGGCGCTGACAACTCGCCGTCCCGCGAAAAACGTCGCTCAAACAACAAACCACTTTGCTCGCGGTAAATCACCACCGTACTGCCATTTTCCAGCATGACCAAGGGCGCAATACCACCATTGTCTGCATCTGTTGTCCCCAGAGTAGTAGCAAGCACCTGTCGCTGCGTCAGGCTGCCATCGGGCAGCAGATGGCGGATAAATCCACGGCCATCGCGTCCCGTATAAGCCAGCGTAATTCTGTCATCCCCGGCAATCGCCATGACAGGACCAGACAACACCGGTCCGGTATCCGAATCAATCTCACGTGGCGCCTGCCACTGACCATCGGCGCTGCGTACTTGCACAAACAAACGTGTGGCACCGCCATACACCGTCACCAGCGAACCATCGCGACGAGCCACCACATCCACAATCTGCGTCGGTGGTTCTGCCATCGTGGTGATCAGCTCGTCCGTGATCAGCCAACGGCCTGACTCGCCTGGTTCCTGCCCCATCTCGAAGGCGTGGTGATACACCGCCTCACTGATCTGGTGAATCACATGAACAGTCGAACCCACCTGGACAGAAGCCACGCCTTCCAGATCACCTGTCATGGGACGTCCGGCGCCATCAGTTTCGGCCCAGCTGCGGCCATAATCAGTGGACCGCACCGCCATAAAACGATTGTGGGTTTCCGCTGGCTCCATAAAAAATATCAGATGGCCCTGCGTATTCTGGTAAGGGCCCAGACGTGCGGGTGTCTCAATGAAAGTGCCGCCCAGATGACCATCAGCGGCTGTCAGCGTCAACAACACAGGTGCAGAACCCGGCAACGCTTGACCATACGCATCCACAACGCGCAAGGCAAATTGCTCACCGTCTTCAGCAAAACCCGGACTGCCGTCAGAACCCGCACCATCAGCAAAACGGCGAATCACCAGTGGCCATTCCCATTCCAGTGCATCATCGGTCGTGCGCCATACGGGCGTTGTCGCCACCGCACTCAGACCGGCACCATCATCCCAGTCGAGGTCGGCAGGCCCCAACAGTCGCTCGGTATCATCACCGTGCTGATATGCCATCGTGCTGATCACTGACACCATGGGTGTGGCGAACTGGGGATAGGGAAATTCCGCCATGCCCACAGGTATCCAGGGGCCTTGCTGGCGTCGATACTGCAAACCGAGCTGATGCCCCTCCGGGGTAACATCACTCGCTCTGACCTGAACACGCAAACGAAAAGGCTGGTCGTAATACAGTTGTGCAGCGGCGTTTTCTGGTGCTGCCCAACCGGCGTCCGCATTCAGCGGCGCGGAGGCGTCCTGTCGCACACGAAAGGACAACCACTCCAGCCCAGCTGATCCAGCGGGTACTGGTGCAGTGGTGCAAGCCGTGACAACGCCCAGGCACAACAGCATACTGGACAGGGTTCGAACAAGCGGACGGGCAATCCTTGCAGAATACAGCATCACTCAACGCCTCAGGGCAAAAAATCAGGCACTGAGCATACCCGCCAGTTCATGTCGCTTTTGTGACAGCACCGAGTGGATTCAGCGCCAAAACTGTTTCTGTCGCTGGCCATTTGCCTTTCAATCCGCCCTCGATACGCCGGCGCTCACGCGCGAGAACGTCATAATGTCCAGCGTACAAACGTTTGATTTCTACTTCATCAACAGGGAATGGCGGGCCACTGTAATTCTCTGTTGAATCCAGTTCGATACAGATCAGCAATTGCGGCGCGCAGCCGGTCAGCTGCATCAGGTGTTTTGCGTAAGCGGTGCGCATCTCGGGCGGCAAGGCAATCAGCGCCGCTCGATCATAAATGACATCAATCGCACCCAGATGCGCTGAGCTCAGTGCAAAAAAATCTCCCTGAAAAATTCGCAGATTTTGATGCTGATACAGCGTGAGCTGCCCTTGTATGGACACCTCGGGTTTGACACCGAGATTGTCAAACAATTGTGTCACGGCTATCGGGCTGAGCTCGACCCCCGTGACCTCACAACCGTGACTGTGAATCCAGCCGACATCCAGCGATTTACCACACAGCGGCACAAACACGCGCCGCCGGGGAGTCAGTGACAGCACATCACAATGCGCCAGCAGCAGGCGATTGGTGGCATGCTCATGGAAACCGATTTCATTGCGATGCCAGCGCTCGTGCCAGAATTCTGCTTTCACAGTTGTTTATACTCCGTATGACATCCATGACAGCCGGAGTATACCCAAAAGTGTCGGGGCGTGTGGCGACGCGTCAAAGCGTCGTCGGTACCGGCGGAATCTGTGCCACGATGACCTGCTGCTGTGTCCGGCTGATTCCGTAAATAATACGCTCTCCCGCCGCACTGCGATCCCAGGCCCACGACTGGCCTTCAAACGGCACATCAATCGTGGTGACGTACTCCAGTGTCACGCCCTGCCTGGGCAGCCGCAGCACGTAAAGTTCTGCAGCATCATGGCCCGTGACGTACAACAAACCATCGTCACCCCAATCGCCGCCAGAACTCGCGCTGTCACCCCAGGTCGCGATCACTTGCGGCGGGAACAACCAGGACTGCAGCTGCTGCCAGTTGTCATCAAATTTGGCAAAGAAGGTCCAACGCTGGTCAAAACCGGGTGTGGTGCCATTATCGTTGTAGTTGGCAAAACAGGCCCACCAGAAGCCGTCATGACGCACGGCCCAGGTCAGTGAGCCCAGGCGGATGCCAAAACTGTAGTTTTCGATCGGAGCCAGTGTGCGCGTGTCATGAATTTCCAGTGAACTGGCCATGGGCAGCTGCGGAAAATTCGAGTGCGCAATCACCAGTCGGTTACCCTCCACCCAACCGGCATTAAAGTGCACAATCGGGCCACCACGCGGGCCAAACCACTCGGCCACACGCTCACCGGTGTCTTTGCGATGTTTGACCAGCGCGTGATTGCCAATACCGTAAAAATGCCCGGCATCCACTGCCACACCCTGATTGGCTTCCATCACATGCCAGCGTTTGAGTTCAGTCGCAACCAGTCCGTGTTTGCGCAGCTCAGGGGCCGGGGCGGCTGGCAGTGACTCCAGCCACTGTCGATAGGCCGCCCGATTGGCTTCCGAGCCCGGGTTTTCCGCCGCCAACAGCCGGCCAGCTGCACCAGCAGCAGCCGCACCGGCAATGCCCAACAAAAGATTGCGTCGTGAAATCGACATCAGAATTTCCTCGTGATCTGGATATTCCAGCTACGGCCGGTGAGCAACGACTGACTCACAGAAGGATCATAACCGAAGTTGTCAGACGCCAGTGGCGGCTCTTTGTCGGTCAGGTTCACAATACCCACTCGCAGGCGGGTATCGCGCAGCCAGTTATAACTGGAGCCGTCAAAGTTGTAACCCACCGACAGGTTGTATGACACCACGCTGTCGATCACGCGACGATAGACCGTGCGCCCCTGGGTAAAGAATGGCTCGATATATCCCGGTCGGCCCAGACTCTCGTACACCGCTTGTGTGGTGGTTGCCCCCGAGTCGTGCGTCTCGCCAACATGGTAAATGCCAAGACCCGCATTCCATTTGCCGTTGCGCCAGAAGATATTGCTGGTGCTGCGCCATTCAGCAGCGCCGTTGGCAAACATCAGATTGTTCACGATCGGTGCCACGTTGGCCGGTGACAATGTTGATTCGGCTTTTTTCAGGTAGGCCCATTCGGAGCTGAATACCATGTCACCAATGGGCAGGTTACGCAGTTCGTAGCGGAAACCAAAATCCACACCGCTGTGCTCACTGGAGGACAGATTCAGAAACGGCTGGTTGCGCGAGAAAATGCGGCCGGCTGCCGCCACCCGGTTACCGGGATTGGCGGCGTTGTACGCATTAAACGCGGCGATATCTTCCGGCGTCAGTGCAAAGCGCTGAATGTCAGGATCACCTTTGTAGTTGGGTGTGCCACTGCCCAGATCAATCTGGCCGATTGGCACACCGGCAGCCAGTTGCTGGCGCGTGTAAGCGGTCAACAGTGCCGTGTCACTTTCATTGATCTGTGCCACGCTGCGCTGGCCCAGCAGATTGCTGCGGGTGATACGCCACCAGTCTGCATTCAGCGTCAACCCGTCGACAAAGGGGACATCAATCACAATACCGGCAGTCTCGCCCTCGGACTCCTGCGCTTTCAGGTCAGGATTGCCACCGAAGTACGTGCGCATCACATAGGGCCCTTCATTCAGAGCCGGGTTGCGGTAGGTGTCGATATCACCAGCGCCAGCGGTAATTGACCAGCGCGGACTGGTGTACAAGGCGGCCAGACTGGGCGCCATGAAGCCCTCATTGTAGGACGCACGCAACATCACCCAGTCCACCGGCTTCCAGTTCAGGCCGATTTTGGGTTTGGTGGTGTTGCCAAAGTCGCTGTAACGCTCGTTGCGCGCGGACAGGTTCAGTTCCAGTCGGTCAACCAGCGGGATATCCGCGTCTTCGCTGACCAGTGGCACCATCAGTTCGGCGTACAGGCTGGTGACTTCGCGGTCACCAAACACATCGGGGCGAGGCGGGTGCAGCAGGAAGTCATTGTTGGTGGTATCCAGACCGGAGCTCGCCGGGTTTTCCCCACTGAAGGGCGGGCGCACATCTTCCAGATTCTCACGGCGATGTTCCAGCCCCACAGCAGCCATCACATCCCCACCCCACCAGCTGAACAGCGTGCCATTGGCACGCACGTCCGCGCTGGCAATGTAACTTTGCGCTTCACGCCCAAACACCGCACTGAACGAATCCACTGTGGCCCGCGGGTTATTGTAGGGTGCATCGGCTACCACCGCACCATTCTGCACTTTGAAGGTGTAACCAAAGGGGTTGTAGGCAGTGGCGTCGGTTCGCGCAATGGCGGCTTGCAACAGACTCTCACGCACATCCGGATACGCTTCGTCATTACCATTGACTTCGTTGTAGAACAGCGACGCTTCCCAGTTCCAGGTCTCACCCAAAGAGCCTTTTAAACCGGTGGTCAGACGCAACACATCGGAGTCGGTCTCGATCACTTCAGCACCAAGACCCGCCAGCGTCATCTGGGTAAAGCTCACCGTACGCGGCGTGCCGGTGATGCGCGGCGAGCCATCAGCATTGGCAGCGCCCGTGGGATGATAAAAACGCGAACCATAAGGGTTGTAGGGATTATCTACCGGCATCACCATCAGTTTGTCCGAGGTTGGCGCATTCAGTGCCAGCGGCTGACGTTGCATGGTTGAGTTCGCCAGGTAATAACCCAATTCTGCAAACGCCGTGATCTCCGAGGTCAGATCATACTCACCGGCCAGGTAAGCGTTGCCGCGTTTGACCTCGGGTGAGGCAAAACCAAACTGGTTCAGATCCAGAAAAAACTCCGGGTTGGTGGTTCGGTTAGGTGCTGCAGTGGTCAGTGCGGGGGTACCATTGACCGGGCGGAAATAGTTGTTCGCCGTTGATGTACCTACGCGGAAGGTTGGCCAGTAGCCGCGCGCGGAACGACCATCAAAAGGACCACCGACATTGTTAAAGGGCGCCGGTGCACGCGCGGAGTTGAACGAGGTGCGACTGAAAGCACGCTGCGTCAATGCAATACTGTCCCGGCTCAGCATCTCCACACTGCCGATAAATCGGCCACGGCCATCGGCAAAATCAGTTGAACCAAAAGTCAGTGCGAGCTGGGTATTGTCGCCACCGCCGTGTTCGGTACCGCCTTGCTGGAATGACACTTCCACACCGTCAAACTCGCGTTTCATGATGTAGTTGATCACACCACCAACTGCGTCGGAACCGTAAATGGAGGAAGCGCCATCACGCAGCACTTCAATGCGGTCCACACCTTGGGTGGGCAGCTGGTTGACGTTCACTGCCTGTGACAGACCCGCAGTCATCGGATTGATCGACATGCGGCGACCATTGACCAGCACCAGAGTCGCGGTTGCGCCCATATTGCGCAGGTTGATGTTGGCATTGTCACCACGTGCTCCGGATGAACCCAGGCGGGTTTCATTTTCCGGCAGGTTCACCACCGACGGCAACGAGGTCAGCAAATCCACCGGCAACAGCGCGGAGCGCACTTCCATGGCCTCTTCACCAATCACTGAAACGGGCACAGTGCCATCATTCTCGGCACGACGGATATTGGAACCGGTAACAACCACCTCCTGAATTTCCGGTGTGTCGGTTGCTGCTGATTGCGCAAGCAGCGGGCTTCCCGTGGCCAGTACTGCACCCGTCAGTGCCAGGTGCACCATCAAACTCAGAGGTTTGATTCTGAGTCCCGGCAGCGAAGATTGTGTGAAGAAAGTTGATGTACTCATGAGGCATGACTCCGAAAAAGAAACAGGGACGGAGGCGTCTTGAAGAAACCCGTCTGAGGCGCAGGTTAAAGCGTCAAATTGACAGGGCTGTGGCAGTTTGATTGCAGTTTGGTGGCGATTTGATGACAAAAATGACGGTAACAGCATCGCGAGCGTGTCGCAAAAAGACACAATTGCCCGCTATACAGCCCATTCGCACAGCGATAGCCTGCAGTAAAACAACAACAACCATGAGGGCATACCATCATGCGCAAACCCGACCGCTGGCAATTGGGAGCAACCCTGCTGGGCCTGAGCATCGCGCTTTCCCCGGCACTGGCCCAATCCCCCCAGGCTGACTCGACAGTGACCTATGAAGCTGAGTACTTCAGCGCATTTGGTGCCTTGACGGTGAACGACATGCTGGATCGGGTACCCGGCATCGAGATGATCCTGCAGGCCAGCAATGTTTCATCGGTCTCCAGCGATGGCAATCGCGGACTCGGCGCCACCGCCCAGATTCTGATCGACGGCAAGCGCCTCGCGGGCAAGGCCAATGAGGCTCGCAGCCAACTCGCGCGCATTCCTGCCCGACAGGTTTCCCGCATCGAGATCATCCGCGGTTCATCCAGCGATCTGGATGTGCAAAACAGCAACCAGATCGTCAATATTGTTTTGCTGGAAGCGCTGCCCACCAGCAGTCTGTCCACCGAGGTCAACGCCACCCACTACCGTGATGGTTCCGTGAAACCGGGCGGTACACTCGCGCTGAGCGGTCAGCGCGGTCGCCTGAATTATCTGTTCAGTGGGCAGGCGGTCAGCGCCTATGAACAAAGCGAGAGTTTTGAAACCAGCATTCTGGGTGACTTCTCACCCAATGAGACCATCGCTATCGATCGTTACCGTGACCAGACCAATTACACCTTGAACAGCAACCTGACTTTTGCCATCAGCGACAGTGACCGACTTGCGATCAACGCGCTGTACGGCCAGCAAGACCCGCCTGTCAAGCTGACCCGTCGCTTCACTGATTTCCTCACGCCCTCTCCCAGCATTTATTTTGAGCACGAAAGGATTCCTGCCACAGCCCGCAACTGGGAACTGGGCGGTGACTACGAGAGACGATTGGCGGATGGCAGCAGACTCAAAATGCTGCTGATTGCCAATGAGCGCGACAACCAGTCCACGCGCGAGCGCTATCGCTCAACAAGCGAGGATGATCTGGGCACCAAAAACCTGTTTCTCGATACCAGCAGCCTGTATCAGGAACGTATTGCCCGGGGCTCCTACACGCGCACCCTTGCCTCAGGACAAGGGCTGGAAATCGGTCTTGAGCGGGCACAGACCATCCAGCACTCCGGGCTGCGTCAGGGTGTGCGGACAGCGGCGCCCGGAGTGCCTGAATACGGCGGTTTGACGCCACTGGTACTGGCCAACGCGTTTTCCAAGGTGGAAGAAATTCGTTATGAACCATTTATTGTCCACAATTGGCAAATCAATCCGCGCATGACGCTCGAAAGCTCGCTGGTTGCCGAGTATTCAGAAATCTCACAGACCGGCGATGTGTCACGCACCCGCGATTTTAATTTCATCAAACCCAAGGTGGATTTCCGTTTTGATCTGAGCAGTTCACTACAGTTCAGGGCGTCACTGGAGCAGTTTGTCTCCCAGCTCAGTTTTGCGGACTTCTCTCGCTCAATAAATGAACGCGATGATGATCAGGACACCGTAGCGGGCAATCCGGAACTGAGCCCGGAAGAAAGTATCCGCACCGAACTGAGTCTGGACTACCGCTTACCCGGCGATGCCGGTACGCTGAATACCCGTTTCTTTTATTACGATTTTGAGAACAAGATCGGCAAGATTGATATCTCCCAGTCCATTAACAACTTGCAGTCCACCAACGGCAACATTGGCCCGGCGGTGGCCTATGGTCTGATCAGCAATGCGAGTTTGCGCCTGGGTTTTATCGGTTTGCCACAGGCGCTGGTCACCGTGGCGCTGACCATGCAAGAGTCAAAGCTCAACGATGACTTTGTCCCCTACACCCACCGCTTTCCGCCCTATGATCGTGGCAGCCTGCGAGTGAGTTATCGCCACGACTTGCCGGCGTATAACCTCAGTTATGGTGTGACCTATAACGCCCGCGCACACGATGGCCGTTATATCTACGAAAACGATAGCCGTTTTACCTGGATTATTCCGACCAACCTGAGCGCGTTTGTCGAAATGACCGGTTTTGCGGGACTGACCTACCGGCTGGAGGGCAGCAATCTGGCTGACTTTGAAGCCTGTGCAACACGTCGCCGGTACGACGGCTACCTGCGTGATGGCATCATCAGGGAAATTGAGTACAACTGCTCCACCACAGGACGACAGTTTGCCTTGAAGGTACGCGGCACGTTCTAGAAACAATCCGGCACGCCGAGCGCGCATAAAAAAAGGGCGATCCACGGATCGCCCTTTTTTGTATCGCTTGTCGCTGAACTTACGCGGTCAACATCTTGGTGACCAGGTTGTCCATCAGCGGCATCTTGTACTGGTTGCGGGTCAGCGGGCGTGCACCCTGACTGGCCATACCTGCAACCATGTTGGCAGTTGCTTCGTTGCGCGGACGGCCACGGATGGCGCTTTCCACGTTGGTCAGACGACGCGGGGTGCACTGCACGGCGCCGCAAACCACGCTGGAATCCACAATGTTGCCGCCTTCAATGCGCATGGCAGCTGCAATGCTGACCAGAGCGAAGTCCCAGACGTTACGGTCCGCGACTTTCTCGTAGTAGAACTCGGCATTGGCCCACTTGGCCGGAATACGCACAGCGGTCAGGATTTCGCCATCACGCAGTACTGTGGTGTTTTCAATATCCACGTCCGGGCCGACAAAGAAGTTGGCAGCCGGTACCACACGCTCACCACGCTCGCTGGCGATGACCATCTGGGCTTCCAGTGCCACCAGCGCCGGGCCGGTGTCGCTTGGCGTGACCGCCACGCAGCGGCTGGCGTTGAAAATCGCGTGCTCACGGTTTTGTGCATCCGGTGTATCGGCGTAGCACAGGTTGCCACCGGCTCGGTAGCAATCCAGACCACGACGGTAGTACCAGCAGCGCACGTCCTGCGCCACATTACCGGCCAGAGTGCCTACGTTGCGGATCTGCGGGCTGGCAACCACAGAGGCTGCCTTGGCCAGCAGGCCATAACGCTCGCGTACGATCGGGTTGGTCGCCACTTCAGTCAGTGTCGTGAGCGCACCAATTTCGATGCCGTCCGCGGTTTCACGGACGCCACGCAGTGCTTCAATACCATTGAGGTCAATCAGGGCTTCCGGGCGCTTGTTGCGCTCCTTGATCCACCCGTAGGTGTCCTGACCGCCTCCCAGCAGCCATCCGCGATCTGCAAGACGGGCAGCAAGTGCAAGCGCGTCCTGGATCTGCACCGGCTGGTAGAGCTCCATATCGGGCATATTGTCAAAAGCTGGCATAGTCTACCCCTTAGAATGTATTTGTTTTCAGGTTGCCGGTGTTGAAATGATCCAGCTGCGCAACGTGATTCACGATCATGTCGGCAGTGATCGGTGCGCGTGCAAAGTGGTGGCCGTCGAGTGCATCGGAAATCGCACTGGCCAGCGCTGCGCACGCGCAACCCTGACTGGGCTCACCGACACCACGCGAACCGACCGGGCTCTGCGGATCCGGAATATTGGTCGCACCGTGCTGGACTGTCTTTGGAATGTCCAGATAGGTCGGGATCTTGGCCTGATACAGACCCACGTTGGCCGGCAGACCGTTCTGGGTGTCGTACACCAGACGCTCGTAACCTGCCAGACCCACACCCCAGACACCACCACCGTGCATACTCTGGCTGAAGCCCATCGGATGAACGACGGTACCGCAGTCAGCAACACAGGCGTAGTCGACAATTTCGTACTTGCCGGTCAGTGTATCCAGTTCGATCTGCATAAAGCCAACTGTCATCGACGGAACCGTACCGGTGTGACGAGTGTCCTTGCCGACACCGATCAGACCGGTGCCAGCCAGCGCCTGCACGGAGCGTGCAGTCACACCGTTCAGATCTTCCGGGAACGACTGGCCACTGTATTCGCCACCCAGATCGATTGCACGCTGGGCTGCTTCGGCATAAGTCAGGCCCTGAGTCGGGTTGCTGATATTGAACACACGCTGACCATCGATGTCGTAGTCTTCCGGCGCGCCACCCAGATCATTGGCGGCAATCGCTTTCAGTTTGCGCACGGCATCCTGTGCAGCAACGGTGTTGGTACGCACTTCGGTGAACATGGTGTTACTGCCCGCCTGGAACGTACTCCACGGCAGATGGTTGTCAGTGTTGCCACGGACAATTTCACAGTTTTCCCACTCCACTTTCAGCACTTCAGCCGCTGCTCGCACAACCGCCGCATACGAGTAGGTGCCGAGGTTGCCGACACCGGTGTGCAGGTAGAGCTTGCCGTCAGTGCCAATTCGCAGCAGACCGTCATAACCGCTGGCGCCGGCTGAGTGATAACCCATGCCCACACCCACGCCAGTGACCTTGGTGCCATTGCGACGACCGGACAGCTGCTTGCGCTCCTGCCAGTTGAACAGCTCGGCGCCCTGCGCAATCGCCTGCGGGAACCAGGAACCGGTCAGTGCACCACGCTGCGGACCAATGGTGCCACTGCTGTCCGGTGCGTTCTTGATTCGTACTTCAACCGGATCCAGGCCAGCCTGCTTGATCGCCTTGTCCAGAATCGGGGACAGCGCGGTGGCCATTTCGTTTTCACCCGGGCCACGCTGGGCAGCACGCGGGGTAGTATTGGTGTACAGCGACACACCACGGAAACGCATGGCATTCGGTTGCAGCATCAGTGAGACGAAGTTTGCAGCGCCGGGGCCGCTGGCACCGCCGCCAGAACCGGCATCACCGACAACCACCATATCGATAGCACCGACTTTACCGTCTGCTTTCAGGCCGAGTTTCATCCAGCCTTGCATACCGGCACGGGCGTGACCGATGTAGAACTCTTCTTCACGGGTAATGCGCAGTTGCACCGGGCGATTGACTTTGCGCGCCAGGTGGCCGGTGACTGCCATGATGGGATACGGGAAAATCTTGCCGCCAAAACCACCACCGGTGTTTTCGTTGATGAATACCAGGTTGGCCGGGTCAATGCCGAGCATGCCTGCCAGCGGAGCAACCGCAATGGTGTGGCTCTGCAGCGAACCGTGGAAGTAGCAACGGCCGTTTTCCCAGTACGCCATACCGGTACGCGGTTCCAGCGCATGGTGAGACTGGCCGATGGTCACAAACGGTTCTTCAACAATGGAGACGCAGTCAGCAAATTCCGCTTCCAGATCACCAAACTCCCACTCGTTGCCCCATGGCAAATCCAGACCCGGGTGACGACCGGCACGGAACGCGTTGATCGCATCACGCGGCCACTTGATCTCGGCCACGTCGGTGCCGGACTGGGTGGTACCTGCTGCGGCGGCAGCACCGCTGCGGACCAGGGTATTGCCCTTCGGATAGGGATTCGGACCGCCTTCAACCAGCGTATCCAGCGGGTCAACCACAAACGGGCGACGCTCGAACTCGATACGGATCTTTTCAATCGCGTTTTCAGCGATCTGCTCAGTCTCGGCGGCAATTGCCAGAATGGGCTGACCGAGGTAGGTAATTTCATCGGAAGCCAGCGACGGGTTGGCCGGTGCAGCGGGCTGCGGCAGGTCCTCGGTGGTCAGAATGCCCACCACACCCGGCATCGCCAGTGCTTCGGAGTAGTCAATGCTGACCACACGGCCTGCAGGCAGCGGACTGGTCAGCAAGCGTGCGAATACCATGCCTTCTTTTTTGAAGTCTTCAGCGTAACGCGCTTCACCAGTAACTTTGCCGTAGATATCCGGCGGAGTGAAATCCTTGCCAATATGCTTGTATGTCATGACAGTTGCCCCGAGGCGCGCATCACGCCGTTCAGATAGTGATCATAGGCACCACAGCGGCACAGATTGCCAGACAGCGCCTGGCGAGCTTCTTCGCGTGTGGGTCGCGGGTTGGTCTTCAGCAGGGACACCGTTGCCATGATCTGGCCGGGTGTGCAGAAACCGCACTGCGGGCTCAGTTCGGTCACGAATGCTTGCTGGACCGGGTGCAGCGTGCCATCAGCGGCTTGCAAACCTTCAACGGTGGTCACGTTTCTGCCCTTGACCGAGTGCGTCAGGGTAGAACATGCGTAGTGGGTCACATCGTCAATCAGGACGGTGCAGGAGCCACATTCGCCGCGGTTGCAACCCAGTTTGGTGCCAGTCAGACCCAGCTTGTAACGCAGGGTATGCGCCAGCGTCTCCTGAGGCATCACATCAACGGGACGCGAGCGACCGTTGACATTGAGGTTTACGAGGCGTTCAACGCCCCCGGCAGCCCTGGATTGAGCCGACGCGAGGTAGAATCCCGCCCCCGAAGAGAGAGCGGCGCCGGAAAATATGACGCTCTTTATGAATCGTCTGCGGGTTAGTCTTGGGGTCACGGAAGAGTTCTCCAATACTGTTTTTTATGATTGTCGGATGTAGGTTGTACTGAGGCACGACTTTATTGAGTCTGTCAGACCATAAAGGCTATGCCTGATTTGCAAAAGGATCAAGTCGTATCACAGAAAAATCACAATTGGTGAAGTCTTCACATGGATTGTGAATGTGTGACAATCCGACAAAATGTCTCACAAAATCAACAGCAAAACGATGAATTATCCGCTTTTGACGACTAATGAAGTTTTCAGGAAAGAGCAAGTTGTTGCAGCAGCCAGCCCGGCAAACCCGGCTGGCGCGCAACAAATGGGAGATTCAGTGGAATGATGCCCCTTTCAGCCACTGCCAAAAGGGGCAAAAGCGGTCAGAAGTTCAGACGCAGGCCCACCAGATAACGCGGGCCGAACTCTTCGTATTCAGACACACGGATACGGTCGCCCTGATACCGGATGCCCGGCTCGCTCAGCAGGTTGTTGGCCTCCAAGAAGATGTCAGCGTCATTGCTGAAGGTGTAGCCCACCTTGAAGTCCAGCCGGCCCACTTCATCCCAGAAGCCATCGCCCAGAATGTCGCCGTCGCCAATGCTGTCGATCCACTTGGTGCGATACTGCCAGCTCAGACGGGTCGACAGACCATAACGCTCGTAAGACAGCGCCAGGTTGTAGATCATGTCCGAGGAACCGGGCAACTGCACCTTGCGACCATCAGGTGTTTCGCTCTCGGAATCGTTCAGCGTCAGGTTGCCGCGAATACCAAAACCGGCAGCCCAGTCTGGCAGATTCAGACGGTCCATAAACGGTTCCAGCGTCTGGGATACTGCCACTTCAAACCCGGCCAAATGTCCACTGCCGCCGTTGTCGGTGGTGGTGAATGTGTAACCGGAGCGGTCAATGCCCGGCTGGTTCAGCACATCGCTGCCAAAGCGCGGTCGCTGCACCGAGAAGAGTACATCGTCGAGCGCCTTGTAATATGCACCCACGGAGAAGAAACCGCCTGAGGGCAAATACCACTCCAGATAGGCATCGGCACCCATGGCTTTTTCCGGCTCGGCAAACGGGTTACCGCCGCTGATGGACTGATTCTCGTCGGAGACGTTGAAGTTGGGGCGCAGGATGGTGAAGTCAGGACGCGCGGCACCGCTGTTGGCTGAGATACGCAGCTTCAGCTCATCGTTGATGTCCCAGTTGACATGCACACTGGGGAAAAACTGCAGGTTGTCACCACCGACCTCTGCCGGACGGAAGGTATTGCCAAAACGCACCAGCGCGCTGCCGCTGTTGTCGACCTGCTCTACACGTGCGCCCGCCAGAATGTTACCCCAGTCAAAGTAGCTGGTTGCCATCGCATACGCAGCCAGCACTTCTTCGTTAACCTCGTAGTTGTTGGTTTCCGAGGTGTTGGCCTGAACCCGGGACAGGCCACGGCCTGCCAGACTGCTCCACAAGTTGCGCAGGCCGCTGTCAGAGAAATAACGGAAGGTATAACCCAGCGGCAGCTCGCCCTTGTAAGGATCGTTCAGTGCAAAATCGTTGGTCGATGGCATCGGAATGCCGGCTGCAGTCAGTGCAGCAGGCACAATTTCCAGTGTCGTGCGTGTGTCTTCCTTGGAGCGGTCATCGTACTGGAAACCAAACTGGAATTCGGTTGCGCGACCAAACAGGGTCAGGTCACGTGTGAGGTCGATACGGGCGCTGGTGGACTTGCTGTCCTGCAACCGCTCCAGATTGCGCAGATAGACAAACTCGTAATCCTGCGGATCCAGTGAACGCTTCAACGCACCCTGCGACAGCGAGCCGTTGGGATTCACAACCGTTTCGTACAGTGTGACACCGTGGCGTGAACGGTCGTTAAAATCGTATACAACCGTTGGACGCAGGCTGAGTGCATTGGAGCCACGCGGGCTCCTCCAGGCTGATTGAACAGTAGGGCCACTTTCAGAACGCGAGTTGCTGACATTCAAACGCCAGGATGCATCCCAGTCGCCGTAACGCTGCTCACCGCCGAGTGTGTTGGTAAAAATACTTTCCAGCGTTTTGTTGGTGTTCAGTGTGCTGTCCAGTTCCACGGCAAAAATTCTGCCCTGCAAGGGTGTATTGCCGGTACGGATGTCGGCATAACCACGCGTCACTGCGGCGCGATCAGTTCTCGTTGCACCATCGTCAAAGTCAAACTCGTGTGCGTTACGCAACTCGTCATCAGTAAACTCGGTGTAAATGGTACTGAAGAAGAAATGGTGGTTGTCTGACGGACGGAAATCGAAACGACCAGAGTACGCCGTGTTGCTGCGTGTGAGACGATACAGTTTGTTCTGGTGAGCGTCGGCCCAGGCACGGCCCTGATAACCGGGTTCGCGATCTTCAGAGTCATCGCCACTTTC
This sequence comes from Pseudohongiella sp., assembly GCA_036834885.1. Lineage (GTDB taxonomy): Bacteria > Pseudomonadota > Gammaproteobacteria > Pseudomonadales > Pseudohongiellaceae > Pseudohongiella. Next base: position 29,976 of record DAITNA010000009.1, on the reverse strand, counting down.
CCAGTCGGTTTCAAAGTTGTCGGTCACCATGTCACGCTCGTAACGCGAGGCCGACAGCAACACACCGAACAAACCATCCGAAAATGTGTTGGCGACAAAACCGCCCACATCGTACTGATCACCGCCGCCGAGATCGTTGTATCCGGCGCCAACGTTCATGGCCGCCTTGAATCCGGGATAGTCAAAGGCACCACGGGTCAGGATGTCCACATTACCGGCCAGTGATTCACCCTGCATGGCCGGCGTAACTGCCTTGCGCACGGCAACCGCACTGCCAATGGCAGCCGGCACCGTGTCGGTGCGCGCACGACGGCCGCTGGGCGCAATAACATTGACACCATCAAACGAAATGGTACTCCAGCGCGAGGGGGCACCGCGCAAGCTGATTGCCCGCTCCTGGCCTTGGTCACGCTCGACGGCAATACCGGGCAAACGCGACAGCGCGGCTGCGATATTCTGGTCCGGGAACTGGCCTACGGCGTCTGCAGACACCACGCTGATAATGGCGGCTGATGAACGCTGCAATTGCAGTGCACGCGCTTCGGATTCCGCTTGCGGACGCGCACCAATCACGAGCATGCTTTCGATGGCCTGGTTGTCCTCACCGGTTGCTCCCAGCACAACGTCAACCACAGCAATTTGATTGCCGACGACCGTAACCATGGCCTGACGCGTCGGACGTCCCAGATAACTGGCCTGCAGGGTGTACTCACCGGCCGGGACGCCACGCAAGGTAAAGCGGCCTTCGCTGTTGGTGACGGCCACAACGTCCAGACCACTGACACGAACTTCTGCGCCAACCAGAAAGCCACCACGCACGGCATCGGAAACCACACCACTGATTTCACCTGTTGCACTGATCACACTGCTCGCGCCAGACTGTGCGTGGGCGACCTGTATTGCCATCGGCAATGCTGCGAGACAGGCGAAACCGCCCAGCACCAGCGTACCAACCTTCTGTTTGACTCGTTGTTTCATACCTGCAGTCTCCAATGATAAATGCCCGTGTCACGGGCTATTCTTGTGTTAGCGATGCAGGGAGTTTATGGCGGGTTTGTAACAGTAATGTGTCTGCGAAACGACTTCTTTACAGAATCATCACAGAGAAATTAATTAAAAACCGTTCATCACATATTTGTGACGAATTTATGAAGGTGACGTGACACTTTTCAGACTTTTTTGTGACTCTGAATGAGAATCACAATCAGATCCAGAGTCTTCAAATATCGCCAGATGGACGCTGCCGCGTCGGGTATTTTTTGCGCTGTACATGGCCTTGTCTGCTTCGCGCAGCAAGGCCTCTCGTCCGGGAGTCCGGGCACCAGCGCGGAACAGTGTGCCGCCAATGGTGGCGCTGGTGTGGTGAACCACCGCAGCCCTATGATCACCATCGGTGTCAGGCAGGAACAGGCGGTAGGCTGCAGCCAGTTCCTGACCGATCTGATGCGCGCGTGCTGATACCGCGGCGCGTGCTGCCGCCGCGTCAATACCAAGATCCGGCATCAGAACCACAAACTCGTCACCGCCCAGCCGGGCCACGGTATCGGTTGATCGGGCAACGCCGAGCAAACGTGTCGCCACCTGTTTCAACAATTCATCACCGGCAGCATGCCCGTGTGTGTCGTTGAGGATCTTGAAGTTATCCAGATCCAGCAGCAGCAATGCGGCATATTGCTGCGCAGGCCCGGCGCTTTTCATCAGTTGGGAGATCCGCTCGTACAGACGTCGCCTATTCGGCAGGCCGGTCAGCTCGTCAGAGCGGGCGATGGAATCTGTGGCCGCTTCGGCGTGCTCCTTCTGCATGAGCACAAAACTCAGCGCGACGATGACGTTAACAACGGTCATGCTCAGGAAGGTCAATGCCTGCCATGGTCCAGAACTGTCAAATGTGTCAATTTCAGTGACGCCCAGTGCTATCGCCAGCGGCCTTGCCACACTGATCACAATCCCGATCGCAAAACACACAGCGAGCATATGTTTGCCGCGCCCAATCAGTTGGGCATTGAACATGCGCATGATGGCCAGCAGCAAGGACAACTGCATGAAGTGTACGACCCCGCCCATCAGAATGCGCCCAGTCAGATCATCCATCATCAATGCGTAACTCACCGCCATTAACAGCGGCGGCGACCACACCAGCCAGGGATTCAGCCTGCGGTGAAGGAATTTCAACAAACCCACGGCAAACAGTGCGTAGCTGGCCGAAATCAACAGATTGGCCAGCCAGATGGACAGAACATCCGGGATGACACCACGCAGTACCAATAGAAGAAATCCGGAGCCACGGCAGGCAAATGCCAGCGACCAGATCAGCAGGGACTGGTCAACACCACGGCCTACAATCAGCAGCAGCGCCGAGGTGGAGAATCCGATCAGAATCAGGACGAGGTAAAGGGTATTGGTATCGACGGTCAGCATGTAACGGAGTGTTGCCCGGCAACCGGGTGTGCGTCAAGGCAGCGCACAGAGAATACTCAACGCTCCATCGCACCCTTGCCGGCGATGATCTTGTCACGGCAGCGGGCAATACGATCCAGCCGTGCTACTGCCGTGTCGAGCAATCCGGCGTAGCAAAGCGCTCACAGCGGCCGCAACCTTTGCTGAAGTAGTCGTCAATCAACGTGATCATCATGACGGATCCCACGGGTTTAACAACGGCACGCCTGTGTGTTGGAAATCGACAATGTTTCGGGTAGCCACAGTCATACCATGGACCAGGGCCGTTACCGCAATCAGCGCATCCCGTTCACCTCGCCTGTCAGGCACATGCAAACGTGCACAGCGCAGCGCGACCACAGAATCAATCGGCAGGATTCTACCGGAGAACTCGGGCAATACCTGTTGTTCCAACCACGTGCGCAGAATCGCTCCCTGACTGGCATCTTTGCGCTCAAGCGACAGAACACCCAGCTCCAGCTCCATGACGGTGATGGCAGACAAGAACAGTTCAGCAGCATCAACACGCTCTGCCCATGCCGCCATGTTCGGGTCCGCCTTGCCAGCGCGAACTTTGCGCAGTTCCGAAACAACGTTGGTGTCCAGCAGAAACATCATGAGAGATCGGCCGGTTGAACGTCGATATTCAGACGCGGTGGCTCAAACCCGATATCAGCCCCATCGGGTAGCGCGAGAGAGTCTGCAATATTGCGACGCTGCCCGGTTAAACGCTGGTACTCCTCAATCGTGAGCAGCACATGAGCCGGTCTGCCGCGGTCAGTGATAAAGACCGGGCCGCTTCTGGCCGCTTTTTTTGCGCGGCTGACGTCCTGATTGAGCTCGCGGCTGGATAAGGTAGTGATGGTCATGATCAAGTCTCCTGGAGCACGATCTATGTAGGCACGTTACTACATCAAAATACAACTGTCCAGAATGTGATTTTTGGGTCCCTTGTCGATGAGTACTTGATGTTTCTTGTTATTTCACGGCAAAAGTCAGACCTGCCGCGGCGCAAACATGATCACCGCCATCCCGGTCAGCGCCAACGCGGTGCCCAGCACATCCCAGCTGGTGGGTTTGATGCCGTCCACAGACCACAGCCAGAGAATGGCGACGGTAACGTACACGCCACCGTAAGCGGCATAGACCCGCCCGGCGGCGGTCGGGTGAAGGGTGAGTAGCCAGGCAAACAGTGCCAGGCTGAGTGCTGCCGGAATCAGCAAGAGGATACTCTTGCCTTCTTTGAGCCAAAGGTAGGGCAGGTAGCAGCCCACAATCTCCGCGAGCGCGGTGACCACAAACAGAGCAACGGTTTTGAGTTCGAACATAACTGGAATCCTGCACAAGCCGTATCGGCAGCAAAGTTGAGGTCTGCGCAAACCCTGCGATTGTTACACAGCCTGTTCAATCTGCGCTGGAAACGGACTCGATGACAGCTGCGTTAATAGTCTGATTCATTAATGGCGCCAAACCTCTGGATGCCGAAAACTCATCCCACCACTGGCGCACGCCAGGAAAAGAGAAATGATAACGCAGGTGCCTTTTGGGCAGTTCTGCTATCTCTTCACCGTGAATCTGGTTTTTGCCCAATACTATAAGCGCCTCGTAAGTCAGGCACAGTTCCTGAAGGTAATTTCCGAAGACAATCTTGTCCCGTTCCGAGAGTAAGTTGTAGTTCTCCCGCCCCCTCTGAAGAATGTCTGGCAGGTCGTCTCCGTCCGTTCTGCTCCACAGTGTCATAAACCGGTCAATAATCGACTCAAAGTTTGTCCGCTTCACTTCATTGGTATTTCGTCTCACCTCGTATGCAACCACTAAAAGTGATGCGATAACGCCAAAAGCTGCAAGCAGGTCAGCGATATTTGCAACGTGATCCAGGTTAAACATAAGCACCTCTCAGGTTTAAACTTGAGGAGGCTGACTACATGAATCCAGCCCATTATCTTGAGCTATTTTTCTACTTTTTTACCTTTTGACTCAAATTAAAAAGGCACCAATAGTCACTATCAACAGAACTGGTCTATGACGGCGCTAGTATGATCGGGCAACTCTGGACTCGATGCCAAACAATGTTGAGACCGCGATTGCCAATATGTAACACATCCAAGAGGGTTCTCAGTCCTTGGGCGGCGGCTTGCGGAACACCTTCTTGCCGGAAATCATCGCGGACACCAGACCATTGCCGTGGCGCACCTCTTCCACCACCACCGCCGCAATGTGCAGGATCACCGCCGCCAGCATGCCCCAGAAAAACAGCTTGTGGATGGCGATGAAGGGTTCACGAAACAGGCGCATGGACGCATACCCTTCCGGGTCGGTCATTTCCTTGGCACCGGGCACCAGGCCAACGAGGCGACTGTGGTCTTCACCGGCGGCGGTGGCCCATTCTGCAAACTCGTGTCCAAACGGTGGAAAATACAGATCTGTACCCGCAATCACCAGCCCGGTCGCCATTTGTCCAACCAACAACACATACATGACCAGCAGCATCAATTTGGCGGCTGGATTATGGCCGCGATATTCAGGGACCTTTCCGGTGCCGGAGCCTTTTACCCATTCACTCAGATCCGTCAGATAACCACGACTGAACGGCATCACCGCGCCCCAGCGCGATGTCCCGCTGCCAATAAATCCCCAGACCAGGCGCCACAACAGATTGAAAGCGAATACGTAACCAACATACGCATGCATAATCTTGAGGGTGATTTTGCCTTCGCTGCTGATGCCAAGATCACTGGCGTACAAAATGGCAGAGCCGATCACCATCAGCGCCAGCACACAGACCACGTTGATCCAGTGGAAAATGCGGATGGTGCGGTCCCAGACTTTTTCTTCGTAAAGCTGATTGGTCGACATGATGCGTGGCACTCCTGCTGACAGTGGTTAATCGCGCCGTGTATTAAAACCATTGCTTTATGACAATGGTTTGTATGGCTCACTTATACACCGTCAGCAGCGCGCAGATATTGATCAACCACAAGGTCCGCGCGCACCCGTCATCCAGGTTAAGCCAATCTGTCAGAAGCGGAACGTGTAATTCACCTTGATGGCACCACCGCGAGTCAGTGTCGTGAAGCGGCTGTCGTGCAGCGGGCCATCGTCGTACAGCCAGTTGTTGCTCCACACCAGGAACACGTCATTACCCGGCTGAATAATCCAGCGCAGACGTGCATACACACCGACCACCTCGGAGATGTCGTCGTATTGCACATTGCCCGTGAACGAGGTCCATGGACTCAGGTTCCAGGCCCAGGACAGGCGCACCAGATTGGTATCAAAGTCGCCTTGCGGCAAGGACACTTCGTTGTGTTGCACGTTGGCAGTGAATTGCACGCCGCTGCGTGAGCGGATGGTGCCCGACAAATCGATACTGTTGCGGTTACCGCCCCAGAACTCGGAGCGTTCGTATTCAGCGCTGCCAGAGAGCATACGGCGACCGGCCGTTGCCACTTCAACTGCCCAGCTGTTTGAGTGGTAGTCACCGGGCTGAATGACAATAGCCTCATCACCGCTGCCAAAAATGGTGAACGGCCGATCCAACCGCTCAAAATTGCGCCCTCCTTCCATCTCGAAGCGGTCTCCGCTTTCAAAGTTGATCTGCAAAGGGGTGATTTCGATATTGCGTGTCAGCAAGCGGTTGTCGAGATCGGTCAAATACTCGTAGGAAATGGAGTGCTGGGTCTGGCGCACCAGCGACCAGTTGGCTGGACGTGGTGCAATCGTCAGCGAGGGCTGGTGGCGACGGAATCCGCGGCGCTCAACAAACCCTACCGCCGGATCCCAATTCTCGCCGAATTCACGATGAGAGGACTCCACACGAACCAGATCATTGGGGAAAGCCCAGCGGATGCCGCGCGAGCTGCGCTCGGAAGCAGTCAGGTCACCGCCGTTCACCGGATCGGTGTGATGCACCATAAAGCCTTCCAGCTGCGCGTTGTAGCGCCCGAGAAACTGTGAGCTGAACAAGTTGAAGTCGGCACCCAGCGTATGGCGATCCTCCAGCGGCAAGGCGCCGGGAATATCATCGGATGCGCGTCGTGTATAAATCATGCCGACATGCGACTGTTGAAACAGGCGGCGTTTGACGCGGGCCACCGTAAAATCTTCCGACGACCATGGGCGGAAAGTACCGTCACTGTTTTCGAGCATGGTGTCACCGGTGCGCACCTGATACACACCCAGCTCATAATCACCTACCTGCCCGCCCAGGCGCGCACCAAAGTCGATGGGCACCTCCTGCCCTTGTACCAGACCGATACGGCGACTGAAAAACGGGTCAGCCCAGTTGAAAGAAAAGACACCGGAACCCTCCAGGAAAAATTCGCGCTGTTCCGGGAAACGCAGTGGAAAACGTGTGAGGTTAACCTGGCGGTTGTCGACTTCGACTTCCGCAAAATCCGTGTTCAGTGTGAGCGCGCCGCGCAGCGATGGCGTCAGTGAGTAAGTGATGTCGATACCGGTCTTGGTGTCACTGCCACGAGACGCTCCGGCGGCCGGGCCGCTGCTGGTGGAGGCGTTCACAAAGGGCTTGAGCTCGATGCCACGGCCCTGGCTGATGTCGCTGATGCCGCGCAACTCGCCGGTATATACCGGACGGAACAGGCCTTCGGTGCGGCGCCAGCCATTCCAGAGTATTTCTTCGTTGTAACGACGGATGGTGCGCTGGAAATTGATGCCCCAGGTATCCAGCGTCGGGTCAAAGTTCAGTGTCGAGAACGGAATACGCACTTCTACCGACCAGCCATTGTCCTGGATGCGGGTGCGGATGTTCCAGATGCCGTTCCAGCGCTTGTTGAAGCCGCCACCGCCCTCGATCAGGCCATCGCCCAGCAGGCCAGCCGGGTTGGTTTCAAAAAAGTAGCCCGTGCGGTTGTCGTTAAAGGTGCTGATGATCCACATAAAACGATCGTCAGTGCCAAGTCCTGCATCGCGCTGCAACTGATAGGCCAGAATACCGTCAGGGTTGGAGTCATACATCATGGCGCCAATGTAGAGCGCCTGGTCGTCGTACAAAATGCGGATTTCTGTCGGTTCACTCGGAGTGCCACCTTCGACCGGCTCTTGCTGGCGGAAGTCGGTAATCGGCTGGGCCAGAGCCCAGACCTCTTCATCCAGCACCCCGTCCAGTCTGACATCAGCGCCCGCTGGCATGCGGGTGGCCAACATGGTGGGTTTGACGGCGGTGCTGACAACAGTGTTCTGTGCCGTCGCCGCCATCGGCATCAGGGCAACAAGAAACAGCGCGGAAATGGGTGGGATGGTCAACAGTTGTCTCAGCATTGCGCCTCCAGGCGTGATGTCCTTTTTTATTGTCACGCCTGTCAGCAGCCGTGCCGTTGAAATGTAAGAACCGGATAGTCGTGGAAAAATTGCAGAGGATAACTGCGGGGCCAACGTCTTTGTGGCTGAATGGCGGGCCGTTCCCTGGCCCCGCGATGGTTAATTGATCCGCACCAACCCAATCTGATTGCTGCTGCTCTGGTGAATCAGCAGATTTTTGTCTTCTGTCACCCACACATGGCGGATGATGCCTACACCGGAGGGTATGGCCCAACTCTGGAAGCGCTCGGATGCCGGATCAAAGCGCACCAGCGCATCCGGTCTCATGCCTGATTCGTTGTACCAGACAACATCATCAATCACAGCGATGGCATAGGGATGTGAGGTCGGGCCGCTGGGCGAATCCCACTGTGTGATATCACCGGACTCCGGTACCAGCCTGCCAATCTTGCCCATCGTGGAATTGACGAACCAGACATTGCCCTGGCTGTCGAGATCGAGCCTGCGGATGCGTGTTCGCTCATCCGGCACCTCGTAGTACTGCACGTCCATGGAATCAGGATTCATGCGCCCCAGCTTGTTGGTACCGTTGTAGGCAATCCACACATCACCGTTTGGCGCAACCTTGATGCCGTAGGGTCTGGGTTCGGTGGCAACTTCACGTATCTCGCCGGTGTCAGGGTTCAGACGACCAAGCATACCGGCACCTTGCGAGGTGAAATACAGATGGCCATTGGGATGGAACACGGCAGAGTGCGGATCTCGCCCCTGGGTCGGAAACTCGGTCACCGTGCCGGTTTCAGGATCAAGGCGACCAATGGTCGCGTTGCTGTTGCCTGTGTACCAGATATTGCCGTCATCATCCGGCACAATCGTGTGAGGCCGAGCTGATGGCGGCAAGCGAAACTCTTCCATCTCGCCGGTTTCAGGGTCAAGCCGCCCGGCCAGACTGGCCCACATGCCGGTCCACCAGATGGAACCATCGGGCGCTTCAGCCGGATCACGCGAGCGCTGACCCAGCGTTGGCACCTGCCACTCAATAATGTCGATATTAAAGTCGCCTGCGATCAGATTGGGACGGCGGCTGGTGTCCTCGGGGAAATGGGTCGCCAGATAGGTGGCGATGGTCTGCGCTTGTGCGTCGGGCAGATTGACCATGGTGGCAAACACCCGATGCCAGTCGGCCGCAGAGGCAAAACCGGCCGATTGAGTGATCAGGTTAAGTCCATGGCAGGTCGTGCAGGCAATCTGCACCAACTCCTTGCCGGGCCCCTCGGGCAGCTCGATATTGCCGCCCGGCTGTGACATGGCAGGCGCCGCTGACAGCAGACCGACACTGAACATGGCTAACGAAAGCGTGTATCTGATCATGTGTTCAACTCCTGGACGGTGTGGATAGCATCTAACTCGCAATAGAAGAGAGGTCAGAATGAAGTAATGGGCCGACAGCGTCAATGCTTCGGCATCCATGCACGAGCCCCGCAGTTTGGGTTATCCTCACCTCTCTCCCAAGGATAATCCATGAATCTTATGCCAACACACCTGCGCACAAACCCGTCTACCCTGACAGCCATGCTGCTGTCGTTTGTCCTGTTCAGCCTGAGCACAGCGGCGAGCGGCGCTGACACCCGCTACCGGGTGGACTTGTCCGAGCGCGCGATGCAGCAGATCACCATCGAGGCGCGCTTCAGCGATGTCACGGGCGATACGCTGGATTTTCACTTGCCGATCTGGCGTTCCGGTTTGTATCTGGTGCTGGACTTTGTGGGCACGGTGTCTGGTCTGGAGGTCAGCGATGGCCGGGGCGAAGCGCTGAGCTATGAGCAGATTGCGAGCTCGTCCTGGCGTGTGAGCCGGCCTGACGCCGGCAGCGGAGACGTTGTCGTGCGCTACCGTGTCTATGCAGACAGTCTGACTGACCGCACCCGTCATGTGGATGCCGATCATGCGTTTCTGAACCCGGCGGCCGTGTTTGTGTACGCCGACCCGCTCCGCGACCAGCCCATCGAAGTTGCTCTGGATCTGCCGGCTGGCTGGCGGGCGGCCAGTGGCATGGCGCAACCGGATCCGGGGCGATTTGTGGCGCCACACTACGACCGCCTGGTGGACTCGCCGATTGAGGCGGGCACCTTTGATCTGGTCTCTTTTGAAGCGGCCGGCATGAACATCGACTTCCTGATTCACGGTATCTGGGATCATGATGAAGAGCGACTCATCCGTGATATGAGCGCGCTGGCGACAGCAACGGCCGAGGTCTTTGCCGGTTCTGCCACGGGCCTGCCGACGGACTATTATCTGTTTATGCTGCACAGCGGTGACGGCCTGGGGGGTGGTACCGAGTATTACAACAGCACAGTGGTCCATACCGACCCGCGCGCGTTCTGGGACGAGGACCGCTGGCAGGGTTTTCTGGCGCTGATGGCCCATGAGTTTTTCCACACCTGGAACGTCAAGCGCTTCCGACCCGCGTCAATCGATCGTTATGACTACCAGAACATCAATTACACGGAACTGCTCTGGGTCGCCGAAGGCCTGACCAGTTATTACGATCAGCTGCTGCCAGTGCGTGCGGGTCTGGTGCCCGTGGACGACTATCGTGACGATCTGGCGCAGGCCATCAGCAGTGTGGTCGATGCGCCCGGTTACAGTCAGGACACATTGGCACGCGCCAGTCTGGAAGCCTGGACCAAGGGGTTTCACCGCGGCGCCGACCGTGCCGCCGACCTGCCCAACCGGACCGTGTCTTTTTACAGCCAGGGCGGACTGCTGGGCCTGGTACTGGATCTGGAAATCCGCCGGGCCAGTGACGGCAATCGCAGCCTGGATACGGTCATGACATCACTCTACGACGATTTTCCGCTGGGCGGTGGCGGTTTTACCTATGCCGATTTTCGTCAGCGTCTGGCCGCTGCCGGTGGTGACGCGCTGGCTGATCAACTGGACGGCTGGGTCTACGACACACAGCCATTACCGCTGGCTGACGCCTTGCAATCCGTCGGCTGGATTCTGGAGCGCGAGGATACCAGCAACGACCCGGTGCAGGTGTCGCTGGACGTGTCACTGCGGGGCAATCCGCCCGTGGTGTCGGTTGCGCGTCTGGATGGCGCCGCCTGGCGTGCAGGGATCAACGCCGGTGATGAGTTGCTGGCACTGGATGGTGTGCGCATTGGCGCCAATCTGGATGCCTTGCTGCGGCGCTACAGTCCCGGTGATAACGTTGAGTTCTCGCTGTTTCGTGATGGCCGCTTAAGAACCATACCGGTGACGCTGAATCCGGTGCGCGGTGATTTTGAGATTGAGGTGGATGACGACGCGGGTGAGCCGGCGCAACGTTTGCGCGCCGGGTGGCTGGGTGGGGTTGCTGAGCGCAACGAGGAGTGATGTGCCGCGTCCGGCAAAAACCTCGTGACGGAGTGCGGTATTGGGAGCGAGTTGACTGTTGTCATGGCATTTCCTGTAGCCCCTGTGAATAAAAGACTCCGCTGTCGAGCAACGTCGTCAGCGACAGGTCCAACGAGCGCTCAAGTGACCACATCAGGCCAAAACCGGTGATCACAATAGCGCTGGTTGCAATCGTCAGTTTCCGTGCGATAGCTGCGCGCCCCAGCAAAAGCAGCACCGGCACCAACACCAGCACAATGGCAAGCTGACCGATTTCAACACCTGCATTGAAGCTCAGCAAACTGCTGACAAATAATTGTGTTGGCAAGGACAGGTCGCTCAGCACACCTGCAAATCCAAAACCGTGAATCAAACCAAAGCCAAAAGCAAACTGCCAGCTGTGGCCGCGGAACAACGGCCAGACAATATTGATTCCGGTGACAGCCACTGACAACGCAATAACAGACTCAACAAACCGGGCGGGCAATACCACGATCTCAAGTGTTGCCAGTATCAGGGTAATGGAGTGGGCAACCGTAAACGCCGTGACCACTTTAAGTATGTCGACAGACATCGCTTTGATGATGCGGCCTTTTTCAGCGACGATGGGGATTAACAGGGCACACAGAAACAGTATGTGATCCAGCCCTATCCAGATATGCCAGATGCCTTCGATCACAAACGTCCACACATTGGCCAGTACAGAGATGTTTTCACTGTCAATGACGTGGCGGTTGATGGATGGCGAAAACACATGCACCTGGCTGCTGCTGCCATTGGCTGCCGTCAGAATGCCGCGGTGCGATGAATCAATATCAAACAGCAATGAGTACGATACCTGAAGCGGGCCGGCAGATTCACAATCCGCCGTCAGGGGCACATGCAGGAACATCCCCGCATTGAGCCTCTCAAGCATCAGATGCCCAAGCTGCAAGTTGCAGCGTTGCCCGGTGACATCAAAAGACAGGCGGGACAACAAAAGCGTTGCGATCGCATCCTGTTTCTGCAGAACTTCATTCCAGGTGATGCGTGTATCACCATCAGCATCCAGGCCCAGAGCCAACTCCATATCATCGATTGCGATAAGCCAGTGGCCATCAACCGTGGTATTGTCCGATACGGATAAATTGAGGTAACTGTCACTGAGACTGTGCGATAAGGCAATGCCGGGAAGCAGTAACAAAAAAATCAAAAAAATTGTCTGTAAACGATTGCTCATCACAAGATCCCCTGCCCGGCAAAAATGGCATCCAACTGCCCATATTCTGTTCCCCTGTCACTGATCCAGCCTCGCAACTCCCTGAGCACCTGATGGTCTGACACCGCAGCGGCAGCCCGTGCCAACAACAAAGCATCGGATGGTTCTTTTTGCTCCTGCCAGTTATTTTTCGCGGACTGCAACGCAGCCTCTGGCTTGTTGACCACAGTCAGTGTGTAGCGCGCATACTCTTTGTGCGGCAGTGCGTCCGCACGCAAAAATGCACGTTCAAAATCGCTGTCAAGTTGCTCAATGATTGACACGGCCCGATCACTGCCGGTGGCGAGCAACGCTTCAGCTAACAACACGTTAATTTCGGTACTGCGCATGTCTTCGGGAACCATTTCTATCAGTCGGATCAGTTCCTGCGGCCGGCTATGTTCCAGCAGAAAATTTCCGTAGTGCACCAGCGTGTAAAGATGTTGAGGTGAACGCAGCAGTACGGAGAGATAGTATTTCTCAGCAAGGCTGCCCTGCTCCAGCCTGTGCGCGAGCACCGCCGCTGTGATCATCAGCTCGGTTGCTTCTGAGAGCATCAACCGGGGATTGTCATCCAGCATAGTCACGACCATGTTTAACGCCTGCGATGCCTTGCCCGTGACACCATCAAGCTGGGACTGACAGTTCAGGTGTATAGCAGGCGATACGACGCCGCGCATGGCGTCACAGCTGTGTTGTGTCAGTGCATAGTTACCAGTTACCAAGCCGATTTGGGCACGAATGATGTGTGCCTGAGCATCCAGAGGATTATCCGCAAGCACTCTGTCGAGCTCTGTCAGTGCCTGCTCAAAACTGTGATTGTGTTGCAACACCGCTGCACTGATGAGGTGAATCAATGCCGGCTTTCCAACACTGTCCGGCCACTGTTGCAGCAGCGTCAACACATGCCCGTAGGCACGCGCCTCCTGAGTGCTTGATGCCAGACTGTAGGCAGCAACAATCGTGCGGATAAGTTGATCGGACTGCGTTGTTCTCTGCTCCGATTCAGCTGCACGTAACTGGCGCGACAAACCGACCACTGCTGAGGACAAATTGGCGACTACCTGGTGAGCGTCATCGGGTGTATACGGTTGGGCAACGGCCAACGTTGACGACAGCAGACTGGAAAGCGCTGCGGCGGCACAAATTGTCAAGCGGCCACCTGCGAGGTGGCATGTTCCGGTTTTTATCTTCATTCCATCACACCTTGTCAAATGCAGAATCGTCAAATGCAGAATCGTCAAATGCAGAATCGTCAAAAGCAAAATCAATTCGCTGGCAAAAGAGGTGACCATCAGCTCATTGCTGATCTGATGGTCACCCAGGCCACCTTTTTTGCTACCTTGCCTGGTGGCAACGCGTTCTGACTATTGCACCTGGGACCCAGGCAAAGGGTCATTCAGATACGGAAACACCGGTTTAAAATCAGTTGCCTTGACAGTCGTCTGATCAGTGAATGGTGCCGTGTTATTCGGAGCCACAGCGCTGTCTGATATCAATGCCCCCATCATCACACGCAGTGCAATATCCACCACGTCATCACCCGGGCGGCGCCCGTTCGGGAATCCCGCCGTATCACCAGCCAGAACACCCATATTGGCTTGCTGAGTGATAGAAACGGGCGCTATTGAGGTATTCAGACGCAACATTTCGCTGCCTCCGAAGCTTCCATTGGCCACCGCGGCAGGTTGATTAAGCCCCGGAACACCGGTGATTGCCGCAATCAAATCCGTTCGAGGGATGTTTTTCGGTGCCACTGCGCCGGCACTGCTGAACAGAAGCTCCAGCAGGAAAGGCAACGTGGGGCGCTCGACATACCTGGCAAATTGCATGTCATCTGACGGGTGACTGCCGTTGAATTTGTCTTTGTCAGGCAAACCAATAATGACTTCATTGACCAGCGGGAAACCAAGGCGTGATACCTGTAAAGGTTGCCCACCTGCCATATCCAGACTGGCCGTTGTCCATGCGCCGATCACCGGATCACCTGCCGTCAGACAACTCACGGGAATTTCGAGGGCAAGCGATGTCACACTGGTGTCACCAATGGGGTTGCCAACAGCGTTGACCGGGCCCAGTGGATTGAGATTGACCAGATCGAATACCTGGCCCAGATTCACGGCGAAACCTTCTTTACGCTGTCCTACGAATACACGACCCTCACCACTGCATCCCGGTATGGCGATCGGGTAAATGTGTGCGTTGGCGTAATCTGCATAGTTGGGTATCGATTTGGTACCGATGTAATCAACCGGTTTCCTGAAAGTAGTACCTTGGGTACGCAGGTTTGTGACGGCCTGAACGGAACCCGATCGACGGTCACCTCTGATGACATCAAGTTTGTATTCCTGTCGGGAGTTAACATTGGCGGTATCGACAGCTCCCGGCCCGATCCCTCCCGCATTGATCAGAGGAATGGGAATAGACTGCCCGCCAACCGGCACGCCCACACCTGCGAGCACGGTTGAAAAATCAAATCTGAACGTGATCTCCTCCAGCGAGTCTCCATCGTTGTCGATATGGATCTCGTAAATTCCAGCCGTTTCCAGATCGAAATAGTTGGGACCACCGTACGCTGCCTGTAACGGGAAGTAGTTGGCAATGATGGTGACAAAATTTTCTCTGCCAGGTTCGTAACTCCTGAACATATACAGGTCTGTTGCATCCAGTCTCGGAAGGCCTGCAATCATCGGAGCTTCCCGATGACTGGATGCCAGCACTGCCGTCGAGCTGGCCAGCAATGCCGCCGCAAGCGCACAACGTCGGAATGTGATGGGCAAATCAGTGTTTCTTTTCATAGGTATCTCCATGTGTGTATCAGTGGCTGATACATCGTTTGATTAACGGTGAAGGACTCAACAATCCATTGAATTTGAGTTACTGCGATTTGGATACGCGCGCTGGATCACATGCAGATGTGGGAATTTCCGAAAACTGCAGATCTTATTTTGAATTTGTGACGCAGGTCTCAGTATCTGTGTGAGGCAGATCACACAACGATGACGAGGTTGGGTTGTTGTGATGCTGGCAAGGCCGACCACGATTTATCGTGAATGCCAAGGCCAGTATTATTTCATGGAATGCAATTCATGCTCACTGATAGCTGTTTTTTTCTGAAAAATGGGAAAAGACCAGATGTCCATTTCAACCTCAGGCGTGTGTATGTACAGCCAATCTGGACTTCACAACGCTTAATGGGCTGATGCATTTGTCTCGCTTGAAATGCCACCGACAGGAACTCTCACTGTTTTTATGACCCGGTTCACCGCAGTGGTTTCCAAACACAGATCTGCAACAGGGTTGCGAAGCCCAACGACAGGAAGAGTTGGGGGCAGCGGAGACGCCCACAGCAGCTCATAACGTTGACTCATCGTCATCTCGTTGAATGTATCCTCTGCAGATGCAGTCACTGGTCCCAAACCATAACCAACCCATATCTCAAGATCACCAGCCATTTCACTGATATCAGTCGGGTAATGGAAAATGGAGACAGGAGCTACCAGCGGTAGTTGAGAAAAATTCCGATAGTGGGCATTGCGCAGGTCAGTTGCACTATTAATCTTTTTCCATGCGATGCCAGTGAGTAACCACAATTCGTCTGGCCGACTCTTTAATCGCGCCCCTACAAATATGTCGCCACTCTTGAAATGATCAACTGCCGGAATAACTATATTGTGATCAATCACAAGATTTTCGTAGTTACCACGTACCTGTGTCTGAGGAACACAGTAGGTTGTCAGTGCGCTTGATGTTGTCGTTTCGACAATGTCCGCGAGACTGATGGCACTGCATGAGGTGATTGCAGTTAACAGACACAGACGCTGAATGGCATGCTTCATCAGATTTCCTCCTGAATTCAAGATCCCTACGATTGGATGACAAAACACTTGCTTCACTTGACAGGCTTTAGACATCCCCTTGGCATTCTGGATGATGACCCGCATCTGACTGAGAATAGTATGTTTCGTTGGCTGGCAATTTGAGCAGCCTCTCACTTCGCCAAACTCGAACAAGCACAATCTCTTTAGCTTGTCTGAGGTAGACCACTCGAAATGGCGGGTGAATCAATTCGCGAATATGCTCAAGGTTTAACTCTGGAACCACACGACCAGCATCAGGGTGGATTTGATGCAGTTCGCTGCGCTCCAAAATAGCAGCCACGAAATTATCACCGATATGTGGCGCATCCTGATCTTTGTAATAAGCCTGAATCGCCTGCAAGTCTTCCAGCACGGATTGTGCGATGCGTAATTCCATTTACTTGATACCCAAGGTCTTCCTGACGTCCTCCAACGATACGGTATTGCCCTCGCGGGCATCAATAAGCCCCTGCGCCACCGCTTTTACAAACCGCAACTCCTCTGCGGTTTTCTCATAGTCTTCGAGCCCCTGCACCACAGCCACGCCCCGGCCACGACTGGTGAGCAGGATTGGCCGATGTGTGTCCTGCGCTCGGCCAACTACCTTTCCAGGATTGATTTTAAGGTCTGACAGAGGAATGACATCCTCGGAAAATTTCACTTGCATGGTAATTACCTGGCCAATGTTCAGGTGCCATTAATAGCACCTGTTAACAGCTGCGGTCAAGAAAGACCGTGTCCGTATTGTTTTCAATCTTTAACGCCCAGACGCCCAAGGAGCAGGGGCATCTGCCTCTGTTGCCATACGAGCTGACTTGCTGATTACCTATCCACCAACCCCGTTTACGTTTGATTACAACTCAACGCCAAATCTCATACAAAACATTCCCGGCAATTGGGTAAACTGTCCGCAAATACACCCAATTGAAGCCGCGTACAGCATCTTGACCCGACTCCCATGCAGCACATCATTTCCGCTTACTCTGCCCTCATGGCTACGGGCCCTGCTCTGCCTTTGTCTTGTGCAGCCCCTATTCTCACAGGCATTGGTGGCCCAGCAGCCAGCGATGGCGGATCAGGCATCGGCGGCACAGGCTGAAAACCCGGATAGCAGCCGCTGGACCATCGGTGCGGCGGTGGGTCACGGCCAGCGCGACAACCCCTTTGTTGCCTCGGATGACATGAACATCAACGCCATTATTGATCTGGCGTGGTACGGCGAGCGCTGGTTTTTCGACAATGGTGATGTGGGTTTTATCTTCCATAACACCGATCAGTTCTCAGCCAACGCCCTGGTGACATTCAACAACGAACGCAATTACTTCAGTTACCTGAGCAACGGCAGCTCCGGGCTGGATATCTTCAGCCTGCGCAAAATAGCCGAAGACAAAGGTCTGGGCTTCCCTTCAATCGCCGGTGGCGAAGCGCCCGATCTTGGCTCACTCAACGCAGAAGAGCTGGAAACGCTGGTCTTCGAAGATCTGGACACCTCACTGCCAGAGCGGGATTTTGCTGTCAATTCCGGTATCGAGATGCTTTACCTCAGCCGCTGGGGCGACCTGCAGGCGCAATGGCTGACCGATGTCAGCGGCACGCACCATGGGCAGTCAGCGTGGTTTTCCTATTCTTATCCGTGGATAACACCGACCAGCGAATTCAGCCTGACTCTGGGTCTGGAATGGAAAAGCAGTGATCTGGTGGATTATTACTATGGGGTGCGCCCGGATGAGCGTATTGAGGGTCGCCCGTCGTATTCTGCCGGCGCGGGCATTAACCGTGTGATTCGTTTTTCCGCCAGCCGCGCCTTGTCTGAACGCTGGCGGCTGGTCGGTGTTCTGGAGCGGGAAGAACTCAGCAGCGCTATCCGGCGCAGCCCCATTATCGAGCGAGGGAGTGTAAATACGGCGTTTGTTGGCCTCTACTATCAATTCAAATAATCCTGCACACCCATGCTGAAGAATGTCACACAGTGCAGGAGCGTATCAGACACGGCCGCTTTTGCTGTGGGCTCTTCTATTGCCGTTTGCTTGCGGATTGTGATGATGGTCTGGATATTAGCGCCCGGTCTGTTGCTGGCAGATGAGGTCAACCTGCAGGCACAACCGCGGCTCTGTGTGGTGCCCGTTGGAGAACAAAGCTGTTCCCTGCAATTACAGGTGAGCTGGACCTCCGCAACTTTCCGGGATGTCTGTTTACATCTGAACGGACAGCCGGAGTCCCTGCAATGCTGGCAGGCACAACAGGCCGGCACGTTTTCCGTCGCGCTGACACAAACACAAAACATCCTGATACAACTGTTGGATGCAGAAAATCTTGAGGTGTTGAGTGAAGTCGGGATTCCGGTCATCACACGGGATCTGCGCGATACCCGTCGACGCCGCCGTCATGCCTGGAGTGTGTTTTAATGAGTCAGTTTAATCCCTCTGACAACAGCCCCGCCGTGCGCCTGTTACTGATTGAAGATGACGTCCGCCTCGCCAGCCTCGTGCGCGACTACCTGTCACAGGAAAACTTCGATGTCAGCGTGCAACATAAAGGCGATGTCGCCGTTGCCGGTTTTGACGCCAGTGCGGTCGATATTATTGTGCTGGATCTGATGCTGCCCGGCATGAACGGCTTGCAGGTTTGCACGCAACTGCGAAAAACCTTCAGCGGCCCGATTCTGATTCTCACGGCAAAAAGCAGTGATATTGATCATGTGATGGGCCTTGAGCTGGGCGCCGATGATTTTGTCACCAAGCCCGTTGAGCCGCCGGTGCTGCTGGCGCGTTTGCGTGCGCTGCTGCGTCGCACACAGGCGGTTCAACGCCCTGCGGAAAATCAGGTGCTGTCCTTTGGCCGGCTGACCGTGAACCTGCAATCCCATCAGGTGATCTATGACGGCGCGGAAGTTGATCTGACCACGCAGGAATTTGAGCTGCTCAGTTTTCTGGCTCGCAATGCCGGCACGGTGCTGAGCCGCGACACGATCTACAACAATATTCGTGGCATTGAATACGATGGCCTCGATCGTACCGTGGATGTGCGCATCTCGCGACTGCGCAAAAAATTGCACGACAATCCTGAGCACCCGTACCGAATACGCACCATCTGGGGCAAAGGGTATTTGTTTGTTGTGAATGCCTGGGACTAGACGCTGATGAACAGCCGACTGTCCTCCCTGCTCTTTTTGCGCTCCTACCTGCTGATTGCCGCGGGCATCCTGATTGTTGCGGTGGTGCTGGACAGTCTGCTGGTGTGGCTGTTGCCGTCGAACGAGCAAAGCACAGCCGAGCGACATGCAGCAGAGTTCGCGCTGGTTGAATTGCTGCTGACGGAAAATGGCACCGACGTCGATCAGGTGGCCAACCGGTTTAACCGGCTGCTGCCCGAGCTGGAGCGCTCACTGAGTGTGCCGGTGTCACTTTATGATCCGGCTGACATGGGCGACCCGTCTGCTTTTTTTGCCACATTAAACAACGGTGAAATAAGCTCGTATCTGGACGCAGACGCGCGTGAGATGTTGTACAAAATGATACCCGCCACTGGCCAGGTGATTGCCTTGGGACCACTGCCGGAGCAACCGCCCTCGGTGGCGTTTATCGAGACCACGGTCATCATCAGTTACTACGCTCTGGTCGCGCTGCTGTTGTTTTTGTGGATCAGGCCGTTTTACCGCGACCTGAGTTCACTGCGCTATGCCGCAAGCCAGTTCGGGCGTGATGACTTCAAGACGCGTGTCACGGTTGCGGAAAACTCCAGCATTTTTCCGGTCGCACAATCCTTTAACAAGATGGCCGAGCGCATTCAATACCTGGTGACTGCGCATCGTGATCTCACCAATGCGGTGGCGCATGAGTTACGCACTCCCCTCGCCCGCTTTAAATTTGCCATGGAAATGGTGCCGAAAATCCGGGATGAGGCTCGTCTGGCCGAGCATCTGAATGCGATGAAAGCGGATGTGCAGGAGCTGGAAACCTTGATTGACGAGATGCTGACCTATGCCAAACTCAGTGAGGACAATCTTCAGTTTCAGTTGCAAAGCATCCGGATCATGCCCTGGCTGGAGCGCCAGCTGACCCAGTATGCGGATTCCGCTATCCCTGTGCATCTGCAGTCGGGCCATGCGGAACCTGGGCGCGAAGTGCAATTCAATGCCGACTTGCTGGCGCGTGCGCTGCATAACATTGTGCGCAATTGCCTGCGTTATGCCGACACCGCCATCACCGTCAGCTACTCCATTGAAGCGGACACGGCCTACCTTTTTATCCGTGACGATGGCCCCGGCATTCCTGAGGAACATCACGACAGCATTTTTGAACCCTTTGCCCGACTCGACACCAGTCGCGACCGCCAGTCCGGCGGTTATGGTCTGGGACTTGCCATCGCGCGGCGCATCCTGCAGCGCCACGGTGGCGACATTCATGTCGACAAGCATCAGACCCGCGGCGCCGGTTTTGTTCTCTGGTGGCCTGTCAATCAAGCCTGCAAATAGCGCGTACAATTAGTCACATTTTTTGTACAAGTCTCCAACAGCTCTCTCTCACATCAGCGCGCACAATACGCTTAATTTCTGGCAACGAGGCCGGAAAGCTGACATCAAAGGATCCAAGTAGAGGGAAGCCGTATGAATTTGATTAGCATGAAGTGGAGTAACACAGCCATCCTGATGCTGTGCCTGTTGGTCAGTGTGCTGCACACTGCCAGTGCCGTCGCCGAATCCGCGCTGTACAAGGACAATGAACTGACCATCAGTGAAGCGATTGTGATGGAAGGTGACAAACCCACGTACTACCAGCAGGTGCGTCTGCAGGCGCTGCCCAATGGCGATTTCCGTGTGGTGGATGCCGTCCAGCAACAGCTGGCCTATATTGAAGAACTGTCGGTCGCTGTCTTTTTTACCGATCCTGTTGAGGTAGAACTGGGCATCGAGGGCTATCTGTCCAACCCGTGTGTTGAGATGCACACCACGGTGGCTCGCAAAGGCAACACGTTTTATGTCGCTGTCGGCGAGACACCGCTGCAAACACTGGTGGCTTGCGCCCAGGTAACGGAACCGTTTGAAGTCACGCTGCCGCTTGACGTCAAGGGTTTGCCCGCCGGCGACTATCTGGTGGTGGTAAACGGCGACGAAATTGATTTCACGCTGGATTGATTCAGACAGCGGACCTTGTCTGAACACTGGAGCAGGTTTTTCAAGGACGGAGCGCAGGGAAGGTTGTTCTTCGGTAAGGGGCGATGGCGGAGTGC
Source organism: Pseudohongiella sp. (assembly GCA_036834885.1). Lineage (GTDB taxonomy): Bacteria > Pseudomonadota > Gammaproteobacteria > Pseudomonadales > Pseudohongiellaceae > Pseudohongiella. Next base: position 8,553 of record DAITNA010000009.1, on the reverse strand, counting down.
TGTCGCCCCTTATTTTTTTGGAGCTGATGCAATTTCTGGAGGGTTTGTAAAATCGGGGTAGAAACCTACAGGCAATAGTTGGCCTGTAGAGTTACAAAATGGACCTTTAAAGGCCAATAATTGCCTCTAACATTAATTTCATGCCAGCCCCTCCAGCAATGGCGCTCAAAGAGCCTGGCGATCTCTGGTCTGAGTATATTGCCGCTGCGGGCGAGGAATCGCTGCGTGAAGTCGACCGGAAATTAGTCGGACGGGACCCAAGAGGCATATAACGCTCGGCATAGCGGGCTATTTGTAGCGGCGCAGCAGCCTAAAATAGCTCCGACTGCTATCGCTAGTTAGCTGTCCAGTTCAGGATCTAAAAGAAATCTGCGCAGCTGCCTTTCTTCTCTCATGACGTACAAGATAAGAACAACGTCATCTTCGTTCCGATAAAAAATCCGGCAAGGTCCGACATACAACTCACGGTAGATTGAATCGGGCAGTTCTGGTGGCTCATGGCCGGACAGTGGAAACTGCTCAAGTCGATCTACTGATGAGAAGATCGCTTTCACAAGGTTGGAAGCTGCATCGGGTTTATCAAGCGCAATATATTCCGCAATCTCCTCTAGCTGGTCCAAAGCTGGGTCAGTCCAAATTACTTGAGCCACTTCTGCATCCGCTCCCTGGCTTCGATGTGAGAGGTAGTTTTACCCTCCAGAACTGCCCTTTCTCCCTTGGACAATCCCTCCAACAATGCCAGTCTGCGCTGCATAAACTCATAGTCCTGAACATCGACCAGGTAGGCCGACGGCTGGCCATGTTCGGTTATCAAGACAGCTTCTTTGCTCTCATGCAAGTCAGCCAGGATTTTCGTTGCTTGACGCTTGAGGTTGGTGACTAGTTCGACTTTCATGGGTTACCCTCTCAAAGTATCATTATAGTATCACTCAACAAGTGGGCTTGCTACAGCGTGCTTGTTTCGAATTTGACAGCTAACGCCCTTCAACAACGGCGTCAGCAAAGCCGGCGTCCGATTGATTGAGATTGTTACATGCGCGGTTGATGAAGCTTATCCGGGGGTACGCGCACCATGAATTTCCCACTGAATTGTTTTGACGATAGTGGCTCGGGAATCTGCTCTTGATCCTCTTGAGACCAGTTCACTCTGTACGTGTAACGATCAATATTTTTTGCCATTTTGAACCTCCAACCGGTCGACTGCCGGAAGCACCTGCATAGCCACGTCGCCACCGCCAGCGATCCAGATATTTTTGGAGCCTTCGGCTTCGCGCATCTGTTTGTGGACTGCCCGTACATCCCCTTTGACAAATTGCACATTGGCGTCAGCGATCGTGGGCAATAAATTCCGGGTAACTGGACTCGTTGATATCGGCAAGTGGGAAGAGCCACTCCAATGAGTCATCTTCCGTTGCGATAAAACCGTCGAGGCTTGAGGCTGTGTAGTATTGGGTTTTCATGGTGTCTGTTGGCTTCGCAGATGGGTTAGCAGACTATTCAATGTGCCTGCTATTCATAATCGGTAACGCGGACAAATAGCGTCCTAATTCGTATTGCTCTACGGTGACAGCATTTTTACAGCCGTTTTACAACTGTCCGTGAAGGCGGGGATGCCCCCGTTCTAGCGAGTGAAGTTCAGGGTAGGCTGGATTCTTTTTATGTTTTTGCCAGTCGGATTCCGAGCGCCCGGTGAAACATTGGATGAACAAAAATCTGAGAACTGGGTTTAAGCTGGCCATGCGATACTGGCCGACCAGTTTTGTGTGTCCAGTTGATACTAGAACTAGGGCCAGATTTTATACCAAATAATCCGACTGCATGTAATTCTCGAATAAGCTTGCTTCTAACCGACGAAAAATTGGTATTGGTGCTGTAAAGACTATCCAGCATTTTAGCTAGTGGCCCGTTTTTAGCTGATATGCTGTCGAATATCTCCAGATACCTCTCTTCTAACCAGCTTTCATTTACGTCGCTGACAGAAAATGAATTTTTCATTCCATAAAACATCTGTGCAACTTCATGAAGTTCTGGGAAGATTATTTGCCATTCAGTTGCTAATGAATGAAGCCTGTCGTAAGAATACTTTTCCTCTGCCATTTTTATGGTGTGAGCCGTTATCTTGTTATCTCCGGCAGCTTCGTGAACGCATTCATTCATAAAAGCGATCATGTCCCTGGGACGATAGAGGGTGCGCTCAACCAGATAGTCTATCGTGTCCTCTTTATCGACATGCTCCGGAAATACATCGTCCCAACCGACAGGTTTTTTCGTGTACCTACGATTGACTAGAAAAGCGATTCTTTTATCTACCAAGTTCTTAAGGTTGGCCTTGGTCCAACCAAGCCTAAGATATAAGGATTCATACTTTTCTTCTTGAAATCCGACATCCTTGCTGGAGTGAATAACTTTATCTAGCAGATCTTGTCGCATCGCGAGCAAAATCTTAACAGCTGGTATTTTTTTTAGCCTTCGAACGGAATCGATTAGAGCTTTGATGAGGCTATACTTTATTCTTTCATCCACCCATTCTTCATCCAAACCATCTATTACTACGTAATAGCGCTGCTGTTTGTCAGCAAATATATCTTCTCCGAGGACGGAGATGATATTCTCCAGTTCTCTTATTTGAATCTCAGATACTACTTTTTTCCCGATGTGAATTACTTGCGTTTTCTGTTCTTCCGTAAGATTTTGAGCGCCTTTGGTACTCAAATCAATTCCTGGCAGAGTTGACCCAACCGACGCGGATAGACTACTCTCAATTTTTTTTGTTAATTCGTGCATTCGCTCTTCAGTGGTTAGCCAAAACTTGCTTCCCCATTGTTCTAGGTAGTCCACCGCCATTTCTTTAAATTTGTCCTTCTTGTAAAGGATCTTCCTAATGTGTCTTGTGTAATCTTGCTGGGCGTTTTCGTTGGTTATATTGAATTTCGACTTCAGCAGTTCTACTACAAGTATGTGGCGCCATAGTAGTGCATAAAATACGGAAAGACTTACTCCAGCTTCTTCGAAAAAACCGATTACATTATTGTTGGCAATATAGTTTAGCGATAAAGAATGCGGCGAAAGAGCAATTACATTTTCTTCAGTTTTTTGTATGTAATTTAGCAAGGCGCTTTTACCAGCTCCAGTTCTTCCGACAATAACTCTCTTGGGGTTGTCTGGTGCTAGCACAACATCGAGATCGCCCGTGTCTACGTAGCACGCCTCCAAGAACTCGCTGTCTTCCTCAGCTGCCGCAGAACCAATTTCGTCGTGTCTTGTGAAAAAGAATTCATCTGCACAAATGTTTCCTTTTGTCATCGATTTCCTCTCACTATTAAACATAACGCTCAAAAACGCGGCGCACAGCATCTGACTGATTTTGTTTGTTATGTGATTTTGTCGAAGTCTATTTTATCGAATTTTTTTGACTCACTACGCAAATCACTCCAATTAAAATCATAAATCTCATCACTTGCCCAATCATTAGGAAAATCAATATGAAAATAGCCTCCAATAGCTGGCGTGTTACCGAAATAACTATTGGATTGGAGTGCCAATAGTGTATTTCCTGGTGAAAAGTCTTCAGTCCTAAACTGCGAAGAAAGCAAAATGACAAGGGCAGCCACTGCATTCAGTAACATTTCTAAGTTCGCCAATTTAAACTCTGCATGACGATCATGCTTGCTTTTATTGTATGCCTGATACCACTTCAACCCCCCATTGGATTCCCAGTTATTGAAGGGGCAGAGGCCGTTCATACTACCTGTCCAGACGGGCAAGTAAACTTTGTATGAAGAGAGATGATGAGTTTTGTTTATTTTTTTATAGTCTTTTATATTCCAGGTATTATCAGCTCTTGGCTGTCCATTTTCTTTCTTCGGGTTGAATATATTTTCTTTGAGTATCGCCTTAAAATTCGCTTCTATCTCTATACATGTTCGCATTAATAGTTCATGTATTCTGTATGAATAAGTGTTGAGATTAGTATCTGACGGCTCAATATACTCGAAAATCTTTATAAGGTCTGACTGGATCAAGTTCAGAGCTCTTGTGTAGTGTTCCGGGTTCTTTGCATATCCCGGGTCTACTATATACGCCCAATCACTGTACCCTGAATTTGGAGATGGCTTGATCGCTCTATAATTTCTATGAAACGGTCTTGGATGCCCCATCAGTGTTTACCTCTCGCTACCACTGGAGCTGTTCACATAACGCCTTGCTTACCGGCCCAACGGAGCAGAGTAAGCTTTTGGTATATTTTGCTCGGCAAATCAAAAACTTACGGCGCTCAGCTGGGTCCGAGTACAGAAAATTGTTAGCGCTCTCTTTAATACGCTTTGCCTTGAGAAACTTCCAAATAGAACCTGTACATGAACGGTATTTTATAGATTCCTTCAGTTTTAGCTGCCTTTGACTCAAAAAAGCCGATTTCAGCAAGTTGGTTAGCGATACTCTCAGTTACCCCAGCGTCCGTTTCCCAAATGGTGCGAAGAGATTCGAGAGTGTTTTCAGCTTTTTGTCCTTCCAGCTTTAATATGTATTTTTTTAAGTCAGCATACTCAGCAAACAATGTTTGCTCAGTCCTCACTCTTGAAACCTCGACCGTTGCGTTTTTTATGGCCATCCGGCTAACTATATTCGGCTCTTCAACCGCATCATTTCCTATATCCTGTTCCATCTTTTCTTTGGATATAGATTCATTATAAAAATGTATTATTTCTCTTGGAGCCACGTTATTTAACCCGTCCCGCACACGACTTTTAATCCAATTGAAGGTGTCAGATTGCTTTTCCCCAACATCAACTTGTTTCGGAAACATAGAATAGTAAAAATCGACTTGCTTTCCATAGTCTGAGAGTATTCCGATAGGATCTACATTATATTTATTCCTGATTTTCTCATTTTGTAGGGCTCTCGACACAATGAGATTCATAAGGTTTTTGTCGGACCAAGATATGGTAACAGTTCTAGTAATGTGGCTTGCCTCCCGAAACCCTTCATTCGTTATGCGCCGCCAAATGTCATCACGAAGAAATATTTTAATTCTAATATGATGATATTCTTCCACATCTCTATACACCTTGAACAATGCCCTAAGAGCATTCTTTTCAAGTTCAAGTGTTTCATCAAAAGCCACGTCCAATCTGTCGCATAAAACCCACATTGTCTTGGCTTGTTTTTCAAGATGATTGTTTAATTTATTCAATAATTCATCTATAGATACGTACCCCTTCCTCTTACCATCTTGAGATGGTTCCCTAAACGTTATTTTCCCAGTAATACCTCCTTCAGCAGTAACTCCGCCCTCAACACCCTCCAACGATGTTAGTTTTTTTGCAAATGCTTTAGCCCTATTTACAAGTTTACGCAGTGTATTGTCATCTTCAATTAATTCAGCATCAATAAGATGCATGGCAACAGGTTCCGCTTCTCCGTCACAAAGATTACTTTCCATCAGCCACGCAACAATCAACTGACAGATGTAGATCTTCCACAGAGAAATAAACTCGTTTTCAGTTGTAGGAGGCTGCGTGGTAATATCAGAAAAAACTGTCTGCCCTGTTGGCTTTTCAGCGGATAGAAGTATTACTCCGCGGTCATTCAATTCATTGTTTCGACTCATTAGAAGAGTGTAAAGTGCGCTCTTCCCAGCTCCTTTTGTCCCAAAAACAATATCCACATCTCCGTTAAGTAGAGAATTCCACTGGTCCGTTTGAACAAAATATTCAGCCAACCGATTTGATTCATTTTCAGCAACACGTTCGCCGAATGAAATACCTGATAGATCCATCGTTTACCTACTATTTAGAATGAACTGCTGAGTTTTATCTGTGCCTTGGGGTGCTAACAGTTGTTGTATAGTGCGCCAGCACGATCAATAGACGTTTCTGCACGATATCTCAATAGTGCTGTTTTTTTAAATCCACCTAGGTCTGTGATACCAGACAGAACACAAAACCAACAGTGACCTTTGTCATATTTAGCGTGAGTTCGCCTATCTTGAAAACCAGGAATGCATGGTATGTATCTGGAGATTAGTAGAGCAAATCCTATAAAAACTGCAATTACCCGAATGGGTGATGGGTATTGTGGGACGCGGAGCAATTAGGAGAGATGGATTCGCGATCCGCTGTGGCGGATCGCTCACCCCTGCGGGGCGCCCTCTGGGCGTCCAAAACGCTGCGCGTTTTGTCGAACTGGGGAGTTCGATCTACCGAGTGCCGCAAACAAAAATGCCCCGCTCTTACGAGCGGGGCATTTTATGTTTGGCGCACCCGGAGAGATTCGAACTCCCGACCAAGTGGTTCGAAGCCACCTACTCTATCCAGCTGAGCTACGGGTGCATAACTTTGATGTTTGTTTTCACACTGTCATCTGCAGTGCCACTCCCCTACAACCCGGAGAGATGGATTCGCAATCCGCTGTGGCGGATCGCTCACCCCTTCGGGGCGCCCTTTGGGCGTCTAAAACGCTTCGCGTTTTATCGAACTCCCGACCAAGTGGTTCGAAGCCACCTACTCAGGCCATCCAACAAAGGCCGGCATTATACACAGGGCCGCGCGGGCATTGCCAAGCACAATTTTGCCTTGGCAATGCCTTCGCCAGGCCGCTCACTGCACCCGGGCAGAGCGCACGATGGCTTGGGCCTGCACGGCCTGCATGTTGGTGTCGGCGGGCAGGCGCAGGCCGGTGTCGTATTCGCTGATCTGGCCGGCGGGCAGGTTGTTGGCGGTGAATTGCTGGCGGGTCAGCTGGCCGTTGATGACGCCTTGCAGCTCGAAGGTGGCACTGGTGACGGGCATCGGGGCGCGGTTGAGCACTTGCAGGATCAGGCGACCGTTGCGGTCGAGCAGGACAGCGCCCTGGACGTAGGCCGTGGGGTTGTCGGCCACGTCCAGTCGCAGGAAGGCGGTTTGGGCTTGTTCGCCCATGCTGCCGGGGGCGGCGGCGGCCATCTGGAAGTATTGTTTGGCGCTGGTGCGGTCGTTGTCGGCCAGGGCCATGCTGCCGAGTTCGTTGGCGGCGATGGCGGTGGGCAGCAGGTTCTGGCTGGCTTGCAGGTCGGCGCGGGCACGGGCGCGGTCGCCTTGGCGGGAATAGGCCATGCCGCGGCCCAAATAGTAGTCAAAGTAGTTGTCGTCTCTGGCCAGTGCCTGGTTGTAGTGGTCGATGGCGGCGTTGTAGCGGCGCTGGACCAGGGCGATGTCGCCTTTGAGGCCGTAGAAGCGGGCTTCGCGCGGCAACAGGGCAATGGCTTCGTCAACTTTGCGTTCGGCCTCTTCAAACTTGTCATCGCGGATCAGGCGGTGGGCTTCGTCAAAGGCGTCGTAAGCGGGTTTGCTGGCCATCAGGTTGGCGGTGCGTTCGCGGTAGCGTTCGGCGCCGGTTTCGCCGCCGGTGAATCCTTCAGCTCGCAACTGGGCTACCAGCTGGCGGTTGTTGTCGACACGTTCCTGTGATGGCGGGTGGCTGGCAAACAGGCCTTCCAGCCAGCCGGCGGCGCGGCCTTCGGACAGGCGTACAAAGGTTTGTTGCAGGTCGACCGCACCTTGCGGGTCGTAGCCGGCTTGCGCCATGTAGCGGGTGCCGTAGAGGTCGGATTCGCGTTCGGCGTCGCGGCCGTAGCGCTGGGAGATGAGCTGGCTGCCCAACTGGGCGCCGCCGATGATGGCGCCGGCGTAGGGGTTGTCGTTGACCGTGACGGCAACCGCGGTCACCAGCAAGGCGCCTTGCATCAGCATGCCGCGTTCAACGGACTGGGCGCCGTGGCGGGCAGCGGAGTGCACGACTTCGTGACCGAGCACAGCGGCCAGTTCGGCTTCGGATTGCATTTCGTAGAGCAGGCCGCGGTTGACGGCGATCTTGCCACCGGGCAGTGCCCAGGCGTTGGGGACGGAGTTGTTGAGCACCACAAACTCGTAGGGCAGCTGACGCGGACTGAACGCGGCCACGCGCTGACCGACTTCATTCACATACGCCGTCAGCTCGGGGTCGACGGTGTACAGGCCGCCCTGGCTTTGCTGGGAGGGGCTGTATTGCTGTCTGCCGATGTTGATTTCTTCGGCTTGCGAGATGAGTGACAGCTCACGTTCGCCAGTCACGGGGTTGTAGCTGCAGGTCAGCAGCAGGCTGGCAGCGATACCAAGGCCGAGAGTACGGATCAGCGCTCTGGTGGATGTCATGGCATTCATCTCCTGTTCATCTTCACTGGATTGTAATGCGGCTATGGGCAGGCATCAAACCGGTGTCTGACACGTTCTGTCACAGCATGGTGCTTCCGTGAACTTGTCAAAAAGAGTACTCTCTGACGCCGTATCCCGGGCCTTCCGGCATACCCCCATCACAAAAACAACAACATATCAGAACAACAAGAAGTACATACCTGAACTATCAGACCCAAACCAAAGATTGAGGAGAAACCGCGTGATCAGAGTCCTCCTGCTCATGTTATTGCCTTTTTTGGCTGCTGCTGGCGCACAGGCGCAAACAGCCTCTGCCGAACGGGGCGCCACCCTGTTTCAGTCCGAATGTGCCCGCTGCCACGTGCAGGCCGATATCGAAATGCGC
>DAITNA010000008.1:0-100453 GCA_036834885.1 Pseudohongiella sp. | reverse complement strand
ATCGTCAGGCATCTAAAAGCGAAAGGGCCATCCCATACGGGATGGCCCTTTTTTTATGCCCCCATATATTCCTGCTGTCTCTTCGGACTTGACAGGATTGCCATAATTTTGCCCTAATTCATCATAAAACATACTAAATCAAGTGTTGACATCAAAAATATATTTGTGGTGGGGTCTATTGACGACTACCTTCCGTGATCCTAAGATTCGCGCCGTCCGTACACCCCTTCACATTTCATTATTGAAAACTTGACTATGCGTATTTCTACTCTGATTGTTGCATCACTGTTTGCAGCGGTTACTTTTTGCCTTTGGGCTCTGACTAATCGTCCAACTGAAGTAGTTCCATGGCCTGATGAGGTCAGTGGTTTCGCATTTTCACCCTTTCGTGCAGGTCAGGATGCGATTATCAACGTTATGCCCTCCGTGGAGCAGATCCGTGAAGACGTGGAGCTGCTCTCAGACAAGGCGCGTGCTATCCGGACTTACTCCAGCCTGAGGGAGTTGGCAGAGGTGCCTGCAATAGCGCAGGACTACGATATGGAAGTCATTCTTGGCATCTGGCTCGGCTTGGACGAACAGGCTAATAACGACGAGATCGAAGCTGCGATCAGATTGGCAAATGCTCACTCCAATATCACCAGTGTGATGGTTGGTAACGAGAATATCTTAAGGGGTGAGTTCGAAGCGGATGAAATGGCAGTTTATCTGGAGCGTGTCAGAAGCGCTGTATCCCAGCCAGTGAGTACAGCAGAGCCTTGGCATGTCTGGCTCCGATACCCGGAGCTTGTGGATCACGTAGATTTTATTACGGTTCATATGCTGCCGTACTGGGAGGGCATACACGTCGATGTTGCTGTTGATTACATCGTCGACAAGATGGACCAGATCGAAGCTGCATTTCCCGACAAGGAAATCCTTATCGGTGAGGTTGGCTGGCCATCCGATGGGCGAACACGAGAATCTGCAGTTGCAACAACAGCTAATGAGGCACTGTTTCTGAGACGCTTCTTGCATCGTGCCGAGCAGGAAAACTATGCCTATTTCCTGATGGAAGCATTTGACCAGCCGTGGAAAGCCCAAAATGAAGGTGGTGTTGGTGCATACTGGGGAGTCTACGATGTTGAGCGCCGCCCCAAGTTCTCTTTTGCTGAACCAATCGTCCGTCTGCCAAACTGGCACTTCCTGGCTGCAATTTCTATTGTGACCTCAATCATCATGCTCGGTGTTTTTGCCATGAACAGCAAGACACTCCGAGCCAAGGGCCACGGTCTGCTTGGCCTGGTAGCATCTGGCACTGCGACGGTGCTGGTCTGGATTATTTATGACTACTCCCAGCAATACCTAACAATTACGTCGGTGATTGTGGGCGCCTTGCTGATTGTCGGCATGCTGGGTGTCATAACCATTTTGCTGACTGAGGCGCATGAGTGGGCAGAAGCGCACTGGTTTACAGTCAGACGCAGAAATATTGAGCCAGGTTCGTTGTCCTCTGACAAATTGCCCAAGGTGTCTATCCATGTGCCTGCTTATAATGAGCCGGCAGACATGATGATAGAAACACTGAATGCTTTGGCCAAACTCGATTATCCCGATTTTGAGGTGCTGGTTATTGATAACAATACCAAGGATGAAAATGTCTGGCGTCCTGTGGAAGAGCACTGCCTCAAACTGGGTTCAAGGTTCAGATTTTTTCATGTCTCCCCACTAAAAGGATTCAAAGCCGGCGCATTGAATTTCGCTCTGGCCAGAACGTCACCAGACGCAGAGGTTGTTGCTGTCATTGACAGCGACTATCAGGTCGAGCCGAACTGGCTTAAGGATCTGGTTGGTGCGTTTGAAAATCCAAGGCTTGCGATTGTGCAATCACCGCAAGATTATCGAGACCAACATGAGAACGCATTCAAGTCGATGTGTTTTTCAGAATATCGTGGTTTCTTTGAAATTGGCATGATTACGCGTAACGAACGCAATGCCATTATTCAACATGGCACGATGACAATGGTCCGACGTAAAGTGCTGGACGAAATTGGCGGTTGGGGTGAGTGGTGTATCACTGAAGATGCAGAGCTGGGCTTGCGCATATTTGAAGCGGGCTACGAGGCCATGTATTTGTCCTACAGCTATGGCCGCGGCCTGATGCCGGACAACTTTATTGATTACAAAAAGCAGCGCTTCCGCTGGGCATATGGTGCAATGCAGATATTGCGTCGACACAGTGCAGAGCTATTTGGCAAGAAGTCGACAAGTTTGACCAACGGGCAACGCTATCATTTCCTTGCAGGATGGTTGCCTTGGGTTGCTGACGGATTCAATCTGGTTTTCAATCTGGCAGCGATCGCCTGGTCAGTTGCCATGATCGTTGCACCAACGCAGATTGATGCACCACTGATGATGTTCTCAGTGTTGCCACTCTCGTTGTTTGTCTTCAAGTTGTCGAAGATGATTTATCTCTATCGTTCCAGGGTAAAGGCCAATTTGCGGCAGACACTGGCAGCAGCGATTGCAGGACTTGCCCTGTCGCATACCGTTGGTCTGGCGACGCTTAAAGGTCTATTCACAGACAACCAGCCTTTTGTGCGCACGCCCAAATGTGCTAAACCGTCAGCATGGCGAGAAGCGCTGGTCGCTGTGCGTGAGGAACTGCTTATGTTGATCAGTCTTCTTGTGGTTGTTCTGGCGCTTACGCTCGCACCTCGAGAATATGGAAGTCCTGACCTGAGTGTATGGAGTTTTGTTCTCGCAATACAGGCGATTCCTTACGCTGCCGCTGTCATGGTTTCCTTTGTCAGTTCATTCAGGTTGCCGGCGAATCTTCTGGGGAAAGGCATCAAAAGAAAGCTGTTTGTTCCCAGAACATAATGGTGTTGTGTAATACCTGCAAAAAGAGGGCACGATGCCCTCTTTTTTTTGGTGTCATGACAACAGTTTTAACTAAAGGCCAGCAGTCGTGTTCTGGTTGAGCTTGACCTCTGCACTGCCTACACCAAGGTTCGCGCTGACGGTATGTTCACCATCGCCACTGCCGGAGATATGACTGCTTACCAGTGCCCGATTCGACTCAATTGATCGTGCTCCCCGGATAGAGGTGTCTCCTACTCCCGTAGACATTTCAATTTCGCCATATCTGGCAAGTGCAAGATTCATCTCCACAGCACCAACACCGATATTGACCGTAATGTCTGTATCAATCATGTCCAGCTCGGCAGCTCCAACACCAAGATTCAAGTCGAATTGGTCAATCGCGGGTATTCGAATGATCCATTCAGTATCCACATGCTTCTCGTCAAAGCTCAATGTCAGTTGACTGTTTCTCAGCGATTGCCTGATATCCATGTTGGTCAAGTCTGGCGACCGTCGGAACCACCCCTCATTCTCTTCGGAGAGACGGACTTCGACCGAGATGACTTGCTGATCGTGATGTTCAACAATGATATGACCAGTTCTGATATCAAGTGAAAGACGGTTTATATCATTGGTATCAAATTCATGATGGCGAATTTCTTCGGCTGTCGCCAGGCTGATGCCCAAGGCCAGAATAAAAATGATTGCAACAATTTTTCTTGAGACCATCATGCTTCCCTTTCGATATGAGATTGATAAACAGAATATGGTTCGCCAGCCAATCTATTGGCAAACCTGCCTGTATGGCTTAAGCAATTGTTGTGCCTGTTTTTAAGCTTATGATAAATAATGATTTATTTCGGTTTGTCGACTGTTCGTTGGTGCCAGCTATCAATAGTTGGTGTAAATAATCAGTCATAAGAAAGAAGTTGTGCGCCAACAGCATTGGTTTTGTGACTTTTGGGACATTGCAGATGACGTCAAAGGACGCTATTGAAGAAGGAGGCTGGAGTATTTGCACTGCCTGGTCTGGATGAGATCCTGAATCTGATGTGTCCTGTTCTGAAGGCGTCAGCGTAACAACAATATCAAAAGCGTGAAGAGGGAAACATGGCAAACGTTCCGTTCAAGAAAAGCGCGACTTCTGTGCTGTCCGGGTTGATGCTGCTAGCTGCATCCGTGTCAGTATCAGCGAATGAGCGAGTAGGTGATTTTGCCCTGCTTGATCACAACGGTGTGTACCATAATATGAGCTGGTACGATAACAACAAGGCTGTCGTGCTGTTTGTTCAGGTTAATGGCGACTCGACCAGCGAGGCTAGCTTGCAGCAAATTGCAGATATCCGGTCTGCCTATGAAGACCGGGGCGTTGTGGTGATGATGTTAAATCCCACCGGAGCTGCCAGAGATTCTGTGCAAGACGTTGCAAAACAGTACGATGATGTTCCCATTCTTATCGACGATGCCCAACTGGTGTCAGAAGCACTGGGCGTGGCCAGATCCGGTGATGTGATCGTATTCAACCCCTCAAGTTTTCGTGTTGAATACCGCGGTCCAGCGGGCGATCAGCTCAAAGCAGCACTGGACAATGTCGTGGCGGGTACCATGACGGAGTCTGTCACGCTCACGTCCCCGGGGGCAGAGATAGTTTATGCCGCCCGGGATCGTAATATGTCGGAAGGCATATCCTATAGCAGAGATGTCGCGCCCGTACTGGCTCGTCATTGCGCCGATTGCCATCGTGATGGTGGCATCGGACCTTTTGCGCTCGACAGTCATGCAATGGCACAAGGTTGGTCGCCGATGATTCGTGAAGTGCTGATGACCAAGCGGATGCCGCCGGCCCAGATTGATCCGCACGTTGGTGAATTCTCGAACAGTTACAACGTGCCATTTGAGGATCAGCAAAAAATACTTCACTGGATTGCACAAGGCTCAAAAAAGGATGGTGATTCTGATCCATTGGCCGAACTGCAGTGGCCGGAAACGGAATGGGCATTTCGTGAGCCGGATCTGATTATTGATTTGCCGCCCCAGGAAATTCCTGCGACTGGCGTACTGGAGTATATCAATGTCGTGGTACCCATCGCGGGATTGACTGAAGATCGCTGGCTAAAGGCCAGTCAATACATTCCCAGTGATCGGACAGTCTTGCACCATACTCTGAATGCACTGCTGGAGCCAGGTCAGCGTCCGAAACCGGGTTTGATCGGTTCATTCACACATCCGGACCAACCCTATATCACTCCCTATATCCCGGGTGCAGAGCCCTATATCGAAGATCCTGATACTGGTGGTTTGCTCAAGGCAGGTACAGCGCTTGCCTTGAATATGCACTACACAACCAATGGCCGGGCGACAGTGGATCAGGGCCGTATCGGCTTGTGGTTCTACAAGGACGATGAAATCCCCTCGCAGCGTAAACTGGGTGAGTGTGCTTGCATATTTACCAACGAGTGGACTGATATTCCGCCGAATGATCCCAATTTTGCTCAAGTTAAGAGTATCACAGTAGGTTACGACGCTTACCTCACCGGGTTCCATCCGCATATGCATTTCCGTGGCAAGAGCATGGTATTTGAGGCGCACTATCCCGATGGGCGTGTTGAAAAGCTTCTGAACATTGCCCGCTACAACTATGACTGGCAAGTTGAGTATAAATTGGTTGAGCCGAAGTTTGTGCCTGCAGGTACTCAAATCGTAGTGACTGGTGTATTCGACAACTCCAGCCAGAATCGCGCCAATCCTGACCCGGATCGTCAAGTGCCATGGGGCGAGCAAAGCTGGGATGAAATGTTTTTTGGCCAGGTCTATTGGAAAGCTGCGGATCCTGCAGTGCTTGACCAGTTACGTGCTCGTATGAGCGGTGGTAATCGCGTTGCAACGTCTCCCTGACGCGGCGACGGGACAATAAAAAAGGGCAGCTGTAGAGCTGCCCTTTTTTATTGCTTAAAAATCTCAGTTGCGGCGCACGTAACGCTTGATGCCGCCAACCGGACCAACCTCGGCGCCGTAAATAACGCCGTTACGATCCACAGTCACTCCTTCTGCAGTACAGGTACCACGGCAATCGGGCTGCGGGTCAGGGATCAGGTACTGAACTTCGCCTGTGCGAGCACTGCCGATACGAATGCCGCGCGTCCAGTGGCCCCACTGGGGTGCAACTGAGCCAGACTCGGAGTCAGCGGCATACAGTACATCATTTTCATCAATGTAAAGGCCGGAAGCTCGGCTGAACTGATACCAGGTGTCCAGCAGCTCGCCATCCTGACTATAAATCTGGATGCGATTGTTGCTGCGGTCAGCGATGAACAGGCGTCCCTGGGAGTCCATAGCCAGTGCATGCGGCTGCATAAACTCACCCGGACCACTGCCCAGCGAACCCCATGACTCAAGGAACTCGCCCTGCGGGTTGAACTTAAGCAGGCGCGCAGTCGATCCTTCTGCGTTGGAGTGACCTTCTACAACGAAGATGTGGCCGTCTGGTGCTACCAGCACGTCATTGGGCTGAAACAGGTAACCGGGCTCACGAGCGCCCCCTGGCTCACCGAGGGTCATCAAATGCTCGCCCGTCGGGCTGAACTTGTGAACTTGATGGCCATACTTCTCACCAGTCGGGTTTTCAATACCGGCATGGTTGTCGCGGCCGTCGGTCACCCAAACATTGCCTTCGCGGTCTACTTCAATTCCATGTGGCCAGGTGATCATGCCGGCGCCAAAGCTGGTGACCATGTTGCCGTTTTGGTCAAACTTCATAATTGGATCCAGGTTGCTGTTCTGGACGCAGGCATTGACGTTGCCGGAACAACGCTCGGCAACCCAGATACTGGTACCGTCGATATCTACCTGCACGGCACTGGTTGAGCCCCACTGACGGCCTTCCGGCAGTTTCAGGAATCCCTCAATAGTCTCGTATGGATTAGGCAGATTGTTGGTTGGTGTCATATCCGGATTGCTGTAATCCGTTTGAGCAAACGCCACCATGGACATGGTGCCGAGTGCAACTGACAGGGTCAGCATGGCTGACTTGATCGGGTTTTTATAGTTTGACATGGGTGGAGTTGACTCCCTTCTGGTAACTTGTTGGACGATCAGGATAAACCACCTGATGCCCTAACTCAAACCTATTGGTTAGAACGCACGTCCGGCAGCGAATCACTCAATGATTGCCTGATAAACAAGGTTGCGCAGTTTGATGTGGTCATCAATTGAGCCAGCCGGGATCAACTGGCTCAGATAAACCACAACCAACTCCTCTTGCGGATCAACCCAGTAAATTGAGTGGTAAGCCCCCAGCCAACTGAATTCACCAACGGAGCCGGGCGTGCCCTGAGAACCGAGATCCTGTCGTATTGAGAATCCCAGCCCGAAACCATTGCCGGCATAAAAATGGGGTAACTCACCTGTGTGATTGCTGGTCATCAGTTCCACGGTTTTAGGTGAAAGCAGACGCGCACCATCAAGTTCGCCACCATTAAGCAGCATCTGCAGGAATCTGCCATAGTCTGCCGCAGTTGACAGCAGGCCGGCGCCGCCAGAGAGGCTTTGACGGGAAGAATCTGTATATTGACCCTGGGATTGCATGGAACTGCCGTCCGGCGCACGAACCAACCCGTCTGGACCCGCCGAATACACCGTAGCCAGGCGATCATGTTTTTCAGCGGGCAGGAAAAAATGTGTATCCCGCATGTTCAGGGGAATAAAAATCTGCTCCTGCAGGAACTGGTCTAGGGTTTGGCCAGACACCACTTCGACAACAGCCCCCAGGATATCAGTGCTGTACCCGTATACCCAACGCTCGCCCGGCTGGGCATCAAATGGAAGTGACGCCATGCGTCTGACGGTATCCCTGATTGGCTCTTCATGATGAGCCATGTACCACCCTTGTAGTCCGGCCGATTGCCACTGCTCTGCGGCTGGTCCGCTGCCGTAAGATATTCCGGAAGTGTGAGTCAGCAAGTCTCTGATGGTGATCTGCCGCTGTGCAGGTTCAACACGATAGCCTCCGTTCGTTTCGGGAATAGCAACCGTAGTTGATTCAAATTCTGGCAGGTAGCGAGACACTGGCTGGTTGATATGAAGCTTGCCATTTTCCTGGAGGATCATAATCGCTACGCTGACAACGGCTTTGGTATGCGAAGCAATGCGGAAAATTGAGTCAGTCTGCATTGGTGAGTCAGACTCGATGTCGCGTGAACCAAAGGCTTCAAGAAACGCAATTTGTCCTCGTCTGGCGACCAGTGTGACTCCGCCCGATAACTGGCCAGACTCTGCATAGGCTGCCATACCATCACGTAGACGCTCTAGCCTCTGTGCAGAGATACCAATGTCATCGGGGTTGCCGACTGGCAAGGTTTGGGCGACAGTTGATGATGCCAGCACCGCAACAAGCAGTAAGCAGACTCTGACAGCGTGTTGAATCATGACATGCTCCTCTTTTTATTCACGTGCCCAGACCAAGTGGCTATCCAGCGTTTTCTGATAAAGCAGGTTGGCGTCAAAATTCATCCTGTCGATGCCATAGACCTCGAATAACGCTTCAAACCCGGTCGTTGAGGCATCGATGTCTGACGCCAGGTTTTTCAGGCGTTCTGCATTGCCGGCAATCATGGCTGAGTGCATAAGGCCTGCATCCCGTGTTCCGGCCAATAGCATAAACTGATTGCCGTTGGACGCAGGCCAGCTGGCAAACAAGGCGAGGTCTCTGAAGGGTTGTCCTTGCTCAGGCAGGCCAGCATTACTGATGTGATACAGGCCGCTCTGTTTTTCGTAGATTTCGTCGAATGATCGCCCCGGCAGCAAGCCCGAAGCAGGGAAATACAAATTGTTAAGTTTGGACATGCCGCTGACATAGCCGATGTAAATAATATGGTTGTTGCGAAGATCGGCCGTGCCGAGACGCGACATCATGGTGACGTTGACCCGCTTGTTCATGGCACGGACCAGCGGCGCAATTTGCAGCAATGCTGAGGCGCTTCCCTCTGGCATGTAAGTCATGTCGAGGTCGCGGAAATAAGTTTGCAGGGAGGAGTCCTGCATAAACAGGCTGACCAGATCCTCGCGGGAGTTGATCATGAAATCCCTTACCATTCGGCTGACTCTCCCGCTATCGTCGAGTTCACCGAAAATGTAGTAGTCGCCCATAACAATCAGGATTGGAATATCGTCATCATTCATAGCTGACCAGACTGGCTGCTGCAGAGTGCTGGCGATATCAACAGATATGGCGTTGTTCTGGCTCCGGTATGACCACTGGACGATATTCAGCACAAGCAGTGCTGCCATCAGTGCATACGGCAAAACCCTTCTGTAGCGAGGGCGCCGGGAGCTGTTCAGGACTTGTGTTGATGAGGCATCTGCTGCGCTGTGATGGCTGACGTGGACTGTATATTGACCTTTGGGAATGCTGAGTTTGAGCGACGCATCCGGGTCAACTGTGTTGAAGTAATTATCAAGACGTTTGCGCAATTGATGAATATAGACCCGGACCACAGAGTCTCGGGCGACATCAAAACTGCTGTCCCGTTTGAGTACATCGACGGCGATTTCAAATTCTTTGGGCTGTTTCCCGTTCGCTGAACAGCTCAGAAGGTAGTCGAGCAAGTTCAGGTAGACTGATGAGCGCCCCAAGGCACCGCTCTCTATCAGCCGCTGTCGAGTCGCTGCCAATGCCTGCTGATCTGTCGGGCCAGGTGGTGTGAGCGAGTTCATGGGGCGTTACGACTCAGGATATTAAGTGGGTGTCACCAGTGTTTTGTACATTAGACCGAGTGCACTGCGCGATGTCCAGCGTCAGACAGATTATTCAACTTGCGCTGCTTGCGGCAGAACGAGATATGCATGTGTTTGATCTATGTTAAGGTCACTTGGCTTCGAGTAACCGCTCGGGGTAGATTTGACATGTTGGCTGCGCTATTCTTCGGCGCACCTAGTCAGGCACATTGATGCTGAATGAACAGATGCAGGGAGGTCCTGAGTGATTAACGAAATGTTGCTCCAGTTCGCCGAGTGGTTGTACAGCACAGGCGGCAGCAGGGCCATCGAAGAGTCTTTTTATCTCTATAACTGGATTGAGACGACTCATGTGCTGACGATCATGATCTGTCTGGGAATGCTGGCATTTATTGATCTGCGGATGCTTGGGTACGCAATGCCCGGAGTGTCTGCCTCAACGATAGCAGATCGCCTGAACATGCCAATGATGATTGGTTTTGCAATCATGTTCATCACTGGAATTTTGTTGTTTTATGCCAAGCCGGTATACACGATTCAGAGTATCTGGTTCCGCATAAAAATGGTGCTTTTGGTTGTAGCTTTTTTTAATGCGATACGTTTCCACCGGCATATGAAAGCATCTGAATCGACTTGGCACAATGAGCCGCGCGCACCCCTCAATTTACGAGTCAGCGCTGCACTGTCGCTGGGGCTCTGGGCCGGGGTTGTAACCACTGGCCGCCTGATCGCGTACGACTGGTTCCATTGTTACAGGGATTTGCCCGCCTGGTTGGGTGTTGCTGCAGGTTGTGTTGCAGAGTAGCCGTGGGAGTGTTGCCCCGGCTGATACGCAATTTCCTGGACTAATAACTGGATAGTGATCGGTCGTCTGTCTTGAGTGAGCTGACGCCGTTGAAAGAGAGCAGGAGACTTCATGGAACTGTTACCTTTGTTTGAATGGGCAGAAACTTCTTTTCTGGGTTATATCGGAAAGACATACGGTGGTGTTTATGCCACCTTTGGGCAATCAGTTCACCTGATGGCGCTGGCGGTGCTTGGCGGGTCTGTTCTTGTAAGCGATTTGCGCCTGCTGAATGTGGTACTCAAGGACGTTCCCTCTGAAGTTGTGGTTGAACATGCGCACAAATGGTTTCGCATCGCATTGATTTTTATCTTGTCGAGCGGCGTTTTTATGGCAGCTGCCGTCGCGCAGCGCATGTACTACAATGAGTTTTTCTGGGCCAAAATGTCAGCGTTGCTGGTTGGCATTCTGTTTGTATTTGCGGTGAAGAGACCTCTGCTCAGAGGCAACCACAGCAGCCTTAATCCGATTGTGGTAAAGCTGGTGGCTTGTGCGTCAATACTGGTCTGGTTCAGTGTGGCAGCAACTGGGCGCTGGATCGGATTCTCAGGTTGACAGGTGAAATTTTGCGCGGAGGTGATCAGTGATGACGCAGAATGGTGAGATGACTACACGGCAAAAAATCGCGCTCGGCGTTTCCGGAGCGATCATTGTCGCTGCTGCAATATACTGGACTTATCAAATTATCAGTGTGATCGAGTTTTTGCAGTTGGCTTATGGTGAATGACAAAAAAGGCGCCTGAAGGCGCCTTTTTTGTCATTAGCGCTTGGGTCAAAATATGCCCAACTCCATCAGGAAGTAGTCATCACGGAAAAGACCCGCAACCAACCTGTCCAAGCCTTGCTCGACTGCTTCGGCGGGGTTTTTGTTTTCAGTCTCAACGCGACTCAATACAGTGCTCTGCCAGGCGTTTCTACCCTGGTTGCGCAGGGTCAACTCACAGCGTATCAGTACCTCGAAGCCATTACCCTTGTCCTGCACAGACATCTCGATCAATTTGCCATCCAGAACGATGGGCGAACCACTCTCGCCAAGCTTCGCTCCTGCCTTCTCGAGTACCGAGGCAAAGCTGCTTTGCACCAGTGCGGCTGCAGTCTGATTGGTTAACGTCAATGGCTCGTTGTCAGCACCTCTGGAGATGTCTTGCTCCGATATGGCTGAGCGTCCGTCTGTGAAAGCGTTGATGGTTAATGGGCCGCCGGCGATGGATGCAAGACTGACACTGGTATTGCCATCAAACGTATACTCAATACTCAGTGGTTCGCCAGCTTGTGTGCTGGCGGCAGGCCCCATCAACATCAGGGCTGCGATGACGGATGTGAATGCTGGCTTGATCACGCGCTCTCTCCAATCTTGGATAGTTATTCAACTTTTTGTCAGTTAAGAAAAAAGGGGCCGCACTGCCTGTTTGCAGGCGGCGCAGCCCCTTCGGGTTACTTCCGCGTCCGAATCAGCGATTACAGACGGTTGGCAGGCCAGGGCACGCCCTGATGTCCCTGCGGCGAGTTTTTCATGCCCTGATAGACAAACTTCTGGATGCGTTTGCCTTCATAGGTCTCGGTCGTGTAGATGTTGTTTTGTGAGTCAGTTGCAATGCTGTGAGGAGCATAAAACTGACCCGGTTGACGACCACCACCACCGAAGCTGACCAATACTTCCATCGACTCACGGTCCATGACGTACACTTTGAAGTTCTGGCCGTCAGCCAGATAAATGTACTTTTGCTCCGCATCGTTGGAGAAGGAAATATCCCAGGTTGATCCCTGAGCCAGGGTCTGCGGCGCTACAACAGCTTCGCGAACGAACGTGCCATCAGGACGGAATACCTGGATTCGGTTTGAGCCACGGTCGCATACATAGACAAAACCATCTTTTGACGGAATTGCGCAGTGCACAGGGCCGCGGAACTGCTGCGGCAGGGGGGCGCCAGGTGTGTAGTCTACGCGCTCATCCACAGGTCGGTTGCCATAAGCACCCCAGTATCGCTTGAATGCGCCTGAGTTCAGGTCGAGTACCGCAACGCGCTTGTGGCGATAGCCGTCTGCCAGGTAAACCTCATTGTTGGCTGCGTCAATGGCAATTTCAGCGACCTGACCGAAGAAGGTTGTGCTGTTGCTATCAGGTTCGCTGCCAGGGATACCATATTGGGCTACAAACTGGCCGTTGCCGGTGAATACCAGCACGTGAGAGTCGCCGCCACCATTGCCGCCAATCCAGACATTACCGTTGGGGGCAATCGCGATGCCATGGTTGGACTCAGGCCATGTGAAACCGTCGCCGGGGCCGCCCCATGCATTGACCAGATTACCTGCGGGGTCAAACTCCAGTATCGGCGGTGCAGGGGTACAGCATTCACTGACGCCCATTTTCAAACCGATTTCAGTGGCGCCGCCAAACATGGAGTCCTGGTCACGGTGAACAACAAAGACGTGGTCACGGGCATCGATTTCAATGCCGATGGTACGACCGATAATCCATTGATTGGGAAGTGGCTTTGGCCAGAACGGATCCACTTCGAAGCTCGGAGCGGTGACCATACCACCGGACTGGGCGACGACGGGTTCCTGCAGCATAAATTGACCAGCTGTCAACGCCGCGACGGCGAGTGCCAGACTTGCTCCCGCTGCTACTTTCATTGTTTTTCTCATTATATCCCTCCAGGGTCATTACATTCCGAGCACAGAATTCGAGCGAAGCCGAAGTATACTCAGTTCTCCCTCACCAGTATACTCACGACTCCCGGCCTTTGGCCAGCGCTGAAAACTGACAGATGGTCAGGGCCGGATTTTCCTGGTAGTACATTGATAAATATAAAAACATCGACATCAGTTCCGGTGTCGGAGGGAGAAAGTTATGATCAGGGCATGGTCGATCATGCTGATAATGCTGCTGATGGCTGTTGCACCAAAGGCCGCTCTTGGTGACGAAATACCGCTCAGAGTAGCCGTTCAGGCATTTGTCAAAGCAGAAGGGGATCGCCTGAATTTGCTGATGCGGGTGCCTATGGATGCGCTGGTCGAGGCTCAGTTTCCGCTGCGTGGGCAAGTTGGTTTTGTCATCTTCTCCGAAGCTCGCGGCGCCATGGAAAGTGCCGCATTCAACGAGATACTTCAGGCCATTCAGTTGTTTGAAGGCGATCAGTTGTTGCAGTCCCCACGCCTTGAGGCTGTTCGTATAGCACTACCCTCCGACCGGTCATTTGTGGACTATGAGTCAGCCCTTCTTAACGTTCATAGTGCGCCGTTGCCAGATTCTACCGAATTGTATTACCGGCAAGGCTTCCTGGACATACACGCGTCTTATGCCATCGCGTCTGATACATCCCGTTTTTCAGTGGATGCCAGGTTGGGCGGGTTGGGCCTGGAAACAACCACAGTGCTTCGCTACATGCTGGCAGATGGTGCCGAGAGAACATTCAGCTTCATCGGCAATCCCGGACTGGTTTACATGGATCCACGCTGGTATCAGGCCGTGTTCAATTTTGTGGTACTGGGTTTTGATCATATTCTGGAAGGCACAGATCACTTGCTGTTTCTGTTTTGTTTGCTGATCCCGTTGAGACGGGTGGCTGCGTTGATCCCGGTTATCACCTCATTTACGATCGCACACTCGATTACGCTGATTGCCTCGGCGCTGGGCTGGGTGCCTTCAGCTATCTGGTTTCCGGCTCTT
This sequence comes from Pseudohongiella sp., assembly GCA_036834885.1. Classification (GTDB taxonomy): domain Bacteria; phylum Pseudomonadota; class Gammaproteobacteria; order Pseudomonadales; family Pseudohongiellaceae; genus Pseudohongiella. The sequence continues at coordinate 86,360 of DAITNA010000008.1, read as the reverse complement.
ATCGAAACCCTTATAGCGCTCTCGATTGTGTATATGGCATGCGAGAACATCATTGGCGTCAAGCAACAACATCGCTGGATAGTCACCTTCTGCTTTGGTTTGGTCCACGGTTTTGGTTTCTCATTCCTGCTTACCGAGAGCATGCAGTTTGCCGGTTCGCATCTGGTTATGTCGTTGCTGGCGTTTAATGTTGGTGTGGAGTTGGGGCAAATCCTGGTGGTTCTCATTGCGGTACCTGTTGTGCACGCCCTGTTCCGGTATGCGCTGCCGGAACGCGCAGGTGTCATCCTGTTGTCAGCGATTCTGGGACATTGGGCATGGCACTGGATGCAGGAGCGCTGGGCCAATCTCAGTGCTTATGACATCAGTCTGCCGGGATTGAGTCTTCAGTTTATTGTCAACCTGATGCAATGGGGGGCTCTGCTGGGGCTGTCAGCGGGGGTTTTATGGATGATGAATGGCCTGTTTACCCGCTATTTTGCCCATGCGGATGAGCCGTCTGATGCTGCCAGGGTAGTCAGTGGAAAGGACTAACCAGAGTCTGGCCACGGGCTGATTCACGTTGTTTTGTGCGCATTTTAATTGTTATGATGCCGCGCTACGCCCGACGCAGAGCGGCATGTTTATAAAAATAAAGCGGAGAATTAATAGATGACCGGGATAATGATTGTCTTGTTTGGTATCGCCGGCCTTTGTTTTGGCTGGTTTGTATACTCGAAGTTTATCGCCGAGAAAATATTCGGGCTCGATCCGAATTTCAGAACGCCAGCCCACGAGTTTAATGATGGCACCGATTTTGTGCCGACCAACAAGTATGTGCTTTGGGGGCATCATTTTACATCCGTAGCAGGCGCAGCTCCGATTGTCGGACCTGCGATCGCCGTGTATTGGGGATGGATGCCAGCTCTTCTGTGGGTTGTATTTGGTACCATTTTCTTCGCGGGTGTGCATGACTTTGGTGCACTCTGGGCCAGTAACCGCAACAAGGGCAAGTCAATAGGTGCTCTGTCTGAGGGGGTTATCGGAAAACGAACCCGTTCTCTGTTCCTCATCGTTATATTCCTGCTGTTGCTGATGGTGAACGCTGTATTCGGCGTCATCATTGCCCAGGGTTTTGTGGCTACCCCGGGTTCTGTGTTCCCGGCATGGATGGCAATTGTTGTCGCGCTCGTCATCGGTCAGTTGCTGCGCCGCAACTTCAGCCTTGCGCTGCTGACGGCTGCCGGTGTGGTAGTTCTTTATGCATCTATCTGGGCAGGTACGTTTATTGAGTGGCGTTTGCCGGAGACCATGTTCGGCTTAACTGCAACAGCCAACTGGATCATTATTCTGTTCATTTACGCGGCTATTGCTTCCATGTTGCCGGTATGGATGTTGTTGCAGCCCCGTGATTTCATCAACGGCATGCAGCTGATTGTGGGTCTGGCCCTGCTCTATGGCGCGGTCATCCTCTTTATGCCGGATATTACCGCGCCAATGTTTAACGATCAGACTGCGCCCGGGACACCAAGCATTTTCCCGCTGTTGTTTATCACGATCGCATGTGGCGCGATTTCAGGTTTCCACGGTATCGTTGCATCTGGCACCAGCTCCAAGCAGCTCGACAAGGAACCTGATGCGCGGTTTGTAGGCTACCTCGGCGCGGTTGGCGAAGGTTCACTGGCGTTGATCACCATCGTGATTGTTTGCTCGATTGCCTATGCTGTAAGCCCTGAGCAGTGGCATGCGCTTTACAATCAGTTCGGTTCCGGTGGCGCGCAGGCGTTTGTGACGGGGGGTGCCGTGCTCGTGAATTCTGCATGGGGGCTGCCACAAGGGTTTGCTCAGGTGCTTCTCGCAACTATGATTGCATTGTTTGCGGGTACAACAATGGATTCGGGTGTGCGCCTGCAGCGGTACATCATTCAGGAGTGGGGCGACATTTACGGAATCAAGGCCTTCCGCTCTGGGTTGGTTGCAACTCTGGTCGCGGTTGCTGCGTGTCTGTTGCTGGCCTTTGGTGCTGGTGGTTCATCAGGCACCGGCGGCATGATCATCTGGCCATTGTTCGGTGCAACTAACCAGATCCTGGCCAGTTTGACGCTGCTGGTTGTGTCTGTGATGCTGATCAAAATGGGCCGGCCTTCGGTTTACACAATGGTTCCAATGATTTTTGTTTTGATCACATCATTCCTTGGTGGACTGATTCAGCTGCAGCAATTCTACCTGCAGGGTAACTACCTGCTGGTGGCTCTGGACTTCATTGTGTTGGTGGTAAGCGTTCTGGTGATGCTGGAAGCGGCATCCGTTGTCGCCAAGCTGAAAAAAGGCGGTCAGGAGGCTGACACCCAGGCTTGACCTTCAGCAATCGGTTTAACAAAACGGCCCGGGCTGCACAGCCCGGGCCGTTTTGTTTCGAGCGGGCGTTACAAATAATTGCAAGTTGGTGTTTGAGTTAACTGTGACTGGCATGGTGATTGTCTATAATTCTGACTGTCTACTATAAATCCTGAGCGCCGGTTTACCGGGTTTTGACGAACATGATCAGTCGCGTTCTGCTTGTATTCTCTCTGAGCCTGCTTTGTCAGTTGCTGCCAGCAACTGCGGGAGCTCGTGCAATACCGGATTTTGCGTTGATTGATCAAGCCGGACGCTTCCATCAGCTAAGCCGGCATGGCGATGCAACAGCGATTGTGTTGCTGGTTTACCAGCGTGACTGCGAAGCCAGTCGTGCTGCGTTGCCGGAGTTTATCTCGCTTTCCCGGCGCTATCAGGGTGCCCCAGTTCGCTTTATGGTGCTGGTATCAGACTCGGGTGAGAGTCGTGAATCCTTATCCGAGTTGGCCCGATCTTTTGAAACAGACGTGCCTTTTCTGCTTGATGAATCTCAGCTCGTCACCAGAGCGCTGGGGATAGAGCAGTCAGCCGAGGTTCTTGTTGTGGATCCGGTGCGCCAGACTGAGTTCTACCGGGGCGGTATCGGCTTGTTTGACAACAATCCGGTTCAACAGTCCTTGGCGGCCAATCTGCCTGGAATTACCTCTTATCTGCATTATGTTGTGCATTCGGTGCTCAGGGGCGAGGCTTTTCTGGAGAACGTGGTGCCTGTCGGTGGAGATATGCTTGAGCTCGACAAGTTAACCGCGATCAGAGAGGCGGGTATTTCATATGAACGTGACGTTGCTCCAGTTCTGATTGACAGATGTGTTGAATGTCACCGAAAAGATGGCATGGCACCGTGGGCTATGGATAGCCATCGCATGGTGCAGGGCTGGAGCAGCATGATTCTCGAGACGTTGCTGACACGGCGTATGCCGCCGGGGCAGATTGATCCGCAGTATGCTGACCGCTATGAAGATGTGCATCATATAAGCGATCGCGAAATGGGCATTCTAGCCAGTTGGATAGAGGCCGGTGCGCCTCGTGACACTAATCAGCCTGACCCTCTGGCAGGTATACAGCGCGAACCGTCTTCGTGGGCGCTGGGAGAGCCGGACCTGATTGTAGAGTTTCCCGAGCACAATATTCCTGCGACAGGCGTGCTTGAATACAGTTTTGTGCCTATCGAGATTGGACTGACTGAGGATAAATGGGTCTCTGCCTATGAGTTCGACGTCGGAGACAAGTCCGCTCTGCATCACATTATTGTGTATACGCAAGATGCAAGGCAGCAGCGTCAGAATGCCAGTGGTGGTGGCAGTCGCACCAACTTCGGTGGATATGCACCGGGACGGGAGTATGTCGTTCTGAATGAAGATACGGGTATTTTGCTGCAGCGAGATATGCGCTTCATGATTCAGTTTCATTACACGGCTGTCGGCAGGGATCTCGTCGACAAATCCCGTTTGGGTTTGTATTTCAGATCTGGCCCGCCGGCCAGATCGTTGGTCAGAACAGCTGTGATGAATGGTGATTTTGTTATCCCGCCGGGCATTAGGGAGTTTCCGGTCAGTGCGACCACGCTCATTCGTGAGGACAGTTATCTCTACAGTTTTGCTCCACATATGCATTTTCGGGGCAAGCACATCCGATTTACGGCGTTGTATCCCGATGGGAAGCGCGAGAGCCTGTTATCCATTCCCAATTTCCAGCACAACTGGCAAATGGTCTATCGCCTGAAAGAGCCGGTTTTTCTGCCGGCTGGCACGGAAATTGTTGCCGAGGGCGCATTTGACAACTCCAGATTTAATCCCTTGAATCCTGATGCTTCAAAAACAGTTTCCTGGGGAGAGCAAGTTTGGGATGAAATGTTTATTACCTGGATGCGGGTTGCAGCAGCCAGATAAAACAGATCTCCTGCCGGCTCTCGCACTTCTGTAAGTCAAGGACGTTACGACATGAATGTAATTCCCCTGCTTGAGCAATTATCGGATGGCGACTTTCGCTCGGGCCAGGCGCTGGGCAGGGAGTTAGGCATTAGTCGTGCTGCGATCTGGAAGCATATTGAGCAGTTGAGGGAGCTGGGGGTCAGCATTCAGGCTGTCACTGGCAAAGGCTATCGTATTCCGGGCGGTTTGGTTTTGTTGAGTCGGGCTCGTATTACCGCAGCGCTGGACGCCGGAATTCGTGACAGGATTGCGGCTGCGTTTGATTTGCATTTCAGTGTTGGCTCGACGAATACCGAAGCGCTCGCAAAGGCTGCAAGTGGCAGTGATCTCTACCTTGTCATGACCGAGCACCAGTCGTCGGGTCGGGGGCGCCGGGGTCGAAGCTGGATCAGTCCATTCGGTCGTAATCTTTACATGTCACTGTTGTGGTCATTTCAGGGCGGAGTATCAACATTGGAGGGGCTCAGTCTGGTGTGCGCATTGGCTGTGAGGCGTGCATTGGCGAGAGAGGCCTATCATGGTATTGAGGTTAAATGGCCTAACGATGTCTTGTTTCAGCGGCGTAAGCTGGCAGGCATTCTGCTCGAGGTAAGCGGCGATATCAGTGGTCCTTGCAAGGTCGTCATCGGCATAGGTCTGAACACGGAAATGCCTGCCCAGGCCGGCTCGCGAATAGATCAGCCGTACAGCGACTTGCGCGCAATGGCGGGGCGCCCGATTGACAGAAATCGGCTCGCAGCGGCGGTGATCAGCGAGTTGGTGGCTGCCATTTCGGTATTCGAGTCACACGGCTTTGCACCTTTCAAGGCTGAGTGGGTAGAAGCGGACAGCTATTTGGGGGAGCCTGTCGAGGTGCACAGCGGTCAGACTGTGTTAAAGGGTGTGTATACCGGCGTTGATGAGACCGGGCGTCTTCTGCTTCAGACAGCTGAGGGTGCGCGTCTGGTGGCTGGCGGGGAAGTGATGCCAAGTTTGAGACTGACCAAAGGTCGGGATTAGTGACGAGGCCGCACGAATGAGTAGGCTGGGAAGTATATTTTTGGTGCTCGTGGCCTGTAACCTGTTAAGCATGCTGTGGTTAGTTGTAAGGGGCGACGAGGGGGGCGGGCCTATTGAGGGCTACGCTGGCGAACATATGGTTCAGCCTGAATATTCCCTTCAGCTATTGCGGGACAATACTTTTCCTGCAGCTGGTGGAAATAATACTGAGCTGATGGTCTATTCATTGGCTGCAAATGCCGATGCCCTAAGCCAGGCAGCCGGCGAGTCTGAGAATAGCGACGGTCAGTCTTGTTATATTTTAGGTAACTTTGCCTCTGAGGCTGATGCGGTAGCGGCAATGACTGGCTCGCCGCAGCCTTATCGTGTGCTGGCAAGGCAAGTTCAGCAAGAGGGAGCTCCCCGTTACCGGGTCAGGTCTGAAGTTCAGTCCGACAGGGAGGCGGGGCTGCTGCGCCTGTCGGAGCTGCGACAGGCTATTGCCCGATCCGGTGCTGCCATAGACAGCTATCTGGTGACATCAGGCGCTATTGCGAATGCGGTTTCACTAGGGCTGTTCGGTGAGCAGAGCAACGCATTGAATGTGCAACGCCTGTTGCAGGCCCAGGGCGAGGAAGTTGTGGTGGAGCTGGAAAATCAGCTTGGGACGCGTTTTCAGGTTGTCCTGATCGATTCGTATCATGTTGATATAAATGGCGAAAACTGGGCTTCTCTCGGTCTGGAGCTTACGCTTTCTACTGGTTCAGAAAATCTGTGCGAAACGATTGCACAAGCAGAATAATTCCCATAAAATGCCGCCTCTGCTTTAGAGACCCCGGGAAAATTGTTCTCGACGGCTCTTGCGGGAGGGGTTCCCGAGCGGCCAAAGGGATCAGACTGTAAATCTGACGCGAAAGCTTCGGTGGTTCGAATCCACCCCCCTCCACCACTTATATAGTCGCAAGAATCGATGAGTTGAACGAGTCGCTTGGTATCCAAGTTTTCTGGCAGCAGGCGGGTATAGTTCAGAGGTAGAACCCCAGCCTTCCAAGCTGGTTGCGCGGGTTCGATTCCCGCTACCCGCTCCAGATTTTGATGGGTTCGGGTTGGTTTCTGGAGTGCAGACAGGTTTGCTCGCATAGCTCAGGCGGTAGAGCACTTCATTGGTAATGAAGAGGTCACCAGTTCGACTCTGGTTGTGAGCACCAGTATTTAAGAATTCCGATGCTTGTTTTTGTATCGATTATTTCTGAATCGCAGTCGTGTCAGCGGCTGCATCATCAAGGCAGCTTGGCTGGAAAAAAGAGGCGGTCACAATGGCGAAGGGTAAATTTGAACGTAAGAAGTTACACGTCAACGTGGGAACGATTGGTCACGTTGACCATGGCAAAACAACGCTGACAGCTGCACTGACACGAGTTTGTGCGGAGACCTGGGGCGGTGAAATGCGCGCATTTGACCAGATCGACAACGCGCCGGAAGAAAGAGAGCGTGGTATTACCATTAACACCTCTCACGTTGAATACGATTCACCGAACCGTCACTACGCGCACGTTGACTGCCCTGGTCACGCTGACTATGTGAAAAACATGATCACCGGTGCTGCGCAGATGGATGGCGCGATTCTGGTGTGCTCAGCCGCTGACGGCCCGATGCCGCAGACTCGCGAGCACATTCTGCTGTCGCGTCAGGTGGGCGTTCCTTACATTGTTGTGTTCCTGAACAAAGCGGACATGGTTGACGATGCGGAGCTGCTGGAGCTGGTTGAGATGGAAGTGCGCGAGCTGCTGTCCATGTACGACTTCCCGGGCGATGACACGCCGATCGTGATCGGTTCAGCACTGATGGCGCTGAACGGTGAAGACGACAAGGAAATGGGTACCACTGCTGTCAAGAAGCTGGTAGAGACACTGGACTCCTACATTCCTGATCCGGTGCGTGATATCGAAAAGCCGTTCCTGCTGCCAATCGAAGACGTGTTCTCGATTTCTGGTCGCGGCACGGTGGTTACCGGTCGTGTGGAGCGTGGTATTGTCAAGGTTGGTGACGAGATCGAGATTGTGGGTCTGAAAGCGACCACCAAGACCACTTGCACCGGTGTTGAGATGTTCCGCAAGCTGCTGGACGAAGGTCGTGCAGGTGAGAACGTGGGTGTGTTGCTGCGTGGTACCAAGCGTGAAGACGTGGAGCGTGGTCAGGTACTGGCCAAGCCGGGTTCAATCACTCCGCACACCAAGTTTGAAGCGGAAGTGTACGTACTGGGCAAAGATGAAGGTGGTCGTCATACGCCGTTCTTCAAAGGCTACCGTCCGCAGTTCTACTTCCGTACCACGGATGTGACGGGTGCGTGCGAGCTGCCTGAGGGTGTTGAGATGGTGATGCCAGGTGATAACACCAAGCTGGTGGTGACACTGATTCACCCGATCGCGATGGACGATGGTCTGCGTTTTGCGATCCGTGAAGGTGGTCGTACCGTTGGTGCGGGTGTTGTAGCCAAGATCATCGAGTAATCTGGCGAATACCGTAGTGCCCTTCCCTGGTTGGGAAGCTGATGCAAGCCGAAACGCTCTGAACAGGGGTTTCGGCTTGTGCATCTTGAAAAGATTAGGCCAGTAGCTCAATTGGCAGAGCGGCGGTCTCCAAAACCGCAGGTTGGGGGTTCGATTCCCTCCTGGCCTGCCATATTAACGTGGCAGCGCTGAGACAATACGATATGTCCGAAAAATCGACTACACAGGCATCAAAGCAGGATCTGCTGAAGTGGATAGCCGTTGCCGTCATCGTAGCGGGTGGCATTTACGCCAATGCATACTTTTCCGCTGAATCACTTGTGTTCCGTGTCATAGGTTTGCTGGTGCTTGCCGGCATTGCGGCATGGGTTGCTGTTCAGACTGAAAAAGGTGCTGCATTTCTGAACCTCTGTCTTGAAGCCAGAACAGAGATTCGCAAAGTCGTCTGGCCCACGCGTCAGGAAACTACACAGACAACCATGATCGTACTGGTTGTTGTCTTCATTCTTGCAATCGTGCTTTGGCTTCTGGATACGGCGCTGGGTGCGATTATCTCCCGGATAATTGGCTAGTCAGAGGTTCATAGATGGCAATGCACTGGTACGTTGTTCATGCCTATTCAGGATATGAAAAAAGGGTGATGCAGGCGCTCAAGGAGCGAATTGCCCGTTCTGGCATGCAAGATCTCTTTGGTGAAGTGCTTGTTCCAACCGAAGAAGTGCTTGAAATGCGCGCTGGCCAGAAGCGTAAAAGCGAGCGTAAATTTTTCCCGGGATATGTCCTTGTCGAAATGGAGTTGAATGACGACACATGGCACCTTGTGAAAGAAACGCCCAGGGTTCTTGGTTTTATCGGAGGCAAGGCTGACAAGCCCGCCCCTATTACCCAGCGCGAAGCCAATCGCATTCTTCAGAGGCTCGAAGAAGGGCAAGACAAGCCGCGCCACAAGATTATTTACGAGCCTGGTGAGATGGTTCGCGTTATTGACGGGCCATTTAACGATTTTACCGGCACTGTTGAAGAAGTGAATTACGAGAAAAACCGCTTGCGCGTTGCCGTGCTGATTTTTGGCAGATCGACGCCGGTGGAACTGGAATTCAGTCAGGTCGAAAAGAGCTGATTTGTTAAACGTGCTGCAAATCTGCCAGGGTTTGCAGCTTGATCGGGGAGCTGAACGTTGCCGCAAGGTTGCCGGAGGCGCTGGTACCCACAGGAGATGAGACATGGCAAAGAAAGTCACCGCGTATATCAAGCTGCAGGTTGGTGCAGCAAAGGCTAACCCCAGCCCGCCCGTGGGGCCAGCCCTCGGTCAGCATGGTGTTAACATCATGGAATTCTGCAAGCAGTTCAATGCCCAGACTCAGGGCATGGAGCCAGGCTTGCCGATTCCTGTTGTCATCACTGTCTATGCAGATCGCAGCTTCACCTTTATTACCAAGACTCCGCCAGCATCTGTTCTGCTGCGCAAAGCGCTCGGTATCCCCAAAGGCAGCTCGCGTCCCAACACTGAAAAAGTAGCCAAAATCACCCGTGCACAGTTGGAAGAGATTGCAGCGGTCAAGATGCCTGATTTGACGGCGTCTAATATGGAAGCAGCAGTTCGTACGCTGGCAGGCACAGCCAGAAGTTCTGGTATTGATGTGGAAGGGGTGTAAGTAATCATGGCTAAACTGACAAAAAAGCAAAAGGCGATTGCTGCCAAACTCGACACAACCCGCAGCTACTCAGTGGCAGATGCACTTGCTCTGCTGAATGAATTCGGCTCGCCAAAGTTCAAAGAGTCGATCGACGTTGCAGTTAACCTCGGTGTTGACCCGCGTAAATCAGACCAGGTCGTTCGTGGCTCAACCTTGCTGCCTTTTGGTACAGGTAAAACTGTTCGTGTAGCCGTATTTGCGCAGGGCGAGAATGCCAATAAAGCCAAAGAGGCAGGCGCGGATATCGTAGGTTTTGACGATCTGGCAGAGAGCATTGCTGCTGGTAATCTCGACTTTGACGTTGTCATCGCAACCCCCGACGCCATGCGTGTGGTGGGCAAACTCGGTCAGGTGCTCGGTCCGCGCGGCCTGATGCCAAACCCGAAAGTCGGCACGGTAACTGCCGATGTTGCTGGTGCGGTGCGTAATGCCAAAGCAGGACAGGTGCGCTACCGAACTGACAAGAAAGGTATTATTCACGGGGCAATCGGGAAAATCGGTTTCGATGCTGCTGCCGTTCAGGGCAACCTTGAAGCATTGTTGAATGATCTCAAAAAAGCCAAACCAGCCTCTTCAAAAGGCGTGTATATCCAGAAAGTGGTGCTGTCTTCCACAATGGGTCCTGGCGTTTTGATCGATCACTCCGCGCTGAGTATCTGATTTGATGATTTTCAGGCGGCTGTCGCGGCCGCCTCAGACTTTGGGGTTTTGCCCGCTGCCAGCCAGCGGGCAGGGCTGTCAAAGACCGTAGGTGTCAACTAACCGGCAACGAAGGTTATGTTGACTTAATCGCCTACGCAGATGGTGAAACCCGTGATGCTTCGGCATCACTATTCCACCAGTTAATCTTGTGCCGGATCTGCTTTCTGCAGACTTGGCACAAGGCAAAACAACGATGGGCTGCAATACGGGCCCAAATCAGGAGTAAAGCTAGTGGCTATTAGGCTTGAAGACAAACAGCAAATCGTCTCGGAAGTCCATGAAGCTGCTACCAGTGCTTTGTCTGCTGTACTTGCCGATTATCGGGGAGTATCAGTTTCTGCTCTGACTCAGCTCCGCAAAAATGCTCGTGAAAACAATGTGTATCTGCGTGTTGTGCGCAATACCTTGTTGAGCCGTGCGGTAGAAGGTACTGAGTTTGAGTGCATCCAGGATGCACTTAAAGGGCCGACCATTCTTGCATTCTCGATGGAGGATCCGGGAGCCGCTGCGCGCGTGCTCAAGGATTTTGCCAAAGGTAATGACAAGTTTGAGATCAAAGCTCTGTCTGTCGGTGGCAAGTTGCTGGGCGCCGACCAGATTGATGCTCTGGCTACATTGCCGACCTACGATCAGGCAGTGTCCATGCTGATGAGTGTCATGCTGGCACCGGTTACCAAGCTTGTTCAAACCTTTAACGAGGTTCCGACCAAGGTTACGCGTGCGGTTGCCGCCGTTCGTGACCAGAAGCAAGCTGCGTGATTCTGAAACGTTAACGATTCAAATTTTTATTTTTTACTTGGGAGTTAAAAGTCATGGCTCTGTCCAAAGACGATATTCTGAATGCTATCGCTGAAATGTCCGTAATGGATGTTGTTGAACTGGTTAAGGCAATGGAAGAGAAGTTCGGCGTTTCCGCTGCAGCTGCTGTTGCTGTTGCTGCTGCTCCGGTTGCTGCTGCTGCCGAAGCTGTTGAAGAGAAAACCGAATTCGACATTATCCTGAAGGATTCTGGCGACAAGAAAGTCAACGTGATCAAAGTAGTTCGTGCACTGACCGGTCTGGGCCTGAAAGAAGCCAAAGATCTGGTTGACGGTGCACCGTCTACTGTTAAGGAAGGTGCAAGCAAGGCAGAAGCAGAAGATGCCAAGAAGCAGCTGGAAGAAGCCGGCGCTAAAGTTGAGCTGAAGTAATCTGTTTTTGCAGTGCATTGAAGCAGTGCCATAAAAACGCCGGCAGGGAGCAAAAGCTCTCTGTCGGTGTTTAATGTTTTTCAGGTTCTGAGTTAAAACTGCAAAACCCGTCCGTTTTTAAACAGTACTACGCTTCCGGTTAATCCGGTTTGCGTTGTCAGGTCGGGTAGCTGGGTCGAGTTTGCAGCGACCGGGAATTCAAGGGAGAGGTTATGACATCTTCCGCTAGTGGCTGGATGATTGCAGCCATTGTTGATGGCGCCGGCCCGAGCCGGCAAACGTGTCAGTGCAGTAGAGCTTCAAAACAGTGTTTTGTCACAAACGCTGAAACGTGGGTGGGATTTATTCAGGTTGCCGCGTGTCATACGCAGAGCGCTGAATATCAAGAGTTTGTCTGACGGACGCTGCGCAGGTCTGACGCAGACAAACATTAAGAACATACTTGCTAGGAAAACACTAATGGCCTATTCGTATACAGAGAAGAAACGTATCCGTAAAGACTTTGGTAAATTGCCAGGTGCGATGGATATTCCGTATCTCTTGTCAACGCAGATTGACTCTTACAGGCAGTTTACGCAAGCCGATGTCTCCTCTGACAAGCGTCAGGATCAGGGGTTACATGCCGCATTCAAGTCCGTGTTCCCCATTGTCAGCTACTCAGGCAAGGCTATTCTTGAGTACGTCAGTTATGAACTCGGCAAGCCGGTATTCGATGTCAAGGAATGTCAGCTGCGTGGTACAACTTACTCCGCGTCTCTTCGCGTTCGAGTTCGTCTGATCCTTTACGATAAGGAGTCCACCACTCAGGCCATCAAAGACATTAAAGAGCAAGAAGTGTACATGGGCGAAATCCCGCTCATGACTGACAGCGGTACTTTTGTGATTAATGGCACAGAGCGTGTTGTCGTGTCGCAGCTGCATCGTTCGCCTGGTGTTTTCTTTGATCACGACCGTGGTAAAACGCACAGCTCCGGCAAATTGCTCTATTCCGCGCGTATTATTCCCTACCGTGGTTCCTGGCTGGATTTCGAGTTTGATCCCAAGGATCTGGTTTTCGTACGTATTGACCGCCGTCGCAAGCTGCCCGCAACCGTGCTGCTACGCGCGCTGGATTTCACTGCGGAACAGATACTGGAAATGTTCTTCGAGAACAACCGCTATCGACTGGGCACCGGCATCGAAGAGCTGATGCTGGAGCTGGTTCCATCACGCCTGCGTGGTGAGGTGCTGAACTTCGATATCGTGGACAAAAAAGGCGAAGTCATTGTTGAGCAAGGGCGTCGTATTACCGCTCGCCATATCCGGCAGATGGAGAAAGCCAAACTGACCGAACTGAAAGTCAGTTCTGAGTATGTCTCCGGTCAATCGCTGGCGCGCGATATCGTCAATCCGGAAACGGGCGAGATTCTGTTTGAGTGCAACTCGCTTGTCAGCCCCGACATGCTGATTGCGCTGGTCAAAGCGGGTATCACCGAATTTGAAACCATCTACACCAATGATCTGGATTGTGGACCGTTCATCTCTGAAACCTTGCGAGTCGACAACACAACCTCGCGCCTTGATGCATTGGTAGAAATCTACCGCATGATGCGTCCCGGTGAGCCGCCGACCAAGGACTCTGCCGAGAACCTGTTTGGCAATCTGTTCTTCTCGCAAGAGCGTTACGACCTGTCTGCAGTAGGTCGCATGAAATTCAACCGTCGTCTGGGACGTGTTGAAACAACCGGTTCGGGCGTCCTGAGCGTAGACGATATCGTTGATGTATTAAAAATGCTGGTTGCCATTCGAAATGGTTTCGGCACAGTGGACGACATTGATCACCTGGGTAACCGCCGTATTCGCTCTGTTGGCGAAATGGCTGAAAACCAGTTCCGCGTTGGACTGGTGCGGGTTGAGCGCGCTGTGAAAGAGCGACTGAGTATGGCTGACTCGGAAGGCTTGATGCCGCAGGATATGATCAATGCCAAGCCGGTGGCAGCAGCGATCAAAGAGTTCTTTGGCTCCAGCCAGCTGTCCCAGTTCATGGATCAGAACAACCCGTTGTCGGAAGTGACTCACAAGCGTCGTGTGTCTGCACTTGGCCCGGGTGGTTTGACCCGAGAGCGTGCAGGCTTCGAAGTGCGTGACGTACACCCAACGCACTATGGTCGCGTGTGCCCGATCGAAACGCCGGAAGGTCCGAACATCGGTCTGATCAACTCAATGGCAACTTATGCCCGTACCAATGATTACGGTTTCCTTGAGAGCCCGTATCGCCGCGTGATTGATGGCAAGGTTTCCAACGAAATTGATTACCTGTCCGCTATTGATGAAGGGCAGTTTGTGATTGCTCAAGCCAGTGCGAATCTGGATAAAGAAGGTCGCTTTGTGGATAACCTGGTCACCGTACGTTATAACGGTGAAACCACGCTGATGCCCAAAGAGCAAATCAACTATATGGACGTTGCACCGCAGCAGATGGTATCTGTTGCTGCTGCATTGATTCCGTTCCTTGAACACGACGATGCGAACCGTGCATTGATGGGTTCAAACATGCAGCGTCAGGCTGTCCCTACGCTGCGCGCAGAGCCGCCGCTTATTGGAACCGGCCTTGAGCGCAACGTTGCAAGCGATTCGGGCGTTTGTGTGGTTGCCGAGCACGGCGGGGTCATTGAAAGCGTTGATGCATCACGCATTATCGTTCGTGTAAATGACGATGAAACCATGGCCGGTGAAGCGGGTGTGGATATTTACAACCTCACCAAATACACCCGGTCCAACCAGAACACCTGTATCACCCAGACCCCTCTGGTAAAAGAAGGTGATCGTGTTGCCCGTGGCGACATTCTCGCAGATGGTCCGTCCGTCCATCTGGGTGAGCTGGCACTTGGTCAGAACATGCGTATCGCATTCATGCCCTGGAACGGCTACAACTTCGAAGACTCGATTCTGATCTCCGAGCGTGTGGTCAGCGAGGACAGACTGACGACTATCCATATCCAGGAACTGACTTGTGTCGCGCGCGACACCAAGCTTGGTGCTGAAGAAATTACATCCGATATTCCGAATGTTGGCGAAGGTGCACTGGCCAAGCTGGATGAGGCCGGTATCGTTTACATCGGCGCAGAAGTCGGCGCAGGTGACATTCTGGTCGGCAAAGTGACGCCAAAAGGCGAAACCCAGCTGACACCGGAAGAGAAACTGTTGCGTGCCATCTTCGGTGAAAAAGCATCCGATGTGAAAGATACATCACTGCGTGTGCCGTCCAGCGTGAAAGGCACTGTGATTGACGTTCAGGTCTTTACCCGTGATGGTCTGGAAAAAGACCAGCGTGCACGCGAGATCGAAAAGTCCCAACTGGACAAGGTACGCAAGGACATCAACGACGAGTTCCGTATTGTGCAGGGCGCTACCTTCTATCGACTGAAGCAGGCCTTGCTCGGCAAAACCGTTGCGGGCGGTCCTGGCCTGAAAAAAGGTGCGGAGCTGACAGCGGAATACCTGGACGGTCTTGGTGCTGATGACTGGTTCAAACTGCGTCTGGTTGATGAAGAATTGAACAAGCAGCTTGAACTGGCAGAAGCTCAGCTCAAGCGTCGTCGCGCTGATCTGGATGAGCGTTTTGAAGACAAGAAGCGCAAGCTCATTCAGGGCGATGACCTCGCTCCTGGTGTACTGAAAATCGTTAAGGTGTATCTGGCGATCAAGCGTCGCATTCAACCGGGTGACAAGCTCGCCGGACGTCACGGAAACAAGGGTGTTATCTCCGCAATCATGCCGGTTGAGGACATGCCCTTTGATGAAAGCGGCAAGCCGGTTGATATCGTGTTGAACCCGCTGGGTGTGCCGTCTCGTATGAACGTGGGCCAGATTCTGGAAACGCACCTGGGTGCCGCCTCCAAAGGTTTGGGTGCACGTATCGAGCAGATGCTGCATGAGCGTCGCAAGGTTGATGATATCCGCAAATTGCTGAATGAGATTTACAACTCGGTAGGCAACAGAAAGGAAGACATCGACGGTTTGACCGACGATGAAATTCTTGAGTTGGCCACCAATCTCAAGGCCGGTGTGCCGATGGCTACTCCGGTATTTGACGGAGCCGATGAAGCTGAAATCAAGCAGATGCTGAAGCTGGCAGGTATGGATGAAAGTGGTCAGATCACACTCTATGACGGACGTACTGGTGATGCATTCGATCGCAAAGTGACAGTAGGCATCATGTACATGCTCAAGCTGAACCACCTTGTTGATGACAAGATGCACGCGCGCTCAACCGGCTCCTACAGTCTGGTTACCCAGCAGCCGCTGGGGGGCAAGGCGCAGTTTGGTGGCCAACGCTTTGGTGAGATGGAAGTGTGGGCGCTGGAAGCGTATGGCGCTGCTTATACCTTGCAGGAAATGTTGACAGTCAAGTCTGACGACGTGGCAGGCCGCACCAAGATGTACAAGAACATCGTGGACGGTGATCACCGAATGGAACCGGGTATGCCAGAGTCGTTTAATGTACTGCTGAAAGAGATCCGATCGTTGGGTATCGATATGGAGCTGGAAGTCTCCGGAAAATAAGGTCTCGCGAAAGCAACATTTAACGAATCGCTGATTTTGTGATGCCTGCTGCCAGAAGCAGCAGGCGGAGGAAAGTAGAATGAAAGACTTGCTGGGATTACTGAAGTCGCAGTCACAATCTGATGAGTTTGACTCTATCCGTATCGGCCTTGCGTCGCCGGAAATGATTCGCGCCTGGTCATTTGGCGAAGTCAAAAAGCCGGAAACCATTAATTATCGTACGTTCAAGCCCGAACGTGACGGTTTGTTCTGTGCCAAGATTTTTGGTCCGGTAAAGGATTACGAGTGCCTGTGCGGAAAATACAAGCGCCTGAAACATCGTGGTGTAATTTGCGAGAAGTGTGGCGTTGAAGTTGCCTTGTCCAAAGTGCGCCGTGAGCGCATGGGCCATATTGAACTGGCCAGTCCGGTTGCCCATATCTGGTTCCTGAAATCGCTGCCGTCCCGTATTGGCTTGCTGCTCGATATGACACTGCGTGACATCGAGCGTATTCTGTACTTCGAATCATTTGTGGTGACCGACCCGGGCATGACGACGCTCGAAAAAGGTCAGTTGCTGACTGACGAACAGTATTACGAAGCCATGGAAGAATTCAGTGATGAATTCGATGCCAAAATGGGTGCCGAAGCCATTCAGCAGCTGATGCGTGATCTGGATATCAACGACGAAATCAACCGTCTGCGCGAAGAGATTCCGACGACCAATTCAGAAACCAAACTGAAGAAGCTGTCCAAGCGTCTGAAGCTGCTTGAGGCGTTTGCAGAGTCCGGCAACAAGCCCGAGTGGATGGTTCTGACCGTACTGCCAGTGCTGCCGCCAGACTTGCGTCCGCTGGTTCCGCTGGATGGTGGCCGCTTTGCGACGTCCGATCTTAACGACCTCTACCGTCGTGTGATCAACCGAAACAATCGACTCAAGCGTCTGCTGGATCTGAATGCGCCAGACATCATCGTGCGCAACGAAAAGCGTATGCTGCAGGAAGCGGTGGATGCGTTGCTGGACAACGGTCGTCGTGGCCGCGCCATTACTGGCTCCAACAAGCGCCCGCTGAAATCACTGGCTGACATGATCAAGGGTAAACAAGGTCGTTTCCGTCAGAACCTGCTCGGCAAGCGCGTGGACTATTCTGGTCGTTCCGTGATCGTCGTGGGTCCGACCCTCAAACTCCATCAGTGTGGTCTGCCCAAGAAAATGGCGCTTGAGCTGTTCAAGCCATTTATTTTCGGCAAGCTGGAGCGCCGTGGTCTCGCAACGACGATCAAAGCAGCCAAGAAGATGGTGGAAAGAGAAACCCCGGAAGTATGGGATATTCTCGCTGAAGTCATTCGCGAACACCCGGTGATGCTGAACCGTGCCCCGACACTGCACCGACTCGGTATCCAGGCATTTGAGCCGGTCTTGATTGAGGGTAAGGCGATTCAGCTGCACCCGCTGGTCTGCGCGGCCTACAACGCTGACTTTGACGGTGACCAGATGGCTGTTCACGTACCGCTGACGCTGGAAGCCCAGCTTGAAGCGCGTACGCTGATGATGTCTACCAACAACATTCTGGCGCCCGCGAACGGTGAACCGATTATTGTGCCGTCACAGGACGTTGTTCTGGGTCTGTACTACATGACCCGTGAGCGCGTGAACGCCAAAGGCGAAGGTATGATCTTCTCCGATGCGGCGGAAGTGAAACGTGCTTATGACACCGGCCATGCGCATCTGCAAGCACGCATCAAAGCGCGTATTGATGACTGGGAACTCAATGATGCAGGTGAGCGTGTCAGCGTGCGCCGCATGATTGACACCACCGTCGGTCGTGTTCTGCTCTACAGCATTGTGCCGGATGGGCTGCCGTTCTCCATGGTCAACCAGAAAATGACCAAGAAGCAGATTTCCGGCATCCTCAATGCGTGTTACCGCAATGTCGGTCTGAAAGAGACCGTCATTTTTGCAGACCAGCTGATGTATACCGGATACCGTTACTCGACAGTCTCAGGCTCATCGATCGGCGTCAACGATTTTGTTATTCCGGAAGCCAAAGCCAAGATCATCGGTCAGGCTGAAGCCGAAGTAGAGGAAATCGAGAACCAGTATGCATCCGGTCTGGTTACCCAGGGAGAGAAGTACAACAAGGTCATCGATATCTGGTCACGTGCCAACGATCTGGTCGCGAAGGCGATGATGGAAGGCCTGGCAACAGAACCTGTGATCAACCGCGAAGGCAAGGAAGAGCGCCAGGAGTCTTTCAACTCCGTTTATATCTACGCCGATTCTGGTGCAAGGGGTTCACCTGCACAGATTCGCCAGCTGGCGGGTATGCGCGGTCTGATGGCTCGTCCTGACGGTTCCATTATCGAAACGCCGATTACAGCAAACTTCCGTGAAGGTCTGAGCGTTGTGCAGTACTTCACGTCAACTCACGGCGCACGTAAGGGTTTGGCTGACACCGCGCTGAAAACGGCGAACTCAGGTTACCTGACCCGCCGTCTGGTTGATATTTCCCAGGATCTGGTGATCACAGAGGAAGATTGCGGCACGCAGGAAGGCCTGATCATGCGTCCGATCATTGAGGGTGGTGACATCATCTCCGCACTGGGTGAACGAGTACTGGGCCGTGTTCTGATTCGCGATGTCGTCAATCAGGAATCAGGTGAAGTGATCGCTGAAGCCGGCAACATGCTGGATGAGAAGCTGGTCGATCGACTCGAAACCAACGGTGTCGACGAAGTGCATGTTCGCTCTGCGATTACCTGCGAGACCCGCTTCGGTATTTGCCGCAAGTGCTATGGCCGCGACCTGGCGCGTGGCCATCTGGCCAACGTAGGCGAAGCGATCGGTGTTATTGCAGCACAATCCATCGGTGAGCCTGGTACACAGCTCACGATGCGTACCTTCCACATCGGTGGTGCGGCATCACGGGCAACGGCTGCTGACAACGTGCAGGTTCGAACCACCGGTACCGTGCATCTGCACAATATGAAAACCGTACAGAACGCGACAGGTGGTCTGGTCGTGGTATCTCGCTCGGGAGAGCTGATTGTTAACGATACCGCAGGTCGCGAGCGCGAGAAGTACAAGCTGCCTTATGGTGCTGTGGTCACACTGGCTGCTGATCGCAAAGTGGAAGCCGGTCAGGTTGTTGCAACCTGGGACCCGCACACTCACCCGATCATTACTGAAGTTGCGGGTAAGGCTGCGTTCACCAATATGGAAGAGGGCTTGACGGTTCGACGTCAGACTGACGAAGTCACCGGTTTGTCCAGCCTCTCGGTTATTGATCCGGCTGAGCGTCCCTCTGCGGCCAAAGAATTGCGTCCGGCAGTCACACTGCTTGATGCAAAAGGCAAAGAGATGCATATCCCTGGCACCAATATGCCAGCAGTGTACTTCCTGCCGTCCAATGCCATTATTGCAGTACAGGATGGCGCGGATCTGAATGTGGGCGACGTTATTGCACGTATCCCGCAGGAAGGCTCGAAGACGCGTGACATCACCGGTGGTCTGCCGCGCGTTGCTGACTTGTTTGAAGCACGCAAGCCGAAAGAACCGGCCATTCTGGCGGAAATTTCCGGTACCGTGACCTTCGGCAAGGAAACCAAGGGCAAGCGTCGATTGATTATCACCCCGAAAGAAGGGGAGAGCATGCCGGATGGCAGCAATTTCTATGAAACCCTGATTCCCAAGTGGCGAGCCATGACCGTGTTTGAGGGCGAATTCATCGAGAAAGGTGAAATTGTTTCTGATGGTCCGCCGTCACCGCACGACATTCTGCGCCTGAAAGGTGTGCCAGCCCTTGCTGAGTACATTGTGAATGAGGTGCAGGAAGTTTATCGACTGCAGGGTGTGCGAATTAACGACAAGCACATCGAAGTCATTGTGCGTCAGATGCTGCGCAAGGTGGAAATTACTGAGCCGGGCGATTCGTCGTTGATTCGCGGTGAGCAGGTCACCATTACGCAAGTACTGGAAGAGAATGACAAGCTGCGCGCAGCAGGCAAGATTGAAGCCCAGTATCAGCGTATGTTGTTGGGTATCACCAAAGCTTCTCTTGCTACTGAGTCCTTCATCTCGGCTGCCTCCTTCCAGGAGACAACAAGGGTGTTGACCGAAGCTGCGGTAACAGGCAAGCGAGATTACTTGCGCGGCCTGAAAGAGAACGTTGTTGTGGGCCGACTGATCCCCGCGGGAACCGGTTTGGCCTACCACGAGTCGCGTCGACGTCAGGCGGCTGCAGGTCGGGCATTTGAAGAAAGCAGCCCGACTGTGACCGCCAGTGAAGTTGAAGCGGCGTTGACCGAAGCGCTGAAATCAGGGGTTTGAGGCTCTCCGGCCAGTCCTGAATTCAGTTGACTACAGGATGCGAGGTCTTTAAACTCTCGCATCCTTTACTCTGGGGTGGCATCTTAACTGCGATTTTATGATTGCAGCAGGGTGATTCACGCCGGAGTAATCGAATTTATATGACAAAAACCAGGAGTAATGAATGGCAACTATCAACCAGTTGGTTCGTAAACCAAGACAGAGCAAGGTCGTCAAAAGTGACGTTCCGGCCCTGCAAGGTTGCCCGCAGAAAAGAGGCGTGTGCACCCGCGTCTACACAACTACACCGAAAAAGCCGAACTCAGCACTGCGTAAAGTGTGCCGTGTGCGTTTGACAAACGGTTATGAAGTCACCTCCTACATCGGCGGTGAGGGGCACAACCTTCAGGAGCACTCCGTGATCCTGATTCGTGGCGGTCGTGTAAAGGACCTTCCCGGTGTGCGTTATCACACCATTCGCGGCAGTCTGGATACCTCCGGCGTGGCAGCGCGTCGTCAGGGTCGTTCCAAGTACGGTGCGAAGCGTCCAAAGTCTTGATTTGATTAGAAGTATTTTATTAACCAGTAAGGCCGCGTGACAGTGTTCCAACAGACTCTGTTCATCGTGGATTTACCTGAAGCGAATAGGTGATTTATGCCCAGAAGACGTGTAGCGGCAAAACGCGAAATATTGCCCGATGCAAAATACGGCAGCAAAGTGCTGGCCAAATTCATGAACCATGTAATGGAAGACGGTAAAAAGTCTGTCGCCGAAAAAATCGTTTACGGCGCGCTGGCAACTGTTTCCAAAAACGGTGCGGATGCACTGGAAACCTTTGAAAAAGCCCTGGATGCAATTGCGCCGATGGTTGAGGTGAAATCTCGCAGGGTGGGTGGTGCAACCTATCAGGTTCCAGTTGAAGTGCGTGCAGAGCGTCGTGCTGCGCTGGCGATGCGCTGGTTGGTAGAGCATGCGCGCAAGCGTGGCGAGAAGTCCATGGCGCTGCGTCTTGCCGGCGAGATCTCTGATGCTGCGCAAGGTCGTGGCAGTGCAGTCAAGAAGCGTGAAGACGTGCATCGTATGGCTGAAGCCAACAAGGCGTTCTCGCACTACCGCTTCTGATAGTTTCATTCAATTCAAGTTAATAAAGAGAAAGGTGCGATTGTGGCCAGAAAAACCCCTTTGAGCCGGTACAGAAATATCGGAATTTGTGCTCACGTAGATGCAGGCAAAACAACGACATCCGAGCGAATTCTGTTTTATACCGGTGTTAACCACAAGATTGGTGAGGTGCACGATGGTGCCGCCACCATGGACTGGATGGAGCAGGAGCAGGAGCGTGGCATCACGATTACCTCTGCTGCGATCACGACCTTCTGGAAAGGTATGAGCCAGCAGTTCGAAGAGCATCGTATCAACCTGATCGACACCCCCGGTCACGTAGACTTCACCATTGAGGTGGAGCGTTCCCTGCGTGTTCTTGACGGCGCTGTTGTCGTGCTGTGTGCCTCCTCCGGTGTGCAGCCGCAGACCGAAACGGTCTGGCGTCAGGCTAACAAGTACGAAGTTCCGCGCATGATCTTTGTTAATAAGATGGACCGTGCGGGTGCTGACTTCCTCAAGGTCGTCACACAGGCCAAAAATCGCCTGGGCGCCAATGCAGTTCCCATGCAGCTGCCAATCGGCGCTGAGGAAACCTTCAAGGGTGTTATCGACCTGGTGAAGATGAAAAGCATTGTGTGGAGTGAGGCTGATCAGGGTGTTACCGTAACCTACGAAGACATTCCTGCCGACATGCGCGCGCTTGCCGACAAATGGCGCGAGCACCTGGTCGAGTCTGCCGCAGAAGCCAACGAAGAGTACATGAACAAGTACCTCGAAGGTGAAGAGTTGACAGAAGACGAGATCAAGAAAGGTATTCGTCTGCGCACGCTGTCCAGCGAGATCGTGCCGATATTCTGTGGCTCTGCTTTCAAGAACAAGGGCGTGCAGGCGGTGCTGGATGGCGTTATTGAATACCTGCCGTCCCCGACTGAAGTAAAGGACATTGAAGGCACCAAGGAAGACGGTACTGTCATCAGCTGTGAATCCAGTGATGATGCGCCGTTCGCAGCACTGGCTTTCAAAATCGCGACAGACCCCTATGTGGGTACCCTGACATTCTTCCGTGTTTACTCCGGCAAGCTGAACTCCGGTGACACGGTTTACAACTCGGTCAAGGGCAAGCGCGAGCGCGTCGGTCGTATGGTGCAGATGCGTGCCAACAACCGCGACGAAATCAAGGAGGTGATGGCCGGCGACATCGCTGCTGCAATCGGTCTGAAAGACGTTACAACCGGTGAGACTCTGTGTGATCCGAACAACATCGTTGTGCTGGAAAAAATGGACTTCCCGGATCCGGTAATCTCTGTGGCGGTAGAGCCAAAGACCAAGGCAGACCAGGAGAAGATGGGTATCGCCCTGAGCAAGCTGGCGCAGGAAGATCCGTCGTTCCGTGTGGAAACTGATGAAGAATCAGGCCAGACGATTATCTCCGGTATGGGTGAGTTGCACCTCGACGTTCTGGTGGACCGTATGCGCCGGGAGTTTGGTGTTGAGGCCAACATCGGCAAGCCGCAAGTTGCATACCGCGAAACCATCCGCAAGAAAGTGGAAGTTGAAGGCAAGCACGTCAAGCAGTCCGGTGGTCGTGGTCAGTACGGTCACTGCTGGCTGCGTCTTGAGCCGCTGCCGGCGGATGAAGAGTACCAGTTTGTTAACGAAGTTGTGGGTGGTGCGATTCCCCGTGAATACATCCCTGCTATCGACAAGGGCGTACAGGAGCAGATGAAGAACGGCTGTCTGGCCGGTTACCCGCTGCTTGCCATGAAAGTGACTGTGTTTGACGGCTCGTTCCACGATGTTGACTCCAGTGAAATGGCGTTCAAGATTGCCGGTTCCATGGCTCTGAAAAAGGGCGCTCTGTTGGCTGACGCTGTGCTGCTTGAGCCAATCATGAAGGTGGAAGTGGTAACGCCCGAGGAGAACATGGGCGATGTCATGGGCGACCTGAACCGTCGACGAGGTATGGTGCAGGGTATGGATGACAGCCCCAGTGGCAAGGTGATCAACGCCGAAGTGCCGCTGTCCGAAATGTTTGGTTATGCCACAGACCTGCGCTCAATGAGCCAGGGCCGTGCAACCTACACGATGGAATTTCTGAAGTATGGTGATGTGCCGAACAATATTGCGGAAAGCATCATCAACAAGAACAAGTCCTGATTTATTGGTTATTGATTCTGAAGCATTCGATTACGAGGTGATATTGTGGCGAAGGGTAAATTTGAACGTAAGAAGTTACACGTCAACGTGGGAACGATTGGTCACGTTGACCATGGCAAAACAACGCTGACAGCTGCACTGACACGAGTTTGTGCGGAGACCTGGGGCGGTGAAATGCGCGCATTTGACCAGATCGACAACGCGCCGGAAGAAAGAGAGCGTGGTATTACCATTAACACCTCTCACGTTGAATACGATTCACCGAACCGTCACTACGCGCACGTTGACTGCCCTGGTCACGCTGACTATGTGAAAAACATGATCACCGGTGCTGCGCAGATGGATGGCGCGATTCTGGTGTGCTCAGCCGCTGACGGCCCGATGCCGCAGACTCGCGAGCACATTCTGCTGTCGCGTCAGGTGGGCGTTCCTTACATTGTTGTGTTCCTGAACAAAGCGGACATGGTTGACGATGCGGAGCTGCTGGAGCTGGTTGAGATGGAAGTGCGCGAGCTGCTGTCCATGTACGACTTCCCGGGCGATGACACGCCGATCGTGATCGGTTCAGCACTGATGGCGCTGAACGGTGAAGACGACAAGGAAATGGGTACCACTGCTGTCAAGAAGCTGGTAGAGACACTGGACTCCTACATTCCTGATCCGGTGCGTGATATCGAAAAGCCGTTCCTGCTGCCAATCGAAGACGTGTTCTCGATTTCTGGTCGCGGCACGGTGGTTACCGGTCGTGTGGAGCGTGGTATTGTCAAGGTTGGTGACGAGATCGAGATTGTGGGTCTGAAAGCGACCACCAAGACCACTTGCACCGGTGTTGAGATGTTCCGCAAGCTGCTGGACGAAGGTCGTGCAGGTGAGAACGTGGGTGTGTTGCTGCGTGGTACCAAGCGTGAAGACGTGGAGCGTGGTCAGGTACTGGCCAAGCCGGGTTCAATCACTCCGCACACCAAGTTTGAAGCGGAAGTGTACGTACTGGGCAAAGATGAAGGTGGTCGTCATACGCCGTTCTTCAAAGGCTACCGTCCGCAGTTCTACTTCCGTACCACGGATGTGACGGGTGCGTGCGAGCTGCCTGAGGGTGTTGAGATGGTGATGCCAGGTGATAACACCAAGCTGGTGGTGACACTGATTCACCCGATCGCGATGGACGATGGTCTGCGTTTTGCGATCCGTGAAGGTGGTCGTACCGTTGGTGCGGGTGTTGTAGCCAAGATCATCGAGTAATCAGACTTGATTTGCGTGCAAA
Organism: Pseudohongiella sp.; assembly: GCA_036834885.1. Taxonomy (GTDB): domain Bacteria; phylum Pseudomonadota; class Gammaproteobacteria; order Pseudomonadales; family Pseudohongiellaceae; genus Pseudohongiella. The sequence continues at coordinate 61,620 of DAITNA010000008.1, read as the reverse complement.
GGAGGCGGCCTTGGGTCGCCTCTTTTGCACGCGATGTCTGAAAAGCAGCAAGCAATAGTTTTTAGTTGACACTGGCGGGCTTCAGTCTTAGAATTCCGCTTCCTTTTTTCCAGGGTTCAAGACGGGTTCTTGGCTGGTAAAAAGTAACTGATTAATTTAAAAAAGTTTTTGGAGAGCAGACTAGATGCAAAATCAGCGTATCAGAATCCGGCTGAAAGCCTTTGATCATCGGCTGATCGATCAGTCTACTCAGGAAATTGTAGATACTGCCAAGCGAACCGGTGCGCAAGTGCGCGGACCGATTCCGTTGCCGACGAACAAAGAGCGCTACACCATATTGATATCCCCGCATGTAAACAAGGATGCGCGCGATCAGTATGAAATCAGAACGCATAAGCGCCTTCTCGATATCGTTGAGCCGACAGAAAAAACAGTGGATGCTTTGATGAAGCTGGATCTGGCGGCAGGTGTTGAAGTGCAGATCAGTCTTGGGTAAGGGCTGAGTAATTCAAGAGTTTTGTGTTAGGCCAGTTTGTTTCAGGTTTGTTTGGTAACAGTAGCGAGAAAGAAATCAGTGTAATAAATACTGACAACAGCGAGCTAAAAGGGTAACAACCTTGCCCATAAGCAAACATGGTGTAATGCGATAGCAGCCATAGCGGGTTAAAGCCCCGTACACGATGAGGTTCAAAAAATGTCGATTGGTTTGGTCGGTCGAAAGAGCGGCATGACCCGTATATTCACTGATTCCGGCGAATCTATCCCGGTAACAGTGGTAGAGGTCAGCCCAAACAGGGTAACTCAGCTCAAAACTGAGGAAGTGGATGGTTATAGTGCCATTCAGGTTACTGTGGGTGAGCGCAAAGCTTCCCGAGTCAGTCGCTCCCTGGCTGGGCATTTTGCCAAAGCAGGCACCGAAGCTGGTGAAGGTCTGTGGGAGTTCCGCGCGGCCCAGCAAGAGCTTGCTGATTTCACCCCTGGCAGCGAATTAACTGTTTCGATTTTCGAAGCTGGTCAAAAAGTCGATGTCACCGGCACCTCCAAAGGTAAAGGTTACGCCGGCGCCATCAAGCGTCACAATTTCCGCGCTCAGGATGCTACTCACGGTAACTCCCTGTCGCATCGTGCGCCCGGTTCCATCGGTCAGTGTCAGACACCTGGTCGTGTATGGAAAGGCAAGCGCATGTCCGGTCACCTCGGTGATGTTCGTGTAACCACCCAGTCTCTGGAAGTGGTTCGTGTGGATGCCGACAACAATCTCTTGATCGTCAAGGGTGCCATTCCGGGTGCGACAGGTTCGCGCGTGGTGGTTCGTCCTGCCGTCAAGTCAGCCGGATCCAGGGGGTAATCGTTGATGGAACTGAATCTTGCAAAGCCCGGCAGCCAGTCTGCAGGCACGGTCTCTGTCTCTGACGAGACTTTTGGTAAAGAGTTTAACGAAGCGCTGGTTCACCAGACTGTAGTTACCTATCTGGCAGGCGCCCGTCAGGGGACTGTCCAGCAGAAGACTCGCTCTGATGTGAAAGGTGGTGGTCGCAAGCCGTGGCGTCAAAAAGGCAGTGGTCGTGCCCGTGCCGGTACTACTCGCAGCCCGATCTGGCGTTCAGGTGGTGTCACATTTGCTGCGCGCCCACAGGATCACAGCAAAAAGCTGAATCGCAAAATGTATCGCGGTGCCATGCGCTGCATCCTGTCTGAGCTGGCTCGTCAGGATCGTCTGGTCGTAGTGGAGCAATTTACGCTCGATTCACACAAGACCAAGGATCTTGCCAGCAAGTTGAAAGAGTTTGCGCTGGACAATGTGCTGATCGTTGCAGATGAAGTGGCAGAGAATCTGTATCTCGCCGCGCGCAACCTGCGTCATGTTGACGTGCTGGATGTGGCAGGCCTCGATCCGGTCAGTCTGATCGGTTTTGAAAAGGTGCTCATGACCGTCCCCGCACTGAAAAAAGTTGAGGAGATGCTGGCATGAACCAGGCGAGACTTTATTCCGTTATCGTAGGCCCGCACATTTCTGAGAAGGCCGCCATTATGGCTGAGAAGCGCAATCAGGTTGCCTTCCGTGTTGCCAATGACGCGACCAAAACAGAGATTCGTGAAGCGGTCGAGAAGCTGTTTAACGTAACTGTTGAAGACCTGCAGGTGCTGAATGTGAAGGGTAAAACCAAGCGCACGGCACGTGGCAAGCTTCGTCAAAAATCAAACTGGAAAAAGGCTTACGTCAAGCTGGCGCAAGGTCAGGAAATTGACTTTGCATCCATGGCGTAAGGAAGGGTCGCGGTTATGGCAGTCGTAAAATGTAAACCCACCTCGCCAGGGCGCAGGTTTGTAGTAAAAATCGTTAATCCCGAGCTGCACAAGGGCGAGCCTTTTGCAGGTCTGGTGGCGACCAAGGCCAAAACTGGTGGTCGTAACAACGTTGGTCGTATCACCCGTCGTCATGCCGGTGGTGGCCACAAGCAAAAATACCGTATTGTCGATTTTCGTCGTGACAAAGATGGCATCGTAGGCAAGGTTGAGCGTCTGGAGTATGACCCCAACCGCACTGCCAATATCGCGCTGGTGCTTTATGCCGACGGCGAGCGTCGCTACATCATTGCTCCTGCAAAAGTGAGCGCTGGTGACACACTGCTGTCTGGTCAGGACGTGCCGATCAAAACTGGAAACTGCCTGCCGCTGCGTAACATCCCGCTGGGTAGCACGGTTCACTGCGTCGAGATGAAGCCTGGCAAGGGTGCTCAGATTGCCCGCTCTGCAGGCGGCTCTGTTCAGCTGGTAGCAAAAGAAGGTAACCACGCAACGCTGCGTCTGAAGTCCGGCGAAATGCGCAAAGTGCTGGCAGATTGCCGTGCAACCATTGGTGAAGTCTCCAACTCCGAGCATAGCCTGCGCTCTCTGGGTAAAGCTGGTGCCAAACGCTGGCGTGGTATCCGCCCGACTGTTCGTGGCGTGGCGATGAACCCGGTTGATCACCCGATGGGTGGTGGTGAGGGTCGTACTTCAGGTGGACGTCACCCGGTGTCACCGTGGGGTGTTCCAACCAAGGGATACAAGACCAGGACAAACAAGCGTACCTCCAAGATGATCGTACGCCGCAGAAATGCTAGCCGATAAGGCCTGACTACAGAGGAAATAAAAGTGCCACGTTCACTGAAAAAAGGTCCATTTATCGACCTTCATTTGATGAAAAAAGTGCAGACAGCGCGGGATGCAAATGACAAGCGTCCGATCAAGACCTGGTCGCGCCGCTCGATGATTTCTCCGGATATGCTCGGCCTGACTATTGCCGTGCATAACGGACAGCAGCATGTGCCCGTGTTTATTTCCGAAGACATGGTAGGCCACAAGCTGGGCGAATTCGCGCTGACACGGAACTACCGTGGCCACGCGGCTGACAAGAAAGCCAAGCGCTGATTAGCGGGGATAATGAGATGGAAGTTGTAGCAATATTGCGCGGCGCTCGGCTCTCTGCCCAGAAGGCAAGGCTGGTAGCTGATCAAATCCGCGGCAAGAAAGTAGAGGAAGCTCTGCAGCTGTTGACGTTCAGCCCGAAGAAGGGTGCGGACATCATCAAGAAAGTGCTGAACTCTGCAATCGCCAATGCGGAACATAATGAAGGGGCGGATGTGGATGAATTGAAAGTGTCCACTATCTATGTCGATGAAGGTATGAGCCTGAAGCGTATTCGTCCACGTGCCAAAGGCCGTGCTGACCGGATCGTCAAACGCACTTGCCACATTACCGTTAAAGTAGCCGAGAAGTAGGAGATCAGGATGGGTCAGAAAGTACATCCAACCGGAATTCGGCTTGGTATAGTTAAAAAGCACACTTCAGTGTGGTTTGCTGAAGGCAAAAATTATGCTGAGCATTTGCTGGTTGACCTGCAGGTGCGTGACTACATTCGCAAGCAGCTGGCTAACGCCTCTGTATCGCGTGTGGACATCGAACGTCCTGCACAGACAGCTCGCATCACCATCCACTCTGCCCGTCCCGGTATTGTGATCGGCAAGAAAGGTGAAGACGTTGAAGTGCTGCGATCTGCGCTGATCGCAAAAATGGGCGTACCGGTTCATATCAATATTGAAGAGATCCGCAAGCCCGATCTGGATGCCTTGCTGGTTGCCGACAGTATCGCCCAGCAGCTCGAGCGTCGTGTTATGTTCCGTCGCGCCATGAAGCGTGCCGTACAGAACGCCATGCGTCAGGGCGCGGAAGGTATCAAGATTCAGGTCAGCGGTCGCCTTGGCGGTGCCGAGATTGCCCGTACTGAATGGTACCGTGAAGGTCGTGTGCCGCTTCACACGCTGCGAGCCGATATCGACTACGCAACTTCAGAAGCCAAAACAACATACGGAATCATTGGCGTTAAGGTCTGGATTTTCAAAGGCGAAATCCTGGATCTGAAGGAAGTCCACGCGACTGCGCAGAAAGCGTCCAAGTAGAGGATAGGCCAAGATGTTACAACCAAAACGTACCAAGTTTAGAAAGATGATGAAGGGCCGCAACCGTGGCCTGTCACATCGCGGCAGCAACGTTGATTTCGGCGAGTTTGGCCTGAAAGCAATCGGTCGCGGTCGACTGACTGCACGTCAGATCGAATCTGCGCGTCGTGCCATGACTCGTCATGTCAAGCGTGGCGGCAAGATCTGGATCCGTGTGTTTCCGGACAAGCCGATTACCCAGAAACCTCTGGAAGTGCGTCAGGGTAAAGGTAAGGGTAGTGTTGAATACTGGGTAGCGCAGATCCAGCCGGGTCGCGTGATGTTCGAGATCGAAGGGGTTGATGAGAGCCTGGCACGTGAAGCGTTCCAGCTTGCCGCCGCAAAGCTCCCGTTTGAGACCACTTTTGTTAAACGGACGGTAATGTAATGAAAGCCAGCGAATTGCGTGAAAAGTCAGTTGCGGAGCTGAATGAACAGCTCATTGGTCTGTATCGCGACCAGTTCAACTACAGAATTCAGAAGCGTACTGGCCAGTTGGGCCAGACTCATCTGCTTGCTGCAGTCCGAGACGACATCGCTCGTGTAAAGACCGTCATTACTGAAAAGCAGAAAAGTGGGTCCTGATTATGTCGCTTAATGAAACCAACGAAGTAAAAACCGGCCGCGTTGTGTCCGGTACCGTCGTCAGTACCAAAATGGACAAGTCCATTGTTGTGCTGGTTGAGCGTCGGGTAAAGCACCCGGTTTACGGCAAGTTTATTACTCGCTCCTCAAAGCTGCATGCTCATGATGAGAAGAATGAGTGCCGCGAGGGTGACAAGGTTACTGTGAAAGAAGTGCGTCCGATTTCAAAGACCAAGACCTGGGCTTTGGTGTCGATTGATGAGAAAGCAGCGCAGATCTGATAACGCAGTCAATGTTTTTCTGGCGCCATATGGCGTTGTTGCCAAAGCAACAGTTTAAAGGGTTCGGAGAGAATCGATGATTCAGGTACAGTCATATTTAGATGTGGCAGACAACAGTGGTGCCAAACGAGTAATGTGTATCAAAGTGCTCGGCGGTTCCCATCGTCGTTACGCCCGCATCGGGGATGTCATCAAAGTGACAGTGAAAGAAGCGATTCCCCGAGGCAAGGTGAAAAAGGGTCAGGTGCTTTCTGCGCTTGTTGTTCGCACCAAGAGCGGTGTGCGTCGTGCTGACGGATCACTGATCAAGTTCGACGATAATGCAGCCATTCTGCTCAACAACCAGCAGGCGCCAATTGGTACGCGTGTGTTCGGGCCGGTGACACGTGAACTGCGTACAGAAAAGTTCATGAGAATCATCTCACTCGCACCCGAAGTGCTGTGACAGATATTGAGGCCGCAAAATGCGTAAGATCAAAAGTAACGATGAAGTGATAGTCATCTCCGGCAAGGACAAGGGCAAGCGTGGTACGGTTTCCCGTCTGGTCGGCGAGAACAAGGTGATTGTCAGTGGTATCAACATTGTAAAACGGCACACCAAGCCGAACCCGAATGCGGGTATCGCCGGTGGTATCGTTGAGAAAGAAGCACCGATGGATATTTCCAACGTGGCTATTTTCAATCCCGAGACCAATAAAGCAGATCGAGTTGGCTTTCTGGTTGAAGACGGTCTGAAGAAGCGCGTGTACAAATCCACGAACAAAGTCATTGATTAACGGAAACTCAGGTCGCCAACATGGCTCAGTCGAAAGAATTTTACAAAAGTGACGTTATACCCGCGCTGACCAAGCAGTTCGGGTTTGATAATCCTATGCGCGTGCCCCGTATCACCAAAATCGTGCTGAATATGGGTGTGGGCGAAGCCGTTGGCGACAAGAAGTTACTTGATAACGCTGTCGCTGACCTGGTCATGATCAGCGGCCAGAAGCCGGTGATCACCAAGGCGCGCAAGTCAATTGCAGGTTTCAAGATTCGTGCCGGCTGGCCGATCGGCTGCAAAGTGACTCTGCGCGGCGATCGTATGTATGACTTCCTGGATCGTCTGGTTGATATCGCCATTCCGCGTATTCGTGACTTCCGTGGCCTTAACCCGAAGGCATTCGACGGTCGCGGTAACTACGCAATGGGTGTGACCGAACAGATCATTTTCCCGGAAATCGAATACGACAAAGTAGACAAGATCCGCGGTCTGGATATCACAATCTCTACTACTGCACAGAACGATGACGAAGGTCGTGCCCTGCTGGCGGCGATGCGTTTCCCGTTCAAAACGATGACAGTCAAAGCTGCAAAGGAGTCATGAGATGGCCAAGACCTCGATGATTGCTCGTGAATTGAAGCGCACTGAAACAGTTGCCAAATATGCCGCCAAGCGCGCTGCACTGAAGGCAATTATTGCTGACGTAAATGCCAGCGATGATGACAAGTGGGCCGCTCAGATAGCGTTCCAGAAGCTGCCGCGCAACGCCAGCCCGGTTCGTCAGCAGAAGCGCTGCCGCATCACCGGTCGCCCGCACGGTGTTTACAGAAAATTCGGTATGTGCCGTCACAAACTGCGCGAAGCTGCAATGCGCGGTGATGTGCCTGGTCTGACAAAAGCCAGCTGGTAATCGGAGAATTTAATATGAGTATGTCAGATCCAATTGCTGATTTGCTGACCCGCATTCGCAATGCACAGATGGCCAAGCTGCATAATGTCAGCTGCCCGTCATCCAAGTTGAAAGTTGCTATTTGTGAAGTGCTCAAGGACGAAGGTTACATTCGTGACTTCGCTGTTGTTGCAGACGGTGCAAAGAGCCAGCTGAATATTGATCTCAAGTACTATCAGGGCAAGCCGGTAATCGAAGAGATCATCCGTGTGAGCAAGCCCGGTCTGCGTCAGTACAAAGGCAAGGAAGACATGCCGCGTAACCGCAATGGCCTTGGTATTGTGATTGTCTCCACCAACAAAGGTGTGATGACAGAGAAGAAAGCACGTGCCGCCGGTATCGGCGGGGAAGTTCTGTGCTCAGTATTCTGATGCACAACATTCTTTGATACAGCATATAGAGCACGATTATGTCCAGAGTAGCTAAAAACCCGATTACCCTGCCAAAGGGTGTTGAGACAGTCATCGCCGGTAGCGCGATTACCGTCAAAGGCAGCAAGGGTACGCTGAAGGCAGACGTTCACCAGGATGTGCAGGTGAGTCTGGATGCCGGTGTACTGCAAGTGGCGCCGAAGAACAATTCCCGTCAGGCCAATGCGCTGGCGGGTACTTTCCGGGCTCTGATCAACAACATGGTCACAGGCGTCAATACAGGCTTCCAGCGCAAGCTGGTCCTGCAGGGCGTTGGTTACCGTGCCAAGGCACAGGGTCAGGTTCTGAATATCGCGGTGGGTTACTCTCACCCGATCGATTACCAGTTGCCTGCTGGCGTTACCGCTGAGACGCCTTCGCAGACAGAAATTGTGCTGAGCTCTTCCGACAAGCAGTTGCTCGGTCAGGTTGCATCTGAAATCCGCGAGTTCCGTCCGCCAGAGCCCTATAAAGGCAAAGGCATTCGTTATGCGGATGAAAATGTGTACAGAAAAGAAGCGAAGAAGAAATAAACAGGGCGTGACATCATGAACGTAAAGAAGCAGGCTCGTATCCGTCGCGCACGACGTACCAGAGCAAAAATTGCGGAACTCGGTGTAAACCGTCTGTGTGTATATCGCACTCCGCGTCATATTTATGCGCAAGTTATTTCTCCCACCGGTGACGTTGTTATTGCAAGCGCTTCAACCGTAGAGAAGGATCTGCGTGCCGGTGCTACCGGTAACAAGGATGCCGCAGGCAAAGTCGGTGCACTGATTGCAGAGCGAGCCAAACAGGCTGGTATCAGCAAGGTAGCATTTGATCGCTCCGGTTACATGTACCATGGTCGTGTCAAGGCGTTGGCAGATGCGGCACGTGAAGGCGGCTTGGAATTTTAAGGGTTTAAGAATATGGCACTGAAAGACGAGGCGAGAAAGAACGAAGAAGGTTTACAGGAGAAGCTGATCCAGGTAAACCGTGTCGCCAAAGTAGTAAAAGGTGGTCGAATTTTCGCCTTTACTGCCCTGACTGCGGTCGGTGATGGCAATGGCCGTGTAGGCTTTGGTCGTGGTAAAGCGCGTGAAGTTCCGCTGGCTATTCAGAAGGCCATGGAAGCTGCGCGTCGCAATATGATCCATGTGTCACTCGATGGCACAACACTGGAATATCCGGTTAAAGCTCGTCATGGTGCCTCTCGCATCTACATGCAGCCGGCGTCCGAAGGTACCGGTATCATCGCCGGTGGTGCCATGCGTGCAGTGCTCGAACTGGCTGGTATTCAGAACGTTCTGGCCAAGTGCTATGGCTCAACCAATCCGGTCAACGTTGTCAACGCAACGTTTAAGGGTCTGAAATACATGCGCGCTGCCGAAAGTGTTGCGGCCAAGCGCGGCAAAACACTTGAAGAGATTCTGGGTTAATTGTTATGGCCAAGAAAATGATCAAAGTCACCCTGGTGCGCAGCCCGGCGGGACAAATGGAAAGACATCGCCTGTGCGTCAAGGGCCTCGGTCTGCGTCGCATGCACCACACGGTAGAAGTGGAAGATTCTCCGTCGGTACGTGGCATCATCAATAAAGTTCGCTACCTGCTGAAGGTAGAGGGCGAGGAGTAATCATGCATCTGAATACATTGAGTCCGGCTCCCGGCAGCACCCACGCGCCCAAGCGTGTTGGTCGCGGTATCGGTAGTGGCCTGGGTAAGACCAGCGGTAAGGGTCACAAGGGCCAGAAGGCGCGTTCAGGCGGTACTGTTCGTCCCGGTTTTGAAGGCGGTCAGATGCCTTTGCAGCGTCGTCTGCCGAAGTTCGGTTTCACGTCCCGTGTGGGCCGCATCACTGCAGAAGTACGCACCAGTGAACTGGCTGCGGTTGACGGTGATGTGGTGAACATTGACACATTGCTGGCCGCCAACATCATCAACAGCAGCATCAAGCGTGCAAAAGTGATGTTGTCCGGTGATGTGGGTCGAGCTCTGACTGTTGATGGTCTGCGAGTGACCAAAGGTGCGCGTGCTGCGATTGAAGCAGCTGGCGGCAAGGTCATTGATCCGGTAGTGCCTGCTCACGCCGGCAAGAAAAAGACCAAAAAAGTTGTAGCTCAGGGCTGATAGCAAAAAAATGGCAAAAAAACCTAACATCGCCGGCGACGGCATAGGCGCAGGTCTTGGCGAGCTCAAAGCTCGCCTGCTGTTCCTGCTGTTTGCCATTTTTGTTTACAGGGTGGGAACGCATATTCCTGTCCCCGGTATTGATCCGGCGCAGTTGGCAAATATGTTCAGCCAGAATGAGGGAACCTTCCTCGGGCTCTTTAACATGTTTTCCGGTGGTGCACTTGAGCGTATGAGTATCGTGGCGCTGGGCATCATGCCTTACATTTCATCCTCGATCATCATGCAGCTGCTGACAGCGGTTAATCCGCATCTGGCGCAGCTCAAGAAAGAAGGTGAGTCCGGTCGCCGCAAGATTACCCAGTACACACGCTACGGCGCGCTGGCACTGGCGATTGTACAAGGTACCGGTATGACAATTGGCCTGCTGGCCCCGATGTCATACAACCCGGGGCCCGGTTTTATTTTCACCGCGATCGTATCGCTGGTGACCGGTGCGATGTTCATGATGTGGTTGGGTGAACAGATCACCGAGCGTGGTGTTGGCAACGGTATTTCGATGCTGATTTTTGCCGGTATCGTCGCAGGTTTGCCTGCCGCGGTTGGCAGCTCGCTGACCCAGGCCTATGAAGGTCAGATCAGTGGTCTGCTGCTGTTTATCGTTGTCATCATTGCAGTGGTTGTGATTGCCGGTATCGTCTTTATTGAGCGTGGCCAGCGTCGCATTACTGTGAACTACGCCAAGCGGCAGCAGGGCAACAAGCTGTATCAGGCTCAGTCCAGCCATTTGCCGCTGAAGGTGAACATGGCGGGTGTGATCCCGGCCATTTTTGCGAGCAGTATTCTGCTGTTTCCTGCCTCGATCGGGCAGTGGTTCGGCCAGGCAGAAGGTGCAGAGTGGTTGCAGGATCTCGCATTGTTGATCGGTCCCGGTCAGCCGTTGTACGTGATCCTGTTCAGCGCGATGATTATTTTCTTCTGCTTTTTCTACACGGCGTTGGTGTTCAACCCGAAAGATGTAGCAGACAACCTGAAGCGATCCGGTGCGTTTATTCCCGGCATTCGCCCAGGTGACCAGACCGCTCGTTATATTGATGCGGTGCTGACACGCTTGACCATGTTTGGTGCGATCTACATCACCATCGTGTGTCTGCTGCCTAACTTCTTCCAGATGATGGCCAATGTGCCGTTTAACCTGGGTGGTACGGCAATGCTGATCGTCGTGGTAGTGAGTATGGATTTTATGTCACAGGTACAGGCTCATCTGATGTCACATCAGTACGAGTCCCTGATGAAGAAATCCAATCTCGGCAGTTTTGGACGCGGTTTGTAAGTTTGACTGGCGCACACTGCAATAGCAGGCGCTGAATGGAGAGAGAAACGTGAAAGTCAGAACATCTGTTAAGAAAATCTGTCGCAAGTGCAAAGTAGTAAAACGCAATCGTGTGGTTCGCGTTATCTGCTCTGCAGAACCCAGACACAAGCAGCGTCAGGGCTAAGTATCTGGTTGATTTTTATATTTCCAGAGTATATTCTTTGCGCCCCTGAATTTAAGGGCTCAGGCACTCTGGTACATGGGTAATTTATAAGATTGGAGTCAAACTATGGCACGTATTGCCGGTGTCAACATACCAGATAACAAGCACCTGGTTATTTCCCTGGAGTACATCTACGGGATCGGTGCGACCCGCGCCAAGCTGATTTGCGAGCGCGTTGGTATTGCCCCGTCTACCAAAACCAGCGATCTGTCACCGGAGCAGCTTGATATCGTACGTGCCGAAGTGGGCAAATTTACGGTGGAAGGCGACCTGCGTCGCGAAATCTCCATGAGCATCAAGCGTCTGATGGACCTTGGTTGCTACCGTGGTATTCGTCATCGTCGTTCTTTGCCGGTTCGTGGTCAGCGTACCAAAACCAATGCCAGAACACGTAAAGGTCCGCGCAAGCCGATCCGTAAATAAGAATTGATGGCCGGTTAATGCAAACAGATCCGGCCGACGAGATAAACGCTTTAATCTGATTCAGGAAATATTATGGCAAAGCCAGCAGCTAAAGCAGCCCCGAAGAAAAAGGCTCGTAAGGCGGTCGTTGACGGGATTGCATTCATTCATGCGTCCTTCAACAACACAATCGTGACAATCACTGACCGTCAGGGTAATGCCCTGAGCTGGGCGACCTCAGGTGGCTCCGGTTTCCGTGGTTCCCGCAAGAGCACGCCCTTTGCTGCGCAGGTGGCTGCAGAGCGCGCCGGTAAAACAGCAATTGAGTTGTACGGTCTGAAGAATCTGGACGTTAAAGTGAACGGTCCAGGCCCGGGTCGTGAGTCGGCCGTTCGCGCGCTGAACTCATGCGGATTGAAAGTGGGCAACATCACTGATGTTACGCCGATTCCGCACAATGGTTGCCGTCCCCCGAAGAAGCGTCGCGTTTAATCCGACGCCTCCGGATCAGTTACAGCTCATTCCGGCCTTGTGCCGAGATTAGGAAAACAGGAGTCAGTGTATGGCCCGTTATCTAGGCCCCAAATGCAAACTCGCCCGACGTGAAGGAACAGATCTGTTCCTGAAGAGTGGCGTTCGCCCGCTGGAAAGCAAGTGCAAGGCAGAAACTCAGCCTGGTGTTCATGGTCAGCGTCGTGGTCGTTTGTCCGACTATGGTGTACAGCTGCGTGAGAAGCAAAAAGTACGTCGTATCTACGGCATACTCGAGCGTCAATTCCGCACCTATTACAAGGAAGCTGCCCGTCGTAAAGGCGCGACCGGTGAAAACCTGCTGCAGCTGCTGGAGTCCCGTCTGGATAACGTTGTGTATCGTATGGGTTTTGGTTCTACTCGCGCTGAAGCGCGCCAGCTGGTTTCGCACAAGGCGATTCTGGTGAACGGCAGCGTGATCAACATCCCGTCTTATCAGCTGTCTGCTGGTGATGTGGTTGCTGTGCGCGAGAAGGCAAAAGAGCAGCTGCGTATCAAGGCCGCGATGGAACTGGCTGCACAGCGTACTGCGAGCGACTGGATTACCGTTGACACCGGCAAGCAGCAGGGTCAGTTCAACCGCAAGCCTGAACGTGCTGATCTGTCAGCAGATATTAACGAAAACCTGATCGTAGAGCTTTACTCCAAGTAAGTCTGAACAGGCCTTCGAATCCCTGAGGGACGGAGGCTTCAGTCCAGTAAAGTCAAAGATTGCCAGGCTAATTGTTAAGGGTGAACCCATGCAGATTTCGTTGTCGGATTTTCTTACACCACAGTTGATCAAGGTTGAAGAGTTTGACAAGTATCATTCCAAAGTGGTGCTTGAGCCTCTCGAGCGTGGTTTTGGCCACACTCTGGGCAATGCGTTAAGAAGAATCCTGCTCTCCTCCATGCCCGGTTGCGCGGTGGAAGAAGTTGAAATCGACGGTGTTGTACATGAGTACAGCAGCATTGAAGGCGTACGTGAAGACGTTATCGAGATTCTGCTCAACCTCAAAGGTGTTGCCATCATCCTGAACGGTCAGGATCAGGCAGTACTGACCCTGAACAAAAAGGGTGCGGGTGTTGTCACAGCCGCCGATATCGTTGGCGATCATAATGTCGAGATCGTTAACCCCGAGCATGTGATTGCCAACCTGAACACTGCCGGTGAGCTGAACATGCGCATCACCGTGCGCAAGGGCCGTGGTTACGTGCCAGCTGATGCCCGTCGTCGTGATGATGACGAAACGCGGGCTGTTGGCAAGCTGATGCTGGATGCCAGCTACAGCCCTGTGCTGAGCGTTGCATACTCTGTTGAGAGCACACGTGTTGAGCAACGTACCGACCTGGACAAATTGATCATTGATCTGAAGACCAATGGCACCATTGACCCGGAAGAAGCCATTCGTCGTGCCGCCACTATTCTGCAACATCAGCTGGCTGTATTTGTTGATCTGCAGAGCCAGGAAGCCGCTGCTCCGGAAGAGCCGGAAGACGAAATCGACCCGATCCTGTTGCGCCCGGTCGATGATCTGGAGTTGACAGTGCGTTCGGCGAACTGCCTGAAAGCAGAAGACATCTACTACATCGGTGATCTGATCCAGCGCACCGAAGTTGAATTGCTGAAGACGCCAAACCTTGGCAAGAAGTCGCTGACTGAAATCAAGGATGTGCTGGCAACCCGTGGTTTGTCTCTGGGGCTGCGTCTGGAAAACTGGCCGCCCGCCAGCCTGCGCACTGAAGAGAAATCGAATTAATCATAACGAGTCAGCCGTGAGGCTGCGGTTAGAATAGGAAAAGAGATATGCGTCATCGTCATAGTGGACGTCAACTGAACAGAAATTCTTCTCACCGCAAGGCCATGTTCCGCAACATGACCGCCTCACTGGTTGAGCATGAAATTATCAAAACCACGGTCATCAAAGCGAAAGAGCTGCGTATGGTGGCTGAGCCGCTGATTACGCTGGCCAAAAATGACAGCGTTGCCAACCGTCGTCTGGCTTTTGCCCGTCTGCGCAGCAAAGAAGCGGTAGGCAAGCTGTTTACCGATCTGGGCCCGCGTTACCAGGGTCGTCCAGGTGGTTATATCCGTATTCTCAAGTGCGGCCTGCGCGCTGGCGACAAGACACCGATGGCCTATGTTGAGCTGGTGGATCGCCCGAACGGTGTTGGTGCTGACTCCGCCGAATAAGCGGTTGGCACTGATATCAGATAAAAGCCGGGCTTGCCCGGCTTTTGCGTTTCTGTCATCTCCGAATTCAATGGTGGAGGAACCTCCGAATGAGTCAGTCATTTTTCCCGCCCCAGCGTCGTCTGATGGGTCCTGGTCCTTCTGATGTCAGCCCTCGTGTGCTGGCAGCCTTGTCCCGGCCGACCATCGGTCATCTGGATCCATTGTTTATTGAGTTGATGGACGACATCAAGTCCCTGCTGCAGTACGCATTCCAGACCTCAAACCAGCTCACGCTGCCCGTGTCTGCGCCAGGGTCAGCGGGAATGGAAACGGTGTTTGTGAATTTGATTGAACCAGGTGACAAGGTGATTGTTTGCCAGAACGGTGTTTTTGGCGGACGTATGCGAGAGAACGTTGAACGTATCGGGGCGCTAGCCATTATGGTTGAAGATGACTGGGGTACGCCTGTCAGTTTGACCAAGGTCGAGCAGGCGTTGAAACAAAACCCGGATGCCAAAGCTCTGGCCTTCGTCCATGCTGAAACCTCCACCGGGGTGCGTTCGGATGCTGCCGCCCTGAGCGAACTGGCACATCGTCATGACTGCCTTGTTTTGGTTGATGCTGTGACCTCGCTGGGTGGCATTGAACTCAGGACCGATGACTGGGGCATTGATGCCATTTATTCCGGTACACAGAAGTGCTTGTCGTGTGTACCCGGGTTGTCTCCGGTCAGTTTCAGCGAACGTGCTATCCATGCCATTCGTTCGCGTAAAACCCGGGTTCAGAGCTGGTTTCTTGATCTGAACCTGGTGATGGCCTATTGGGGCGGTGAGTCACGACGCAGTTATCACCATACAGCGCCGGTCAATGCGCTTTATGCACTGCATGAGTCTTTGCTGATGTTAAAAGAAGAGGGTTTGGCGAACAGCCATGCCCGCCACCGCCTGCACCATGACGCGCTGGCAGCGGGCTTGCAAGCCATGGGTTTGGCGTTGCCTGTTGCTGAGAACTACCGGCTACCGCAACTGAATGCCGTTGCTGTGCCACAGGGTGTTGATGA
Source organism: Pseudohongiella sp. (assembly GCA_036834885.1). Taxonomy (GTDB): domain Bacteria; phylum Pseudomonadota; class Gammaproteobacteria; order Pseudomonadales; family Pseudohongiellaceae; genus Pseudohongiella. The sequence goes on along the minus strand of DAITNA010000008.1, from coordinate 46,359 downwards.
GGCGCAGACGCGGCAGCGTTTGCTGCAAGACTGGGATCTGGAAATTGGTGCCGGGCTCGGAGCCCTGGCGGGCAGAGTCTGGCGCATAGGCTTGATGGGACACACGGCACGTCGAAGCAGTGTGATTTACTGCCTCGGCGCGATGGAACAGGTGTTGCTGCAACAGGGCGCTCCGGTCAACCCAGGCGTAGCACTGGCGGCCGCAGAGAAAGTTTACGCAGCGGTGTCAGCGTGATCGCGATGCAGAAACAGGCCGATGAACAGCATCGGCCACAACCCCAGATGGATGAAGGTATCAGCGGTGTTAAATACGTAGTGCCAGTACGGAATGCCTTGTACATCAATAAAGTCGATCACGCTGCCATAAATCAGCCTGTCCAGAATATTGCTGGCGCCCCCGCCAGCCACAAAACCGAAGCAGATAAATTCATAGCGACGTACTTGCTGACTGCGCCACAAATAGAAGACCAGGGCGCTCAACAAGGCAAGGCTGAACAGCGCAAACAGCCAGCCCTGCCCCTGCGCCATGCCGAACACCCCGCCAAGATTACGAATATGGGTAAAATGCAAAAAAGGCAGAACCACCACGCTGCTTCCTTGCGGGATGGTTTGTTCCACCAGATAACTGCCCAGCTGTGAAATTGCCAGACAACAGAAAGCGATCACAGAGAACTGGGCAAAGTGCTGCGAACGCGTGGGTGCCGCCGGCTGCAGCAAAACAGCTTTTAAACTCATGGTGTATTCGCCTGCTGTCAGAGCTCTGCAAAAAACGCGCGCAGTCTTGCGGCATTTTTACCGACGTCGCTAAGCCCCACGCGTGAGGTTGAGCGTGCATCAAGCAGGGTGCCTTCCGGAGTCTCGACAATACGAATCACGATATCGTCCTTGAAGCGGAACCAGAACGTGGTGTCTGTCGCTTCAATACGACCCTCTTCCGGTTCACGCGCGACAAGCTCCCAACCCAGTGCATCCACTGCCTGCAAGGCACGGCCAAACACATACGGTGCGGGCTCCTGAAACACCTTTGTTACCACATCCGGATAGGCTTCTCGCTGAAGACGTGCGTGCTCCTCCGGTGTGATGCGCGGGTTGCCGGTGCCATACACCGTCGGATTTGAATTCTCACCACGAAGCGCCAGGACGTCCACAAACTGGGGCGGGTTGTCGACATCAGTGCTGATGTCATGGATGGGCGGTATGGTGACACCGCTGCCGGGCAGGTAAGACTGCGGAATGTACCAGGCAATCGCGGCTGCCACAGTTGCAGCACCAGCAATTTTGATCAGACGAGGCGCTTTCCCTGCTTCAATTTTTGTACGCAGTATCAGCAGCAGGGCTGTAATGACCGCGCAGCCGACAGTGATCCAGGCCACAAACGGTTGTGCTCCTCGCAAAATGCTGAAGCCCTGACGGAAATCCCAAATACCGATCCAGACACCCAGCGGTGCGGCCAATGCCAGCAACGCCAGCCCAACGCCGGCAGCACCGGCTATCATGGCCAGTGCTTTCAGCGCGGACGCCATACCCTTCGAATTGCCAGATGTCATGTTAATGCTCTCCCGATTGATTTGATTGTTCTGTAAATTGTTCTATTGATAGTCCTGATCAGCATAGACACTTATACGGCGGCTGCCATCACTGTAGATGTCTATGATGCTGCGGGCACAGTTATGCATCGCTGGTGCTTCCCACAGTCTGGATAAAGGCCGCTGCTCGGTATCACAGAGCAGGGTCTTGATCAGAACGCCATGACTGACAATCGCCAGCTCCGTTGCGCCGTCGTTTGCCAGTATCCAGTTCAGTTTCTGCAGGGCCCTGCGTTGCACATCAGCATAGGTTTCCGCGCCTGGCAATTGAAACTGGTCTGGCTGATGCCAGAACGCATGAAACTGTTCCGGGTCGCTCAGTCGGATATCAGTGTACAGCCGTCCTTCCCAGGGGCCCATACGAATTTCGCGCAGCTGGTCACAATAATGCACCGGCAGCCCGGAATCACCAAACAGGATGTCAGCTGTTTCCCGAGTGCGCACACTGCTGCTGCAGTAAACCGATTCAAACGCGGTATCAGCCAGTCTTGCCCTGAGTTGGGCCGCCTGTTGTTTGCCATCATCGGTCAGGATGGATTCCTGCTGTCCCTGCGCCCGCCTTTCCCGGTTCCAGTCGGTTTCGCCATGACGGATCAGGTGGATCCTGCGCAGAATGCGTCGATCAGTCATCGGGTGTGCTCGCGCCAGTACTGGAGGTGGAAGATTGTTGGCTCAGCGTACGGCGGACAGCATCGTGCCAGCGCAAGTACTGCTGTTGTCGCCATTGATTTGATTGTGATGGCACAAAACTTCGGTCCAACTGCCACAAGGCGCTGATTTCATCGGTCGACGCATAGAGCCCGCACTCCAGTCCGGCCAGACAGGCTGCACCGAGTGCCGTGGTCTCTGTGACCTGCGGACGATCAACCGGGCAAGCCAGCAGATCAGCGAGACGCTGCATGACAAAGTTGTTTGCCGCCATGCCGCCATCCACCCGGATACGTGTCGGGCTCAAGCCGTCAGAGGCCATGGCATCGAGCAGGTCTCGCGTCTGATAACAAACCGACAGCAGCGCTGCGGTAACAATGTCTTCAATCCCGGTGTCGCGCGTCAGTCCGTAAATGGCGCCACGTGCATCAGGATCCCACCAGGGCGCGCCCAGCCCGGTGAACGCCGGGACAAACATCACGCTGTCGCCATGGTGTGCACGGGCTGCCATGCCTTCAGATTCTGCGGTACTGGCAAAAAAATGCAGTTTGTCGCGCAGCCACTGCATGGTGGCCCCAGCCATAAAGATGCTGCCTTCTATGGCATACGTTGTTTTTCCGCCGAGCCGCCATGCCACAGTTGCCAGCAGATTGTGAGCAGAGCGGATCACCTGGTCACCGGTATTCATCAGCATGAAACAACCCGTGCCATAGGTGCTCTTGGTCATGCCTGGCTCAAAACAGGCCTGGCCGAAGGCAGCTGCCTGCTGATCCCCCGCTATACCGCCGATACGCACCGGCGAGCCCAGGATATCGGCGCTGGTGTCGCCAAAATGTGCAGCGCTGTCCAGTACTTCAGGCAGCAAGCTACGGGGTATGTCAAACAGCGCCAGCAGTTCTTCATCCCATTGTTGGGTGTGGATATTAAACAACAGGGTGCGGGAAGCATTGCTGGCATCGGTGGCATGGCGCTTGCCTGAGGTCAGCTTCCACAGCAAAAAACTGTCTATGGTGCCAAATGCCAGATGACCGGCCTCAGCGGCTGTGCGCGCGCCTGGAACATTGTCCAGCAGCCAGCAGATCTTGCTGGCAGAAAAATAGGAGTCGAGTAACAAACCTGTGCGACTGCTGATCAAGTCCGCTTTTCCTTCAGACTCCAGTCGCCTTTGCAATTGCTGGCACCATGCTGCGGTGCGCCGGTCTTGCCACACGATGGCGCGATGGATGACCTGGCCGGTGCGTCGATCCCAGATGATCGTGGTTTCACGCTGATTGGTAATGCCAATACAAGCCAGATCATCGGCCTTGATGTCTGCCTGGCGTAGCGCGGCCCGGCAGCTGGCCAATGTGGTCTGCCAGATATCGTCAGGCTCATGCTCGACCCAGCCATCATGAGGGAAATGCTGGGCATATTCCTGCTGCGCCAGCCCAGCCTTGGTGCCGTCACGCCTGTAAACAATTGCGCGGCTGCTGGTTGTACCCTGATCGATGGCGAGTAGGAACTGTTTCATGCGGTGACCCCGAAATGCCAGCTTGCGAACACGTGCTTGTTTTTGGATGCGTGCTACTATAACGCAGCTTGTCCAGTGCGCGCATCCATCGAATCCGACCGGTTCTCTCTGACGTAAAACCGGCTGTGCAAGTGCTGCAGCACACGGTGAATCAACATATTGGCGCGGAATGCAGGTTGGACATGACACACATCACGGATGCACATTCTTCTGACGCAACAGCCAAACAATCGGAGCTCTCTCCCGCCGGGCACAACGTCTTTGACCTGCTGGTTGTTGGTGGCGGTATCAACGGCGCCGGCATTGCTGCGGATGCAGCCGGGCGTGGCCTCTCGGTTGTATTGTGTGAAAAGTCCGATCTTGGCAGCGCAACTTCGTCGGCCAGTTCCAAGCTGATTCACGGTGGGCTGCGTTACCTGGAGACCTGGCAATTCAGACTGGTACGTGAATCACTGGCCGAGCGTGAGGTGTTGCTCAGAGTCGCCCCTCATATCGTCAGCCCCATGCGTTTCCGGTTGCCTCACCATGCAGCCCTGCGTCCGCTCTGGATGATCAGGGCCGGCCTCTTTCTATACGATCACCTGAGCAAACGTGTCACATTACCCGCTTCCACGGGGCTGCGTTTCACTCAGCAAGATGCATTGTTGCCCGGTTTTACCCGCGGTTTTGAGTACTCGGACTGCTGGGTTGATGATGCCCGGCTGGTCGTGCTGAACGCCATGCAGGCACAGGATCATGGTGCCACCATCCTGACCCGCACACAGTGCGAAGCCATCACGCCGGCAGCGGCAGGGAGCGCCACCATCTGGATCGCACGGCTGCGCGATACCTCAACAGGCGAGGTGCGCCACGTTCACGCCCGTTGTGTCGTGAACGCCGCAGGTCCATGGGTCAGCTCGCTGGGGCGAGAACTGCAACCCAAGTCAGCCCGCGAGCAAGTTCGTCTGGTGAAGGGCTCACACCTTGTGGTGCCGCGACTCCATGGGGGAGAGCAGGCCTACCTGCTGCAAAATGCTGACGGCAGGGTCGTCTTTGTTATCCCCTATGAGGACCAGTACTCGCTGATAGGGACAACCGAGCAGGAGTATCAGGGTGACCCTTCCAGAGCCACGATTTCAGAGCAGGAAATTGATTATCTGTTGGGAGTTGTTGCCCGTTACTTCAAAAATGTGCCGGACAAATCCCAGGTGAAATATCATTTTGCCGGTGTACGGCCGTTGATGGATGACGAGACGGAGAGTGCCAGCAAGGCCTCGCGCGACTACACACTGACACTCGATGAACTGCCGGCGCCTGTGCTGAGTGTTTACGGCGGAAAAATTACCACCTATCGCAAGCTGGCCGAATCTGCGATGGCGAAATTACACAAGATATTTCCCCGCATGAAACCGGCATGGACAGCAACATCAGCGTTGCCTGGCGGCGATTTTCCCAGCCGCAGTGAACTGCAGGCACAGCTGATGCGGCAGTACCCTTGGCTGGATCAGACACTGGTTCAGGCCTGGGTCAAGCGTTACGGCACATTGACGCATAAACTGCTTGCTGGCGCCTCCCGCCACGAGGATCTCGGGCGATGGATCGGGCCCGGTCTTTACGAATGCGAGGTGCGTTACCTGTATCACCATGAGTGGGCGCGCACCTCGGCTGACATTCTGTGGCGACGTACCAAGCTGGGGCTCGGATTTTCTGCGGCGGAGCAAGCCTTGCTGGAAGACGTACTGGCTGGCCTGCGCTAGGGTGCCAGCTCACTTGAACTGTGCGTTTGGCTCTTCGGCGCCCTGTTTTTGTGCATATCTGTCGATGTCATCGCACGCGCATCCGTTGTCCCCTCACCGATAATCTGCTTTGCCTCCAGCCGTGAGGTTGGCATCCGCTTTGCTTCAGTTTTGATAGTGGCCTGATTAAGGTTTTTGCAGGCTTGGTCGTAACACTGACTGAGCGAGGTATCAAGGCAAGGAGCAGGTTGTGATGAAAATTTTTGGCGGTCGCCAGCGGGCCAGTCTCAGCGCCCAAATTCGTGAATTGGCCAATGAGAAATATCTGGCGCCTGCGACTGTGCTGGAACACACCGGCAGCGATGATGATCCACTGGTGGCGTTGGCGCAGTTACGCAACACATTACACGCACGGATGGAAAAAAGTATCAGCGCTGCGGTTGGCATTGCGGCGCAGGCTCCGGAGTTGGCAGGTATTGCGCGCGACACAACGAGTACCGGACAACAGCTTGCCCAGTCCTCCGAGGCAATCGCGAGCAGTTGTGAACAAGTCAGTACCGCTATCGAAGCCGAGCTGGTCCCGTCAACACAAGATGTCGCAGCGCTGTCCGCGCGTGTTGCCAGTGCAGTCAGAAACTGTGAACAAGACAGCGAGCGGGCAGGTCACAGCATTGCAAAAGTCAGCGAGAGCGAGCAGCAACTGAGCGCAGTGATCCAGAGTCTGCAAGCACAACTGGAAGAGGTTGTCCGCGTCATCTCCTCGATATCGGTGATATCACGTCAAACCAATCTGCTGGCGCTGAATGCCGCTATTGAAGCAGCCAGGGCCGGAGAGCATGGCAGGGGCTTTGCCGTTGTGGCAGAGGAGGTCAGGGCGCTGGCCAGCAATACCACGGATGCCACCGGTGAAGTGGCAGCGATTATCGAATCGTTCCGCTCACAAGTATCGGGTCTGGGAGCTGCGGGCGCCCAAATGCAGCAGGCGGTCAGCGCTGGTGCGGCCAGTGTTCACCATATGCGCGAAGAGTTGAGTCAGGTTCGCCTTGCAATGGATGATCTCGATCACAAAGTCCATGGTATTGCATCCAGCACGGGGCAAATGAACGAGGCGATGCGTGCCATCAACCGGGACGTGCATACTGTTTCCAGCGAAGCTGCCGGCATTCAGCACAGGGCCTCGCGCATTGAGGCGCTGGGCCAGGCAGTTTATGAACAGAGCAACGAGCTGCTGCATGGACTGGGCTGCTTCAAGTTGGCACTGCACAAAAGAGCTCGTGAGCAGATTCTGGCATTGGGGCGTCATCCGGTGATGGTTGACGGTGACAAATCGGCGTGCGAAACCATTCTTGTCCAGGCACTGAAACAGCACGGAGGCTTCGAGTTGATGTATCTGGTTGATGCCAAGGGTATACAGCTGACTGACAACGTCTTTGCAGACGATATCAACAGTTCCTCAGCGCAGCGCAACGCAGCAGGCCGCAACTGGCATGACAGAGCCTGGTTTTACGAAGTGGCCAGGCGGCAGTCTGCTCATATCACTGATGTCTATCGTTCGTCTGCGACGGATACTTTTTGTTTTACCGTGTCAGTACCGGTATTCGATGCGACCGGCAAGCTGGTGCGTGTGCTGGCGGCAGATGCCCGTTTGTCATCGTTGATACAGACCTGATCAGCTCATCACTCCTGCAACCAGACCTCACGAATCCACTCCCACAGATTGGCCCACTCCTTGTTTCCCTGCGGGTCCTTGCCGAGTTTGTGGCCGTTCCAGAAACGGATGTCACCGTGTTCGCTGATGCAGTAGTAAGTGTCGCCGATCTGGCAGATGGGTAGCAGGTAGCGCGGCAAACCCTCATCCCAGGCTTGTGCGGCGACCTCGGGCAGGTAGGTGTGAGCGCGTGGATCTGTCACAGTCACTGGCTCCAGTGAACCATAAACCACGTCACTGGCCTGCAACAGGTATTCTCGCAGATCATCGGGCAATGGCATCAGCAGCTCTTCTTCGATCTCCACCAGCAGGTCTTCGTCCGGCAAATCCAGTGGCACGGGAATGGGTTCGTTCTTTTCGCGCAGCAAATCAATAATATCTTCCATCGTCAGGCTTCCGGATCAGGCATGGGTGCTCTATTTTCGCAGTCGCAGCAGAAACTGGTCTGTCCCCCGGTTCAGAGCCGGGTCAAAAATCGAGCGGCGCGGATTATCGCGCGAATTCGCCAGCAAAGCACTCTCGGCTTCCACCACAAAACCGGCGCGCATGGCTGCATCAATCGCCTGTGATTTGAGCATGCGATGAAGACGTGCGTTGTCATTACCTTCTGTGCCACTGTGGTCGATGATGCCGACGATGCCGCCCGGTTTTAAAATTCTGTGCAACTCAGTCAGTAATTCATGTGCGGCACCGGGGCTTCGGTTGTAATAGTCGTGCAGGATCTGGGACACAAGCACAAAATCAATCGAGTTGTCCGCCAGGCCATTTTCGCGAATGGGCTTGTCTATGCGAATCACATTCTCCAGTCGCCCGCGAGCAATTTTAATGTCCAGTGCCTCGCCCTGTGTCATATCCGTGCGATCCTCATCATATCGTGAGGCTGTTGGAGAGTTTTGTGCGTAGACCGTGCCCTCGGCACCCACGGCACGTGACAGCACAAAGGTGTAGTAACCGCCAGCGGCATAAACATCCAGTACGGTCATGCCGGGCTCCACACCCAGAAAGGCCAGCACTTCAACAGGTTTACGCGCTTCATCGCGCAGGCGGTCGGAAATTTCACGGTCAGAGCCGCGCAAGCTCGCGGCCAGTGCAGCGGTATCCAGTGACTGTGCCAGGATCTGACCGGGCAAAAACAGTGCTGAAGTCAGATACAGCAGCAATAACGGTGCTTTTAACATGGGCAGCGTGCTCATCAGCTTTTCCTCCGCCACTGCAATTGCCGCAGCAGCACAAGTGTTTATAATCTGCCCCCAAGTTTCACATGTTGATGATTATCTGGCTACAGGAATTCCATGACCTCATTACTGCCTGCAATAGTTCGCGAGACCCGTTCTGACAAACCGGTGGATGCCGCTGTGATCTGGCTCCACGGCCTTGGCGCCGACGGCAATGATTTTGCGCCGATTGTGCCGGAACTGCGGTTGCCGTCGTCGTTCTCCATTCGCTTTATTTTTCCGCATGCACCATCAATTCCGGTGACTATCAATGGCGGTTATGTGATGCCAGCCTGGTATGACATCCAGCTGGCCGATGTCAGCCGGCGCGTTGACGAAAAGCAATTGCGGCAGTCCGCTGCCGCGGTGCATGCCTTTGTGCGGCAACAGCATGAGCTGGGGATAGATTCACGCCGCATTGTTCTGGCTGGTTTTTCACAGGGTGGGGCGGTTGTGCTGGAGGCGGGTTTGAGTTGTCCGTTGCCGCTGGGTGGCATTTTGTCCCTGTCGAGTTATTTCCCGACAGCCGACAGTGTCAGCATCAGTGAGGCCAATCGCACCCTGCCCATCCGTATTTGCCATGGCACCCAGGATCCTGTTGTTGCCGAGTCGCTAGGCTTGGCCAGTGTGGAATCACTGAAGAAGCTGGGATATCAGCCGGAATACAGTCGATACCCGATGCCGCATTCGGTATGTCCACAGGAGATTGTTGACATATCACAATGGCTGCAGCGTGTTCTGGCCTGATCCTGCCGTTCAGTAACCGATCCCGCGCGCCATCATCCAGGCCAGTACCGGGATGACCAGCACCAGTGCGAATGCCGCCTTTTGCAGGCGGCGCAGCAGTGCCGGAACCGGAATGTTGTCCCCGGATGTTTGCGCAGGAAACTCACGCTGCAAGGCACGAAACCGGTGGGCCAGAAATCCCGAGAGTAGCAAGAGCAGTGTGAACAGCCCCATCTTGCTGTGGAAAACCGGGTTGTTGCTGTAGAACTCGGCCGGTTTGCCTATGGACAGCCACAGCACCATTCCTGCGATGGCAGCGACCAGCAGCGCAATACCGGTAATCGTATAGATCACGTTGATGGAGCGCAGATCATCACTGGCGATCAGCGGTTTGCTGGCCACCATCGAAATCAGCAGCCCGGCCAGTATGGCCAGCACTGCCAGCATGTGGATGGCGTCGACCAGAGCGGTCAGCATGGTTGTGTGCTCCTGTTGCAAAGGGTTGTGTGTCAGTCGAGTCTGTCTTGTGCGCTCGCAAGGCTGTTTGAGTATCAGGGCAGGCTGATGCCCTGTGCAGCCAGCAAACTTTTCAAATGTCCGTTGCGCAGGGCCGACTGGGTGTCGGTGTAACCGCCAACCGGAGTACCACCGACGAATACTTGTGGCAAGGTCTGGCTGCCGGTGATGTCGAAAAGATCCTGCCGCAAACGATTATGCACGCCAGCAGGGCGATAGTCGCCCGTGTCCAGTTCGATGACGGTAAACGGAATGTCGAGATCTTTCAGCAACTTTTTGGCGGCGTGGCAAAACGAACACCAGGATAGCGTAAACACAGTCACCGGTGTTGGCGACTGTGCCAGCAGGGTTCGGGCATCGGGTATGTCTTGAGTCATAAGGGTCCTGATAAATGGGCTTCACAAAAAATGGACTTATTCTGCCACAGGGGCCTGTGTTAATCTTCCGCCGTTTGTGTGCTGCCGGCATTGACTGCAGGCAGCTCAGGCGCGTTGGCAGGGACGATTTTAATCAAGGCTCGCACGCTGACCCGGGGTCCGGGCGTCCGGGCAGGAATGAGTTAACATGAGCAGGGCAATCATGGCGCAGAAACCACCATATGACGAAGCCGATCTGGCTGCAATGGGGCTGAGGGAGCGCAAAAAGCTGATTCGTTTGCAGCGTATAGTGACTGCGGCCCGTCTGCTGTTTTTGCAGAAAGGGTTCAGCAACACAACCATTCAGGACATCGCTGCCGAGGCAGACGTTGGCCTTGGTACGCTGTATTTGTACGCCAAAAGCAAGGAAGACCTGCTGGTGATGGTGTTCAAGGATGACATCCTGAAGATGATCGAAGCCTCCTATGCCAACATCCCGCCGGACGCGCCGCTGCTGGACCAACTGATGGTATTTTTTGATGGCCACATCAACTATCACAATCAGGATCATGCGCTGTCACGCACCGTCCTGAAAGAACTGTCATTTTCGATCACCGAGCAGCGTCGGCATGACATTGACCAGATCATGAACAGCACCTACTCCAAGCTGATGAAACTGATCGAGCGCGCCAAACGTGACAAGCGCCTGACCAAGGATGTCTACACCGGCACAACTGCCTGGAGCGCCTTTGCCCTCTATTACCACCTGTTGCAGGGTTATCTTTGTGGCTTCCACACGGAAGATGAATTCCGCAAGAGCCTGCGCAATGCGTTGACAGCCGTGCTGACCTGAGCCTGCCTCATGGCCGGGCGTTCTGGAACGGCTGCACAAGCACAGCGATTGGTCGCAAACCCCTAACATCTCGCCGCAGCCGGGCCATATTGACTTTTGGCACATTGACAATGGCTTGCGCAGTGGTACGATCCGAATCCTGAATGCGCTCATGTTTGAAGTGGGTTCAGAACGCAGGCAATCGAATCCACATCCAACTCACTGATAATAAAAATAAATGGCAGGATGCAGTGCTATGGGGCTGCCACCTGGATTCGAGTGCGCGACAAGGTACGAGCCAAACGTATCAACGATTTGCAAACAGATTTTTAAACCGAAACCGGTGTTTTTGCGTCTTACCTATAGTTTGCAGAAGCATGAGTTTGCAGAAGCAGGGCAGTCCGTTTTCGGTCAGCAAGACGATAAATACAGTCACAAGTTATTCAGCGGCATTCAGTTTGTTATCAGTTGGAGGAAGGACATGATCAGTTGGTTGAACAGAAAATCAAAGGCCACCGTCTGCTCGACCCTGTCGGCGCTGGCGCTGGCCATTGCTGCCGGCAGCACGCAGGCGCAAGATGAGCGCGTGGGCGATTTCGCCCTGCTGGACCACAAAGGCTATTTCCATCACATGGCCTGGTATGACAACAACAAGGCTGTGGCCTTCCTGGTGCAGGGCAACGGTGCGGCCGAGACCCGTGCTGCGCTTGAGCAATTCGAACAGCTCAAGGCTCAGTACGAGTCACAAGGCATTGTGTTCTTCCTGCTCAATCCGCTGGGTCAGGAGCGCTCCGAGGTGGCTGCTGATGTGGCTGCACTGGGCACCGACATCCCGGTACTGATTGATGACGTACAGGCGGTATCCGAGTCTATTGGCATCGAAAAAATCGGCGAAGCCGTGATTTACGATCCCAAGTCTTTCCGTGTGGTGTACCGCGGCGCAGCCGACAAACCCTTCGCTGACGCATTGGCACAGGTTGTGGCTGGTGAGCAGGTCTCCACTGCCTACGTTGCGGCACAGGGTCAGGATGTCACCTACGTTGAGCGTAACGCCAGCTCAGTATCCTACGAAAAGGACGTTGCCCCGATCATTGCTGAAAACTGCGCAAGCTGCCACCGTGAAGGCGGTATCGCCCCGTTCGCGCTGAACAGCCACGCCATGGTTCAGGGCTGGAGCCCGATGATCCGCGAAGTACTGATGACCAAGCGTATGCCGCCGGGGCAGATTGACCCGCATGTTGGCGACTTCCGCAACAGCTACGTAGTGCCGTTTGAAGACCAGCGCAAGCTGCTGGACTGGATTGCGGCCGGTTCCCAGAAAGACGGTACAACCGATCCGCTGGCCAGCATCGAGTGGCCGCCGACCGAGTGGGCCTTCGGCGAACCTGATTACATCATCGAGATTCCGGCCCAGCAGATCCCTGCCACCGGTGTGCTCGACTACCGTTATGAGTTCATTCCGATCAACCTGCCCGACGGCAAGGATCGTTACGTTCGCGCCAGCCAGTACATGCCGGGCGACCGTACCGTTCTGCACCATACACTGAACGCGATGTTTGGTCCCGGTGAGCGTCCGAACGGCCGTGGTTTTGTCGCGCCGGCCAACCCGAACGTGGCACACATCACCCCGTATATCCCCGGTGCTGCCCCGTCTGTAGAAGAGCCGAACACCGGTGGTCTGCTGAAAAATGGTTCTACCATTGCCATTCAGCTGCACTACACCACCAGTGGTCGTGAAACCACCGATGCCAGCCGCATTGGCCTGTGGTTCTATCCGGAAGACCAGATCCCGACCGAGCGTCGTACCGGCGAGTGTGCCTGTATCTTCACACCGGACTGGACCAACATTCCTCCGTACGATCCCAATTTCGAGCAGCAAGCCGAAATCACGATCCCGGATGATGCCTATCTGCTGAGCTTCCTGCCGCACATGCACTTCCGTGGCAAGTACATGCGTTTTGAAGCGCATTACCCGGATGGCAGCACCGAGCTGCTGGCCAACGTGGCCAACTACAACTACAACTGGCAGATGGAATACCAGTTGGCAGAGCAGAAACTGGTTCCGGCGGGCACCCGTATTGTGGTGACCGGCGCCTTCGACAACTCTACCCAGAACAAGGCAAACCCGGATCCGGCGCGTGATGTGCCCTGGGGCGACCAGAGCTGGGATGAGATGTTCTTCGGCCAGGTTTACTACAAGTTCGTAGACCAGAGCCGATACGCGGCAGACGCGACTCAGGCTGAATCAGCCACTCTGGTCAGCGCTGCCCAGTAATTTCGACGACGTGTAACATCGCTGTGCTTGAAGGGGGAACTTGGGTTCCCCCTTTTTTTTCGCTACTCTGCTGCCCAATCAGCGTCACACAGGCAATCAGGAGAATCCATGCACAAGTGGCTCAACACCCTCACAGCCGGACTCGTGCTGGTCCTCGGTGCTCCCGTGTGCACGGCAGGATCGCCCGACGCAGCGTCGGCGGAAGAGCTTGGCATGTCCAGCGCACGGCTGGCCTTGCTCGACAGTACGCTGCGGCACTATGTGGACGCTGGCCATGTGCCGGGTTTTGTGGCCGGTATTGCCCGCCACGGCAAGCTGGTCTATCTGGCCTCGGCCGGTTTTCAGGATCTGGAAAATCAGGTGCCGATGTCCAGCAATGCCATGTTCCAGATTCGCTCGATGAGCAAACCCATTGCTTCACTGGCGGCCATGCAGCTCATCGAGCAGGGCCGTTTGTCCTTGCAGGACCCGGTGTCGCGCTATATCCCTTCGTTTGCCGCCATGGAGGTGTTTGACGATCCCACTGACTTCAGCAGCAGCACCCACAAGCCGGCGCGCGAGATCACCATTGAGGACTTGCTGTTGCATATTGGTGGTCTGAGCCACCGCGACCGACCGCTGTATCAGCAGCGACAGGTGCGTTCGCGCGCCGATACGCTGGCACAACTGGTGGAAAAAGTCGCGGCTGTGCCGTTGATCGCGGAACCCGGTACGCTGTGGAACTACAGCATTTCAACCACTGTGCTGGGCCGTGTGGTGGAAATCGTCTCGGGTCAGCACTTTGATGACTATCTGCAGGAGCACGTACTCACCCCGCTGGCCATGCCCGATACCGGCTTTTATGTGCCCTCGGACAAACTGTCTCAACTGACCCAGGTTTACCGCATCCGCGATGGCGAGCTGGTGCGTGAGCCAGAAATGGACGTGCCGATCACGGTGGATCCCCCACTTAAGGAGGGGGCTGCCGGTATGGTCAGTACCGTGCCGGATTATCTGCGCTTTTTGCAGGCCATGCTCAATGGCGGAGAACTGGACGGTGTGCGCGTACTTCGCGCCGACACCGTGCAGCAGATGATCACCGATCAATTGCCTGACGAGGTGCTGCCGATCAGTCTGAACCCGCCAACACCGATGGCTGATCTGGGTTGGGGGTATGGTTTCAGTGTGGTCATTGACGGTCATGCCAGCAGCTTTGCGCGCAACGACGGAGAGTTTGGCTGGAATGGATCACTGGGCACCTTTTCCTGGGCCGATCCACACACCGGCATCAGCGCCGTGCTGATGTTGCAAATCCAGCCCTCGGGTGCCTATAACCTGTCAGCCCTGTTCAAGACGCTGGCGTGGCAGGCGTTGCTTGAGTAGTAGGCCCGGCCTGCACAATCCCGAACTCGGTCCAGGTCACGCCGTGGCTGGCGTTGTAAAGCCGCAGCTGTTTGTTGGCTTTGACCAGCTCCGGGTTTTTGTAACCGCGCTTGTGGTCCAGATGAATCACAATGGCGTTGTAGCGCACGTGTTTGGGTTTGATGCCCAGATTGATCAGCCGCACGCCAAATTCGCGGTCAAGCCCGCCCCACGACATACGCTCGTCAAAACCGTTAACAGCAATCACATCCTTGCGCCAGGCCGAGGCGTTGGAGCCCTTGAAGTTGCAGGCGGTGGGTGTCAGCCGGTTAAACCACCATGCTGCGCGCGCCGAGGCCGTCAGCTTGCTGTTTCGGAAACTCGATGGGAGTCCATGAGCTTTTAACCAGGGCAGATCAAAACAACGGCCGCTGAGAATGTCATCCTTGCTGATAGCCAGGCTCGTGGACATCGGCAGCTTGTGATAGCCACCGGACAGATATCGACCCGGTTCTGCTTCAGCCGCATGCACTGCCAGAAAATCCGGGCGTGGAATGCAGTCGCCATCGGAGAACACCAGATAGTCGTAACGGGCCTGCTCAATGCAGCGGTTCAAAATGCGGCACTTGCGAAAACCGTCATCCTCCTGCCAGATGTGGCGGATATCCAGGCCAGTCTCCGCTCGCATGCGTTCCAGCAAGTCGCGCGTTTCCGGACCTGAACCATCGTCCCCGATGATCAGTTCAAAGTCCTTGTGGGTCTGGCAGGCGTAACCCCACAACACCTTTTCCAGCCACGCCGGAGAATTGTAAGTGGTGACGATAACGGACAGTTTCATGGGCATTGAGGCATTCATCACGGGGACCGCTGAAAAACAGAGTTCATCCGGTTGTGCAGTATACGCTGGTAACCCCGTTGCTTCAGCAGGGCAAACACATCCTGCTGCCACAGGTGCTGCGAGTTTTCGATAATCACCAGTGTTGCCAGCAAGTCATCCGGGGCGCTCTCAAGGTAGGGCGCCATGGCTTTGTCTTCAGCGCCCTCAATATCAATTTTCAGCACATCAATCCTGTGCACATTTTCCTCAGCCAGCACATCCAGCAGCGGCTTGCACTGGATGACCACCTGATGCGTCGGATCAGCGACATGGCGTGCACGATGGTGAGTGTTGATACTGCTGGCGCCCAGGTTGGTTGCATCCAGTTGCAAGGTGAACTGGCTGTGTGTGTCAGCAATGCCAACAGGCATGACCTGAACCCGGCAATCATCCGGCGGGCAGCCGTTGGCACTGATATTGGTCTGCAAGCGTAGACGTGTTTGCGGATTGGGCTCAAACGCCAGAATACGTCCGGCAAAGCCGGTTTGTGTCAACGCGGTCAGCGTGTAGATGCCGACATTGGCGCCGATGTCGAGCAAGGTGCCGGTGCGACCCAGATACTCGCGCAACAGCCGGCGCTCGTCACGATCATAGCGCCAGGGGGTAAACACAAATTTTTTCTCGGAATAGTTGTCACGGAACATGCAACGCATATTCAGACCATTCAGATTCAAATCAACGGGCAGCGGTGAGTGTCTGACCATGTGGCGGCGCAGCAGTGGCGCAATCAGGCGTGCGTACCAGGGGCCATGTTCACGGTGACACAAGGACAGTAGCGTTGTGTTCAGGGCTGACGGCCTGAGTTCACCAAAGGCGGTCGGCAGGGAGTGGCTGCTGTCCTGCATCAGAGGCCTGCGCCGCGCTGCGATTGACTTGCCGTCATGTGATTCTTAATATCCTGTGCGATATACGGTAGCAACAAACGATCCGGAAGCAGATCATGATGCGCATCATACTTGCAGTCTTGCTGGCATTGCCAGTGTCCGGTTGTGGCAGCGGCACACCGTGGCAAGCGCCACCGGCGCGTGAAAGTCTGATCCCGGAGATCCATGCCGATGGCACCAAGTTTTTTGTGTTCCAGCGCGATTACCTGCGGCCGGATGATCCTACGCAACCGTTTATTCCTGGTGTCGGGCCGGGTAGTGGTGTTCAGCGCACGCCCGCGGGCATCCGTATTGGCGAGTTCGATGTCGAGCAGCGCATCGCCGCCATCATGACGTTGACCGGCTATTGCCGGAATGGTTTTTTTGAGTTGTACCGTGAACAGACTTTCCAGAGCTTTTCGGTGCGCGGTGAGTGCCGTGAGGAAGCCACGGACACCGACATCGCCCAGTTCCAGCAAGCCATTCCCCTTAATTGACAGCCACGTCTGACGAGAGCACTGAATTGAAAAATAACAACAGCAACACACAGCCGTTCGCTGGCCATCTGTTTTACAAATTTGCGATTTCCGTGATTCTGCTCGCAACCTCCTGTACCTCGGTGCTGGCGCAGGCACCGGACGCGCCGCCTCCGTTGCCGGAGGGGTTGCAGACGGTGAGCTTCTTCAGTCCCGCCGTAGGCCGGCAGATGAAGTTCGATATTGTGCTGCCCGAAGACTACGAGCAATCCGGCAAACGCTATCCGGTACTGTATCTGCTGCACGGATACATGCAGAACTACACGGTGTGGGGGCGCAATCTGGGGGCCGCATTTTACGCGCGCGAACTGGGCGACCTGATACTGGTGATGCCAGATGGCGGCAACAGCTGGTACATCAACTGGGCACAAAGCGAAAACGGGCAGCGCAACAATTGGGAAGATCATCTGATCAGGGATGTCATTTCCTACGTCGACAGCAATTACCGGACAGAAGCGCGTCGTGAAGGCCGTGCCATTGCCGGCCTGTCCATGGGCGGTTATGGTGCCATCATGCTGGGGCTGAAACACCCGGACAAGTTTGTATCCATGGCCAGCACCAGCGGTGCACTGGCGCATGCGCGCAATCGTGCCGAAGCGATCGCAGCCGGTGAGCCGGCACCGCGTCCACGCAGTACCAGCGAGTCTCCCGAGCTGGCACGTGCCGACGAGTTTATTTCGCAGATTATCGACATTCCCGGTTTCAGCAAACAGGATGAGCGCAATCCTGCCGGTGTGGACTTTGTCACCGTTGAACAGGCGCAAGCCCATGATCCGTTCCAGATGATATACAACGTACCCAAGAGTCAGTTGCCACACATTTATCTTGACAGCGGCATGGAAGACAACCTGATCAATGCCGCGCTGGAATTCATGCAGATTCTGCTGATTAACGATGTCCCTTTTGAATTCATGCAGGCGCGTGGTCGTCACAATTCCGAGTACTGGCGACGCTCTGTGGGTCATTTTATGTCCATACAGTATGAAGTGATGCACCGGGCGCTGGGTAACAGGCCTTGATGCTGACGCGATGACGCAAGTGTTGGTGCATCTGACCCCTGTTGCCTGTCGTCTCAGTGCCAGTCGGGTGTTGCGCAGTCAGCAGCCATTGGTACTCGCGCGCGGTCAACACTGGTGTGTGTTTGGTGGTAATGGCGCTGGCAAATCCACGCTGGTAAAACTGTTGTTGGGGCGACTGCCCCAGGCGCGCAGTCATGTGCATTATGCTGCCGGTTTTGACCCCGAGCGTGATGTCTGCGAAGTCTCGTTTGAAGAACAGCAGCGCTTGTGCGCGCGTGATGACCGTTTTGACATCAGCGAATACAGCAGCAGTGCCCGCGATGAAGGCACTACTGTTGAGGTGTTGATCTGTGGTGGTGAATCCCGCCTTGCCAATGACGAACACCTGGCATCAATACTGGACCTGCTCGACATCCGCAGTATCCGCTGGCAGGGCATCCGTTACCTGTCCTCGGGCCAGATGCGGCGTGCGATGATTGCGCGTGCGCTGTATCTGCAACCGGCCTTGCTCGTGCTCGACAATCCGCTGGACAGTATTGATCGCTACAGTGCAGAACGTATTCTGTTGGCGCTCAGGCAGTGGATGTCAACAGACAACTGCACCTTGTTCTTATGCCGGCGCCATCAGCAAGTGCTGACGGGCATGACGCATCATCTGCTCATGGCAGATCTGACGGTGCTGGCGCATGCTCCTGCTGCGCAGTTGCCCATACCGTTGGCGTCACCACCATCGATTGCCTTTGATGAACTGCCAGGGCCGTGTGCCGGCCGGCCACGCCTGTTGCTGCCGCCCGGGCTCGATACCCTGATTGAACTCAATGGCGTCAGTGCCGCTTACGGCGAGTCACTGATTTTCGAAAATCTGCATTTCCAGATGCGTCGTCATGACCATGTCTTGCTGGAAGGGCCCAACGGTTGTGGCAAGTCCACGCTGCTGGGTTTGATTGATGGCGACAACCACAAGGCTTATGGTCAACCGGTGACCCTGTTCGGGCGCCGTCGTGGCAGTGGTGAAAGTGTCTGGGATATCAAGGCGCGTTTTGGTGTCGTGTCCAACGATCTGCACAACCGCTACGTCAAAGGCTGGCGGGTGCTGGATGTGGTGGTGTCAGGTTTTTTTGATTCACTGGGCTTGTACGACGACAGTGGTGCCAGCGAAGCCAGCACTGCACGCCAGTGGCTGCAGGTGCTCGGTCTGGGGCATCTGGCCCGTGAGTATTATCACGAGTTGTCGTTTGGTGAGCAGCGCCTGGTGTTGCTGGCGCGCGCCATGGTCAAACAGCCGCTGATTCTGGTGCTTGATGAGCCGATCGTCGGGCTGGATGACACACACAGCGCGCTGCTGCTGGCCATGGTAGATCGCATCGCTGCCACAGGGCAGACACAGATCCTGTTTGTCAGTCATAGCGCGGATGATGTTCCGGCCTGTATTAATGTGCGCGTGATTTTTGAAAGTGCCCAAAGCCACCTGACGAGCGAGTCGGGTCGACAGGCCCGCTCGCAGGTGCGTGTGATCCGATCATGAACTACCAGGGCAGTTGCGTAATACTGCCATCGCCCGGAATAAACTGCCGGGCATCATCCGGCGCCTGATACATGCGCGTCAGCATCAAAAGCACACCTGGCACGTCCAGCAGTTCTTCGTCGGACAGTACCAGCTTGTCGCGGATGCGCTCGCGCTTCATATACATCAATCCGCGATCTGTGTACTGAATGTAGCTGATCCAGCCATCGTATTTGCCCCATTCACTGGAAATCATTTCCTGACCGATGCTGCCGTCGAGTCGGGCAAACGGATAAAACCAGCGCGAGCCTTTGACACCGGCCAGATAAGTCACAATATGGCCATCCGGGTAGAACCAGGGCTCATTGATGGTGCGGAAACTGAAGGTGGCCGGATTGCCATTGGGCCAATAAACGGTTTGACCACCACGCATCCAGCTGTAGGCCATCGGCTGGCCATTGGGGTAATACAGCGTGGTATCCCGGCCGGGGCGGGCAACAAAGAGCTGGCCATTCGGGAAGTACCAGGCGTGCTGCGTCAGGTCGCTGGAAGCCAGCCGGCCATTGTCATAGTGGCTGCTGTAGCGCGCGTTGTCAGTCAACAACACCGGTCCGCAGGCCATGCGATTCAGTGCCAGCATCTGCTGATTCATTTCCTGCAATTCATGCCGGCTGTCGCGATCGGCTGGCAACAGCGTATTCACGGCCAGCATCTTGGCCATAAACTCCAGACTGGCACAGGCGCTGGAGACAGCGCTGCTGGCCTGTGCCAGTCCGGTGCCCAGCATCGCTCCGGTGATCAGGGCAGTCATAAGCAGTTTTTTCAAAAGGGACATGATTGTTCTCCCGGATGGTCGATTCCGGGGTCAGCTTATGTCCCTGAGCATGAATGGTCGCTGAACAGCTCAGCCGTGCTGCCAGCCCAGCAATCCGCCGTGAACGTTGGCCACCTGCTCATGGCCGGCCGCTTTCAGAATACCCAGAGCCAATGAAGAACGTTTGCCGGATCGACATAGCGTGACCACCGGTTTGTCGGTGGGGATTTCACCCACGCGCGCACGCAATTCACTGAGCGGAATCCGGATCAGGTTGTTCAGATTACCCAGTGCTTCGCCCGTCTCATCCGCTTCGCGCACATCCAGAATGTTCACCGACGGCTGATTGTGTATGACCCACTCGGGCTCTACCTCCGGGATCCCGGCAAAACTCACGCGAATATCAGCCCAGCTTGGCTCTTCCGGCAATTTTCCATCCGCAGGCATGCCGCTGCGCATATTGGCAGGCAGTGCCTCGTCTATCTTTTTGGGGTGCGGCAGTTGCATGGCCTTCATGTACTGCACAAAGTCGCGCTCGTTGGCGCCACCGCCAACACGCGGGTTGTGGATTTTTTCCTCACACACCGTCGAGCGGGTGCGACCGTTGTAGTCGTGAGCCGGATAGATCGCGCAGTCATCGGGCAGCGAAAAAATCTGTTCGGTGATGGAGTGATAAAGCCGCGCGGCATCACCTTGCTGGAAATCACTGCGGCCACAGCCGCGTATCAACAAGGCGTCACCGGTAAACACCATGGTGTGGTCGGCGAGCACATAACTGAGACAACCGTCGGTGTGTCCCGGGGTAGCGCGTACCTGCAACTGCACCCCCTGAATGCCCACCGTGTCACCGTGGTGGAGCGCGATATCCACGCCGGTGGCGCCTACCGCCGCAGCCAGTGCAATACGTGCACCGGTCTTTTGTTTGAGCAGCCATGCCGCTGTGATGTGGTCGGCATGGGCATGGGTATCCAGAATCAGTTTCAGTGACAGATTCAGCTCACGCAGCAGTGCCAGATCGCGCTGGCTCTGTTCGAACACCGGATCAATCAGCAGTGCCTCACGCGAATCTTCATCGGCCAGCAGATAGGTATAGGTTGAAGAAACGTTGTCGTACAGCTGCCTGAAAATCATGTGTTAAAACCTCCGAATTTTTTTCCTGAACATGACAGTTTTGTCATAAAAACCGTAAAACAATATCTCAAACTTTATCGGGAGTGCTTTCTATCATATTGATTCAAAGCAAAAAAACCTAAATCAGTGAATGTGTCTGCTGTTTTTTGCGCGTCATGATTCTGTCATCAACAGCGAACCAGAATATCGCCCAGCATGTGAATCCCAATCCAAGGAGCGATAGATGAAACTCAAGACCCTGTTCAGTGTGAGCCTGCTTGCGGCAGCGGTAACGGCCTGCGATGGCGGCGGTGTCACGCTGGCCCCATCCACCACGGTATCCAATTCCAACAATACCACGGTTGAAGGCGGTGGCAGCACCCCGACGGTAAATCCTTGTGCCAGCTACACAGTATCCGGTCAAAGTGTTCAGGGTGCATTCGCCGGCGGCAACTGCACTTACTCCGCAACCTTTGTCAGCGACACGCGTCCGCTCACCACGGATCTGGTGATCAATGCGCTGCCCAACAACGGTCTGCACATTTTTGAAGACAGCCTGTTTGTCGGCCGCGATGTTAATGCCAACTCCGCCGCACAGGGTGTGCGTATTCCGCAGGATGGCGAAGGCCCCAGTCTGACCATCGGTGCCGGTTCGCGCATCGCTTTCCAGAACTCCCAGGACTACGTCCGTGTGGCGCGCGGTTCGCGCATCATCGCTGAAGGCACCCGTTCTGCTCCGATCATTTTCAGCGCACTGCGTGATTTGCGCGATGGTCAGGCAACCCGTGCAGACCGTGGTCTGTGGGGTGGTGTCCAAATCAACGGTAATGGTCTGACCAACAAATGCACCAATGCCGACCGTCAGCCGACATCCAACAATGTGCATAACTGCCACGTTGCTGCTGAAGGCCGTCCAGCCACTTATGGTGGCAATAACAACGGTGAAAACTCTGGTGTACTGCGCTACGTGCAGATCCGCCACGCCGGCTTTGAAGTGGTCGATGGTAACGAACTCAATGGCCTGACACTCAACGGCGTTGGTTCAGGCACCACCATTGAGTACGTGCAGGTTTACACCACACTGGATGATGGTATCGAGATGTTTGGCGGTGCGGTCGATCTGAAGTACACCGTCAATGTCAACGTCGGTGACGACTCCATTGACTTCTCTGAAGGCTGGGTGGGTGACATACAGTACGCACTGGTCATCCAGACCTCCGGTTCCAACCGCTGCATCGAAGCGGACAACACCGGTGACACACTGCCGGACAATATTCCGCCATACACCAAAGGTCGTATCTCCAACATGACCTGTATTACCTCACACGTAAATACCAATGCAGGTACCGCACCGAGCTCCAAAGGTGATGCAGAAGGTCCGCTGTTCCGTGAAGGTACTTACTTCGAGATGTACAACTCGATTATCACCTCCAATGCAGCGGGCATGACCAGCCATGAGTGCTTCGAGATCGAACACGCGCAGACCGTTGCGGGTGTCAACTCAGGTATCTCTGTTGCCAGTGGTAACGTAGTGGCCTGCCGTGAAGCGCTGAAAATCTCTGCATCTGCAGGCCTCGATCTGCGCAGCTGGTGGACCAGCAGCGGCAACGCTGTTGTTGATGCCGCAGCCAACCTGCCTGCAAACGTGATCACCGGCCTGAGCCCGTCCAACCCGACTGCGTATGTGACAGCTGGCGCCATGACGGATGCCAATGGTACGCCGATCACTGTGCAGGTGTTTGACGTGAGCCGTCTGCGTGACCAGTTCGTGGCAGAAGCGCCTCCCGCACTGGGTGCGTCCGGCGTCAGCTCATTCTTTGACCGGGTTGATTTTATTGGTGCAGTAAAAGCAGGCGATGACTGGGTTGCCGGCTGGACTCACGGTCTGTAATCGCCCGCTGGCGATCATGCGGAACGGATGACCAAGCGGGGATAAGGCGACAACGGCCTTATCCCCGCGCTGGCTTGAGCACTTTGACGAGATACGGAAAACCATCATGAAAAAACCTGTGAACTGGCAGAAACATAAACTGACTGCCGCTATTGCGCTGATCGCAACGGGTCAGCTGGTGTTGCCAACGGCAGTGGCACAAGAGGCAGACGGCCAGCAGGCCGGACAGCAGATTGAAGAGATTGTAGTGATGGGACGCCTGCGTGATGCTGCCCGCTCCATCATCATGGAGCGAGTGGAGCAACCGTTTGCCGCCGAAGTGGTCGGGGTGGAACAGATATCCCGCGCGGGTGACTCCGATGTTGCCATGGCACTGCGCCGGGTAACCGGTCTCACACTGGTCGATGGCAAGTACATTTATGTGCGCGGGTTGGGTGAGCGTTATTCCAGTGCCACCTTGAACGGCGCCGAGATTCCGTCACCGGAGCTGAGCCGAAACGTCATTCCGCTCGACTATATTCCTGCGTCGATTCTGGAATCCGTCAAAATTCACAAGGCATATTCTGCCGATCAACCCGCTGCATTTGGTGGTGGAAACGTCAACATTCGTACCCGGGGTACTCCGGATGATCTGGTGTTTGATGTGTCCGTGGGTTCAGGCTGGGATTCGGAGAAATCCGGCAAGGCGCTGCGCACACTGGGTGATCAGGGCCCGATGCCAGCACAGATCATGCAGGCGCTGAACACGTATCAGGGCGATATCACGCCCGCAAACATCACACGCTTTGAGTTCCCTGGTATCGGCACCCCAACGGCCAGCCAGCAACAGGAAGGCATACGTATCAACCGCGAACTGATGCGGTCGCTGAATCGTGACGTCGCGATTGAACAGGAGCGATCACTGAGTCCGGATACCAGCTTGTCGCTGTCAGCAGGCAACGCCTGGGATCTGTCCAACAGTCTGAGTGTTGGCGCACTGGCCAGTGTTGGTATCAGTGAGTCCAGCAGCAACTCTGACCAGTTCGAACAGAGTTATTCCAATCCGGAAGAATCCTTCAGCAACATCCGTCGCAGCGTCAGCAACGACAGTATGACCGCTGCCGTCAATTTGAGTGCCACCTGGCAGGATCGCCATACCATAGCAACCAACAGCTACGTGCTGCAGGATGACGAAGATCAGGCCTCCATTGTGCTGAGCCACAACCCGGACTTTCAGCAAGCCAGTGGTCGCCAGCGTCGCAACAATCTGTCCCAGCTGGAAAAGCGCGAACTGACCGTCAATCAGGTGACCGGTGAGCACCGCTTTGAGCGTTACGATCTTGATCGCATTGGCATGCCGTCCCTGTTTAATGCCATCACGGGTGTGGATCTGAACTGGTTCTATTCCGATGCCGGTGCCAGCACCGAGATGCCAAACGCCAGCACCGTGCAGTCAACCAATTTGCTGAATCCTGCCACCAATGAGCTGTTGCAGACGCAGGTGAACACCGGTTCCTCTGCGCAGTTCTCTTTCCTCAATCTGGAAGACAAGGTTGAGAGCATGGGTTATCAGCTTGATGCACAGTTCGATCTTGGTTTCACCAATGGCGTGATTTCAGGCGGTTACAACTACAGCGAAAAATCACGTGAATATTACGGTTATACCGCCAATATCGTGATGGGAGCGACAGCGCGGGAAGGTCTGCCGTCCGCGGTCTTCAGCGACCAGAACCTGCAAGATCTGAACAATGGTTTTTTCCTGAACATGGGCTCCAACTTTGGTACCGAGAGCTACATCGCCGGTGAAACCAAGATGGCTGCGTTTGGTTCCGTAGATGCTTTCTTTATGGATAACTGGCGAGTGACGGCAGGTGCGCGCTGGGAGGACTTCTCGCGCGGTGTGTTGCCGTTGAACCTGCTGGACTACAAGGGTGATTCACTGGGCGCAATCATTGACCAGCTCAACGAGCCCAACCAGAATTATGCGCTGCGTGACGACGACTTTTATCCGGCCGCTGCGCTGACCTATATGCGTGACGGTCTGTTTGGTACCGACAATTTCCAGGTACGGCTTGGCTATGGCAAAACGGTTGTGCGTCCAGACCTGCGTGAATATGCCGACATCCAGTTCATTGATCCGGAACTGAATGACCGCGTTCAGGGCAACCCGAATCTGAAATTCTCCGACATCGACCATATCGACTTGCGCACCGAGTTGTTCTTTGACAATGGTGATAACCTGACGGTATCGCTGTTCTACAAAGATATCACCAACCCCATTGAGCGAGTCGCAAGACCGGGGCCGCAAGACTCGCGTCTGCTCAGTTTTGACAATGCGCAATCCGGCGAAATCTACGGCGTTGAGTTCGAAGGATTAAAAAATATTGGCCGGGGCTTTTTTGTCAGCGGTAACGTGGTGCTCAGCGACTCGTCCATCAGTTTTGATGAGGCGGCCTCACAAACCAGTCTCAAACGACGTCTGACCGGTCACTCCGAGTACGTGGTGAATACCCAGATCGGATTTGATTCCGACAGTGGCAAACACTCGGCATCCTTGCTGTACAACGTGTTCGGAGAGCGTATTTTCTTCGGAGGCCGTGTGCCTGCGCCGGACGCATTTGAAAAGCCTTTCAACTCACTCGATATGACCTACTCGTATTTCCCGACAGACAACATCACAGTGCGTTTGCGTGCGCAGAACCTGCTGGCAGAAGATCGTGAGTTCTATCAGGGCGGCGTCAGAATTATCGAAGTGAACACCGGTACACGTCTGCGTCTGGATCTGCAATGGAAGCTGTAAACCGTCACATGCCCGCACCGGCACGACTGTTGTCGCTTGCGCTGACGGCCGGTCTGGTGGTCTGGTCAGCCTCGCAGTTTGCGGGGCTGCTCTGGCATGTGGCTGCACCGGATTCCAGTGCGGCTGCATCGGATGTACAGCGCTTGCCGACCAGCATCCACACCACGCAACGCAGCGACATTGATGTGAACGGTTTGCAAGAGGTGTTTGTGCTGAGTGCGGCAGGTCAGGGTGCTGTGGCCAGCGATGGCAACATGCCCGTGTCTGCTGTCGAAACTCGCCTGGCGCTGGTGCTCAAGGGCGCCGTACTGAGCAGTGACAATCAGCACTCGCGTGCGATTATTGCCAGCGGTGACAGTCAGCAGTTCTATCGTCCCGGCGACACGGTTTTGAATACACCGGGCACGGTGGTCTTGCAGGCGATTTATCAGTCGCACGTGGTGCTTGACAACAACGGTCGCCAGGAAGTGCTGCGCATGGATGATGCCCCGGAAATGGCCTTAACAACAGTGGCATCATCCGCGCCGGTTGCAGTCCAGGCCCCCGTGAACACGGAGTCGCCTGCCCGCCCGGACACCAACGCGCCGTCGGCCTTTGCCGGCCGGGCATTGACCGATTTGCTGCGTATTCAGCCGATGTTTGCAGCACCCGGTGACAACAGCACCTTGTTGGGATTGCAGATTCGTCATGGCAGCCGCCAGGACTTTCTGAGCGCGGTCGGTCTGCAGCAGGGCGATGTGATTACCGCGATTGATGGCCAGCGTCTGGATGATGCTTCCCGACTGCCAGAGCTGATGGCCGGGCTCTCGAACGCGCGGCAGGTGTCACTGAGTCTGTTGCGTGATGGTCAGGATGTACAACTGCAAGTGAACCGGGACCTGCTCTGAACGCAGGTTCTGCTTCTGTTTGTCACAGAAAAGCAGTGTCACACAAACGTCATATGACGGTCATATGACTGTCACATCAGAGTCATAGCATTGTCATACGCACTGACGCATACGAGACAAGCGATGACTCTCTACTCTTTTTTCCGCCTCCGGTATCTGCCTCTGGCTGTGGTGTTGCTGCTGGTCGCGACCGCTGCGCGCGCGCAGGACATCACCTGGACTCCCAATTTTCGCGACAGCGACATACTGGAAGTCATTCGTGCGGTGCAGGATGTCACTGGCAAGACCATGATTGTTGACCCGCGGGTCAGTGGTCAGATCACTGTGATCAGCACAACGCCGGTTGATGCCGACACCTACTACCAGATATTTCTGCGTGCGCTGGATCTGAGCGGTTTTACAGCCGTTGAAACGGCCAGCAATCTGGTCAGCATTGTGCCGACACAGGATGCGCGCGCGGCACCTCTGCCGTTTGCCGACTTCCGTGCAGCGGATAGCAGCCAGTACGTCACCGAGGCCTTTCAACTGGACAATGTGGCGGTTAACGACGTGTTGCCGGTGCTGCGACCGCTGGTGTCGCAGAGCACCGGTCAGATGTCAGCCTATCCGGCGGGCAACATGATTGTGCTGGTGGATACCGTCGCCAATGTCGAGCGCATTCGCAGTATTCTGGCGCGCATCGAACAAAGCGCAGTGCCACAGACCGATATGGTGCGTTTGCAGTTTGCCAGTGCACGCGACATGGTGAGTTTGTTGCAAAGCCTGCAAGAGGAGCGCGCCGTGTCCGGTGAGGAACCCGCCAGCACTCGTTTGCAGATCGCCGCTGATGAGCGCACCAATGCCGTACTGATTACCGGCGGTCAGCGCCAGCGAGACAACTTGCGTCAGCTGATCACCCTGCTGGACCAGCCGCGTGAGCAAAATGGCAATACCCGCGTGGTTTATCTGGAGTACGCCAATGCCAGCCGTGTGGCAGAAGTGCTCGGCGCTGTGGTGCGTGACCGTTTTGGTTTGTCTTCCGATGCCGCTGACAGCAATACCCAACCGCGCCAGGCCAGCATTCAGGCCGATCCGGATAACAATGCCCTGATTATTACTGCAGATCTGGATATTGTGGAGTCGCTGATGGATGTGGTGCAGCGCCTCGACATCCAGCGCGCGCAGGTGCTGGTCGAAGCGATCATTGTCGAAATCAACGACGATGTCGGGCAGAACCTCGGCATACAGTGGTTGTTCCGCGACGAAAGCGGCGGTTTTGCCAGCAGCTTTGATGCCGGCAACAATCTGCAACAGTTGGGGTTGGTGACAGAGGGCGCGCTGGCAGATGATCGCCGTGATGCGTTAACCGGTCTGGCTGCCGGACTTGCTGGAGTCGCCGGCCAAAGTATTGGTATAGGCAGACTGGGTGGCAGCACCGACCTGCTGGCACTGATTGATCTGTTGCAAGCCAACAGCGGCGCCAACATTCTGTCCACACCGAATATCCTGACCACGGACAACAGCGAAGCGGTGATCACTGTCGGCGAAAGTGTACCCTTTGTCACCGGATCCTTTACCAATACCGGTGGTGCAGGCAACGTGAACAATCCGTTCCAGACCATCAGCCGGCAGAATGTCGGCACCACGCTGAAAGTCACACCGCATGTGAATCGTGGTGACCGTGTTGCGCTGGACATCAGCCAGGAAATTTCCAGCATCTCCCCCAAGGCCGGTGCGGTGGATCTGATTACCAACGAACGCAAAATTGAGACACGTGTCACGGTTGCAGATGGTGAAACAGTCGTGCTTGGTGGCCTGATCCGGGACAACGTCATACAGACGGAACAACGGGTGCCGCTGCTGGGCAGTGTGCCGGGGCTGGGCCGTCTGTTCCGGTCACAAAGCAGCACCGTCCAGAAAACCAATTTGCTGGTATTTATCCGGCCCACGATTCTGCGTGACGACGATGCCTTGCGTGGCGCCACCGCAGAGAAGTATCAGCTGATCCGTGAGCAACAGTTGCGCCAGACACCACTGAGCGGCTGGTTGTTTGAAGACAGTGCATTGCCGGTATTGCCGGAGTGGGAAACCCGCGTGCCGGCCACATCAGGGGCTTCTCCGCAATGAGCTTGCGTTTGCTGCCTTACGAGTTTGCGCAGCAACACGGCGTGCTGTGGGATGGCGATACACTGATCTGTCGCCAGACGCCCGCTCTGCCAGTGCTGCTCGAACTGCGCCGGGTACTGGGCGCCGGTGTCCGCTGGCAATTGGCTGACAGTGATGTCTTTCAGAAGCAGTTGACACGGCTGTACCAGAGTGGTGCAGATGCCGCGCAGCGTGCCGCCGATGCGCTGGATGAAGATACCGATCTCGATTCGCTGGCGCGCGACATTCCGCAAAGCAGTGATTTGTTGTCTGATGCCGACAATGCACCGGTAATTCGGCTGATCAACGCATTGTTGTCCCAGGCCGTGCGTGAAAAAGCATCCGACATTCATATCGAACCGTTTGAGCGCCGGGTATCGGTACGCTTTCGGGTCGATGGTGTCTTGCGAGACGTGTTGTCACCCCGTGCCGAACTGGGTCCGGTGCTGGTTTCGCGCCTGAAAGTGATGGCGCGGCTGGATATTGCTGAAAAGCGTCTGCCACAGGATGGTCGCATTCGGGTACAACTGGCCGGTCATGCGGTGGATATTCGTCTGTCGACCATCCCGTCGAGTTTTGGAGAACGCGTTGTGCTGCGCCTGCTGGATCAGGCTGCCGGGCAACTGCAACTGGAACAGCTGGACATGCCGCCGACCATGCTGGCGTCCTTGCAACGCGCCCTGCACAAACCGCATGGCATCATTCTGGTGACAGGTCCCACAGGTTCCGGAAAAACCACCACGCTGTACGCTGGTCTGCAATCGATCAACAGTCGCGAGCGCAATATTCTGACCATTGAAGATCCGGTGGAGTATCAGCTGCCCGGGATTGGCCAGACCCAGGTCAACACCCGAGTGGACATGAGTTTTGCGCGCGGCTTGCGCGCCATTTTGCGTCAGGATCCGGATGTGGTGATGGTCGGCGAAATCCGTGATCAGGAAACGGCAGCGATTGCAGTCCAGGCATCACTGACTGGTCATCTTGTATTGTCAACTTTGCACACCAACACCGCAGCGGGCGCAGTCACGCGTTTGCAGGACATGGGGGTGGAGGCGTTTCTGCTGTCGTCCAGTTTGACCCTGGTCGTCGCGCAGCGTCTGGTGCGCTGTCTGTGCAGTCACTGCCGCCAGCCCACGCAGATTGATCTGCGTGAGGCTGAGCGTTTGCATCTGCCGGTGGATGCTACCGTGTACACAGCTGTGGGTTGTGAACACTGCAATCACAGTGGTTATCGTGGTCGCACGGGCCTCTATGAAATCATTGAAGTGGATACCGGTTTGCGCCGGCTGATTCACGACGGTGCCGGAGAGCTCGCACTGGAACAATACGCGCGCCAGCACAGTGCCTCCATTCACGAACATGGTCGCCAGCGCATTCTCGCAGGTCAGACCAGTGTGGAAGAAGTGCTGCGGGTGACCAGTCTGAGTGACGGGGTTCCGGCATGACCGCACTGCGTTACAAGGCGCTGGATGCCCGCGGAAAAACTGTCAGCGGTGTCATGGAAGCTGACGATGAACGTCAGTTGCGACAGCGCTTGCGCGAGCAGCAGCTGAAACCCTTGAGCATTGCGCCGGCGACCGGCAGTGCCCTTGGCCCCCGTATCGGGTGGCGTCGTCGTCATACACTGTCTGTTGCACGGATGGCCTTGCTGATGCGTCAGCTGGCATCACTGATCAAATCCGGTTTGCCGGTGGACGAGGCGCTGCGGCTGTGCAGTGAACAGGGACAAACCGACAGCATCAAGGCGCTGATGGCGCAAGTACGTTCGCGTGTGATTCAGGGCCAGTCGCTGGCTCAGGCCATGAGTGAGCATCCTGGCGCCTTTGATCGCATGGTGTGCGCCATGGTGCGGGCAGGTGAAAGCAGCGGATTCCTGGCCGAGGTGTTGGAGCGGTTGGCTGTGCATGCCGAAAACAGCCAGCACACCCGTCAGAAACTGCAAACCGCGCTGATTTATCCCGTGGTGCTGCTGGCTGTCAGTCTGGCTGTGGTCATCTTGCTGATGAGTTTTGTCGTGCCACGTCTGGTGTCGATGTTTGCCAGTTCCCAGCGTGAATTGCCCGCCTTGACGCAGGGCCTGATTGCCATCAGTGATTTTATGCGCTCACCCTGGGCGCTGATGTTGTTGCTGATGTCGATGGCCGGGCTGGCCGCATTTCGTGTCTGGCTGCGCACACAGCACAATCGGCTGCGCTGGCACCGGCTGTTGTTGACGCTGCCAGGCTGCGGCCCGGTATTGCTGCAAATGGACAGCGCACGTTTTGCGTCGACACTGGCCATCCTGCTGGACAGCGGCGTGCCCTTGCTGGACGCGCTGCGCATCGCCGCTGAAGTGCTGGGCAACGAGCACCTGCGTGCTCATGCCTTGCAGTTGGCCGAGCGCGTTCAGGAAGGTGGCAGCTTCAGCAAAAGTTTGCAGCAACAGGCTGTGTTTCCCGCCATGCTGGCACAAATGGCCGCCAACGGCGAGGTCAATGGCACCTTGCCACAACAGCTGTCCTACGCTGCCAACTGGCAGGAGCGGGAATTGAGTGTGCGTCTTGGCACAGTGATGGCGCTGCTGGAGCCGCTGACCATCGTGCTGATGGGCGGTGTGATCACACTGATCATGCTGGCGGTGCTGCTGCCGGTATTCGACATGAGTGCGCTGATCTAGGCAGCGCCAGTATGAGCAAAGACAATGAGGACAAAGGCATGAACAAACAGCAAGGTTTCAGTCTGATCGAGATTCTGGTGGTGCTGGTCATCATGGGACTGCTGGTCAGTATTATTGCGCCCAACGTGCTGGGTCGTGCTGACGAGGCCCGTGTGCAGAAAGTGTTTGCTGATTTCAGTGCCATCGAAACGGCGCTGCGCATGTACCGCCTGGACAACTACGGTCTGCCCAGCAGTGAGCAAGGCCTGCGCGCGCTGGTCGAGCGGCCCACACTGGCACCGGTGCCGGCCAACTGGAAAGCTGACGGTTATCTGGAGTCACTGCCGATAGATCCCTGGGGCAATCCTTACCTGTACCTGAGCCCGGGTACGCAGGGTGATTACGACATTTTCACCTACGGTGCTGACGGTGCCCGCGGTGGCGAAGGCCAGAACGCGGATCTGGGCAACTGGCAGAGCAACGAAAACAGGAATTGACGGCGATGGCAGCCATCCGTGCGCCAAAGTATCAGCGTGGTCTGACACTGATCGAGATGCTGGTGGTGCTGACCCTCATGGCGCTGTTGGCGACCGTCACAGCGCTGGGCACGGGTTTGGTCGGCGGCAATGCCACCCGCACTGAGGCGCAGGCTGTGCGTGTTGCCGAGGATCTGGCCCGTGTTTTTGCGCACGCTGGTCAGAGTGCGCAGCTGCGTGGAGAGGTGCTGGCCTGGTTTGCCGATGACACCGGTTGGCAACGTTGGGGCAGCACTGTGCCTGGCACAGCTGCGCACTGGCAACCCTGGGTGGATGCATCGCCACCGATTGTGATTCCTGTGCAATTAAGCGTGGATCTTCTGCAGGATCAGCAACAAACCATCCCCTCTGAAACACGGCAGCAACAACCGGCTGTGATGTTTGTGCCGGCCCAGGGCGCTGTGCCCTTCGAATTGCTGATCCGTGAGCGCAGCAGCGGGCGTGCCCTGGCTAGAGTGTGGCTGGCAGAGGATACCCGTGTGCGTTGGGAGGCAATCTGAATGCGTGAGATGGGCCCGCAAACCGGCCGTGTTGCCAGCAGCGAAAGCGGTTTTACGCTGGTTGAGGTCATGGTTGCGCTGATGATTGTGGCGATTGCGCTGCCGGCGTTGATGTTCCAGATCGGTTCTCAGCTGGACGGGCGTGAGCATGTACGCGACCAACTGATCGCATCCTGGGTGGCACAGGAGCAGTTGTCACGTTTAAAGCTGCGATTCGCCGCGAATGCTGGCGCGGGGGCAGCGCCCGCGACACAAGGTCAAACCGAACTGGCGGGCCGCCAGTGGCACTGGCAGCACACGATTGAGGCGACACCGGCGCCAGGGCTGTTCAGACACAGCATACGCGTGGCGCTATCGGCCAACCAGGCGCTGACGACAGAAAACGCGTTATTCAGTCTGGACGCCTATCTGGCGACAGGCCCCTTGTCTGCAAACCTCGGGATGCAGCCATGAACCGGCAGCAGGGACTGACGCTGATTGAGCTGTTGATTGCCATCAGCCTGACCGTGCTGATTGCTGCGCTGGCCTACCGTTTTCTGGATACTGCGGCGCAGGTGGAAGCACAGGCAGATGAAAACCTGACCCGATTGATGTCGTTGGAGCAGTTTTTTGCAGTGATGGCATCTGATCTGGAGCACAGCGTTGACCGACAGGTGGTCAAGCCGGCTGTGGGTATTGATCCACTGGCAGCTCTGATCGCTTCCGGTGACAACAGGCTCAGACCCGCGCTGCTCACGACCACCGTCGCTGGCCAACCGTTGTCCTTGCTGACCGGACGAGAAGGGTCGCTGTTGTGGTTGACACGACAGGGGTGGATCAACCCGCAGCTGGACGTTCGTTCAGAGCTGCAGCGGGTACTGTACCGGATGGATAATAATGGCCAGCTTTGGCGCGACTACTGGGCTGAACGCAACCAGTCCTTGTCGGCGCCGCCACAGGGCAGCCGCTTGCTGCTGGACGATGTGCAAGCGTTTGAGCTGGCGTATTTGCCAGCAGGAACAGACCCCATGGCCGGTGACTGGTTGACCGAATGGCCACTGCCGCAGCCAGTCTCTGCCGACAGCACAGCAGCTGTGCCACCGCAGCGTTTGCCGGCAGCGCTGCGAGTATCCTTGCAGAGCGCAACATTGGGGCGCATCGAACGCACTTTTCTGTTTAAAGGTGTGTAAACCATGAACGCGTCTGTTTTACAGAAGTCGCACGTGCCTGTTTGCACACCGTCGATTCGGACACAAACGGGCAGCGCGCTGATTATTGCGATGCTGGTGGCAGCGCTGGTGTCGGTGATTTCTGTGCGTTTTGCTGAAGCATTCTTGTTGCAGCTGGACAACGCGGAATTTCGCCAGCAGATGAATTGGCGCAGCACGTATGTGCAGGGCGCGGAAGCGTTGGCCGTTCAGTTGCTGCAGGCAGATGCGCAGCAGTCACAGACAGATCACCTGCAAGAAATATGGGCGCAACAAATACCCGCACTGCCCACTGACCATGGTTGGTTGCAGCCGGCGTTGTACGATGCCCAGGCACGTTTTAACCTGAACAATCTGCTGATCAAAACCGCTTACGCTGACGATGCCGGCGCACCGTTGGCCACGCGCCTGAGTCCGGCGCAGAAACAGTTTGTACGTCTGTTGCAGAGTTTTGAAGATTACCCGGTGAGTGAAGCGGATGCCGTGATGATGACGGAAGCGCTGGTGGACTGGATTGATGCCGACGATGACAGCACAGGACAAGGAGGAGCCGAGTCACTTTTTTACAGCGCTGCCAGTCCGCCCTTGCAAGCTGCCAACCAGCCGCTGTCAGACATCAGTGAACTGTTACTGGTGCGACACTTTACGCCGGCGCTGGTTGAGCGCTTGCGTGCGCTGGTCGTCGTACTGCCGATGCCCACAGCGTTGAATCTGAATACGGCGCCGCTGCCGCTGCTGGCCACCATCAATCGCGCAGACCAGTTGCAGCCTTTGTCGTGGCAGTCATTGCAAGCGCTGCAACACCAGCGCCAGACGCAAGCCTTCAGCAGTGTTGACGCTTTTTTCCAGCACCCGCTGCTACAGCAGCTGGTCCCGGATGCCGAACGCAGCAGCGGTGATGCCTCGGCACCACTGTTTTCTGTGGCATCACAGTGGTTTTTGCTCGACAGCACAGTGGCTGTGAACGGGACCAGCAGCCGCTGGCAATCGCTGATCTATCGTCCCGGCAATCACAACACAGCCGGTGCAGACCCGGCGGCAAACACAACACCGAGGCTGTGGTCACGCAGCCGGCAGTATTAACCCGTTTAAATCCCGATCGCGGATGCCAAAGGCAAGGCCAACAATGAGTACACAACTCTGGATACTGTGGAAACACACCTCGGGTGGCGATGACAGCTTGCGCTGGTGTTTGCGAGAACAGCGCAAGCACGCTGTGCAGATGCAGCCCTTGCACAGCGGCACCGTTGAACAGCTGGCCGAGTTCATCAGCAATCAGCGGCAGCGCCCGGTTTTGCACACTGTCTTGCTGCTGGACGGTGATGAGCTGGTGACACGATTTCTGCCCTATCAGGTCTCCGAACGCAAACATCTGGCCAATCTGTTGCCATTTGCACTGGAGACCACGCTCGCGGTTGATCTGGCCAAAGTGCAGGTGGCCATCGGTGATGTATCCGGGATGAGCGCTGACGGCAAACCAGTGGCGGTGGTGGCCTATACCGATTTGCAAACGCTGCAGATGCGCATCAACACGCTGGAGCAACTGGGTCTGGAAGTGGAGGCCGTGTATGGCTTGCCGGCCTTGTTGCCAGCGACGACAGCAAGATGGGCGCTTGAGGTTGAGGCAGACATCTGCCATCTGAACGCCCCCGGACTGCTGTGTATCAGCGCGGAACCTGATCTGCTGGCGCATTGTATTGACCAGGCTCTGACTGCGCCTGGTTCTGTGGCACCTGCTGCCGTGCAGGTGCAGGGCAGCCACCAGGTGCCTGCCGTGATCGCTGACTTATTGCGTGCAGCCGGCATTGAGCTTGCACTGACGCTGGCGGCTCATGATCATGCGTGGGCGCACTTGCAAACCACCGGGTCTGCGTGCGCCAATCTGCGACAAGGTGCGCTGGCGGCGCCTTTGCGTCTGGGCAAATACTGGCAAGTGGCACGCCTGCCTGTGCTGGCCGCCACACTGGCGTTTGCCGCCAGTTTGCTGGTCACGGTGACGGAAACCGTGCTCGACCGGCAGCGGGTGCAGCAGTTGGAAGCGCGTATTGAACAGCGCTATCGTGAGGTTGTGCCAGAGGGGGTGCTGGTTGATGCAGCGCAGCAATTGCGAACTCAGATTGCACGCCTGAATGCCTCGGCCATTGGCCCCGGCGTGGTGGCGATGCTGGACGATATGGCCAGCGTATTTGCGGCACATCAGAGTGTCCGGATGCACAGTTTGAGCTACAGCCATAACCGTGCCGGGGGTGCCCCGGAGCTGCAGATGAGTATCTCTGCACCGGCAACAGCTGATATTCTTGCGCTCGGCGAACAATTGACAGCAGCCGGCTGGAGCGCACAGGCGCAAAACATCAGCCGTTCAGGAGATTTTCAGCAGGCGAGCCTGCTGATCAGGGGTAAGGTGTTATGAATCGGGAGCTCAGACAGTTTATTGAGCACAATCGTCTGGTCAGGATGGTCATGCGTTATCTGGTGCGTTGCACACGCCGGGAGCAAGTGATGCTGATCACTACCGGCATGCTGGCGCTGGTCTGCCTGCTTTGGCTGGGCGCCTGGGAGCCGGCCAAAGCGGCACGTCTGGCTGCGGAATCGCGCCTGACCCAGGCTGAGCAAACACTGGATGATGTCAGCCGGCTGGCGGTCGAGCTGGAGCAATTGCGCCAGCAGTCCAGCGCTGGCCCCGAGTCGCCGGGCAATCAGTCACTGCCGCAGTTGCTGAGCGTGCTGGCGTCAGAGACCGGGATCACACTGGCGGCGCTGGAGCCTTCGGTTGACAACCTCAGCGCCGGTGTGCGCTTTGATGCGGTATCCATGGAAAGCCTGTTGGGCTGGCTGGCGCAACTGGAAACCCGACATGTGATTCTGGTTGAGCAGCTCAGCGTCACACCGCTGACCGCCAACCGCCCGCTGGCACCCGCAGACAATCTGGTCAACGCCAGTCTGCGGGTACGGATGCCACCACAGTGACACGCCAGTCCGATCTCACATCAGCACGCAACAACAGCCACTGGCGCCGCTGGTTCTGGCTGTTTGTACTGGCCCTGATGATCAGTCTGCTGTGGTCGGTACCAGCCAGTGTGCTGCCACGACTGCTTGCCGTCAGTTTTGCCAATCAACCGGCCCCGGTCACCATCACCCAAACCCGTGGACGTTTGTGGTCCGGCCAAGCCGGGCAACTGGTCGTCAATTTGCCAGGTGAGGCGGGCAGCAGCCAACTGCTGTTGGAGAATGTGAGTTGGCGAGTGCAATGGTCAGCGTTGTTTGCGGGCCGACTGTGCCTGGAACTGGCATCCAGCTCGGCGCTGCGACCCTTCGACGGCAACGCCTGTGTGACACCGGCCGGTGCGCTGACGGTAACCGGGCTGGTATTTGAATTGCCGGCCTCGGATCTGGTGTCGGGCCAGTTGCAGGGGCCGCCGCTTTTGCAGGCGCTCAGTAATGCCATGCAGATTGAAGGGCAGATTGTCGGACAGGTGCACAGTTTGTTGTGGCAAGGCGGTGATGTTCAGTCCTTGCAAGCGGACGGGGTCTGGTCGTCGGCCGCGCTGGTACTGGCGGTTGCTGATCCCCGTACCGCCCGGATCAGCCGGCAGCCGCTGGCGCTGGGTGAATTGCCCTGGCGCTTGCAAAGCACGCAAGCTGGCGAGTTTGTGCTGAGCATGGAGGCGGCCGACACCGTTGCCGATTTGCAGCTCACTGCTCAATCACGGCTGTGGCTGGATGGCCGTTACGACACCGATCTGCTGGTGGCGGTACAGCCGACGACACCGACGTTTTTGCGCGACTTGCTGCGTCTGATGGCTGAGGAAGACGCGCCGGGTGTTTACCGTCTGAACCTGCGCAATATCTGAAGCTGGCTCAGGGGGCTGCGATGGTGATACCGTCGCGATGCAGCGCCGCGCGCAGGCCTCGTGCAAACAACAGCGCCTGTGCACTGTCGCCATGAATGCATAACGTTTCGGCAGTGACTGTGACCGGGTGCCCATCAATGGCGGCAAAGGGTTGTGTGTTGATAATGGCAAACGCCTGCGCCAGCGCGTGCTGAACGTCATCAATCACGGCCTGTGACTGTGAACGTGGCACCAGCGAGCCATCGGCCTGATAACGACGGTCAACAAACGCCTCCGGCACCACTTTTAATCCGGCCTCACGACCTGCTGTCATCATGGCCCCACCGGCCAGACCACACAGGCTCAGCGCCGGGTCAAACTCTTTGACACAGACGGCAATTAACGCCGCCAGCGCAGGATCACGCGCGGCATCGTTATACAGCGCGCCATGGGGCTTGACATGTTGCAGGCGCCCGCCAGCCGCTTGCACTTGCGAGGCCAGCCATTGCAGTTGTGCCATCAGGCTGCTGCGCAGCGCATCTGCCGTCATCGTCAGCGACCGACGCCCCCAGTGTTCCCGATCCGGATAGGACGGGTGGGCGCCAATACGCACACCCAACTCCAGTGCATCGTCAATGGCGGCACGAATATCAGCGACAGTGCCGGCATGGGCGCCACAACTGATATTCGCCGAGCTCACCAGCGTCAGCAGCTCGCGGTCAAAACCGCAGCCCTCGCCAAGATCGGCATTAAGATCAATACGTTTGTTCATCTGCTGTCTTGAAGGTCGTGGCCCAGTGCCAGCCGCAGGCGGTTTAGCTGCAATTGCTGGCGACTGCGCAAACCATGCGCTTCCGCCAGGCTGACTTCACTGAAGCGTAGCACAGTGCCAGGCCCCAGATACGCCAGTTGCCACAAATCTGCGCTGATCACACTGGCAATCGCTGGATAGCCGCCAGTGGTCTGCGCATCTGCCGCCAGAATAATCGGCTGTCCGTCAGCCGGTACCTGAATCAGTCCGGGCAACACGCCCATCGATAACTGTCTGTTGTGATTGCCGGCCAGCGCCAGCCGCTCACCTGTCAGCCGCAATCCCATACGATTGGAATCTGCATGAACGTACCAGGGAGTTTCCAGCAGCGCCGAGCGGGCACGTTCGTCAAATCGTCTGAAGTCAGCTGCCGGCAGAATGCGCAGCAGTGTCGACCACTGCTGTTGGCGCACTCCGCGCGTTTTGTCGTGGCTGCTACGAACAGTGTTGCCGCAAACTGTGCCAAGCGGCACCTTGTCACCTGCGCGCAAGGCCCTGCCGTGCAGACCGCCAAAACCGTTGATCAGATCGGTGCTGCGTGAACCCATGACAGGTGCTACGGCGAACCCGCCAGCCACGGCCAGCAAGGCCCGTTGCCCCGGCACCGGTGCCTGTTGCAATCGAAGGCAATCCCCGGCCTCCACCGTGGTGACAAAGCCAGGCCAGAGCCGTGTTTTTTTGATGGTGGTGGCGTCAGACGCCAGCAGCGCGGCGTGCATGTCAGCTCCCATCAACACAATGCGCGTGGGCTCGGTAAAACGCAGCAACACCGGCGCACTGGTGATTTCCAGGGCGGCGGCGTTGTCATCATTGCCCAGCAGCAGATTGGCCTGTTGCAGTGCCAGCGTGTCCATGACACCGCAGCGCGGTACACCGAGATGCCGCCAGCCGTGGCGGCCGAGATCCTGAATGGTCAACAGGGGGGCACTGAGCACAACTTCCATGCTCATGACATGAACTCCTGCACAACAAAGCGCACGCGGTCACCCGGTTGCAGCAGACAGGGGGAATCGGCGCTGACATCAAACAATTGCAGTGTCGTGTGTCCAATGACATGCCAGCCACCGGGCGAGGCGGCTGGATAAACCCCGGTAAAACTGCCGCCGATAGCCACGGATCCGGCGGGTACGCGGGTGGCGGGTGTGTTTTTGCGTGGCAAATGCAGCGTCGGATCAAGCCCGCCAAGATAGGCAAAACCGGGCATGAATCCGAGATTTTGCACGTAGTATTCACCAGCGTGGTGGCGCCGGACAAATTCCTCCGGACTCAGGCCACAGTGTTGGGCTGCAGCGATCAAATCGGGTCCGGTCTTGCCGCCATAACTGACCGGGATGGTAATGGATTCCCGTCCGACCTGTTGTTGGGCGCTGGCGTGCCAGAGGGTTTCGGCGTGGCGCAGCAGGCGGCGGGCAGTGCGGCCATCGTGCAGCAACAACAGCAGGCTGCCGGGCGCCGTCACAATATCGCAGAGCAAAGGCCCGACAATGCTGTGGCTGTCCAGCAATCGCGCCAGTTCACACAGGCGTTGTTGCAACACCGCGTCAACCTTGGATGAGTCAGGCGACGCAAACTCCAGCAGAATGCCATTTTCGCTGACAAAGCTGATTGCCGGGTCCGGTATGTTCAAGGTGTTGACTGTGTGCGCGCTCATCTGACGGGACTCTGTTAAGCTGGGCTTAAGCCGGCGAAGGTCATTATGACCTCCATGCCGGCATCTATCTATCACACGTTTATATCGCACATGCAGGAGGCTTTTCATGCGACACCTTATGCGTCATTTGACCGCTGTATCCCTGTTCTGTTCCATGAGCACTGGTCTGATACTGGCCAGTCCGGCCCTGGCCCAGAGCAATCTGCTGCCGGAAGGCCAGACGCTGATTACCCTGACGGTGACTGAGCGCACCCGTGTGGGGCAGGACACATTGACTGCAGATCTGCGTATTGAGGCGGACGACCGCGATGCGGCCGCTGTGCAGAACCGCATCAATCAGGCCATGGCAGAGGCACTGGCGGCAGCCCGTGCGGTCGATGAGGTCTCGGTCTCCACCGGCTACTACGGCGTTTACCAGTACAACCGCAATCCCTCCGGCAATCGCGCGGACGAGGTTTGGCGAGGCTCACAAAATCTGACGCTGGAAAGCCGCGATGCCACCGCCGTGCTGGAACTGGCCGGGCGTCTGCAGGCCATGGGTTTTGTGATGAACCAGTTGTCCTACAGCCTGAGCACCGAACGTGCGGATGAAGTGCGTGACGGTCTGATGGAAGCGGCGCTGACTCGGGCGCGCGAAAAAGCCGATCGCGCGGCGGCGGCACTGGGCAAATCCGATGTGGAGATTGCCACCGTGGACATTGATAGCCAGTCCGGTGGTTACGCACCGCCGGTGATGATGCGAGCAATGGCCGCTGATGCCAGCATGGAAATGGCAGCACCGTCGGCCGATGCTGGCGAAACAGAAGTGACACTGACTGTGCGTGTGCAGGCGGTCGCCAAATAAGCGCATGCGCTGTTCGAACGTTTGTTCTTGCCTGAGGCTTTTGCCCTGTTTATGCTCGGTGGTCTTGATGCACTTCAGACCCATAACACCAGCGGAGACAGGGCATGAGTCAACAGCAACACGCGTCACAGACCAAACCGGATTTGATCAGACAGACACTGGCAGCCGCATCGCTGTTGCTGCTGGTGGCCTGCTCCGGTGACAGCAATCAGGCACCTGTCACCAGCACAGTGGACAGCACCGCCGATCCCGTCGCGGAAACATCCGCCGGGCAAATCACTGCCGTCAACGAAGCGCGCATTGTGGCCGCCAGCAACAGCGACTGGCTCAGCCACGGCCGCACCTACTCTGAACAACGCAACAGCCCGCTGGCCATCATCAACCGTGAGAATGTCGCTGATCTCGGGCTGGCCTGGGACTTTGAACTCGACACTGATCGCGGACAGGAAGCCACACCGCTGGTGATTGATGGTGTGGTCTACCTGACCACGGCCTGGAGCAAAGCCTTTGCGCTGGATGCCCGCACCGGCGAGGAAATCTGGCGCTTTGATCCACAAGTGCCCGGCTCCAAAGCCGTGGATGCCTGCTGCGATGTGGTCAATCGTGGCATGGCGGCCTGGGACGACAAGGTCTTTTTTGGCGCTCTCGATGGGCGCCTGATTGCGCTGGATCGCGCCACCGGCGAGCAGGTCTGGTCAACGATGACGGTGGATCCGGACAAGCGTTACACCATTACCGGTGCGCCGCGCATTGTTGACGGAAAGGTCATTATCGGTAACGGCGGCGGTGAGCTCGGCGTGCGCGGTTATATCTCCGCCTACGATGCCAACACCGGCGAGATGCTCTGGCGTTTTTACACGGTGCCTGGCAATCCGGCTGACGGTTTTGAGAATGCCGCGATGGAAATGGCGGCGCAAACCTGGGCCGGTGAATGGTGGCAAATCGGTGGTGGCGGCACGGTCTGGGACTCGATGGCCTACGATCCGGAACTGGACCTGTTGTACTTCGGCGTCGGCAACGGCAGCCCGTGGAACCACAATATCCGCTCCGATGGTGTCGGTGACAACCTGTTCCTGTCATCCATTGTGGCAGTGCGTCCGGATACCGGTGAATACGTCTGGCACTTTCAGACCACGCCAGCCGAATCCTGGGACTACACCGCAACCCAGCACATGATTCTGGCAGATCTGATGATCGAAGGACGTCTGCGCCAGGTCATCATGCAAGCGCCGAAAAACGGTTTCTTTTACGTGATTGACCGCACCAATGGTGAATTTATCTCCGGCAACAACTATGTGCCGGTGAACTGGGCATCCGGCCTGGATGCTCAAACCGGTCGTCCGATTGAAGCGGAGATTGTGCGTTATCGTGATGATCCTGCTGTAGTGATACCTGGCCCTCTGGGCGGACACAACTGGTATCCGATGTCCTTTGACCCACAAACCGGCTATGTGTTTGTGCCGACACAAAACACCTCCTACCAGTACAGCAATCCGCAGGAATTTGTGCCACAAACCACTGGCTGGAATCTCGGGCTGGATGCCGCGCCGCGCCCGCCGGCCAACCCGCAAGCCACCGAACTGATCGAGAACGAGCCGATGTCATCCCTGCTGGCCTGGGACCCGATCAGCCAGCGCGAAGCCTGGCGCGTGAATTACAGCGTGCATGGCAACAGCGGGCTGTTGTCCACCGGTGGCGGCCTGGTGTTTCAGGGATCCGCTGACGGATTTTTCCATGCGTACCGCACCGACACCGGCCAACGTCTGTGGCAGTTTGAAGTCGGTGACGCCATTCTCGGCGGCCCGGTCACTTACGAACTTGACGGCGAACAGTATGTGCTGGCGCTGGCCGGGCAGGGTGGTGCCATGGCCTTGTCCATGGGCCGGTTCTCCGGCAACTATCCCCGTCAACGCAACGGGCGGCTGATGGCCTTCAAACTCGGCGCCGACGGCCAATTGCCCGACATCCAGATTGTGTCGCCGCAGCCGCTGAATCTGACCGGTATCAGCAGCGAAGGCGATGCTGCTGCAGGCGCAGTGCTGTACGGTGCCTATTGTCTGGTGTGTCATGGCCCGGTTGCG
Organism: Pseudohongiella sp.; assembly: GCA_036834885.1. GTDB lineage: Bacteria > Pseudomonadota > Gammaproteobacteria > Pseudomonadales > Pseudohongiellaceae > Pseudohongiella. The sequence goes on along the minus strand of DAITNA010000008.1, from coordinate 3,453 downwards.
ATGAGCGCCGGCCCGATTCCCGACCTGCGATACAGTCCGATGCTGCTGACACAGGAAGGTTTCCACGGCATCGTGCTCAACGGCAATCTGCTGTCACGCGGTATGCCCGGCTTCAGCGCGGACATCGGTGCGGGTGAGGTCGAGAGTATCCGGGCATACCTGTTGCAGCTGGCAGCGCAGGCGCAGTAGTCGAGCTGGCACTGTCAGAGAAAGCGGGCAATGGAAGGGGGCTACGAGCGAGGAACAATAAAGACGCGCAGCGTCGTTCCGAGGAGTTGCCCCCTTCCATTGCCTGCTTTCTCCAGAAGTGGTGCTTTCGTTTTCAGAGCGATGAATGTTCAGTTGCCGGAGAGCCAGCGGCAGCCAGGGCAACTCCTCGGAACGACGCTGCGCGTCTTTATTGTTCCTCGCTCGTAGCCCTGCCCACCACTGGCTCTCCTCTGTCCAGCATCGAGCCCTGCCTGCCGAGTGCTCTCTGCTTCGTATGTGCCAGCGGCCTTAACCCAGCGTGCGCTTCAGATAGCGCCCGGTATGCGACAGCGCTGATTGTGCCACCTGCTCCGGTGTGCCCTCGGCGACGATCTGCCCACCACCGCTGCCCCCCTCCGGCCCCAGATCGACAATCCAGTCCGCGGTCTTGATCACATCCAGATTGTGCTCAATCACCACCACGGTGTTGCCCTGATCACGCAGCTGATGCAACACCGCCAGCAGCTGCCGGATGTCTTCAAAATGCAAACCGGTCGTGGGCTCATCCAGAATGTAGAGGGTTTGCCCGGTGTCGCGTTTCGAGAGCTCGCGCGCGAGCTTGACGCGCTGTGCCTCACCGCCGGAGAGCGTGGTCGCCGCCTGGCCGAGTCGGATATAACTCAGTCCCACATCCATCAATGTTTGCAGTTTGCGGGCGATCACCGGCACCGGATCAAAAAACTCGCGGGCATCTTCGATGGTCATGTCCAGCACTTCGGCGATATTTTTGCCTTTGTAACGGATTTCGAGAGTCTCGCGGTTGTAGCGTTTGCCATGGCACACATCACAGGCCACGTAGACGTCGGGCAGAAAATGCATTTCCACTTTCACCACGCCGTCACCCTGACAGGCTTCGCAGCGGCCGCCTTTGACATTGAAGCTGAACCGGCCCGGCGTGTAGCCGCGTGAGCGCGCTTCCTGGGTGCCGGCGAACAGTTCGCGTACCGGGGTAAAAATGCCGGTGTAGGTGGCCGGGTTTGAGCGCGGTGTGCGCCCGATCGGGCTTTGGTCGATGTCGACCACTTTGTCGAGCTGGTCGAGTCCTTCGATGCTGTCGTAGGGTGCAGCTTCCAGTGTGGTGGCACCATTGAGCGCGGTGGAGGCAATCGGGTGCAGGGTGTTGTTGATCAGGGTGGATTTGCCGGAACCGGAGACACCGGTGACACAGGTGAACAGTCCCAGCGGCAGCCTCAAATTCACATTCTGCAGATTGTTGCCGCGCGCGCCGTTGATACTGAGCCACTTGGCGTCGTCGGGTTGATGGCGTTTGGCCGGAATGTCAATGGCGCGTTTGCCTGACAAATATTGTCCGGTCACCGAACGCTCACAGGCGATAATGTCGGCGACCTGACCCTGTGCCACGATTTCACCGCCATGCACACCGGCGCCGGGGCCAATATCAATCAGGTGGTCAGCGGCCTTGATGGCATCTTCATCGTGTTCGACCACAATCACGGTGTTACCCAGGTCGCGCAAATGGAACAAGGTGTTCAGCAGGCGATCATTGTCGCGCTGGTGCAGACCAATCGAGGGTTCATCCAGAATGTACATCACGCCGACCAGGCCGGCGCCAATCTGGCTGGCCAGGCGAATGCGCTGGGCTTCGCCGCCGGACAAGGTGTCTGCGCTGCGGCTCAGTGTCAGATAGTTCAGACCAACATCAATCAGGAACTGCAGACGCTGTTGCAACTCCTTGATGATTTTTTCCGCAATGGTGGCACGTGCCCCTTCCAGTTGCAGGTCAGCAAAATACTGTGCCGCCTGTGCGATGGTCATCTGTGTGACCGTCGGCAAGGTGGTGTTGTTGATATAGACGTGGCGTGCATCGGCACACAGGCGAGTGCCTTCACAATCAGGGCAGGGCTGTGAACTCAGAAAGCGCGAGAGATCGTCGCGCACCGCTTGCGACTCGGTTTCCTTGTAGCGCCGTTCCATGTTCGGCAGGATGCCTTCAAAACTGTGGCGCCGGACGGTGTAGTCACCGCGGTCGTTCATGAATTTGAAATCGATCTCTTCACCGTCACTGCCGTTGAGCACAATGCGCTGATGTTTTTTGTTCAGCGACGAGAACGGTTTGTCGACTTCAAAGCCGTAGTGCGCGGCCAGAGAATTCAGCATCTGGAAATAATAAAAATTGCGCCGGTCCCAGCCACGAATCGCACCTTCCGCCAGCGAAAGCGAAGTGTCGCTGATAATGCGGCTGGCATCAAAATACTGTTTCACACCCAGACCGTCACAACTGCTGCAGGCACCGGCCGGGTTGTTGAAGGAGAACAGGCGGGGTTCCAGTTCGCTGATACTGTGACTGCAAATCGGGCAGGCAAAACGCGAGGAAAACATCAGCTCCGGTTGTTGGGCATCGTCGTCCATAAACGCGACCGAGACCACGCCGTCGGCAAGATTGAGCGCAGTTTCCAGGCTTTCGGCCAGACGCTGTTGAATGTCCGGGCGCACTTTCAGCCGGTCAACCACCACATCAATCTGGTGTTTTTTATTTTTCTCCAGCGCCGGGGTGTCATCCAGCTCGGTCACAATGCCATTGATACGCGCGCGGATAAAACCGCTGCTTTGCAGTTCCTTGAACACATGCAGATGTTCCCCTTTGCGGTCACGCACAACCGGGGCAAGGACCATGATTTTGCTGCCTTCGGGCAGCGCCAGAATCTGGTCCACCATCTGACTGACCGTTTGCGCCTGCAGTTTTTTGTGGTGGGTGGGGCAATACGGTTCACCGGCACGGGCAAACAACAGGCGCAGGTAGTCGTAGATTTCGGTGATGGTGCCAACCGTCGAGCGCGGGTTGTGCGAGGTGGACTTTTGCTCGATTGAAATCGCGGGCGACAGCCCCTCGATGTGATCGACGTCGGGTTTGTCCATCATGGACAGAAACTGGCGCGCGTAGGTGGAGAGCGATTCCACGTAACGACGCTGGCCTTCGGCGTACAGGGTGTCAAATGCCAGTGAGGATTTTCCGGAGCCGGACAGGCCGGTGATCACGACCAGTTTGTCGCGCGGGATGGTCAGATTGACGTTCTTCAGATTATGGGTTCTGGCTCCCCGGATCGTGATGTTGTCCATGATCGTACTGCGCGGCCCCGTGTCTGTCCAAAGCCGGCAATTATGGGCGCGTGCTGCGGGTGGAGTAAAGGAAATAGGGTCGGAGCGTATATTTTTTGTACAGGCTGCGACTGTACAAAAAATATA
>DAITNA010000007.1:72824-103754 GCA_036834885.1 Pseudohongiella sp. | reverse complement strand
TGGATATCACCCTGACCTTCCCGCCGACCGTGGTCAATGACGTGCTGGTGGTGGGTGCTGCGCATCAGGTCAGCATGCGGCCGCCGCACGCGGACAACATCAAGGGCGATGTGCGCGGGTTTGATATCCGTACCGGTGAGCTGCTGTGGACCCGTCGCAATATCCCCATGGTTGGCGAGATGGGTTATGACACCTGGTTAAATGATTCTGCCCAGACCAGTGGCAATGGTGGCGTGTGGTCCGCGATGTCCGCTGATCCGGAGCTGGGTCTGATTTACCTGCCAACAGAATCCGCCACCGGCGATCGTTATGGCGGAGATCGTCCCGGCAACAACCTCTTCACCAACTCGGTTGTCGCTCTGGACTACCGTACAGGTGATTATCGTTGGCACTATCAACTCGTTCACCATGACATCTGGGACTATGACACGCCGTCTACCCCGATTCTGGCGGATCTGCCCGATGGCAAAAAAGTGCTGGTGCAGCTAACCAAACAGGCCTTTGCCTTTGTATTGGATCGCGCGACCGGCGAACCGATCTGGGAAATTGAAGAGCGTCCGGTGCCGCAGACCGATGTGCCCGGTGAGTGGACGTCGCCGACACAGCCGCATCCGACCAAACCGCCGGCCTACGACCGTCAGGGTTTCAGCGAAGCGGATCTGGTGGCCTTTACCCCGGAGATTCTGGCGCGCGCCAAAGAGGCCGTGAAGCCCTATCGCATGGGTGCGCTCTTTGCGCCGCCGTCAGTGGCCAATGGCGCTGATGGCACGATTGGCACCATCAGCCTGCCGGGCACGCTGGGCGGCTCGAACTGGGAAGGTGGCGCTTACGACCCCGACACCGGCATGCTCTATATCCCGTCACGCACAGAGGTGGCCGTGCTGTCACTGGTACCGGGCTCGGAGTTCTCCACCGTGGACTGGATTCAGGGCCCGGCGCGTAACCCGAGTGTGGATGGCATCCCGATTGTGGCGCCGCCGTGGGGCCGGATTACCGCGATGGATCTGAACAAGGGCGAGATTGCCTGGACGGTGGCCAACGCGGATACCCCGGACGCCATCAAAAACCATCCGCTGCTGCAAGGTGTGGACCTGCCGCGTACCGGTATCCCGACCCGCGCCGGCCTGCTGCTGACCAAGTCGCTGCTGTTTGCGGGCGAAGGCCAGGGTGGCAATCCAGTGTTCCGTGCCCATGACAAAACCACCGGTGAGATCGTGGCGGAAATCGCGCTGCCTGCTTCCCAAACCGGTTTGCCAATGACCTATATCCACAATGGCAAGCAGTACATTGTGATGGCGGTCAGCGGTAATGGTCCGGCGGAAATTATTGCGCTGGCATTGCCGAATTAATCGGCACTGAATCGCCGGATTTCCGGCATCAATCAAACGGCGCTGCCACACAGCGCCGTTTTTTTTAATTTTTTTTCCTGCTTTTTATCACGCCCATAACCGCCTGTTCTGCGGTGGTTTTTCCGGAATGAACGGCTGTCATTGACCAAAAAACAGCCAGATAACAGACCTTTCGGTTTAGACAACAGCGCGCTCGCTTGTTAGGCTTGTTGCGATATTTGATTAACAGGAAGGGAAAAATCCAGCCTTATGAGCACATTTCAAGAAGCGCCAGCGCTTCAAGAAAGACCGAATATCCACCATCAAATTCTCGTTCGCCAGCCCACGCCGGATGACGGCACCGCCGTTCACAATCTGATTCGCAAAAGCGTGTTTCTGGACGACAACTCACTCTACTGTTATCTCGTCTTGTGTGCGCACTTCAGTGACACCAGTGTGGTGGCCACGCTTGGCGACGATCTCGCCGGTGTGATTACCGCGTACATTCCTCCCCAACAGACAGACACACTGTTTGTGTGGCAAGTGGCGGTGGATACCGCTGCACAAGGCCGCGGTGTCGCCAGTCGCATGCTGGATCACATTCTGGAGCGCGAGGCCACACGTCATATCCGCTTTGTGGAAACCACCGTCACCGCTGACAACACGGCATCACGCGCGATGTTCAGTGCGCTGGCACGCCGCTTCAAGGCCAACATCACCGAGTCGGTGATGTTTGATCGCGAGCAACACTTTCTCAATCTTCACGACACTGAATACAAACTGCGCATCGGACCTCTGGTCCGGTGATCCGCTGCATGCAACAGGGAGAAAACCATGACTGACATTTTCAAACACATTGAGTCGGCTGTACAAAGTTATGCCCGCGCGTTTCCGGTGATTTTCACCCGCGCCAAAGGCAGCCATCTGTATGACGAAAAGGGCAATGCCTATCTGGATTTTCTGGCCGGTGCCGGCACACTCAATTACGGCCACAACAATCCGGTGCTGAAAAAAGCCCTGATCGACTACATCGAGCAGGATGGCATCACCCACGGGCTGGACATGCACACCGGTGCCAAACGGGAATTTCTGGAAAACCTGGACCGGTTTATTTTCAAACCACGTGCGATGGAGTATGTGGTGCAGTTTACCGGCCCCACCGGCACCAATGCGGTGGAAGCGGCGATGAAAATCGCGCGCAATGTGACCGGTCGTCACAATATTGTGGCCTTTACCAACGGTTTCCATGGCGTTAGTCTGGGCTCGATGGCGGCCACTGGCAATTCCCATCACCGCGATGCGGCGGGCATTCCCTTGACCGGTGTGACCCACCTGCCCTATGCCGGTTATCTGGGACACGAGCTGGATACGGTGAAACTGCTGCAGCAGATGATTGAGGATTCCTCCAGTGGTCTCGACAAGCCGGCGGCGGTGATGCTGGAAACCATTCAGGGCGAAGGCGGGCTCAACACGGCCAGCAACGAGTGGTTGCAGCGCATTGAAGCGCTGTGCCGCAAACATGACATTCTGCTGATTGTGGATGACATTCAGGCCGGTTGTGGCCGCTCCGGTCGCTTCTTCAGTTTTGAAGAGTCCGGCATCAAGCCGGATCTGGTGACCTTGTCCAAATCACTGAGCGGTTATGGCTTGCCGTTTGCTGTCACCCTGATCAAGCCGGAATACGACCAGTGGAAACCGGGTGAACACAACGGGACGTTCAGAGGCAACAATCACGCCTTTGTCACCGCGGCCAAAGCCCTGGAACACTATTGGGCGGATGACAGCTTTCAGCTGGATGTGCAGAAAAAAATCGCACACCTGAGCCAGCGCCTGCAAGGCATTGCCAAAGGGTTTGACCGTCGCCTGATTCACACCAAGGGCCGCGGCTTCATGCAAGGTTTGTCGTTTCGGGATGGCGAGATTGCCGGTGCAATCTGCCGCGAGGCCTTTGATAACGGACTGATCATCGAAACCAGCGGCGCGGACAATCAGGTGGTCAAATGCCTGTGCCCGCTGACCATCACCATCGAGGAACTGGACAAGGGACTGGACATCCTGCAACGCGCTGTCAACAACACGTTGAAGTCACAACTGAGGGCGGCGTCATGATTGTCAGAACACTGCAGAATTGTGAAAACTCCGGGCGCTGCGTGCGCTCGGAGACCTGGCAGAGTGTACGCATGTTGCTGGCCGATGATGCCATGGGGTTCTCCTTCCACATCACGACCATTTTTGCCAACACCGAAACGCGGATGCATTACAAACATCATCTGGAGTCGGTGTATTGCATCAGCGGCAGCGGCTCCATCGTGGACCTGACGACAGGCGAGCGTCACCGCATTACACCCGGCACCTTGTACGTGCTCAACCATCACGACAAACATATTCTGTATGCCGATGATGAGAATCTGGTGCTGGCCTGCGTGTTTAACCCGCCGGTGACGGGTCAGGAAGTACATGGTGAGGACGGCGCCTATCCGCCGCCACCAGAGCGCTGAGCAAGGTGATTCAGAACGCGGTGAGCCCGCGCACCGGCAGATACAAGGACACCGCCAGCAGATAGACCAGATTAAACAACATCAGGCCAAAATGTATTTTGCGCTCGCGGGTGAACAGCAGCCAGATAATCGACAGTGTCACCACCACCGTGCCCAGCATGCGCTGGGGCCAGGTGTATGCAAAATCCGGCAACAGCGGGTCGGAGGCACGCGACAAAAACAGAAAAATGATGACCATGACCAGAAACCAGTTTTTCTGCTGAAAAAAGTGCAACTCCAGGTTGGTGGTGCGGTAGTGCCGCACTTCCGGCATCAGCGCAAAGGTCAGCAGCACCATCATGATGGGCGCCGCCAGAAACAGCAGCATCGGCGCCACCCGCGTAAAGTCGTAGGCCTGATATTCCCAGAAGCCAAGATAGTGGTAGGTCATGATGGTCAGCAGCCACAAGGACCAGCCTGCCAGCAGCCAAGGCTGCTGCACCCGGTGGCGGTTGCGGATAATGCGGCCCCAGCTCATCAGCAGTTCGGCCATGGCGAAGGCCACCACCACCGACACAAACATCATGATGAACTCGAACTTGGACAAGCGCTTACTCCTCGTGCAGCGATTCGCTGAGGAATTCGTCCAGCGCGCGCTGGTTCATTTCCTGCGGGTTGCCACCGTCGACCAGCTCAGCCATCAGCGTGGTCAATGAGGCTTTAAACGTGTCCGGGTGCAAATAGGCGATCACACCGCCTTCCTGGGCATCCAGGGCGCGGCGCTTGAGATCTTCGCGGTGATCTTCAGTAATCAGGATCACCGGTGTTGGCTGACGCATCGGGCTTTTACGCTCCATCGCGCGCAGGTGATACAAAAACTGGTCGCGCGGTTTTTTGTATTCGTTCCAGCCGGTAATGACACAGGTAAGTTTGTTGGTGAGCATGCCAAAACCGCGATCATACTGTTGTACCGCGTCCATGGCATTGCCTTCATTAAAGGTATTGATGGTGGTGTAGCGGCCGGTTTTGCCGAGCTCTGCAGCCACCTCATCGACCAGTTTGTTATTGAGGTCGTATATCAGTACAACAGGTTTGAAACGCATAAAATGGGTATTCCATCAGGGTCATTCAGGATCTGAACATCACACTCGCCGACACCGGATCACGCGTGGTGCGTGTGCGGTTGGCAGGCTCCGAGGTGTCTTCATAACCGAATGCCAGACCAAACAGGATTCGCTGGTTATCATCCAGATCAAAAGCGTCGCGCACCAGATCCGGGTAGTTGCGCATGGTACCCATCGGACAGCTGTGCAGTCCATGGGCCACCAGTAACAACATCAGGTTCTGTGCGTACATGCCCACATCAATCGCCACGGTGGTGCCAAAGGCGCGATCCATGCCGATAAACGCCATGTACGGCGCATCAAAAAATTCAAAGTTGCGCATGACGGCCCGTTGACGACCGGGTTTGTCATCACGCGCTATGCCCATCTCGTTATATAACGCAATCGCACACTCAACCTGTCGTGTGCGGTATTCACCAACAAAATCACCCCGGTATTCATAATCGGGGTTGGGCGGCACGCCCTCGCGGATGCGACGCTGCATCTCGGTGCTGAGGCGGTCGCGCAAGGCACCGCTGGCGACATAAACTTTCCACGGCTGCACATTGCAATTGGATGGTGCCCACTGCGCCAGTTCAAAAATCGACTGCAAGACCTCCTGGGGCACCGGATCCGGTTTGTAGGCACGCACGGAACGGCGCTGGCGGATGGCCTGTTCAAGACTGATATCGGCCGCACTCATGACAGCAACTGCCCGCCATCCACATCCACCGTGGTGCCGGTGGCATAACCGTTTTGCATCAGGTAGATCAGCGCACTGGCGACTTCTTCCGGACGACCCACACGGCGGACCAGCTGACCGGCGGTCATGGCTGCCACGCGATCGGCTTTTTCAGCGCCCATCCAGTCAAACAGCGCGGTGTCAATGATGCCGGGAGACACCACGTTGACACGAATCGGGCTCAACTCAACGGCCAGACTGCGCACCATGTTTTCCACCGCGCCACCCACCGCGCTGAGCGCGGACATATTGGGTTTGAAGCGACGAGCCGGTGCACCGCTGACAAAGGTGATGGAACCGTCTTTGGCGACAAACGGCGCGCCCACGCGCGCGACCTTGGCATAACCCCAGAGTTTGCCAAAGGCGGCCTGGAACTGCTCTTCGGTCTGTTCAATAAAGGGTTTCAGTGTGCGCGTGCCGCCGGTCGCCGCCGATACCAGATGGTCAATCGTGCCAATCGAGGTAAAGAGTGCCTTCATGCCCTCGGCATCGTGCGTGTCCAGCGTGACCAGTTGCACCTTACCCTGTGTCGCCGCACGCGCCTTTTCCATGTGTTCGGCCGAGCGACCGGCAGCCCAGACCCTGGCGCCGAGATTGCTGGCTGCGATGGCGGTGGCCAGACCAATACCGGAGGTGCCTCCAATGATGACGACGTTTTTACCGGACAAATTCGACAATGCTGACATTTGGGGTGTTCTCCTGCTGAAATTGGCGCAAATGGTATCACAGATGCCCCGGAGGCTATCAGCCGGCGACCAAAATTCAGAACAGACGTTCGATAAACGTGAGCCTATTCACATTTATGGAAATTGCCTTGTCAACTGCCCATCCGGGTTGTTGATAAACGATCCGGAACACGGATAATACAATGCAACCGTCAATCCAAACCGGAAGCCCTGTATGAAGTCCCGTCACACTCTTTTCAAGCATTCCAATCGCCTGTTGCTCACTGCCGGTCTGTTGATGACCCTGGCAGCCTGCGGCAACACCTGGGTTCAGATCACCCCGGAAGGCCGTAACGTCCAGTTGGCCACCGCAGCCCAGGTCGGCGGCTGTACCCGCGTGGGAACAGCCAATGTCAACGCGCTCGACAATATCGGTTTTGTGCAGCGTGGCGCCAATCGTCTGCAGGAAGAGCTGGTGGATCTGGCTCGCAATGAAGGTGGACGTCTGGGTGGCAATCGCGTGGTACCGGAATCCACCATCGACGAAGGCCGACAGACCTTTGGTGTGTATCGCTGCTGATCCGGCGACCTGGCTGACAACAACAAAATCACAAGCCCCTGTATGAAGCGGTAACAGGACGTGCTGGAGCAACGTTATGGAAAACCGGCTTCTGGTGCTTGCCCGTCTTTTTGCGGCGACGCCTGCCCTGATGATCAAATACCGCAGCACCGTGCTGATTGTACTGGTGCTGATCAGTGTGGTGATGGCGTGGGGGGCTGCCACCCGCACCCGCATTGACATGAGTGTGGACAGTTTTCTGGATCAGGATGATCCGGCGATTACGGCACTCAACAACTTCCGTACCCAGTTTGGCAGCGATGACTCGCTGTTTCTGGTCTATGAAGCCCGCGACGGTGATGTGTTCTCGGCAGCGTCGCTGCGGGCGGCTCAGGCGCTGACCGAAAAGCTGCGTGACTGGCGCACGCTGGATGCTGCGCGCTATGACGCGGATCTGTCACAACTGGATCTGATTCGCCGGGTGCAATCGATTACCAGTTTGCGCGTACAGCGTGTGGAAGGCGATACCTTGCGCTCGGAGCGGCTGGTGCCGGAGCAGATTCCGGACGACCCGGCTGAGCTGGCCGCCATTCGCGAGCGCGCACTGACGGAAGAAGACTACCGCCTGGCGTTTTATTCCGCTGATGGCCGTTTTGGTGCCTTGTTGCTGCAAACCACCTTTGGTGCGCAGCCGGTGGATGACTATGTGCCGGCAGTGAACGCCGACAACATCTCGCTGGACGATGCCTTCAGCAATTTTGACAGCTTTGACAGTGACGGCAGTTTTGAGCTGGCGTTTGATGAATCCGCTACCGTCGACGAGATCCGCTTTGATGTGGTCGACATGGTGGAGTATCACGACTTCTTCCGTGCTGTCAGCGCTGTTTATGCCGATCATGAGGACATCCTGACCTTCTACCCCGCCGGCAATCCCTCGCTGATGTCCTGGGTGTTTGAGGTGCTGCAGACCATGCTGTGGCTGGCGGCCGGCATGATCGCCATTTTTGTGATGTTGCTGCGCACGCTGTTCCGCTCGTTCAGTGCGGTGGTCTGGTCGATTACCACGATTCTGCTGAGCCTGCTGTGGAGTTGGGGCCTGACGGTGTGGCTGGGCGCCACCTTGTCGACGATGGTGACGCTGACGGTCATGCTGGTATTTGCAGTGGGCATTGCCGATTGCGTTCACGTGATGAGTGCCTATTTTGTCTTCCGTCAAAAAGGTGAGGAGCACCTGCCCGCGCTGTCCCACGCGTATGAAAAAACCGGGATGGCAATTCTGGTGACCTCGCTGACCACCATGGCCGGGGTGCTGGCACTGACCTTCTCCGATCTGGTTCCCATCCGTGTATTCGGCCTGATGTCCGCCCTGGGTGTGATGTTGGCGTTTTTGTTCACCGTGGTTCTGCTGCCGATTCTGCTGAGCCTGTGGCATCCGCCGGCTGATAGCGGCAAATCATCGGCATCCGCCCTGCTGCAACGTTGGCAGGCTCTGCCATTGACTGCGCAAATCGGCGCACTGGTGTTGTTGATTGCTGTGGTGATGATGCTGGCCGGACTGGGTGTGGGCGCGTATCTGTCACTGATTGCGGTGATTACGCTGATCGTGCTGCGCTGGCAGGCGCAAATACTGCACGGATGCCTGCAGATTGTGTCGGCGCGGCCGTGGACAGTGCTGGGCGTGTTTGCCGTGATTTTTGCGGCGTCAGTCTACGGCACCAGCCAGGTGCGCATTGACAGCAATGTGGCAGAACTGGCACGTGCTGACAGCCCGCCGCGCATCGCCTACAACATGGTGGACGATCACATGGCAGGCGCACAGACCATCTCCGTGATGATCGACACCGGCATCAGCGACGGCTTGATGGAACCGGCGATCCTGCGTGCGATGGAAACCCTGCAGGCGCATATCACCGAGCGTTACCCCGACGACATTTCGCGCACGTACTCACTGGCCAACATCGTCAAGGATACCTATCAGGTCATGAACCGGGATGATGCGGCGTATTACCGCATTCCCGATGACGCGGTGACCGTGTCGCAGCTGATGTACCTGTTCAACAGTGCCAACCCGGAAGAGCGTCGCAGCCTGGTCTCCGATGACTTCAGCCGCAGCCACATCACCATCAATGCCTACAACGCCGGCTCGTACCAGTATCAGCGGTTTTTTCAGGAACTGGGCGAAGAAATCGACAGCGTGTTTGGTCCTCTGCAAACACAGTTTCCGGATTTGCAGGTCACTGTCACCGGCTCGGTGCCGTTGATGATGCGCGCCATGGATGAAATTGCGCAGTCGCAGTACAGCAGTTTCCTGCTAGCACTGGGAGTGATCAGCGCCATCATGATCATCACGCTGGGGTCGGTGCAGGCTGGTCTGATTTCAGTAGTCCCCAACCTGATCCCGGCTCTGCTCACCTTCGGAGTCATGGGTCTGCTGGGCATTACGCTGGATACAGACACGCTGCTGATTGCGCCGGTGATTATCGGCGTGGCCGTGGATGACACCATTCACTTCATGACCAGCTACCGCATGGAACTGATCAAAACCCGCAACATGCAGCAGGCACTGCAGAACACCTTGCGTGATGTCGGCCGTGCCGTTATGTTCACGACCATGATTCTGGGGCTGGGATTTGCCATCCTGAGTTTCTCGGAATATCTGGGCATCGCCAAAATCGGCATGTTCGGCGGCCTGGCGATTTTTATGGCCCTGCTGTGCGATCTGCTGTTGTTGCCGGCGCTGTTGATGATACTTAAACCACGTTTTGGCCTGAGTGGACCGTTGACCGGTTTTGGCCAGTCGACTGAGATCGGGGAAGCGCGACATGACACTGCCTGAACCTGCACACACGTCTGTTACAACGCGACGCCTGCTGTCAGCCCTGCTGCTGAGCCTGCTGATGCCGGCGACCTGGGCACAAAGCCCGGATGGCCGCGACATTCTGGAGCAGGTGGAAGACAACCAGCGCGCGATTGCCGATGCGGCCTTTAATCGTGTGCAACTGTCGAGCTGCCGCTTTGGCCTGCAGAACAACCAGATTACCTGCGCCGAACGGCCCCGTATCAAGGCACTGGAATCGGTCAGCATCAACACCGGTGACAATAAACGGGACACCCGCGCCATCTCCATCGTGCTGGAACCCGCCGCCGAGCGTGGTATTGGCATGCTCAGTTATACCTACGACGATCCGGCCCGGGACAATGAAACCTGGCTCTACCTGTCCGCACTGGGTCAGGTCAAACGCATTGCCAGCGGCAACTCTGATGACGACTCCGAGCCGGCGTCCCTGTTTGGTTCTGAATTCACCACTGAAGACCAGGACACCGGCAAACTGGAAGAGTACACCATCACCCTGCAGGGCGAAGGCGAGGAATCCGGGCGCGCGGTATGGCTGATTGAAACCATTCCCAACGAAAAACGGGCACGCAGCTCGCGTTATGCCCGTACCGTGCAATACGTGGACAAGGAGCGTCTGGTGGTATTGCGCGCTGACATGTACGACCGCAGCGGACGTGAAATCAAACGTCTGATGGCCTCGCGGGTGGAGCAGATCAACGGGGTGTGGACGGCACGCTCGCTGACCATGATGAATCTGGTGGCCAATCGCCTGTCCAACATGGCGATTCTGGAGATCAACACCGGCGTCAGCATTCCCGAGAATTTTCTGACACCGCGCACACTCACCGATGTCGCATTCCGCGAAGCCGAGTTGCAAAACATTCGTGCCCAGGTGGACTGATGCGGCGGACACTATCGCGCTCCGGTCTGCTGGCTGCGGCTGTTTTGGTGAGCGCAGCCGCCTCAGCGCAGGACGCCGACCCATTCAGCAACGCCAATTTTGATGATCTGTTTGGCAACAGCTTTGACAGTGACTCGATTGAAGGTGACTCGTTATTCGACAACGCCTCCGAAGCGCCAGGACACTTTCGTTTCCAACTCAGCCAGCAACTGAGCGGCCACCTGAATCGACACCGCATCACCACCCCGGATGGCAACAGCGTACAGCGCAGCCACGGTGTTGAAACCAGCCGTCTGGGATTGAACCTGCGCTACCAGAACCCGTTTGCCACTGGCTGGTTATTGCAAGGCAGTGCCCAGGCGCGCGTCTGGGCCAAGGGGGACTACGAATTTGACAGTCCCGGCCGCGATGATGGCGAGTGGCGCATCAATGAGTTGTTTATCCAGCGCAGTGGCAGCACGCACAGTTTTTCCTTCGGGCGCCAGACCATCGTCTGGGGCGAAACGGTGGGCAATTCCGTGCTGGATGTGATCAACACCACCGAGTACCGCGACCTCAGCATCATCGATATTGAAGATGCCCGCCTGAACCAGTGGCTGCTGGTCTGGGATATGTTCACCGAACAGGGCAACTGGTCCAGTTTTGTGAACCTGTACCCGGAATTTGATCCGGTGCCGGTCACCGGCAGTCCCCTGTATCCGCAGGCGCGCGAGGTCATGGGTGTGCCGCTGCGCCTGGGTTATCACCGCCGCAGCAAGGCCCTGTTTGAGGCCGGCACACGCTGGAGCCGCTCGTTGACTGGCAGTGACATCGCGTTCATGGCCGCGTGGTTGTATGAAAACCCCTTGCGTTACACGCTGCCCGCAGACATCACCTCGTCCTTGCAAGACGGCCAACTGCGCGCGCAATCACAGATCAACGATCATGGCCTGCTCGGATTCAGCGCCAATCGTGCCATCGGCCGCCTGCTGCTGACACTGGATGTGGCCTACAACCATGGTATTTTGAGTGACCGCATCAACACCGCTGCCCTGCCCGGCGGTGGCACGGTGCCCGTGCCCGGATTCACGCAAGGCAACCGGCTGGCGGCGTCGGCCGGGCTGGAATACGGCATCAGCCCTACGCAGCAGTTCAGCCTCAGTGTGGCCGCGCAGCGCGACCAGGGCGCAGAAATGGACTCCCGGGGCAATGTGCTGATGCGCTATAGCAACAATTTGCGCAATGACGAACTGATCCTGTCGGTGACCTTGCAGTCACAACTGGATGCCGAAGCGATGCTGATGTTTCTGGGCGCCGATTGGCGCCTGAGTGATGACTGGGAACTCAGCAGTCAGCTGGTGCTGACGCGGGCCGACACGCAAACCCCACTGTACTTTCTGGATCAGGATGTGCGTGCCGGCGTGACCTTGAGCTGGAATTTTTAGGCCTGATCAGACTCCGAGCGCGGGTCCACAAAGGCATGACCGCTGTCGAACATCTGCTGATCAAACTCACCTTCCCATTTGGCTACCGCAGTGGCAACAGCCAGATCGCCGGTCACGTTGAGACAAGTGCGCAGCATGTCCAGCGGACGGTCAAACGGCAGCACAAACCCGACCACCAGTGCAATTTGCGCCGGGCTCAGGCCAATCGTTGACATCACACCGGCCATCAGGAATACCGAGGCGCCCGGCACAGCGGCCGTGCCCACGGACACCAGGGTGGTCGCGCCCGCCATGATGATGTAATCGACAATCGACAGATCAACCCCAAAGGCCTGCGCGGCAAACACCGACACCACACCGACATAAATCGCCGAGCCATCCATGTTGATGGTGGCACCCAGCGGCAACACGGTGGAAGCCACCACGGGTTTGATGCCGAGATTGTTTTCGGCAACCGACATGGTCACCGGCAAGGTCGCTGAACTGGAGGAGGTTGAGAAGGCAACCAGCGTGGCATTTTTGGCATCACGGAAAAAGTGCCAGGGTTTGAGACCCAGGACAAACTTCATCAGTCCACCGTAAATGCACACCATGTGCACGGCGTAGGCCAGCACTGCGGTGCCGGCCAGCGGAATCACATCCATCAGCGCTCGCACACCTTGTGTGCCGGAAACCCAGGCAATCAGTGCGAACACACCAATCGGTGCAGTTTCCATTACCCAGCCGATGAGTTTGAGCATCACACCGGTAGCCGATTCCATCAGATCCTTGAGCGGCTTGCCCTGATCACCGATGGACAGAATGCCGATACCAAAAATAATCGCGAAAAAGATCACTGCCAGAAAGTCACCCGAGGCCAGCGCCGCAAACGGGTTGGTCGGCACAATGCGCATCAGCTGGTCACGAAACGATACCGGCTCCTGCAAGGTGCCGGGGACAGCGCCGGACAAATCGACACCGACGCCCGGCTGAATCAGCGCCGCCAGTGTCAGACCGATCGAGATCGCAATCAGGGTGGTCAGCATGTACATGGCAAAGGTTTTGCCGCCCAGAGAGCCGAGCCGGCGCGGATCACCCAGCGACACAATGCCCGAGACAATGGTCACAAACACCAGCGGCACCACCACCATCTGAATGCCGCGGATAAACAGGTCACCAATCCAGCGAATGGATTGTGCGCCCTCGCCCCAGATTGCTCCCACAATCACCCCGAGGACCAGCGCCAGCACGATACGGCGCCACAGCGGGGTTTCAAACCAGCGTTGCATCAGCGAACGGGAACTTTCAGACGACATCGTGCACCTCTTGTTATGGAATTCTTTACGACACAAAACGATGCCCAAAGACTATAGAATCCGGGTAGCAAGTGCCAATCATTTTCTGTTTGTGCGAGAATGGCGCCCTTTTTAAGCCAAGGCTTGCGCAATGACCGACAACTCAGACAAGGCGCCCGTTCCGGGTTGGATGCAGGCGCGTGTGTCAGCGGTATCCCACTGGACCGACAACCTGTTTTCACTGCGTCTGGCGGCCATCTTGCCTGGCTTCGAGGCCGGCCAGTATACGTGGCTGGCGTTGCCGGCGGATGCCGACACCACCGTGGATGCACAGCAGCTGGAAGCGATTGCCCAGCCTTACTCCATCCTGAGCACCCCGTCTGCACCGGAACTCGAGTTCTTCTTTTATACCCAGCTTGAAGGCGATCTGTCGCGCCGGCTTTCACGCCTGGCGGTGGGCGACAGCCTGTGGGTCAAGCAGCAGGCCGAGGGCACGCTGACACTGTCACGCGCCAGTGCCGCCAGCACCTTGTGCCTGCTGGCCACCGGTACCGGTGTGGCGCCATTTATTGCCATGCTGGGCACCCGGGACATCTGGCAGCGCTTTGAGCGGGTGGTGCTGGTCTATGCCGTGCGCCAGTGGCAAGACCTGCGCTATCGCGAGCTGTTTGAGCGCACCCGCGCACGCTACCCCCAGCGTTTCCAGCTGATTCCCTTTGTCAGCCGCGAACCGGTACCCGCCAGCGAGCCCCACGCCATCCACGGCCATATCCCGGCGAGTCTGGCCAGCGGCGAGCTCGAACAAAAAGCCGGCGTCGTGCTCAGGCCTCAAAACAGCCAGATCATGCTCTGTGGCAATCCGGGCATGGTCAAGGACGCCATTGCCGTGCTGCATGAGCGCGGATTCCGCGACAACAAACCCGCCGGCAGCGGGCAACTGAGCTACGAAGCCTACTGGTAGCCTGTCATCCGTCATCCGATGACCTTCGTCATAGCGTAAACACTGGAAATATCCAGCCGTTTCTATACATTACGGTTTGTCTTGCCCGATCATCAGTTTGCGGAGAACAGTCATGTGCACTGGCAGTATCAACCGGTTTGTCGCAACCCTCTTCCATCGCTTTTATCAGCGGCTGGCAGCACTGATCCTGTTGCCCTTGCTGGCAGCCTGCGGCGCTGATACCGGCACCAGCGCCCCGGAAACCACTGGCGCTGCCAGCACCGGCGCCAATTTCACCCGCATCTACCCGCCAAACCCGGATGACGCGCTGGACGCCCACATCTACGAACTCGATAACGGCCTGCGCGTGTACCTGACCCGCAATCCGGAAGAGCCGCGCTTTTATGCCGAGATTGCCGTGCGGGCTGGCAGCAAACATGATCCGGCCGATGCCACCGGTCTGGCGCACTACCTTGAGCACCTGCTGTTCAAGGGCAACCAGCAAATGGGCACACTGGACTATGACGCCGAGCGCCCGCATCTGGAGCAGATAGAGGCGCTGTATGAGCAACACTTCCGCGAAACCGACCCGGCCCGGCGCGCCGAGATTTACGCCGAGATCAACCGTGTGTCACAGTTGGCCGCGCAGTACGCCATCGCCAACGAAATTGACAAGGTCTACAACAGCATGGGCGCCAGCGGCCTGAATGCGCACACCTGGCACGAAGAAACCGTGTACAAGGTCGGCCTGCCTTCCAACCGCCTGGAACAATGGGCCGAGATCGAGTCCCAGCGTTTTATTGATCCGGTGTTCCGTCTGTTCCATACCGAGCTGGAAGTGGTTTACGAAGAGAAAAACCGCACACTCGACAACCGTGACCGTCTGTCCTACTACGCACTGGCTGACCTGTTGTACAAAAACCACCCGTATGGTCAGCAGTCCACCATTGGTGACTCCGAACACCTGAAAAATCCCTCGCTGGTCTATATCCAGAATTACTTCGACACGTATTACGTGCCGAACAACATGGCGATTTTTATCAGCGGTGATATCGACATCGATCAGACCATTGCCCTGATTGCCGACAAGTTCTCAGTGTGGGAGCGCAAGGACTTGCCGCCGGCACAAAGCTGGGTGGAAGAGCCGATCACCCAGGTTGAACGCGTGACGGTAACCTACCCCGGTCAGGAAGAAGTCTCGATGGCTTTCCGCACCGTGCCCAATGGTCACCCGGACAAAGAAGCGCTGATGCTGTTTGACATGATTCTGGACAACCGCACCGCCGGGCTGATCAACCTGAACCTGAATCAGCGCCAGCGTGTGCAGGCCGCCGGCTCGTCCCCGGAAATCCTCAACGACTATGGCTCACAAACCCTGTGGGGAGTGCCGCGTGAAGGCCAGACCCTGCTGGAGGTGGAGCAACTGCTGCTCGAGCAGATTGATATCATCCGCCGCGGCGAGTTTGAAGACTGGATCCTGCCGGCCATCATCAATGACTTCAAGCGCATGGAAAAACGCGGTCTGGAATCCAACACCGCCCGTGTGACCACGATGCGTCAGGCGTTTTTGGCCAATGCTGACTGGAATTACTCGGTCAACCAGATTCGTCGTCTGGAACAGGTGACCAAGGCCGACATCGTGGCTGTGGCCAACAAGTACTTTAACCATCAGAACTACGTGGCGGTGCATCGCGTGAATGGCCCGGCGGTGATTCCACCGGTCGAAAAACCGCAGATTGACCCGGTGGTGATTGATCCCAGCCGTCAGTCGCAATTTGCTGCCAATATCCTGTCCATGCCGTATGACGAAATCGAACCGGTGTGGCTGGTTGAGGGTGAGCAATACGAGGTGCTGGAATATGCGCCGGGTGTCCCGTTTTACTACGCGCACAATCCGCTCAATGACCTGTTCACGTTTAGCATGAGCATTGACGTGGGCACTGAAGAAAATGACCTGCTGAGCCTGGCGGGCGCCGTGATGGGCAAGGCCGGTACCAGCACGTACAACAATGAAGAGCTGCAAAAGCAGTGGTACCGTCTTGGCAGTGACTTCAGTTTCAGCAGTGGCGCCAATGAAACAGTGATCAGCATTTCCGGCATGGACCCGCAGTTTGAAGAAGCCCTGGTGCTGATGCTGGAGCTGGCACGCAATCCGCAAACCGACGAGGCCACGTTGACCGAGTTGAAAAACTCGATTCTGCAGGCGCGACGTGAACAGCGCGAAGACCCGCAAGCGATCAGCCAGGCGCTGTACCTGTACAACCGTTACGGTGACGATTCGCCGATGCTGCGTGCACTGAGCAGTGACGCCATCCGGGCGGCAGCACTGGACGACATTCTGGCGCTGATCAGCGGTCTGCAGAACTACAAACACACGCTGAGTTACACCGGCTCAATGACCCCGCAGCAGGTACAAGCCATTCTGAACCGTCATCATCAGATCAGTGCTGAGCTGATGGATCCACCGCCTTACCGTTTCCGCACGGCACGGCCGGTCAACAGCAATGAAATTTATGTGATTCACCGCGAAACCGCGCAGGCCCAGGTACGTCTGGAGTTCCCGGATGGCCAGTACGATGAAGCACTGGTGGTACCGTCATCGCTGTACAACGGTTATTTTGGCAACAGCATGTCCAGCGTGGTGTTTCAGGAACTGCGTGAAGCGCGTGCCCTGGCCTACTCGGCAGGCGCCAACTATGCGCTGGGCAGTCGGCTGGGTGCTGAAAATCTGGCACTTGGCGCCATTGGCACACAGAACGACAAGGCGGTAGAAGCCACCGCTGCGTTTATCGATCTGTTTGACAATATGCCGGCCTCGGCCGAGCGTTTTGCGGATGCCCTGGCCGCCCAGGAAAACCGCTACCGCTCCGGCACCATCGGTTTCCGCTCGATTCCGGGCACTGTGCGCAGCTGGGAGCTGCTCGGTCTGGACAGCGATCCGCGCCCGGAGCGTTTCGCCCAACTGCAGAACATGTCGCTGGAAGACGTGATGCAGTTCCAGCGCGAACACATCGCCGGTCGCGCGAAACTGATTTCGATTGTCGGCGACACCAGCCGCATGGACATGGACGCGTTGTCAGCCATGGGCAGCGTGCGCGAACTCAGTGTAGATGATGTGTTTGTGGAATGATGAACGCAGTGCTCAGTATCAGGGATCTGATCAAGCGCTACGGCCAGACTGAGGTTTTGCACAAACTCAGTCTGGACGTGGCAACCGGCGCCATTCACGGTCTGGTCGGTCTTAACGGTTCCGGCAAAACCACCACGATGGAATGTGTGCTGGGCATGCAGTCATTTGAAGGCGGCACGATCACCGTGGCAGGCCGCTCCCCGCAGGAATTGTGGAAAGGGCAAGGCGATGTTGTCGGGATTTTCGACACTCCCGGTCTGCATCCCGGACTGACGGTGCGTCAGAGTCTGGAGCACGCGCGTCTGCTGTGTGGCAAACCGGTGCGCACGCCCGAACAAGTGGAAAAACTGCTGGGTATCAGCAAGTACTCATCCTACCGAATCCGTCAGCTGTCACTGGGCAATCGCCGACGCGCCTCCATTGCGCATGCACTGATTGGCCAGCCCGCGCTGGTGGTGCTGGATGAACCGTTTAACGGACTCGATGCCGGCGGTGTCGAGGATGTGCTGGCCCTGATACAGCGCCTGAATCGTGAGGAAGGTACCAGCTTTCTGTTGTCCAGCCATCAGCTGGCTTATCTGGAAAGCATCTGCACGCATCTGTCGATTCTGCATCAGGGCAAGATTGTGCTCAGCGCCCGCACATATGATCTGATCAGTCCAACGGAATCACGTCTGAGTGTGATTTGTGATCACCCGGAAGCCGCTCGCGAACTGCTGCGCCAGACCGTGGGTGTGCTCAAGATGGAAAAACAGGGGGCAGCGCTGCTGCTGACACTCGATGGCATCGGCCCGGCGGACATCAATCACAAACTGGTGATGGCCGGTTTGTCCGTGTCCAGCCTGCAGCCCGAGCGCCGTGATCTGGCCGCGATGTTCCATGAGATTGTCAGTCGCGGCGATACGCGTGACAGTCGGCAACGACGGGAGGCGGTGTGATGCAGGGACTGCTGACCGCGATTAAAACCGAGTTGTACGTGGGCCTGCGCAGTCGGGCGACGCTGGCATTGTGTGTGCTGCCCTCGCTGGTGGCGCTGGCTCAGCTGTTGCTGGCGCGCAGCCTGAGTTCTTCCGCGCAAGCACGCGAGGCGCTGACCGGTGGCAGCGGCTTCGGATCGGCGGCCCGTATTGAGGGCGCGGATGCCTGGGGCGCTCTTGTTGATGCCCTGGGCAGCGGACTGGCGCTGATCAGTCTGATCCTGGTGGCCTATGCGGCGTGGAGTTTTGCCAGTGATCGGGATCTGGGCGTGGTACGCCATCTGGTGATTCGCCGCATCAGCCGCCCGGCACTGGTGCTGGGCAAGCTGGTACAGGTGCATGTGCTGGCCGTGGTGGCTATTGTGTTGCTGTTGCTCAGCACACGGCTGCTGGCCTCGCTGCTCTGGGAGTTTGGCCCGGTGGTGGAAGACGGTTATGAGCTGATCAGTCTTGAGGAGATTCAGAGTGAACTGCGGCTCGGCCTGATGCTGGCACTGATCCCGATTCCGGCAGGCATTGCGCTTGGCCTGATGTTGTCGGTGGCCTGCAACAGCACGACCCAGGCGCTGAGTGCCGCGCTGGGCATCACATTGGGGCTGGATCTGTTCAAGTCAGCACTGGGCGGTGCGGCGGATTATCTGTATCTGTCCTATCATGTCTCACTGCTGGATGATTCTTATCTGAACGACGTGGCACGTCTGGTGCGCGGTTACTCGGATGTGATGTTGCAACCGGAAGTCATGCAACTGAACCAATGGGTGCCCTGGCCACAGATGCTGCTGTTTGTGATTGTGGCGCTGGTGTGGGTCCGGCGCAAAAAACTCTGAGGCAAGCGATGACAGCGCAATTTTTTCGTCTGTTAATACTGCTGCCGGCGCTGACGCTGCTGGCCGCCTGTGTCAGCACCGAACCACGACAGCTGATGCCGGGCATCAGCTTGTCGCCTGAGAATGAGTTGCTGGCAGACAATACCGGCGCCGCCGTCACGCCCGGTGTCAGCTTTGGTCTGACGGGCGGTATCAACGAAAGTGATTCACTGACCAATGTCAGTGTATTGCCCGGTGTGCGTGTGCGCGCGGTCACCCCCGGTGGTGCCGCCGAGCGCGCCGGCATCCGCGCCGGTGATGTGATCCTGCGCGTGGATGGCGCCGACACCAATCATCCCGATGCGCTGGATGCACTGGCGGTGCAGACGCAGCAAGAGCGCACATTCCGCTTTGAAGTCCGGCGCAACACCACCGTCTTTGAAGCCAGTGTGACGGTGCGCCCGGCACTGGAAAATCAGGCAGCTCCGGTTGAACTGTACCGCGCCGATCCACTGCTGCTGCGTGCCGGTTTCAGCACCGAGTGGTTGCAGACGGCGGATACCGGTCGTATTGCCGGTGCGCGCCTGGTGCGTCTGTTTGACCAGAGCCCCTTGCCGGGCGCAGGCGTGCAACAGGATGACATTATTCTGGCCGTTAACGGCCAGGCGGTGAGTTCCGCCCAGGGACTGGTGACACTGCTCAATCAGTCGTATCAGCCCGGTGAGCGTGTCAGCCTGAGTGTGGCCCGCCAGCAGCCGTTGCAGGCATCAAGCGGGCAAGCATGGACTGTCCAGAGCGTTACCGTGCGCCTGTGGGATCCGGGCCGACGTCTGAGTCAGCTGCGCGTGTGGCCACTGTTCAGCTGGGAATCCACCGTGACTCCGCCACGCAGCCGCCTGCGTGTGGGTGACCTGATTCTGTTTTCGCTGTTTAACATGGAAACCAACGGCCCGGAGCGCTCCATCAGCGTGCTGGGTTTGATCCGCGCCTCCAGCGGCGTGGGTGAACTGGCGGAGGAATGATGCGGCTAGCGGCGCTAACGGTTTTTGCCCTGGGCGGCAGCCTTGCCCAGGCACAAACAGCCATCAACACAATCGCCAGCGAACTGCCGCGCCCGGAATGGCCGCAGGCGCTTCAGTTTGCCGACATGAACGGCGATGGCTTGCTGGATATCATCGCCCCGATGTGGTCCTCCGACACCGGGCGACAGTTGCATATTTATCTTCAGCAAAGTGACCAGCGTTATCCGCCACAACCGTCACGCGTGATCGACATCCGGTCGGAAATTGTCGCGGTGGCGCTGGCCGACATTCGTCCGGAGCCCGGAGACGAGTTGTTGCTGTTCACCGGCAGCAGTGTGTTCAGCCTGAGCAGCGCCATCGACGGATACAGCGGCAACTTGCGCCGCCTGTTCGACTGGCCGCTGGGCGCGGCCATCCCCAACCCTCAAGTCACACGCTTTTTGCCGCGGCCGGTGGACAGCAATGGTGACGGCTTTGTGGATCTGTTGTTGCCCGGTGTTGACACTTATGGCTGGTTTACCGGTGCGACTGACGAGCAGTTTGTGCTGGCACACCAGTTCAGCACGGTGAACACCGAGGTTGATGAATCAGACCTGCCCCCACCCCCGGGGCGTTTCTCCACCAATATTTCCTTTAACGCGCAGGATGGTTTGCTGGTGGATGTGCAGGTGCGCTCCGGATCGTTGTTTGAAGACTTTCTGCAGCTGCCATCAAGCGGCGATGCCAGCCGCAACAGAACCTTGCTGGAGATTGATCGCTGGATGCCTGCGGCCATCATGGCGCCGATGAGCAAAGCTGGCGCTCACGATCTGGTATACCTGAACATTGGCAAGGATCTGCTTGGGCAGGTCAATATCGTCAGCATGACTGCGGACGGTCAGTTTGCGGCACAACCGGACTGGCAAGGCCCGGTCGAGATGCGCGGCGATTTTCTGCTGATGGATGTTAATGGTGATGGCCTGCATGACATCGTGCGGGTGCAGGAAGATGGCAGCAACTGGACGGTGTCACTGTTTGGCAATCAGGGCGGTCGCTTCGACTTTAATCGCGCTGATCAGGTCATGCGTTTCTCCGGTTACGATTTGCGCCTGGCGGCAGTGCCCATTCTGGGTAATACGCCACAACTCAGCGTCAGTTATTACACGATCCCGGTGGTCAATGCCGTGCGCGATGCCAGCATTGTACGCACGACCCTGCTGTTTCACCGCAGTAGCGGGCAAGGCGTATTCAACAGCCGGCCGGACTTTTTGCTGGAGGAAAGTTTTTCCGCCAGCACAGTGCGTGGACTGTCGAGCCCGATTGTATTTGACGCTGACCTGGATGTTGACGGGCGCCGGGACGCACTGTATCTGACGCCAGAGGGCACACTCGCTGCCAAGCGTATTGATGACTCGCTGCGGCTGGCCGCATCGCCGTTCTGGCAGTACGTGCCCACGCGCAGCATTACCGGTTTTACCGTGCGCGATCTCAATGGGGACGGCCGCCCGGATCTGATTCTGGACCACTCAAACACCGTGACGGTGCTGGTAACTGCGCCATGACAGTTTTTAGATATGCTCTGACAACCGTGGTGGCGATCCTGGGCGTGGATGCTGTGCAGGCACAACCGGCTTCGTCCGAGTTTCAGCAGATTGCCTTTGCGCTGCCGGCTGATACACAGAATATGCTGGTACTGGATCTGGATCGCGATGGGCTCAAGGATCTGGTCGCTGTGCAAAAGCAGACGCTGTCGCTGTACTTTCAGCGCGGTGACAGCAGCAACGGCCCCCGGTTTGATTTTTCGACACCGGATTCGCAACTGACACTGCCGGGGCAGGCCAGTGGTTGGGACTTCCCTGCCCTGTCCGGTCTGAATGGGGCGGATGAGCCGGCGCTGGTTGCCCTGATCGATGGTCAACAGGTACTGCAGTGGCACATCACTGATCGGCGTTTTTCCGAGGCACAAACCCTGGTGTCAGCGGACAGTGGCCTGCTCAGTGGCAACTTTCTGGCACAGGGCGCCTGGCGGCTGAACTTTTACCAGGACATCAACAACGATGGCCGGCCGGATCTGGTCGTGCCGGGCCCCGGGGTGATGAATCTGCTGATTCGCAATGCCGACGGCAGTTTCCAGGCGCCGCTCAGTGTGCAATCCGATGTGCAGCAGCGGGTAGTGCTGGACCCTGGCAACGAGCTGGACCGCGAAACCGGGCAAGCACTGACCATCCCGATGATGAGCCTGCGCGATGTCAACGCGGATGGCCTGCCGGATCTGATCTCGGACACCGATACCCGGCTGGACGTGTTTCTGGCCAGCCGCAGCGGCGACTACTTTCCAGCCACACCCAGTTACAGCATTGATCGCGAGGCGGTGCGTGCGCGGCTGGGTGAGTTTGATGTCGACCAGCTGGATTTTTCCAACCTCACCGGTGTGCTGGCACTGACTCACGAGGAGCTGTTGCAGGACGTTAACGGTGATGGCATTGACGATTTTGTGCTGCGCGAAGGTGGCCGCGTGGCCTTGCATCTGGGCCGCCAGGACGGTGATCGGTCGGTAATGAATCTGGAACAGCCTGACCAGATTCTGCGTTCCAGCGGCAATGTGCTGTCCATTTTTCTGGCGGATGAAAATGAAGACGGCCGCCCGGATCTGTGGTTATGGCGTGTGGATCAGGTCTCCATCGGCGATGTGTTTTTGTGGCTGGCGGTCTCTGGCACCATCAACATCGAAGCCTTTGTCTATCCCAATGAAGGTGAGCAGTTTGCGCGCCGCCCGTCACGACGCATCACAGTGGCGCTGCGCTTCCCGTCGGTGGTTCGCATGATCGGCTCGGTGGAAGAAGCGCGTGAGCGCGCACGTTCACTGGACGCGGTGATTCCATGGACTCGTGCACAAGTGACTGCCGAGGCCGCGACCGGCATGGATGACTTGCTGGTGTTGATGAACGATCAGGTTGAAGTCTTCTACCAGCAACTGCAACCGGAAGCCGCCCGGACCGAAGACCGTTTTCTGGCCTCCCTGGGTTACCAGCGCAACCGCGACAGTTACGAAATTGACTTGCGCCGGGTGATAGATGCCTTCAACATCGACGCCAACCGCGAAGTGAACGCCGCCCGTGTGCGTGAAGCCGACCTGCGCGTCCCGCTGCCCGAGTCTGCAGCACGCGGCAATATTGTTGCGACCGACCTCAACAACAACGGCATTGACGATATTTTTGTGTTCCTGAACCGCGACCGGGAATCCGTACGCGGCTTGCTTTTTCTGTCGCATTAGCTGGAAATGGGACAAGCAAAATGAAAAAAATAATCTGGATAACACTGTTTGCCACCCTCGTCGCTGTCAACGGTCTGGCGGTCATGGCCGCGGTGGTTTGGGATGTGTATATCGCTGTGCCCTACCGGCTGGTGGTGGCACTGGCGATCAGTTTTGTCACTATTGTGTTTGTCGGCGCCTGGATGTTGGTGAAAGGCGCGGAGAACGACAAAAGATAATAATTTCAATAACATAAAACAAAAACCGACCACTGGTCGGTTTTTTTATACCCCAAAATATCCCGCTTTTTACGTGGCACAGTGTCACAGCTCCGTCAAATAATGCGCGCACGAAGTGAACTCAAGAAGGACTTGTGCAATTTCCCCCTGAGCCATCACTCACAACACCACAACACAGACGGAATATTGCGATGCCAAAAAAGTCTCGCCACGGGGATGCTTTTGCCCTAAAAAAGCCAAATAAAATTGATCGTCCCGCTGGCATCCTCCCCGTCCCTGATCCTGTTCTCGAACACACCCTGTTAGCCCTTGAACCCCGGATGCTGCTGGATGCTGCACTGGCATCGACTGCCGTCGAGGTCATCGCGCCAGATGCTGATACCAGCATTTACGTTGACGACATCGCCCAGGCCGCCCAGACAAATCTGCTTGAAGCGCTGCAAGAGCACAGCAAACCGCCGGTTACACACAATGTTCATCAGGACCTTCAACAATTTGTTGCGAGTTTGAGCGCTGCCGAGCCTGACGCCCGGACGCGTCATGAAGTGATCTTTATTGATGCCTCCCTGCCAGACGCCAACACGCTGGTGAAAGCAGCGCGTCAGGGGATTGATGTGGTTCTGCTGAATCCAGACACTGACGGCTTGCTGCAGATTGCACAGTGGCTCGAACAACAGCGCGATCAGGGTCGCACCATGGATGCCGTGCATATTCTGGCCCACGGTAGCGCAGGCGAGAAACAGCTGGGTGCAACCACGCTGGACAGCAGCAATTTGTCACAGCACGCTGATGTGCTTACACGCATCGGTAACAGCCTTACACAGGACGCCGACATTCTGCTCTATGGCTGCTCGGTCGCCGATGGTCAGGGTACCGTCTTTGTCGACGAATTTGCCCGCCTCACCGGTGCCGATGTGGCTGCTTCCACAGATGTCACTGCCAACCCGTCGCATGGTGGCAACTGGATGCTGGAGTACCAGCGTGGCCAAATCGAATCTGAACTGCCCTTTGAAACCCGCGAGTTGGCCGCATTCAGCGGCAGCCTGGAAGCTCAAATCAGTTTGAGCGGCAAGGATGGCTGGGTTCCCGTCATGAGCGGGGCAGCCTTTGACCCCCAGGGTGACTCCCAGGCTGGTTCAGCAGACCTGGACTTGATCGGCTCGGCCTCTCACGGCGTGTTGTACACCGCCTACGACGACAATGGCACTGCCGGCAATACTGCCGATGACACCATCGCGTTCAGGGTTCGTGTAGACAATGCGGCCAGCACAAGCGATTTCAGCCGCGTACTGTTGATTGGTCTGGATGCGAATCGCGATGGCCGTATCGACATTTTTATGTCAGTCGACGCTCGCAACAACACACGAGCGGTACGCCTGCTCGATCCAGGCACCGGCCTGAACAACTCACCCAATACAACAACGACCTCCCCGCTGCCTCCGGGCTGGTTGCCCAACAACGGCATCTATTCATTCAACAGCAGCAATTTCTCTGTTGTTGCCGTCAGCAGCAGCACTGACCCGAACTGGGATGGCACTACCGATCTGGGTGGCGACGGCAAGCACGACGTTTTTGTCAGTTTCCGCATCCCCATGAAGGATCTGGCCGCCGTATTGGCGATTGCATCACCTACGGATCGCAGCGGCGAGATCGGCCCGCGTGGCAGCACTGGCATTACCGGTTTCACCAAAGACACCACCGTCAAATATGTGCTGCTGTCACAGACGCAGCCTGGTCCGATCAACGGCGACCTTGCCGGTGTGGGGCGACACTACAACAAAAACGCCACCTTCACCGAGCTGGGTGCGTTCACGCCCGAAATGACTGCCAGCGAGCCAGTCGCCTCGGGCCTTGGTGTCACTGTCAGCTCTGTCGGTGACGGCAATATCTCGTTAAGCGAGAGTCAGGCACTGGACATCAGCGGCAGCACTGGCAGCAATGTCAGTAACGGCACCTGGGTCAAAGTGACTGTCTCCAGCAGTGGCGGTGGCACGGCAACGTTTTACACACAAGTGTCTGGTGGCAGCTGGACTGTCAACGACGGCAACGTCAGTGCGTTGGGTAGTGGCACGCTGACCGTCACAGCGGAACTGTGGTCCACTGGCGATGGCTCCGGTTCTCGCCTGAGCGGCTCCACGGCGGGTCTGATGACGGCACTGCTGGACAAGACCGCGCCTGCAGTCACCGTTGACTCCATTGCAACGGCAGGCAAACCGGTCATTTCAGGCACCTCGGATCTTCCTGTTGGCAGCCTGATTACCGTTGTCATCGATCCTGACAACAACACGGGAACCAGCAACTCAATCACCTATGTCACAACCGTACTCAGCGGTGGTGTGTGGAGCATTCCGCTGACTACAGCCGCACCATCCAGTGGCAGCTTGCCCGCAGCAGGTCTGAGCCGCCATGCTCGCATCACCGCGTCAGGTACAGATACTGCTGGCAATACCGGCACTGGGGTGGGCCAGAACATTCCGGTGGTGACCAGCCAGACCACGCTTGACACCACACCGATTGTCACCGGTTATTGGACCAATATCGATGGTGACACCTTGCGCGTCACCATCAACGGCACCAATTATACGAGCGGCAACGGATTGACCATCAGTGGCAACACCTGGTCAGCCAACGTCACCAGCGCGCTGACAACAGGCACCTATCAGGTCGTCGCAACGGTCACCCGCAGCGGTACCGATGTCATTGATACCAGCACAGGTGAGCTGGTGATCGCAGCCGGACAGGAAGTCAGTATCACCAGCGCCAACACTACCAGTTCCTTGCGTCCGACGATTACCGGAACCTCCACTGTTCAGAATGGCACAATTGTCGTGCGCGTTGATGTGGGCAACGATGGCGCAGGGAATGTCACCTATGCCGTCAGTACAGATGGCTCAGGCAACTGGTCACTGAATCTGGCAACAGCCAATCCGGTATCAGGCTCTCTGCCTGCCGAGGGCCTCAGCACTACCAATGGCATCCGCGCCAGTTACTCCAACAATAACGGCACCGTGTTTGCGGAGCAGGTTCTGACGGTGACCTTGCCGACGCTGGCCACGTTAAACATCGAAACTGCTGTCTCCAGCGCCAACTCGGTTGCAAAACTGATCACTGGCGACAACATTCTGAACGCGCTGGAAGCGAGCAGCGTTACCATCAGTGGCACCAGCACCAATGTCGCCAATGGCAGCACCCTGACACTGACCATCACCGATGCCAACAACAACCTGATCACACGCTCTGTCACTGTGAACAGCAACAGCTGGACCACGACCATCAACACCGGTGCCGGTGCCACCGACGACATTCTGGATCTGGCCAACGGAACCCTGACCGTCAAAGCAGCACTGGATGGCACCAGCATCACACGCTCGGGCACAGTGACACTGGATAAGGTGGCACCGTATATCTTCAACACCACGCAGTCGCCGATTCGCGCCAGTGCTGGATCCATTATCAAAGGCCTGTCAGATCTGCCAGCTGGCACAACGCTGACCATCGAGTTGTACACCAACTCCGGCTATACCGGATCACCGGCACAGACCCTGACAGCATCAGTTCAGGCAAATGGCTCATGGAGTACAGAGACCACATCAAACCTGAGCAACAATTCAACAGTCTATGTTCGCGTCAAAGCCCCGACCAATACGTCTGACACCGCAGGCAACCTGGTGCAGAACATCGATTTTTCTCGCAACGTGCAGAACTCGATCGGCAACTCAACACGGGTTATCGACGTCAAACCCATCACGGGTGACAACCTTGTTACTGCGGCAGAGATAGGCAGTGGACTGACCATTGCTGGTGAAACCAGCGGCACCAACCAAACCGTAACTGTCGTCATTACCCAGAATGGCAGCACGGTGTACACCAAAACGACAACCAGCGGTGGCACCTATTCTGCCGGCACCAACAACTGGTCATTAACGCTGACCAAGCAGGAAGTTCTGGCACTGGCAAATGGACAATTCCAGGTCACCGCTTCAGTGGCGGACGGCAGCATCACTGTCAGTGATGCCGAGTTGCCCACATTGGTACTTGATCGGCCCAGTCTGGCGATTACGGACAATACCACCGGCGTCACCAACACAGATGTCACTTTCACGTTTACGTTTGATCAGCCCATGGCAGCCGGCACATTTACGTCATCAGATATTCAGGTGACCAATGGCACCAAAGGCACGTTTACCGCCGTCAGCTCGACTGTCTATACGCTGGTGGTAACACCAGCCTCCAACAGCAGCGGCAATATTGTTGTCAGTGTCGACTCCGGCGTTGCAACCAGCGACAGCACCGGGCGCAGCAATACCGGTGCCACTGCAATGCAACAGTTTGATACATCGGGCGCCAGTCTGGGTGCCCCCGAACTGGACATTGTGATTGACAGCCAGGCCAGCACGGCATTTCCGGTCATTGAGGGCACAACGTCTCTGGCAGCAGGTGCCAGCGTTGAAATTACAATTGACCCCAATGGTGATGGCAACCTTGCTGACAAGGTGGTTTACAGCGCAACCGTTATATCCGGATCACCATCAAACACATGGCGTATTGACACCTCCACTGCGGTACCAGACTCAGGCACCGTACCCGGACTGGGTTATGACGGCAGCAGTATTGTCAGTGTGAAAGCAGAAAACCAGTACGGCAACAGCACCACGCTTGGCGCTGCCATTGTGCGGGCAATTACCACTGACAGTGGCAACAACACGGCCGATTTTCTGACTAACGACAACACACTTCAGTTCAGTGGTTACGCACAACCAGGAAGTTCAGTTGCCGTCAGTCTTGATAATGTATTACTTGGCACGGTAACAGCCAACGCCAGCACTGGCCTTTGGACGTATAACCACACTGCCTCCATCATCAATGATGGCACCTATGAGCTTAAAGCGGTATCAACCGTTGACGGCAATACAGCAACCGCAACACAAGATATCGTAATTGACACTGTTGCTCCGTCCGTTGCGATCACGGCCATCAGTAGTGATACCGGCTTGTCGTCCGATTTCAAGACGAACGACAATCAACTGGTATTCAGCGGCACAGCAAGCGCCAACACACGGGTGACTGTGACACTGACGGGCTCCAGTGGACAGGTATTCTCTGTTCCGGTGACGGCCAGCGCTGGCGGCACCTGGACCGTTGATCGATCGGCACTCGCTGCGCTGGTTGATGGCAGTTATACATTGACTGCCAGTGTCAGCGACCCGGCAGGCAATTCTGCACAGGCAACCCAGACAATTATTGTCGACACCAGTGCATCAATCGCGATCACCAGCAACTATGTGTCCCGTGACACCTTGCCGGAAATTTCCGGTACCAGTGATCTTGAATCTGGTCGAAGCATCACAGTCACTGTGGGCGGCACAAACTACAACACCACTATTCAGAATGGCGGTTTCTGGTCGGTACAAACGACGACACCCGTCAGTGGCGAAATTACAGTCAGCGTGACAGGCACCGATGAGGCAGGCAACACTGCTACCGCCAGCAAAGCCATGCTGATTGATACCTCTGCGCCACAGATCAGTATTGGCACAGTGGCAGGCGACAACGTGATTGACAGTTCCGAAAACGGTTCCGTTGTCATCAGCGGCTCTACCGTGGATGTCGCAAATGGCTCAACTGTTTATGTCACCATCACCGATGGCACAACCACGATTGTCGACAAGACAACTGTCTCGGGCAACAACTGGTCACTGGACGCTTTGAACCTGAAGTCCATGAAAGCCGGTTATCTGACCATCACTGCAACCTACTACAACAGTGAAGGCAATGAGTTCCGTGACACAGCGTCTGTTCAGCACACCAAAGCCAGTGTCAGCATTGACTCTATCAGCAGCGATACCGGCGTTGCCTTTGACTACATCACCAGCGACAGAACGCTGATCTTCAGCGGCAGTGCCGGCTCCGGTGATACCGTTCTGCTGACATTAACCGGGCCATCAGGCACCTTCAGTGGTGTGTCGGTAGTGGCCAACAGCTCCGGCGTCTGGACGTACAACCACACAGCAACCACGTTGAGCGATGGTACTTATACACTTCAGGCCAATCGTGGCGGTGACCTTGCTACACAACAGATTGTTGTGGATGGCACAGCCCCGACTGGCCCGGTGACCGTGAATAGTCAAACAATTCTGGACACGACACCGACCATCACCGGCACAGCGACGGTTGGAAGCGGAGAGTCACTGACGGTCACTGTTAACGGTGTTACCTATACGGTTGGGGATGGCAATCTGAGTCTGTCCGGCACCAACTGGACTCTGCAGATTCCTGATGCAAACGCCCTGGTTGCAGGCAGGTCGGGCAGCAGTTTCGAAGGCTACTACAACGTCACAGCAACTGTCCGGGACACCGCAGGCAATACACTGAACGACAGCAGCAGCAACGAATTGTTGATTCAGGATGCTGTTGCGCCTGTGGTCGATTTGAACGGCGGCAGCGACGGTGTCAATCACAGCGCCACCAGCAGCAATGGTGCAGCAACCAGCCTGGACAGTGGTGACCTGGGTACAGTGACCGAAGCAACTGACAAGATCGAGAAAATCATGATCTCCGTCAGCGGCTTGCAAAATGGCGCCAATGAGAAATTGCTGTTGGGCAGCACAAGCTTTGCTGTGAATGGCAGCGGTGGTGAGTTGGCCAGTGTCACTGTCGGGAGCACAGCATTCCGGGTAGGTTTTGTCGGCGGCACGATAGAAATTCGCCGGGCAGATGGCAGTGCCATGACGGCTGCCGATGCGCAGTCAGTGATCCGCAGCTTGCGATACCAGAATGATCTTGCAGGCAGCAGCGCTGCTGGCGCCCGCACATTCAGTGTCACTGTACGCGATGATGCTGGCAATACCTCGGCCACAGCTACCAGTACGATCACCGTCAGTATCAGTTCAGGAGATACCACTCCGACTGCTGCGCCAACCGTAACGATTACCGAAGACAGCAACAACGACGGCTACATCAAAGCATCGGAGCTGAGTGGCAATATTGATGTCACCATCACATTGCCCAACGACGCAGTCGCTGGTGATGTCCTGAAAATAACGGGCAGCATCACTCAGAACATCACACTGACATCGCAGCAAATCAGTGACGGCTCATTGTCAGTCAGTGGAACATCACCAGGAGAAGGCCAGACATTCAGCGTCTCGGCAACCATTACTGATCAGGCAAACAATGTCAGTGCCGCTGGCCGCGACTCTGCGGTGATTGATACCACAGCCCCAACAACGCCGACTGTTGCTGCTAGCAGCACCAACGACAGCACACCGACCATCA
>DAITNA010000007.1:0-72724 GCA_036834885.1 Pseudohongiella sp. | reverse complement strand
CTGAAGGGACTTACTCTCTCAGCGCCAAGGCCACGGACAGTTTCAACAACAGCAAGACAACAACACAAAGTGTGGTGATTGACGTCACCGCTCCTGACACCCCTACGGTCAATGCCTCAAACACCAACACCGGCACTCCGACACTGACGGGGACAGCCATCGTGGGCTCAGGTGAAACCCTGTCGGTGAATGTGGGCGGTATCACCTATACCGCAGGCGACGGCAATCTGACCTACAACAGCGGCAATAACACCTGGTCATTGACCATTCCGGCAAACAATGAGCTCAATGATGGCACCTACGGCGTGCTCGTGGCGGTGACGGACACCGCAGGAAACAGAGCTGAAGACACCACAGCCAGCGAACTCAAAATCCAGCGTACAGCGCCAACTGTCACAATTTCAGGAATCACCGCGGACTCAGGTACAGCGGGTGACTTCGTCACCAATGACAGCACGCTACTGTTCACTGGTACTGCGACAGATGGCGCCTCAGTTGAGGTGACCCTGAAAGACAACAGCAACAATGTCGTATTTAGCCAAACCGTCTCTGCAACCGGCGGTAACTGGTCCGTGGATCGTACAGCTGCCACTGCACTGGCTGATGGGACTTACAGCCTGACTGCCAAGGCCTCTGATATCTACGGCAACAGCAGCTCTGGCTCACAAACAATTGTTATCGACAGTACAGCGACGGCTGCGCCTGCTGTCAGCATCACCGAAGACAGCAACAACGACGGTTACATCAATGCCTCTGAACTCAGCGGCAATATTGATGTCACCGTGACGCTGCCTGTCGGCGCAGTCGCGGGCGATGTGTTAAATCTCAGTGGCGGTATCACGAAAGCCATTACCTTAACTGCCCAACACATCACGGACGGCAGCATCACTGTTAACACCGCATCACCCGGCGATGGTCAGACTTTCACTGTCGACGCAACGGTGACGGATAAAGCGGGCAACCAGAGCAACAAGGGCTCTGACTCGGCTGTCATTGATACCACAGCCCCCGCCATTCCGACAGTGACAACATCCAGCACCAACGACACTACGCCCATCATCACCGGTACGGCAACGCTTGGCAGCGGGGAGTCACTCACCGTAACGGTGAATGGAAAAACCTACACCGCAGGTGACGGTAACCTGTCACATGACAGCGGTAAAAATACCTGGTCACTGACGATACCGGCAGCCGATGAACTGCCTGATGGCACTTATGCGGTCACTGCTGTGGTGAAAGACAGTGCTGGCAATACCAGCACTGACACCAGCACCAATGAACTGGCAATTGGTACCAAGGCCCCCTCTGTAGCCATCAGCAGCATCAGTACGGACTCTGGCACAGCTGGTGACTTTGTGACCAACGACACCACGCTGGCATTCAACGGCACCGCAAGCAGCGGAAGCTCAGTAGAAGTCTCGTTAAAAGATGGCAACAGCAATGTGGTGTTCACGCAGACCGTACTTGCAGCAGATGGCACGTGGTCCATCGATCGTACCGCAGCGGCAGCACTGGCCCAGGGCACATATACCCTCAGCGCAAAAGCTACAGACACCTTTGGTAACAGCACCACAAGCTCGCAAACGATTGTGATCGACAACACAGCGCCATCTGCACCGACGCTTAGCCTGGCCTCCGACACCGGCAGCAGCGGCAGCGACCGTTTCAGCCAGAGTGGCGTAGTCACTGTCAGCGGGCTCGAAGGCGATGGCAGTTGGCAGTACAGCACCAATGGTGGCAGCAGTTGGCAGACAGGCTCCGGCACGACATTTACGGTATCAGCGGCCAGTTACGGCAACACAGACATTCAAGTCAGACAAACGGACAAGGCAGGCAATACCAGCAACACTGGCAGTCTGGGCAGCACAGTCATTGACACCACAGCACCAACATTTTCGAATGCTGTCGTGACAGGCAACACGCTCACCATGGCGTACCAGGAGAGCGCTGGCAATCTGGCGGCAATAACTCCAGACAGCAAGGATTTTGTCGTCAAAAGTGGCAGCAACACTGTCAATGTGACCGGGGTCAGTGTTGACGCCAGTAACAAGACTATTACCTTGACACTTGGCAGCACGCTGACCTCGGCTGACAACAACGTCAAACTCAGCTATACACCCGGCAGTAACAGCATTCAGGATCTGGCTGGCAATAAAGCCGCCTCGCTGACTGACGTCAGCGTCAGTGTCGACAAACTGGTGGCCTCCCTGACAGATATTCATGTCAATGGTATCAGTTACACCACCAGCAGCGGACTGTCAGGCTTGACGGGCGATGCCGGGGATGCCGGCTCGTTCTTCTATCGTCCCGGTGACACCATCACGTTCAGGATTGGTGCGGTTAAAGTTGCTGAGTTCAGTGCCAGCGCTGTCAAGGGCAATTACCTGTTCCTGCAGGACATTGTCGGCGTTGCCTTGTCTGATCTGAACTCGAATCATGTTGAAAATCTGGCGATATTCCTGCAGGCACTGGATGACGACTTGCAAGACAGCAATCCCGGCGACGGTGTACTGAAGACCAACGACCTGCAGAACCCGTCTGCCAGCTTTGCCAACAATATCAACATCACACAAGCAGTGCGTGATGCGTTTGCCAGCTACGTCGATCCTACAACGAATGCAGCATTGGACATCAGCACCGCTGACAAGAAAATGATTTCGGATGCGTTGTCGCATCGCAATATCGAATTTACCGCGGCTTCGGAAAAGCACAGCTCCGGAAACAATATTTTCGAAACCATCGCGATGAATCATGTGCGACAAACCATCATTGATCTGGCGGGTGATCGTGCTCCATCGAGTTTTACCGACAGAACAGCTGATACACTGGATGTCCCATCAGCTCCAGTTTTGTACAACTACAACAACATCAGCAACGAGATCACGTTTAATGTCTCTGACTTGCTGGCCAATGCCACAGGCAAGCAGGTGCGCGTTGCCAATATGGTGGTCAGTAACGTCGCCTTGAGTGCCGACTATGAAGATCTGGGCACCATCGAATACCGTGGCAATGACACCTATGCGATTGTGCTCAATTCAGGCTTCGACCAGTATGATCTGGAAGGTTTGTCGATTGATTATCGTGTCTCTGACTGGACAGCGTTCACCGATGTCACCAGCCGGGCGAAAGACACGTACAAATCCCACTTGTCAGCCAGCATCAGCAATGTCAACGAAGATGCCGGCTATAACCGTTTCACGCTGAAAAGCGATATTACCTTTGATACCGACACAACGCTGAAAATCGACTTTACCAGCGAACTGCTCAGCGATCAGGTGGGTTACCCGGTAGCAGAATACGGCGATGACTATGTGGTACCCATCGAATACTCCAACGATGGCGGCACCACCTGGTTGAAAGCTCGTCAGACCAGCATCATTTACAATTCGCTGGGCGTTTCCCGCCCGGTGTTCAGCTTTGTACTGGAAGCAGGTAAATCGGAAGTTGAGCTGCGCGTGCCGATTTTTGATGACTCACGCGTGGAGGATTCGATTGAGTATTTCGATGCGCTGGTATTTGGTGACCGTGTATACGACGAAAAGCTCAAATTCGGCATCATAGACAATGATGACGGCACCGACAGTCGTCCGCAGTTGTCAGTCAACTTCATATACGTCAGTGAAGGTGCCGGAACAGGCACATTGACGGTGCGCCTCAACAAGGCCTCGGATCAGACAGTAACCGTGGAATACTTCACCAGTGATCTGGGAGCTACCGCCGGTCAGGACTACACCGCGGTCAGTGGCACGCTGACGTTTGCACCAGGCGAGACTACCGCCACCGTCAATGTACCGATTATTGATGACGCCACACTTGAACTGGATCCTAACCCGGAAATGTTGTTCCTGAACCTGAAAAACCCGGTCAATGCGACGTTGGGAGATGGTCAGGGCTCGGTTCGTATTTTTGACAATGACAACAGTGCTCATGCGCCGGTGATCACAAGCCCCAACAATGGCAACAATGCGTCGCTTGATGTCGATGAAAACCAGTCGATTATCACCACCATTCAGGCCACCGATCCGGATGCGGGTGATACGCTACGTTTCACTTTGGCTGGCGGTGCTGACGCGAGTCAGTTTGCAATTGACTACAACACCGGGGAACTGAAATTCACTGGCAGCAATGGTCGTGACTACGAGACCCAGCAAAAAACCTATACTGTGCAAGTAATGGTTGCAGACAAAGACAACAACGTTGACCTGCAGACGCTGACGATCAACTTGCAGAATGTTAACGATAATGCACCGGTAATCAGTAGCAACGGTGGTGGTGATACAGCCACCCTGACCCTGCACCAGTCGAACAAGTCAGTCACGACCGTTACAGCCACTGACGCTGACAAAAATACACTGACGTACTCAGTCAGCGGGACCGACGCTGGCCTGTTTAATATCAACAGCACCACAGGTGCGCTGACATTTACAGGGGCACCTGACACATCAGGCCAGAAGAACTACTCGGTGGTCGTCAGCGCCAGTGATGGCAAATACACGGATACCCAGACTCTCACCGTCAGTTATGTTGCCTCACCGACCATTAATACCGTCAATACGGTATCGTCAACACCGACCATCAGCGGCAATGCAACTGTGAATTCCGGGGATACATTGACGGTCACCGTGAATGGTGTGACCTACACTGCTGGCGATGGTCATCTCAGTTTTAATGCGGGCAACAGCTCATGGACGCTGGTAATTCCTCCTGCGAATGGCTTGAACCCGGGCGTTTACAATGTTGTCGCAACCGTCACTGACAGCAACGGCAATACGTCCAGCGACACTGGCAGCAATGAATTGACCGTATCAGCGCCTGAACCTGAGGCTCAACCACAGCCGCAGCCCGAACCACAGCCGCAGCCCGAACCTCAGCCACAGCCTGAGCCGCAACCACAACCTGAGCCACAGCCGCAGCCTGAACCACAACCTGAGCCTCAACCTCAACCGCAGCCTCAGCCTCAGCCGCAGCCTCAGCCGGAACCACAACCCGTACCTGTGCCCCAGCCTGTGCCGCCGCCTGTTGTGCCACCGGCTCCGCCCGCACCACCAGTGGTCATCGTAACGGCACCGCCAGTGGTGATCGCGCCGCCGCCGGCAGCACCACCGTCATTGAGTCTGTCGCCAACACCCACACAAGTGATTCCGTCACTGGTGTTGCCGGGCGCCGCACCATCAACCATCGCGGCTGTGCTCAACAGTAATCAGGGCAATGGACCACAACTGGGTGTGGGTAATCCGGCATCACCCATGCTTGCTGGCACCCGGCCACAGGCGGTACGCCTTATCCAGAGCGGCAACTCGGTTGCCGCCGGTAGCAACGCGCTGGTGCTGGGCATAGAACCCGGCAACGTGATGCTAAGGGCAGGAAACCAGATCAATTTCGAGATTCCCCAGGGTACCTTCCTGCACTCTGATCCGGCTGCCAGCGTCACACTGGAAGCCCGCATGGCCGACGGCTCAGCGCTGCCCAACTGGCTGCGTTTTGATCCGGATCGAGGCATGTTTGTTGGCGAGGCCCCGGAGGGCCTGGAAGGATCCTTTGAACTGGAGGTCATCGCTCGTGACACCAATGGCGCCGAGGCCTCTGCTCGCCTGACGCTGATTATCGCAGACGATCAGAGTGTGAGTACTGAGCTTGCGCCAGAACAGGCGAATGGGTCAGGCAATGCGCCGGCAATTGCGCCACCACAGCCCCAGGCGTCCGCTGCTGGCACAAGCGAAGGACACGCGGGACTGAGGGAGCAGCTGCTTGCCACTGCGCCCGACTCTCTGCAATCCAGAGCAGCGGAGCTGATTGTCAGTCTGCTCGGCGATGAATCTCCGCAACAGACATCAACACAAGTACAGAGGCCAGGTGTATGACACATGGATCCTGTGTTTCTGACTGGAAAAAAGTGGACAGATATCAATCAATGACCGATGAGAACATGATGACAAGCAAGATTTCACTGCATAGACCGCTGCGACTGGCAGTAGCCGTTGCAGGCGCACTGGCACTGAGCGCCTGCCTTGTAACGCCTGAGCCACTGACTCTGGATGAGCAGCGAGAAATGATCGATCGCGATGAACTCATGGTTTTTGTGCAGCAAGAACCGATTGCTGCACCTATTACGCTGGAGGAGGCCCTGGCTCGCGCTCTCAAGTACAACCTTGACCACCGGCTGATGTTGATGGAAGAGGTGTTGCGCAATAATCAGTTGCATCTGTCCCGTTTTGACATGCTGCCGACGCTGGCGGTTAACTCCGGTTATGTCGCACGTTCAAATGAAAACCTGAACCTGAGCCGCGACACCGGGTCCGGTGCCTTGTCCACCAACCCCTCGATCAGCCAGGATCGCAACATCGCCTCGGGCAGCCTGGGGATGACCTGGAATATTCTGGACTTCGGCATCAGTTATTTTCAGGCCCATCAGAATGCTGATCAGTTTCTGATCGCGCAGGAACGCCGACGCCGTGTTGTGAATCAGGTGGTTCAACAGGTTCGTGCAGCCTATTGGCGCGCTGCCACCGCCGAACCGCTGTATGAGCAGGTCAAGCCGCTACTGGAACAGTCGCGACAGGCATTAATCGATGCGCGCCAGGTGGAGGAACAACGGCTGACGCCACCGTTGGAAAGCCTGCAGTATCAAAAAGGTCTTGTTGAAGTCATTCGAGAACTGGAAACCATGGAAATGGATCTGGCGATTGCCAAATCCGAGCTGGCCTCGCTGATGGGTTTGCGGCCGGGTGAGCAGTATGAACTGGCACTGCCTGCGCCGGAGGAGATGACTGCCCCCAGCATCAATTTCACCATAGAGCAAATGGAAGACCTGGCGTTACTCAGACGTCCCGAGCTCATTGAGGAACGTTATCAGCAGCGCTACTCGGCTGCTGAAACTCGCAAAGCAATTCTTCGCCTTTTCCCCAGCGTGACGTTCAGCACCACAGGAAACTATGACAGCAACTCGTATCTGGTCAATCAGAACTGGGCTGATGCGGCAGCGCGCCTGACCTGGAACCTGATGAACCTGGCCAGCGGCCCGACGGCATTACGATCAGCCCGTGCAGCAGAGGACGTTACCGAGATGCGTCGTTTGTCTCTTAGCATGGCAGCGCTGACACAGGTCCATGTGAGTTACCAGCAGTTCCTGCGCGCCAGCAGTTCGTATGCGCAGGCACGTACCCTGGATGACATAGAACGTCGCATTTTCACGCATGTCAGTCAGGCTGCGGACAATGAGGCACAAAGCGCGTTGCAGCGCATTCGGGCCGAGATGGCAGCCATTTATGCCGAGGTCAACGCATTCCGCGCGTACGCAGAAGTTCACAGTTCGCTGGCGAATCTTTACGTATCGATGGGCGTTGACTTGCTACCAACGTCAGTAGAGAGCCACGAAATTTCATCACTGTCGCGCGACATCAAAACCGCGATGGATCAATGGTCACGCGGAGACATTCCACTGTGATGCAGACAGTTGTCAATTTTTTTGTTGTTGGTGTACTGCTGTTCAGCACCGGGACAGTCTGGTCACAGGGGCAGACTGGTCAGGACTACAGCATTCGTAATGGTATCCGCGTTCAGTTGACTCCCGCACGTGACACCATGTTGTCCAGCGAAATAGCCGGCCGTATCGCCAGCATCGCCGTGCGGGAAGGTGAGAGCTTCCGCGAAGGTCAGACCTTGCTTGAACTTGATTGCAGTCTGCATCAGGCCCGACTGGACAAAGCGGTAGCGCAGGCCGCCGAAGCCAGACAGGTACTGACTGTGAACCAGCAACTCGACCGGCTGGGATCCATCAGTGTACTTGAGGTGGGTGTTGCCTCGGCGCGGCTGTCAGCCGCCGAAGCCGATTCCACGCTGATGCGGGAAATTGTCGAGCGCTGTGTCATTAAAGCACCTTACGACGGCAAGGTATCCATGTTGCAGGTGCGCACTCATCAATACATCGCAGAAGGCCAGGAATTGATGGCAATACTGGATGATTCACGTCTGGATATCGAGATGAATGTCCCGTCACGCT
Source organism: Pseudohongiella sp. (assembly GCA_036834885.1). Lineage (GTDB taxonomy): Bacteria > Pseudomonadota > Gammaproteobacteria > Pseudomonadales > Pseudohongiellaceae > Pseudohongiella. The sequence continues at coordinate 64,725 of DAITNA010000007.1, read as the reverse complement.
GGCTGCCATCGTTGAGTGCAGGACAGTCATTCCTTCTGCGGCTTGATGAAACTGGCGGCAGTTATCCCGCCCGTATTGACCGTATTGGTGCTGCCATCGATCCCGTCAGTCAGACCGTCAAAATTTATGGCCGACTTGACGGAAAATTTGATGAGCTTCTGTCAGGCATGAGCGGAGTCGCTGAATTTGATGCAGCAACCGCGAGCAACTGAATGGTATGGTCAGGATTGATATGAGTGACGTCTCTGCAAGTGATAACCGGCTGCAACGGCTGGCCGTGTTTATCGAGTTGGAAAAGCGTCTCAGATCATGCTCTGATCTGGCTGCGCTGGGATTCACGCTGGTGAATGAAACCCATAGCCTGACGCCTTATCGTCAGGCCATGCTCTGGCACAATTCCGGTGGCATTCACGGCCGTCTGCTGGCTGTGTCAGGCCTGGCAACACCTGACCCATCGGCACCATTTGCGTCCTGGATGCGCCGGGTCGCACACTTCACCAGTGAACACACAACCGCGCCGGCCGATGTGACTGTGGTCGCACCGGAATCATTACCGGATGAGCTGAGTGTAGAGTGGAGTCAATGGCTACCTGCGCAACTGATCAGAATTCCGTTGTATAACGCTCGTCAGCAGCTGCGCGCCGTATTGTTGCTGGCACGCGAGCAGGCCTGGACAGACGCCGAGATCACCTTGCTGACCTATCTGGGCGGTGCGGCATCTCACGCCTGGAATGCATTGGACAAACAACAGCGAAGACTGCTACCAGGCCAACTCTACAAACGCCGGTGGTGGCTTGGTTTTGCAGTGATGCTGATTGGGCTGGGATTTGTACCGGTGACCCAGACTACGCTGGCCCCGGGAGAAGTGATTGCACGCGATCCGTTTGTCGTTCGGGCAGGAATCGATGGTGTGATTGACCGCATTCATGTTGAACCCAATCAGGTGGTGACAAGCGATACGCTGCTGGTCAGCATGGACAAGACACGACTGCAGAATCAGCTGGAAGTTGCACGCAGAGGCCTGGAAGTTGCCGATGCGGAGTACCGGCAAGCAGCGCAACAGGGTTTGTTCGACAACCGGGCCAACGCCAGTCTGGCGATTCTCAAGGGCCGTGCCGATCAACGACTTGCCGAGGTGACGTATCTTGAGCAACTGTTGCAACGCGTCGAGATTCGCGCCGGTCGCGATGGTGTTGTGATTTTTGATGATGCAAGCGAATGGGAAGGCCGTCCCGTTGCCATTGGTGAACGTGTCATGATGCTTGCGGATCCTGACAGCACGGAACTGGAAATCAAGGTGCCGGTTGCCGATGCGATTGCACTGGAAAACGGTGCCCGCGTTCGCATGTTCCTTAATACACGTCCGCACAGTCCGCTGGATGCGGAACTCAGATTCGCCAGCTATCAGGCGGAACTGACACCCGAGGGGATTCTGGCGTATCGTCTGGTGGCATCGTTCGGCGACGACATGAGTGCAGGCCAGAATACTCTGATCAGAATTGGCTTGAAGGGCACTGCCAAACTCTATGGCGAGCGCACCTTCCTGCTTGTCTATCTGCTGCGTCGACCCTTGACCAGCCTGAGACAAATGGTTGGACTATGACCATCGCCTTGCCACAATCGCCGGCATTTGCCGCCAAATCAACACCCCAGCACGGCAGCATGGCTCCTGCACTGCCGCCAATGCGCGATGAACTGAATATTTTCAGTGGCAGTCCAGGTCGCGACGGAGCACCGGGATGGGTGTTGCAGGATCCGGTCTCTCACCGCTTTTTCCAGATCGGTTGGCGCGAATACGAAATTCTGTCGCGCTGGCACCTGGGCAAGGCCCAGGAGATTATCAATCAAGTCAACCAGCACACCTTGTTGAACATCAGCATGACAGACATCGACGTCATGCTGAAATTTCTGACCACGCATTCGCTGACTCAAAGTCGGGGCCATGCCGCACTGAATCGACTCAAACAACAGTCAGACAAACTCAATCGTCGTGACATCGGCTGGTTGATCAAAAATTATCTTTTCATTCGTATTCCACTGGTCAGACCCGATCGGTTTCTGACACGTACCCTACCCTGGGTACGTTGGTTCGGGACTCGCACATTTTTGTTGATCACGCTGATATGTGCGTTAAGCGGTATCTATCTGGCACAACGTAACTGGACCGGCTTTCTGTCACAATTCCCGCACTTCTTTACGCTGCAAGGCCTGTTGTTGATGGCGGTTGCGCTCAGCGTAGCCAAAGTCTTGCACGAGCTGGGTCATGCGTATACCTGCAAGCATTTTGGTTGTCGCGTGCCCAGCATGGGCGTTGCATTGCTGGTCATGTGGCCGGTGCTTTATACCGATGCCAGTGATGCCTGGCGTCTGCGGTCGCGCCGACAGCGTTTTTGCATCAGTGCGGCTGGGATGGCTGCTGAACTTACGCTTGCCGTTTATGCGACATTGCTGTGGAGCTTTTTACCGGATGGGCCACTGCGCAGCGCTATATTCCTGCTCGCAACCACCACCTGGATAGTTACCCTGTTTATCAACCTCAACCCGTTTATGCGCTTTGATGGTTACTACCTGTTGTCAGACATGCTTGGCATCCCCAATCTTCAGGACAGGGCATTTGCCATCGGACGTTGGCGCTTGCGCGAAGCCTTGTTTGGTTATGGTGACAAACCACCGGAACAGTTTTCGGCCAGCACTCAGCGCCTGTTGCTGGTGTATACCTATGGCACGTGGATCTATCGTTTTTTCCTGTTTATCGGTATTGCATTGCTGGTGTACTTCCTGTTCTTCAAATTGCTTGGCATTTTTCTGATGGTGGTGGAACTGGTGTGGTTTATAGGCAAACCGGTCTGGACTGAGGCCCGGGTATGGTATGAGCGACGACAGGACATCCGGTGGAGGCATCAGGGGCGACGCAGTCTGATCGGTATCGCAGCCGTGTCAGCCCTGCTGGTTTTCCCATGGCAGCAGGATATTGCTGCCCCTGCCCTGTGGCAGGCGCAGCAACACAGCCGGCTGTATTCACCGATGCCGGCGCAGGTATCACAGATACTGGTGCAGCCCGGTCAGCCTGTTAATGCAGGCGACCCGATTCTGCAACTGAGCTCACCGGATCTGGACTATGAAATCCGGCAGGGACAGATCAGTCTGGAACTGCTGCGCTGGCAAACCGAATTCCAAAGCATCAATGCCCAGTTGCTCGAACGCGCCCCTGTGGTGTGGCAGGAATTGCAAGCGGAAACAGCCAGCCAGCAACTGCGTAACCGGGAGCACGAACGTTTGCTGATCCGCAGCCCGGTCAATGGGGTATTGCGCGACATGCCACCGACACTCAGCGAAGGACAATGGCTGGCAGCAAACGAACTACTTGGTATCGTCGTGACGCCGGAATTGGCCAGTGTGGACGGCTGGGTTCACGAACGCAATCTCGCACGCTTCAGCGCTGGCAGCAAAGCACGTTTCTTTCCGGACGACGTCACACAGGCGGCGTTTGACGTGCAAATCCTCAGTGTGGACACAGCCAGTACACGGCAGCTGCCCGATGCGTGGCTGGCGTCGACGCAGGGTGGCGGCATCGCGGTCAGACAGGATGCCGATGGCCGTCTGATACCCGAGCAGCCCGTCTACCGTATACGTGCGGTACCGGAAAACATGACAACCGCACCGGATCAGATTCAACGTGGCACCTTGCATATTGAAGGCAGCCGCGAGAGTCTGTTGCTGCGACTGTGGCGAACCGTCACCGCAGTGCTGATTCGGGAGAGCGGCTTCTGACCATGGCTACAACGGCCAAACCACCAGCAAGACCGGCACGCTGACCGCTATCACCAGCACTTCCATGGGCAAGCCCAGGCGCCAGTAGTCGCCAAACTTGAGCCCGCCCGGGCCCAGAATCAGTGTGTTGTTCTGATGGCCTATCGGCGTCAGAAACGCGCATGAGGCGCCGATTGCCACCGCCATCAAAAATGAATCGGCATTCACATCCAGTTGTGCCGAAATGCTGATGGCCAGTGGGCACATCACCGCGGCCGTGGCGGCGTTGTTCATGAAGTCTGACAAGGTCATGGTCACTACCAGCACCAGAATCAGCGCAATGACCGCGTTGCCCTTTGCCAGCCAGTCCAGCAGCACCGACGCCAGCAGATCGGCGGCACCGGTCTGGGCCATGGCATCGGCCACCGGCAACAGAGCACCGAGCAACACAATCACTGGCCAGTCGATGGCCTGATAAACCGAGCGGGGTGGCACTATTCTCAGCGCCATGTACACCAGCACGGCAGCTGCAAAGGATATCGCCACCGGCATCACACCCAGTGCTGTCAACGCGATGGCTCCCATAAACACGATGACTGCGACCACAGCCCGGCCTTTGACAGGGACGCGGATATCGCGCTCGGCCAAGGGCACACAATGGTAGTCGCTGGCAAAACCGCTGACCGCCTCCGGAATGCCTTGTACCAGCAAGACATCTCCTTCGTTCACCACGGTTGAGCGCAATCGTTTCACCGAACGGCGCCCTTGTCGCGAAATCGCCAGCAGGTTGATGCCATATCGCGTGCGCAGCTCGATATCCGATGCCGATCGCCCAGCCAGACTGGATCCTGGCATCACCACCAGCTCCTGAATGACCAGTTCATCATTTTTGTCAGTGGCGGCCTTTTTGCTGTCGCCCTCAGCCTCGGCTGCTGCCTCCGCATCATCCTCGCTGTCAGCTTCCTTTCCCGCGCTGGCCGGCACTTTGACCTCTTCCTCCAGTTTGAACCCCAGGCTGCCAAGCGCGGCGCCCAGCGATTCCGGCTCGGCTTCAATCACCAGAATATCGTCCTCGCGCAATATACGGCGCGAGTACGGCGCAATCACCCGGACATCGCCGCGCACCAGCCCGACAATCTGGGCGTCGGATTTTTCCAGCGTGACCTCCACCTCGCGCAGGGTTTTGCCAATGGCCTTGCTACCTGCCACCACACGGACTTCGGTCAGATAGGTGCCGGTATCAAAACTGCCGGCATCGGGCTGACGGCGCGACGGTACCAGGCGCCAGCCAAGCAAGCCAATAAACACGACGCCCAGCACGGTGACGCTGACACCGACCGGTGCAAAATCAAACATGCCGTAATGCCCCATACCCTGGGCATCACGAAAACCGGACACAATCAGATTGGGCGGTGTACCGATCAGCGTGGTCATGCCGCCCAGAATTGAGCCAAAGGCCAGCGGCATCAGCACTCGGCCCGGCGGCAGTGACAGCCGTGCAGCAATTTGCAGCGCCACCGGCATCAGCAGCGCCAGTGCGCCGACATTGTTCATGAATCCGGACAGCACCGCGGCCAGCAGGGTCAGTGCAAAAATACTGAGGGTGGGACCGGCTGCAGCAGGTAATGCACGCTGAGTAATCACATCGATGGCACCGGTCTGTTGCAGGCCATAACTGAGCACCAGCACACAGGCGACGGTCACCACAGCGGGGTGACCAAAACCGGCAAAGGCCTGATCGGCAGAGACCAGCCCGGTCACAATGCATAACAGCAGGGCAGCGCCGGCCACCATGTCATGGCGCCAGCGCCCCCAGACAAACATCACCATACTCAGGACCAGAATAGCGGCAATCGCGAACTGGTCCTGAGTCATGGTGGCGTCTCCTGCCTGTCAGAGAAGGTGTCAGAAGCGGATGATGGCTCCCAGACGATAAATCATCGGGTTCACATCAATACCGCTGCCTCGCAGTGTAGCACCGGCCACGTTGAAGCTGGCGGCGGTGTCAACCCAACTATAACTGGCTTCGCCGAACAGGCCAATGCGCTCGCTGGTCCACAGCTCAGCACCCGCACCCGCCATCCAGCCCGTGGCCCGGTTGACACGCATGCTGATGTTGTTGGTGCCCAGACCGGCTTTCAGGTCAGCGGTGGCACGCGCTTCACGCGGATGCAGATGTACCAGACCGGCTGAAAAATAGGGCTTGAGTGCAAACTCGGTCGGGAAGCGATACTTGCCAGCCAGTGTGAACACTTCCAGATCAAATCGGCCCGCATCACCGATGCCCAGCCCGGCTTCACGCGCGGTATGCACCAGTCCCAGATTGGCAGTTGCACCCACGGAGAACTCGGAATTGATGTTGTAGCTCAGGCCAAAAAAGTAGCCATTGTCACCGTTGATATCCGACACGCTGGATGGCAGCGCGGCTCCGTTGAGGGTCAGGTTGTTGCTGTTAACGCTGGAGGGTGCCACCTGCACCAGACCACCGGTCAGCTCGACCTGGGCCAGTGCCGGCGCACTGATGCCGGCAGAGACCGCTGCTACCGCGACGAGGGTTTTGATTTGCTTGAACATAAGACTCTCCTTGATTGCTCAATTGCCACAAAGGCTTTCTTGACAGTTGATAGTGATTGACTACAAAGACACTGGCAGAACAGGACGCCCGGCATTCTTGGCTCTTGTGCGGTCAAGGTCACCGCAGGTCTTTCTATCGGTACTTCAGGCATTTCGTGCCTCACGCAAGTTGTATACGAGCGTTTGGCGCAAGCAGTTTACATGGTTCACACGGATTCAGTCTGCCTGGCTGCGGCTGATTGTGTCGGGCAAGCGGCTTCTGCTAGTCTGCTCCCGAATCACGCCGTCTGAACACGGTGACGTAGACCCATACTAAAAATTCCAGCTGAACAGGAGCTCATCGTGAAAAAATCTGTCCGTCGCTTGTACCTTGCCTCACTGATGGTGTTTGGTTTGAGCACCGGTACCGCCTTGCTACCCGGCACTGCCAGTGCCCAGGAAGCCACAGGCCCGGTGTTTGAATTGCGCACCTACAAGGCCACACCCGGCAATCTGGACAAACTGCTGACGCGATTTCGTGATCACACCATGCGCATTTTCGAAAAACACGGCATGACCAATATCGGTTACTGGATTCCGACTGATCCGGAACTGGCACAGGACACACTGGTGTATTTGCTGAAGCACAACAGCATGGAAGCGGCCCAGGCATCATGGCGCGCGTTTGCGCAGGATCCGGAATGGCGCCAGGTCAACGAGGATTCCAATCGCGATGGCGCGATTCTGGATTCTGTGGTGCGCCAGTACATGACGGCCACGGATTTTTCGCAGATGAAATAATCGCCGTTACACAGGCCAGATCAGCGGCATCAGGGCTGCCCCGACCAGAAACACCACCAGTGTCAGCGGCAGCCCCAGCTTGAGAAAATCGCCAAAGCGGTACCCGCCCGGCCCCATGACCAGCACATTGGCCGGATGGGCGACCGGACTGGCAACACTGGCCGATGCTGCCAGTGCAATCGCCATCATCACCGGATACGGTTGGATGTCCAGCGCCAGACTCAGCGCAATGCCAATGGGCGCCATCAACACGACCAGCACCACCACCGGAATCACCAGCGTCCCGAGTACACACAAAAAATACAGCAAGGCGATGGTCATCCACGGATGGTCGGTACCGGTCAGTTGCAGCAACAGTCCGGAGAGATAGTCGGCGGCCCCACTGGCTTGCAGGGCGGCGCCCAGTGGCATCATGCCGGCAAGCAGCACAATTGAGCGCCAGTGGATCGCTTTGTAGGCCTGTTCCATCGTCAGGCAGCGCCCCAGCACCATCAGCGTGGCCCCCGTCATCGCAGCCACCGAGATGGGCAAGACACCACTGAACGACAGGGCCACCACCAGAAACATACTCAGCAAGGCCACCGGTGCGCGCGAGCGGTCAATCTCCGGCGCGCTCACCGGGTTGAGAATGATCAGGTCACGGTTGTTGTTGAGTTCCGCCAGCTGTTGCATCGGAGCAACCAGCAGCAGCGCATCACCGCGCTGCAGCGGCATATCCTTGAGACCGGAGCGATAAGGGCGTCCGCCGCGCCACAAGGCAGCCACTTCCACCTGCCAGGCCTCGCGCAGTTTGAGATCAGATACCGTCTTGTTGTCTATCCACTTGTGCGGGTGCATGATGGCTTCCACCATGCCCAGTTTGCCTTGCTCAAACACTTTCATATAGGGCGTGGCGTCATCCAGAATTTTCAACTGCTGCAATCCGCGCAGCATCTCAAAATCCTCCAGACGTCCCTGCACCAGCAGCAGGTCACCACCGGCAATTTCCTGCGCGGGTGGCAGAGGCCGGATAAAGTTTCCGTCACGAAACATCGCCAGCAAACGCAGATCAAAGGCTTTCGCCAGTCGGGTCTCAGCCACCGTACGCCCGATCAGGGCAGCACCCTGGGGGACACGAAACACCAGCAGACGCTCATCCAGTTGATAACGGTGACTGACCTGCTCCTTGTCCAGCGCGCGTTTGTTGCCCAATTCATAGCGGGTCTGCAGGGCTTTGATGTACTTCTCTTCGGCCTGTACCAGCAGATAGTCGCCAGCGGCCAGTGTGAAGTCAGGCAAGTGGGTGCGACGAACGACATCGCCACGTCGGATGGCGAGCAACCAGCTGTGGTTGCTGTCGAAAAAATCGGCCGGGTTCAGATGCCGTCCAATCAGGGGAGACTTGTCACCTATGCGCAGTTCATAGAGCCCCGCCTGTTCGAGCAGGCGGTCGTGCAGCACGGGTGCTTCGCGTTCAATGGTCAGCTCACTCCAGTAACCCAGTCCGGCAAACTGATCCTGTTGGCCCTGCGCCAGCAAAATGTCACCGGCTTGCAGATGGGTCACCGATGACGGCAGCGCCTGCGTCTGTCCGTGCCGGCTCAGGGCAATGATCATCAAACCGGCTGCGGCGGTCAGCCCGGTTTCCCCGAGACGTTTGTTGACCAGCAGGGAATCGTCCGGCACCTGCACCGCAAAAATGCGCTCCTGCAAGCTGTACAGTTCGCGCAAGTCACGGTTGGCGCCAGCAGTGCCAGCCACCGACTCGGCGACAACATCGCGCCGGGGCAGCAAGTGGCGGCCGACGAGCGCCACAAAAGCCGTACCGGCCAGCAGAACTGGCACCGCTACCGGTGTGAAATCAAAGAATCCGAAGGCGCGAAAGCCTGCCTCTTCCAGCGCAGTGGATACCAGCAGATTGGGCGGTGTACCGATCAGCGTCAGTGCCCCGCCCAGCAAACAGGCAAACGCCATCGGCATCAGCAGCCGCGATGCCGCCACACCGCTCTGACGCGCAACACCGACCACCACCGGCAGCAACAGTGCCGCGACACCCACATTGTTCATAAACCCGGAGATAAGGCCGGCGAGCAACATAAAGGCTGCAATCAGCCGGGTTTCGCTCTGACCGGCCACACGCAGAACCTGTCTGCCCATGACCTCGGCCAAACCGGCGCGTGTCAGCCCGTCACTGAGAATGAACATGGCCCAGATGGTGATCACGGCGGGATGACTGAAGCCGGCGATGGCTTGCTCCGGTGTCACCAACCCGGTCAGCGCGAGCGCGCACAGCACCATCAGCGCCACCACATCCATGCGCAGCCATTCGGTGGCAAACAGGATGACTGCCGCCAGCAGAACCAGCAGGATCAGAACAATGTCCAGACTCATGCCTTTTGCCCGTCCGTCTTCATGCACCTGATAGTCCCAGATATGCCAGCGATCATCAAGCCGGCAGCTGTCATAAAGCGCCCGCGGCTGTCATAAAAAACGCTGCTGCAGTAGACTCGAACACGCATAACAAGCACACATGGACTGCACATGCTCAACATCATCTGGCTGGCTTTTTTTCTGCTGGGCTTTGTCGCCGCACTCTGGCAATGGCTGTCCGGCAACAATCCGGCTGTGTTCAGCGAGGTGATGTCCGGGATGTTCGACATGGCCTCACTGGCGGTGGAAATCGCCATTGGCCTGATCGGACTGATGGCCTTGTGGCTGGGGCTGTTTCGTATTGCGGAACACAGCGGCCTGATCAACGTGGTATCGCGCGCGGTCACGCCGCTGTTTACACGGCTGATGCCCGAGGTGCCCGCCGGCCATCCCGCGATGGGGTCGATCACGATGAATCTGGCGGCCAATATGCTCGGGCTGGACAATGCTGCCACGCCCATGGGCCTGAAGGCCATGCAAGACCTGCAGACCCTGAACCCGGACAAGGACACGGCGTCCAATGCCCAGATCCTGTTTCTGGTGCTCAACACCTCGGCCGTCACCCTGTTGCCTGTCACCATTTTTCTGTACCGCGCCCAGCAGGGTGCACCGGAACCGGCGATTGTGTTTTTGCCCATTCTGATGGCGACTTGCGCCTCGACACTGGCCGGCCTGCTGGCCGTGGCCTGGGTACAAAAACTGCGCCTGCGCGATCCGGTGCTGCTGGCCTGGTTTGCCGGTTTCGCGGTGCTGATGGCGCTGTTTCTGAGCTGGATTGTGAGTTTGCCTTCATCACAGCTGTCCGATCGCTCAGCGCTGATTGGCAACCTGATGCTGCTGGCGACGGTGTGCCTGTTCCTGGTGTCGGGGATTCAGCGCCGGCTTGATTGTTACAGTGTGTTTATTGATGGTGCCAAAGAAGGCTTTGAGGTTGCCATCAAACTGATCCCCTACCTGCTGGCGATGCTGGTGGCCATCGGTGTGTTTCGCGCCAGTGGCTGCCTTGACCTGTTGCTCGATGCGATTCGCTGGCTGGTGTCTGTGCTGGGCGTCAGTACCGCCTTTGTGGATGCCCTGCCCACTGCGTTCATGAAACCGTTGAGCGGCAGCGGCGCGCGTGCCATGTTGCTGGAGACCATGAGCACACATGGTGTGGATTCGTTTGCCGCGCGCACTGCGGCCACCATTCAGGGCAGCACTGAAACCACGTTTTATGTGCTGGCCGTTTATTTTGGCAGCGTTGGCATACGCAAAACCCGGCATGCCATCGGCTGCGGACTGTTTGCCGACTTTGCGGGAATTACCGTTGCCATCCTGGCCAGCTACTGGTTTTTCGGCTGAGCCCGGGGTCAAGACCGCGTGATTCCAACCGATAAACCAGTCAGTCGGGGAAAATTCAGGGTCTATTTGCTACCGTACGGTAATAATCGCGGCAAGGCCTCGTTATAATCCCCGTCAGATGAATGCCAGATGAATGCCCGATGAATAAAAGGAACCCGGCATGATGCGACAATCCGTTTGCAAAGCCCTGCTTGCCACAGCAGGTGTACTGACTCTGAGCGCCTGCGCCGGCGGTTTTACGCCGCAGCCGCGAGCCACCCTGTTCGAAGCCAGTTCACAGCAAGTGCTGAACTCGGCCGCGCATTGGGATGTGCTGGCTGCCAACGAAGCTGCCAGTGTGCAGGCCGTTGTCCCGGCCACCTCCCTGATTGGCATTCCGAATGCCAGTCCGGCGCACAGCCCGTTTGAACAGGCTTATCGCAATATGCTGGCCTCCCACCTGGTCTCCAGCGGCGTGCAAGTCGCCCTGTCGCCGACCAGCGCTGTTTATCAGCTTGATTATGACATTCAGGTCGTCAAGCACACTGACCGCGACAGTCTGTGGCCACGTCCGGGCACTGCAACGGCGTTTTTTGCTGTCGGCACACTGGCGGCCAATGTCCGCCACTGGAGTGACCAGTCGCTGGCCATGATTCCGGCCGCACTCGGACTGGAGGCGCTCTCGCTGCTGTGGCGCGACACCGAGGGCAGCATCACGGAAGTGGTTGTCAACAGCCGGGTACACGACGGTGTGCGTCTGCTGGCCGCCAATTCCAATGTCTATTACTTCCGCGACGATGATCAGCAGAATTACACCGGCGGCGGCAAGGCCTTCCCGGTCGTGGCTGGTGGCGACGCCGCCGGATTCAGCGTTGGGGGCCAGTGATGATGGCAACCGTCAAACGCTGGCAAACACTGGGTCTCATGCTGCTGGCCAGCGTGCTGGTGGCCTGCTCTTCCAATGGCATCCCCGACCCGAATAACCGCATGATTGCGGCCCATCATGACGCCGCCAAGTACCTGATCCGCATGGCGGGCAGCAATCTGCAGCCGAACAGCCGCATGATTGCAGCCAGTTTTGCCGATGTGAACAATCTGACATCGTCGTCAACATTCGGACGTATGGCGTCCCAACAACTGGTGTCCTCATTTATCATCGAAGGCTACTCGTTTGTTGAAATGCTGATGCGCAGCAGCGTGTACATCGATCGGCGCGAAGGCGAATTCCTGCTGTCACGCGAAGTCGCTGACATCAGCGCCGAGCACAATGCCCCGGTGGTGCTGGTGGGCACTTACGCCGTGGGGGATGACAATGTGTTTGTCACCTCGCGTCTGATCCGCACAGCAGACAATGTGATTATTGCCTCGTATGACTACGCCGTGCCGTTTACCCGCGACATGCGCTCGCTGGTGCGTCCGCAGCGCTGACAAGTCTGATCTGCGCACACTTTGGCCGCAGGCGAATTGAGCTTTGTGGCCAAATGTGCTTAGATCGGCCGTCATGAAAACGCGGCTTACAACAATACTGATTGCCTGCCTGATACTGGTTTCCTGCTCGGAAGAGCTGGCCAATACAAGGCGTTACGTGCTCACCACAGCCACCACCGGCGGCGCCTACTATCCCATCGGCGTGGCCATCGCCACCATCACCAAATCCCAGCTGGGTCCCAGTCACGGCATCACCCTGTCAGCCATCAGTTCCGCCGGCTCACTGGAAAACATCAAGCTGCTGCGCGACAACCAGGCCCAGTTTGCCCTGTTGCAGGGGCCGTTTGCGGCCTGGGGCTGGAATGGCGAGGGTCCCATCAGCCGGCCCCAGACCGGGCTGCGTTCAGTGGCCGCGGTATGGCACAACGTTGAGCATTTTGTGTTGACCAGCGACCTAGCGCCAACCGGTTACATACAAGATATGAATCAGATGAGCGGCCAGCGTTATGTGCTGGGCGCTCGCAACTCCGGGGCTGAACAGACCGGCCGCTATATCCTGGAAGCCCTGGGTATTGAGTATGAGAGCCGCATGAGTCTGGCCTGGATGGGTTACGGCGGCGCAGCCAACGCCATTCAGGACGGTAACGTGGTGGGCATGAATGTGCCTGCCGGCGCTCCGGTCAGCGCCATCACCCAGGCCATGGCACAGATGGGCGATCGCCTGAAGATCCTTCAGTTCACCCAGGACGATCTGGACGCCGTCAATCGACGCTACCCGTTGTGGGACTGGTATGAATTACCACCGGGCTTGTACCCCAACCAGAATGACACCATCCGCACCATATCCAGCCCCAACGTGCTGGCTGTGCGCGCCGACATCCCCGAGGATGTGGTGTACGAGATCACGCGCACCATGTGGGAAAACCTGCCGGCGCTGCAGGATATTCACGCGGCCACCAAAGACATGAAACTGGAGCTGGCGGTCAGTGGGCTAGGCGCACCGCTGCATCCGGGTGCCATTCGTTATTACCGCGAGAAAGGCCTGAACATTCCCGATCGCCTGATACTGCCCGGCGAGGACAGACCGGCCGCTCCGCCCCCGAACAATAACAACTGAGTCTGCGTATGAAATCTCCCTTGCTCAGATGGCTGGCATTTGCGTTTGCCGTGTTCCATTTGTATGCCAACGTCTTTGCCACGATTCCCGAGTTGTGGTTTTCCGCCATTCACTTTGGTGGTTTCGCCGTGCTGTGTGCGCTCTCTGGCAACGAGCGCCTTGCTGATGGATCAACACCCGCACTGCACTGGCGCCTGCTCAACATGGCTCTGGCCGTTGTGGCAGTGCTGGTCACCGCCTATCTCGTGCTGTTTGAGGATGCCCTCTACGCCCGCGAAGCGGAATTTATCTGGGCCGACTACCTGTTCACCGGCATGGCCGTGCTGCTGGCCATCGAAATGACACGCCGCACCACTGGCTGGTTCATGCCGGTGCTGATTCTGGTGTCGTTCAGCTACATCCTGTTTCTGGGTCGATACATCAGCGGCGTATTCGCCTTTCCCGGTCTCAGCCTGGAGACCGTGCTCTACCGCAGTTACTACAGCGAAGATGGCATGTTCGGCAGCACGGCCAATATCTCGGCCACGTTTGTGTTCATGTTCATTCTGTTTGGCTCCTTCCTGCTCAAATCCGGTGCCGGCGATTTTATTGTCAGTTTCTCGCGCTGCCTGGCCGGTCGTTTTATTGGTGGCTCGGGCCTGGTTGCCGTCGTGGGTTCGGGCCTGATGGGATCGGTGTCAGGATCGGCTGTGGCCAACACTGTGTCCACCGGAGTGATCACCATTCCGATGATGAAACGGGAGGGTTTCCCGCCCAAATTTGCCGCCGGCGTGGAAGCTGCCGCCTCAACCGGCGGTGCGCTGATGCCGCCTATCATGGGCGCAGGCGCGTTTGTGATGGCCGGTTATACCCAGATCTCGTACCAGACGATTATCGCGGCCTCACTGTTGCCGGCACTGTTGTATTACCTGACCGTGATTTACTTCGTGCGCATCGAAGCGCATCGGCTCGGCATGACGGTAGAAAGCCCGGAGAATCGCGTCAGCATGCGTGCCGTGCTCAAAACCGGCTGGCACTTCATCATCCCGCTGGGCGTGCTGATTGGCTTGCTGGTGGTGGGTTACACCCCGATCCGGGCGGCGGCCGTCGCCATCGTCGCCGTGATTGCTGCCTCCTGGCTGTCGTCTCGCCCGATGAAATGGGCTGAAATTTTTGATGCCACCGTTGAGGGTGTGCGTGCCGGACTGTCAACGGCTCTGTTGCTGGTGGCCGTGGGTCTGGTGATCAATGTTGTCACCACCACCGGCGTAGGCAACGCCTTCTCGCTGATGATTGTGGAATGGGCACAAGGCAGCCTGCTGATCACACTGGTGCTGATCGCACTGGCCTCACTGGTGCTGGGCATGGGTTTGCCCGTCACCGCTGCCTATATCGTGCTGGCGACACTGTCGGCTCCCATCCTGTTTGACCTGATCACACAAGAGCAGATGCTGATGGCGCTGAGTGCACCGGACCTGCCGGCCAGCGTGGTGGCAACGCTGAATCTGTTTGGTGGCGATCCGGCCGTGGCCCTTCAGGAAATGCCGCTGGAAATGCGGCAACTGCTGCGCGAGGAACTGCTCAGTCCGGAGCTGCTGACCGGCATGTTGCTGGCGGCACATCTGATCATTTTCTGGTTGTCACAGGACAGCAACGTCACACCCCCGGTATGTCTGGTGTCCTTTGCAGCGGCCGGTATTGCTGACACCAAACCGATGGCCACTGGCATGACCTCATGGAAACTGGCCAAAGGGCTGTACCTGGTACCTTTGCTGTTTGCCTACTCGCCGCTGATCACCGGGACCTGGCCACAGCGCATTGAGGAATTTGTGCTGGCTGCACTCGGTCTGTATGCCTTGTGCGGTGTGTTGCAATGGCGATTGCGGCGCCCGCTCAATGTGCTGACTGCCGCGATGCTGCTGGCGGGAGCCTTCCTGCTGATGTGGGCGCCCCTGAGCACACTGCTGCATATCAGCGGTGCTGCGCTGGTGCTCGCCGTGATACTCTGGCAACGCTGGCAAAGTCGTCAGGCAGTCGCCCTGACACCCTGATGGTCATCGTGCGGGATGTTGGAGCCACATGTTTTCGCAAAAAGAACTCGACATTGAGGAGCATCAGCTGCGTGAGCAGATCCGTGCGCTGTCGCCCGAACAGCGCGCACGGTATGACGCGCTGGAAATTCCGCGTCTGAGACTGGCCTCCACCTACCTGCGGCTGCACGTCCTGTTCCCGCTGGGTATCCATCATCTTTATCTGCAACGCTGGGGCCGCGCCGCACTGAGTGTGGCACTGAGCACGGCGGCACTGCTCAGTGCGATCGGGCTCAACCCCTGGGGCGGTGACCGGGATCTGCTGGTCGCACTGATGTTGCTGCTGGCCATGATAATTCTGGAAGTCCCGCAACTGATGAACGCACGCCTGCTGGTACAGAGCCGCAACAACCGCATCATGGCGCGTTGCCTGACACAATGCCGGTCAGCTCATGAGCGACAGTAGTACGATGACAGCCACTCTGAAGGCGACCCGGGATCAAGGCTGGCGACGACATGCGAGTGAACGCGTGCGCCGCTGGCTGGGATGGTTTCCGCTGACCACCGGTGGACTCGGGCTGGCGATTGTCTGTATCACCGCACTGCGCGGCTTCGGCTACGGACGTATGGATCTGGTGGTGTTTGCGCTCACCATCTGCGGACTGAGCATTGTGGTGTTTACCCTGCTGATGGTCACGGCCAGTGGTCTGATGCTGCGCCCGCGACTGCGCAAAGCGCTGGCAGCGCTGCCCGTCTCCAGCCTGCAAGCGGAAGCCGGTTATCCCAATCCCAGCGGTCTTGAGCTGCCGGCATGGCGCTGGCTGCCGCTGATGAGCCTGGACTGGCATCTGGTCAAACCGGAGCAGATACAGACAACCATCCGGCCCAACGACGACAGCGGCACACTCGAAGAAGACATCACACCGGCACAGCGCTGCCTGGCCGTCCACGTCACGCGTCGCTTTGTGCTGCGGGATGTGCTGGGACTGTGCCGCTTTTCGTGGCAGGAAACCGTCCCGGCTCAGTGGCAGGTGCTGCCACAAACCGGCAGCCTGCGAACCTTGCCAGTGCTGCGCTCCATGGATGCCGAGGATGGCATACCCAGTGCAGTTGGTGTGCCCGAAGGTGATCGCATGGATATCCGCCGTTATGCACCGGGTGACTCCACCCGCGATATCCTGTGGCGGGTTTATGCCCGCAATCGCCATCTCAATGTGCGGCTGCCTGAGCGCAGTGTGTTTTATACCGAACGCACCCTGGCATATCTGGTCAGCGGCCCTGACGATGAAGCGGCCGCTGGCGTGGCCCGTTTTGCCATCAGCCGGGGCGCGCTCGGCAGTCCATGGGTATTCGGCGCCGATGGCAGCGATCAGGTGGCCAGTCACCCGGCTGCTGCCATGACGCTGATCGCCGGTTCGAGCGGGGCGCAGCGTTATGGTCTGGAAGATTTCCTGCGCGCTCAGGGTCAATCACCTCAGGGACAGGCAGGCGCCAATGCTGCCTGTATTGTCTTTGTGCCGGCGACATCCGGTCCCTGGCTGGCCAAACTGCAGCAGAGCCTGACGCGTTACCCCGGACCTTTTACTGTGGTGCTGGCTGCCGACGGCCTGCACAGCTCAGAGAACAGCGTCTCTGCCGCCCGGTCAAACTGGCGCGTCCGCCTTAAACGCCATGTTGTGCGCACGCTGCAAACGCTCATGCTGGACAAACCACCGCCGCTGGTCGGGGCGGACACGCGCGCTGTCGCGGCCATCATGGACGATTTCAGCCGGCGCGGTGCGCGGGTTGTGCTGGTGGACCGCCTGAGCGGCCAGTCTTTTGACCAACGTCTGAAAAGGGTTTAATGTCAATCGCCATGAATACACCGGGACGTTTTTATCATCAGGCCATTCGGGCCCTCATACTGGCGATTGCCTGCTGGGTGCTGAGTACACCGCTGACCACCGTTGGTGGCTCGGCAGCGGCGGCGCTGGGTTGCCTGCTGGGCTGTTTGCTGATTGATCGCCTGTCGCCTGCATCCGCATTGTTGCAAACACGGGCGCCTGCGCTGATGGTGATACTGGCCGCACTGGTGGCGCTGACCGGCATTGTCGCTGAACTGCTGACGGCCAATACCCTGCTCGCCGCCCTGATCGGCGCCATGCCGCTGTATCACTCCGGCCAATTCCTGTTCTGGTTTGTGCTGGCGGCCGCCGTGGCCGTGGTGCTGCGACACGCGGCCAGACGACACACCTGGGGCGCCTTGCCTGAGCTGATGTTTGTGGCCAGTGCGTTTGTCATCACACTGGCTGCCCACCAGCGTGGCATGATCGACCGACCGTATTTTATTGGTGACTATGCGCTGATTCGTGGCATGGACCCTACCACCATCCTGATGGGCATTGGCGTGGCCGCCGTGCTGACCCTCACTGTGTTGCTGATGATGGAAAACCGGCACCGCCGCCTGCCCTACCACTTTGCGTTTCTGGGCCTGTTGTGTTTCTCGCTGTTGTTTTATGTGCAGTTTTTCGGCTTGCCGACTCCGCGGCTGACGGACGATCTGGGCCTGACCGGACAACAGGGCAGCGGCGGCAGCAATTCGCAGAATGAAAGCCCGTTCCGCGATGGCGAAAACAACGCCAGCGATCGCGAAGCGCCGGTGGCCATTGTGCTGTTCCGTGACGATTATGAACCGGCCAGCGGCGCGTATTACTTCCGTGAATCGGCCTACTCGCAATTTAATGGCAGTGTGCTCTGGCATGCTGACCATCCCGAGCTGGATCAGGATCTGGTGTCCTCGTTCCCCGCCAGTCCGATTGATGTCAGTGACGAGGTCCCGGCCCAGCATATGCGCCGGCGCGTCACCACGACCATCGGGTTGCTGACACCCCACCGCAGCCCATTCGGGCTGGATGCACCGGTTCGATATGAATCGGCTCCCAACCCCAACAGCCTGCGCTTCCGCCAGACTTATACCGTCACCTCACTGGTGCCGGAATTCGAGTTTCCGGATCTGGTCGGCCGCAAAGCCGGTTCGCCGGACTGGACGGTGGCACAGTGGGCCGAGTATCTGGAGATGCCGGATGATCCACGCTACGGCGAATTCGCCCGTCAACTGACTTCAACCTTGCGTGAGGAGTTTGCCGATGATCCTTATGCCAAGGCGATGGCCGTCAAGGCGTGGCTGGACGAAAATGGCATTTACAGCCTGAAGAACGAACACACCTACGCTCCCGACCCGGCAGCGTCGTTTTTGTTTGGCGACCTCACCGGTTATTGCGTGCATTTTGCGTATGCCGCTACCTATCTTTACCGCAGCCTTGGCATTCCCGCGCGTGTCGGGGTGGGATATTCCGTGCCCTCCGCCAATCGTGCCGGAGGGTCTGCCTTGCTGATTCAGGCGGTCAATGGCCATGCCTGGCCGGAAATCTATCTGGATGGCCTGGGCTGGGTCATTGTCGATCCGGCACCGCGCCAGACACTGGTCGACATGAGTGTGGACCCGCAGGACTCCCTGCAGCAACTGCTGGGCGACATGCTGCGTGAAGACGAGAGTTTCCAGGCCTTCCTGCAGTCGCAGGCCGGCACCGGTATTGACTGGAGTCGGTTGGGCCGTGCGCTGATGGTTCTGGCGCTGCTCGCATTGATGATCAGTTACCTGATTCGTGTCTACCGGCTCAATTGCATACGCAGAGCGCCTGCGCATCAGCAGTACCGACTGGTCTACCGCGCCGCGCTGGATTTGCTGGCTGCACACGGCCTGCGTCGACGTATTGGTGAAAGTCGCGAAGCGTTTGCGCGTCGCATGGGCACGCAGCTGCCGGCATTTGCGCTGATCAGCCAGTGGCATCTGGCAGAAGTGCCAGGTTATGCCTTTGATCCGGCGCTGGCGATGGCGGGCGCCCAATCACCCACAAACACACCAACGAACACACCACAACACAGCACAGCACAGTGGCTGGCCCAGTTCTCGGCCTTGCGCCAGCAACTGGCTCAAACACAGCCGACCGCGGTCAGGGTCCTCGCAAGCCTGCACCCGCTGAACTGGCTGCAAAGCCGCTGATCCTGTTTATCACCTCAATCCCGGAGTCGTGCATGCAAGTCATGGAAGCCCAGTCAATCGAACCAACCGCCGATACCCGCCACACGGCTGCGCTGGAGCAGGCACGCGAGGTCATGAACCGGCTCGGTGCCGCCGTCAAAGCCCAGGTGCTGGGTCGCGACGATGTCATAGAACTGGCGCTGATTGCACTGATGGCTGATGGTCATGTGCTGCTCGAGGATTTTCCCGGCTCGGGTAAAACCACGCTGGCCAAGGCGCTGGGCGAGGCGATAGTGGATGACCAGAACGCGGACCTGAAAACCTCCCAGGTGCCGATTGCCCCATTCCGTCGCATACAGTTTACCCCGGACCTGTTGCCCTCTGATGTCACTGGCAGCTCGGTGTTTGATGCCAGCAGCAACAGCTTCCATTTCCGGTATGGACCGATTTTTGCCCATGTGGTGCTGGCTGATGAAATCAACCGCACCTCACCCAAAGTGCAGTCGGCAATGCTGGAAGCCATGGGGGAAAAACAGGTCACGGTGGACAATCGCACGTATGCGCTGGACCCGCTGTTTTTTGTGATCGCCACGCAGAACCCGCTGGATCTGGTGGGCACGTACCCGCTGCCCACGCCCCAGCTTGACCGCTTCCTGTTCAAGCTGACCATGGAACATGTGGCACGTGACGCCGAACTGGAAGTGCTCAACACCTGGCAGCAGCGCCGGGACCGGCACAGCCCACGCATTCAGGTGGGCCGCAACGAGATTCTGGCCGCGCGTGCGGCCATTGATGCTGGTGTTTACATAGCACCCGCGATCAAAACCGCACTGGTCGACATCTCTCGCGCACTGCGCAGCGACGAACGTATTCTGCAGGGCAACTCCACACGCAGTCTGGTGTTGATTCTGCCGGCATTGCAAGTGCTGGCGGTGCTGCGCGGGCGACAGTATGTCAATGCCGATGATCTGGAAACCTTGTTGCCACATGTCCTCGCTCACCGCGTTGAGCTGGCACCGGGTTCTTCTGATTTCAGGCGTGTGTTGCGGGACTGCATGCGTGATCCGATGGAACAGCTGGCACGCAGCACCTTGCAAACCAACTGATTCTCTTTTTCTGAAACAGAGACCTGGCACTTATGCCTGTTATCCGCTGTCCAGCCTTTTTGCGCCGACTGCCCGCCCTGATGGCAGGCTGCTGCCTGCTGCTGTGTGCCACGGCGACATCGGCGCAGGAGCCTGCTGATCCCGGATTCGAGGACATTTTTATACCCCCCAGCCGTGTGCTGTGTTTTGGCATGAATGGCATCACCGACCGCAACGCACTGGCTGTGTGTGATGCCCTGGCCCTGGGACAGAACGTGCGTGCCCGTGAACTGGCACAGGCCTGGGTGACGGAGCAGCCGGATTCACCCGCCGCGCAATTTGCACTGGCCGAGGTGCTGTTTCGTGTCGAGGGCAACCTGCCGCGCGCCCTGTTTCATCTGAATCAGGCGGAAGCCCTGATGAGCTATGAGAGCATCGGGCGTGCGATGGAGGCCGGCAATCTGGAGTGGCATTACCTGACATTGAGTCAGCTGTCCTACGCCCATCAGCTGATCGGCAATCAGGAGGAATCCCTGCGTTATCTCGACATCATCAGCCAGTTTTACGGGCAGGATGTTGAATCCTTCCGGGGCTGGCCGCTGATCAAGATGAAGCGTTATGCCGATGCCAGGGCCAGTGCCGAGAAAGTGCTGGCGACCAGTGACAACCCGCGTGACCGCAGCCGAGCCTGGAATACCTTGTGCGCGGTTGAATTGGCTGACCTGCGTCCAAACGAGTCCTTGCGCGCCTGCGAAAACGCGATGAGCGAAGACGAAAGTATTGCACTGGCTGATGAAAACGCCGATCTCGATACCGTACACCTGCTCAACGCGTCGGAAGTATCGATGAACCTGCTGCGGTTTCAGGAAGCAGAAGACTACCTGAACCGGGCCTCGCGCAATATTGATCCCAACAGTGTCGGCAACCCCTGGGTCTACAAACTGTATCTGTACATGACACAGGCACGTTACGACAGCGCACGCGATGCGCTCGATCGCATGCTGGTCTGGCGTGATGCCCAGAGCCCGCTGACCAATGTGATGAACCGGGGTGATCACTTTATGGTCAGCGCCATTTTCCTGATGCAGGCCGGTTATTACGAGGACTCGGCCCGTCTGACGCGCGCGGCGCTCAACCAGCCCGACCGCACCGGTTCCTACACCGCCGACGAAGCACAAAAAGATTCCGTGGCAGCGCTGGTCAACAGCATGGCACACCACCTGCGTTATCAGCGATTGCGTGAACAACTGGCCACTGAACCCTGGCGGGGCTGGAGCTGGCGCGGCATGCAATTACGTATTGAGGCGCTGGCTGCACGTTTTCAGTCATGGCGCGCGGCGCGGCATGCCGCGTCATTGTTTGCGGATCAGGAAACCCTGCAAAATCGCATGCGCCCCTATGCCCCGCTGGATGTGCATATCCCGGAATGGATTGAACCGGAGCTTATTGCACTGATGGGGGCAGGTGTCATGCAAAACCTGTTGGAAGGCGCGTCCGCGCAGGGCGTGTTTGCACTGAATGACGGTTACTTCCACGCCTGGCAAACCGAAATAGCCGCTGTGCGCAATCAGGACGAGCTCTTGCGCCGCTCGGCGGAAGAAGCCTTGCGGTTGTTGCCGGCTCAGGAAGTTCTGCTGCGCGCCCGTGTCTCGGCTCGTCTGGCCCAGTTGTTGTGGCGCGCTGATGAACCGGCGGAGGCATTGCAGCACTATGCTCAGGCGCTGCGGCATGATCCGGGCCTGTTCCGGCGCCTGGACATGGCTGTTCCGGTGGCACTGGCAGGCACAAGTTCCAGCAGCGTGAACATCGACGATGTGCGCAGTTACCTGCGCCGCTCACCGCGATTTGTTGTGCACAGTCAGGGTTTGCCACTGGAACTGCTGAATGAAGACATCGCCACCTTGTGTTTGCGGGCACCCGACGGCGATGCGCTGTCCTGCATCCAACTGGCCCCTGCCGAGGTATCCGATTCGGAACCTGTGGCAGCAGCGGACGATGCACAACGCCTGGTGCAACAGTTTCATGAAGGCACGTTCAGTCTGGCCTACGACATCAGCCGCACACAACGTCTTGCCCTGCTGGGCAACAGTGTGATTTTCAGCAATCAGACCAATAACGCTGCGCAAGATCCGTCGACACTGATGCAGCGTTGAATCAAGCAGAGTGTATGAATCAGAGACCTGGCCGCCTCAGTCGCGGCATGATTGTATTGTTGGCCGCTGCGTCGGCGCTGGGACCGGTGGCCATGCAGATCATGCTGCCGGCCATTCCGATTGTGCGCGAGAGTTTTGGCATATCCACTGGCACCGCACAGCTCACACTGAGTTTGTCGATGTTTTCGATCGCACTGGCGACGCTGGTCTATGGCCCGTTGTCTGACCGTTTTGGTCGTCGCCCGGTAATGCTCACCGGCATTGGCATCACAGTGCTGGGCTCAGTGCTGTGCATGATGGCAGGCAGCATTGAATGGCTGATAGTCGGCCGCATTGTGCAGGCTGCCGGCGGCGCGGTCGGGCTGGTACTGGCGCGTGCGATTGTGCGTGACGTCTATGATGCCGGCCAGTCCGCCAGCATCATCGCCACGCTGGTCATGGTGATGGTGGTGATGCCAATGATTTCACCGCTGATCGGCGGTGAGCTGATGATTCGTTTCGACTGGCACGCCATTTTTTATCTGCTGGCCGCCATTGCATTGCTGATGATGCTGGCCATGTACAAACTGCTGCCGGAAACGCTGCGCAATCCGCAGCCATTCAGCGGTGTGCGGAGCATGGTCAGCGGCTTTGCGCAGCTGTTCCGCTCGCGAGTGTTCACCGCCTATGCCTTTAATACCGCGTTTATTTCTGTGGTGTTTTTTACGTTTATTTCTGCGGCCCCGGAAGTGATGGTCAGTGTGCTGCAGCGGCCACCAAATGAATACGGTTACTACTTCCTGATGGTGCCCTCAGCCTTTATGGCAGGTAACTATCTGGCTCGTGGACTGTCAAGCCGACTGGGGATTCAGCGCATGATCATGATGGGTTCAGCGCTGGGCCTGACTGGCATTGTGCTGGCATTGCTGTTGCAACTGGTCGGGCTGACGCATCCTCTGTCGCTGTTTATGCCGGTTGCATTGAGCACTTTTGGTAATGGAATTTCGTTGCCCAATGCCCAGGCAGGCGCTATCAACGAATTCCCGGACATGGCCGGCAGCGCGTCCGGCCTGACCGGTTTCCTGCAAATGGCGCTGTCAGCGCTGGCAGCACAACTGGTCGCACTGCTGTTCAACGGCACCGTCTATCCGATGTTGCTGCTGATGTTGTGTGCGTCGATGATTTCGCTGGGGGCGTTTTTACTGGTGCGCGGCCGGTGAGCCGGTATCGGGAACCCCGATGATTCAGATCCCGGCAAACGCCTCAACATAATTCACGGTGTGATTCTTGATGTGCTGCAGTGACATGAACATGTCGCTGAAGGTTTGTGCCGTCATGGTCTGACAGGCACCAGCGCGCAAACGATCCAGATGCCGGTTGCGTTTTTCCTTGGCACTTTTCTTCAGGCGTTTGGATTCCTTGATCAGCAGTTT
This sequence comes from Pseudohongiella sp., assembly GCA_036834885.1. GTDB lineage: Bacteria > Pseudomonadota > Gammaproteobacteria > Pseudomonadales > Pseudohongiellaceae > Pseudohongiella. The sequence goes on along the minus strand of DAITNA010000007.1, from coordinate 40,667 downwards.
GATCTCGTCAATGTCTGCATGACGATGGCGGGCATCCATCAGTCGATCAAAATACGCGGATACCTCATCAAAGAAATCGAGCAGATCCTGCCAGGCTTCCTCGCTGATATCTTCACCGTTTTTAAACAACCTGCTGCGGTAAATGCTGATTGACTGCAGGGCATCGGCAATACTTTCGATTTCATCGGCCATGCGCATCAGGCCATAGGAACGGGTTGACTGGTCCTGGGTCACGGTACCGGTCAGCAGCACCGTGATGAAACTGATCATCTCTTCTTCGATGTTGTCCGTGATGTCTTCCAGGTGGTTGATGCGGTCAAACAGCTTTTTGTTGTGATCTTTCTCCAGCACATAGGCCCGCGTGACCGTGAACATCTCGCGTGTGATTTCCACCATATTGTCCATTTCCAGTTCCGCTTGTTGCAGCGACACCTCGGGAGCCATGGTGGTGCGATTGCCCAGATACTTGAGTTTATGAATTTCCTTTTCTTCTTTCTGCGGCACCAGCCAGACCACCAGATTGGTCAGGAAGCCGATCATGGGAATCCAGACCAGCACGTTCAGCACATTGAACATGGTGTGCGCAACAGCAATATGGAAGGCAATGTTCGGACGACTGCCATCGGCGTTCTGAATATCGGGGGAGCCCGCCACAATGGCATCCACAAACTGGACATACCAGGGGAACAGCGCGGTAAAAATGATGGCGCCGAGCACGTTGAAAATGGCATGGGCCCGCGCCGCCCGAATCGCTGAGGTATTGGTGCCAATGGAGGCCAGCTGGGCCGTGATGGTGGTGCCGATGTTCTCGCCAATAATCAGGGCTACGGCGGTGTTGAAGTCAATGACACCGGTGGTTGCCAAGGTCATCGTAATACCCAGCATCGCCGAGCTGCTCTGCACAATCATGGTCAGCAGGCAGGCCACCGCAATACACGCGAGGATGCTGGTCAGGGAATCGGCATCAAACAGATGCAGATAAGAGATAAAATTTTCGTCCGTGCGCAGCGGCACAAATGCACCGCTCATGAACTCCAGGCCGGTAAACACCAGCCCCAGTGCCACCAGCGCCTTGCCCAGCGTGCTCAGCCAGGTGCGCTGCGCAGCCAGCATCGGGTAAATACCCAGCCCGATCAGCAGCAGGCCGTAACTGCCCACTTTGATCGAGATAACCCAGCCCGTAATGGTGGTGCCGATATTGGCACCCAGTATCACCCCGATGGCTTGCCTCAGCTCCATCAGTCCGGCGTTGACAATACTCACTGTCATCACCGTGGTGATACTGCTGGACTGCACAAAGACCGTGATACCCACACCGGCCAGCACGGCCAGTACACGATTGCGCGTCAGGGAGGCAAGGATATTGCGCATGGCCTCCTTGCCGCTCGATTGCAGCGCCTCGGACAGATATCGCAGACCCAGAAAAAATACTGCGAGGCCACCGAGAGCCGTGTAGATGATTTCGAAGTAGTTCATTTGCGGCGCAGTCTAGTCAAACGCCCCAAATATTACAATTTCTTTACAGAATGATGACAGAAAAATTTGGCTTGCATCAAAGTCCGGTTTCTGGCCAACCCGGGTTCACGGTACCGGCCCGGTGACCGTGGTCATGCTTGCCGTCAGCAGCAATACCAGCAGCGCCAGCACCGTCTCCGTGCGAATACTGCGCGCCAGCAAGCGTCGGCTGTCAGGCACGGTCTGATCATCAGACTGCATCAGCGCAGACTGCAGCGAGGTCACCAGCACAAATTTGTGCAAGGCACCCAGTGCCATCATCAATGCCACCAGGACCAGTTTGATCAGCAGCAGCTGACCGTGTGCATCATCTGTCAGCGACAGGGGCCCGCCAGCAACCAGCCAGATCAGCGGCACACCCGTCAGCAACATAACGGCCAGTATGCTCCAGGCGACCTGCCCAAAACGCCCGGCCAACAACACAAGGTCATCGGCGTTGACATCACTGGCCAGCGCCGCACGATACAGGGGATAAAACGAGCCGACCCAGGCTGCCACCGCTATCAAATGGGCAGCCACCAGGCACTGCGCCAGCAGACTGATGCTGGCAGCATGACCTTGTGAAGCCACACTCACGGTAAAACAGACGATAGCAACGAGGAGAGTGATCCATGAGAACTGCCGGGTTCGGGGTTTGTCCCACAGGGCACCGGGCAAGTTGACGGGGATGATGGCCAGCAGCATCAGAACAAACCCGGCGAGACGCCAGCGCAGCACGCTGCCCAGTTCCGTGTCTGCCAGAATGCCGCCTATCACGGGATCAAACATCCCGGCCACACCGCGCTGGTTGACTGATCCGACTTGAGCCAGAAATACCAGACACGTGGCCAGCAGCCCTGTCAGCGCTGTCGGCAGCAGATACTGCCGTGCGATCAGGCGGACCAGCGGCGCATTACTGCGGCCAAGCCACAGCATCAGCACGCCGCCAACGGAGGCAAGCATCCCTATATAAATCAGCGACTTGCCAAGTACGCCAATCAGCTCCCAGACGGTCATGTCTCAGGCAGTCTCAATGCTGGTGATGAGCACCACCGTGGTTATGGGCTTCGCTCTGTGCCTCGGCACCGTCAGCACTGACGCTGAATTTGAAATCGCCACTGACGGTATGACCATCGGCGCCGACAACGGTCCAGCTGACCGTGTGCTCACCCATCATCAGCATTGGCAGCTCATAAGCAAACGTAGTCCCCGGTGTGGTTGAGGGCTGAAAACCGAATTCGATATTGTGGGCTGCACCGTGCACCAGCGTCAGACGCAGCATGCGTACATCTTCTCCGAATGTCAGCTCGAGTTTTTCCGGCGAACTGACCACTGCGGCATTACCCGGCAACGATGCCGTCAGCGCACTGTGAGCCAGCGCCATGGCTGGCACCAACCCCAGCAGACTTGCCAAACCGGCACCCAAGAACAGTTTTTTCACAACCAAGATCAGTTTCATCACAGCCAACTCCCGTGTTCAGGTTTTTGTAATGGCCAGAGTTTACCTGATAAGTGCCACCAAAACATCGCTGTAGCTGTAACACTTCTTCGCAGAGAAATACGGACTGCCCCATGCTGCATTGCTGAAACTGAGGCCTGAGTTGGTTACAATCCGGATTCCGAATAACAAGATCTGAATGGAATGACAGAATGACTGACAAGTTGCTGGACGGTTACCGCCGTTTCAAACAAGGCTATTTCACTGAAAATCTCGACAAGATTCAGGAAATGGCCCGCCACCAGAAACCCTCCTATGTCCTGATCACCTGCTGTGACGCCCGTCTGGAACCCTCGCTGATATTTGATACCGAACCGGGTGAGTTGTTTGTCATCCGCAACGTGGCCAACCTTGTACCGCCTTACGAAATTGAAGGCTCTTACCACGGCACCAGCGCTGCGCTGGAGTTTGCCATCACGGTACTGGAGGTCCCGGAAATTATTGTGCTGGGACATTCACGCTGTGGCGGTATCCGTTCGCTGGTGCTGGAGCACGAGAAGCTGGCTCCCAATTCGTTTATCGAGCGCTGGATGTCAATTGTGGCGCCGGTGGCAAAGATGGCTGATCCCGGGAAGCTGGATGACATCAAGACGTTTAACCGTTGTGAGCAGGCTGCGGTGGGTTTTTCGCTGCGCAACCTGATGACGTATCCATGGATTGCCAGCCGGGTTGAGGCGGGCACGCTGAAGATCAGTGGCTGGCACTACAACATTTTTACCGGTGCGCTGAAGCAAGTGCATGACCAGGACACGGTGTCCACGATTGTGGACGAGGACAAGCCCGCGGCGTAAGTGCTGCTGTCAGTGGCAGTCCGCTCAAGGACGGGCGGGCGGGGGGAGGCTTGTGGTGCGAGACCAATCAGGCCGCGCTTATCCGCCGGGAGTCCGACCGAACAAGTGCGAGGATTGTTCGAGTCCCGAGCGGCACAGCCGCGAAGGTCGAGTTCCGCAGCACCGGTCGGACGACCAGAGGATGCGGCCGGTCTCGCACCACAAGCCTCCCCCCGCCCGCCCGTCCTTGAGCGGATTACCTGTGTCACCTGAGCCTCACGCAGCCGCCTCATCCGTCCTGTTTTCTGCCGAGCGAGCACCGCGACGCGCCGCCCAACGATTTACGATACGCTCGCGCACGCTGTACACGGCGATATACATCACCGGGATAAACACCAGTGTGATCAACGTCGACGCGGTCAGGCCGCCAATCACCACACGTCCCAGTGAGGCCTGCATTTCAGCACCTGCGCCTATGCCCAGCGCCAGCGGCATCAGCCCCAGCACCGTGGTCAAGGTGGTCATCAGAATCGGACGGAGTCGCAGTTTGCCTGCTTTGATGACCGCAGGAATCAGGTCCAGGCCTTCTTCACGGCGCATCATATTGATGTAGTCGACCAGCAGAATGGCATTGTTCACCACAATACCAATCAGCATGATCAGCCCCATAAAACTCTGCATGTTCAGTGTTGTGCCCGTGGCCAGCAAGGTTGGTACCACACCAATCACCGCCAGTGGCACTGACAGCATGACAATCAGCGGATCAATGTATCGCTCAAACTGTGCCGCCATCACCATGTAGATCAACACCAGCGCCATCACTATCGCCATGATGAAATCACGTTGTGCGCGCTGCTGCTCCTCGTACTCGCCACCATAGACAATCGAAAAACCGTCCGGCAAGGGCATGCCGGCCAGATCCGAGCGTATCAGACCGACGGCATCTCCCAGCGGAACGCCCGCTTCAAGATTGGCGTAAATATAGGTGACGCGCTGACCATTGATACGACGGATATCCGTAGGACCGCGATCATAAGAGGTGGTGACCAGTGATGACAGCGGCACGACCTGGCCATTGGCAGCCCGAATCGAGATATTGTCGATGTCCTGAACGTTCAGCCTGTCTTCCGGGCGCAGTCGCACATTGATATCAATCTCTTCGCCCCGATCCCTGAACACACCGGCACGCGAGCCGCCGATGCTGGCCTGCACTGCGCGGGTAACATCGGTAATACTGATGCCCAACAGTGCCATGCGTTCACGATCAAAGCGGATGTTTTGCTCCGGGCGACCTTCCAGTCGACTCAGTCGAACGTCAGCAATGCCTGGCAACAGTTCCACACGCTGACGAATCGCTTCACCAATGTCCACTGCCTGATCGAGATCGTAACCGCGCAGCTCGATCTGGACCGCATCATCACCACCCGATCCGAGCAAACGGCGCATGAAGCCCATGCCGGACTGGGCACGCACCTGTACACGCATGCCGGGAATTGCACGCTCAACGCGCGAGCGCAGGAAGTCTGCCAGTTCGTTGGCGTTCATCGTGCGCCGGGACTGATCGACCAGCATGATCTGGATTTCAGCGCTGCCATTGGAGACATCTCGCAGATAATGCAAAACGTCTTCCTGAGGCAGAATGGCCTGCACAACCCTGTCCATTTCCATCAGGTAGGAATGCAGGATCGCGATATTGGTGCCTTCATCCATGTTCATACGGATCATGATGTTGTCGGCTTGCGTCTGCGGGCTGAGCTCGTAGGACAAATAGCGCGTGCTCCAGGCAGCCGAGGCCAGCAGGCAAACGGTCACCACGATCACAATCGCGCGATGATGAATGGCCCAGCCCAGCACGCGCTCATAACGTGATTCCAGTGCGCGCAGCACACGTTCATTGGCACCGGGTTTGTCCTCACGCTCCCCGTCCGGGATGATGGTCAGGAAACGGCTGGCCAGCATCGGCACCAGCGTCAAGGCCACAAACAATGAGCAGATCAGTGAGAACGCAACAACCAGCGCCAATTCCTGATACATGGCACCTGTGGTGGTCTGCATAAACAACACCGGCAGGAAAATCACCAGTGTGGTCAATGTCGAGGCAATGACGGCACCGGTGACCTGACGTGTACCCTCCGCTGCAGCCTGCATGCGCGAGGCGCCGTTTTGCCGCAAGCGCACAATGTTTTCGATGACCACAATGGCATTGTCAACAATCATGCCGACACCCAGCGCCAGCCCGCCGAAACTCATCTGGTTCAGTGTCAGCCCGCCAAAATACAGCAGACCGAAGGTGGCAATCATCGCAATCGGAATCGCAACGGAAATCACCATCGTGATCGAACCATTGCGGAAAAAGGACATCAGTACGATAACCGTCAGCAAGCCACCCCAAAGTGCAGAGTTGCGTACGCTGTCAATCGACTGCTGGATAAACTGGCTTTGATCCTGCACCACTATCAGATTGATGTCGGGGCGTTCGCGATTGATGCGCTCGGCTTCCCGGATGATGGCCTGCGCCACAGCGACGGTGTTTGCACCGGACTGTTTGCGTATGCCCATACGAAGCATCGGGGTTTCGTTGATTTCAACAAAACGGCCGATATCGCGCCGATCCAATGCCACTTGTGCCAGATCGCCCACGCGCACAGGAACCCCATCGATATTGCGAATCACAGTCTGGCGAATTTCCTCGACATTGCGAAACTCACCATCAGAGCGAACATACAGGTCGCTGAGGCCGCGCTGCACATTGCCACCGGGCGCCATGGTGTTTTCACGGCCCAGCGCAGAGATGATGTCATTCATGGTCAGACCGCTGGCAAGCAGACGGTCACGGCTGACTTCCACCCGAATCTCGCGATTGACGCCGCCCCACAGATCAACGGCACCCACACCGGTGATTTGCTCAAATCGCCGCGCCAGATCACGTTCGAGAATTCGTGTCAGTTCCATCATGTCCAGATCTGACTGGGCACCAATCACCACAATCGGCTGGTCGTCCGGGTTGAAGCGGTTGATACGCGGGGAATCCACCTCATCAGGCAACTGCCGGCGCACACGATCCAGGGCTTCGCGCACATCATTGGTGATGGTCTCGATGTTGACGCCCTGCGCAAAACGCAGCGTCACTGAAGCATTGCCTTCCCGCGACACGGAAATCATTTGCTGGACGTCCGGCACCACTGACAGCGCGTTCTCCAGCGGCTCGGTCAGCAGCAATTCAATTTCTTCCGGCCCCACATTCGGATAACTGGCTTGCACGGACAACTCCGGCATCTCGATGGCCGGTAGCAAATCGACGGGCAAAAACCGGAAAGACAAAGTGCCCAGCGTGATGATGATCAGAAAAATCATCGTAGTCGCCACCGGGCGGCGAATCGACGTAGTGGTTAACGCCATGTTGAAATGCTCCGCGTCGGGAAATCGTTCAAGCCAGCCGACATTGGCCGGCGTCGGTAAAAAAGATCAGCTTTCGCTCACACTCGCCTGCCGCGCCTCACGCGCACGGTCAATGATCTGGAACAGGTCACGACTCTGCATGCGCTGCATCTGCATCATTCTGTCCCAGGGCATCAGGCGGGCACGCGCTTCGGACACATTGTTGATCAGCATGTTCTGACCCACCGTGACAATCCAGTCCCCCTCCTGAATGCCGCGCACCCCGGTGGCCATACGACCACTGGCCACAACAGAAATCGGCACAAAACTCACCGGGCGCGCCGGTGTCAGCGCGGGTGCGCCATCGACTTCGGCAACCGGCCGGAATTCGTCTTCAGAGGGAGGTTGCATGACAAAAATGCCCTCCACACCGGTGCGCGGATGACGGTAGATGGCACTGTTGGGAATCAGCACGGCTTCTTCCGACTGACCGTAAAGCACATCGACGGTCACAAACATGCCGGGGCGCAGCAGCCCTTCTTCGTTGCTGACATCAATGTAGGCCTGTGTGCGCAGTGTGCTGCTGTCGAGGAACGGGGAGATGCGGGCAATCTCGCCTTCGATGATCATGTCTGTCCAGGAGTCGGAGTACAAATTGACCGCCATGCCCTGGCGGATGTACTGCAAATTGCGCTCGGTCAGCAGGATTTCGACCTGCATGCTGCTCAGATCACCAATCAGAAACAGTCGGCTGTTGGGGCCGACGATTTGGCCGCGCTCAGCACTGCGCAAACCGATGGTACCGGCGACAGGCGCGCGCACCACGGTGCGCTCGAGCTCCATGCGCCGCTCTTCCAGTTGGGACTCGACCTGACGCTGCTGCGCACGACGCAAATCCAGATCCGCCTCGGCGACAGCGACCTGGGCGCGAATGGATTCAAGAGCTGACTGGGTTTCGAGTTGGCGCGCACGCAATTCTTCGACACGTGCGAGCTGGTTTTGCAACACTTGCAGATTGGCTTCGACCTGACGGGTCTGGGCACGGGCGATGTCAAGCTGGGACTCGGCCTGCTGGAAGCGTTCGCGGTATTCGGTATCACGAATGCGGACCAGTGGATCGCCGGCTTCCACGCGCTGGCCGTTGTCTGCCAGCACTTCTACAATGGGGCCACTGACTTCGGGGAATATCTCAGTCTGGTTACGAGCGGTGACCTCACCCGTGAGCCGCTCTTCCAGTGGCAGCCCACCAAACTGGGCAGCCACCACTTCCACTGCCGGGATAATCGGACTACCACCACCCGGACCGCCGCGAAAGCCTCCGGGGCCGCCACCCGGCCCACCAAATCCACCACCGGGGCCGCCAAAACCCCCACCCGCTGGCATGTTATTGCCCTGCTGCTCTGGCGTTTCAGCGCCACACGCAACCAGCAGCGCCAGGACAAATACTGGCAGGCTGCGGACAACAGCGCGTTTTGATTTTAAAAACTGCATCATGGTGTCAGGCTCTCACGCTCAATAGGGTTTTGCATCATGGCTCAAGGGTACGCAGCTTCAGATACTCAAGCAATTGATTTGCCGGGCATTCGTCCTGTGATACCACACATTCACGGCAAGCTGTGACAAGACGTGTCAGAAATCGTGAAAAAGCCTCTTTTCAGCCAGATTTCCAGAGCTTGGCATGAACCTTCATGTGGTTTAACGTAGCACGCAGTTATTTCCGTCTCACAACACATCTTTTTGCGGATTTTTGTCATGAGCTGCCTTTTATGAGTACATGGGACAATGCAATTACTGGCAAACCCGGCACAGGTGCCGTCAATTCACACAGTTTTGGTGGTGCAGTCAGCTTTTTTCGCACGCCGTTCGGGCGCGACCTGCACGGCATTGATGTCGCTGTCATGGGGGTGCCGATGGATATTGCCACCACCAACCGCTCGGGAGCCCGTCTGGGACCGCGCGCGATTCGCTCTGCCTCCATGTCGCTGGCCTGGGAACGTCCGTGGCCGTGGAAAACAGATCCGCTGCAGGCGTTAAAGGTTGTTGACTACGGCGATTGTGAAAACAAGCTCGGCGGTGGACTCACCAGTGTGCGTCACATCGAAGGCTGGGTGGACCAGATTCTGGATGCCGGCGCCACTGCACTGCTGCTCGGAGGCGATCACTTCATCAGCTACCCCAGCCTGCGCGCACATTATAAGAAACATGGCACCCTCAGCCTGATTCACTTTGATGCACACACTGACACCTGGCCCAGCTCCGGCGAAGGCATCAACCACGGCACCATGTTTTATCAGGCCGCCAAAGAAGGCATCGTGGATCCGGCGAGCTCCATCCAGATTGGCATTCGTACCACCAATGACGACACGCTGGGTTACGAGATTGCCTCCGCCATTGACGTGCATGAACAAAGCATTGCGCAGATTGTGCAACGTATTCGGCAACGCGTTGGCAACAAACCGGCCTACATTACCTTCGACATCGACTGTCTGGATCCTGCCTTTGCGCCGGGCACCGGCACACCGGTACCGGGCGGTTTGAGTTCGTACCAGGCACTGGCGATTCTGCGTGGACTGGTGGGCATTAACCTGATCGGCATGGATGTGGTCGAGGTGGCGCCGGCATATGATCATGCCGAATTGACCGCATTGGCCGGCGCACAGATTGCGATCGAGCTGCTGGCCCTGTACGCCGAGTGTCGCCAGCAGCGACAGCAAACACACAAGCAGGAGACACACGCGTGAGCGATAACGCAGGAAACGGCTGGCGCCCGCAAGACGCTGAAGATCTGTATTCACTCGACACCTGGGGCGACGGCTTTTTTGCAATCAACGACAAAGGCCATGTGTGTGTGCGCCCGATTGAAGGTCAGGACATCACCGTGGATGTGATGGAAGTGATCGACGAAGCACTGCAGGATGGTTCCACACTGCCCTTGCTGATTCGTTTTCAGGATATCATCAGCTCACGTGTCAAAAAACTGAATCGCAAGTTCCGCGACGCCATTGAAGCAGCCGGTTATGAAGGCCGCTATCGCAGCATTTTCCCGATCAAGGTCAACCAGCTGCACGAGGTGGTTGCCGAGGTGATGGACGCCGGGCGAGAGTTTGACATCGGCATTGAATGCGGTTCCAAAGCCGAGCTGATGGCGGCGCTGTCATTGATTACCGATGAAACGCTGCTGCTGTGCAACGGCGTCAAGGATCATGTGATGCTGAGCATGATGCTGAACGGCCAGCAGCTCGGTCAGCAAGTCCTGCCGATCATTGAAAAGTACTCTGAATTTGATCAACTGATGGTGCTGGGCGAACAGCGCCAGCAACAACCACGCATGGGTGTGCGCGTCAAATTGAATACACGTGGCGCCGGGCGCTGGTTTGAATCAGGGGGATCACGATCCAAGTTTGGATTGACGGTGCCGGAACTGGTGCGGCTGGTCAACACACTGGAACAAAAACAGATGCAGTCGTCACTGGAGCTGCTGCATTTCCATCTGGGCAGCCAGATTTCCGACATTCAGGTGCTGCGCACCGCTGTGAAAGAGATCACACAAATTTATGCCGATCTGGTGCTGCGCGGCATCCCGGTCAAGTACCTGGACGTTGGCGGCGGACTTGGCGTCAATTACGGCGGCGATTATGACAACCCGGAATCGTCTATCAACTATGGCTTGCGCGAATACGCGAACGTGGTGGTCTATGCGGTCAAGGAAATTTGTGACGAACGCGGTGTGCCCTGCCCCACCTTGTTGTCGGAAAGCGGTCGCGCACTGACCGCCCACCACTCCATGCTCGTTGTACCGGTGCTGGGCGTGCATCGCCCTGACAGCCCGCCGGTGAACGAACTGCCACCGGGCGCACCGTCTGTGGTGACGCGAATGGAAAACGCCTACACCGATGCCTGCAAAACCGATGTGACCGGCATTCTGCTGGAGTGTTATCACGATGCCCAGGAAGCGCGTCAGGAAGCCGAGCAGATGTCTCGACTGGGGTATTTGTCGCTGGATCACCTGGCGCACGCGGAAGCTATGTACTGGAGTACCTGTCGTGAAGTACTGCGCAAACTCACAGCCGCTGAACTGACGCCACCGCCGACCGAGCAGCTGGAGCTGGAGGAGCAGCTGACAGATCTGTATTTGTGCGACTTTTCGGTGTTCCACTCCATCATCGACCACTGGGCGATTCAGCAGGTGTTTCCGGTGATGCCGCTGCACCGCTTGACTGAAAAACCGGAACGCCGCGCGCAAGTGGTAGACCTGACCTGCGACTCCGATGGCAAGATTGACCAGTACGTGGTCAGCCATGCCAACACCAGCTGGCTGCCCCTGCATAAACATCAACATGGTGAACCGTATTATCTCGGCATATTTCTGGTGGGTGCCTACCAGGAAATTCTGGGCGATGCGCACAATTTGCTCGGCCGTGTGGACGAAGTCCACGTCTATGCACGCGATGACGAAACTGGCAATTTCTGGATTGAAGAGACACTCAAGGGTATCAGCATCAAGGAGATGCTGAGCTCGGTGCAGTATTTCCCCAATGATCTGGACAGACGCATGACCGAATTTATCCGCAAACAGATCAACGCCGGCGTGATCAAACCGGCTGAGGGCTCACGCATTCTGAACAATTACACCAAGCGGCTGGAGGAGAATACCTACTGCACGACGGAGGTGGTGACGGCGGATTCGCTGCGCTGACCGCGCCGTGTTGACGCCGGACAGCGTTCGCTGTCATCAGTCTGTCACGCAAGTGTTGTCTCCTTGTCGCATTTGTTGTTCAGGGAGATTTCCGATGCTCAGACTTGGCCCCCGCCTCGCTGCTGTTTGTTTTTCCGCTTGTTTGTCAACCCCGTTGCTGGCTCAGGGCCTGGCACCGGTGGTTGTCACTGAACCCACACGCCATGACAGCGATGATCCGGCCATCTGGATTAACCGCAACAATCCTGCTGAAAGCCTGGTGATTGGCACCGACAAGGATGTCGACGGCGCCTTGTATGTCTACAACCTGCGCGGTGAAATTCAGTCCGACAAAGTCGTGCGCGGCTTGCTGCGGCCCAACAATGTCGACATTGCCTATGACGTGATGATCGCCGGTGTACCCACCGATATTGCTGTCGTCGCTGAACGTTATGCGCATCGCTTGCGCGCCTATCGGCTGCCAGACATGGCGCCGGTGGATCTGGGCGGCATGCCAGTGTTTGAGGGCGAGACTGGCCGCGAGGTGATGGGTATAGCCTTGTATACCCGTGCGCTGGATGGTGCCTTGTTCGCCATCGTCAGCCGCTCGGAAGTGGCCGCGCCGCGTCAGGGCTATCTGCATCAGTACCGGCTTGTTGACAATGGCACCGGGCAATTGCGCGCGGTATTCGCGCGCGCGTTTGGCGAGTGGAGTGGCCGCAAGGAAATCGAAGCCATCGCGGTGGACAATCAATTGGGTTACGTCTACTACAGCGACGAAACCTACGGGGTGCGCAAGTATGCTGCCGACCCGCTGGCTGAGGATCATGACGACCCGCTGGCTGAATTTGGACTCGGCGATTTTACTGAAGATCACGAAGGTATTTCGATCTACAAACGCGCAGATGGCACCGGATACCTGATCGTATCTGATCAGCAAGCCAACGCCTTTAACATCTACGCCCGCGAAGGCGCGCCAGGTAACCCGCACCAGCATACCTTGCTGGCACGCGTCCCCGTGCAGGCCATGGACAGCGATGGCAGTGATCTGAGCGTGGTGGATCTGCCAGGCTTTGAGGGCGGCCTGTTTGTGGCCATGTCCACCGACAAGACCTTCCACTACTATCGGGTCAGTGATCTGCTGCAGGCGGCGGGACTGCCGCGCTGACAGCGCGCGCCGGCGCTCGCTTGAGCAGCAGCACCAGTGGCGCGGCGGCCAGCACAATCCACATCATCAGGCGGAAATCATTCACATAGGCAATGGTCGCCGCCTGCCGTGCAACTTCGGCATTTAACAGGCCGAGTGTCATGCCAGTCTGGGCAGAGAGCGCCTCGGGAATTTGCTGCGGCGAGAGTCCGAGCGTAAATGGCGTCACAAACTCACTCAGGTATGCATGATTGGTTTGTGTGCCACGACTGAGCACCGCAATCACCAGCGAGATGCCAATGCTGCTGCCCAGGTTGCGCACCAGACTGAACACACCGGCGGCCTCGGCGCGCAAACTGGCAGGCAAGGTGGCGTAGGCCACGGTGCTCAGTGGCACAAAAATAAAGCCAAGACCAAAACCCTGCATCACACCGGTCACCACCAGCAGTCGCGGCGGCACATAGGTGGTGAACAAACTCATCTGATACAGCGATACTGCCGTGACCAGCAAGCCGGTCAGAATCAGCACGCGCGGATCCACTTTCTGTGACAACCGTCCCACAATCAGCATGGCAACCATGGTACCCATGCCACGTGGCGCCATCAGAGTACCCACATCCAGCACCGGATACCCCATCAGGTTCTGCATGTAGGGTGGCAACAAGGCCATGGTGGCCAGCAAAATAATGCCAACAAAAAAGATGAACACCAGACTGGTCACCAGATTACGATCACGAAACATCGCAGGCGACAAAAATGGCGAGGCGCTCTGACGTGTATGCACCGCGTACATCCAGAACGCACCGGCCGCGATGGCACAGTACAACAGGATTTCGCGTGACTGAAACCACTCGGCATGCTCCCCCCGGTCCAGAATCAGTTGCAAACTGCCAATCACCAACACCAGCAACACAAAACCCAAACCATCCAGCGGCCGGTCCGAACGCTCCGAATCCGGCATAAACAGCCACAAGCCCAGAAAGGTCACAATACCAAGCGGCAAATTGATCAGGAACACCCAGCGCCAGCTGTAATACTCAGTGAGGTAACCACCGAGTGTCGGGCCGAGAATCGGACCAATCATCACCCCCACACCCCACAGCGCCATGGCACTGCCGTGTTTTTCGCGCGGGTTGATATCCAGCATGGTGGCCTGCGCCAGCGGCACAATCGCCGCACCGAAACAGCCTTGCAGAATCCGGTAAAACACCATCGCCTCGATGCTGCCAGCAACGCCGCACAGCAACGAACTGAGGGTAAAACCGGCCGTGCTGACCAGGAATACCTGCTTGCGTCCAAAGCGTCCGGCAAGCCAACCGGTGGGCAGCGTCATGATCGCGGACGCCACAATGTAAGAGGTCAGCACCCAGGTGATCTGATCCTGGGTCGCTGACAAGCTGCCCTGCATGTGCGGCAACGCCACATTGGCGATGGTGGTGTCGAGCACCTGCATGATGGTGGCCAACATCACGGCGATGGAAATCAGTCCGCGATACGGCACCTGCTGACTGGACGTTTGCACGCGGGTTCTCCTCAGAGGCTGCCGATTAATGGCAGGCTGCGTTTCTGTCCGATATCCACGGCCACTTCCGCACTCATGCCGGCCGCCAGCATCGGCACACCGCTGTAATCATCCAGATCGATACGCACGGCAATACGCTGTACCACCTTGACCCAGTTGCCAGAACTGTTTTGCGCCGGCAACAACGAAAACTGCGCCCCGGTAGCCGGCGTAATGCTGGCCACGTGGGCCTGCCAGTGCTGATCCGGGAACGTGTCCACGCGCACACTGACGCTCTGGCCGGGTTGCAGATGGGTCAGATCTGTTTCTTTGAAGTTGGCCTCCAGCCACAGATGCTGATCATCCACGATGCTCAGCAACGGCGCGCCGGCGACAATATTTTCACCACCCAGCGCCGAGACATTGACCGCCACACCGTCCAACGGTGAACGAACTTCGATATGGCTCAGATCCAGGCGAGCGCTGTCCAGTTGTGCCTGTGCCTGCTGCACTTGTGGATGCTCGTCCAGTGCCCGCGATGGATCACCGAGCCGCGCCTTGATAACTTCCAGTGCTTGCAGTTTTTCCAGCCGGGTATTGCCAGCGGTTTCCCATTCAAACGCCAACTGGTCGAGCTGCGATTCGGACACTGAGCCGCGCGCTCGCAACGCACGAACCCGGTCCAGCTCTTTGGCCAGGTAATCAACGCGCGCGCTGGCATTGGTCACCGCGAGTTCGCTGTGATGATATTCCTGCTGCAAGCTGGCAACCGCACTGCGCGCCTCGGCCAGTTGTGCCTCTGCGCGCATCAGCGCCAGCCGGTAGGGGCGGTCATCGAGCCGGTACAGCAATTGGTCTTTTTGGACGCGCTGGTTGTCAGCGACATACACCTCCACCACACGCCCGGACAACTCACTGCTCACCGCCACAATATTGGCTTTGACGTAGGCATTGTCAGTGCTGACCGTTTGCCCTCCCTGCAAATAAAACCAGCCGCCAAGCGCCGCAATCACCAGCGGACCTGCCAACAACAGGGACAGATGTTTAACACGACGGGAACTCATAACCCGGTCTCCTCACTTAAGGACTCGTTACTGTCCACCTGGGTGGACAAATTGGTACGCATACGCAGAAGCAGTGCCAATAGCTGTTGCTCCTCTGCCGGGGAAATGCCGGCCAGCGCCTCCTGCCGGACCTGGGCGCCCAGCCCCTGCAGGCTTGCCAGGATTTCGCGCCCTTTGTCGGTCAGGAACAGACGCTTGGCGCGCCGGTCTTGCTCATCATCCAGGCGCGCCACCCAGCCGTCGGCCTCCAACCGGTCAATATGACGCGCCAGTGTGATGGGGGCGACGTCCAGCCGCTGAGCCAGAGTTTTCTGCTGCGCGCCGTCACAGCGACTGAGACTGGCCAACACTGACCACTGTGCACGTGTCAGCCCCAGACTCAGGGACTTGCGATCAAAGCTCCAGCGCATCAGCCGTGCCACATCGTGCAGCACAAAGCCCAGGCTGTTGTTAATCTCATCGGCCATGTCATGGCTCCCGCAATTTCAATACATGCTTATTATAAGCTTGCTTACTATTGTTCTGGCAAGCTTGTTTTTTGTGACGTAATTCACAACAATGCCGGTCACACCCCCGGCCCCGCCGCCAGTTCCGGCTGGGAAATTGTGTACGCCAACCAGACGCTGCTGCATGACACCAGCCTGACTGGGTCACAACTGGTCGGAAAAACCCCGGATGCACTGCTACCGCCAGAACAGGCCGATCGGCTGGTGTCGTTTTACCAGCGCACCTTGCACAGCGATGCCGGGCAAGACATGCTGTTTGCGTTTGACGGACCGTGGGGACGACGCGTTACTGACATGTTCGGACTGTCTCGCGATGCCGTGCTGAAAGATGCATCCGTGTTGCTGGATCGCATTCACCCGGACGATCAGCAACGCGTGTTTGCCGGCAGTCTGGAAACCGCCATCACCCTGAAGCCATGGCATTGTGAATTTCGCATGCTCAAACCCGACGGGGAGATCGCCTGGCTGAGCGCCCATGATCTGCCTCAGCGCCTGAAAGACGAGACTGTCATCTGGACGGGTTATGCCGAGGACATCACGGAGAAAAAACAACTGGAGGAGTCGTTGCGTATCAGTGAAGCGCTTTATCGCAACCTTGCGGCCAGCGATGTGGTTGGCCGCCTGGGAGGCGACGAATTCCTGGTCTTGCTGGGCAATCCTGGCGGACGCGCCAAAGCGCTGGCGATTGGCAACAAATTGTGTGAAGCCCTGGCGCAACCGTTTCAACTCAGCGCCTGTGTTGCGTCGATTTCGGCCTGCGTCGGCGTGGCACTTTACCCTGACCATGGTGATAGCCCGGAGGCACTGATCAACGCGGCCGATGACGCTATGTATGCAGCAAAATCACAAGGGCGAAACCAGACGCAGATGGCCGTTGCCCTGATGCCACGCCAGGAAGGTGTCACCTAACCCAGATTGCGGAAAAACAACCTCATAAATCGTGCCGCATTGTCTCGCATGGCAATACACGTGGGATCGCGCAGGTAGTCGATCACCAGCCCGCTGATGTAGGACAATAGCGCCATGCTCAACACGCCGGGATCCACGTCGATGGGCAGGTGCCGATGTTTTTTGGCGCGGGCAAAGTACTCTGAAAATAATTCGACATTCTTTTTGCGGCGCTCATTCTGCATTTGCAGGAAGGCGCTCATATCACCGGAGTAGTCACACTTAAAAAACATGATGCTGAGCACCTTGAACGCATCCTGATCCGTCTCAAGATTCACCAGCATTTCTGTACATAACCGCTCCAGTTGCAACAACGGATGCGGGTGATCATTTTGCAAATCTGCCAGAATGGTATCCGCAAACGATAGCTGCAAGCGGTCATGCAGGGCATCAAACACGTCAAGCTTGTTCTTGAAATGCCAGTAAATTGCACCACGCGTGACATTGGCACGGGTGGCAATATCATTGAGGGTGGCATTGGCTACACCACAATCAAAAAAAACATCAACCGCGGCATCCATAATACGATTGCGGGTTTCCAGCGCTTCCTCTTTGGTACGTCGGACCATGTCCAACCCTCGGCAAATCAATCCACTGTTATCGATAAAATAAATCAAAACGCGGCTATTATACATACATGCACGTATGTATAATAGCCGGCATCAATAAATCCCGGCCAACCCGCACAACAATAAAAATTCCACCATTGTTGGCCCCTATCCTTAAAAAAAGCAGAGACATTATGAAAACGCGAATGCTGGCCGCCTTAAGTGTTGCGGCCTTTCTGAGCGCTGCCGCCATTTATGAGTTGTTGTCCGGATCCATTGATGCATCAGAATCCGAATCAACAAGCGCTGCCATGATGCCCGCCATGCCGGCGCCGGCAGTGACACTGTTTACTGTTGCATCTTCTGATATCACGTCATCCGAACGCTTGCCGGGACGTACACGTGCGTATCGTCTTGCAGAAATACGTCCGCAGGTCAGTGGCATTTTGCAGGAACGCCTGTTTGAAGAGGGCGACGTGGTCACTCAGGGACAAGCACTCTATCGCATTGACGATGCGCGTTATCAGCTCGATCTCCAGCGCGCGCAGGCCAGCCTTAAAACAGCCGAAGCCAACGCCGAACTGGCCGCATTAAACGTGCAAAGAGCCACTCTTTTGCGCGCTTCCGATGCAGTCAGTGAATATGAGGTAGACCAGGTACGTAATGCGCAGGAACAGGCGGATGCAGCCGTCATGACTGCGCGTGCTGCCGTGCGTGATGCCGAACTGAATCTTGAATACACGCTTGTTAATGCGCCAATTTCAGGTCAGATCAGCCAATCGTTCCTGACCGAAGGTGCCTTGGTGACGGCGAATCAGGCACAAGCCCTGGCAGTGATCACACAACTCGACCCGATCTATGTTGATGTGATGCAAACCAGCAGCGATCACCTTGCCTTGCGTAGCCAGCTGCTGGATGCCGGGTCAGTGTCCGTGGCACTGGAACTCTCCGATGGCAGCCAATATAACCAATCGGGGGAGCTGCAATTTTCCAGCGTGTTGGTCAATGAAAATACCGGCTCGGTGCAATTGCGTATGCTGTTCCCAAATCCCGACAGCGCGTTGCTGCCAGGTCTGTTTGTGCATGCACGGCTGCCAACCGGCAGTGAGCGTGGCTTTCTGATTCCGCAACAGGCCGCCGTGCGTGACAACAACGGCCATCTGAATGTTTGGAAGCTGCAAGCGGACAATACTGTGCAGCCCGTCGTCATCACGGTGGCTCGCGAACAAGGCAATCAGTGGCTGGTGACTCAGGGTCTGAAAGATGGCGACCGTATTGTCACCGAAGGCTTCCAGCGCCTCGCTCCCGGTGTGGTAGTGAGCTTTTAAACAAGACCGGCAGCCAGAACCCGAGAGGCAGTTTTTATGTCACGTTTTTTTATCAATCGCCCCGTCTTTGCCTGGGTGATTGCCATAGTCATCATGCTGGCCGGCGCACTGTCCATTCTGCGCCTGCCAATTGAATTGTATCCCGGCGTGGCACCGCCCTCGGTAGTGATCACCGCGATGTATCCCGGCGCCTCGGCACAGACCGTTGAAAACAGTGTCACACAAGTGATTGAACAACGCCTGACCGGTATCGACCGACTGCGTTATTTTGTGTCGAACAGCTCAGACGGCTCATTAACGATCACCCTGACCTTTGAGCCAGATGCCGATCCGGACATTGCGCAAGTTCAGGTACAAAACAAGGTACAAGGGGCGCTGTCCCAGTTGCCACAGGAAGTTCAGGCGCTCGGTGTGACCGTCAACAAAGCCAACAGCAACTTCCTGCTGGTGGCCGGCTTCACCTCCAGTGATGGCTCGCTGTCCCAACGTGAAGTGGGTGACCTGGTGACCTCAACAGTTCAGGATGCGGTGGCCCGTGTCAACGGCGTCGGCAGTGTGCAGGTATTTGGTGATCCCCATGCCATGCGCATCTGGTTGAACCCGGAACGTATGCTGGCGTATTCACTGTCGGTGAGCGACGTACAGACGGCCATCCAGGCACAGAACACCGATGTTTCGGCTGGCCAGCTCGGCGGACTGCCAGCGGTAGCAGGTCAACAAATCAATGCCACCATCTCGGCACAGTCTCGCCTGCAAACAGTTGAAGAATTTGAGAATATTGTGGTGCGTGTGAACCCGGACGGATCGCAGCTGCGCCTTGCCGATGTCGCGCGTGTTGAGCTGGGCTCACAAAGTTACAGCCAGGTCGTGCGCTACAAGGGTCGCCCGTCTGCCGGGATCGCGGTGAGTCTGGCAACCGGAGCCAATGCGCTGGAAACGGCACAAGCGGTCAAAGACCGTATCGAACAATTGCGCAGCGCCATGCCTGACGCCATTGAAGTGGTTTACCCCAACGATTCCACACCTTTTGTGCGCGTGTCTATTGAAAGTGTGGTGACCACGCTGCTGGAAGCGTTTGTGCTGGTTTTTATTGTGATGTTTGTGTTCTTGCAAAACATCCGTGCCACGCTGATTCCGGCGATTGCTGTTCCAGTGGTGTTACTCGGCACCTTTGGAGCCCTGTTTGCATTTGGATACTCGATCAATACACTGACCATGTACGCGGTCGTGTTGTGTATCGGCCTGCTGGTCGATGATGCGATTGTGGTGGTCGAGAACGTCGAGCGTCTGATGGATGAAGAAGGTCTGTCGTCACGCGACGCCACCATCAAATCCATGGGACAGATTTCAGGCGCGCTGATTGGTATTGCCCTGGTACTGTCCGCGGTGTTTGTGCCGATGGCGTTTTTCTCTGGCTCGGCCGGTGTGATCTATCGACAGTTCTCAGTGACGATGATTACCGCGATTGCGCTGTCGGTCTTTGTGGCCATGGTGTTGTCGCCCACACTCTGTATATCCTTCCTGCGGCCCTCCAGACACCATGCCAGCGACGGCGTACAAACCGGCTTTTTTGGTGTGTTCAACCGCGGCTTCGACAAACTGCGCAGTTTTTATGTCAACAGCAGTTCATACATGGCGCGGCGCATTGTGCGCTTTATCGGTATTTATATCGGACTGGTGCTGGTGATGGGGTATCTGTTCACACGCCTGCCCGGATCTTTCCTGCCCAACGAGGATCAGGGATTCCTGTTTTTCCAGGTGACCGCACCACCGGGTGCAACGGTAGAACGCACACTGGAAAGTGTGAAACAGGTTGAGCAATACATGCTGGAGCAGGAAGGTGACAACGTTGAACATTTGCTGACGGTGACCGGGTTCAACTTTGCCGGCATGGCACAAAATGCCGCGCTCGGATTTGTGATGCTCAAGGACTGGGAAGAGCGTCCGGATCCGGATCAATCTGTGTTTGCGATTGCGCAGCGCGCGATGGGCGCGTTTGGCAACATTCGTGACGCCATGGCCTTTGCATTTTTCCCGCCGCCGATTCAGGAACTGGGCAATGCCTCCGGTTTTGATCTGCAACTGGTCGATGTGACAGGACAGGGTCACGACGCACTCGTTGCCGCGCGTAACCAGGTGCTTGCGCAGGCAGCGCAGAGTCCGTTGCTGGTTGGTGTCCGCCTGAACGGATTTGAAGACGTTCCTCAATTCAAGGTCGATATCAACACCGAGCGTGCGGCTGTACTGGGTATTTCACAGACAGAGATCAACCAGACCTTGCAGGCGGCCTGGGGCTCTCGTTACATCAGCGACTTTATCGATAATGGACGCATCAAACGCGTTTACCTGATGGCTGATGCCGAATTCCGAATGTTGCCGCAGGACATCAACCGCTGGTATGTGCGCAACCAGCAGGGAGAGATGATTTCGTTCAGCGAATTTTCGACCACGCGCTGGACTTACGGCTCGCCACTGTTGACACGCTTTAACGGCAGCTCTTCCGCCAACATTCAGGGCGCACCGGCGCCGGGAGTCAGCTCCGGTGCCGCCATGGACGAGATGGAGCGCATCGTCAATTCACTGGATGGTGGTTTTGGTCTGCAGTGGTCAGGCATCTCGTATGAAGAGCGTCTGACCGGTTCACAGGCGCCGGCTTTGTATGCGCTGTCGATTCTGATTGTCTTCCTGTGTCTGGCCGCACTGTATGAAAGCTGGACTGTACCGTTCGCCATCATTTTTGTGGTGCCACTGGGTGTTATGGGTGCCGTGATCGCCAGCTTGCTGCAAGGGATGAGTAACGATGTGTATTTTCAGGTGGCGTTGCTGACTTCCATAGGGCTGTCAGCGAAAAATGCGATTCTGATTGTCGAATTCGCCAAAAAGTTGGTGGAAGAGGAAGGGATAGACTTGGTGGAAGCCACTTTGATGGCGACGCGTCAGCGCTTCCGCCCTATCATCATGACATCCATGGCATTTATGTTGGGGGTGTTGCCGATGGCCATAGCCTCTGGCGCCGGCTCAGCCAGTCAAAATGCGATTGGTATCGGTGTGCTGGGCGGTATGTTCTCAGCTACCTGGCTGGTGACCTTCTTTGTGCCCTTCTTCTATGTAGCCGTGATGAAAGTATTCGGGCGCAAGGCCAACACCGGGTTTTGATTGACCGGCCGGACGAGTTTCTATACTTTTCCGGCTGAACCCTTCAGAGCGGGCACCAGTCTGCGGTGCCAGCATCCTGTGGCCATTCTGTTTGCTGCGTTCACAACCATAACAAGGAGAACACCATGCAAAAACTGAAAAAAACTTTCGCAACCCTGTTGATGAGTCTGTTGGGCAGCACTGCGCTGGCCCAAGGCAATTTTGTGCTGACCGTTGATGGTTTTGAAGACGGTGGCGACATCCCGATCCGCTTCACACAAGCAGCACCGGATGCAGCGCCCGGTGGTGGCACATCACCAGCCCTGAGCTGGGTCAACGTTCCCGAGGGCACACGCAGTTTTGTCGTCAACATGGAAGATCTGGACTTTGCCCCCAACCGTGGCACCAAAACCCAGGTGCACTGGGTAGTCTGGAACATCCCCGGCGATGCCACAGGACTGGCTGAAGGCCAACCTGCAGGTGACCAGTTGCCCAATGGCGCATCGCAGATCAGCGCCACCGGACGTGTCTACCGTGGTCCCGGAGCGCCAGCCGTGCGCCCCAAACACCATTACATGTTTGAGGTCTATGCGCTGGATACCGTGATCAATGTCACCGCCAGTGATGATCCGATTGCTACCCGTGACGCGGTGCTCGCCGCCATGGAAGGTCATGTGCTGGGCAAGTCGGTTTATATCGGACGCTTCCATCGCCCGCAGTAATTCGTTGACGTGCAGGTGATGCCATGAAGGCAGTGTTTCTGGATGCAGGCAGTCTGGGTGACGATGTCGATCTGTCACCCATTCGTGCGCTGGTCAGCTCGCTGGACACCTGGCCTCGCACGGATGCCAGTGAGCGTGTCAGGCGTTTGCAAGGGGCACAGATTGCCATTAGCAACAAAGTCATGCTGGACGCTGCAACACTGAAAGCGCTGCCGGAGCTGCGACTGATTTGTGTCACGGCTACCGGCATGAACAATGTGGATCTGGACGTGGCGAAACAGTTGGGCATCACCGTACGCAATGTCACCGCCTATGGCACTGACAGCGTGGCGCAACACACGATGATGCTGATGCTGGCACTGGCCAATCGCCTGCCGCTGTATCAACGTGATGTCGCTGCCGGACGTTGGCAACGCAGCACTTCGTTTTGCCTGCTGGATTACCCTACCTTGCAACTCAATGGCAAACGGCTGGTGATTGTAGGCAGCGGTGAACTCGGGAGTCGGGTCGCACAACTTGCGTCAGCCTTCGGCATGGATGTTGTATTTTCAGCCAGACCCGGGAGTGAAGGCAGCGATACCAGAACGCCGCTGTCCTTGCTGGCAGCAACAGCGGATGTTATCAGCCTGCATTGTCCACTGAATGATCACACCCGCAATCTTTTCAACAGTGACTTGATACGTGCGCTAAAACCGGGGTGTCTGTTGATCAATTGCGCGCGCGGCGGCCTCGTCGATGATGCGGCCGCGCTCGAGGCCCTGCGTCGCGGCCAGCTCGGTGGTTTTGCGGTAGATGTTCTGCCGCAGGAACCTCCCTCGGCCGGCCATATACTGCTCGACGCCCTGCACGAGCCACTGAATCTGATTGTCACACCACACAATGCCTGGATCACGCCGGAGGCGCGGCAGGCACTGGTGGATAAAACCGCCGACAACATCAGAAATAAATAGGGTCGGAGCGTATATTTTTTGTACAGGCTAAGCCTGTACAAAAAATATACGCTCCGACCCTATTTATTTCCGACCCTATTTCAGTAGATGCCCGCCAAATCCAGTGCCTGCACCTGCTGCGCTGTCAACTCAACCACGTAGTTGTTGAGCGCATGGTCAACGTCGCTTGGCAACGCAGCAATCGCTGAGCTGAGCTGGAAGTAATTGCCCCCGACTTTCAGCAGCTCGATGTTCTGCAGTACATCCACATCACCGGTGTGCAGCGTTGTCAGCACCATCTGCTTGACACCGTTCAGTTCCCGCACCTGGAAGCTGAAGTCGCCCAGTGCACCAGTGTAAACGGCTACATCGGTGCCATCACCCCCATCCAGGAAGTTGTTGCCGCCACCACCGATCAGTCGATCATTGCCTGCACCACCCAACAGTGTGTCATTACCCGCATTACCCTGATTGCGACCGGTTTCACTGGTGACCAGATCTTTCACCAAGGTCAATTCGCCAGCGTCAGTGCGGATCAGCTGCTCAGCTTCCACCGCGCGCGCCAGGATCAGCAGCGCCTCAGCCCAACTGCCGCCACCGGTGACAAATTCAGTGCCAATATCAATCAATGCGTCACTGGCAGCCCCTTCGCCCCAAACTGCGTCGATCAGCATCGCCACCTGCACTTCGATCGCCTGCGGCATGATGCGGCTGGCAAACCAGTGCTGCACTGCGGCATTCGCCAATTGCAGATCGCTCAGATCACTGCCTGTAAAATGGTTGTAATCCAAAAGTTCAGGTCTTTCTCCAACTACCGCAGTGTAGAGTGTTGACACCAGCTTGAGTCGATCAATGGTCTCGTAGGTGAACTGCAGACGGTTATCCGTCTCCTTTCCATGACTGCCTTCAGTCCACCAGGGCCCCACTCGTTGCATGGTCGCGCTGTCAGCCGCGATCACATGAGCGGCATCAAATCGACTGACCAGTTCGCCATCCACCAGTGAGAAGCGCCAGGTGCCTGCATCGCTGCCGCCGCCTTGCAGCACATCATTACCGGCACCACCTTCCAGCCAGTCATCGCCGGCACCACCGATCACGATGTCGTTGCCGTCGTCACCGTACAACCGATCGTTGCCGCCGCGCGAACCCACCAGATCATCGCCTCCACCAGCACGAATCACATCGTCATCTTCGCCGAGCACAATGATCTGGCGCTTGCTGTCTCCGGTGGCCACCTGGGCGCCAGCACCTCCAGTCATCGTCACCTCACCCACCACAGCAACAAACTGGATATTATCCAATTCAATCACAGTACCTGAGGGCAACCCGCGCACATCTATCACAGTGGCCACTGGCCTTTCATTGCCAGCTGGAACGGGAGCCGTAATTTTTATGGGGTTGGCTGGTGGTGTGGTTACACCTGCACCCACAACGGGGATGAGCGTACGCACGATCAGATCCGCACCTTTGTTTGGCAGGTCGCCCAGGAATCCTCCACCAACCCCTGTCATGTCCTGTTGATCTTTCTGCGCATCAGGCGTGTTTGTGCGCGCACGGATTGCTGCAATCAAGCCAGTGACGCCGTTTGGATCAGTGTCTCCACTTGCAATCGACGTTTCTGTTTCTACACGCATGCCGGTGCCAGACGGCAAACCAACTTCCAGCATGGTTTGCCCATTCTGCGTGACAACGGGTACGTTTGCGAGGCTTGACTCACCAACTTGTTCCTGTCGCCCCTCCGTCACAATCGCAATGTCAGTTACCGTAACAGTAGAGCCGTTACTGCCAATCTCGGTAGTTTCACTCACCAACGCGCCATCAATATTTGTTCCAGCTACAGGCTCCACAACAGTTGCTGTTGCTTTGCTTGTCATGCTTTCTTTGGTCCCGCCCTTGTCGGTGTACTCAATTGTTACCGTGATTGTTTTGTTAACCAGCGATTCCGGGACAAGGAATGTACTCTTGGTAGCACCGTCAATCACTGCGTCATTTGCTTTCCAGATGTAAGTGAATGTGCCCAGTCCATCAACATCTGCAAGATTGTTGCTGATTCTGAGTGTATTCCCTATCTCGGCCGCACCTTCGATAGTCACGGTGCCAGTGACGTTGTCGTTTACGTCACTCAAGAAAATCGACACTTCTGAGCTGTTGCTGGAGAATGCCGTGGAACCACCGTGTGTGGATGCATCTGCCTTGCTGCCGACCGTGCCCGATGTCTGATCCCAGGCACGATAGCTCAGTGTCGCTGTTTCACCTTGCTTGCCGTCGCCCACGTAACGCAGCTGCGATGTACTGGTGAGCAGCAGCGCACTGCTGTCACTGACACTGCTGATCGCTGACCAGGTTTTGCCGGTATCGCTTGAATACTCCCAACCGCCCTTTCCGTTAACTGCTGTGATTGCAACACCCGAGAGCGCGCCAGTGTCTACATCAGACCACTTGCTGTCACTCAAAATTGTTGAGATCGTAATCGCTGAGCTGGTGTCATCCTCAGTGATGCTTGCCATGGTGTACGTGGCACCATTATTGATAGTCGGTGCATCATTGACACTGCTGACATCAACAGTCATCGAAGCCAATTGAGTCGAGAACGCCGAGCTGCCGCCGGTGCTGTTGCTGTCCGCAGTGCCTCGTGTGCTGCCACTGCTGGCGCTGCCGCTGGTCTGATCCCAGGCTCTGAGATCGAGCCGGGCGTTGTTCTCACCGTTTTTGCCGTCAGGCTGATAACGGAGCAAGGCATCCGCACCAAGAAGAAGCGATGCACTGCTGCTGACTGTATCCACATCAAACCAGTTGCTGCCATCAGTGCTGTACTGCCACTCACCGGCGCCTTCGGCACCGGTAATGGCCACACCACCAACATCGCTCTCGATATCTGCATATCCAAGGTCACTGAGCAAGCCACTGACTTTGGTACCCGTGGTCGCGCTGTCTTCGTTCACCGCACCCAGTGCCTTGCTGGTGGTGGTCAGCGTGGGGGCATCGTTGACAGCGGTGACGGTCACAGCCACCGTGTCAGAGGCGGTTGAAAATGCCGTAGTACCCCCGTTGGTGCTGGTATCAACATAGTCACCTTCCACACCGGTGGCAGTTCTGTCCCAAGCGCGGAAGCTGAATGCATCATCAATGGTGCCGTTTTTGTTCGCTGCCGGTTGCCAGTACACATGATCCGTGGAGCGCAGCAGCAACGCATTGCTGTCACTGGCTTTATCCACGCTGGTCCAGCTTGCGCCGGCATCGGTGGAGAACCACAAAGTTCCTTGACTGGTGTTGACTGCTGTCACAGCCAGTCCTTGCAAGGCGCTCGTATCGACATCGCTGACACCACTCAACAAACTGGACACCAGCGTGCTGTTGGCTGTACTGCTGCTTGCGGGTGCGGCCAGGTCTTCGCTGATGCCGGTGAGCGCTGGCGAGGCTGTTGGATCAAGCACCGGCGCATCGTTTACCGCGGTCACCTGCAAGGTCGCGCTGGCCGATTGCGCGGAGAATGCACTGCTGCCACCGTTGGTGCTGGTGTCAGCGGTTTGAATGCTGCCCGTCGCCGACGCCGTACCGGAGGTCTGATCCCAGGCCCGGAAACTCAGGCTGGTGGTTTCGCTGTTTTTGGCGTCGGGCACATAACGCACCTGACTGTCTGCCGCGAGCAACAAAGCCGCACTCGCCGAAACAGTCGGGAAATTGTTCCAGTTGGCACCGGCATCGGCCGAGAACTGCCAGGTGCCATTGCCTGTTACTGCGGTGATCGCCATACCGGACAAGGCGCCAGTATCCACATCCGCCTGTTCGACACCTGACAAAATCGCCGACACCAGTGTGGTGGTGCTGGTGGCATCTTCGGTGGTTGCTGTCAGCACATGGGTATCATTGGCAGTAATGGTTGGAGCATCGTTAACCGCTGTGATACTCACCGACACCGTATCAGTCTCTGCTGAATAGGGTGAGGTGGCACTACTGTCTTCGGTCGGGTCCCAGTACTCACCTGCCCCTTCCGCACCGGTGGTATCCCAGACGTGAAAAATCAGTGCGTTACTGATTGTTCCTTCTTTGGACGCTGTCGGCTGGAAGTAAATCAGATGATCACCTTCCAGCAGCAAGGCATTTTGTGCCGACAAATTGCTGGCTGCTGTCCAGGTTTTGCCGGTATCAATCGAGAACCATATGGTCCCTTCATTGACTGCAGTGATGGCAATGCCAGACGTATCACCGTCACCATCACTGGCACCGGCCAACAATGATGAAACGGTAGTCGAGCCGGTGGTTGAACCGTTTTGAGGTGCAGCAGAATCTTCCGCGATGGTGGTTAGTGCAGGCGAGGCCTTGGTGTCGAGTACAGGGCGTTCGTTGATATTGCTGACAGCGATTGATACTGCCGAGCTGTTGCTGGAGAACGCGGTAGTCCCACCTTGTGTCGACGCATCCGTCTTGCTGCCGGCCGTGCCCGAGGACTGGTCCCAGGCGCGATAGCTCAGTGTGGCCGTTTCACCGCGCTTGCTGTCGCCGACATAACGCAGTTGGACATCACTGCTGAGCAACAATGCACTGCTGTCGCTGACACTGCTGACCGCTGACCAGGTTTTACCGGTGTCGCTGGAGTACTGCCAGGTGCCGTTGCCAACCGTCGCAGTGATTGCGACACCCGAGACTGCGCCGCTGTCGACATCGGCCCACTTGGCGTCAGACAAAATTGTCGACACCGTGACCACTGCCGAGGTCTGATTCTCAGTAATCCCGGCCATGGTGTAGGTGGCACTGTTATCGATCGTCGGCGCATCGTTGACACTGGTCACCGCCACCGTGATTGAGGCCTGCTGTGTGGAAAACGCCGAGCTGCCACCGCTGCTGTTGCTGTCTGCTGTGCCACGGGTGCTGCCACTGCTGGCACTGCCGCTGGTCTGATCCCAGGCTCTGAGAGAGAGCAGGGCGTTGCTCTCACCGTTCTTTCCGTCAGGCTGGTAACGGATCAGCGCATCGGCATTGAGCAACAGGGAGGCACTGCTATTGACTGTGTCCACATCAAACCAGTGGCTGCCATCAGTGCTGTACTGCCACTCACCCGCGCCTTCGGCACCGGTGATGGCCACACCACCAACATCGCTTTCAATGTCGGTATAACCGAGATCGACTAACAGATCACTGACTTTGCTGGCTTTGGTGGTGGTGTCTTCATTGACACCGTCCAGTGCTTTGCTTGTACCTGTCAGCGTCGGCGCATCGTTGACAGCGGTGACAGTCACAGCCACCGTGTCAGAGGCGGTTGAAAATGCCGTAGTACCACCGTTGGTGCTGGTATCAACATAGTCACCTTCAACACCGGTAGCGGTTCTGTCCCACGCGCGGAAGCTGAATGCATCATCAATGGTGCCGTTTTTGTTCGCTGCCGGTTGCCAGTACACACGATCCGTCGAGCGCAGCAGCAATGCATTGCTGTCACTGGTTTTATCCACGCTGGTCCAACTTGCGCCGGCATCGGTGGAGAACCACAAGGTGCCTTGACTGGTGTTGACCGCCGTCACCGCCAGCCCTTGCACGGCGCTCGTATCGACATCGCTAACACCACTCAACAAACTGGACACCAGTGTGCTGTTGGCTGTGCTGCTGCTTGCGGGTGCGGCCAAATCTTCGCTGATGCCGGTGAGTGCTGGTGAGGCTTTGGTATCGAGTACTGGCGCGTCATTAACATTGACTATTGAAATAGTTGACACAGCAGTCGAACTGTCCACATTGCCATCATTAACTACCACGTTAATGGTTCTGGATGTTGTGTCTGGTGACTGGCTGGTATTGTTGTAAGTGACACCTCGCAATACCGACTGATACACCGCTGTTGAGGCAGTGCCGGATATACTTAATACACCCGTACTTTGCGTGTAGCTGACCGTCAACCCACTGGCCGCTGTGGTCGCTGCGGCATTCAGGCCGAGCGATTCGTTGCTGTCACCATCCGGGCGATTGGTCAGCGTCACTGTCATGGACTGGATATTGTCGCCGTCACTGTCGCTGACAAAGGCCTCTTGTCCGACTTCTGTTTTTACGATAACAACGGGATTGCCATCTTCAGTGAAGCTCGTACTGAAGTTTGTACCACTGCCCTCAGCACCATTCAGATCCACCACAGGCACTGAGTTTTCACTCAGCGTAATGGTGACCTGCTGTTCGGTGACCTCAAGTCCGTTGGTAACGGAATCGATGTCGAGAATCACCGTTTCGCCATTATCGCTGTTATCGTCGCTGCGACCGGTCACCGTTAATGTGCCGGTTGAGTCGCCTTTGGAAATCGTAATGGTGGTGCTGCTCAAATCATAATCGACTGCGCTGGATGCTGTGCCAGAACTTTTTAACGTGACCGTGACAGTATCCGGCGCGGTAATGGTATTGCCCGCGCTGTCCTTCAAGGTAGCGGTTACCGTGGCAACACCGCCAGCTTCTTTGATCGACGTATTGTCGACACTGAGCACCACTTGCGGCACGGTTTCAAAGTTAAAGTCCGTGTTGTTACTGATGCCGGCAAAGGCATTGCCCGCCAGATCAGTGATGGCGCCTGACTCTATCTGCACGGCGTAGCGGGAGCCGGACAGCAAATCCTTGCTCGGATTAATCGTGACAGTGCTGTCTTTAAAAGTCAGACTGCCGGAGGATTGCACGTCAAAGGTTTCGACAACCTCGTCGGTGGTGAGATTGCGCAGCGTCAGTTGTCCTTTGCCGGCTTTGATGCCACTGGCAGTGTTCAGAATTGTTTTTGCATCGTTAAACTGCAGGCTCAGATCACTGCTCAGATTAGCCAACAACCCGTTATCGGCGGGTGTGGAGGCTGGGGCGTTAAACGTGGGCGCAATATTGTCAACGATGTATTGCGTCTCGTTGGTACCCGTCGGTGTGGTGGCCGAAAGCGCGTTGCCCTCAGCGTCAGTGATGTTATGACTGTCGGCAAAATTCAGGACTGCATCGGTGTTGCCGTTGGTGATGACGGTTTGCCAGTCGGCAAGTCCCTCTTCCGACATGGTGACATCGTAGGCGTTAGTGCCGGCGCTGACGACTTTTCTGGGAACAATCTGGGAAGACGTCGATCCACTTGAGATAAAAAAATCCGTCGTATCCAAATTCTCCACCGCCTCACTGAACGTGACACGCCAGGTCAGCTCGGATGCATTGGTGTACTGGGTAGATGGCGTCTGCCGCACAATGGATGTCACGGTGGGGGCAATGTCATCCGTCTGATTGATGGTGATGGTGCCGTCCGCAGGCCCGGTGTTGCCCGCATCCCGGATGCGTGTAGTGATACTGACACTTTGCGACCATGCGCTATCGCGTGTGAATGCAACCGCCGCCAGTGCGGCGTTAACGTCGGTAATGGAACCGCTGACGGTCCAGACGCCAGTGCCTGAGTTATACGTTGAGGTGGCTGAGCCAAATGTGCCGGTGGACAAGGTACCAGCTGCTTTGTTGGCCAGTGTTAATGTCGCCGTGATGGTGTCCGTGCCATCGGCATCCGACACCACAATATCATTGAGCGCGCGAACACTGGTGCTCAGGTTTTGCGACAGTGATTGTGTGAGGTTGCTCGCCGTCGGGGCATCGTTGACGGCCACAACAGTCACTGTTGAAGTCTTGTTTGGCGAAGCTGTATTGCTGCTGCTGCCGCTGTCCGTTATCCCGGTGATGGTCACAACCCGGTTGCTTGTGCCGGGCGCATCACTGGCGTTGCTGTAAGTGATACCATCAATCAGTGTACCCATTTGGGCATCGCTGCGCGTCATTCCCGTGAGAGTAATCGTTGCAGTGCCAGACGTCACACTCACGCTGTAGGTTCCGCCACTGCTGATAGAACCACTATTGCCATTCACCAGGCTGATATCAGTACCGCCAATGCCCAACACTTCTGAGCTACCATTGCTGACATTGGTCACAGTAAGAGTCAATCCGGAGAAGGTCTGCCCACTGTCGTTGGTCGCAGCAGTGACCGAGCTGAACAGATCAACAGCAGAACCGCCTTCGGTAAACGTTGGGCTGGTGCTGGTGGCGGTCAGGCTTGGAGCGTTTAGCGCCGGTGGTGGCGGCTCGTTAGATGCATTTTTTATCGAAATGCTCTCAAGGTTGAAGTCTTCCTGCGCCGTGCCTGTGCTCCAGGTGTAATACACCCGAAACGTATCAATGTAGACACCATTAAACGGAGCGTAGTTGATCGGATAACTGACATCGTGCAGTATGCCGACAGAAGACACAGCCGCCGTGGTCGCCACAGCCTTCCCGTCTGCAAGACCCACGGCGTAGATATTGTAGAAATCATGACTGCCCGACCCATCAGCGTAATCCAGGATGGACGCCGATGAGACCTGAAAACTGCCGCCACCGGCAACGCGCACTTCGATGTACGAGGTAAAAGGGCCTCCGGTTGTAGTCCCTTCTTGAATATACGCGCCATATTGGTCAGCATTAACTGGACTGTCCTGACCATTGCCATCGTAGGCTGCGATTTCGAAGAAGCCATCTTTGGTGACGAACACACTCCCGCTTTTTGTCGCACCCGCAAATGTATAGGAGCCGTCTGCCGGCAAAGCCAGGGTACCTGAAAACCCTTCAACCTCGTATGAAAGTGCGTCAACCGTGCCTACGCTATGCTCAAGCACCCAGTCAGCCGCCAACCCGTCTGCCCCAGTCAAATTCACTGACGCGGCCACATCTGCGCCAGTCAGGTGCGCCAACTCTCTGACAAAATTCTCGCCTTTATCACTCAAAGCGACATCGCACCCGTACAGCAGAATATCGCCGTCGTCTTTGATGGCATTAGCGAATGCCTGAACCAGGACCGGATAATTGCCGAGGTTTGTACTATCCAGCCAACCGCTACCCAGTTGCACACGGCCGCTCTGGCCATGACTGAAAATATGCACAGCATCAAGGTTGCTGCGATCGATCAGGGCCTGGCTCAGAACATTCAGACCATCCTCACCCTGTTCAATAAACACAATATCGCTGTCATGAGGCATCGAATCAAAAATCGATTGCCAGTCGGTAATTTGTTTATCAATGATTATCAGGGAGTTGGATGCCGGGGGAGTCCATTCGGCCATGTCTGAATCCTCGCGAAATACTTTGCTGCTCGTGGGGTGATGATCCTTGTATAACGGCATCACAACGTGAAATATTAGCGCTGTCTTGCACCATAGTCATTCGTCATTATTTTGGCGACAATAGAGCCCTTTTCCGTCATGGATAATGCTCAAGGAGCGCAGTATCTGATGAAAATTCTCATCTTTCTGGGTTCAGCCCGCATCAGCTCTCCGCCAAATCCACCCAGACTCGGCGAACGTGTTGCACGCGCGTGCCAACTGTTTTTTCCTGCTGACGCTGACCTGGAAATTATTGATCCTCTCAATTATTCTTCCGGTGAGATTTTCAAGCCTCACTTTTCCTATTCAAGCAACTCCGCTCCGGAAACATTGCAAGCGCTTGCCGCGAAGATTGGGTCAGCTGACGCTTATGTGATGATCAGCCCGGAGTACAATCACAGCATGAGCCCGGCACTGGCGCATCTGCTGAATCACTTTGGGAGCTCGCTGTATGCTTACAAACCCAGTCTGATAGTGACCTACTCAGCTGGACAATGGGGTGGGACTCGGGCCGCAGTAGGCATGCGAACATTTTTGTCTGAACTGGGCTGCCTGCCCGTATCGGCAATGTTGCATATTCCCAGGGCACAGGAGGTCTTTGATGAACAGGGTCAAACCCTCGCGGGCGCCGACAATGAACGCTGGGCGGGATATTTCAAGCGCGCTTTTTTGCAACTGATCTGGTGGACCGAGGCAACACAGGCGCACAAAAAGCGAGTTGATCCGCACACCATTATTGCCAACTTCAAACGTGATCCATCACAACGTAACGCGCCCTGATGTAGCCGTTTCTGACGGTTTTTAGAGTGTGAACATGCCTCAAACACTGATTATCGACTTGCACATTTCTGCCGACGAATACCTGCGTCATTACCGCGGCTCCGTCAACAAGGTTATTTGTACCGCACGCGACGGGCGTAAAGTGCAATTTCCCTCAGGCATTCTGCAACGCTTTGTCACGCGCGATGGTATTCATGGCAGCTTTCGTCTGCTGATTGATGACAATAACAAACTGGTGGGTGCTGAAAAGATCAGCTGACATACAGCAAATCAGATCTGTTCGGCGAATTGTGCCTGATACTCGCGTGGCGACACGCCGAGCAACCGACGGAAGTGATGACGCATCGTCACAGCATTGGCAAACCCGGATTGCACAGCAATTTGCTCAATACCTGAACACCCGCTTTCAAGCATTCCCTTGGCCAAATCCAGGCGCTGGTGAATCAACCACTCATTAGGGGTCAGGTTAAACGTGCTGCGAAATTTTCGATCAAAGGTGCGCCGTGACATCAGGGCACGAGCAGCCAAAGCATCGATATCAATCGTTGTGTGCAAATTGTGCAACGCCCAGTCCAGCGCCTGTGAAAACTGGTTGGCACGCTCAAGCACGGGAGTTTCTACAAATTGTGACTGCCCGCCTTTGCGGTGCGCGGACATCACCAGTCGGCGCGCCACCTGATTGGCAATTTTGAAACCGAAGTCTTGTCGGATGACCTCAATACCAAGATCAATCGCAGCGGCGCTACCGGCGGAACAACCGATAACACCGTCATAGACATACAGCACATCATCGACATACCTTACGGCGGGAAAACGCTGCTTGAACACATCCGCGTAACGCCAATGCGTAGTCGCTTTGCGAGCGTCCAGCACACCCAGCTCAGCCAACAAAAAGGCACCTGAGCAAAATGACAACAGGCGCTTGCCGGACGCGTGAAATCGCAACAGTGCTTCGCGATGAGTAGCGGACAGGTCTGCGCCTTTTGGCGGCCAACCTGGCACGATCAGCATGTCAAATTCATCCAGTGAATCAACCTGTCGCACCTGCAGTTGCACTCCTCCCAACATGGTCAGCGGGCCGGGTGAAAACGAGACCACCTCGCAGCGGTACCACGGATCAAACTCCGGGCGCGGCAGACCAAACAGCTCCAACGCACAGCCCAGCTCAAAAAAAGCGCCATTATCCCGGATCAGCACAGCAACCCTTGTCGTCATGGTGTTCTCCCCGAAATAGGGTCCCGTCGGCCCACTCCACCTAATGGCTTGATCTTATCGAAAGATGTCTTGGGAGCCAATCACGAATTTTTAGCCTCTCGGCAATACTGACGCCGTCACTACACTGAATCAAAAGGAGATTGCCATGTCATCTGCCGTATCGCGCCCAGCCGCTGCCCACAGCCATGACGCGCTTGCCCATTTTGAGGCTTTGCTCGCGTTTGAAACCGATTGCTGGGATGTTCACCATGCCATCACCAACAACCGGCAAGACTTTGTGCTGCTGGATGTGCGTGGCGAGGAGTCGTGGAAGAAAGGCCATGTGATGAAATCGGTATCATTGCCCCATGCGCGCATCAACGAAGACTCACTGGCCGCATGGCCCGCAGACACTCTGTTTGTCGTCTACTGCGCCGGGCCACATTGCAATGCAACTGAAAAAGCTGCAATTCGGCTGGCCAGACTGGGTCGGCCCGTGAAAAAAATGATTGGCGGGGTGTGTGGCTGGCTTGATGAAGGCTTCACACTGGAATCTGCTGATGACTGAGATGGCCAAGATCAGACCAGCGCAACGCAGCGATATCGCTGCGTTGTTGTCCATGATGAAGGCGCTGGCGGTGTTTGAAGGTTACGCCGGTCAGTTTCGCGTCACAGCACCCGAGCTGGAAAAACGTCTGTTTGACTATCGCGATTTTGACGCGCTGATTGCCGAACGCTACCACAAACCCTGTGGCATGGTGGTCTACTACACGCTTCCCTTTACCTACGATCTCAAGCCATGGGTTTACATGAAAGAGCTGTTTGTGCAGGAACATGAACGATCACGTGGCACCGGGCGCGCACTGATGCAGGCGCTGATCAGGGATTGTCAGCAGCGGGGCGTGAGCAGGATTCGCTGGGATGTGCTGAGTAACAATCTGAACGCCCAGACCTTTTACCAGTCACTCGGTGGAAAGCCGGCTGATGATTGGCAACTCTACTATCTGAATTTGTGATTACACCGCCGTCACCGGCTTGTCGCAAACGGCTCCTATGCTGTCAGGTATTTTCAAAAGCTCTGACAGGAGAGCCTGCCATGACCTCAAGAGTTGCATTGAGCCGTCGTCGTTTTCTGACTATTTCCGCTGCCATGCTCGGCACGCTTGCTGTGCGCGGAATGCCTGTGCATGCCGCCGCACCAGCACACTTTACGCACGGCGTGGCCAGCGGCGATCCGCTGCAGGATCGTGTGATTTTGTGGACGCGGGTACTGCCGGGCAGCGGGGAAGCACAACCAGTCACTGTGCGCTGGGAAGTGGCATCGGATCAGCGCTTTAACAACATTGTGGCGCACGGCGAAACCCAAACAGGCCCTGCCCGCGACTTTACTGTGAAGGTCGACGCCACGGGCCTTGAAGCGGGCAAAACCTGGTTCTATCGCTTTACTGCTGACGGCATCACCAGCGTCATCGGCCGCACACGCACACTGCCCTCGGCTGGCGTCCAGCAAGCAAGATTGGCTGTGGTGTCGTGCTCAAACTATCCTCAGGGTTACTTTAATGCCTACAAGGAAATTGCGGCACGCGACTGCGATGCCGTGCTGCATCTGGGCGACTATATCTATGAATATGCCGATGGCGGTTACGCCAATCCTGTAATGCTGGACAAAGGACGACACGTGGAACCTGCACACGAAATTGTGTCCCTGGAAGACTACCGGATGCGTTACGGCCTTTATCGCAGTGACGCCGATTTGCAGGCAGTGCATCAGGCACACCCCTTCATTTGTGTGTGGGACGATCATGAGATCACCAATAACACATTCAAATCGGGTGCTGAAAATCACAACCCGGAGCGCGGTGAAGGCGCTTTCGATGCACGTCGTCTCGCAGCCATTCAGGCTTTCTATGAGTGGTTGCCCATACGCGAGCAGAGCAATATTGAGCAAGGGATTATCTATCGCAGTTTTGACATTGGTGATCTGGCATCACTGATCATGCTGGATACCCGCCTGGTTGCACGTGATGAACAACTCACACATGAACTCAATATCGATCAATTGCGCAGTCGACTCGCAGACTCCACGCGAAGCATGATTGGCAGTACACAGACGTCATTTCTGACAGAACAGCTCCGGCGCTCAAAAGAGGCAGGCATTCCCTGGCAGGTGATTGGCCAGCAAGTGATCATGGGACGAAAAAATATTCC
Source organism: Pseudohongiella sp. (assembly GCA_036834885.1). Lineage (GTDB taxonomy): Bacteria > Pseudomonadota > Gammaproteobacteria > Pseudomonadales > Pseudohongiellaceae > Pseudohongiella. Next base: position 3,732 of record DAITNA010000007.1, on the reverse strand, counting down.
GCTGGTGGCCAACGAAGAGTTCGCGCCTGAGGTCAGGGAAAACGTCATGCGCAGCCGTTATGCCATGCTGCGCGAACGTGGACAGCTCGGGCTGCCGCTGAACCTTGATGCCTGGGATGGCTACCCGGCGGATCGCGAACGGGTTCTCCAGCAGTTTCGTGAGCACGGTAATAATGTGGTGGTGCTGGCTGGAGACACGCACAGTTCGTGGGCATTTGATCTGCACGATGAACAGGGTGATGCCGTTGCGGTAGAGTTCGGAACGCCCAGCGTGACCTCTCCCGGTTTTGAAAACTTTATGCCCTTGCCGGAAGACAAGCTCGTGGCGGCCTTCATGCAAGCCAGCCCGGAAATGCGTTACATGCGCGGTCTGGGACGCGGCTGGATGGAGCTGGATATTTCCCGCGAGCACGTCAGCACCCGGTTTTTTTATGTGAGCACCATTCTTGAGCCAGAGTATGAGGTTGAGGAATCTGCCGCCTTGAGCGTCCGAGTTGGCGAGCATGTTATTGGCTAGGAAACCAGCCACAGCAGGGCGCCGTAACGTGCTCCTTTTCCTGCCGCTACCAGCAACAGGAATGTTATGAAGCGCACGCGCAGCACACCGGAAATCAAAGTCAGGGGATCACCAACGACAGGCAGCCACGCCAGCAGCAGCGTCCAGATGCCATAGCGCGCAAAGCGCTGTTGCGCTGCCTCCAGCTGATCTGTGCCAAAAGGGAACCAGCGTCTGTGCTGAAATCTCAGCAACTCCTTGCCAAGGTACCAGTTCACACAGGAACCCAGGGTATTGCCTGTGGTGGCGGCCAACCACAACAGCCATGGCAGATAACCCTGTTGCTGCAATACCACCAGGAGTAGCTCCGATGACGCTGGAAACAAGGTGGCTGCAATAAAACCGGAAAATAACAACGACAGGTAGGCCATGCTTACGACGCCAGCTCCACGGCTCGCCACAAGTACCATGACGCCACACTGCGGTAGGGTTGCCAGCGCTGTGCATGCGCCAGCATCTGTGTTTTATCCGGCATCGTGTCCAGCCCGTAGACCAGCATAAATCCTTTGCGAATGCCCAGATCATCCACCGGCAGCACATCGGTGCGCCCCATCTGAAACATCAGAAACATTTCAGCTGTCCAGCGGCCGATGCCACGCACCTGCACCAGATTCTGAATCACCGCGTCATCATCCAGTGTTTCCAGCACCGGCAGCGGCAGTACCTGCTCACTGACGATCTTCTCAGCCAGATCGAGCACCGCCAACGCTTTGGCTTGTGACAGACCAACCGAGCGCAGCTGCTCGACCCCCAAACCCCGCAACTGTGCCGGATGTGGCTGGCCGTCATCGGCGCCGAGCAACTGACAGAAGCGCGCATAAATGGTTGCTGCTGCCTTTAACGACAGCTGCTGCCCCACAATGGCATGCGAGAGGGTGCCGAACAGATCCAGATGCGAGCGTGGCATCAGCTCGCAGGGCCGGGCGCGCTTGATCACTGCCGCCAGCGCTTTGTCATGTCGACGCAGATGCTGGTGGGCCTTTTTGCTGATGTTGTCATCCAGCGTCATAATCATGTTCAGACACTCACCTCGTTGATGGCGTCATTTTGCATGCGCAAGCACCCGCAGCGCCAGCCGTCAGAGACAACTGCGCAAGATCCGGTTCGACAGTGGCACAGGCTCGGTGGATACTGCAATCATCATCAACCCTTTCACAACGGGCACGCTATGGTGTCAAACAATGACTACCGACGTATCGCAAAAGCGATTACGTTTCTGGCCGACAACATTAACAGCCAGCCAACGCTGGACGAAGTAGCCGCTCACGTTCACCTGAGCGCCTTTCACTTTCAGCGTCTGTTTTGCCAATGGGCGGGCATCACGCCCAAACGCTTTTTACAGGTGATGACGCTGGACAAGGCCAAAGGCCTGATTGCCGATGGCGCCTCGCTGGCTGAGGCTGGCGAGCAAACTGGGCTCAGCAGCACATCCCGTCTTTATGACCATTTTGTCACGCTGGACGCCGTGACCCCCGGCGAATTCAAACTGGGTGGCGCCAGTCTGGTGATTGACTACGGTGTACACCCGGGTCTGTTTGGCGATTTGCTGCTGGCGTGTACTCCCCGTGGCATCTGCAAGGCAGTGTTTGTGGACATCGCCGGGCTGGACGATGAGCTGACCGCCTTGCAGCAGGAGTGGCCCCTGGCCACCCTGCATCACAATCCGCAGCGCACGCTGGAGTATGCTGCCCAGGTGTCTGCACTACTGCACTCCGGCACCAGCAATACCCGTTTGCCGCTGACTGTTCGTGGCACCAACTTTCAGGTTGCTGTGTGGCGAGCCTTGCTGCAGACAGCCAGTGGAGATTCACTGAGTTATTCGGAGCTGGCACGGCGCCTGGGGCGACCACAATCTGTGCGAGCTGTCGCCAATGCGGTGGCGGCCAATCCGGTTGCGCTGTTGATTCCCTGCCACCGGGTGATTCGTGACAGTGGCGCACTATCAGGATACCGCTGGGGTATCGAACGCAAGCGCCTGCTGAGATTTTATGAAAAACTGCAGGCGGATACCCGCATCAATGAGACAGTTTTTCAATCAGCAAATTGATGGCCGCCTCTCCACGCGACAGATCGTCCGGAAACATCACCAGCTGTCCGTCCACTACCGCCAGCAACAGGTTTGCGAGCGCCAGCTGCTGATCCTGCGGCACATCCAGCAAACTGGCCAGCCACTGTGTCCAACTGGCGCTGATCTGCGTCACCACAGCGATGGCCATGACATCACCGCGCCCGGCCCGGCTTGACATTTCCAGCCACAAATTCAGGTGATCGGCAAAATCCGGCTGGCAAGCCACCCGCCACAACTGTTGCAACATCAGCGCAGGCGCCCTCGGCTGCTCGCCAAAGAGACTGCTCAAGGCGGCGTTCATGCCGCCTGCGATGTGCGCCAGCACCGCTGCCAGCAGCTCATCTTTGTTATCAAAGTAATACAAAAGCATGCGGTCGCTGGTCCCGGCCACCTCGGCCAGTTTGCGCAAACCGCTATCGCCCAGCCCTTCTGACAAAAAATGACGGGCGAGGCGCTCAATGACCTCTGCCCGCTTATCTTCCCGTTTGCTCACTGACATCCTCGTCTTGATGGCCTTGTTGATCGTGTTCCGATTATTTTTGCCAGACACCTTGTAGCGACCGCTACAAAATCTTAAGCTGTAGCACCTGCTACATAATCTGGAGAAGCGCTCATGGTGAATGGCAATCTTGCAAACTTCAAGCAGCACATGCTGTGGATGATGGTTATCTCGCTACTGGGTTGGGTTGGATTTCTGCTGCTGTTCCGCTCGCTATGGCCAGGCAATACACAAGCGGGGGATTCGCTGGGCGTGTTCTGGTTATGGATTGTGGTGGGGGTAGTCGGGTCGGTGCTGACCGCACTGCTGGTGTTTCGTCTGATGAAAACACCAGCTGCCTGGCGCGTACATGCAGCCGCCGCACTGACCGCACCGGCCATGTGCCTTGATGTATTGGGCACGATCTACTTCGAACAGTGGTTTCTGGCAGCCGGCACTGTGGATGACAGGCTCTACCCGGCTCTGATACTCGCCGGCGTGGCCGCCATCCTGTTTACCGGGCTGGCGACGGGCGAAGAATAGAACACAGGGCAGAAAATGGGGTGGAAAATGGGGTCAGATCCAATTATGGCTGTTGCCATAATTGGATCTGACCCCATTTTCCACCCC
>DAITNA010000006.1:0-158651 GCA_036834885.1 Pseudohongiella sp. | reverse complement strand
TATATTTTTTGTACAGGCTGCGACTGTACAAAAAATATACGCTCCGACCCTATTTCCTTTACTCCACCAGACAGCGAGCACTCCGGAATCGTGCTATGCTCACTTCAGATGGTTCAGACAGCTCGACAGGAATTCAGAAGGAGACAACAAGGTGGCGAGTCGCGGCGTAAACAAAGTAATTCTGGTAGGCAATGTAGGCAAGGACCCGGAAACGCGTTACCTGCCCAGTGGTGGCGCAGTCACCAATCTGGCGCTGGCAACCAGCGAAACCTGGAAGGACAAAAACACCGGCCAGCCGCAGGAAAAAACCGAGTGGCACCGGGTCGTGTTCTTCAACCGTCTGGCCGAGATTGTGAACGAGTATGTTCGCAAGGGCAGCAAACTCTACATCGAGGGCAGCCTGCGCACCCGCTCCTGGGAGCAGGACGGCATCACCCGATACGCCACCGAAATTGTCGCCAATGAAATGCAGATGCTGGACTCCCGCGGCGCCGGCGGCGGCATGCAGGATGACCAGTATGGGCAGGACGCTGAACCCTCATACCAGGGTGGCGGTCGTCAGGCGCAGCCGGCTTACGGTGGCGGGCAGGGCTCAGGCCGTGCACCGGCCCCGCAACAGGCACCGGCCAGCCAGAATCGTCCGGCGGATTTTGACAATTTTGACGACGATATTCCGTTCTGACAGGGTTAGCGGACGGAGCGCGGTTTTCAGGTGAAGCTTTTAATCATTGGAGCACAGAGTGCAGTGGGCGTAGAGCTGCTCAGGCAGCTGGACGAACGCGGTATCAGCTGGGTGGCTCCGGATACGGACGCCATTTCCATCAAAGATCCACTGGCTGCAGCCCGGGTGATTACACAGGCCGCGCCGGATCAGGTCATCAATCTGGCCGCGTTCTGCGCAGGCAGCCAACTGGCCGTCAAGAAAGCTGAAGAACAGCCCGAGGCCTGCGATCAGGTCAACCATCTGCAGACTGAACTGGTCGCCCAGATCTGTGATCATCTGCATATTCCGCTGATTCACCTGTCCACAGTCTATGTGTTTGGCGGCGAGAAGAAACTGGCTTACAACGAGCAGGACCCGCCCAAACCGAACTGTGTTTACGGTGAAACCGCGCTGGCCGGTGAACAGGCTGTTCAGTCCACCATCAAGCAACACGTCATCGTGCGAGGTGGTTGGCTGTTCGGCCCGCGTCAGGACGAAATGATGCGGGAATGGCTTGATGAATTGCGCAAGGGCGATGGCAATGTCACGGTCTATCGCCGCAAGTTTGCTCCAACGCCGGTAGAGGATCTTGCGCGTGTACTGCTGGCAATTTCCCTGCAGGTTGATTGCAAGGTAGATGTCTGGGGCATTTATCACTACGCCTCGCTGGAGGCCTTGCGCGAAAGTGAGTTTGTGCAGCAACTGGTCAAGTTTGCGGCCCAGCACGATGAATCGGTCTACCGCTTGCTGGATCATCTCACCATCAATCTGGGACGTACCGAACACCCTCAGATTGCCAACGCAACACTGGCCTCCAAAAAAATGTTTGAAACCTTTGGCATCAAACAGCGACCCTGGCAGGGCAGTCTGCAACGTCTGGTCAAATCCTGGTACAAAAACAGGACCTCGAACGTATGAACGCGCCTGGCTTGATGCCGGTTGAGCAGGCGCTGGACATTTTGCTGACCGCTGCTTCTGGCAGAATCACTCCGGAAGAGATTGCGCTGGATCAGGCCGATGGCCGGGTGCTGCTGGAGGATATGCACGCCGCAGTGGATGTGCCCCCCTGGCCCAACAGTGCCATGGACGGATATGCCCTGTGCAGTGCAGACCAACAGGCCGTCAGGGAATTTCCGGTGTCACAACGCATCCCGGCAGGACATGCACCTGAACCGTTGCTGCCGGGAACCGTGGCCCGAATATTCACCGGCGCCCCGCTTCCTGATGGGGCTGATGCCGTGGTCATGCAGGAAAACTGCACGCTGTCCGGTGATCGCATCCGGATTAATCAGGCCGTCGTTGCTGGTGAAAATGTGCGCCGTCGGGGTGCCGATGTGCGTGCTGGCAGCCTGTTGCTCAGCGCAGGCCATCGGCTGGGGCCGGCGGATCTGGGTGTACTGGCAGCCACCGGTGTGACCCGTTTGACTGTCGGGCGCAGACCGCGAGTGGCGCTGATCACCAGCGGCGATGAATTGCAAACACCGGGGCAAGCACTGGCGCCTGGTCAGATTTACGACAGCAATCGCCCGGTACTCAAGGCGCTGTTGACACGACTGGGTCTTGAGGTGATCGACATGGGCAATATGCCCGACAACCGCCAGCATACGGAACAGGCGTTGCTTGAGGCAGCCGCGATGGCGGACTGTATCATCAGCAGTGGTGGTGTCTCGGCGGGTGAGGAAGATCATGTGCGAGCCGCCGTACAAGCCCGGGGTGAGCTGGCTGTGTGGAAACTGGCGCTGAAACCCGGCAAACCGTTTGCATTCGGTCGAGTAGGTGAGGCGCTATTTTTTGGGCTGCCGGGCAATCCGGTGTCGGCCTACGTCACTTTTCTGGTGCTGGTGCGGCCGACCTTGCTGCGCTTGTCTGGCTCGCAGCAGCCCGAGCTGCCGCAGCTGATGTTGCCAGCCGGTTTTGATGCGCCGGTATCGGGTGCCCGACAGGAATATTTGCGTGTCAGACTGCATGCGGGCAATGGCAGTGCGCTGCCGCGACTGTTGCCACTGATCGACCAGAGCTCCGGTGTGTTGAGCTCGGTCATGCACGCGGACGGACTGGCCGTTGTGCCGCCGTTTACCAGCGTCTCGTCGGGTCAGTTATTGAGATTCCTGCCGTTTGGTGACATAGTCTAGGCCCTCGACAGTTTGACGGTGCTATGTGTCATGCCGATGTTTCCAGTGTCAGTCCGGGCCTGTTGTGCGGTGGTGTTGTCCGGCGCATTTCTCGCTGCCTGCGTGCAACCGGCACCGGCGCCGCAACCTGCCCCTGTGGTGGAGCCAGAACCTGAACCTGTGGTGATTGACCAGGCCAGACTGGATGAAGAAGAGCGTGCGCGACGTTACATCGCTGACATTCTGTATGAAGGCATGCGTGCACTGCGCACAGACCGCCTGATGACGCCGCCGGAGAGCAGCGCCTACCACTACTTCAATCGCGTCTTGTCGTTTGAGCCTGATAACCAGATTGCCAAAGATGGCATTCGTGAAATTGCCAGCCGATACCTGCAACTGGCGGATCTTGCCGGTCGGCAGGGACAATTTGGCAATGCCGAAAATTTTCTGCGCCGGGCAGCCCAGGTCGACAGCAACCATCCCGGTCTGGAGTCAGCCAACCGCCGTTTGCAAGCCGAGCGCGAGAGCACGCACAGCGTTGTCACGCTGAATGCCCGCGAAGTCATCGCCCGTAACGCCTCAGTCAGCAGCCAACTCAAAGATCTGGCCAGGGTGGTCGCCGACATCAACGCGTTTGTCCTGATCACGGCACCCAATGACGAAATCGGTCGCTGGATGTATGCCCAGATGCAGGAAGCGCTCGGAGAGTACCGGGTTCGCGGCGACATCGAGATCGGAGAACAACCCTCCGTCAGGCTGGTACGTACACAAGGCTCATAACACCCTGTCATAACAAAAACGCAAAAACAGGATCACGCATTCCCATGAACTTTATTGCAAAACTCTGGCAGGCCCTGTGGGCCTCGCACGAGCAGACCAAAAACAGCCTGAAAATTGTCCCCTCCGGCAAGACGGACAGCGCGCCGGTTCCGTATTCGCGCCCGCAACTCGTGGGCCTGATTCTGGGGCCTGTCCTGTTTGCGGTTACCCTGTTGTTTTTCTCCCCTGAAGGGCTGAGCCTGCAAGGCAAAGCGGTGCTTGGTGTTACTTTGTGGATAGCAACCTGGTGGATTACCGAAGCCATCCCGATTCCGGCCACCTCGCTGTTGCCTCTGCTGCTCTTGCCAGTGACCGGCGCACTCAGCAATACCACCGTGACCTCAGCCTACGGTGACGACATCATTTTCCTGTTTCTGGGCGGCTTTTTTATTGCCACCGCGATGGAAAAGTGGAATTTGCACAAGCGCATGGCGCTGGCGATTATTGCGTTTGTAGGGACCAGCACCCAGCGTATTCTGCTGGGTTTTATGCTGGCCACCGGCTTTTTGTCAATGTGGGTGTCCAACACGGCGGCGGTCATGATGATGGTGCCGATGGCGCTGGCGATCACCGCTCAGGTTGCCCAATCCCTGAAAGGGCGTGACGAGGCCAGCGATATTCCGTTCTTCGAGAAATCCCTGATTTTTGGTGTGGGGTATGCCGGCACGATTGGTGGTTTGGGTACATTGATAGGCACGCCGCCCAATATTATTCTGGCGGCGCAGGTCCAGCAGCTGTTTGGCCAGGAAATCAGCTTTGCGAGCTGGATGCTGATTGGTGCGCCACTGGTGTTTGTGCTGCTGGCAGTGACCTGGTTTTATCTGGGCAGAGTAGCGTTCCCGACCAAAATGCATCACTTGCCGGGTGGCCGTGAACTCATTCAGCGCGAGCGTGATGCGCTGGGCACGATTGGTTTTGAGGAAAAAGTGGTGGCCGTGGTGTTTGCCAGCGCCGCATTTTTCTGGATAACCCGCGAATTTATCTGGACGGGGCTGGTTCCCGAACTTCGTGATGGCATGATTGCTGTGACTGCCGCTGTCGCCTTGTTTGTCATCCCTGCGCGCAGTGCCGGTCAGGTTCGGGTGCTGGACTGGAAGGACTCCAAAGAGATTCCCTGGGGTATTCTGTTGTTGTTCGGCGGCGGACTGGCCATAGCTGCCGGATTCCGTGAGTCGGGCCTGTCAGCCTGGATGGGCAATCAGCTGACCGTGTTTGACGGTTTCCACCTGATTGTGATGATTGCCTGCTCGACCTTGCTGATCCTGTTCCTGACCGAGATCACCTCCAATACGGCAACCGCCACGATGATTCTGCCGGTGGTGGCTGCGCTGGCGCTGGCGCTGGATATTCATCCCTTTGCCTTAATGATCCCCTGCGCGATGGCAGCCAACTGTGCGTTTATGTTACCGGTTGGCACGCCACCGAATGCGATTATCTTCGCCACTGAAAAAATTACCATCCGGGAGATGATGCGAGTGGGCTTTTTGCTCAACATCATCGCGGCGACTTTGATTGTGCTGATGGTCTATTTCCTGGTGCCGGTGATCTGGGATATTGACCTGAATGTGGTGCCGCCCGAATTTTCTTCGATTGGCTGATCAGCTTTCATCATTCTGTAACATGCCCGTGCCAAACTGACCCTGTCTCGATGAACGGAAGGGTTGTGTTGATTGAGCATTCATTGATAGTAGTGGTTTTTTCCTCTCTTCAAAGCCGGTCCTGACAAGGTCCGGCTTTTTTTTATGGCGCTTTGGGTACTTGCAATATGTACTTGGCTACATATAGCATGGCTTCCAAATCAATCAGCAACCGGATTTATTTCTGATGGCCCAGTCGGGAACCAGTAACGCAGCGTTTGAATTCACCGCGCCATTCTCGCTGAGCACACCGGACGGTGACATTTCCCCGCGCCGGTTGTCGCTGCTGGCCGCCATCGGGCGAACCGGCTCCATCAGCGCCGCTGCACGTGATGTTGGCATCACTTACAAGGCAGCCTGGGATGCTGTGGATGCCATGAACAATATGGCCGGTGAGGTGCTGGTGGTATCCCAGCACGGCGGCAAGGGCGGTGGTGGCGCGGCGCTCACGGCAGCCGGGCAAAAAATCGTGGATGATCTGGGCAGTTTGCAACGCTTGCAGGCGCAGTTTCTGGCGCAGCTCAAGGCCGAGGGCAATCTGGACAAATCGCTGGAGACGATGAGGAGAATCGGCATGAAGAGCAGTGCTCGCAATGTTCTGCTCGGCACTGTTGAGCAGGTGAGAGTCGGCGATGTGAACGCCGAGGTGAGTGTGCGTTTGCGCGGTGGTGACAGTCTGCATGCCATGGTCACCGCGGACAGTGTGCAGGATCTGGAGCTGGTGCCGGGCCGTGAAGTGCAGGCGCTGATCAAGGCGTCGTGGATTATTCTGTGTCCAGCCGGTGAAGCCATGCGTACGTCAGCGCGTAACCGTTTATGCGGGCGTATCACCCGTATTACCGCCGGTGATGTTAACGCAGAGATCGCGTTTGAACTGGCCGGCGGCAATACCCTGGCGGCGATTATTACGGTGCAAAGTCTGCACGAGCTGGGGCTCAAGGTGGGTGACGAGGTGTGTGCCCTAGTGAAATCATCACATGTGCTGTTGGGGGTTCAGTCATGATCAGACAATGGATGGCGAGTGTGTTGTTGCTGCTTCCCCTGGTTGCGAGCGCGCAGCAGATGACCATCGCGGGCGCGTCATCATTGCGACCCGCGCTTGATCAGCTGGCCGAGGTGTATATGGCCGAAAACCCCGGTCATCAGGTGTCTGTCATCTATGGTTCATCGGGCCGTTTGCTGGCGCAGATCGTAAATGGTGCCCCGTTTGACGTGTTTATGTCGGCTGATATGGAATTCCCGCAGCAACTGGCCGATCAGGGTATGGCGGCGAGCGCGCCGCATGAATATGCCCATGGCCGGCTGGCACTGTGGAGCGCGGTGCACGATGTCTCCGCGATGACGTTGGCTGATCTGGCGCGTGCCGATATTCAACGTGTGGCTATTGCACAACCGGCGTTGGCGCCTTACGGCGCGCGTGCGCAGGAGGCGCTGATGGCGGCGGGTGTCTGGGACGCCGTGCAGCCCAAACTGGTGTTCGGGGAAAATATCTCGCAGGTGGCACAGATGGCAGAATCCGGTGCCGCGGATGTGGGCATTATCGCGGTATCGCTGGCGATTCAGCCTGCGATGTCAACACGGCCATATGCAGAAATTGATGCGGCTATGCATGCACCGCTGGCACAGGGTTTTGTCATCACCCGGCGTGGTGCTGACAACCCGGTGGCACAGGGTTTTGCACAATTCATGAGCTCTGCACTGGCTGCCAATATTCTGATCATGAACGGGTTTGCCATGCATGGCGGGGATCATCATGGTCATGACCACGGACACGACTGATGATTGAGTCATTTTTCTCACTCAGCACCGCCGACTGGCAGGCGATTGAGGTGACGCTGAGACTATGCTTTTTTACCACACTCATTCTGCTGGTGATTGCCACTCCGCTGGCCTGGTGGCTGTCGCGTGAGCGCAGCACAGCACGTGTGATTGTGCAGGCGATTGTTGCCTTGCCACTGGTGCTGCCACCTACCGTGCTCGGTTTTTATCTGCTGATGACACTGGGGCCGCGTGGTGTGGTGGGTGGCACGCTGGAGAGTATGGGCCTGACTCATCTGGCGTTTTCGTTTGAAGGCATCTTGCTGGCGTCGGTGCTGTATTCAATGCCCTTTGCTGTGCAACCGCTGCTGGAGTCGTTCAACAATCTGGGACGTCGCCCGGTGGACGTGGCAGCATCATTGGGGGCAGGTGTCATAGACAGGTTTTTTACCGTCATTCTGCCCATGTGCAAGGGTGGATTTGTTGTGGCTGCGACATTGAGTTTTGCGCACACCGTCGGCGAGTTTGGTGTGATTGTGATGCTGGGTGGCAGCATTCCCGGTGAAACCAAAGTGTTGTCGGTGCTGATCTACGATCATGCTGAGTCGATGAATTACGCAGCCGCGCACAAACTGTCGGCGATGTTGCTGGTGTTTTCGTTTCTTGTGTTGTTTGTGGTTTACAGCATCAACCGGCGTTTTCATGTGGTGAAAGTGTGAGCGGCTCTGCGGCGTTGACTATCAAAGTGCAGTGGCGGCGAGGCGATTTTTTGCTGGACTGTGAAGCGGCGATTCCGCTGCAGGGTGTGACTGCTTTATTTGGTCGCTCCGGTTGTGGCAAATCGTCGCTGCTGCGTGTGATGGCGGGACTGGAACGCGTGCCGAAGGCACAGGTGATGTTTGCCGACCGGATCTGGCAGCAGGGTGGACAGTTTCTGCCACCGGAAAAACGTCGTATCGGGCTGGTATTTCAGGAGCACAGTTTGCTGTCGCATCTGAGCGTTGAAGGCAATTTGTTGTACGGCTGGAAACGCACGCCGCCGGCGCAGCGACGGCTGCATCTGCACAGCGTGCTTGCGATGCTGGGCATTGCTGATTTGCTGGATCGCCAGGTTGATCAGCTTTCCGGTGGTCAGGCGCAGCGGGTGGCACTGGGGCGGGCCCTGTTGTGCAGTCCACAGCTGTTACTGTTGGATGAGCCACTGGCCGCGCTCGACACCCAGACCCGGCGCGAGATCATGCCATTTTTGTCAACACTGGCGCGCGATGCCGGTGTGCCGATTGTGCTGATTACGCATTCTCCGGATGAGGTGCTGCGGCTGGCGGATCGCGTGGTGTTTATGCAGCAGGGCCGGGTTGAAGACATCTGCAGTCTGCAGCAGGCGATGGCTCGGCCGGACTCCCCGCTGTTTGTGGAAGAGGGTCCATCTTCTGTGCTGACGGGAACGATCAGCTCGGCAGATCCCCACGGCGTTTGTCGGTTTGAATCAGTACAAGGCAATGTCTGTCTTTTTATCCACGGCGCCAACCAGACCGGGGCTGCTGACGTGGCTGGCAGTCGTCTGCGGCGCCTGCGTGTGCTGGCGCGCGATGTCAGTGTCGCGCTGGATGATCCCTCACGAATCAGTATCCGCAACCATTTGCCCGTGGTGATTGAGCAGATCAGCCATCTGGCCGCGGGTCGTGTGCTGCTGACAACACGTCTGGCTGATGATCAGGTGTTGCTGATTGAGTTGACTGACTGGTCTGCACAGCAGCTGGCGCTGGCGCCGGGTCAAACGGTGTGGGCACTGGTCAAATCGGTTGCACTGTTGCCGTGATCCAGTTGAAAGGGTGTTGCGTAAACATGCTTGAACAACCGTTGGAAGGTTTGTTTCAGAGCACACCACTTCTCTTCTTCAACCCGGTCATGAGCTGCTGACGCAGCACCTGGCCGGGTTTTTTAATTCACGTACCAGAGCTGCGAGTGCGAGCCAGCTTTCTGACCGCTGCCAGAATTTGTCGGCAAGTTATTTGACCAATCAACTTGTTATTCTCACCCACAACCGGGCGCCGACGCTGGCCTTTGGCGAGCATGTCGGAGGCGACATCAATAATGTCGTCAGTCGCGCGGGCGTAGTTGATGTTGTTGGACACCATGTAATCACCCACAACACCCACAGAGCTGTGGTCATAACTGGCACTGAGAATGCCGCGCAGGCAGTCCAGCTCGGACAGGATTCCAACCAGCGTCCCGTCCGGATCAACAACACAAAGCCCGGACACCTGATTGGCCGTAATCAGGTCGACGGCCTCAAACAATGGGGCGTCAGCGTGAATGGTCAGCGGTTTGCTGATCATATAGTCTTCAAGATTGACGGATCGCAGCATGGCGTTTCTCCTTGTTGTTTTGTTTCAGTGTAGTGGATTGCAGCGAAATATCCACTCTGATTGCTGTCACGCAACTGTCATGGATTCTTAACCTCACTGTCAATTAAGTGCTTTACACTGCAGGTCCATCAATCCCTTGCCATGGAGCAAATTGATGGCCTTTCAAAAATCGCTGGGCAGAAAAACACACTACCGTACGGTTTTTCTCTCCGATATCCATCTGGGAGATACCGACTGCAAAGCCGAGTTTCTGCTGGATTTTCTGGATCACTCACAGATCGATACCTTGTACCTGATCGGGGACATCATTGATATGTGGGCCCTGAGCCGGCAATTCTCCTGGCCCGATGCGCACAACCGACTGCTGCACCGTTTTCTGCAGATGCCCGCGCAAGGTACCCGCGTGATTTACCTGCCGGGCAATCATGATGAGCCGGCACAACGCTACGACGGCATGGCGCTGGGGGATATTGAAATTCACCGGGAATATATTCACACCACGGGCAATGGACAAAAACTGTTGATCCTGCACGGTGACCAGTTTGATCAGGAAGTCTGTTTTGGCCCCCTGCATCACTGGGTGGGGGACAAGGCCTACAAACTGCTGATGTTCATGAACCGCTGGTACAACCGCTACCGCGTTTGGCGCGGTCACGACTACTGGTCATTGGCCGGTTATCTGAAAAGCCGTGTCAAAGGCGCCTCGGAAGCGATTGCGCGCTACCGTGAAATTGGTTGCCGTGAAGCGGCCTCGCGCGGACTGGATGGCATTGTGTGTGGTCATATCCATCATCCGGAAATCACCTCGGTGGATGGCACGCTGTACTGCAACGATGGCGACTGGGTGGAAAACTGCTCCGCACTGACCGAAGACCGACACGGTAATCTGCGGCTGGTGTATTGGACTGGCGTGCGCGTCCAGAGCACGGACGCGGTGGTACTGCCGTTGCGGGCGCGTACTGCGTAACCAGAAAATAGGGTCGGAGCGTATATTTTTTGTACAGGCCACGCCCTGTACAAAAAATATACGCTCCGACCCTATTTTCTGACCCTATTTACTTTCAGGTGTCACAAGTGTCACACTGATGATATGACACCATTTCAAATCAGGCTCGACTCAAGTCAATCCATCTTCGACCAGGTTGTATTTGCTGCAACCCGGGCGATTCTGGCTGGCGCCATGAAACCCGGCGATCCGTTTCCGTCGGTTCGAGTGCTGGCCAAGGATCTCAAGATCCACCCCAATACGGCGCACAAGGTTATTCAGCACCTGATCCAGGAGCGCTGGCTGGTGGCCAGTCCTGGTCGTGGTACCACCGTGGCAGTGCCGCCCAAGGCGCGTAGCGGAGACCGGCAACGCCTGCTCAATGAGGATGTTGAACATCTGGTGGTGGAAGCTCGCCGAGTGGGTGTCAGACTCGATGAGGTGCTGGAGTCGGTCGAGACGCAGTGGCGCAAACTGGACACGCTGAAGGTGGTTTCAAATGATCATTGATACCCGGCATCTGAGCAAACGTTATGGCAAGACAGATGTGGTGAAAGACCTGTCATTGCAGGTTCCCGAAGGAGCTGCCTTTGCTCTGGTGGGCACCAATGGCGCCGGTAAAACCTCCACTATGCGTATGCTGCTCAACATCATTCAACCGGATGCCGGCACCGCGCTGGTGCTGGGGCGCGACAGCCGCCAGTTGCGTCCGCAGGATTTCCAGCACATCGGTTATGTGTCGGAGAGTCAGGTGTTGCCGGAGCGGCTGACAATTGCACACTATTTTGACTATCTGCGTGCGCTTTATCCGAATTGGGACAAGGGACAGGAAAATTTTTTGCGTCGCAATCTCGATCTGCCACCGGATCGTGCGCTCAGCAAACTTTCCCACGGGATGCGCATGAAAACCGTACTGGTCGCGGGATTGGCGTTTCGCCCCAGGCTGCTGATTCTGGATGAGCCACTCAGCGGTATGGATACCTTGACGCGTGATGAAGTCGTGGAGGGTCTGCTGGAGCAGGCTGATGAAACCACCATACTGATTTCCTCCCATGAGCTGGCCGAAATCGAGTACTTCACCAGTCATATTGCGTTTATGGACAAAGGCCATCTGCACTTTCAGGAATCTATTGACGATCTGCGCGCGCGCTTCCGCGACGTCCATGTCACGCTGTCGGCACACAGGCATCTTCCGGCGGACTACCCGAAAAGCTGGTTGTTTCCGCAGATCAGTGGTCATGCACTGCACTTTGTGGAATCGTCATTCTGTGACGAGCAATTGCTGGGGCAGCAGCTGGCCACGCATTTTGGTGCCGTGCAATTTGCCATTGAGCCGATGAGCTTGCGCGAAGTGAGCAATGTGCTTATTCGCCATACCCGAAAACCTCAGCAGGAGGCCGCGTAATGTTGTTTCAGCTGCGGTTGATTGCCGCCATTGTCAAAAAAGACATCCGTTCCCTGTTGCCGTTGATTGTACTGGCGAGCATCGCGTTTTTGTTGCAACCGGTCATTGCCAGTCTGGATGCCATTGCGACCACAGGTGATGCCGAGTTTCTGGCGACTGTCCAGGCCAATTTTTATTGGGTCAGCTATTTTATGGCCTGCCTGCTGATGATTTCCGTCCTCCAGCTTGATCCTGCTGACAGCCTGACACATGACTGGCTGGCGCGACCTGTGCCTCGCCTGCACTGGCTGGCAGGCAAGTTGCTGGTGATGGTGCTGGTCATTGTAATGCCGGTCATTGCCGGTCGTTTTGTGTTGTATCTGACCCAGGGTTACGGCGTCTGGTCATCGCTGGCATTTGCCGCCGCTATCGAAAAATTGCCTGCCACACTGGTTGTTCCCATGTTGTTTGCGGTTGGCCTGTTGGCGCCTAATCTGCGCCGCGCCATTGTGGTCATGACGCTGGTGTTTTTTATATTCCTGATGCCGGCATGGAGTGTGACCCGCCCCCTGCTTGAGATGCTGGGTATTGAGTTGGGTACCGAATTCGACAGTATGATGTGGCTACAGGCAGTGCCGATTGTCGTTGCCGGTTTCGCAGGAACCGTTGCTGTCTTCTGGTGGCTGGTTTGTCGCCGTCAGCCGCGACTGGCAACACCAGGTTTTGCTGCCAGCGTGATGCTGGTGTTTTTTACCGTCTACCCACCGATGTGGCTGCTGGACTGGGACAAAGCCATAGCCATTCACCAGGCGCTGATCAATCGATCAGACGCTCAGGCGCAGCACACAGTGACGCTGGAGCCATTGCAAGCCTGTTATCCCGCCAGTTTTATTGGCAGTGCTGACAGTCGCACTGCCAATCCTTTGCTGGTCAGTGCCGGCTGGTCAGCGTCACAACTGCAGGCTGCCGGTACCCATGGTCTGACGCTTGCCACCACCATGCGTGCGCGTGCAGCCGGGACACACTGGTTGCACTCGAGCGTGACCGGACGCGACATGGATATAGACTGGCGCGTCGAGCGTATTCGCACCCGTGCCAGTGTGACGGCGCAATCGCTGGCGTCAGAACATCGCCTGACGCGGTCAACCACGGCGGTAAACCGCTTTGCACAAATGGCGGAGGTCGATACCGATTATTGGCTGGTGCCGGAACCGATTGTGCAACAGGTGGCATCTGACCCGACTGCACAACTGCGTATTGACTATGACATGGCTCTGTTATCACCACAGGCCTATGAACTGCCACTCGATGGAGAAATACACAAACTGCCCGCGCTCGGTGCCTGCAGGGCCTGGGTGGACAACAGTGCCAACACTATCGAAGTGGATTGCATCAAACGAGGCGGTCAGCCCGCGATGATGTCAGCAGAGTTGCCAGGGATCGAAGCCAGCCGGGTGGATCGATACTATCGTGCGAACTTTACGCCGGACTGGCTGGAAGTATTCAGTCGTCGCCAAACCCGGTTGACCCTGCAACACCCGTTTCTGGTGAATGCCTCCTCTGTTCTGGTGACGGCCTGGAATGTTGAGCGTATTGTCAGTCATCAGTGGGTAGCAGATGGGCTTCTGGGTGATGATGCCAGCACGTGTCCGCTTCCTGACGAAGGCAATGTGCTGCTTGCTGATGCCAACTGGCGCGATGCAGCCCCACACCAGGTGAGTTTTGTCAGTGTTGAACCCGGTGTGCGGCTGGAAGTGCTGGATTGGCGTACCGGCAACTTGCCCGATGCTCCGACCTTGTTGCTGTTGCCTGGATTAGGCGCCACAGCGCACTCTTATGATGACATCGCTGCACAACTGTCGCAGCGCTACAACGTTGTCGCGATGACGCGCCGGGGCACGGGCGCATCCGCCAAACCTGACCGCGGATACGACATTGCCCGTCTGAGTCAGGATGTGCTGCAGGTTGTAAACTCCCTGGGTTCAGGCAAACCGGTGCTGGTTGGGCACTCGATCGGGGGCGAAGAGCTCAGTTACATTGGCGCCCATCACGCTGATCAGGTCCAGGCACTGATCTATCTGGATGCGGCATTTGATCGTGTCAGTGCGCGTGACGCCAGCGAACTCAAACGATATCGTGAACTTGATGCGCAGTTGCCTTCCCAGCCACCGGTACGGCCTTCAGAGACGCAGTCCTATCAGGCGCTCAGACAGTACGCACTGCGCACACAAGGCACGGAGAAGATGCCACCCGAGGGCGAAATCATGGCCAGTTATGATTTGTCCACCGGCATCAATCGTCACAACAGTTTGTATCTCGACGCCATCATGATGGGTTTGCAGGCTCCTCAATATTCACGCATCACTGTGCCTGCTTTGGCGCTATACGCTGTGCCCGGATCCGCAGACGCTCTGATGGAGGCATGGTATGACCGCAACGATCAGCGCATCCGGGAGACGGTGAATGCCTTGTATACGATGGACAGTGCACGCAAGCAGGCCGAGATGGCACGTTTTGAGCAGGAAGTTGCAAACTCGCAGGTGATCGCCATCACGGATGCCGATCACTGGATATTCGTTTCACACCCGGACGAAGTGCTGGCAGCGATTGTGGAATTTGTGGACGGGCTGTGATCTGCCGTCGGGGTATTCCTGCAATGATTTGACAACATACCGATCGGTACGTACCATTTTGGGCAGTCAATCCCCCGACGCTCAACGTGATGGTTACCTTGTGATGGACATTGTTGTGGACAGCAAGCAGATCGATACCCGCCAGACCGATACCCGGCAGAAACTGCTGGATACCGCGCGTGATCTGATTTGGCGCAACAACTACGACACCGTGGGCATTGCGGAAATATGCAAACATGCCGGCGTCACAAAAGGTGCGTTTTATCATCACTTTACCTCCAAGGCAGACCTGTTTCTGACGGTCTGCGCCAGCCAGGTTGATGAGATGAACGCGCGCATGGATGACTTGTTGTCGCCGCGTTTTACGCCGCTGGAACAACTGGAAAACATCATGAGCTTTCTGCTCGACAAGCAGCATTGTAATGACGGTGACGAGATCCGCGGCTGCCCGCTTTTTACCGCCGGGTCGCAGGGCGGGTGCGAAGCCTCCGGCATTCGCGAGGCCGCTCGTGACATGTCCAGTCTGAGTATTTCCCACTACACCCGTCTGGTGCGCAACCTCTCCGATGGCGGGTATCTTGAGCATGCACTGGATCCGGAGCAAACCGGTCGTCTGGTACATCAGTTCATTGAAGGCCTCTGGTTGCATGGTCGCATGCACCAGGACCTCAGGCAGTTGCAGGTTGACCTCAGAGAAGGCCTGTATCGTGTGCTGGGCGTGCGCCGCGAACACCGCCATTCCTGATTTTCCCTAGCCCATCATGCGTTGCACACGGCACAACAAGTGTCTTTGCCATTGACTGCTTGACGAACATACCGACCGGTATGTATGATTCGCCACAACATACCAACCGGTATGTATGTTCTCTTTCAATACTGGTCTCTGGACCGATCCAATCAAGCCAAGCAGGCAGGAGCTCGACATGAAACGTCGCTGGAATCGACACCCCCTGAACATCTCCGTGGCAACACTCGCGTTGTTCGGTGCACTGGCGTATCTGCTGTTGCAGGTACCCCAGTCGCTGAACAAGGTCATTGCCGACGAGGCCGCCATGCCGGCACCGGTGGTGGAGACGATCACGCTGGAATATCAGCCTTTACGACGCTGGAGCAATTACTCCGGGCGTTTGATGGCCACTGAACACGCAGAAATCCGCCCCCTGGTGTCGGGTACTGTGCAGCAAGTCCTGTTTGAGGACGGCGCACATGTCGAGGCCGGGCAAGTACTGTTTGTGATTGATCCACGCCCGTTTGAAGCGGCGCTGCAGGGTGCACGAGCAGAACTCGCTTCCGCCGAATCCGCGCTCGCACTGGCACGTATCGAGTTTGACAGGGCTGATGATCTGGTCAGCCGTGACGTGGTCTCGCGCAGTATCCGCGATCACCGCCAGAACGATCTGAACAATGCCCTGGCGCGACTGGAAGCCGCCAGAGCGGCGCTGTTGCGTGCAGAACTGAATCTGGATTACGCCCATGTCAAAGCACCGTTCGCTGGCCGTGTCGGTCGCGCAGAGGTCAAGGTGGGGAATGTCATTGATGCCGGTGCCAGTGCGCCGATCCTGACAAGACTGGTCAGTACAGAACAATTGTATGCAGAGTTTGAGGTGGATGAAGCCAGTTACTTTTCGGTGATCCGCAGCCAGCAGCAGGCACGCGAGATGACCGCACTCAACCCCGAAAAATTTGGCGATAGCGATGCCGTGCCGGTAGAGGTCAGCATCGGTGCCGATGGCGGCCGCCGCGAGATTTACAGCGGCCGCCTGCACGCTTTTGACAATCAACTGGATACCCGCTCCGGCACCATCCGCGCGCGAGCATTGATCAACAATCATGACCAGAGTCTGCTGCCGGGTATGTTTGCCGAAATCAGTCTGGGCACCGCAACAACCGAGCCCACCTTGCTGGTACCTGAGCAGGCCATCAGTCCGAATCAGGACAAACGTTTTGTGTACGTGGTGAGTGATGACGGCCGTACCGAGTACCGGGAATTGAAACTGGGTCCGGTTGTGGAGGGGAATCGGGTTGTGCTGGAAGGTCTCAATGCCGGTGACCGGGTTATCGTCAACGGTCTGCATCGCCTGAGCAATGACATGCCGGTATTGGTAGCACAATCATGAATTTTTCCCGTTTCTTTATTGATCGTCCGATTTTTGCCAGCGTGATTTCAGTGCTGATTCTGATCGCTGGTCTGATCTCGGTGTTCAGACTGCCGATCACCGAATATCCGGAAGTGGTACCACCGTCCATTATTGTGAACGCACAATTTCCCGGCGCCAGTCCGGCTGTAATTGCAGATACAGTCGCAGCGCCTCTGGAAGAGCAGCTCAGTGGTGTCGAGAACCTGTTGTACATGTCATCCCAGGCGACCTCGGATGGCTTGTTGACGCTGACAGTGACATTTGCCATTGGCACCGATCCGGATCTGGCGCAGCAACATGTTCAAAACCGGGTGTCACAGGCGCTGCCGCGCTTGCCAGACATCACCCGTCAGTTGGGGGTTACTACCCTGAAAAGTTCACCTGACCTGACGATGGTAATTCACTTGCGCTCGCCCGATCAGCGTTTTGACATGCTCTACCTGCGCAACTATGCCGTGCTCAATGTGAAAGATGAACTTGCCAAGGTGCCAGGTGTAGGGCAGGTGCAGATGTTTGGTTCCGGGGACTACGCCATGCGATTGTGGTTGCAACCGGATCGTATTGCCGAGCGTGGGCTCAATGCTGATGACGTACTGAATGCTGTGCGCAGCCAGAACGTACAAGTGGCAGCAGGCACCATCGGTGCATCACCCAACCCGTCGCCATTAAATGTGCAGATGCCGGTCAACACCAAAGGTCGGCTGGCATCGGTCGAAGAGTTTGAGAACATCATCATCACAACCAGTGCCACGGGCGGGATCACTCGCCTCAAGGATGTTGCGCGCGTGGAACTGGGGGCATCACAGTATGCCTTGCGCTCACTGTTGGACAATGATCAGGCGGTGGCATTGCCGCTGTTTCAGGCCCCGGGTGCCAATGCCATACAGATTTCTGACAATGCACGCGCCACCATGGAAAGGCTGTCGCAGAATTTCCCGGAAGGACTGGAGTACAGCATTGTGTATGATCCGACCGTATTTGTGCGCGAGTCGATTGATGCTGTTGTGAAAACCATGCTGGAAGCGTTGGTGCTGGTGGTGATTGTGGTCATTCTGTTTTTGCAGAACTGGCGCTCATCGCTGATTCCATTGCTGGCCGTCCCGGTGTCCATTGTCGGTACCTTTGCACTGATGTACGCCTTCGGGTTTTCGATCAATGTACTGTCGCTGTTCGGCTTGTTGCTGGCCATTGGTATTGTGGTCGACGATGCCATCGTGGTGGTCGAGAACGTAGAACGCAATATTGAAAGGGGATTGTCACCGCGTGATGCAACTTATCAGGCCATGCGTGAGGTGAGTGGTCCCATCATCGCCATCTCGTTGACCTTGGTAGCGGTGTTTGTCCCGATCGCGTTTATCAGTGGTATCAACGGGCAGTTTTACCAGCAGTTTGCGCTGACGATTGCCATTTCCACGATTATTTCCGCGTTTAACTCGCTGACACTCAGCCCGGCATTATCTGCGTTGCTGCTGAAGAGTCATGATCAGAAGCTGGCTGATGCTGCGCGCGCCGAACGTCATCCACTCAAGCGCTACCTGAACCGCTTCTTCGATGCGTTCAATCGCCGGTTTGTTCAGGCATCGGACCGTTACAGTGTCAGCGTGGGCAGTTTGTTAAAGCGCCGCGGCCTTGCCCTGACAGTTTACGGGCTGTTGCTGGCATTGACTTGGGGCGGCTTTCAAGCTATCCCCAAGGACTTTATTCCGATTCAGGACAAGCAGTATCTGATCGCTTTCGCGCAGCTGCCGCCCGGTGCCACGCTCGATCGGGCTGAAGACGTGATTCGTGACATGTCCGATGTGGCCTTGCAGCATCCGGGTGTGGAAAGTGCAATCGGATTCCCGGGACTGTCTATCAATGGGTTCACCAACAGCAACAACGAAGGCATTATTTTTGTTGGTCTGAAGGATTTTGATGAGCGCCGTGATCCAGCGCTGGCCGGCATGGCGATTGCGAACGAGTTGCAGCAGATGTACTTCGGTATTGACGAGGCATTTGTGTCGATTTTCCCGCCACCGCCAGTGAACGGTTTGGGTACTATCGGTGGTTTCCGTCTGCAGATTCAGGACCGCGGCAATCAGGGCTACGATGCACTGAATGCAGTGATTGCCGAGGTATTGATGAAGGCCTGGTCAACTCCTGAGCTCGCCGGCGTGTTTTCGGGTTATCAGATCAACTCGCCGCAACTGATGGCGGAGCTTGATCGTGACCGCGCTGTACAGCTGGGTTTGGCGATACCGGATGTATTTTCCACCATGCAAATTTATCTGGGATCGTCCTACGTCAATGACTTCAATTTGTTTGGTCGCACTTATCAGGTGATTGCGCAGGCAGATTCACCCTATCGCGATACCGCAGAAGACATTCGCCGCCTGCAGGTAAGAAATGCAGATGGCACCATGGTGCAACTGGGTGCGGTGGTGGATGTCCAGGAAAGTTACGGACCGTCCAGTGCCGTGCGATACAACGGTTTTCGTGCCGGTGATATCAATGGCGGCCCGGCGCCCGGTTATTCCAGTGGTCAGGCCAAGGCTGCCATTGAGCGTATTCTGGACGAGACCTTGCCACCGGGTTTTGCCTACGAATGGACCGAACTGACTTATCAGGAAGAATTGGCCGGCAATACCGCACTGCTGATTTTCCCGCTGTGTCTGCTGCTGGTGTACATGGTGCTGGCTGCGCAGTATGAGAGCCTGACCTTGCCACTGGCGGTCATCATGATTCTGCCGCTGAGTGCGATTGCCGCGTTTGCCGGCATCTGGCTGGTCGGCGACACCATCAATATTTTCACCCAGATAAGTTTGTTTGTGTTGCTGGGACTGGCCAGCAAAAACGCGATTCTGATTGTGGAGTTTGCGCGTGAACTGGAGCACCAGGGCATGACAACACTGGCGGCGGCCAAAGAGGCGGCTCGTCTGCGCTTGCGTCCGATTCTGATGACATCGCTGGCATTTATCATGGGCGTGCTGCCCATGGTGATTTCGACAGGTGCTGGCGCCGAAATGCGCAACATCATGGGGCTGGCCGTGTTCTCCGGCATGATTGGCGTAACCCTGTTCAGCCTGGTGTTAACCCCGGTGTTTTATGTGGTACTGCGCAATATTGAACTGGGGCTGCAGCGCCGCCCGGTTGCAAAGGAGCTTTTGTCATGAGCAGTGGAATAAAAAAAATCGGCAGTGCTGGTGTGCGCACTGTTGTACTGGCGTCTGCGATGGTGCTTTTGTCAGCCTGTGCAGGCACCTATGTCAGCAACCAGCAACTGGCGCAAAATGAGGCGCTTGCTGTGCTGCCATCACAGTTTGCACAGTTGCACACCGATGAAACCCGTATCCGTTTGAGTGAATCAGAGCCGGTTGCACAGTGGTGGCATACACTCGATGATGAGCTGCTCGGCGCCTTGGTTGATCGTGCCCTGCAACACAATCACGACGTTCAACTGGCCATGCAAAATCTGGCACTGGCTCGTCTTGAACAGCACGCTGAAACACTGAACTATCGTCCGCGTACAACGTTGGGATTGGATGGCAGCCGTCAACGGCAAGCCGATACCAATGCCGGTTTGCTGCCACAAAATCCCTTTGACAGCTGGCGGGCCGGTTTTGATGTCAGCTGGGAAGCCGATGTATTTGGTCGTGTCCGCCATGCGGTCACGGCGGCAGCGGCGGATGTTGCTGCAACACAGGCTGAGCTCGACGGTGTGTACCTCAGTTTGGCTGCTGAGGTGGCGGCTCGTTATATCGAACTGCGCGGTCTGCAGCAACAGCGCAGTGTCAGCCAGCGCAATGCCGACAATCTGCAGCAGTCCCATGCACTGACCGTTGAGCTGCGTAATGCCGGCATGGGTGATGGCCTGGATGTCGAGCGCGCACAGACACGCCTGAATCTGGTGCGATCGGCATTGCCAGCGCTGGATGCTCGCATTGAACAGAACATTCGCCGCCTGGGTGTATTGACCGGGCAGTCACCGGACAGCTTGGTTGACGAGTTGGCTACGGTTCGTGAGCTGCCATCGATCCCGTCGCTCATTCATGTGGGTGACCCGGCCAGTTTGATCAAGCGCCGGCCTGATATCCGTCGTGTTGAGTACCAGTTGAGTGCCGCCCTGTCGCGCTATCAGCTCAGTGTGGCTGAGCTGTATCCACGGATATCCATCACTGGCGGTGTTGGTTTTATTGCAACGCGCCTGGCAGATCTGGGCACCGGTGGCACCTTCAACTATTTGATTGGGCCCGGCATACACTGGGATGCATTTGATATGGGACGGGTACAAAACCGCATTGATGTCAGCGATGCGCAAGTGCAGGCAGAGCTGGTGCGCTTTGAACAGGCGTTGTTGTTGTCACTGGAAGATGTCGACAATGCCATGAGTGCACTGACCCATGAAGCCGAGCGTCATCAGCGTTTGCGAGAAGCTGCCGAAGCCAGTGCACGTGCCACCCGCCTGGCCATGTTGCGGTATGAAGTTGGTTCAGACAGTTTTCTGGATGTACTGGATGCCCAGCGTACCCAACTGGAAGCAGAAGACTTGCTGGTGCAGAGTGAAACCGGACTGGCGCTGAATGTCGTGCGGGTTTACAAGGCATTGGGAGGAGGCTGGTAGGCATATCCGGCGGGGCGCGGCTGAGACCCGGCCCCGCCGCACCGGCTTATACCTTGATCTTGTAACCTGTTCGGAAAATCCAGGTAATCACAGCGAGACAGATCATCATGAACAGCACAATCATGCTCAGACTGAACGCCGCATTGACGTCAGAGACACCGTAAAAACTCCAGCGGAAACCGTTGACCAGATACACCACCGGATTAAACAAGGCCACGGTCTGCCAGAACTCGGGCAACATGTTGATCGAGTAAAAACTGCCGCCCAGAAATGTCAGTGGCATGACCACCATCATCGGCACAATCTGCAGGCGTTCAAAACCGTCTGCCCATACACCCAGAATAAATCCGAACAAACAGAATGTAACGGAGATCAGCACCAGAAACGCCAGCATCCAGAGTGGATAAACAATCGAGAAATCCACAAAAATCCGTGCGGTCAGCAAAATGATCAGGCCAAGCATCACAGACTTGGTAGCCGCTGCGCCGACATACCCGATCACGATTTCCAGAGCGGAAATCGGTGCTGCCAGAATTTCGTAGATGGTGCCAGTAAAGCGCGGCATATAAATGCCAAATGCTGCATTGTTGATACTCTCCACCAGAATCGTGAGCAGAATCAGACCCGGCACAATAAAAGCAGCATAACTGACACCGTCAATGTCCATCATGCGTGAACCAATTGCTGATCCAAACACAATGAAGTACAGCGAGGTCGACAGCACCGGGGAAGCAATGCTTTGCATCAAGGTGCGGAAAGTGCGGTTCATTTCAAAACGATAGATTGCCTTGATTGCTTGCCAGTTCATCGTTGGGCTCCCTGTGAGACCAGACTGACAAAAATCTCTTCCAGAGAGCTTTGTGATGTCTGCAGATCCTTGAACTCGATGCCGTGTTCGTAGAGTGTGCGAATGACCCGGCCAATTTCACCGTAGTCGCTGGTTGTGTCGTAGGTATACGTCAGTTTCATGCCGTCTGCGCTCAGGACCAGTCCTTCGATGTGTAATCCGGGAGGCAATGCCGGCAACGCGTCTGGCAATTCCATCACCATTTCGCGTTTTCCCAGTTTTTTCATCAGTGTGGCCTTTTCCTCCACCAGGACAATTTTGCCCTTGTTGATCACACCGACTCGATCAGCCATGTCCTCGGCTTCTTCAATATAGTGTGTGGTCAAGATAATGGTGACTCCGTCTTCCCTGAGCTGACGAATCATCTGCCACATGTCCCGGCGCAGTTCCACATCCACACCGGCAGTGGGCTCATCCAGAAACAGGAGTTGCGGCTGGTGCGACAATGCCTTGGCAATCAGTACGCGCCGCTTCATTCCGCCTGACAATGTCATCAGTTTGCTGTCGCGTTTCTCCCACAGTGACAGGCTGCGCAGCAGTTTTTCCAGGTAGGCATCATCGGGTTTCTTGCCGTACAACCCGCGGGTCAGGTTCACGGTGGCCCACACTGTCTCGAACATACTGATGGCAATTTCCTGCGGGACCAATCCAATTTTCTTGCGCACGGCGCGGTAGTCACGAATCAGATCCAGTCCATCAACACTAACTGAGCCGCCGCCAGGGTTAACCAGTCCACACAGAATACTGATCAGCGTGGTTTTGCCTGCACCATTGGGGCCAAGCAGCGCAAAAATTTCTCCCCGCCGGATGTCCAGGTTGATATCACTGAGTGCCTGCAGACCCGACGGGTAAACCTTGTTGAGATGTTGGATGGAGATAATCGAATTGGACATGTCAGGCTACCTGATCCTGTGCAACAGGCGTGTAGGGGCGTTGTCGGCGTGCCGAGCGCAAGGTGCTGGCCCACCAGTGCATTTTGGCCATCATACGGGCCAATGATTTTTGCGCCGGCACAGGATCGATCAATTCACCACGTTCGTCAAACTGATGCCATGCACTGGCAAAACTCACACTGTCACGCAGCGTTACCGCGTGCAGTTCCGCAAACACCAGGCGCAGCTGTTCGACAGCTCTCAGACCACCAGAGTTGCCGCCGTAGGACACAAAACCTACCGGCTTGGCCTGCCACTCTTCGTAAGCAGAATCGATCACACTTTTCAGTGCTGCTGAAAAGCTGTGATTGTATTCCGGGGTCACGATGATAAAAGCATCCGCCTCATCCAGACGCCGACGCAGTTCGATCACGCCCAGACTTTCCTGCAGATCAGCCCATCCAGGCAAGGGCAATTCCGCCGGGTCGACAACCTTTAACGCAAAGTCGCGGCTATGTTCCAGCGCCGACATCAGCCAGCTGGTGACGGTGTCACAGAAACGACCGGGGCGGACACTGCCCATGATGACTGCCACTTTGATTTTTTCCCTGTTCAAACTATCCAGAGCCATGGTGCCTCCTTGTGCAAGTTATTTGATGCGGCACGATTCTGAAACCTTGACCTTGGTTAAGGTCAATACCTTTTTCCAGAACCGGCATCATGCTGCGTCACAGCGAGCTGAGCATAAACAGCAAAGCGGTCAGATACTGACCGCTTTGCTGGCTTCAGACGCATGATTGGTCGTCCGGAGGGAGCTTGAATCGACAGATGGCAAGCACAAAACTGTCAGTGCCAGGCGCCAATAATGGCACCCATGACACTGAAGGCGACGGTGTGATAACCGGCGTTGATGGCAAACAGTCTGAATGACCGCAATTCAAACAAGTCATTGATTGCAAAAGCCATCGTGACCCAACCGAAGCCGGCAAGAAAGCCGTAGAGAAGGCCGGTTTGCAGGGTGCTCTGCGGGCCCAGAAACATGGCCAGATTAAACGCAATCACAAGACTGGCCACAAAGGCGAGGCCAAAAATGCGGCCGCGGCTGGCATTAACTGCGCGCTCCTCGGTAACGCCACTTTCTTGCGACCAGACTTTGCCAAACAGGACGGGGGAGTACCAAAGGCCGCCCAACATAAAACAGGACAGGGCAGCCACTACAACCGCGAGAATATTCAAACTGGACAGATCCATGATGATTCCTCTTCGTGTTATCAGGTTAATGGCGCAGTATCTTCTCCATGGTTTTGCCTTTGGCCAACTCATCCACCAGCTTGTCCAGCCAGCGGATTTTTTGCATTAACGGGTCATCAATAGTGTCGACTTGCACACCGCATACCTTGCCAGTGATCAGCGCACAATTGGGGTTCATGGCAGGAGCATTGGCAAAAAAGGTCTGAAAGTCATTTTCCTGTGCCAGCTGATGCCGGAGTCCGTCAAGGTCATAACCGGTCAGCCAGCAGATGATGGTGTCAACGTCCTCTTTAGTCCGCCCCTTGCGTTCGGCTTTCTGGATGTACAGGGGATAGACCTTGGAAAAAGCCATTGAGAAAATACGATGAGACATCAGCATTCTCCGTACGTGTTGATATCAGGCACTGTCCGCCGTAAAACACTGGTTTGCCCGAATACGCTTGTCTAACCCGACACTCTTGACCACCCCGACACTCTTGTCCATCCCGACACAGCGGATGCAGCCCACAATCAATTTGTGTAGCATGGTGGGTCAACTCAGGCAGCAGTCAGACCGGGTACCCATTTGCACTTCACGATTCATCACATCAAAGACATGGCTGGCAGCGTTACTTTTGAACGCGGCGAGCAATACTTTAATACACGCCGTGCGCGTATTGTCGAGTATACACCCGGGCAGTCGCGCTTTGTCGCCGAGGTCAGGGGCTCTGCGCCAAAGCCATATAAAGTGCAGGTCGAGTTTGACTACATTTTAACCGGCGCCTGCACGTGTCCTGTGCGTCTCGACTGCAAACATGCCGTGGCTGCAGCGCTGCAATGGTTGCATCAATACGAGTTGAATGCGCGCGCTGCCATGGCTGCGGGAGAGCAGCCTGACCTGCCAGCGGTGGAGATCAAGTCGGCCGGGGGGGAGGGCTTGCAGGCATCGCGACTCTCGCCGCTGGACGATTGGTTGCTGCAGATGCCACTTGCACAGGGACAAGGCTCCGAGTTGCTGGAGCCCGGCAATCACTACCTGTTGTACGACTTGCACGTAGTCCGTCAGCAAGTGCACTTCAGTCTGAAGAAGGGTTACCTGAAAAAAGATGGACAGTGGAGTCAGTTGCGGGCGTTTACGCCGGATTATTTTGCCTTGCAGTGGCGGCGACCTGACCATGTGCGAGAGCCGGATGTTGCGATCTTGCAGTTGTTGCCGAGACTCAGTGGTCCGTCATCCACCGCGATTTACGGCGAGGCCGGAAGACTGGCGCTGGATCATATGCTGCATACCCGGCGTCTGATGTTTAACGATGTTGAGGTGACACGGGCACAACCGGCTGCCTTGCAATGGCAGTGGCACGAGAAGGATGGCGAGTATCAACTCAGGGCCATGCTGGATGGTCACAACAACTGGATTGCCATTCCTGTGGTACCTCCGTGTTTTCTCGATCTGACCACAGCACAGATTGGTGATCTGGACACACCGATGGACGCCGCACAACTGGCGCACCTGACACAGATGCCTGCGGTGCCGGCTGTTCGAATGCCGGAAGTGGCTGTGCGGTTGCGGCAAACGTTCAGTCCGGAGCAGCTGCCGGTGCCGGTTGAGTTGCCGGATATTATTGAGGCGAATGAGCCGCAGCCGCATTTGACGCTGGTCGCCGTCTCAAGTCAGGGTGCCGGTCATTTGCCTGCGGCCTTGCTGCATTTTGACTATGCCGGCTACAGGGTGATGCCGGATTACGACAGCCGCTCTGAATTGGTACTGGACATGGTGCAGCATCAGGGGCGCTACCTGCGCATTCACAGGGATTTTCACCGCGAAAACGAGCTGGCAGGACAGCTGTTTGAGATGGGGCTGCGCTTGTATCAAAAAATGGATGCCATTGATCTGGCATGGGCTGCCGTGCCGGATACCGCCTCAGCAATGATTGCATTCTGGGAAGATTTTCTGGCTCATAAAGTGCCAGCGCTGCAGCAACAGGGCTGGCAAGTTCAGATGGATGACGCGGTCAGGCTGGATGTTGATGATGCGTCCTTTGATTTCCAGATGCGCGATGCGTCCAATCACTGGTTTGAACTGGCGCTGACGCTGCCCTTGAGTGATGGTCGCCAGCTGGATACTGCCGCCGCCGTCGAAATGTGGTTGGAACAGGGGACACCCGATACCATGGTGGTTGCGATTGATGGCGGTTGGCTGCGTATTGATACCAGTCCCCTGGCCAGTATCCGGGATTTGCTGGCCGAAATGCTGGACAGGCAGCAGCTGGGCAAACCACTCAAGCTGGCAGCGTTCCAGGTGGCACAATTACAGGATATCCCCAGTCTGAATGACAGGGCAGCACCGCTGACGCGTAAATTGCTTCAGCAACTCAAGGACTTCAAGGGGATCGAGCCGGTAGCGGTTCCTGCTGCCCTCAACGCATCGCTGAGGGCCTATCAACAGGACGGGTTGAACTGGCTGGCGTTTCTGCACCGCTATGGGCTGGGAGGCATTCTGGCGGACGATATGGGTCTTGGCAAAACCTTGCAGGCGCTGGCGTTTCTACAGCATCTGAAAGAGCAGAATCTGCTGGATAAACCGGCGCTGATCGTGGCGCCGACCAGTCTCACCGGTAACTGGTTGCATGAGATCCAGCGTTTCGCACCGGATCTGTCGGTGACGCTGATTCACGGCGCCGCCCGTGCCGCATCCTTTGCAAGTGTCCCGGCCAGTGATGTGGTGATTACCACATACCCGCTGTTGCCCAGAGATATCACCTGGTATCAGACGTTGGATTTCAGCATTCTGATTCTCGATGAGGCGCAGGCCATCAAAAATCCTTCCACCAAAGTGGCACAATGTGTTCGTCAGCTGAACAGCGGGATGCGCATCTGTCTGACCGGCACGCCGCTGGAAAATCATCTGGGCGAGCTGTGGGCCATCATGGATTTTGTTTTGCCTGGACTGCTCAGTGGCCAGCGGCAATTTCAGAGGCATTATCGTCATCCGGTGGAAAGGGATGCAGACCACAGCAGGCAGCAGGCACTGGCGCGCCGGGTCGCTCCCTTTATGTTGCGGCGCACAAAAACGCAGGTGGTGAAGGAGTTGCCGCCCAAAACGGAAATCGTTCAGTACGTCGAGCTGGAGGGCAAGCAGCGGGCCTTGTATGAAGGTATCCGCGTGGGCATGGAAAAACGCATCCGCGATCTGGTGGCCAGTCAGGGCATGCAGCGTAGCCACATCCAGTTTCTGGACGCCTTGCTCAAGTTGCGTCAGGCCTGTATTGATCCGCGTCTGGTCAAACTTGAAAAAGCGGCGACCGTGCGTGAGCACGCCAAGATGGACTGGTTGACCGAGAACCTGCCGCAATTGCTGGAAGAGGGCAGGCATGTTCTGATTTTTTCTCAGTTCACAGAACTGTTGGCGCTGATTGAAACCGAACTCAGGCTGTGCCATATCGACTACGTCAAGCTGACCGGGCAGACGCGCAAACGCCAGGAAGTCATCGACCGTTTCCAGCGTGGAGAGGTGCAGGTGTTTCTGATCAGTCTCAAAGCCGGTGGCAGTGGTCTCAATTTGACGGCGGCTGATGTGGTCATTCACATGGACCCCTGGTGGAATCCTGCGGTGGAAAATCAGGCCACAGACCGCGCTTACCGAATCGGCCAGGACAAGCCGGTATTTGTGTACAAACTGGTGGCGGCCAATACGGTGGAGGAGCGCATTCAGCAGATGCAACTGCGCAAGCAAGCACTGGCCGACAATCTGTTCAGTGAAGCCGGAGCTGCTGGCCTGGCCATGGATCAGGAAGCGCTGCTGAGTTTGCTGGCGCCGGATGAGCCCATGTCATAAATTGGGGCGCGGGCGGGTCTTGCTTTCGCGACTGGAATCAAAATAGCCTAAGTCAGTATGAGGCTTCAAATCACTGAAATGGCTTCATACAACAAGGAGAAAACAATCATGCTGAAGAAACTGTTGTCCGGTCTCGCGCTGTTCTGCAGCCTTGGCCTCGCTGGCTACACCACCGCTCAGGATACGCCGGCTCTGACGCTGGAAATGGCCGAACGCGCGATGGCGGCAGCCATTGCTGAATCACGCGCCAACAACTGGAACCTGACCATTGCGATTGTGGATGCTGCCGGCGTGCCGGTGATGATTCACCGCATGGATGGGGCATCGCCGCGAAGTTATGACATTGCGCTGCGTAAAGCGCTGGTGGTCACCGCCACGGGTCTGTCTTCAGGTGAATACGGTCGCCGTCTGCAGGCTGGCGAAATTGCGGAAGTGGAAAACGGTGTGACCTTTGCCGGCGGAGTGCCCATCATGCGCAACGGTGAGCGTATCGGCGCCATTACCTCCAGCGGTGCCCGTGCGCTGGAAGATGAACAGGTATCGCTGGCAGGCGCTGCTGTTCTTGCCAACTGATCTTCTGCAATCAGTTTTGTCCAATGCCCACAAAGGCGCGTTTGTGTTTTTCAAAGCGCCTTTTGGGCGTTGAATCGCTCAGAGCCATCGCCATGGCAGCGTTCAGCTCATACACCGTGCTGTCATAACCCGCATCGGCAAACGCCTGCCGGCTGCCTTTGATGTGAGCCTCGCCGGTGTATAACAGCTCTGGCACCAGCGCGCTCTGAATCTGCAGATTGGACGGCTCTTCCCAGGCTTGTTTGCAACTGGCGACATCCGTGGCGTGAAACGTGCGACAACGAATCGGCCTGACCTCGTAAATCGAACATTGACCGTCTTGCAAAAACGCACACGGCAGATTTGCGCTGAACTGCTGCTCGCGTGTCATGGCACTTAACTGCCGCGCGTTCTCAGTCACTTTGTCGCGCACCTGCTGTTGTCGCTGCGCACTGAAACGGGTCTGCACATGCTCGGCAATCTGAAACACTTCCTCGGCGCGCGCGTCCACTTTGAGATGGCAGCAATACCAGCAGCCAGCAGAGCAAGCCGCTTTGGAGGACGCCGTGCTGGCGATCAGGCCACTGAGGTGTTGCAGGCGTTGCTGACTGGCAGCCAGTGCTGTTTTCCAGCCGGAGGTTTTGATGTCGGCCTTCGTGGCTTCGTGTTCGCGGCGAGTGATGTCAGCAAGAATGCGTTGTGTGTTATTCATCGGCCTTGAACCAGAACTCAACTTCGTCGGTCTCCACATCAAAGGCTGCAGCATGTTCCACATGGGCCGGCACGTGGTACCAGTCGCCGGGACCAAAACGCTCGGTTTTGCCATTCATGGTCAGGATCAGCTCACCTCGTGTAATGACGCCGTGGTTGTCAGTGTCGTGTGTGTGCGCAGGAATGCGGGTGCCCGCGGCGTACGATGCAAACAGCACGTCAGCAGCGTCTGCGTGCATGCGGTAGGCGTCAAAGCGCCCATCATATAGCGGAAGCTGTTTAATGCGAGCCGGGTAATGACCGGAGGCTTTTGTGTCAGGTTTGTCAGAATCTGTTGTCATGGTGTCTCGATTATCCATGTTGCGCGCCGTCTGTGAAATACCTGCAAACGCTGGTTCCTGATTTCGGCTACCAGCAGCTCACCATTCAGACCCATGGCCACGTCATGAGGCAGATCCATCTGACCGGGTTCGTTGCCAAAAGCCGAGTACCGATTAACCACGTTACCCTGCATATCCAGCTGAATCAGCTGACTGCGTGCAATACCCCCCGCAATTTCGTGTGAGTCGCCAGCATCCACGACCCACAGATGATCTTCGGCCCAGGTCAAACCATAAGGTCTGCCCAGCTCCGGGATGGACCAGCTGAACCGCCACTGGCCGTTGGCGTCGATACTCTGGATGCGGGCGTTGCGCCGGTCGGCGACATAGAGATTGCCGTCCCGATCTTTGGCCAATCCATGTGGCAGGTGAAATTCGCCGTCTTCCCGGCCGATGCTGCCCAGCGTCCATATCACAGAGCCGTCGGCGCGCTGGCGAATCAACCGGCTGTTGCGATAGCCGTCAGACACCACAAACGAACCATCGTCGTACACTTCGACATCCGTGGGACGGGCATACCACACGCCCGGTGCCCAGCAGGGTAATCGCGTCAGCACATTGCGAATGCGCAGGCAGGCTTCCAGGTAAAACGGATAGTCACGACCGTAGCTCGCTAACAATTGACCTTGCAGATCAAACTGCATGACCTTGTTCGACATGACATCGGTGATCCAAACCGTATCCCGATGAATGGTGATGCCGTGCGGCGACATAAACAAGCCGCTGCCCCAACTGCCAATCTGTTGCCCGGACTCGGGGTCATAAATGAATACAACGTCTTTGGCGATGATTCCGTTGTTGTTGAATGGCAGGCCTGCCCTATGCAGGAAATACACATTGCCGCGGCTGTCGACATCCACACCTGAGCCTTCGCCGACGTCTGTGCTGGCCTGTGACAGGATCTCAGTCCCGCGAATCCAGCTGTGCTCTGCGGGGGGCAGGTCAGTGGTGACTGCAATCTCAACCGGATGCCAGCTGTAGGCCAGCAGGCCAATGATCAGTGCAGCGGTGACCAGCAGGCGTTTGCGCATGGATTGTTTGCTCACATGAATCACAATGAACTTGACTGTGAGCATAGCGCGAAACGCACGCTGTAGACAGTGTACTCAGTCGCGGGCCAGTCGCCGTGAATTGCTGTCATCCCGAAACACAATCAGCGGTTTGACTTCCTGTTGACGCACATTCAGCCGCTGGGCCAACACAACCTGATCCGTAATGAGTGAGTGGTGAGGAGATTTGCTGCACACCGGGTCTGTGTTGGCGGCATTGCCGGTCAGCATAAATGCCTGGCAGCGACAGCCGCCAAAATCTTTTTCCTTTTCATCGCAGCTGCGGCAAGGCTCCGGCATCCAGCTGTTGCCGCGATAAACATTAAATGCAGGTGAGTCAAACCAGATGCTGCGCACATCGTGCTCACGCACATTGGGAAACTGGAGTCCGGGCAGCATGCGGGCTTCATGGCAGGGCAGTGCAAGTCCATCGGGCGCAATGTTGAGGAAGACCGAGCCCCAGCCATTCATGCAGGCTTTGGGCCTGTCGGCATAGTAGTCAGGCACCACAAAATACAGTTTCATTTTGTTACCAAGGCGTTCGCGAAACTGGTTGCAAACGGCTTCGGCTTTTTCAAGCTGCTCCCGGCTTGGCATCAGGTATTCGCGATTTTTAAATGCCCAGGCGTAGTACTGGCTGTTGGCCAGTTCAACGTGATCGGCCTGCATGCTTTCGGCCATTTGTAGGATCTGTTCGATGTGATCAATGTTCTGCCGGTGCAATACCACATTCAGCACCATGGGGTAGTCGTACTGTTTGATCAGCTTTGCCACTTTCAGCTTGAGGTCAAAGGTTTTGGTGCTGGACAAAAAATCATTGAGCTCCCGGGTGGAGTCCTGAAATGACAACTGAATCTGATCGAGTCCGCCGGCTTTAAACGCAGCAATGCGTTTTTCAGTGAGCCCGATACCCGAGGTCAGCAGGTTGACGTAATAACCCAGTCGACTGGCTTCGGCGACAATCATTTCCACGTCATCGCGCATCAGCGGTTCGCCACCGGAAATGCCGAGTTGTACAGCGCCCAGCTCGCGTGCTTCGCGCAGAGCCCTGATCCATTCGTCAGTGCTTAACTCCTTGCCCAAGGTAGATGCGTAGTCGAGCGGGTTGTAACAAAACACACAATGCAGCGGGCATTGGTAGGTGATTTCCGCGTTCACCCAGAGCGGGCCGGCGATGCCTGTTTTGCCAACGTCACTCATGGTTGATCCAGCCTTTGGCGCAGGTGTGTGCCAGGAAATCGAGGACATCCTGTCGCAGATCGGCACCCGGGAACGCAGTTTCAAGACTGGCAACAATATCCAGGGCCGTTGCGTTGCCATCCACGCGCTTGAGAATTTCGCCAGCGCTGCCGGCCAGTTTTACCAGCCCTTCCGGGTAGAGCAGTACATAAGATTCCTGCGCTGGTTCCCATTGCAGTTTGTATTGGCGTGCAAAGCGCAGCGGTTTGTTGTCCGCAAAGTTCATTGCGGCATCCTCATGATGGCACCGGTTTTGTTTTCACCAATGCCGTAAGTGACGTGAATGGCATCAAGCAGACTCCACAACACATCCAGTTTGAACTGCAAAATGCCCAGTGCTTTTTCCTGCTCGTCGCGGGTAGTGAAGTGCTCCAGGGTCACGCGCAAACCGTGTTCAACATCACGACGCGCCTCTGACAGGCGTTGTCGGAAATACCGGTAACCGTGTGGATCAATCCACGGGTAATGCTCGGGCCAGCTGTCCAAGCGTTTCTGGTGAATCGTTGGCGCAAACAGCTCAGTCAGTGACGAGCACACCGCTTCCTGCCACGGGGCTTTGCGGGCAAAATTCACATAGGCATCCACAGCAAAACGCACGCCTGGCGCCACCTTGTCCAGCGACAACACCTCCTCTCGTGTCAAACCGACGGCTTCCGCCAGTGCCAGCCAGGCTTCAATCCCGCCCTCGCTGCCATCAACACCATCGTGGTCCAGTATACGTTGAATCCACAAACGACGATGGGCTTTGTCCGGCATGTTTGACAGCACCGCGCTGTCCTTGATCGGAATCATGATCTGATAGTAGAAGCGATTAATGACCCAGCCCTGAATTTGTTCACGCGTGCATTGGCCGCTGTTCATCGCAATATGGAAGGGATGAAAAATGTGATACCGCGTTTCTTTAGCGCGCAGTTTTTGTTCAAACTCTTCCGTAGTCCACGCGGGCAGACTGTTGTTGTTCATAGGCTGAAATCCATGCCATCAAAGGCAACGTCAATATTTTCAGCCGTCAGCACTGCGCGTTCGCGGCTGTCCTCGCGCAGGATCGGATTGGTGTTGTTGATGTGAATCAGGATCTTGCGTCTTGCCTGAAGCGGTCGCAGTACCTCAATCATGCCGCCGGACCCTGACTGGGGCAGATGTCCCATATCCAGTGCGCGCTTGTCGCTGATGCCCAGGTCGCGCATCTCATCGTTGCTCCAGCACGTGCCATCCACCATCAGACAATCAGCTTGCTGCATGATGCGCTGCACATGCGGTTCAATGGCAGCCAGACCGGGTGCATAAAACAGCGTTTTTCCGCTGCGAGTGTCAGTCAGCAGAATGCCGATATTGTCGCCTTCGTGCGGATCATTGCGATGCGGCGAGTAGGGTGGTGCCTTGCTGGTCAGCGGCACAGCGGTGATGCGGATGTGCTCAATACCATCCACCTTGAAATGACTGCCAGCGGCGGTTGGAATCGGGTGCCAGGACACACCACAGAAGTGCCCCAGAATGTTGAAGATTGGATTACCCTGCGTCAGGTCTTCATAGACCATGTCAGTGCAATAAATGTTCAGAGGCGTTTTGCCTTCACGCAGCATCAACAAGCCGGTGGTGTGATCAATCTGCGCATCCATCAACACCACAGCCCGGACTGCGGTATCACGAATGGCGCGTGCCGGTTGCAGCTCGGGAAAACGCTGGAACTGGGTCAGAATGTCGGGCGATGCATTGAACAGCAGCCAGTTGCTATTGTCGCTGCTGATCGCAATCGATGACTGGGTGCGCGGTGTTGCCTGAATCGTGCCCTTGCGAACACCATCGCAGTTGGGACAGTTGCAATTCCATTGCGGGAAGCCGCCACCGGCAGCCGAACCCAGAACACGTACTCTCATTCGGTCAATCCTGGTTTTATACCGTCATCAAAGACGGGAAAGCTGCCTCATCACGAGGTGACTTTCCCTGCAGGTTTGTCCCTGTACAGCCAGCCGGATTAACGGTTGGCTACATACATGGTGACTTCAAAACCAAAACGCATTTCAGTGTAAGCAGGTTTGATCCACATACTGTTTTTCTCCTGTATTGTCGGGTTTCAGCGCTCATGCCGCCGGATGTGGCTGCATGACGTTCTGATTGTTGCCCGTGATGCAGGCATGACACCGCCGGATTATCAGTAAAAGTGACTCATGATTTTCATGAGATTTCAGTCCTCAGGCTTGGCAAAGCAGCAGCGGCCCTGTAAACAGGCTGCATGAATCTGTCTCCCGAATATTTGTATCCTCCGATTGAGCCGTTTGCGACACTGATGCTGCCGGTGTCATCACGTCATACCCTGTACGTGGAACGTAGTGGTACACCCGGCGGTTACCCGATTTTCTTTTTGCACGGCGGCCCCGGCAGCCAGACCCGGCCAGCGCATCGACGCTATTTTGATCCGGACTTTTTCGACATCGTACTGTTTGACCAGCGTGGTTGCGGCTTGTCTGAGCCGGCGGGAGACGTCCAGGACAATGAGACCCCGACGCTGGTGGAGGACATTGACCGGATCCGGCAAGCGCTGGGTATCAAAGGCCGCATCAGCCTGTTGGGCGGATCCTGGGGCAGCACACTGGCCCTGGCCTACGCGTTGCACTATCCGGCAACCGTGGACGAGCTGATACTGCGTGGCGTGTTTCTGGGTACCGATGCCGAGCTCAGCTGGTACACCCATGGATTGCGGCGTTTTGCTCCGGCCGCCTGGGAAGCATTTGCCCCGAATAGTGTTAATGATCTGATCGACAGTTACTATCAGGCGGTGTTCTCTGCGGACAGCACGCAGGCGACAGGGGCAGCCCGGCGCTGGGTGGAATACGAACGACAACTGATGGCTCTGGGTGTTACGCAAATGGCCGCCGCAACCGTAGCCCCGCAGTCAACGCTATTGAATCGGGCCCGCGTGCAACTGCATTATCTGAAACATCAGTGTTTTTTGGGCGATCGCCCCTTGCTCGACGCCGCCGGGGGCATTCAATTGCCGGTGACCATTGTGCAAGGCGCGCTGGATATGTTGTGCCCGCCACTGACGGCGTATCAGCTCAGTCAACGTTTGCCCAACGCCCGGCTACGCATGGTCCCTGATGCGGGCCACGGTGCTCTGTCAGGCAGTCTGGCGCTGGCCCTGAAACAGGAATGTGACGCGCTGCGTGATCGTTTGCGTGGTGTTGCATCCATCGAATGAGGAAACACATGAGTCTGCGCTTTCGGGTCAATCTGGTGATTTCGCTGATCGGGTTTGTGTCGGTTGCGGTGATGAGCTACGTGCTGATCGACTACAAACGCCGCTCCATTGGTCAGGAAATAGAGGCCGGCACCCGCGTCTCGATTCAGCTGTTGCAATCCATTTTATTGTCACCTGTTTATACGGCGGAGGCGCCAGACCCGCTCGCGAACCTGACACAATATTTGAGCAGCGTGGGACGCGTGCGCGCCAACGAGGTCAGGCTGTATGACAACGAGGGGCGTCTGCTGTATGAGTCACCCCCGTCCGAGTACAAACAGGGACGTTGGGCCCCGGACTGGTTTACAAGCATGGTCGCGCCGGATGTGGCTGAAGTGCGCTTGCCGCTCGCGCAAGGCTCCATTGTGGTGACACCGGACTCCTCACGCTCGGTGCTGGATGCCTGGGATGAGCTGGGCCGGTTTGCACTGTTTACGCTGGTGTTTTTTGTGCTGCTCAATATCGCCGTGTTCCGTGTGCTGGGACGGACACTCAAACCGCTGAAAGACGTGGTGAGCGCCATGTCCGAGATGGAACAGGGCAAGTACAGTGTGCGCCTGACGCATTATGATTTGCCTGAGTTCAATACCATTGCCCACAGTTTCAACAGCATGGCTGCCACGCTCGAAGTGGCATTGACCACTGAGCGAGAGCTGGAACAAAGCCGCAAACTGACACAACTGATTCACAGCAAACTGGAAGATGAGCGCCGCTCCATCGCGCGTGAGCTGCACGATGAGCTCGGTCAGTGTGTGACCGCAATCAAAACCATCGGTACCGCGATTGCCAATCGCGAACAGGGCCAATCCCCGGAAACCCGGCAGAACGCACAGACCATCGTTGAGGTTGCTGCGCACATTTATGATGTGGTGCATTCGATGATCCGGCAATTGCGTCCCAGCGCGCTGGATCACCTGGGCTTGTCCGATGCGATCAGGGAGCTGGTGTCACAGTATCAACACCAGCATCCCCGGCTGCATGTTGTGTTGACGATCAACGGTGATCTCAACGGCTTTGATGAGCACTTTAATATCACGGTTTACCGTGTTGTGCAGGAGTGTCTGACCAACGTGGTCAAACATGCGGATGCCAGCAGTGTGACGGTTGCACTGATGCTGATGCCCGGTCAGCTGGAGTTGTGTGTCAGTGACGACGGCAAGGGTCTGGGCACAGAGTTCTCTGAGCGCAGGCGATTTGGCATACTGGGCATCACGGAGCGTGTGCATGCACTGGAGGGTGAAGTCACAACGGAATCGCGCCCGGATGGCGGTACGCTGATTGTGGCGCGCCTGCCAACGGCAGCATCGCAATTGCAAAGTGATAACGTGCACAGGGATAACGATGACTAAACAGCGCATTAAAGTCATGCTGGTGGATGATCATGCCGTGGTGCGCATGGGCTTCCGTCTGTTGCTGCAAGGTGCCAGCGATATCGATGTGGTGGGCGAAGCCAGCAGCGGCGAAGAGGCCGTGCGGCAATTTCAGGAGCTGGCGCCCGATGTGCTGGTGATGGATATCTCGATGCCGGGTATCGGCGGGCTGGAAGCGATTGACCGCGTACTGGCCAAACACCCGGCGCAGAAAATTCTGGTGCTGTCGGCACACGAGGATGTGATGCATGCCCGGC
Organism: Pseudohongiella sp.; assembly: GCA_036834885.1. Taxonomy (GTDB): domain Bacteria; phylum Pseudomonadota; class Gammaproteobacteria; order Pseudomonadales; family Pseudohongiellaceae; genus Pseudohongiella. The sequence continues at coordinate 121,934 of DAITNA010000006.1, read as the reverse complement.
GTGTACTCAAAGCAGGCGCTGCCGGTTATCTCACCAAACGCAGTGCTGCCGATGTGTTGATTGAGGCGATTCACGCCGTGCACAAGGGCAGTGTGTTTCTGGAGCCGATGATTGCGCAGGCCATGGCGGTGGAGCAGGTGTCAGGTTCCAGAAATCCGGTGGATGCGCTCAGTGAAAAAGAGTTCAAGGTGTTTATCGCACTCGCCAAAGGCCAGTCTGTGCAGGACATTGCCGAGGTGATGTCGCTGAGTCCGCGCACCATTGGCACGCATTTGTACAACATCAAACAGAAACTGAATGCCGCCAACAGCGCCGAGCTGGCGATTATCGCGATCCGGGCGGGGCTGGTGGAGCCTTGACAGGCATCAGTTGTCCGTCGCCGGATTCCACCGTACCCACTCGGCCAGAAAACGCGTGGCACACTCGCTGGCGACCAGCTCCTCGTTAAAGCGGTTGGTGACCACCGTGTTGATGCCTCCTTGTTGCCACTGCAGCGAATTCACCTTGGTGGACTCCAGCTCCCAGTATTCCACGGTGGTGCTGTAGGCCACCTGGTTGCCAGAGCGAGTGGCCTGCACTGCGCACACCAGGTAGTTACGGTTGGCCGGTCGGCGCCGGATACCTTCATCCTGCAGTGTTTGTTCAAACTGGCGCAGAGTCGCCAGGCGAAAGCTGTCCACGTCCTGCTGCATATCGCGCCAGTCGTTGACCTGCACATACAGGTCAAACTGATTTTTGCCCGTGAGGGCGATGCCATTGCCGCGCGGAAATACCTGCGCCTGCAAAGGGAAAGATAGCATCAACAGCACTGCCAGTGCGGGTGCAAACACTCGGCTCCATGTTTTCAAGATCGTTTTCCTGTTTGTTTGTATTGTGACGGTTGGGTTGTGGTGGCGGGATGATAAATGAAAAGCCAGCTTCTTTAGAAGGCTGTTTGCCGGAGGTTCATGGGGCTTCGGCGCTTGACGGTTCTATACCACAGTCTCGTGACTGCTGACGTTAGCAAGTACCCCAATCTCCCTTTGCCGCTTCTTGCTCAACCCCTCTGCCACCAATCGATGAGACTCACTCAGATAGTACCTGAGCTCGTCATCCGGTTTGCCGGTCTGCGCATACAACTGAATCCATTTAAATCCGCGCGAGGCCAGATACGGTGCCGGGCGAAAACCCGGCTCGTCTCTGAGAATGTCAAAATTCAGCGGCGAGGTCTTGAACGAAAACGCCAAATTGCCGTTTTGCCCCCAACCTCCGATGGCAAACACTTTTCCCCCCACTTTCCAGACGTCAGAGCCTCCCCACTGTACAACGTGTGTGGAGGCCGGCAATGAGGCGCAGAATGTGTTGAACTCCTCGTCAGTCATCCGGGTTATTTCTGCGGACAGATCAGGAATTTTTCACCGGTGTGCTTGGCGTAATAACGCCGCACGGTGTCTGCATCCAGTGCCTCAGCCAGCGACAGTTCATTGGTGTAATGGCTGGCAAATGTGGTCTTTAATTCACGTGCCACACGCGCACGCAATCGCATCGCCACATCCATGCCAGCCTTGGCCAGAAAGTTGGGCAGCAACCAGCCGCCAACTCCCCAGGCCATGCCGTAGGCGCGCTGCAGCACCGTCGCAGAGGTGTCGAGGTTGCCGTACAAATACACCTGTTTGTGTTTGACGGAACCGTAAATGCTGTACGCGCCCGGTGTGCGTGCAGCTGCTGCTTCCATACACGTCAGAATGTCAGAGGCCAGTGTGCCGCCACCGGTGGCATCAAAGGCCAGTGTCGCGCCCGTGGCATGAATGGCGTCGGTCAGCTCGGCGATAAAATTCGGTGAGCTGCTGTTAATCACATACCTGGCGCCCATCTCGCGCAACAGCGCCACTTGCTCCTCTTTGCGCACAATGTTGACCAGTTCAATGCCATCAGCCTGACAAATACGCACCAGCATCTGGCCGAGGTTGGAAGCAGCGGCGGTGTGTATCAGCGCAGTGTGGCCTTCCATGCGCATGTTCTCGACCATCGACAGTGCGGTCAGCGGATTCACAAAACATGACGCGCCGTCTTTGGCGCTGTGGCCATCCATCAAGGGCAGGCAGGTGGCGGCATCCACACAACGATACTGGGCATACATGCTGCCACCCATCACGGCCACCACTTTGCCCGCCAGACTTTTGGCCAGCTCGGAGCTGCCAGTGGCAACCACGGTGCCGGCGCCCTCATTGCCCACCGCCAGTGGCTGACCCACACGACCTTTCATCGCTGCCATGCCCTGAGCGTTGACCGGCGCGCTAAAGACGCGCTTGTTGCCTGCCCCAGAGGTTTTGCCCGCGCTGATGTCGGCGCGGCCAAACATCACACCCTGATCAGACGGGTTGATGGGCGTGGCTTCAATGCGGATCAGCACCTGATTGCCTTCCGGTACCGGGATGGGTTTTTCGAGCAGCTCAAGTTTGAGTTCACCGGATTCGGAGAGAGTGGAAAACATTTGCAGATAGGAGGTGACGGTGGACATGGGGTGCCTCGTTGTGTGGTGGTATCTTGGGTTTATGCAACTGTTCTACTGGATTGCTTCCCAGGTGGCAAGTGTGGATATGGCGGATCCAATTATCGGGCCAATTCGCCCAGCCGCTCGCGCAGATCTGCAGGCGCATAAAACACATACGCGTTACCCTGACGCGCTTTTTCCAGCAAACCCAGTTCCTCCAAGTCCAGCAGATCGGTGCGTGCTGTCTGATACACCACAGCGTGTGAGCGTTGATGGGCATCAACCCGATAGGCTTCACCATGATTTCGCAATGCATGATTCAACAGTGCAATTTGCCTGTGATTCAAGCGGCCTCTGAGAGCATTGGAACTTGACAGTAGTTGCCTGGTCTCGCGTTGCTCCTGCACTTTCCGGTCAACGTAATCGTGCAGTGCGGCAATAGCCTGACGGATAGTGCTAAGTTGATGTAACAGAAAGTAAGTGGTGTCGTTCTTGTCAGTTTCTGTGTACAGGTAGGCACGCATATATTTTGCCGGCGCCTTGCGCAGAATATGGCTGATGGATGTGTATTCCATCAGCCAGTAGCCGCTGCGTGCCATAGACCAATAGAACAAAGCCCTGGCGGTGCGGCCGTTGCCGTCGGCAAACGGGTGGTCATAACCAATCATAAAGTGCAGCAAAATGGCACGAATCACGGGATGGACGAAGGGAAGAGAGTGCTCGTCAGCATTGGCAAAATCGCACAGGCGCTGCATGCGTTCCGGCAGCTCAGTATGGTCCGGCGGTGAGTGCAGCGCTGTATTGTCGCGCACATCGACAACCTGAACATCGTTATGGCGACGATAACAGCCAACATCTGCCGGATCATCAAGAGTGTCCTCTGACAACATGCGGTGTAATGCCAACACATGCCCGGGTGTCAGCGGCACTTGTTGCAGAGAGCGCAGATGCTCCATGGCTCGGTAATTGTTAAAGATCATTCGTTCACTGATATCCCGCGGTTTGCGCCCGCTGCGCAACATGGCGGCCGCCACCTTGCGTGTTGTCGCGGCTCCCTCCAACTGACTGGAGGTAATGGCTTCTTCAATAAGTGAGCTGATCAGGAATCGATGGGAGTCTGTCTGCAGCGTGTCACCTGCTCCGCGAATCTGTCCTGCTGCATCGCGGTCAATATGATGAAGATCGATTGTGACCGGAGCCGGCGTGGCAAACACAAAGGGTTGCCCTTGTTTGTCCACTAATGGCAAGGATTGAACAAGTGCGCCCCGGGACAGTGTTACCGCTGCCCACCACTCCTCATGTGTCAGACCGTCAGGCGCGGTACGCCGGCGCAACTCGTCCCAATGCAGGTACTTGCCGGTCGGTAGCGGTGTCATATGGGGTAGCAGCTGAGGCATCCGGTCAGGCGTCAGTGCTTTTATGCTCTCTGACAGAGAGGGAGGTGTCCTAGGTAGTCGCATGAATTACTAATTTGTCAAAGGATTAGTAGAAATTAGTATAGGCTTGAGATAGTTATAAAGTCTACTAATTTGTATATAAATTAGTAGACTATGTCTTGTTCTGGGCTGTCGTGCGGCGCCAGGGACTACAGGTGTGTCTGCCGGTCAGCCGGGTGATTCACACCATCATAGGTCGGAATCCCCTCCAGTTTGAGCGGATTGATACCCTCCAGACAGGCGACATTAAATCCATACTGCTCCGGGTTTGACCGTCGTTGATGATGCGTATACACGCCACATATTGAGCAAAAGTAGTGTTTTGCTGTTCGTGTATTGAACTGGTAAAGCCTCAGTTCAGCCTCTCCCTGGATGATGCGTATGCCAGACAAGGGGATTGAGGCAACAATGGCTCCCCGGCGGCGACACAGCGAACAATCACATCGGCGAACATCCACCAGCCCCTCGGGCAACTCCAGCTCCAGTTCGACAGCACCACAGTGGCAACTGGCTTTGTGTTTGCTTTCTATGGGGACGCCATGAATGGCTTTCAGGTTCAGGGGCATGTGCATCAGTAAATCTCAATTGCATTGGAATGGTGTCATGCATACGTTCGATATCTGTCCGCACACTAAATCCCAGTTTTTCATAAAACGATGCTGAGTCCGGTGCGGAGTTGAGAGCGACTCCGCGGTGGCGGCTTTTGCTGCGACAAGCCTCAAGACCCTCCAAGATCAATGCTGTTCCGATTCCTTGGCCCTGATGGTCGAGATCTACAAACAACGACACCAGATTCCAGTACTCTTTAAAAAAAATCACTCCGACGATTTGGCCGTCAATATCGGCGACAAAGTGAACGTGGTTGTCCGGGCGCTCCAACCAAAGATTGACGCAGTTGTTTGCACTCCTCACCATTTCAGGAATATTCAGTCCGCTGTGACCGAGACTGTTGTTCATGACATTAAGCATAAGGTGTTGTATGACGCGTGCTTCTGTCAGAACAGCAGGTCTGATGCTATACATGCGGCTTATTCTCGCTGGTTGGTGGTGACAGCTGGGAGCAGGTTAACCACAACCTATCTCTATCTGCTTCAACATACAATTGCCAGTTTGGCTAATCTCCCCCAATGTGCTCTCCGCCCGGTGCGCCGCGACAATCCGTCACACCCTTCGCGTTGCACCGACCCTTGGCAAGTGGCACAGTAACCCCCATAGACATGGCAGGCGCGGAACCGGCCTTTACAGACAGGAGATTCACCCATGAGCGAGAAAAACCATTTTGGCATCGTGATTGTTGGCGCGGGGGCGGGCGGTATTTCAGTGGCGGCGAGTTTGCTCAAGCGCAAGCCGGATCTGGACATTGCGCTGATCGACAAGGCAGACAAGCACTACTATCAGCCGGGTTGGACCATGGTGGGTGGCGGGATATTTGATGCCAGCGTGACGGAGCGGCCCATGGCGCCGCTGATTCCACGCGGTACACACTGGATCAAGGCGGCGGTGGCCGGTTTTGATCCGGACAATAACCAGGTGGAGCTGGAAGATGGCCGTCGTATTGCTTACGACCGACTGATTGTGGCACCGGGCCTGAAACTGAACTGGGCAGGTGTTGAGGGTCTGACCGAGACACTGGGGCAACATGGTGTCACTTCCAACTACCGCTTCGACCTGGCGCCGTATACCTGGAAACTGGTGCAGGGCCTCAAATCCGGCCGGGCAGTGTTCACGCAACCGCCCATGCCAATCAAGTGTGCCGGTGCGCCGCAGAAGGCCATGTACCTGTCGTCGGATCACTGGTACCGGCAGGGCCTGATTGGCAAGATTGATGTGCAGATGTTTAACGCCGGTGGCGTGCTCTTTGGTGTGGCGGACTATGTGCCAGCGCTGATGGAGTATGTGAAAAAGTATCAGGCCACACTGAACTTCAACCACAATCTGGTCAAGATTGATGGCCCGGCAAAAACCGCGTGGTTCACCAAAACCAATGCCGATGGCAGCAAGGAAGTGGTGGAAACGCAGTTCGATATGATCCATGTGTGCCCGCCGCAGCAGGCACCAGACTTTGTGCGCAGCAGTCCGCTGGCCGATGCCGCCGGCTGGGTTGATGTGAATCAGGAAACCCTGCAGCACAAGAAGTACACTAACATCTGGTCGCTGGGTGATGCCATGAACGCACCCAACGCCAAAACGGCGGCTGCTGCGCGCAAGCAGGCACCGATTGTTGCGGTGAACATACTGGCGGACATGGGCGCAAGCCAGGGTATCGCCAAATACAACGGTTATGGTTCCTGCCCGCTGACCGTGGAGCGCGGCAAGATTGTGCTGGCTGAATTCGGATTCGGCGGTAAACTGCTGCCCAGTTTGCCGGGCTGGATTCTGGAAGGGCGCCAACCGACCAGTCTGGCCTGGATCATGAAAAAAGACTTTCTGCCCTGGCTGTACTGGAACGGCATGCTGAAGGGGCGGGAATGGCTGGTTGAACCCACTATTACCAAGGAGTAAGTATGATCGCCAAACAGGTCACCGACGATTTTGCGGTAGCTGAACAAATCACTGCCGACGATGTGGACGAGCTGGCTGCGGCCGGTTTCAAATCCATCATCTGCAATCGTCCCGATGGCGAAGGCTATGGGCAGCCGCCGCGTTATGAAATTGAGGCAGTGGCTCAGGATCAGGATGTGCAGTTTCGTTATATCCCTGTGATCTCAGGCCAGCTCACCATGGAAGACATTGCAGCCATGAGTGCGGCGCTGGACGAATTGCCCAAGCCGATTCTGGCCTATTGCCGTAGCGGCACACGCTCCATTCAATTGTGGGGCCTGGCCAGCGGTATCAAAGGTATGTCGCCCGATGCGATTGTGCAGGCCGGCGCCAGAGCGGGATATGACCTCACCGGTGTGGCCGGCTGGCTGGCGCAGCAGCAGTGATCGCTTACCTGAGATTGTGCTGACGTCATGATAGGACTGGCGCCCAAAGGTCTTGCACGCTGGTTCCCGATTCTGCATTGGGGGCGTCAGTATGGTGCCTCGCAGCTGGTCGAAGACTTGCTGGCGGCGGTGATTGTGATGGTCATGCTGATCCCGCAGTCACTGGCCTACGCGATGCTGGCTGGTTTGCCGCCGGAGTTGGGATTGTATGCCAGTGTGTTGCCGCTGATCGCGTACACGGTCTTTGGGACCAGCCGTGCCTTGTCCGTGGGGCCGGTGGCTGTGATTTCCTTGCTGACCGCTGCTGCGATCAGTCGCCTCAACCTGGGCAGTCCCGATCAGATCATTCAGGCCGCGATGTTGCTGGCGATGATGTCGGGGCTGTTTCTGGTGCTGCTGGGCATTTTGCGACTGGGCTTTCTGGCCAACTTTCTCTCCCATCCGGTGATTGCCGGCTTCATCACAGCATCCGGGATTCTGATTGCGTTGGGGCAGGTGCCTGCTCTGCTGGGGATCAGCGGTGGTGGGCACAATCTCATCGAACTGTTGCATTCTCTTGGCTTGGGCTTGCTGGCCACGCTGGAGACACCCAACTGGCCGACCAAAGCGGTGGGCCTGATCACATTGGTGTATCTGTTTTGGTCACGCAAGGCGCTCGCGTCAGTGTTGCAAAGGCTTGGTCTGTCTGTGCGGCTGGCAACCATGCTGGCGCGTCTGAGTCCGATTGTGGCAGTCGTCGGCAGTGGTCTGGCCGCCTGGGGGCTGGATCTGGGCAATCGTGGGCTGGCGCTGGTGGGGCAAGTGCCAGCAGGTTTGCCAGCGTTGGGCTTGCCTGCGGTGTCCATGCCGATGATAGAAATGCTGCTGGTGCCTGCGATGATGATTGCGGTGCTGGGTTTTGTGGAATCGGTGTCAGTCGCCCAGGGATTGGCGGCCAAAAAGCGTGAGCGCATACACCCGGATCAGGAACTGATTGCGCTGGGCAGTGCCAATATCGCGGCATCGGTGGCCGGCGGTTTTCCGGTGGCCGGGGGATTCTCGCGCTCGGTGGTGAATTTTGATGCAGGCGCTGCCACGCCGGCAGCGGGTTTTTTTGCAGCCGTGCTGATTGCGCTCGCCACCTTTGTGCTGATGCCGCTGCTGGCGTGGTTGCCGCGAGCCACACTGGCTGCCACCATTATTGTGGCTGTGTGGTCATTGGTGGATTTTGGCATCCTGAAAAAAGCCTGGCACTACTCCCGGGCCGATTTTATGGCGGTGTTCAGCACCATAGTGGTGACACTGGCTGTGGGTGTCGAGGCGGGTGTCGCCGCTGGTGTGCTGGTCTCGGTCTGTGTGCATCTGTACAAAAGTTCGCGCCCGCATGTGGCGATTGTGGGTGAGGTACCGGGCACCGAGCATTTCCGCAATGTGCTGCGCCATCAGGTGATCACGCATCCGCATATTCTGTCGCTGCGGGTTGACGAGAGCCTGTATTTTGCCAACACACGTTATCTGGAAGATCTGATTTACAAGGAGGTCTCCGAACGGCCAGCGCTCAAACACGTGGTGTTGATGTGCAGCGCGGTCAACGAGATTGACCTCAGCGCGCTGGAGTCACTGGAGGCCATTAACAACCGGCTGGGTGTGCTGGGTATCAAACTGCATCTGTCCGAGATCAAGGGCCCGGTGATGGATGCGCTGCAGCGCAGTCACTTCCTGCAGGAACTCACCGGGCAGGTCTTCCTCAGTCAGCATCAGGCGATCTCTGCCATTTTGCTGATGCGCGATTGACGGTTAACGCTCGACCGCAATCGCCACGCCCTGACCACCGCCGATACACAAGGTCACCAGTCCTTTGTGCACATCACGACGAATCATTTCGTGGATCAAGGTGACCAGCACGCGGCAGCCGGAGGCTCCAATGGGATGGCCCAGAGCAATGGCGCCGCCATTGACGTTAACCTTGTTCATATCCCATTGCAGTTCATGAGCCACGGCCAGCGACTGCGCGGCAAAGGCTTCGTTGGCTTCAATCAGGTCGACCTGATCCAGCGTCCAGCCAGCTTTGGCCAACACACGTTTGGTTGCGGATACCGGGCCGATCCCCATGATGGCCGGATCGACACCGGCGTTGGACCAGGCTTTGATGGTGACCAGAGGCGTCAGGCCGCACTGTTCAGCGAAGTCTCGCGAGCACACGGCCACGGCTGCGGCGCCATCGTTCAATCCGGAGGCATTGCCAGCGGTGACCGTGCCACCCTGTTTGAACACAGCCGGCAACCGGGCCAGCCCCTCTACCGTGGTCCCCGGGCGAGGCCCCTGATCTTTGTCAAAGATCACGGGCGAGCCTTTGCGCTGTGGAATTTCGATGGACAGAATTTCCTTGTCAAAACGCCCGGACTCCATCGCTGCCAGTGCCTTTTGCTGCGACAGTGCTGCAAATGCGTCCTGATCTTCCCGGCTGATCCGGTATTTCTCTGCGAGATTTTCAGCGGTGATACCCATGTGGTAGTGATTAAACGCATCCCACAGACCATCATGCAACATGGTGTCGATGGCCTGCCAATGCCCCATCTTCTGGCCACTGCGTGAATTGGGCAGAACGTGAGCAGACTGACTCATGTTTTCCATACCGCCGGCCACAATCAGGCGAGCGTCACCTGCCACAATCGCTTGCGCGGCCAGATGCACGGCTTTCAGACCGGAGCCGCAAACCTTGTTGATGGTCATGGCCGGGGTTTCGATGCCCAGACCCGCGTGGATGCTGGCCTGGCGCGCCGGGTTCTGACCGCAGCCCGCCGTCAGTACCTGACCCATGATCACTTCATCCACCTGCGCCGCGTTGATGCTGGCGCGCGTGAGCAATTGACGTATCACCTGTGCGCCGAGTTCGGTCGCAGCCACACCGGACAGTTCCCCCTGAAATGTGCCGATGGCGCTGCGGCCGGCGGCCACAATAACAACTTCCTGCATGACGGACCTCTTGTCTGGTTCGGTTCCATAGTTGAGTTTAACGGTTGGCGCGATTGTCGATCAGCTGCTGTACCACTGAAGGATCTGCCAGCGTCGTGGTATCGCCCAGATGGTCAATCTCATTGGCAGCGATCTTGCGCAGGATGCGGCGCATGATTTTGCCGGACCGGGTTTTGGGCAGTCCGGGTGCAAACTGGATAATTTCCGGCTTGGCGAACGCACCGATTTCATCGGCGACAAACTGTATCAGTTCCTTGCGCAGCGCCTCGGACTCTTCGATACCTTGCATCAGGGTGACATAGGCGTAGACCGCATTCCCCTTGATGTCATGCGGGTAACCCACAACGGCAGCCTCAGCGACCTTGGGATGCAGTACCAGCGCACTTTCCAGCTCGGCAGTGCCCAGGCGGTGACCGGAGACATTGATCACATCGTCAACCCGGCCGATGATCCAGTAATACCCGTCTTCGTCGCGGCGCGCACTGTCACCGGTAAAGTAGTAGCCGGGATAAGCCTTGAAGTAGGTGTCGATGCAGCGCTGGTGATCACCAAACACGGTGCGGATCTGGGCGGGCCAGCTCGCACAGATCACCAGATTGCCTTTGCCCGGACCTTCGATCACTTTGCCATGGGCATCCAGCAGTGCCGGTTTGACACCGAAAAATGGCAGTGTCGCTGAACCCGGTTTGAGATCCGTGAGACCGGACATCGGGCTGATCATGGTGGAACCGGTTTCAGTCTGCCACCAGGTATCCACAATCGGACGGCGGCTTTCACCCACAACACGGTAATACCATTCCCAGGCTTCCGGGTTGATGGGCTCTCCTACTGAGCCCAGCAGGCGCAACGAGGCACGCGAGCTTCGGGTCACCAGCTCGTCACCCATGCCCATCAGTGCACGCAGCGCGGTAGGTGCCGTGTAGAAAATATTGACCTTGTGTTTGTCGATCACCTGCCAGAAACGCGAGGCGTCCGGGTAGGTTGGCACACCTTCAAACATGAGTGAGGTGGCGCCATTGCACAGCGGGCCATACACAATGTAGCTGTGACCAGTGACCCAGCCCACGTCAGCGGTGCACCAGTACACTTCACCATCGCGGTAATCAAACACATAGCGATGCGTCATTGCCGCCTGCAGGAGATAACCGGCAGTGGTGTGCAGCACACCTTTGGGTTTGCCGGTAGAGCCGGACGTGTAGAGGATGAAAAGCGGGTCTTCCGCGTCCATGATCTCCGGTTCGCACACGGTGCTGACACTCCTGACAGCTTCGTGGTACCAGACATCCCGGCCACTGTGCCAGTCAATCGTGTTGGCGGTATGTTGCACCACAATCACCGAGTGCACATTGGGACAGTGCGCCAGTGCCTTGTCGACGTTGGCCTTGAGCGGAATCAGTTTGCCGCCGCGCACGCCCTGATCGGCGGTGATCACGGTCTGGCAATCAGAATCCTGAATGCGGTCGCGGATGGCATCGGGTGAAAAACCGCCAAACACCACGGAATGGATCGCGCCAATGCGTGCGCAGGCCAGCATGGCATAGGCCGCTTCAGGGATCATCGGCATGTAGATGCACACGCGATCACCTTTTTTGACGCCGCGCAGCTTGAGCACATTGGCCAGACGGCAAACCGCCTCGTACAGTTCGGCATAACTGATGTGTTTGCTGTCGGCAGGATTGTCACCTTCCCAGATAAACGCGGTCTGTTTGCCGCGTGTGGGCAGATGGCGATCAATACAATTCCAGGCGACGTTGAGTTTGCCGCCTTTGAACCAGCTCACCGAGGCTTTGCTGAACTCGCCTTCGTAAACACTTTGATACGGGGAAAAGAAACCGAGAAACTGGTTGGCCTGCTCACCCCAGAAACTCGCCGGATCATTGATGGATTGCTCATAGAGGCGCTGGTAACCGGCTTTGTCGATCAGGCTGTGCTGCGTATCAAAACCGCTGGCCGGGTAGGTTTTATCGTGCGACATGAGCATCTCCTTTTTATGACAAACGTGTGCGCTATAACATGATCTCGATATTGTCGATCAGGCGGGTGGTGCCTGCGTAAGCCGCCGCCAGAATCACCAGTTGTGTGTCAGTCGCCTGCGCCGGTGCCAGCGTGTCAGCCTGGCACACGGAAAAATAATCCGGGCGCAACCCACTGGATTCAAACACTGAGCGCGCCTGTTGTTCAAGTGCCGGGTAATCGCGTTCACCCGCTTTGATACGCGCAGCAGTCTCGCGCAAGGTGCGGATGATGGTCAGGGCGCGCTGTTTTTCGTCGGCGCTCAGGTAGCCATTGCGCGAGCTCAGTGCCAGTCCGTTCTCGTCACGTTCGGTCGCGACACCGGTCAGCTGTATGCCAAAACACAGATCCGCGTTCATTTTGCGGATGACCTTGAACTGCTGGTAATCCTTCAGGCCAAACACCGCATGGTCCGGTTGTACCAGGTTGAACAGTTTGCTGACCACGGTGGCAACGCCATCAAAATGGCCGGGACGGCTGGCACCACAGTGGCGCTCCGAAACGCCGGGCACACTGACTACGGTGTGCTGGTCGAGTCCCAGCGGATACATCTCGCGCACGCTCGGCGCAAACAGCAGCGCACAGCCGGCGGCAGTGAGTTTTTCAATGTCGGCTTCCGGTGTGCGCGGGTATTTGTCCAGGTCTTCGTGACGGCCGAACTGCATCGGATTGACAAAGATGGAGCTGACCACAATGTCGGCCAACTCGTCGGCCTTTTCCACCAGGCGGATATGGCCGCGATGCAGATTGCCCATGGTCGGCACAAAGGCGATGGTGTTGCCATCCCGGCGCCAGGTGTTCAGGGTGCTGCGCAGCTCGGCGGCAGTATGGCAGATCTTCATGGTGCTCAAGTCCCGGTCAGGTATCAGTCAAAACAGTGTTCGGGCGCAGGAAAGCGGCCGGCTCGCACATCCTCGGCATAGGTCTGGATGGCACCGGCGATGCCGTTGTCTGACTGCGCGAGAAAATTCTTCACAAATTTGGGCCGGATCGGCGACACCCCCAGCAGGTCATGCATGACCAGCACCTGTCCGGTGGTATGTGGGCCGGCGCCTATGCCAATCACCGGAATCTCCAGCGCCTCCGTAATCCGTTGGGCCAATGCCGTCGGCACGCATTCCAGCAACAGGATGCTGGCGCCGGCCTCTTGCAGTTGCAGCGCTTCATTGACCATGTTCTCGGCTTGCACCGGGTCGCGGCCCTGAACCAGATACCCGCCGATTCGGTTGATCGATTGTGGTGTCAGTCCCATGTGCACACACACCGGAATGCCGCGTTCGGCGAGCAGGCGCGTTGAACTGGCCAGCCAGGCACCGCCTTCAATCTTGACCATCTCGGCACCGGCACGCATCAGGGCAGCGGCATTCTCCAGCGCATCACGCTCGGTCGAGTAACTCATGAACGGCATGTCACTCATGATGAAAACACTGCGATTGCCGCGGTGGACACATTGGGTGTGGTAGACCATATCGGCCATGGTCACCGGCAGGGTGTTGTCATGGCCTTGCAACACCATCCCAAGTGAATCCCCGACCAGAATCACTTCAACACCGGCATCGTTCATGAGGCCGGCAAAACAGGCGTCATAAGCCGTCAGGCACGCAAACTTCTGACCGTTGGCGCGAATTTTATTCAGCGTGCTCAGTGTGACTTTGCGGGTTGCGGATTGGGTACTCATGCTCGTCTCCTTCTGACCCGCGCTGCCATCAGGCAGTGCCAGTCAGTGTGTGTCCGGTCACGTGTTACAACAGCGCCGGTTTGGGATTGAAGTAATGCACGCCCTGTGGCGACTCCAGTATGCGATCGACCAGTTGCTGGTAGTCATGGTTGTTGGCCACCAGATCAATGTCGGTGCTGTTGACGATCAGCAGCGGAGAACGGTTGTAGTAATGAAAAAATTCGGTATAGGCCGCATTCAGGCGATCCAGATACTCCGCTTCAATGGCCTGCTCGGCCGGAATGCCGCGTTTGTTGATACGGCTGAGCAGGACATGGGTCGGTGCCTGCAGGTAGATCACCAGATCCGGCACCGGTGCGTCCAGCGTGAGGTGCTGATACACATTGTCGTACAGGGCGTATTCGTCCGGGTCCAGATTCTGGCGTGCGAACAGGCGGTCCTTGTCGATCAGAAAATCAGCCACACGTACCGGTTCAAACAAATCGTCCTGTTTCAGCTCCTGCAACTGCTGTGCTCGCTGGAACAGGAAAAACAGCTGGGTAGACAGGGCGTGTTGTTTCGGGTTGCGATAGAAGCGTTCGAGGAAGGGATTTTCCTCGGGCTTTTCCAGCACAATGTCGTAGTTGAAAGTCTGGGCCAGACGTTTGGCGAGGCTGGTTTTGCCAACCCCGATCGGGCCTTCCACGGCGATGTAGCGGGGCAGTGTGTCAGTCACTGGCCGACTCCGTCTGCTTGGGTTTGTGTTCCGGATTACGTGCTTTGGGCTTGCGGCGACGTTTGCGAGGTGCTGCTTTGACCGCCTGCAAGCCTTCGATCATGGCATCCTGCCCACCCCGGTCAGTGAGCTGGAATTCAGTCCACCAGGCGCCGGCGCCCTGTGTCTGTTCGCCGGCCGCTTCCCTGAGCAGCAGGAAGTCATAGGCTGCCCGAAAACGTGGATGAGATACAACACTTTCGATCTGGCGGCGGCTGCCCGGTTGCAATCGCCACTGCAGCTCCCAGATTTCCCGCATGACTGCCGTGAAGCGTTTGGGGATGGCGGTGAAGCGCAACTGATCCATGATCACATCCGTCGCGGCTTCCTGCATGGCAGCAATCGGTGCCGGGCGGTCACCAAACTGCTCGCGCAGCAGCGCCATCATCGGAGGCCAGAGCAAGGCCGCGTAGAGGAAGGCCGGTGTTACCGATTTGCCATCTGCCAGACGTTTGTCCGTGTTCTGGAAAGCCAGCTGTATCAGACGGCTGTCACTGCTGTTGTGGTCTTTCAGGCAAGCCAGCGTGGGTTTGAACAGGTAATCGGCCACCCGGTACCGGCGCAGCAACTCAAAGGTCGCTTCCGACTGGCCATTGGTAAAGAGCTTGACTGTCTCATCAAACAGGCGTGCCGGTGAAATCGATTCCAGCAGTGTGGCCAGTTTGGCGATAGGCGTTTCAGTGTCCTTGTGGATGGTAAAACCGAGTTTGGCCGCCAGACGGATGGCGCGCAGGATACGCACCGGGTCTTCGCGGTAACGGGTCTCCGGGTCGCCGATCATGCGAATCAGTTTCTGATCGATATCATTGAGACCGTCGACAAAATCCAGCAGCCAGAAGCCGTTGGTGGTGTAGTACAGCGCATTGACGGTGAAGTCGCGGCGCATCGCATCTTCATTGATGCTGCCGTAGACATTGTCACGCAGGATCATGCCGGTGCTGGAATGCGCAGAGTCCAGGTCGCGAATATGTTTGCGCGACTCACCTTCTTCGACCTCGGTTTCGATTTCATGGTGGGCGCGGAAGGTGGTGACTTCAATGATTTCCTGCCCGAACCTCACATGGGCAATTTTGAATCGGCGTCCGACCACCCGCGAGTTGCGAAATACCTCGCGAACCTGTTCCGGGGTGGCGTCGGTGGAGATGTCAAAATCTTTGGGGTGGCCGCCCAGCAACAGGTCTCGCACACCACCGCCGACCAGAAACGCCTGATAGCCGGCATCGTTCAGGCGGTACAGTACTTTGAGTGCGTTTGGAGAGATGTCGCGTCGGGAGATGTTGTGGTCTTCGCGGGAAACAACCTTGACGTTTTTCAGATCGAGTTTGCGCAGGGCGGGCGGCAGATCGTGCTCGCGTGCGTTACCACCGGCTTGACGTCGGGCTTTGGCAGGTTTGTTGCGATCGGTGCTGGCCGTGCGCGGTTTGTGCGTCCGGGGTGTGTCCTGGCGTTCAGGTCTGTGATTGGCACGATCACCAGCGCCGTCTTGCGCGGACGTGGTACCTGACTGGCCTGATTTGCCAAAAAGCATGCGGACAAGCTTTTTTAACATCGGGAACTCAACTTCGAAGCGTTAACGCTGAAGGCGGCAATCATACACGGAAGTGGGGAAAGAGTGCAGGGGAAATGCTCTGGGGGGCGACTTGACCCCCCCGCAAGGAAGGTATGTATTGTTTTTATTATTGTTTCTTTTTGTTGTTCTTGTTGATTGTTTTTATTCAGAGGCACCCACAGTAAGTGCTTTTAATGATTGAGTCACAGTACCAACAGAAGGTCATCAGATGATGTCTAAAACTGCCAGTCCGATCAGTTTGTTTTTATTGTTGTTGCGCACCAATAACTGATGCCATTTTTATTGTTATGCAGCGTTATTTTTATTATTTCTTGTTATTGTTCTGCCAGTATTAGAGCAGAATCTGTGCCAACTCTGTCATTTTCTTATAAATCAATAACTTGAGTATTTTGCGCTAGCCTGTTTTTGCCTGTTCTTGTAGAAAGTGTTACCAATCACCCCCAACATATTGGGTAGATGGGTATCGGTAACAGAAATCTCAGGCTTGTTTCTTTTTGCGGGGCAGTCCAAAACGCTGGCGGCGCTCCCACAGGCACTTGCGGCTGATCCCAAGCTTTTTCGCAAGCTGGGTTTCGTTCATCTGGTCCTGATGTTCAAGTACAAACTTCTGGAAGTAGTCCTCCAGAGACAGTTCTTCCGCGGCATCGCTGTCGTCAGCGCCAGGGGTGTCTATCTGGCTGCGCTCGGTCAGGGGGCGAATCGTGCGTTTGTTACCGGTCAGGTCAATGGCAAGCAGTTCGGCGCCGATTTCGTCGCTTTCTGCCAGTACCACTGCGCGTTCTATCGCATTCTCCAGTTCGCGTACATTACCGGGCCAGGGATAGGTGGCAATGGCCTGAGTGGCGTCGTCGGTAAAGTGCAGCAGCGGGGATTTGAGGCGTTTGCAGGTTCTTTCCAGAATGGCGTCGGCCAGCTCCAGGATATCGTTGCCGCGCTCTTTGAGCGGCGGCAGCAGCAGGGTCATGACGTTGATGCGGTAGTACAGGTCTTCCCGGAAGTCGCCATCAATGACCAACTGCTTGAGATCACGGTGGGTAGCGGCGACCAGCCTGACATCCACCTTGCGTGACTGCACCGAGCCGACTTTACGGATTTCGCTCTCTTGCAATACCCGCAGCAACCTGGCCTGGGCATCCAGCGGCAGCTCACCGATCTCGTCCAGGAACAGCGTACTGCCGTTGGCGGCTTCCACCAGGCCCGTGCGGTTGGCCGTAGCCCCGGTGAATGCGCCTTTTTCATGGCCAAACAGCTCGGATTCAATCAGGTTTTCCGGAATTGCCGCGCAGTTCACCGAGATCATCTCCATGTCCTTGCGGTCGCTGAGCTGGTGAATCGCCCGCGCCACCAGTTCTTTGCCGGTACCGGATTCACCATTGATCAACACGGTTGAGCTGGTCATGGCAACTTTGCGGATGCGACGGAACAGTTCCATCATCTGCGGGCAGCTGCCGATCATGCCGGGTACGGGGGGTTCGGGTGGCGGTTCGACGGATTTTGGTGCGACATTTTTGCCGGCATTGTCTTTGATAATCCGCTCGACCGCCTGCAGCATTTCTTCGTGCTCGAACGGCTTGGGGATGTAGTCCACTGCACCCAGTTTCATCGAGTCAATCGCCGAGCGCAGGCTGGAGTAACTGGTCATGATCAGCACGGGTGTGCGTGTGGCCTTGATCAGATCCGTGCCAGGCGCGCCGGGCAGTCTGAGATCGCTGATCACAATGTTGTAGCTGTTGCCCGACAACAGTTCCAGAGCTTCCTTGACTGAGCCGGCCTCGCTGACATCGTAACCGTGGCGCTCAAGCAGACGGCGAAGGGCAGTGCGGATGACCTGTTCATCCTCGACTACCAGAACTTTGTAATGTGCTGTCATTCAATTACTCGTTGTGCGTGGTCTGTGAGGGTTCATCATAACAGGGAAAACTGAGCACGACCCTGGCTCCCGGGTTATGCTGCCTCTCAGTGGCATTCATTATATCAATATGTCCGCCGAGGTTTTCAACCAGGCTGTAGACCAGCGACAGGCCAAGGCCTGTGCCTTCACCGGGCTCTTTGGTGGTGAAAAACGGTTCAAACACACGGTCCCTGATGGTTTCCGGAATGCCGCTGCCTTCGTCGGACACAGCAATCTGTATGGATGCAGCAATGCGCTCACAATCGATACTGATGGTACTGTCTGCCGGGCTGGCGTCGCGGGCGTTATTGATCAGATTCACCAGAATCTGCAGCAACATCTGCGAGTCCCCGAGAATACGTGCATTGTCCTCCACACGTACACTGAAATTCATGTGTTTGCCTTTTTTGTTCAGCGATACCAAGGTAATCGCTTCCTGCACACAGTCGGCAATCACCACCACTTCCTGGCGCTGGTCTGCCTTGTTGTGGGCGCCACTATGGGCAAAGTTCACCAGCGACTGCACAATGCGTGAGGTGCGATCAGTCTGTTCGATAATCTGGCGTGCCATGCTGCGCAGTTCATCGTTCTGGGTTTCATCGCGAATATTCTGGGCCAGACAGGCAATACCGGTGATGGGATTGCCGATTTCATGCGCAACCCCGGCGGCCAGCCGTCCGATGGAGGCCAGCCGTTCGCTGTGTGCCAGCTCCTCTTCCAGCAACTCGGTCTCTGTCAAATCTTCAACCAGAATAATGACGCCATCCTGTTCGATGCGCCGGCTGGTGGATTTTTCGATCACGGCCTTGTGCAGGCTGATGTAGCGTTTGCTGCCGTTTACCGTGACGGCGAGTTTGTGCTGGTGCGCGCTTTCGCCATCGCGGAACTGATTCAGCAGTTTGTACCAGGGATTGCCGATTTCACTCAGATGCAGTCCCACCGCCTCTTCACTGCTGGTTCCGGTCAGATTTTCCATGGCATGGTTCCACATGATGATCTGGTCATCCGGGCCCAGCGAGCACACGCCCATGGGCAAATCCATCAGGATCTGGCGGTGATAGCGGCGCAGATTGTCCAGGTCGGCGGCCATGCCGGACAGGTTGCTGCGATAGGCCTCGATGCGGCTTTCGATAGCGGTGACATCGGCAGTATTGCTGGCGCTGATGGAGGTATAGGGCAGGAAGCGGTCAATCAGGTCATGCGCAATCGCGGGTCCGAGCAAGCCGGACAGGTTGGCTTCCAGGCGGCTGCGCAGTTGGCGCAACGACTGGGGACGCCTGTCCTGCTTGTCCATATTGAGGTCGCGCAGTGCTTGCATAACCTCGCGTGTGGCAGTGCGTTCACCCAGCGGCTTGGTCAGCTGGCTGATAAATTCCTGTGCCGAGCCCGCAGTCAGACCCGCCCGGCGCTGGCGCCGAAGGTTGTCGACTGAACAAATGTCAGCCGAGATTTTTTCTTCAGTGGAACTGTGTGTGAACAGGGACACCAGCATAAACAGCGTGATGTTGCACACCAGAGACAGTGCCACGATTTCACGTGTATTGAGATTGCCGAGCGTGAAAAAGTTGGTCCCGGTTGCGACCGGCAACACCAGAAAGACAAACCAGATTGCCGTGCCGGCGGCGAGTCCGGCCATAAAGCCTTTTTTGTTGCCGCGAGGCCAGTACAACAGCGCAACCACCGCAGGCAAGAACTGCAGGCTGCCAATCAGACCAATATTGCTGACGGCGCGAATACTCTGGCTGTCGTCCGGCACGTAGTAGAACAGGAACCCGCCCCAGATCAGTGCCGTGATCAGCACCCGGCGCTTCCACAACAGCCAGCGATAAATATCCTGCCGCGCTGTGGGTTGCCATACCGGCAGAATCAGGTGGTTCAGACACATGGTGGACAGCGCCAGTGTGATCACAATGATCAGACCACTGGCGGCCGACATGCCCCCGACAAAGCCGATCAGCGTGAACAGCTCGGAACCGTAATGTACACCCAGCGTCACCGGGAAATACTCCATCGGTGTCAACGCGCCTGAGCGCAGACCGGCCCAGAGAATCGGCAGCACCGGCACGCTGAGCAGCAGGAAATACAAGGGCAAACCCCAGCTCGCTACACCCAGTGCGCGCGGATGGTTGTTTTCATGAAAAGTCATGTAAAACATCTGGGGCGTGGCAACTGCCGCCGTGAAAAACACCAGCACGGTGATCTGGAAAGTGCCTGGCGGCGCAGGTTCCTTGATGCGGCGCAGCAGTTCAGGCTGTTCGCGCAGCCAGAGCTCCATGCCTTCAAAACTGCCGAAGCCCTTGTACACGGCAAACAGGCCTACCGCCAGCAGGGCTACGAGTTTGACCAGTGATTCAAACGCAATCGTCATCACCAGCCCTTCATGGCGCTCGCGACCGGAACCTTTGCCAGTGCCAAAGAAGATGGCAAACAAGGTGATCAGCAAGCAGAAGGTAATTGCCAGAGTCGTCTGTGTGGCTTCTGGCGCCAGCATTTCCACGGTGGTTGCTACGGCCTGAATTTGCAACGACAGCAGCGGCATCACCACCAGCAACATGACCAGCGTGGTCAAGGTCCCGGCCCAGGGGCTGCGATAGCGAAACGCCAGCAGATCTGCCAGTGAACTGAGTTGATAGGTCTTGGTCAGGTTCAGGATAGGGCGCAGGATCAGCGGCGACAGCAGAAAAGCCAGCGAGATACCGATAAAGGGGGCCAGATAGCCAAACCCGTCGCGGAAGGCGTTACCGGTAGCGGCAAAGTAGGACCAGACGCTGGCAAACACCCCCAATGACAACACATAAACCGCCGGATGTCGCACAATGCGCTCCGGAATCCAGCCGCGCTCGGTGATATAGGCGATGCCGAACAGGATGGACAGATAACCGACACCGAGAGCAAACAGTGTGCTGAGTTCAAAGTTCATCATCACAGCTCATCGGAATGTTGCTCACGATACGACCAGGCCGCGACTGCGATCACCAGCAGGCACACAATCAGGGGGCGATACCAGGCGCCGTCCGGCTGCATGGCCCAGTTGACACTGAGCAGGAACAGCAAATAGCTGAACACCAGAAACAGCAACGTGGACGGTGGAATGTACATAAGCTCAGGATGCCTGACCGAGGTGATCTCTGACCGGGATATTAGCCAACTTGGGTACACGCTGTATATCCCAGCGCTCCGCCGCGCGCTCGAGGATGGCGGCTGGCTTTTCCCGGCGCTGGCCAGATCCGGTATCTTGCCCGAGAAATTTGAGCGCCTCTGTCAGATACAGGCTGGCTTCGCGGCTATCGAGCGCGCGGGCAAAATGTTGTTTGCTCAGTTTCTGGCCCTGACGGTTGCACGCCACCGGAATATGGGCATAACGTGGTGTCGGCAATCCCAGCATCTGCTGCAGGGCAATCTGGCGGGGCGTGGAGTCGATCAGGTCGTAACCGCGCACCACGTCGGTGATGCCTTGCAGGGCATCGTCCACGACCACGGCCAACTGATAGGCGACCAGGCCGTCCCTGCGCAGCAGCACCACATCACCACAGTCCCGGCGCAGATCCTGCTCGTAATGTCCCTGAATGCGGTCGTCAAAAGCCAGCACGGTGTCCGGTAATTGCAGGCGCAGCGCATGCGGAGAGGGCACGGTATGACGTCCACGACAGTGGTTGTCGTAAATGCCATTGAGTGCACGGATGCGCTGGCGAGAGCAGTCACACGGGTAAATCAGCTGTCTGGCCTGCAATTGTTGCAGAATCTTGTGATAGTCCGGGATGCGCTGGCTCTGGTACAGCACAGGACCATCCCAGCTGAAGCCAAAGTCGACCAGAGTGTCCAGAATCTGCTGGGCTGCGCCGGGTGGCTCACGCGCAGGATCAAGATCTTCCATGCGCAGCAGCCATTGGCCACGATGGGCGCGAGCATCAAGAAAGGAGGCAAGAGCTGCCAGCAGTGAACCAAAGTGCAGCGCACCGCTGGGGGAAGGGGCAAAACGACCAATGTAGGCGGCAGTCACGGGAGCGCCCTACGCGCCCCACTGTTTCTCCCGGATTTCATCCAGCGTTTTGCAGTCAATACATTTGTCAGCGGTAGGACGTGCCTCCAGACGGCGGATGCCGATCTCGATGCCACAGGACTCACAGTAACCATATTCGTCCTGCACAATCTTCTCGATCGTGGAATCGATTTTTTTGATCAGCTTGCGCTCACGGTCGCGGGTGCGCAGCTCAAGGCTGAACTCCTCTTCTTGTGTGGCGCGATCAGCCGGGTCCGGGTAGTTGGCAGCGTCGTCCTGCAGGTGGTGCACCGTGCGGTCAACTTCCTCCATCAACTGGTTGCGCCAGTCACGGAGAATGGCCTTGAAGTGCTCCTTCTGGCTGTCATTCATGTACTCTTCACCCTTTTTCAATTTGTACGGGGTAAAGTTTTTCAGTACAGAGGTGTTTTCAACAGCTGCTTGCTTTTTGGACATGGTTATCCAGCCTCATACCCTGATTGACTATCGAACAACCGGCGTAAGCTATCAGATTATTTCCGCTCAAACCAGAAAAAATGTTAAGGTCGCGCGGTCTGCGGACCATACCGGACCCGCGCATTTTGCAGCATCACCATGACAGATTTTCGACTTTCTCCGGCGCACAGAAATAACCTGATCAACCCCTTCCGTGTCATGAATGTGCTTGAGCGTGCCCGGCAGTTGGAACTGGCCGGGCACGACATTGTGCATCTGGAGGTGGGTGAGCCGGATTTCAAGACCGCGGCGCCGATTGCTGAAGCCGGGCAAGCCGCGCTGAGGGCGGGGCATACCGCCTATACACCGGCAGCGGGCTTGCCGGAGCTGCGAGCGCGCATTGCACAGTTTTATCAGGAGCATCATGGGGTTGTTGTGTCCCCTTCACGCATACTGGTCACCCCTGGTGCCAGCGGCGCGCTGGTGCTGCTGGCCAATTTGTTGCTGAACCCTGGTGACAGTGTGCTGATGCCGGATCCATCCTATCCGTGCAATCGCAATTTTGTGCATCTGACCGGCGCCCATGCGCGCCTGCTGCCACCAGAGCGGCCGGGTGCTGCGGCGCCGTCGCTGAGCCAACTGAATGATGCGCTCCGGCAATTCTCGCCGGTGTCAGGTTTGTGGCTGGCCTCACCGGCCAATCCGACCGGCGCCGTCATCCCGCCTGCCGAGCTGCAACAGCTGGCATCGTGGGCAGAACATAACAAAGTGCATCTGATGGTCGACGAAATTTATCAGGGACTGCATTTTGTGGATGATTTGCATACAGCCTTGTCGCTGGGCGGCAACACGCTGGTGGTGAACAGTTTCTCCAAGTATTTCGGCATGACCGGCTGGCGTGTGGGCTGGGTGGTGGTGCCGGAATATCTGGCCAATGCAGCGAATATTCTGGCGCAGAATTTGTTTATCTCAGCGCCTACCGTGTCCCAGCTGGCCGCCATTCGTGCGTTTGACCATGATGTGATTGAGATTCTGGAGCTGCGCCGCGAGGCATTTCGCCAGCGCCGCGATTTTTTGTCAGCGGCACTGACCGACTTGGGTTTTGTCTTGCCATGGCGCCCTGACGGCGCATTTTATTGTTATGCCGACATCAGCCGCTTCAGCGATGACTGTGAGGATTTTTGCCGGTTACTGCTTGAGCAGCACGGCATCGCTGCCACGCCGGGCACTGATTTTGGCGAACATCAGGCCCGCCGCTATGTGCGTTTTGCCTACACCAGTTCGATGTCGTCGCTCGAGAAGGCGGTCGAGCGCCTGGCGCGTGCGCTGTAGCCATGCTTGCTCAGATGCGACCCAAACGGGCCACGTCTGATTCTTCCACCATCATAAAGCCGTTACCCATCACAAACGGGATCGCTTTCAGTGACTTGCCTTTGCATGGGCCGAGGATGCACTGGCCGGTTTCAATGACAAACAGGGCACCATGGGTGGCGCACTGGATAAAGGCCCCATCCGGATCCAGAAACTGGTCTTCCAGCCACTCCAGCGGTGTGCCCAGATGCGGACAGTAATTGTAGTAGAGGTGGAACTGTCCGTCCTTTTTGACAACAAACAACTGCTTGCCGCCAATGTCAAAACCTTTGGCGCGACCGTCTTCCACATCGTTGAGATGGCAGAGTGTAATCATATGCTGGCGCTCCCGACTCAACCCAGTGCGTATTTGAAGTCGGCCAGCAGGTCTTCGATATCCTCAATACCCACTGACAGCCGTATCAGATTGTCGCCGATACCCATGGATGCGCGGCGCTCTGCACCCATTTCGTAAAAAATGGTATGAGCAACCGGAATCGCCAGCGTGCGTGTGTCGCCGAGATTGCTGGAGGCAATGACGCAGCTCAGGCTGTTGAGAAAATCGAACACATCCAGCCCGTCAGCCAGCTCTATGCTCATCAGGGCGCCGTGTTTGCGAAACAGCTGTTTGCTGCGCTCGTGCTGGGGGTGGCTTGGCAGTCCGGGATAGTTTACCCGCTTGATGTTCGGGTGTGTGGCGCAGAACTTCGCCAGCTCCAGTGCATTGTCACTGGCACGATCAAGGCGCAGCGACAATGTTTCGGAACCAACAGCCAGATGATGGGCCGCTTCCGGTCCCAGCGTCGCACCAAAATCACGCAAACCTTTTTTGCGAATTTGAGTCGTGCCCCACAGTGCCGCATCACCCTTTTTGTACATATCCAGGATATTGGGAAACTGTGTCCAGTCGTACAGACCGGTGTCGGTGAGCATGCCACCCAGGGCATCACCGTGACCACCAATAAATTTGGTGAGTGAATTCACGACAAAACTGGCATTGACGCTGCGCGGCTGGAACAGCCAGGGTGACGTCATCGTG
This sequence comes from Pseudohongiella sp., assembly GCA_036834885.1. Classification (GTDB taxonomy): domain Bacteria; phylum Pseudomonadota; class Gammaproteobacteria; order Pseudomonadales; family Pseudohongiellaceae; genus Pseudohongiella. The sequence goes on along the minus strand of DAITNA010000006.1, from coordinate 97,413 downwards.
TTGTCAACGATATAAATCAGGCCGTGTTCGCGGCACAGCTCCCCAATACCGTGCAGATCGGCAATCTGTGTCACCGGATTGGCAATGGTCTCGGTAAACACCAGACGCGTATTCGGTTGCAAGGCTGCCTTGACGTTGTTGACATCAGTGCTGTCAACAAAGGTCACTTCCACACCAAAGTTTCTGAAACTCTGAAACAGGCTGTTGGTATTGCCGAACAAAAATGCGCTGGAAATCACGTGGTCGCCGCTACGCAGCAGGGCGAACAGCGCAGAGCCGATAGCGGCCATACCAGTGGCAAATGCCGTGCTGGTCAAGCCACCTTCCATGCGCGTAATTCGGTTCTGCAAGGCATTGACCGTCGGGTTCTGCTGGCGGCCGTAGTTGTAACCGGCTTTGCGTCCCTGGAATACCGCCGCCAGATCGCGCGCATCGTCATAGGTGTAGGCCACCGAGGTGTGGATGGGTTTGTGCAGCACACCATGCTCCGGCTTGTCTCGCCGGTCACCATGCAGGTTGGCGGTGTTGAAGCGACCACCAGGTATCGGTGAATTCGCTCTGTTTTTGCGATCGTCGCTCATGCGTTGGAGAATCCTTGTATCAGTGCTGCCAGCGGCAGCTTAAAACGGATGATTGTCATGTTTGGGCGCGCTGTCCGCAGTATCGCCCGGCATCAGATCCAGCTCGTTGTAGAGTGGCAAACCGTGCACGCTGAGTTCGATCTCTGCAATACGCTCGAGATAAGCGGGGCCAGTACGATCGCCGAACTCTGCCAGAAAACTGTCCTCATCAAGGCCATCGGCATCCGTGCGAGGGACTGGCATATAGTCTGATTCCGCCTGGGCGACTTTCAGGCGCTCCTGAATCAGTCGCGCGGCATGCGCGCTTGAGGTCGATACGCGGCCCAAGGTGGCGCCGGCAACATTGGCAGTCACATCGCTGAAGCTGAAGCCTGTGCCGTAGCGAGCATCATGTACTTCCTTGCTGTTGGACAGAATTTCGGCCACGCCGACGCCAGCGGAGGCCGCAATCGCTGCAGCGCTGACAAAGTGCAAGCCAAGATCATTGCGCTGGTGCAGCATCACAATCATCGCTGGCGCCTCCGGTCCCGGGTTTTCACCGATCAGGCGATCAAGCGGCATCTGGTTGGCGAACACTGACAATGTTTGCAGCAGCGCGCGGTTTTCAGCGACGGCATCCGCGCCGGGGCTGGTGGAACGCTCGTAGGCCAGTGCAAACAGTGGTTGCAGAAAGGTTTGCAAGGAGACCTGCCGGCGCACTTCAACGGCTTCGGAGGCCAGATCCTGTATTAGTCCGTGGTATGACAGAATGCGTTGACGATCCGCTTCTGACACAAATATCTGCTGAGCCTGCGAGCGCAGTTGTGACAACACATCCGGTGCCCACTCCAGCCTCAGTTGCAAACGATCCTGCTCAAGGCGGTAGTCGAGCACGCCGCGCCTGAGTTCGGCCAACTCGCGGCCGGTCTCGCTGGAAGGGGCCAGTTGCCAGGCGGCCAGGCGCTCGAAGGATCGAATGACCGGCCGCGGTATCGGCAGTGATCCTGCTTTCAGGCTGACAAGACGCGCTCGGCCCTGATCCTGTGCAAACCGGGCTTCCAGATTCAGATACAGCGGCAGCGGGCCGGCTGGCAATGGCACGCTGAGGCGGGCGTCAGCGGCATCGCCCTGAATGTCAAAATCGGTGGCCAGGGATTGCAGCGGCGGGACATTATGCAAAACAAACGCGCTGAGCAGATTGAGCTCCTCGTCGCTCAGGCTGATGTCGCGTGCGCCAGCAGACTGAAAACTGGACGGGCTGTTATCAACCAGCCACTGTTCCACAAGACGTATCTGGGTGCTGTCGGGTGGCCCCGGGTGTTCGACCAGCGGGCGCAGGCTCAGTGTCAGAAAAGCCAATAGACCCAACGCCCCGGCTACCAGCAGCAGCGGGCTGAATACAAGCAGAAGTCTGCGTGTCAGAGGTGTCATGGTCAGTTGGCCAAACCATCATAGTCACATCGGTTGACCGGATTATACGGGAAGCCCGCAGCGCGGTCAGTCTCTGGCGGGACAGAAATATGATGGTGCTGCCGGAGTGCAGGCTGGCCTCTGTGCCAGCTTCATTATAAAGTAGCCGCTATTGAAGACTCTGAATCCTGGGAAACCTTATGAGAATCCAGACAAAACATGCAATCAGGGTGTTGGGCGTCTGCCTGATGCTGGCACTGGCAGCCTGCGCCGGCCAGCGTGAACAGGAAGCCTTGCGTGCACAACAGGCTGCTGCAGAAGCTGCAGAGCTGGCCGAACGCGCTCGTCAGGCCGAAGTCGCCCGGCTGGAGGCCGAGCGCAGTGAGCGTGAGCTGCGTGCCGAACTGGAACGTCTGCGTCTTGAGCGCGAAGAGGCCGAACGTGCGCGTCTGGCAGCCGAGCGTGAGGCGGCAGAACGCGCTCGCGTCGCAGCGCAGTTGCAACAGCAGCAGCAACAGGCCGAAATGGCGCGATTGCAGCGCGAACAAGAGGCCCAGCTGGCAGCGCTGGAGCGTCGTCTGGCGGAGGCGGAAGCCAATGTCCAGCGGCGTGAGCAGGCCAACGCCCGGCTGAGTCAGGCAATCACAGCTGCCGAAGAGCTGTTGCAGATGTTGGCCAGTGAGCAGTTAAAGTACGAGAACGTGGACGCGCAGGGAAATACGGTCGAGCCGCTGCAAAAGGCATTGATTTCCGAATTGGAAGAGCGCAAAAACGCGCTGGTGCGCGAGGCGCAGGCATTGAGCAACTAGGTTCTCTGGCAGAGGGTTGTCAATCGAGCGGCAAGCGCTCGAAGTGATACATCAGCCATTGGGTATCCGTTTGCTCGCTGTTGCTGGCGGGCATGAACCAGGTGGTGCGTACAGAACGGACACACTGGTAAATACGGAAAGAGCGGGTATTTTCGATAATCAGGCCACGTACTGAGGGATTGAGCGTGTAATTGGAGATCTCGACCAGTTTCCAGTCATCCTGCATGGTCCTGTCGACACATTCATGTCCGCTCAGCAAGTCCTGATACGGCAGTTGCAATTCGGCCCATTTGCCAGCCGGGATATCCATGTTTAATGCCAGCACTTCATCGTTGCCGTCACCGGTTTCATTGCGGAAGACAATACTGCGCAGCTCAATCTCTTCATCGCTCTGATTGTGGGCAACCACACGCAGGCCTGCGTTGCTGCTCAAATGCCACGCCGCTGAGTAAATCGCATACTTCACGGGATGATCAAAGCCCTCCTGCGCTACCGTCAGCGGATCAGTGGACTGAGGCAACTGTGCAACTGCTACAGCAGGCAACAGGCATGCAACCAGCGCCAGTGGCATCAACGCAGCAGCGCTGCGTCGGCGCGCGCATGTCTGTGTGCTTGTGATTGCTGTTTTCATCATCAATTCCGGCCCCGGTTTCAGGCTTTGGTTGCAGTGGTAATAGAACACCGTTTCGCTGAATAGATCAAGCCTGAGGCAGGTACTCAAGTGTGCCAAATCGTCGCAAAGTGCGGGCATGCCCGCCCGGATCGGCGATGTTCAAATCGGGAGCAAACGGGGATAATGCTGGCCCTGTATCAGGAGGGTAGACGTGGACAATCTGTCGGGTATCAAGCACATCATCTGTGTGGCCTCAGGAAAGGGTGGCGTAGGCAAATCAACAACCGCCATCAATTTGTCAGTGGCGTTGCAGCAACAGGGGTTTGCTGTCGGGTTGCTGGACGCTGACATCTATGGACCCAGTCAGCCGATGATGCTGGGAGTGACTTCGGGAACGCGGCCGGAGATTGTGGACAAACAGTTCATGAAGCCGGTGATGGCCCATGGACTGGCGACCAACTCCATCGGTTATCTGGTGGATATGGCGACGGCCATGGTGTGGCGCGCACCGATGATTGTGGGAGCATTTAACCAGTTGTTAAAGCAGACACTGTGGGGCGATCTGGATTTTCTGATCATTGACATGCCCCCGGGGACGGGCGATATCCAGCTCAGCCTGACCCAGTCCGCACGTGTTACCGGTGCCGTCATTGTGACCACGCCGCAAGATATCGCGTTGCTGGACGCACGCAAAGGTATGGAAATGTTTCGCAAGGTGAACGTGCCCATTCTTGGCGTCGTCGAGAATATGGCCGTCCATATCTGTTCCAACTGTGGACATGCAGAGGCAATCTTTGGCGCGGGTGGCGGTGAGCAACTGGCCCACAGTTACGGTGTTGAGGTCATAGGTTCCCTGCCGCTGGATTTGTCCATTCGCGAGCACACCGATGCCGGTGTACCCATTCTGATATCCCGGCCACAAGGTGCTGTCGCGGACGCTTACCGCGCATTGTGTGAGCGCCTGTTGGTCGAGCTTTCGCAACTCGGTCAACAACAGGCGCCACAGATTCAGATCACGGATGACTGAGCTGTCATCAGTTTCCGGGCAAGCGGATTTCTTCCACCATCTGCTGGATATCGCGCGGCGGGGCAGCGGTAAATCGACATACCGTCAGCGCGACAGCAGTATTGATCACAGTGCCCAGGGTACCAATGCCTTCCGGTGAGATCCCGAACCACCAGTTGGCTGGTGTGCTCATCTCAGGCGCAATAAATTTGAAGTAAACAATGTACAACGCCGTGAAGGTAAAACCGGCAAGCATGCCAGCCACCGCACCCTGACGGTTCATACGCTTGTAGAAAATGCCCAGCACAATCGCCGGGAAGAAAGACGCTGCTGCCAGCCCGAATGCAAACGCCACCACTTCAGCGACAAAGCCTGGCGGATTGATGCCAAAGTAGCCGGCTATCAGGATCGCAACAAAAATGGCTACGCGCGCGTACAGCAGTTCCTGTTTTTCGCTGATTTGTGGCATCAGGCTGCGTTTGAGCAGATCATGGGATACCGCTGTGGAAATCACCAGCAACAGGCCTGCTGCCGTAGACAGCGCGGCTGCCAGCGCACCGGCCGCTACCAGCGCAACAACCCAGTCCGGCAGTCCGGCGATTTCCGGATTCGCCAGCACCATGATGTCGCGGTTGACCGTCAGTTCATTGATGGCAGGATCAGCAACATACTGCACCAGTCCGTCACCATTCTTGTCTTCAAACGTGAGCAGGCGGGTGTTTTCCCAGGTGTAGAACCAGTCCGGCAGTTCCATGTAGACCGCATTGTTGACGGTATTCATCAGGTTGGTTTTGGCAAATGCGGCCACTGCAGGCGCTGTGGTGTAGAGCAGACCGATAAATACCAGCGCGTACACAGCTGATGTGCGTGCAGCACGTACACTGGGGACAGTGAAAAAACGGATGATCACATGAGGCAGGCCGGCGGTGCCGAACATCAGTGCTGCCGTGATAAAAAACACATCCTGGGTACTGCGCTGGCCTTCCGTGTAGGCCACAAAACCCAGCTCTTCGCTCAGATCATCCAGTCTGTCGAGCAGGTAGCCTCCGCCATACTCCTCTGTGAGTTCCGAACCAAAGCCCAATTGCGGGATCGGGTTGCCGGTCATCATGATCGAGATAAAAATGGCGGGGACCATGTAAGCAAAAATCAGCACACAGTACTGTGCAACCTGTGTATAGGTGATGCCTTTCATGCCGCCGAGGACGGCATAAAAAAACACGACGGTCATGCCAATGAGTACGCCGGTGGTGATATCGACTTCCAGGAAACGCGAAAACACGATACCTGCCCCCTGCATCTGTCCGCAGACATAGACAAAGGACACAGAAATGGCGCAGAAGATCGCAACCATACGTGCGCTGCGTGAGTAATAACGATCACCAATAAAATCGGGTACGGTGAATTTGCCAAATTTGCGCAGGTAAGGTGCCAGTAACAAGGCCAGCAAGACGTAACCGCCGGTCCAGCCCATCAGGTAGAAAGTGCCATCACGCCCAAGAAAGGCGATCAATCCTGCCATGGAGATAAACGAGGCTGCTGACATCCAGTCGGCGGCGGTGGCCATACCGTTGGCAACGGGGTGAACGCCGCCACCGGCCACATAAAACTCATGGGTAGAACCGGCTCGTGACCAGACCGCAATGGCAATATAAAGACCAAAGGTCAGCGCAACAAACACATAGGTCCACAGTTGTACGCTGCTCATTCCTGTTCACCTTTGTGCCTGTCTTGATTGTTTTTCTCTTCCTGGTTGCGAGAGTCCAGGCGGAAGCGGGCATCGAGTTTGTCCATCCAGATGACATAGGTAATGATCAGGGCTATAAATACGTAGATGGAGCCCTGCTGGGCGATCCAGAATCCCAGTTTGAAGCCGCCAAAACGGAATTGATCGAGAAAATCGACTAGCAGAATGCCGCAAACAAAAGAAATAAAGAACCAGATACTGAGCAGGGTCGTCAGGATCCTGACGTTGGCTTTCCAGTAAGCCCGAGCGTGATCATCGTGCATGCGTTGCCCTCGGTTTTTATTATGTTTTCTGTCACTGTCAGATGATGGTAGCACTGATCCTGTAGAGGAGCGATCAGCCAGCTTTCAGGCTAGCACGGCCAATCCCTGCGCTGCCAGTGGTTGTACCAGTTTTCCCATACGGGTGGCGCGTTCACTGGAGGCGTTGCCATCCAAACCTCGTTTGTACACGCCTTGCAGGATGGCTGCCAAGCGGAAAAAGCTGAATGCCATATAAAACGGCCAGTTTTCCGGATAGCCAGTGTTGGCAACCTGGCAATAGTGGTGTATCAGCTGGTCTTCATCCGGAATGCCGAGGATGTGCAAATCCTTGTTGCCCAGGCCACGTATTTCGCCATCGCGCGGCAGTCGCAGTGCCATCAGATAGTAGGCCAGATCAGCCATGGGGTGTCCCAGCGTAGCCAGTTCCCAGTCCAGCACAGCACGGATACGTGCTTGCGAGCGATGAAAAATGACGTTGTCGAGCCGGTAGTCTCCATGAATGATGCAGCTTTGTTGGTCGTCTTCCGGCATGTTTGCCGCCAGCCACGCCATCAGTCTGTCCATTTCCGGGATGGTAGTGGTGGCAGAGGCCTGGTATTGCGACTGCCAGCGCGCGAGCTGGCGGGCATAATAATTTCCGGGTTTGCCAAAATCAGCCAGTCCAAGCGCCTTGTAGTCCACGCGGTGCAGTTTGGCCAGTGTGCCGACAAGGGCGAAGTAGTAATCGCTGCGCAGCGAGGTCGCAACGTCCGGCAGTGCCGGATCCCAGAAAATGTCACCTGGCTCGTAAGACATCAGGTAGAACATGCTGCCAATAACGCTCGTGTCCTCGCACAGCAGCAGCGCTTCGGGTACCGGGACGTCGCTGTGCTGCAAGGCGCTGATCAGGCGGAACTCGCGATCAACCGCATGGGCTGAGGCCAGCAGCTCGCCAGCCGGTTTGCGTCTGAGCACCAGAGAGCGCTGTTCACAGGTCAGCAAAAAACTCGGATTTGATTGTCCGGCATCAAATTTTTTCAGAGACAGGGGTTTGCCCACTTTCGGTGCGTGCTGTTGTATCCAGTCCGACAGTAACTCCCACTGCGCCTGTTCCTGCATCATCGTTCACGCTCTTTATGGTTGTTGTCAGCAGTCATGTTTTTTTTGTCCTGCGCTTTCACGCTCATGTATACGTCAGTGCGTGCAGGCGGTCGGGTCGCTGCAAGTGGGGCAGGTTGTTGAATGCGGCCAGCTGGAATCCGCGCTGGTTGAAATACAGATGATGAATGCCGGTATTGCGCGTCTGCATGTTCAGATTGATCAGGGTTTCCACGCCGCAGTTGAGCACCTGGCTTAACAGCATCGCCATGGCGCCGCCCGAACTGACCACGAGCACGGTTTCCTCGTTGTCGAGGCTGCACAAGGCCTGCATGGCTCTGTGAACGCGCTGCTGAAATTCTTCCCAGCTCTCCAGGGATTGTCCGGTCAGCGGATGCGTGCGGGCATACAACTGATTGTCAGACCAGGCTGTCATGGCTTTGCGCAGCATCTGGAAAAACAGCCTGCCGCCATCGGATGTGCCGGGTACCGCCATCTCGCAGCTGTGGCAATAGACGGCAGCGAGTGTGTGGAAATCGAATTCATCGAATCCGGCATCCAGCTGAATGGGTAAGGTCTGGCCACAGCCTTGCAGAATTTCGCTGGCAGTCTGCTGCTGACGCGCAAGTTGTCCGGTAATCACCCGGTCAAAACGGATGCCAAGCTCTCCGAAGTGTTCGCCCAGCCAGCGTGCCTGCTGGTAACCGAGTGCTGACAGTTGGTCATAGTTGCTGGCTCCAAAGGAGGCCTGTCCATGGCGGACCAAAAAAAGCTGGCTCATAGTGATGATGGGCCCGGTTGTTCCGAGCGACAGCGTTGTCCTGACAATTATTGATTTGCGTTATTGGATTTTTTGATTATCATTCATGGCAAAAATAAATCAACCTTTGAATCGAGCGAGGCTGTTTGTCTGAAAAAACTGGATCTTAATCTGTTTCTGGTCTTTGACACCATTTACACGGAGCGAAATCTGACACAGGCCGCCAAGTCGCTGGCCATTACCCAGCCGGCGGTCAGCAATGCCCTGTCGCGGCTGCGACGTGTTTTTAACGATGAGCTGTTTGTGCGCACCTCCAAGGGGATGCTGCCGACGCCAGTGGCTGACAGCATTGCCCAGAATATTTCGGCTGCGCTCGGGTTGCTCAATGCCAGTGTGCTTGAACGCGAGGATTTTCATCCCAGTTCAGCCGAACGCACTTATCATTTCAGCATGACCGATCTGGCCGAGGCGGTCGTACTGCCGCGGCTTTTCCCGTTTTTTGAGCAGCAGGCACCCCATCTGGCCTTGCAAAGTTATTACACCAAGCGTCATGAACTGGTGCGCCATCTGTCGCGCGGCGAGCTGGATTTTGCAATTGATGTGCCGCTGATTGAGGATACTCAGGTCTCCCATGAATCCCTGATTCGCGACAGCTACGTGTGTGCCATGCGTCCGGACCATCCGCTGGCAGACGAGCCGTTGACGCTGGACAGTTATCTGGCGATGAAGCATATCCATGTCTCAAGCCGCCGCAAGGGGCTGGGGCAGGTTGATATGGCCTTGCTCAAACATCATGCCGAGCGCCGCATACAGTTGCGGGTACAACATTATCGTGTCGCGGCGGAGGTGATACGTGGCACCGATCTGGTACTGACGGTGCCCAGATTTCTGGCATCCCAGTACTCATTGACGTTGAAGCCACTGCCTTTTGATACGCCCGAACTGGATTTGCATCTGTACTGGCATCGTCAGTCTGACAGTGACCCGTCACATCGATGGTTGCGCGAGAGTCTGTTGAATCTGTTCCAGAAGGCGCCCGTGCTGCCAGGCTGATCCGACGCTTGCGTCAGTTAATACAGCTTTTGACATAGTCAAACAGGCGTCGGCGAGCCGGCGCCTGTTCCTCTGGAGCAGACAGCTGCTGGCAGCGGCGCATCAGCTGGCGCAGGTTCTGGCGTTCGGCGGCAGGCCATGCCTCAACAAAGGCCTCGATATCAGCGGCATCGCCAGCCAACAGGCGCTCACCCCAGCGTTCAATTTCCTGACTTCGGCGAGCTTCCTGGCGGTCCGGGGCGCGCAGTTTCTCCAGCGCCGCACGGATGTGCTCGTGGTTTGCCTTGCGCATCAGTTTGCCAATGTATTGCAACTGTCGCCGACGTGCTTCGTGGCGCGGTGGAATGCGCTGGTACTCACGCAGTGCGCCCAACAGAGGTTCTTCCACCTCAATCTGTTCAAGCTGGCGCTTGTTCAGGCCAAGCAGTTCTTCACCGATCTTTTGCAGTTCAGTGCTTTGTTTTTTGCGCTGCGTTTTGCTGATGTCATCCTTTTCAAAGGACAGCGCGGTGTCTTCCGGCTCATCAAAAAGGAAATCATCGTCTGTGTCATTCATGCGGATATCGAGTCTTACTCGCCTTCGTCAAAACGGTTGTTGACCAGTGCCTGGATAGCATCCAGCGCGCTTTGTTCATCTTCGCCGTCCACGACGATTCTGAGCGTTGTTCCTATGCCGGCAGCCAGCATCATCAATGACAGAATACTGCGGCCATCGACCAGTTTTTCGTTGCCAATTTTCACCGAACTTTTGAACTGGGAAGCAACACTGACCAGTCGTGATGCCGCGCGGGCGTGCAGCCCCGCCTTGTTGCAAATGGTGAGGGTGGATTCAATCATGGCTTGCGCACAACCTCCTGTTTGGTGAGCTCTCTATGCAGGACCTGCACATTGCTCATTCTTCCGCTGAACGATTTTTTCAGCTGCTCACACAGGTATACCGAGCGATGCTGCCCACCCGTACAACCAATGGCTACCGTCATATAACTGCGATTGCCGGCTTCAAATCGTGGCAACCACTTTTCCAGAAATGCCGCGATGTCAGTTTGCATCTGATTGACATCGTCCTGACTGGCCAGAAAATTCATGACGGCTGTGTCCAGTCCTGACAGTGGCCGCAGCGCAGGGTCCCAGTATGGGTTGGGCAGGCAGCGCGCATCAAACACAAAGTCAGCGTCAACGGGCACACCACTCTTGAAACCGAAAGACTCAAACATCAACGCCAGAGACGAGTCCTTTTTTTCGAGCACGCGGCTGCGTATCACATCACGCAACTGGTGAATGGACATGGTGCTGGTATCAATAGACAAGCCCGCCAGCGCGGCGATCGGTTCCAGCAAGTCGCGTTCGCGATTGATAGCTTCACGCAAGCCGATGCTTTCGGTTGTCAGCGGGTGTTTGCGTCGACTCTCGCTGAAGCGTTTGATCAGCGTCGGGCTGCTGGCATCTAGAAAGATAATGTCGGTGTGCAGGGCCGATCGTTGCAAGTCTTCCAGAATCTGTGGAAATTTCTTCAGGTCATCAGGAATATTGCGCGCGTCTATGCTGACGGCAACTCGCGGCAGATCCACGGTGTCGCTGGAAATGCGTTTGACAAAGGCCGGCAGCAAACTGGCTGGCAGATTGTCGATGCAGTAATAGCCGTGATCCTCCAGCATATTGAGCGCAGTACTTTTGCCAGAGCCGGAGCGGCCGCTGATGATCACAAGTCTCACTTGAGGTTTCCAGTGCAGGTAGAACCTGATCAGTTGTCGGTTTGTTCACTGAAGCGGATGGCGGTTTGGTACAACTCGTCATGACTCTGGCAGGCACGCAAGGCCTGACAGAACTCTTCCTGATGGAATAGCCGCGCCAGTCCGGCCAACACGCGCAAGTGTTCAGCCGCCTCTTCTGCGGGTACGATCAGGACAAACAGCAGATCGACTTGCTGTGAGTCCACAGCATCAAAATCGATGCCTTCACTCAATTTCACCAATGTGCCCACGGTCTGGTGGCATGCGCCGACACGGCAGTGCGGAATGGCGATGCCGTTGCCGATACCGGTACTGCCCAGTTGCTCCCGGGCCAGCAATGCGGTGTAGATCGCATCTGCATTCAAGCCGGGTGTTGTGCTGGCAATATGTTCACTGATAGTGGTCAGAAATCGTTTTTTACTCACGCCGGGCAAATTGCACAGGGTGCGTTCCGGAGTGAGGATAGTGCTCAGTTGCATCAGAGTTTCCCGTTAGTGATGGCAAGCATTCTAGAACGTGCGACAAATGCTGGCAATGCCGCACCTGGACTGCACTGGCCTCAGATCAGTCGTTTGCGCTCGTTTGAGGGTGGTATGGACAGGGATTCGCGATATTTGGCAATGGTTCGTCGTGCCACGTTGATGCCCTGTTCGTCCAGGAGCTCCGCAATTCGGCTGTCGCTGAGCGGTTTTTTCGGATTTTCAGCAGAGACCAGCTTTTTGATCAGCGCACGGATGGCTGTGGAAGAGCATTCGCCACCGCCAGCCGTGCTGACATGGCTGGAGAAAAAGTACTTGAGTTCGAAAATACCGCGCGGTGTGTGCATGTACTTCTGGGTAGTGACCCTTGAAATGGTGGACTCGTGCATTTCAACGGCTTCGGCAATATCGTGCAAGACCAGGGGTTTCATCGCCTCTTCGCCGTATTCCAGAAATCCCTGCTGGTGTTCCACAATACGGCTGGCCACTTTGAGCAGAGTTTCATTGCGGCTTTGCAGGCTTTTCAGAAACCAGCGCGCTTCCTGCAGGTTGTCGCGCAGGTAGTTGTTTTCAGTGCTGTTCTCGGAGCGCCGTACCAGCGAGGCATAGTCCGGGTTGATGCGCAGACGCGGTGCCGTCTCCGGGTTGAGTTCCACCTTCCAGCGGCCGCTGCGCTTGTCTTTGCTGACGAAAACATCAGGCACAATATAAGTGGCGGCCGATGGCGCAATATCGGCGCCGGGTCTGGGGTTGAGTTTTTCAATGATGGCAATGGCATCACGCAATTCGTGCTCTTTCAGGCGGGCGACCCGCATGATCTGGGCATAATCACGGTTGCCAAGCAGTGCCAGATAGTCCTTGACCAGCAGGCGAGCGTGCTTGACGGCGTCGTTGCAAAGTTCTTGCGGAATCTGGCGCAACTGGATCAGCAAGCATTCTGACAGGTCGCGGTAAGCGACACCCACCGGATCAAACTGCTGAATTCGATGCAAGACGGCGAGCACTTCATCCTCGTCGACGTCCAGGTGTTCCTGAAGACCTTCGATGATGGATTCCAGGTCCACCGACAGGCGGCCATTGGCGTCCACGGCATCGATTATGGCCATGCCAATCAGGCGGTCGGTATCGGACATATTGGTCAGGTTGAGTTGCCACAGCAGATGGTCCTGAAGTGATTCGGAGACCGAGTCACGCGACTCAAAGTCACTGTCACTGTCAGGCGGCGGGCTGCCCGCAGAATAGCTGTTCTGATAAATATCGTCCCAGCTGGTATCGACGGGCAATTGCTCAGGGATGCTTTCATCCCATCCACTGCCATCGTCTGCGCTCTCGTAAGAGTTATCGGTCGAGGGCAATTCGCGATAAAGCTCCTGAGCCGATTCATAGGCGAGCTGATCTGTTTCCTGGGTCAACGTGGTGGCAGCTTCAGTGTACTCGCCACCATCATTCTCGTAGCCACCCTCGGCTCCTGACTCATCGCCCGACTCACTCCCGCTGCCGTCCCAGGATTCGTCAATTTCCAGCATTGGATTGGACTCCAGTGCCTGGTGAATTTCCTGTTGCAGGTCAAGTGTTGATAACTGCAGAAGCCGGATTGCCTGCTGCAGCTGTGGGGTCATGGTCAGTTGCTGACCAAGTTTTAGCTGTAGCGAAATTTTCATGGCAGTGTATCGAGGCCCGTTTCCGGGTTCAGGTCTGGCATAAGTCGTTCGTCAGATGAATACTCAAACAGGGTTTTGGGTCAATCGTCTAGCAAGCATCATGCCGATCTTGCCATGGATTTGCAACACCGGTCATATCTGGAAATTTTTGCCCAGATAGACATCACGAACCTTTTGGTTGGCCAGAATCTGCTGTGCGCTGCCTTCGGCGATAATGCCGCCCTCGCTGACAATATAGGCTTTTTCGCAGATATCGAGCGTCTCGCGCACGTTATGGTCGGTCAGCAGTACGCCAATGCCACGCGAGCGAAGGTGTTCGATGATGGATTTGATGTCGCTGACCGAGATCGGGTCAACACCGGCAAAGGGCTCATCAAGCAGAATAAAGCGCGGATCGTTGGCCAGTGCGCGCGCTATTTCGGTGCGCCGGCGCTCGCCGCCAGACAGACTCATGCCCTTGTTGGCACGAATGTGGGTGATATGGAACTCTGTCAGCAGGCTTTCCATTTTCTGCTGGCGCTGCGCCGGGGTCAGATCCTTGCGTGTTTGCAGGATCGCCATGATGTTGTCTTCCACGCTGAGGTTGCGGAAGATGGATGAATCTTGTGGCAGGTAGCCCACGCCAAGCCGGGCGCGGGCATAAATGGGCAAGTGTGTCATGTCGGTGTCATTGACGGTGATTTTGCCACCGTCTGCGTTCACCAATCCCACGATCATGTAGAAACAGGTGGTTTTGCCCGCGCCGTTGGGCCCCAGTAATCCCACAATCTGACCGCTGTTGACAGTGATCGAGACGTCCCGGACAACCTGACGGCCTTTGTACGCTTTGGCCAGATGATGCGCGCTCAACGTATTCATTATGGTTGTTCAGCAGCCGTCGTCTGCTCAACTGCCGGCGCAAACACACCGCTGCAGGGGCCTGGTGAGTCGGTCGCACCGGTCTCTACAATGTGTTTGATTTGCACACACTGCAGTGCCGTGCGGCCGCGCTGGAAGTTGGCATCACCGATGAATTCGACAACAGACACCAGTCCTGTCTGTGCTGCGCTGGCAGGGGCAGGTTCGTTGTAATAAACGATTTGGGTGCTGCTGCCAGTGATGGTCTCCGTACCCGCTTCACCTTCGCGGGTGAAGCGTGCGGGTTGCCCTTCGACGGTCACCCGGATCAGATCACCGGTATTGGTGTCCTGCTCAAGGCGGGCAGTGTCGCCGAAGATAGTCACCATGCCTTGCTGGATACGCACATTGCCCCGCAATGTGGTTGTGCGCGTGGTATCCACCGTTTCAATGCTGCCACCGCCATCAGCGCTGTAGATGATGTCTTCGTTGACGTCGGTGATCGCAGCAGCCATCAGGGTTCCGGTTCCCGACAGGCAGGCAATCAGCAAGGAGGCAACCAGGCCTCTGGTCAGCCGGAGCGTCCAGCCTGTTGTTTTGGCATCAGTCACGTGCACGGTAGTAGCGGCCCTGAATACTGGAGTTGAAATTGAGCTGGTTGACATTGAGATCCGCAAACATTCCGACCGCGCTCTGATCGATACCGCTGCCATTGACCTGCACGGGTGCGGTGGTGTGCAGTGTCCGCGTGGGCGGCTCTATACTGAGCCATCGGGTTGTCAACCTGATCTCGGCATCGGCGGACGGTTGGTGGACCACTTCAACAGAGTCTTCCAGGTCCAGCTGAAGGATGTCGCCACCGGCCGAGGCCCGAATTCTGCCTGAAGCGGCTGATATATTCCACAACTCGCTCCGCCCATCAAACATCTGCAAATGAGGTAATTCCAGCTCGGTGAGCTGGTTTGGGTATTGGCGTTGCACCGCGGCATTCAGGGTGTAAGCCAGAAAACCGTTCTCGTCATAAATCACGCTACGTATCCCGCGGCCAAATCCCTCGTAGGGTTCCTGGCCTGGCAGCAGGGTGCTGGTCTGCGTGGATTCGGGCACGCTGACGTCATTGCTGCCGCTGAGCAGCCACATGATCAGAATGGCGGGGCCGAGGGCAAGAAACCAGCGTCTGTTGGGCACTTTGACTTGCATGATGTCAGTCCGCCGCGCCGGTGAAGCGGGCCAGTGCCGCGTGGTAACAACCCTGGGCTTGCAGCAGGAAATCACAGGCATCGCGAACAGCACCCTGGCCACCACTGCGCACGGTGCAGGCGTGCGCCGCGCGATGTGCGGCCTGATGGCCGTTGGGCACTGTGAAAGCCAGTCCGACACGGTTCATGATCAGCAGATCAGGCAGATCGTCGCCGACACAGGCGATCTGTTCCAGGGCCAACGGTTGTCCGGCCAGCAGTTCCTGTAGGGCAGCGAATTTGTCTTCACGTCCTTGTGCGATGCGGGTGATACCCAGAGCGCTGGCGCGCAGCCCCAGTGCCGCCGACTTGCGGCCACTGACAATGGCGACTTCGATACCCTGTTCCTGCAACAGCTTGATGCCTTGCCCGTCCAGTGTGTTGAATGCCTTGGTGGTTTCCCCATGTTCAGTAAAGTACAGCTGGCCATCGGTCAGCACACCGTCAACGTCCAGAACCAGCAAGCGAATCTGGCGTGCACGAGCCAGCACTTCAGCTTCAGGTGCATAATATTCAAGCGATGGCTGGTGGAGTCGGGTGCTCATATGACGTTCGCCTGCAGAAGGTCGTGCATACGGATCACGCCGCTGAGCTGGTTGTGCTCGTCGAGCACAACCAGGGTGTAGATGCGATGTTCTTCCATCAGTCGTGCTGCCTCGGTAGCCAGTGCCTCTGCCCTGACGGTTTTGCTGCGGGTGGACATGACCTCATGAATGCGGGTGTCCATGATGTTGCGCCCGGCATCCAGGGCGCGGCGCAGGTCACCATCGGTGAAGACACCAGCCAGGCTGCCGTCGGCATTGACCACGGTGGTCATGCCCAGACCTTTGCTGCTGATTTCGTACAGGGCATCTTTCATCAGGGTATCGGTACTGACGCGTGGCACGCTGTCGCCGCTGTGCATGATGTCATGCACCTTGAGCAGCAGGCGGCGTCCCAGGCGGCCGCCCGGATGCGAAAACGCGAAGTCCTCCTGTGTAAAGCCCTTGGCCTCCAGCAAGGCCATGGCCAACGCATCCCCCAGCA
The DNA here is from genome assembly GCA_036834885.1 of Pseudohongiella sp. Lineage (GTDB taxonomy): Bacteria > Pseudomonadota > Gammaproteobacteria > Pseudomonadales > Pseudohongiellaceae > Pseudohongiella. The sequence goes on along the minus strand of DAITNA010000006.1, from coordinate 81,144 downwards.
CCAGCGCGACCGTTGTGCTGGCGGTGGGTGCCTGGCCAAGCGGGCAAGCTTCCTCGGTCACACTGGCATCAATATGCGCATCAGCACTGCGTGCCAGTATCGAGCTGGCATTGCCGGTCATGCTGACCAGAGGTACCCCCTTGCGCTTGATCAGGGGCAGGATAGTCAGCAACTCTTCCGTGGTCCCGGAGTTGGACAGTGCCAGCACCACGTCTTTGTCGGTGATCATACCGAGGTCGCCATGGCTGGCCTCGGCCGGATGTACAAACATCGCTGGACTGCCGGTGCTGGAGAGTGTCGCGGCAATTTTGCGGGCAATATGACCGGACTTGCCCATGCCGGTGACGACAATACGTCCTTCACAAGCCAGCATGAGCTGGCAAGCATGGGCAAAATCCTCGTTGATACGCTCCTTCAGCGCGCCGATGGCATCGTGTTCGATGCGTATGGTGCGCAGGGCGCTGGCCTTGAGCTGGCTGCCGGAATCATTCCGGAGGCCTGTATCAGTCTGGGTTGTACTGGACATAAGCGGGAATAATGCCTCTGTTGGGAACGTCTTTCTGAATACGGACAGGCTGTTTTGGCATGTGCGTATGCAAAGTCCATACACTGTCAAAGCGCGTATTATGCCCAAGCCGGCCTGCTTGCGCAGCAACTAAAGCGGAGCCGGCTGCCCGGAGGCTTGTCCGGCAGCCTGTTCAGCCGGGGTTCATGCGTCCTGGTTCAGTCTGGCCTGCGTAAACAGTAATTTATCGGGATGGGTATTTGAGGTACACTGCGGCCCACATCGGGTTAAGGAGGAAGTAGAACCATGAAATCAGTTTCGCGAGTGTTTGCGCTGGTGGCGATGATGCTGCTCGCCCCGTTGGCGATGGCTCAGACTGCCGGTTTGACAGCAGTTGAGGCAGCGGAGCAATCAGTGAATCAGCTGTTGCAGCGCGTGCAGGAGCTGCGCCCATATTTCAACTCCGACAAAGAGCGGTATTACGCTGGTGTTGAGGAAGAAGTGAGCAAATTTGTCGACTTTCGCGAAGTGGCTGTCGGTGTGATGGCGCGTTTTTCGCAGCAGGCTTCGGAAGAGCAGATTCTGGATTTCGGCGAAAAACTGCGTTCTACGCTCACACGTTTTTATGGCTCTGCGCTGGTTGAGTACGGTGGCCAGCAACTGACTTTCCTGCCAGCGGGTAACGAAGCTGCCGAACCGGGTGCAGGCACTACAGTGCGCATGCAACTGGAGAACAACGGTTCGCGCATCGAGTTGCAGTACGCGCTGTTCCAGAATGCCGATGGCGAGTGGAAGCTGCGCAACATTTTTGTGGGCGGCATCAACCTGCGTCGACAGTACCATACCCAGTTTGCGGCGTTGATGGCGCGTCACAACAACGATATTGATCAGGTGATCCAGGCTTGGCAGTGATAGTCACTGCCAGCACGGACGCCAGAGCATTTCAGATCCAATCAGACAGTTTTTACGGACAGGAAGCACATGAGTATAGATGCAGAGGGAATCAGGGCGCTGCTGGCAGAGGGGTTGCCCGGTTGCCAGATCCGCGTTGATGGCGGCGGCGGCAAGTTTCAGGTCGCGGTGACAGGTTCTGTGTTTGCCGGCCTTGGCGCCGTCAAACGCCAGCAGATGATTTATCAGCACCTGAATGACCACATCAGTTCCGGTGCGATTCATGCTGTCAGCATGAAGCTGCAGACACCCGAGGAAGCTGGCGCCTGAGGCGCCAGCTGTCATCACGTGATCGCCTGATGATTCCAGGCAATTTTCAGGATAACTCATGGACAAGCTTTTGATTCAGGGCGGCGTCAGCCTGAATGGCGAAATTCGTATCGCCGGTGCAAAAAATTCGGCATTGCCGATTCTGGCAGCAACCCTGCTGACCGAAGAGCCGGTGCAGGTGCGCAACCTGCCACACCTGTATGACATTACCACCATGCTGGAACTGCTGGGCTGCATGGGTATTGAACATGTGGTGGATGAAAAGCTGACGGTCGAAATCCGTGGTGGCGCTGTACGCCACTGCAGCGCGCCCTACGACCTGGTAAAAACCATGCGGGCCTCGATTCTGGTACTGGGTCCATTGCTGGCACATTTTGGTCGCGCCGAAGTTGCCCTGCCCGGTGGTTGTGCCATCGGAAGTCGCCCGGTCAATCTGCACATCACCGCGCTGCAGAAAATGGGCGCTGACATTGTTGTGGAAGATGGTTATATCAAGGCCTCAGTCAATGGTCGCCTGAAGGGCTGCCATATTTTTATGGACATGTGCACGGTCACAGGGACTGAGAATGTGTTGATGGCTGCAACTTTGGCTCAAGGGCAGACGGTGATTGAAAACGCTGCCCGCGAACCGGAAGTGGTGGATCTGGCGGACTGCCTGATTGCCATGGGTGCGGACATCAGGGGTGCGGGTACCGACACCATTGTGATTAATGGCAAGGAAAAGCTGCATGGTTGCAGCTATACCGTGATGCCTGACCGGATAGAGACCGGTACCTACCTGATAGCGGCAGCGGCGACTCGGGGTCGCATCTTGTGCAAGGATACCCGCCCGGACATTCTGGAGGCTGTGCTGAGCAAACTGGAGGAGGCGGGTGCCGGGATACGCACGGGTGAAGACTGGATTGAGCTGAACATGCATGGCCGGCGCCCCAAAGCGATTTCGCTGCGCACTGCGCCATATCCGGCATTTCCGACTGACATGCAGGCGCAGTTCACTGCATTGAACGCGATTGCAGATGGCACCGGATCCATCACGGAAACCATTTTTGAAAACCGTTTTATGCATGTGCCGGAAATGAACCGCATGGGCGCGCGTATGCAGGTACAAGGCAATACTGTCATCGTCACCGGTGTGCCCCAGCTCAAGGGTGCTCCGGTAATGGCCACTGACTTGCGCGCTTCCGCCAGTCTGGTGATTGCCGGTCTGGTCAGCCAAAACGAGACGCTGGTGGACCGCATTTACCACATTGACCGCGGTTATGAATGCATAGAGGAAAAACTGCAATCGCTAGGCGCGATCATTCGCCGGGTTGCACAATAGAGTTGATTGAGCATTGCCTGATCAAAGCATGAAAGGACAGAGCAGCATGATGGATATGACAGCCCAGCCGGTTGTGATGGCGCTGACCAAAGGTCGGATTCTGGAAGAAGTGATGCCACTGTTGGCGGAAACCGGTATCCATCTGCTGGAAGATCACAGCAAAAGCCGCAAGCTGATTTTTGATACCAATGTGCCAGGTCTGCGTATCATGATCGTGCGCGGCTCTGACGTTCCGACGTATGTCGAGTTTGGCAGTGCCGATCTGGGCGTGGTCGGCAAGGACCTGTTGATGGAGTACGGCGAGCAGGCTTTTTATGAGCCGCTCGACTTGAACATCGCGCGCTGCCGACTGATGACAGCAGCCCCGGTTGGCGCCGAGCCGCCGCGCGGTAGGGTCAAGGTTGCCAGCAAATTCGTGAACATTGCCCGTAGATATTTTGCCGAGCAAGGACTGCAAACAGACATCATCAAACTGAACGGTGCGCTGGAGTTGGCACCATCAATGGGGTTGGCTGACTGGATCGTGGATATCGTGGACAGTGGCAATACGCTGCGGGCCAACGGGCTTGAACCCTTGCAGTTGATTGCCCATATCAGTTCGCGGGTCATTGTGAACAAAGCCTCGATGAAGATGAAGCATCAGGCTGTCAGCCAGTTGCTGGCGCGATTGGCCGAGGCCGTGTCGAACAGGCAGGAACAATCATGAGCGACAATTTCACTATCAGACGCCTGCAATCGGGGGCGAGCGGTTTTGATGCAGAGCTGAACGCTTTGCTTGACCGGCGCATGATTGAAGACGAACAACTGAATCGCACCGTAGCCGGTATTCTGGCCGATGTCAGGGTTCGTGGTGATGAGGCCGTGCTGGAATACACGCGCCGGTTTGACCGTTTTGAAGCGCACAGCATGGCAGAGTTGGAAGTATCAAAGACTCAGATGCAGGCGGCGCTCGACAGTCTGGAACCAGCACAGCGTGAGGCCTTGCTGACTGCGGCCGAACGTATCCGTTGTTACCACGAGCGTCAGTTGCAACCGTCCTGGCAGTATCAGGAAGCCGACGGTTCTGTGTATGGCCAGCGAGTCACACCGTTGGAGCGTGCCGGTTTGTATGTGCCGGGTGGCAAAGCCAATTACCCGTCCTCTGTGCTGATGAATGCGATTCCGGCTCGTGTGGCTGGTGTGTCGGAGATCATTGCGGTGGTGCCAACGGCGTATGGCGCCGATGCCGGTGGCGCCGGACGTCTTATTTTTGCGGCGGCCGCTGTCGCCGGTGTTGACCGACTGTTTACCATCGGTGGTGCGCAGGCGATTGCAGCACTGGCATTTGGTACACAAACCATTCCGCGTGTTGACAAAATTACCGGGCCCGGCAATGTCTATGTCGCCGCCGCGAAAAAACAGGTATTCGGTGAAGTAGGCATCGACATGGTCGCCGGACCATCAGAGCTGACCATTGTCTGTGATGGCAAAACCGATCCGGACTGGATTGCCATGGATCTGTTCTCACAGGCTGAGCACGATGAGCAGGCACAGTCCATTCTGATCAGCACCGATGCAGATTTTCTGGGCGCGGTAGAGCGCAGCATTCGCCAACTGTTGCCACAAATGAGTCGCGCTGCGATTATCCGCACCTCGTTGAGCGGGCGTGGTGCCTTGATTCATGCACGAGACAAGGCGGACGCCTTGCGTATTTGTAACCAGATCGCGCCGGAGCACCTTGAGCTGTCTGTGGATGATCCGGCGTCGTGGCTGGAGGGTGTGCGCCATGCCGGTGCCATTTTTATGGGACGCCACACACCGGAGGCGCTGGGTGATTATTGTGCCGGCCCCTGTCACGTACTGCCGACCTCAGGCACAGCGCGCTTCTTCTCACCCCTGAGTGTGTATGATTTCCAGAAGCGCAGCTCAATCCTTCATTGCTCACCGGCGGGGGCAGTCGCGCTGGCGCCGGTGGCTGAGACGCTGGCCATCAATGAACATCTGCAGGCGCATGCCCTGTCTGCTGCCTGGCGCATTCCCGGCCGTCATACGCCAGGTAAAGCCTGAGTTTCCTCAATCCTCACTGATCTGGGTGCGGTACTGCGCCGTGCCTGCACCCAGAACCACGTCGATGTCCTGATAACTGCCTTCTCTGAAAATGCGCAGCCGTACAGCTTGCCCCGGAGCCTTGCGATTGATCTGCTCGACGGCACTGATCACGCTGCGGATGGTGACACCATCAATGGCAGTCATGACATCGCCAGCGTGTATACCCGCCAATTCGGCCGGACTGTCTTCGGTGACCTGTTCAATCAGCAAGCCGTTAATGTCATCTCTGCCAAAAAAGCTGGTGCTGGTCTCAGCCGTCAACATCTCTCCGGTGATGACGCCGAGATAACCTGGTGTCACTTCCCCATAGGCAATCAATTGCTCAACCACAATCATGGCCTTGTTGACGGGCACAGCAAACCCGATGCCATCGGAACCGCCGGTTTCAGAATAGATAAATGAGTTGATGCCGATCAGCTGGCCTTCGGTATTGATCAGGGCGCCGCCGGAGTTGCCGTAATTCATTGCGGCATCAGTCTGTATGTACTCAACAATGGGCAAACCGTCACGGGGGATGCCCAGAGCGCTCACAATGCCGTGGGATACGGATTTTTGTGTCATCAGGTCACGGCGTGGATAACCGATGCTGAGCACGGAATCACCCACTCTGACAATATCGGATGAGCCAATAGGGATGGCCGGAGGCAATACGGCGCCGTCCACTTTCAACAGTGCCAGATCCGTGCCCGGATCTGTTCCCAGAATGGTCGCGCGTGCGGTCACACTGCCATGCCGGGTATCGTTGTAATGCACTTCGATATCCTCAGCGCCTTCAATGACATGCAATGCTGTGAGGATATGGCCGTTGTTGCTGACGGCCACTCCGGAGCCCAGGCTCTCCCATAAACGTTCAGCAGGGATGTTCTGTAGCAGATCACGCAGGGCAGGCGGGATTTCTTCAGCGGGAGGCAGCTCGATCTGTTCCCGGATGGTGGAATGAATGCTGACCACGGATGGTGCTGCGCGCTCTATTGCATCGGCATAGGAGTCTGACAGTGTTGATGTGGCTGGCGGCGATGCAGGCAGATCGCTCAACGCCTGCTGAATGCGCTGTATTTGCTGGTACTGCATCAGTACCAATGCAAACAACACACCGCATATGACGGGCCAGCCAAGAAATTGCAGAGACTTCTTTATCATGTGTTGTTTGTGCTCATGAGCAGGCGCTTGCCATCCCGGGGGGCTTCACTGATACTCGGCGCATTATGCGAACAAATGTCGCTGAAGTGAAGGTAATCATCAAAAAGCCGTCCAGGAAACCCCGATATGCCGATTATGCTGAACGAGCTGCTTGTCGAGATTAATCGCCAGCTCAAACCGGACCAATTCAATGACTATTGCCCCAACGGTCTGCAAGTTGAAGGCAAGCCGGTGATCAGTCATCTGGTCACCGGAGTCACCGCCAGTCAGCGTTTGCTGGATGCCGCGGTGCAAGCCGGAGCCGATGCCGTGCTGGTGCACCATGGTTATTTCTGGCGCGGTGAAGACAGTGTGATCACAGGTCTCAAGCGCAAGCGCATCAAAACACTGCTGGACCACGACATCAGTTTGCTGGCCTATCATTTGCCGCTCGATGCCCATGCTGAACTTGGCAATAACACTCAGTTGGCGGCAGTGCTTGGCCTGGTTCCCACGGGCGAGCTGATGAAACAGAACAATCAGGTGATGGGCTTGATAGCAGATTTGCCAGCGCCTGAATCCGGTGAGCAAATGGCCGCAAGGATTGCGCGGGCTCTGGGCAGAAATCCCCAGCATATCGCTGCGGCAGACAAGCCTATCCGGCGTGTGGCGTGGTGTACCGGTGCTGCCCAGCAATACATTGAGCACGCTGCGCGCGCGGGTGCTGATGCCTATATTTCCGGGGAGATTTCCGAACAGACGGTACATAGCGCGCAAGAGTATGGCATGCATTATTTTGCTGCCGGGCATCATGCTACCGAGCGATATGGTGTCAAAGCGCTGGGCGATATGCTCGCCCGGCGCTTTGGTATCCAGCACAGTTTTATTGATATCGACAATCCGGTCTGAGATCGCTGGCCGCATTAGCGTCCAGCGATAATACCTCTGTCCTGCATCAGCATCACCACCTGATCAAGACAGTCCTCAACTGACAGCGCACTGGTATCCAGTTCAATATCAACGTGATCCGGACGTGGATAAGGGAAAGTGATACCTGGCACATCAGAGTAGCCGGTGGTCTCGGCAGCCGCGTAGATGCCACTGGGATCGCGCTGTTTGCAGACATCAATCGGTGGATTCAGATACACAACAATGCAGTTGTCCTTGCCAATTACACTCAATGCATGTTCACGCGAATCCGGGTTGGGGGCAACAAAAGCAGCGCAGCAAATCAGCCCGGAGTCATTGAGCAGGCGCGCAATGTGCGCACTGCGGCGCAAGTTTTCAGCGCGACCCGCTGCATCGTGTGGCAAGTCCTTGCTGATGCCCAGGCGCATCGCCTTGCCATCAAGCACGGTGCTGACACGGCCGCGATCGAACAGGCGACGTTCCAGGCCATGCGCCAGTGTGGATTTGCCCGATCCGGAAACACCAATAAACATGATGGTTGCCGGTTTCTGTCCGTAACGGGCAGCACGTTCCTCGCGGGTGACGTGGGCAGTGCTGCTGCGCACACCCTTGCGTCTGGCGGCTGTCTCCAGATTGATCATGCCGGCACCGACAGTCACATTGCTCAGCCGGTCAATCACAATAAAGGCACCGGTGCTGCGGTTCTTTTCGTAGCTGTCTATGCACACTGGCTGGTCAACGGTGATTTCACACAGACCAATTTCATTAAGCTCCAGAGCAGGCGTTGGGCGCTCCTCCAGTGTGTTGACATCAATCTGGTGTTTGATCACCGAGACGCGCCCACTGACGGTTTTGGTGCCCAGTTTGAAATCATAGAGTTTGCCCGGCAGCAAGGGATTTTCCGTCATCCAGACAACGGTGGCATCGAACTCCTCGGCAACAACAGGCATATTGTCACGGTGGACAATCATGTCACCACGGCTGATATCAATTTCATCTTCCATGGTCAGTGTGATGGCCATGTCAGCGAAGGCCATTTCCAGCTCTTCGTCATAGGTGACAATGGATTTGACCCGGCTCTTTTTCTTTGAGGGCAGCACGATAATTTCGTCGCCCTTGCGCACGACTCCGGATGCGATCGTGCCGCAGAAGCCGCGGAAGTTCAGATTGGGACGATTGACGTACTGAACCGGATAGCGGAAGTCATCAAAATTGCGGTCTTCAGCAATGTGCACATTTTCCAGCAGGGACATCAGTGTCGGGCCTTCGTACCACGGCATCGACTCGCTCGGATTGACCACGTTGTCGCCATTCAGTGCAGACATCGGAATAAAGTGGAACTCCGCCTGACGCAGCTTGCTGGTGAATGCAAGGTAATCGGCCTTGATCTTCTCAAACACCTCCTGGCTAAAGTCCACCAGATCCATTTTGTTGATGGCAACAACGATGTGGCGGATGCCCAGTAGCGATGTAATGAAGCTGTGGCGGCGGGTTTGCACCTGCACGCCGTGACGCGCGTCGATCAGGATGATGGCCAGATCACAGGTGGAGGCGCCAGTGGCCATGTTGCGTGTGTACTGCTCGTGGCCTGGGGTGTCAGCAATAATAAACTTGCGCTTTGATGTCGAAAAATAGCGGTAGGCAACATCGATAGTGATGCCTTGCTCACGCTCAGCTTGCAAACCATCCACCAGCAGAGCGAGGTCAATTTTGCCACCCGTGGTACCGACCTTGAGACTGTCTTTCTGAATCGCAGCCAGTTGGTCTTCATAAATCATCTTGGAATCGTGCAGCAGACGTCCAATCAGGGTGCTCTTGCCGTCATCGACGCTGCCGCAGGTCAGCAGGCGCAACAATTCCTTGCGTTCATGCTGGGCAAGATAAGCGGTAATATCGGTTGCAATCAGTTCGGATTGATGTGACATCTTCAGAAGTATCCTTTGCGCTTTTTCTCTTCCATTGATCCGGCCTGATCGCTGTCAATCAGGCGACCCTGACGCTCTGAGCTGGTAGTCAGCAGCATCTCCTGGATGATTTCGGGCAATGTGTTGGCGGTTGATTCAACGGCACCGGTGAGCGGATAACAGCCCAGCGTGCGGAAGCGCACCATCTTGTGTTCCACGGTCCTGCCTGCCAGTGGCATGCGATCGTCGTCAACCATGATCAGGGTGCCATCCATATTGACCACCGGGCGCTCCTTGGCAAAATACAGCGGAACAATATCGATATTGTTCAGATAGATGTATTGCCAGATATCGAGTTCGGTCCAGTTGGACAGCGGGAACACGCGAATGCTCTCGCCTTTGTTGACCTTGCCGTTATAAATGTTCCAAAGCTCCGGGCGCTGATTTTTGGGGTCCCAGCGATGGTTTTTGTCGCGGAATGAAAACACACGTTCCTTGGCGCGTGATTTTTCTTCATCACGACGACCACCACCAAAAGCAGCATCGAATTTGTACTTGTCCAAGGCCTGGCGCAGAGCCTGGGTCTTCATCACGTCGGTATGTTTTTCGCTACCATGTGTAAAAGGGCCTATGCCTGCGGCGATACCTTCCTGATTGGTGTGTACAATCAGATCCAGTCCCAACTTTTTCATCTGATCGTCACGGAACTGGATCATTTCGCGGAATTTCCAGGTGGTATCCACATGCATCAGCGGAAAAGGCAGGCGTCCGGGAAAGAACGCCTTGAGTGCCAGATGCAGCATGACTGAGGAATCCTTGCCAATCGAGTAGAGCATGACCGGGTTGTCAAACTCGGCCGCGACCTCGCGAATGATATGGATACTTTCAGCTTCCAGCTGCTTGAGGTGAGTCAGGTTGTAGTCTGCCATGATGTCTTTCTACCGGGTGCCGCAGTCCGCCCGCAGGGTTGGACTGCCGGATGTCTGAATAATGTTCGTGATTCTGTACTAGTCTGTGTCTCTGCGATCCAGGCCGAAGTTTTCCGACAGGGCGCCAGAGTTGCCATTGCTGCGCTTGGGTGCGTAGTCTTTGGGTTGCTCCAGTGCTTCATGCTCATTGCTGGCGAACAGCGCATTGTCTGCACTTGGCAGCAATCTGTTGGCAACATCCTCGCTGCAAAGGTCCTGGGCGCCGCGAGCAAGGTGCTGATATACATCACGATAGCTGTCAGTCATCTGCTGGACCAGCTCGGCTGTCGTATTAAAGTGCTCACTGACGTGTTCGCGATAGTCGGCGTGGAAACGCTGGAGTTCCTGGATGCGGTTCTCCAGTTCTTCGACCCGGCCCGGGCTGGTGTTGTCAAGTCGTCTGGCAAGCAGCAGGCCTCCGGCCACACCTATTGCCAGACATACAATGCCTGTTAACCACATCATTGGCTGTCTTCCTTATCTGAGATTGGCGCCAGTATATCGTGAAAGCGCCTGCTTGACCCGCGCGCATTCTAGCACGATGGTGCGGGCCGGTCAGGCCCGGGCCGTCACGGACTTGGTCTGCGCCGGCTGTTTGCCTTAGAATGCGCGCCTTCAGAGCTCATCGGGCGCCCCATGACAACCCCTCTACAATCCTGGCAGAACGATCTTGATCGCGGCCTTATCAAGCCGGATGCGGCACAAGCGCTGGCGGTAGAGGCTTTGCAGCACCTTTATGACGACATTGTCGCCCGCGAGGAGCAATCCCCGGGTATTGCCGGCTGGCTGAAAAGCCGGCTCGGCCTGGTCAGACCCGGTCCGGTCCGAGGCCTCTATATATATGGAGGTGTAGGGCGGGGCAAAACATACCTGATGGATACTTTTTTTGAATGTTTGCCGTTTGAGCGCAAGCAGCGTACCCATTTTCACCGGTTTATGCAGCAGGTGCATGCCGAACTGGCCCGGCTGAAGCAACAGAAAAATCCGCTGGAAATGGTGGCCGATTCGATTGCGTCTCGTGCGCGGGTGCTGTGTTTTGACGAGTTTTTTGTCTCTGATATTGGTGACGCAATGATCCTGGGAGGCCTGCTCGAGCATCTGATGTCCAGAGGTGTTGTACTGGTCGCGACGTCGAATATCCACCCGGACGGGCTTTATGCGAATGGCTTGCAACGCGAGCGCTTTTTGCCGGCTATCCGGCTGTTGCATCAGCATTGCCGGATTCTGGAGCTGGACAGCGGTATCGACTATCGTTTGCGGGCGCTTAAACAGGCAAGTCTGTACTTTTATCCGTTGGGGGTCGAGGCTGATCGGGCGCTCCGGGATGTCTTTGATCGCCTGGCCTCAGGTCATGCCGAGCGTCAGCAAGACACCTTTGTCGAAATTCTGGGGCGTCAGGTGGCAGTCCGGCTGGTGTCCGATGGTGTAGCCTGGTTTGATTTCAGGCAGTTGTGCGCCGGTGCCCGCAGCGCGTTTGACTATATCGAGCTGGCTCGCGAATATCATACGGTCATTCTGGCCGACGTGCCTGCCATGGATGGCAGTCATGACGATATGGCGCGCCGTTTTGTCAGTCTGGTGGATGAGCTTTATGATCGCCATGTCAAACTGATTATCTCGGCAGAGGTGCCATTGTCCGCACTCTATAGCGGACATGGGTTGGCATTTGTGTTCGAGCGCACCCGCAGCCGCTTGCTGGAGATGCAATCAGAGGAATATCTCGGGTTGGAACACCGTCCGTGAGTTGTGATGGCCAGTTGCGCTGATGCTGCAGTTTTGACAACCGGTTTCGCGAACAAAGTGCTTGAAGTTTCCCAAGTGCTTCGGTAGTATTCGCGCTCCCTGAAGATAATGCCCGTTCGGTGACGTTTCATGAAGACTTTTAGTGCCAAACCACAGAATGTTGAACACAATTGGCTGCTCGTGGATGCAGAAGGCCAAACCCTTGGTCGTATTGCAGCCGAGATCGCCAGCCGTCTGCGCGGCAAGCACAAGCCTGAGTACACACCGCACGTGGATACTGGTGATTTTGTGGTTGTGATCAACGCAGACAAAGTGCGTGTCACTGGCAACAAAGCCAAAGACAAAATGTACCATCACCACACCGGTTTCCCGGGTGGTCTGAAGTCTTTCAGCTTCGAGAAGCTGATTGAGCGTGCTCCCGAGCGCGTTCTGAAGCTGGCAATCAAAGGTATGCTCCCCCGCACTCCGCTGGGTCGCGCAATGTTCAAGAAACTCAAAGTGTATGCGGGTAATGAGCATCCGCACGCGGCACAGCAGCCGCAGGCACTGCAACTGTAAGCTTTTGACGAGGTTCACTGAGTCCTTATGGCAACAACACAATACTACGGCACCGGCCGCCGCAAGACTGCAACAGCGCGCGTTTTTATCAGCAAAGGCACTGGCAGCATCAGCATTAACAACCGCACGCTGGATAACTTCTTCGGCCGTGAAGTGGCGCGCATGATTGTGCAGCAGCCGCTTGAGCTGGTTGATATGGTTGGCAAGTTTGACGTCAAGGTGACTGTTGCCGGTGGTGGCAGTTTCGGCCAGGCTGGTGCGATTCGTCATGGTCTGACCCGCGCCCTGATTGCCTATGATGAGGAGCTGCGCTCACCGCTGCGCAAGGCTGGCTTCGTGACTCGTGATGCCCGTGCCGTTGAGCGTAAGAAGGTTGGTCTGCGCAAAGCGCGCAAGCGTCCCCAGTACTCCAAGCGTTAATTGTTCCCGGAACTCTGATCTGGTTTGTGCCAACAAATTTGATCTGGATCAAAAAAGCGCTGTCCGTATCACGGTCAGCGCTTTTTTATTTTCCTGCTAAAAAATAAATCCCTTTTTTATTCAAGAACTTAAAGTGTGATTTGCGCTTTGTGTGCTTGAAAAAAAACGCCAAATTAACTACCATTCCGCGCGTTTGCCGGTTTGCGCCCCAAAACCTGAGCCGATAGCCCGGTGGTATCCTCACTGCCCGGTCGAAGCCTGTCGTCCCATGGAGGAAAGAACAGGTATCGAGCTTTGGGCCTGCCCTGAAACGGCGGGTCTTGAAACGTACAGCGCAGCAAAGCAGCAATTGTGATTTTTGCCCGCACCCAACCAGCGTGCCGGGCCTGATTCTTTTTCGACAGATGACAATGCTCAGGAGATTACACGGTGAGTGAAGACGGTACTGATTCTGGCCGCAGACGGTTTTTATTGGGGTCAACCTCGGTAGTGGGTGTAGCCGGTGTCGTGGGAGCGGTAGTTCCCTTCGTCGGTTCCTGGAATCCCAGTGCCAAAGCTCGCGCAGCCGGTGCTGCCGTGAGGGTTGATATCAGCCGCATCGAAGAAGGTGCGATCCTCGGGCCGATCCCCGCCTGGCGTGGTCGTCCGATATTCGTGGTGCGTCGTACGCAGGAAGCCCTTGCAGCGCTGCCAACAATTGACGGTGACCTGCAAGACCCGGCTTCCGTTCAGCCCGAGCAGCCGGAGTATGCCACCAACGAATATCGCTCGCGTCGACCGGAGATTCTGGTGCTGGTTGGCCTTTGCCCCCACCTGTTCTGCTCTCCCACACCCCGACTGGCTATCCGCCCGGAACCTTTCGAAGCGAACTGGAAGGGTGGTTTCTTCTGTCCTTGCCACGGGTCCAAGTTCGATATGGCCGGTCGCGTATACAGCGGCTCGCCGGCGTCACGCAACATGGAAGTGCCGCCGCACTACTATGAGACAGACAATATCCTTGTGATTGGTGAAGACGAGGTAAGCGCATAATGAGTGATACAAAGAAACAAGGCTTGATCGTGTCCTCACTCGTAGGCTTGCGCGACTGGGTTGATGATCGCTTGCCCATCATGACTGCTTGGGAAAAGCACATGAGCAAGTATTACGCACCCAAGAACTTCAATTTCTGGTACTTCTTTGGTGTGTTGTCACTGGTGGTGCTGGTGATACAGCTGGTGTCAGGCATTTTCCTGACCATGCACTACACCAACAGCGCCGAGGCAGCGTTTGCGTCCGTTGAATACATCATGCGTGATGTCGAATTCGGCTGGCTTATCCGTTACATCCACTCTACCGGCGCCTCCGCTTTCTTCGTGGTGGTTTATCTGCACATGTTCCGTGGTCTGATGTACGGTTCGTACAAGAAGCCGCGCGAGCTGATCTGGGTATTTGGTATGGCCATCTACCTGGTGCTGATGATTGAAGGTTTCATGGGGTATGTATTGCCCTGGGGTCAGATGTCGTACTGGGGTGCCAACGTGATTGTGTCGCTGGTCGGTGCCATTCCGGTCATCGGTGAAGATCTGTTGGTCTGGGTACGTGGCGACTTCCTGATTTCCGGCGCAACGCTGAACCGGTTCTTTGCCCTGCACGTTGTTGCACTGCCAATCATCCTGATTGCGCTGGTTGTGTTGCACCTGCTGGCACTGCACGAAGTAGGTTCCAACAACCCTGATGGTATTGAAATCAAGAAGAACAAGGATGCCAACGGTATTCCGGTTGATGGCATTCCGTTCCATCCGTACTACACCGTGCATGATCTGGTTGGTATTACGGTGTTCTTCTTCGTCTTCTGCGGCATTATCTTCTTTGCTCCTGAGATGGGAGGCTACTTCCTTGAGCCGCCGAACTTCCAGGAGGCCAACCCGCTGGTGACGCCGGCACACGTGCCGCCAGTGTGGTACTTCACACCGTTCTACTCCATGCTGCGTGCAGTGACTATCCCGCTCTTTGGTATTGATGCCAAGTTCTGGGGTATGGTGGTGATGTTTGGTGCGATCGCAATCCTGTTTGTACTGCCGTGGCTGGATCGCAGCCCTGTCAAATCGATCCGCTACAAAGGCTGGTACAGCCGAATTGCATTGCTCATATTTACCGCCAGCTTCCTGATTCTGGGTTACCTCGGTACCCTGACAGTGAGCCCGGCTCGCACCGTGCTGGCGCAGATCACCACAGTGCTGTACTTCCTGTACTTCTTCCTGATGCCCTGGTACACGAAGAAGGAGCAGACCTTCCCGGAGCCGTCTCGTGTGACTGGCCGCTGGATCAGCAACAAGCAACTGCTGATTACCCTGGGACTGCTTGCTGTACTGGTGCTGTTGCCGCTGCGCGCCGTGGGTGCCGAGCAGTCTAACGTGCCGCTGGACCACGTCGAACTGGATCTGCGTGATCAGGCATCGCTGCAGCGTGGTTTTAACAGCTACATGAACTATTGCCACTCCTGCCACTCGCTGCAGTATGCACGTTTTGAGCGCACTGCTGATGATCTGGGTATTCCGCACAACCTGATTCTGGAGAATATTGCATTCGGAGGTCAGGCCATTGGTGATCTGATGGACAACACCATGCGTCCGGAACATGGCAATGCCTGGTTTGGTGTAGTACCGCCGGATCTGACGCTGATTGCACGTGTGCGCAGCCCCGACTGGATTTACACCTATCTGCGCTCTTTCTACACTGACGAAGCGCGAGTTTGGGGTGTTAATAACAAGATATTCCCGAACGTCGGTATGCCAAACGTGCTGTATGGCCTGCAAGGTGAAGTCGTGTGCACCAACAATGCATCTACGCCTGAAGAGTGCGAACTGGCCCATGTTGAAGGGACTGGTAAACTGTCTCCAGCCGAATTTGACGCCATGATCTATGACATGACCAATTTCCTGTATTACATCGGTGAACCGGTTCGCCTCAAGCGTCAGGAAATCGGTGTTTATGTGCTCGGCTTCCTCGCGATACTGTTTGTACTGGTAACGCTGCTGAACCGTGAATACTGGAGACGTATCCACTGATACGTTTCCAGCAGTCATTCAGGCTGAGATGTTTTATTGAGGGGCAGTAAAGTATGGGTGTTGTAGCCAAGCGGTCTTCGATGACGTTTTACTCTGATGGCCGTAGTCAATACAGCCATCGGGTGCGCATCGTGCTGGCCGAGAAGGGTGTTACCGTTGAAACAATCAATGTGGACCCGGCCAACATCCCGGAAGATCTGACCTCACTGAACCCCTACAACAGCCTGCCAACGCTGGTTGATCGTGATCTTGTCTTGTACGAAGCCAACATCATGATGGAATACCTTGATGAGCGGTTTCCGCACCCGCCCTTGTTCCCGGTGTACCCGGTAGCAAGGGCGCAAAGCCGACTGTGGATGTACCGTATACAGCGCGACTGGTGTTCAGTCATTGATGATTTGAGTGCTGGCAAAGGCACCGCCGCACAACAGGACAAGATGCGCAAGGAGTTGCGTGAAAGCCTGACCTCAATCGCACCAATATTTGCTGAAAAACCCTTTTTTATGAGCGACGAGTTCACCATTGTGGACTGTTGTGTCACTCCAATACTCTGGAGATTGCCCTCACTGGGTATTGATCTGGGGAATCATAAATCCGTCCAGCCTCTGCTTGAGTATCGGGCGCGACTGTTTGCACGGGATTCTGTGCGACTCAGCCTGTCTGATCAGGAAAAAGAGATGGTATAGGCCTCAGCCTATGAGCATGACCTCCAGTCGACCGTATCTGCTGCGTGCTTTGTACGAGTGGATACTCGAAAATAACTGCACACCTTACATCGTTGTCAACGCATATGCTGACGCGGTTCAGGTGCCGCAGGACTATGTCAAGGATGGCCAGATTATCCTGAATATTTCACCTGTTGCTGTTCATGGCCTGCTCATGAGCAACGATGCGCTGGAGTTTAATGGACGTTTTGCCGGTATCCCGACTCCCGTTTATGTTCCGATAGCGGCAATTATGGGAATTTATGCCCGGGAGAACGGGCAGGGCATGGTATTCGAGACGGAAAAGCCATCGCCCGTTCCACCTGCTCCGCCGTCAGGACCGGTTCCCGGACCAGCAAAAGGTCAGGGAAAATCATCGGATGGCGACAACAAGACCCGTGGCCGGGCAGCACTGAGGGTGGTCAAGTAACTTCTGTGCTCCGGTCACCAACTTGCACGCGCAGTTGTCATAAGTTGTCGCGCGAACCGCTGTCGTCAGGCGTCAGAGATACTCAAAGACGTTAACAACTCGCAGTACCCCACCAACGCTGCGGGCAAGATTGGTTGCCCGGTCCCCTTCGGCGCGATCCACAATTCCCATCAGGTAAATGGTGCCGTTATTGGCCACCACCCGGATACGGTTTGAGTTGATGCCTTCGTTTGCAGCCAACTGGGTGCGAACCTTGGTGGCAAGCCAGGAGTCATTGCTGCGCGAGAGGAAGCTGCGCGGGCCGGAGATTTCGAGCTCATTATGCACTCGTCGCACATGTGTGCTTGCTTCGGAAGCGATCCGGGTTGCCTGCTGCTTCAGATCTTCTGATTGCACTTGGCCAACCAGCAGGACAACACCGTTATGGCTGGTGACATCAAAACTGGCATCGCGAAACTGGGGCTGCTGGGAGCGCATGTTCACGGCCACTTTGGTCTCGATAGACTCATCTTCGACGATTGTCCCTGCAGTGCGCAGATAAGGATCTTCCTGCATGCCTTCAGGGCCTGTGGTTTCGGTCAATATGGTGGTACAGGCAGTGCTGCCCAGCAGGAGACTGACAGCAACAAAGTGTTTGATTCTCACAGTTCTTCTCCAAATATCTGAACATCAATCAGGTCACAAAGACAGTGCAGAACGGTCAGCTGGGCTTCCTGGCTGCGACAGGCTGCACGCACGGGAATCCTCAGTTCAAGGTCGCCCGGTTTGAGCATTTCTGACACGTTACCGCTTTCTTCACAGCTTATCACGATTACCGGCATTTCCCGATCAAAGGCTGCGCTGACGGCTTCTCTCAGATTGGCACTGTTTCGGCCACTGGTGAGTACCAGCAACAGATCCGTGTTCTGACCCAGTGCCCGAATCTGTTGGGCGTAGACTGACTTGTATTGCAGATCGGATGCAATTGCCGTCAGGGCAACTGCATCCGATGGCAGGGCAATGGCAGGCAGAGCTGGCCGCTCGCGTTCAAAACGATTGATCAGCAGCGCACAGAAATACTGCGCCAGCGCCGCGGATCCGCCGTTGCCACAGACCAGAATCTTGCCGCCTTGCAATAAGGATTGCGTGATGCGCTCCGCTGCCACACAGATGCTCTCAGTCAACACGGTTTGTGTGTCCTGAAGCGTCGACATACTGTGCTGGAAATGATGCTGTACACGCTGTTGTGGAGTCATTTCGTTCCGGTTAATCCGTCATGCTGAAAACGACATTCTACTGCAATCAAGCTTTAATGCGAGATTACCAATGAGCCTGAATGGCGTTGCGTATCCAATGAAACTGGCAGCCCCTGCCATCAGGGCGGGGCGTGATCCCAACCACATCAATACGTGACGGTACCGAATGGCTCAGGCGGTGGTGTTTCAGATAAACGCGGGCTGTACGCAGCAGCCGTGTCTGTTTCTGGCGGTTGATACTGAGAATGGGGCTGACAAAATCGTTGCGCAAACGATAGCGCACCTCAACAAACACCAGGGTATCGCGCTCCTGCATGACCAGGTCAATTTCGCCCAATTTACAGCAGTAATTGCTGTTGATCAGCGTAAGCCCCTGTGCAATGAGATAGTCCGCCGCCAGTTGCTCGTAGGCGTTGCCCGTGTGACGACGCTGATCAGGAGGTAGTGGCCCCTGATTCAGCAAAATGGGATTGAAGTGATTTCGCGATGTTGGTGTACGGTCGGACATCCTTGTCATCTCCGTCAGGGTTATTGATCAGTCACTATCACGGCGGCGGGGTGGCTGGCGTCAGCAGTACAATGCTGGCCTCGTCAAAACGTGCGGGTATCAGTTCGCGTTTGATGCTGCCGTCGTCACGCATGGTCAGGACGCCGGTGGCTCCCTGTATGCTGATGCCGGGAAAGTTATCCAGTTGTGCCAGCCGTGTGTGCAGACGATAGCTGTCAACACCCATGGCCCGGAGGCGCTCAACGGGGCCCGAGCCGGCACTGAATGTTGTTGCAACAGATTGCTTCAGCGGATCGGTTGTCAGAAGCCAGGGTGCGTCGATAAACACGATACCGTTCAGGTCACGATTGGTGGCAATCCCGGCGCCGTCATAAATCGCTGGCATCGCAAAAACTTCCACATCACCGGCAAAATGAAAACCCATGGCAGGTCTGATTTGACGGCCCTCGACCGGGGTTGCCAGCAAGAACATCACGTCAACGTCCTGCCGCCGTCGCGGTGAAAAGATCAGATTGCTGCGTGGTACAACAGTGCGCAAACGCGCTGCGCGCGCTTCACTGTCATCAAGATCCAGTAACCGGCGGATGGCATCAGAGTAGGAACCACTGCCAGCAAAGCCTGTGCTGGCCACCAGATGTCCGCCAAGTGCCTGCCACTCATTCATGAACGTCTCGCCGATACGGCGGTATTCTTCACCGGCAGGAGTCATGACAACTGCCACCCGATGCCCGGCCTGCCATGCAAGCTGCACGGCCTGACGAATTTCGTCCTCAGGAGCCAGACCAAACTGATACAGATTCGGTGGATTGGGTACTCCCTCGTCTCCATAGTTCAGGGCCAGTGTTGGAACGGGCAGCGACGGTTGTGCCTGCAGCTGTCGTACAGAATCCTTGCGCAGCGGACCGATGATCAGGTCCACACCGCTGTCTGCGACCTGACGGTAGAGTGGCAGAACATCAACGATGTTGCTGGTGTCGTAGACAGTAATTTCCGGAACCTGCTGCTCTTGCTGCTCGGCATCATAGTACGCTGCCAGAAAACCTTCGCTGACTGCCCTGCCTGCAGCATCCGACAAGGGCAACAACAGTGCGATACGCTCGGGTCTTGTGTTGAGCAGCTCAATCGCAAAAGCCAGAGATTCAGGCAGCCGGGTTGATGCGCTGTGGCGGTTCCAGCGAGCTTGCCATGAACGCACCGCCCTGACCTGTTCCTCGATGTTGTTCTGCGAGCTGATCACGACATTGACCAGTTCCATCCACCCGCGCAGCTCATAAGAGTCAACCAGTGCACTTTGTGCTTGCAGGCTGCCCGGAGGAGCTGCACTGAGAATTTGCCAGATGCGATCGGTATTGCCTGCCTGTTGGTCGGGGCCCAGCAACGAGGCCAGGCGTGTGTATTCGCGGGCTGCCGCCAAGGCCTGCCCCATCAACAGAAAGGCATCGGCGCGCAGTTGCATCATGGCCCGGCGTACTTCCATGTTCAGTTCATCCGGGCGATCAAAAGGGCTGCCATTCAGCACAATCAGCGCACGTGCAGCTTCACCCTGGGCCAGCGCGAGTTGCGCGCGCTGCAAGCCTGCACCGGTTCTGACACTGATCGGCCATGCATTGTTGTCCCCAAGCCCCCCCAGAATTGCCGAAGCGGTATCGATATCACCGTCATCCAGCGCCAGTTGGCTCGCCTGCAGTGTGTACTGCTCGGCCAGGGGAGAGGGTGCATCCGCAGCCATTAACAGGAGCTGGTTGATACGATTGGGAGCAACTGGCTCGCTGTCTGTTGTCACGACTGTCCGAGGTTGTTCGGCTGATGGTTCAGGCACGCTGGAGCTGGAGCACTGGCTCAGTGACATGGCCAGCAGCAATGACAGCAAGCCTTTCAGACAGAATGTGTCCCGGGTGTGCTCAAGCCCGGCCTTTACGTGGTCAGTCATAGCTATAAATCCGCTGTAACGCTGATACTCTCTTCAAATGATAGCAGGCTGTTGACCGCATTGCTTGATGCTCGTCCTGCACAGCCGATATGATGCCCTCGCCGCCACGCCTGAGAGAGACCCCATGACTGACGATATTGCTCAATCCCGCGCGCCCGAGTTGAATCAGGCTACCCTGTTTGTTGTTGCCACTCCGATCGGCAATCTGGGTGACATGTCGCAACGGGCGCTGGATGTGCTGAGTCGGGCAGATTTGATCGCTGCAGAGGATACCCGGCACAGCAGCCGTCTTACCCAGCATTTTGGTATCAGGACCCGGCTGGTGTCCTACCATGATTTCAGCACACGTTCGCGTGAAGACAGCATCCTGGCGGAGTTGCAGGCTGGACGCACAGTGGCATTGATCAGCGACGCCGGGACTCCCCTGATTTCAGATCCGGGTTATGCACTGGTGGCACGGGCGCGTGAGCTGGGTATTGCAGTGGTGCCCGTGCCCGGGGCCTGCGCGCTGACGGCAGCGCTGTCCGCCGCCGGATTGCCAACAGACCGGTTTGTATTTGAAGGTTTTCCCCCGCACAAGTCAGGGGCGCGCCGACAGATGTTTGAAGCGCTGGCATCAGAGCAGCGAACACTGGTGTTTTATGAATCCCCCCATCGTATCGCTGACAGTGTTCAAGACATGTGCGATCTGTTTGGCGCAGACAGGCAGGCAGTGATTTGCCGCGAGCTGACCAAAACCTGGGAGACCATTCATGGAGACAGTTTGCAGGGGCTGTGTGACTGGCTCGCAGCCGATGACAATCATCGCCGTGGCGAGTTTGTGGTCCTGGTTCACGGGGCACCCGCACCCGAGACTGATGCCTTGTCCGCAGAGACAGAGCGGCACCTGAGAATTCTGCTGGAGGAGTTGCCTGTCAAGCAGGCTGCCGCGCTGGCAGCGCGCTTGAGCGGTCTCAAGAAGAATGCGCTCTACAAGCGCGCGCTGACCCTGGGCGGCGCTGGCGCCGCGCCGCCCGCAGACTAATTATCAGGGCTTTCGGACCCAGCGTCCGTTGGCGTCTTCCACGAAATGGCCGGGTCGTGTGGCTTCCACTGCACGGGCATAGGCAAGTTGTGCGACCTGCTCCACTGTAATGCCGTTTTCACGGGCAATCTGTTCATAGCGTGCGCGACGCTGGCGATTGACGTCTTCAATCAACTGCACAACAGCTGCCGGCGCTGAAGGCTGCACCAGCCCGATGTATCCATCACGTTTCTCGCCAATCATGCCACTGGCCTTGGCTTCGTCGAGGCTTTGTGCAAAAGCTGCCGGTATCCACATCAGGCTCAGCCAGAGCATGAGCATGGTGAAGTATCTGACATATGATGTAGGTGTATTCATGATTTGATGCCTCGGTAGTTCAGGTTTGTGTCCCTTGTTCGTCAATACGCCGGAGCTTGCCACAGACTGATATGGCAGGCTCAGAACAATCCGCTGTCAGCGCTGAAAATGTCATCCAGTTCGCGCTCGACCTTGACACGGATTTCGTGCTCTATGCGCACGTTCAGGTTGATGGTAATCGGCTCGTTGGGCATCGCAACCTGAACGGTCGGAGTGCAACTGGCCAGCACTGGCAGCAGTAGCAAGGCTGGCATGCCGTGCCAAGGTTTGTACTGAATCAGGTTACGCTGAATCAGGTGGCGCTGATAAAAGCTGGGTCTGGACATGATGCTCATTCCTGATCGGGTTAATCGGTATCGCGTTTGCATTGACTCTAGCACAGCGCCCTGAATCGCGGCTGAATGAGACAGATGATTTTTGTCTCACTCCAGCAGCTCCTGCAGGCGATCATTCATGTTTTGTGCTGCCTGCAGGCTTTGCAGCAAGGCGGGTATATTGTCACTGATATTCAGGTTCAGGTTAATACGCTGTCCGCTGTTGAGCTCAGGACTAAGGCCTTGCAGTTGCATGGCCAGAATGAGTTCCCCGGTATCCAGATAATCTACCGTCGCCGACATCAATTCGTACTGGTAATGACGCAGCGCCTGATAAACCAGATCAAGGCTCTGATTACCCGACACTGTTGTGCCAGCGTCGTAGCGGATGGAACCACCGGGCGCACGAGCCGCAAGTGTGCCGCCGGAAATCACGGGTGTCAGCCCTTTCAGTGTCACCGGCAGGGTCCCGTCGACCAGGCCGCTGGCAGTGACCTGATTGTAGGCGCTCAGACTCAACATCTGGCTGATGTCGACACCGTCAATCTGAATGATAAATTCACTGTGGAAGGGGATGCCATCTGTTTGCCCGGCGAGATTCAGGGTCAGTGGTGCAGCGGTCACGGTGCCGCCAAAAAGATTCAGTCGGGTGTTGCCCAGTGTCAGTTGCTGTGCCCGATGATTGTAGTAGTACCGCGTCTCGATGTCGCGCAGTGCTATGCCCGGATTGGCTTCTGCAAGCTGCAGCAGAGCGGGTTCGCGGGTCACCAGCGTCATATCCGGCTCCAGTTGCCAGTGCGCACTTGTTGTCAGCCCGGTAAATGCGGTGTCCTCGTAGAAGCCTGTCAGAGCGGTTGCGCCGGTTGTAATGGCTCCATGAATCTGCCAGTCCGGCAGCGCAGAATTTGCGAGCATTAACGGGATCTGCCAGCCAAATTCGGCTTGCAGGTCCAGCTCTCCCGCTATCAGATCGGCATCAACTGGCAGCGGTGACACCAGATCTGTCAGCGTGAGATTACCGGGCGAGAAATCCAGATTGTTGCTGAGTACGTTTGCCCGTCCGTGACGGCTGCCGAAGTCCTGTGTGATATTTATTGTCAGGATCTCGCGGGAAGCAAGCCAGATGCTGGATGACAATTGCAACACTTGTTGCGGCGTCCATGTCAGCGTTTGCTGCCAGCGCGACGACCATAAATTCAGGGGTACGAGACTGGTATAGATTTTTTCCACGCCGAAAGATGCAGCCACACTGAGACTTTGTTGCCACGACCGTGTTTGTGTGGTAGCTGGCGCCTCTGAAAAATCGAAGCTGCCATTGAGTCGCTCCAGCGTCGCTTCAAACCCGCTGAGCCCACCGGTATCTTCGGTATTCATCGGCAGATG
Organism: Pseudohongiella sp.; assembly: GCA_036834885.1. GTDB lineage: Bacteria > Pseudomonadota > Gammaproteobacteria > Pseudomonadales > Pseudohongiellaceae > Pseudohongiella. Next base: position 57,456 of record DAITNA010000006.1, on the reverse strand, counting down.
CCTGATCACTGGTATGCTTGCCATCAGCTGACCACCATCTACAACCATCAGCCGCTCATCCAGATCGACGTTCAGTCGCAGTGCTTGCTGCATGGTCAGGCCAAGCTGTTCCACAGAGGTGGTTTCCGAGTTGGCTGCGCCCAGTGCCGCTGTCAGTCCCGGTAACAGATCAATACGAGCAAGGGGGGCGTCGTAGCGAAAGTCGACACGAGCCTGCATGGTGAGCTGCTGTGCGGCCAGCGTATGTTCAGGGATGTCGATCTGGTCAAATGCCGCCTGAAGCGACAGGTTGCCTGTACATTGATCAATGTCCTTGCACTGTATGTCCAGCGTGTGAAAATCGATCAAGGCTTTCTCTGTCAACCAGACGTGCTGTGGTCTGAGTTCGATGGAATCAGCCTGCAGGCGTTGCACATGTCCCTGCACAAGCTGGCGGACATCATAGTCAAGACGAAGGCCGTTGATCGTGTGTTCTCCGTCAATCGAGCCCAGTCTGAATACGACGCGATCAGCGTGTGATGACTGTAAACCGGTCGTCAGGCCATGGATCGAGAGCACTTCGACGCCGTAAGCGGCAAGCAGCTCATTTGCGCTCGCAATGACAAGCCCTGTCTGTTGCCTCCACGCCCACCATGCGCTGCCGGCAACAACCAGAACCAGGGAGGCCGCCAGCAAGGACATTATCAGTAATACGCGTCTGATCACTTCAGCTTCCCTCAATCGGTGTGACATCTGCCCGTGATGCACAGGTGTCTGCGGCGTGTCGGGTTACCCCAGGCTATGCCGGCCCGGCGGCACTGTCAGTGTGCCATGCTGTGATGTGCGGGCCAAGCTGGCAGAACTTTCTGACAAATTGCTTGAGTTGGTTGGCGTGCTGGCTTACCCTGCGCGTGAGTTGGCCAGACAGTCGCTGCCAGAAGCGCTTTTGCAGCCGTTTCGACGGCAGTAGAGGCATCCGGTGGAGGAAAGTCCGGGCTCCACAGAGCAGAACGCCAGGTAACGCCTGGGGGGTGAAAGCCCACGGAAAGTGCAACAGAGAGCAGACCGCCAGTCCATGCGCTTAGGCGCTGGAAAGGTAAGGGTGAAAGGGTGCGGTAAGAGCGCACCGCGCGCCTGGTAACAGTGCGTGGCACGGCAAACCCCGTTCGGAGCAAGACCAAATAGGGACCCATTGGTGTGGCTCGCACTGGGTCCGGGTAGGTCGCTAGAGCTCAGCAGTGATGCTGATCCCAGATGAATGACTGTCCCCGACAGAACCCGGCTTATCGGCTGACTCACTTCAAATTCCGGCATGGCGGCCTTCGGGCCGCCAGGTCTGAACCTCGAAAACACCGCTCACCCCGCTTTTTTTGAATCAACGGTCAGTCGTTTCTTTATAAATCACTTTAAGTTGTCGCGGCAGCTGTTTGATTCCTTTTTTTTTGTTTCTGCAGTTCCGGCTGTTTCCATGAAAAATGGAATTTTCCCTGTAATTTCAGACGCTTTCCTTCACCAAAAACTGCAAATAGTGCTTGCACTGCGCTTTTGCTCTGCCTATAGTGTCGCAATGTGGCATGAAGTGGGAAGAAATGTCCTAAAGTGGGTGTCAATGGGTGCTCGGTGTGGTGTCTCAACAGGCGCTGACAGAGCGATCCGGAGCAGCAATCGTGTTCAGAGGCGTCAGCGAAATCAGTCTGGATGCAAAGGGGCGCATGGCCATGCCAGCGCGCTATCGCGATCTGCTGACTGAAAAATACGCAGGACGGCTGGTGGCTACCGTCGATTTCACCGGTAGCTGTTTGTTGCTGTACCCCATCGATGGCTGGGAAGTGATCCAGCAGAAAATTGAAAGCCTTTCCAGTTTCGACGAGGCCAGTCGGCGCGCCCAGCGCATGCTGATTGGTTATGCACATGATCTCGAAATGGATGGCAGTGGCCGCATTTTGTTGCCGCAAATCCTGCGCAGCCGTGCCCGGTTGGACAAACAACTGGCATTGGTTGGGCAGGGCGCAAAATTTGAAATCTGGAGCAAAGAGAGCTGGGAATCCTTGTCGGACAACTGGTTCTCTGGTGACACGGGCAGCAGTGAGCTGCCACAGGCATTGTTGAGTTTGTCACTGTAATCGATCGGGGCTTCTGTTTTTACAGAGCGGTGCATTATGACTGTAAGTCAGGGACATGAAACCGTATTGTTGTATCCCGCTGTGGATGCACTGGTGACCGATCGCGCCGGATTTTATGTGGATGGCACGTTCGGGCGCGGTGGTCATGCGCGTCGCATTCTTGAGGTTCTTGACCCGAGTGGGCGTCTGCTCGCCTGCGATCATGATCCTGAGGCGATTCGTGTGGGTCGCGAATTGATGGCGCAGGACGCTCGCTTCGAAATTTGCCAGTGTTCATTTTCCGAAATTGATACGCAAGTTGCCGAGCGCGGTTTCGATGGCCGCGTCAGCGGTATTCTCCTTGACCTTGGCGTTTCCTCTCCCCAGCTTGATGATGCTGGTCGCGGTTTCAGCTTTACCCACGATGGCCCTCTGGATATGCGCATGAATCCTGATCAGGGACCAAGTGCGGCAGAGTGGATTGCATCGGCCAAAGAGGAAGATATCGCCAACGTCATTTATGAATTTGGCGAAGAGCGATACTCGCGCCGTATTGCGCGCGCGATTGTACGTGAGCGCGAAGTGCAGCCCATCACTCGTACTCTGCAACTGGCAGAGATCGTCAAGCAGGCCAACCCGGCCTGGGAAAAACACAAGCACCCGGCCACAAGGGCATTTCAGGCGATTCGCATTTTTATCAATCGTGAACTGGAGTCTCTGGAAAAGCTTCTTGAGAAAGCGTTGGGTTTGTTGGCTCCCGGCGGCAGGCTTGTGATCATCAGTTTTCATTCTCTGGAAGATCGTCTGGTCAAGCAGTTTATCCAGCGGCAAAGCAAGGGTGATGAGTTTCCACGCGATCTGCCGGTGATGATGTCAGCGATCAAACCGGCGTTGATTCGTATCGGCAAGGCCATAAAGCCTTCGGCTGATGAAATAGAGCGCAACCCCAGGGCCAGAAGTGCAGTGATGAGGGTGGCAGAAAAACCGGCATAAAAAAACACCATGCTGCCAGCACCAATCAGCCGGTGGCATATCACAGGAAATCCAGAAGAACAGACAAGACGTCATGAAAACAGCAGAGCAAATGCAGACAGCAGCACCGCAGAACGCATCGGAATCCTCCGGGAGCGTGACTGTGCTCGCCTGGCTGAACATAGGGTCATCCCGAAGCTTGCTGCTGATTGCGCTGATGCTTGCTGTGCTGCTCAGTGCGCTGGCCGTTGTCGAAACCAGTTATCGCCACCGCATGACATTCCATGAATTGCAGCAATCGCGTGTGCAGACCAATGATCTGGATGTTCAGTGGGGGCAACTGCTGATCGAACAAAGCACATTTGGTCTGGAAGGTCGTATTGAGCGTCGTGCCAGCGAAGAGCTGGGCATGAAAGTCCCTGACTGGTCAAAAATTGTGATGGTGCGCCATGAGTGATCAACACAATCTGCAGGCAGTAGGTGGCTGGCGTCTTGGGCTGGTATGGTTTTTTCTGGCACTGGCTGCCGTCGCTGTGGTCTGGAAGCTGTTGAGTTTGCAACTGGTTGATGGTGAGTTTTTGCAGACTCAGGGTGATGCCCGCACTGTTCGAACCGAGCCGCTGGTGGCTCATCGCGGCATGATTGTTGATCGTAATGGTGAGCCCCTGGCGATCAGCACGCCCGTCAAATCCGTCTGGGTCAACCCGCGCGAGATCGCTGGTAATGAAACAGCGATACGTCGTCTGGCGGATGCGCTGCAGCTCAATGCAGAGAGCCTGCTGTCACAGATACAGGCCAGCGCCGAAAGGGAGTTTCTGTATGTTCGTCGGCGCATGCCGCCGGCGGAAGTGGACAGTGTGCTCGCGATGTCGTTGCCCGGCGTTTACGCGCGTCAGGAATATCAGCGTTACTACCCTCAGGGCGAGGTGACCGCACACGTACTGGGATTCAGCAACGTGGACGATATTGGTCAGGAAGGGCTGGAGCTGGCCTTTGATGACTGGCTCAAAGGCGTGCCTGGTCGTCAGCAGGTCATCAAGGACAGGCGCGGCCGTATCATTCGTGAGCTCAATACCATTCAGCCGGCTCAGCCCGGCAACACACTGGAACTGAGCATTGATTTTCGCCTGCAGAATCTGGCGTACAAGGAGCTCAAGGCTGAGTACATCTATCGTCAGGCCAGATCCGCTTCGGCTGTGATACTGGATGTCAAAACCGGTGAAGTGCTGGCCATGGTCAATCAGCCGTCATTCAATCCGCATAACCGGGGCAGCATCACCGACTTTGGCGCCTTGCGAAATCGTGCGGTCACCGATCTGTTTGAGCCGGGATCCACACTGAAACCCTTTACCGCGATTGCGGGTGTGGAATCGGGCATGTTCAATCGCAGCACGCTGATCAATACCGCTCCCGGTCGCATGCGTGTCGGACGGGACTACGTTGTCGATCGTGGTCTGAATTTTGGTGAGATCACAGTGGAGGAAATGCTCGTCAAGTCTTCCAACATTGCATCCACCAAAATTGCGCTGGCGGTGGGACATGAGCGCCTGCGTGATGTGTTGTTGCGTGTGGGGTTTGGTGAGAGTCCTGCCAGCGGTTTTCCGGGAGAGCGTGGCGGTGTGATGCCCAATCATCGCGTCTGGAGTGATATCGAGATTGCGACCTTGTCGTTTGGCTACGGCATGTCAACATCGACACTTCAGCTCGCCCAGGCCTACGCGGTGATCGCCAACGGCGGTGTCCGTGTTCCGGTCACCATGCTCAAGGGCGGCAACAGTATGCCAGGCGCTATTGAGCCCAAGCGCGTGATCGAAGAGCACGTCGTTGCGGAAGTGCATGAGATGCTCAAATCTGTTGTGGATCCTGCGCTTGGTGGTTCCGATAGCGCCAGTGTGCCCTTTTATACAGTTGCTGGAAAAACGGGCACTGCACGCGTGGTTGGAGAGAACGGCTACGAGTCCAATGTGCACAATTCATTTTTTGCAGGCTACATCCCGGCAGATGATCCCCGCATTGTCATGATCATCATGATCAATGAGCCTCAGGGTGCCCAGCGTTACGGCAGCCAGGTCGCCGCACCGGTGTTTGCGCGAATAGCCAGTGGAGCCATGCGTATTCTGGAAGTCACACCGGATCGCCTGGATGAGTCACGCATCATGAATCTGACAGCGAGATGAGATTATGAACACGGCTGCCCGGATTCAATATGTAACCACGCTTGGGGATCTGCTCAAATCACATGTTGGCGCAGATATGTTGGCACCGTGCGCGGGTCTGGCAGTGCAGGGAATGCAACTTGATAGCCGGCAAGTAAAACCCGGCGATGTGTTTTTTGCCCTGTTTGGCAAGAATCACGATGCTCGTGACTACATTGATGTGGCGGTGGGTAACGGCGCTGTTGCAGTCGTTGCTGATGCCGGCGGCCGCTGGCAGGGGCTGAGCTGGATCGGCACGGTGCCCGTGTTTGCCATATCCGGCCTGAGGTCGCAGCTCGGAGAGATAGCGGCCGGGTTTTATCAGCATCCCTCACAGCACATGGCCGTCGTCGGCGTGACGGGCACCAATGGAAAGACCAGTTGCACGCAGTTTATCGCGCAGATATTGAATGCGCTTGGGCAGAGCTGCGGTGTTGTTGGGACGCTTGGTTATGGTGTGTATCCGGAACTGAAAGATACCGGATTTACGACACCTGACCCGTTGGCATTGCAGGCAGCATTGGCAGATTTGCGTGATCATCGTGCCGCAACGGTTGCCATGGAAGCATCATCCCAGGGTTTGCATCAGCATCGACTGAAAGCTGTGGAGTTCCACACAGCAGTGTTCACCAATCTGACAAGAGACCATCTGGACTATCACGGGACTATGCAGGCTTACGCCGAAGCCAAGCGACGCCTGTTTGAAACACCCGGATTAAAAGTGGGTGTGGTGAACATGGATGACAGCCATGCGGCTGTCATGTTGAATGCTTTGCCGCGATGCGCGCGCAGTCTGACTTTCAGTGTCAGCAACCGACTGGCCGATGTCTGTGCCCGCAATGTTCACTATCGGGTTGATGGTTTTGATCTGGAGCTCAGCACGCCCTGGGGCGATGGTGCCATCCACAGTGAGCTGCTGGGCGCCTTTAATGTCAGCAATGTGCTGGCGGCAGTAACGGCTGTCATGACCTTGCCGGCGGCTTATCCGCTCTCAGATGTGCTTGCTGCAGTAACGGCTGTCATGACCTTGCCGGCGGCTTATCCGCTCTCAGATGTGCTTGCTGCAGCGTCAGCGCTGAAAGCAGTCAATGGTCGTATGGCGGTAGTCGGCAGCGTTGATGGTATGACGGCTGTTGTCGATTATGCGCACACGCCGGACGGACTGCGCAGCGCGCTGGAAGCAGTCCGTCAGCATGCCAGTGGCAAAGTCTGGTGTGTATTTGGTTGTGGTGGCAATCGGGATCAGGGCAAGCGACCGCTGATGGCAGAAGTTGCCGAGGCGCTCGCAGATCACGTGATTGTTACCGATGACAATCCGCGGCTGGAGAATGCCGACGATATCGTGCGTCAGATCATGCTCGGTTTTGGGCAGCGCGATACGGTGATTGTTGAGCGCGATCGGGCCAAAGCGATTGCGCTGGCTATCGCTGGTGCCGGTGCTGGTGATGTTGTGCTGGTTGCTGGCAAGGGGCACGAAAATTATCAGGATATTGGTGGGCATCGTATGGCGTTCAGTGATGCGTCTCATGTGAGATTGGCGCTCCAGCAACGCAAACACCCCGGCACAGTCCTTGCGGACGCTGACAAAGATGGAGGCTCACTATGATGGCCCCTCTGACTTTGTCGCAGCTGTTTCCCTGTTTGCCAGCGAAGCTGTCTGGTGCTGACGTCAGTTTCCATTCCGTCAGTAGTGATACTCGCCAGGTTAAACCGGGCGATCTGTTTATTGCCCTCAGTGGCGAACGTTTTGACGGTAACCGGTTTGTCAAAGAGGCTCAGGATAAAGGAGCATGCGCGGCAATTGTCAGCGCATGGCAGGATGTTGCCATTCCGCAACTGTTGGTGCGTGACACGGTGCAAGCGTTGGGCTGGATCGGACATCTCAATCGCAGTCGAAGTCAGGCGCAGGTGGTTGCTATCACGGGCAGTCAGGGCAAAACCACGGTCAAGGAGCTTACCGGGGCCATTCTGTCGCGTCGCTACCGCACTCTGGTGACTCGCGGCAATTTGAATAACAGTATCGGAGCGCCCCAGATGCTGTTGGAACTTGATGCCAGTCATGAGCGGGCAGTTATCGAGCTGGGTGCCAATGCCCAGGGCGAGATTGCGTGGGGCACGCGGATTACCAATCCGGAGATTGTGCTACTGAACAACGCAGCTGAAACGCATGTGGAGGGATTCGGTGGTTTGCAGGGTGTTGTGAAGGGCAAAGGCGAAATCATTGACTCCGCGCCTGCCACGCACACCGTTATTTTGAATGCAGATGATGATCATGTTGGTATCTGGTTACAGCGGGCAGTTAACCGTCGGGTGGTGTTGTTCTCCGGAACGGGCAGTGCGGATGCTGATTACCGTGCAACGTCGGTGGAGTTGTTGACTGATGGCAGTCGGTTTGAACTGGTTGCTCCCAAAGGCAGCATTGTGTGTTTTTTGCCGCTGGCAGGTTGCCACAATGTGTCGAACGCGGTAGCCGCTGCCGCACTTGCGATTGAGGCCGGCGCCTCACTGGTCGATGTGCGCGATGCACTGGCTGCAGTGAAGGCGGTGGATGGTCGACTGAAGCCAATGGCTGGCATGGCCGGATCGCGTCTGATTGATGATACCTACAATGCCAGCCCTGCATCATTCAAAGCCGCCATTGATGTGTTGTGCCAGATATCACAATCGCAATCTCTGCGTAGTGTGCTCATTGCCGGCGACATGGCCGAGCTTGGTGATATCGCAGATCGCGCACATCTGGATCTCGGCAAGTATGCACGTGAGATGGGCGTTGACCAGCTCTGGTGTACTGGAAAACTGAGTGCGCGTACCGCAGAAGGTTTTGGAGAAGGTGCCTGGCATTTTGACAGTAAGGACGCGCTGGCGCGTCACGCAGTCAACACGCTGGATGCCGGTATGGTTGTTCTGGTGAAAGGCTCACGCAGTGCAGGCATGGAAGATATTGTGAATAAAATACGTTCCGGAGAGACCCGCTGATGCTGCTGATACTGGCTGAATATCTGACCAGACTTGATCCCGGTTTTGCTGTGCTGCAATACATCACGGTTCGGGGAATCATGGGCATCCTGACGGCCCTGATTATTGCTCTGTTGATTGGTCCCTCAATGATTCGTCGGTTGACCTTGCAAAAAATCGGTCAGGTCGTACGCACTGACGGGCCCCAGACACACTTCAGCAAAGCTGGCACACCAACCATGGGTGGCGCCTTGATTCTGGTCAGTATTGCCGTCAGTACCCTGTTGTGGGCTGATCTGCGCAATCCGTATGTCTGGGTGGTTATGCTGACCACCTTGTCGTTTGGCGCTATTGGTTGGGTGGATGATTACCGCAAGGTTTTCCGGAAGGATCCCAAAGGCTTGCCGGCCAAATGGAAGTATTTCTGGCAATCAGTTTTTGGTATGGCGGCTGCGCTGTTTCTATATTTCACGGCCACCGATCCGGTGCAAACCCATTACATCGTGCCATTTTTCTGGAACGTCTCAATTGATACCGGAATTCTGTTTGTGATCATCACCTATTTTGTGATTGTCGGCAGCAGCAACGCGGTGAACCTGACCGACGGGCTTGACGGTTTGGCCATTCTGCCCAGCGTGATGGTGGGCGGTGCTCTGGGCATCATTGCGTATCTGGCCGGCCATGCGGAATTTTCCGCGTACCTGCGAATCCCGTTTGTCGCCGGATCGGGAGAGCTGGTGATTTTCTGTGGCGCGCTGGTAGGTGCCGGTCTTGGTTTCCTCTGGTTCAACACCTACCCGGCCCAGGTGTTTATGGGTGATGTGGGCGCCCTGGCGCTGGGGGCAGCACTTGGAATAGTCGCCGTGGTGGCACGTCATGAAATTGTGCTGTTTATCATGGGTGGAGTTTTTGTGATGGAAACCGTGTCTGTCATTCTCCAGGTTGCCTCTTACAAACTGACAGGCAAACGGATTTTTCGAATGGCACCGATACATCATCACTTTGAGTTAAAAGGTTGGCCGGAGCCTCGGGTTATCGTCCGGTTCTGGATTATTACAGTGATGCTGGTGTTGTTTGGACTGGCAACACTGAAGTTGCGATAAAGCATTTCAAGGCAGGCAGAGACTGACGTTCGGGACAAGACCATGCAGGCAATGAGCAGAAAAGGCGTGAAAGTGATTGTCGGTCTGGGGCAGACCGGGCTGTCATGCGCGCGCTATTTCCACGCCAAAGGTCAGGCCTTCCGCGTTATGGACAGTCGTTTCAGTCCGCCGGCACTGGCGACTTTCCAGTCCGAATTTCCCAAAGTCGAGCTTGAGCTGGGCGGTTTTAATCCGGACAGTCTGCTGCAGGCCAGCGAGATTGTGCTCAGCCCCGGTATCAGTCTGCAAACACCCGAGATTGCCGCCGCAATCGCGGCAGGTGTACCGGTGACGGGTGACATTGATATTTTCAGCCGTGAGGCGCGTGCCCCCATTGTTGCTGTGACCGGGTCCAACGGTAAAAGCACCGTCGTCACGCTGGTCGGTGAAATGGCCGTGAAAGCCGGTCGTCATGTCGGTGTTGGTGGCAATCTGGATGGCAGGGCCAGCACACCGGCACTGGACCTGTTGCGAGCGGGTGAGCGCGATCTGTACGTACTCGAGCTGTCCAGTTTTCAGTTGGAGACCACGCACAATCTGTGCGCTGAAGTTGCGGTCATTCTCAATCTCAGTGAGGACCATCTGGATCGTTATGCAACGATGACAGACTACGCGGCAGCCAAGCAGCGCATCTTTAATGGCTGTCGTCAGTACGTGATCAATATGGATGATCCTGCCAGTACACCGTGGCAGATGCAGAAGTTGCCAACAGGCCGTTTCACCCTGTCTGCAGCGCGGGAGAATTGTGCCGGTGTCGCCGAAAAAGACGGCCAGCCATGGATGATGATCGGAGACAGACCCATTATTGCTGTGCGCGATATTCGTCTGGTCGGCCGCCACAATCTGGCCAATGCAATGGCCGCTTACCTGTTGGGTCAGTCAGTGGGCTTGCCCCATGAGGCGATGGTTGCCACGCTCAGGGAGTTCCCGGGTTTGCCGCACCGTTGCCAGCTGGTTGCACGCAAGCGCGATGTCGATTATTACAACGACTCCAAGGGCACCAATGTCGGGGCGACCGTTGTCGCGCTGGAAGGCATTGGTGAGCGCACTGATGGCGAAATCGTGCTGATTGCCGGTGGTGTGGGCAAGGAACAGGACTTTACGCCACTACTGCCCGCGATTGACCGCTATGTCAAACGCGTGATCCTGATAGGCAAAGATGCAGATAAAATTGCTCATGTGATTGATCACCGGGTGGATATCATGCGCGCTTCGTCCATGGAAGAGGCAGTCGCTGAAGCCAGTCTCAGTGCCAGTCCCGGTGATGCCGTGCTGTTGTCACCAGCCTGCGCCAGTTATGACATGTTCAAGGATTTTGCGCATCGTGGCAGAGTCTTTGCGGCAGCAGTGGAGGCCTTGTCATGAATATGGTGTCATCACGTTTCCTGATGAATCGCAACCGTGGTGCCCGCCGCGTGCTTGCAGCTGACCCGGTGCGTCCGCTGAATGTCCTGTTACTGGTGACACTGATGCTGATGGGCATGGGGTTGGTGATGATGACATCTGCCTCGCTGGATATTGGCAGCAGTCTGGCCAATGACCACTTGTATTTCTTCAAGCGCCAGGTGTTTTTTATTGTACTTGGGCTGTTTGTGATGCTGGCTGTCATGGGGGTAGAGATGCGTGTGTGGTATCGCCTCAGCCCTTATCTGCTGATCCTGGCAACGATTTTGCTGGCGCTGGTGCTGATACCGGGTATCGGCACTGTGGTTAACGGTAGTGCCCGCTGGGTTGACCTTGGTTTCTACCGTCTGCAGCCGTCCGAGATGACAAAAATATTTCTGATCATGTATCTGGCTGCATACCTGTCACGACGTCGTGATGAGGTGCATGCGCATTGGTCTGGATTCCTCAAACCCATGGCCGTGCTCGGGCTTTTGGTTGTGCTGCTGTATCTGGAGCCGGATCATGGCGCCATGGTGATCCTGATGGCAACCAGTTTCACCATGCTGTTTCTGGCGGGTGCCCGGCTGGACCGCTTTATGTTGCTGGTCATGGCAAGTTTTGCGGCGGTTGCAGGCCTCGCCATCATGAAGCCTCACGTCATCAGCCGGTTAACGTCTTTCCTCAACCCCTGGGCAGACGAATACGTGTATGGTGAAGGCTACCAGCTGACGCAGGCCCTGATCGCGTTTGGTCGTGGTGAGTGGTTTGGTGTCGGGTTGGGAAACAGTTTGCAAAAACTGTATTTCCTGCCAGAGGCTCAAACCGATTTTGTACTGTCAATTATTGCCGAAGAAACCGGGCTGCTGGGTGTCGGTTTTGTGATGGCGCTTTTTGTTGTACTCATTGTTCAGGCCATCAATACCGGACGTGCTGCCGAGCAGCAGGGAGCCTACTTTGTAGCCTATGTGGCGTACGGTATCGGAATGCTGTTTGCCACCCAGACCTTTATCAATTTTGGTGTCAACACCGGACTGCTGCCAACCAAAGGGTTGACACTCCCGTTTCTCAGCTATGGCGGTAACAGTTTGTTGGTCAGCTGTTTCATTATGGGTGTACTGATGCGTGCCCAGTTTGAGTTGCAAACTGGCCGACTGCGACCGGACTCAGAGTGGAAAGACAGTCAACAGGAGGATGCACCATGAATCGCCCTGTTGTACTGATTATGGCTGCAGGTACCGGTGGTCACATATTTCCTGCCCTCACAATTGCACGTCGCTTGCAGGCTGATGGTGTTCAGGTGGAGTGGTTGGGGACACCCGCTGGCATGGAAAATGACGTGTTAAAAGGCAGCGGCATTCATCTGAACAGGCTCAGTGTCAGTGGATTGCGTGGTAAAGGTGGTGCCGCACTCATCAAGGCTCCGTTTATGCTGCTGCGTTCGATCTGGCAGGCCATCGCCGTCGTGCGACAGGTCAAGCCCTGCTGCGTGCTGGGCATGGGTGGCTATGTCACAGGTCCCGGTGGAATCGCCGCATGGCTGCTGCGTCGTCCCCTGGTGATTCATGAGCAGAACGCTGTGGCAGGCACCAGCAATCGTCTGTTGCGTCCATTTGCCCGACGGGTATTGCAAGCATTTCCCGACACGTTTCCGCCGTCAGACAAAGTGATTGCCACGGGCAATCCGGTACGCAGCGATATTACTGGCCTGAGTCAGATCAACAAGGCGGCATATGACGGTCAACGTGCCCTGCGTGTGCTGGTACTGGGTGGGAGTCTTGGCGCGGCGGCGGTTAACCGGATTATTCCATCCATGCTGGTGAGTGCGCAGTTGCCAGAGGGCTGTGAAATTGAAGTGTGGCACCAGACCGGTCGTGGCAAAGATGCCGAGACATTGGCCTGGTATCAGTCCAATGGACTGGATGTGACCGGCACACACAAAGTGATGCCATTTATTACCGATATGGCAGCAGCGTACCAATGGGCGGATCTGGTCATTTGTCGCTCAGGCGCGGGCACGCTGGCAGAAATTGCAGTGGCGGGGTTGCCATCAATTCTGGTGCCGTATCCGCACGCGATTGATGATCATCAAAGTGCCAATGCCCGCTGGTTAAGTGATGCCGGCGCCGCTGTTGTGATGCCACAGACTGATCTTGAGGCAGACAAACTGGCTGCGCAAATCGCGCGCTGGATAAAAGAACCGGAGATGTTGCGCCAGATGGCACAGGCTGCGCGCTCCAAAGCAGTACCGGATGCCGGTGACAAGGTCAGCGCCATCTGTGTGGAGATTTGTCATGACTGACCAGCGTTATTACCAGGTACCCGAGATGCGAAGAATTCGCACCATCCATTTTGTGGGCATTGGTGGCGCAGGCATGTGCGGTATTGCGGAGGTGTTGCTGAATCAGGGTTACACCATCACCGGCTCTGACATCAAGTCATCCGCGGTGACAGACCGTCTCGAAGGCATGGGTGCCAAAGTGTTTATTGGCCATCGCGCTGACAATATTTCAGCATGTGATGTGGTGGTGTACTCCAGCGCTGTGCGTGCTGACAATCCCGAGCTCATGCAAGCCAAACTCGACGGCAAGCCGATTATTCCGCGCGCGGAAATGCTGGGTGAATTGATGCGTTACCGCCACTCGGTTGCCATTGCAGGCACCCATGGCAAAACCACCACGACCAGTCTGGTGGCATCGGTATTTGCTGAAGCCAAACTGGCGCCGACTTTTGTGATTGGTGGCCGACTGAACAGCGCTGGCACCAATGCAGGGCTTGGCGAAAGCCGCTATCTGGTGTGCGAGGCTGACGAAAGTGATGTCTCCTTCCTGCATTTGCAACCCATGGTCGCTGTCGTCACCAATATTGATGCAGACCATATGGGTTCTTATGACGGTGACTTCAACAAACTGAAGAACTATTTCATTGAGTTCCTGCACAACCTGCCATTCTACGGTCTCGCTGTGTTGTGTATTGATGATCCAGTCATCGAAGAAATCCTGCCACGAATCGCACGTCCGGTGATTACCTACGGTTTTTCTGACAAGGCAGACTATCGCATTGTCAATCTCAGTCAGCAGCGCCAGTTCACCCGCTTTGAGGTGATTCGACCTGATGGCCTGGCGCCCTTGCAGATCAACCTGAGCATTCCCGGCCGTCACAATGCATTGAATGCGACCGCCGCCATCGTGGTGGCGGCAGATGAGGGTATTGATGACAGCGCAATTCGTGAAGGGCTGAGCAAATTTCAAGGAGTCGGACGACGTTTTGATTTCCAGGGCAACTTTCCGGTCAAGGATGGCAGTGTCATGCTGCTGGATGACTACGGGCATCATCCCACTGAAGTAGCCGCTACGATTGCTGCTTTGCGGGCAGGTTGGCCGGAGGCTCGCCTGGTCATGATTTACCAGCCACATCGTTATACCCGGACCAAGGATCTTTACGATGACTTTGTCAAAGTGCTGTCGGATGTTGATGTGTTGCTGATGCTCGATGTGTACTCCGCCGGAGAAGATCCCATTCCGGGTGCAGACTCACGCAGTCTGTGTCGCAGTATTCGTCTGCGCGGCCGCATCGATCCGATTTTTGTACAAAGTGAAGATGAAGTGCGCGACGTGCTCAAAGATCTGGTACGTGGTGGTGACATTGTAATTACTCAAGGGGCAGGCAGCGTGGGCGCATTGTCCCGGACACTGGCGACGCAGGGTTTTGTGTGATGACTCGTATGACTGGTGATAAGGCAGCGATCAAACCTTCAGCCGGCAGGGTGGCTGTGTTGTTTGGTGGTCGCTCGGCCGAACGTGAAATTTCTCTGCTCAGTGGCAACGCCGTGTTGGCAGCGTTGCTGCGCAAAGGTGTCAACGCGTTTGCAATTGATGCCGGGAAGGATCTTGCGCAGCGCTTGCTGAGCGAGCAGATCGACAAAGTATTTATCGTGTTGCATGGTCGTGGCGGTGAGGATGGCACACTGCAGGGCATGCTTGAATTGATGGGTTTGCCTTATACCGGCAGCGGTGTGTTGGCCTCTGCCATCAGCATGGACAAAGTCAAAACCAAAATGATCTGGCAAGCGACGGGTTTGCCAACACCGCGTTCCAGCATTCTGACCGCGGACAGCGACTGGGAAGCATTGATTGCGCAGATGGGGGAGCTCGTGGTCAAGCCCGCCCACGAAGGCTCCAGCATCGGTATGTCCATGGTCAAGACCGCAGCGGAGCTCAAGGCGGCCTACGAGAAAGCGGCAGTTTATGACACTGAGGTCATGGCCGAGCAGCGTATTCGCGGCCCTGAATTCACGGTGCCCGTGATACACGGCAAAGTATTCCCGGCCATTGAGATGCGCACCCATCACGAGTTCTACGATTTTGATGCCAAGTACATTGCAACCGATACCCACAAGATTTGTCCGGCGCCATTGTCGGAGGAGAAAACGCGTGAGCTGCAGGATATTTGCCTGAGGGCATTCCATGCTGTCGGGGCACGTGACTGGGCCCGCATTGACGTGATGCAGGATATGGAAGGCAACTTCTGGTTGCTGGAGATCAACACTGTGCCAGGTATGACAGATCACAGTCTGGTGCCAATGTCGGCAGCAGCGCTGGGGATCAGTTTTGAAGATCTGGTTGTTCACATTCTGGATGGAGGCGATTCAGCGGCATGAGCGAGCGACGTCCCGGATCTTTCTCGGCTTACAGTGGCGCCCGCGAGACGCCCATCGACTTTGCGCCCATTCGGGCAGAAAGCCGCCATGCTGTGCGCCCGGAGGGACACGTCCGTGATGACACTGAAGAGCCTCAGCGCCGTCGCTTGCGTGGATGGTTTGTGTTGACATTGGTCGTCGGATTGACAGGCATTGCCATCAATCAGTACCGCGGCATTATCGCCGACTCGGTCGCCCTGGTTGCGGAGCAGATGCCTGCGCTCAATTTGCCAGATTTCAAGCGTCCCGTGATCAATCGCCCTATCAATACGGTTCGCATGGAAACGCCATTAAATCGGGTGACAGAAGAGGAAGTGCGTTTGTTGCTGGCGCGTTATACCGACTCCGGATTTCTCGGTGTTGATGTACAGGATCTTCGTAACGAACTTGAGCAAAATCCGTGGATAGCTCACGCCACAGTACGACGGGTCTGGCCTGATGTGCTGGCCATCAGCATCACTGAGGAGCAACCCATTGCGCGCTGGGGTGAGCACGAATTGTTGAACGAAGAGGGACAGGTATTCGCACCACCCATGCGTGGTACCGAAGCCGCGCTGCCCTGGCTCAGCGGGCCCAGAGGCTCTGAAGCCATGGTGTTGGCAAAATTCGGTGAGTACCGGGAGTTGCTGGCAACGGCTGGTTTGTCGCTGGCCGGTTTGTCAGTGAATGCGCGTGGAAGCTGGGATGCGACCCTTGGCGGTGATTTGATCCTCAAAATTGGACGCGAAGATGTAGATCAGAGATTGCAGCGCTTTGTGAGTTTGTATCGCGGCGCACTCAAAGAACAATTGGCCGATGCACAAACGATAGATCTGCGTTACAGCAACGGAATTTCAGTCAGTAACAAGCCCGCCGCGACAGAGTCGGTTGCGAGTCGGTGAGAGCAGGGTGACTTATGAATGCTGCAGATAACAGCAACATGATTGTGGGACTGGACATTGGCACCTCCAAGGTGGTGGCGATTGTCGGTGAAGTCAAAGCCGATGGTGCTCTCAATATCGTTGGTATTGGCAGTCACCGCTCGCGGGGTCTGAAAAAAGGCACTGTGGTCAATATCGAATCGACTGTCGAATCGATACAGCGTGCGATCGAAGAGGCAGAACTGATGGCGGGCTGTCGCATACATTCGGTGTATGCAGGTATTGCGGGCAGCCACATTCGCAGCATGAATTCCCACGGTATCGTCGCAATCAGGGATCGTGAAGTGACCCGCGCTGATATCGACCGGGTAATAGACGCTGCGCAGGCGGTTGCCATCCCTGCTGATCAGCGTGTGCTGCACATTCTGCCGCAGGAATACATCATTGACTCCCAGGAAGGTGTCAAAGAGCCGCTGGGCATGTCCGGCGTTCGTCTGGAGGCAAAAGTGCATCTGGTGACCTGTGCCATCAATGCCGTCCAGAACATCGAAAAGTGCATCAAACGCTGTGGTCTTCAGGTGGAAGAAATCATTCTGGAGCAACTGGCTTCCAGCTACGCCGTCCTCACCGATGACGAAAAAGAGTTGGGTGTGTGCATGGTGGATATCGGTGGTGGTACCACCGATATCGCAGTGTTCACTGAAGGTGCCATACGTCACACAGGCGTGATTCCGATTGCCGGTGATCAGGTGACCAATGACATCGCGATGGCACTGCGCACACCAACAGACAATGCAGATGAAATCAAAATACGTTATGCCTGTGCACTGACACAGCTGGCAAGCCCTGGTGAAATGATCAAGGTGCCAGGTGTCGGAGACAGACCTGCGCGAGAACTGTCGCGTCAGGCCCTGGCAGAAGTGGTAGAGCCGCGTTATGACGAATTGTTTACGCTGGTCAAAGCGGAGCTGCAACGCAGTGGTTACGAGAATCTGATGGCTGCCGGGATTGTGTTGACCGGTGGCACCAGCAAGATGGAAGGCGTGATTGAGCTGGCAGAGGAGATTTTCCATATGCCGGTTCGACTGGGCATGCCGCAAAGTGTGAAAGGACTCGCTGATATTGTGCGAAATCCGATTTATTCAACCGGCGTCGGCCTGTTGCTCTATGGCATGAAGCAGCAACAGCATCAGGAACGAAGCCATAACCCTGTGCCCGTCAAAGAAGCACAGATCACACTGGCAAAACGCGTCAGAAACTGGATCAGAAACAATTTTTGAGTGATGAATTTTTAGACTGCTTGAACTTTATTTATAAAAAACCTGTGCAACATGAGGGGGCCGTATGTTTGAACTTCTGGATAATATTCCGCAAAGCGCTGTGATCAAGGTAGTCGGTGTCGGTGGCGGTGGTGGCAACGCAGTACGCCATATGATCGCCAATAACGTGGAAGGCGTAGAGTTCGTGTGCGCCAACACAGATGCCCAGGCACTGACCAATGTACAGGCCAAAACCCTGCTGCAAATGGGTAACACGGTGACCAAGGGACTGGGAGCCGGTGCCAATCCTGAAGTAGGTCGTCAGGCTGCTCTGGAAGACCGCGAAGAGATCGCGGAAATCTTGCGCGGTGCAGACATGGTGTTCATCACGGCAGGTATGGGTGGTGGCACAGGTACCGGTGGTGCTCCGATCTTCGCAGAAGTGGCCAAAGAGCTGGGCATCCTCACCGTGGCTGTGGTCACCAAACCATTCCCCTTTGAGGGCAAGAAACGATCCATGATCGCGGATCAGGGTATTGCTGAACTGTCGCGTCATGTTGACTCCCTGATTACCATCCCCAACGAAAAACTGCTGGCGGTACTGGGCAAGCAGGCCTCGTTGCTGGAAGCGTTCAAGGCAGCCAATGACGTATTGCTGGGAGCGGTCAAGGGTATTGCCGACCTGATTATTCGGCCCGGCATGATTAACGTCGACTTTGCAGACGTGCGCACCGTCATGTCCGAGATGGGAATGGCCATGATGGGTACAGGCTATGCCACCGGTGAGGATCGTGCCCGTGAAGCTGCCGAGTCCGCCATCCGCAGTCCGCTGCTGGAAGATGTCAACCTGCATGGCGCCCGTGGCATTCTGGTTAACGTCACGGCCAGTGAGAGCTTGTCCCTGGGTGAATTTACCGAAGTTGGCGACACCGTGGCCCAGTATGCATCGGAAGATGCAACGGTGGTGATTGGAACAGTGATTGATCCCGAGATGGGTGATGAGTTCCGGGTGACCGTTGTTGCCACAGGTCTGGGTGAAGTTCGGGCCCAGGAAATGCGCCCGCCCAAGGCGGTAGAGGGTATGCGAGCTGTCGGCAGCAACTCGGTGCCGTCCTTTCGCACGGAATCCCGACCGGCAGCCCCGGTGAGTCAGCCGGTTGCACGTCCGCGTCCGCAAATGTCGCACACCATGCCGCAGGGTGGTTTTGCCAAGGCGGTAGGCGCAGAGGACAGCATGGATTATCTGGACATCCCGGCCTTCCTGCGGCGTCAGGCTGACTAGAAAGCAGCGTTTGGGTTCTCAGTTGATATTTGTTATCATCGGCGCACTTGGCCGGGGTGATCCCCCGGCCAGCCCCAACTTTCAGGAAACAACGTCTTTATGTTGAAACAGCGAACCTTCAAGAACGTAATCCGTGCGACTGGCGTGGGGCTGCATACCGGCCAGAAGGTTTTTTTGACGCTGCGTCCGGCGCCGGTTGATACCGGTATTGTGTTTGTCCGCACCGATCTGGAAGGGCATCCGCAAGTGCCTGCCAGGGCACATCTGGTCGGTGAGACCACCTTGTCAACGACGTTGATCAAGGACGGTGTCCGTGTTTCCACCATTGAGCACCTGATGTCGGCCATGTCCGGACTCGGTATCGACAACGCATATATCGAAATCAGTGCTCCCGAAGTGCCGATTATGGACGGCAGTGCGGGGCCATTTGTGTTCCTGATTCAGTCAGCCGGTATAGAGGAACAGGAAGCACCCAAGCAGTTTATTCGTATCCTGAAGCCGATCCGTATTGAAGAAGGTG
This sequence comes from Pseudohongiella sp., assembly GCA_036834885.1. GTDB lineage: Bacteria > Pseudomonadota > Gammaproteobacteria > Pseudomonadales > Pseudohongiellaceae > Pseudohongiella. Next base: position 38,108 of record DAITNA010000006.1, on the reverse strand, counting down.
ACAAGACCGTCAGTCTGGAGCCCTACGATGGCTTCAAGGTCAGTTACACCTTGTTGTACGACCACCCGGTATATCGCCGCTACACCAAGTCAGCCACGATAGATTTCTCCAGCACCTCGTTTGTGAAAGAAGTCAGCCGTGCGCGTACCTTCGGCTTCATGCACGAGTTTGAAGAGCTGCGTAACCGCAATCTTGCGCTGGGCGCCAGCATGGATAATGCGATTGCTGTGGGCGACTACAAAGTGCTCAACGAAGATGGCCTGCGCTACGAGGATGAATTTGTAAAACACAAGATCCTGGACTCCATTGGAGACCTGTATTTGCTTGGTCACAACCTGTTGGGTGAGTTCAAGGGCTACAAGTCCGGCCATGCCCTGAATAACGCCCTGCTGCGCAAGCTGGAAGCGACAAAGGATGCCTGGGAGCTGGTCAGTTTTGACTCTGACTCACAAGTGCCGATTTCCTACGTCAAACCGGTGTTGGCCGCCTGAGATAAACCCGTCGTGGTATGAAACTGATTCTTGTCAACCAGCGTTACGGACACACACGAACCATCGTGATTCGCGGCTGGATGAAAGGTTTGCTGTCGGTTTGCCTGCTCGGTGCTCCGCTGGCCCTGGCCTGTCTTGGCTATGAGCTGGCGGTGGCGGATGCCAACCCCAATACAGTACTCAGCCAGAACCGTGTTGCGGCCGACGAATTCATTCAGAGCCATGGCGATGCTTGCCCGGATTGCATGGCCTACGTATTGTTTGATGACGACATCGAGCAAGCTGGCAATCATCCCTGCTTTAACGATCTTTGCACCCCGCTTGCCCTGTCAGCACAAGCTGGTTTGCACCTTGCTTCCATTGCCTGGGCTCCTGCGTACTCTGCAACGACATTGGCGCTGTATTCGCATGGTCGCCCGATTGATCCCGCCCGTTACTCCCACACTGCATTGCACTGAGACTGCCTGATCGATCCGGCATCAGATAATGACAGGCCCTTTACGGTTGCCTGTGCCAGTCAAATCCCTTTAGTGTGATGTGTGTATTATGATTCTTAATATCTTCAGTCTGATTTTTGGTAGCAGCAATTCCCGCAAACTCAAAAAGCTGCAAAAAGTGGTCAAGCAGATCAATTCATTTGAAAGCGCACTGGAAGCGTTGTCGGATGAAGAGCTGCGCGCGAAAACCCCCGAGTTCAAGCAGCGCTATGATGGCGGCGAAAGCCTCGACAAATTGCTGCCGGAAGCGTTTGCAGTAGTGCGTGAGGCCAGCAAGCGAGTCATGGGCATGCGCCACTTTGATGTGCAGATGATCGGTGGCATGGTGCTGCATCAGGGCGATATCGCCGAAATGAAAACCGGTGAAGGTAAAACGCTGGTCGCTACACTGCCAGCGTATCTGAATGGCCTGACCGGTGAAGGCGTCCATATTGTGACAGTCAACGACTACCTGGCACGTCGTGATGCCAACTGGATGCGTCCGCTCTATGAGTTTCTGGGTTTGACGGTGGGTGTGATTGTATCCGGTCAGAGCCAGCAGGAGAAAAAGGCGGCATACGAAGCATCAATTACCTATGGCACCAACAACGAGTTCGGTTTTGATTATCTGCGCGACAATATGGCTTTCCGCATTGAAGACAAAATGCAGCGCGAGCTTAATTTTGCCATCGTGGATGAGGTCGACTCGATTCTGATCGACGAAGCCAGAACCCCGTTGATTATTTCCGGTGCGGCAGAAAACAGTTCCAAGCTGTATATGGCGATCAATTCGCTCGTCAGCAAGCTCGAAAAAGGTGAACCGGCGCCTGAGAAAACCGGCATGATGCTCGAGCGCGAGGAGCGTGTGGAGAGTGGGCATTTCTCGGTGGATGAAAAATCGCGTCAGGTTGAACTCACTGAAGCGGGTCACGAGTATCTGGAGCAGTTGCTGACCGAGCGCGGGCTGCTGAAAGAAGGCGAAAGCTTGTATGCGGCTGCAAACCTTGGTTTGTTGCACCATATTCACTCAGCATTAAAAGCGCATTATCTGTTCCATAAGGATGTTGAGTACATCGTCAAGGACGGTCGTATCGTGCTGATTGACGAACACACCGGCCGCACCATGGAAGGTCGTCGACTTTCGGAAGGGCTGCATCAGGCCATTGAAGCCAAAGAGGCAGTTGAGATTCAGAGCGAAAGCCAGACACTGGCTTCCACCACGTTCCAGAACTACTTCCGTCTGTACGACAAACTGGCCGGTATGACCGGTACAGCAGACACCGAGGCTTTCGAGTTCAAGCAGATTTACAATCTTGATGTTGTCGTCATCCCGCCGAATGTGCCGATGAAGCGAATCGACATGAACGATCTGGTATTCCTGTCGATGGAAGAAAAATTTGAAGCCATCGTGCGCGACATCAAGGAGTTCAGCGGCAAAGGTGCTCCGGTGCTGGTAGGTACAGCGTCAATTGAAACATCCGAGTTGTTGTCAAAATTCCTCAGCAAGGAAAAAATTCAGCACGAAGTACTCAACGCCAAATTCCACGAAAAGGAAGCCCACATTATTGCGCAAGCCGGTCGTCCCGGTGTCGTGACCATTGCGACCAACATGGCCGGTCGAGGCACCGATATCAAGCTGGGTGGCAACTGGGAAGAAGAAGTCGCTGCGATGGACAATCCCTCGCCGGAGCAGATTGAACATGCCAAGGCAGCATGGCAACAGCGTCATGATCAGGTGATGGCGGCAGGCGGCTTGCATATCATTGGCACCGAGCGTCACGAATCGCGTCGTATCGACAATCAGTTGCGTGGACGTTCCGGCCGTCAGGGCGATCCGGGTTTCTCGCGTTTTTACCTGTCGCTGGAAGACAATTTGATGCGCATCTTCGCCTCTGACCGGGTCAAGGCATTTATGCAACGACTGGGTATGGAACGCGGTGAAGCGATTGAGCACGGCATGGTGACCAAGTCCATCGAAAAAGCTCAGCGTAAGGTAGAAGGTCGCAACTTTGACATCCGCAAGCAGTTGCTGGAATACGACAACGTGGCCAATGACCAGCGTACGATTGTGTACAAGCAGCGCAACCAGATCATGGCTAGTGATGATCTGTCTGAACTGGTCGACAACATGCGTGATGAAGTGGCTGACGAAGTCATCACACGTTACATCCCGCCTCAGAGTATTTTTGAACAGTGGGATATCCCCGGACTGGAAGCGGCGCTGGGTGCTGAATTTGCCATCCATCTGCCGGTCAAGACCTGGCTGGAGGAAGATGACAAGCTCTACGAAGAAACCCTGCGCCAGAAAATCAAGGATGCGCTGGCCGACGCGTATGCCAGAAAACGCGATATGATCGGCGACAAGATGTTGCTACTTGAAAAACAGATTGTGTTGCAGATTCTGGACACGCTCTGGAAAGAGCATCTGCAGGCCATGGAGCACCTGCGTCAGGGTATTTTCCTGCGCGGATATGCCGGCAAGAACCCCAAGCAGGAGTACAAGCGTGAAGCCTTTGGTTTGTTCCAGAGTCTGCTGAGCCGGTTGTCACACGATGTGATTCGTTTCCTCAGCCATGTGCAGGTACGTTCACCGGAAGAAATTGATGCGATTGAGCGTGCACGAGCCGAAGAACGTGCGCGTGAAAAAATGAAGTTCCAGCACGAGCAGGCCTCAGCCATGCAGCAGGAAGCCAGTGACACCGCGGGTGAAGGACCAACGGACGATCAGCGCTCGCCGTTTGTGCGCGAAGAACCCAAGCTCGGTCGCAACGAGCCGTGTCCGTGTGGGTCAGGCAAAAAATACAAACAGTGTCATGGTCGCCTGAGTTGACAGGCGGCCTGACCACAATCCAACTTTTATCGAGAGAATTGCAGAATGGCAACAGGTCCCCAGGAGCTCGGGCAGGTACTGCCCATTGACGGTATCCGGATATCAGCGGTGAGCGCCGGCGTGCGTTACCAGAATCGTCTCGATATGGTCGTGTTTGAACTGGCGCCCGGCACACGTTCCTCCGGCGTATTCACGCGCAATGCATTTTGTGCCGCGCCGGTGGTGATAGCCCGCGAGCATCTGAAAACCAGTGGTGGAGATGTGCGTTACCTGCTGGTCAACACCGGCAACGCCAATGCGGGTACCGGTCCGCAAGGTATGACAGATGCCCATCTTTGCTGCGATGCACTGGCAAAAGCGGCAGGTGTCTCTTCTGATCAGGTGCTGCCATTTTCGACTGGCGTGATTGGCGAACGATTGCCGGCCGAGCGTATTGTGGCTGCTGTGCCCAATGCGCTGGCGCAGCTGCAGCAGGATAACTGGCTGCAAGCCGCCAAAGGCATCATGACCACCGATACCCGTCCCAAAGCCGCCAGCCGGGTGGTTGAGTTCAATGGCAAAAAAGTGACCATTACCGGCATTACCAAAGGCGCCGGCATGATCAAACCGAACATGGCGACCATGCTCGCGTTTGTGGCCACCGACGCGATAGTTGAGCAAAAGCTGCTGGACTCTTTGCTGATGTCAGCGGTTGAGCAGTCTTTCAACCGCATTACTGTGGATGGTGATACCTCAACCAATGATTGCTGCATTCTCAGCGCCACTGGCTGCAGTGGTGTTGCAATCACTGAAGCAGACAAGCCGTTGTTTGATGCCTTCAGCGCCGCTTTGCACGAGCTGGTGCTGGAGTTGGCCAAACTGATTATTCGGGATGCCGAAGGTGCCAAAAAATTTGTCACTGTGGACGTGAGGGGCGGTGGCAATACACGCGAATGCCTGCTGGTGGCGTATGCGATTGCAGAATCTCCGCTGGTAAAGACTGCATTGTCGGCGTCCGATCCGAACTGGGGCCGCATTCTGGCCGCTGTAGGTCGTGCCGGTGTTGAGAATCTGGATGTCTCCCGTATTGATATCGATCTGGATGACGTGGCAATTGTGCGGCAAGGCGGACTGGCGCCGAGCTATCACGAAGCACTGGGACAGGCCGTGATGAATCAGGAAGACATCACACTGCGTGTTGACCTCAAGCGCGGTGATTTCCGCGAACTGGTGTGGACCGCAGACCTTTCCGAGGAATACGTTCGTATCAACGCGTCTTATCGCAGCTGAGTTTCTCGCAGTTGAGGTGGACGCCGGATTGGCAGCCGAACCTGCAAGCGATCACGTGCGGAACAGATTGATGCCTGCGATGCCTCGTGCCCCGCAGGCCTTTGCTGTTGCCAAATCTTCCCGCCGTAAGCCACCCATGGCATAAACCGCGCAACCCACCTGTGCGGACAAGGCGTTGAACTGTTCCCAGCCCATGCCGTCCTGCTCCGGATGGCTCTGGCTGCGCTGAACCGGTGACAGCAGCACATAATCCGCTCTGAGTTGGGCCGCCTTTGCCAACTCCGCCATATTGTGACACGAGGCACCGAATAACAGATCATCACTCACTGGTCTGCGATCGAGCTGTTCAAGCAGGTGGCGATTGGCGTGCACCCCGCTGATGCCCGGCAGCGCCTGCCAGCGTTTGTCATCGGCAGCGTTGATATCCACAATCAGACGAACATGCTTTGCCGATACGATCGACATTACCTGGTCTGTCGGGAACGCTGAACCGGTTCGCCAGCGTATCAGGGTATCGGCGGCGCAGCGGTCAATCAGCTGTTCAAATGCGATCACCGTGTCCTGTTCTGGTTGTGATGATTCAATCGGCAGGATGGCAAAAAAATCGGGCAGGGTCAGTGCTCTGATAATTGCACGATTGGCTTCAGGGAAATCGCTGGCAATCAGCTCGTGTGGGTGTACCCAGCGCAGAGGCTGACCCTCTCGCCCGTGTGCTTCACCTGAAAATTGGTGGACATGCCATACATCCAGCAGCACGGACTTGTCTGCATAATCATGCTGGATCTTGCACAGTGGCGACTGCGTACCCGCGACAATACCCAGCTCTTCATGCAGTTCGCGCGCAAGCGCCTGTGATACGGTTTCACCGGCTTCAACCTTGCCGCCAGGAAATTCCCACAAACCACCCAGATGCTGTTGTGCGGCACGGCGGGCAATCAGAATGCGACCATCTTCCCGGTGAATGACACCGACCGCCACATGGACACGTTTGCGCATGACCGCTTCAGTCCTCGTGTTTGCCGTGACGCCCATTGTCCCCGGGCAGACGCGTCAGCTCCTCCGGATCGACCGGGTCACCGGGGATGGTGTGGCGCTCACTTGCCCATTCACCAAAGTCGATCAGCTTGCAGCGCTCGCTGCAGAACGGACGCCAGGGATTGTCCTCCTTCCACGCCACAATGTCCTTGCAGGTGGGGCAGTTTACTTTTAATACGCGTTCAGTCATCGATAACGTTCCAGATAGAGCTGATGCTGGCGGTCAACCGCAGCATGTAACGCCGGCAGATCAGCGTCGTTCACAATAATGTCATGTGCTGCTGCGCGCCTCTGCTCACGGCTGAGCTGGCTCGACATGATGCTCTTGACGGCCTCGGCGCTGGTCTGGTCCCGCGCAGCAGTCCTGCTCAGTTGTAGTGATTCCGGTGCATCAATCAACAGTACCCGGTCACACAGTTTATGCTGGTCGGTCTCCAGCAGCAAAGGAGATGAGAGCAGACAATAGGGTGGTTTGCACTGCTGCAAGCGTTGCACGATTTCATCGCGAATCAGCGGATGAAGCAGGGTTTCCAGCCATTTCTTTTGTTGCGCATCGGCAAAAATAATGTCGCGCAACGCGCGCCGGTTGAGTGTGCCGTCCGGCAGCAACACCTGGTCTGTGCCAAAATGTTGTGCGATGGTTTCCAGTGCAGGCTTGCCGGGTTTGACCACCTCGCGTGACATCAGGTCGGCGTCAACAACCTCCACACCCAGTTGTAGAAAACGATCAGTGGCCGCCGTTTTTCCGCTGCCGATACCACCGGTGATACCAACAATCGCTGCTGCAGGGGCGCGTATGGTCATACGGCCGCCACGCTGATGTACCAGCGACTGATGGCATCACCCCAGATCAGTGCGATGAAACCAGCCACGGCCAGATACGGGCCGAACGACATCGGTATGTTCTTGTCGCGCCCGGCAATCAGCGCCATCGTGATCCCGATAATGGCGCCGGCCATGGAAGACAGAATGATCACCGTCAGCAATTGTTGCCAGCCCAGCCAGGCACCGACAGCAGCCAGCAATTTGAAGTCACCAAATCCCATACCTTCGCGCCCGGTCAGTTGTTTGAACACCTGGTAGATGGCCCACAGACTCAGGTAGCCCGCCGCTGCGCCGATGACAGCATCGCTGACACTGATGCCTGTGCCGTACGGGGTTACTGACAACAGCAAGCCCAGCCATAACAGGGGCAAGGTAATATTGTCCGGCAACAACTGGTGATCCATGTCAATCACAGCTGCGCTGATCAGGCTCCAGGTAAAGAACAGTGCCGCGAGTGCACTCCAACCGTAACCGAATTTCCATGCCACCAGCGCAGACAACAGCGCGGTAACCAATTCCACCACCGGGTATCGCCAATGGATGGCGCTCTTGCAGTTGGCACAGCGGCCGCGAAGCAGCAGATAGCTGAGAACAGGGATGTTTTGCCAGGGGCGCACCGGCTGTTTGCACACCGGGCAGTGCGAGTCCGGTTTCATCAGGTTAAAAACCTTGTGTTCAGCAACCGGTTGCGGGATTTTTACTTTGGCAGGATCCAGTTGCAGATACTCGCAGCACTGCTGGCGCCATTCACGCTGCAGCATCAGGGGCAAGCGGTAGATCACAACATTTAGAAAACTGCCCACCAGCAGACCCAGCACAGCGCTCAGACTGACGAACAACAACAGTGATTCGGACAGCAGTTCTGCAAGGCTCATAACACGGCTCCCAGCCGGAATACAGGAAGATACATCGCCAGCATCAGGGTAGCGATGACTATGCCCAGGATGGCCATGATGACAGGCTCGATCAGGCTGCCGAGGCGGTCGACCGTTTGCTCAACAGCCTGTTCATACCTTAATGCACAATTTTCCAGCATCCGGTCGAGTGTCCCTGATTGTTCGCCAGCATGAATCAGCTGGCCAATCATAACCGGAAACCATGAATGCGTGCGAACGGCAAAACCCAGTGTCTGGCCCTGTTGGATCTGGGTTGCCAGTTGCAGGCAAGCCTGCTCGCAAACCCTGTTTCCGGTTGCCGGGGCTGCGGCGTGCAGTGCCTGCAACAACGGCACACCGGCATGAAGGCTGTCAGACAAGGTGCGACACAGACGCGCCAGACAGGCGTCTTTTATCAGCGCGCCCGTCACAGGCAATCCCAGACTTAACTTGTCCCGTATGGCACGCATGGTTTCGAATCGCACGAGACTCCAGTGCAACACAGCAACAGCGGCTGCCGGTATGAGGGACAAACCGGGCAGATGCGTGCGTACATAGTCCGAGGCGGATATCAGTGCCTGCGTTAACCACGGTAATTCAGCGCCCATGGTAGTGAAGGTTTGAGCAAACTGGGGCACTACCCGTGCCAGCATCAGCACGGTCACCAATACGGTCACCACAAGCACCGCCGTGGGGTAGCTGAGCGCCTTGCGAAGTCGCGCTTGCAGCAGCGCTGTTTTTTCCGCCTGACAAGCCAGGCGCTCCATGCATACATCGAGCGTGCCCGCATCTTCAGCCGCCCGGATCAGGTTGAGCATCAACCGGTCTTTGCCCAGCGCACTGTTCGACATGGCGTCATACAAGCTGTTGCCTTCACCCAACTGGTCGCGAATCTGCTGTAACGCGCGTGCAAACCCGGGTTGGCTCACGCTGTCTATGCAGATATCCATGGCCTGCACCAGTGGCAGTCCGGCTTGCAAAAGGCTGGCGCATTGCCTGAGAAATATGGGTATCTGCTTTTGATCCCGAACACCGGGCTTGGGATGTTTGGCTGCTCTGGCGCTCATCAGCAGTATGCCTTGTCGGTACAACTCGCGTTTGAGACTGCCGGGATCGGTCGCCAGGGTCTCGCCGCTTGTCACCACGCCGTGCTGGTCGCGGCCTGCCCAACGATAACGGGTTTGCGGCTGAGTCATGCGCAAAGTCCTTTCACAATGCCATGGACCTCATCCAGAGTCGTGTCGCCGCGTGCCACTGCACTCATAGCGCTATCGTTCAGACTGGGCCAGCCAGATTGCTGTGCCAGTTGCGACAGTTGTGCCGGTTGGCAAACCGAGCCAATCAACTCACAGGCCTGCGCCGTGACAGGCAGCATTTCCATCACCGCCAGCCGGCCGCGATACCCGTGGTGGCAGCGGGAGCAGCCCGTCGCACGCCAGCTTGTCGCGGGCAATGACAGCCCGCCAAAACGCTGGTGCTCGGTATCGGGCGTTGACTGTTTTTCACGGCAATGAGGGCACAGTTTTCTGACCAGGCGTTGCGCGATGACCAGACTGAGCGCGGACGCCAGATTCCAGGAGTCGATGCCCATGTTCAACAATCTGCCAATCGTGTCGGCTGCGCTGTTGGTGTGCAGTGTGGATAACACCAGATGGCCGGTCTGTGCAGCCTTGACGGCCATGTCTGCGGTTTCCCTGTCCCTGATTTCACCGATCATGACCACGTCCGGATCCTGTCGCAAAAAAGCGCGCAGGCAGGTGGCAAAGTCCAGTCCGCTACGTGGGTTGACGGCAACCTGGTTAATCCCTTCCAGACTGATTTCGACGGGGTCTTCGGCCGTGGCAATATTGCGATGGGCGGCATTCAGGTGTGCCAACGCGCTGTACAGCGTGACGGTTTTGCCACTGCCAGTCGGGCCAGTGACCAGAATCAGCCCCTGATGTTTATCCAGGGCCTGTTGATAACAGGACAGCTGTTGCGGCAGACACCCCAAATCAGGCAGCGCGACGATGGCTCCGCGCGAATCCAGTATCCGCAGGACGATTTTTTCTCCCCACAGTGTTGGTAACGTGCTGATTCGCAAATCAATGCTGTTGTCGTGAGCGCTTCGTACACCAAACCTTCCATCCTGAGGGCGCCGCCGCTCGGTGATATCAAGCCCGGCCATGACTTTCAGTCTGGAACTGAGTCGCGGCGCGAATCGGGCCGGTACCCGGACGCTCTCATGCAACAGGCCGTCAATACGAAAGCGAATGCGGCACCAGGCCTCGAACGGTTCAATGTGGATGTCCGATGCACGCTGTTGTGCAGCATCACGCAACAGCTGATTGACAAAACGGACCACGGGCGCCTCCTCGGACGAGGCTGACAGGCTCGGGTGGTCAGTCTCGTCATCACTGCTGTCAGCATCCAGCAATGCTGCCAGATCAGGAGTGTCTGCCGGGGCAGGTTCCGCAAGCCGAGCCAGCACTGCATCCAGTCCGCGAGCATCAACGATGACCGGGTGCAGCGCGAGATGGGCCTGACGGGTATGCCTTCCCGGCTCGGACAGTACCGCCGGATCTGCGACGGCGACATGCAGCAGGTTGCCTTGAACCGCCAACGGCAACATGCGGCGGTGTCCCAGTTCCTGCAAAAGCTCTGGCCTCAGTGCCGGCGGCGTCCAGCGTGAATCCAGTGCTCCGATATCGAGCAGGGGACAGGCAAATGCCTCCGCGATAACAGCCGCCAGCAGGCGGGTGTCAACGCTTGTGCTGCGGATGAGCAAACTGATGAAGGGGATCTGTTGCTGGCGGGCCTGGTTCAGGCAGGACTGGACAAGGTCCTCTGGCAGCAAGCCGCGCTGGCTCAGCAAGGCTGGCAGCGTCAGTGTTTGCATGACGTCACTCCTTTGACATTCGCAAAATCGACCGTCCTGACAAGGGACGTTTGCAAGTTTTATAGCAGTTGGCCGGCGGCTCTGCTATATCCATGATGTCGGGTTGATGCACCCCACAGGTGGCATTGAAAGCCCGGCTTTGAAGGTTTTTATCGACTCAAGCTCAAGGAGGAGCTGTCATGATGAATGTCTCACCGAATGGTATTTCAAATCATGGTTTTACCCTGATCGAGCTGATGATGGTTGTTGCCATCATCGGCATTCTGGCTGCCGTCGCGCTGCCTTCCTATCAGGCTTATGCGGCGCGGGCGAGTTATTCCGAAGTCATTACTGCGGCAGTTCCGGCGCGCACCAGCGTGGATCTGTGTGTTCAGACACGTGGCGCTGAGGCCTGCAGTGACATACCCGCGCAAGCGTCATGGGTGGTCTCGGAACAGGTAGAGAGTGTTGTGGTAGCCCGTGATGAAGACGATTTTCTGGTAACGGTGACGCCCTCAGGCAGCCGGGCAGGGATCGTGGCGGGGGACACCTACCTGCTGCGGGGTGTGCCCACGGAAGGCAGCATCATCTGGAGCCTCGACGCCGAATCCGGATGCCTGGCCAGCGGCTTATGCTGACAGGCGGGCCGACACCTTTACCGGACAGTACGATGGCTTGCCAATGTTACGGTACAGCCCGTCTAGGCTTTGCCAGCTAATTTTGCTACATTACCGCCACCCCAAAAAGCGAGTGCCGGTTAAGGAAAGTTTCCGACCTCTTGTCGTAGCACGTTGTTAAGGCAAGGTTCAGGCAGCGTTTTGTAATGTGAAGACGCTGGCTGGAGATATCCGGTTGTCAGCACCAAGTGATCCGTAAGGGTACTCAGAGTACCGGAGTAGAACATGATGAAAATGGTCAACGTAAAGCGTTCAGTAATGTCCATGGTAGCAGCGTCGGCAGCTGTGTTTGCTGTCAGCTGTGCCACTGCCCAGCCCGCCACCATCAAAGATGGTGTTTACACTGCTGAACAGGCTGCTGCCGGCAAGGAACTCTACGAGCGTCGATGTGGCGCTTGTCACAACGTGGATTTCTACCGAAATACGTTCACCAATCGCAACAATCAGCCGCTGCAGTACCTGTTCGAGGAGATTATCGTGAACATGCCGGCTGATATGCCCGGTTCGATGATGGACAATGAGTACGAAAATGTTCTTGCCCATATCATGTCACTGCTGGGTTACGCTGCCGGTGATCAGGAGCTGAGCTATGCGTCAGGAACAATGTCTGACGTAGTGATTGTTCCGCCAGGCCAGTAAGGCTGTAACTGACGCCGCTATAACTGACGCAACAGTGCGCTGGCAAGCCTTGCAGACAAGACGTTCTGCAAGGCTGTCAGCGGCGCAGTCCTTCCAGACGCTCAAATCGCATGGACAGATCAATCGCCCTGACGTCCTTGGTCAGCACTCCCATTGATATAAAGTCCACACCTGTCTCAGCCACTGGCAGCAGACTCTGCTCATTGATCCCGCCAGACGCCTCCAGTTTGCAGCGATCACCCGCAAGGCGCCGTGCGATGACGACTGCCTGGCGCATGTCTTCCAGGTTGAAGTTGTCCAACATGATGGTATCGGCCCCAGCCTCCAGCGCTTCGTTAAGCTCCTCGAAGGTCTCTACTTCTACCTCCACCGGTTTGTCAGGGGCGATCTGCCGGGCCTGACTGACCGCCTGACTGATGGAGCCGCATGCACTGATGTGGTTCTCCTTGATAAGAAAAGCGTCGTAAAGCCCCATGCGATGATTAAAACAGCCGCCGACTCGGACAGCGTATTTCTGCGCAGTTCGCAGTCCCGGCAAGGTTTTACGGGTGTCGAGCAGACGCACGCCGGTATGAGCGACCCGTTGCGCATAACGCCGGCTTGTGGTCGCTGTGCCAGAGAGGGTCTGTAGAAAGTTCAGCATACAACGCTCTGCCGTCAACAGGCTTCTGGCGGGTCCGCGAAAGTGTGCAATCGCCTGATTGGGCTCAAGATCGCAGCCATCCTGTGCCAGCCAGTCGACGTGAATACGGTTGTCAACTTGCCGCAATACTTCAGCGGCCCAGGGGATGCCACACAGCACGGCGTGTTCACGAGAGATGATACTGGCCGACGCGGTGGCATCGGGAGCAATCAGCCCGGCGGTAATATCGCCGCTGCCAATATCTTCAGCGAGTGCGTGAGAGACCGTCTGTGCGATATCGTCTGGCAAGGCGTGGGAGGGTTTGTTCATCGTTGCTGCTGTGCTCTTTTAAATCAGTGTTTTCAAATCAGTGTTCAAGACAGTAGGTCTCAGTCGGGAAACAGGCGCAGCGTCAGCGTGTCGCCGCGCTGGCTGAATTCAACATGGCGCAAGGCACTCATGCCCAGCAACACCATATCGCCCTGCATCGCAGGATTGATGCTGGCGCGCACATCATACAGTCGCATATCAGCGATCTGAAGCGTCGGTACCCGCGTGGCATAGATGGTCACTACCCCGTTGGCTGTCATGGCCTGGCCGGGCAAACCTTGCTGCAGGCCCGCCTGTTGCGCCAGAGCGGCAGGAATCACGACATCTGTGGCGCCGGTATCCAGCAGAAAAGTGGCCGGGGTCTGGTTGATCAGGCCGCTCACCACATAATGTCCCTGTCGATTTCTGGTGAGTTGTATTTCGACAACGCCACCTTCCAGATGCTGGGCGACAGGGCGGGTGTTCGGGTTGCTCTGGTTTTCCAGCACGCTGTCAAAGAACCAGGTCAGCATCAGCAGGCCCAGTGCCAGACTGGCTGTCAGCATGCCGATGCCAGTGCGGCGCCCGGGGTGATGTCGTTTCGGGTCAGTCATCTCGGTTGGCTTGGTGATATACTCGCACCGACTTTAACACACTGCGTCCGGCTGCGGCATGGTGACGCCTTGCGGAGAGACGGCTTTGATCAGTGATCACTGGTGGTCAGGCGCCAGGCGCGTAGTGTCACCCAATTGCAGCGATCGGCCCCCGGGGCGCGCCATCGATATGCTGGTGATTCACAACATCAGCTTGCCTCCGGGTGAATTCGGCGGTCCATGGATAGATCGCCTGTTCACCAATTCGCTGGACCCTGCCGCCCATCCTTATTTCGAGGGGATTGCCCATCTCAGAGTGTCGGCCCATCTGCTGATTGATCGCAGTGGAGATGTCACCCAGTTTGTTCCGTTCGACAAAAAAGCTTGGCATGCCGGCCAGTCCAGTTTTGCCGGAGAGGAGAATTGCAATGAGTTCTCGATCGGCATTGAACTGGAGGGTTGTGATGACAAAGAGTTCACGGATGCCCAGTATCAGACGCTGGCGCAGCTGACACGTTATCTGCGTGACTGTTATCCTGCGATCGTGCCGGCAAGGATAGTCGGGCACAGCGATATTGCACCGGGCCGCAAGACGGATCCCGGCCCCTGTTTTGACTGGCAACGATACCGGAAGACCTGTTTATGAGCTTTATTGTTGTACTGGCGTGTTTGCTGCTCAATTTTTACTGGCGACGGGACCGGATGTTGCCGGTTGATGGCGGTTTCGAAGCCTGGCAGCGATTCCTGCTCAGTCATGCCGGTCAGCTTCCTGAAGGAGTCAGGCAGTGGTCGGGCACGCTGCCCTTGCTGGCTGTTCTCTTGCCCCTGTTGCCGCTGGCACTGCTGCTCTGGTTGTCAGAGGGCGTCATGTTCGGATTGCTTGCGCTCGGGCTGCATATGCTGGTTATGGTTTATTGCCTGCCCAGGGTACACCTGGGCATGTTGACGGAAGACTATCTGGAGCGCTGGCGCCGGGGTAACTTTGAGGCAGCATGTCTGCACTCCGAGAATCTGGTGCCGGGCCTGTTTGGTGACTCTGTTGATGATTATGCTGCGATGCATGCACGTTTTACACGCTACGTGCTTGAGTCCAGCTTCCGGCGGGTGATGGCGGTATTGTTCTGGTACAGCCTGATGGGGCCGTCAGGGGCTTTGTTTTATATCCTGGTGCAGCAGATGATCAACCAGCAGATCTTGCTTGAGGAACCGGCGGCGCAGCGACGCGCCGAGCGCCTGTTGGCGATTCTGGAATGGGTGCCGGTGCGTCTGGTTGCGATGGCCTATGCGCTGGCCGGGGATTTTGTGGCCGCGTTCAACCGGTTGCGGGTACGAGCGCTGGAACCACTGAATGCAGAAGCCGGGCTGGACTTGTTACAGGACTGTGCACGGCAGGCCCTGGGGCTCGATGCAGTGGCGTACAAGGACGCTGAATTTGCCACACGTGCCGCCGCCGAGCTTGAGGCTATTCATGCGCTGTTGCAGCGCACACAGATTGTCTGGGTCGTTGTGCTGGCATTGGCAGTTCTTGTAGTCTAACTACAAATTAGCTGTCGCCAGCTTGATCAAACGACAATTTGCGGGTAGCATTTGCGCCACGATGTAATTTAATTACAAAACCTGCCGGATTGTGGGTTTTCTTCACAATTTGACATATTTTGTTGCAAAATAATCACAACCAACTGAAGTATCAGAAGAAAGAACAGACGCTTATGACTGAACATCTGGAAGATTTCAACCCCGCAGAAACCGACGAATGGCTGGAAGCTCTTGGAGCCGTTATTGAGCATGAAGGGCCAGAGCGAGCTCATTTCCTGCTGAACCGCCTGTCGGACAAGGCGCTGCGCACGACCCAGCAGCTGCCTTACAAGGCTGTCACCACTCCCTATCGCAACACGATTTCGCCCAAAGACGAGGATCGTATGCCAGGTGACATGTTCATGGAGCGCCAGATCCGCGGCATTATTCGCTGGAATGCGCTGGTGACCGTGATGCGTGCCAACCGCGACAACTCCGACCTGGGTGGTCACATCTCCACGTTCTCATCGTCTGCGACGCTGTATGACGTCGGTTTCAACTATTTTTTCCGTGGCCCTACCGAGAACCACGGTGGCGACCTGATTTATTTTCAGGGCCACTCGGCACCCGGCATTTATGCGCGCTCTTTTGTTGAGGGGCGTATCAGCGAAGAGCTGCTGGACAAGTTCCGCCGTGAAGTGAATGGTGACGGTCTGTCATCCTACCCGCACCCGTGGCTGATGCCTGACTACTGGCAATTCCCGACCGTTTCCATGGGGTTGGGCCCATTGCAGGCCATCTACCAGGCCCACGTGATGAAATACCTGCACTCGCGCGGCCTGCTGGATATGGCTGACCGCAAAGTCTGGGCGTTTCTGGGTGACGGTGAGATGGATGAGCCGGAATCTCTGGGCGCCATCGGCAAGGCCGGTCGTGAAGGACTCGACAATCTCATTTTCGTGATCAACTGCAACCTGCAGCGCCTGGATGGCCCGGTGCGTGGCAACGGCAAAATCATCCAGGAACTGGAAGGCATTTTCCGCGGTGCCGGCTGGAACGTCATCAAAGTGATCTGGGGCCGCCACTGGGATGCATTGCTGGCCAATGACAAGGATGGCCTGCTGCAAGCGCGCATGGATGAAGTTTGTGATGGCGAGTACCAGAACTACTGGGGTCGTGGTGGTGCGTACACCCGCGAACATTTCTTCGGCAAGAGCCCTGAATTGTTGAAGATGGTTGAGCACCTGTCTGACGACGACATCATGGCGCTCAACCGTGGTGGTCATGATCCATTCAAGGTCTATGCCGCTTACAAACAGGCGGTGACACCGAATGGCAAACCGACTGTTATTCTGGCCAAGACGGTCAAAGGTTATGCCTTTGGTTCCGGCGCTGAAGCACAGAACGCTGCCCACCAGACCAAAAAACTCGATATTGAAGCACTCAAGCGCTTCCGCGACCGTTTCAATATTCCGATTACTGACGACAAGCTGCCAGAGCTGCCCTACTATCGCCCGGCGGAAGACTCGCTCGAACTGCGTTACATGCGCAAGATGCGTGAAGCGCTTGGCGGCGCAGTACCCCAGCGCAGAGCTCAGAGTTACGCATTGCCGATTCCGGATTTGAGCGCGTTTGATGCCCAACTCAAGGGCACTGGCGAGCGCGAAATTTCCACCACGATGGCCTTTGTGCGTCTGCTCAATATCCTGTGCAAAGACAAGGAACTGGGCCCGCGTATTGTGCCGATTGTGCCGGATGAAGCGCGTACCTTCGGTATGGAGGGCATGTTCCGTCAGCTCGGCATCTACTCCTCAGTGGGTCAGCTGTACGATCCGGCCGACTCCAATCAGGTAATGTACTACCGTGAGGACAAGACCGGTCAGATGCTGGAAGAAGGCATCAGTGAGGCTGGTGCGTTCTCGTCCTGGCTGGCTGCAGCCACCTCTTACAGCGTGAACAACTACCCGTTGATTCCGTTCTACATTTATTACTCCATGTTCGGATTCCAGCGTATTGGCGATCTGGCATGGGCTGCCGGTGACTCACAGGCGCGTGGTTTCCTGATCGGTGCCACCGCAGGTCGCACCACGCTCAATGGCGAAGGGTTGCAGCACCAGGATGGCCACAGCCATCTGCTGGCATCCACCATCCCCAATTGTGTGACCTATGACCCCACTTACAGCTATGAGCTGGCGGTGATTGTTCAGGACGGCCTGCGTCGCATGTTTGGTGAGAAGGAGTCGGTGTACTACTACATCACCACCATGAATGAAAACTACAGCCATCCGGATATGCCGGCAGGTTCCGAGAAAGGCATCATCAAAGGCATGTACCTGCTCGAAGACGGCAGCGACAAGCAGTACAAGGTAGACAAGCCAGTGTATGACGAGCGCGTTCGCCTGCTGGGCAGTGGTACCATTCTGCGCGAAGTGCGCGCTGCCGCTGAAATGCTGCGAGACAAGTACAAGGTTGCCGTGGATGTATGGAGTGTCACCAGCTTCAATGAGCTGCGCCGTGAAGCGCTCGATCTGAGCCGCTGGAACATGTTGCACCCTGGCAAAAAAGCCAAAGTGCCGTATGTCACCAAATGTCTGGAAGCTCAGAAAGGACCGGTGATTGCGGCTACTGACTACATGCGCATTTACGCTGACCAGGTACGTGAGTTTGTGCCAGGCAGCTACCGTGTACTGGGCACAGACGGTTTTGGTCGCAGTGATACACGCCAGAATCTGCGTCGTTTCTTTGAAGTGGATCGCAACTATATTGTGTTGGCGACACTGACTGAACTGGCCGGCAAGGGTGTGTTCAGCGCTGAGCAGCTGAGCAAGGCCATCAAGGATCTGGGAATTGATCCTGACAAGGCCAATCCGACAACCGTCTAAAACCTGGTAACAAAAAACAGTTCAGGAGCATTAAAGGTGCCTGTAGAAATTATAAAAATCCCCGATCTTGGGGAAACCAAAGATGTTGAAGTCATCGAAATTCTGGTCAAGGAAGGCCAGAGTGTGCAGGAAAATGACTCCCTGCTCGTGCTCGAAAGTGACAAGGCCGCGATGGAAATTCCGGCGCCCAAGTCCGGTGTGATCAAAAAGATGCTGATCAAACTCGGTGATCAGGTGAATGCGGGTGACCCGTTTGTTGAACTGGAAACCGCAGGCGCTGCTGCCGAGGCACCCAAACCGGCTGCGGCCGCAGCACCGTCTGCAGAGCCAGCGAAAAAGTCCGAGCCAGCACCGGCGCCGGCCGCGCCAGCCAGCGCTGAAAAGCGTGTGGAACTGGTCCGTATCCCCGATATCGGTGGTGACAACGACGTTGAAGTGATTGAGGTTCATGTCAAGGTCGGCGACAGCATCAGCAAGGAAGACGCACTGGTGACGCTGGAGTCTGACAAGGCGGCAATGGAGGTGCCATCACCCTTGGCTGGCGTGGTCACTGCGCTCAAGCTCAAAGTGGGCGACAAGGTTGGCAAAGACTCTCCGGTACTGGAAATTGAAGTCAGCGGCGGTGCTGCTGCACCTGCAGCGGCTCCTGCTGCCGCAACAGCAGATGTCAAAACACAACCTGCATCAGCCCCGACGCCTGCCCCTGCGGCGCCCGCCCTGGCACAGAAACAGGCGGCGTTTGCCGAAGCTGCCGCTGCACGTGATGACTCAAAAGTATATGCCGGTCCTGCCGTACGCAAACTGGCGCGTGAGCTGGGCGTTGATCTGACGCTGGTTCAGGGTACAGGTTCCAAGGGGCGTATCCAGAAGGATGATCTGCACAATTACGTCAAGGCGCGTCTGCAAGCGCCAGTGACGGCAGCGGTCAGTGGTGGTGCAGGGATTCCCGCGGTGCCTGATATCGATTTCAGCCAGTTTGGTGACGTCGAGCAGGTGCCAATGAGCAAGCTGCACAAGGTGACAGCGGCCAATATGCATCGCAACTGGTTGAATGTGCCTGCGGTAGCGCAGTTCAACGAAGCTGACGTGACGGATCTGGAAGACTTCCGCAATGCCCAGCGCAAGGAGAGTGAAAAGCGTGGTATCAAACTGACACCGCTGCCATTCCTGCTCAAAGCCTGCGCCAAAGTTTTGCAAGAGTACAAACAGTTCAACGTGTCACTGCACTCTTCTGGCGAGTACCTGATCCAGAAGAAATACATTCATATTGGTGTCGCAGTGGCAACTGAAGCGGGTCTGGTTGTGCCAGTGCTGCGCAATGTGGATCAGAAGTCCATCTGGGAACTGGCAGCTGAGTTGACGGAAATGACCAACAAGGCCAAACAGCGTCGTCTGACCAAGGAAGACATGCAGGGTGCCTGTTTCACCATTTCCAGTCTGGGGGCCATTGGTGGTACCGGTTTCACGCCGATTGTAAATGCGCCGGAAGTTGCGATTCTGGGTGTATCCAAAACCCAGATCAAACCGGTGTATATCAATAATCAGTTTGTACCGCGCCAGATGTTGCCGTTCTCACTGTGTTACGACCACCGTGCCGTCAATGGTGTGGATGCTGGCAATTTTGCTACGCGTCTGGCCGAGATCCTTTCGGATATCCGCTTGCTGATGATGTAGTCATTCCAGAGCCGGCGTTTGTCCGGCCGCTGGTTACGCAAAAAAACGCCACGTTAACGTGGCGTTTTTTTTTGCTGTCGGAAACAGATTATCAGTCTGTGCGACCTGAGTGCTCACGTGCAGTACGCAGGTTGGCTTCGGTGCTTCCTGCAATACCGTCATCACCCCAGTAGCCCACGGTTGGCATCAGGAAACCCTGGTCCAGACGAGCTGTAATGTCGTTGGCATTGGTGGTGATACCACAGGGAACGTTGTGCTTTTTGCACAACTCAACCACGCTGGCAATCGCTGCTTGTACTTCGGGGTGGTTGCCAGGCAAACCCATGCTCATGGACAGGTCTGCAGGACCCACAAACACGGCGCTGACGCCCGGTGTGGTGATAATCGCTTCAGCATTTTGTACGCCCAGTGCAGACTCGATCTGCAGGAATGCGATCAGTTCACCGCGCGGATTCAGCGGCCATACATCTGCGCGCTGGGTATAGTCTGGCACACCCCAGAACCAGGAGGCTACTGCCGGAGAGGAGCCACGTGTACCAGCCGGTTCCATGATCTCGGAACCGCGTGGCTGCGGGTAACGCATGGACGCCACTGCGCGACGTGCATCTTCAGCCGTTTCGACATACGGGAACATCACACCAAAGGCACCGATATCCAGAATCTGTTTGACCATCCACTCGGAGTCGTTGCGGCCATTGGCGGGCAGACGCACGATGGGAGTTGTGCGCATCTGCAGATTGCCTTGTCGCAGGATCGCAGCCTTGTCGGTCATACCCAGCAGGAATTCCTGCAGTTTTTCCATATCAAATGCGGTGTGCTCCATATCGATCAGAATGTAGTCGAGGTTGGAGCGCGCCAGCGCACGTGCGTTGGCCAGTGAGAAGTTGCCAGTGAACAGGCCGAACACCGGGTCACCTTTTTCCAGCGTTTCGATACTGCGATTCAAGCGAACATCATCCTGGGCGATAGCAGGTGCCGCTGCCAGACCAGCAACGGTCAGCACGGTGAAAAGAGCACTGAGGCATGTCTTTTTCATTTTTTATTTCCTTGTTTTTCCGGGAGTAAGCGTCGGTATGTAATCCGATGTTACCGCTGTAAAGTTTTGTAACGTTTTGAATTGACAAGAATTACGTTGATTGATGTCGGGGCAGAGAGTAAACCACGATGACATTTTTATCAAATGGCAGAACCGGATAATTTGATTCAGCGCCTGACAATGTCCGCGGGCATAAAACAGATCTGGCCATCGTTTTCAAAGCGGCGTACCTGAAACGCGAAGGCGTCACTCAGATGTGATTCGGTCAATATGTCGTCAGCTGGCCCGAACAGGTGCGATCCGCGTTGGTCCAGTAACAGTATCCGGTCGCAGAAGCGTGCCGCCAGATTGATGTCATGTGTTGCCATCAGCAGCGCACGCGATTCTTTTTTCACAAGATCGCACAGCAGTTGCAAGGTTTTGATCTGGAAAGAAATATCCAGATGGTTGCTGGGTTCATCAAGCAAAAGGACTCGGGGTGATTGTGCCAGCAGCAAGGCTATTGCCACGCGCTGACGCTCGCCGCCCGACAAGCTCGTCAACTCCCTGTGGGCCAGCGCGGTCAACGCCATGGCATCCAGTGCCTGTTGCACCAGGGCGCTGTCAGTATCACTGCGACTTTGCCACGCACGCTGATGAGGCAATCGCCCAAGTTCGACGGTCTCAACAACGGTGGCGGGCATTTCGTCTGTGCTGCTCTGGAACAGTAACCCCATTTGTTGAGCCAGTTGTACCGATGGCCAATCGGTCACCGGCTTGCCCAACAGACTGATACGGCCGCTTCGTGGTGACAAAAGTCCGCCAAGGGCATGCAGCAAGGATGTTTTGCCGCTGCCGTTGGGGCCCAGTATGCCGATGCTTTCCCCCGCATGAACGTCGAAACTCAATTGCTGCCACAACGGGGCGTGCGGATGCCCGAAACAGAGTTGGTCGACCACAAGCAGGGGTTCAGCGATGGTCATCCGTGATTGCTCCCGGGCTGAATTCTGGAAGCGGACTGAAGTCGCGCATGATGATGCAATATGAGCAGGAAAACCGGTACGCCGAGTGACGCAGTCAACACGCCAACCGGCAACTGTTGTGGCGCCAGCACAGTGCGGGCCAGACTGTCTGCGAGCAACAAAAAGCTGCCTCCCAGCAGGGCTGCCCCCGGCAACAGGATATAGTGATTCCTGGCACCAATCAGACGCAGCATATGAGGTACCACCAGGCCCACAAACCCGACAGTGCCAGCTATGGTCACTGCACTGGCGGTCAGCAACGCAGCGCAGAAGTACAAAGCCAAACGCAAGCGTGTGACATTGACTCCCAATGCTGCAGCCTGAAGGTCTCCGCGCGCCATCGCATTGAGCGGTCTTGCCTGTAATAACATCAACACCATGACCACCAGCAGGACAGCGTAATGCCAGAGAGTGCTGTGGCTCTGGCTGAGATCACCCATCAACCAGAACAACATGCTCTGAACATTTTGGCTGGTGCTGGTGCTGAGCATGATGTTGATCAGCGCACCCCAGCCAGCCGAGATCACAACGCCGGTCAGCAGCAACCGGGTTGCGGACCAGTTCAGCTGGCGACCCGCGAGGCCAAACACCAGCAACACTGAAAACAGTGCCCCGGCGAACGCAGCGTGTGTGATCCATAACCCTGAAATGCCCAGCGTAATCACCAGCAGTGCACCAGCAGCGGCACCACCGGAAATGCCCAGGATGTAAGGGTCCGCCAGCGGATTGCGCAGCAAAACCTGCATCATGACTCCGGCCAGCGCCAGCATGGCACCGGTCACAAAGGCAGCCATCGCACGCGGCAGGCGCAAGTCGCGCACAATGCGGGCATGGGATGACTGCTCGTCTGTCCACAGCAGTGACCACACCTCTGACACAGACACAGGCACACTGCCACTGATCAATGCCAGAACCAGCGCCGCCAGCGCCAGCAGGCACAAGCCGGCCAGCAGCAACCAGGGCTGGCGGGCAAAACGGGCAGGGCGACTGAGTGCGTCCGGCATCTGGGTAAATTTCCCGGTTCAGGTTAACGCGGCGGATTCTAGCACAGTCATTGCGGGCCGGATTCGCGCTGGCGAACGGCGTCCAGCAACGCGATATTCAACGGGCAGGGCTGCCGGTGCCGCATGGCCAGTCGTACGAGAAACCCGTTCAGGTGCTCAATTTCAGTGGTTTTGCCGCGGCGGACATCCTGCAGTGTGGAGGAAATATTGTCAGCCGTGCCCCGGGCGACAGCGCTCACAGTTTCAAACAAATCCGGCAAATCAGGTGTTTCGGGCAACTGGTCATACAGTCCGCTGATTTCATGGCACAGCGCTTTCAGTTGCGCAAAGGCCTCGGGACGAGTCAGTAATTCGCCGTTGCGACAGTCGTGAACAACCGTGAGCGCATTGATGGCGCAATTGACAGCCAGTTTTTGCCACAGCCTGTGCGACATGCGGGGCTCGAAGCGGATAGTCATGCGCGTTGCCGGAAGCTCTGCCAGCAGCGCCAATGCACGCTCGTCAGACTGTTTTGGCGCTCGCGTATCCAGATGCCCCAGCCAGCTTTGTCCGTGTCCAGCCGGTATCACCACAAACGGCTCACGTAACCATGCACCTGCACTGGTGCTCAGGCAGAACACCGTGCCAGGCGGGCGGGCAGCGGTCAGCGTCTGCTGGAATTCACAGCCGTTTTGCAGCAGTACAATAACGCTGTCTGCGCTCAGCGCATGCTGCACACTGGCGATGGCCATCTGCGCGTCTTGTGCCTTGCAGCACAGCAACAGGCGCTGGACGCTGCCTGTGTCCAATGTGGCAGGGACCTCGGCCGGGATGGGCACATCAACAGTGCGGCCGCGCCCGTCAATTTGCCGAACAAAACCGGGATAATTGTCCCGGGTGCGTGAGTCTTTGAGCACCAGGCATACCGCTTGGGTGTCGGCCAGCGCGCTGGCCCACAGGCAGCCCATCGCCCCTGCGCCCAACACATGCCAGGTTGGTGTCACACCGTTTTCCGGTGATACTGCGGTGGGGGCGGGTTTTGTGACAGAACCGGTTTTCATAGCAGTGTACGCAAAACTCTCGCAGTGGCCTTTCCTCAGGGAGGTGAGTAGTATAGGCGGCAAGTGCTCAGAAGTCCTGACACCTGTTTGCGAAATCTGTTTTTGAATTCAGTTGCTTGAAAGAGGTTGCCGATGCCGTCGTTTGATGTTGTTTCCGAAGTGGATCTGCCAGAAGTGCGTAACGCCGTTGATCAGGCCAGCCGGGAGATCGGCACACGCTTTGATTTCAAGGGTGTGGATGCCAGCTTCGAGCTGGACGATGCGGAAATTACCCTCAATGCCGAATCCGATTTCCAGCTCGAACAGATGATGGATATCCTCAAAACCAAACTGGTCAAGCGCAACGTGGATATCAAAAGCATGAAGGAGGGCGATATTGTCCAGACCGGCAAAAAGGCCAGCCAAAAGGTCACCATCCTGCAAGGTATTGATGCCGACATGGCGCGCAAGCTGGTCAAGATGATCAAGGACAGCAAAATGAAAGTGCAAACCGCGATTCAGGGCGAGAAGCTGCGAGTAACGGGCAAAAAACGTGATGATCTTCAGGAAGTGATTGCCATGTTGCGCGAAGCCAAGCTCGAAATCCCGCTGCAATACAATAACTTCCGCGACTAGAGCTGCTGATGGCGGGCTCAGCGGACTCCCCGGACAACACGCTGCGCGGCTGGCAGGCGTTGGCTGCCTTCGCCGAGCGCAGGGTGCTGGTCATGCTGCTGCTCGGTTTTGCAGCCGGCCTGCCATTTCTGCTGATTTTTGACACGCTCTCGGTCTGGCTGCGCCAGTCCGGACTGTCACTGCAAACCATTTCGATATTTGCATTGGCCACCCTCAGTTACGCCCTGAAATTTGTCTGGGCGCCAGTGATTGACCGGGTTCGCGTACCATGGCTGGACGCTGTGCTGGGTCGGCGACGTTCGTGGATGTTGCTTTTGCAACTGATCATCATGGCTGGCTTGTGGCTGATTGCCGGTTCCGATCCGCAGCTCAACATCTGGCGCGTGGCTGCGCTGGCGGCGTTTGTCGGTTTTGCTGGCGCTACCCAGGACATTGTGATCGATGCCTGGCGTATTGAGGCCGTGGATGAAAGCCGCTCCGGTGTGATGGCGGCGGCCTACCAGTGGGGCTACCGCATTGCGATGATTACTGCAGGCGCCGTCCCCCTGTTTCTTGCCGAAGCATTTAACTGGCAGTTGTCCTACGCGGTGATGGCTGCCCTGATGGCAATAGGCATACTGGGTGTGTTGCTGGCACCGCGAGAAACCAGCATCCGTCCGCGCATCAGTCTCGTTGCTGATCTGCCAAGCCGGCCAGTGCTGGAAATGCTGGAGTGGGTGCTGCGCCTGGTGGTTATTCTGCTGGCCGCGCTGCTGATTGGTTCAGGTCTCTCTGGCAATGCGGTGCTGCTGCGCGATGTTCTGCAATGGTTTGGTTTAAGCAGCGACAATGGTGAAGCGCTGGTGGCTATCTGGCGCAGTTCGCCCACCGGTATCTACATTCAGGTGTTTGCTGTTGTTGGTGGGCTTGCGCTGATGGCGCTGGCGTGTCTGCCAGTGCCAGGTGTCCCCACGCGGCCAGGCACACATCTGCGCCGTGCCTACGGCGAGCCGCTGGGCGATTTCTTCAGGCGTTTCGGAGGCCGTCTGGGTGGCTTGATTCTGGCGCTGATCTGCCTGTATCGCCTGTCGGATTTTGTGCTGAACCTGATGGGACCGTTTTACCTGGACTTGGGGTTTACCCTCAGTGAGATTGCCGAGGTGCGCAAGATATTCGGGGTTGTCGCGCTGATCGGAGGTGCCACGCTCGGGGGGTATTGTGTGGTCAGATTTGGCGTGTTGCGCACCATGCTGGCAGGTGTATTTGCCAGTCCGGTGTCCAATCTGGTGTTTATCTGGCTGGCGACACAAGGGCCGGATGTGCCGTCCCTGTATGTGGCGATTACCGTTGACAATCTGGCCACCGGTTTTGCCGGCACGGCGCTGATCGCCTATATGTCATCACTGACCTCCGCCGGTTTCACCGCCACACAGTACGCGCTGTTTTCGTCCTTGTATGCCTTGTTGGGCAAGCTGGTCGCATCCCAGAGTGGTCGAGTGGTCGAAACGGCAGCGCGGGCTGCCGACGGGGGCGGCGTAACGGCGGCGTTGATGCCGGCTTTTGCTGATCTGCCGGCAGGATCACTGGTCAGCGGCGCAGCTGCAGCAGGTGTCACGCCTGCTGCACTGGGTGCCGGTTATGTCACCTTTTTCATCTACTCCGTGGCGCTGGGTCTGGTAGCGATTGTGCTGGCATTTGTTGTTGCCGCGCGTCAGCGTGACATCCAGCAACGGGTACAATCGTGACCGTATGCGATTGAACCATTGATTCTGCGCGCTGGCGCCCCCATCTGTTGAACCATACATTCTCGCCAAAGGTTGATTATGCGTTTCCCACTACTGGCTTTTCTGGTTATCCCCATTGCTGAACTGTACCTGCTGTTTGCGCTGGCGGATGTGATAGGTGGCCTGGCTACCCTGATGATTGTGATTGTGACTGCGTTTACCGGCGTTTCAGTGTTGCGACAGCAAGGCTTGAACACGCTGAACCGCGCGAACCAGCGCCTGCGGGAGGGGCAGTTGCCCGGACAGGAAATTGTGGAGGGCATGCTGCTCACGTTTGCGGGAGCACTGCTGATTACTCCCGGCCTGATCACGGATACGATCGGTTTTGCCTTGCTCACACCGGCAATCCGACGCCGGCTGGCGACAAAAATTCTCGCAAGAGGCATGGCTGGCGGAGGCGTGTTTATGGGCGGCTTTTATCGTACCAGCGCCCATAAACAGTCTGGCGGCGATATTATTGATGGTGAGGTTGTCGACCGTGACAGTCCCCGGTCGGGTGAGTCGTTGTTTCCCGGTTCGGAGCGGGATCGTGAGCAACGCTGAGCGCGTGTGATCAACCTGAAAAAAGTTTGATGCCAACCATTGAAATCCGTCCAGTCAGCCCCATCTACAAGGTCACTTTGAAGTAATACCCTTTGCTGCCGGGTGGCCCCGGTGGCTCTTGTTAACCACGAACGAACCTATAGTCAGTCAGGAGAGTACGAAGAATGAAAATTCGACCGTTGCAAGACCGAGTTGTTGTCCGTCGCAAGGAAGAAGAAACCAAGACAGCAGGCGGCATTGTGCTGCCGGGTTCAGCCGCTGAAAAGCCGGCTCAGGGCGAAGTGCTTGCGGTAGGTCCGGGCAAAGTCATGGAAAATGGCGAGAAGCGCCCTGTTGATCTGAAAGTTGGCGACATTGTTGTATTTGGCAAATATGCCAGCAACACCGTCAAAATTGGCGATGAAGAGCTGCTGATCCTGAGCGAAAGCGAAATTTATGGCGTGATCGAGAAGTAATCCTCGTCCTCAAACGCATATCACGACTCATTAAATTCAGAATGGTAAGGAAGAGAGAACATGGCTAAAGACGTAAAATTTGGTGATTCCGCCCGTCAGAAAATGCTGCAGGGTGTTAACGTACTGGCTGATGCCGTTAAAGTCACACTGGGCCCGAAAGGCCGCAACGTGGTGCTGGACAAGTCCTTTGGTGCTCCAACAGTAACCAAGGATGGCGTGTCCGTTGCCAAGGAAATCGAGCTGAAAGACAAGTTCGAAAACATGGGTGCGCAGATGGTCAAGGAAGTGGCTTCCCAGACGTCTGACGTTGCTGGCGACGGCACCACGACCGCAACCGTGCTGGCTCAAGCCATCCTGAACGAAGGCCTGAAGTCAGTGGCTGCCGGCATGAACCCGATGGACCTCAAGCGGGGTATCGACAAGGCCGTCAAGGCGCTGGTGGAAGAAATCGGCAAAATCTCCACGCCCTGTACCGATTCCAAGTCCATTGCCCAGGTCGGCACCATTTCTGCCAACTCTGACAGCGACGTGGGTCAGATCATCGCTGAAGCGATGGAGAAAGTGGGCAAGGAAGGCGTGATCACCGTTGAAGAAGGCTCCGGCTTCGACAATGAACTGCAAGTGGTAGAAGGCATGCAGTTCGACCGTGGTTACCTGTCTCCCTACTTCATCAACAATCAGGACAATATGAGCGCGGAACTCGAAAACCCGTTCATCCTGCTGGTTGACAAAAAAATCTCCAACATCCGCGAAATGCTGCCGCTGCTGGAAGGCGTCGCCAAGTCCGGCCGTCCGCTGCTGGTGATTGCGGAAGACGTGGAAGGTGAAGCACTGGCGACCCTGATCGTCAACAACATGCGCGGTATCGTGAAAGTGGCTGCGGCCAAGGCACCGGGTTTTGGTGACCGTCGCAAGGCCATGCTGGAAGACATCGCGATCCTGACCGGTGGTACTGTAATCTCCGAAGAAGTGGGTCTGAGCCTGGAGCAGGCTGATGTCAGTCATCTGGGTCACGCCAAGAGCGTGGTGCTGTCCAAGGAAAACACCACCATCATTGATGGTGCCGGTGATCCCAAGGCCATCGAAGCCCGTGTAGGCCAGATCCGTCGTCAGATTGAGGACACCTCATCCGACTACGACAAAGAGAAGCTGCAAGAGCGCGTGGCCAAACTGGCCGGCGGTGTTGCCGTGATCAAGGTCGGTGCCGGCACCGAGATGGAAATGAAAGAGAAGAAAGCCCGCGTGGAAGATGCGCTGCACTCGACCCGTGCAGCAGTTGAAGAAGGTGTAGTTCCTGGCGGCGGTGTGGCACTGGTACGCGCGCTGCAAGCCGTGGAAGGCAAGCTGAAAGGTGATAACGAAGACCAGAACGTCGGTATCGCGCTGTTGCTGCGTGCTGTGACTGCTCCGCTGCGTCAGATTGTGAAAAACGCCGGTGATGAGCCCTCCGTTGTGCTGGACAAGGTCAAGGCGGCCAAAGGCAACGTGGGTTACAACGCGGCCACTGGCGAGTACGTTGACATGGTGGAAGCCGGTATTATCGACCCGGCCAAAGTGACTCGCAGCGCATTGCAGGCTGCCGGTTCTGTGGCTGGTCTGATGATCACCACCGAGTGCATGGTCACCGAGATCGTGGAAGACAAGCCTGCCGGTGGTGCCCCGGATATGGGCGGCATGGGCGGTATGGGTGGCATGGGCATGATGTAATGCCCGGCTGGCTCAGCTCTGAACCTGGGCTTGAAACAAAAGGGGCTGACCTTCACAGGTCAGCCCCTTTTTTGTTGGGCCATTCGGCGCCAGCGGAGTTACGGATTGCGGGTGCCGTGAATTTCCACCACAACACGACGATCCGGTTCCAGACAGGCGATGGTCGCGGCATTGCTGCCCAGACCACGGCAATCACTCGGGCTGGTTACCGGGTCGTCATTGGCGACGCCGCGCGCAGTGATGCGGCCTGACTGAATGCCACCCTGGACCAGGTAGTCTCTGACGGTGTTGGCGCGTCGCTCGGACAAACCGAGGTTGTACTCCCGGGTGCCAATACGGTCTGTGTGGCCAATCACAATCACGGTGTCGTAGCTCAGGCCATTGATCTGACGAATCAGATTGTCCAGCTCCTGACGTCCTGCCGGTTTCAGCACGGATTGGTCAAAATCGAACAATGCGCTGGCCGCCAGATTGACAACGACCGGTTGTGGCGCCGGTGCCGGTGCGGGCGGCGGTGTCGGTGCGGGTGCCGGGGCTGCAACAACCGGTGCCGGCGGCGGGGTGCGACCAAAGCGGTAAACAACGCCCACTGTCGCTGCGTTGGCTGAACTGTCTACAAACTGGCTCGCTGGCAGGCGGTATTTCTCCCACTCGGCGCGAATGGACAGGTTGTTGTTAATTTCATACTCCAGACCTATGCCAACTTTGGTCTCATGGGATGCATCCTTGTCGTAGGCAAAACCGGTACCCACGGCGTTGGCGAAGGACTCCTTGATTCTGGCCCGGGTCAGACCGGCACGCAGCAGTCCCGACAGATTGTCACTGAGCGGTACGGTTGCAACCAGATCAATGCCCAGGCCGGTGAGTTCTGATTCGCCACCCACGTTACGGGTCGGTGACAGGTTGGAAACGAAAGTATAGGTGCCCAGATCGTAATAGTTCACTTCGGCAGCGAAATACCGGTTGAAGTCGTATCCACCGAGAATCTTGAAGGCATTGTCGCGATCTCTGGTTGTTGTTGCCCCAACAGCAAAGCCGCTGGACTGCAGGCCTCGGGCCAGATCGCTGGAGGAGACATTGCCAAAGCTTCTGCCAGCGCTGGCGCCTGCGTAAAAGCCGGAATCCTGGGCTGTTGCCAGTGAACTGGCCAGCACGAGCGGAACAGCCATCGCACAGGCTTTGAATGAATTTTTGACGAACCTTCCTGAATTCTGCATACGTGTTACTCCTGTTTTGTACTGAGTAAAAATCCGCCCGGATAGATCTTTTATCTGACGATAACCGGGTCTGGAGAATACTGTCGCATCCACTGTAGAGACTCTGCCCGGCTTGTCAATAGCCGACAAGTGAACTTTTTGACATTTAAGGGAACTTTTGAAAATTTCTGTAATCAGCCGGTATTCCGGTATACTCCGCTCTTTTTCCGAGCCAGCCCCGTTTGTTGGTGACAGACAGCGGTCAGGAGGCAATCAAATGACATCAGGTAGTGCGCAACAGCCGGCGTTGGTCGGCGTGATCATGGGTTCAAAGTCTGACTGGGCCACCATGTGCCACACTGTCGAGATGCTTGAGAAACTGGGTATTGCGCACGAAGTGCAAGTGGTTTCAGCGCACCGTACCCCGGATTTGCTGTTCAGCTACGCCGCTCAGGCGGCTGACCGGGGCATTGAGGTCATTATTGCCGGTGCTGGTGGTGCCGCGCACTTGCCCGGCATGTGCGCCGCCAAAACCCATTTGCCTGTGCTGGGTGTACCGGTGCAGTCGTCCATGCTTTCCGGGGTTGACTCCTTGTTGTCTATTGTTCAAATGCCGGCTGGTATTGCAGTGGCCACGCTGGCCATCGGCAAGGCAGGTGCTGTAAACGCTGCGCTGTTGGCGGGTTCCATTCTTGGCAACAAGTACCCGGCTATCCAGCAGGCGGTTATTGATTTCCGGGCCCGACAGACCAGTCAGGTGCTGGACAATCCTGATCCCCGATTGGCGTAAACCGCAGACAGGACATACACACAAACATGAAAATTGGTGTGATTGGTGGAGGACAGCTGGGGCGCATGCTGGCATTGGCAGGAACACCGCTGGGCATGCAGTTCATTTTTCTGGATCCGGCCCAGGATGCTTGTGCTGCAGCGCTGGGTGCGCATATCTGTGCCGACTATAACGACCATGAACATCTGCGTCAGCTGGCTGACCAGGTTGATATGGTGACGTTTGAGTTTGAGAGCGTGCCGGCCGACACCGTCGCTTTTCTGTCCCAGTATGTCCCGGTTTATCCGGGGGCTGATGCCTTGCGCATTGCCCGTGATCGCTTGCTGGAGAAAACGCTGTTCCAGCAGTTGGGTATACCGGTGGCGCCGTTTGCAGCGGTCGAGTCGCAGTCAGATTTGTATGATGCCGTCAGCACCATTGGTCTGCCTGCTGTACTGAAGACGCGCACACTGGGTTACGACGGCAAAGGTCAGAAAGTGCTGCGCTCCCCGGCGGATGTCGATGGCGCCTTTGCAGAGCTCGGTGCCGTGCCATGTATCCTGGAAGCCTTTGTGAATTTTACCGGAGAGGTGTCACTGATCGCTGTGCGCGCTCGCGACGGTGAAA
The DNA here is from genome assembly GCA_036834885.1 of Pseudohongiella sp. Lineage (GTDB taxonomy): Bacteria > Pseudomonadota > Gammaproteobacteria > Pseudomonadales > Pseudohongiellaceae > Pseudohongiella. The sequence goes on along the minus strand of DAITNA010000006.1, from coordinate 6,783 downwards.
CCCGGGCTTATCCTCTGGTCCATAACACACACGAGCAAGGCATATTGCGCCTGTCTCTGCCCAGCCACCAGCATCCATTGCAAATACAGGCTGAGGCCTATGTCTCATCAGTGCTGGAGCATCTGGATTACGTGGGTGTGCTGGCGTTTGAATTTTTTGAAGTGGACGGCGGATTGCGCGCCAATGAGATTGCGCCGCGTGTTCACAATTCCGGGCACTGGACGATTGAAGGTGCCGAATGCAGCCAGTTTGAAAATCACCTGCGTGCCATTACCGGCTTGCCGCTCGGCTCCACTGCGCGTCTGGGTGAAAGTGCCATGGTCAACTTCATTGGTGCTGTGCCCGATATCGCACAATTGGCGGCCATATCAGATTGCCATATCCATCATTATGGCAAAGCGTTCAAGGATGGCCGCAAGGTCGGACATGCCACATTGCGATGCGTCAACAGAACCATTCTGGAGCAACAACTGAAAAAGTTGCAGTCGCTGATCTGATCTGTCACTTTCCTGTGTGTATCCGCAACAGGTACCACCATGCTGACCCGAGTTGATATTTGCCGCCGCAGTCTTCGATCACGCTTGTTGAGCTGGTTTTTGAAACGCCAGTTCAAACCCAAGCTGATGCACCCGCAATTTGATCCTGCGCGATTTCGCCGCGCACTGGATCGCGACATGGGTCGCCGTGCACCTGCTGCCGGTGTCAGTGTCGAGCCCGAGCACCAGGCGCCTGTGTATGGTGAGTGGAATATCCCGCCCGGGAGCACATCACAACGCGTTGTTCTCTACAGTCACGGTGGTGGTTATCTGTTTGGATCGCCGCTGTCGTATCGTTCGTTTACAACCCGTCTGGCCAGTGCAACCGGCATGAAGGTATTTGTGCCGGATTACCGTCTGGCGCCAGAGCATGTATTCCCTGCGGCAGCGGATGACATTCTGGCAGTTTACCGCTGGCTGTTGCAGCGTTATGACGCTGGCAATATCGTGCTGGTCGGGGATTCCGCTGGTGGCGGTTTGTCGCTGTCCTTGCTGGTTCAGCTCAAGGCACAAGCGTTGCCAATGCCAGCCCGCATTGTCCTGATGTCACCCTATGCTGACCTGGCCACCACCGGTGCTTCGCTGGACGAAAACAGCGAGACCTGTGTCATGTTTACCGGGGATGTGATCCGCCGTGCTGCACAGGTGTATCTGGCCGGGGCTGACAAAACCGACCCGCGCGCGTCGCCGTTGTACGCTGATTACAGTGGTTTGCCGCCGATGGCAATCTACGTCAGCGACAATGAAGTGCTGCGTGACGATGGTTTGCGGGTCGCAGAAAAGGCTGCTGCCGCTGGTGTGCCGGTGCAGTTGCAAGTCTGGCGCGGTCAGGCCCATGTTTGGCCACTGTTTGCGCCCTATGTGCCTGAATCCGTGACAGTGCTCTCCCACATGGCTCAGTTTCTGCGATCCGACGAGCCGGTTTGACTACTGCTCACGCAGAATCAGCTCAACCCGCCGGTTACTGGCGCGGCCTTGGGGTGTGTCGTTGGCTTGCAGCGGGCGGGTATCGGCATAACCAATCGCTCGCATACGGTTGGCGGAAATGCCTTCCTGCTCCAGAAACAGCAGTACAGAAATAGCCCGCGCAGAGGACAATTCCCAGTTTGACGGGAAACGGACTGTGTTGATGGGGATATTATCGGTATGTCCTTCAACCGAAATATCACCACCGAAATTCTGCAGTACTTCAACCAGCTGTGCTATCAGAACCATCCCCTCGTACATCAGCTCGGCCTGTCCGCTGGCAAACAGCAAATTGTCCGCGATACGCAGCGTCAGCCCCTCGGTACCCGGGGTCGCATCAACCCCTTGCAGGGAGAGGGCGTTAAAACTGTTTTCCAGATCGCCAAACTGTTCCTGATAGTCGTCCGACGGTTCCGTGCTGCCAGTGCCGTCAGCGTTGGGGATGACGTCGCCGGTTCGCCCCGGCAGCGGTGCGTTCAGTTCTGGCAGCACGCCGATACCGCCCGGCAGGATACCGGCCTGTGTTCCAGTGCCGCTGCTGGAAATGGTGACCGTCTCGGCCCCTGCGGGTGATCCCATGCCTTCTTCAACAACCACGATCGGAACCCGCTCGGTACGGATCTCCGACATTGATACAATCATCACAAAAAAGGCGAACAGCAAGGTCATGACGTCCAGATAACTGGTCATCCACGGTTCGCCCTCACCCTCATCAGAGGGCAGGCCTTCATCACCTACCAGATCAACGTCATACTTGTTGGACACGATGGCTTACTCCTTGAATGCGCTCAGGCGTGTGATCACTCGCCTATTTGCGGCGCGCTGGCGCTGGCATGCCGTTGTCACGGATTTCGTCATCAAACTGGGCGGAGAATGATTTGAGCGTGTCTTCAATAAACGAGGGCGGGCGTCGCTTGCTCATCATGGCGACGCCTTCAAGCACCATGTTCATCGCGATCAGGCGTTCCTCGGTGCGCCGCTCCAGTTTGACGGCAATCGGTTTGAACAGAATATTGCCCAACAAAATCCCATAGAAGGTGGTCAGCAGCGCAACCGCCATTTGCGGGCCAATGGTTTCCAGGCTGCCCGCATCCATCACAAACAGCATATTCACCAGTCCTACCAGCGTGCCAATCATGCCGAATGCTGCCGAATAACTTGCCATGGTCCGAAAGATCTGGGCTTCGGCGCGCTCCCTTGCTTTCAGTCGGGCAATCCGCCAGCGCAGGGTGTCGATAATTTCCTGTTCATCGGTATTGGCGATCACCAGCTGAATGCCAGTACGCAAGAAGGGGTTTTTTGTGCGCGCCAGTGCATCATCGACATCCTTGATGTTGCCCTGAAACCACAGGCGAGACATCTGGACCAGCTCCTTGATGTCGTCCCGTGTGTAGGTATTCTCCCGCCTGAACACCAGGCCAACCAGTTTGATCACACGCACGACTTCTTTCATGGGATAACTGATAAAAGTCGCTGCAACGGTGCCGGTGATGACAATCATCAGACTGCCGTAATCGACAAATGAACTGGGCGATTCGGCTGTGAAAAACAGGACGCTGCCGAGCAGTATGACGCTCGCCAGCATTCCGATAAGTGTTGATGGATTCATGAGTTTTCCCGATTTCTCTATCGCAGAGGGTATCGGCTGTACACTGGGCAGCTTTAGCGGAGCCTTGAAAAAAAGCGCTTGATCCCCAGAATAGTACCGAAGGTTTAGCGGTAACTTCTGCTATTGCAAATCGTGCCATCGCAAACAACTATGCATGTTTGATCTGATGTTCGGGAGGTCATGATGCGCAACATCACACTCAAATTTGTCCGTTCTGGTGGGCTCAGCCTGATACGGTTGCTGATGGCAGTATCGGCCATCTCTGTGTTTTCTCTGGTTGGGCTTGGCCTCTACACCTGGCAACTCAGTCAGGAGGTCAGTGCTCTCAAAGCGGCCAGCGGTGATTCTGCTGTCTCCAGTCTGATCAATCAGACTCAGCCGGATCCGTTATCCGGTTCCTTGTTTGGCTCAAACCCCGGCGCGGCGTCTGTGTTTGGCAATGCCCCGTCAGTGGCGGATCCGTTCCAGCAAATGGAGGTATTTCGCCAGCAGATGGACAGCATGATGAACAGCTTTTTTGGCAGTGCCTCGCCGTCCATCAGCGGAGTGCCCGGTATGAGCAATACACCAGGTCACTCTCTGTTTGGCACTGACCCTTTTGTGTCCATGGGCTTGAATCAGCCGAACCTGAGCCTGCGCGAAACCGATTCTGCGCTGGAGGTTGTTATCCCTGTTCAGGACGGTCAGCAATTTGAACTGACCACGGATGTGGAGCAGGACCGTCTGACAGTTGCCGGGACTCTGAGCTGGTCTTCGCAAGACAGCGGTAACGGGATGGTCAGCAGCCGGCGCAGCAGCAGCCAGTTCAGTCGCACCATCATGCTGCCCGACAATGTCGATCCTGCCGGGCTGACCACCGAGCATCGCGGTGACGAGATTGTAATCACACTGCCCAAAGCATGACGGCGTTGTCACGCAAACGTCATCGCATCTACATCAAACGGTCACAAAAGCTTCATAGGATTGTCGTCTGTCAAGGGAAAAACATTTCACGACAGTCGACAATTCCTATCGGAGCTAACAATGATCAGATCCAACAGTTTCAAGCCCCACAAGCTGGTCACTGCAATTCTGCTGGCGAGTGCAGGTGTCAGCGCCGTCGCTCAGACCGACACGCAGGGTATCGAATCCATTACCGTCTACGGCCAGCGCGCCGCACAAGACAAGGCGCTGGATCAGTACCGTCAGTCCAACGCCATCACCAATTTTATTTCTTCAGATGATATGGGGCAGTTTGTGGACCAGAACGTTGCAGAGTCGCTGCAGCGTTTGCCAGGCATTTCCATTACACGGGATCAGGGTGAAGGCCGCTTTGTCAGTGTCCGTGGTGTTGATGCAGGTCTGAGTACCGTCAGCATCAACGGCATGCGTATTGGCACCCCGGAAGATGGTTCGCGCGCTGTGCCTCTGGACGTGATCCCGACCGGCTCAGTGGAGGTGCTGGAAATCACCAAAGTGCCAACGCCGGACATGCCGGGAGATGCCATTGGTGGTGCGGTCAATGTGCGCTCAGCCTCAGCATTCGACCGGGAAGGGCGCCAGATTACTTATCGTGTTGAAGCATCCCACAACGACCTCAGCGGTGATACCAGCCCAAAAGGCCAATTCAATTTCAGTGATGTATTCGACGGTTTTGGTGGCACTGACAATATTGGCGTGTCATTCGGCATCAACTACCTTGATCGCAAATACGAATCGGACAACATCGAGCCGGTTTATGACTACATGGAATTTAATGGCGAGGATGTGTTGTCCCTGCTGGAAGTCAACGAACGCAAATACTTTGTGAACCGTGAACGACTGGGATTTAATCTCAACCTTGAGTTCCAGAGCAGTGAAAACAGTCGCTTTTATGCCAATACGGTTTACAGTGAATTCACTGATGCGGAAACCCGTCAGCGCAATGTGTTTACTTTTGAAGACGCCACCATCACCGCCTGGGATGGCCAGAACATCACTTACGCCGGCTTGCCGGAAGGCAATTTCCGCCGCCGCGTGCGTTTTCGTACCAAAGAGCAGGACACACTGGCCTTTGCTGCCGGTGCTGAACATGATCTTGGCACCTGGTCCATCGACTATAACATCGGTGTTTCCAGCACACGCGAGCGAGTACCAGACGAAGTCGAGGGTCGTTTCCGAAAGACCGGAGCAGATCTGGATGCGCAGGTTCGCATAGGGACAGGTATCCCGCAATATACTTTCCTGCAGAATGGGGCTCCGGCGCAAGGTTATCTCGATAACAGTATTTACGGCTTTGATCGCGTGATAGTGGCGCCGTTGTATGTCGATGATGACGACATCAACTTCGCCATCAACATGGAAGTACCGCAGGCATTTGGTGTTGCCAACCTGACGGTAAAAACCGGTCTGGATGGGCGTTTCAAGGACAAGGATTCTGATGTCAATGAAGCCGAGCTGCGCCGTGGTCCGGCCATTCGCCTGGATCAGTTCACCGGCACGGCACCGTCATACGGGTTGGGCGTGCTGGGTCAGGGCATCAGTTCCTCGGCTTTTGTCTCCTATTTCAACGCCAACCGCGCACTGTTCAGCGCGCGCCCCCAGGACGTTGACAGCAATCTTGAACTGAACGAAGGGGCCGACTTTACCGCTGAAGAGGACGTCAAGGCCGGTTATCTGATGGGTACCTGGGACCTGGACAAACTTCAGGTTATTGCCGGTGCCCGTGTTGAGCGTACCGAGTTCAGTGCCACAGGTAACGACCTGGTGTATGACGTCAATGGTGACCTGAGTATCGGCACCCGCACCGCTGACAGCAGCTACACCAATCTGTTGCCGGGCCTGCATCTGCGTTACGAGCCCACCGACAACCTGGTGCTGCGCGCTGCCTGGAGCAATACAATTGCCCGCCCCAACTTCAATGACATCTCTCCGCGCCGTCAGCTCGACGAAGATGCCAACGAAGTGAGCCTGGGCAATCCGGATCTGGATCCTTACGAGTCGTCCAACCTGGACTTGCTGGCGGACTGGTATCTGGGTGAGTCCGGCGTGATTTCTGCCGGTGTGTTCTATAAGGACATCGACAATTACATCGTGGATTTCACGTCGCGTCTGGATGCGCAGTTCCCGGGGCTGGAAGTCAGCCGACCTGTCAATGGCACCACTGCATCGATTGTGGGCCTGGAATTGAATGCCCAGACCGGTCTTGAGGTGTTGTCATCCCAACTGGAGGGTTTCCTGGCCGGTTTTAACCTGACCGTGCTGGATACCGAGCTCAAGCTGAATCAGCGGCCCGGTGAGGAATTCGCCATCCCGGAAGCCGCTGAGCAATCAGGCAATCTCTATCTGGGATATGAAAATGAGCGTCTGAGTGCGCGACTGAGCCTGAGCCAGCGCGACAAGTATCTCAGTGAAGTCGGTGACACACCGGTATTTGATCTGTACGTATCGCCTCATACCCAGTTGGATATGACAGCATCCTACCGTTTCAGTGATCGTTTTGAGCTGGTGGCAGAGTTGACCAATCTCACAGATGAAGCGCTGGAACTGTATCAGGGCTCGAAGGCCTATACCTACCAGTTTGAGGAGTATGGCCCAACATTTGCCATCGGCTTCAAGGGCCGCTGGTGATTTAGAAAATAGGGTCGGAGCGGGGTAGAAAATAGGGTCGGAGCGTATATTTTTTGTACAGTCGCAGCCTGTACAAAAAATATA
>DAITNA010000005.1:0-186525 GCA_036834885.1 Pseudohongiella sp. | reverse complement strand
CGAGCTTCTCGTGTCAGGGGCGCGCATTATGCCACAGTATTTTTATCCCGCAAGCACTAATTAAAAAAATCTGAAGCCTTACTGAAATCGAATCAAATGGAAAAGTTTCTTGCCACGCTTAATAACAACATACTTGTTGTATAGAGCCGCAACAGATCTGTCGATTCGATGATCTTCCGACACGATCTTTTCACCGTTAATTGCTACAGCACCCGCTGTAATAAACTCCCGCGCCGCACGATTTGAGGTCGCAAGGCCGGAATCAACCAATACCTCAACCAATCCAACTGAATCCGCCTGCAAATCTGAAGCCGGCAAGCCATCCATCCTCAACTGCTCGAAATCCGTCTCTGTCAGATCCGAGAGATTGCCTGAGAACAAAGCCTCTGTGATACGAGCAGCCGCGTTCAAACCAGCCTCTCCATGCACCAGCCTGGTCACCTCCGCCGCCAAAATGGATTGCGCCTGCGGCCGCCCCTGAGCCTCAGCATCGGCCCGCTGCACATCCTCGATCTCATCCGGCGACATAAAAGTAAAGTATCTTAGAAACTTGTAGACATCAGCATCAGCCGCACCAAGCCAGAATTGATAAAAGGCATAAGGAGATGTCCTGGAGGGATTAAGCCACACAGCCCCGGATTCGGTTTTTCCGAATTTCTGGCCATCTGCTTTGGTGACCAGCGGCAGAGTCAGCCCAAATACATGACCCTGGTGCATCCTGCGGGCCAGATCAATCCCGCCAGTGATGTTACCCCACTGATCGCTGCCACCAATCTGAATGGTGCAACCATACCTTTTATAGAGCTCCGCGAAATCATAAGACTGCAGAATCATGTAGCTGAATTCAGTAAACGATATGCCCGAGCCTTCCCGCTCAATTCTTTGCCTGACGGACTCCTTTTGAATCATGGCATTGACCGAAAAGTGCTTGCCAATACCACGCAGAAAATCCAGGACGCTCAGCTCTTTTGTCCAATCCAGGTTATTCACGACAACGGCAGAGTTGGCTCCGCAACCAAAATCCAGAAACATCTCCAGCTGTGATTTAAGCCTCTCGACCCACCCCGCAATTACCTCGGCCGAATTTAATTGACGCTCAGCGGCCTTGAAACTGGGGTCACCGATCATTCCTGTAGCGCCCCCGACCAAGGCCACCGGCTTGTGTCCTGCCAGCTGAAATCGCCGCAGCGCCAGCAAAGGTACAAGATGCCCGATATGCAAACTGTCGGCAGTGGGATCAAACCCGCTATAAAGAGTACGACTCCCACTGGCAAGATGCGCCCTGAACTCATCTTCGGAAGACATTTGGGAAATCAATCCACGCGCGTCCAGATCCCCTAATAAATCAGCCGGTTTGTAAACCATGACCCTGTCAAACTCCAGTCTAGAATTTCAAGGCTGCCGATTCTACACCAACATCCGGAATAAGACTTGACCTCAGCTTGAAAAGCCTTAAGAATTGGACGGTCAACGTACTCTGCCATGGGGTAACGATTGATGGGCTTAACAACATGGAAAGCCCCAAGAATATGAAATAAGAACTCCAGAGATAATCAGAATTTTCATGGATCCGATAACTTCCGTCCGACAGATTTTCAGGAAATGCTATCCCCGCAATCATCTGATGCTAGCAAGCGCTCTCAGCGCAGGCTTGCTCGTGGTCGCGACGCTTGCGCCAGAGGAATCTGCTCATGGAGACCGTCTTCGGCATGAAATAAATGGATTGGTCGGCAACCTTGATGAGAGCACACTGGTCAGCGAACGACCTGCCAGCCAGCAAATCATGGAGAGTGTTGCCAAAGCAGCGCAAGAAGCGGCGCAGCAATCTGCAGAAAAAGCCTTTATTAAACAGGTAACTGTACAGCAGGGTGATAACCTGTCCTCGTTATTCCGCCAAGTTGGCCTGAATGCGCAGGATCTGTTCAGAATCGTAAACAGCTCTGAGGAATCATCAGTACTCAATCGCCTCTTCCCGGGCAACCAGCTGAGTTTCTACATCCCGGAGCCGGGGCAACTCAAGCGACTGGAGGTTTTTACATCGCCGCTGGAAGGCTACGTATTTACCCTGGTTGATGCCCGCTATGAAGTCGAACCGATCCAGCGAACAGCAGACGTTGTCAATGTCATGCGCCAGGGGCGTATCGCTGACAGTCTGTTTGTGGCAGGGCAGCGTGCTGACATTCCTGCCGGCGTTATCATGAGTATGGCGGATGTGTTTGGAGGCGTGATCGATTTCCTGATGGACCCCAGACAAGGCGATGAATTCAGCATCATCTATGAAGAGAAGTATCTGGATGGGCAATTCATTGGCACCGGTGACGTACTGGCAGCCCAATTTGTGAATCAGGGACGCGAACATATCGCCGTGCGCTACGAAACAGCCAACGGTGATATCGGTTTCTTCAATCCCGAGGGCGAGAGCATGCAGAAAGCATTCCTCAAAAACCCTCTCGATGTCTTCCGTATCAGCTCCAATTTCAACCCAAATCGCATGCACCCGATTCTTAATACAATCAGGGCCCATCGTGGCACAGACTACGCGGCGCCTACAGGCACCCCTGTCCGGGCTACCGCTGATGGCACAGTCACGTGGGCGGCACGAAACGGCTCTTACGGAAAACTGATTATTGTTGAGCATCATGGTTCGTTTGAGACCCGTTATGCCCACTTGAATGACTATGCCGCTGATATCAAGAAAGGAAGCAAGGTTCGGCAAGGCCAGATTATTGGCTATGTAGGAGCTACCGGCGGCGCGACTGGCCCGCACCTGCATTACGAATTTCTGGTAGGAGGCGTTCACAAGGATCCACGAACCGTTCTCGAGCAAATGCCTCAGGCGATTGCACTGGATGAGTCAGAGATGGAGCGGTTCCGTGAGTACAGCCGCGAGATCCTCAGGCAATTCCGTCAAAATCGACCTGATGGCCGCCTGCTCTCCTATCACTCACTGGATTCTGGCAGCAAGCAGCCGTGATCCCTGATGCTGATGCCGGACTGTATGCAGGCATCATCTCCGGCACCAGCATGGACGGCATTGATTGTGTTGTTGTCCGCTTACACGCCGGAAAAGTTGAGCTCGTCGCGAGCAAAACCGCCAAATACCCTGATGCTCTGAGGGAGCGATTGTTTTCAGCATGTGCCACACCGACGCTTGCCTTGCTCGAATTGGGTCAACTGGACGTCGAAGTCGGTCAATCTTTTGCTGATGGTATCAACCAGCTACTGGCTGACTCGGGCATTAACCCTGATCAAATCAATGCCATTGGCAGCCATGGCCAAACCCTGTTTCACGCTCCACAGGCAACGTACCCTTTCAGCCTGCAGATCGGTGACCCCAATACGATTGCAACACAAACCGGCATCACGGTGGTTGCTGATTTCAGACAAAGGGACATGACTGCTGGTGGGCAAGGCGCCCCGCTCGCACCGCTTTTTCACCAGCATTTCTTTCATAAGGCTGATACGACACGATGTATTCTCAACATCGGGGGGATCAGCAATATCACTTGGCTCGGTGCCACAAGCGAAGCGACACTTGTCGGCTTTGATACCGGGCCAGGCAATGTCTTCATGGACATGTGGACAACTCAGTGGCTGGGGCACCCTTATGACCGCAATGGCGCCTGGGCGGCAACGGGAACGGTTGCCGAACCGCTCTTGCAATCACTGCTTCAGGAGCCGTACTTCTCAGCCTCCCCACCAAAAAGCACCGGCCGTGAACTTTTTAACCGCGCATGGCTGGAGCAGCGACTTGATAACTTCCGGCTCACGCCGCCAGCTGATGTGCAAGCTACGCTGCTTGAATTGACAGCCCGAACAATAGCCGATGCAATTGGTCAGTCAAAACCGTCCCAGGCAACTGATTCAGCAGAATTGATAGTCTGCGGCGGCGGCGCACATAACGGCCAGCTGATGAATCGCCTTCAAACATTGTTGCCCGATATGTCTGTCAGCAACACTGATGCGCACGGCATGCCGGCTGACTGGATTGAAGCCAGCACCTTCGCATGGCTGGCTGCAAAAACACTGAACAGGGAAAAAATCGACACAAAAACGCTGACAGGAGCCAGACACGAGGTTATTTTGGGCGGGATTTATTACGCTTGATATCCGACGAAGTCAGATGGAAAAAGACGAGCCACAACCGCAAGTTGTGGTAGCCATCGGGTTGGTCACCACAAAACGCGCACCCTCGAGGTTTTCAACGTAATCAACACGGGCGCCCGTCAAGTACTGGTAACTGAGAGGATCAACCAGCATTGTTGCCCCCTGATGTTGCACAACGGTGTCATCCTCTGCCATGGCCTCTTCAAAGGCGAAACCATACTGAAACCCTGAGCAACCGCCACCTGTCACGAACACGCGCAGTTTGAGTGCCGGATTACCCTCTTCTTCAATCAGCGACTTCACCTTGGCGGCTGCGTTGTCGGTCATGGAGATGATGACGGGCTCGTAGGACTGCACAGTGCTCATGATTAAATCAATACCAACCTCAGATCACGCGGAGAAAACAGACGATGCATGAATAGCGGCGGATTATGGCCATACCCAAGTAATTCAGTCAACTATTCTGCCGTTGCCCGGCTATCTTCATGGCAGCAGGGCAATCCCGTCCAGACCAGCCGCTTCATCACAACCAAACAAAATGTTCATGTTTTGAACCGCTTGACCTGACGCACCTTTGACCAAATTGTCGATCACTGACAACACAACAATTGTGTTACTGGCTTTCAGGTAATGCACCGCGATCTGGCAATAGTTTGAGCCACGGACATTCCGCGTGGCTGGCTGACTTCCAGCAGGCAACACGTCGACAAAAGGCTCGTTGGCATAACGCTTTTCATACAAGGCCTGCAGCTCTTCAGCCTTGACGGGGACGGCTGGTGTTGCGTACAGCGTGGCGTGTATACCCCGGATCATCGGCGTGAGGTGTGGAATAAATGTCAGGCCTACATCTTTGCCTGCAGCCTGCTTCAGCCCCTGACAAATCTCGGGCAGGTGTCTGTGTCCCGACACACCATAAGCATTCAGAGACTCGGAGGCTTCAGATAGCAGACTGCCCACGGCTGCCTTGCGGCCAGCACCACTGACGCCTGACTTGGCATCTGCAATCAGACGGCTGGGATCAACAAGCCCAGCCTCCAACAGCGGGATAAAACCCAGTTGTACTGCTGTTGGATAACAACCAGGCACGGCGATCAGTGTCGCCTCACGAATTTTGTCGCGATTGACCTCAGGCAAACCGTAGACTGCCAGATCGATCAACTCGGGACTCTCGTGCTCCTCTTTATACCAATGCTCCCATTCCTCACGGTTTTTTAGGCGAAAATCAGCTGACAGGTCAATGACCCGCACACCGCGCTCAATCAGGCCACGTGCCGATCTCATAGCAACATTATGTGGGGTCGCGAAAAACACAACATCGCAGCGCGCCAGCTCGTCATCATCGGGCGCAGTGAACGGGATATCAATATGGGAGCGGAGATTGGGGAACAACGCAGATACCGGGGTACCCTCCATTTCGCGGGAGGTCACAACCTCAATGCTGACGTCTTTGCGCGGCGCCAGCAATCGCAACAACTCGACGCCCGTGTAACCCGTTGCACCTACAATACCTACCTTGATCACCTTGTCCTCCTGCCCGCGTTCATTCGACAAAATCTGTTCGGGGCGCCATTCTAACACCCATGCCCTGAATTGCTGTACTGAGTTGCACGGTGGCGGCATAATCAGGCCCGCCACATCCGTCGGGAGTCAACACATGGCCTGGATAGAAGCCTTACACATCATTTCCGTGATTTGCTGGTTTGCCGGCATTTTTTACCTGCCCCGTTTGTTTGTGTATCACGCCATGAGCGATGACCAGATCAGCAAAGACCGGTTTGTCATCATGGAGCGCAAGCTTTACCGTGGCATCATGACGCCATCAGCCATCGCCACTGTGTTTTTTGGGGGATGGCTGATTGCATCTGCACCCGATTTTTATTTGCGGCAAGGTTGGTTACACGCCAAACTCACACTGGTAATTGTGTTGATTGTGTATCACGTCAGCTGTGGCTGGTTTATGGTCAGGTTCCGGGAAAATCGCAACACACACAGCCACGTATTCTTCAGATACTTTAACGAAGTGCCCGTTCTGATCCTGATTGCTGTTGTCATCCTTGTAGTGGTCAAACCGTTTTGAGCACAACACTGCCCTACAAACCGCGAGTGCTGTGCATTTCTGGTCTTGATCCTACCGGCGGCGCGGGTATTCAGGCTGACATCGAAACACTGATTGCTCTGGGTTGTCATACCCTGCCGGTCATCAGTTCATTGACCGTTCAGACAACCGGCAACGTCAGGGCAACGCAACCGTGCTCACCCGGGCTGATCAGGGACCAGATTATGGCCTTGCTAGAGTGCGGATTGAACCCGGATTGCATCAAGCTGGGCTTGATCGACAGCACTGGGACGATTGCCGTACTGGCCGAAATCATCAAACTTATGCCGGATGTCCCTGTGGTAGCTGATCCAGTCCTCAAGGCTGGTGGCGGTTTTGACTTCAGCACCGACGAGCTGATCAATGCCTACCAAACGCTGCTGTTACCTCACTGCACCGTGCTGACTCCCAACGTGCCCGAGTTATACCGCCTGAACCCTCAGACCAGCAGCGAGGACAGCGCACTGCAAGCTACGGTGGCAACGGGATGCAAGCACGTCTTGCTCACCGGAACTCATGCAGATACCAACGATGTGGTTAATCGCCTGTTCGGCACAGGACTGGATCAGCGCTGGCACTGGCCAAGGCTTTCCGGGGAATTTCATGGCTCAGGTTGCACACTGGCAGCCGCTGTGGCCGCTGGACTCGCCCATGGGCAGACAGTCGCAGCGTCAGCCGAGGCGGCACAACGTTTCACCTGGAACGCGCTGAAGAACGCAGCCACAGCAGATATCGGTCAGTCACTGCCCGACCGGCGCCTCTGTGACTAAGGGGCAGGCAAGAGCAGTGACCAGTCTGGTAGAATGCGGGCCTATTGCTTAACGACGCTCATTCAGCGCACCCTTTGGGGATGGATAACAGCTTGACTGCCAGGCCATTGAGAGACATACCTTTTAAAGGTGTTTACGCCATTACCGATGATCATCTGATTGCCGACGACAAGCTGGAGGAGGTGTGCGAACACGCCTTGAAAGGCGGGGTTGCGTTGCTTCAGTACCGCAGTAAGGCCAGTGGCAAAAGTTTCGCCAGACGTCGGTCGGAAGCGGCCGCACTGACAGCCCTGTGCGAAAGCTACGGTGCATATCTGCTGGTTAACGATGATATTGACCTGTGCCAGGCTGCCAACGCACACGGCGTTCATCTTGGCCAACAGGACGGTTCAGTCACCGAAGCGCGTCAACGACTGGGGCATCACGCAATTATTGGTGTGACTTGTCACAACCGCGATGAGCTGGTGGTGTCAGCTGAGCGTGAGGGTGCCGATTACGCAGCTATTGGCCGATTTTTCCCATCGCAGACCAAACCCGGCGCAACCGCAGCTAGTATTGAGGATCTGCGACGCATTCGCGGCAGCACAAGATTGCCACTGGTAGCCATCGGCGGAGTGACTGCTGACAACGGTAGTGCCTTGTTACAGGCAGGGGCAGATATGCTCGCCGTGATTCATTATTTGTTTTCCGCTGACGACGTCCATGCACGCGCCAGCGCCCTGTCCAGTTTATTCAGACATACGAGGTAGCTATCACCGTGTCAGATCACAACCCGCAGATGACGACCCGCAATTCCGCAGCACTGTTTGAAGAGGCGCAGCGTTACATCCCAGGCGGAGTCAACTCGCCCGTACGTGCATTCCGCGGTGTCGGCGGCACGCCACTGTTTTTCAGCCACGCTGAAGGTCCATGGTTGATTGATGAAGACAACAACCGTTACGTTGACTACGTTGGTGCATGGGGCCCTCTGATTCTCGGTCACCGCCATCCGGCTGTTATCGAGGCCCTGCAAACACAGCTGACGCGTGGCCTGGGTTATGGAGCATCCACCGCAGCGGAGGTAGAAATCGCCAAAACTATTTGTGCGCTCGTGCCCTCCATCGAAAAAGTGCGACTCGTCACTTCAGGGACGGAAGCAACCATGAGTGCCATACGCGTTGCACGCGGTTATACACGCCGGGACAAGGTTGTGAAGTTTGAAGGCTGTTATCACGGCCACGTCGACAGCCTGCTGGTCAAAGCCGGTTCGGGAGCGCTCACACTGGGTGAACCTGACTCACTGGGAGTACCCAAGGCCTATACGGATCTCACGCATGTGCTGCCGTTCAATGACATTGAGGCGTTGAAAACCTTGTTTGCCAATGATGGCGACAACATCGCCTGCGTGATTGTTGAACCTGTGGCGGGCAATATGAACCTCGTGCCTCCAGTTCCAGGCTTTCTTGAGACCATGCGGGAGCTGTGTACAAAACATGGTAGCGTGCTGATATTTGACGAAGTGATGACCGGTTTCCGGACCGCCCTGGGTGGCGCGCAGTCGGTCTATGGCATCACACCCGACCTGACAACACTGGGCAAAGTGATTGGTGGTGGTTTGCCTGTCGGCGCTTTTGGCGGTCGTGCTGACATCATGAACTGCATCGCTCCGCTCGGCGCCGTGTATCAGGCAGGCACACTCGCCGGCAGCCCACTGGCCGTCGCAGCCGGTTTGGCCATGCTCAAACAGATTCAGCAGCCGGGTTTCTACCAACGCCTGACTGACAACACTGCCAAACTGTTGAACGGACTTCAGGAGCGCGCGGACGCAGCAGGGATCGCATTTACGACCAGTCAGGTTGGTGGCATGTTTGGTTGTTTCTTTACAAATGAAAAGCAGGTCACCCGCTTTGATCAGGTTATGGCTTGCGATGTGGCCCGCTTCAAGCGCTACTTCCATCTGATGCTGGAGAACAAAGTCTATCTGGCACCCTCAGCCTTTGAAGCCGGGTTTGTATCAGCCGCGCATGGTGATGATGAAATTCAACTCACATTGCAGGCTGCAGAACAGGCTTTTGCCGCTCTCAAATAACACTGACAACAATCACGGATAAACTTTATGGCAACGCTGGACGTTTACGGAATTGGCAATGCACTGGTCGACAAGGAGTTTGAAGTCGATGACGCATTTTTTGCAGAGGCCGGTATTGAAAAAGGGTTCATGACATTAATCGACGGCACACAGCAGGAGCAATTGCTGTCGCTGTTGCTGCGTCGTTATGAGCTGAAAAAACGTGCGGGCGGCGGCTCGGCTGCCAACTCCCTGTACGCCCTGAGCCAGTTCGGGGGTAAGGCGTTTTACTCCTGCAAGGTCGCCAATGACGAGTCTGGTGACTTTTATGTGGCAGAGCTGGGTAACAGCAATATCAAAACCAATCTGACTGCCGAGCGCGAAGCCGGCAACACAGGTCGTTGTATTGTCATGGTTACACCGGATGCAGAGCGCACCATGCTGACGCATCTGGGCATCTCTCAGGATGTATCAGAATCCGAATTGCGACTGGATGCTGCTGCAAGCGCCAAGTACGTGTACATCGAAGGTTATCTGGTGACCTCGGACTCAGCCCGGCACACCGCTATAAAACTCAAGCAGTTCGCGCAGCAATCCGGCGTCAGGACCGCATTGACGTTTTCTGATCCAGCCATGGTGGAATACTTCAGGGATGGCATCAACGAACTGATTGGTGATGGCGTTGATTTGCTGTTTTGCAACGAGAAGGAAGCCAAAATCTGGTCTGGCGAACAGGATTTTGCAGCCGCCTGCGAAAAAATCAAAACCGTAGCCAAACAGTTTGCCATCACACGCGGTGCCGAGGGCGCCCTGCTGTACGATGGCAAGAGCCATATTCACATTGCCCCCAACAAAGTCACTGCGGTTGATACCAATGGGGCCGGCGACATGTTCTCCGGAGCCTTTCTGTTTGGTTTGACGCAGGGTATGAGTTTCCAGCAAGCCGGCGATCTGGCCAGCCTGGCATCAGCCAGAGTAGTCTCTCAGTTTGGACCTCGTCTTGCGCCTGAACAGCATGCCGAAATCTATCAGGAGTTTGTTACCAGACAAGGCTGATCAGCCAAGCTAAAAAGGGCGCCAAGGCGCCCTTTTTTCAAACAACACAATTTGAACAACACGACGCTCACTCAGCCATCATGCGCGCAAATCGTCCACGAACTTTTTGACTCCATCAAACCAGCTGGTCTTTTTCGGCGACTGTGATCCCTCTGTTTCGCCGATAGCCTGAAACTCCTGCAAAATTTCTTTCTGCCGTCGTGTCAGCCCAACCGGGGTCTCGACCACTACGCGACAGAGCAAATCACCTGCAGGACCTCCGCGCACGGAGGTGACACCTTTGCCGCGCAAACGGAACAGCTTTCCGGTTTGTGTTTCCGCCGGAATCTTCAGTTTCACACGACCATCAAGTGTCGGTACCTCCAGCTCACCACCCAATGCCGCGTCGGCGAAACTGATAGGAATCTCGCAATGCAGGTCACGACCGTCGCGCTCAAACAGTTTGTGCGGCCGGATGTGGACTTGCACATAAAGATCACCGGATGGACCTCCGCCCATACCGGTTTGCCCTTCTCCTGTCAGGCGGATTCTGTCTCCTTCATCCACACCGGCAGGCACCTTGACGGACAAAGTCTTCTGCTCTTCCACCTGGCCGCGGCCATGGCAGGTATGGCAAGGATCCTTGATCATCTTGCCACTGCCGTGACAGCGCGGACAGGTTTGCTGCACAGAGAAAAAGCCCTGTTGCATACGTACCTGACCGACACCGTTACAGGTGGTGCAATCCACCGGTGCAGAACCCTTCTTGGCGCCACTGCCCTCACAGGTAGAACACTTGACCGCAGTCGGTATGCGAATCTTGACGGTTGTGCCTTTGACGGCATCCTCAAGATCCAGCTCCAGGTTGTAGCGCAGGTCCGCGCCTTTGCGCACTCCGCTGCGACCACCACCAGCGCGACCACCACCGAAGATATCGCCAAAAATGTCGCTGAAGATGTCGCCGAAATCACCGGCACCGGGACCACCGCCGCCCTGCGGATTAACGCCGGCATGACCGTACTGGTCATATCGCGCCCGTTTTTCCGGATCTGACAACACCTCAAAGGCCTCGTTGGCTTCTTTGAAAAGCTCTTCCGACTCCTTGTTGTCCGGATTGCGATCCGGGTGATGCTTCATGGCAACGCGCCGGTAGGCCTTTTTGAGATCGGCCTCCGACGCGTCACGGGCTACGCCCAGCACTTCATAATAGTCTCGTTTCGACATAGTCCTTCAGCCAGGCTTACTTATCGTCTTTGACTTCCTCAAACTCCGCATCCACTGCATCGTCCGCAGCAGCATTAGCTGAACCGGCAGCGCCTGCGCCAGCCGCACCAGCACCTGCAGCACCAGCGCCACCCTGCTGTTCAGCGTACATACGCTGAGCCAGTCCGGAGGAAGCCTCGGTCAGTTCTTTGGTGCCGGCTTCAATTTTCGCCAGATCACCCGACTTCAATGCCTCTTCCAGCGCAGAGATGGCAGCTTCAATTTTGCCTTTCTCGGCAGCATCCACCTTGTCACCAGCATCGGCCAGCGTTTTACGCGTGGCGTGAATCAGGCCATCGGCAGTATTGCGTGCCGTCACCAGTTGCTCGAATTTCTTGTCTTCCGCCGCATTCGCTTCCGCATCCTTGATCATGCGCTGAATCTCGTCTTCAGACAGACCACTGGAGGCTTTGATCACAATCGACTGCTGCTTGCCAGTGGCCTTGTCCTTGGCAGAGACGTTCAGGATGCCGTTGGCGTCCAGATCAAAGGCCACCTCAATCTGCGGCATACCGCGCGGTGCTGGCGGAATATCACTCAAGTCAAAACGACCCAGCGACTTGTTCTGGCTTGCCTGTTTGCGCTCACCCTGCACCACATGAATGGTCACCGCAGTCTGGTTGTCATCTGCGGTCGAGAACACCTGGGTCTTTTTGGTCGGAATCGTTGTGTTCTTTTCAATCAGAACACTGGTCACACCACCCAGCGTTTCGATACCCAGCGACAGCGGAGTCACATCCAGCAGCAGCACGTCATTGACTTCACCAGAGAGAACCGCCGCCTGAATCGCAGCACCCAGTGCAACCGCCTCGTCCGGGTTGACGTCACGACGCGCTTCTTTTCCGAAGAATTCAGCGACTTTTTTCTGTACCAGCGGCATACGGGTCTGACCGCCGACCAGAATCACATCATTGATTTTGCCAGTATCCAGACCGGCGTCTTTCAGTGCGATACGCACCGGCTCCAGCGTACGCTGTACCAGATCTTCCACCAGTGACTCAAACTTGGCACGTGTCAGTTTCTGCACCAGGTGCTTGGGACCGGAAGCATCTGCTGTGATATACGGCAGGTTAATCTCGGTCTGCTGCGAGGATGACAGCTCGATCTTGGCTTTCTCGGCAGCTTCTTTCAGACGCTGCAGCGCCAGCGGATCATTGCGCAGATCCATACCGGTTTCTTTCTTGAACTCGTCCGCCAGGTAGTCAATCAGACGCAGGTCAAAGTCCTCACCACCAAGGAAGGTGTCACCGTTGGTCGACAGCACTTCAAAGGTGTGCTCGCCATCGGTTTCAGCAATCTCAATGATGGAGATATCGAAGGTACCACCACCCAGGTCATACACCGCGATGGTGCTGTCGCCGGACTTTTTGTCCATGCCATAGGCCAGCGCCGCGGCTGTCGGTTCGTTGATGATGCGCTTGACTTCCAGACCGGCGATACGGCCAGCATCCTTGGTGGCCTGACGCTGCGAGTCATTGAAGTAAGCAGGCACTGTCACTACGGCTTCGGTGACAGGCTCGCCGAGATAATCCTCAGCGGTCTTTTTCATCTTCTTCAACACTTGCGCAGAAATCTGCGGCGGTGACATGTTTTCACCATTCACGCGAACCCAGGCATCACCGTTGTCTGCCTTGGTGATTTCGTAGGGCACCATCTTGATGTCTTTCTGCACCACATCGTCATTGTACTGACGGCCGATCAGACGCTTGATCGCGAACAGCGTGTTCTTGGGATTGGTCACAGACTGGCGCTTGGCCGGCTGTCCGACCAGGGTCTCGCCATCTTTGGTATAGGCAATCACCGACGGGGTGGTGCGATCACCTTCCGCATTTTCGATTACCTTGGCCTTGCCACCTTCGAGAATAGCCACACAGGAGTTGGTGGTTCCCAGGTCTATACCGATAATTTTGCCCATTATCATTTCTCCAGAGATTTCACCCGATAACCGCTCGCGGCCGGGGATAAGTCATCAAATTGATCCGTAAAATCAGTTTTAAAGCGTGTTGAAACCCTATATTGGTTTCCATGCTGCGTTTTCAAGGGCAGAGCAACGATTTATTCAGCGCTCAGGCTTTGACATCGACGCCGGCAGAGGGCGCTCTGGCGACCATGACCATAGCCGGGCGCAACACCCGCCCATGCAGGCTGTAACCCTTTTGCATCACCGCAAGTACGCTGTCCGGCTCGGCTGTTGTGCTTTCCATCATGCCCATGGCCTGATGGAACTGGGGGTTAAACGGCTCACCCACCGGATCAAGCACCTCGACATGGAACTTGCGCAGGCAATCCAGGAAACTCTTGAGCGTCAGCTCAACCCCCTGACGCAAGGCAGATACCTGCCCACCACCCTCTGTGGCAGAGGCCTGTCCATCGGAGGCTTGTAGCGCGCGCTCCAGATTGTCCAGCACCGGCAACAGCTCGGAGATCAGTTTCTCCTGGCCAAACTTGTGCGCTTTTTCAACATCCTGCTCGGCACGACGACGGATATTCTGCATATCGGCATGCAAACGCAGCACCTCGGTCTGATGTCCCGCGATGACAGCCTCGGCTTCCGCAAGCCGGACCAGTACATCGTCGCTTGCACCGCTGTCTGTAGCCCCTGATTCCGGAGTTTGCGTACCTGCCTCATCGCTGGCTGGCTGACCATTCATATCCGGACTCCCGGCTTCAGTGTTCTGGTTGAAGTCGTTATTCATTGGCGATTCCTGTCATCTGTTCTTTAAACTGAAGTCTGTAAACACAAGCCTGCCACTGCAGGCAGCCACTGTCTGCTCAATATGGGGACGCCATGTTATGATTCAAGGCCATAAAGTCCCGGGATGGATGCAATTTTTGCAACTATAGTAATGGAACCATGCTGACTCATCTGTCGATCCGAAATTACGCCATTGCCACCGAGCTGGATATCAGCTTCAAGCCGGGCATGACAGCCATCACCGGCGAAACCGGCGCCGGCAAGTCCATCATTTTGGGAGCGCTCGGGTTGGCGCTGGGCGACAGGGCTGATCGCGATGTTGTGCGCGATGGCTGCGAACGCGCAGATATCAGCGTTGAGTTTGATCTCAGCCGGCTGGATAGCGCCCGCCATTGGTTACACGAAAACGAGTTGACGTCAGGCGATGACCCAACGCTTTGCCTGTTGCGCCGAAGTGTGAGCAGCGACGGCCGCTCACGGGCCTGGATCAACAATACACCGGCGACTCTGCAAGCGCTTGCCGCGTTGGGCGAGCTCCTGATGGACATCCACAGCCAGCACGAACATCACTCCTTGCTGAAAAAAGCGACCCATCAGCTGCTGCTGGATGATTTTGCCGGCCATCAGGGACATGTGCATCAACTCAAAATGCTGGCAGACCAATGGCGCCAGTTGCATCAGGGACTGGAACGGCTGAAATCGGATACCGATGAACAGAAGGCCATGAACGAGCTTGCACGCTACCAGTTGAACGAACTGGAGGAGCTGGGGCTGGGCGATGGTGAGCTCAGCGCGATCGAACAGGAAATGGATGAATTGGGACAGGCCGAGTCGCGCATGTCGGGGCTGCAAAACCTGCTCCAGCTGTGCCGCGACAGTGACGAGGCCAATATCCGGCAACAGCTGCAACAGGCTCTGCACCTGTTGAAACAGCTTGAGCATGGCCGACAGCAACCCTCAGAGATGACCAGCACGCGCCAGCAACTGGACAGCATCGCCCAAATGCTGGACACCGCGCTGATTCAAGTGGAAGAAGCCGCTGACGAAATGGGTCGCCTGGTCGATCGCATAGACATCAATCCGGCAAGACTGGCACTGCTGAGCCAGCGTCTGAACGATATCCATCAGCTCGCTCGCAAACATCGGGTACGCCCGGACGAGTTGCCGGCGCTGAAACAGGAACTGACTGCGCGACTTGACTCAGTGCAGCACAATGCCGGAGAGATTCTGCGTCTTGAGCAAACACTGGCCGATATTCAGAGTCAATGGCTGAGCATTGCAGAGAGACTGAGCCATCGCCGTGCCAAAGCGGCCGTCACACTGAGCGAGGCCGTCAATCAGCAATTACAGGCCCTGGGTATGGGTGATGCCCGACTGGAAATCACCCTGCAGGCAAATACCTCAGAAACCCCCTTGCCTCATGGCTTGGAAACGGTGGAGTTTCTGATCAGCACCAACCGCGGGCAAGCGCCACGTGCACTGGCCAAAATAGCGTCCGGTGGCGAACTGTCACGCATCAGCCTTGCAATTCAAGTGATCACGGCGATGACCTCACAAACGCCCTGCCTGGTATTTGACGAGGTGGATGTGGGCATTGGTGGTTCTGTTGCCCGCATTGTCGGGCAATTGCTGAGAAAACTCGGTGAACGCGGGCAGGTGTTGTGCGTGACCCATCAGGCGCTGGTTGCAGGACTGGCTCACCAGCATTACCAGGTCAGCAAGTCATCCGACGGCGACAGCGCCCGCTCACGCGTCAGCGAACTGGACGCCACGCAGCGCCTGCAAGAGATTGCACGGATGTTGGGCGGTGAAAACGCCCGGGGGCATGTCAGTGACGAGTCTCTGGCCCATGCCCGCGAGCTGCTACTCTCGGGAGCCTGAACGCTTCAGGCTGCCCGGCACTCTGAACAGATGCCATACAGGTAGAGGCTGTGATCTGTGATTTCGAAACCGAAATCTGCGGCAATCTTTTCCTGACGCGCCTCAATGGTTTCGTCAAAAAACTCTTCCACGCGACCGCACTTGTTGCATACCAAATGATCATGGTGCTCAACAGTATGCAACTCGAACACAGAATGGCCACCCTCAAAACGGTGGCGCATGACCAGTCCGGCGGATTCAAACTGGGTCAGCACGCGATAAACCGTGGCCAGACCTACTTCCTCACCGGCCTCAATCAGCGCTTTATAGACATCTTCAGCGCTCAGGTGACGGGTTTCAGAGTTTTCCAGCAGTTGCAGGATTTTCACCCTCGGCAGAGTAACTTTCAGACCAGCCTTGCGCAGTTCCTGATTTTCTGAAGACATAACACTTCCCGTTCATATCGCGTGTATTGCCGGAAGCCTGTTTGCCATCCGGGTCTGCTGGGGTATTATGCACGCATGTCATTACAGATGAAAGTTCAGGCCCGGGCCTGCGCCACCCGTGCGCGGTATCGTTTACAGGTCGTATAAAGAGAGCCGTATAGAGAGAGTGGTCAAACATCTTATGCACGCTACACAAGCCTCACGCCAGTCGCTGTTTCCGATTTCTGTTGCCCGGTTTGCCGGTGCATTGCTCCTGATGTCTGTGCTGGGCGCCTGCTCAGGATTGCCTGTTCCCCAGTTTCCGGGCGTTTACAAGATTCCAATTGCGCAAGGCAACATCATTACCCAGGAAATGATTGACCAACTGGAGCCGGGCATGACCCGTCGTCAGGTGGTGTTTGTTATGGGCACACCGCTTGTGCGTGATCCCTATAACCAGAATCGCTGGGACTATGTCTTCAACTACCAACCCGGTGGTGGTGTGCGCGGGCAAGAGCGTGTCACGCTGTTTTTTGAAGGAGACCAGTTGGTCAGCCTGAGTGGCGACTTCCAGCCGGGACCGGAATCTGCCTGGTTTAACAGCTCCGAATCTAATGAGCTGTCGCCGAACGGCAACTCCTGACAACGGAATCCGGACACCCATGACTACCAGCGCTCAAGCCCATAACGACAAGCCCCACAACGGCAAGTCTCATGACATCGAACAGGTGCTTGACCGGGCTCAGGCTATCTGTGCCGATCAGGGCGCCAAGCTGACTGACAAGCGTCGCCGTGTGCTGAAAGTTGTGCTCGAGTCACAGGAGCCATTGTCGGCTTACCAGATCGCAGACCAATACCGCGACAGCTACGGCAAAACCCTGTCAGTCATGTCAGTCTACCGGATGCTGAACTTTCTCAAGGAAAACGAGCTCGTCCACAGGCTTGAGACCACAAACCAATACCTGCCATGTTCACATATCAGCTGCCAGCACTCACACGAAGTCCCGCAATTCCTGATTTGTGACAGCTGCCATGGTGTCAATGAGGTGGGTATTCGCAAGGAAATTCTGAGAGAGCTTAGCGCCAATATCGAAGACACCGGCTTTGCTCTGGCACACCAGCAGCTGGAATTTCACGGGCTGTGCAAAACCTGTCAGGACGCCGGACCGCAGTAAAGCAGCCCGGCGATTCAAGGCCTCGGTCAGAGTGATACCGGAGGTTTTGTCGGCATCCCTGCCATTTGCTCCAGAGTTGGCAAATCCGGTTTGAACGCGCGATGACAAGCTTCACATGTCTCGATTAACTGACCGCCGGCCCTGTCCATCAAATCACGATTGCGGCTTCTGACCGCATTCACCGCACGAGCACCATCCTGACTGAGCTGCTCTGCCAGCTGCTGCCAATCCGGGTTGTCAGTCCATGCGCGATCCATCGGACCGGTACCAGGGAACTTGAGCAGCGCACCACCCAATTCAACCTGATAAGCCAGATGCTCAAGTTCACGCCAGTCCTGTTCGGTCTGCGGCGAGTTCCATGTGCCGGACCAGTAAGGATCAGCCACCTTGTTGACCAGGCCGACCATGATTTCATTCAAGCTCACTGGCAGCCCTGCATCCGCAACGCTGACCGGTGCTCCACCATCGTTACCGCCGCATGCGGACAATACAGCCATGGACGCCACCGCTCCCAGCAAGCGCAAACCCGTTGCACGATACTGCTGCTCTGATACCGGCGAATCACCTGCCACTGCATCCAACTGTCTGTTCAATTTTGGCATCATGCGCTCCTGTTTGAATCAAGCTTCTTGTTGTTTGTCCCAACATCTTGTTTGAGAAGATATCACACCGCAGAAAACCGGCTGGCAAATTCCCGCAACCCTGACAGACCCAGCACGTCGTGTGCCGCCAGCGTCAGATCCTGTCGTCTGAGTGCTGGCAAACTGGCTGTCAGCACTGACAGGTGGACCGCTTCCTGGGCTTTTCGTTCCGCCAGAAAACCATCCAGCCCCTCAGGCAAGCGCTTGTTGACAACCAGACCGGCCACATCGACTCCGGCCCGCTTCAGTTGCTCATGCAGCTCGATGGTTTCAAGAACCGGCAAACGCTCGGCTGCCAGCACAATCACAAAACCGGTTTTGCTGTGATCAGCAATGGTGTCTCGCAATCCGGCAAATCGCTGTTTGCGCCGATTGAGCAGTCGGCGAATCCGGCTTTCCCTGTCTTCTTCGATGTTCTCGGCATCGGCACCAAACGCCTTCTCGCCCATGCTGGAATCTTTGGCCAGACTTCGCAGCACGGCAGTGAAACTGTCTGCCTTTTGCCGGCGCTTGATCAATCCTTCCGTCCACGCCGACATCATTTCAGGCAAGGCCATCAGGCGTGCAGTGTGACCGGAGGGCGCCGTATCAAAGATGACGAGATCATAGGAGGCTGCCTGCTCCACGACTTCGGCAATGCGCTCCAGCATCGCGGCCTCTTGCATGCCGGGCGCATCACGGGACAGCTCCATGTGCTTGTCCACTTCAGCGGCCAGATGAATCGGCATCATACGCCTGAGCGCAACAGTCACCTCCTCGATGTGCTGCTCGACGGTCTGTTCAGGATCAAGCTCCATACCATCAAGGCCCGCAGCCAGACGCACGGGTGAAGCGCCAATTTTTCGGTCAAACAAGTGCCCCAGATTGTGGGCAGGGTCGGTGGATACCAGCAGGACTTTTTTACCCGCATCGGCCATCGCCAAGGCGGTGGCCGCCGATACGGTGGTCTTACCGACGCCCCCTTTGCCACCAAAAAAAAGAATGCGCCGCTGCGCTGCAAGTTCTAACAACATTTGATGTGATCCAGCGGTGAGTGCTCCATGCCCATACGGTGATGCCATTCATGAAAGCGATCATAAACAACAGGCAGCAACTCCAGTGTATAAAAGGCGGCCGGATTGGGTACTCCCAGCGTCTCGGCAAACACCATCAACATAAACAAATCGTCTTCATCGCGCTGAGCACGCGCAAAGGACTGGCGATAGGGCGCAACATAAAACTCCCTGAGGCCCCGCTCCAGTTTCTGAAACATACCACTCGGGGCATCCTTCTTCTGATCAGTCATCTTGATACCTCCTGCGACAATCAGCTGCGCCGTTTGTTGCGCGCAGCGCGCTGCAACCGTGCTTTTTTGGGATCCAGTTGCAATGGCCGGTAAATTTCCAGACGATCCCCATCGCGCATGATGTAGGCGTCTGGCAAGGGATTGAGCCGACCATCAAGTGGTCGCGAATAAATCCCGAGTTCTGGCGCGACCAACTCTGCAAATTTGTCTTGCAGACCACTCAACTTGAGTGCCTCCAGCGCAGTACAAGGCTCCTGCACTGTCAGCGTCACCCGATGCTGGACATCCGTCAGCGCATAGACCACCTCAATCGAAATCATCCGGCACCATATATTTTCTGTGCGCGCCCAACCAGCTCGTCCACCAGTGAGTTGGCTGAATGCTGAAACAATTTCTCCATCGCCACTCCCAGCAAACCACCCGCCCAGTCGAAGTTCATGGTGAGACTGACTTTGCACGCATTGTCGGTCAGCGCCTTGAAGTGCCAGGTCGCATTAAAGCTTCGGAACGGGCCCTCTACCAACGTCATGTCCATACGCTCAGGTGGCTGCAACTGATTGCGCGTGGTAAACGAGTAGCGCATACCGGCCTTGCCCAAGGTCAGCTTGCCTACCAGCTCGTGCCCGGACCGGCTGATCTCCTCAGCGGCAATACAGCCCTGCATAAATTGCGGATACTGACTGATGTCATCCACCAGTGCGTACATCTGTTGCGCTGAGAACGGAACCAGCGCACTGCGTTCTATGGTAATCATCCTCAACCTGTTCAGCCGGCAAACAAGACCAGCAGATCCACCCCGAAGTACTTCTGTGATACAGAATTGACGAAGACAAACAGCAACACGACCGGCACAAAGGTGCGCAGTGAAAAATTCAGATACTTTGACAACAGGGAACCTCTGAACGAGGCGTCACCCTGACTCAATTCGTCAACAAAACCTTCTTTCCAGCGGAAAGCGCAATAGATACAGGCCAGGAATCCGACCAGCGGCAAAATCACTTCAGAGAAGGTATCCGCAATCAGGTCAAAAAACGAGCGCTGACCACCACCGTAAGGAATAAAGTCGGTCAGAAACGGCGACATTCCCAATGACATGGCGGCAAACACAGCAAACACGCTGACCAGAGACGCATGAATCAGCACGGCTTTACGCCGCGAGAAATTGTGCTCGTCGATCATGTAGGAGATGGGTATTTCCAGAATTGACACCAGCGAGGTGAGCGCCGCAAAAAACACCAGCACAAAAAAGCTGCCGGCCACCAGACTCGCGCCAACGTAGCCAACCACATCCTGCATCGACAGGAATATCTGTGGCAGGTAGGTAAACGTCAATCCGACGCTGCTTGAAGAAAGTTCATCAGGATTGGTTGCCGGATTAAACGCAAAAATGGCTGGCAACATCAGCAATCCTGCCAGAAAGGCAACGCTGGTATCGGCGGTTGCGACCAGGCGACCGGAGCTGGGAATATTGTCCTGACGGCTGAAGTAGGAGCCGTAGGTAATCATGATGCCCATGCCCAATGACAGGGAGAAGAACGCCTGGTTCAGCGCCGAGTTAAGCACCACACCATCAAAACGGCTGAAGTCCGGCACCAGATAATAACGCACGCCCAACATGGCATCGTCCAGTGTCAACACAAACAGGATCAGCAGGATCAGCATCACAAACAGGATGGGCATCGCCACGCGGGCAAGTCGTTCAATGCCGCCTTTGACACCGCCCAGCAAAATACCAAAGGTGATGATCTGCACCAGCACAAACCAGCCAAAAATTGACGGCGAGGCCACCATCTCGGTAAACGCGGACGGGTGGGCCAGTTGCTCAAGTCCCCCAGTGAAGGCCCTGACCATAAAAATCACAATCCAGACTGTGACCACGGTATAGAACACAGCAATCATGAATGGCGTCAGGATCGCCAGTCGCCCGGCCCAGCGCCAGCGACTGCCCTCACCGGCCAGGCTGACAAATGCACCCACCGGATTACGGCGCGTTTTGCGCCCAATGGCGATTTCAGCGAGCAGCACGGGGTAGCAGATCAAAGCAACAAACAGCAGATACACGATGAGGAACATCGCTCCGCCATTTTTGGATGCCATCACCGGAAACGCCACCAGATTGCCCAGACCGACTGCAGAGCCGGCAGCCGCAAGCACAAACCCGAGCCGGGAACTGAACTGACCGCGATCTATCGCCATAGCATCCTCTCTTGTTATGTATGATCTGCCTGATCCCAGGCTGGCTCCGGCATAGCCAGCGCGAGCGCCCGGATCAGCACTAACGGCGGCCAGCGATAATCGGTATAATCCGCCGCCATGAGTAAATCCAAAAAATCAATGCCCGCAGATACTACCATTGTCCGCAATAAAAAGGCGCTCCACGACTACTTTATCGAGGACACTTTTGAGGCCGGTCTGGCACTGGAAGGCTGGGAAGTCAAAAGCCTGCGACAGGGCAAAGGCCAACTGACCGACAGTTATGTACTGATCAAAGACGGTGAAGCGTGGCTGCTGGGCAGCCATATCACGCCGCTAAACAGTGCCAGCACGCACGTCATTGCCGACCCGGACCGGACACGTAAATTGCTGCTGCATCGCAAGGAGCTCGCCCGCCTGTTTTCCAGCGTGCAGCAAAAGGGTTACACCTGCATAGCGACCTCCATTTACTGGAAGGGTCATCTGATCAAATGCAAAATTGCGCTGGCCAAAGGCAAAAAAGACCACGACAAACGCGACACCGTCAAAGATCGTGAGTGGAACATTGAAAAGCAGCGGGTCATGCGCCACAAACACCGCTAACAGATGCCGGATCACCATATGAGTTTCAAAGCAGTCATTTTCGACTGGGACGGCACCGTAGTGGATTCCGTCGAACACATCACAGATTGCCTGCACCATGCGGCTGCGGTGACCGGCTTCCCGACGCTGAGCCGGGCCGAGTACCGCAATATCATCGGGCTTGGCATCGTCGAAGCCCTGCGGCGTCTGTATCCCGGCCTCTCGGACGAACAAATGGCGGGTATGCGCGAGGCCTACAGCGATCACTTTATCGCCACCTCGGCCAGCCACCAGAAACTGTTTCCCGGCATGCAGTCCCTGATTGAGGATCTGAATGCTGCGCAGCGCGCGTGTGCTGTGGCGACCGGCAAAAGCCGTCGTGGTCTTGATCGCGCCTTGACCGCCAGTGGCCTGGCCTCATTTTTCCACATTACCCGCTGCGCCGACGAAACCCGCTCCAAGCCGGATCCCCGCATGTTGATTGAAATCCTGACGCATCTCGAGCTGGAGCCCGAGCAGGCCGTCATGATTGGCGATACCAGTTATGACCTGCAGATGGCACAAGCCATTGGCATGCCTGCCATCGGCGTGCGCTGGGGGGTTCACGCTGAGGACGTGTTGAGCGCCTGCCAGCCCATTGCACTGGTCGACAGCAGCGAAGCGCTGCGCAGTCTGCTGCTGCGGTGATTGACGTCACACCCTTGAAAAATTCTGTTCAGGCTCCATTAACAGTCCTGTGCTAGACTGCACACACATTGGGGCCGATTTGGATTCGACGCCGGTATCAAACCCCGAGGTGCATGTCGAGAGGGTATAGACTCTCGTAAATCAATCTATGCAACTTTATAGTTGCCAACGACGAAAGCTACGCACTCGCTGCCTAATTAGGCGCAGCGAGCGGTCGCCCCGGGATGCCTGTAAACCGGTTTTTTGCGACTGTCATATAGAACAGGATCGCTAGCCTAGTGCGCCTGACACGAAGCGGCTAAAAGTATCGGGCTCGCCCAAACCACCCTGCCCGTCGGGCCGGTACGGGTTAACTCAATAGACGACGCTAAACATGTAGAGCCAAGGGCAGCGGACTGACGGACGGGGGTTCAAATCCCCCCGGCTCCACCAGTTAAATCGGAAAAGGGTCGGCAGCAAATACACGCTGCCCTTTTCTTTTGACAACCGACGGATCGAATATGATACGCATATCCGACTCCTCACAGGCATCTTGATACGACGTCAGGAACTCCGAGGTCGGAGATATCAGGGGTGACCCCATGCATACTGACGGCTTGCGAGATCCCGTGTGTGGCATGACTGTGACTATGCAGTCCAAGTACCACTTTACTCATGCAGGAAAAACACATTACTTCTGCAGTACCAAATGCCTGAACCAATTCGTGGCGCACCCCAGTCAGTACCTGTCCACGCAGACCAGTGAGCACGTGCCACCGCCGGCTGATGTTACTGATTACACTTGCCCCATGCATCCGGAGGTGCGGCAGAACCATCCGGGACATTGCCCAATCTGTGGTATGACTCTGGAACCGGTAATCCCCCTGGCGAGTGACGACAACGGTGAGCTGGAAGATTTTCATCGCCGATTCTGGTGGACCTTGCCACTGACTGTGGTTGTCACTGTACTTGCCATGTTCGGTCATCGTCTGGGGTGGCTGGACATGACAATCCAGACGTGGATTGAACTTGGTTTGTCTCTGCCAGTCGTGCTGTGGGCAGGATGGCCCTTTTTCGTACGCGGAGCGCAGTCCGTCATCCATGTCAGCCCCAACATGTGGACCTTGATTGCGCTAGGTACCGGTGCCGCTTTTCTCTATAGCCTGGTAGCGACCCTAACTCCCGAGGTATTTCCTGACTCCTTTATCTCGATGGGCCGCGTAGCGGTCTACTATGAAGCTGCCGTTGTTATCATCTCGCTCACCCTGCTGGGTCAGATCATCGAGCTCAAAGCACGTTCGCAGACCTCGGCAGCGATCAAAGCACTTCTTGGACTGGCACCCAAGACTGCTCGCCGCATTAACTCGGACGGTACTGAAGCAGATGTTCCGTTGAATCATGTACATGTGGGAGATCTGCTACGCGTGCGTCCTGGAGAAAAAGTACCAGTGGACGGTGTCGTGACAGAAGGCAGCAGTGCAGTCGACGAATCGATGCTGACAGGCGAACCCGTGCCCGTAAGCAAGGGCCCGGGCGACACCTTGTTAGGAGCAACGCTGAACACCAGCGGCACCTTGGTCATGCGTTCGGAGAAAGTTGGCGCCGCCACCGTATTGTCACAGATCGTACAAATGGTGGCCAATGCACAGCGCTCGAAAGCCCCCATGCAACGGATGGCTGACGCGGTAGCTGGTAAATTCGTCCTTGCCGTAGTGCTGGTTGCGGTGTTGACATTTATTATCTGGGGGCTGTTTGGCCCGGAACCCAGTTGGATATTTGGTCTGATCAATGCGGTCGCCGTATTGATCATTGCGTGCCCTTGTGCGCTGGGGTTGGCAACCCCCATGTCCGTGATGGTGGCCACAGGGCAAGCGGCAACACACGGTGTTCTTTTCCGCGATGCCAGCGCCATAGAAAAAATGCGAGAGGTGGACACGCTTATTGTGGACAAAACTGGCACACTGACCCAAGGTAAACCTGAGTTCGACTCAGCGGTCGCAGCCGACGGTTACTCCACTGTTGAGGTCCTGACGCTGGCGGCCAGCCTGGACCAGGGAAGTGAACACCCCCTTGCTGAAGCTATCGTAAACGCCGCACGCACCAGAGGACTGAATCTGGTCAAATCGATTGAGTTCGAGTCAGGCAGCGGGATGGGTGTGCGCGGCCAGGTTGGTGACAAGCGCCTGTTGCTGGGCAATACCGCTTTGATGCAACAGGAGAATATCTCGACGGATGCATTGATGCATGAGAGTGAGCGACTGCGAAGCGAAGGCGCCAGTGTGATGTACCTGGCCGTTAACTCCGAACTGGCTGGCATTCTCGCCGTAACCGACCCCATCAAGACAACAACTCCGGAAGCGATCCAAGCGCTGCAAAACAGTGGTTTGCGTATTGTGATGGCAACAGGTGACGGCCTGACTACAGCGAAGTCAGTGGCGGCCAAACTGGGTATTGACGAGGTGCATGGAGAAGTAAAACCCGCCGACAAACTGGCGCTGGTCGAGCAGCTCCAGCGCGATGGCCATATTGTTGCGATGGCAGGTGACGGTATCAACGACGCGCCAGCTCTGGCGAAGGCTGACGTAGGCATTGCCATGGGCACAGGAACTGATGTCGCGATGAGCAGTAGCCAGATTACATTGGTCAAAGGTGATTTACGTGGCATTTCTTTAGCACGCACTCTGTCAGTCAACACTGTTCGTAACATGCGTCAAAATCTGTTGTTTGCGTTTATTTATAATGGCGTGGGTGTACCCATCGCAGCGGGCCTGCTTTATCCCGCTACAGGCTTGTTGTTGTCCCCCATGATTGCGGCACTGGCAATGAGTTTCAGCTCCATATCAGTGATTGCAAATGCGCTGCGGTTGCGACACACCCACATCCGGGTCGCCTCCCATTGAACTGAGGGTGACAGTCGTATGTCAGGGAGGGAGGCCCAACCACAAGAAGCAAACCCCGCCCCACCCGGTCTGCTCAGCAGCACACCAACAAAAACAAGGAGATTTGCCGCCATGTCAGACACGCCTCAAGATCGCTCCCAGCACGATCACCGGGAAATCGACCCCGCCGAACGCCGCGTTTACCAGTTGTATGACCAGTACTGCCATGGTCAGATCAATCGCCGCAAATTCTTCAAGCGGGCGGCGGCGCTCAGCATCGGCGGCATGTCCGCCATCACCTTTGCGACCAGCCTGATTCCGAATTACGCCAAAGCCCAGCAAATCATGTTCACCGATACCCGCATCAAGGCGCGTTATGTGGAATACCCCTCACCCGGTGGCAACTCCGGCACCATGAGAGGCTATCTGGTGGCACCCGCTGGCGATGGCCCCTTCCCGGCGGTGCTGGTCATGCATGAAAACCGTGGCCTCAACCCCTATGTCGAGGACGTTGCCCGACGTGCGGCCGTGGCAGGTTTTCTGGCGCTGGCACCGGACGGACTTGCGCCGCTGGGTGGATATCCCGGCAATGACGATGAAGGCCGCACCATGCAAGCCTCGCTGGATCAGGACAAGTTGCGGCAAGACATGCTCAACAGCGCCCGGTTTGTGAAAGCGCATGAACTGTCGAACGGACGACTGGGCGCCACCGGTTTCTGCTGGGGCGGTGCCACCACCAACTTCCTCGCCGTGACCATGGGGGATGAATTGCAGGCCGGTGTCCCATTTTACGGACGTGCACCGGATCTGGCGCTGGTACCCAATATCCGCGCCGCCATGATGGTGCAATATGCCGAGGACGACGAAGGCGTCAACGCCACTCGCGAACCCTACCGCGAAGCACTGACGGCTGCTGGCGTGCGTCACGAGATGCACACCTACCCCGGCACCTTGCACGGTTTCCACAACGACTCCACGCCGCGTTTTAACAAAGCCGCCGCTGATCTGGCCTGGGAGCGCACGGTGGCATTTTTTAACATGTATCTCGCAAGCTGACGCAAATGCGCCAATAAAAAAGCCGGAGGCCCATCAGAGCCTCCGGCTTTGCCAATTCAACCCTGGCATCGAGTATACTCCCAGCTTCGACAGCCAACTTTCCAGTCAGCACCATGGGCGCAGAATCCCAATGACTTTATCTGTTTCCGGTCAACACACAGCAGGCGCATCATCAATCCTGCGCTACCTGGGAGTAACAGGCATTGCCTTGTGGCTGCTGGTCATGGCACTACAACCTGATGTCGGATTCACAGCGCCTTGGCTGTGGATGGGTCTGTTCTGGTTGTTACAGATCAGCAGTGGCCTTTTCATCCTGCAATCACTGCTGTTCCTGCTGAGCCGAAGCAGGCATTTACAAACGCTCCCATTATGGGCTTTGGTGGCGGCTTCGGGGGTGGTCGGGGCAGCCCTGCTGACGCCACTGTACTGGTTGATTGAAGAGCTGCTGACTACAGCGGTGGCTGATTTTGTGCTGACAATCGACGACGATGAACTGGAAACGCGCAGTGGGTTTGGAATTTCGGCTTTGCTTAAGGAGTTTGCTGATCTCGCAGGACCAGTAACGGCGGCTTGGTGTCTGATCTCACTACCTCGTCTGCAGGGTCTGCTGCCGCCGGTTCTACTTCACCAAGTTGAAAAACCTGGATCCACAGAAACAACACAGACTGCTGAAAAACTGGCAACAATGCTAGCTGAAGATGTCACACGACCCGGTTGGCGCAATGCATTGCCTCGCGAAATGGGTGATGACGTCATTGCTGTCAAATCTGAGCTGCAATACCTGCGCGTATGGACAAACCGAGGCTCTACTCTGGTTCTTGGTGCCCTGCAAGAGGTGGAGGACACAGAGGGTCAGGCCGGCATGCGTATTCACCGTTCCTGGTGGATACATGCCGACCATGTGCGTAGCGTTCGACGACGGGCTGACGGGCTTGTTTGTCAGCTAAGCGATGGCCGTGAGATTCCGGTCAGCCGTCGTCGCAAAGCTGATGTCCTGGCACGTTTTGGAGATGCTGCACATTACAGGGCAGCAACAGTGTCAACACAACCATCTGAAAGATCAGCGTAATCAGAACAGGCGGCGCAGTCCGACTTGAACGGACAACGGATTGTACGCCGGCTTGGCAAGTTGCCCGATTACCCCTTCCTCCGCACCCAGTTGCGTTTTTCCTATACGCAGCAGACGCACGTCCGCCGTGAGCCGCCAGTCATCCCCAAGCGGGAACTCAGCACCCCCGATCAACTGGAAGCCTATCTCACCCTGTTTGGACCAGGCGCGCTCGGTTGAGCCCGTGTTGAGATCAAAATCAATCTCCTGCACCCAACCCACACCCGCTCCAACGTAAGGTACCCAGCCACTCTGCAGTCCGACAAAACGGCGCAGGCCATTCACAAACAGGATATTGGAGGCAAAATCGCCTTCGGTGACCGATACATTGCCACGACCGCTCAGTGATTTCAGGTCGTGCCGACGCCAGTTCCACTCAAATTCAGCCGCCCAGCCATTCCCGTACTTGAAACCAATGTCGCCACCCAGTCCTAGCCCGACATCGAAATCGGCTTTCAGGCCAGCGCCAAAATTGGCGTTGCCGATTTCGTCAAACGTCGTCGAACTCAAGCGTGTCGCTTGCACGTAGGCGGTGGCATAGAAACCCTCTGTTTCAGTTTGTGCCAGCACAGGCATCGCGGTAGCAAACGAACAACCAGTCAGCGCGCAGGCAATAACATGACGAATAACATTCATAGCAATATAGACTCCGGATTGATCAAAGGAACAGCGTCTGCCGTGTAGCCACAGATCAAGACAAGCTCACGGCCATACAGACTATAGCGATGAGAAGTCGCCACCCTGATATCACTTGAACTAATGGTTGAATGGGTGAATGAACGGCAAAGTTAAGGACTTACAGACCACAGCCAACGAGAAGTCAAACCCAGTATCCTTAAGAGCGCTGATATCGCTCGAGTAACGTTCAGCTCCAAAAAAAAACGCCGGGGACTGAGCAGCCCCCGGCGTTTTTGTGCACGACTTACTCCAGATCAAATCGATCCGCGTTCATCACCTTGGTCCAGGCGGCAACAAAGTCCTTCACGAACTTCTCCTTGTTGTCGTCCTGCGCATACACCTCGGCATAAGCACGCAGAATGGAGTTGGAACCAAACACCAGATCCACACGCGTTGCCGTGTATTTCACTTTGCCGGTGCTGCGTTCACAAATCTCATAAAGATTTTTGCCCGCCGGTTTCCAGCTGTATTTCATGTCGGTCAGCGTGACAAAGAAGTCATTGCTCAGCGTGCCCACCTTGTCAGTAAACACACCGTGTTTGCTGCCACCGTGGTTGGTGCCCAGCACTCGCATGCCACCTACCAGCACTGTCATCTCGGCGGCGGTCAGACCCATCAGCTGGGTGCGATCCAGCAGCAGCTCTTCCGGTGTCGGGATGTAATCTTTCTTCAACCAGTTGCGGTAGCCATCATGAATCGGCTCCAGCACAGCAAATGACTCAACATCGGTCATCTCCTGGGTGGCATCACCACGGCCCGGCGCAAACGGCACACTGACCTCGACACCGCCAGCTTTGGCCGCCTGCTCGATACCCACATTGCCCGCCAACACAATCACGTCCGCAATGCTGGCACCATGTTTGGCGGCAATGCCTTCCAGTACGGCCAATACATGATTGAGACGCTTGGGCTCATTGCCTTCCCACTCACGCTGCGGTGCCAGACGAATGCGGGCGCCATTGGCGCCACCACGCATGTCCGAGCCACGGAACGTGCGGGCGCTGTCCCAGGCGGTGCTCACCATGTCGCTGACACTCAGGCCACTGGCCTTGATTGCCGCTTTGACTGCTGCCACATCGTACTTGTTGTTGCCCGCAGGAACCGGATCTTGCCAGATCAGATTTTCCTGTGGCACTTCCGGGCCGATGTATCGGGTTTTGGGACCCATGTCGCGGTGTGTCAATTTGAACCAGGCGCGCGCAAACACATCGGAGAAATACGCCGGATCTTTGTGGAAGCGTTCGGAGATTTTGCGATAGGCCGGATCCACCTTCATCGCCATGTCCGCGTCGGTCATGATCGGCATGCAACGAATGGACGGATCTTCGACGTCCACCGGCTTGTGTTCCTCCTTGATGTTGACCGGCTGCCACTGCCAGGCGCCAGCCGGACTCTTTTTCAACTCCCAGTCGTAGTTCAACAGCATGTCAAAGTAGCCGTTGTCCCACTTTGTTGGATTGGTGGTCCACGCGCCTTCCAGGCCACTGGTCACGGTATTGCGGCCGATGCCACGGGACTTCTTGTTCAGCCAGCCAAAACCCTGGTCTTCGACATCAGCGCCTTCCGGTGCCGGGCCCAGATTTTTGGCATCACCATTACCGTGTGCCTTGCCCACGGTATGACCACCGGCTGTGAGGGCAACGGTCTCTTCATCGTTCATCGCCATGCGCGCAAAGGTTTCGCGCACATCCCGGGCCGTGCGCAGCGGGTCGGGTTTACCGTCCACACCTTCCGGATTCACGTAAATCAGGCCCATCATCACGGCCGCCAGCGGATTCTCCAGTTCACGATCACCGGAGTAGCGACTGTTCGGGTTGTCGGTTGGCGCCAGCCACTCTTTTTCCGAGCCCCAGTAAATGTCTTTTTCCGGGTGCCAGATGTCCTCACGGCCAAAAGCAAAGCCGTAGGTTTTAAAACCCATGGACTCGTAAGCCACATTGCCCGCCAGAATCATCAGATCAGCCCAGCTCAGCTTGTTGCCATACTTTTTCTTGATCGGCCACAGCAGGCGGCGAGCCTTGTCCAGGTTGCCGTTATCCGGCCAGGAATTCAGCGGCGCAAAACGCTGGTTGCCCGTACCCGCTCCGCCGCGGCCATCCGCTACCCGGTATGTGCCGGCCGAGTGCCAGGCCATGCGGATCATCAGGCCGCCGTAGTGCCCCCAGTCTGCCGGCCACCAGTCCTGACTGTCTGTCATCAGGGCCTGCAGGTCTTTTTTGAGTGCAGCGACGTCCAGCTTTTTGACTTCTTTGCGGTAGTTGAAGCCTGCGCCCAGCGGATTGGTCTTGCTGTCGTGCTGGTGCAGGATGTCCAGATTTAGCGTCTTCGGCCACCAGTGCTCATTGGCCATACCGGATGAGGTGGGGCTGCCATGCATGACCGGGCACTTGCCGCCCGTCTTTGTATTGTTCTGGTCCATCGTCAGACTCCTTTTGTTTTGGGTGACTTGATCTTGCGTTTCAAGCTACCCCCGATTCTGCACAAGCCACATGACCTGGGCAAGACAATGATTTATTTAATAAATCTATAGCGATCATGCAATTTTGTTAATTATCAGCGACAGATAGCCGCACAGGACAGGTGCCGAGGGTCGACGGCGGTGATAATCTGTTCGCCGTCTGAACAATAAAAACAAGGAGTCACAAAGGATGTCGATCGTGATCAGTGTGCCCGCAGAAGTCCGGGCGGGAGAGCAAAGGGTTGCGCTGGTGCCGGAGATTGCCAAAAAACTGGCCGCCGCAGGCGCTTCCATTCACATACAAACCGGCGCCGGCCAATACGCTGGCTACAGCGATGAAGACTATCAGGCTGCCGGTGCCAGCATCAGTGCTGACGACGCCTTGCTCGGCTCGGCCGACATCGTACTGACCGTCAACCCCCTCAGCGGTGAGCAGTTGCACAAACTGCGCGACAACTGTGTCCTGATCGGCTACCAGAATCCGTGGTCAGAAACCGTCCGCTTCCAGTTGCTTCAGCAAAAAGGTGTCAGCGCATTTTCCATGGAGTTGATTCCACGCATCTCACGTGCGCAGGCCATGGATTCCCTGTCCTCACAGGCCTCAATTGCAGGCTACAAGGGTGTGCTGATGGCAGCCTCGTTATCCGGCAAGTTTTTCCCCATGTTGACCACCGCTGCCGGCACGGTACGCCCCTCGAAGGTACTGATTATCGGCGCTGGCGTGGCGGGATTGCAGGCGATTGCCACGGCGCGCCGTCTGGGTGCGATGGTGGAGGCTTATGATGTGCGGGCTGCTGTGAAAGAACAGGTGGAATCGCTGGGTGCCAAATTTGTGGACATCGACATCAAGGCTGAAGGCAGCGGTGGTTATGCACGCGAACTGACCGAGGAAGAAAAGCAGAAACAGCAAGCGATTCTCGCCCGCCATGTCGCCGCTTCGGATGTGGTCATCTGCACTGCCGCCATTCCAGGACGAGCGTCACCACGCATCATCAGCGCTGATATGGTCAATCAGATGAAAGGCGGAGCGGTGATTGTGGATCTGGCCGCTGAAGGGGGTGGCAACTGCGAACTCACCAGGCCGGGTGAAACCCATGTTCATCAGAGAGTCACCATCCACGGCCCCATCAACGTGCCCGCCACCGTGCCCAATCACGCCAGCGAGCTGTACGCCAAAAACCTGTTCAACCTGCTTGGGCTGATCATCCGGGACAATGCCCTGCACATGGATCTGGACGATCCGATTATCAAGGACAGCCTGATCACCCATGCCGGCAACATCGTCAACACGGCGGTGCGCGAGCGCCTGCAAGCCAGTGGCCATTGAGGAGAAAAGAACATGATCGAAGGACTTGCTGCGATTTACATTTTTTTGCTGGCCGGTTTCACCGGTTTTGAAATCATCAGCCGGGTGCCGGTGATTCTGCACACGCCGCTGATGTCAGGTTCCAACTTTGTCCACGGCATTGTGCTGGTGGGCGCGATGATTGCGCTGGGTATAGCCGAAACCACCTCGCAACAGGTGATCGGTTTTATTGCGGTACTGCTGGCTGCAGGCAATGCGGTCGGTGGTTATGTGGTGACGGAGCGCATGCTGGAGATGTTCAAGAGCACCAACAAGCAGGGAGCACAAAAATAAATGGAACTTGTCATTCAGATCAGTTACCTGCTCGCAGCCGTGCTGTTTATTCTCGGCCTCAAGCAGATGAGCTCACCGGTCACAGCGCGACGCGGCATTCACTGGGCGGGTGCGGGCATGGTCGTTGCCACGCTGGTGACTTTTGCAGCCGAAGAAATCACCGGCAATGATCAGGCAGCGACCAACGTCATGCTGATTATTGTCGCCATTGCACTGGGCGGCGGTTACGCCTGGTACACCGGCAAGCGCGTGGCGATGACGGACATGCCGCAAATGATTGCCATGTATAACGGCATGGGTGGTGGCGCGGCGGCGGCCATCGCGGCGGTAGAGCTGTTAAAGGCGCAAGCGGCTGTCAGTGGCGGTTACGCCAGCAGTGTGCCGGATTATCTCGGTGCGGATGTGACCGTGCTGGCCATTCTGGGCGCCATTATCGGCACCATTGCTTTCTCCGGCAGTATCATCGCCTGGGCCAAACTTGATGGCCGCCTCAACAGCAGCCGGCTGCTGCCTCAGCAACAACTGATCAATCTGGTGCTGGCAATTGTGCTGGTGGTGGTGGCCATCGGTGTCTACACCAGTGGCAGCCTGAATCTGATCATTGCGTTTTTTGCGCTGGCGCTGGTACTCGGCGTTTTTATCACCGTACCGGTGGGTGGTGCGGACATGCCGGTGATCATTTCCCTGTTCAACGCACTGACGGGTCTGGCGGTCGGCTTTGAAGGATATGTGCTTGGCAACGCCGCGATGATTATTGCCGGCACCGTTGTGGGGTCAGCTGGCACCTTGTTGACCCACCTGATGGCCAAAGCCATGAACCGTTCGGTATCCAATGTGTTCTTCAGCGGTTTTGGCACCGGCCCGGCCGCTGCGTCATCCGACACGGAAACCGGTGGCACACAGAAGGAAGTACAACCGCAGGACGCCGGCATCATGATGGCATATGCCAGTCAGGTCATCATTGTGCCCGGTTACGGCATGGCCGTGGCACAGGCTCAACACAAGATCTGGGAACTGACACAGCTGCTCACTGACAAAGGTGTCAAGGTGAAGTTTGCGATTCACCCGGTGGCCGGTCGCATGCCCGGCCACATGAACGTGCTGCTCGCAGAGGCTGGTGTCCCTTATGACATGATTTATGACATGGAGGACATCAATGCCGATTTTGCCAACACCACTGTTACGCTGATCATCGGTGCCAATGATGTGGTGAACCCGGCCGCCAAAAATGATCCCAACAGCCCGCTTTATGGCATGCCAACCCTGCATGCAGAATTGTCGGAGAACGTGATTGTGGTCAAGCGCGGCCGGGGCACCGGTTTCTCCGGTGTCGAAAACCCGCTGTTTGTGGCTGACAATACGCGAATGCTGTTTGGTGACGGCCAGAAAGTGGCCAACGAGCTGATTCAGGCGGTGAAAGAACTGTAACCCATGAGGCTGGCCATGCGATCAACACAAAGCGTTGTACCCGGTTTACTGTTATCCGTGATGGTGCTGGTGCCGGGTGCACCGCTTTGGGCGCAATCAGCCTTTGATATTCAGGCACATCGTGGCGGTCTCGGTTTGGTGACCGAAAGCACGCTGCAGGCCTTTGCCAACGCGCTGGAGCTGGGTGTCAGCACGCTGGAGCTGGACACGCAGGTCAGCGCGGACGGTGTGGTGATTGTCACCCATGACCGGCAAATCCTGCCGAATCGTTGTCTGGATACGGAACCGGCATTCGCCAGCGATCCGGATTTCCCCTACGTCGGCAAATACATCAGGGATCTGGACTGGGATCAGATCCGCACACTGGACTGTGGCTCACAACGTGCGGCAGCCCATGCTGAGCAGCGCACCGTGCCCGGTGCACGCATGGTACTGCTCAGTGAAGTGTTTGATCTGGTCAAACGCTATCGCGCCTTTGATGTACAGCTCAACATTGAAACCAAGGTTGAAGCGGGTGCACCACAGGAAACCGTGCCACGCGAGGACTTTGTGCGCGCCGTGCTGGCACAGATTGAGCAACACCGTATGCACAACCAGGTCAGCATACAGAGCTTTGACTGGGGCGCGCTGATGTTGGTACGGTCACTGGCACCGCAGATACCGATTGTTGCGCTATCGAATGCGCAGTCATTTTTGCAATGTGGCATGCCTGGCGCCTCACCCTGGACCGGCGGCATCGACATGGATGATTTTGATTGCAATCTTGTCGCTGCTGCCGCCTCTTTTGGCGCCGATGCGATCTCGCCTGTGCATGGACTGCCTCAGGACGGTGTAATCACCGATAGCGATTATCAGCCCTTCACCACACGCGAGATGGTGGCTCAGGCACAGGCGGCCGGCATGAAAGTGATTCCATGGACGGTGAATGATCCGGCCACCATGGCCCATCTGATGGATCTGGGTGTGGATGGCATCATCACAGACTACCCGGACCGATTGCGCGACCTCGCTGCCCAGCGGGCAATCGCGCTGCCTGCCGGTTTTAATGCTCCTGACATTTCACCTGAATTGCCTTTACATGAACTCAACGTGCTGGCGTTGCAGCAAATGATGGCCGAAGGCTCATTAACGTCGGCCACGCTGGTGGAGTTCTATTTACAGCGAATTCAGACGCTGGATAATCGCGGACCGGCACTCAATGCGATCATTCATCTGAACGCGGACATCCGCGCCCAGGCTCGCGCCCTTGATGAGGAACGCCAGCGCAGTGGCCCACGCAGTTTGTTGCACGGCATTCCGGTGCTGATCAAGGACAACTACAACACCACTGACATGCCCACCACCGGCGCCTCCGAGTCACTCGCTGATTTTGTGCCCTCGACTGAAGCGAGCCAGCTGACCCGTCTGCGCGAGGCCGGCGCTGTGATTTTGGGCAAAACCAATCTGCATGAATTTGCCTATGGCATTACCAGCATCAGCTCACTCGGCGGGCAAACCCGCAACCCCTATGACCCGCAAAGAATGCCAGGTGGCTCCAGTGGTGGCAGTGCAACCGGCGTGGCGGCCGGTTTTGCCCCCATTGGCATGGGATCAGATACCTGCGGTTCGATTCGTATACCGGCGGCCTACAACAATCTGGTGGGTCTGCGCCCGAGCAAAGGCCTGAGCAGCATTTACGGCATCATGCCGCTGTCACACACGCAGGATGTGGCGGGCCCGTTGGCGCGCTCGATTGAAGATCTGGCGATTGTGCTGGATCTGACCATGGGCTTTGATCCACTGGACCCCGATACCGCCCTCATGCAAAGCAGACCCATGCCAGCGTTTCTCAAGCAACTGGGATCACAGTCCTTGCAAGGCCTTCGTATTGGCCGACTGCGCAACTATATGGAGCCTGCTGATCCGCAGGTACAAACACTGATCAATCAGGCACTGGCACTGTTGACGCAACAGGGCGCGGTGGTGGTTGACATGGAAATTGCCGACCTGCAGGCATTGATCGCAGCGTCCGGACTGATTGCACATGAGTTTGAAAGCGATCTCAATCAGTACCTGCAACACTTTGGCCGTCAGCAGACGCTGGAGCAGATCGTGGCTGGCGGGCGCTATCACGACGCCGTTGCTGCGCTGCTGCGCCGCAGCGCCGAGTCC
This sequence comes from Pseudohongiella sp., assembly GCA_036834885.1. Lineage (GTDB taxonomy): Bacteria > Pseudomonadota > Gammaproteobacteria > Pseudomonadales > Pseudohongiellaceae > Pseudohongiella. The sequence continues at coordinate 150,289 of DAITNA010000005.1, read as the reverse complement.
GAACAAAGCATGGAAGCCGTGCAAGCCGCGATGGCCGGGCGTCAGCAACTGGCACAAACGCTGGACAACCTGATGACACAGCAGGCACTGGATGTGATTGTCTATCCGCCCATCGGCAGTTTGCCAGCACTCGTTGGCGAGCCACAGCCCGGCAACAATTGCAGCCTCAGCGCCCATTCGGGTTACCCGGCACTGTCGGTGCCTGTGGGATTTTCAGCAGAGGGATTGCCGGTAGGCATGGAGTTGCTGGCGCCAGCGTTCAGTGATGAAAAACTGCTGTCCATTGGTTATGCCATCGAACAGCTGATGCAAGCCCGACGAGCCCCCGAGTTTGAGTAAAACTCAGGACCACCAGTAACAACTGCCCTGCCGTCCCAGCACACGGAACTGCCAGTGCTGGTCGTACACGCTGTCGGCGGCTGCCGAGCACACGTGCAGAGGGAGCAGATGTTCTTCGCGAGGATGGCAAAAACGCGCTCCCGGAGCCCGTTGCCAGTCCAGCAGCGCCTGTCGGCGCTCGTGTGCGTCCGGCAGCGCCAACGCAGCGCTCAACCACTGTTCAAACGCGTTGTTGAGCTGATCGGCTTGTGGTGAACCGGCACCAAAAAACTCACGCATATTATGAAACGAAAATCCTGAGCCAATAATCATCACATTGCGCGCGCGCAAGGCTTGCAGCGCCTGACCCAGTTTCCAGTGTTGCAGCGGATCCAGTGACGACAACAGCGACAGTTGCAGGGTGGGTATAGTCGCCTCCGGAAACAGCATCAGTCCCGGCACAAACACACCATGATCCAGACCGCGCGCGCTGTCCAGTTGCGGGACAAAACCGGCGTCAGTCAGCAGCGCGGCAATGTCTTCCGCCAAATTCGGTGCACCTGGCACCGGATAGCGGTACTCGTAGGACTCCGGCGGGAAACCGTAGTAATCAAACAACAGCGAAGGTTGTGGTGCACAGGTCAGCGCCGGTTGCGCGGATTCCCAGTGTGCACTGACGTACAACAAGGCAGCCGGCGCCGGACTTGTCTGTTCGATGCGCTGGCGGATGTGAACAAAGGCCTCCACCATGCCCTGATGACCGGGATCACCCAGCAGCGGCAACGGACCACCCCCGTGTGAAACAAACAGAACCGGGGCCTTGACGGACATGATCTAGACCTGCGCCAGCTGAATGTTGAACGTGGTGCCCGTGTTCTCGTCCGAGGTGACTGACATGTGGCCACGGTGGTGATCCGTGATAATAAAATACGGATACGACAGGCGTCGCTCCACCGGGCAGGCGGCAGTTTTTGCAGTGATGGCAAAGTACGGCTCAAAAATTTCGAGCTGTTCTTCGTCGCTCAGCAGGCGGCCTTTGTGTGACACCTTGATCCACAGTGAATCCATGAAGTTGCTGATGTCCACGGTAATCACCGGCTCAACCGGCGTATCTGCCGCGCTGTCCTTGAGCGCGTAAAACGCGCTGCGCAGCAGTCGCACAAACACCTGCTCCAGCTCACCGGGCACACAGTTGACCGCAGGCAAGTCCGACTCATAACGTCGACGCAAGGTCACGTCCCGGAATGCCAGTCCATCCACATCGTTAAACAGTTCCGTTGCCAGTGCGATACTGCCTTCCATGATCTGCGTCACATCGGCCAGTTGCTGTTCGCGCTGGTGGCTGCCGGAGAGCGCCAGCAAATTCTGCGAAATGGCTTTGGCCTGCTGCGCACTCTGGCGCACCACTTCCACCTCATGAAGCAAGACATCCTTGACCGGCCCCAGATCCACGGCTTCAATTTTTTGCCGCGCCTCCGAGACACGCTGGAAGATAGTATTGATAGGCAAGCTGATGTCGTAGGCCATGGCAGATGCCAGCTCGCCGAGCGCTGACAGCTTGTCGCGTTCGGCCACTTTGGTTTCGGCGTTGACCTGCTTGGTGATGTCGGAAATCAGAATCACAATGCCGGTGTCGTCATGGTGCTCAAGCCGGTACAGGGTGATGTCAAAACTGTACTGGCCACGCTGGGTATGTTTGAGTTTGAGGGTTTCTCCGCTCTCAAGCACGCTGCGCACCTGCCCTTCATTCAGCGTAATGGCCGGATAGGCTTTCCACAGGTTCAGGCCGGCGACATCAGCAAACGGACGTCCTGTGGTGTCCTCCGCTGTCTTGTTCCACTGCGTCACCTGCAACTGCTGGTTAAGGCCGATCAACATCACCGGCATGGAATTCACAATGCTGGCAATGTAGGCCTCACGCTTGCGCAACTGTTCAGCCGTTTCCTGCAACACTGCCGTGCGCTGGGCCACACGCTGTTCCAGCGTGGCCTTGATTTCTGTCAGCGCCTTGTTGGAGCGGCGCGCACGCAAGTGCGCGCGCACCAGAAAAAACAGCACAATCGACAGGATGATAATCAGCAGACTGGCGCTGGTGTTGGCAATGTACTGCCAGTTGGTTCTGCCGTCTTCATAACGAAAAACAGCAAAAATATCGGCGTAAGCGTTAGCGCTCAGCCCCAAGGACATACCCAAAAAAACAATCAGGGCCAGAACCTGTTTCATGAATCAATCTCGTGTCGGTCTTCCAAGTCAGGCCGCGATTGTAACATGGCTCAGGGGCGACGACAGGCCGGCAGTCCCGGGCGGTCTGGTGTGGTAAATGCACAACCATACTGCTCATCCGCCACCACGGCAGCATCCAGCACCACATCCCCGGCCGGGACCGGCCCGCCGTTGACCCAGCTGATCCAGTCGCCCAGCGCCGTGCGCACCTCATCGGGCGAAAAATCACAATGGCCCGGCGCACGAATGGCTCGCTGCACCAGCCGGGCCTCGTTACCGTGCCGGATGGCGCCTTCGCGGTACAGTTGCTGATGGCGGAACGGCACATAGAAATCACCCAGTGTGTGCAGGGTCAGTACCGGCACATCAAAGTCACCGTGCACTTCCGGCAACCAGCGTACACCGTCGTTGCGACGCGCGTTGACGCCGGGCGCCGCATCCACCCGGGGAACCAGGCGGTTGAATGCCAGCTCTTCCACTGTCGGCTCGGCACCATCAGTCCAGCGGTAAACACGATCACTGTTGTTGTAGACATTGCGATCGAGAATACCTCGCACGGTGCCATCATCACCGCCACTGGACATCACCGTGTTCTGGAAGTTCGACCGGAAGCCGTACTCAAAAATCGGGCGCTCCCCGCCGGTCAGGCGCATGGCCATCTGCATCAGACGCTCGCCATTGATATTGGCTGGCTCCCAGGTCGGTTGCCCCTGATCATCCAGCTGGAACAGATGGCGCACCACCGGGCCGGCATCCAGTTGCCGGGTCTGGGCATTTATCTGCCCATACAAGGAGGGAAAACTGCTGTAGTCCATGTAGCTGAAACCGGCCAGAGTCATCGCCAGACGGCTGTAGTCACCCAGCCACTGGAACTGGTTCTGCTCGGCCTGACAGAAGGGTGCAGCACCGGCATAGGGAACCTGATACAACGTGCGCTGCATGTTCTCGCGCTCAACTGCCGCCGCGGCCACATGACCGCCGAGCGAGCTGCCGGAAATCAGAAACTGGGTGGGCTGTGGCAGTTGGACATTCCAGTCGCGTTGCAGGTATTGCGTCAGCTCCAGTGCCAGCTTGTTGGTGTCCTCAATACCGGCGCGCACATCGTAAAAATTGGCGGAATACGACGAGGCCGCCCAGGCATAACCAGCCGCCAGCACCGCTTCACGGAAAGCTGCTGACGGCACCGACACCGCCAGTTCATTGCCCGTGCCACGGTAACCGTGTGTAAACATCACCAGTCCGCCATTCCAGTTTGCCGGGAACTCGGCGGCGTACACCGCATCACCCTGCAAACCGGCATAGGTGCCATGATAGGCCCGCGCGCCCGCCTGCACCTCAAAAGTGGTATCAGACGCCGGCACAAAAGCACGGCTGTCGTGTTCGCGCCCGCCGCCTGCTGTCGGTGAACCGGCACAGGCGGCCAGCAAACCGGCGCCCAGCAGTGCCAATACCAACGGGCACACGGCCCGGTTAGCGGAAGTCAATTTTGGATGTGTCGTATTAGTCACTGCATGTCTCCCGTTGCCAAATTGGGTCTGACCCTGTTTTCTGGGGTCTGACCCCATTACCAGAGGCTGCGCTTGTTCAGTACCAGATCCATTTTCTGGCCATTGGGCTGTTCGATGTGAATGGTGAAGGTGTCACCGTTCAGTGTGTAGCCCAGCGACTTCATGCCGGTGTCGCCGACATTGTTAAAGTGCACATGGTTGTCCATGATCATCGCCAGTTCCATTTTCATCGGCTCGGGTGTGCGCGGTTTGAAGCCGGGATCAAACTGTTGCAGGTGCAGCACCAGTGAACCGTCGACTTCTTCAATCGTGATCATCTCGAACATGCTGGTGCCATTGGGGCCGGTCATGCGCACCATCGCCGCGATCGAGCCCGCTTCGGCGGCTATCCAGTTTTCCTCCAGCGTATTGGGACCCACGGCACCGGCGTAGTTGCCCGTCATCCAAGACAACTGGTCAATGGTGGCGGCCGGTCCCTGTGCGTGTGTGAAACTGGCCATCAGGCCCAGCAAGCCAATACCCAGCCAGCGTTGTGCATGTTTTGTGATGTGCATCTCAACGATCCCCTTCAGTTGTTGTCAGTTATTGGAAGAATGCTGCGAGCTTAGCACTGCTTTTGTGTACCGTGCATCTGTTCGATAACACCGTTCCCGGGTTTGACAACGGCCAAGGCCCCTGTGTCATCATCGAGCTCAGTGTTTACCCGGATACCGGCATTGAGGACGCATCATGAATTATCGTTACGTGGGCAAAAGCGGACTGCGCGTCAGTCCCATCTGCATGGGCACCATGAGTTTTGGCAGTTGGAGTGATGAGAAGGAGTCCTTCCGCATTCTGGACAAGGCCTTTGACGCCGGCATCAATTTCTACGACACCGCCGAGGTATATCCGGTGCCGCCGCGCGCCGATACCGCCGGCATGACCGAGACCATCATCGGCAAGTGGCTGAAGACTAAAAACCGGGATGCGCTGATTATTGCCACCAAGGTGGCCGGGGCCGCGTCGGGCTGGTTTGTGCCGCCGATCCGCGCCGGTTTGACGGCCATTGACCGGCATCATATTGAGCGGGCGATTGAGGGCAGCTTGCGGCGACTGGGTACCGATTACATCGATCTGTATCAGGTGCACTGGCCAGACACGGTGGTGCCGATTGAGGAGTCGATGGCAGCGCTGGACCGGCTGGTGGAATCCGGCAAGGTGCGTTATCTGGGCACCTCGAATGAAAATGCCTATGGGCTGACCAAGGCCAACACCGTGGCGCACTACGAGGGTTATGCGCGCTTCCATTCCATTCAGAACAATTTTTCATTGTTGAACCGGCGCTTTCTGGATGAGCTGGCGCTGGTGTGCCGGCGTGAGAACGTGTCGCTGTTGCCGTATTCGCCGATTGGTGGCGGGGTGCTCAGTGGCAAGTACAACGTGGAGAAGATCCCGGCGGTGAGTCGTTTTGGTGAGTATCTGCAGATGGACAATGCACGGCAGCGGGCGATGGCGGACCGGTTTCTGAATGAGCGGACACTGGCGGCGACGGCGCGTTACCTGGAGATTGCGCGTGAGGCGGGCATGTCGGCGACGACCCTGGCGGTGGCGTGGAGCATGCATTTTGATTTTGTGGCGTCGACGATTATCGGGGCGCGGACGGCGGAGCAGCTGGATGAGTCGTTTGCGGCGCTGGGGGTGACCTTGTCGGCGGAGGTATTGAAGGCGTGTGATGCGGTGCATCGGGATATTTTGTATCCGATGGGGTGAGGCGTGACGTTAAATTTGACTACGCGCGAGGGCCGGGGGCACAGGCGCGGACCGGCCGCATCCTCTGGTCATCCGACCGGTGCTGCGCAACTCGCCCTCGCGCGCTTCGCGGGCTCGGAGCTCAGACAGTGCTCGCACTTTTTCGGTCGAACTCCCGGCGGATAAGCGCGGCCTGATTGGTCCGCGCCTGTGCCCCCGGCCCCCGCGCTTGTGCCTATTTTCGGCTGTCCGGGTTTGCACCACCGGAGCGATTACCACTGACAACACAAACCTTAAGGTCGATACTCCCGCACGGGTGTCAGCTGCGCACCGGTCCCCTCAGGTCGTGAGGTCTCGGCGCGTGCGCGCAGTCGCATGGTGCCGATGCCGTCAATGGAGGCTTCAACAATCTCACCGTCCTGCAGGAAACTCTGACCACTGGCGCGTGCGCCCATGGTGCCACCTGAGGTGCCGTTGTTGATCACATCACCCGGGAACAGGGTAATGATGGACGAACCATACTCGATCAGCTCCCACAGTGAGTGAATCATGTCGCCGGCCTGGGCATCCTGGATGCGCTCGCCGTTGACGCTCAGCGTCTGGCGCAGATTGGCCATCGGGTCGCCGTAAAACTCCTTGGGTACAATCCATGGGCCCATCGGGGCAAAGGTGTCGTGGCCCTTGCCTACAAACCAGTCAGAGCTCACGCCATAGCCCCCCGGCGGACGACCGCCGCGGTCGGAAATGTCCATGGTGATGGTGTAACCAAACACATAGTCCTGCGCGTCAACCGCAGACACGTACTTGGCGGGGCGGCCAATCACTGCGCCCAGCTCCACTTCCCAGTCCGTGCGGTCGCGGCCGTAAGGAATGATGATCTCGTCGTCGGCACCAATAATCGCGCCGCGTGTCGGTTTCAGGAACAGGTAGGGCACACCGCGATTTTCCTGGCGCTGACGCATGGCTTCACGGCGCTGTTCCTCGGTGCCGCCTTCATTGACATGGCTGTAGAAGTTGACCGCGGCATTGAGGATTTTGCCGGGATACATCAGTGGCGGCAGAATGCGGATTTCCTCGCGCTCGTACACAAAATCAGCCTGACTGGCCCCGGTGACGCGATTGCTGGCCACCAGATGGTTCACCAGTTCATACAGCCGGTACTTCAGGCCGTACTCGTACTGGCCAATCAGCTGGATCATGTCTGCCGGCATCGGGATGCGCGGGTACATGGGATTGATTTCCAGATCGCGGTTGGCCACTTCCAGATCGATGATGTACTGGTCACGCAGCACAATGCCCACCTTGGGCACACCCTGAATCTGGAACGTGCCCAGCTTGAAGGGTTCAACAGGGGTGGCGGATGGCCCGGTCTGGGCCAGTGCCAGCGACGGGATCAGGATAAGCAGGGACAAAAGCCCCCGCCCGAACAGGCGAGTGATCATCTTGCGGACTCCTTGTGTTGTTATTGGTTATTGCAGGAACGGGATTGAGTATAGGACGGTAGTTTGGGGATTGCCAGTTGGGTCAGGGCATGGCACCGGCTTATGCGGTGTTTTTCAGCATAGCCGGGACCAGCTGAAATTCCTCGCTGCGAGCACGAGCATTCGCTGCTATAACAATCTTTACTTGCCATTCGTGGTGTCCGGAACTACATTGTTATAACAATGTGATTACGCACCTGGAGGCGAACATGCAGGTCAAATTACGACAGGTGGGTAACAGTGTTGGTGTCACCATACCTAACAGCGAGCTGAAACGTATGGATGCAGCTATCGGAGATATCGTGGAAATCGAAATCATCAGGGTTGTGCGCAACGCCCGCGCTGATTGGGACAAACAGGATCGCTGGAGTGGCGCTGATCAGGAACCCTTACTGCTTGACGCCTTGCCCTCTCCCGAGTTCGACAAGGAATGGCAATGGTAGTCACGCGTTTCAGTGTGTGGCTGGTTGACCTGAATCCGGTTGCCGGCAGTGAACAGGCCGGTACCCGCCCCGTGCTGGTGATATCGCCCGATGTCATGAACGACAAACTCAACACGGTCATTGCAGCACCGATGACAACACAACGACGAGGTTGGCCAACACGGGTGGAGGTCCACCATGCTGGAAAACATGGCGAAGTCGCACTCGACCAAATCCGCACTGTCGACAAATCCCGTCTCATTAAATCGCTGGGTTCTCTGGATCAGCGCTATCACCCGGTGCTGTTCCAGACACTGAATGCGATTTTCTCCGAATAGCGCTGCGAATCCCACGCGTTGACTTGTCGACTGCGCTGCGGAACACTCGGCGCATGAACTACTACAATCACAACGCCAGGCAGCTGTTTGAACAATACGAATCGCTGTCGCCGCAACAGGTGCATCAATCTTGGCTGTCGCTGATGCCGCAGTCGGGTCTGGCCTGTGATATCGGCGCCGGCACCGGTCGTGATGCGCGCTGGCTGGCGTCACTGGGCTGGGATGTGGTCGCGGTGGAACCCAGCGCATTGCGGGAGCTGGCCGAACAGAGAACGCCGTCGGAGCCCGAGCCTGAGCGATCAAAAACCGGCAGCATCACCTGGCTGGATGACAGCTTGCCCGAACTGAAAAAACTGCGCGCACTCGATCAGCGTTTCAAGCTGATTCTGATGAGCGCGGTATGGATGCACCTGCCCCCTGTGCAACACGCACGCGCCATGCGTATCGTCAGCGAGTTGCTGGCGCCGGGCGGATTGCTGGTCATTACATTGCGACAAGGCCCGGATGAGCACGGGCGCTTTCATCCGGTCAGTGCAGATGAAGTGATCGCACTGGCGCATGAGCGCGCGCTGATTCTGAACAAACGTGAACAGCATCCGGATTCGCGGCGAGCGGGGATTGACTGGGATGTGCTGGTGTTTCAGTTGCCAGACGACGGCACCGGCAGTTTGCCCCTGCTGCGTCACATCATTGTGAATGACAACAAATCGGCGAGTTACAAACTGGGTTTGCTGCGGGTGCTGATCCGCATTGCCGAAGGCGCGCCAGGTATGGTGCTGCGGCGCGACGATCACTGGGTGGATATTCCGTTTGGGCTGGTTGGGTTGTACTGGATCAAAACCTATCTGCCCCTCGTGCTCAGGCACAACCTGATTCAGACCCCCACGGCCAACCACATTGAACAAAAAGGGTATGGCTGGGCCAAAGCGAATCACTTTTACAGCCTGCAGGATATCTCTGCCTATGACCTGCGCATCGGTGCCTGCTTTGATGCCAATGTGTCGGCGCGTCTGATCGGAGCGATCCGCGACGCCTGTGACAACATTCGCAAGATGCCGGCCAACTACATCACCTGGCCAGGTCAGAACCGTCAGGTTTTTGAGTGTGAGACTCGCTCCTTCCGTCACAGAACCGGGCCCTGGCAAATCACGCGTGAAAGCCTGGCGCAATTTGGCAGTTTCCGGATACCCACGGCGTTGTGGCAAACCATGGGCCAATATGCCTGCTGGCTGGAACCTGCGATTTTTAACGAATGGATCCGGCTCATGCAAAGTTGGCGTGCGGAATACAACCTGCGTGTTTACGACTCTGTGTTCCAGTGGATTGATGCCAGTCGTGACACTTCCATCGCTCGCTCACGCGCCTTGCGACTGCAGCGCACAGGCGCGCCGCTGCACTGCGTATGGACAGAAAAAACCTTGCGGGATGACCGCTTTGCGATTGATCACTGCTTCCCATGGTCACGCTGGCTGAACAATGACTTGTGGAACCTGATGCCGGCAACAGTCAAAGCAAATAGTGCCAAAGCGGATAAACTGCCATCAGCAGGTTTGTTGCAGCACTCTCAACAGCTGATTATCGACTGGTGGCATCAGGCGTATTTGCAAGACCCGGCGCTGCAGCAGCAGTTTTTTATTGAGGCAGAATCGGCGCTGCCGCTGCTCGGTGGTCAAGGCGATGCCGGACGTTTTGATCCGGCGGATGTGTTCCACGCCATGCAACACCAGCGTGCACGCCTGAAAGCCAACCAGCAATTGCTGGAGTGGAATCCGCGCTAGAACCCCACTTCGTGTTCTATCAACACACCACCCGTCACATCCCGAATCTGCATCGTGACCACTGGCGGCTGCACCGACCAGTCGATGTCCATCAGACCGAAGTTGGCTTGCGCAAAAGCATCGCCGACGCGGTGGCGGTTGGGGCTGATGGCATGCCACTCTTCGGTAAGGCCGGAGGCGGTCATTTCCACCAGCGCAAAAGGCAGACCGGCATTGTCGATGCGGCTGAATTCGGACCAGTGGGTGTCACCGGAGATGATCACCGTGGGAGTCGCGGGAGCATTTTGCAGCAGGTGAAAAAAGCGCTGGCGGTCAGCCGGGAAATTGGCCCAGCTTTCCCAGCCGGTGAAATCGGCCAGCAACTGCAAACTGGACCCGATGATGCGCAAATCGGCGGGCACTTGCAGTTGCTGCTCAAACCATTGCCACTGGTTGTCGCCCAGCATCGTGGCACCGGCAGCCAGTGACGCATCGTAAGGCCCCATGTTTGACGCCTCTCGGGCTGCCAGTTTGTCAGCGTCAGTGATGCGTTGCAATTCGGTGCGATTCCAGCGCAGGTCCAGCAGGATCAGTTGCACGCGTTGGCCGGGTTCGCCATACAGGTAAGAGGTATAAATGCCATCGGGCCGTGTGCGGCGCACGGAATTCGCCGGCTCTCCCCAGAAATCGAGCATCACCTGTCGTGACGCCTCTTTGGACGGGTATTCACGACCACCATCATTCACCCCGTAATCGTGATCATCCCAGATCGCAACCACGTCGGTTTGTTGTTGCAGTTGCTGAAATCCCGGCACAGCACCCAGTTGCTGATATTTGTTTTGCAGCACCGCCGGATCTTTGCTGTCGCCGTAAATGTTGTCGCCCAGAAACACAAACACATCGGGCCCGGCGGCGTTGACCGCAGCCCAGATCGGTTGCGGCCGGTCCTGATGCACACAGGAGCCAAACGCAATCCGGCTGATGTGCTTGTCAGCCACCAGCGCTTGGGCAATGGTTTGTGCTGAGACGCCAGCACAAAAAAGCACTGTCAACAAGGAGATCAGCACTCGCATCATGGCAGCAACTCCGTGATCGGCTCACCCATGGCAGGGTTGTACCGTTGATAATCTTCACCCAGCCACTGCAACAAGGTCGCTGCAATCCGGTTGGCGCCGACGCAATCTTCTGTCCTCACCAGACCTCTGGCCGGAACACCCGGCCCCATCGCGGCGATCCAGATATGTTCCGATCCAATAATGCCCTGCGGGTAATCTGTCGCCAGCGCGGTCATGTAGCCTTGCACGGCGCGTTGACTGGCATGGTGCAACCAGGCGTCCAGCGGCTGCTCACCACGGCCATGATCCACGGTCACCAGTATCGCGGTGTTGTTGCGGTAATGGTCCAGACCCTGCAAGGTATTCCATACCTCGGCAATAAAGTCATCCACACGGCGGGTGGCCAGAATGTAGTCGTCGTAGTCGCCTTCGTGGGCAAAATCATCAGGCTCGCCGTAGGCGATATGCACCAGACGACTTTGTGTGCGCCGGAGCCAGGACAGCGCGTAGTGATGGGTAAAGGCGTCATGTCGCACGGTTGGCCAGTGCGGCGAGACATCCTCATGCAAGGTGTTCAATGTCTGTTCGAATTCGTTGGCAGGTTGTTCAGCCAAACCCGTATTGACCGGGATGCCGCTGCGCTCGACATTGTAAATCGCTGGAAACACATCCCAGGATGCAAACGCTGCCATGCGACCGGCAAACGCTGGATGACTGTTGAGCAATTCCAGTATGGTTTTTTCCGGGTTGGGAGTCGCTGCGTTGGAGTTGATCGCATCGTTCACGACCCCGCTGAGAATCTCGTTGTAACCGGGATAGGAAAAGTTCCAGTTGTTGGTCAGCACCGCGCACGACCCCCGCTGCTGGTCGCCTATCACCGTGCCTTGCTGCATCACTGTATTGTGCAGAAATGGCATCAGCAATCGGGCACGCCGGGCAGGATCGTCATGCCAGAAGCGCTGCATCAGCAGCTCGGGTGCGCTGGAGTACTCTTCATGATTGGCCAGCTCTGCACTGATGCCAGTGAAGGCTTCCTGCCAGCGCACACCGTCAATGGTGATCAGCACCACATTCTCAGCCGACGTCGCAGGTTGCGCGATAAAACATGTGAGCACTGCAACGCTCAGCAGTAACTTTTGCACAGATATTTCTCCTGATGGCTCGCGCACACTGACGCGGGCACAAAACGATGAAAGCAGGCTTGCCGGACAGTCGGAGGTGAGCGAGGGACAATCAGACGCGCAGCGTCGTCCTGAGGAACCTCCGGCTGTCCGGCAAGCCTGCGCGGCGGCTATGACATCAAGCCAACATCAGTGACGGCCCAGGCGGTTGGTCGAAAGTTCCTCAAGACGACGCTGCGCGTCTGATTGTCTTTCGCTCACTTTCAACCAACCACCTGAGCCTGCGCAGCTAACGCTTAGAAAGCCACACTCAAGGTCGCAGTCGCCGTGCGCGGCGGTGCAATCCAGCCACCCCAACCACCGGCCACGCCACCGAGATAGGACTTGTCAGTCAGGTTGGTCACGTTCAGGCGCAGATTCACCGCCTTCAGACCTTGCAGCTGCTCGGTCAGATCCACCGACACATACAGATCAGCCACTCCATAACCATCCAGACGCTGGGTGTTGCCGGCATCCAGCCAGCGCTCGCCGATCTTCTTGTAAGTCAGACCTGCGGCGTAATTGTCGCGCTGCCAGTCAGCCGACAGCACAAACATGTCTTCTGCCGAGCCGAACACCGTGTTGCCGGGGAACACACCCAGCAGCGCGTTGGCTTCTGGACTCGGCGTGCCGATATACGTTGAGTCGTTGTTGGTGTATGAGAAGTACAGGCTCAGCGTTTCAGTCAAACTGGCTTGCACCGCCGCTTCAATACCTGAGGATTCGATACCACCGACGTTGACGTAGGAACCGTCGCTTTCACCCAGATAATCAATACCGGTGCCGGATCCTTCCGGAATGTAGGTGATACGGTTCTCAAACTCGATGTCGTAGTAGGTCAGACTGGCACTGTAACGTGAATCGGTATAGCGCAAGCCAATGTCCATGCTGTCTGCGGTTTCCGGTTCCACTGATTCCAGTGCGGTCTGATTGGCTTCCAGCACACCATCCTTGATCGCGGAGAAACTCTGTGCGTAACCGGCAAAGGCTTCAAGACCGTCCACCGGCAGGTCGTATACCAGACCGCCGCTGAACAGCACATCGGAATCAGAATTGACGGTGCCCGTGCGACGACCACCCTGATGTTCGTCTTCACGGTCGATATCCAGCAGATATTGCTTCACACCCAGACGCGCGGTCAGGTCGCCCACTTCCACGGTGTCTTCCAGATACCAGGTCATGGAGTCCTGCGGGAAAGTACGGTTGTACTGCTCCCAGTACGGAATGCGGTTGAAGTTCATGCTGGTGCGCGAGTCGATCACTTTCAGCCAGTGACGCTTTTCATTGCGATTGCTGTCTTCGTACCAGAAGCCGCCACGCAGGGTATTGGTCATCGCATTGCTGGTGGTTTCCCAGGCAAAGTCAGTGATAAAACCGGTGCGCTGCTTTTCGTACACCGTGTGACGGTAGGAGCTGACCGGCAGTGCGCCCGGCGCAAAACACGCCGGATCATAGGCCGCGCTGGCGCCACCGTAAGGCCAGGTGATGGAGCTGGTGCAACCGGCAATCGGGCTGAGCGCACGACCGTCGCGGTCAACAAAGGTAATCACGCCACGAACAGCGCCACCACGAACCGTATTGCCGCTCTGCAATTCGGAATGTGGGCGACCGGCGCCATCATTGGTTACATCCACAATGTACGGCGGAATCCAGTCGCCGCGGCCACTGTTGTCGTGGTGGTACAACGATGCACTAAAATCCACGCCGGAGAATTCAAACTCGGCCTTGGCGTAGGCCAGCAGGTTTTCGCGCAAGGTGGACCAAGCACGGCGATACTGCTGGTCGATGTGCGGGATGCCGGTCCAGTTGCCGGTCAGGCGATCCCAGGTCGGATCTTCACGGAATTCTTGCGGGGTGATGCGCTCGTAGTTGTCTTCGTGGGTGTCGTCGTAAGAAATGTACGCCGTCAGATCCACATTGTTGAGCGTGCTTTTTAATTTGGCCGCGATGTGGTCACGGTTGGACTCGCCGGACTCGTCGATCCAGGCGTTGACATCCGAGCTGGACATGCTGATCCAGCCATAGGTGTTGGCGAAAATTTCGCCGGTGTCATACCGCACAAACAGTTTGCGCGCGTCAAAATCACCCACGGTCGCTGATGTGGTCAGCTGACGGGTTTGTTCCGGGTCGCGGGTGCGAAAGTTCATGCTGCCACCGAGCGCCTCATGCGACCACGATGCAATGTCTGAGGTACCTTGCACGACATCCACACCGCCGAGGTTTTCGGTATCGAGGAAACGGTTGGCCTTGGAGCCACCGCCGTAGTTGGAGTTGCCATTCGGGATACCATCAATGGTGGTACCCAACTGTTGCTCGTCCAGACTGACCTGGAAGCCACGAATGCTGATGGTGGTTGACCAGTCGTCACCACCAAAGGCATCACCCTCGTTGACCATCACGCCGGGGATATAATCGATGGCGCCCAGCACACTCGATGCGGCCGATACCTGATTCTGCATTTCCTGCGTGGCAGAGCTGTTGGCGAAAGTGCGCGACTGCCCCATCACCACCACTTCTGAAATCGCCGGCGCTTGCTGCGCCAGTACGCTGGAAGCGGATGCCAGACCACCAGCCACCATGGCCAGCTGGATCGCACGTCGTAATGAATTGTTCATGTGTTGCCCCCTGATAGTTGTTTTGGCTTGCTCACTCTAGGGGGCGTTTGCGACGGTTACGCGACGGAGCCATGTCAGTTTGATGGCAGTTCTGTGACGTGCTCCGGGATAGGCAACTGAACCGGCTCAGGTTATCATCCGTGCTCGTCGTCGCGGGCTGGCGACCCATCGGAGTCACAGAAACACAACATCATGCTGATCAGGATTTACCGTAACCTCAAACGCAATATCACCGAAGACGGGCTGATCATCAGTAGCTCTCCATTTCTGGTGAAATCCATGGTGGGCAAGATCGACTTTTCCAAACCCTTGAGAATTCTGGAAATTGGCAGTGGTCGTGGCGCGTTTACGCGTGAGCTGATCCAGCGCATGTCGGCCGATTCGCAGTTGGACATCTGCGAGATCAAAACCGAATACAACCCCTGGATAGAACAGCTGATTGCGGCCAACCCGGACAAACAGATCAGTCTGCACAATTGCTGTGTGACCCAGCTGCTGACCGAGGCCGAACGCTACGATGTGATTCTGTCCTCGCTGCCGCTGAAGAACTTTGAGGATCCGGGCAGCCAGCACGAATTTCTCTACCGCGTGATCCGCGCCATGCGCCACGGCCTGAAAGAAGGCGGCACTTACCTGCAGTATCAGTATTTCAAAAGCAACCAGTCCGACATCGAAACCGTGTTTGGCAAAAAGATGGACGATGTCAGTTTTGTGCCTCTCAACATCCTGCCCGCCTTTGTTTACAGCATGTCCAAGCAGGCGTCCTGAGCGCTAGTCCTTGAAATAGACCATCTGATGGGTCGTCGCCAGCAACTGGCCTTCGGCTGACCACACCTCTGCACTCTGATCAAAAAAGCCGTTCCAGTAGCCATTGCCTCGCGCACAACCCAATACATGCGCGGTGCCCACGGCAGCCAGGGTCTGGCTGTCGGCATGGAAGTAAGACGTCATGGTAACCGTGCCTATCGGGGTCCAGCGCTGACGGCGAATAAACACACGCGGGAAAAACACATCGCAGATTGACGCCAGCGCAGCAAAATCCAGCGCACGCGGCGGCTCGTCGCGTACCCACAACGCGGATTCAGCATCCGGGCGCTCGGGCGGGTTGTCGGTGTCAATCTGGTCCAGCGCCACCATGCCGTGGATGTAGCGCAGATCATAACGACGGGTGAACTCCGGCCGGCGGCTCCAGCTCATGGGCGGGACATCGGCCGGCGCCGGCAGATTGTCAGGAAAACGCAGATCGGTCGCTGACCAGGTGTCCCGGCGCAGCGCAAACACCGCCGTGCACATGGCTACCAGTTGTCCCTGTTGGAACGCCTGTACCAGCCAGTGCTGGGTGGAGCGATTGGTGCGCACCGGATGCGCATCCACCTGAATCGGCTGATCATCAATCGGCGCTGCAAAATGCACCGTCTGCGAGATCGGCTCGCCCAGACGCTGCGGGTGTTGCAGTGCGGCGTTTAACAGCAGGGCCGCGGTGGCGCCACCAAAGGGGCCAACCGCATTGGCGTAACCGGGGTGGGTACGGGCTGTATAACGGCCGGGGGCGGTTTCGCCAAGCGCTATCGCGGCATCCAGCGGGTGTTGTTCAAGTTCAGACATCACTGTGTTCTCCGGACAAGCCCCAAACTTTGTCAGACCGGCAAGCCGCCCCAGCCACCGGCCAGCATCTGGCGCAGTTGGGCAATGGCGTCGCGGTCGTTTTGCAGATAGGCAGATTTCAGATAGGCATCGGCGTCCATCCCACCCTGCTCCGCAATGGAGTCGCGCCGGTAGGTGAAGCGCACAAACAGATAACCGGGCTCCGGTTCTTCGATCCGGGTAATGCTTTCAGCGTGGATGGCCTGCTGACTGCCGTCAATCAGCGTGCGTATTTCAGTCTCGGGCAGCAGTGTGACCTGATCTCTCAGACGCATATTGCCCGCCGACAACACGCGCACAAAGCCGAGCTCGGACTCGTCCTGAAGTTCGGACTGGATGGCAGGATTGAAGTGACCGGGGTAACGCGCACGGAACACCAGTCCCTGCCACAAGTCTTCGCGGCTCATGACTGGAAGGCGTTTGTCGGCCGGGTCGTTAATCTGGACAAGGTGTTCGAATTCAAGCAAGGGACGGGACAATATGAGCTCCTGAGCGGACTTGTCATGGGGTCAGGCTGCAAGCTTAGCTTCCAGCCCGCCCCGCTGACAAATCCTGTGACTCAGAAAATCCAGCCCTGATAAGCCATATCGATGGCGTTGGTCGGGCCTTCATTGGCGTGACCGCCGTCCAGACCGACCAGCAAACCAACCGGCAGCACGTCTGCGGCAGCGCCATTCTGGTTGTAGTCACCGTAAGCATAGTAGTTGGTTGTCTGCAGGCCGCCTTTGATGAACACGCCCATCAGGTCGGTTTCTGCTGTGACTACCGGATCTTCGGCGATCAGGCGCGCCAGCAGCGCGTCAATGATGTTGTCGACATCATTGGAGCCCGGGTTGTTGTCGATCTTGACAGTGTAGTAGCCGTCATTGCCCTTGGCGGTATCACCGGCTGCGGTATTGAACACCAGCGTAATGTGGGAGATGTCTTGCGCCCACAACGGGAAGTCGTTGGCAATAACCACCGGTGTAACTGGCGGGGTCACGGGGGGAACCACCACGGCACCTTTGCCATTGATACCAAAACTCACGGTTGCGGTTGAGACAGCACCCTGACTGTCAGTCATGGTGTAGTCAAAACTCAGCGCCACGGACTGGCCATCGTTCAGATAATCATAGGCATTGCCGGCATCGTAGGACCAACTGCCATCGGCATTGAACACCAGAACACCTTTGGCGGCATTGCCATTACCGTCGACAAAACTGCCCTCGTTGAGGCTCCAGACATGGGTATCCAGACGGTCCACGTCGCTGTCGTTGGCCACGACGCTGGCGTTGATCACACCAGAGCCTTCGTCAACAAAGGCCAGCACGTCATCCTGTGCAAGCGGCGCATCGTTCTGGCCCTGAATCACTACTGTGAAGCTGGCTGTGTCGGTGCTCCAGTTGTCACCGTTTTGTACTTTGACGGTGTAGCTGAAGGTGCGGGTCAGCGTTTCACCGGCGGACAATTTGTCAGCATCCGGGCCATTGAGATCCAGTTGCCAGCTGCCATCGGCACCCAGCGTGATGGACCCCAGATCCAGGTCACCTTCCACCAGTTTGACAGCCGCACCGGCATTGCCACCTGTCCAGCCCGTGATGCTGGCACTGCCGGCGGCACTGTCGTTCGCCAGAACGTTGCCGCTGGCCTGGCCGTTTTCGACAATGCTGGCCTGGTCATTCTGTGCGTTGACAGCTGCTGAGGTTTTTTCCAGCAACTTGGATGAGTCATTACGGCTGCCACCGAGGGTGCCGACCGAGGTCAGACGGGCGGCAAAGTCGACGTTTGCAAAATCATCCAGGGTCAGCGCACGCACCGTGCTGGTCAGCGAGAAGTCGTAGTTGCGGATGTCGTCCTTGCCAATACCGGCCGTGCCGATTTTAATGCCGGCGTCATAGCCTTTGCCGGAACCGGTCAGGCCGTTCATGTTCACGCCTTCGCCCAGATCCTTGATCTTGTCCAGACCCTGGCTGAAGCCGGTGTTGGCCGTGCTGGTACGCAGACTGCCTACCAGAGCCTTGTCTGCCAGATCAAAGAACAGACCACGCAGATCACCGATAACAGCGCCATCCTGGGTGACGCTGAACAGCAACTGACCGTTGCTGCCTTCAGTAATGGTAACGCGTACCTGCGGGCCACCCACTTCAGTGGACGCATCGTTGATCAGGAAACTCATTGAACGGCTCATATTGACTCCAGTCTTGTCAGAACAGTCAGCGGATTGCACCGCGCAATCGGGGTCTGCTGTTGATGGCGCGCAGTTTAGTGAGCCGAGCATGTGCTCTTCAAAGGAGATTCCTACTTGTTTTCTGGTAGTCAGTACTGAATACATTCACGCAAAAACATGACATTTGTCATGGTTTTTAAATTCGGGCAGGCGTAGAATGCCGTCAATTTTGTTGTTCAGGACCGTCCCCTGTATGACCGCACGCCCCGCTTTGTCAGGCCTTCACCCCGATCAGCAAGACCGTGTCGCGCTGCTTATCCTGAGCCCGTACCTGATCAGTGCCGAGGCCCTGAAAGCCTTGCTCGACATGCACAAGCTGTTTGATGTTCAGGGCAGTTTCAGCAAGGTAGGCGACTGCCTCAAGGCATTGGCCGGTCCCGGGCAAAACCAGGTGTTGGTGCTGCTGGAGCTGGAGTCAGCCGAGGCAGTCAACGACATCGGCGAATTGATGCTGGCGTCGGCCTCACGCAGGATACTGGTGCTGACCGGCAGCAACGATACCTCGCTGCACGATGCAGCCGTGACCGCAGGCGCCAGTGGTCTTGTGCGCAAGCAGGAGTCTGCCGCCACACTCATGAAAGCCATCGCCCGTGTTGCCAGTGGCGAACTGTGGCTGGATCGGGCGGCTACCGGGCGCATTTTCCAGGCCCTGGCCCGCAAAAAGCTGCAACCGGACCACAACCCGGAACAGGAAAAAATCGAGACTTTGACACGCAAGGAACGCCTGATTGTGAGCGAGGTGGCCGCCATGCCCTCGGCCAGTGGCGCAGAACTGGCCAACCGCCTGCATATCAGCGAACACACCTTGCGCAACCACCTGAGTGCCATTTACGCCAAGCTCGAACTTGCCAACCGTACTGACCTCTATGCCTATGCTCGTCAACACAATATCAGCGCACCGCCACCGCGCCACAAACGCGGCCCACGGCTTGCGTCCTGATTGCGGTTTTAACGCGACAAGGAGCCCCACTGATGCCGATCTGGTACCGTCAGCCTGAGCTGCAACAAATGAATGACCACGCCCGTGATACCGCCGTCAGTACACTGGGCATTGAAATCACTGGCATTGGTGATGACTGGCTGGAAGGGCGCATGCCGGTAGATCACCGTACCATTCAGCCTTACGGCATTTTGCATGGCGGCGCCTCGGTGCTTCTGGCGGAAACGCTGGGCAGTGTGGCCGCCAACCACTGCATTGCCGTACCCGGCAAGGTGGCGGTCGGACTCGACATCAATGCCAACCATATCCGCCCGGTCGCTGCCGGCAAGTGGGTGACTGGCAGGGCACGCGCCATCCACATCGGAGCCACCACACAAGTGTGGGAAATTGTGATCAGCACCGAAGCGGGCAAAACCGTCTGTGTTTCGCGGCTGACCATGGCGGTTGTGGCAAAACCGGGATAATCTGTGTCTGTCGGTTGAAAACCCAAGGAAAACGGTACTGGTAATTGATGAAGCTGCAACGCATTTTGCTGGCACTGTTTGGTGCAGCGCTGCTGGTAATCATGCTGATCACGGCAGGAGCTGCTTTTAACGCCCGTGAGGAACAGCGCAACTACGCCTTGTCACGGGAAAGTTACCAGCGCCTGCTGCTGCTGGAAGATCTGATCACCACCCTGTTTGATGCCGAATCCAGCCAGCGCGCGTATCTGATTACCGGCGACGAACTGTTCTTGCAGGATCATCAGACCCAGCGCCAGCGTTTGCAGAACTACCAGCGCACGCTGGATCAGGCAGCATTTCCCGACGAGATTGATACCAGCCAGGTTGACGAGTTACGCAACCTGATTGCCAGCCGACTGGAGGTGATGGACGCCGTTGTCACCATCTTCCGGGACCAGGGCACAGCGGCAGCAGCTGACGCTGTGCGCTCTTACACTGGCAAACGTCTGATGGACAACATCCGCGATCTGAGTGCCCGCATCAGTGCGGATGAGCGCGCACTGCTGGATGATCGCGCCTTGCTGGCTGGCACCCATGCCAGTCAGTTGACCCTGTTCCTGCTGGCCGGGGCTCTGATCAACTTCCTGTTGCTTGCCGGCGCCTATATGGTGACACGCAAGTCCACGGGGCAGAGCCGCAGCCTGATGCGCCAGCTCAAGCAACATTCCAGTGAAATTTCGGCCATCAACCAGCTCAGCAGCAGTTTGCAGTCATGCAGTACACTGGCAGAAAGTGCCTCGATTCTGGAGCATTTTGCGCGCCAGCTGTTCCCGCATACCACCGGTGGCATCTACCTGATGCGATCTTCGCGCAATCTGTTACAACTGGCGGCTTCGTGGAGTGACAACAACGGCAGCCTGACTGACCCGGTTGAGCCACATGACTGCTGGGCGCTGCGCCTTGGCAAAACCTACGAGATCCACGACGACAGCAAACAGATCCGTTGCCGGCATCTGAACGAACATGCCCATTCACATCTGTGCATCCCGCTGATGGCGCAAAGCGACATTGTTGGTCTGCTCAGTATAGAAGTGCAGGCTGAGGGCGATATCAACGCCATTCGCGAGCGTGCAGAACTGATGGGCACCCACACCAGCGCAGCGCTGGCCAGCGTGACGCTGCGCGAAGCCTTGCGACAACAAAGTATTCGTGACCCCCTGACCGGTCTGTACAACCGGCGCTATCTGGAAGAAAGCATGGAGCGTGAGCTGCTGCGCGCACGGCGCACACAGGGTGCCATGTCTGTGCTGATGGTGGATATCGACCACTTCAAGCAGTTCAATGACAGCCATGGCCATCAGGCTGGTGATGTGCTGTTGAAGGAGTTCGCTGAGTACCTGCGCCGACAGGTGCGGGCCGAGGATATCCCCTGCCGTTATGGCGGTGAGGAGTTTCTGATTGCCATGCCAGGCACCAGCAAGAACGAGGCCATTGAGCGCGCAGAGGCACTGCGTCAGAACATGGCATCACTCAAAGTGTATTTTCAGGGTAAAACCTTGCCTGGCGTGACCGCTTCATTCGGTATCAGCAGTTTTCCTGACCATGGCGAAGATCGTGATGCACTGGTGCGCTCAGCCGATGCCGCGCTTTATCGCGCCAAGCGAGCCGGACGCAACCGTGTCATGCCCGCTGGCGAACCCGTCAGCGACGGTGCTGAAGCGCCATAAGGCCGCATCTCTGTATTGAAAGCGCTGTGTCCCTCAGTTATTGTTCAATCCTTCTCTCTCTGTACTGTCACCAATAACAACACAGGACACACCTCATGGAAGCCATCGTCACTCTGATCAACAACATCATCTGGAGTCCTGCGCTGGTGTTTCTGTGTCTGGGTGCCGGACTGTTCTACTCGATACAAACCCGTTTTGCACAGGTACGTCATGTGCGCGAGATGTGGCGATTGCTGTTTCGTGGCAACGAGTCGGCCGAGGGCATTTCATCCTTCCAGGCGCTGGCGGTCTCACTGTCGGGCCGCGTCGGGGTGGGCAATATCGCGGGCGTGGCAGCAGCCATCGGCTTTGGTGGCCCGGGCGCGGTGTTCTGGATGTGGGTGGTGGCTTTTCTCGGGGCCAGCACAGCCTATGCCGAGTCGACGCTGGGTCAGCTCTACAAGGTCGAGGAAGACGGACAGTACCGCGGTGGTCCCGCGTATTATTTTGAGCGCTGCCTGGGCCAACGCTGGCTGGCCGTGCTGTTTGCCCTGTCAGCGATGATTGCTTGCGGCATGTTCCTGCCCGGCGTGCAGGCCAATGCCGTTGGCAATGCTGTGACCCAGATTTTTGGTGAGGGCAGCATGGTGGTGACCCGCTTCGGCGAAGTCGGTACCAACAAACTGGTCGCACTGGCCGTGATCCTGATGGTGCTGGCATTTATCATCTTTGGTGGCATCAAGCGCATCGCGCACTTCACACAAGTGGTTGTGCCCTTCATGGCGATTGGTTACATCATCATGGCGCTGATCATTGTGTTCCTGAACTATGACCAAATCCCGGCCATGTTCGCGATGATCATCGGGGACGCCTTCACGGCGCAGGCCGGTTTTGGTGCGGCCATCGGCTGGGGTGTGCGCCGCGGTATCTATTCAAATGAGGCCGGGCAAGGGACAGGCCCCCATGCTGCTGCAGCCGCCGAAGTCGAGCATCCGGCACAACAGGGGCTGGTGCAGGCATTTTCCATTTATGTCGACACTTTGTTTGTGTGCACGGCCACTGCGTTCATGATTCTGATCACCCAGCAATTCAACGTGCAGGGCACGCTGCCTGAAGGTCAGTTTATTGTGCAGAACCTGCCTGCCAGCACGGTGATCAGCTCGGCTGCGTTTACCCAGATGGCCTTGCAGAGCACATTTGGCGGTTTTGGCCCGGTGTTTGTCGGCATTGCCCTGTTCTTTTTTGCCTTCACCACCATTTTGGCCTACTACTACATTGCCGAAACCAATATTGCTTACCTGAATCGCTACTTCAAAGCCCGCATCCCGATGGCCATACTGAAAGTGGTCATCATGGTGATGGTCGCCTACGGCATGGTCAACAGCGCCGGCTACATCTGGACCATCGGTGATATTGGTGTGGGCCTGATGGCGTGGATCAACATCGTGGGCATTCTGGTCATCTTTTTTGTCTCCAAACCCGCCATTCTGTGCCTGCGTGACTACGAAGAGCAGCGCAAACTGGGTGGCCCCATCGGGTTTGATCCAGTCAGTCTGGGCATCAAGAACGCAACCTTCTGGGAGAAGCGACTGGAAAAGCAGATTGATGCGGCCATCGCGCATGCTGAACAACAGGCTGATAACCATACCAAACACTAGCAGCCGGGGTCAGCAACATGACTGACACAAAACACAGTACCGTTGGTGATATCGCCGCAGAAACCGGACAAACCCCTCAAGAAGCTTACGCGCTGCTGGCCATGGCCAGCCGTGCAGCGCGACTGGGAGCATGGCACGTTGACCTGACTCAGGGTCGCGTCTATTGGTCTGCCGTCACGGCCGAAATCCATGGCATGCCGCCAGGGTATAGTCCTGCGATTGCCGAAGGCATGAGTTTTTACGCACCTGAACATCAGGACATTATTCGTCAGGCATTTAACCGGTGCGCAACCGACGGCACCGGTTTTGATTTGCGACTGCAGATCATGCGCAAAGGCGGCGAGCGCGTCTGGGTCCGCGCGATTGGCCAGGCCGTTATAGAAGCCGATGGCAGCATCCAGCGTGTGCACGGCGCGTTTCAGGACATTTCCGAACTGGTCGCAGCACACGAGCAATCCCGGGCTGCCCAGAATCGTCTGATCCAAACGCTGGAACACATCAGCGACGCCTTTCTGATCATCGACAAGCACTGGTGCTTCGGATACCTGAATTCGCGCGCAGAGCAATTGTTGCAGCGCCGGCGAGAAGATCTGATTGGCAAACATATCTGGACTGAGTTCCCTGCCGCTGTGGGCTCTTCCTTTCAGTCCCAGTATGAACTCGCTGCTGCCGAACATCGCACTGTCAGCTTTAAAGAATACTATCCGGCACCTCTGGACATCTGGTTTGAGGTCAATGCCTATCCGACGCCGGAAGGTCTGGCTGTCTACTTCCGCAATATCAACGAACAGCGTGCTCGCGAAGAAGCACTGCGAGTGTCGCAAGAGCGTTTCAGCCTGATTGCCAAAGCCACCAATGACGTGATCTGGGACTGGGATCTGGTTCAGAACAAGGTCTGGTGGAACGACAGCCTGTTTGCTGTGTTTGGCCATGATCCGGAATTTGTGGAACCAGGCCCGGAGTCCTGGACTCGACGCATCCATCCGCAAGACCTGAACGAGGTCACTGAAAGCATACACGCCGTGATGGACAATCCGGCCACCAACAGCTGGCAGAAGGAGTATCGCTTCCTGCATGCCAATGGCGAATCACGCACCGTCATTGATCGCGGTTATGTGATACGTGATGACCATGGCAAAGCCATTCGCATGCTCGGCAGCATGATGGACATCACTCAGACGCGCGAAATCAATGAGCGTCTGCGCCAGTCGCAAAAACTGGAGGCAGTCGGACAGCTGACCGGTGGTGTTGCCCACGATTTTAACAACTTGTTGACCGTGATTCTGGGCAACGCCGAATTGTTGTCCGAACAACTGACTGATCAGCAGCAACTGCGCATGCTGGCAGAGATGACCGCGACCGCCGCCGAGCGTGGCGCCGAGCTGACCGGGCGCTTGCTGGCGTTTGCACGTCGCCAGCCGCTGGAACCGAAACAGGTCAATCTCAATCGCCTGATACAGGGCATGGACAGTTTGCTCAGGCGCACCCTGCCGGAAAATATCGATATTGAAACGGTCTATGCCGGTGGCTTGTGGTTGTGTGAGGCAGACCCGGCGCAACTGGAAAATGCCCTGTTGAATCTGGCCATCAACGCCCGTGATGCCATGGGCGACGGCGGCAAACTCACCATCGAAACCGGCAACACGCAACTGGATGAAACGTATGCAGGCCTGCATGAGGAAGTGATCCCGGGACAATATGTGCTGGTGTCGGTCTCCGATACCGGCTGCGGTATGCCACCGGAGATTGTCAGCCGCGCGTTTGAACCGTTCTTTACCACCAAACAGATGGGCAAGGGCAGTGGACTTGGACTGAGCATGGTCTACGGTTTTACCAAGCAGTCCGGCGGGCACATCAAGATTTACTCGGAGGTAGGCGAAGGCACAACAGTGAAACTTTATCTGCCTCGCGCCGTGAATTCCGCAGATGCCATTTATGAAGGCCACGTGGCACCTGTTATCGAGCGTGGTCATGAAAAGATCCTGCTGGTGGAAGACGACCCGCTGGTTCGTGAACATGTGAATGTTTTGCTCAAGGGACTGGGCTATCAGGTCATTACCGCCAATAATGCCGCCGATGCAATGGATATGATTATGCAGTTGCCGGACCTGGATCTGCTGTTCACTGACATTGTGATGCCAGGCCTGATGAACGGTCGGCAGTTGGCCGACCGGGCACGCGAGCTGCGTCCGGAGCTCAAGGTCCTGTTTACCTCGGGTTACACGGAAAATGCGATTGTGCATCATGGCCGCCTGGACCGGGGCGTGCATCTGCTCAACAAGCCATATCGGCGCCAGGAGCTTGCGGCCAAGGTGCGCAAGGTGCTTGACGAATAACTCTGATAAAATTTCCCACAAAACGCAAAACACTGCTACTATGACGGGGCTTTATCAGGATTGATTGAGGACGCCCGCGTGCAAATACCCCTGGTGGTGGATCTGGACGGCACCTTGATTCATACGGACATGCTCCACGAATCTGCGCTGAAAGTATTCAGAGATCAACCGCTTAGCATATTTCAGATCCCACTGTGGCTGCTGCAGGGCAAAGCCGTGCTCAAGGAAAGGCTGGCGCGGCGTCTGGATTTTGATGCCAGTACCCTGCCCTATAACCAGGCGCTGCTGAGCTGGCTGGAGTCCCAGAAGGCCGGTGGCCGCACGCTGATCTTGTGCACCGCTTCCGACCAGAAAATCGCCGACGCGGTTGCGGCGCACCTGCAATTGTTTGATGAGGTCATGGCCAGTAATGGCGAAACCAACCTGTCTGGTCCCAACAAAGCCATGGCACTCACCGAGCGTTTTGGGGCCGGCGGCTTTGATTATGCCGGCAATTCACACAAGGACTTGCCAGTCTGGCAGCAGTCGCGACAAGCGGTGGTGGTCAATGCGCCCGATGGGCTCAGCACCAGAGCCCGGCAGATTGCGCACGTGGAGCAGGAGTTTCCGGCACCCGCAACCGGCGTAATGCATTGGATCAAATTGTTGCGCGCGCACCAGTGGCTGAAAAACCTGCTGATTTTTGTCCCCTTGCTGGCAGCCCACGAGATCACCAACACGGCCTTGTGGCCCGTCATGATACTGGCGTTTTTTGCGTTCAGCCTGTGCGCCTCGGCGGTCTACATCACCAACGACCTGTTTGATCTGGAAAGTGACCGGCTGCATCCGCGCAAACGTCTTCGCCCGTTTGCCTCCGGGGTGATTCCCGCGTGGAAAGGGGTATTACTGGTGCCGCCCTTGCTGCTGACCTCGCTGTTGCTGGCATTGCAGGTTGGCAGTGAATTTCTGCAATGGCTGGGGCTGTATTTTGTACTGACCTGCACCTATTCATTCTGGCTCAAGCGCCTGATGCTGGTCGATTGTGTGACACTGGCCCTGCTCTACACCTTGCGGATTATCGCCGGTGCGGCGGCGGCCGGTTCGGAACTCACCTTCTGGCTGCTGGCTGAATCTGTTTTTCTATTTCTCTCACTGGCCTTTGTCAAACGCTACGCAGAATTGCACATGAGCGAACAATCCGGGGTCGCACGCGCTCACGGGCGCGGTTACTACACCTCCGATGCGGCACTGATACAGACATTGGGCGTTACTTCCGGTTATATCGCCGTGCTGGTGCTGGCATTTTATTTCAACAGCGAAGCCATCATCGGGCTGTACCAGTACCCGGTACTGGTATGGACGGCCATTCCTTTTATGCTGTTCTGGATCAGTTGGATGTGGATGCAAGCCAGCCGCGGCAATATGCATGACGATCCGCTGGTGTTTGCGGTCAAGGATCGCACCAGCTTGCTGGCCGGTGCCGGTTTTGCGATGGCCCTGATTATTGCCGCCACAGGTGTGCCATGGTGACACTTGAATCCTGGGGACGACTGAGTCGGGAGCAACATCAGCTGATCACGCTGCAACCTGCTCTTCTGGCACAGCAGCTCAACAGCAACCAGCCCGGTATCTGTTTTGGTAACGGTCGCAGTTACGGCGATATTTGCCTGAATCCCGGCGGCACTGTCTGGCTGACACGGTCTCTGGACAAACTGCTCAGCTTTGATGAACAAACCGGTGTCCTGCGTTGTCAGGCCGGTGTCTTGCTGCGGGATATCCAGCGCACCTTGCTGCCGCGCGGCTGGATGTTGCCGGTGACACCTGGCACGCAACTGATCACCGTGGGCGGCGCTATCGCGAACGATGTGCACGGCAAAAACCATCATCGGCTCGGCTCATTTGGTGACCACGTGATCAGCCTGCGTTTGTTGCGAACCGACGGCAGCGTGCTGCAATGTTCAGCCACGGATGCTGCCGACAGTCACTCGGGCATGATGCTGCGCGCAACCATCGGCGGACTTGGCCTGACCGGAGTGATCACTGAAGCTGCGTTGCAGTTGCGGCTGGTCGGCTCCGACTGGCTCGATACCGACACCATCGCTTACCAGTCGCTTGACGAGTTTTTTGAACTGGCGGATGCCTCCGAGTCAAACTGGGAACACACTGTTTCTTGGATTGATTGTCTGTCAGGCAGCAACGGGCGCGATGTCCGCGGGATTTTTCTGCGCGCCAACCACAGCAATCAACAAACAGCAGCACACACGCCAGTGACACGGCGCAGGAATCAGTCAAAAACCCAGCCCTCAATTCCGTTCACACCGCCGTTGTCACTGGTCAATCGCCTGAGCCTGCGTCCATTCAATGCGCTTTATTACCGTCTGCAGGCACGCAAGCAGGGGCCTGGTCGCGCACATTACGAGTCATTTTTTTATCCGCTGGATGCGCTGCAACATTGGAACCGCATGTATGGCCCACGAGGTTTTTACCAGTACCAGTGTGTGCTGCCTGGCGCAGCCAGTCATGAGGGCATAGCGGCGATGCTGGACACTATCCGTGCGTCCGGTGACGGC
This sequence comes from Pseudohongiella sp., assembly GCA_036834885.1. Classification (GTDB taxonomy): domain Bacteria; phylum Pseudomonadota; class Gammaproteobacteria; order Pseudomonadales; family Pseudohongiellaceae; genus Pseudohongiella. The sequence continues at coordinate 122,202 of DAITNA010000005.1, read as the reverse complement.
TCTTTTCTGGCCGTACTGAAAACCTTTGGCCAGCGCGCAGCGCCGGGACTGCTCAGTTTTCCGATGCCAGGCGCCACACTGGCGCTGGATTTCCCCAATCGTGGTCACAAAACGTTGCGACTGTTTGAACGTCTGGATGCGATTGTGCGCGACTGTCAGGGTCGGATCTACGCCGCCAAGGATGCGCGCATGCCACGCGAGCTGTTCGAAGCCGGCTATCCGGCGCTTGAGACTTTTTTGCACTACCGCGACCCCGGTATCAGTTCAGCACTCTCGCGCCGACTGCTTGGCAGCTGACACTCGGGGAATGTGCCAACACACAGGAATACTATGAGCGATCATCCGTCAGACCACAAACATATCGTGATTATCGGTGCAACCTCCGGCATCGCCGGCCAGTGTGCGCGGCGCTGGGCCAATACAGCCAGTCGCATCACGTTGGTGGCACGCAACCGGCAGGCGCTGGACGAGATTGCCGCTGACCTGATCGTACGCAATCCGGCCCTGCACATTGACTGCGTGGAAGGTGAGTTTATGCAGCCAGAGGGTATCCGTGCGATGACAGACAGTATTATTGCCAGCGCACCGGTGGATATCGTGCTGATTGCACACGGCAACCTGCCGGATCAGTCCTTGTGCCAGCAGGATCTGTCAGCCTGCGCTGACGCCATCCGGGTCAACGCGCTGTCACCCGCACTGATTGCCGAGGCGTTTGCCGCGCACATGGCAAGCACCGGACGAGGCACGATTGCTGTGATCGGGTCGGTGGCGGGCGATCGCGGGCGAAAGTCAAACTATGTCTACGGTGCCGCCAAGGGCCTGGTGACACGCTACTGTCAGGGCCTGCAACACCGTTTTGCCGGCACTGGCGTGCGGGTTGTATTGATCAAACCGGGCCCGACCGATACCGCGATGACGGCGCATCTGAAACAGCAGGGTGCCAGACTGGCCAGCGCAGACGAGGTTGCTGACTGCATCGTGGATGGTATCGAACGCGGCAAACCCGTGATTTACGCGCCGGGCAAGTGGGCGTTGATCATGATGATCATCCGGCATTTGCCGCGCTTTGTGTTCAACCGCATGGACATTTGAGGTATGACGGTAGAACCGGATTCAGTCAGACGCTTTGTCAGGGCGCACGCTGCGCTGACGGCACTGGTACTGCTGGCCCTGTACTTTGTGGCCACCGTTGTTGCTGGCCTGATCAACAGCTACAGCCCGGTACCATTCTGGGACACCTGGGCCGGTGCGCTGGGTTTTTATATTGCTCACCAGATTGGTGATCTCTCGATCTGGTGGGCACAACATAATGAGCACCGGATCGTGCTGTCGCGTGCGCTGTTCTGGCTGGATTATGAACTGGCCAATGGTTCCGGCATTTTGCTGTTGGGCTCGCACCTTGTACTGATGGGATTGGCCGTGTTTGTGTTCGTGTTGTTCAGCCGCCAGTTGTTGACACTGACACCGGCACAGCAGCGTCGCAGTGACATACTCTGCGCCAGTGTGCTGACCATCTGGCTGTTTCAGTGGATACAGGCGGAAAACATCGCCTGGGAGTTCCAGAGCCAGTTTTTTATGGCGCAAACCTTGCCGCTGCTGGCCTTGTATCTGCTCGCACGTGCCAGCACAGCTGACAGCGGTCACAGGGGCCGGCGCTGGTTTTCAGCGGCATGTCTGGCAGGTGTGGCCTCAGTTGGAACCATGGCCAATGGCATTATTTGCCTGCCACTGATGCTGGCCTATGTGCTGGTGACACGTCAGTCATGGCAGCGGGCGCTGACATTGGCCATGTTGAGCGTATTGATGCTCGCCCTGTACTTCCACAATTATCAGTCCCCGCCAAGCCACGGCTCGGTATTGACAGCGTTGACACAACAGCCGCTGGCACTGGCGCATTACGTGCTGCTGTATCTGGGCACACCCTTCTATTATCTGCTCAACGGCAGTCACGCGCCGCGACTGGCCATTGTCGCCACGATATTTATGGCAGCAGTGACGGTCACTGCACTGATTCGCTGCGTCAGCAGGCTCTGGCGCAACACTGATCAGGCATCGCCAGCGCAAACTTATTGGCTGTGGCAACTGGCGCTGGTGTTTTACATCATCTATCTGGCGGGCACAGCCCTGGGCACCGGCGGCGGACGCCTGGTCTTTGGTGTCAATCAGGCGCTGACCTTTCGTTACACAACACCCGCGTTGATGGCGTGGGCGGCAACCTTTGTCCTGCTGCTGCCGCTGATACGCCAGCGCTGGTCCTCATTACGCTGGATACTGCTGCCGACAGCGGTTCTGATCTTGCTGCCGCTGCTGGCCGAGCAGCACAAAACGCTTCAGGTTCAACACGCGAAGCGCTTCGACCGTGCAGTCGCTGCACTGGCGCTGGAGTTGGGCATACGCGATGAGACCCGTATCAACGCCGTGTATGAAATGTCCAATGGCTTGCTGGACATTGTGGAGCGTTCACGCAGGCGCCAGCTGTCTGTTTTTGCCAGGTATCCATGGCAGGGCCTGCGCGAGCAGATGAATCAGTTTTACCCGCTGGACACCGCACTGCCGGCATGCATGGGACATATTGACGTGGTTACTGCGGTAGCGCCGGATCAGGATCATCTGCTGATCCAGGGCTGGTTGCTGGACCCGGTCACGCACCAGCCCGCGCAGCGTATTCGTCTGATTGGTGAACAAAACATGACACGCGGTTTTGCGCTGGGGGGTGGTTATCGCCCGGATGTGGAACAGGCCCTGGGACTGGCAACGGCGCGGACATCGGGCATAGCCGGCTATGTCAGCACACTCGCGCTGGGACAGCCGGTGTCAATGCTGGCCGAGGGCTCTGCCTGTGTGCTGCACATCCCGTCACTGGCCATCACGCCATAAGCCGATTATCAGAGAGCGAAAGAGGACACGCGCAATTGAGCACACCACAAGACAATCTGCAACGGGACCTTCACACGGACGCGCGCAAAATTGTTCTGCCCGGTGGCGCCGGGCTGGTCGGGCAGAATCTGGTAGCACGTCTGAAGGCGCAGGGTTTTACGCATATTGTGGTGCTGGACAAACACCGGGAGAATCTCGCGATCCTGCAGCAAGTGCAACCGGATGTGATCTGTGAATTCGCAGATCTGGCCGAGTCTGGCGACTGGCTCAGACACATTCACAGTGCAGATGTTGTGGTGATGTTGCAAGCGCAAATAGGCGGCATTCACTACGAGGATTTTGAGCGCAACAATATTGCCTCAACGCGGCTGATTCTGGACGCGATCAAGGCATCTCCGGCACGCCCTTCACTGGTACATATCAGCTCATCGGTGGTGGAATCGGTTGCTGACGATTTTTACTCACGCAGCAAACGTATTCAGGAGCAACTGGTGCTGGACAGTAGCATCACTTGTCCCATTTTGAGACCAACGCTGATGTTTGGCTGGTTCGACCGCAAACATTTGGGCTGGTTATCGCGTTTCATGAAAAAAGTGCCGGTTTTCCCCATTCCGGGTCATGGCCGCTATATGCGCCAGCCACTGTATGTCGGTGATTTTTGCGACATCATCATCCGCTGCATACAGCAGCGCGTGCAAAGCGGCGTGTTCAATATTTCCGGTCATGAAAAGATCGATTACATCGACATGATCAAAGCGATCCGTGATGTCACCGGCGCACGCACAGCGGTGCTGCGCATTCCTTACTGGCTGTTTTACCTGCTGCTGTGGATTTGGGCACTGTTTGATCGCAATCCGCCGTTTACCACGCAGCAACTGGCCGCGCTGGTGGCCAAAGACGAATTTGAAGTGATCGACTGGCCCGGCATTTTTGATGTGCGCTGCACACCTTTTCGCGAGGCCTTGCAACAAACGTTTCACGATCCGCGCTACAGCGATGTGGTGCTGACATTCTGACAAGGAGTCTGATTCAGTGAAAATTGCAGTATTGGGCGGCGGCCCGATGGGCTTGGCCACCGCCTGGCAACTGGCCAGAGATGGGCACAAACCGGTGCTGTTCGAGGCAGACGACCGCCTGGGCGGCATGACAGCAGGTTTTGACTTTGGTGGTTTGCCTATTGAGCGTTACTACCACTTTCACTGTTTGTCTGATCAGGGCTTGCTGGACATGCTGCAAGAGCTCGGTATTGCCGACAAAATGCGCTGGACTGAAACCCGCATGGGCTGGTGGTACCAGGGACAATTGCAGGACTGGGGCAATCCGCTGGCCCTGTTGCGTTTTAAAGGCCTTGGGCCCCTGGCCAAATTCCGCTACGGCCTGCATGCATTCCGTGCGACCCGGCGCCGGCACTGGCAGGATCTGGACAAACAGAATGCGGCGGACTGGATCAAACGCGAGGTGGGCAATGAGGCCTGGGAGGCGGTCTGGCGTCCGCTGTTTGACTACAAGTTCTATCATCACACCAATCATCTTTCAGCAGCCTGGATCTGGAGCCGTATTCACCGCGTCGGCCGCTCGCGTTACAACCTGATGCGGGAAAAACTCGGCTACCTCGACGGTGGCTCGGAAACGCTGCTGCAGGCCCTGTCGGCGGCGATCACCGACAACGGCGGGCAGATTCATTTGTCCAGTCCGGTGCAACAGGTGATTACGGCACAAGGCCGCGTCCGTGGCGTGCAGCTGGCGGGTCAGGATCAGGTTCAATCCTTTGATCAGGTGATCAGCACGGTACCCATGCCCTTTGTGCCACGTCTGATCCCGGACCTGCCCGAGTCCGTGCTGGCGCAGTACCGGGCACTGGACAACATTGCCGTGGTGTGTGTCATCGTCAAACTGCGCGAGGCACTGACCGACAAGTTCTGGCTCAACATCAATGATCCGGACATGGATATTCCGGGGCTGGTGGAATACAGCAATCTGAGGCCGCTTGAACACGCCATCGTGTACGTGCCGTTTTACCTGCCGGCCGAACATCCGCATTTTGCCGACACTGACCTGATCTTTGCCAATAAGGTGCGGCGCTATCTCAAGACCATCAAGCCCTCGCTGCGCGACGATGATGTGCTGGATATCAAAGTCAGCCGCTACCGTTACGCCCAGCCGATCTGCCCGCCTGATTTCCTGTCCAGGTTGCCACCGTATAAAACAGCCATTGACGGCTTGTGGGTTGCCGACACATCCTGTTACTACCCGCAGGATCGCGGCATCTCCGAAAGTATAGATTTTGGCCGGAGACTGGCCCGCGAAGCGACTGCGTCTACGCGCTGACGAGTTTGTCCATGATCCGCAGTTTTCTCAGGCAACAGTACCTGTCGCGGCAGTTTCTGGTCTTTCTGATGACCGGAGGTTTTGCCGCACTGGTCAATTTTTGCTCGCGCATGCTCTACAACCAGTGGATGAGTTTCTCGTCTGCGGTAGTACTGGCCTACCTGACCGGCATGGTCACGGCGTATGTGCTGGCCCGCCAGTTTGTATTCAAGGGCAGTCAGCAAGCGCTGTCCCGGTCGATGATGTATTTTGTTCTGGTCAACCTGCTCGCGATTGTACAGACCTGGCTGGTCAGCATGCTGATGCTGTTCCAGCTGTTGCCGGCGGCTGGCATCACACGTTTTGCGCCGGAAATCGCTCATGCTGTCGGGATTGTTGTGCCCGTGTTTACCAGCTTTCTGGGGCACAAATACGGGTCTTTTCGCCAGACTCCCTGACCTGCACCGGACGTGAAGCAGTTCACAATTCAGGCTGACAAAGCCCGCTCGAGCGCATACACTTGGGCGCTGTTTGTTTTCGTCAGTCTGAGTCCGGATACCGTTTTTGATGCTGTTACCCTTGTTAGCGATAGTTGCAGGACTGGTTGTACTGGTCTGGAGTGCCGACCGTTTTGTTGATGGCGCAGCTTCTGCTGCCGGACATTTTCACATTCCCCCGCTACTGATCGGGGTTGTGATCATCGGTTTCGGCACCTCGGCACCAGAGCTGGTGGTTTCCGCGCTGGCCTCGATGGAAGGCAATCCGGGCATCGCCCTGGGCAATGCCTACGGTTCCAACATCACCAATATTGCCCTGATTCTGGGTATTACCGCACTGGTGGCCCCGGTCACCGTCGATTCGCAGGCGCTGCGCCATACCCTGCCGTTGCTGACCATTGTCAGCGTGTTTGCTGCCCTGCTGCTGTTTGATGACTATCTGAGCCGGCTGGATGCGGCCGGGCTTTTGCTGGTGTTTGCGGCGCTGATGGGCTGGACCATTTTTCAGGGCATGCGCGACAAAAACGCGGCCGCCGAAGCCATTCCCAAAGAGCTGCAAGAGGATCTGGCGCACCCGATGCCGCTGAAGTTTGCCATCATCTGGCTGGTGATTGGCCTGATCCTGCTGATTGCCAGCTCACGCATTCTGGTCTGGGGCGCGGTGGAAGTGGCCCAGAGCCTGGGTGTCAGCGACCTGATTATTGGTCTGACCATTATTGCCATCGGCACCTCATTGCCGGAATTGGCGTCCTCAGTGGTCGCCGCCCGCAAAGGCCAGCACGACATGGTGGTGGGCAACATTCTGGGTTCCAATATTTTTAACACCCTTGCCGTGGTGGGTATAGCTGGCGCAGTTCATCCGCTGGCAGTCGGCCACGAAGTGCTGACCCGTGATGTGACCGTCATGTTGTTGCTCACAGTGTCTTTGTTTGTACTGGGCTACGCCCGTAAGGGTTTGAACGGGCTGATTACCCGTGGCAAGGGCCTGTTTTTGGTGGCAATGTATGTGATGTATACCTTGTGGTTGGCCAGCAGCGTGTTTTTGGCATGATCCGGATGTCATGTCGTGCATGTGGGCGGCCCGACGTGCTGGTTAAGCAGTTCCAGGAAATAATAAGAATGATGACAACTCCCCCTTTGCTGTCCCGGCTCGTCTGCCGGTTGTTTATTTTTATCCTCTCGATGATTGCGGTGCAGGCTTATGGCCAGACGCCTTTCACCCAGATCGTTACCGAAGAACTGCTCAGGCAGGTGATGCCGCAAGCCGAGCGCTTCAGCGAAAAAGCCGGCGATCCACCGGTGTTTACCGCTTACGGCCCCATCGCCGAATCCGGCGAAACCGGCATTATCGGTTATGTGTTCCAGACCTCGGATCTGCCCCCGGAAGAAATCGGTTTCAGTGCCCCCATTGAGGTATTGGTGGCACTGGACACATCGGCCACCATCACCGCCATCAAGGTCCTGAATTACCGGGAATCCTTTCTGTCCAGCCGCGGAGACTTTCTGAGTTCCCGTGGTTTTCAGGAACAGTTCCGGCGCAAATCGCTGCACGACGAATTCCGTGTTGGCCGCGATATTGATGGTGTGTCACGTGCCACTATCACCAGTTGGGCAACCACGCGCGGCATCTACAATGCCGCACGTCGCGTCGCTGTTGCGTACTTGCCAGACAGCGGGATTGCTGCCGGACAGGATTCTGATGCCAATCTGCGCCTGCATCTGGAACCGCTGAGCTGGGACCAGATGAAAGCCGCTGACATGATCCGGGAAATGCACGTGCCACTGCCCGATGGCACAGCGCTGCATCTGTCCTTTGCCTGGCTCGGTAACAGCGAAGTGCTTGGTGAGCTGATGGTGGGTGCCGATGAGTACTCCAGAGCCCAGCGTGATGCCAGCAACCGATTTGATGCCGGACAACTGGTCATGACCGGTATCGGTGGCAATGCCTCGGACCCGTTCCGACAGGAGCGTCTGAGCCTGCAGCAGGACGGTGTTGACTATGAGATGCCGCGTCGGCGCTTTGTGTATGCCGGCAGCGCCGACAAAGGCAAAATCGACGGGCATGCCAACTTTGTCGGCGCCATGGTGCTGCCGCAAGAGATTGATCCCTCCCGGCCCTTCACGGTGTTTTACGATCCGGTCAATGGCCAGCCCAAAACCGCGATGACATTTGAAGCCACCGGTCTGATGCGCGACGTGGCCCTTGGCAACGAGATTCTGGCACCGGGGGCCGATGCTGCATCGGACAACGGCAGCGATACCAACTGGCTCAGACTGGCCGCACTGATTGTGATACTGGCACTGGTGATGGCCAGCTTCCTCAGCAAAAATGCACGGCTGCGCTGGGTGACACTGGCGCTGACACTGGGCTACCTGGGATTTGTGGACGGCGGCTTCCTGTCGGTGTCACACATTACCAACACAATCAACCTTGGCCCTTCCATGATTCTGGGAGATCTGCCACTGCTGACCATTGTGCTGTTTACCCTGATTACTACATTGATCTGGGGCCGGGTGTTCTGTTCATCCTTGTGTCCGTTCGGGGCGGTGCAGGATTTTCTGACCAGAATTGTTCCCAAACGTTGGCAGCGCACGGTGCCGCAAGCCATCCACAACAAGGCCATCTACCTGAAATATGCCTTGCTGGCGGTGATTGTGCTGATGGCCATCTTTTATGGCGGCATCAGCATATTCCAGTACTTTGAACCCTTTGGCACGCTGTTCTTCTACAGTACCTCGATTGTACTGTGGAGCATACTGGCCCTGATTCTGCTGGCATCGGCGGTGGTCAAACGCTTTTATTGCCGTTATCTGTGCCCGCTGGGCGCTGCGCTGGGCGTGCTGTCCCTGGTCAGCCTGTCGCGTATCAAACGTGTGGATCAGTGTACGGCCTGCACAGTGTGTGAACATGCCTGTCCCACGGGCGCCATCCAGCGTCACCAGATCGACTTCAAGGAGTGCGTGCGCTGTGATATCTGCGAGAGCAAACTGATCCAGAAAGCCGGTGTGTGCAAACACAGCGTGGACTCGCTGACAGCACGTGGCGTCAAACTGATTCCTTTGCAGCCAGTGTAGACGCTAGCCATAAAAAAAAAGCGCCCGGTTTGTCGCCGGGCGCTTTTTTTGTCAGGCAATGACCTTTCGATCAGAAAGTACCGTTGATCTTGATCGACACCACACGGGCAGCGTCAACGCAGTAGCTTTCAATCTCGGTGATCACACCACTGGTGATGCGGCCATCATAACGGGTACGTTCACGGCACTGGTTGTTGTTGGTCGCGTTACGGGCATCAAAACGGATACGGATGTTCTGTGGCGTTACGTATTCCAGATAGGCGGTCACATTGGGCTCGCCTTCCATACGCTCGATATTGTCGATGTCGTAGCGCTTCATGTTGCCATCAAACCGGTTGTTCCAGTTCATGCCATAGGTGATTCGGTACTGCGACAGGTCGTGACGGAAACCGAGCTGGAAACGACCACGTTCGTAGTTCTGGAAACGACGCTCGATACCGAGGAACGGATCGGTGATTTCGGAGGTTTTCACTTCCAGACTGCTGATCAGCATGACGCTGGGCAGACCAATCATGCCCAGACGCACGCTGGCGCTGCCGTTGAAGCCATACATGTCGCCGTCACCGATGTTGCCGTTGGCGGAGGTCGGACGTCCACCCTGACGGGTGACATCAACGCGCTCGATCACATCAATGTGCTGCATGTAAAACACGCTGCCTTCCACGACACCGGCATCGTTGGGCAAACGATATTCAGTGCCCAGATTGAAGTTCCACACCTGCTCCTGTCGCAGGTTGGCGTTACCCGCCATGGTTGCCGCATCGTTGTCGCGGTCATCACTGGAGGCCACAAAATCGGCAAAGCTCAGCTGTCGTACAGACTTGGTGGCAGTACCACGCACCTGCAGTCCCGGGCGCACATCAAAACGCCAGTCCAGTTTGGGCTTCCAGAAACTGAAATCACGCTTGTTGAACACATCACCGGTCTGGGTGATTTCGGACATTTCGTAAATCAGCGAGCTTTCCAGCGACATGCGCGGGCTCATCTGCCAGTTGTGCACCACAAACGGTTCCACGCGGATTTCTTCCACCTTGGAGTTTGCGTTGTTCACCACCTGGGGAGTCAATCCGCCATGGTTGGGTGAGCCGGGACCAGCGCCAAGCGTGCCCAGACGCAGCGCGGAATCCAGTGTGGTTTGTGCACGCTCGGCACCAAACTCGACACCCTGACCTTCTGCCAGTGGCATGGAGTAGGAACTGCGGATAATTTGTTCGCTGTAGATGCTGTCCGAGTTCAGATACAGATCTTTGGTACGGGAATCGTCGGCATTGATCTGGAAGCGCTCACGCGTGTTGTTTTCATCACGCTCGTTGACAATAAACAGCATCTTGAACAGGTGATTGTTGTCCAGGCGCAGTTCGTAGTCTCCGCCGATCTCCCAATTGCTGTTTCTACCGGGATTGTCTTCCAGTTCACGACGAAGCGTTGGCGGATTGGTGCGCAGATTGGTAATGCTACGGACCACTTCATTTTCATTGTCGAAGTTGGAGTACAACATGTTCAGGCGGGCGCTGCTGTTCAGCGTCAGCTCATAACCCAGGTTGGCCGCGACGGTATTGGTGTACTGGTCACGTGTACGCTCTTCAGCAATGGTGTCATTGGCAGAGAAATCCCCCAGAACACTGCTTTCGTAACTTGGGCGATAGTCGTGGCGCGGTTCCATTTCCGCACTCAGCACATAACTCAGGCCATTAAGCTGACCGTTGACCGCGAACTTGCCGCCAGGCTGCACATGGCCATCCATGTAGCGGTCGGTGTTGATTTCGTAGGAATAGGATTGGCTGGACAGCGCTTCGGTCAGCACGATATTCACAATCTGGTCGCCGCGCACATCCAGATCAGCAGACGTACTGCGGATCAGCTCAATATGCTGCACCTTGCTGGCAGAAATGCGCGCCAGTTGTGCGTTGGCCTCGTTGGCCTTGCCCGCAACACGCTTGCCATTGATCAGAATCTGGTTACCACCACCGCTGCCAAGGCCGCGGGCGTTATTTTGTGAACCGAAGCCGCCACCCATGGTGGCACTCATGCCGGGGATGCGGTTCAGCATATCCTGGGCAGTGACCGGAGCCCATTGTTCGAAATAGGTCGACGGATAAACGATGTTGGCAGAATTATCGACGAGTTCCTGTGCATTCAGGACAACTGGTGATGACAAAAGGGTCAGTGTGAGCACAGGACCAAGCAACAGCGAGCGCCTTACTGCGGCGCCTAATACAAACCGATTCATTATTTGAATTCTCATGGCATTGACAGTGAGTGAAGCGCGTAAATTACGCAAAAACAGGGCCGACTGGCAAATGGTTTGTACTCACTTCGCCGCATTTGGCCTATACCGTGGCGAGCGCTTGTGCTAAAGTGCCCTACTTTTTGAACAAAGTGGCATAAAACCAGCAAAACAGTGCCAATTTGTTACAACAAGTGTCGTTATTTGACAAATTACACCCCTGACCCCAGGGCCTGCAGTACCAATAGCCGCAAGCGCCAGACAGCGCGCGGCCAGTCAATCCGGTGCACCATGCACCCAATCAAGGATATCAATGAGTTTTGAAACCCTGGGCTTGTCAGAAGCCCTGCTGAAAGCTGTTGCCGAGCAACAATATACCGAACCCACACCCATTCAGGCACAGGCCATTCCTGCCATTCTCAGTGGCGTCGATCTGATGGCATCTGCCCAGACCGGCACTGGCAAAACCGCCGGTTTCACGCTGCCCATGCTGCAAAAACTGGCCGGTGGCGAACGCACCCGCGGCGGACAAGTGCGTGCACTGGTGTTGACCCCCACCCGCGAGCTGGCCGCCCAGGTCCATGACAGCATCAAGACGTATGGCAAGTACCTGAAGGTGCGCTCCGCTGTGGTGTTTGGCGGCGTCAAGATCAACCCGCAGATGATGATACTGCGCGGCGGACTGGACATTCTGGTGGCGACACCGGGCCGATTGCTGGATCTGCACCAGCAAAATGCTGTCAAGTTTGACCAGTTGGAAATTCTGGTGCTCGACGAAGCCGACCGCATGCTGGACATGGGGTTTATTCGCGACATCAAAAAAGTGCTGGCCCTGCTGCCACCCAAACGCCAGAACCTGCTGTTCTCGGCGACATTCTCCGGTGAAATTCAGGAGCTGGCCAAAGGCTTGTTAAAAAATCCGGCGCAGATCAGTGTGGCCCCGATGAACACCACAGCTGAACGTGTCACCCAAACCCTGCATCCGGTGGACAAATCGCGCAAAACCGAACTGCTCAGTCATCTGATTCGCAGCAACAGCTGGTATCAGGTGCTGGTGTTCAGCCGGACCAAACACGGTGCCAACAAACTGGTTCAGCTGCTGGAAAAAGACGGTATTCAGGCCGCCGCGATCCACGGCAACAAAAGTCAGGCCCAGCGCACAAAAGTGCTGCACCAGTTCAAAAATGGCGAGTTGCAGGTATTGGTAGCGACCGATATTGCGGCCCGTGGTATCGACATCGACCAGTTGCCGCATGTGATCAACTACGATCTGCCCGATGTGCCGGAAGATTATGTGCACCGCATTGGCCGCACTGCCCGTGCCGGTGCCGAAGGTGAAGCCGTGTCCCTGGTCAGCCCCGATCAGACCAAACAGCTGCGCCAGATTGAACGCTTGCTGAAAACACGGCTTGTGCTGAAGACCATTCCCGGTTTTGAACAGCGCGAACGGGTGCAGGAAGAGCCGGAGAAAAAGGCCTCCCGTCCACGTCGTCCGGCACAGCGCGCATCATCAGGCGCACAAGGTCAGCGAGCACGGGAACATGGCGATCGCAACCCGAAACGCAGCACGTTTGATGCTGACAAACCGTTCAGCAGGAGCCATAACGGCAACCGCAAACCCGCCGCTCAGACCGGGTCAATCAACCCCAGACGGATGGCTTCCAGAGTCACTTCGGAGCGGTTGGATACACCCAGTTTGGTGTAAATGGTTTTGACATAACCTTTGACGGTGTCGGTGGACAGCTGCAGCATGGCGGCTGCATCGTCGACACTGTAACCCTTGCCAATCAGACACAACACATCCACTTCTCTTGGTGTCAGCCGCGCATCGGCCAGTGCATCCGCCTTGCTGTTGAAATGATCAATCAGACGTTTTGACGACGCCGGTGACAACGGCGGCTGGTTTTTGCGGATGCCCTGCAGGTAGCTGGCGATACGTTCGCGATCCTGATCCTTCAGGATGTAACCCTTGGCCCCGGATTTGAGCGCAGTAAACAGATTACGGTCATCGTCATAAATCGTTGCCACCACCACATAGCATGAGGGCTGGCTGCCGTGCAGCGCACGAATCACCTCCATGCCGCTGCCGTCCGGCAAACCCAGATCCACCAGCGCCAGATCAAACTGATACTGACCGAGCAAACTCATGGCATCGGCCAGGTTGGCTGCGGACAGTATCTGCAGCCCGGGAAAAGCCGTTTCCACACAGCTGACCAGCCAGGCGCGAGTCTCCGGATTATCCTCCAGCACTATCGCCTGTCCGCTGCCGGCTTCCCCTTGCCCGGTGCCCCACATCATTGAATCTCCTGTTCCTCGCCGGACGCCACCGGCGGCCTGCTGCGGGATAAAACGGTCAACAGTCATATTGCTTTTGCGGGCTGACTGTAGACAATGGATTTTTTTTTGTATACCCCCGATCAGGGGGCAGCCAGGCAAGCGGAACCCGATGAACAAGCGATTCAGAACTCAGCGCCTGCCACTGTATCAGCTTGCCACGACTCTGCTGTGCAAACTGACGGTGCTGTTTGCGCTGTCACTGTGGTCGTTGCAAGCAGCCGGTGCCGACGCGCTGATCTCCACGCCGACAACACTGGACAAAGCCGACTACACACTGTGGCAGTCTGACGGCCTGCCTGATCAGAGTGCCCGCTGGCAACCGGTATCACTGCCCTTCGTCAGTGCGTATGCCGGACTGCTGGCACCGGGTCAGTTTCCTCCCAATAGCACGGTCTGGTTTCGTTTTTTACTTGAATCACCAGAGCAACCCGCCACCCTGAGTTTGCTGTTCTGGCGCTATAACCTGTCGATGACGGTGTACTTTAATGGCGAGGAAATTGCTGCCAACACCCGGCGTGAAGGCCGCACCACCGCGGCGTGGAATCGTCCGCTGCTGGCTCATGTCAGCAACACACAGTGGCGACCGGGGCTGAATGAGGTGCTGGTACAACTCAATATCACCCAGATGGGCGGCAATCTGGCGCCCCCGCTGGTCGGCCCGAGAGACCAGCTGGAAGACATTTATGCATCGCGCATGTTCCGACAGGTAGATGTCAATCGCGTTCTGCTCGCCTTTGCTTTCACAATCAGCTTTTTTACCTTTGCACTCTGGCTGATGCGTCGCCAGGATGATGTTTATCTGTGGTTCAGTGTCATGGCACTGGCCTGGGGTATCGCCACCAGTCATACCGTGATTTATCACAATTTGCTGCCGATGCACGTCTGGCTGCCGATCGTCCACATTGCGATCGATGTGTGTACCTTCTGCATGTACGGATTTGTCGGACGGCTGGCACAGGCACGCCGACCTGTGCGTGAAAAAGTGTTTATGGCGTGGACTGTCACTGCGGCACTGATCAACCTGACCCTGTCACCCCAGTGGTTCTGGCAAGTCACGTACGCCATGCATCTGGTGGGCATCACCGCGCTTGGGCTGATTGCGATCCGTGTCGCGGCCATCGCGCTGCGCAAGCGCCAAACCGAAGCCGTGATCATCACGCTGGCGATCTTCGGTCAGATTGTGTTGTTTGTGATCAACGCCTTTCAGATGTTTTTCAGTACCGGCGTAGCCTGGGACAGTACGCTGGTATTTGCGCACTTTGGACTGCCGGTGCTGCTGATGATTTTTGCGGCAGTGCTGCTGCGGCGATTTACCGATGCCCTGCACACTGCAGAAACCCTGAACCGGGAACTGGAGCAGAAAGTCGAGGAAAGCCGGCAGATTATCGAGCGCAGCTTTGAACAGCGACGGGTGCTGGAAATGGAACAGGCTGCGGAAAAGGAACGCCTGAAAATATACCGCGATCTGCATGATGATGTCGGTTCACGTCTGTTGTCGATTGTTCATGCCGACTCAGGCAACAAGCTGGGCAACATGGCACGTGCGGCACTGGAGAGTTTGCGACAAGCGGTCTCCAAGGCCAATACACCCGACCAGCCACTGGCTTCCCTGTTACGTGATATTCGCGAGGAAACTGAACTGCGGCTGACAGGTTCGGGACACACTGTGTCCTGGCATCAGCAGGACATGCCCGACGTCATAGTTGCCTCCGATATTGCGTTTAATGTCAATCGCATCATGAAAGAGGTGGTCAGCAATATCATCCGTCACGCCCACGCCAGCGAAGTCCATGTTGTGATTGTGCGTCAGCACCAGGCCTTGCGGGTCACCGTCACGGACAATGGCCGCGGATTTCTGCCTGGTGCCAGCGATGGCAACGGGTTAGGCAATATCCGCAGTCGCAGTGCGGAAATTGGTGCCACCGTCACTACCGACAGCAGCACACTGGGCACCCGCATCAGTCTGAGTCTTCCGCTGTGGGAGACGGGGCCCGGCACATACGCGGATTCTGACAAGCAGCCGGATCCGCCGGCGCAGAACCCTCAGCCGCAAAAATAGCTCTGGGTACCGTGTGCCTTGATCGCTGAAGACAAACGCTCCAGTCCCAGCACATAAGCCGCTGTGCGCAAGGGAATCGCTTTCTCCTGCGCCATCTTCCAGACCGCCGCGCTTTCACGCTCCATGATCGGCTTCAGGCGTTGTTGCACTTCGTCTTCCGTCCAGTAGAAACCCTGACGGTTTTGCACCCACTCAAAATAAGACACCGTGACACCACCGGCATTGGCGAGAATGTCCGGCACTACCTTTATGCCTTTTTTCTCCAGTATGACGTCAGCTTTTGCCGTCACCGGACCATTGGCAAGCTCCAGAATCACCGGCGCCTTGATCAGATCAGCATTCTGATCCGTAATCTGGTCTTCCAGTGCGGCGGGCACCAGCAGGTCGCACTCCAGTGCAAACATCTCATCGCGTGTCATCACCTGCGCCCCAGGGTATGACACCACCGAGCCGGATTCTGATTTGGCTTGTCGCAGCCGCTCCGGGTCGAGTCCGTCCGGCGAATATACAGCGCCGCGCGTATCGGCCACTGCCAGAATTTTCCAGCCGTCAGCATGCAACATGCGGGCAATGATGGAGCCTGCGTTGCCAAATCCCTGCACGACGGCGCGGCGCTGGCTCTTGTCCAGTGCGAGCTCATGGATCAGCTTGTTGAGCACATAAAACCCGCCCCGTGCTGTCGCATCTTCGCGTCCAAGCGAACCACCCAACGCAATCGGTTTGCCCGTGATGACGGCCGGAGAAGGGTAACCCACCAGTGAGGAGTACTCGTCTGCCATCCAGCCCATGATCATCGCATTGGTGTAGACATCCGGTGCCGGAATATCACGCTCCGGCCCGATCATGCGCGCAAACGCGTGCACGTAGGCGCGCGAGAGGCGCTCAAGCTCATGTTTTGACAACTCGGCAGGATTCACCTTAACGGCACCTTTGCCACCACCATAGGGCAAACCGGCTACCGCACACTTGAAGGTCATCCAGAATGCCAGCGTAATCACCTCTTCCATCGTCGCGTCCGGGTGAAAGCGGATACCACCTTTTGTGGGACCTCGGGTATCGTCGTAACGGCAGCGCCAGGCCTGAAACGAGCGCCGCGAACCATTGTCCATGCGGATGGTCAGACGGGCAGACAAGACCTCACGCGGATACCTCAGGGAATCAAGGACTTCTTCCGGCACAACGGTATGGCGGGCGGCCTTTTCAAGCTGGCTGAGTGCGCCCTGCAAGGTATCTGACATGAATGACTCTCCGATTGACTGTTGTGTGTGCTCACGCACATGTAAAAACCTGTGCACCATACAAAAAAACTGCTGTGATCGCCAACAGCAGTCGATGCTAGAATGGCACCAAGTCGTCTGGCCGGATTAAAACAACGATATGACCGGAAAGATTCTCTCACGGGCACAGCGTTCACGATGCATGCTGCCCCCCAGCCTGTTACAGTTGCTCAGCGCCGTCTGGATGGTGGCTGTGCTTGCGCTGGATATGCGCACGCCACTGGGTTTTGCCAATGGTGATCTGTACTTGTTCAGTGTGGTGCTGGCAGCCCTGTCGGATAGCCGCCGCTTCACCATTGGTGTATCGATACTGTCTGTGTTGCTGATCGCTCTGGGAGCGTTGTTGTCGCCGCCCGGACTGGGAATTGAATACTGGTTGCCCAATCGCCTGTTAAGCGCCACTGAGTTATGTCTCATCAGCACACTGATCCTGTTGCTGATGCGTTACCTTGAACAGCAAAGAATCGCACAACAGGCGCTGGCCGATGACAACCAGCAGCTGCGCGAGCTGACGCCATCCCCTGACAATCCGCTGTCACCATTCCAGCACCGTTCACAGTTCCAGCTGTTCGCAGACGCGATCCCGCAAATTATCTGGACCGCGGAACCCGATGGCGTGGTTGATTACGCCAACCTTGCTTTTATCCGTTATACCGGGCGCGACCGCGAAGATCTCGTGCCAGGTTACGGCTGGTTGTCGGTTGTTCACCCGGACGATCTGGAATCATTGCAGCAACGCTGGCAACAGGTCATCAGCAATGGCGAAACCTATGATCTGGAGTTCCGCCTGCAACGGCATGATGGCCAGTGGCGCTGGCATCTGGTGCAAGGGGCACCGGTGCGTGACGACACTGGCACCGTCATCAAATGGTGTGGCTCCGCCTTTGATATCCACGACATGCACACGCTGGCCGAGCGCTTTGAGACTGTCGCCAATGCCACCATCGATGCCATCTGGGACTGGGACATCGAAAACAACACCATCTGGTGGAACAACGGCATTAGCAAGTTGTTTGGTTATGATCGCGACAAGGTTATGAGTGAGCCACGGGCCTGGTCAGCATACGCACACCCGGATGATCGTGACCGTGTGCTGCGCACCATCTGGGACACTGTCAAATCCGATCGCAACCGCATGAAACTGAGTTATCGCTTTATACGCAGCGACGGCAGTATTGCCGACATTGAAGAAAACAGTTTTGTCATCCGCAACAAGGAAGGTCGCGCCATCCGCATGGTGGGTGGCATGACAGATGTCACCGAGCGCAACCAGCTCAACGAGCAGCTCAGCCATGCCCAGCGACTGCAGACTGTCGGCGAGTTGACCGGTGGCGTGGCGCATGACTTCAACAATCTGCTGACCGTGATCGAGGGCAACAATGAATTGCTGGCCGAAGCGTTGGCAGACCACAAGGAATTGCTGCCACTGACCCGGATGATCGGTCAGGCCAGTGAGCGCGCAGCAGCACTGGTGCAACGACTGCTGGCGTTTGCACGGCGACAGCCACTGGACCCGCATCCGGTCGATGTTGCCGCATTGATGACCAATGTGCTGCCTTTGATCCGCCGCGCCATACCGTCGCGTATCGATATCCGTCTGCAAACAGCCGCTGATCTGCCACCGGCCATGATTGACCCTGCGCAGTTGGAGAACGCCTTGCTGAATCTGTGCCTGAACTCGCGTGATGCCATCAAGGACCAGGGTGCTCTCACGCTGGATGCGCGCCTCACCCATCTTGACGAGGAATACTGTGCGGCCAACCCCGGCGTCATACCCGGCGACTACGTGCTGGTCGCGGTAACCGATACTGGCAGTGGCATGAGTGCCGAGGTCCGCCAGCGCGCCTTTGATCCGTTTTTTACCACCAAAAAAACCGGCGATGGCTCCGGGCTGGGTCTGAGCATGGTATACGGTTTTATCAAGCAGTCCGGTGGTCACATTGGTATTTATTCCGAACCGGACGCTGGCACCGAAATCCGGATGTATTTGCCTGTTTGCAATGACTCGATCGCCGCTGGCCAGGTTAAGGCCAGCGCTCTCGTCACAGGCAAATCAACGGTGCCACCGGCACCTGCGCCGGCCGACCAGCGCGGCACCGTGCTGCTGGTGGAAGATGAGGCACTGGTGCGGCAATATGCGGAAAAACAATTTCGTGAGCTCGGTTTTGAGGTCATCAGCGCCAGCAATGGTGCGGAGGCGATCACCCAACTGGAAACGCGTCTGCGTGACAATCAGCCGATTGACTTGTTGTTTTCCGATGTCATGATGACAGGCGGAATGAATGGACCTGAACTGGCCGCAGTGGCTCAGGAAAAACAGCCCGGTTTGCCGGTGCTGTTCACCTCCGGATATTCCGAAAACGCCATCAGCCATCAGGGACGTTTACAGGCTGGCACCGTACTACTCAGCAAACCCTGGCGCCGGAACGATCTGGTCCAAAAACTCGAAAAACTGGATCTTCTCAAGAGTACAAGGCAATGACTGCTGCTACACGCTTGCTGATTCTGGACGATGACCCGCTGACCGGGCAGACGATTATCAACATCGCTGTACTTGCCAGTGTGGAAGCACGCTACACCGACGACCCGCTTGAATTCTTTCGCCTGATCAAGGACTGGCAACCGGACTTTATTGCGCTGGATCTGGTTATGCCACGCATGGATGGTGTGCAGGTGATGGTGGAGCTGGCCCGTTTGCGCTGCCCGGCCGACATTATTATCTCCAGTGGTGTGGGTGGCCGGGTGCTTGATGCCGCAGCGCGCTCTGCCTCCGAACATGGCCTCAATATCGTGGGTGTGCTGGCGAAACCATTTTCGCCGGCGCGTTTGCGTGAGCTGCTGAATCGCAAAACGGCCCCTGCTGCAAGCGCTGCGGGCAGCGCACGCGCACAGCCGGCACCCGTGGTCACCGCTCAGATCCCCTCGCACGAACTGGCCGATGCCATCAGCCACGGTGAAATCACGGTGGTGTATCAGCCCAAGATCAACTGCCGTACCGGCTTGCTCGCCGGCTTTGAAGTGCTGGCACGCTGGCAGCATCCGGTGCGCGGATTTGTCGGACCTGACCAGTTTATTCCACTGGCCGAGCATTCCGGGCTGATTGATGCGCTCACCGAATCGGTGATGCTGCAGTCGCTGCGCTGGTATGCTGCGCTGCCGGACAGTCTGGGTGATGATCCGGGTTTTGACTATTTGCGCAGACGGTTGCGCGAGCTGACGCTGTCTGTGAATATTTCCGCCAGCTCACTCAGTCATCTGGACTTGTTTGAACGACTGGATGATTACTGCCAGAGTATGGGCATCGCACCGGAACGTATTATTTTTGAACTCACCGAAACCTGTGCGATGGAAGATCCGGTGAGTTCACTGGATATTCTCACGCGTTTGCGCATGAAAGGTTTTCATCTGTCCATTGACGATTTTGGCACCGGCTTTTCATCGATGTTACAACTGGCACGTTTGCCATTCTCGGAAATCAAGATCGACAAATCCTTTGTGATGACGGCAGCGGAGTCCAAGGAATCACGCACGGTGATCAAAACCATTATCGATTTGGGTCATGGGCTTGGATTGTATACCTCGGCGGAAGGCATTGAGAGCAAGGAAACGCTGGAATATTTGCGCAGCATCGGCTGTGATCTGGCTCAGGGGTATGCGATCGCACACCCGATGACCGGAGACGCCGTGATCGACTGGCTGCGCAGTGGTCGCAATGACAACGAAGAGTATCGCTTGCAGGTGTTGCACTCACTGAACATTCTGGACACACCCGCTGACGAACGTTTTGACCGTATCACACGACTGGCTGCACGGCTGTTCCGGGTGCCCATTTCGCTGTTCAGTCTGGTTGACACCAACCGGCAATGGTTCAAGTCTGCGCTCGGCGTTGCCGCGCGCGAAACACCGCGTGATGTCTCCTTTTGCAGCCATGCCATTCGTGATGAAACCATCATGGTGGTACCCGATGCCAAAGCCGATCCCCGTTTTCGCGACAACGCTCTGGTCACGTCCGAGCCACATATCCGGTTTTATGCCGGGTGCCCGGTGCATGCCGATACCGGCACGCGCCTGGGGACCTTGTGCCTGATTGATACCCAACCCCGCGAGTTTTCCCAGTCAGATCAGACCCTGCTGCGACACGTGGCACAAATGGTCGAGAACGAACTGACCGCTGACTACGTTGCGCATGTGGACCCGCTGACCGGGTTGCTCAACCGGCGCGGCTTTGAAGCACGCGCCAGGGAAGCGATCACGCTGTGTCATGACGCCGGTTTGCACGCCTGCCTGTTCCTGTTTGATTTGCTGGAGTTCAAGCAGTTCAACGAAAAACACGGACCTGCAGCCGGTGATCGCGCACTGGTAGATTTTAATCGCCTGTTGAAAGATACCTTCCGTGGTTCGGACCTGATCGCACGTTATGGTGATGACGATTTTGTGGTGCTGATGATTGACATCGAACCACCAGGACCCGAGCGTGCGCTGGCAAGACTGGCTGCCGCGGCCCAGCTGATCGGGCAGGAATACGCTCTCAAACACACTGCTGGCTGGGCCATGCTCGAACACGGTGACAATGACCAGCAACTGATTCTGCGTGCCAGCCAGAGCATGCAGGTGCTAAGACCACTCTCCCCCGTTTGATCCAAATCAACATGCTGTTTGCCAGCCTGCCTATAATGTGCAAGACTGGCTTCCCATCGTGATTCAGTCCCGCCTTTTTCCCATCCAAACGGAAGGATTACCGATGACCACCCACCAGCTCAACCCTTCTGACCATCCACGTTACAACTACCGCGTTGTTCACCAGTTTGCGATTGCCACCGTTGTCTGGGGCATTGTGGGCATGGCGGTCGGTGTGCTGATTGCTGCGCAACTGGCGTGGCCAGCGCTGAATTTTGACACCGCGTGGTTGTCATATGGTCGCTTGCGTCCGCTGCACACCAACGGTGTGATTTTTGCGTTCGGCGGCAGTGCCCTGATGGCGACATCGCTGTTTATTGTTCAGCGCACCTGTCAGGCGCGGCTGATCAGCGACGGCCTGGCCTCTTTTGTGTTTTGGGGCTGGCAGGCGATTATTGTGCTGGCTGTGATTACCTTGCCCATGGGCATGACGACCTCCAAGGAATACGCCGAGCTGGAGTGGCCAATTTCCATTCTGATTGCGATCGTCTGGGTAGCCTACGCAATTCTGTTTTTTGGCACGATTGCCAAACGACAGCAAAAACACATTTACGTCGCGAACTGGTTTTTTGCCGCGTTTATTATCGCCGTAGCCATCCTGCACATCGTGAACAATCTGGCGGTGCCGGTGACACTGACCAAATCCTATTCCATCTACGCCGGCACCGTGGATGCCATGGTGCAATGGTGGTGGGGACACAATGCCGTGGGCTTTTTCCTGACCGCCGGTTTTCTGGGCATCATGTATTATTTTGTGCCCAAGCAGGCGGGCCGGCCAGTCTACTCCTATCGTTTGTCGGTGGTGCATTTCTGGGCACTGATTGCGATTTATGTCTGGGCCGGCCCGCACCACCTGCATTACAGCGCCCTGCCTGACTGGACACAAAGCCTGGGTATGGCGATGTCGATCATTCTGCTGGCACCGTCTTGGGGCGGCATGATTAATGGCATCATGACCCTGTCAGGCGCCTGGGACAAACTGCGCACCGACCCCATTCTGAAATTTCTCGTGGTCTCCTTGTCGTTCTACGGCATGTCTACCTTTGAAGGCCCCATGCTGTCGATCAAATCCGTTAACGCCTTGTCACACTTCACTGACTGGACCGTGGGTCACGTTCATGCTGGCGCATTGGGCTGGGTCGCAATGATATCGATTGGCGCCACGTATCACCTGATTCCATTGATGTATGGTCGTAAACCCGGTGATATGTACAGCGTCAAACTGATTGACCTGCACTTCTGGCTGGCAACGATTGGTACCGTGCTCTATATCGTCTCCATGTGGGTTAACGGGCTGATGCAGGGGCTGATGTGGCGTGCGGTCAACGACGACGGCACCATGACCTACAGCTTCATTGAAACCGTTGTCGCCAGTTATCCCGGCTACGTGGTGCGCTTTATCGGGGGTGGTATTTTCCTGATTGGCATGCTGGTGATGGCATGGAACGTCTGGAAAACCTGGGAACAAAGCCAGCGTGACTTGGCCACTGGCAAGCTGGCAGAACAGGAGGCACTGGCATGAATGAGTTGATTGAAAAACATCTGGGCCTGCTGATTGTGCTGACCATTGTGGCTGTGAGTTTTGGAGGGGCTGTCGAAATTATTCCCCTGATGTCGCAACGTGTGGTTCAGGAGCCCATTGAGGGACTGGAGCCATTGTCACCCCTGGCACTGGAAGGCCGGGACATCTACATTCGGGAAGGTTGCAACACCTGCCACTCACAAAAAATTCGTCCGCTGCGCGCCGAGGTAGAGCGGTACGGGCACTATTCGGTCTCGGGCGAACTGGTATATGACCACCCGCATCTTTGGGGCTCCAAGCGCACCGGACCGGATCTGGCCCGTGTTGGCGGCATGTACAGCGACGACTGGCACTACGCCCACCTGCTGGACCCGCGCTCGGTGGTACCCGGTTCCAATATGCCAGCCTATCCCTGGCTGTTCAGCACTGAACTCAACCTTGAGGTGACACCGCGCAAACTGCGGGCCTTGCAGCGTTTGGGGGTGCCGTACAGCGATGACGATATCGCCAACGCCACGCAGGGACTGGAAGGCGTGACTGAAGCACAGGCACTGGTTGCCTACCTGCAACAACTGGGCACGCTGATCACGGAGCGACGCTGACATGGACATTAATGATTTCCGCACACTGGCAACGGTTCTGGTCTTTGCAGGCTTTATGGGGGTGGTCTGGTGGGCCTACGGTCCTGGCAGCAAACATCGTTTTGACAAGGCGGAGCAACTGCCATTTGCAGACAACGACGATGACAAGGGAGGCGTGGCATGAGCACTGGATTCAGTTTGTTTGTCACCCTCGGCACTCTCGGTTCGTTGCTGGTCTTTGTCCTGCTGCTGCTCATGAACCGCAAGGTCAAAAATCCGGGACAGACCACAGGACACGAATTCGATGGTATTGAGGAGTACGATAACCCGATGCCGGCGTGGTGGTTCTGGGGGTTTATGCTCAGCATTTTGTTCGCGCTGGGTTATCTGATCTGGTACCCGGGCTTGGGCAATTTTGCCGGCATCGGCGGCTGGACCTCGGCCAATCAGCTGGCCCGGCAACAGGCAGAAGCCGACGAGCGTTATGGGCCAGTGTTTGCCCAGTATCGTACTGTGCCAGTGGAAGAGCTTGCCAACGATCCGGCGGCGATGCGCATGGGGCAACGCATGTTTGCCAACCACTGCGCACAATGCCACGGCACGGCCGGCACCGGTTCCTACGGCTTCCCGAATCTGGTCGACGACGAGTGGCAATGGGGCAGCAGCGCCGAACAGATTCACGCCACACTGGCCAACGGTCGCCAGGCGACCATGCCAGCCTGGTCTGGCGTACTTAATGCCATCGGCATTCGTAATGTCACCGAATATGTGATCCAGCTGTCCGGACGCGAGCCCGTTGCCGATCAGGCAGCTGCAGGCAAAGTGGAATACGATCGCTACTGTGCCGCCTGCCACGGACCGGAAGGCCGGGGTCAACCGATGCTGGGCGCACCTGATTTGACCAACAACATCTGGTTGTATGGCGGATCACGCGAGCAGATTACCGATGTACTGCGCAACGGACGCAACGGGCGAATGCCGGGATTTGCTGACCGGCTGGATGACAATCGCCTGCACATACTCAATGCCTATGTCAGAAGTCTGTCTGCAGGGCAGTAGCGGACAGCTGGCGGGACACGAACCATGCAAAGAATTCCGGCGAAGGAAGTCATTGCCGACGACGTGGACTCACGCGTATTCAATCTCTATGAGAAGCGGGAAAAAATTTATACCCGCCATATCGAGGGATTTTTTCAGCGCGTGCGTCTGCTGACCGGCTGGCCGCTGTTGCTGGGTTACTTTTTGCTGCCCTGGATACAACTGGATGGCCGACAGGCCGTGCTGTTTGATTTGCCTGCGCGCAAATTTCACATTCTGTGGATGACCTTTTGGCCACAGGATTTTGTCTTGTTGGGCTGGTTGCTGGCTATCGCCGCATTTGCCCTGTTCTTTGTCACGACGCTCTGGGGCCGGGTCTGGTGTGGGTACACCTGCCCCCAGACGGTGTGGACGGCCATTTTTATGTGGGCAGAACAATTGACCGAAGGTGAGCGCCTGCAGCGCATGCGCCTGGACAAACAGGCGTCGGTACTGACACCCAAAGGCTGGAACCGCGCAGGCGTGGAAAAAACGCTGCGTCGACTGCTGAAACATGGCATGTGGCTGGGTTTTGCTGCACTGACTGGCGTGACATTTATCGGTTATTTCTATGGCATTCGCGATCTGCTTACCGATACCCTGCACTGGCAACTGCCATTGATCGCCGTGGCCTGGTGTGTGTTTTTTACGCTGGCTACCTATATCAACGCTGGATGGATGCGCGAGCAGGTGTGCATTTACATGTGCCCTTATGCACGTTTCCAGTCCGCGATGTTTGATCGTGACACGCTGGTGATTTCCTACGACAGCGCCCGCGGCGAACAACGCGGTTCGCGCAGGCGCAACAGCGATTACAGGGCACAAGGACTCGGCGACTGCATTGATTGCACGCTGTGTGTGCAAGTGTGTCCGACCGGCATTGATATCCGCAATGGACTGCAATACCAGTGCATCGGTTGTGCCGCGTGTATTGATGCCTGCAATGACATCATGGGCAAGATGGGTTACGCACCCGGCCTGATTTCCTATACCACGGAAAACAAACTCGCCGGCGGACTCTGGACCTGGAAGCGGCCCAAGCTGATCGGTTACGGTGTGGCCATGCTGGTGATGTCAGCGCTGTTTGTGGTGGTGCTGTTCAATCGCGCACCGGTGTCACTGGAAGTGATGCGTGACCGCGCTTCGCTGTATCAGCAGTTACCCGATGGCCGTATCGAAAACGTGTATCAGTTGCGCATGATCAATCGCGATACACAGGATCATGAATTTGTGGTCAGCCTGCATGACTTGCCCGGCGCCAGCTGGCTTCCTGATCGACCGGTTGCGGTCAGCGCCGGTGAAATTCGCGACCTGCTGCTGCGCGTACAAATGGCACCGGAACAATTACAACAGGCCAACCAGACGGTGATCTTCCGCATTACATCACTGGAGGGTTTGCGTGACGATCAGCCGGTGACTGCAGAGGTTGATAATCGCTTTATTGCACCGGCAACACAGGTGCCAGCTCAACGCAACGGGAGTACAGCACCATGACACAGGTCTGGTACAAACATCGCTGGCCATGGATTCTGATGGCCATTCCAGCCTGCTCGGTGGTGCTGGGTATCGTACTGATCACGCTGGCAATCAGAAACCCGGCCATTCTGGTGGTTGACAACTACTACGCGGAAGGTCGTGGCATCAACCAGTCGCTGGAGCTGGATGACACAGCCGCGCAGCGCAATATACAAGCCTCGGTGCAGATCAGCGCAGAGCGCGTGCAGTTGCAACTCTCGGCCAACAACAGCCCGTTGAATGAAGATGGCCTGAGCCTGTATGTCTACCACGTCACCGACAATACACGGGATCGCACGTTTGTGCTGGCACCCGCCTTTCATCCGGCGTTTTCAGGTCAGGGTGTGTACGAGCCGGCGACGGCAGAGGACACGCGTGAGCTGCGTGAGATCATGAGCTCGAACACCAGCTGGTACTTTGAGCTCAGAGGAGCTGACAATGACTGGCGGCTGCGCCAGCGTGTCACCACACCACAGCAGGAGTTTATGTTCTGATGAGCATGGCTATCCGTGGTCAACAGTCTGAAGCACTGGTGCCTGAGGCACTGGCTTCTGATGCGATGCCAATTCAGACATCCGGGCTACCGACGGGTGAAGCAGCGCAACTGTGTTTCCACTGCCAGTCTGCGCTGCCATCACGGGTTCCCGCGGGCGGTCATCCATCGATCGTGATTGACGGTCAGCAACACCTGCTGTGCTGCCCTTCCTGCCTGGCTGCGGTGGAATTTATTCGTGAACTCAAGCTGGATGCCTATTACCGGTATCGCGAACAATGCGGCTTTTCCAGCCATGCCGACAGGGCATCCAAACTGCCGGATGATACTCGGCTGCGGCAGGCCACACGCATGCTGGCAAACGGCCAGTCACGCTTGTCGCTGCTGATTCCGGATCTGCGCTGTGTGGCTTGTGTCTGGCTGCTGGAACAGGTGCTGGGCAAACACGTTGGCGTCAATGATGTCAATGTGAATTATGCGACACGGCGCCTTCAGGTGGATTTTGATGAACATACCAGCGCGCACGCTCTTGCGCAAACTATCAGCCAGCTCGGGTACAGCGTGCGCGCTGACCTGCCGGATGCCGCACGTGAAGCTTACGCCGACAGCCGTCGCAGTCTATTGCTCAGAATCGGGGTGGCCGGCATCGGCATGATGCAGGTGATGATGTTTGCGCTGGCGTCGTATCTGGCCGATGGCGAGATGGACAGCTCAATGGAAAGCATGATGCGCTGGGCCAGTCTTGCGCTGACCACACCCGTGGTGTTCTACAGTGCGTGGCCGTTTCATCGTGCTGCCTGGTACGCGATCAGGCACAAGGCGCTGGTCATGGATGTGCCAGTATCATTGTCGATACTGGCAGCCTGGGTGCTGAGTGTGGTGAGCACATTGACCCAGGGTCACGAGGTGTACTTCGACACCGCTGCGATGTTCACGTTTTTCCTGCTGATGGGCCGTTTTGCTGAGCTGGTGGCGCGTCATCACTTCCAGCAAAGTCAGGATCTGCTCACGCATCTTTTGCCAGACACTGCACGCCGGTTGGTGAGCGATGACGACACATTTGCCCTGGTTACCGTCGAGGCCCTTCAGACTGGTGATCTGGTGCAGGTTTTGCCGGGTGAAACCATTCCAGCCGATGGCACGGTGATCACCGGCAGCAGTGCTGTCAGTGAAGCGGCATTTACTGGCGAACCGCTGCCTTTGCTTAAACAACCGGGGGCGCGTGTGCTGGCTGGTGCTGTGAACCACGATGGCACACTGACCATTCGCGTCAAATGCCCGGTAGAGGACAGTGTCCTGATGCAGATTTCGCGACTGAATGATCAGGCCGCAAGTTGGCGACCGCACTGGGCACAACTGGCCGATCGTACTGCCAGCTGGTTTGTGGCTGCGGTGATGCTGATTGCACTCGCCGCCGGGGTTTACTGGTATCTCGCCGACAGCCCGGCGTATATCGTGATTGCCTTGACCGTGCTGGTAGTGTCCTGCCCCTGTGCCCTGTCGCTGGCCACGCCCGTAGCCTACAGTGTGGCATGCGCCACACTCCAGCGGGCCGGCGTGGTACTGCGACATGGCGCCTTTCTGGAACGCGCTGCCGCCACTACAGTGGTTGTCTTTGACAAAACCGGTACGTTGACCGAAGCCGCTGTGCAAGTTGCCCACATTACCGCACTGCAGGACGTTTCGGCAGAGGAGTGTTTTGCGCTGGCGTCTGCGCTGGAAGCCAACAGCGAACATCCGATTGCGCTTGCTTTTGATGCACCACACTCCTTTGTGGTGGATAGGGTTCATGTGTTTCCGGGGTTGGGTGTTGAAGGACAGATCGATGGTCATGTTTACCGGATTGGACAGCCAGCCTTTGCACTCGGTGCAGCTGCAACCGGATTCGACAGTGCACGTGTGATTCTTGCGCGCGACGGTCTCGCACTGGCCAGCTTTGCACTGCAGGATCGTGTGCGACCTGATGCATTGACTACCGTTGAGGCCTTGCACATATCCGGTTTGCAGACAGCGCTGCTGACTGGGGACTCGACAATGTCCGAATCGCAGATACGCGATCAATTTGGCATCCGGCAGATCTACACGGGTCTCAGTCCCGAAGACAAGGTTCATGTGCTGCGTCAGCTGCAGCAGGGACAATTTGTCATGATGGTGGGTGACGGGATCAACGATACCGCTGCGATGGCCGCCGCCGACACCTCACTGGCGATCGCACCGCGCGACAGTTTTGTACAGAACGCGGCGGATGCCGTGCTGGTGGGTAATCACCCCGGCATTTTGCCATCTATCCTGGCACTGGCGCGCCACTGCAGGCGTGTGATCCGTCAAAACGTAGCGTGGTCTGTGTGCTACAACTTCAGCGTGATTCCGCTGGCGTTGGCCGGACTGATACCACCATGGCTGGCTGCGCTCGGTATGAGTTTGTCATCGCTGCTGGTGGTAGCCAATGCCGGCCGGCTGCGCAGGATGCCGTCATGACCCGAATAAACACAGAGGCGAATTGACATGGAAATATTGTATGTGTTGATCCCCCTGAGCCTGGGTTTGGTGGCTTTTGCGCTGTGGAGCTTTGTGTGGTCGGTCAATAACCGGCAATTTGATGATCTGGAGCGACAGGGTTGGTCAGTGTTGTTTGATGAACAGGACAACAATCATCCTGCCACAGCCCCTGATGGAGACAAACAGCCATGAGCAGTGCCGATCTGCTGGCAGCCTTTGCCCTTGGACTGTTCAGTGCGCCGCACTGCGCCACCATGTGCGGCAGTGTGGCTGGCGCGCTCTTGCTGGCAGCTCGGCCGCAACAGCTGATTGCCAGTACCGGTAATCACTCAGTGCGCCAGCCAGGCATCAACGCCATGCCTGCGGTGGCAGATGCGGCCATTTACGGCAGCGCCAAGATACTGGGTTACATGGCACTGGGCGCATTGCTGGGCGCTGGCGGGTATCTGATGGGCGGCACACATCGCAATGCCCTGGCGATGCTCAATGGTGCGGCGGCGCTGCTGCTGGTGTTGCTGGGATTGTATGTGGCCGGATGGTGGCGCGGCATTAGCCGCCTGGAGCAGTATGCCTACCGGATCTGGCAACCGCTGATGCGCAAGCTGCAAGGCCTGTCACTGACGCGCACGCGCAACAAATGGCTGGCCGGTTTTGCCTGGGGTTTGCTGCCCTGCGGCATGGTTT
The DNA here is from genome assembly GCA_036834885.1 of Pseudohongiella sp. Lineage (GTDB taxonomy): Bacteria > Pseudomonadota > Gammaproteobacteria > Pseudomonadales > Pseudohongiellaceae > Pseudohongiella. The sequence continues at coordinate 92,498 of DAITNA010000005.1, read as the reverse complement.
ACAGTGCACTCGGGCTGGCAGTGGCCAGTGGCAGTGTCTTGCAAGGCATGGCACTGATGCTGGCTTTCGGCCTGGGCACACTGCCGTTTGTGCTGCTCAGCGGCAGTGTGATGCAAACCTTGCTGCCCTTGCTCAGGCAAGGCTGGCTGCGCCAGAGCTGCGGTATGGCAATGATGGTACTCGGGCTGCTGAAACTCAGCACGCTTGGATAAGGGTTCAGGAACAGAAACGGGTTGATCAACACGGAGACAACAACATGAATCATCTCTTGGGCATCATCATGCGTCCACACCAGACGTGGGCAAACATCCGGGATCGCAATGATTCTGTGCTCGGGCATTATCTGCGTTATCTGATCTGGGTTGCGATCCTGCCACCGCTGGCCTGGTGGTATGGCGCCTCGCAAATCGGCTGGGAGTTGTCGGGCAGACAGATACGCCTGACCTCGGAATCGGCTGCACAGATCATGGGGCTGTTTTACGTGACTATTTTGCTCGGTATCGCCTTCCTGGGGTTTATGATTCACTGGATGGCAAAAACCTACGATGCCCGCAATGACGATATCGCCCATGGTATCAGCGTCGCCGGTTATATGTGTGCACCGATGTTTCTGGTAGGGTTAACCGGGTTTTATCCGAGTCTGTGGCTGGATATGCTGCTGGGTACTCTGGCGGCTGCCTATACCATTTACCTGCTTTATATTGGCATTCCGATTGTCTATGACATGCCTAAGGAGCGCGGCTTTCTTTTTGCCAGTGCCGCTGTTGCGGTTGGGCTGGTGCTGATGGTCGCCCTGATGGGGGTTACCGTGTTTTTGTGGGAAATGGGGTACACTCCGATCTTTACTGACTGAGCGATTGCCCGGGGGAAGCGCCATGAAACTGTACGAAACCAGAACTGCACCCAATCCGCGCCGTGTCCGCATTTTTCTGGCGGAAAAAGGCCTGCTGGACACGGTGGAGCTGATTCAGATTGATCTGCAAAAAGGTGAAAACCTCACCCCTGAATTTGCTGCACGAAATCCCCTGAAAAAGGTCCCGGTACTGGAATTGCCGGATGGCAGTTGTGTGGCGGAAACCATGGCGATCTGCCGTTACTTTGAGGAAGCTTACCCGGACAGCAAACCGCTGCTGGGCCGCAGCGCGCTGGAAAAAGCCCGGATTGAACAGTGGCTGCGCTGGATTGATTACTACTTTATGGTACCCACCGGCATGGCCTTCCAGCACACCACCGGTTACTTCAAGGACAGGATGACTCCGTTCCCGGAGTGGGGCGAGGAGTGCAAAAAGCAGGCGAGTCGTTTTTTCAGTTTCCTCGACCGGCAACTCGCTGACAAACCTTTTCTGATGGGTGATGAGCTGACCGCTGCCGACATCAATGCCTTGTGCACAGTGGATTTCAACCGGGTCATTCAACAGCGTATCGCGCCGGAACAAGCCAATCTCAAAGCCTGGCACGAGCGCATGTCCGCACGCCCGTCAGCGGCTGCCTGAGGTGTTTGACGAGCTGGCTGAGGAGGTTTTTGACCCTGAGGTCAGCGGCAAGGCGGTGTCACGCAGTTCACCAACCAGCCGTCTGGCCAGCACCAGACTGCGATACCAGCGACGTTGCGCCGGCGGCACCACCGCCGGCCTGACTGACAACAGACTTTGTGTCGCACTTTCTCCCGGCTGGTGCTGGCTCAGAATATCCAGCACGGACTGACGTGCACCATAGGTATCGTGCAGGAAACGACAGGCCTCATCACTCAGGCTGACCCGATAATGGCGCACCAGCGCGGCAGCCAGATGTTCCGCCGCTTCACTCATATCCTCTTCCACATCTTGCGCCACCGCTTCACCGATGGCGCGTTTTTCACGCGCACTCATACCCGGCTCGAGCTCACCCAGATAACTGGCATAAGTGGCACCGATACCACGCTGGATTTCCGGGTAAGACAGATGAATATGGGGTTCAAGCGCCAGCGCCACCTCAATAGCCAGTTGCCGCGCACTTTCGAAGGTCAGCGGATAATCGCGCTCGCTGCGCCGCTCGAACAGGTTTTTGGTTTCATGGGACTCCAGATGTTGTGAGCGCAGATAACGCGCCAGATGCTGGCAAACCTCTTTTTGCTCCTCATCTTCCAGGCGAACAACTTTCTCAAGAATATGCACACCTTTACCGCGTGGACCAATCTGTAACTCTGTTGTGGTCTGACGCGACTTTTCCATCAGCGCGTTCCAGGCTCCAGCCGCTTGCAGGAAGTCTGCATGCAATTCACCAATACGCGTATAAGACTCATGCGCATGCCGGTACAGCCTGAGCGCATTGGTCATTTGCTCCCCCAGCAGCCTGAGCTCGCGATAGCGCGTGTTGTCTCCGGCATCCACTGCTTGCGCCAGTGCCTGCATGCGCTCGGACAGCTGATCCAGTGCCACATTAACCCGCTCAATCAAGGTAGCTGAAGAAATGCCATCAGGCACCTCTTCATAACTCAGAATATTCACCTCGACCATCCATGAGGCCAGACTGCGGATGCGATTGCTGCCGGCGGCCTGTGCGATACGGTAACGGCTGCGTTTTCTTTCCATGCGGTCCAACGCAGCGGCAAGACGCCAGCGTCCGCGATAATCAAAAATCAGCATGGGAATTTCACGACCATTGATCAGCTCAAAGGCCAGCACCAGCATGGACTCCACATCCTGCATGGTGATCAGCAGCAAATTGTCCTGTTCGATGGCGGCCAACACGCGTGCAATAAAATGCCCGGCTCGCGGGGTACCGTGGCGCAGCACGGCAATATCGCCCTGATAACGCAGACGCAAAATCTCGACCGCCGCTGGTGAATGCTCGCGCAAGGTATCAAGGTGCTTTTCCAGCCAGCCTTGATGCTCGGCGTGCAACTGCGCGATCCGCGCACTGAGCCCGGCCCGACGGTAGTTGTCAATGGCACTGAGCAAGCCCGCAAAGGCTTTGTCACCGGTAAGCTGGAACACGGCCATTTCAATGCCGGCAGGTGGCAGGTCCACTCGCTGAAGCAACTGCACAGCGGCTTCACGCTGTTGCGCCTCGCCATCCAGCGTCTGCACAACCAGGTTGCGGGCGGCCAGAATCAGGTCGCCCAGTTTGTCGATGACTTCGATCACCGAACGCTGCGAGCGCTCATTGTGGTAGCCCCAGGTGCTGTCATAGACCACTTTGGCCGCGAGCGCAATCAACCCGCTGAGCACGGTAAAGCTGATGAAGTACACCAGTTGCTGGTTGGTTGGCGCCTGCCCGTAACCGATGTAATAACCACCGTACAAGCCCAGTGCGGTCACCGGCCCGGCCGTCCACGCCAGCCCGAGCAGGCTGCGGGAAATACGCACGCGTCGCACGCTGCGGGTGAACTGGTCCAGCCGCTCGGTATCCTCGCGATTGAGCGAGATGCCTTGCCGACTGGCACTGTCACGACGCCAGCGCCAGAAGCTTGACCACGCCATACTCTTTACCTGTCAGTGTCTTCAACCAGCACCGAGTATAGCCCGATTGCTTGCATTGGTGGCAGCTTTGGCCTATCGTGGCCGCGCTTCAGGTGTTCCCGCCCATGCAGGATTGCAGGGCCGGGAATGAAACGGGAAGCCGGTGCGGTATTGAGTGCAAACTCAGGATTACTGCCAAAGCCGGCGCTGCCCCCGCAACGGTAAACAAGTCCGGTGTGTCAGATGCCACTGTTGCAAGACTTTTCGGGCATCAGGTTGTTCGCAACCTGTGTCGCAAAAGCCGCAATGGGAAGGCGACCCACCATGGTCAGAGCAGCCCTTCTGCCCTGACCGCTTGTCAGCCCGGAGACCGGCCTGCTGCACAACAACGCGCTGCGGCGGGCAGAACGGAGCACACCATTTTCCCGGTTTGAGCATAACAACGCAGAGCTCATGGGAACTGTTGGCTGGTTCCTCCGCGCAGCGCATAACATCTGATCAGTCACGCTCGGGTGAGAGTGTGAATGGAGTTTTGCGCATGACAACCTTGAACCGTTATATCCCCCCGTTTTTTCGCCAACGTCTGGCTGGCACAATCAGCGCTGTGCTGGGCACCATCGTGATGCCGGCAGCATCGGCACAGGCGCCGGCCGACTCCGGCGCAGCGCCCGCAGAAATGCTGGTCACCGCCAACCGCTTTGCCCAGTTTTCCCATGACACGCTCAACGCACACAGTTTGCTGGACCGCGATGCCATTCTGCGCAGCGGAGCTGTCAGCCTCTTTGATGTGCTGCGCGCTGTACCCGGCGTGCAGATGGCGCGTACCGGTGTCGACGGCGCCCAGACCAGTTTGTTCATGCGTGGCAGCAATTCCAACCATACGCTGATTCTGCTGGATGGCGTCAGACTGAACACCGCCAGCGAGGGCGCAGCACGACTGGAGAATTTGCCCCTCAGCCAGATTGAGCGCATTGAAGTCATTCGTGGGGCCCAGTCCAGCCTCTATGGCGCGGACGCCATTGGCGGGGTGATACAGATCTTCACGCGCGCTGGCGTGGACACCAGCACCGGCACACAAGCCGACACTGACACCTATGACGGTCGAATTGAAGCGGGCATCGGCACCGAACAGTCGCGCCGGGCCCATGCCGGTTTCCGTGCGCGACTGGCGCAGACGGTGATTGATGTGGATCTGTCACATAACGAAACCGACGGCATTCCTCCTCAAAACGCACCAGTGCCGTCCACCACCAAAGCAGCATGGCAGAATCAGTCCCTGTCACTGGGTGCCCAACATAGTCTCAATGACCATTGGCAACTGTGGGGTCGCTGGCTCGCGACGGAATCGGAAAAACTGTTTGATGGCGGCGACAGTGATGCCTCGCAACGCACTGCATCCGCCGGCATTCGTGGAGCCATTAATGACAAATGGCACAGCCAGTTGCAACTGAGCCGATTCAAGGATGACAACCTCACCCGGCAATGGGGCGATTCACGCAGCACGACGTGGCGCAACAGCCTGCAGTGGCAGAACCAGCTCACACTCTCAGGCAACAGCAACACCGTGCTGGGATTCGATCTGGACGAGGAAGAACTTGACTATCTGAGCACTGGCGCCGTCCAGAATATCAGCCAGCGCGACAACAAGGCTGTGTTCGCGGTTCACCAGCAAGGCATCGCTGCGCTGGACATGACCGCATCTGTGCGATTCGATGACAACGAACAATTTGGCCAGCACACCACCGGCCGACTGGCACTTGGCGCTGATGTCAGCCGCAACACCAGCCTCTGGGCAGCGGCTTCCACAGCATTCAAGGCACCAACACTGGTCGATCTGTATGTGGACTTCCCGGCATTTTTCTTTTATGCCAACCCGGATCTGGAACCGGAAAAGGCCCGCAATCTGGAGATTGGCCTGCGCACACAGGCGCTGGCCACCGGCATCGAGCTGAATGTGTTTCGCAGCGACATTCGGGATCTGATCGGCACTGATGCGTCCTTTACCAGCCTGACCAATATCAGCCGCGCACGCATCGACGGACTGGAGCTGGTCGCCAGCCGTGATATTCTTGGCTGGCAGAGCCGCTTGTCACTGACGGTGCTGGATCATGAAAATCGCGAGACTGGCGATGCACTGCTGCGCCGGCCGGAACAACAGGCCAGTGTCAGTACGTCGCGCCAGTTTGGTCGTGTTAATCTGCTGATCGACTGGCAGTTACGCGGCGACCAGGCCGATCTTGACCCGGTGACCTTTGGCCGCTCACACGTGGGTGGCTACGCAGTGCTGGACACAGTGCTCGCGTGGCACCTGACTCCGGCACTGGATCTGCAAGTCAAAATCGGTAATATTTTTGACAAGAACTATGAAGTGGTCGACGGCTTCAACACACTGGGCCGACACGCGATGGTGAATGTCCGTCATCGTTTCTGACTATCAACACAAAATGTCATAAAACGGGGAACACAGCATGTCCAGATCCGCCCTGATGCGCGTTGCAAAACCACTGATCACATTGGCCTGCCTGGCCATTGTGGCAACTGTGCTCTGGCAGATGTTGCCCAAGGCAGCATTCTCCAGCGACATGAGTCAGGTCGGTCAGGGCAAACCGGCTCTGGTCATGCTGCGTGATGTGGGCGTCATGGGCGGCGAGCGTGTGCTGGAGCAGATGCTCGAGATCTATCCGGAGTTCGAGCAAAACGTATTGTTTCTGGTGGTCCACACCGGCATTCCGGCCGGTGTGGATTTTGCTGCAGAACACGGTGTCACGGATGGTCAACTGGTGCTGTTTTCCGGTGAAGGCAACGTGATTGGTCGCTCGGATCGCACCGGGAGCGCCGAGGCCTTGCGTCGCTTTGTCAGCAACAGCTTGCCGTCTGCGCCCTGATCACTGACCCTGCCGGAGCCTGTATGATGGCAACCGAAATTGAACGCAAGTTTCTGGTGGACGCTGATTTTCTCAAGCAATGCGTGGATCTGTCGCAGTGTGAGGCGCGGCGCCTGACACAGGCGTATCTGTGTCGCGGCTCCGATCAGCCTGATGGCAACGGCAATACCGTTCGTATCCGTATCAGCGGCGATCAGGCAGTGCTCACCATCAAAGGCCCGACAACAGGTCTCAGTCGCGCCGAATTTGAATACCCGGTCCCGATGGCCGATGCACTCGCGATGCTGTCGCTGTGCCGGGGACCGGCCATCGACAAGACCCGCTACCTGGTTTCAGTCCACGGCAGGCTGTGGGAAGTTGACGAGTTTCACGGTGCCAACCAGGGTTTGTGGCTGGCCGAGATCGAGCTCGAGTCCGAACACGCCGGTTTTATTCCGCCGGACTGGCTTGGACGTGAAGTTTCTGATGATCCGCGTTACCACAATTCGGCGCTGGCACTGAACCCGCTTGCAAATTGCATGTCTGCACGCTAGTTTTGTGACCAGCCTGACCGGCTTACAACAACAAAACACGAGGTGTTTGTCATGTCGCTGCACCACTCGCTGTCTGTCTGTGTCCATCGCTCTTCCAGCCTGTCAATCCATGCCAGTACTTTTGCCAGTACCGTGACCATCGTGATACTGCTGGCAGCCTGCTCTCCTGCCGACAACAACGATGCCAGCGGCAGTGCCAGCCGTGTTGTCCATGTCACTGACCCTGTCGCTGAATTGCAGCTGCGCCTGCTGGAAGCGACTGCCGGTGACACCATTGTTTTACCCACGGGCACCTTCGAGTTTGAACGCGGGTTGACGCTCTCGGCGGATGGCATTACGTTGCGTGGCGCCGGCATGCACAACACTGTGCTCTCATTCCGCAACCAGGTCACTGGTGGCGAGGGCTTGCTGGTCAATGGCAACCAGTTTGTCATCGAAGATCTGGGTATTGAGGACAGTCGCGGCGATGCACTGAAAATCGCACGCGGTGACGATATTGTGATCCGCCGTGTACGCACCGAGTGGACCAACGGTCCCGATACCAACAACGGCGCCTATGGCATTTACCCGGTACAGACACGCAACACCCTGATTGAGGATTCAGTGGCCATTGCCGCCTCGGATGCCGGTATTTATGTCGGACAATCAGAGAACATTATTGTGCGCCGCAACCGCGCCGAATTTAATGTCGCCGGCATCGAAATCGAAAACAGTTTCAATGCGGATGTTTACGAAAATGTGGCAATCAACAACTCTGGCGGCATTCTGGTGTTCAACATGCCAAACCTGCCCGTGCCAGGACACAGCACACGTGTATATGACAACGTCATTGAAAACAACAACACACCCAATTTTGCGCCACCTGGCACGGCTGTCGCCAGTGTGCCGGCAGGTTCGGGCGTGATTATCAACTCCAACGACAAGGTTGAAATTTTCAACAATATTGTCTCCGGCAACCAGACCGCCAATATCGTGATCTCCAGTTACTTCAGCGCCGGTTACAACGAACGCCAGATGTCAGAATCCTTTGATCCCTACCCGGAGACGATTTTCATCTATGACAACCAGTTTGGACCTGGCGGCAATGCCCCCGGATTTCCGGAACTGGACATGCTAAGGCAGGCCATTTTTGGAGCGGATGGAGCCTTCCCCGACATCATCTGGGATGGCGTGGTACACCCGGAACGTCAGTCGGCCGAATACGCCATTTGTGTCAGAAACGGCAGCGCACAGGTGCTGAATATTGATGCCGCCAATGCCAGTGCCAATCCTCGCGTGGAATCCGCACCTCATGATTGCGAGCATCCGCGTCTGAGTCCGGTGGCGCTGCCGTGACGACAACCGGATAAGTCAGATGACTAACACTGGTGTGTGTAAAACCGCTGTACTGGTGTTGTGGCTGACCATGCTGTCTGCGTGCTCGGAAACACCACCACGCCAGTTTGCATCCGACGACGTGCCGCCACTGCTGTCGCAGTGGCAGCTGTTTAACGTTGACGGCCGATCACAGACGCTGACACTGGATCCGGCGGTGCAGGCTTATGATCTGGCCACACCGTTGTTCAGTGACTATGCCCTCAAGCTGCGCACTGTGTGGTTGCCCGCAGGGACACAGGCGAGGCCAACAGCCACCGGCAGCGTCGATTTTCCGGTGGGTACGGTCATCAGCAAAACCTTTTATTATCCGCGAATGCCCGATACCGCACCGGATCAGGTGGCGTGGACTCAGGATCTGCAGTTTGGCTTTGACGGTCAGGCGCTGGATTTGAGCCGCGTGCATCTGATTGAAACCCGCTTGCTGGTGCATCAGTCTGATGGCTGGCAAGCACTGCCCTATGTCTGGAATGCAGAGCAGACGGATGCCCGTCTGCAGATTGCCGGCGACTTGCAGCGACTGACACTGCATCGCGACGGCACACAGCAGCCCTTTGCCTATGTAGTGCCCAACCGCAATGAGTGTGCCGCCTGTCACCGCCTTGATCAAAACACGGAGGCAATTTCACCGATTGGCCCTTCCATCCGCAACCTCAATCGCTTGATCAGTTTTGACAATGACGGCGAGCACAATCAGCTGGAAATCTGGCAGGCGCGCGGCCTGCTGTCCGCGCTGCCGCTTAGTGAGCAACGCGCTGCCGCAGCCTTGTGGCAACCGGATCGCCCGCTCACACCCGAACACGATCTTGATCAACGCGCCCGCACCTATCTCGACGTAAACTGCGCTCACTGCCATCAGGCGGGTGGCAGCGGTGATACCTCCGGCCTGTTTCTGAATGCTGATGAGGCCTCGGCGACGCGACTGGGTGTGTGCAAACCGCCTGTGGCGGCAGGGCGCGGCACTGGTGGGCATCGTTTTTCAATTGTACCCGGTGCCCCCGAACAGTCTATTCTGCACTGGCGTATCGAAAGCACGGAGGTAGGCGTGTTGATGCCCGAGATTGGCCGCAGCCTTATCCATGAAGAGGGGCTGGCGCTGGTCGGCGCCTGGATTGCCCAATTGTCCGGAGACTGCAACTGAGTGGACATCACAACACCTGTTGTGCTCAGCGCTGAAAAGCTGTGCAAGCAGTATCATATGGGCGAGACCACGGTGCATGCCCTGCGCAATGTGGATCTGAGCCTGCATAAAGGCGAACTGCTGGTGCTGCTGGGTGCCTCGGGCAGTGGCAAATCCACGCTGTTGAATGTACTGGGTGGCCTGGATGTGCCTGACAGCGGGCGTCTGATTTACAATGGGCGCGACCTGACCCTTGCCAGCGATCATGAACTGACCCTGTATCGGCGCCTGCATGTGGGTTTTGTGTTCCAGTTCTACAATCTGGTCTCCAGTCTGACAGCACGCGAAAATGTGGCACTGGTCACCGATATCGCGATCAATCCGATGAAAGCCGATGACGCGCTGGCCCTGGTGGGACTGGAAGCACGTATGGATCATTTTCCATCACAGCTTTCCGGCGGAGAGCAGCAACGGGTAGCGATTGCGCGCGCGATTGCCAAACGCCCTGCGATTCTGTTGTGTGACGAACCCACCGGCGCGCTGGATGCAAAAACAGGCAAACTGGTGTTGTCCGTCCTTGAGGATGTCAATCGCGAAACGGGCACAACAACCGCCATCATTACCCACAACGCCGCTATTGGGGCACTCGGTGACACTGTCCTGCGCATGAGCAGCGGGCAGATCATGGAGCGCCATCACAATCCTGTGCGTGCCAGTCTGGATACTGTTGAATGGTAAAAAACAGGTGAATGGTAAAAACAGGTGAATGGTAACATTGGAGGCCTGTTGACATGCTGGTCAGTGCACTCAACCGCAAACTGCTGCGCGAGCTCTGGCATTTAAAAAGCCAGATGCTGTCCATTGCGCTCGTGGTAGCCACCGGCATCATGACGGTGGTCACCATGCGCGGCAGTTACGAGTCCCTGGTGATCGCACAGCAGAACTATTACCAGCAAACGCGTTTTGCTGATGTTTGGGTCTCATTGCGGCGCGCACCCGACACCTTGCGGGCTCAGATTGCCAATCTGCCTGGTGTGGCCTTGGCCGACGCTCGCATCAGTTTGATGGCCACGCTGGATCTGGAAGGACTCGATGCGCCCGCCATCGGGCGCTTTGTCTCACTGCCGGAAAACTCACGACCAGCACTGAATGACATACAGATTCGTCGCGGGCGTTACATTGAAGCTGGCGATCCCGACGAAGTGATCATTAGCGAAAAATTTGCCAATGCCCGCGGCCTGCAGCCCGGCGACAGCATCCGTGCCATTATCAATGGCCGCGCACGTGATCTGGATATTGTGGGCGTGGCGATTTCACCGGAACACATCTATGCCATGCCTCCGGGGTCGTTGATGCCCGAGGATTCCCGCTATGGCATTTTGTGGATGGGAGAGCGTGCCCTTGGGCCTGCTTACGACATGGACGGTGCGTTTAATGAAGCCTTTGTCAAACTCTCGCCAGAAGCTGATGCACTCGCGGTGGTGGCGGCATTGAACAGTTTGCTGGAACCTTATGGGGGATTTGGCGCCTACACACGACGTGACCAGGCATCCCATTTGATTCTCCAGGGCGAACTTGATCAAAACCGCGTGATGGGCACAGTGATACCTGCGGTGTTTCTGAGCGTGGCCGTATTCCTGTTACATCTGGTGCTCAGCCGCCTGATCAGCACACAGCGTGGTGAAATTGCGGTGCTCAAGGCCTTTGGTTATCGCAACCATGAAGTGGGCTTGCACTTTCTGCTGTTTGCGCTGGCAGCAGTGGTGCTGGGCATCGTGCTCGGCGCAATCGGCGGCAACTGGCTGGGGAGAGCCTATATCGGGATCTATCAGCTGTATTTTGATCTGCCCGGTTTGTACTACGAGATGAACTGGAATCTGGTTGCCATCGCGGCGCTGATCAGTGTACTGGGCGCCTGCACCGGCGCCTTGCAAGCAGTGCTCAAAGCGGTGCGTTTGCCACCGGCAGAAGCGATGCGACCGGAACCGCCGGCCAGCTTCAAGGCCGGCCTGATGGAGCGCATCGGCATCGCGCGCCTGTTGCCCTCCGCGGGGCGCATGATTCTGCGCAATCTGGAACGCAAAGCTGGCCAGAGTTTTGTCTCGTCACTGGGCGTGGCATTTTCGGTCGCCATTCTGGTGATCGGTTTTTTTATGTTTGACGGCGTGCGTTTTCTGATGGATTTGCAGTTCCGCGAGATCCAGCGTGAAGATGTCTCGGTCAACTTCCAGCAGCATCAGTCTGATCGTGTCATGCATGAACTGTGGCGATTGCCGGGTGTAACCCGTGTTGAGGTCTTTCGTGCCGTGCCGGTGCGATTGTCAAATGCCCATCTGAGCCGTGATACCGCCATTCAGGGCATGCAGGCCGATGGTGAGCTGCGCCGTATTATCAGCAGTCGCAGCCGGGTTTATCCGCTGCCGGCCGATGGACTCGTGCTCAGTCGGATGCTGGCCAATCGCCTTCAGGTTGGCACCGGCGACTGGTTGCATGTGCAAATGCTGGAAGGCCAGCGCCAACAACAGTCAGTGCGCGTGGCCGGTGTTGTGGATGACTTCATGGGCGTGACCGCGTATATGGACATCAACGCTTTGCACCGGCTCAGTGGGGAACACGGGCTGATCAGTGGCGCGTGGTTGTCGGTGACACGGGATGAGCGCGCGAATTTGTATCAGATGCTGAAGAACATGCCCATGGTGGCCGGTGTTGCATCACCGGCAGACATGTTGGCCTCGTTCGAAACCCAGATGGCGCAGAACATTTTTATTTCTGTCGGGTTTCTGGCCGGATTTGCCTCGGTGATTGCCATCGGGGTGATCTACAACGGCGCCCGTATTGCCTTGTCCGAACGCGGGCGTGAACTGGCCAGTCTGCGTGTGATGGGTTTTCATCGGCGTGAGGTCGCGATATTGTTGCTGGGCGAACAGGCAGTGATCACGCTGTTTGCCATTCCCATGGGATGGCTGATTGGTTACGGGCTGGCATGGCTGGTGGTGCAAGGCATGGCCACCGACATGTTCAGAATTCCGTATGTGGTCAATCCGCAAACCTGGTTATATTCGGCACTGATTACGCTGGCAGCAGCGCTGGCCAGCGGCATTGCAGTGCGACGACGGCTGGATCAGTTTGATCTGATCAGTGTGCTCAAAACACGGGAGTAGATCATGCGTAAATGGATTGTGGGTGCTCTGGCGCTGTTGGCGGTGACGGTGTATCTGGTGATGTCGTCTTCATCAGCATTACCGGTGGATGCCGCAACCATCACGACACAGGATCTGGTCATTACCGTGCAGGAACAGGGACGCACACGAGCGCGCCTGCCCTGGACTGTGACCGCACCGGTCAATGCCCATATGCTGCGCTCCGCATTGATCGAAGGCCAGCGCGTTGAACAGGGACAAGTCCTCGCAGAACTGGCGCTACTGGCCGAAGACAACCGCACTGAAGCCACCTGGCGCGCGGGGCTGGACGCCGCGGAAGCGCGCCGTCGTGTGGCAGAGGCCAGTCTGGCTGAGGCGGAGTCCGCGCTGGAACGCAGTCGCAGCGAAGCCAGTCGGCGTGAACGTCTGGCCCTGGATCGACTGATTGGCCGCGAGGAGCTTGAACTGTACCAACAGGCGCTGGCAGCGGCCGAGGCTCGCGTGCAAAGTGCACGCTCGTCGGTTAATGCCGCACAGGCTGATGTGGCCTCGGCAAGTGCACGACTGATGGGCACCGATGGCAATAGCGAAAACCGACTGACGTTGACAGCACCCGTCGGCGGTACTGTGCTGCGGGTACTGGAACGTGGCGACCGGGCGGTCAGTGCGGGTACCCCCTTGTTTGAAATCAGCGACGGCGATGCCATGGAGCTGGTGGTCGACCTGCTGACACAGGAGGCTGTGAGGGTCAGACCCGGCGACGATATCCTGGTCACGGGCTGGGGCAGCAATGACGTGCTGCGTGCGGTGGTGGACTATGTTGAACCGCAGGCATTCACCAAGTTCTCTGCACTCGGTGTGGAAGAGCAGCGCGTCAACGTCATCGGTTCTCTGGTGCAGACCGCACCCATGCTGGGCGCCGGCTACCGTATTGAAGCCGCGATTGTGGTCGCACGCCATGAACAGGCATTGGCGGTGCCGGTCAGTGCGCTGTTCCGGCGCAACGATGAATGGCACGTCTTTGTGGTTGAAAACGGCCGCGCCGCGCTGCGCAGGCTGGAGATCGGGGATCGCAATCGGGACTTTGCCCAGGTCATCAACGGTTTGTCCGCCGGCGACAGCGTCATCCTTTACCCGTCAGACCTGATCAGCGATGGCGTTGACGTTATTTCTCAATAATGAGAATCATTCCTGTTTACAAGTCATAAAATCAGGTTTACCATGGCGATCACTTGTTAACCGAGGTCTCTGTCATGGACAAACCACACCGCACGACGCCCCGGGGGGTGCCTCCGGCAACCGCCGGACAAGATCACAGGGTGCTGGACAGTGCCGAACTGTTTGACCGGCACCCTGTCGTCAACATCCGGCACGATGGCCAGCTCTACACGCTGCGCCTGACCGCCAGCAACAAGTTGATACTGACAAAATAAGTTTTCACCAGACACTGAAAACCAACGCGACATTGACAAAAACACTACATTGACAAAATAGTCCCGCCAGCCAGGTGTCCACCCCGCCAGCCAGACTCTCTTAACAACAGGAGAATGCTGACTGTGCATGATTTGAACTTGACCACCCCCATACCTGTGACCGCGTTGCGGCGCGCGCTGCTTACCACGTTGCCACTGCTAATGCTGTGTTCCGGCACAGTGCTGGCACAGACTGCCAGCACAGCGACAGAGGCAACGATACCGGACCCAGAGGAAGTGCTGGTCACCGCCACACGGCTGCCACGTCAGATCAACGAGATCGCAGGCACGGTCACATTGATCAGTGCTGCCGACATTGAGCGTGAGATGGCCAATGACATAGGCGACCTGACCCGTTATCAGCCCGGCATCAGCATGGAAACCGCCAGCCGCGGTGGTAATCAGGGTTTTGTCATTCGGGGCATTGGCGGCAACCGTGTACTCACCGTACTCGACGGTGTGCGCAGTGCCGATAGTTACAACGCGGGCCCTTCCTCCTATGGCAAGGACGCGTTCGAGTTGGATGATGTCAAGGCCGTGGAGATTATCCGCGGTCCTGCATCCGTGTTGTACGGCGCCGATGCGATGGGTGGCGCCGTACTGCTGCGCAGCAAGGACGCTGCGGACTATTTGCGCGATGGCGAGCACCATCACCTGGCACTGCGCAGCGCTGCCGACAGCGTCAACGACTTGCGCAAGCTGGGACTGACGTGGGCCACACGCGGCAGTACCCCGGCAGGCGAGCTGGATACCGTGTTACAGCTGACGCGCCGCAGCTTTTCCGAGCGCGACATCCGCGGTAATGCCCAACTGAATCCGCAAGACGGCGAAACCCTGGGCGCTTTGCTGAAAACCGGCTGGACACTGAACCCGGCCCATCGTCTTGAACTGACGCTTGATCGCCGCGAGGAGGAGGTGGACAGCCGCATCCTGAATGAGCTTGGTGCTTCAGTGCAGGAATCACTCGCCTTCGACAGCAGCACACGCCAGCGCATCAGCTTGCGTCATGAATGGCAAACCAACGCCATGTTGGCCGATAGCGTCAGCACACAGCTGGACTATCAGCAAACCGACGGTCAACAAGTCTCCATGCAGCTGCGCACCAGTTTTGCGTTTGTGAACCCGCGTAATCCGGCAAGCTTTCGCGGCACACAAGCACGCCGGGATTCCGACTTCGGGTTCAATCAGGACACCGGCCAATTCAGCGTGATTGTGGCCAAGTCGCTGGCACAGGGTGCGATCACCCACGATATGGTCTATGGCCTGCATCACGAGCTCACCAACACCGAACGCCCTCGCGAGCGTTGTGATACTGAAATCAGCACCGGGGAAATCCGCTGTGCAATTCCGTCCTATCCCATGGCCGCGCCCGAAGTGTTTCCCAACAAAACCTTCCCGGACACCCGGACCCAACGCACCGGTCTGTTTGTGCAGAATGAAGTCCGTCTGCTGAATCAGCGCCTGAGTCTGATCCCGGGTGTGCGCGTGGATCGTTATCGCATGACACCGGAGCCAGACGCTCTCTTTAACGGCTATACCAGCGTGGAAAGCCTGAGTGGTTTCAGTATTGGGGATGTCCGCGAGAACAACGTGTCGTTCAATCTCGGCGCTGTGTATCAACTGTCTGAGGCCGTGACTGTGTTTGCGCAGTATGCCGAGGGTTTCCGGCCTGCCAACTTTGACGAAGCCAACCAGGCTTTTGTGAACGCCGGCCACGGGTATGTCATTGTGCCCAATACCGCACTGGCAGCAGAAACCAGCCAAGGCATTGAAGCCGGTCTGCGTTTTCAGAATTCCCGATATGCCGCGTCACTGACGGCCTACGAGAACCGCTACGACAACTTTATTGAGAGCCGCATGATTGGCATGCGTGATGGTCTCAGCCTGTTTCAGGACCAGAACGTTGGCAAGGCCAGCATCCATGGCGCCGAAGCGTCCTTCGACTGGTATGCATCCAGTCAGCTCAGCGTACACAACTCGCTGGCATGGTCGCATGGCGAGGATGTCATCAGTGGCGCTGCGCTTGACAGTGTTGAACCGCTGACGCTGGTCAGTGCCTTGCGCTATGCGCCGTCGACACGCTGGTCGCTGGAGGCGGTGCTCACCGCTGCTGCCTCGCACAAGAAGGTATCGGCGCCTGATCGGGTACAGGGTGATTCATGGCAAACACTGGATATTCTGGGACAGGTGGCGCTTACTGAAAGTCTGCGACTTCGCGTCGGGATTTTTAATATCACCGATGAACAGTACGCACGCTGGAGCAGCATTCGCGGTTTGGCAGCCAACGATAGCGCCAATCTTGGCAAAGCCCAGGCACCGGGCACTCATGCACGCTTGTCGCTGGATCTCAGGTTCTGATTACCACCCCGTGAACACTTTGGCAGGAGCCAACATTATGACGCTTTCAATCTGGAGAAATCCCATGCAAATTATCCGAGGCATGTCGCTGGCCAGTCTGTTCTTGCTGGTTGGCGCGGGCGCGCTGGACAAAGCGCACGCCCAGCATTCCGAACACGGTAGCAACCGGGATGCCGATCGCGGCAACCGCAGTGGCGTGCTGGTGATGGCACACGGCGGTATTCCCGAGTGGGACGCCGGTGTGCTGGAAACCTTGCAGCCACTGCGTGAAAAATACACCCTGGAAGTTGCCTTCGGCATGGCCGATGCGTACTCCTTGCAGGAAGCTGTGACACGTCTTGAACATCAGGGCGTCACCGACATTGCTGTAGTGCGATTGTTTATCAGCGGCGAAAGCTGGTACGAGCGCACACAACAAATTCTTGGCCTGATCCCGGGAGCCCCCGCACGTGAGCCGGCGGCAGACTCCGCGCACAATGCCCATGGTCACGGTGAATCGCATGGCAATGCGACAGCACACGGCGGTCATCGCATGGAATTCTGGCAGGTACAATCCAGCGCCCGCTTTCAGCTCACCGTCGAAGGCCTGTCTGATGCAGAACAGATGTCAGAAGTGCTGCTGACGCGTGCGACTGACCTGAGCAAAAATCCGGCTGCTGAAGATGTGCTGATTCTGGCACATGGCCCCGAGGATGATGCCGAAAATGAGCGCTGGATTGCATCCATCAGTGAGCGGGCACAGCTGCTGCGCGAGCGCGGCGGCTTCAACGATATCCACGTGGCAAGCCTGCGTGAGGACTGGCCTGAAAAACGTGAAGTGGCACAAGCACAAGTGCGTGACTACCTCAGTCGCAGCCGCGCTGAAGGTCGCACGCCCATTGTGATTCCGTATCGCGTGCACGGCTTCGGACCTTATGCCGAAGCGCTGGAGGGTCTGGATTATGTATCAGATGGCAAGGGTTTGATCCCCCATCCAGCCGTCGCCGACTGGATAGAGGATCAGATTCTTCAGCTTTTGACATCCAGAAAATAATCTTCCGGCTTGAACACATCGACTTCAATGGCTGCCATGGCAGCGGCGCTGGCTTCCTTCATCAGCGCCGCTTCTGACTGCGTGATGACCTTGCTCGCCAGTGCCAGATCGGTCAGATCAAACGGCATGCCACGCGGCAGCTCGCGTGCGCGCTGAGCCTTTGAAATTTTTGCGAACACCGGCTGCACTTCGGTATGCAAACGGAAGGCCTTCATCAGTCGGCCCATGCCTGGTGAATTTTCATCGATCGGTGCAATCCCATCAGTGATGCGCTTGTACTGATCGTTCAGCGACTGGATGGCAGCAGCGGCTTTGGGTACCAGTTTGTCCGACGGGCCGCGTGACAGCGGATTCAATCGCAGGAACAGTGCAGACGGACCGCGCAACCACCAGCCCACTACCGGCGCATCAAAGTTGGCGTGAATGCCCTCAAAGGCGTCCTGGATGCGCGCCAGCGCGTATTCACAGGCGTAAGCTACCAGCGGCAGATCTTCGGGACGGTTGCCTTCTGCCTTGTAACGACGCAAGGTAGACAGCGCCAGCACCTGCCAGGTGAGTGCATCGGCAAAGCGCCCCCCGAGACTGCCTCTGGCCTTGAGTTTGCTGCCGATCAGGTACAAGGCCAGATCCGCCAGCAAGGCGTATCGTGACGATGCCCAGGCCAGTCGACGATAGTAGGTGGCCACCGGCCCGGACTCGGGACTGCCAGCACTGAATCCACGTGTGAGACCGCGCACCTTGCTGCGAAAGAAGTTGCTCACGGTATGCCACAACCAGCCCAGCAATTTGCTGCGGAACGCAGCCACATCATTGTTTTCCACCGCCTTGACCAGCGGCAGCGCAAACGGATGGCAGCGCGTAGCGCCCTGACCAAAGGTGATCAGCGTGCGTGTCATGATGTTGGCGCCTTCCACGGTGATGCTGACTGGCGCACTGCAGTAACCACCACCAAAAATATTGTTTGGTCCCTGCATCACACCAGCACCGGAGAACACGTCCATACCATCAATAATGAGTTTTTGCGCATATTCGGTGCTGCTGGATTTGAGCAGTGCAGAAATCACCGGCGGCTGTTGCCCGTTGTCGATGGCGGAACAGGCATACACACGCGAGGCTTCGAACAGATAGGTGAGCGCGGCGATACGCGCAATTTTTTCCTGCACACCTTCCATCAGACCAATCGGAATACCAAACTGGTGGCGGATCACGGAGTAAGCGCCGGTTGCCGCCGCTATCATTTTCATGCCGCCAATGGCACCGGCAGGCAGTGACACCGCGCGGCCGCCGGCCAGTTGTTCCATCAACATGCGCCAGCCCTGACCGGCATACTCGGGACCACCAATAATCTGATCCGGTGAGGCAATCACGTTCTCACCGATGATCGGGCCGTTATAAAAACTCAGGCCAATCGGCAGGTGATGATCACCATTTTTCAGGCCAGGTGTCCCTTTATGCAACATGATCACGGTAATACCCGGATACTCACCTTTCCCCAGCAGGTTGTCCGGATCGTGCATCTGGAACGCCAGGGAAATCAGATTGGCGGCGGGTGCCAGGGTGATGTAACGCTTGCGGAAATTCAGACGGATTTTGATCTCGCCGTGTTCATCCCGGAAGACCACGCCTTCTGCCTTGATCGACGCGGCATCTGATCCTGCAGTCAACTCGGTCAAACCAAAACACGGCACATACTCGCCACTGGCCAGCTTGGGCAGGTACGCGTTTTTCTGCTCCTCGGTACCATAATGTTTGAGCAGCTCGGCCGCACCCAGCGAGTTGGGGATGACCACAAAGGTGCCGGCTGTCGGGCAATACGGATTGACCTTCGCCATGATGGAGGAAATGGCGAGTGTGGAGAATTCCTTGCCACCGTACTGCTTGGGAATCAGCAGCCCCATAAAACCCTGCTGCTTGATTTCCTCCAGAATGGCATCCGGCACCTTGCGCGTGATGCTGATCTGGTAACGATCGATGTGACGGCACAACTCGGCAGCAGGCCCGTCCAGAAACGCCTGCTCCTCCGCCGAGTGCTGGCTGTAGGGCTCCTGCAACATACGCGCAAAATCAGGATTGCCGGAAAAAATCTGGCCATCAATCCACACCGTGCCGGCTTCCAGCGCCTGGCTTTCAGTGTCGGAAATACGCGGCAACACATTGTTGTCACGCATGAACTTCATAATTGCAGCAAACATTTGCAATCCTCGGTGCCGGGAAAATAATGGAATTTGACGGATGTCAGGACAGGTTGCCACAACCGCAGTGCCGGCTGTGTCTTGCCTTTTGTATTGTGATTGCGAACATAATACTGAACTTGTTCATATTTTCAACGTATGATTGCAGAGGTTTTTGCAGGGATCCCTGAGAAAAACTGCAACCTATTGTTAATTCATAAAAAATGCCTTGAATAGCCCAGACTGTTCACCTGTCTGGCAGAGCAGGGCCAGGTTTGTCAGCGTCTGCGCCCTCAGGCACAATGCGGACGTCAACGTGAATGCATTCAGCGGCGCCAAGACGGCGTCACATACTGATCAGCGAGGTTTTCATGACAGCGACGTCTACGCCAGAGACCACTCCGGCGCCCCTGAATCTGCACAGTGTCAGCCATTTCAGACACTGGCACCTGTCGCGCGACAGCGACAATATCCTGTACGCCCGCCTTGACCGTGCCGGTGAACGGGTCAACTCGCTGTCGCGTGAGGTACTCGAAGAGCTTGAGCAGCTCATCGCGCTGGCTGAACGCGAAACCCCGCGCGGGCTGGTGTTTATGTCAGGCAAACGCACCGGTTTTGTGTTTGGCGCTGATGTGCGTGAATTTGATGGCTTCGATGATGCCACCACCGTGACGGCCGAAATACAGCGCGTGCATGACATGTTCAACCGACTGGAAAAACTCGATTGTGTGACCGTTGCGGCCATTGAAGGTTACTGCCTGGGTGGTGGACTTGAACTGTCACTCGCCTGCCGCTATCGCATTGCCAAAGATGTGCCCGCCACACGCCTGGGTTTTCCTGAAGTGCAGCTCGGCATCTTCCCCGGTTTTGGCGGCTCAGCGCGCTCAGTGCGCACCATGGGCGGTCTCAAGGCCATGGAGCTGATGTTGACTGCACGCCAGGTCAATGCACGTACAGCGCGTGCGCTGGGTCTGGTCGATCAGGTTATTGGCAGGCACGAAGAGCTGGTGTGGGCAGCACGCAAGGCCGTGCTGACAGGTCGCAAAAGTCGTGGCCCCGGTCTGGTGGGACGGCTCAGCAACCTGATGCCGGCGCGCGCCGTGCTGGCAAAACAGATGCGCAAACAGACAGCCCGCAAGGCGCGCCCGGAACACTACCCGGCGCCGTATCGGTTGATCGATACCTGGGAAAAACATGGCGGCAATTATCGTCAGATGATGCAAGCCGAAGCACACGCCGTGGGTGAGCTGATGGTGTCACCCAGTGCCACCGGTTTGCGTCGGGTCTTTCATCTGATGGAACGCCTGAAATCAGAAGGCAAAAGCAGCGACTTCAAAGCCAGCCATGTCCATGTGATTGGGGCTGGCGTCATGGGCGGCGATATTGCTGCCTGGTGTGTGCTGCGAGGGCTTGATGTCAGCCTGCAGGACCGCGAGATGAAATTTGTCGCTCCGGCCCTGAAACGTGCCGAGTCGCTTTTTAAACGCAAGCTCAGGGATCCAGCCAAAGTCAAAGCAGCGATGGATCGTTTGCGCCCGGATACTGCGGCTGTTTATGTCCCGCGCGCTGACGTGGTCATCGAGGCCATCTTCGAGAATGTTGAAGCCAAACAGGCACTGTTCCGCGACCTTGAACCACGCATGAAACCGGATGCGATTCTGGCCACCAATACCTCGGCCATTCCACTGGAAAAACTGGCTTCCGTGCTCGTCAACCCGTCACGGTTGATTGGTCTGCACTTTTTTAATCCGGTGCCGCAGATGCCGTTAGTGGAAGTGGTTTACGGTGAGGAAACTGATCCCGCAGAAACACTCAAGGGCGCCGCGTTTTGCCAGCAGATCAGCCGCTTCCCGTTGCCGGTGCGCAGCAGCCCCGGGTTTCTGGTGAATCGTGTACTGGCTCCCTACATGATGACCGCACTGCAACTGCATCGCAGTGGCGTACCGGCAGAGGCACTGGATGCTGCAGCCGAGGCGTTTGGTATGCCCATGGGTCCTGTTGAACTCGCGGACACCGTCGGTCTGGATGTGTGTCTGATGGTGACGGGTGTCTTGCAAGACGGTCAGAGCGCAACATCACCGGAAAAAGAATTTATTCAGTCTCGCGTCAATGCCGGCAAACTTGGCAAAAAATCCGGCGAGGGACTGTACGTATGGAAGGACGGCAAGGCGGTGAAAAATCCCGATGCTGCGCGCGGTTACAAACTGTCGGAACTGGCTGAGCAACTGATCAAAGCTTATACCGATGAATGTATCGCTGCGCTGCAAGAAGGTGTGGTCAGCGACGAGGATCTGCTGGATGCCGGCATGATTTTCGGCACCGGCTTCGCGCCGTTTCGCGGAGGACCTTTGTATTATCTCGCCCACCGCGAACTTCAACCCGCTGTTGCAGACCCGGCACCTGAACAGGATGCTGAAACCAAAGCGACTTCTTCGCAGCAAGAACCCGAACAGGAGACTGAAACCCGTGTCTGATGCAAGCAAACAACAAGGACTGGCGCTTTCCCGCCGGGTGGTCATTGCCGGCGGGACACGTATCCCTTTTTGCCGCTCCAACACCGCGTACGCAGAGTTGAGCAATCTGGACATGCTGGCCGATACCTTGCAGCAGCTCAGCCGCGAGTTTGGCCTTGGCGGAAAAAAGATAGATGAGGTTGTCGCCGGCGCGGTGACCAGCCACAGCAAGGACTGGAATCTGGCCCGTGAAGCCGTGCTGAGCACGGATCTGTCGCCTGCGACACCGGGCATTACGTTGCAGATGGCTTGCGGCACTTCGCTGCAAGCCGCACTGATGCTGGCAGCCAAAATTGCCAGCGGCCAGATCGACTGCGGCATTGCAGCCGGCACCGACACCACCAGTGATGCGCCCATTGTGTTTCAGCGCCGTTTTGCCCGTCGGCTGATCAAACTGGGTCAGGCCAGAACACTGAAACAGCGTTTGCAGACACTCAAAGGCTTCAGACTGTCAGAACTGGCGCCTCGCCCCCCTGCCAATGGCGAGCCGCGCACCGGACTGGCCATGGGAGAACACTGCGAGCTGATGGCTCGTGAATGGGGTATCAGCCGCGCTGATCAGGATCAACTGGCGCTTGAGAGCCATCTGAAAGCGGCTGCCGCTTACGAAGCCGGCTTTTTTGATGCCCTGGTCAAACCGTATGAAGGTGTCAGTCGTGACAACAATCTTCGCGCCGACAGCACATTGGAAAAACTGGCCAACCTGAAACCGGCCTTTGACAAAAAACATGGCACATTGACCGCCGGTAACAGCACACCGCTGACCGACGGCGCCGCTGCCGTGCTGCTGTGCAGTGAAGAGTGGGCACAGGCGAACAATATTCCCGTGCGCGCGTATCTGGTAGCCGGTCGAAGCAGTGCTGTTGACTTTGTCAACGGCGAAGGCCTGCTGATGGCGCCCACCGTGGCGGTGAGCGAACTCCTCGCGATGACGGGTCTGAGTCTGCAGGACTTCGATTGCTACGAGATCCACGAAGCGTTTGCGGCGCAAGCCCTGTGCACACTCAAAGCCTGGGAGGATGACGACTTCTGCCGTGAGAAACTCGGCCGCGATACGGCGCTGGGCGCCATTGATCGCAGCAAAATGAACATCAAAGGCGGCTCACTCGCGTTTGGTCACCCCTTTGCCGCCACAGGCGCACGCATACTGGGCACGATAGCCGCCATTCTGGAAGAGAAAGGCAGTGGCCGCGGGCTGATCTCCGTCTGCACAGCAGGTGGCATGGGGGTCGCGGCAGTAGTGGAGCGACACTGACGGCAACTACAAGCAGAGACCGGTGGTAAACCGGGGCATGAGCGAAGAACAATCGGACGCGTAGCGTCGTTCTGAGGAGTGCCCCGGTTTCCCACCGGTCTCTGCTTGAGCATCAGTCAAGTCCAACAAACTCGTGCTGGCAAATACTCGCCGACATCAGCGCCGTCAGGTTCAGTATCCCGCGCCCCGACACCGACGGAATCAGAATATGCGCCGGCTTTTCCAGCCCGCTCAGGAATGGCCCGATCAGGCGCGCATTGGTAAACGAGCGCAGCAATCCCAGCGCAATACTTGCCGCATCCATATTCGGCATCACCAGCACATTGGCGCGGCCCCTGATGCCGGCACCTTCGATCATGGTGTCGCGGAATTCCGGATTCAGCGCGGTCAGGGAATGCATTTCGCCATCAATCTGCACTTCGGGCATTTCCATCCGCAGACGATGCGCCGCAGCTTTCATTTTCAGCGCCGAGGCATCTTCATACGTGCCAAAGTTGGAATGCGACAACAAGGCAACCACGGGTTCAATGTCAAATGCCTGTTTGACAAACTTCACAGCGTCGCGGGCGATCTCGACAATTTCCTCCTCCGTTGGATTCACATTCACAAACGGATCTGTCAGGAAAAGCGGGCCATCATCCATCAACAAGACACAGATTGACGACAGACGTCCACCTGTTTTGGTTGAGCGAATGACAGGACGGATATCGCGCAAATGCTGATCAAAACGCCCTACCTTGCCGCATACCATGCCATCAGCCTCACCCAGCGCAACCATCAATGCCGCCAACACGGTCGTGTTGGTGTGCACGGCTGATTTGGCCGCTTCAATGGACACGCCGGAGCGACCCACATGCTGGTGGTAGTACTGCCAATAGCGCTTGTGAACATCCGCGTTTTCTGAATTGAACACGTCAAAATGCCGGCCTGGCTCCAGCCTCAGACCCATCTTCTGAATCTTGTCATCAATCACTTGCGGACGACCTATCAAAATGGGACGCGCGACACCTTCGTCCACCACTGCCTGCATGGCATACAGCACATCGTCGTTCTCACCTTCGGCGTACACAATACGAGCCGGATGGCGTGCCGCGAGATCGATGGTGGGCTGCATGAACAGACGGCTGCTGTTGACATAAGCACTGAGCTTTTTACGGTAGGCATTGAGATCGTGAATCGGGCGCGTGGCAACACCGCTGTCCATCGCCGCTTTGACCACCGCCAAGGGTACCTCTTCAATCAGGCGCGGATCAAACGGTTTGGGAATCAGGTAATCGCGGCCAAACTTGAGCTCTTCGTCCACATAGGCTTGCGCAACCGTTTCAGAAATTTCACGCGTGGCCAGATCGGCAATCGCGCGCACGCAGGCACGTTTCATCTCGTCATTGATGTGTGTCGCACCGCAGTCAAGCGCGCCCCGGAAGATAAAAGGGAAGCACAGCACATTGTTAACCTGATTCGGATAATCAGAGCGACCGGTGGCCAGAATCGCGTCAGGTCTTGCGGCGCGAGCGTCTTCTGGCATGATTTCCGGTACCGGGTTGGACATGGCCAGAATCAACGGATCACGTGCCATCTTTTTCACCATGGCCCCGGTCATCACACCCGGACCTGACAAGCCCAGAAACAGATCAGCGTCGACTATCGCATCATCCAGTGTGCGATCGCTGGTCTCTACCGCAAACTTTTCTTTCCACAGGTTCATGCCCTCGCGGCGACCTTTGTAGATCACGCCATTGCGATCCAGCATGCGCACATTGTCCAGACGCACACCCATGGTCATCAGCAGCTCCACACAGGCGATGCTGGCAGCACCGGCCCCGGAGACCACCAGCTTGATGTCCTCGAATTTTTTATCAACGATACGCAGGCCGTTGTAAACCGCTGCCGCAGCGACAATCGCCGTGCCATGCTGGTCGTCGTGAAACACCGGGATTTTCATGATGTCGCGCAATTTGCGCTCAACCAGAAAACACTCCGGCGCCTTGATGTCTTCCAGATTGATACCACCAAACGTTGGTTCCAGCGAGGCGATAATATCCACCAGTTTGTCGACATCCTTTTCGTTGATTTCGATATCAAAGACATCGATGTCGGCAAATTTCTTAAACAGTACTGCCTTGCCTTCCATCACCGGTTTTGAAGCCAGCGGACCGATATCACCCAGCCCAAGCACCGCTGTGCCATTGGAAATGACAGCGACCAGGTTACCGCGGGCGGTCAGGCGCGCAGCCTGGCTCGGGTCCTGCTCAATTGCCTCGCATGCGAAGGCAACACCAGGTGAATAAGCACGGGAAAGGTCTCGGTTATTGGCCAGCGGTTTGGTCGGGCGTATCGCCAATTTCCCTGGCGTCGGCTCGGCGTGATAGCGTAAGGCGCTGTCTTTAAAAGAATCATCTGACATGCAAATCTTCCTGATTAACAAACACTGAAAATAAAAAAAGCTGCCGCCTCTTGCGAGGCGGCAGCCGCTTCGAACACTCGATCTGTATTTTAGCGATTAAGCAACAGGATTACAGCTCAAAATCCATCGACACATAAAACTGTCGGCCGAACGGATCATCAACACGCGTCTCAAGTCCACCAGCCTGTGGCAGGCGCTGGGCATCACGATCAAACAGATTGGTGATACCCACGGTGATATTCGAATCACTGCCAAAGGCCGTAAACCGATGCGAGTAACGTGCATCCACTTTGGTGATCGCGCGGATATACTCCGGCGCAAATGCTTCGTAACCCAGTGTCAGCGTGGTCTGGTCGAAACGCATTTTGCCAGCGTGGCGCACACTGATGCCGGCACTCTGGTTTTCCCTGAACCACGACAGACCCATATTGGCCTTGTAGCGGGACAAGGGCGGCGCCAGACTGGTCTCGGCATTCTGCACGGCGATACCACTGGTGAAGCCGGAGAACTCGTCAGGCAAGTATTCCCAGCGAGTATAGTAATTGCCACCCAGACTCGCGCTGAAGTTGCCCAGCTCACCAATCTCGAAGGCATAACGGATGCGGAAATCGATGCCTTCCACAAATTGCGACGACAGGTTGATTGGTGCACGGTAAACATCCGTCACTCGCCCGCCGGCGTCACGTGTAATCAGCACGTTGGGGTTGGCCAGTGCCCATGCGATACCGGCCTGTGCATCGGCCGGATTGGTTGCCGGCCTGAAGTCAGCAGCTGTTCTGCCTGTGGCAGCCAGAAACGCATTCAGCTCACGGCGGGTCACATCGGCAGTGACCAGCGAAGCAATGCGACCGATGTACTCGATTTCCTGATAGTCGATATCGATACTCAGACCTTCAATCGGCAGCCAGCTGAATCCGATATTCGCGATCTCGGATTCTTCCGCGCCCAGATTCGGATTACCCGATGTACAACTGTCCGTGCCATCCAGCGAGATGTTGGTCAACGGATCTACACCACTGGTCACTGTCGTGCAGACGTCTTTGGCCAGCGGTCGCAACTGGGCCGGTGTCGGTGCCAGGAAGCTTTCACCATAGCTGGCGCGGAACGCCAGACTGTCCAGCGGCTCCCACAACACGGAAATTTTGGGCTTGGTTGCGTTAAAACCAATGTTGTAAAAATCTTCGCTTCGGACTGCCGCCTTGACACCAAGATTCGCCATGATCGGCACTTCAATTTCGCCGAAGATCGCACGCACACCGGACTCCCTGTCAACACGCGGCGGCAGGGGTGCAACAGCGTTGGCATACAAATTATCCCTTTCAGCCGTCAACGGGTGCTCGAAGTCAAACGTCTTCTGACTGCGCAGCTGTCCACCGATGGCCGCCCGTACAGTGCCACCTGGCACATCAAACAGTTCGCCGTTAAACACCACATCAAAGTATTTCAGCCTGTCCCAGGTATCGCGCCATTTGACTGATTCAACCAGCCAGTCCACCACTTCCTGACTGTTGTCGGTGATGCCTGCCCGATAAAACGGTGAACGCGGATCGGCTGATCCAAACGGGTTAAAGTACAGATTGCCACCGGGACCTCCGCGCCCGCGCAAGGCCGCCTGCATTTTCGACAAGCGAATGCCGCGACCGTCAAACTGACGCCAGGAGGATTGATGACCAATCCAGGCCTCGCCTTCCCAGGTGGTGCCGGTGATCTCAAACTGGCCACCGAATTTGTATGCATCGGCATAGTAGTTGTAGTCGGTTTCACCCATGCCACTGGATGTCAAAGAACTCGGCAGAGTGCCCAGCTTGGTAAACGGACGCCAGGCAGAAGGCCGCACCTGCACCCCAAAGGGGTTGGCGGGATGGTTGGCCGGTACAATCAGACTGGTCAGGTTGGTACTGACCGCGTTGCTCGGCGAGCTGACCAGCGTCGAAGTCCGGTCGTTGTGGCTCATCTGGAACTCCAGCGTCAGCCAGTCATTGACCTCGTAATTGAGGTTGTTAAACAGCGTCACCCCGTTGGATGGCCGGCCGTAGTCCTGCCACTCGCCAAAATACAACCGGCAACCGGTCGCGAACAGCTCACCACTGGGATACGAACCAAACTGGCTGACGTCGGTCTGGGTGCCGTTGAATGTGCCACAGCTGGGGTCGGTACGTCCGGTAGCCACACCGGAAATCCAGCGCCCCGGATTGTTGAAGGTGCTGTCCTGATCGTAGTACTCCTGGTAACGCGGACGCTCGGAGACCAGAAACGCCGTGCGTTTGTTGACTTCAATCGCCCCCACCCACTCCAGTCCGTTGCCGATGTTAAAACGGTGCCCCATCAGAAATTCGGCGGTGTACTGCTCGGAACTGTTTTCCTGATCGGTTTTGTAATAGACACGGCCCTTCATGCCGTCAAACTGTTTATAGGGAATCAGGTTGGCGACACCGGCAACCGCATCAGAACCGTACAGCGCGGCGCCACCATCGGTCACAATCTCGACGGAACGTTGTGCAATCCCCGGTAACAGCGCCGACACTGCACTTTCATTGACGGCTCGGCGACCGTCCACCAGGGTCAGTGTACTTTCAGTACCCAGACCGCGCAGGTTAAAACGCGCCGAGTTGGAGTCCTGCTGGCCGTCCTGTGTGGCCAGCACTGAAGCGACGGTGTCGATATTTTCCATGTAGGGCATGTCACGCAGGTATTCACCCAGATTGGCCGCACCGGATTGCCACAAGTCGTCCTGGGTAATGGTCTCTACCGGCGATGCATTGGTGAACTGACTGTTGCGGATAAAGGAGCCGGTGACGACAACTTCTTCGACTTCCCGCTCGGATTCTTCACTGGTGGATTGTTGTGCATAGCCGTTTTGCGGAATCAGCAAAAACGGTGTCAGGAACAAGGCTGATGCTCCCATCAGCGCAACTGAAACCTCTTTTCCTCTTGATTTCATTCTTCTTCTCCGTTGAGCGATTTTGATTGTTATTTTCACGCGTCAAATGCCAACGTTCACAACTCCTTTTATGAACGAATTCACAAAACTGGTTGATTCAGGTCAACCGGGTTCTGGAATGGTGACGCCTAGAATTTGCGACAAGCGAAGGCAATGGAAAAGTCAAAAATAATCGGCGTACCGCAGGAAGCAGTCAGCTCGCCGATACAGAGAGGTTTTTGAATGAAATTTTGTGAGGAAGATCACAAAACGGCGGTTAGCCGGTGCTTGCACCGGCTAACCGGACGTCTGTCAGCGCCAGCTCTGGTTGGCAGGCGCCGAGGGGTCAGAACGCAGGAAAGCAATCAGATCAGCGTGATACTGGTCCGGGTATTCAAAATGCGGATTGTGACCAATACCGGGGTAGAGGTTGAGCTCGGCATTCTGCAAGGACTCGGCAACACGGCGCGCCTGACCGGCAAAATCATTGGTCAGGCGATCATCCGCACCACCCAGCACCAGGGATTTGGTGCTGATATGCTGCCAGTCATAGACCACCGGATCAAAGAACAGAATGGCCTGCTGCCAGGCACGGATTTTGGCCAGCAGCGGCCAGTCTGCGCTCAGGGTCTGACCATATTGCAGACGCACAAACTCCAGATACTCCGGTTTGATCTCGGTGTTGTAGTAGCGCATGTGGTTGGCCAGAATGGACTGGTAGGTGGTACTGGTTTCGGTGCGTTTGGCCGCCTCGTCTATGTCTGTCCAGCCACGGCCCTGACGCTGGTCTGTCATGCCAATCTGGTTAACCAGCACCATGTGCGTAACGGTGTCGGGATAGGTCATGGTGAACCGCGCTGCGAGCATGCCACCCATCGAGTGTCCGACAATGGCTGCCTTGGCTATGCCCAGATGATCCAGCAGGCGTTTGGAGTCCAGCGCAAAAATGTGCAGATTGTACGGGATGTCCATCTTGGACGACTTGCCGTAACCGATGCGATCCGGCACCACCACACGGAAGCCGGCCTCGGCCAACGCTGCGATTGTTGGTGTAAAACCGATGCCACCGAAGTTCATGCCGTGAAACAGCATGGCAGTCTGACCGTTTGCCGGGCCAGTGGGAGCAACGTCCATATAGGCCATGTTGCCGGACTTGCCATAGTGAGTGACCGGCAGCAGATGCACCGGATACGGATAGGCAATTTCATCCATGGTGGATGAAATCGGGCCCCAGTCAGCCGGTGGTTCTGACGGTGGTTGCTGGGCAACACTGTTGGCTGAAGCCAGCAGCAAGGTGCCGCCAAGCAACAAAGTACCCAACAGCGCAGAAGCGTGTGAGCGGAGTGTTGGAACATGTTTCAGTGGCATACCATAGTCCTCTTGTCTTTATTATTGGTGATCTTGAAATACCGGCGGTCCTGATAATCTGTCATCGTGACCGCGAATGTGCTGAGCCGGGCTAATCTGCTGAGCCGGGCTAATCTACTGAGCCGGGCTCACGCAATTTTCATACCGATGCGTTTGACCTCACCGTCCTCCATGGCGGCGATGGTCCAGACAAATCCCTGCCATTCCAGCTGGTCACCGACAACCGGTTTGCCCCCCATCTTAGCGGTGAGCAACTCGCCTATCGACTGTGACGCGACCAGTGGATCCGGGTGCAAGCCGTAAATCGGCGCGAGATCCTGAATTCTGGCCCCGGCATCCAGAATAAAGTCGCCGAAAAACCATTCATCCATGCCCTTTTTGACAGGCGCTTCGCTGAACAATTTGCCGAGCGCGGGCAAATCATGCTCATGCCCGACTATACAGAGAATATCGTCGGCGAGCAGCCGGGTACTGCCGGTCGGGTGCAGCAGCTCGCGTCCGCGGAACAGCGCAGCAATCCGTGTGCCCTCAGGCATGCGCAAACCCCGCAGTTCCTTGCCAATACACCACTTTTCTGCCCCAAGCCGATACACAAACAGCTCCCACTCGCTGGTCGGATGAATTTCCAGGCCTGCGCGCGAAATGGGCTGGGGCTGGGAAGGAATCTGTACTTTTGCCAGCCGGGTGGCCAGAGGTATCGACGAACCTTGCAGCAGCAATGAGACCAGCACCACAAAAAATGCCAGATTGAAATACAGCTGTGCTTCAGGCAGACCTGCCATCACCGGATAAACAGCCAGGATAATCGGTACAGCGCCGCGCAAGCCCAACCACGAGATATACCAGCGCTCACGCATTTTGAACCGGCCAAACGGTGCCAGACTGAGGAATACCGCCAGCGGTCGGGCAATCAGAATCATCCACAAGGCCAGCAACAATCCCGGTATCGCAATCGGCAGCAGATCCGAGGGTGTCAGCAACAATCCGAGCACAAGGAACATGCCAATCTGGCTGAGCCAGGCCATGCCGTCCAGCACACTGAGGATGGAGGTACGACTGCGCAGGGGTTTGTTGCCCAGAAACAGACCAGCCAGATAAATCGCAAGGAATCCACTGCCACCGGCTACCGCCGTGACCGCAAAGATGAACAGGCCACCGCTGATGGCCAGCAGCGGGTAAAGTCCGTTGGCCAGCGTAGAGCGGTTAATCAGTTGCAGCAACAGATAGCCGCCAATGCCTCCGAACAGTACACCCAGACCAAACTGCTGAATCAGCATGATCAGGAAACCGGACCAACTGACCCCCTCTGCGCTACCGGCGCTCGCCACCATCTCGATCAGCGCCACGGTCAGAAAGATGGCCATGGGATCGTTACTGCCGGATTCAATTTCCAGTGTGGCGCGGACCCGCTCATTGATATCGCGTCCGCCCAGCAATGAAAACACTGCTGCGGCGTCGGTTGACCCTACAATCGCACCAATCAACAGGCCTTGCAGCAAGCTCAGGTCAAACAGCCAGGCGGCCAGTGCGCCGGTCAAGCCCGCCGTCAGCACCACACCCGCTGTCGCCAGGGATAACGCTGGTCCCAGCGCGACCTTGAATGACTGCACGCGGGTACGCATACCGCCATCAAACAGGATAATGGCCAGCGCCAGGTTGCTGGCCAGAAAGGCCAGCGAATAATCATCGAAGAGAATGCCACCGACGCCGTCCTCACCGGCCAGAATCCCCACACCCAGAAAAATAACCAGAATGGGGATACCAAAGCGGGACGACAGGGCACTGACCAATACACTGAAACCGACCAGCAGCGAGCCAATCAGAAACAGACTGTTCATGGTCAGAATGTCCATGGCGTACCCTGTGTGTTATTCAAGGGTGGATTCACAGGTCGGGCACAGCCATTCGCCATGCCATGGCACTGGGTGCAGGCCCGCCCTCGAGGCCGAGAGCAGACCCGGTGCGAAGACCTGTCAGGCGCTGAACGGATGTCGCAGGATGATGGTCTCGTCACGGTCGGGACCTGTGGAAATAATGTCAACCGGTGCTTCAATCTGCTCTTCGATAAAGCGGATGTAGGCACGGGCATTTTCCGGCAACTCGTCCATGGAGCGGGCTCCCACGGTGGATTCGCTCCAGCCCGGCAGTTCAACATAGACCGGTTTGAGCTGCTCATAGCTGCTGACGGTTTTGCAGGCCAGGACAGTGCTGTCGTTATTGCTTTCGTAGGCAACGCAAACTTTGATCGACTTCAGACCATCGAGCACATCGAGTTTGGTCAGGCAGATACCCGAGACACTGTTGATTCGAATGGCCAGTTTGACAGCGGCGGCATCAAACCAGCCACAGCGACGGGCGCGACCGGTGGTGGCGCCACGCTCCATACCCACGGTCGACAGGTGCGTGCCCACTTCGTCAAACAACTCGGTCGGGAACGGGCCGGACCCCACACGCGTGGTGTAAGCCTTGGTGATGCCCAGCACGTAGTCCAGGTACAAAGGCCCATAACCGCTACCGGTGGCAGTACCGCCTGCGGTGGTGTTGGACGAAGTCACAAACGGATAGGTGCCGTGGTCGATATCCAGCAGTGAGCCTTGCGCACCTTCAAACATCAGGTTGTCGCCTGCTTTGCGGTGTGCATGGATCAGCTCGACCGTGTCGACCAGCATCGGGCGAACCTGCTCGGCGTAGGCCAGACAGTCCGCCAGCGTTTTATCGTAATCAACAGCAGCCACCTGATAATAATTGCTCAGCATGAAGTTGTGGTAATCCACCACTTCGCGCAAGCGCGAGGCAAAATGCACCGGGTTAAACAACTCACCCAGGCGAATACCACGGCGGGCAACCTTGTCTTCATAAGCCGGACCGATACCACGTCCGGTGGTGCCGATTTTGCCGGCACCCAGACGCTGTTCACGGGCCTGATCCAGCGCGACGTGAGACGGCAGGATAACCGGGCAGGCACCACTGATTTTCAGTCGCTCACGGACCGGAATGCCCTGGGCTTCCAGCTCCGCAATCTCCTTCATCAGCGCCTCCAGGCTGATGACCACACCGTTGCCTATGACACAGGTCACGCCATCACGCAGAATGCCCGAAGGGATCAGGTGCAGAACGGTTTTTTTGCCACCAATCACCAGGGTGTGGCCAGCGTTGTGGCCACCCTGAAAGCGGGTGACGACAGATGCCTGTTCCGTGAGCAGATCCACGATCTTGCCCTTGCCTTCGTCGCCCCATTGTGTGCCCAAAACAACAACGCTCTTGCCCATGTTCCTCGTACTCTGTATCTGAATTCAGTGAAAAAGCCCGACTGCCATAACCGGCGCGGATTGTATCCGAGGCAGACCTTTCGTCAACCCGTACTGTGATCGGACTCGCAAATTATCAAACATGTCCCTGTTTACTAAATATCCAGCACCTGCCAGCCGCCGCGATCGTCCGGCACAATACGGCGGGTGCAGCCCAGCTCCGTGATCAGCGTCGCATCGGGCGCTTCGCTTCCAAGGTGGGTCACTACCGGATGTCCTTCGGCGCGCAGCTTGTCAATCAGCAGCTGCAGCTCAGAGTCATCCAGATCCGGCGCCAGAATAACACAGCGGCGCGGGTACTCCCGGTTGCTGAGTCGGGCCAGGATTTTCAGGTCGGCATCAAAACCGGACGCCGGGCGGGCGCGACCAAACACTTCGCCAATATCATCAAAACGTCCACCCTTGGCAACAGCACGGCCATAAGACGGGGTGTAGGCAGCAAACACCGTACCGGTGTGGTACTGATAGCCGCGCAGCTCGGACAAATCAAATCCCAGCGTGACATCGGGCAGGCGGTGCGCAACACGACTGGCGATGGCGCGAATTTCAGCCAGCGCCTCGCGCACATCGGCCGGGGCGTTGGCAAACACACGATCTGCCTCGTCGAGCACACTGGCATCACCACTGAGGCGGGACAGTGCACGCAACATGGAGGCCAGCGCCGCATTATCCGACAGGCTCTGTGCCAGCAAGGTATCCAGCTCGCCATAGGCCTTGCGCTGGAAACAGTCAAACAACTCTGCTTCGGCATCACCTTCCAGTCCGGCGGCGGCCATCAGGTTACGGAAGATACCGACGTGGCCCAGCACAATATGAACAGGGCTGATACCCGACAATTTCAGGGTTTGTGCCATCAGCACAATCAGCTCCACGTCACAGGCGGTGCTGGCGTGACCGAACATCTCGGCACCAATACGAATGGGCACACGCGAGGTCAGCAAACCGCGCGGGCGTGTGTGCAGCACACTGTCGGCATAACACAGGCGCACGGGACCATCACGATGCAGATTGCGGGCATCAATACGCGCCACCTGGGGCGTAATATCGGCGCGCACCCCCATCATGCGTCCACTGAGCTGGTCAGTGATTTTAAAGGTATGGATATCCAGATCGTGGGACGAGCCGACCAGCAATGAGTCAAGGAACTCAATCAGTGGCGTGATGACCAGTTCATAACCCCAAGCCTGATAGAGATCCAGAATATCGCGGCGCAATGTCTCCAGTTTAAGCGCCTGAGGAGGCAAAACCTCCTCGACGCCCTCTGGCAGCAGCCAGCGGTCAGCACGTGTCATCTTTGTCTGTCCTGCCTGTATGTCCTTGAGTCCCGACATCAATCCTGTATCAGGGCATTTCATTGCCGCGCAGGTACTTGAAGTACTCGCTGTCCGGCTGCAGCAGCAGAACATCACTCTTGGACGAGAAGGTATCCCGGTAAGAGTTCAGGCTGCGGGTAAAGGAGTAAAACTCGGGATTGCGCGTAAACGCACCCGCGTAAATCGCTGACGCCTGGGCGTCACCTTCGCCGCGGATACGTTCGGCATCACGATAGGCTTCAACCAGCAGAACGGCTTCCTGACGGTCTGCGTCTGCTTCGATACCAATCGCGAGCTCGTTACCACGAGAGCGCAGCTGTTGCGCTTCGCGCTGACGCTCGGAGGTCATACGTTCGTAAACAGAAGAGCGCACATCATCCGGCAGATCGATACGCTTGACGCGTACATCAATCACTTCGATGCCGTACTCCTGAGCGGTATAGGTATTCAGTTCCTGAGTCAGCTCCATCATCAGCGCATCGCGCTGACCGGACACCACTTCCTGCAGGTCACGAGCACCAAACTTGTTACGCAAACCATCGTTCACACGCTGGGCCAACAGTGAGTTGGCGCGCGCCTCGTCACCGGAGGTTGCTGTGTAAAAGCGCTCGACATCCACAATGCGCCACATGGCATAGGAGTCCACCAGCAGGGCCTTTTGCTCCAGCGTCAGATAACGCTGGGGCGTTGACTCCACGGTAAGCACACGCGCATCAAACTTGCGCACGGTATTGATGTACGGAATCTTGAAGTGCAGTCCAGGCGGGATATCCGCCCGCACCATGTCACCGAACTGCAGCATCACAGCACGCTCGGTCTGACGCACAACAAACAGGGAATTGGACACAACGGTGATCAGCAAAAAGATCACAATACCAAAAACAGTATTTTTCATTATCGGGTCCCTCGCATCGGTACCTGCTGGACACGGGCACGTTCAGTGCCGGTTGACTGGGATGACATTTCGCGGCCAACCTGATCGGCCAGTTCGCGGATCTGCTGACTGTTCAGCTGCAAGCGCGGCATGGTGGACGAGGCATCAACAGCGCCCTGCATCATGCGATCGAGCGGGAGAAACATCATGTTGTTGCCACCTTGTACATCCACCAGCACCTTGCTGGTGTTGCGCAGCACTTCCTGAATGGCATCGATATACAGACGCTCACGTGTCACACCCGGCGCCTTCTCATATTCAGTCAGGAGCTGCTCGAAACGGTAAGCCTCACCTTCAGCGCGCGCGATCACTTCATCGCGATAGGCGTTGGCCTGTTCAATAATGCGCTGGGCTTCACCACGCGCTTCCGGAATCACACGGTTGGCATATGCCAGCGCCTGGTTCTGCGCACGCTGCTCGTCTTCACGGGCACGAATCACATCGTCAAACGCGGCCTGCACGGCCACAGGCGGCTGGGCGTTTTCAACGTTGACCTGTGTCACCTGAATACCGGTGCCGTAGGCTTCCATGTAACGCTGTGCACGCAGACGGATTTCGTTGGCGACATCGGCTCGGCCCTGCGTCAGTACGCGGTCCATGGTGGTGCCGCCCACCACGTGGCGGATGGCAGATTCAACGGCCTGATCCAGACCCAGTTGTGGATCACGCACCTGCACTACGTAAGACATGGGATCAGACACAATGTACTGCACAGAAATAGCCACGGTGACAATATTCTCGTCCGTGGTCAGCATGTCACTGGAGTAGGATCGGGTATTCACGCGCGAAATATTGACCTTCTGAACCTGATCGATCAGCGGCGGATTCCAGCGCAAGCCCGGCAATACCACTTCTTCGCGCAATTCACCAAAACGCAGCACAACACCACGTTCGGCTTCATCCACGGTGTAAAAACCCATGGCGGCCCAGACCACAGCGGCGAGCACCACCAGCCCGCCCAGCAAACCAGCAGAAGCGCCGCCAGAGGCTTGTCCGCCACCGCCGGAACCACCACCGCTCTTGCCACCGAGCAGACCATTGAATTTTTTGCCGAGATTGCGAATCAGCTCGTCGATATCGGGCGGACCCTGGTCGTTCCCGCGGCGACCACCCCCGTTTCCACCCCAGGGATCATTGCCATTGCCTTTGTTTCCCGGTTCATTCCAAGCCATCGTTTACTCCATACCCAGCGAATGCGCGGGTGATTTTAACGAATAATTGCTGTTTAACCCAGCTTTTGCTGATCCGCGCCGGACATGGCGCCAGAATCAGGAATGACCGGCGCTGCGACCAAGGTCTTCCTGCAACAGACGTTCATAATCCAGTCTTGGCAGGCGAATTCGCAGCACAGCACGTCCCTGCTCATCCACTGACTCACGATCCACGGCTCCCCGTGCGTAAAGTCGGGCTCGCAGCCGCCCCTGCTCAGGTCCCAGCACCAGCTCTTCGGACACGACATCATCCGCCACCAGCTCGCTGATGGCTGTCATCAACAGCTCAACACCCGCCCCGGTTTTGGCTGACACCCAGACCCGCTGCGGCTTGCCATGCTCGTCGCGGTCGATGTGCGGCTCAACTGTGTCCAGCAAGTCTATCTTGTTCAGCACCTGCAGGCACGGCACATCATCTGCACCAATTTCGGTCAGGACTTCATGCACTTGCTCAATGTAATAGTCGTGCGCTTCATTAGCAATATCAACAACATGCAACAAGAGATCCGCCTGCGCCGTCTCTTCCAGCGTGGCACGGAATGCTTCCACCAGCTTGTGCGGCAGATGGCTGATAAACCCGACTGTGTCGACCAGCACCGCTTCACCAAACGATGGCAACTGGATCTGTCTCAGTGTGGCATCCAGGGTGGCAAACAACTGGTCAGCCGCATAAGTACCGGCATGGGTAATGGCATTGAACAAAGACGATTTGCCCGCGTTGGTATAACCCAC
This sequence comes from Pseudohongiella sp., assembly GCA_036834885.1. GTDB lineage: Bacteria > Pseudomonadota > Gammaproteobacteria > Pseudomonadales > Pseudohongiellaceae > Pseudohongiella. The sequence goes on along the minus strand of DAITNA010000005.1, from coordinate 55,014 downwards.
CAGCGAGATAACCGGCACTTCGGCACGTTTGCGCGCACGCCGACCCTGTTCGCGCTGGGCGCGGACCTTTTCCAGGCTCTTGTTAATATTCTTGATGCGCAGCCGAATCATGCGCTGGTCAAGTTCCAGCTGGGTTTCACCGGCACCACGCAAGTTAACGCCGCCTTTCTGGCGGTCAAGGTGAGTCCAGCCACGCTTGAGCCGGGTCACCGAATGTTGGAGTTGAGCCAGCTCAACTTGCAGTTTGCCCTCGTAGGTACGGGCGCGCTGGGCAAAAATATCGAGAATCAGGCCGGTGCGATCCAGAACCCGGCACTTGAGCTCTTTCTCAAGGTTGCGCTCCTGACTGGGACTGAGCGAGTGATTGAAGAGTACCAGTTCAGCCTTGTGCTCGCGCACGGCCTGCGCAATCTCCTCCAGTTTGCCCTCACCCACAAAAGTGCGGGCATCCGGAGACTTGCGACTGCCTTTTATAAAACAGACAGGGTTGGCACCGGATGACCTGACCAGCTCCTCGAACTCGACAGGGTCTTCCTGTTCGCGCTCGGAATGGAGCTCAATGTGAACCAGTACGGAGGTTTCCCCTCCCTCTGGGCGCTCAAAGAACAATCAGGCCCTCGATTCAGGCGGCATTACCTGTAGCAGCGTCATCGTCGTCCGGACCAAACTCACCACCCTGAGAAGGCAGCTTGACGGTACGGGCCGGAACAACAGTGGAAATGGCATGCTTGTAGACCATCTGGTTAACGGCGTTTTTCAGCAGTATGACAAACTGGTCAAAAGATTCGATCTGACCTTGCAGCTTGATGCCACTGACCAGATAAATGGAAACAGGAATACGCTCCTTACGCAGCACATTCAGGAAAGGGTCTTGTAGGGAATGCCCTTTTGACATTGCTTTTCTCCTTAAAAGATTCAGCTAAAAACCGTTAATCCAGCAGTACGGGTCCGTCCAGAAACTGACAGCCATTAAATTGATGGGGATGATGTGAGTCTGTTTCAAGACCCGATCGTGCAAATCACCTTGTCCATCAGATGTTGGTCATCGCTGTCAAAATTGTGCAGATCACCCCAGCTCCGCAGCCAGGTGATCTGCCGCTTTGCCAGTTGACGCGTGGCAATGATACCTCTTTCCACCATGGCATCATAGCCGTATTCATGGTCGAGATACTGCCAGACCTGCCTGTAACCTACACTGCGTATTGATGGCAGCCCGATGTGAAGATCGGGGCGGGCCTTGAGTTTTTCGACCTCAGCGACCAGCCCGTCGTCCAGCATGGTACGAAAGCGTGCTGCAATTCTGTCGTGTAATACGGCACGTTCAGCCGGCTGGATTGCCATGAACAGCAAGGATTCCGAATCAGCCTGCTCTGTTGGTGCGCGGAGCTTGCCCGCTTGCTGCCAGTCACTCAAGGATCTGCCCGACACCCGAAACACCTCAAGCGCACGCTGAAGCCGCTGCGGATCATTGGGATGGATGCGTGCTGCTGCCACCGGATCAACGCTGGCCAGTGCCGCGTGCACTGACGCCCAGCCTTCGGCTTGCGCCTGCGCAAGAATCTGTGCACGAACCTCAGGGTCGGCGGCCGGCATCTGCGCCAGACCGTCCCGCAACGCCTTGAAGTACAACATGGTTCCGCCGACCAGCAGCGGGATGCGGCCTTGCGCGCGGATGTCGGCCATTTCACGGCGCGCATCAGCACAAAAACGGGCAGCCGAGTAGCTTTCGGCTGGATCCAGAAAATCAATCAGGCGATGTGGCGCAAGCGCCAGCGTGGCAGCATCCGGTTTGCCCGTGCCGACATCCATGCCGCGATAAATTTGTGCGGAGTCCACGCTGATGATGTCCATCGGAAAACGCTGCACCAGCTCAATTGCCAGCGCTGTTTTGCCGGATGCGGTGGGCCCCATCAGACAAATGGCAGGACACGTTTTCGCATCCAGGCGCTTCGGCACAGCAACCATGGCTCAGCGTCCTCTCAAAAACAGTTTGTCCAGATCCTGCATGGACAGGTAGGCCCATGTCGGCCTGCCATGATTGCACTGCCCGCTGCGCTCGGTGCGCTCCATGTCGCGCAACAAGGCATTCATTTCCACCACACTCAATTGACGATTGGCGCGCACGGCGCCATGACAGGCCATCGTCGCCAGCAGTTCATCCCGGAATGCGGTGATGCGCTCACTTTGGCCGTGCTCCCGAATGTCAGACAGCACATCTCGCACCAGTTGCTCGATGTTTGACCGCGCCAGAATGGTCGGCACCTGTCGTATCACCAGCGATTCGGCAGCGACGCGCTCAATGCCAAAACCCAGTTCCGCCAGTGCCGCAGCGTGCTGCTCGGCACAATCGGCCTCAGCCTCGCTGACAGCCAGCGACAGTGGCACCAGCAGGGGCTGCGCCTTGACAGACTGGGTATCACAAGCGGTTTTCATGTGCTCATAGGTAATGCGCTCGTGGGCTGCGTGCATATCCACAATAATCAGCCCCTGCTGGTTCTGCGCCAGTATGTACACACCGTGCAACTGGGCGATCGCAAAACCCAGCGGCGGAATCTCGCTGTCACTGGCCAGCTCCTGATACACCGCGGCCTGATCGGCGATGCTTCTGGCCGACGGCGGTGGCGCGCTCCATTGCCGCGGCGCAAAACCGTTGCCAGCGGACATGGACGATGGGGCAGAAGACCATGGCGTGGCCGCCAAGCCCGGTAACGCACGACTCGGCGAGCCGGCATCCGGGTCATCCAGGATTTCGCCAGTGCCCGGATCTACGCGCAAGCCCAAGGTTGATTGTTCACGCAAACCGGCGGGGCTAACGCTGTTCACGCCTGCCATCGTGACTGACGCCGCCTGCGGGACACTGATGTGATCTTCGGGCCTGACATCTGCCAGCGCCTGATGCAGGGAACGAAACAGGAAATCGTGCACCAGCCGCTGATCACGGAAGCGCACTTCGTGTTTGGTGGGATGCACATTGACATCCACCAGCGAAGGCTGAAGTTCCAGGTACAACACAAAGGCCGGATGACGTCCGCCAAACAGCACATCGCGATACGCCTGCTTGACCGCGTGCGAGACCAGCTTGTCACGAATCACACGGCCATTGACATAAAAATACTGCAAGTCCGGCTGGCTGCGTGAAAACGTGGGCAGACACACCCAGCCCCAGAGGCGCAAACCGGATGCTTCAATGTCGACATAAACCGCGTGCTCCAGAAATGCGGGGCCACACACCAGGCCAATACGCCGGCGCTGTTCCAGCGAGCTGTTGGCCGCCTGTAACTGATGCACCGTGCGCTGATTGTGACGCAGCGTAAAACTGACATCAAAACGACTCAGCGCCAGACGCTTGATGACTTCATCAATGCGGGCGAATTCGGTGTTTTCTGTGCGCAGGAATTTTTTTCGCGCCGGGGTGTTAAAAAACAGGTCGCGCACTTCGACAGTGGTACCTTGTGCATGCGGCGCTGGTCTGAGGCTGGCCGTCATCGCCTGGCCTTCTGCTTCCACCAGCCAGCCCCCGCTGTCACTGGCATCGACGGCACGCGAGATCAGCTGCAAGCGCGACACCGAACTGATACTGGCCAGCGCCTCGCCACGAAAGCCCAGGCTGGCAATGTTTTCCAGATCATCAAGATCGGCAATCTTGCTGGTGGCGTGACGACTGAGCGCAAGTGCCAGGTCATCCCTGTTGATGCCAACACCGTCATCGCGGATACGAATCAGCTTGCTGCCGCCCTGTTCGATATCCACATCCACACGGCGCGCCTCGGCATCAAGGCTGTTTTCCAACAGCTCCTTCACGACTGACGCAGGCCGTTCAACGACCTCACCGGCAGCAATCTGGTTGGCCAGTCGCTGACTGAGCAGAGCTATTCGTTTCATGAGAATCCAGTTGTCGGGTGTTCAGGAGGCCGGGATCACCAGGACCTGACCCACATGGATCGTATCATTGCGCAGCCGGTTGGCTTCCCGCAAGCGTGACAGGCTGATGCGGTAACGCTGGGCAATACCGGAGAGTGTCTCGCCGCGTGCAATGGTGTGCTCGGAGACCTGCGGCGGTGCCGCAACAACCAGTTGTGCCGGGCCATTGCCCGGAATCTTCAGCTTCTGGCCAACCTGAATGGTGTCGTTTCGCAAGCTGTTGGCAGCACGCAGTTGAGACAGGCTGACGTTGTTGCGCTGGGCAATCAGCGACAGACTGTCGCCACGCACCACCACGTATTCACGATCAGGCCCCTGATTGTTGGCTTTTTGCCAGGCAATCAGGCTGCCTTCCGGCGGCCGCTCGTAGAAGTAGTTCATGACACCTTGCACAATCGAATCCGCCAGCCGGCGCTGATAATCCGCACTGGCCAGACGGCGCGCTTCGTCGGGATTTGACAAATATCCGGTCTCGATCAGCAAGGACGGGATGTCGGGTGAACGCAGCACCCACAGATTACCCTGCTGAGGCACATCGCGCCGCAAGGTAGCAACATTGCCCATGGCATTGAGGATGTAACTGCCGGCTGCCATGCTTTGCTCTATGCTCCAGGCCATCGAGATATCCAGCAGTGTCAAGGCCAGATCGTCTTCAAAATGGCGCAGGCTGGTGTCACCGGAGTCGCCGCCGAGCAGATCGGCAGCATTTTCCTTTTCCGTGACACGGCGGATGTTTTCATCTTCGGCTGTGCTTTGTGACAGCGCATACACGGTCACGCCTTCGGCACGGCTGGTGGAATGTGAGTCGGCGTGAATGGACAGAAAAATATCTGCGCGGTTCTGCCGGGCCAGCTGAGGCCGTTGCTGCAGACGCACAAAGTAATCCCCCTGACGGATCATCACCGGCTCGTATCCGGGCATGTCTTTGAGCCGGTCAAACACCGCGCGGGAAATGGCCAGCGCAACATCTTTTTCCCGGATACGGCCATCGTATCCAATGGCACCCGGATCGGTACCACCGTGGCCGGCATCAATGGCCACCACAATGTTGCGCCGGGCGCTGGTCTGTACCGGCTCAGGTGAGGGCACCGGGGCAGTTTCCGCCATTGCCGGTGCCAGCGCCGGTGCCTGCTGGTCAATGTCATAGAGATCAATGACCAGCCGGTCGCCTGACTCCGTATTGGGAGGCAGCACAAAACTGCTGGGGTTTACCGGACTGTTCAGATCCAGCACAATGCGGGTGCCGGTACCATTGCGGTCACCGCTGCGCACAGCGGCAACAGGACTGTCCTGCAGATCCAGATTATTCAGACTGGCCTGCATCCGCGACTGGTTGATATCAATGACCACCCGATGCGGATTCTCCAACACAAACATGCTGTATTCGGGACGGCTGCTGACATCAATCACAACCCGAGTGTAATCGGGGGAGCGCCAGACACTGACCGCCTGAATGTCACCAGCGTGCGCAAAGCCGGTCATGGCCATGACCAGCACAGCGGCGAACCCGCGACAAACGCTTCTGGAAAGTCCCTGCAACACCATCTCCGCTGTCAGCTCCCACGCAACACACATTTGTCAAAATAACTTGCGATATCAACACCTTTTTCAGTTCTGCAAGACCACTGCAAACGCCGTCCGCCGGCCTCATTAACCAGACTGACGGTGACATCAGGCAAAGGCAAACTACCCTTGCCACGCGCCGGCCATTCGATCAGACAAACCGCCGGCGCCCTGAAGTAGTCCTCAACGCCGAGGAATTCTACCTCCTCGGGGTGCGATAGTCTATACAGATCAAAGTGATACAAAGGAAAGTCAAAATTTTCGTAAGGTTCTACCAGTGTATAGGTTGGACTCTTGACTGCACCGGTGTGTCCCAACGCCCGGATCAATCCGCGCGAGAACGTGGTTTTGCCAGCACCAAGATCGCCTTCAAGGTATATGACGGCACCGTCACCGGCCGGGGGCATACGCTTCGCACGTCCAACCAGGGCAGCAGCCATTGCAGCCCCGGCAGCTTCTGTGGCCTGTTCATTTGGCAGCCAGATGGAGGTATCCGCGGCAGTCATGACGCACTCGCTGACAGTGACAACAATCGGGGCAAGAAGCGCAACAGATCCGTGGCCAGCAGACCGCGATTGGCGTGTAATTCTGCGGCAGCCAGGTCACCGGCCTCACCGTGGGCGCAGACAGCAAAACGTGCTGCCTCTGGTGCGCTGATCGCAGGCTGGGCCAGCAGGGCGCCACAGATGCCGGCCAGCACATCACCCATGCCACCCGCTGCCATCGCGGGATTGCCTTCCAGACAAATTTCCGGCACTGCATCCGGCTGCGGCAACGCCAGCACTGTGCCAGCCCCTTTCAACACCACCACGGTGCCGGTTTTCTTTTGCAAGGCTCTCGCCGCTGCCAGCCGGTCGGCACGGATGTACTGCGTACCGCAGCCAAGCAAACGGGCAGCTTCTCCGGGGTGAGGCGTGATGATCCATTGCGCCCGCACACTGGCAGGTGCCAGTTCATCCCACACAACAGCCTGCGCTGCCAGCAGATTTAATGCATCAGCATCCAGCACCATGGCAATCTGTCGCGCAACAGCCCGCGTCAGCACCTGATGCAGCAGGGCATTGGACCACGCAGACTGCCCGAGCCCCGGTCCCAGCACAACGGACGAGGCATGATGCAACAGCCGGTCGGCGCGCTCAGCCGCCTCGCCTTGCCAGTGTTCCAGTGCATGTACCATGATTTCAGGGCATCGACTCAACATGGGCGCCACATGCGCCTGCCGCGTCATCAGGGTGACGGTCCCGGCACCTGCGCGCGCGGCGGCCTCGGAGGCCATCAATGCGGCGCCACCAAAACCGTGGTCGCCGGCCACCACCAGCACGCGCCCGGCATCACCCTTGTGCGCGGAGCGTGATCTGGCCGGCAGCCGGTTGAGCACTGATGCATCGATCGCGAGCGCTGACGGGGTACTGGCGGGGGCATCGGCCAACACATCGGCAGGCACTCCCAGATCGTCAAAACACAATTCCCCGGTAAAGGCCGGGGCGTCGCCGGTGTAAAGTCCCTGCTTGCGCGCCATCAGTGACAAGGTGACCGTGGCTTTGATTGCCTGCGACAACACAAAACCTGTGTCAGCGTTGACTCCGCTGGGAATATCCACGGCAACGACCGGAAGTCCACTCTGGTTGATCCAGACGATGGCCTGTTCAAACGCGGGCCGCGGTGCACCCGCCGCACCCGTCCCCAGCAAGGCATCAACAATGACGGTTCCAGCGCGCAGGCGTTCCGGCAGCAACGACATCAGGGCAGCCGCGTCCGCCGGAGCAAGTGGCTGGCAGGGAATACTCGCAGCCAGCGCGGCATCGGCCGCCTCACGCGCAGCACCGCGCAGGTTGTCCGGCGCAACCAGCCAGCAGATCTGTGTCGACAAACCGGCCATGTGCGCCTGTCGCGCCAGCTCATAGCCATCACCACCGTTATTGCCACCACCGCAAATTATCAGCAGATGCCCGGTCGCTGGCAGGCGCTGCCGGATACACCGCAACAACGCCAGTGCCGCCCGCTGCATCAGGGCATAAGCAGGAATGCCACTCGCAATCGCCTGTTCGTCGATTTGTCGAACTTGTGCACAGTTATAAAGCTTCACGGTATGTTACCGGCAGGTGGTGGTTCAGGGCTTTTCCATGCGGTGGATCAGACGCTGCAGCAGTCGCAATGCCGTTTCCAGCTCCTCGACTGGTGCATCGTCGGTCAAACCGATGGCCCAGGGGTCCTGTACATTGCGCAGGGCATGGTAAACCTGCTGCCCGTCATCGGTCAGCTGCACCAGTGCCGAGCGCTTGTGGCGCGGGTTGTCTACGTAACGAATCAGGCCATCTGCCTGCATGACATCGGTAATACGCTGCACCGCCTGGCGCGACTGCCCAAGCGAACGGGCGATACCGGGAACCGTCACGCCAGCGCTCGACAGTGCAATAATACCGATGACTTTCCAGCGCGCGCTGGTCAGTCCCACGCGCTCGGCCATACGGTCGCCGTCGGCCAGCAACAGGCCGTTGATGCGGAAAATCGCCCGCACCAGATCCAGAAACAGTTTTCTCTTGGGTGAATGAACCATGCTTGTTAAAAACCGGCAGTCCAAAAAACAGCGCGATGCTCTCAGCTTGACCGCATGTTGTCAATGTGCCAGAGATCACCGACGCCGGCGAGCAGCCCGCTTGATGGCCTTGTAGACGGCCGGCGGCGACAGCGGCAAGTCAAACAGCCGGGTGCCGGCAGCGCGGGCGACCGCATTGGCCACTGCGGCCAGCGGCGGCACAATCGGCGCCTCCCCCACTCCTTTGACACCCAGTGGATGTCGGGGGTTGGGCACTTCGACCAGCACCGTCTCTATCATGGGCAGATCGGATGCCACCGGAATGCGATAGTCCAGAAATCCGGGATTCTGCAGACGTCCGTTCTCATCGTAGAGACAGGCTTCATTCAAGGCCCAGCCTATGCCCTGTACAGCACCGCCTTGCAGTTGTCCCTCGACGTAAGCAGGGTGTATGGCCTTGCCAACATCCTGGACCACGGTGTAACGCAGCACCCGGGTTGCGCCCGTGTCAGGATCCACTTCCACATCACACAGATGCGTGCCAAACGCCGGAGCAGCCCCCTGGGCATTCAGTGTGATGCTGGCACACAAATCCGTCGCATCCGGGTGCGATGCAATCTGCGCCAGGGTGAGTTTTTTTTCCGAACCAACCAGCACCGCGACCCCCGCTTGCCAACTGACTTGTCCGTGCGGTACCTGCCACAGATCAGCTGCGCGCGCCTCGAGTTTTTTGATCAGCTCACGTGCCGCTTCCACCACTGCCATGCCCACTGCAAAGGTCACGCGACTGCCATTGGTCATCTCGGAACTGGCGATGTTGTCCGTATCAGCGATATCAACCTGAACCTGTGAGTAATCCACACCCAGTGTGTCAGCGGCCATCATGGCCATGGACGCACGCGAGCCGCCGATATCGGGATTACCGGTAGTTACCTGCACGGTACCGTCTTTGCCAACGGCGATGGCGGCACTGGAAACCCCGCCGACGTTAAACCAGAACCCGGTTGCAACACCCCGCCCCTGATTGGGCCCCAGTGGCGCCTGATAGTGCGGATGCTGCCGCACCGCTTCCAACGTTGCACGCAAGCCCGAATGTTTTATCGTGGCGCCGTAAGCAGTCTGTGAGCCATCGCTTACCGCATTGAGCAGGCGCAGCGCAACCGGGTCCATGTCCAGCCGCTGAGCCAGCATGTCGATCAGACATTCGGCCGCAAACACGGCCATCGGTGCTCCGGGCGCCCGATAGGCCGCACAACGCGGGCGGTTAACCACCACGTCGTAACCAATGAGTTTGACGTTGGCGATGTCGTAGGGAGCAAATGCGCTCATACATCCGAGGCGCACCGGTGAGCCTGGAAACGCGCCAGACTGGTAACACAGAATGCCCTGCGCAGCGATCAAGCGGCCATCCTTGCTGGCCCCGATCTTGAGGCTGATGTAGCTGCCGGACGCTGAGCCTGTCGCCTTGAATACCTCACTGCGGCTCATTTTCATGCGCACAGGCTGACCACTTTTCTGCGCCAGCAAAACTGCCAGCGGCTCCAGATACACCGTGGTCTTGCCACCAAAGCCGCCACCAATTTCCGTCGGTGTCACGGTGATCTTGTCCGGTGCCATCGCCAGCAACTGCGCCGTGTAATCACGCACCATGAACTGCCCCTGACTGCTGGTCCAGATGTCGATCCGGCCATCCGCGTTGCAGCGGGCCAGACAGGCATGCGGTTCTATATAAGCCTGATGCACCGGCTGGGTTGTAAACTCTTCCGAGATCACAATCTCCGCCTGTGCAAAACCCGCTTCCACATCACCATGTACCAGCTCGTAACGGCTGGCGATATTGGACGGCTTTTTCGCCGGGGGGCTTACACCCTGCGTGATCAGATGATCATGTAAAAGCGGGGCATCCGGCTCCATGGCTGTGTGCAGGTCAATCACATGAGGCAACACGGCATAATCAACCTCAATCAGCGACAAGGCCTGTTGCGCAGTCTCTTCATCAACAGCGGCAATTGCGGCGATGGCATGCCCCTCGTACAGCACTTTGGCGCGCGCCAGAATATTGGCTGACAGGTCACGGAAGTCCGGGGAATGCGGTGTCGGCTTGGCGTTTTCCTCTGATATTTCAGGCAAGTCCTCCGCAGTGACAATCGCTTTGACGCCCGGCAGTGCCAGCGCCTTGCTGACGTCAACCGAGAGCAGGCGGGCGTGCGCATGCGGACTGCGGAACACAACCCCAGCCAGGGTATCCGGCAACACAACATCAGCACCATAAAGTGCACGACCTGTCACTTTATCCTTGCCATCCGGTCTCACCGGCCGCGAACCAATCACACTGGCTGTCACGGATCAGTCCTCACTTGCGGCTCGCGCAACCGGGCAGCTGCATCCAGAATTGCGCGCACAATCTTGTCATAACCTGTGCAGCGGCAGAGGTTGCCGGCGATATGAAATCTGACATCGGACTCAGACGGCGCCCGATTGTTCTCGAGCAGGGATTTGGCTGCCATCAGCAGCCCCGGCGTGCAAATGCCACACTGCAGGGCGGCATGCTCCAGAAATGCCTGTTGCAATATGTGCAAGGCATCACCATCAGCGAGCCCTTCCACGGTTTGCACCTCAGCCTGCTCGCACTCCACTGCCAGCACCAGACATGAACACACCAGTGCTCCGTTGAGAATCACACTGCAGGCCCCGCAATCACCGGTGAGGCAGCCCTCTTTGGTACCCGTCAACCGCAAGGAGTCTCTCAACGCCACCAGCAGCGTATCGGAGGTCTGGCAATACATTTCACCGGGAACACCGTTGAGCATGAATTTGACGGCTTGCTTCATGGGCGGCCACTCTCACGGACATCGCTTGCATCATGACCGGCGCGCAACAAGGCACGTGTTCGCGCCAGCAACGCCGCGCGAGCGGCCAGCACAGCGGCAACATCACTGCGGTACTCCGCGGTGCCGCGTTTGTCGGAAATCGGCCGACACGACACACTGACTTGCCGCCTGAACCTCTGCATGACATCGTCCTCAAGACGCGAACCCAACAGAATGCGGGCAGCCGCCTGCGCATACACCGGAATCGGCCCAACGGCACCAAGCGCCACGTGACACTCACTGACCACCTGCTCTTCATCCAGCACAAGATTGACGGCAGCACCGGCGATTGCGATGTCCATCTCGCTGCGCGGTGTCATACGCAGATAGGCATCAGCGCTGCAATCAGGCCTGGGAGGGAGTATCAGATTGACAATAAACTCGTCCTGCCGCAAACACGTGCGTCCCGGCGACACAATAATGTCTTCAACCGGCAACTCCCGCTCACCCGCAGCGCTGATGACCAGACAACGGGCACGCGCCGCGATCAGTGCCGGTACCGAGTCTGCTGCTGGCGAGGCATTGCACAAATTGCCACCAAAACTGGCGCGCCCCTGAATCTGCACAGAGCCAATGATATCCATGGCCTCGACCACACCAGGCCAGTGCGATGCCAGCGCAGGATGGGCACTAATCTGAACGCCAGGGCAAGCCGCACCGATCACAAAACTGCCATCAGGCTTGTGCTGGATTAAACGCGTCTCTGTCAGGGTTTTGATATCAACAATGCGTTGGGGGCGTGGCGCCCCCGTGTTGAAGCGCGCCAGCAGATCAGTCCCGCCCGCTAGCACACGCACGGTCCCTGGCGCAGCAGACAACGCGGCACAAGCTTCTTCCAGGGTTCGGGGCGTGCAATATTCCATGGTTCAGAAGCGCAACAGCAAAGTGGCTGCAAATTCAGTATCGGTTTTTTCCCTGAACAGGGGGACCTCGGTCTGATGTTTGACCTTGACGGCCAGTTTCATCGACAGATTTGACATGATGTCGGATTCAATCGCAGTCTCAGAACGGCCTATTGTGGTCTCTTCACCGGCATCAACGCTGAGGGTCTGAATGAATCGGGCATTGTCTGACAAGCTCCATCGATAATCGGTGGACAGACGTACAATTGCCTCACTGAATTCATCACCAGTTGGCCCGGATTCCACTGATCGACGCATACCGGCACCGATGGTGTATTGCCAGGTCATGTCTTCACGTCCGCGCAACAGCTCCTGACCATAACTGACGGAGAAATCCGTCTGGCTGTCGTAACCACTGAAACGATCGTCCTCATGGGCTACCCGGGACGTGACAAAATTGGACGGATCAAAATTGTAGGTGGCCCCACCTACCGTATAAAGGCGTTGGGCGGCGAGTACGTCCTCTTTGGATGAGCGGAAACCTTCCATTGACAGCAGATAGGACCATTGCTCGCGCACGGCATCAAACTGCCCCTTGAAGCGAATGTTTTCATCTTCAGTATTGCCACTGGTGATGACCGCGCCGAGTTCAAGCTGAGTGGCGAAATCCCAGCTCTGGCCCAGTGCCGGCGCTGCTGTGCTGACAGCCAATGCAGTGATTATCCCGCGCAGGCACGTTGAAATCGTATTTTTTTCAGACATCAGGCTCTCCTTGTATTGATGACCCGGATTCTGAGCAATTCAGCTGTCAATGTCCAGCGCACAGCCGATACCCGATTGAGGTAGGTTTTAGCAGCATGAGTCGTTACAATGGAACGCAGACGGATGCTCAAAGGAGCCACGATGAAGACCCTGATACTGGTCAGGCACGCCAAGTCCAGCTGGAATGATCCCGCACAGCGAGATATCGACAGGCCGCTGAATGAACGTGGTCGCGACGACGCACCGGTGATGGCTGATCGGCTGGCCGGGCGCGGTACCATGCCTCAGCGTGTACTGTGCAGCCCAGCCCTTCGTACGGTGACCACTGCGGAAATCTTTGCCAACCGCCTGCACATCCCGCGTGAACTGATTCAGATGGAACGGCAAATTTATCTGGCCGGGCCATCGCATTTGCTGCACCTGATTCGCCAGCAGGAAAGCAACATTGATACCGTCATGCTGGTCGGCCACAATCCGGCGCTGACCGATTTGTTAAATGAACTTTGTAAAGACGCCCGCATCGACAACATGCCAACCTGCTGCGTTGCCGAATTGCAGTTGCCCAATGATGATTGGGCCAGTGTGGATTTTGGTATGGCAACTCTGAAATTTCTGGACTATCCCAAGAAAATTCACTGACCCCCAAAGAAATCACTGAACATCAGTGTGTCATTGAATAGATCAGATAGTTGAGTCCCAATTGGTAGGCCAGATTGGCAAAACGAGTGGGATAGCGCGGATGGTAGGTATGCTCCCAGCCATCACCCATGTCTGTATTCCAGTTGATCAGCACCATAATCCGGCCATCGTCATCCAGAATGGCGTGCACTGACGCTTCTGCCACATCGCGCTCCGGCATGTTGTCTGCGTTGCCGAGTGCGGGCACCATTTGGGGACCACCGGTATCGTAATAAACGCGGAAAATCTCGTGATCGGCTGGCAGTCGAACAATTTCCCGCTCCGGAAACACCGCCGAGAACGCATTCTCAAACGCCTGCCATTCGCGGGTGCCCCAGAAATCATCAATCAGCAAAAATCCGCCACGCAGCAGGTACTCGCGCAAATTGCCCAACTCGGAAGGAGAGAAATAGGGACCACCGTTGCGCCCCACTTCCAGCGCGTACAAAAACGGGTATTCGAAGATGCGTTCGTCATCCAGTCGCAGAACGATAGGCTCGGGCATCACACGCACATTGCTCAGACGAGCCACTCCGCGCAGGAAATTGCGGTCGGCGTCCGGAAAATCCACCGACCACGGACCAAACCCGAATCCACCCTGATAATAGGAATCATACTGAACCCGAACAAACGCAAACTCGCCAGCGATGTCAGGGGTATCGTCAGGTCCGTTACCCGGCAGTCCCAGCCCCATGCCGGGCTGCGCGCTGGCAGCGGACACAACAGTTGCGGCAATCATCACTGCACACACCTGCACAAACCTCAGAAAAGCTTGCCTGTTCATCGGGATACCCTGTCTCGCCGGCATGAAATGGCTACCACGGTCATTGTGTGCCAAGCCTGAAGTTTGGTGTAAGCTGGCAGGGATTTCAACCAGTCCGGCACTCGCAGACATCAGGAATCCTATAATGACAAAAATAACAGGAATCAGCCTTGCAGCATTCGCGCTGCTGGGTTTTCAGGCTTGCACCGAATCTACCCCGGAAACACCCACTGAACTCAGCGTTGCAGTCATCTCTTCTGCTCCCCATCTGGTGACTGGCGATTCAGCCTTGATTGACGTGCGCTTTCGCCCACGCGACTACCGCGTGCCGACACTGAGCCTGAATGGACAAACGCTGACCCTCACCGACAACAACTCACGCACCCTGATTGCGTCTGACGTCGATGGTGCTGCAGCTGCCGATCAGACAGATGCCCGCATCCTGCGCGTGCTCGTCACCGGACTGAGCCAGGGTGACAACACCATCAGCGCATCGCTGCACGGAAGCGACGCCCAGCTCAACCTTGTGGCCTGGCCCGTCACAGGCCCGGTGATTTCCGGTGAATGGCAGACACCCTACGTGTGTCTTGGGCAATTGGCGCCGGACCGCAATGGCAGCGCTCGCCGCTTTGCCATTGGCAATGGCGAGTATCTGGACACCACAACAAGCGCTGGCCCCGATTGCTCGCTGCCCACACGGATAGACTATGTTTACAAAGCCGAAGGCGGTGAGGATTTTGTGCCATTGGCAGATCCGGACAACCTGCCTGCTGATGTGGCCACCATCACGGGGCCTGACGGTTCGCCACAACCGTTTGTGGTACGACTGGAAACGGGCACCATCAATCGGGCGATTTACCAGATTGCGATAGTGCATGACCCGCGCAGCGGCAACCCGAGTGGAGTCAACCCATCCGGTGGCTGGAACGGCCGCCTGGTGTACAGCTACGGTGGTGGTTGTGAAGCCGGCTATTTTCAGGGCACGACCACAGGCGGGGTGTTGCGTGAATCCATCCTGGCCAGCGGATATGCCGTCGCTTCCTCGACCCTGAATGTCAATGCGCAGGGTGGCTGCAATGATGTCTTGTCAGCCGAAACGACCATGATGGTCAAAGAGCATTTTGCCGAACAATATGGTCCACCTGTGCATACCATTGGCACTGGTGGTTCCGGTGGCGCCATGCAGCAGCTGCTGATAGCAGGGGCTTACCCCGGCATTCTGGACGGTTTGCTGATCAGCATGACCTTCCCGGACGCGGTGACCTATTTTACCGACTCACAGGAATGCAGCGGTCCGTGGCGTCGTTATGCCAACGACCCGGCCAACGCGCTGAATGAAGAAACCCGCACTCTGATTGGGGGCTGGCCCAACTGGTATCTGTGCGACCAGTCACTTGGGCTCAGACCTGACCGTATTTCGCCGTTTGACTGCTCAGCTGAAATCCCGGCCATGATGCATTATCACCCACAGACCAACCCCGGTGGCGCACGCTGCTCCATCTACGATGGCATGCGGAATATTTTTGGTGAAAAGCTGTTCAGCAACATCAACCCGACACGCCCGTTTGCTCCCAGCCCGCACGACAATGTCGGTGTTCAGTACGGGCTGCTGGCCTTGAATGAAGGCTTGATACACAAGGCGCTTTTTCTGGATATCAATGAAAAATTTGGCGGCTGGGATATCGACTTCCAACCCACGGCACAACGCACTGTCGGTGATGCTGATGCCATCCGTATTGCCTATGAAACAGGTCGTATCACCAATGGCACAGCAGGTCTGTCGCGTGTACCCATCATTGATGATCGTCCCTATCTGGATCACGAGGGAAACTTCCACGCCAGCGTCTACTCATTCACCACACGTGCGCGACTGGAACGTGACAACGGCCACGCGGGCAACTACGTGATACGTCGCCATGGCAGTGACCTGTCATTGGCTGACGAGAACCTTGCCTTGATGAATCGCTGGCTGGACAACATCAAGGCCGGCACGCTGTCAGCGCGGGCAGGGGAATCGCTGCTGGACCGGATTGTGGCGGCGCGCCCGGCAGAACTCAGTGATGACTGTTTCACCGCAGACGGCCAGCGCATTGTGGAGCCAGCGGTGTTTGATATGGCGCGCATCTTTGATAATACTGCAGGGCAGTGCAATCAGCTGTACCCGCCGCATGCCGGCCTGCGGTTGGTAGCGGGTGCACCGCTGGCCACGGACATCATGAAATGTTCGCTGAAACCGATTGACTATGATGACTATCGGGTTGAATTCACTGCCGATGAAAAGGCCCGGCTGGAGGCCATTTTCCCCGACGGCGTCTGCGACTGGGAACAGCCCGGACAGTACCAGAGCAGCAATGATACCTGGCTGTCATTCGGCCCCTCACCTGTCAATCTGTATCAGCGCTAACCCGCCTCCACTTCCGCAGCAGGCTCCCCGACGGGGCGCCTGCTGAGCGCAATACCGCTGACGCCGAGCACCAACCCCGCAGCAAAAAGCGCCAGATCACCCACAGGAATGCCAATCGAATCAAGCCCGGGCAAAGCCACCAGTATGCCTCCGGCAACGATCAGCGCACGCCCTGCCTGACCGGCCACACCCGGTTTGTCCAGAAAGCCGATAACCGGAAGGTAGGCCTGCAACCCTCCGGCAATGAGTGTGATGCCCATGGCCGCCACCAGCGTGGTCAGTACAATGTCCAGCACCGAGCCTTGCATGATGAGTGCGGGTTCGAGTACAAAAAAGAACGGAATAAAGTAAATCACACTCCCCAACTGCATGGCTTTGAAGCCGGTATTCAGGGCTGAAGCACCCGCGATGCTGGCTGCCGCAAAAGCGCCAAGTGCCACCGGTGGCGTGATAAATGAGAGCATGCCCCAGTAAAGAATAAACAGATGTACACTCATCGGATCCAGCCCGCCCTGCACCAGAGCAGGCGCCAGCACAATCGCCAGAAAGATGTAAGCCGCCGTCACCGTCATGCCAATACCCAGAATAAAACTGGTGAACGCCCCCATCAGCAACAGCAGCAATACCGAGTCACCGGCAATAAACAACAGATCATTCACCAGCGTACCGGACAAGCCGGTGACAGAGAGCGCACCCACAATCAGTCCCACGCCCGCCATGATCGACAGCAGCTCCACCAGCAGTCGCCCACAGGCCACCAGAAACGATCCTGCCTGCGGCAAATTCCACCGGTTTTTGCCCGACAGCTGATTCAGCACCAGCAGCAATCCGGTGGCGTAGAACGGCGCAACAGCCTCCCGCTGCATAAAGACCAGCAGAAAAATCAACACCGCAAACGAGGCCATATAAAACCAGCCATCGCGGAAGGTATCTGCCAGCGTTGGCAACTCTTCCCGCGGGGTGCCCTGCAAACCCTGACGTGCAGCGTAGGCATCTATTTGCATAAACAGCCCGAAAAAATACAACAGCGCCGGAATCGCTGCCGCAATCGCCACCGAGGTGTATGGCACATTCAGGAACGTCGCCATGACAAAAGCCGTTGAACCCATGATCGGCGGCAACAACACGCCGCCGGTTGAAGCACACGCCTCAACACCGCCAGCGTATTCGCGCGAAAAACCGTTTTTGCGCATGGCCGGAATGGTCAGTGGTCCGGTTGACAACACATTGGTGATCACACTGCCGCTCATGGAACCCATCAGTCCACTGGACACGATGGCCACCTTGGCGGAACCACCACGCACATGACCAAACAAGGCAAACGCCAGATTGATAAAAAAGCGCCCACCGCCTGTGTGCTGCAAGGCGACACCAAAAATCAGAAATCCGATTACCAGCTGTGCAAACGCACGGAACGGCAAGCCCAGAATACTTTCTATGCTCATCACATGATAAGCCGCGGTTTCTGCGGGTGAGGACGCCATGCCTGAAATCGGGCCCGGCATGCGGTCAGCAAAAATCGGATAGAGGGAGAACACCAGCACCAGCCAGAACAGCGTCACACCACCACAGCGGCGCACGGCTTCCAGTGTCAATGCCCACAGCAGGTAGCTCATCCACACCGCGTGCACCGGCGCAGAAAATTCCCAGCCATAGTCGAGCATGGTCTCTGAACTGACGAAGAAGAATGCACAGATGGAAAATGCCAGCAGAGCCAGCACCACATCATACCAGTAGCGGGTCGCACTTTTTGTTGGCGGGAAAATCAGGTAACACAGCGGCAGCAACAAGGCCAGCAGCGCGTAGTAATAGTGATTCTGCACCGTGATGACAAATTCCATCAGCGGCCGCTCGGAGAACAGACGCAAGGAATCCATCGCCAGAAACACGCTCAACACGGCGGAAATGGCGACCAGCCAGCGCACCGGTGCCGGCATTTCAATGCTGCTGCGCGTCACGGTTACTCCCATATCGCAGCAAACCCGGCTTCGGTCAGTCGCTGGGCGCGCAGTGCATGCCACGCAGCAAGAAACTCATCCTGATTGCGAATGCGGCGCGCAGCGGCTTCCTGCCAGGCGTCAGACAACACCTGTTGACGCCGGATCAGCGCCTGGTTGTGCGCATCATGCTCGTCAGTCCATGCTCCGATTTCTTTCCAGTAGCGTACCGCGCCTTCGTGATATGGCACTACCCAGTCGAATACCTGGAATTCCAGTGCCCAGCCAATGGCGCCCGGATCAGCATCTTTGTAGGTGTCGTAGTTTTCGTGCATCACGCGTGTCAGCCAGTACACGGTTTCACTATCCTGCTCTGCCTGCGTGATCAGAATGGGATAGGGATAAGTACCAGCCTCTTGCGGATTGTCGTCGCTGATACCAGGGCCGCGCGTGGCATTGTACTTGGTGAAATAAGGTGCGACATCCAGCAGTCGCTGCCAGCAACCTTCATCATCGTGCGGAGCCGGCAGCCAGCGGATACCGCGCGGCGACGCTTCGAGTCGACGTGTGGGCCCGGATACTGTGGTGCCGAACGCAACATCCACATCACCATTGATGATACCTTCCCAGGCCGCGTCATAACCCGGGAAATCCACCCGCACGACATCATCCCAAGTCAGCCCGCCACAGGCCAGATACGCTTCCATCGAGATATTCAGAGCGGGTGCGGCACGCACAAAAGGTACCCGGCGTCCGCGCAATTCGGCAAAGGTGGTCACGCCTGTGTCAGCCGCCACTGCCACGGCCTGATTGCTCAGACCACTGGAGCTCATCACCATACGCAGAGGCTGCGGCCCCCATTCCGGATCAGCAAACTGAAACACGCCTTCCTGGGCGAAGTACGTGGCAACACCATTGGCGGAGAATTGCACGCGTCCGGTTTTTAACGGCAGCAGGCGGGACACATCATTCTGACCCGGAATCACCCGCAGCGTGACGTTGTACTTTTCACGCAGCATCGCCCCGATGGCCACGGACTGGTTATATCCGGTCGTGCCAAGATTATAGGCAGTCCAGGCCATCTGCGCAGGCAGTTTTGGTTGCTCACTCTGGGCCAGCAACGAGGGCGCACCTGTCATCGAGACAGCAGCTGTCAGCAACAAGGCGGCCGCCCTGTTCAGCGCACAGCGTGCCTTCGGTCCGTCAGTGGTTGCCAAAAACGTATTCAAGCACTTGATCTGCATTGTTATTCTCCGGCTTTTGGTACGTGGCAGCGTGAGCTTGCCAAGGCATCAAAGATTAACAGGGACCCTAACACAGTGAAAGAAATATGCGATACTTCGCGGCGTGGACGTGGCGAGCTGCCACCAACGATCGCTTCGGGGAATCATGGCAAAACTGACTATCAACAGCCTGCTGCGTGATGCAGTGGCAGTCACCGGGAAACCGCTGCCAGCCGGCAGCAAAATGGAGATTGAGGCCAATTCGGTCATGGCGCTGATCAAGGCGCTGGACAAGCTTTATCCGGGCTGCGGCCCGAGCCTGAGTGTGGCATCGGTGTCGATTGATGGCGATATATATACCGATGCGCTTACCGAGCCACTGGATGAGTTCAGCGAGGTCGTGTTTTTGCCATCGATTGAGGGTGGTTAAGGCAAAAGTTCAGGCAAAAAAAGACGGGGCATCAGCCCCGTCTTTTTTCACCGCCTTGACGAGTCAATCAACTTACAGGCGACGACCGCTGACCGGGATGGCGCCAAAGTCGGTATTAAAACTGCCTGTCAGCGTGTCACCGGCGACATTGCCCGCAAATGCCAGGGTCAGGCTCTGGCCCTGAGCGTTGACCGTTGTACTGAAGGCAACGGCATCACCCGTTACACTGACACCTGCCAGCGCAGCGGCACCCAGGTCCTGCGATGTCATCTGACCGGTCAGATCGGGGTTAACACTCAGATTGGCGGTCATGGCGCCAATCGGTGTTTCAATGGTGATTTCCCAATCACCCACGAGCGGATTCGGCGGCGTGCTGGCACAAGCAGCCAGCAGCAACGCAACGGCCAAACCCATCAGCAAGGATCCAATTCTTGTCTTCATCATACTTCCCCTTCTATTGATTCAATTTTGATTCGGATAGCGTCCGCAGCGACGAGGTCGGAGTATCAATCCGGCGCAGCTGGTCTGAGAACGTTGCATTGTCAGTTTCCTGGAGAACCACTCGCATGAAATGCAGCGAGTACTCTGATATCGAACGCCTGCAAGGTCAACGCCTTTTAGGTGGTTACCTTGAAAATCGTGACCAATGGCCTACACAATTCGCCAATCTTCGGTGTCATCATGGATGAGGACAAAATGCACAAGGTGCAAGGCATTCGGCGTCACAGCCAGAGAGGCAAATCATGATCGAACTGCAAATTAACGGTGAAACCCGGCAACTGGATATAGAACCGGATATGCCGCTGTTATGGGCACTGCGTAATGAGCTGGGTCTGACCGGCACCAAGTTTGGCTGCGGTATTGCCGCATGCGGCGCCTGCACGGTTCATGTCGACGGTCAGGCTGTACGCAGCTGCGTGACCCCTGTCGCGGCCGTGCAAAATACACGCATCACCACCATCGAAGGCTTGTCGGCAGGTGGGCTGACCGCCGTCCAGCAGGCCTGGATCAAACACCAGGTGCCGCAATGTGGCTATTGCCAGTCCGGCATGATCATGGCAGTGAGCGCGCTGGTGCAGAACAACCCGACACCGGACGAAACGGCCATCGCAGCCAGCATCAGCAATGTCTGTCGCTGCGGCACCTATCCGCGTGTCAGCAAGGCACTGGCAGAACTGCTGGCTTACAACGCCAACACCCCGGAACCGGCATCCGACGCGAGCGCACAACAGGAGGCGAACGTATGAGCATCTCAAGACGACGTTTTTTGCTGGGCGCCACCGTCCTTGGCGGCGGTCTGCTGATTGGTTACGCCAGCACCCGGCCTTCGCGCCATGCCATCGCCAACCGTGATCTGGCTGGCGATGGTGAGCACTTTCTCACCAGTTGGCTACGCATTGATACCGACAACTCAGTGACGGTGATCGTACCGCACTCGGAAATGGGGCAAGGCGTGCTGACCTCGCTCCCCATGATGGCCGCTGATGAACTCGATGCCGACTGGAATCTGGTACGCGTGCAGCAGGCACCGGCCACGGATCTGTTTGCCAATGGCGTGCTGGTCAAGGGTTTTGCCGCCTCCATGGGGTTTGCGGCGCCGGCATTCCTTGACCGCATCATGGATTTTGCCACGCTGAAAGCCGCTGAAATCATGAATCTGCAGATTACTGGCGGCAGCAGTTCGGTGCGTTTTACCGGCGAAATGGGCATGCGTGCCGCCGGAGCGGCAGCGCGCGAGATGTTGCTCAAGGCAGCATCTGCCCAGCTTGATGTGCCGGTTGGCGAGCTGCGTACCGAAAACAGCTTTGTGATACACAGTGCCAGCGACCGCCGTCTCAGTTATGGCGAACTGGCCGCCGCAGCTGCGCAGTTTGAGCCGTCGCGCACCCCGGTGTTCAAAAACCCGCAACAGTTCACCCTGATGGGCAAGTCCATTCCCCGCATTGACATCCCTGCCAAGGTGGACGGCACGGCGATGTTTGGCATTGATGCGATGCCCGAGGGCATGTTGTACGCTGCGGTCAAAACCGCTCCGGTTTTTGGCGCGCAGTTGCAGAGCGTCGGCAACAAGGAGACTGCCCTGCAACAACGCGGTGTTGTGCGTGTTGTGGAGTTGCCGGACGCAGTGGCGGTGGTTGCTGACAACTACTGGCGAGCGAGCAAGGCGCTGGCGCTGCTGGAACCGGTTTTTGGCAGCACCAATGCCGACAACCGTTCCAGCTCAGACATTTATGCGGACTATGATGCAGCACTGGAAAGTGGCCAACGCCATGAGGACGTGCTGCTGGGTGATGCCCCTGCGGCACTGGCCAACGCATCGGACGTCGTGTCCGCAAACTATCGTGTGCCCTATCTGGCACACGCTGCGATGGAACCGATGAACTGCACTGTGCATTTCCACAATGGTCAGTGTGAGGTATGGACTGGGACACAGGACAATCTCGGCATCAGGGGTCAGGTCGCCTCGGCAGCCGGTCTGGACGAGACTCAGGTCACTGTACACCCGTTTTATCTGGGCGGCGGCTTTGGCCGGCGTTTGCCAACATCCACCAAC
This sequence comes from Pseudohongiella sp., assembly GCA_036834885.1. Taxonomy (GTDB): domain Bacteria; phylum Pseudomonadota; class Gammaproteobacteria; order Pseudomonadales; family Pseudohongiellaceae; genus Pseudohongiella. The sequence goes on along the minus strand of DAITNA010000005.1, from coordinate 32,531 downwards.
ACCATTGTGCAGGCCACACTGATCGCACAACAGTTTGACGTGCCGGTGCAAACGCTCTGGAGCCGTGAGGAAGACATGCGTCAGGATTATTATCGTCCGGCGGTCAGCAGCCGATTCCGCGCTGCGTTTGACAACAACGGCAATCTGGTCGCCTGGGAGAATGCCTACATCGGTAAAAACGAACCGGCAGAAGCAGCACACATCGCCTATGCTGTGCCCAACCAGAAAATCGATTATGTTGAGAGCCCGACTCACGTGCCCTTTGGCGCCTGGCGCAGCGTTGCACATTCGCAGCACACGTTCTTTCTGGAGTCGTTTGCGGATGAGCTGGCATGGCACAGGCAGCAGGATCCCTTGCAATTCCGTCTGGCGCTGCTGACCGACAAACCCCGGCATGCGCGTGTACTGCGCGAAGCTGCTGCCAAAGCTGGCTGGGAAACGCCGGCCCCACAGGGGCGCGCACGCGGCATTGCACTGCAAGAAAGTTTTGGCAGCATCGTGGCGCAGGTCGCAGAAATTTCACTGACTGCTGATGGCCAGGTGAAAGTTGAAAAAGTGACCTGCGCCATCGATTGCGGCCGGGTAGTCCATCCGGACAACGCGGCATCGCAAGTCGAAAGCGGTATTATTTACGGACTGACCGCTGCCATGTATGGCCAGATCAGCATCGAACAAGGCCGGGTCAGGGAGAGCAATTTCCACGACTACGAGATGCTGCGATTGTCCGAGTCTCCGCAAATCGATGTGATCCTGCTGGAAACCGAAGGCGTTGCGATTGGAGGATTGGGTGAACCGGCAACACCTCCCATCAGCGCGGCTGTGAGCAATGCCCTGTACGCGCTGACAGGACAACGTGTGCGCGAGCTGCCGCTGAAGAACTACCGCTTCCTGCCTCCGCCGGTCGAGCGCGGCGATCTCAACGCCTGACAGCCAAATCAGCAAAAGAGAGCAATAAAAAAGGCCACCGGATGGTGGCCTTTTTTATGATGCGGGATTACTGAACAATATCACTGTTACCCATCATATTGGTCTGAATCAGGAATTGCTGGAATTCAGCGTATTCCAGCCCGCCCGTCTTGTCGCGGTCCATGATGGTGAAGGGCAAGGCCAGCGGTTGACGTGAGCGCTCTGGCATTTCGTCAAGGCTGACACGACCGTCCATGTTCTTGTCCATAAAACCCATGGCCAGCGACGTGAAATACGCCTGCACATCAATTTCATGGTCATTTTCACGCGGCTCGGCGTACCGGTAGGAAATGCCGCCGTAAAGCATCTCTTCCCATGTCTGCTCACCAAAACTCACCGCCACACTGGCATCCGGATTGCTCAGATTGGCGGTTGAGTTGTCATACGTCGTGCGATGAATCACTTGTGTGCCAGCTGGCGCCATGATGGGTTCTTTGAACTGGAAATAGCGCTGCCAGTTAAAGTCATAGTTGGGCACAGACAGCACCAGCTCCTCGCGTCCGTCAGGGTAGCGCACAGAAAATTCCGACGCCCGCCCGCGGTAATGCGCATGCGGGAACAGGCTGTAAATCACCGCGTCCCGCTGGAAGGTGTAATACGCAGCTTCCTGGTGCTCGGCAACGCCGGGCGGAATATCCAGTTCCACATTCAGGATGGAGTAGTGTTGCAGGACGTGCTCCGGCGCCTCATCACTGAAGTACAAACCGATGCGGGTCTGGTCACGTGTCTCGCGCCCGTAAGTGGTGTAGTGCATCTGGGTATAAAACGATGTTCCGGCCGGAATAAACACACCCGTGTTCTCGGGATAGACATAGGTGTCATTGCCCGGCACAAATGTCATCAACTGGGGCTGAAACAGCGATTCACCGCTATCGGTGCGGCCACTGACATTGGACGGCGCACCAAAGGTGGCAATCGCATGATGCACCACCTGGCGATCGCCCGGCGCTATTTGTACCGCCTTGACCCAGACATCGTGGTCAAGCGGATTGGGCACTTCAAAAAACTGGTAATCCAGTGTGCCCGTGGCCGGAATATCAAACGCCGGCAGTGTCACCACCAGATCCGGCTCGCCCAGTTCCCATGCGGTCGCTTGCGCATCCACCACAGTGAGCGGGTCGTCACCGTCACCACGCGGGGAGCCGGCATCAATCCAGGACAGCAGCTGCTGCTTTTGTTCAACACTCAGGCTCAGGTCATGCAAGAACTCTCCCACAGCCGGATCAGCATGCCATGGCGGCATACGTCGGGTCAGCACGGTTTCGCGAATCATCGGTGAAAAACCCTGCACCATCGCATGTCCCGTCATCGCCCATGGCGCAATGCCACCGGGCCGATGACAACCGGCGCACTTTTCCAGCAGCATCGGTGCAACTGTCTCCCGGTACGATACCCCGGCCGGCGCCGGATGCGCGGGCAAGGTTTCAGCCACCGCGGGCATGGGCTGAGACACCGGGGCAGGTGCCTGCGCGTTCAGCAAACTTTGCATGGCCTGCTGCAAGGACGCGTTGATGGCGTTACCCGTCGCATCCAGTGCCGGCCCGCGATAGACAATCTCCCAGCGCTGCGGATTGACCAGCAAGGTTTCACCGGCGTACTGCAAACCGAGGGTGGATGACACCAGTCCCGCATCATCCTGTAACACCGGTACGTCAGCCTGCAGTCCGCGCACAGGCCCTTCGGCATTGAGCAGCACCAGTGCGATGCCCTGATCGCGAGGATCAGCGGATGACAACAATGTTTCCAGTGATTGTTGTACCAACCCGGAGCCGGCAGTGTGCGCCATCAGCAGTACTGCCGGACGCTGGGCGTGATAATGGAGATTGAAGGCTTTGCCGTGCTGGTCTATCAAGGTGAAATCTGCGGCACGACTGACCCCGGTGTTGACCTCGTTGGCCGATGCAGAAACAGTTGCGGCCAACGCACCGCAGGTCAGCAGCGACAACATGAGCTTGCGCGAAAATCTGATCATTGCTACCTCGACTGCCAGGCCACATGGCCCGATTTCATAAAGGCGGTTGAAAAACCTGAACATATTCAGGCTCGCCATTCAACACAGCAGTCCAAGTCAAGTCAATCGGCCAGAAGTCACCACCGGAAGCCGGCGAGACCATCAGTTTGCATCGGTTTTGTAATGGCTGCGAATAAACTCGCCGAGCATCGCAAACTCATCCTGCCGGGTGCTGGCCTTACGCCATACCAGACCAATCTGGCGCGAACTGCCCGCATCCATCGCCATGGTTTTGATCCGTGTGTTTTTCAGCAACGATGAGTTGACCGCCATTTCTGGCAAATAGGTGATGCCCAGATCGGCATCGACCATCTGCACCAGCGTCAGCAATGAGGTCGCCGTGATACTGCTGACCTTGTCAGCGTTTTTGATGTTGCAGGCCGACAATGCATGGTCACGCAGGCAATGACCGTCTTCCAGCAACAGGATGCTGTCACTGGGCAGACTGTTCAGGCTGTAATGCGAGGGGTCGACAAACGTGCTTTTCTGCTGGTAGGCCAGAAAAAATCGATCGTCAAACAGCACCATGTCCGTGGTATTGCGCAGCTCGTAAGGCAGTGCAATCAGGATCAGGTCCAACTCGCCGTCCATCAACCGCTCATAAACCCGCTCGGTCAAATCCTCTTTCAGGTAAAGCTTGAGATCCGGGTAGGCCTTGCGCAGCGCTGGCAACAACCGGGGCAGCAAAAACGGTGCGATGGTCGGAATCACACCCAGCTTGAGCTGGCCAGTCAGCGGTTGCTGGTTGCCCTTGGCAATATCGACCAGATCCTCCAGATCACGCAAGACAACGCGTGCCTGACGCGCAATATCGCGCCCCAGTGCCGTGACAGTGACATTTTTGTTGGTGCGATCCACCAGCTGAATATTGAGCAGATTTTCCAGCTCCTTGATTGCCACACTGAAAGCCGGCTGCGACACAAAGCAGGCTTCGGCCGCTTTGCCAAAGTGCTCGTGCTGCTCAAGCGCCACAAAATAACGCAGCTGCTTGGTTGTTGGTAAATGTGTCATAAGCCCCCCATCCCGCCTTGGCGCCACATTCATATATTTGGCAAATCACTCTAATACATATAATCGATTTTATCTATTCCATCTGCAGGCCTACACTTTCAACCATTGCAATCAGTCAGCGAACGTAACTCGCGCCGACTGGTTTCCGAAGGAAGGTATTCGGATGTGGTAAATGATCCCTCTTGGCCGGTGCGGTGCCCCAAAACACCTCCCGGCCTTTTTTTTACCCACGCTAGGATCAGATGCAGGATCAGCGCCTGGCCGACTCAGACTGGCTTGTCGACGGTGAGGGAAATACTGCTATACTGCCCGCCGGCTGATTGAGTGACTGACGGTAACGGTGACACAAAACCATGTTCCAGACCAATCCCCCTGCTTTTGTTCCGCACGTATTGACCAACACTAGGGCAAACGCCCTGATACTCGCCTGTGGCCTGTGCGCCATGTTTTCACCAACCGTGATGGCTATGGATGCCGACGCACAAGTGCCACAGACCAGCAGCACCAGCGAGCATCACAACGACCATTTTGACAGCGCGGTATGGGAAGGCGAATGGCAGGCGGAGAACACCCTGTTCAGCCTGCGTGTTGTCCCACAAGGCAACCGCTTCATGATAGAGCCGGTCAGCTCGCTCGGACTGGAGTGGACCAGCAGCGATGGTGTGATCACTGGCAACAGCGGCACCATCAATGTTGAATACCAGGGGGTCAGCGCACAAGTACTGGTTCAGCTGATTTCCTACAGCAGCGCTATTGTGCGCTCACTGTCCTGCCAGCCTGACTATCATGTCGTGTGCACGCTGGTGCGCAACCAGCAGGCCCTGTTTGTCAAAGTACAGAACCCGCCTGCGTCACTGACGCTGGAATGAACCGGGGGCCGTTCAGCCCCCCAGCTCCGACATACTGGTGATGCGCCGCCCCACAATGCCATATTCAATGGCTTCCTCAACTGTCATCCAGTAATCACGATCAGTGTCCCTGGCCACGCGTTCAAGGGGTTGTCCGGTTTCATTGGCAATCAGCTGGTTGATACGGGCGCGCATTTTGACAATCTGCTCGGCCTGAATCTTGATATCCGAGGCACTGCCACGGGACCCGCCGGATGGCTGATGCACCAGAAAGCGGGTGTTGGGCAACGCAAAGCGATTGGCTTTGTCTGCCGCCAGATAAATGGTGGTCGCCGCACTGGCCACCCAACCGGTTCCCACAACCCGGACCTCAGGCTCAATAAACTTGATCATGTCGTAAATGACATCGCCCGATTCAACGTGCCCGCCCGGTGAACTGACGTACAGGGTAATGGGGTCCTTGCTGTCTGCGGCCAATGCCAGCAGCCGCTCGGTGACGCTGCGGGCAAGCTTTTCATTGATCTCACCAAAAATCGTCACCGCGCGTGCCTTGAACAGCTTCTCATCCAGCAGTCGGCTGGGCGCGGGGGTCGGGTTGTCCTTGGTGGATGACATGTCCTGCATAGAATTTCTCCAAATCTGTAAAGCTGTTACTGGCTGCTGCCAACGCAGGGTTGTCCACTCGTGTCAGCAGCCGCCGATCATACCACGCCCGCCGGGGCGCTCGCGCCAGCCGTATTGTCCGGATGAGTTTCCGGGCCGAGTCCGTTAAAACTGATCAGCAACTGGGGCAACAGGGTCAGTGCGCCCAACAGAGCGACCACCATTGCAATACTGGTCAGCAGACCAAACACAATGGTGGGGATAAAGTTGGACAACACAAGGATGGAAAAACCGGCCACAATGGTCAGCGACGTAAAGTACATGGCGCGTGCAATGCTGCCGTGGCAGAAATACATGGTGGCCTTGTAGTTGCCCAGGCGATGGAACTCGCGGCGGAAGCGGTGCATGTAGTGGATGGTGTTGTCCACACCAATACCCACGGAAATGGCGGCAATGGTAATAGTCATGATGTCCAGCGGAATGCCCATCCAGCCCATGATGCCCAGCACAAGCGCGGCAGCAATCACATTCGGGATGATGCACAGGATGGCAATCCGCATGGATTGGAACAGCAGCAGGAACATGATCATGATCACACCCAGCACTACGCCCAGGGTTAGAATCTGGGACTCATACAGACTTTGCAGCACATTGTTGTACAGCACGAGAGTGCCGGTGACCTCTACCTGTTCCGGAGACAACCCGAAATTCTGTTGCAAACCTGTGCGCACATCTTCAATCAGCTGATTTCGGTTCAGATCCGGATCGGACTCAATGACCCTGACGTTGAATCGCGCCTGATTCAATTCCACTGACAAAAACGGTGTCAGTACGGTTGAGCGCAGGGTTTCCGGCAACATCGAGTACAGCAATGCCCAGAGGAAGCTGTCCACCGGCTGGTTGCCGTTCAATTGTTCAGCCAGTTGCACCACAGCGCCAAAGGACAGCACCTTGCCGGTCTGCGGATGATTGTCCAGAAACTCATGCATTTGCCTGATCTGGTCCATTTTGTCTGCCGTGAACCAGTAGGCATCATTGCCCTCGTCACCAAAACCATCATCAAAGCCGTCGTCGAAACCGTCGTCAAACTCATCGTCAAAACCGGCATCGGCTGGCAAGTTGACGAGCACATCAAACGACAGGGTGCCCCCGAGCTTGTCGTCAAACAGCTTCATGCCCTGATAGATTTCGGTGTCGGAATCAAAATACGCAATAAAACTGTTTTCCACCTGCAAACGCGAAATACCCACGGCGCTGACAGCAAACACAGCCGCAAACACCCACAGCAGCTTGCTACCTGCCCTGTCCGTCAAACGCGCCAGCATCGCAGTAAAGTTGAAACGGGATGCAGCCGGGGCGCTCACGTCCGGCTCCGGCTTGAGCAGACTCATCAGGGCCGGGAACAGCAGGAACACCACCAGCAATGCGGTAACAACCCCCATCACCATGATCCAGCCAAAGGAAATGATTGGCGTGATGCCACTGACTACCAGCGAACCAAAAGCCACCATGGTCGTCAGCGCGGTATACAAACAGGGTTTGAACATGACCAGCACGGCGTGTCGCAGCAGGCGTTTGTGATCGGTGAAATGCCGGCTGGCACGCAGTTCGCGGTAACGCACAATCAGGTGTACCGTGAGCGAAATCGTGATGATAAGCAGCAGCGACATGAAGTTCGACGACACCACGGTCACCCGCCAGTCCATCAGCCCCAGAATGCCCACCACGATCACACCCGCTATGGCACAGCAGGCCAGCGGCAAGGCAACCCAGCGCACGCGGCGGAAAATCAGGCCGAGCGCAATCACAATAAATGCAAACACCACCAGACTGAAGGTGGCCAGATCACTGCGCACAAAACTCACCAGATCGTCAGCAATCATGGGCGCCCCGCCCAGATAGAGCTCTACCTCATCCTGATAGTTGTCCAGTATCGCGCGGATACTGGCAATATCTTCATGTCGCAGTTGGGCCGCCTGGGTGCTGTAAGCATCAAATGCAGCGCTGACGTCGGACAGCTCAGCCTCCTGCTCCGGACTGAGCCCTTCGGTGTTGCGCAGATTGCGCAGTTCGGTGCGGCGGTTGATCAGCTCGATATAGCGGGTATCCAGATAAAAGCTGACCAGCATGGCTCCCGTGGTGCCGTCAGGGCTGATAATGGCATTGCTGAATACCGGGTTGGTCATCAACTCTTCACGGACTGCCTCCGGATCCAGCCCCTCATCCAGCACAGTCAGATAGTCCTCGGAAATACCCGTCAGCGGGGTATCTCCAAATACCGGCACGTTCAGCAGGCTGTCCACCGACTCAATCCGCTCCAGCGCCAGCAAATCGTCGCGGATGGACGCCATGATGGCCAGCGACTGGTCGCTCAGCAGATCGAAACCCCGAGGCCGGAAGGCAATCGTAACGGCATCGCGGACGCCATAACGCTGGTTGACAACCCTTGACAGCTCAAGATCACGGTCGTCCTCCATCAGCAGGGAATCGGCAGAAACATCCAGTTTGAATGACTGTGCGTACCAGCCAAAGACGCCAGCCAGCGCTACCAACAGCGCGATAACCAGCCAGGGACGATCAAAAACCAGCGCGCTGTACCAGCGCGAAACAGTCGAACGCATAAATCAGATCCATGCTTGAAAGCTGTTGTTGTTCGGGTGTCGGCACTATACCGTGTTTACGGCCGGCATGGGGACACGGATTGCGATTCGACGGCAACGGGCTGCACTTTGGCGAAAAAATCGAGCGGATGCTTTACGCCTGAGCGGAAATGCATAAAATGCGGGAAACGCTCACAATTCGTCACAATGATAGTCTTGATATACGTCAAGATACTTGATGTAGTTATGGTTGAAACTGGTAACACAGCGGAAATCTGCTGGAGTACCACGGGTGATACAAAGGAGTAGAAACATGCACAAGATTTTCGGTTTGCTGACCATAGCGGCTTTTTCCATGCTCTCGTTTGTTGCCCATGCTCAGGATTCCTACCTGAAAAGCATCAAGGAGTTCGAGCTGGTTGATCACCTGGGTGTGACACACACACTGGATGAATACAAGGACAGGGACTTTATTGTCATGTATATCCATGGTTCAGGCTGCCCGATCGCACGCCTGTCAGTGCCGACTTACCTGTCCATACAGCAGGAGTATGCCGACAAGAATATCGAATTCCTGATGTTGAACTCTTTTATTCAGGACGACATCCCGCGTATTCAGAAAGAAGCGGAAGAATTCAAGATCACCTTCCCGATCCTGAAGGATGCTGACCAGTCCGTTGCACGCTCCATGGGCGTGGAGCGTACTGCCGAAGTGTTTATCATTGATCCACGCACCCGCGAGATTCACTTCCGCGGCCCGATCAATGACCAGCTGGGTTACGAGACGCAGCGTCTGGAAATCAACAACCACTACCTGCGTGATGCACTCAACACCATCATGGCCGGTGGCAAAGTGAACATGAATGACATTCCGGATGCCAAAGGCTGTCTGGTGGGCTACTTCCTGAGCTGATCAGCCCTCTGGACATCAGCCAGAGCATCAAGACATCCAATAAAAAAGCCCGGTCAGACCGGGCTTTTTTATTGGGCCAGGCTCGCACCTGGCTTGATCCACCAACTTATTCCACGAAGGCGCGCTCAATCACGTACTCGGCCTGAATGCCGTGACGCGATTCACGGAAACCGGCTTCATCAAGAATCTTGCACATATCCTTGAGCATGCTGGGGCTGCCGCAGAGCATAAAACGGTCATCTGCCGGTGACACAGGGGGCAGGCCAATGCGCTGTGCCAGCGTGCCATCAGCCAGAATATCGGTGACACGGCCCTGATTTTCAAAAGCATCACGGGTTACTGTCGGGTAATAAATCAGCTTCTCGCGCACGGCATCGCCAAAAAACTCGTTCTGGGGCAGCTCCTTGCTGATGTAGTCACGGTAGGCCAGATCGATAATACGGCGCACACCATGCACCAGCACGACCTTTTCGTAGCGCTCATACACTTCCGGATCACGGATAATGCTCATAAACGGCGCCAGACCCGTGCCGGTGCCGATCAGGTAGAGATGCTTGCCGGGCAACAGGTGGTCCACCACCAGCGTGCCCGTCGGTTTGCTGCTGATCAGCAGTTCATCACCAACCCGGATATTCTGCAGGCGCGAGGTCAGCGGACCATCAGGCACCTTGATGCTGAAGAACTCCAGCTCCTCGTCGTAGTTCGCGCTGGCGATGCTGTAGGCACGCATCAGCGGACGACCTTCCACTTCCATACCCACCATGACAAAGTGGCCGTTCTCAAAACGCAAGCCCTTGTCACGCGTGGTGGTAAAACTGAACAGGGATTCGTTCCAGTGATGTACGCTGGTCACACTCTGTTTGGAAATCGCAGCCATTTTCAAGTCCTGCCAATCTGATTCAAGTTCGGAAATCCGGAGTTATCTCCGGAAAAAGCCTGCATATGGTAATCGCAGGCTTGTTACCATCAAAATGAATTCATAAGATATGGTTAATCGATTATACAAATATAAGAGGCGCGTATTATGCACTACACACTCCGCCACATTGAAGTCTTTCTGGCCACGGCCTGGCATGAAAACGTGTCCCAGGCCGCCGAGAGCCTGTCCATGTCGCAATCGGCCGCCAGCGCGGCATTAAAGGAGTTTGAGCAGCGCTTCGACATGCAGCTGTTTGACCGGGTGGGCAAGCGCTTGCAGCTCAATGAGTTCGGCAAGAGCTTGCGCCCGCGCGCAGAGGCCTTGTTAAGTCAGGCACGGGAGCTGGAGCAACAATTGCTGCATCAGGGCGAGGCGGGGGAGATCAAGGTCGGTGCAACCTTGACCATTGGCAACTATCTCGCTGTCCCCATCATGGCGGAGTACATGAACCGCTACCCCGGTGCCAACGTCAGGCTGACGGTGGAGAACACCTCATCAATCACTCAGAAGGTGCGCAACTTCGAACTCGACATCGGACTGATTGAAGGCGAGCTGCAAGACGACGCACTGACCGTGATCCCGTGGCGCGACGATGAACTTAGCCTGTTCTGCGCCCCTACCCACCCGCTGGCCGGGCGCCCGACGCTGAGCGACGATGATTTGCTGGGCGCAGACTGGATTCTGCGCGAGGCCGGTTCCGGCACACGGCAGGGTTTTAATCGTGCGGTTTACGGCCTGCTGCCGCAACTGAAAATTCGCCTGCAACTGCAGCACACCGAAGCCATCAAGCGAGCGGTGGAAGCAGGGCTGGGCATTGGATGTCTGTCAAAGATTACATTGCAAGAGGCGTTCCGGCGTGGCAGTTTGCTGCCGCTGTATGCTCCTCATCGGGACTGGATGCGACGCTTCTATTTTATTCTGCATAAACAGAAGTATCGCAGTGCTGGCATCAACAACTGGATCAATCTGTGCCAGGAAGAAGGCGCTGACAGCTTCAGTGCCTATGGCCCGGACCAATAATCAGGCTTGCCGATCGGCCTGTTGCAGCAGCAACAGCGCCTGATCAAACAGTGCAGGGTTGCTGACCAGAATATTCTTGTTGTGAAACTCGGGGCTGATACCGGCCGGGACCGGCTGAAAATGCCCGTAACGCGCGCCGGCTTCGCGCGCAATCAGCTGCGCCGCCGCAAAATCCCAGACACTGAGGTTTTCGTAGTAGATATCCAGTCGCCCCATGGCCACCCAGCAAATGTCGAGCGAGGCGGATCCCAGCCGGCGCAGGTCAGCACAATGCGACAGCATATACCCCAGGCGCCTGACCAAAGGGGCCATATCACCTTTTTCATACGGAAAACCGGTCGCAAACAGTGCCCGGCGAATATCGGTCTTTTGCGCGACCCGAATCGGCCTGCCGTTCAGAAATGCACCACCGCCCTTGATGGCGTAAAACATCTCGTCAACAAAGGGATTAAACACCACTGCGCACTGCACCTGCCCTTGCTCGGCATAGGCAATCGATACGGCGGACTGCGCATGATCATGGGCGTAATTGACGGTGCCATCGATCGGGTCAATGATCCACAGGGGATCTTGCCGCTGACTCAGATCAGCCAGATCCGGTGCAGACTCCTCTGCCAGCATCAGGTGATCAGGAAACTGCTTGAGAATGGCATCACAGATCAGTTTGTCGACCTTGAGATCAGCCTCCGTCACCAGCTCGGTGCCCGCAAACTTGTAATGCGACGACGGTCCGCCCTGTTTGCGCAGTTCAGAGACCATCAGTGAGCCCGCCTCGCGCGCAACCGACTGGCTGAACAGCAGAATATGTTTGAGATCCGTCATCACGCGCTAGCTCCTGACCTCGATGTTCAAGGCATTGGAAAACTCTTCGCGGCCAAGCTGCCCGGAAAAGAATGTGTTGAATGAGAGGCTGACACGCTGCACATCGGCTGTCACCTCCCGCACACCGTGGCGCACATTGGATGGAAACAGCAGCAAGTCGCCGACGCTGCTCTGCACAAAATACTGATAGGCATTGTAGTAGGTATCCTGCTGCCTGATCAGCTCGTACCAGATGTTATCCTCATTGCGATAAAAATTGATACCGTCCTGTGGCGCCAGATTGATATAGAGTACACCGCTGACCACACTGTTGGGGTGGGTATGCACATGATGAGACTGGCCTTTGCCGGAAAGCGTCAACCACGACTGTGTGATTTTCAACTGGACCTGATTGCTGGTGTTGAACACCGTTTGCAGATACTGCGCCAGATGGCCCTGGGCAAACTCGCGCAGGCCAGCCAGCGCCGGCGAATTGAGTACAGCCTTGCCCTGTGAGGAATGATTGCTGATCGCGGGGACGGCTCCGGCAAGTGCCTGATGGAAAAATGCCTGCTCCTCCGCCGTGAATGGGCGCCCAAGCTTGGCACGGTACAAGGGCACGGCAAACATGTTCATCATCTCGTGTTGCATCATTCAACTCCTGTGTTCGCGCGTGACGCAGTAAAACGCGTAGTCATGCGGTTGCCCGCCAATTTCCCGAACTGCTTCGTGGGAAAAGACGGCGCCCACTTTTTCACTGCCTTTGCGTGAGCGCCAGTTGTCCTTGCCGATGTGCAACCATATTTTGCCGGCATGCTGAAACGCATAGTCGAACATCAGACGTTTGAGTTCGGCATTGGTGGCACCACCCCATCGGCTGCGCACGATAAAGGTAAATCCAACCGCGACCTCGGCCCGCTCCGGGTCCCAGTCGTAATAACGGGAACAACCCAGCACCTCGCCCGAGTGTTTGTCCGTCACCAGCAAGGCCGAGCCCGACGCCAACGCGCCGGCCAGATACGTCTGCTCAAAGCGCTCGCGCTGGTAACGCAGTGGATCAGGATGCTGCTCCCAGATCAACGGGTCGCTGGCAGCCTGATACAGTGCTTCGGTATCGGAGCGCTGCAGCGGCCTTAGCCGCAGGAAAGAACCTTCCATGACGGGAAGGCGGGTGAATGGATTGTCCATAGTGTTAAACCTTCAAAATGGCTTGATGGTGGCGACGGCGATTCAGCCAACCGGATGTTCAAGGTGTCAATGCCGGCAGATACCGGGCCAACAGTGCACTCTCCTCATCGCTCAGTCGCAACGCAAACGACGGCATTTCCACGCCGCCATTGCGAATAATACCCAGATTCATGGCGGTATCACGGGCATTGCCCAGCGATGGCGCCGACCCACCCGCAACACCCAGCCCATCAGCGCCATGACAGACGGCACAGTGCAGGGTGAACAGGGCTTGCGCCTGCGCACGTTGTTCGGGTGACAACACCTCCTGTGCAGGGGCGTTATCCACCGTGGCCGCAACCGTTGCCGCAGCGATACCTGCTGACTGTCGGGCGCCGGCATCACCTGCCAGCGCAACCGCGTCCGGCAACGCCAGTGCGACCAGTTCAGCCGGGTGCTCGGCAGTGGCTACCGCAATGACAATATACTGATGCCCCTGATGCAGATAACTCATCGGTGCACCGCTGGCCTTGGCCGGCAATTCGATTTCCGCCACCACCTCACCTGTGGTTTTGTCGTAGGCACGAAACATCGGACCGCCGGGATCACCGCTGAGATGCCCGGCCTCCGCCAAAAACAACAGCGTTGAGGTCAGCAGTGGTGAAGGCCGAATCATCGGATGGCCCATATTCTCGAAGTCCAGACCCAGTCCCTGCAAATCCGGATGCTCGCGGATATAGTCGGAGGCCGGGCCAATACTGCGCGACCAGGTGTGCTGTCCACGATTCATATCGGTGGCCGTGACCAGACTCCACGGCGGGCGCATGATGGGCAGACCACGCGGTCCCTGGATAAACACCGACGGCGCTCTCAAATAGCGCCAGTTGGTGCGCGCCGGATCGGCGTCCTGCAACCCGGCAACCATCGGCGCGTTGCGCAGCGGCACATACATCATGCCGGTATGCGGATCAAACGCAGCACCATTCCAGTTGGAGCCGCCCTGATAACCCGGATTGACCCAGGTGCCTTGTGTCCCATCTTCGCGTATCGGTGTCGGTGGCGTATACAGGGGTCCGGTGACATATCGGGCTGCAATCGCCAGCGCCTCGGCACGCAGCTGCGGTGTGAAGTCGATCAGATCCTGTTCATGAAATCCCTGACTCAGGTAGGGCGGCGGCAAGGTCGGGAACGGCTGCGTCAGTGCTGTCTTCTCTCCCGGCACCTCACTTTGTGGTACCGGCCGGTCTTCAATCGGCCAGACCGGTTCACCCGTCACACGATCAAACACAAACGACATGCCCTGCTTGGTGAGCTGCGTCACGGTCTTGATGCGCTGGCCGTTGACTGTGATGTCACCCAGTATCGGCGCAGACGGCGGATCATAGTCCCACAGATCATGGCGCGAGAGCTGGTAATGCCAGACCAGCTCTCCGGTGCGCCCATCCAAACAAACCAGACTTTGTGAAAACAGATTGTCGCCGTGACGGTGTCCACCGTAAAAATCATTGGACCCGGCCTCCACCGGCAAATAGATATACCCGGTTTCGGTATCCACACTCATCATGGACCAGACACCCGTGTTGCCAGTATAGCGCCAGGAGTCACCTTCCCAGGTGTCGTGACCGAACTCGCCGGGCTGGGGAATGGTGTTGAAGCGCCAGCGCAGTTCGCCGGTGTGGACATCGTAGCCACGGATATGGCCGGGGATGGCTTCCTGATTGGGTGCAGTGATGGTGCCGACCACCTGCGCCACCACAATATCACCCACTACCGCGGGTGGTGAGGATGATCCCACCGACTCGGCGTCACTGCCATCGGGATACAGACCTTCACGCAACAGCACCGTGCCCTGATTGCCAAACGCAGGATCTGCCTTGCCGGTGGCTGCATCAATGGAAATCAGACGCCCATCGAGGGTGTTGTGAAACAGCCGGGTTTTGCCGTCACCTTGCCACAAACCCAGGGCACGACTGCCAAGCCCCAGCCCGCGCTCTGCCACGGTTGGTGGATCGGGATCAAAGCGCCAGATTTCCTGGCCGGTAGCGGGGTCCAGCGCGACCACCTGATGCTGGCCCGATGGGACATACAAGACACCATCCACCATCAGTGGTGTCGCTTTCAGATTCGTGTCAGGGCGATCACCCAGCGGCAACGCCTGCCAGCGCCAGGCAAGTTCAAGCTGCGCAACGTTGTCACGGTTAATCTGGTCCAGCGCCGTGTAGCGCGTAAAACCATGATCACCGCCCCAGGTGTGCCATTGTCCGTCAGGGGCGCCATACTGGGCTGGCAGCTGCGTGGGCAGACATATCACCACCACAGCGGCAAGGCGTTTGGATATTACAGTCATGCTGATCCTGTTTTTAAGGTTTGTTGTCAGATCAGTGGCATCACGCCAGCGCTTTCTGCTCCACAATCTCCTGCAGACGCGATACCGAAGACTCCAGTGCGTTGCGTGCCTCCTCGTCGTGAGACACTTTTGACAGCACAAAATAGGCTGTACGGGCGACCTGACGCCATCTCGGATTGGACGGCAATTTGTCCAGTGACAGATAACGATTCATCGATCGCGTCCGCAAGCGACCATTGTCAATACTGACACTCCAGATCCGGCTCTTTTCTGCCAGGTCAATAATCGACTCGCCTGTCACCTTCTGCCAGTAATAGTGGCAATCCTGCATCACCTTGACCAGGGCTTCACGGTACTGCAGCTCACTGTCCTCATCCCCTGGGCTGCTGATGGTGCCTGACAATTTGTTGATCAGCTTGTCGATGCTGCCCAGTTCGTCCACCAGCTCACGATGTTTGTGCAAATCTTCCGGCTTGATCTGCTGCAGATACTCACCCAGCATCTGGGTGCGCTCCACGTTGCGATTAATTTCATCAATGATCTGCGGCAAACTCAGCGCCTCGGGTTCTTCATCGTGAGCTGACAACTGTCGCTCAAGCGCCTGTTCAAAGACCAGCAAGTAAAATTCCTGATCCATCTGCTGCATGGTCAGCAGACAGAACCGCCCACGACCCGACGACAGCTCGAAGTCGTAGTAGTCGGTTTTGCCTGAGCGCGAAATCATGGCCTCATTAAACGGGAAACGCACAGCATCAGACAGTGCCTGCGACTGAATTGCCAGATGTTCAGAGATTTTGTTGACGGACTGCTGAACAAAATCAGCGGCATCAATCTGCAACAGTTGCTCGGCTGTCTGGTTGATAAAAATCACGATACCGGCCTCATCAATCGCCAGCAAGGGATCGCCGGTGACATCGAGCAGCGTTGCCAGCCGTTGCTCGCGTGCGCGCAAACGTTTTTCGTTTTCTTCGTAACGCTGCAGTTGCCAGTTCAGGCGCTGGTTATCCCGCTTGACGTGTTGCAGATGCAGCAGTTCAAACTGTTTGTCGATGCGCACGCGCAGCTCTTCCTTGCTGAACGGTTTGGTGATGTAGTCATTGGCCCCAAGGCTGAGCCCCTTGACCAAATCCTCAACACGGTTTTTGGCTGTGAGAATCACAATGGGCAATTCATCCGGATCGTAACGCTTGCGAATAATCTGGCAGACCTGATAACCGGTCATGACTGGCATCATCAGGTCCAGAATGATCAGATCCGGTTTGTCCTGAGCCAGTTTCTCCAGCGCCTCGGCACCACTGAGTGCCGTGGTCAGCTGATAGGTGTCAGACAGGTGCGACTCCACGATGCGCAGATTCAGGTACTCGTCATCAACCACCAGAATTTTGCCATGCCACTGCTGATGCGCTGCCAGGACTCCGGAATCAACCCCGTCATCCGTGCGTGACGACTTGCGCCTGTCTTCAGCCAGTCCACTGGCTTGCAGCGCAGTGCTCAGGGCGGGTGCGTGTGCATCAATGGCCGCGAGCGCAGCGGCGGCTGATGGAGGTTCGGCCTTGACTTTTTTGCCGTCAGGCATGGATTTTTTCAGCGGCAGATCAAAGTAAAACAGAGAACCTTCGCCCGGTGTACTGCGCAACACAATCTCGGAATCATGCAACTCCAGCAGACGCTGCGAGATTGACAAGCCCAGCCCGGTACCACCCACCTGCCTCGCTTCTGCGGAATCGACCTGATAAAAACGCTTGAAGATATTTTTCTGCTCGGCGGCGGAGATGCCGATACCGGTATCACGCACCGAGACGCGCACATCCACATCAAGCAGTTCCACAGAAATGGTCACGCTGCCATGCGGGGTAAATTTGACAGCATTGGCGACCAGATTAAACAGTACCTGCTGGAGCCTGTCCTCGTCACCTTCAACAATCACTTTCAGCGGCGGATAGTTCTCGATCAGTTTGATCGGTTTGTCGCCAATCAGCGGCCGTGTCATTCGTGCGACTACGGCGCAGACCTGCTTGAGATCGACATCTTTTTTGTTCAGTGACAACTGGCCGTTTTTCATCGCAGAAAAGTCGATCACATCATTGACCAGACTGGACAAGCGCTGTGCACTGACTTTCATCAATGTCAGTGTTTCCCGCTGGGAGGGATTCAGATCACCGGCCTGATCGGCCAGCATGATTTCCGCCAGCCCGATAATGCCAGTCAACGGCGTGCGCAGCTCATGCGACACATTGGCGATAAACTCCTCCTTCACGCTGTCAGCCTGCTGCAGGGCATCAATCTTGAGCTGGTTGGCTTTGAGGATATCGTTCTGCGCAGCGCGGTAACCTTCCATCATACCCTGCAGGCGATCACTCAATCCCAGTGCGAGCACCGTGATGCTGGCCAGCGCCGACAACTGTATGCCGTTGTAGGCAAGCAGCGGCGGAACGATGACACCCAGACGCTGAATCATTTCCAGAAAAATGCCCAGCAGCAAAATGACCCAGGCGGAAATAAAGAAACTCGCTTCCCGCACCTGTTTGCGATGGGCGAGAAACGCGCTGAAAGTCACCAGCGCCGTCAACCCGAAGGAGAACAGCAGCGCAAGGCGGTTGGCCGTCGCGGCACCCATCACGACCCCCATCACAACCGCTGCACCAGCTGCCATCGCGTAATACCGCGTCCAGGTGTCAAGTCGCCCATCCAGATCGCGCAAGCCCAGAAACGCACGCACAAACATCATGCCCACGGTACAGGCCAGCAAGCCAAAAACGCCGGTTGCCCCGTTCGCCCATCCCGGCGACTCAGGCCACAGATACTGATAAGCCAGGCCCTGAGCCGACAGCGTATAGAGAGCCCCTGAGACCACAACAATAAAGAAGTACAAAAAACCGGTCTCACGAC
This sequence comes from Pseudohongiella sp., assembly GCA_036834885.1. Classification (GTDB taxonomy): domain Bacteria; phylum Pseudomonadota; class Gammaproteobacteria; order Pseudomonadales; family Pseudohongiellaceae; genus Pseudohongiella. The sequence goes on along the minus strand of DAITNA010000005.1, from coordinate 14,436 downwards.
TGCTGTACCAGACCGTAAAACTGTACAAGGCAATCATCAGCATCAGGCCGTAGTACATGCCGGCAGTAAACAGTGCACGCTGCGACTCGGATGAAAAATAGTCCATGCTGCCCAGCGACAGCGGGAACTGAAGGGAACCCGTGCTCTCAACACGGAAATAGAGCTGTTGCGTTTGCCCCGGCAGCACCGGGAAGGTGAAGTTGATACTGCGATGGGTCAAATGCCGCGCTCGAAAAGGCAACGAACTGCCAGCCGCGTGTGACTGCCAGACACCGTCCGCATCCTGATAATAAAAATCGACACGAGCCAGATTGCTGAAGTTGGTAAACGCTACCCACTCCCGAACCTCGTCAAAACGGTTGCTGATATCAACCCTGACCCACAGTGCGCTCTGGCGGTAACCCAGATTGGGCTGACCAGGCGCCAGCCAGGGTTGCCCCAGTGTTTCCAGTTGCGCTCTGGCCTGTTCAAAATCCAGCGTGGCATCGGTATCATCCAGCAGCAGCATTTGCTGGCCAGGGACAAGGCCGCCAACAAAACTGTCCAGCTCCAGATCCGCATTCGCCGGTGCGGTCATCCACATCAACAGCCAGATGAACAACAGTTGCCTGCCCCACCCTGGCGATAATCCCAATGCAAAAAAACCCTTGTTGGGCGAAGGACTCGGGATGTTGTGCGGTTGCTGTTCCATCATGTATTGATTATTCGCTCTGGCGTCCGGGCATAGGGCTCGATGATCTCCCGGCGTTAACGCCTCTGATCAGGTCTTGATATGTACTCAAGTATCGGAATCAGCTAGAGTTCAACGCAACAATAATACAGGTGATACCCATCATGCCAATACCCATTTGTCACTCTCACAAGCTGTTTTCGTCCTTGTTTGCGCTGTCAACCAGTTTTGCCCTGATGGCTGGCGCATCGGCACAGGCACAAACGCCAACCTCCGGCGCCACTTATACAGCGAGCCAGGCAGATGCAGGCGCTCCCGCTTATGAGCAATACTGCTCATCCTGCCACGGCAGAACCTTGGCAGGTGGCACCGGCGGTCCCGCATTGAGCGGTGAGGCGTTTGCGACGCGCTGGGCAGGGCGCGATCTTGGATCACTGATCAACCTGATCTCGACGTCCATGCCCCCCGGGGGCGGATCGGCTTTGTTGCCCGGCGACTTTCTGAACATCACCGCACATATTCTGCGCAGCAACGGCATCCGTGCAGGTGAGAATCCGCTGGTGGAAGGCGCCAGCGACACCCTGGCCAGTTTGCCGCGATCCACTGCATCACCAGCCGCACGAGCGGCTGCGCCGGCGCCCACCGGCGTGACAGTAGCTGGCACCATCGACAATTTTGAACCGGTTGATCCAGCTGAACTGATGAACCCCTCACCAGAAGACTGGCTGATGTGGCGCGGCAATCCGCAGGCATGGAGCTACAGCCGGCTGGATCAGATCAATCGTGACAACATCAAAAGCCTGAGTCTGGCCTGGGTCTGGAACATGCATGAGGGCGACTCGGAACCTTCACCCATCGTAGCCAACGGCATCATGTACCTGATTAACCCGGGCAACGTGGTACAGGCTCTGGATGCACGCACCGGTGAGCTGATCTGGGAGCACGCAGCGGGCCCGGCCACGGGCGAGGACATGCGCAATATCGCGCTCTATAAAGACAAAGTCATTCAGGCAACAACCGACGCCCGACTGATCGCGCTGGACGCACGCACCGGCCAGCAAGTATGGGAAACCGTTGTTGCCGACAGCAGCAAGGGTTTTGCCAACTCCAGCGGCCCGCTGATTGCCGACAACAAGATTGTGCTGGGGCTGGCCGGTTGCGCCAGCTATATCCCGGAGGAGTGTTATGTCAGCGCCTACGATGCCGATACCGGCGAGCTGGCATGGCGCTTCAACACGATTGCCAAAACCGGGGAACCGGGTGGCGATACCTGGGGCGGGCTGGATGATCTGTTTCGCGCCGGTGGAGAAACCTGGATCACCGGCAGTTATGACCCCGAGCTGCGTCTGACGTATTGGGGTGTGGCACAAGCCAAACCGTGGGCGCCACCCAGCCGGCACATGTCGATTCACGATGCCGGCCTGTATACCAATGCCACCATCGCACTGGATATTGATACCGGCCAACTGGTCTGGCACTTCCAGCATGTACCGGGTGAAGCGCTGGATCTGGATGAAGTGTTTGAGCGGGTGCTGGTGGATCGTGACGGGCGCAAGCTGGTGCTGTCGATTGGCAAACACGGCATTCTGTGGAAAAACGACAGGGAAACCGGTGAGTTCCTCGGATTCACCGAGACCATGTACCAGAATGTATTTACACACATTGATCCGGTCACAGGCGCAGTGACCTACCGCGATGACATCATCAACGCCCAGCTGGATGAATGGATCCCTGCCTGTCCCAGCAGCGCTGGTGGCAAAAACTGGCATTCGATGTCCTACCATGAGCCCACCGGGGCACTGATCGCACCGCTCAGCCAGACCTGTCTGGACAACCGGGCGCGAGCCGTGGAGCTGGTACCTGGCTCTGGCGGACTGGCGTCCAACCGGCGTTTTTATGAAATGCCCGAAACTGACGGCAATCTGGGCAAACTCGCCGCCTATGACGTCAGCACCCTGGAAGAGCTCTGGAGTTATGAACAGCGTGCCTCTTTTATCACCGGCGTATTGTCAACCGCCGGCAATGTGGCATTTGTGGGCGACCTGGATCGTCGTTTCCGCGCCTTTGATGTGAGCACGGGAGACATCCTGTGGGAAACCCGTCTGGGTACAGCTGTTCAGGGGCATCCACTGACCTTCAGTATTGATGGCGTACAGTATGTTGCAGTCACTACTGCCAATGGCGGGACCAGCCCGCGCATGGTCCCTGCTGCGGTTTCCACCGAGCTGGCACCACCGCGTACCGGCAATGCCGTTTATGTGTTTCGCTTGCCGGATTGACCCGGCAAGCATCACTCTTTATGCCTGCAATGGCCAGAACAGCAACAAGGTGATCAGCGCAGTCACACCAACCAGAATATTCATCGGAATACCGGCACGCAGAAAGTCACTGAAGCGGTATGAGCCGGGTCCATACACCATGAGATTGGTCTGGTATCCCAGCGGGGTCGCGAAACTGGCGGATGCCGCAATCATGATCGCCAGCATAAACGGCTCAGGGTTCAAACCGGCCTGCTGGGTAATCGCCAGCGCCAGCGGCACCATGATCACCGCTGCAGCATTGTTGGTAATGGTCTCGGTCAACAAGGTCACTGCTGTGTAGGTCAGCACCAGCAACAACCAGGGGCGGCCACCACTCAACGCCACCAGATTTTCAGCCAGTGCGGCAGCCACCCCGGTCTTCTCCAGCGCAGCGCCGAGTGCAAACGACGCTGCGATGGTAATCAGTACTGGCATGTCGAGACTTTTCTCAGCCTGGCTGATACTCAGACAGCCGCCCACAATCATGGCCCCCACGGCCAGCAGCGCCGCGTTGAGCATGGAAATCAGGCCGGCACCTGCAGCCAGCACAGCAGCCGCAAGAATAAGCCATGACAACAGTGCCTTCTCGTGGCGTGGTGGTTCCTTGTCCAGATCATTGACCACCAGAAAATCTTTGTTGTAGCGCTGGCGAGTGACAAACGCAGGGCGCGCTTCCAGCAGCATGGTATCGCCGGGCTGGATGATGATATTGCCGAGATTGCCCTCGATACGCTCACCGTGACGTGCCAGCGCCAGCACAATCGCGCCGTAACGGTCATGGAAGCGGGAGCTGCGCACGGTCTCACCGACGGCGGCGCATGACTGCGACACCACAACCTCAACCAGCCGGCGCTCGGCACGGTCTTCCATCAACGGGGTGCCGTCGCCCATCGATGCAGACAACCCGTGTATGCGCAGCAAATCCGTAATCGCATCGGTTTCACCGGCAAATACCAGTCTGTCGCCCGCTTGCAAGGTTTCTTCTGATGGCGCCGCCGTAACCACGCTCTTGCCACGAATAATTTCAACCAGATAGAGACGTTCCAGATTGCGCAGGCCAGCCTGCTCTACCGTGAGCCCGGTCAGCGGGCCATTGGGGTCGACGGCAACCTCAACGGTAAATTCCCGCATATTGGCAAAGGGCTGACGGGCGCTACGATCAGGCAGCAAGCGCGGCAGTACCAGAATCATGAATGCAGATCCTGTTATCACCACCGCCAGGCCGACCAGCGTGATGGAAAAAATGCCGAAGTCGTTACGGCCGGTCAGCGCCTCGTATTGCCCTGCCACCACCAGATTGGTACTGGTGCCGATCAATGTCACCGTGCCACCAATAATCGATCCATAGCTCAGTGGTATCAGCAGACGCGACGGTGAAATGCCAATTTTGCGTGACCAGGCATTGATGGCGGGGATCATGGTGGCAACCACCGGGGTATTGTTCAGAAACGCGCTCAACGGCAATACCGGCAGCAGCAGGCGGATAATTGCGCCACGGGTCGTAAGGGGTTTTCCAAGCAGGCGATTGACCAGCAGATCAATGCCGCCGGAGGCATGCAGTCCGGCCGCGACCGCGAACATGGCTGCCACGGTAATCAGGCCAGAGTTGGCAAAGCCGGACAATGCCTCCGCCGGTGTCAGCACACCGGCCACACTGAGCACCGTCAGCGCTGCCATCAGCACAACATGGGGTGCCAGACGTGTGGTGATAAGCACCGCCAGCACGCCCAGCGTCAGACCCAATGATAACCACGCTTGCCAATCCATCCCGCTGCCTCTGTCGCCTGCACGCCAATGACGCACCCGAAAATACTGAGGCCGGCAGTATACTCAAACAAGTCTTAGTCCTTAAAAGAATATTTAATCCTTTAATAATTCCATTTTGGACTATAAATCAGAACCGCGCAGCAAGCTCACCGCGCTGATAGTCTTTCAAGGCCTGCTCGATTTCCTCGCGCGTGTTCATGACAAACGGGCCGTATTGCACAATCGGTTCACGCAGCGGTTTGCCTGCAAGCAGCACTGCGCGGGTGTCTGCCGCTTGTGGCACCAGCCTGACAGTATCACCAGCGCGCTGCAATCTGGCCAACTGCCCACGTCGGACTACCGTGCCGGCATCCCCAAGCGTGACACTGCCCTCATACACATAAAGCAGGGTGGTGCACTCAGATGCCAGCGTGATCACGGCCGGCACACCAATTTCATTGAATGCCAGATCCAGATACAGCGGTTCGGTGTCCGGCCGTTTGACCAGGCCCTCCACTGATTGCCCGTCAATCGCCGCACGGCCTGCAATCAGCTTGGCACTGACGCTGCCAAGCTGCTGCACCGGGATGCTTGCTGAGGGAATGTCGCGATACGCCGGCTTCTGCATCTTGCTGTGCGCTGGCAGATTGAGCCAAACCTGAAAACCACGCATGCGGCCCTCGGTCTGCTTGGGCATTTCCGAATGGATAATGCCAGCGCCAGCGGTCATCCACTGCACATCCCCATTTTGCAAATTACCGACATTGCCCATGTGGTCCTGGTGTTCCATGCGGCCTTCCAGCATATAGGTGATGGTCTCGAAACCGCGATGCGGGTGCGGAGGAAAACCGCCAATGTAATCACCGGGATCGTTGGATCCAAACTCGTCCATCATCAAAAACGGGTCGAAACGCGAGGGATCGCCACTGCCACCAAACACGCGCAGCAGGCGCACCCCGTCACCATCGGAAGAGGGACGTCCAATCAGCATTTCCTCAATTGCTTTTGTGGCCATAAGGCACCTCCAGTTCATCATGAGAGCAGTGTACTCGCGTCAGACAGATACATCGATGCAATAAAACCGTATGATTGATCCGATTTTTTGAACAATGACAGGAACGATGGCTTATGAAAGTCCCACGCATCAGTCTGGAACAATGGGCGGCTTTTAAGGCAGTCGTTGATGAAGGCAGCTTTGCACGCGCGGCCGATGTGCTCAACAAAAGCCAGTCCAGCGTCAGTTATGCCATCGCGCGGCTGAACGAGCAATTGCCATCACCGGTGCTGGAGCTGTCAGGGCGCAAGGCCGTACTGACCCGGGAAGGGAAAGTGATGTATCGCCGCGCCAGCCAATTGCTGCAACAGGCACAAGCGGCGGAGGAAACTGCGCGCCTGCTCAGCGAAGGCACTGAACCGGAAGTGGTGATTGCAGTTGATGGTCTGTTGGAACCCGGCCGGGTGATTCCGGTGCTGGACGCATTTTCACAACGCTTTCCAATGACCCGGCTGCGGATGCTGGAAACCCAGCTGTCCGGCACGGAAGAGGCCTTGCTGGAAAAAAAGGCTGATATTGTGCTGGGCAATCAGGTGCCTGTCGGTTTTATGGGCACCCCGCTCACCGTGGTTCGCATGATTGCGGTAGCACATCCACAACACCCGTTGTTTGACAACCCGGCATCTGCTGGCATCAACGAATTTGAGCTGCGCAGCTGGCGCCAGGTGGTGCTGCGCGACAGCGGACACCGGCGTGAGCAGGATGCAGGTTGGCTGGGTTCAGAGCAGCGCTGGACAGTCAGCCATTTCAGCACCAGCCTGAAAGTCCTCAGAGCCGGACTGGCGTTTGCGTTTATGCCCTGGCACTGGGTGGAGCAGGATATTCGCAACGGCACGCTCAGGGAGTTGCCATTGCACCAGGGCGCCGAGCGCCGCCTGCCGATTTACCTGATGATGGCCCGATCAGGCGACAGCGCCGGTCCGGCCACTTGTGCGCTGGCCTCGCTGCTGCGCGAGCACTTCAGCCGGACTACGGCCTCAGTTTAACGCCGACGGTCCATGATGCGGTCGAATACTGCCCAGTTGTCAGGCAGCAGGTTCACTTCGGCACTGACCTGTGAGCCAAACAGCAGATAATTGCGCTCAGCATTGCTGTAGGGTTTCCACTCGGGCTGGCCAGGTGCCGACGGCACACCATGACGGGCAAAATTCACCCAGTAATCCGACATGATGTCACCCAGCCGATAATCAATGGCACTGGGCTGATTGCGCAGCGTGTGCACCGTGTTGAATGCGTAGGGAATCTCGGCTGCGTGATAGGCGCCCAGTTCCTGCGCCATCGGTCCGGGCGGGCGATGCGTGAAAAAGTACAGGTAGGCAGGCTGATTCACGTGCCGGGTCAGATTGGCCCAGGTCACCATGTGCCAGCCAAAGGTCGCATCGCGGAAACTGTCGAGCGAGGATTTTCGAATATCACTGGACGGGTAAATCTCCAGCACCATGTCGGCAAAATCGCCGTAGATACCTCGTACCCTCTGCTCGTAGGCTTCGGGCGTCCCCGGCAAACTGGAACCGGCACCCAGTGTGGTGCCTTCCTCGCTGTTGAAGCCGACCAGTATCGGCACCGGGTTCTGGCGCCCTTCCGAAAACAGCGTGAACGGCTGTGCTGGCAACACCCAGCCATCCACAATGCCATCGGTACGGAAACTGTGCTCGGCAGCGCCATCCAGCAACTGGCGAGCAGGCATCGCGCGCAGCGCGGCAAGATCCGCGGCGCCCAGCCGCTCAGCCAACTGGGCACCCGCCGCACTGGCGGACTGTCCGGCCGAGCTCTGACGGTCCAGCTCGACGCGGGTATCCATACGCGCCCCACTCTGGGCAATTGCTTTATGGAACAAACCTTGAGCCAGTGGGCTGGCGGTCAGAAAGTGCACGCTCCAGGCACCGGCGGACTCACCAAAAATGGTGACATTGGACGGATCACCGCCAAACGCACGGATATTCTCCTGCACCCAGCGCAGGGACTGTATCTGGTCGAGAATGCCATAGTTGCCGGCAGAAAAGTTCGGGGATTCAGCCACCAGCTCCGGGTGCGCAAAATAACCGAAAACACCCAGACGATAATTCACCGTGACCAGCACCACATCTTTCAGCGCCAGCTCGGTACCATCGTAGGTGTCGATGGCCCCCGATCCGCGAGTCAGTGCGCCGCCGTGAAACCACACCATCACCGGCTTGCCCTGCGGATTGTCGTTGCCCGTGCTCCAGACATTGAGGTACAGACAATCCTCACTGCTCAGGCGCGCTGGCCGGTAAAAGAATGAACCTTCCGGATAAGGCTGTTGCATGCAGTCCGGACCAAAGTCGGTTGCCATGCGCTCACCCGTCCAGCCAGGCGCGGGCTGCGGCGGCGCCCAGCGCGCTTGTCCAACCGGCGGCGCGGCAAACGGGATACCCTTGAACACAGCGACCCGGTCATTGCGGGCTGAATACTCGCCGATCAGCTTGCCCTGGCTGACTGTCACAACGGGCGCCTCGTTCTGCGCCAGCACGGGCGCGGAGAAGCCGAGCAAGCAGCCAAGTCCGAGGATTTTCAAGGTGATTTTCATACGCAGCCCCTGTCTGTCAGCCTGTATCGGGTACGGGATTTAAAAGCGACGCTCTCTATAACATGTTTTGGGCGGCTCCGCTAGAATGCGCGCTGGCTCGCATCCTTCACGCCCTTTGCCCTGTCGAGATCAACATGAACCCTGTGCTGCCCTTGCTCGCTACCCTGATCCTTGTCTCCAGCCAACTCCTGCCAGCCAATGCCCGCGCCCAGCCCGCCGGCAGCGCTGTTGAGCGCTGTCTGCAGGCAGAGGTGCTGAAACCGGAAAACGCCGAACGTACTGTCGCGATGTTGCGCGCGGACTGCGAGACCATCACAACCGCCGACGCCGCTGAACTTGCCACTGGCACATCGGCCATGACCATTGAAAATACCATCCTTGGCAATACCGCGCCCACACGCTTCTTCCGCCCCTACAAGGACAACTACCTGATCTTTGGCCGCATGGAAATGGATGACAACAGCACGCCTTTCAGTGGTGAGGAGCTGGATACCAAGTTCGAGCTTGGCCTGACCTTCAGCTTGTTCGAGGGACGCGAAAACTTCGATTTTCTGGCGCCGCTGCATATCGGGTACTCACAGAAGTCATGGTGGAACATCGCCGAAGACTCGGCACCGTTTCGCGAGCATAACTACAACCCGGAAATCTATTGGCTGTTTGATCAGCCGCAGCGCCCGCTGCTGGGGCGCCCGCCTTTTGTTGACATCATCGGACTTGAACACCAGTCCAACGGGCGCGATGGCCCGCAGTCTCGCAGCTGGGACAGGATCTATGCGCAAAAAGAAGTCGACCTGATACCGCAATTGAGTGTGGGCGTGAAAATCTGGGATATCCTCGCACGCGATATCAACAACGACGATATCCGTCGTTATCTGGGCAACGGCGAATTCAGCCTGATGTTCAGACCCAACGAACGCACCAATCTGCGCTGGCGCGTGCGCCGCGGCAGCGATGTCGATACATTCAGTTATACCTTTGATATCTACTACCGGCGCCCCAATGTCAACGGTGCCTTTTTTATCCAGTATCACGACGGTTACGGGGAAGCGCTGGTGAGTTACAACCACAAAAGCCGAAGCCTGCGTGGTGGTTTCTATTTTCCGCTGGATGTATTCGACTGAACGGCGGCCAGTGTGGCTTGAAAGGCCTCGGTATCAGGCTCCAGCTGTGTGGCGCGTTGCGCGTGTCTGAGCGCCGCCTGCTGATCACCCAGCTCGAACATCAGCCACGCCAGATTGTTGTGAGCGCTGGCAAACCCGTCATCAGACAGCAGTAACTGCTGCAGCACCTGTGCGGCCTCGCGCAGCTGCCCCTGCACATACAGCTGATTGCTCAGCCCCATGCTCAGCAACCGGCTGCCGGGCCAGCGCTGCAAACCCGCACGCCAGCTGCGCAGGGCCGGCTCACCATCGTGGCTGAGTTCAAAGTCGGCAACATGCTGGAAATAGCTTGTTTCATCCGCATAAAGTGGCAACTGACCCGGCTCCAGCATCAGCACCGCCCAGTGTCCGGCGCGCGCCCAGGTTTTCTCAAACAGGGACAGCGGCATGATGTAATCACGCACCGCACCCGAACGCAGACGAATTTCCGCGCGACCAAGGTCGTAACCGACAACAACGGCGTAGTGCCATTGCGGCAGACGCGTCAGTCCGAGATTCTGCATCACCAGCACTGGCTTGCCGTTGCCGACCTCCTGCAGCATCTCGCTGAGAGAACCGGACAGCACATAGGGCAGACGACCATAACGGCGGGCTGTGGCCAGCATTTCGATTTGCAGCGAACCGCGACGGGCCGGGATATACACTTGTGACACAAGCTCGTCCGGCAAGACGCTCACCGCGCTGCTGCCAAGCACCGTGGCCAGCGCAGCCGGGCCACATTGATAAGCTTGCTGGGGAAAAAACGGGACCTGCTCCAGATTGACTGGCGAGCTCAGCGGTAACGGCACCTGCTGCGTCAGTTGCGTGGACTGTGGAGCCGACACGCACGCTGACAGCAGCAGGCTGAGGATTACATAACAGAAACGCGTAACAGCAGCGCTCATCAAAGACCGGGGAATATGTCTGTCACACCGGCAATATCCAGCAGCATGAAGATGACCAGCAGAAACAGCACGGTCTCCAGGACACCTTCGCCAGCGGGCAATTCGTCAATCTGGGCCGACAAGGTAGCCAGTTCAGCGGCGCTCAGACCAGCAATACGTGCCTTGGCGTCGGCCACATCGACACCACGCGCTTCAAGTTGGGCCTGAACATCAGCGCGCCCCAGAAACTCACTCACTTGCACACGCTGCTGATCCAGACGCGATTCCTGCGCCAGCTGCTGTGTTGATACCATGCCGGCCGGTGCCGCAAATGCCGTGGACTGCAGCAAGGTACCGGTTACCAGAACCACGGCCATCGCCCACACTGAACCTGCCTTCAACATTAATGATTTCATCGTGAATAACTCCTGTATTGCTGGTTGTCACCCTTGCGGGCTGTTGACTGCTTCTGTGTTCAGGCTATCCCGCCTGATGTATATGAACATCCCGTTGCGGGAACGGAATGGTCAATCCTGCTTCAGCAAAGGCCTTGTAGACCTGCTCATTCATCCGGAAAAAAACTGGCCAGAAATTTTGTGCATCCACCCATACTCGCACAGTGATGTTGACCGAGCTGTCTGCCAGTGCGGACAACGCCATAAAGGGTTCCGGGTCACCCAGAATACGCTCATCCTGGCTGATGAGATCTTTCAGCACCGCATAGGCTTTGTCGATGTCATCACCATAAGCGATGCCGAAGGTCCAGTCTACCCGACGGCGCGGCTGCGCCGAATAGTTGATCAGCGACCCTGTGGCCAGTGGCCCGTTCGGAATGATGATGGTTTTGTTATCCGGTGTTGTCAGCACGGTCACAAAGATCTGTATGTCAATCACCGTACCTGAATAACCCTGCGCTTCGATAAAGTCACCGACTTTAAAATATTTGAAAAACAGGATCATGACACCGCCGGCGAAATTCTGCAGGGTGCCGGAAAGGGCCAGACCAATGGCCAGACCTGCCGCACCCAACATCGCAATAAACGAGGTCATCTGCACGCCCAGCACGCCGAGCGCCGTGATATACACGAGCACCTTGAGCAGAATACTGCTGAGACTGCTCAGAAAGGCTGCCAGCGAGGGATCAACCCGGCCTCTTAACAAAATCTTTTTGATGACACGGCTTGCCAGTCCAACAACCCACAACCCCAGTGTCAGGGTCAGCAACGCACCCAGCAGTCGCGGACCGTAGGCCAGACTGAGACTGAGCAGCAGTTCAGTGGAAATATCCACGTTCTGCAACGATTCCATTGATACACTCCATTTTTTAACAGCTTGCGTTCAGTTCTGTTTTGTCGGCAGGTCATTAACCTACAACTGCAACGGCCGTGTCAAACCGGATACTGTCGCGCAAACGCTGTTTGCACCCGAGACTTTGCCGATCTAAAGTAACAGACAATGCTGAGGGTGCCACAACACTGTGTGTAACGGCGGAGTACCCCGGTTTATTCCAGCACACCTGCAAAGGAGTCCATGATTGCCATGCCAAATCTCCAGAGAAGCCCCGCTGTCAAACGCTGGTTTGGCCACCTGTTGCTGGCCGCAAGCAGTTGTGTGCTGGCGGTCACGGCCACGGCGCAGACCATTGCGATCACTGATGCCCGTCTTGTCGACGGACTGGGCAATGAGCCGGTTTATCCAGGCACCCTGATTATTGAAGCAGGGCGAATCACCGCCGTTGGTCCGGCCGCCAGCATCAGCATCCCGGATGGCGCGCGCGTGCACGCTGTGAATGGCAACACAGTGATGCCGGGACTGATCAATGCCCACGGTCATGCCGGTGGCGTGCGAGGTCTGGAAAGCGGGCACTACAGTGAAGAGAACCTGCTGCGCCAGTTGTCGTTGTACGCCAGCTACGGCGTGACCTCAGTGGTCAGCCTGGGTGACGACGAAGAGGAAGGGTTCCGTTTGCGCGACACCCAGAACACGCCAGCGCTTGACCGGGCACGGCTGGCCGTGGTCGGGCCAGTATTGAACCCGGGGTCGGCACAAGAAGCGATTGCACAGGTTGATGCGGCGGCAGCACTCAACCCGGACTTCATCAAAATCCGCGTTGACGACAATCTGGGGCGCACCCCCAAAATGGCGGCCGACGTCTATCAGGCCGTCAGCGCACGCGCCGACCATCACGGCATCCCGCTAGCAGTGCATATCTTCTACTTGCAGGACACCAAAGATCTGCTGCGCGCCGGTGCCGACTATATTGCGCACAGCGTCCGCGACACTGCTGTGGATGATGAGCTGATCAGCCTGATGCGGGAGCGCAATGTCTGTTACACCCCGACCTTCACGCGTGAATTGTCTACTTATGTTTACGAATCAGAGCCGGCATTTTTTTCGGATCCGTTCTTTCTGGCCATGGCCGAGCCGGACGTGCTGGCGACTTTGCGTGAGCCCGAGCGTCAGGCACGCATGGCTGAAAACGCGGCAGCACAACAATACAAAGCCGCACTGCCGGTGGCGATGGCCAATCTCAAACGCCTCAGTGACGCCGGTGTACGTATTGCGATGGGGACCGACAGTGGCCCGGCAGCGCGATTTCAAGGGTATTTTGAGCATCTCGAGATGTGGATGATGCAAGACGCCGGCATGACCCCGATGCAGATCATTGTGTCCGCCACCGGCGATGCTGCCGCGTGCATGAACCTGAACGATACCGGCACTCTGGAAGTAGGCAAATGGGCTGATTTTCTGGTGTTGTCAGCAGATCCCCTGGCTGACATTCGCAACACGCGCAGCATTGAAGAGGTGTGGATAGCGGGCAATCAGTTGGAACGGCCACGATTCTGAAACAGTCTGACGACACCGGCCTGCGCCGGTGCCGTCACCATGTCGGGCATGCCATTGCCGTTGAGATCGGCAATCGCAATATCGGCGACCGGAGTGCCGTCAATCTGGTAGCGATGCCAGAGTGATTGGGCACCATCGTAGTAGTAAACCAGCAGGCCGGCATCCGTGCCTACGACAATTTCGTCAAAGGCATCCCGGTTCAGATCAGCGACTTTGAGCACACGGGCATTATCGAGTGTGTCTGACAAGGTTTGGGCAAGCCAGCGTGTCCCGGTCTCCGGATCAGGTCTGAATACCTGCAAGCGTGTGCCGTCCAGCGACAAGGTGGCCATAAAACGCCGGGCAGGCCGCCCCGACTGACCCACGCCAACATCCAGATAACCGCCGTCGCCGCTGGCTGCCAGCAGACCCAACTGATCCACAAAGCGCCAGCGTGATGCCAACGCAAGGATCTCCAGACCCCGGTCACTCATCACCAGCAAATCGTCGCGCCCGTTAAGGTCCCAGTCAAAAACCCGCACCCGCGCATTGGCCGGCGTATTCTCAATGAGCGGCATTGACGTCCAGCGCGATCGTACCGCTGTTCTGGCAAAGACCTCAAAACCCGGCAAACTGATCGGCAACACCTGGCCGGCACCAGACAGATCCGCCGCAAACAAACGACCGGGCGGAGCATCGGCGCGCAGCACACTGACGGGCCAGGGCTGGTCCGGCAAGGTACGACCCGGATTTTCCAGCCAGATCAATTGATGCCGGGTGCCCGCACCCGGCTGGCTGAAACGGCCATTGAGCGCGAGTCCTGCACCCGCATCTGACTGCATGGAAGGTGCTGCTGCCATCCCGTAAAGCTCATCGGCAACCACCGGTATCTGACGCACGGCCCACGATGGATTCTCATACCAGTGCACACGCCCGGGGCGCTGGCTCATCAACACAATATCCGGCGCCAGATCTCCCCCCACATCCACCAGCGCCAACTGGCCACCTGGTGCAGCCATGGCTTCTATGTCAATGCGCTGAAACACGGCCCTGCCACCAGGACCGCTTTGGCAGGCACTCAGCAGGACCAGCGTTGCCAGCAACCCGATGCGACGTGTCATGGTGAGGTGAAGGCGGGAAAAACAGGCGATGCACAAAGAGTTCACGGTAATCCCGAACTGAAGCAACAATGGCGGCATTATCAGTCCCGGCTCGAGTTAAGCTCAAGTCTGGTGTATGGGAGCAGGTAGGAAGGGTGGCGTATCCTGT
>DAITNA010000004.1:0-349585 GCA_036834885.1 Pseudohongiella sp. | reverse complement strand
GTCGAAGCCATTTATGGCTAGCCATAAATGGCTTCGACCCCTTTTTCCACCCCTTTTCCACCCCTAATCCGCATTCTCCGGCGTCGACCGGATCCACAGCTTGTTAAACCAGTAATACCGGTTGGTGCCGCGCTTGGGTGCGGTGCAGATGTAACCGTAGCGGCGCATGTTGAACTGCTCGGTCGGTTGAATGCGGAACTTGACGGCCTCGCGGTCAATCCATTCCAGCTCAAGTGCCTGCCCGTTGGCGTAACAGCCCAACTGCGAGACATTAAAATCACCCGCCAGTTGCAAGGTCACCGCAGCATTGCGTTCAGTCGTGATCGGCGAGCGCGGTTCGTGGGTCAGCACCTGAAATGCCAGACTGTTCAGTTTGGTGCGCGCGGACTCAATATCGGCAAATGAGGCCGCCAGCGGGTAGCGTGGCAGGGCGGTAAAGTCCGAGTAATAACCGACGGCTCCGGAATTCTGGGCCAGTGCCACAAAACCCAGCTCCTCAATCATCGCTGTGATGTCATCGTCATACTCGCCATAGGGGTAGGCCATGATCTTGTGATCCTGTCCGGTTTCCGCCTTGATGCGCTCCTGCGCGTGCAAAAGCTCCGCCCGCAGGCGCGCCAGCCGCTGTTCATTGCTCTCGCCGGGCAGGGCGTCGACCATGTGCGGGTGATGCACCATGTGATTGGCGATGATCACCCCCCCCTCAGACATCTCCCGGATCTGGTCCCAATTGATGTAGCCGCGTTGGTTGTCATCAATGGGCTGTGTGCTCACAAACAATGTCATCGGGAAACCGAACTCCTTCAGCATCGGCCAGCCCGTGTCGTAAATCGAGATATAGGCATCGTCAAAGGTCAGCGCGGCGGTTTTGTCCGGAATCGGTTCCCTGTTTTGCAGCGCACGGATCAGCCGGTCCAGCGGCCAGACTTCAAAATTGTTGTCGCGCAGATATTCCATCTGTATGCGCAGTTCCTGTGGCGTCAGGCTGGTGGAGCGCGGCGTGGAATCCGAGACGTGGTGGTAGATCGTGATGACGGCATGACCTTCAGGGGAGGGTGCGCTCTGCGCAAGGCTGGTGCCGGTGCCCAATACCAGCGCGCTGGCCATGATGTAATCGATCAATCTGTTTCTGGTCATCTGCAAAACGCATCCTCTCCGCAGGGGTGATAACGAAACTTTATACCAGCTTGTGCTGTCCATAGAAGCAGATCGTGCAAGTTTCAGAGTGCTTGCCGAGCGCATCATAGTGGTTTGCTTTGTTCATTTGCTCCGACCCGATCTGTGGCAAGGGTGTTTATGACCTCTCTCACGCCTTGCCAGTAGTCAGTGTTAGCCTCATTTTCCGGTTCCGACAGGAGCCGCCGGGGAATGAGGCTCTTTTTTTGCCTGGCAAAAACACCCGGCTTTGTGGTATAAATTCGCCCGCTTCAAATCCAGCCGGTTTTTCCGGTCGGCAAGCGAGGCAAATTAACCAATGTCACACATACATCGACACATGTATCCTGGGTGCCCAACACCGGTTTTATCACCGCTGACGGGTTGGATCATGGGATGTATGGAGGCTTAACCCGAAGAAAACAAAGGTATTTTTGAAATGACAGTGTCAATGAAAGACATGCTGAAGGCTGGCGTCCATTTCGGTCACCAGACTCGCTACTGGAACCCCAAGATGAAGCAGTTCATCTTCGGTGCCCGCAACAAGATTCACATCATCAATCTGGAACACACGGTTCCTGCGTTGAACGAAGCGATTGCTGCTGCCCAGAGCCTGGCTGCACGCAACAAAAAAATTCTGTTTGTCGGCACCAAGCGCGCCGCCAGCAAAATCATCAAAGAGCAAGCCGAGCGTTGTGGCATGCCTTATGTTGATCACCGCTGGCTGGGTGGCATGCTGACCAACTACAAAACCATCCGTGGTTCTATCAAGCGTCTGCGCGATCTGGAAGCCCAGGAAACTGACGGCACGCTGGATCGTCTGACCAAAAAAGAAGCCCTGATGCGTCGTCGCGACAAAGAGAAGCTTGAGCGCGGCATCGGCGGTATCAAGGATATGGCTGGCCTGCCGGACGCGCTGTTTGTGATCGATGTGGATCACGAGCGTATTGCGATTACCGAAGCCAACAGCCTGCGTATTCCGGTCATTGGTGTGGTCGATACCAACTCCAACCCGGACGGTGTGGACTACCCGATCCCCGGCAACGACGACGCCATTCGCGCCATCGAACTGTACGCCGCCGCTATTGCTGACGCCTGCATCGCAGGTCGTTCAACCGGCAATCTGGTCAGCGACAGCGATTTTGTGGAAGTGGTCGACGCACCGGCTGCTGATGCAGCGGGCGAAGCCGAGGCATCCGCCTGATCTGATGGCCTGTCAGGAGCGGCGTGAAGACGTCGCTCCGGAACAAAAAAGGGGCCTTGCCCCTTTTTTTGAATCATCAGACTGGCAAACCCGGCACAAGCATCTGTCCGGGTTTTTTAGCCACATACAATCTTCAAGATATTCATAGACTTTCAGACAATACTTAAGAGGCATATCAACATGGCAGAAATTACTGCAGGCATGGTCAAGGAACTTCGTGAGCGCACCGGTCTGGGCATGATGGACTGCAAAAAAGCACTGGTTGAAGCGAACGGCAACCTGGAGCAGGCCATTGAAGATCTGCGCAAGTCCAGCAGCCTGAAAGCTGCCAAAAAAGCCGGTCGTACTGCGGCTGAAGGTGTGGTTGTGACCCGTGTTGCCGCCGATGGCAGCTATGGCGTGATGGTCGAAATCAACAGCGAAACCGACTTTGTTGCGCGCGACGAAAACTTCCTGGCCTTCGCCAACAACGTGCTGGACCAGGCGTTCACCAAAAAAGAATCGTCAGTAGAGGCCCTGCTGGCTGCTGGCGTGGAAGATGCGCGTCAGGCGCTGGTGCAGAAGATTGGTGAAAACATCAACCTGCGTCGCATCCAGATTCTGGAAGCCAGTAACGGTGTGGTGGACAGCTATGTTCACAGCAACAGCCGCATTGCTGTGCTGGTTCAACTCAAGGGTGGCGATTCTGCGCTGGCTCGCGATGTGGCCATGCATGTGGCTGCTTCCAACCCGCTGGTGGTGCGTTCTGCTGACCTGTCCCAGGAAGCGATTGAGAAAGAGCGTGAAATCTACACAGCACAAGCGGCTGACAGCGGCAAGCCGGCCGACATCATTGCCAAGATGGTGGAAGGTCGTGTGCGCAAGTACGTGGCCGAAGTCACGCTGGTTGAACAGCCGTTTGTGAAGGACCCCGAGCAGACCGTAGGCGCACTGGTCAAGAAGGCCGGCGCTGACGTGGTCACCTTTGTTCGCTACGAAGTGGGCGAAGGCATCGAAAAAGAAGTGGTCGACTTTGCTGAAGAAGTGAAGGCACAGGCCGCTGCTGCCAAGCAGTAATCTTGTCACAGCCCGCGTCCTGCGCGGGCCTGTTTTTGTGTTGGCCGGGAACTGTTGTGCTTCCCGGCTGTCACACAGCCAATTTATTTATGCTCCGATTGCCCAACCGGGGAATGGCAACAAGCGCCCGGATGGCATATAAAGGCAGCCACAACTTATACCAACAATCAGAGACATCCGGCGGGTTCATCATGGCAAAAGCTGAAAAAAAGTATAAACGCATACTGTTGAAGCTGAGTGGTGAGGCCCTGATGGGGGATGCCGACTTTGGCATTGATCCCAAGGTGCTCGACCGCATGGCTGTCGAAGTTGGTCAGCTGGTCGGGCTTGGCATACAGATTGGCATGGTGATTGGTGGTGGTAACCTGTTTCGTGGCGCGGCGCTCAATGCGGCCGGTATGGAGCGGGTCACCGGTGACCACATGGGTATGCTCGCCACCGTGATGAATGCACTGGCCATGCGCGATGCCATGGAACGCGCCGGCATCTCCACCCGGGTCATGTCAGCCATCCCGATGAGTGGTGTGGTGGAACACTACGACCGTCGTGCCGCCATCCGTCACCTGCGCAGCGGTGATGTGGTCATTTTTGCAGCCGGTACCGGCAATCCCTTCTTTACCACCGATTCGGCCGCCTGCCTGCGTGGCATCGAGATTGACGCCGAGCTGATCCTCAAAGCCACCAAAGTGGATGGTGTATACTCGGCCGACCCGATGAAGGTGCCGGATGCCGTCAAATTTGATTACCTGACCTATGACGAAGTGCTGGATCGCAAACTGGGTGTGATGGACCTGACGGCCATCTGTCTGGTGCGTGATCACGATATTCCGGTATGTGTGTTTAACATGCAGAAACCGGGATCACTGCTCAACAATGTCATGGGCATGACTGACGGTACCCTGATTGGTGTGGCACGACCGCCGCAGGCCGTTGAAGACAGCGCCGCCTGAGACTGAATTTCCTGAATACTTAAAGGCAGGTTACAACAATGATCGAGACCATTATCAAAGACGCCACCGACCGTATGGAAAAAACCCTGCACTCGCTGGAGCTGGCGTTTAACAAGATTCGCACCGGGCGTGCACATCCCAGTCTGCTCGATGGTGTGATGGTGAGCTACTACGGCTCGGACACCCCGCTGAACCAGCTCGCCAACATCACTGTAGAAGAAAGCCGCCTGCTGGTGATTGCGCCGTGGGAGCGCAAACTGATTGGCGATATTGAGAAGGCCATCATGAAGTCCGACCTGGGTCTGAACCCGTCCAACAACGGCGAAACCGTGCGCGTGCCGATGCCGGCACTGACGGAAGAAACCCGCCGCGAGTACACCAAGCAGGCCAAAAACGAGGCCGAAGGCGCACGTGTGGCAATTCGCAATATCCGTCGTGATGCCAACGGCAGTTTCAAGGATCTGCTCAAGAACAAGGAAATCAGTGAGGATGATCAGCGCCGTGCTGAAGAGCGCGTGCAGAAGTTGACCGACAAATATATTGCTGCGGTCGACGCTGCTTTCACGGTCAAGGAAAAGGACCTGTTGTCCATTTGAACCGCGTAGTCGACGAGCCTCAGCGCAGGAGTCATGGTGCATAACAAGGATAGTCATCAGCAGAATGCAGCCGGTCAACCCCGGCACATTGCCATTATCATGGACGGCAACAACCGCTGGGCCAAGGCCAGGGGCCTGGGGGGCGGGGCGGGGCATCGCGCGGGCGCCGAGGCTGCCAGAGAAGTGGTGTTCTCGTGCGTTGACCGCAATATCGAATACCTGACCCTGTTTGCATTCAGCAGCGAAAACTGGTTGCGCCCGCGTCGTGAAGTCAGCGGGTTGATGGCGCTGTTTTTGAGTGTGCTGCGCAGAAGCGAGATTCGTCAGATGCACGAGCGCAATGTGCGCCTGCAATTTATCGGGAACCGTGACAGCTTTGCCCCCCGTTTGCTGAAAAACATGATCGAGGTTGAAAACCTGACGCGCAACAACACCGGCACCGTGGTGACGGTGGCGGCTGATTATGGCGGGCAGTGGGATATCGCGCAGGCCGCCCGCAAGTTGGCCATTCAGGTCAGGGACGGCGTGCTCAGCCCCGATGATATCGATCCCGCGCATTTGCAGCAGACGATTTGTCTGGGTGATGCGCCAGCGCCGGATCTGTGTATCCGTACCGGTGGTGAACACCGCATCAGCAACTTTCTGCTGTGGCAGATGGCGTACACCGAACTGTATTTCACCGATTGCTACTGGCCTGATTTCAACGATACCCAGCTTCAGCGGGCACTGGATGATTTCAGCCAGCGCAAGCGCCGTTATGGCCGTCACTCGGACAGTGACGAACAGACCCTGCCTTACGATACTGGCACCGAGTCTGCAGCATCGGATTCAACGCAAGCGGAATGCGTTGGTTCTGATCAGGGCAGGTGACAGGCGTGTTGCGTCAGCGGGTTCTGACAGCGATTGTGATGCTGATTGTGCTGTACGCGGGCACCGCCTGGCTGCCGCCGGCGGCTTACGCGGGTTTTTTGAGCCTGATCATGCTCCCGGCCTTGCTGGAATGGGCGGAGCTGATGGGCTTGCAGCGCAAGCGTGACAAGATGTTGTGGCTGCTGCTGGTGACCACGGTGCTGGTGCCGCTGCTGATTGTGCTGGTGTTGCCCGGTGGTGTGCCGTCAACGGCCGGGGTGGCCGTGGTGTGCGCGCTGGCCATGGGGTACTGGTTTGTGATTTTCTGGCTTATTCGGGATTACCCCAATGGCCAGCAGCGCTGGCAGGCGACGTGGAAAATCGGGGTGATGGGAGTGGCCAGCCTGTTGCCGACCTGGCTCGGCCTGTTCTATCTGAAAATTCTGGATCCCTCCGGTTTACTGGTGTTTGGTCTGATTGGTATGGTCAGCATTGTGGACATTGGAGCGTATTTCAGTGGCCGGGCCTGGGGCCGCAAGAAACTGGCACCGGCGCTGAGCCCGAAAAAATCCTGGGCCGGGTTCTGGGGCGGGTTGGCCAGTTGTGCTGCGCTGACCGCTGCCATTCTGGTTTGGGTTCACACGCAAGTGCAGCCCCTGTCGGTGGATTTGTGGGTGCTGCTGCTGGTGGCTGCGATGCTGCTGGCGGTGTTCTCGGTGATCGGTGACCTGTTTGAGAGTATGCTCAAACGTCATCGTGGCATGAAGGACAGCGGCCGCCTGCTGCCCGGTCATGGCGGTTTTCTGGATCGTATCGACAGCCTGATGGCGGCAACCCCGGTGTATGTGCTGGCGCTGGTGGTGCTGAGCAATGGGCTGGCGGTCATCTGATGCCGGCGGAACGTCACCGGCAAGGTCTGAACACATTCATGAGCAATTCTTCCCGCACCATCGCTGATCTCACTACATCGGGCAGTCAATCCTCCGAGGCATACCCGCTGGTGCCGGCGCAACGCATTACGGTGCTGGGGTCTACCGGGTCTGTTGGTACCAGCACGCTCGACGTGATTGCGCGCCATGCGCAACTGTCGGTGCATGCGCTCAGCGCCGGCAGCAACCACGAGTTGCTGTTTCAGCAGTGTCTGCAGTTCTCCCCGCATATGGCTGTGATGTCTGATCCTGCGGCGGCCGATGTCCTGCGCGGGCGGCTTCAGGCTGCCGGATGCACGACGCTGGTGGCCTCCGGTGCCGAGGCCCTGAGTCATATTGCCAGCGCCCCCGAGGTCGATACCGTGATGGCGGCGATTGTGGGTGCTGCCGGTTTGCCGCCGGCACTGGCGGCAGCGTCGTCCGGCAAGAAGGTACTGCTGGCCAACAAAGAGGCGCTGGTCATGGCCGGTGCCCTGTTCATGCAGGCCGCACGCAGCAGTGGCGCCGTGGTGCTGCCGATTGACAGCGAACACAATGCGATATTCCAGTGTTTGCCGCCTGCAGCGCAGCAGCAGCCGGGGCAATCCGGAGCCAGTCTGAGCGGGCAGGGTGTGCGACGGGTGATTCTGACCGCCTCGGGCGGACCGTTCCTGAATGCGCCATTGGCCTCGCTGGATGCCGTAACCCCGGCGCAGGCCTGCAAACATCCCAACTGGAGCATGGGGCGCAAGATTTCGGTGGATTCGGCCACCATGATGAACAAGGGCCTGGAGTTTATCGAAGCCTGTTTTCTGTTTGATTTGCCGCCAGCCCAGGTTGAGGTGCTGATTCACCCGCAGAGCATTGTGCATTCGATGGTGGAGTACAGCGACGGGTCTGTGCTGGCCCAACTGGGCAGCCCTGACATGCGGGTGCCGATTGCCCATGCGCTGGCCTGGCCTGCGCGCATGGCCTCAGGCGCCAGTTTTCTGGATCTGGTCAAGGCACCGGATCTGCAGTTTGTGGCGCCGGATTTGCAGCGCTTCCCGGCGCTGGCGCTGGGCATGCAGGCAGCGCGTGATGGTGGCTATGCCCCTTGCGTGCTCAACGCCGCCAATGAAGTGGCAGTGGCAGCGTTTCTGGAGGAGCGTATTCGCTTCACCGACATCCCGCGCATCATTTCCGGCACGCTGGATCAAATCACTTGTCGCGAGCCGCTCTCTGTCGCTATGATTCAGGCAGTTGACAGGCAGGCGAGAGCCTGCGCAGAAGAGCTGATCAGCTCACAATTCGCCTGTGCTGTAGCGGTGGACAGACTGTATGTTTGAGACTCTGGTCGTAAATATCCTTGCCCTGATCGTCACGCTGGGCATTCTGGTTACCATTCACGAATTCGGTCATTTCTGGGTTGCACGGCGCTGCGGTGTCAAGGTGCTGCGTTTTTCCATCGGTTTTGGCAAGGCGGTCAAGACCTGGGTCGGCAAGGACGGCACCGAATATGTGATTGCGCCGATCCCGCTGGGTGGCTACGTCAAAATGCTGGGTCAGGACGATACCCGTGCCGATGCCGGCAGTCTGGTCGACGACAGCGAACGCCACATGGCCTTCAACCACAAACCGCTGTGGCAACGTTTTGCGATTGTCGCCGCCGGTCCGTTGGCCAATTTCCTGCTGGCGATTGTGGTGTTCTGGCTGATCAATGTGAGCTGGGGCTTGCGCGGTATCGCGCCGGTGATTGCCAATGTCAGCCCGGATTCGCCTGCGTACGCGGCCGGTTTGCGCGCCGGTGACGAAATCACCGCCGTTGACGGCAAGACGGTGACGTTGTGGCAGCAAGTCACGATGGCCATGCTCGACCGGCTGGGTGAAACCGGTCAAATGACCATCACAGCAGTGCCGGCCGGACAGGTGGATGCGCGTGATTTCCGTATTCCGCTCAACAGCTGGCAGTCGGGCACGGCCGAGCCGGATCCGCTGGGATCGCTGGGCATTGTGCAGTTTGAAATTCCCCCGGTGCTGGACACCATCATGCCCGGTGGCGCCGCTGAAAACGCCGGCCTGATGACCGGCGACCGGATTGTCAGTGTGAACGGGCAGGCAGTGACCGGCTGGGTGCAATGGGTGAACATTGTGCGCGCCAGTCCGGAACTGGCACTGGATGTTGTTGTCGAACGTGCGTCAAGTTTGCAGCGCGAAACCATTGTGCTGACGCCAGCCGCGACGGTCGCGGCGGATGGCAGCGTGACCGGTATGATCGGTGCGAGTGTGGCGCAATTTGATTTGTACGGCAGTTTGCCGGCCAGCATGCGCCGCGAAGTGAGTTACAACCCGCTGACGGCAATTGGGCCTGCGTTGCAGGAAACCTGGGACAAGTCGGTGTTTGTGCTGGAATCGATCAAGAAGATGGTGATCGGTCTGATTTCGGTCAAGAACATCAACGGGCCGATTACGATTGCGCAAGTTGCCGGTGAAACTGCCAGTTACGGGCTGGAAGTGTATCTGGGTTTTCTGGCCATTCTGAGTATCAGTCTGGGTGTGATGAACCTGTTGCCCATTCCGGTGCTCGACGGCGGGCATTTGTTGTATTACACCGTTGAGGCTATCATACGCCGTCCGGTGCCCGAGCGAATTCAGGCCATGGGCCTGCAACTTGGATTGCTGATCATCGGTGGCATTATGATGCTGGCGATATATAACGACGTCAGCCGGCTGTTGTGATCATTAAGGAAGCGTTCATTATTCATGGACCAGACTGACTGAGCCCTCACCGCTGCATGACTTTAAACCCATAATAATGCCCGGATTTGTAAGTACCTCATGATAAGAACGTCGTGTCTCAGTGCCCTTCTGACCCTCGGTATCGTTGCCTCCACCCAGGCGCAGGCTCAGCTGCCAGCATCAACATCTTCACAAAGCTTTATCATCTCTGACATTCGTATTGATGGTCTGCAGCGTATTTCTCCCGGTGTGATGTTCAGTCTGTTGCCGGTCAGTGTTGGCGACGAGATGGAACCGGGCATGGCGGCACAGATTATCCGCGCTGTGTCGGACTCCCAGTATTTTGAGGAAGTGGAAATCGCCCGCGAGGGTGATGTGCTGTTGATTACCGTGCTGGAGCGCCCCTCGGTCAGTGAGATCAACATCACCGGCAACCGCGTGCTGAAAACCGAAGACATTCTGCGCAACATGGAGCAGGCTGAAATTGTCGAAGGCGGCATTTTTACCCGCTCCACGCTGGAAGCCATCCGCCAAGGTATTCAGGAAGTGTATTCCTCCCGTGGCCGTTACGGCACCACGGTAGATATCGAGGTGGAAGAGCTGCCGCGTAACCGTGTTGCGATTGACATGACGGTGAACGAAGGTCAGGAAAGCCGCATCCGTGATGTCAACATCGTGGGTAACACCACTTACGACAACGATGAACTGACCAGTATTTTTGATCTGGGCACACGCCCGTGGTACCTGCCACTGAGCCGTCGCGACCGTTACTCCGCCGAGCAACTCGAAGGTGACATCGAGCGTCTGAACTCGTATTACCTGGACCGCGGGTTTGCACGTTTTAATGTGGATTCCACACCGGTGTCGATCACGCCGGACAACGAACAGATTTATATCACCATCAACGTCAGCGAAGGCCAGCAGTACACGGTCAACCGCGTGGATCTGGTGGGTGATCTGGTGAATGCCGAGCCGCTACTGCGCGCCTATACACTGGTTGGCCCCGGTCAGACTTTCTCACAGGCGCTGATTACCGCCTCTGAAGAATACATGACCCAGATTCTGGGCAATCTCGGTTATGCCTTTGCGGAAGTGGAAGGTGTGCCCAACATCAATGACGAGGACAACACCGTTGAGGTGATCTTCTACATCGAGCCGGGTGCACGTACCTACGTGAATCGCATCAATTTCCGCGGCAACGTCTCCACCGCCGACGATGTGCTGCGCCGTGAAATGCGTCAGCTGGAAAGTGCGCCCGCCTCCAGCCAGCAGATCGAACTGTCCAAGGTGCGCCTGGAGCGACTGGGTTATTTCTCCACAGTGAATGTGGACACGGTGGAATTGCCGGGCACGTCCGACCAGGTGGACGTTGAGTTTGAAGTGGAAGAGCAGAACTTTGGCAGTGTGTCGTTCAGCGTCGGTTCCGGCGGTGGCGGCAACTGGTTTGTGTCGACGGACTTGCAGGCGGAAAACTTCCTGGGTACCGGTCGCACGGTGTCCGTGGGTCTGAACCGCAGCTATTTCAGCAGCAGCGCCAGTTTCTCCTACATGGATCCGTACTTTACTCCGGACGGCGTCAGCCGCGGTTTCAGCGTGTTTGCACAGAAACAGGATTCACCGTTCAACATTGCCAGTTTCTCGACCACCTCATACGGTGCATCGATGAACTTCAGTTATCCGATCAGCGAGATCCAACAGATCGGCTACAACATCGGTTACACCCATACCGAGCTGAGTTCGGGCGGTTTGTCGGTGCAGGAAATTGAAGCGTCGCCGCGTCTGATTCCCGGTGTGGACCGTTACATCATTACGCCCGCCAACATCAATCCCTGGGAAGGTCCCATCCGTGATGCGGTGACCGGTCTGGTCAGCGATTTGCCGTTTGAGTACCTGAATCAGACCGGTGATCTGGGTTTTATCGACAAAAACGGCTCCGAGTTCGACAACATCACGTTCACCACCAACTGGATACGCAGCACCTTGAACCGCGGACAGTTGCCCACGGCGGGTAACTTCCAGCAGCTGTCGTTTGAAGTGACGGTCCCCGGCAGTGACCTGGAATATTACCGGGCCAGTTACAACACCCAGTATTACCGCCCGATCTATGGCGAGTGGGTATTCCATGTGCGTACCAATCTGGGTTATGGCGACGGTTACGGCAAGACGGATTCCCTGCCGTTCTTCCAGAACTATTTTGCCGGTGGTCTGGCCTACAACGGTGTGGTGCGCGGTTTTGATGAAAACAGTCTGGGCCCGCGCAGTACGCCGCCGGTGAACTATGCCACCAATCTGGCAGGTCTGATCAAGGATGAAAATGGCAACGTCAAGATCAATGCCGCCGGTGTGCCGGAAGGTTTTGACGGCACCCAGGGTTATCTGACGGTACCGGTACTGGATGCCAACGGCCAGCCGCAAGTCGACGCCAATGGCAATCCGCTGGTGCAACTGGCTGCGCAACCCTATGATGTGTATGGCGACCGCAACAGTTTTGGTGGCAATATCCTGACCACTGCGTCGATTGAACTGCTGTTCCCGATGCCGCTGGTACAGGATCGCGGCCGTATCCGCTCCAGCGTGTTCTTTGACGTAGGCAGCGTATTCTCCAGCGATTGCAGCAAGACCCAGATTGCGCTCAATACCTGTGGCCGCTTTGATGCCGGTGATCTGCGTTATTCGGTTGGCGTGGGGGTCACCTATCTGTCACCGTTTGGTCCGCTGACGTTTTATCTGGCCAAGCCGTTCACCAAAGATGGCAACGATCGCACCAAGACCTTCGATTTCACAATTGGTGCAGGATTCTGATAAAAGCCGGGTGCTATAATGCGCCGCCCCGCCAAACTATACTGATAACCACTGATATTGAACAAACAGGACAAGGTGAACACGATGAAAAAGTTTATGGTACTTATTGCGGCGCTGTTGCTGACAGCCAATACTGCTGTGGCCCAGAGCACTCCCGTTATCGGTATCATCAATCTGGAGCAGGCCCTGTTTAATACAGACGCTGCACGCCAGCTGGAAGAGAGTACCCGGACTGAATTCGCCAATGACGAATCCCGTCTGGAGCAGCTCAATACGGAGCTGCGTGCACTGATCGAGCGTGCCCAGCGTGATGAGTCCATCATGAGCGAATCCGAAATGCGTGCGCTGAACTCTGAAGCCGAGGAGAAGCAGGTGCAAATGCGTCTGATCTCCGAGCGCCTGCAGGGTGCCTGGCAACAGCGTCAGCAGGCCTTTATCGACAGCATGCGCGAGCGTCTGGGACAGGCGATCGAAGCGGTTGTGCAGGAAGGCAACTATGATCTGGTGCTGAATGCCGAAGCCGTTGCGTTTTTTAACAACAGCTACAACATCACTGCGCTGGTCACCGCCAAAATCAACGAACTGTCACGCTGACAGTTGCCGTTGCGTACCGGGTAGCGCGCTGTGAAGGTGTCGTTCACGCTGGGGGAATTGTCCGAACGTCTGGATGTGCCCCTGCGTGCGCCGTCACCGGATGTGCGCATCAGCGGGCTGGCCACACTGGAATCAGCCCGCGCCGGCCAACTGGCATTTCTGAGTAATCCCCGCTATATCAAACAACTGGCCGGATGCCGCGCGAGTGCGGTGATTATTCATCCGGATCTGGCCGACAACACCTTGTTACCGTGTTTGCTGTCGGCGGCACCGTATGTGACCTACGCCAGAGCGTCGCAGTTGTTTGCGGCGGCATTGGAAGCGCAACGTGATTTGCTCACGCTGCATCATGGTGTGCACGAGACCGCGGTGGTCAGCCTGGATGCCACGCTGGGCAAACACATCAGTATTGGTCCGCATGCGGTGGTGGAGTCGGGTGCGGTGATTGCCGATGGCTGTCGCATCGGGGCCGGCTGTTATATTGGCAGTGGTGTGGTGCTTGGGCGTGACTCGGTGTTGTATCCACATGTCACGCTTTATCACGATGTGGTGCTGGGCGAGCGTGCCATCGTGCATGCCGGTGTTGTGATTGGTGCCGACGGTTTTGGTTTTGCCTTTGACAAGGCCAGCATGCGCTCGGTGAAAATCGCACAGCTGGGTTCCGTGCGCATTGGTGATGATGTTGAAATTGGTGCCAGCAGTACCATTGATCGTGGCGCGCTGGATGACACGGTGATTGGCCACGGTGTCAAAATTGATAACCAGGTTCAGATTGGGCACAACTGTGTGGTGGGGGATCACACGGTAATCTGCGGTTGCAGTGCGTTGGCCGGCAGTACACGCATTGGACGTTATTGTGTCATTGGTGGCGGGGTGGGGATCACCGGTCATCTGAGTATTGTCGACGGTGTCACTGTCAGCGCCATGTCCATGGTGACCCAATCGATTGAGCGCCCGGGGCTGTATTCTTCGGGCACCCTGCTGCAGGAAAGCACGCAGTGGAAACGTAATGTCGTGTCGCTGGGCAAATTGTCCGAGTTGTCACGAACGGTCAGGAACATTGAAAGGCGACTGCAGCACAGCAGTGAGCCGGAGTCAGGAAATAATGATGATGAACGTGGAAGAGATTAAGGAATATTTGCCGCAACGTTATCCGTTTTTGCTCGTTGACCGGGTGGTCAGCATGGAGTTGGGCAAATCCATTGTGGCGTACAAAAATGTCACGGTGAACGAACCGTTTTTTAATGGCCACTTTCCAGATTACCCGATTATGCCTGGTGTGCTGATCATTGAAGCACTTGCGCAGGCCGCGGGTGTGCTCGGCTTCAAAAGTCAGGAAAAAAAGCCCAAAGACGGTTACCTGTACTATTTTGTCGGCGCCGATGAAGTCCGTCTGAAACGTCCGGTGGTGCCCGGCGACCGCCTGACACTGGAAGCCACCATTCTGACCAGCAAACGTGGCATCTACAAATTCCAGTGCCGTGCGTCGGTGGGCGACGAGCTGGTGGGCGAAGCCATTATCATGTGTGCTGAAAGGAAAAGGTAACAGTGATCGATTCACGCGCAATCATAGACCCTTCTGCCCGACTGGCCGATGGTGTCAAGGTAGGGCCCTGGAGCATTATCGGGCCGAATGTCGAGATTGGTGAAGGCACCGAAATCGGCTCTCATGTGGTTATCAAGGCCAACACCCGCATCGGTAAGGGCAACAGCATTTATCAGTTTGCATCGGTGGGCGAAGATCCGGCGGACAAAAAGTTTGCCGGTGAAGACACCTGGCTCGAAATCGGTGACAACAACATCATTCGTGAAGGCGCCACCCTGCATCGTGGCACCGGTTCCGGCGGTGGTTATACCCGCATTGGCAGCGGCAATTTGCTGATGGCTTACGTTCATATCGCACACGACTGCATCGTGGGCAACAACACGGTATTTGCCAACAATGCCGGTTTGTCCGGACACGTGCAGGTGGATGACTGGGCCATTCTGGGTGGTTTTGCCGGGGTCAACCAGTTCCTGCGTGTTGGCGCGCACGCCATGATAGGGGGCATGACTCACATTTCCCATGATGTGCCAGCCTATGTCATCGTCAGCGGGTCGCCGCCGGCGGTGCGCAGTGTCAATACCGTGGGTCTTGAACGTCGCGGTTTTGATGAGGCCAGCATCCGTCAGATTCGTGAAGCGTTTAAAGTGCTGTACAAACGCGGTCTGAGTTTGCAGGAGGCGCAGGAACAGATTGCCGCCATGGCAACTGGCAATCCGGTACTTGAGGTCTTTCTGGCGTCCATTACCGGCTCACTCAAGGGTATTCATCGCTGAGCAGTGTGAGTCAGGTCGCGGCCCTGTGAGCCCGCGGCCAATGACGATACAAGTAATAACCACGCAGCCAATGACCACGCAAGGAAGACACTTATGCTGATAGGCATTGTGGCGGGAGAGGCCTCCGGCGATATTCTGGGTGCCGGGCTGATCAGGGCGTTGCAAGCGCGTTATCCGCACGCACGCTTTCAGGGTGTCGGCGGGCCACAGATGCTGGCTTGCGGGTTTGAGTCGATCACGCCGATGGAGCGTCTGTCGGTGATGGGCTTTGTGGAACCGCTCGGGCGTCTGCCCGAGCTGCTGCGCCTGAAGCGCGATCTGGTCACGCTGTTCCAGCAGGAAAAACCCGCGGTGTTTATCGGGATCGATTCGCCCGGATTTAATCTGCGGCTGGAACAGTCGCTGCACGATCTGGGTATTCCGGTGGTGCATTATGTCAGTCCCAGCGTCTGGGCCTGGGGCCAAAAGCGCATTCACAAGATTGCCCGGGCAGTGGATCTGATGCTGACCCTGTTTCCGTTTGAGTCAGCGATTTACCAGCAACACGGTATACCGGTGCATTGCGTGGGCCATCCAATGGCGGACCGTATTGATCCGGAGGCCGACCAGCAGCAGGTACAGATACAGGCACGGCAGGCGCTGGGCTTGTCTGCACTGGCGCAAGACAGCACGGTGGTATGCCTGATGCCCGGCAGCCGCCGTGATGAGGTTGCCCAACTCGCACCCGCATTTTTGCAGGCCGCGCTGATGTGCCTGCGTCAACGACCGGATTTGAGCTTTGTGATTCCCTGTGCCAATAGTTTGCGTCTGCAGCAAGTGCGAACCCTGCTGGAGGCGTTTCTGCTGCAGCAGGCCGATGCCGACGCGATGCGTGCCGCGTTTTGTGTGCTCGATGGCCAGTCGCATGATGCCATGCGTGCCGCCGATGTGGTGTTGCAGGCCTCGGGCACCGCCACCCTGGAAGCCATGTTGTTAAAGCGCCCGATGGTGGTGGCCTATCGTTTGTCGGCGTTGACCTGGATGCTGGCCTCGCGGCTGGTCAAAGTGCCGCATGTGTCATTGCCGAATCTGCTGGCGGGCGAGGAGCTGGTGCCTGAGTTTCTGCAGGATGCGGTGACACCGCAGGCACTGTCTGCAGCCTTGTTGCGCTGGCTGGATGATGCGCCGGCGCGTCAGCGGCTGGTGGCACGTTTTGAGCAGATCCACCGCAGTATCCGTCTTGACGCCGACGCCCAGGCCGCTGCTGCGATTGCCCGGTTGATCGGCACATGAAGGCGACGCTGTTTGGTGAGGTGCCGCGCTGTATCGCGGAATGGCCCGAACATCGGGGCCAGCATGTTGCCGGCGCGGATGAGGCAGGGCGCGGCCCGCTGGCCGGTGCGGTGTTTGCGGCGGCGGTGATTCTGCCTGCGCGTTACCAGTTGCCCAAGCTGAATGACTCCAAAAAACTCGGTGCCCGCCAGCGCGAGCTGTTGTACGATCAGATTCAGCAGCAGGCAGTTGCGTTTGCCATCGCCGAGGTTTCACCTGGCGAGATTGATCGCATCAATATTTTTCAGGCCAGCATGCAGGCCATGCACAGGGCGGTACAGTCGCTGGCAGTCCCGCCGGATTTTGTGTACGTGGATGGCACCCATTGCCCGCGCTGGAGCTGGCCATCAGCGGCACTGGTCAAGGGCGATTCCCGCCTGGACTGTATTGCGGCTGCCTCGATTCTGGCCAAGGTGGCCCGTGATCGCGCCATGGTGGCGATGGATCAGGTCTATCCCGGTTACGGTTTTGCCAGACACAAGGGATACCCGACCCCTGCACATTTGCAGGCGCTGCGTGCGCTCGGGCCTTGCGCGGAACATCGGCGCAGTTACGCGCCGGTGGCGGCGCTGTTACACAATTAACCTATCAACACAGGCACAGGCATGGATCAGGCACTGACACCGTCACAGTTTGTACATCTGAACGTTCACACCGAGTTTTCGATTGTGGACGGACTGGTGCGTGTCGATGACCTGATCTCGACAGTGGCCAAAGCCGGTATGCCGGCGGTGGCGGTCACCGACCATGGCAACCTGTTCGCCATGATCAAATTCTACAGCGCAGCCATCAGTGCCGGTATCAAGCCGGTGTGTGGCTGTGATGTGCTGATCGAGAATCCGGAACGGCCGGATCGACCGTACGCGTTGACGCTGCTGGTGAAAAATCTGGCCGGTTATCGCAACCTGACTCGACTGATTTCCCGTTCCTACACCGAAAAAATCGGGCACGGTGAACCGCAGCTGCGGCGCGACTGGCTGCACGGCAACAGCGAGGGGTTGATTGCGATTTCCGGCGGCATGAACGGTGATGTCGGACGCGCCCTGGTCGATGGTGATCGCGCTGCGGCACTGAGGCTCTTGCAGGGCTGGTTGATGCTGTTCCCGGACAGTTTTTATATCAGCGTGGCACGTTGCGGTCGTCCCGGTGAAGACGCCTACAACCAGGCGGCCGCGCGCCTGGCCTCCGATGCGGGCTGTCCGCTGGTGGCGGTCAACGATGTGCGGTTTTTGTCTTCCGACGATTTTGAGGCACACGAGGTGCGTGTTTGCATTCACGAGCGCCGTACCCTGGATGATCCGCGTCGTCCGCGTCATTACACCGAGCAGCAATACCTGCGATCGGCGCAGGAGATGATCGCCCTGTTTGCCGATTTGCCGGAAGCCATTGAAAACACCGTGCAGATTGCAATGCGCTGTTCCCTGCCGCTGGAGCTTGGCAAACCCTATCTGCCCAATTATCCGGTGCCTGCCGGTATGAGCATGGATGAATTTTTCCGTGCCGAGAGTCGGCAGGGGCTGGACAAACGTCTGCCGCGTGCCTTTGCCGATCACAAGGGGCCGGGATTTGTCATGAGCGACAGCCACGCTGCTGATTACGAGCTGTTCTGCAAACCCTATTATGAGCGGCTGGACTTTGAGCTCAATGTGATCATTCAGATGGGTTTCCCCGGCTACTTTCTGATTGTGATGGAATTTATCCAGTGGGCCAAAAATAATGACATTCCGGTGGGACCGGGCCGGGGTTCCGGTGCCGGATCGATTGTGGCGTGGGCGCTCGGTATCACCGATCTGGATCCGCTGAAATACGATTTGCTGTTTGAACGTTTTCTCAATCCCGAGCGGGTGTCCATGCCTGACTTTGACGTGGACTTCTGTATGGAAGGCCGCGACCGCGTGATCCAGCATGTGGCCGAACTCTACGGCAAGGAAGCGGTGTCACAGATCATTACCTTCGGTACCATGGCGGCCAAGGCGGTTGTGCGCGACGTGGCACGTGTGCAGGGGAAATCCTATGGCCTGGCCGACAAATTGTCCAAGCTGATTCCATTTGAGCCGGGCATGACGCTGAGCAAGGCAATGGAGGATGAACCCCAGCTCAAGGAGTTTATCGACTCCGACGAAGACGCGCAGGAAATCATGGAGATGGCCTTCAAGCTCGAAGGCATTACGCGAAATGTTGGCAAACATGCCGGGGGTGTGGTGATCGCACCCACACGGCTGACCGATTTTTCCCCGCTGTACTGTGATGACAACGGTGAGAGCCTGGTCACCCAGTTTGACAAAAACGATGTGGAAACCGCGGGGCTGGTCAAGTTTGACTTCCTGGGTCTGCGTACGCTGACCATCATCGACTGGGCAGTCAAGATGATCAATGCCCAGGAGCCATCGCATAAAAACAATCCGCTCGATATCACCGCGATTCCGCTGGACGATGTGCGTGTGTATGAGCTGTTGCAACGTGGTGAAACCACCGCGGTGTTCCAGCTGGAATCGCGTGGCATGAAAGAGCTGATCCGGCGCCTGTTGCCCAGCTGTTTTGAAGACATTGTGGCACTGGTGGCGCTGTTCCGTCCGGGTCCGTTGCAATCGGGCATGGTGGACGATTTTATCAACCGCAAACACGGCCGCGCCGAGATCAGTTATCCGCACCCGGACCTGGCGCCGGTGCTCAGCAATACCTACGGTGTGATCCTGTATCAGGAACAGGTGATGCAGATCGCGCAGGTGCTGGCCAATTACAGTCTGGGTGGCGCTGACATGTTGCGCCGCGCCATGGGTAAAAAGAAACCGGAAGAAATGGCCAAGCAGCGCAGCATTTTTCTGGCAGGCGCCGCGGAACGCGGGCTGCACGCCGATTTGGCGGGTTCCATCTTCGACCTGATGGAAAAGTTTGCCGGCTACGGTTTTAACAAATCACACTCGGCGGCCTATGCGCTGGTGTCGTATCAGACGGCATGGCTGAAAATGCATTACCCGGCCTATTTTATGGCTGCGGTGTTGTCAGCAGATATGCAGAACACCGACAAGGTGGTGACACTGATTGAAGAGTGTCGCGAGATGAAACTGCCGTTGATAGTGCCCGATGTCAACGTCGGTGCCTACAACTTTACCGTCAACAGTAAAGGCGAAATTGTTTACGGCCTGGGCGCCATCAAGGGCCTGGGTGAAGGGCCCATCAACACAATTATTGCCGCGCGCGAGCAGGGCGGACCGTTCACCTCCTTGCTGGATTTTTGCCAGCGCGTGGATTTGCGTACCGTGAACAAGCGTGCGCTGGAGGCACTGATCAAGGCGGGTGCCCTCGACAATCTGTATCAGGCCGACACCGATACCACCCGGGCGTGGCTGATGGCGACACTGGCCGATACTGTGCAGGCGGCCGAGCAGAGCAGTCGCAACCGGGCTGCCGGTGTGCTGGACATGTTCGGTGACATTGCGCCGGTGCCCGAGGCGGCGCCGGCTCAGGATACCGGCGGCCCCGGCAATTCGCGCATCCGCCCCTGGAGTCAGCAGCAGCGTCTGCGTGAAGAGCGCGACACGTTGGGTTTGTACCTCAGCGGTCATCCGGTGGATGAGTTCCTGCCGGAGCTCAAACAGCTGACCCGTGACCGCCTGGCCAACCTCAAGGCCGAGCGCGAAAATCAGCTGGTGGCAGGTTTGCTGGTCGGGACGCGCACCATGCGCAGCAAACGCGGCGACACCATTGCGTTTATCACGCTGGACGATCGCAGCGGGCGCCTTGAAATATCCCTGTTTGCCAAGGAATACGAGCAGTTCCGTGAGCTGCTGCAGAAAGATGCGATTCTGGTGGTGGATTGCCAGGTATCGATGGACGATTTTAACGGCAGCTTGCGCGGTCGGGCCCGCGAAGTCATGAGCCTGACGCAGGCGCGCCAGCGCTTTGCGCGTGCCTTGCAACTGGATCTGCGCGCCGGGCAGTTGCCCGGGGACTTCAGCCAGCGCCTGGCGCGTGTGCTGGAGCCCTATCGCGTGCCGGTGCCTGCGCATGATCCGGCCATGGCGCCGGTTGAAGACACAGACAACTCGAACCGTGCCTGCCCGGTGCGCATACGGTACCGGCGCCCGGAAGTCAGTGGCTGGATCGTGCTGGGAGAAGACTGGCAGATCCGTCCGGATCAGGCCCTGATTCACGAACTGCATCAATTGCTGGGACAACAGGCCGTGAGCATTGCTTACCGCTGATGGCGGTTATTTGTTATCATGGCCGCCTCTTGTGATCCAACGGACAGACCACATACTTATGAATCCGAATTATCTTGATTTTGAGCAGCCGATTGCTGACCTGGAAGTGAAGATCAACGAATTGCGTCTGGTCAGCGACGATAATGAGCTCAATATCGGCGAAGAAATCCAGAAACTGCAGGAAAAAAGCAAGAAACTGACGGAAAAGATCTACGGCAATCTGAGTTCATGGCAGATTTCGCAGGTGGCGCGCCATCCGCTGCGCCCCTACACACTCGATTATATCCAGCACATTTTTACCGATTTTGATGAATTGCATGGCGACCGTCTGTTTGCTGACGATCTGGCCCTGATCGGTGGTGTTGCCCGTCTGGAAGGCCGGCCGGTCATGGTGATTGGTCACCAGAAAGGCCGTGGTACCAAGGAAAAGGTGCGCCACAACTTTGGCATGCCGCGTCCGGAAGGTTATCGCAAGGCGCGCCGCCTGATTGAACTGGCCGAACGCTTCAAGCTGCCGGTGCTGAGTTTTATTGATACCCCCGGTGCCTATCCGGGTATTGATGCGGAAGAGCGCGGCATCAACGAGGCCATCGCCGAAAACATGGCCATGATGTCCCGCGTGAAAACCCCGCTGATTGCCACGGTGACCGGTGAAGCCAACTCCGGCGGCGCCATCGCCATTGGCATCGCCGATCACCTGAACATGCTGCAGTATTCCACTTACACCGTGATCACGCCGGAAGGCTGCGCCACGATTCTGTGGAAGTCTGCCGAGCACGCCGCCGATGCTGCGGAAGCCATGGGTGTGACATCGACCCGTCTGGAAGAGCTTGGCATTGTGGACTCCACCATTCCCGAGCCGCTGGGCGGCGCGCACCGTGATGTCAAAGCCATGTCGGCCAGCATCAAATCGGCGCTGATTGAACAGGTGGACCGCTTGCAGAAGATGGATATCAACGCACTGGTTGAGCGTCGCTACAAGCGCCTGATGAGTTACGGCATCAGTCGTTGATCGCAGTGGCCGCTATCGGCCTTTAACACCGGTTCGAGGGCTTTGTGGTGTCCAATAACAAATTGCCGGCACCCGCACGGGCTTTGTTGAATTCCCTGAATCAGTTTGTGCAGCGTCGTCAGCAGACGGCGCTGCCAGCGCATTTGTGCGAAACGCGCACATTGGTTGTTGCGCTCAGTGGAGGCCTGGACTCCATGGTCTTGCTGGATGTCTGTGATCGTTTTCGTGAGCATTGGCTGCCAATGTTTCCGGGTGGTCTGCGTGCTGTGCATGTCCACCATGGTTTGAGTGCGCATGCGGACAGCTGGGTGGCATTTTGTCGTGAGGCCTGCGACAGCCGCGGCATTGGCTTGCAGGTGCATCATGCCGGTGAACGTGTACAAGCCTTGCGCAACGCCGGCACGGGTGTAGAGGCCGCAGCGCGTGATGCCCGTTATGAGGCATTTGCTGTCTGTCTGGCCGCCGACGAACTGCTGCTGATGGCGCATCATCAGGATGATCAGGCCGAGACCGTGCTGCTGAATCTGCTGCGCGGCAGCGGCGCGCGGGGCTTGTCGGGCATGCCTGTGCAGCGTGGGTTGGGGCAGGGCGAGCTGCTACGCCCATTTTTGTCCGAGGACACGGCGGTGTCGCGCGCGCAGCTGGAAACTTATGCTCGCACACATGCGCTGGCGCATATTGACGACGACAGCAATGACGACATTCGCCTGAGCCGCAATTTTTTGCGTCATCAGGTGATGCCGGTCTTGCGCGAGCACTGGCCAGCGCTGAATGAATCGCTGACGCGCGTTGCGCAGTTGCAGGCTGAGCAAGAGACGATCCTGCACGATGTTGCCTGTGAGTACCTGCGGGTACACGCTGACGACGAAGAGGGCAGTGTGTCGGTTGC
The DNA here is from genome assembly GCA_036834885.1 of Pseudohongiella sp. Lineage (GTDB taxonomy): Bacteria > Pseudomonadota > Gammaproteobacteria > Pseudomonadales > Pseudohongiellaceae > Pseudohongiella. The sequence goes on along the minus strand of DAITNA010000004.1, from coordinate 327,017 downwards.
GGCCTTGCGTCTGACCTCGCCTGCCATGCAGCGACTGGTCTTGCGGCACTGGCTGCATCAACGCACCGGGCTTTGGCCGGACTGGCAGTGCGTGCAGACCTTGCGCGAGGATTTTTTGCTGGCAGCGACTGATGCCGAACCCTTGTTGCAGTGGCAGGGACGTGAATTGCGCCGGTTTCGCGACCGGCTTTACCTGATGTGGCCACGCGAGGCCCATGTGCCGGCACCCTCAGGCGGTTTTGTGTGGGAGCAGGCGGCTGATGGCCGGCTGCCGGCCTTGGTGTTGCCCGGCAACGGCATTCTGCGTCTGATTCAGGTGGCGCAGGGCGGCATGTGTTTGCCCGAGGCACCGACATCGGTGTCATACCGGCAGTATGTGTCCGATCACGCCGGGCAGCACAATTTGCTGGATGGCAGTTTTGATTGCGCACTGGCCGGACGTCCGCACCGTGCGCTGAAAAAGATTTTGCAGGAGTCCGATGTGCCGCCCTGGTTGCGCAGCCGCACACCGCTGGTGTTTGTGGGCGGACAGCTGGCGTGGATTGCCGGTGTGGGGGTGTGCGAGGGATTTCAGCAGCAACCGGGCCATAAAGGCTGGGCGGTCAACTGGCAATTGCCGGAAGCACAAGAGCCGGAGTAGCCGGCATTTTTTAATTTGTTCATGTTGGGGGCTTCTGGTAACCTGTAACCCCATCAAAGACTCAGGATGGGGCGTTAATGACGCGATATATTTTCATTACCGGTGGTGTTGTTTCCTCACTCGGCAAAGGTATTACCTCCGCTTCTCTGGGAGCGATTCTGGAAGCACGTGGCCTCAAGGTCACCATGCTCAAACTCGACCCTTATATCAACGTGGATCCGGGCACCATGAGTCCGTTCCAGCACGGTGAGGTGTTTGTCACCGAAGACGGTGCTGAAACCGATCTGGATCTGGGGCACTACGAGCGTTTTATCCGCACGACCATGAGTGCGCGCAACAACTTCACCACCGGCCGGGTGTATGAGGAAGTGATTCGCCGTGAACGTCGCGGCGATTATCTGGGCGCCACCATTCAGGTCATTCCTCACATTACCGATGAGATCAAACGTCGGGTGATGCTGGGTGCCGAAGGCGCCGATGTGGCGCTGGTGGAAATTGGTGGCACGGTCGGTGACATCGAGTCCCAGCCATTTCTGGAAGCCGTGCGTCAGATGCGTGTTGAGCTGGGCTCCTCGCAGGCGCTGTTCATGCACCTGACACTGGTGCCCTATATCGCCACCGCCGGTGAAACCAAAACCAAGCCAACGCAGCATTCGGTCAAGGAACTGCGCTCAATCGGCATCCAGCCGGATATTCTGATTTGCCGTTCAGAGACTGAAATCTCCGAGTCAGCGCGGCGCAAGATTGCCCTGTTCACCAATGTGGATTTGCCGGCGGTGGTGTCGCTGCCGGATACCAACACGATCTATCGCATTCCTTCGCTGCTGCGCGCAGCACAACTGGATGAGATTGTGGTGCAGAAATTTGGCCTGAGTTGCCCACCTGCGGATCTGGCCGAGTGGGACCGAGTGGTCGATGCCAAACTCAATCCGGATCAGGACGTGACGATCGCGATCGTCGGCAAGTACATGGAACTGCTGGATGCCTACAAGTCGCTGATCGAAGCGGTGGGCCATGCCGGCATTCAGACGCGCACCCGCGTCAATATCAAATACATCGACTCCAGTGACGTCAAAGTGCATGGCACACATCTGCTGGAAGGTGTACACGCGATTCTGGTCCCCGGTGGTTTTGGCATGCGGGGCGTGGAAGGCAAAATTCTGACCGTGCAATACGCTCGCGAGAACAAAATTCCGTATCTGGGCATTTGCCTGGGCATGCAAGTGGCGGTGATTGAATACGCACGCAACAAGGCCGGTTTGAGCGATGCCCACAGCACCGAATTCAAACCTGAGTGTGCAGACCCTGTGGTGGCACTGATCAGTGAGTGGGTTACTGCCGATGGTGCGATTGAGCAGCGTGATGAGAATTCCGATCTGGGTGGCACCATGCGTCTGGGTGGGCAACAGTGCCGACTCGAAGCCGGCTCCACCGCACGCGCCTGTTACGGCAAGGATGTGATTGTCGAGCGTCACCGCCATCGTTATGAAGTCAACAACAACTACCTTGCTGCGCTGCAGCAGGCTGGTTTGAAAATAACCGGACGTTCCATGGACGGAGAGCTGGTGGAGATGATTGAAGTGCCGGATCACCCCTGGTTTGTGGCCTGCCAGTTCCACCCCGAATTCACGTCAACGCCGCGTGATGGCCATCCGCTGTTCACCGGGTTTGTCAAAGCTGCGCTGGCCCATCAGGCCGCGTCAGCGACCACGGGAAACAAGGCATGAGCACTGTGGCCGCAGACCATACACCGATAACGCTGACGCTGACGGAGACCATCCGTTTTGGCAATCATCTGCCGTTTGTTCTCATCGGTGGCATGAATGTGTTGGAATCTGCTCAGCTGGCTCAGGAAGTGGCTGCGCATTATGTGGAGGTGTGCCGTCGCCTGAATATTCCGTATGTGTTCAAGGCGTCGTTCGACAAGGCCAACCGTTCATCGATTCATTCGTATCGCGGTCCGGGGCTGGAGGCCGGCATCAAAATCCTGCAGGACATCAAGGATCGCTACAAGGTGCCAGTGCTCACGGATGTGCATGAACCCTGGCAGGCAGCACCGGTTGCAGAGGTTGCCGACATCATCCAGCTGCCGGCGTTTTTGTCGCGCCAGACCGATCTGGTCATGGCCATGGCCAAAACCGGCGCGTTTATCAATATCAAAAAGGCACAGTTTCTGGCTCCGCAGGAAATGCAACACATCCTGCGCAAATTTGAGGAAGCCGGCAATCACAAACTGATGTTGTGCGAGCGCGGTTCCAGTTTTGGTTACAACAATCTGGTAGTGGACATGCTGGGTTTTTCGGTGATGAAAAAATTCCGTTACCCGGTGATGTTTGATGTGACCCATTCGCTGCAAAAACCCGGTGGATTGGCGGCCAGCGCCGATGGTCGGCGTGCGGATGTCACACAACTGGCGCGTGCCGGTCTGAGTCAGGGACTGGCTGCGCTGTTTCTGGAGGCGCACCCGGATCCGGACAAGGCACTGTGTGATGGCCCTTGCGCCTTGCCGCTGAGCCGCCTTGAAGAATTTCTGCAGCAAATGAAAGCCGTTGATGATCTGGTGAAGTCATTCCCGGAGATCGACACCCAATAGTTTTACATTGACAGCCGTTAGAAACCGACAGGAAATTTATATGCCAATCATTAAAGATATTCGCGCCCGCGAGGTGCTGGATTCACGTGGTAACCCGACCGTGGAAGCCGATGTGCTGCTGGACAACGGGATTGTCGGCAGTGCCTGTGCGCCTTCCGGCGCCTCCACCGGTTCCCGTGAGGCACTGGAGCTGCGCGACAAGGACCCCAAACGTTATCTGGGCAAGGGTGTGCTGACTGCGGTTGGCAACGTCAACACCCGCATCCGTGATGCGCTGCTGGGACACAACGCGGCTGATCAGGCGGCGCTGGACAAGGTGATGATTGATCTGGACGGCACGCACAACAAGGCCAATCTGGGGGCCAACGCCATTCTGGCGGTATCACTGGCAGCCGCCAAAGCGGCGGCGCAGGCCAACCGGATGCCGCTGTATGCCTGGATTGCCAAACTCAATGGCACCAGCGACAGCATGTCACTGCCGGTGCCGATGATGAACATCATCAACGGCGGTGAGCACGCCGACAACAATGTCGACATTCAGGAGTTTATGGTGCAGCCCGTGGGCGCGCCCTCGTTTGCAGAAGCACTGCGATATGGCGCTGAAATTTTCCACAGCCTCAAGTCCGTACTCAAGGCTCAGGGCCTGAACACCGCCGTGGGTGATGAAGGCGGTTTTGCTCCCAACCTGCCATCCAACGCGGCGGCACTGGATGCGATTCTGCAAGCTGTCGACAAGACCGGTTTGAAGATGGGCAGTGATGTGCGTCTGGCGCTGGACTGTGCGTCCTCCGAGTTCTACAAGGACGGCAATTACAACCTGAAAGGTGAAAATGCTGTTTATACCTCGGCGCAGTTCACCGATTATCTGGCCAAACTGGCGCAGGACTACAATATCCTGTCGATCGAAGACGGTATGGATGAAAGTGACTGGGACGGCTGGGCACTGCTCACCCGCAAGATAGGCAACAAGGTTCAGCTGGTTGGCGACGATCTGTTCGTGACCAACACCGAAATTCTGGCACGCGGTATCGAGCAACACATTGCCAACTCCATTCTGATCAAGTTCAACCAGATTGGTTCACTGACTGAAACACTGGCCGCGATTCGCATGGCGCGCAAAGCGGGTTACACCGCGGTGATTTCCCACCGCTCAGGTGAGACCGAAGACACCACCATTGCCGATCTGGCGGTGGCCACCGGAGCCGGTCAGATCAAAACCGGTTCGCTGTGCCGCTCTGACCGTGTGGCCAAGTACAACCGGTTGCTGCGCATTGAGCAGGAACTGGGCAGCAAGGCGGTGTACCGCGGCCTTGCCGAATTCAGTCACGTCAGCTGATCAACGGGCGATGCAGGCAAATTAACGGGTTCCGCTAAAACGAGGCGCTGGGTACAACATGAAAGCACTGCTGGCCGGATTGGTGATAGTGCTGTTGGTTCTGCAATGGCGGCTGTGGGCTGGCCCCGGTGGCGTGTCCGAGCTGCGTGAGGTCGAGGCGCAGCTGGCGGCACAACAGGCGGAGAACGAGGCGCTGCGCCAGCGCAACGAAATGCTGGAGAACGAAGTACTGGATCTGAAAAACGGGCTTGAGGCCATTGAGGAGCGAGCCCGTTCAGATCTGGGTATGACCCGTGAAGACGAGATTTTTTACAGGGTGATTGAATAGTGGTGTACGCCATCATTCCGGCTGCCGGCATCGGCAGTCGAATGCAGTCATCCATCCCCAAACAATACCTGCCGCTGGGCGATGGCACTGTGTTGTTGCAGTCGCTGCGTGCGCTGTTGGCCGTGCCAACTGTCGATACCATTATGGTGGCGTTGCACCCGCAGGACCAGTGGTGGCCCGGGACATGGGGGCAACTGACCCCTTCGGAGCAGAAACGCGTCAACACCTGCACTGGCGGCGACGAGCGTTGGCAGTCGGTGTTGGCTGCCTTGTCGGTACTGGCCACGATTGCTCAGCCCGACGCAGCGGTGATGGTGCATGATGCTGTGCGGCCTTGTGTACAAGTCACGGAGTTGCAGCAACTGATGCAGACTTACAACACACAGTCCCTGCAAGAAGGCACACCCGGCGCCTTGCTGGCGATGCCGGTCACTGACACGCTCAAACGCGCGGATGATGCGCAGCGTGTGCAGGCGACGGTTGACCGGCAACAGATGTGGGCAGCATGCACGCCGCAGATGTTTCCGCTGGCGGCGCTGCAACAGGCGCTGATCCATGCCAGCCAGAGCGGTGTGCTGATTACTGACGAGTCATCCGCGATGGAACTGGCTGGTGTCCAGCCTGCGCTGGTGCGCTGCAGCCGTGACAATATCAAAATTACGTATCCGGGCGATCTGGAACTGGCAAGCTGGATACTGTCTCGTTGCCAGAGTGCCCGCGATCAGGACAGGAGCAACACGCTGTGACACAGATTCGTATCGGGCATGGTTATGACGCTCACCGCTTTGCCGAACCCGGCGACAATCGCCCGCTGGTGCTCGGCGGGATCACCGTGCCGCATGATCGCGGCTTGTTGGCACACTCGGATGGTGATGCGCTGATTCATGCACTCTGCGATGCCATTCTGGGAGCCCTGGCACTGGGTGACATTGGCCGGCATTTCCCCGACACTGATGCTGCGTTCAAAAATATCGACAGCGCCAACTTGTTATCACATGTTGTACAACTGATGCAGGACAAGGGCTGGTCGGTGATCAATGCTGACATGACGATTCTGGCACAGGCGCCGAAAATGGCACCGCATATTCCTGCCATGCGCCAGCGTCTGGCTGAGCTGCTGCAGGTGGATGTTGACGCGGTGAATGTCAAAGCTTCCACCACGGAAGGCATGGGTTTTGTCGGGCGCCGGGAAGGGCTGGAAACACACGCCGTGGTCCTGCTGTCACGCTGATGCTAACACCACTGCAGCGCACACAAGCGGTTCTGTTCTGCGCAGACTTCAAGCACGAGGCGGCGGATTTTTGCGTGGACGAAGAGCTGGGTTTTGAGTGTTCCGGCAGCGGTGAACATGTCTGGGTGCTGATTCGCAAAACCGGGATCAACACGGTCGACGCCGCCCGCCGGCTGGCGCGTGCTGCCGGTGCTGATATGCGCGTGGTGAGCTGGTCTGGGCTCAAGGACAAACACGGGGTATGCCGGCAGTGGATCAGTTTGCAACTGCCTGGCAAAAGCACGCCTGACTTTGCCCCGGTTGTTTCTGATGAATTGCAGATTGAGCAAGTGCAGCGCAACCACCGCAAGCTGCGACGAGGCAGTCATCGCAGCAACCGGTTTGTGATACGCCTGCGCCGTTTTCGTGGCGTGGATGTTCGCACCGGAGCGGACCTGACAGCACAGCTGGCGCAACAGATTCAACGCATCAGTGCCGAGGGTGTACCGAATTATTTTGGTGAGCAGCGTTTTGGATCCGACAACGTCAACAAGGTTCATGACTGGTTCAGGCAACGTTACCGCCCGCGCAGTCAGCTGGAACGTGGGCTGCTGCTGTCGACAGCGCGGGCGCTGATTTTTAATGCGGTGTTGAGCGAGCGGGTCAGCAACGGCAACTGGAACCGTTATCTGGACGGTGATGTGCTGAATCTGGATGGCAGTGCCAGTGTGTTTGTGCCTCCGGTGTTTGATGCAGAGATTGAGCGGCGTCTTGCGCAGATGGATGTGCACCCGACTGGCCCGTTGTGGGGACGAGGTGACAGCCGCACCCATGCACTGACACGCTTGCTGGAAGAGCGCGTCGCGGCCGAACATGCAGACCTGGCCGATGGTTTGTGCCGTCATGCAGTGGACGCCGCGCGGCGCAGTTTGCGTTTGCCGGTTCAGGCATTACACTATCGGCTTCTTGAAACGGGGCGGCTTCTTGAAACGGGCCGGCTTCCTGAACCGGATTGCCGGCCGGATCACCCGGCAGACTCTGCAGTGGACCTTGAGCTGTCATTCAGCTTGCCCGCAGGCAGTTTTGCCACCGCCGTTCTGCATGAATTGATTGAGTACAACACGCTGTGAATACACCCAACCTTGCCGGCATTGGCATGACCTCCCAACGCACCCGTGAGCGCATGATTGCGTCCCTGCTCGACAAGGGCATCAAAAACTGGGCGGTGCTGGATGTGATGCGTACCACGCCGCGCCATGTCTTTCTGGATGAGGCGCTGGCACACCGGGCCTACGAAGACACTGCATTGCCAATCGGATTTAACCAGACCATCTCCCAACCCTACGTGGTGGCCCGTATGACCGAAGCGGTGCTCGGCGCTCGCTCGCCGGAGCAGGGCAAACCCGCCAAAGTGCTGGAAATAGGCACGGGTTGTGGTTACCAGACTGCCGTGATCGCCCAGTTGGCCGAACGGGTCTGGTCTGTGGAGCGTATCCAGCCGCTGCTGGAAAAAGCCCGTCGCCATTTGTCCTTGCTGGGCATTCGCAATGTGCGCTTCAAACACGATGACGGCAGCCTGGGCTGGGCGGAACATGGTCCTTACGACATCATCATGGCCGCCGCTGCCCCGCAACAGGTGCCACCGGAATTACTGCATCAGCTGGCCGATGGCGGCCGTCTGGTGATACCGGTTGGCAGTGAGCGTGGCGGCCAGGAACTGCTGCTGATCGAGCGCCATGGCAACGACTTTGAGCGACGGGTGCTGGAAGCCGTCAACTTTGTACCGCTGTATGTCGGACAGGTGCAGTACTGATGCAGATGTTGTGGCGTGATCGTCTTGTATTGTTCCTGAAAGGTGCTGCAATCGGGATCGCTGATTCTGTCCCCGGCGTGTCCGGAGGCACCATCGCGGTCATCAGTGGTATTTATGAAGACTTGTTGCACGCATTAAAACGCTGCAACCCGCTGTCCTTGCGCGTGCTCTGGGAACAGGGGCCAAAAGCATTCTGGCAACATATTCACGGTGATTTCCTGCTGACGCTGGGTATTGGCATTCTGGGCAGTCTGATGCTGATGGCCAATACAGTGCTCTACCTGCTGGACAATCATTTTATGCTGGTGATGGCGTTTTTTCTGGGGCTGGTACTGGCATCCTGCTGGCTGTTGTATCCCGAAGTTGGCAGACCAAGCTTGCTCAAGCTCGCGCTGTTTGCGGCCGGCTTTGGGTTGACCACGGCCACGGCATTGCTGAATCCGGCTGCGGGCAGCACCTCATTGTTGTACCTGTTTCTGTGCGGTGCCGTTGCCATTTGTGCCATGATCCTGCCTGGCATATCAGGCGCATTTATCCTGATCCTGCTGGGCGCTTATGAATATGTGCTGAGTGCACTGCGCAGCTTTCAGTGGGAAGTGATTCTGGTGTTTGCGGCCGGTTGTGCAACCGGCCTGCTGTCGTTTGCCCATGTGCTGAGCATGATGTTGCACTATCACCGCCAGACCACGTTTGCGTTTTTGGTGGGTATGCTGGCGGCGTCCCTGATAGTGCTGTGGCCATGGCGGCTGTCAACCGAGCCTGGTGCGGGTTTTGGCATGATGCCCTGGGTCTACACTGAGGTCAGCGGGCAGTCCTCACAATGGCTGGCTGTCCTGTTGTGCGCGATAACCGGTTTTGCCATCATTATTGTGTTTGCGGCAATTGTGCGGCGCCGCTCCGGTCTGTAACAGACAACAGCTGAAAAACGTTTTATGTTGAACCGGGTGTTTGAATTGGATGTTTGGAAAGGAGCGGATATGAAGGCGACCGACCGTCAGCAGCGATCAGTGCGGTATCTCGGGTGGTTGCTGCCCGCTGTGTTCGTGTCCTGCAGCAGCAGTTATCAGGCCCCGATTGATGATCGCAGCACCCGCCTCGAACGGGAAGCGCCGATTATCGTGGTGGATGGCCAAACCATGCCTTCCGCACCCCGTGCTGCGACCACGTCCGCGCCTGCCAGTACAACGCCCTCAGCGCCTGTGGGTGCCAGTGACACGGTGGTCAGACCAGTTGCGGTGGGTACCGGCATTACCCGCAGTGTCACGCGTTCGTCGATTCCGCCCGCCGAGAGTGCGCCAGTGTCCGCAGCACCTGCCGTCACACCACCGACATCGGCGGCGGTGCAACAAAGCGCACCCGGTACTGCCAGCGTCGCTACCCCAACGGTCAGCACGGCAGCGCCCACGTCCGGACAATCGACACCGGCAGGGGCAGGGGGCGTGCACATCGTCTCGCAGGGCGATACCTTGTACTCCATTGCGTTTGCACACAATCTGGATGTGCGCAGCCTGGCGCTGGCCAATAATCTGAATCCCCCTTACACCATTTTTCCCGGTCAGCGCCTGAGTCTCAGCGCCGCTGGTGTGACAGAAGCAGCCATCAGCGCCGTCCCCAGAATCCCGGCCGCGCCAGCCGGTGAATCGGCACCTGCCTCGGGTCAGCGCCCGCAGGCCTCGGTTGAGGCGCGCCGCACCGGCAGTGTGGCAACACGCAGTGTTGACGGGGTGAACTGGCAGTGGCCTGCCGATGGCCGTCTGCTCAGTACATTCTCGGAAGCAGGCCCGGCGCGCGGCATTGATATCGCGGGCAATCAGGGGCAACCCGTGTATGCAGCGGCTGATGGCGATGTGGTTTACGCCGGACGCGGGATTCAGGGGGCAGGCAATCTGGTGATTCTGCGTCACAGTGCACGGCATCTCAGTGCCTATATGTACAACAGCAGCATGCTGGTCAGTGAAGGGGACAGTGTTCGGGCCGGTGACAAAATAGCGGAAGTGGGCACCGGTCCCAACGGGCGTGAGCTGCTGCACTTTGAGGTGCGCGTGGATGGCAAACCGGTGGATCCGGTGCGCTATTTGCCAAATCGTTGATTGCTGCAGTTTTTTGCCCGTTCCTGACAATTTGTCATGACAAGTTTTTTTGCCAGATTTTGTGAATCAGTGCACAAAATTGTAAAAAGACAGTTCCAAAACAGGGGTTGACTGGCTGAAACCTCGTATTTGTTTGTGGTATTTTCTGATCGTTCATTTAATAACTGACATGGATGATCAGACAATATGGATATTTCGCAAACCTTCGATAGTTCTCACACCCCTGATTCTTTAGCAGTCGTTTTTCCCGATGAACTGACCCATGATGATGGGGTTGACGCCGCTGATGAGATCCCGCTGGATAACCTGCCGGCATCGGCTCCGCTGGCAGACGCTGAATTGGCCTATATCCGCGATGTCAGCTGTATTCCACTGTTAACGCACGACGAAGAGTTCAACTGTGCCCGTGCCAGCCGCCGTGGTGATCTGGCCTGCAGGGACAGGATGATTTACCACAATCTGCGACTGGTGCTCAGCCTGGCCCGACGTTATCGCAATCGTGGCCTGTGTCTGATGGACATGGTGTCGGAAGGCAATTTCGGGCTGATTCGCGCTGTCGAAAAATATGATCCGGATCTGGGTTATCGTTTCTCAACCTATGCCACCTGGTGGATTCGTCAGGCCATTGACCGTGCCATTATGAATCATGCCCGTGACGTGCGCTTGCCGGTGCATCTGATCAAGGAGATCAGTCAATGCCGGCGCGTCGAAACCCGACTCACACACGAGCTGCGTCGGCGACCGCGCCGGGCGGAACTGGCGGCGTGTTGTCAGTTGACGCTGGAAGCGCTGTCGCTGATTCTCGATTGCCATGAGTCCAGTTATGACATCCAGCAGGCGATACCCGAGACTGATGATCTGGAGTCGGCGTGTACTGGTCACCTGTCACGTATTGGCGATCCTGTGGCACAGGTCCAGTCCAAGGGGCTGTATGCAACAGCCTGGCGCTGGCTGGACGAGCTCAGTGAGCGCCAGCGTGAAGTGCTCAAGCGCCGCTTCGGGTTGGGCGGACACACGGCGGCAACGCTGGAGCAGGTTGGCAGCGATATCGGCTTGACGCGAGAGCGGGTGCGACAGATTCAGATTGAAGCGCTGGGTCGATTAAAACGGCTGGCACGGCGTGACGGTTACGGTGCTGATGCCTTTTTTGGTCAGGAGCAAACCCCGGAGCATGCCTATCTTAATGCTTGCTGAGGTGCGGGACATTGGCTGCTGGCGACAAGGGATGCGCCAGCAGCCGGTATCAGGCGGTATTACTTGATCAGGTGCTGGATTTTGCCGGCAACCCCATTCCACTTCTCGGCTTCTTCCATCGGTGGTTTCATCTGGGTGATGTTGGGCCACTTCTGAGCCAGCTCGGCATTCAGTTCAAGAAACTGCTTCTGATCGTCCGGCAGTTCGTCTTCCGCATAAATCGCGTCCACCGGGCATTCCGGTTCACACAGCGCACAATCGATGCATTCGTCGGGGTGGATGACCAGGAAATTGGGGCCTTCGTAAAAGCAGTCTACCGGGCACACTTCAACACAGTCAGTGTGTTTACAGTTGATACAATTTTCGCCAACTACAAATGTCATGATGCTTTCCAGTCTGATTTCAAACGATGCGCGGCATTATAGAGTACCTGCCAACAGCCCTAAAGTGATTTTTTGATCTCGTACAGCAGGGCCAGCGCCTCGCGCGGTGTCAGTGCATCCGGGTCCAGTTGCTCCAGTCGCGTCAGTACCGGGTGATGGCTGCTGGCAAACAGGTCGCTCTGCGCCGGGCGCCCTCGCGATGAGGCTGACGGGGTTTTTGTCGATGATGGCTCCGGTGTTGCCAGCGGCTGAGCCGGGATGGCCTGCTGCTCAAGCTCGTGCAGTTTCTGGCGGGCCTGCCGAATGACGGCCATCGGAATGCCTGCCAGTTGCGCCACCTGCAAGCCATAGCTCTGGTTTGCCGGCCCCTGTTTGACGGTGTGCATGAACACAATGCCTTGCTGGTGCTCGGCTGCATCCAGATGCACATTGGCAACGCCCGGCAGCTGTTCCGGCAATACCGTCAGCTCAAAATAATGCGTGGCAAACAGGGTCAGCGCCCGCAACTTTTCGGCGATGTAAACAGCACTTGCCCACGCCAGCGACAGCCCGTCGAAGGTGCTGGTGCCGCGACCGACCTCGTCCATCAGAACCAGACTGCGGTCGGTTGCGTTGTGCAGGATATTGGCCGTCTCGGTCATTTCCACCATGAATGTGGAGCGACCGCCGGCCAGATCGTCCGACGAGCCTATGCGCGTGAATATGCGGTCAACCGGTCCGATGGTGGCCGCACTGGCCGGCACGTGTGAGCCGCAGAATGCCAACAGGACAATCAGCGCTGTCTGGCGCATGTACGTGGATTTGCCGCCCATGTTGGGGCCGGTAATGATCAACATCTGACGGCTGGCATCCAGATCGGTGTCGTTGGGCACAAACTGTTTTTCCAGCACTTGCTCGACCACCGGGTGACGACCCTGCGTGATGTGAATGCCGGTTTCATCAGTGAGTACCGGTTGCACCCAGCCCAGGGTCATGGCGCGCTCGGCAAAACTGGCCAGCACGTCCAGCTCGGACAGTGCTGCTGCACTGTCCTGCAGCGGGGCCAGTTGTGCGGCAGCGGTTTCAATCAGATCGTCGTACAGGGATTTCTCACGCGCCAGCGCCTTGCTGTTGGCACTGAGGACCTTGTCCTCGAACACCTTGAGTTCGGGTGTGATAAAACGTTCCGCGTTTTTCAGGGTTTGCCGGCGCTGGTAGTCCGCCGGCATGGACGCCGCCTGCATTTTGCTGACTTCGATGTAATAACCGTGCACGCGGTTATAACCCACCTTGAGCGTGCTGAGGCCGGTGCGCTGTTTTTCGCGAACCTCCATGTCGATCAGAAACTGCCCGGCGTTGCTGCTCAGCGCACGCAGTTCATCCAGTTCGGCATCATAACCTTCAGCGATGACACCGCCTTCGCGGATGACAACGGGCGGGTTGTCGATCAGTGCGCGTTGCAGCAGTTCACACAGGGCAGGGAAGTCGGCAATCTGTTGTTGCAAGCTCTGCAGCCGGTCACTGGGCGACTGTTGCCCGATGGTGTTCAGCGCGGCTTGCACCGCTGGCAACAGTGTGAGTGCATCGCGCAGTCGCGCCATATCGCGTGGACGGGCTGAGCGCAGTGCAATGCGTGCCAGAATCCTCTCGATATCACCCACCTGTTTTAGCAGACCTTGCAAGCTTTCGTAGGCGTAATTCTGCAACAACACGGTAACCACCTGCTGGCGGTCGGTCAGTTCCCGGCGCTGACGGCTGTTGTCATGACGCAGCGGTCTGTTCAGCCAGCGTCCAAGCAGGCGACTGCCCATGGCTGTGCTGGTGCTGTCGAGCACCGACATCAGTGTATTGCTGGTGCCACCGGACAGATTGCGATCAAGCTCGAGGTTGCGGCGGCTGGCGGCATCCAGAATCAGTGCGTCACCGGGCAGCTCTGCGCTCATGCGCTGGATATGAGGCAGGGCCGAGCGTTGTGTGTCTTTGGCGTAGGCCAACAGGCAACCGGCAGCCTGGATCGCCAGCGGTAACTCTTCACACCCAAAACCGCGCAAATCGCGGGTCTGGAAATGGCTGGTCAGTTGCCGGTAGCAGGTGTCACTGTCAAATTCCCAGACCGGGCGCCGGCGCAGACCGGGCCGGTTTTCCAGCGCCGGGGGCAGTAGCAGGTGTTCGTTGACCAGTAACTCGGCCGGTTTGATGCGCTCGATTTCAGCCACCAGGTCATTCTCGCCGCGCACTTCACTGACCTTGAAGCGGCCGCCGCTGATGTCCATCCAGGCCAGGCCGGCGCGCAGTTCACCCGCGTCGGTGCCGCTGATGCTGAGCGCCATCAAAATGCAGTCACTGCGCTCCTTGAGCAGCGCCTCGTCACTGACCGTGCCCGGTGTCACAATGCGGACAATCTGGCGATCCACAGGGCCTTTTGATGTGGCCGGATCACCAATCTGTTCACAAATGGCCACCGAACGGCCCAGCTCTACAAGCCTTGCCAGATAACGCTCAACCGAATGAAAGGGCACACCGCACATCGGGATGGGTTTGCCATTGATATTGCCGCGCGCGGTCAGCGTAATGTCCAGCAGGTGGGCGGCATCGACCGCGTCCTGAAAAAACAGTTCGTAGAAATCACCCATGCGATAGAACAGCAGGTTGTCCGGCTGCTGAGCCTTCAGACGCAGGAACTGCTGCATCATGGGTGTGAGGGTGTTGTGGTCGATGTCTGTATTCACGTGCTGCCTGCTTCCGTTGCTGTGCCATGGCTGCCGATCGACACATCCTGGATGTCCGCCTGACTGGGGATGTATCGGAGTCGCTGCGAGGCGATGCCGAAGAGTAGCAAACCTCAGACGCTGGTAACAGCTCGCCGGGTTCAATCGTGAAAGCAGTTGGTGCTAGACTTGCCGGCATGAGCACCAACCATGATCACGTCCTCACGGACCTTGCCATTCAGATCGGGCGCGCGCTGGGGCAGCGTGCCCAGCGCGTGACCACGGCCGAATCCTGCACTGGCGGCTGGATTGCCCAGACCATCACAGCGATTGCCGGCAGCTCGGACTGGTTTGAAGCCGGTTTTGTCACCTATTCCAATCGCATGAAACATCAGTTGCTGGATGTGCCGCTGTCCTGCCTGGACGGACCGGGAGCGCCTGGGGCTGTCAGTGCTGAAACGGTGTGCGCCATGGCGACAGGCGCTTTGCTGCGTGCTGATGCCGACTGGGCGGTGGCTGTCAGCGGCATTGCCGGACCCGGCGGGGCAACGCCTGCCAAACCGGTGGGCACTGTCTGGATCGCCTGGGCCGGACCGCAGGGCAGGTGCCGCAGCCAGTGTTACCACTTTGACGGCGATCGCCAGCAAGTGCGTTATCAGACCGTGGTGGCAGCGCTGCAAGGCCTGTTGCAGCAGCTGGGCGAGGGTCAGGGTCAATATACTGGTTGAATATACAGTAAAGCTCTGCTTTAATACTGGACAAGTATTGCATTAGTGGTGTGTCCGCTTCGCCGATTTCACATTCAAATTATCAGACAGGATTTTTCTCATGGCAGATTCACAGGTACGCGATCCGAACAAGGAAAAGGCATTAAACGCAGCGCTGGCGCAGATTGAAAGGCAGTTTGGCAAAGGCTCGATGATGCGTCTGGGCGACAAGGGCAAGGAGGCCATTCCGGCGATTTCGACCGGATCACTGGGGCTGGACATTGCGCTGGGGATTGGCGGTTTGCCGCGCGGCAGAATCGTGGAGATTTATGGCCCTGAGTCGTCGGGTAAAACCACGTTGACCCTGCAGGTGATTGCCGAGTGCCAGAGAGCGGGCGGCACCTGTGCGTTTATTGACGCCGAGCATGCACTGGACCCGATTTACGCCGGTGCGCTGGGTGTGGATGTGGAGAACCTGCTGGTCAGCCAGCCTGACACCGGTGAGCAGGCGCTGGAAATCTGCGACATGATTGTGCGCTCGGGTGCTGTGGATGTGGTGGTGGTCGACTCGGTGGCAGCCTTGACACCCAAAGCCGAAATTGAAGGCGAGATGGGTGACAGCCACATGGGTTTGCAGGCGCGTCTGATGTCGCAGGCACTGCGAAAAATGACCGCCAATATCAAAAACTCAAACACACTGGTGATTTTTATCAACCAGATCCGCATGAAAATCGGTGTCATGTTCGGCTCGCCGGAAACCACCACCGGTGGTAATGCGCTGAAGTTTTATGCCTCTGTGCGTCTGGATATTCGTCGTATTGGTTCCATCAAGGAAGGTGACGAAGTCGTGGGTAACGAGACTCGCGTGAAAGTGGTTAAAAACAAGGTTGCGCCGCCGTTCCGCCAGACCGAATTCCAGATTATGTACGGCAAGGGCATTTACCGTATGGGCGAGGTGATCGATCTCGGCGTGAAGCTGAATTTGCTCGACAAGTCCGGTGCCTGGTATGCCTACCGTGGCGAGAAAATAGGTCAGGGCAAAAAGAATGTGGCCACGTACCTGGAAGAAAATCCGGCGCTGGCTGCCGAGATCGAAGAACAGATTCGCTCCCAGCTGCTTGGCGGCAATGCGCTGCTGACCGCCAGTGCCGATGATGACGCTGTGGAAATGGAAGTGGATTGAACAGCGACAAGGGCAAGCAATTGGCGTTGATGCTCCGGCGCCGGGCGATGGATTTGCTCGCCCGGCGCGAACATACGCGCCAGGAGCTTGAGCAAAAATTGCTGTCGCGCTTGCGACGTGATGCTGGGAAAAAAAACGATTCCGCCGCAGACAGCACAGTGCCGGCTGCAGACATTCTGGCTCAGGTGCTGGACCAGCTGGAAGCAGACAAACTGCTCAGCGATGCGCGTTTTACGGAATCGTTTGTCAGCGCGCGCAGCGGCCGTGGTTATGGTCCGTTGTATATCCGGCATCAGTTGCGGCAAAAACAGGTGGACGACACGCTCTCGCAAAACAGTCTTGAAGCGATTGATCAGCAGCAGTGGCAGCAGCAGCTGATTGTGTTGCTGAGGCGCAAATTGGGTGATGCGCCAATACCTGCTCCTCTCAGCAAAGAGTATGCGCGCTTGCAACGTTTTGTACTGGCGCGCGGGTTCACGCAAACTCAGTGGCGTGAGGTGCAGAAACAATGGGCGCAGCTGATACAGACCAGGCAGCTGCATTAGTCCACCCTGTCAGATGCCCATAATCTCCGGGCGCAGCCGAGCCAGTCGGTCCAGCAGTTTGTTTTGTGTGCCCAGCGCAATCCCGGTTTTGTCCATCGCGGCTATCAGATCTTCCACCACGGCATTAAATTCGGCGCTATTGATTTGCATGCCGGCATGAACCTGTACCATGGAGTCGCCGGTGTAAATACACGGGCCGTCAGCAATCCAGCAAAAATGCTCGATGATTTTCTCGCGAAAACGGTCAACACTGGAATCGGCAAACCGGGGCAGCACTCGCTCGTCATACGCGATTTCCATGATGAAGTTGTCTGCCAGTTCAGTAATCACCGTCTGTCCACCCAGCTCTTCATACAAGGTCGCCGGCGGTGACGGCGTATTGCTGCAGGCAGTGAGTAGCGCCAATGCCAACACAGGCATAAGAATCAAACGATGCTTGGTCAAATTCACACTCATGATGTGCCCATAGTACCGACTTTGCCGGTCTCAAAATCCCAACTGTGCTGACAGGTACCAGCCACGCTGATTGCGTGCACCGGCTATCTCACCCAGATCCACCCAGGCTGCCGTCAGCGAGGTGTATTTGTTTGGAAACCAGGCCAGAAAAATATCTCGCGCATTGTCCTCGCGCAGCGCTGACAGGTTGTCGGGTTTTTGTCGATATTCAACACCGGCAACCAGACCACGTGTCAGAAAAATACCGGCAGCGATTTCACCGGTCCATTTGCCATCCGGATCGTCGCCGCCGTAACCCAGTATCCCGAACTGATTCGCCTCACCGTATCGCATATTGATATTCAGCAACGTTGTCCGGTTCCCGATGCCATTGAGCCACACCTTGGCAGCACTGACGGTATAGTCGGTGCCGGCAGTGTGTTCTGCACCGACGGCGCGGGCCAAACCTTTGTCACGCAAACTGCCTCGCTCCATGCCCACGCTGATCTGGGGTGCCTGTTCAAAGATGATGTCGCCCAGCACGCGTACTTTGATGCCAACCTTGTCCTGTTGCACACGCAAGCTGGCGGCCTTGATCTGGAAGTCCTGTCTGGCGTAACTGACCTCAACGCGGTTGCCAAAACCCAGCAGGCCGCCCGTGACATCCAGCTGGTAGTCATCCACATCCACGCGCGTGCGAAACACTGAACCACCACGCTGCCCGACATCGGCATAAGAGCCGATGGTCGCCCACGGTATCAGGCCACCGCCGCCGGCACCGGAGATGCTGCTGACAGCGCTTGTACCGAGTATTTTTCCCTGGCGCGCCAGAGCGGGGTTGTCGGCGGCCAGTACATTGCTGCCCAGCACCAATGCCGTTGCGGCGGTTGTGAGTAACGCCGAGTAATGCTGTGCAGTCATGACTCGGCTCCCGGGTTCAGTGCGCGAAAACCGAAACGGGTTTCCGGCGATCGTGCCGGGACGACGATTTTCATGGTTTCGCCGCTGCCCAGCGCACGGGTGTCAACATCCATCCGATTGTCCGGGGTCTGCAGCCATGGATGCCACACACTGACAGTGCCGGGATTGGATGGCAGGCCATCAATGCTCAGCTGACCCTGCTCATTGCTGATGGCGCGATGGGCAGAACCGGCCACATACACATAGGCCACCATGCTGTCATGGATGTTGCAGCCCAACACCGCAATGCCGGGCCGGTCGAACAGAATTGGCTCAATGTCCTCGTTGGCATACAACGGCGTGGAAAATTGTCGCACCTCGGAGAATGAGTACACGTGATGGCGCACATTGTCGCTGTTGGGAAAGGTAACCAGTTGTCCGGCATCCACCAACAATACCATTGGCACAAAACGTCGCTCTATCTGGTCGATGATGGCGAGCTCTGGTGAGGGAGGGGCGCCCGCGCTGCCGGCAATTTCGATCACGGCTCCGACCACCGGTTGTTCCTGCTCGTCAACCAGTACCAGGTTCAGATCAAAGGCGTAAAGGCGCTGTGTGCCCAAACTGATCACGCAGACCAGTACAGCGAATGCCCCTGCACGTCTTGCGGCGCCGCCAAATAGTGACATATCGCATCTACCTTTGCTGTTAACGTATTGTAAAAAAATACATTTTATCTGTGACTGTTGCCGGCCGGGCCTCGCGCGTGCCGGTCCCGCAAAACGCCTGATACTGCCTTGGTTGTTATCGACCGTAATTGTGCCTATCTTATGCCAACAAAACAGATTTTTTATGGATACCGCGCGTGGTTTCTGGCCTGAAAAACCGGCAAATCTTCAAGATGCCTGTCAGCAGCATTCGCTCCCGCCTGATTGTATTTCTGCTATTGCTGATGTTACCTGTGCTGGCGGGTATCTATTGGTATGTCAGCACCGAAAACAAGCGCTACACCGACGAAACCATCAATTCCTATCTGGCTATCGGCGCCGATGTGTTTGACTTCAGTCGGCAGGAGCATGTGAACACCTTGCTCACCATCAGCAGTGCGCTGACACGTGACTGGGGTTTTCGCAATGCCTTTGGTGCAGCCGACCAGGCAACGATTGTGGATGCCGCACAAAACCTGCTGATGCGCTCGTTTGAAGCGGCTGACATGATGTTGATCACCGATATGCAAGGGCGCGTGATTGCCGATACCGCCAATCAGGGATTCAGTGAGTTGGGCGGGCGCTGGCAGGCGCTGATGGAGCAGGCAGCCGGCAGTGCGGACGGGGTGGCTGAAGCCGTGCTGACCATCGCCGAAAGACCTTATCAGATCACCGTGATTCCGCTGTTTCTGCCAACGCCGGTGGCCTGGATTTTTGCCGGCTTTCCGTTGGATCAGGATTTTGTACAAAGTATCAAAAGCAGCACAGCGTCGGATGTGTCTGTGCTGCGTTATCAGACGCTCAACGGCGAGCCTTCCCCAACCAACGGGCAGGTCATTGCCTCAACGCTCGGCGCTCAGGATGCCGCAATGACGCTGGCAGCCCTCGATCCGCTTGGTTTCGAGCGCACCCAACGCATCCGGCTGAACGAGGCTGATTACGGCACGCTGGTCAGGCCGCTTGCGATGGTGGGTGAGGAAGGCGACATCTCGGAGCTTATTGTTGCTGTTGTGCAGCGCTCTTATCTGGAAAATGAGATCAATCTGGCACGTTTGCGCGAGCGCTTGCTGGAGTTTTCATTGCTGATAGTCAGTATCAGTCTGATGGCGGTGATCGTGCTGGCGCGCTCGTTTACGCGTCCGATACTGTCGCTGGCCCGGCGTGTGCAACTGATCGAAAAGGGCGATTATCAGGCCGGTGCTGTGATGGCTGACAGTCGTGCACGCGATGAGCTCAAACAACTCGATTCCTCGGTAACCGCCATGGCCAGAGGGCTGGCCGAGCGCGAAAAAATGCGGGATTTGCTCGGCAAAGTGGTTTCGCCAGAAATAGCCGCCGAGCTGATGGGGCGTCAGATCGAACTCGGCGGTGAAGAGCGCGAGGTCACGGTGCTGTTCGCCGATATTCGCGGTTTCACGCGCCTGAGCGAACAACAGACACCGTCACAAACCCTTTCCATGCTGAATCTGTGTTTTGAGCACATTTGCCAGGTCATAGAGGCCTGTGGCGGCGTGGTGGACAAGTTTACCGGAGATGCTGTCATGGCGTTGTTTGGTGCGCCCATCAGCCATGCCGACGATGCCCGGCGTGCGGCGCAGGCCGTGCTGGGCATTGAGCAAGCGATGGCCGATTTGCTGCAAGACCCGCGCTTGTCTGGCGCCCGTCTGGAGATAGCCATTGGTGTCCATAGCGGATGGGTAGTTGCCGGCAACATGGGTTCCAGCAATCGCATGAACTACACGGTGATTGGTGATGCAGTCAATCTGGCTTCCCGCCTTGAGAGCCTGACCCGGCACTATGGGGTGTCCAATCTGGTCAGTGGCGATTTTGTGGCGGCGCTGGGTGACAACAACGCCCAGACACAACACGCTCTGGCGCTGGATCTGGTCAGGGTGAAGGGCAGGCGAGAGGCCACTCGTATTTTCACGCTGATCCCGAATTTGGCAGGGCTGGATCAGCCCCGGCTGTTGTTTGAGCAGATGCTGGCACATTACCGCAGCGGGCAATGGCAACAGGCGCTTGATATACTGCGCGCTTTGCGCAGCCAGCCGTCCAGCCTGCTGCCTGACAGTGTGTACGGTGTCTATGAATCCCGGATTGCGGTGCTGCAACAGCAGACTCTCCAGCATTGGGATGGTGTTTACGAATTTACGGAAAAATGAGATTTCAAGTGATGAAACTGAACCCGGTGTTATGCCCGCCGTCCCACAATACCGTCACTGGCTCAGGTCACTATGTTGTCTGCAGCCGGTATCTGGCAGGCAAACTGGTCACGGGCATTCTGGCAGAGGTGCAACTGGCTTATCCTGCCGCTGCTGTGGCTGAGGCAACCGACTTGCCAGTACTGACCTACCGCTGCTCACCGGCACTGGAGACCTTGCTGGCCACCGTGGTGGCGACGCCACCTGATGACCGGCAGGTCGACAGTGCGCTGGGCGCCGAATATCAGTTCTGGCTGGTGCGAGATCCGGAGCTGGCCTCAAGCCTGCAATCGGCGCTGGATGGTGTGGATGCTTTTTATTGGCTTGATGGCTGGACAGAATCGGCACAGCAACCGGCGCTGGCACCTCCGGCCGGTGTCCCTCAAGGCGCCAGTGATCAGGCCCCGGTGGCGCTGCTGCTGGCTGATGACCAGCTGGAACCGCGTGCCCGTCACCGCCTGCTGGCAGATCTTGATGGTATGGATGCGCAGGATTTTCTGCAGAAGCTGCACAAGTGTTTCAACATCCGCGCCGCCACTGATGCGGCACAGGCGATGCCAAGCCAGGCTCGCGAGATGGGTTTGTATCTGGATGGATACTGGTATTGCCTGAATCTGATTGATGGCACCTGGTTTGCGCAGGATCCGGTGCGTGATATGGACGTGAGTATTCTGGCCGACAATGTCTTTGCCCTGATGCTGGGGATTACCCACGCTGACCAGTCGGGGCGTATCGGTATTGCTGATCCGGTGTTGTCGCCGCAGCAACTGGCAGAGCTGGTGGACCAGGGTGAGTGGCAGGCCGCGTTTGTGCTGTATCCGCCGACAGTCGAGTATTTGATGGCGCTGAGCGATGCTGGTCGCGTTCCGCCAGCGCGTACAGTCGCGTTTGGGCAAGCCCTGCCATGGATCGCGCATTGAACAACCACAGCCTGATCAGTGGGGCAAAACGTATTGCACTGATCAATCCCACCAAGTTTCTGGGCAATCTGCTGCTTGCCGGTGGTTTGATCCAGCAACTGTCGAACTGGTGTCAGGCGACAGACCGTTCCTTGTTGCTGGTATTGGATGAGGGTTTTGCGGGGCTGACTGACGGTGCCTTCCCCGGTGTGCAGCGCGTGTTTTATCCGCGTAAAGCCTTGTTGCCGGGCGCTCCGCAGCTGGCAGGTCTGCAGGCCTGGTGGCGCTGTGTGCGTGCCATACGGGCCTTTGAGGCCGATTTGGCGTTCACCATCGAAGAGGATTCAGTCTGTCACCGGCTGACGCACTTCTCGGGCGCGCGCTGCAAGGTCAGCAGCACCGTGCATCGTTATCACTGGGGGTTTGACCATGTGCTGGATATCCCGCGCAGCGGGCGTGATCCGGCCCAGGCATCAATCTGGTTCAGTGTCCGTGATGTGTTGCAGGCGTTGGGCGTGCCGGTGTCCGGTCCGCCGGCGTATCTGCAATTGCCTTACGCTCCAGCGCAGCAGGATGCCAGCGATTGGCTGGCCAGCCTCGGATTGCAGACAGGAAAACCGCTGTTGCTGATCCATGCAGGCGCCAGCAAAACCTACAAACAGTGGCCATTGGCATCCTTTGTCAGCGTCGCGTTGATTGCACTCAACCATGGCTATCAGGTGGTCCTGATCGGGGCTGGCAAGGCCGATCAGGCCATCAATCAACAGTTGACGGGCATGTTGCGTGCGGCACAGCCTGATACCGGCGATTGTCATGACCTGTGCAACCGCCTGGATCTGGTTGGGCTTGTGCAACTGATGCGTCATGCCCGGCGCATCATTGGCAACGATAGCGGGCCGTCGCACCTGGCCTCCGCACTCGGCATACCGGGTGTGGTAATCTTCGGCCCCACAGATATCGGGGTGTGGCGACCGCTGTCGCCAGTCACACGGGTGCTTGAACACAAGCATGCGTGCGCCAGCGACTGCAGCCGGCACCACTGCCAGTACGGGTACCGTTGTCTGAGTGGAATCCAGCCTGACGAGGCCATACAGGCACTGGCACTTGAATCTGATTCAATTTCAATATCAACAAGATAAACGGATTTTTTAATGAGTTCTGCAATGATCCAGTCATCAAATTCCCCACGGCGCGTTCTGGTCACCGGTGGTGCCGGTTTTATCGGTTCAGCGGTTGTGCGCCACATCATCAGCCAGACGCAGGATATTGTGTTGAATCTGGACAAGTTGACCTACGCCGGCAATACCGAGTCGCTGGCTGCAATCAGTGCCAGTCCGCGTTACCAGTTTGAGCGTGCCGATATCTGTGATCGGCTGGCACTGGATCGCATTCTGGCGCAGTTCCAGCCGCAGGCCATCATGCACCTGGCGGCAGAGAGCCATGTGGATCGCTCCATCGACGGACCGGCTGCCTTTATCGAAACCAACATCGTTGGCACGTACACCTTGCTGGAAGCCACGCGCGCTTACTGGGACGCGCTGCCAGCCGCAGACAAGGCGGCTTTTCGTTTCCACCATATTTCGACCGATGAGGTCTATGGTGATCTGGATGGTCCCGATGAATTGTTTACCGAAACCACACCGTATGCACCCAGCTCGCCGTATTCAGCCAGCAAGGCCAGCTCTGACCATCTGGTGCGTGCCTGGCGCCGCACCTATGGTCTGCCCACACTGGTGACTAATTGTTCCAACAACTACGGCCCTTATCATTTTCCGGAAAAACTGATTCCGCACATCATCCTCAAAGCGATTCAGGGTGAAGCCCTGCCGGTGTACGGTGATGGCAAGCAGGTCCGCGACTGGTTGTATGTGGAAGACCACGCCCGCGCCCTCTATACCGTGATGAGAAACGGGGCAGTGGGGGAGACCTACAATATTGGTGGGCACAACGAGAAGCAGAATATCGAGGTGGTTCGCGCCATATGCGCCTTGCTGGATGAGCTGCATCCGCAGTCACCGGTGACCCCTCATGCGCAGCTGATACGGTTTGTCACCGACAGGCCCGGTCATGATCGTCGCTACGCGATTGATGCCGGCAAAATCGCGCGAGAGCTGGGCTGGATGCCTCAGGAGAGTTTTGAGACCGGATTGCGCAAGACCGTGCAGTGGTATCTGGACAATCGCCAGTGGTGGCAACGTGTACTTAGCGGCGACTATCAGTTGCAGCGGCTGGGTGGCTGAGAACCGGGTATAATGCCGCCATTTCAAGGCAACAGCGGTGGGCGTCAGCCTGACATCGATTATCGGGGGAAGATCTGCACATGATTTATCAGGGTAGCGCCATCAAGGTCAGCAAAACCGCATCAGGCATCGCACGACTGGTATTTGACATGCCTGGCTCGGCCGTCAACGTGTTTAACGCCTTGATGCTCAGTGAATTGAAACAGGCGATTGCAGCCGTGGCTGCCAGCGACGCCCGTGGCCTGATTTGTACCAGTGCCAAAGCCAGCTTTCTGGTCGGCGCAGATATCAAGGAGTTCACACAGACATTCAAGCTCGGTCACGCTGAATTGCTGGACTGGGTTGCGCAGGCGAACACGATTTTTAATGCGGTTGAAGATTTACCCATTCCGACGGTCACAGCCATCAACGGCATGGCGCTTGGCGGTGGTCTGGAAATGTGTCTGGCCACGGATTTTCGCGTGGCCAGCGACGCTGCTTCGCTGGGCTTTCCGGAAGTGAATCTGGGCATCTGCCCCGGTTTTGGAGGTACCGTCCGTGCGGCCCGCTTGATGGATATCAACAGCGCAATTGACTGGGTGCGTACCGGCAAGCCAGTCAAAGCGTATGACGCACTGAGTGTGGGGGCGGTGGACGCGGTGGTGTCGCCCGATATGCTGGATGATGCGGCCGAGGACATGATTGAACAGGCCATCACAGGCGAGCTGGATGTGCAGGATCGCCGCGCCCAGAAAACCTCAGCCTTGCCGCTGGGCGCCGCGCAGGCAGACACGCTGTTTTCTGAAGCACTGGCGCGCACAAAAAAAGACAGCGGACCCCATTACCCTGCGGCTGCGACGGCCGTTGAAGCCATGTGGCAAGGCGCCTTGCTGCCGCGCGCACAGGCGCTGGCGCTGGAAAACAAGGCTTTTGCCACGCTGGCGCGCAGTGAAGTGGCCGGCAATCTGGTACAGCTGTTCCTGAATGAGCAGTTCCTGAAGGGGCTCGCTCGCAAGCAGGTGGCGGATGCCGCACCGGTCACCCGTGCAGCGGTAATGGGCGCAGGCATCATGGGCGGCGGCATTGCCTATCAGTCAGCGCTGCGCGGTGTCCCCATTCGCATGAAGGACATTGCCCAACAGGGTCTTGATCTGGGCTTGTCTGAGGCCGGCAAACTGCTGGCCAAACAGGTCGAGCGTGGTCGTTTGTCGCAGGGCAAGGCTGATGCGATCCTGGCCGCCATCACACCGACGCTGGATTACAGCGGTTTTGATCAGGTTGACCTGATTGTCGAGGCAGTGGTTGAAAACACCCGGGTCAAACAAACCGTATTGGCCGAGGTTGAAAAACTGGTGCCGGATACCACCATTTTGACCTCCAACACGTCGACCATTTCCATCAGCCTGCTGGCATCGGCGCTGCAGCGCCCGGAAAATTTCTGTGGCATGCACTTTTTTAATCCGGTGCCACTGATGCCGCTGGTGGAAGTGATTCGCGGTGAAAAAACCGGTGCCACGGCGATTGCACGCACTGTCGCCTATGCCCAAACACTGGGCAAAACCCCGATTGTGGTGAACGACTGCCCGGGCTTTCTGGTCAACCGCATCCTGTTCCCGTATTTCGGTGCGTTCTGCCAGTTGCTGCGGGATGGTGTGGATTTCCGTGAGATTGACCGCGTGATGGAAGCGTTCGGCTGGCCCATGGGACCGGCCTATCTGTTGGATGTGGTCGGGATAGATACCGCCTCGCACTGCATGAAGGTGATGGCAGAGGGCTTCCCGGATCGCATGCAGTATGACTTCCGCACAGCGATTGACCATTTGTATGAAGCCGGCAGTTATGGTCAGAAAAACGGCAAGGGTTTTTACCGTTACGAACAATCAGCCAGCGGTCGTCCGACCCGGGTATTTGATGACAGCATTCTGGCTGTGTTGAAACCACTGCAACAGCGCCAGCAGACTGTGAGCGATCAACAGATTCTTGAGCGCATGATGACGGCGCTGTGTCTGGAAGCTGTTCGATGTCTGGAAGATGGCATCGTCAGTTCCGCGGTTGAAGTCGATATGGGTTTGCTGCTGGGTCTTGGTTACCCGCGTTTCCGGGGTGGCGCGTTGCGCTACGTCGACAATTTTACCGGCGGGCTGGCGGGATTCTGTCAGATGGCCGACCAGTATGCGGATCTGGGCACGCTCTACCAGCCTACGGCACGGCTGCGCGAGATGGCTGCTGCAGGCAAAACTTTTTACTGATTTTATAGAGTGAGGCCGTCAAGGTGTCAGTTGCATCAATCGAAAAACCATGTGGCGAAAAAACGCTGGAACAAAAGCTCAATCGCAGTCGCAAAAGTTTGCGTCGTGATGTCGGGCGGGCAATTGCTGACTACAACATGATCGAAGATGGTGATCTGGTCATGGTGTGTTTGTCTGGCGGCAAGGATTCCTACACATTGCTGGATATTTTGCTGCATCTGCAAAAACATGCCCCCATCCGGTTTGAGATCAAGGCGGTGAATCTGGATCAGAAACAGCCGGGGTTTCCGGAGCACGTGTTGCCGCAGTATCTGGACAGTATTGGTGTGGATTATCACATCATTGAGCAGGACACATTCTCCATCGTCAAGGATAAAACGCCGGAGGGCAAAACCTATTGCGGACTGTGTTCGCGTCTGCGCCGTGGCAATCTTTACAGTTATGCCCGTCAAATCGGAGCCAACAAAATTGCACTCGGTCATCACCGTGACGACATCGTGGAGACCCTGTTCCTGAACATGTTTTTTGGCGGCAAACTCAAAGCCATGCCGCCCAAGCTGCTCAGTGACGACAAACAGAATATTGTGATTCGCCCGCTGGCCTATTGTGCAGAGAAGGACATCGCACGGTATGCCCGTTTGCGCGGGTTCCCGATTATTCCCTGCAATCTGTGTGGCACGCAGGACAATATGCAACGGCAGGAAATCAAGGCCATGTTGCAGAGCTGGGAAAAACAGTGGCCGGGGCGCATCGACAACATCTTCCGCAGCATTGCCCATGTCGAACCGTCGCAGCTGGCGGATACAAAACTGTTTCCGTTCCGCGACCTGCGTCGGGATGCGGATGCCTTGCGCCGTATTGGTGCTGTCAACGTAGCCTGACGCCGATGCAGATTCCCTGGGACAGACTCAGTCCGGATGTACTGGATGCTGTGATCGAAGAATACGTGACCCGTGAAGGCACAGACTACGGGCCTCACGATTACTCGCTGGCTGACAAAGTTGCGCAAGTTCGATCGCAGTTGCAGCGTGGAGAGGCGGTGATTGACTTTGATCCGGATACACAAACTTGCCACCTGCTCAGGCGTTGACACATCGGGGAATACACAGTTATGACTGACATCACGGATACCCGGCCAGTGGCTGACAGCACACTGGATGCCTGTGGCCTGTTTTGCCCCGAGCCGGTGATGATGCTGCACAATAAAATTCGTGATATTGACGCAGGGCAAGTGCTGGAAGTGCTGGCGACTGATCCCTCAACGACCCGCGATATTCCGAAGTTTTGTCGTTTTCTTGGACATGAACTGATCGCACAGCAGGAAGTGGACGGTATCTATCACTACTGGCTGAAAAAGGCGTAGGCCAGTGGCAGCCCTGTATCTGGTTGATGCCTCCATTTACATTTTTCAGGCGCATTTTTCACCGCATGCGCAGGTCTGGTCGCGTCGCGCGGAGGATCGCAGCGCATTCGTGGGGTTTCTGCGCTTTCTGCTGCGCTTTGTGCAAACCACCCAGAAACCGGAACCCGCGCCACTGGCGGTTGCTTTCGATGAAAGCCTGCAATCAGGCTTTCGCCATCGACTTTATCCGGACTACAAATCCAATCGCGTGTTGCCTGATGACAATCTGGCGCGCCAACTGGCTGCTTGTGCCCGCTTGTGTGAGGTGCTGGGTGTCACCGCATTTGGCAGTCAGGAGTACGAAGCTGACGACATCATTGGCACACTGGCGGTGTCTTGTGCAGCACAGGATACATCGCGTCATCTGGCCATCGTCAGCCGGGACAAGGATCTGTCCCAGCTGTTGGCAGGCGCTGAGGATTATGTCTGGGACTTTTACGGAGGTGTTCGTCGCAAGCGTGACGACCTCCATGCCCTGATGGGTATCTGGCCCGAGCAGTTTCCGTGTTTTCTCGGCTTGACCGGTGACAGTATTGACTGTATTCCGGGAGTTCCCGGTATCGGGCCGGTGGCTGCCCGCCAGCTGTTGCAGCGCTTTGGCAATCTGGACACGCTCTACGAACAATTATCCGATGTGCCGGGTCTCACTATGCGGGGCGCTGCACGCTGCGCTGCGTTGCTGGCCCAGTATTGCGACGCGGCCATGCTCAGTCGTCAGCTGGCTACCATTGTCCGGCAGGCGCCGGTAACAGAAGCCTTTGCCAGTTGTTCCATCGCTGATCTATGGCCACGATCACCGGATCTGGATGCGTTTGAGTTATTGCTGCGGGAGATGGAGCTGACGGACGATGACATCCGGCGCTTTTGTGGACAAGCTTCACAGTTGCCCGGTACCCGCTGACACGGTATTTGGATACGGACAGACATGAAAATAGTTGCTGACGAAAATATTCTGCCCATCAAAAAGAAACTTGCCAGGGATATCGACTGGATCGTAAAACCGGGCCGGGACATTTGTGCTGACGATGTCAGGGACGCCGATGCATTGCTGGTACGTTCTGTGACGCGTGTGGATGAATCGCTGCTGTCGGGTTCCAGTGTGAAATTTGTGGGCACCGCGACCAGCGGCACCGATCATCTGGACATGGCATGGCTGCGCGCACACGGGATCGCCGTCGCGGATGCCGCCGGTTGCAATGCCAACGCCGTGGCTGAATACGTGTTGGCTGTGTTGGCCCAGCTGATTCTGGATGACAACATTCCCCTGTGGCAAATGACCGTGGCGGTCATTGGTGTCGGTCACGTTGGCACAACACTGGTGCGCAAACTCAGGGCGTTGGGCGTGCGTTGTGTTGGTTGTGATCCGCTGCAACAGCTGTTGCCGGATCTTGAGTATGTGGATTTGCCGCAGGCACTGCAGGCCGATGTCATCTGTTTGCACACCCCCTTGCTGATGCAGGGCCCCATGTCGACCTGGCACATGATTGCATCGCGGGAGCTGGCACAATTAAAAAAAGAGGCCATTCTGATCAATGCCGGTCGCGGCGAAGTCATCGACAACACGGCTTTGCTGGCTCACCTGCAGCGCAGGCCGGAGCAACGCGTGATACTGGATGTGTGGGCAAATGAGCCGCGACCCTCGGCTGAACTGATGAAGCGCGTGTACATTGCAACCCCGCATATCGCCGGTTACAGCGTCGAAGCCAAAGTCAATGCCTCCATGGCAGTGACCCGGGAGCTGGCGCAGTTTTTCAAGCTGGATGAACTGCGTCTGCAGTTGGGGGCAGGTGGTCCGCTCAGAGTGCACGATCAGCGTTTTGAAGGAGAGCCGGACAGTCGTCTGCGTCGTGAAAAAAATGAAGCCCGCATGTTTGCCGGTATAGTACACCGGGCGCTGGATCTGAAAGCCTTGAGCCAGCGCTTTGATGATATCTATCAGGTTGCCTCTCGCTCTGACAACCCGATGGATGGCGCTGAAGTGTTTGACAGTATTCGCAAGGAAATGCTGCTCAGACGAGAGTTTGGTGCCACCCATGTGCATGCGGCAGGGTTCAGTCCGCAGTTGTCAGTGTGGCTGCATGCTGCCGGATTTGTGTTGCAAGCCTGACACCTGTACACCTGCTCGGGATGTACCTACCAGGTCTGCGCCCATTTGCCGAGGAAGCGTTCAATTTTACTCATTGCCTGCTGCAATACATCAACCGTTGGCAGGAACACGATGCGCAGGTGCTGGGTGTCACTGATATTGAATGCGCTGCCTTGAACCAGCAGGATTTTTTCACGCTCCAGCAGATCCTGGATTAAACGCTGATCATCAGCCACCGGATACATCTGCGGATCCAGCTTGGGGAACATATAAATCGCACCTTTGGGTTTGACGCAGCTGACGCCGGGAATCTGCGTGAGCATCTCCCAGGCGGTATCGCGCTGGTCACGCAAACGACCACCTGGAATGATCAGTTCATTGATGCTCTGGTAACCGCCCAATGCAGTTTGCACTGCAAATTGTGCCGGCACATTGGCGCACAATCGCATATTGGACAGAATCTCCAGTCCCTCAATGTAGTTGGCTGCTTTTTCCTTGGCGCCACTCAGAATCATCCAGCCGGACCGGAAACCTGCCAGACGGTAGGATTTCGACAAGCCGTTGAAGGTGACAATAAACAGATCATCGCACAGTGATGCAATCGGCACATGGACGGCACCATCGTACAGAATCTTGCTGTAGATTTCGTCCGAGAACACCACCAGGTTGTGTTTGCGCGCAACACGGATAATGTCCAGCAGCAGATCCTGACTGTACACGGCACCGGTCGGATTGTTTGGGTTGATGATCACAATGGCGCGTGTTTTGGCGGTGATTTTGCTTTCAATATCCTTGACGTCCGGAAACCAGTCGGCAGCCTCGTCGCACACATAGTGTACCGGTGTACCTCCGCCAAGGCTGACAGCGGCTGTCCACAGTGGATAATCCGGGGCAGGCACCAGCACCTCATCACCGTTGTTGAGCAGGGCCTGCATGGCCATCACAATCAGTTCGCTGACACCATTACCCAGATAGATGTCGTCTATGTCAACGCCATCAATACCCAGCTGTTGGCATTCCTGCATGATGGCTTTGCGTGCGGAGAACAGGCCCTTGGAATCACTGTAACCCTGGGCATTGGAGAGGTTGCGGATCACATCCTGGATGATCTCGTCCGGCGCTTCAAAACCAAATGCCGCCGGATTGCCAATGTTGAGTTTCAGAATGCGGTTGCCTTCTTCCTCCAGTCGCTTGGCTTCCTCCAGAACAGGGCCGCGAATGTCATAGCAGACTTTGGCAAGTTTTTCCGACTGACGGATTTTTTTCATGGTGCAGATTCCGGGATGTGCGCTGAGGGCCGATATTGTAAACTCCCGGAGGAAAAATGATAGAGGATGGCTGTGACGCAATGAGCGGCACAGTTCTGCTGTCTACGGGTGCTATCGGGGAGATGTCTGATGAGTGTAAACGTCAACGACGACAAGGCTGCACTGCGCGACAAACTGGATCCACAAACGTACCGCATTGTTTGCGAATGTGGCACAGAAAGAGCGTTTACCGGTAAGTACTGGGATTGCAAAACACCCGGTGTTTACCATTGCGTTGTGTGCACAGCCGCTTTGTTTGATTCGGATACCAAATATGATTCAGGTTCCGGTTGGCCCAGCTACTACGCACCGTTATCTGCTGCGGCAGTGAAAGAGCGTCTGGATACCAGTCACGGCATGTTCAGAACCGAAGTGGTATGTGGTGCCTGCGAGGCTCATCTGGGGCATGTATTTGAGGATGGTCCGCCGCCAACCGGACTGCGTTACTGCATCAATTCGGCATCACTGGCGCTGGTGCCACGTTGAGCAAATTGTCGACAACGGCTGCCCGCGTCATGATCGCGGCAACAGCCTTGCCGATGTTGCTGGCGAACAGCAATCCTGCGTCAGCGCAGGACGCGCAAGCAAGCTCAGGTGCTGCACCGAGACACAGCTCGGCCCTCGCGTTTTTTTACAGCAAGGGTTATTACGGTCAGGATACGCCGACGCGGGTGCGTTATATGCCTTATACCCATGAGTTGAGCCTGCCTGGCTGGCGATTCAAGGCCAGTTTGCCTGTGCTCGAAATAACCGGACCGGGTAATGTGTTGGTGGATGTCGGCAATGTTGGTGGTGACCCCGGCGTCACGATAGCAGAGCGCGGCATGGGCGATTTGAGTCTTGCGGCCACCTGGGAAGTACCGGTGCTCTCGCAGGGCGCGCCTTTTTTTGATCTGACGTTGGATCTGAAATTGCCTGTTGCCGATGAGCGGCGAGGTTTGGGTACCGGAAGACCTGACGTTGGTATACAACTGGATGCCTATCAGACGATTGCCGGGCTGACAGTATTTGCCGGTCTGGGTTATCGCTATCGCCACCGATCCCCGGTATTCGAAGCCCTTCAGGATTCCGTCAACATTTCACTGGGCCTCAGCCGCGGCTTTGGTGAATCAGTGCAGGCGGGTGTGATTTACGACTATCGCCAGGCTGCCTCTGCATTCAGCGGTGACACCCATGAGCTGCTACCTTACCTGTCCTGGGCTGCCACCCCTCAATTGAGTGCCATGATTTATATCGTCGAGGGGTTTACGGTTGACAGTGCGGATACTGCGCTTGGCCTTCAGTTGACCCGACGTTGGTAAACCTCGCTGTGGGGCGGTGCCCGATGCAGCAAGCTTGCGTTGTTCAGATGCGCATGGGTTGAGGCCGGGACGGCAGCACTGACGCCCGATCCACCGCCGGACGCATGCGTTGGAACGGGGGTAACTCAGGGCGCTGTATGCGCTCGGTTGTTGTGCGTGGGTCAGCCTGTTGAGGTGTCTCCGTGATGATCTCGGGGATGTCTTCATCACCATGGTCGGCCACTGCGCGCAGTTCAGTGCTCTGTACGGGTGTCTCCCCGTCCGCCGGGAGCTCGCCTGAATCATTCTGCTCCACCGCTTGCACATCCTGACTGGCTGTCTGAGTATTTTGCATCTGTTGTAACAGGGCAGGGATGTCCTGTGGTGCCGGGGCTTGCACTTCGGGTATCTGCAACTGTATTTCCAGTGTGGGCTCCTGCGTGAACGCCTCACCTGAATTGGCCAGATCAATCTGCTGCCGCAAATGTGAGGGCAGGGATGAGGTATCCGGCTCAATAATGCGGAGCGCATCCGGGTTATCCGGGAACAGCGGAGTCTGATTGCGTGTCGGGTCTATCAGCGGGTTGCGCTGCAGCTCGATAAATGGCGCAATTTCCTCGGGAATGCGTGCGGTCTCGGTTTCCCGTGGCAGCCACGGAGCAGGCCAGTCGTCCGGATTCCGAGCACTGTCGCTGCTGTCGTATTCCCGATTGTCTGCACCGGTGTCTGCATCACCCAGGAAGGGCGAGGGGCCACCTGTGCCACCAAACCCGCTGTCGCCGGGCAGTCCGCTTTTGCCCGTGCCACCGAGGCCACTGCCTTCGTCACCACCACCACCGATGATGCCAGTGCTGCTGGTAGCCAGAATCAGTGTGCAAAGGAACAGCACCAGGGCCATCAGAATGGCCAGTGGATAGCTGCGCAGTGCAAGAATGGCTTTAGGCATGATGTGAATCCTGATCCGCCCCAGCGTGTTTGTCAGACTTGACCGTGTCGGGAGTGCTGGCTGGCGTTTCGTGCCGGTTATTGTAGTTGAATATGCCGAAGTTGATGCGATATTTCGCGTTTGCGTGACCGCCGTCACGCTGTTGCAGGGTCAAAGCCTCGCGGTTCATGCGAATCAGCGCTTCCATGCCTATTTCTTCTGCCAGCGCATGCAGTTTTTCGATCGACTCCGGGCTCAGCTGATCGTAATACACGCTGCGGTCAAAGAAGGCAGGCTTGCGGCCGAGAATATTGTGCGCGCCGGCACTGATATGGTCTTGCACATTCTTGCCAAAAAAGAACAATTTCTCTTCAAGGCCTTTGTCAGGCGTGAAGGCGCCAGTGTTCAGCACCACCCGGTCCTGATCGTCCTGGTGAGCAATGCCCAGCCGCAACCATTCATCCAGAATGACGCGAGGCCTGATGTCCTGGCGACAGACCAGTTCTACCAGATCATCAAAGGTGTGTTCAGAGGTATGAGTCCCGGCGCTACGAAGCGCCAGCGGCAGCGGTTTGCCATCCTTGTCCCGAAATGCTTCCATGCCCAGCCAGTACGCTATCAACTGTGCACCAATTGAAATGGTGCGAGGTGCATAGCTGGCAATTGACTGTTCTGCGCGCAAACGTTTGACATCCTTGCGATGCACACCGGTAAGCAGGGTAATGCGGCTGTCTGACTGGCGTTTGTCATCCACACCGAATTCGTTGTCCGCAATTTCGACATAAATGGATTTCAGCAGGGTGATCAGATAGGGGTAAGACACCTGGAAGTGCAGCATAAGCCTGACCACCGGCCGCAGAATTTTGCGCAGTGCGTTGACTAGCGGCTCCGGAACGTCAGCCGGATTGTTGAAGTCCTGATTGTCCATAGCCTGAGTATAGCTATCGCTGGGAAAATATCCCACATAATTTTGTGCTGGTTGTTGACGTGGGAATAATTCCCACCTAACATTCAATCCAGCAGAATTAACAGGGTAGCACCATGTTTGCGCGATTTAGGGATGAGAATGCAACAGCGACCTCCGGTTTCAGTATTCCGGGTGTGTTGTTCGCGCCTGAATCTGACAATACCGATGTATCTGCAGTGCACTGTCTGACCCTGCGGGATGGCCGGCAGCTCGGGTGGTCTGAGTACGGTTGTCGCCATGGTTATCCCATCCTTTATATGCACCGCGAAGGCAGCTGTCGCCTGGACGCCGGTTTCTTTGATGCGTTTGCCCGTGACGCCGGATTCCGGCTGATTGCTGTGGATCGGCCAGGTATGGGTGCTTCCGATTATGGTGTCATGCATAGCGCCGATCAGGTTGCCCACGACTGCGAGCAGTTGGTTCACCAGCTTGGATTGCGCCGCTTTGGCGTGTTGTCGCTGGGAGGAGGCAGTGTGTTCGCGCTGGCCTTGGCCAGTCGACTGCGGCAGCGGTGTGCCTTTGTTGCATTGTTGTTACCCGTGGAGCAGCCCTGTCAGCTGACGGGCAATGCGGTATTTCGTACTGTCTTCACGCTGGGGTTAAGAACGCTGATCAGCCTGCGGCGCTCGGTTTCCCGTCGTGATCCCGGATTTTACCTGCAGCGCTGGACAGAACAGTTGTCTGGTTCAGAGCGCAGACACTCCGGGCAACAGAGTGTGCTGGCCCTGTTAAAAGCAGTGAGTGCCGAGGCGCTGCGGCAGGGGACGGCCGGTGTGGCTCAGGATATCTGGCTGGGATCTGGTGGCTGCAGACCCGGGGAGTCTGATTTGAACATGCCGGTACATGTATGGTCGACGCGAAAGGCTGCAGTCATGCAAACCGGACGTGAGTCAGGCAGCGATCTTCGATGGCATTTTGTGCGCAGACAAAGCCAGCTGGTCGCCGGCCACGTTGCGAGTCAGGTGTTTGACGTGTTGCGCGCTGAGCACAACCGCTAAACACAATGAGGGTGTGGAAAACTAACCCGGATGTCGACGCCCGACCACGCCGCTGATGCGAAAGTGCGGTTTGGCGCTGACCATGGCCTGCTGTTGCAGCTGCTGCAGCTCCTGAACAAATCGGGTCAACATCAATTCTGCTTCATCCCGGTATCGAAACGGGCCCACGTCTTTGCCTTCACGGGTACGGAAGTACCACATTCCGCTTCGGGTAAACAAACGTTCAGAGCGCTCGGGGATGTTGTTGTGGGTGTCGGTCAGGCGTGCTGTCTGGTTTTGCGGCGTCTTCGGATCGTACGTCTTCTGATTGTACATGGCGGGCTCTCCGGTTGGCGTCTGACTTGTTATTATCGAACGACTCATAGTAGACCATGGATTGTCCGATTAGTATCCCCGGCGTCCACAAAAAACTCTATCAATCCGTGCCGCAGCGCAGGCATGGTGCCGTAATTATTATTGAATAAAGCCGGTTGATGTGGGACAATCGCGCTCTTCAAAATACCCTGATTTCCGCTTAACTCATTGATATAGTTAGCAGAAATTATTTAATTGGATACATAACAACCGTTGACACCGTTTCCGGGCCAAGGCCAGGACGGTCTGCGAGGAATTTTCATGCAAGTTTCGATTGAAACCACCACTGGATTAGAGCGTCGTATGACAATTGGCGTCCCCGCCGCAGAAGTAGAAAATGCGGTGGCTGCGCGCCTCGCTGAAGCGGCCAGAACCGTCAAAATCAACGGTTTCCGAAAAGGCAAAATTCCTCTGAATGTGATCAAAAACCGCTTTGGCAAAGGTGTGCGTCAGGAAGTGCTGGGCGATGTGATGAGTCGTGCCTACTACAACGCCGTCAATCAGCAAAATATCAAACCAGCCGGTCAGCCCCGTATTGAGCCGAAGTCGCTCGACGAGGGCAAGGATCTGGAGTTTGTGGCGACATTTGAAGTTTACCCGGAAATCCAGCTGGCTGATTTTTCTGCAATCAAGGCCGAGAAACTGGTTGCCAATGTGACCGATGCTGACGTCGATACCATGATCGAAAATCTGCGCCAGCAGCGCCAGACCTGGGAAGAGGTCAAGCGTCAGGCCAAAAATGGTGACATGGTCAATATCGACTTTACCGGCACTGTTGATGGTGAAGAGTTCCAGGGCGGCTCCGCCAAAAACACCAATCTGGTGCTCGGTTCCGATCGTATGATTCCCGGCTTTGAAAAGGGGCTGCTCAAGAGCAAGGCGGGCGAAGAAGTCTCACTTGATCTGAGTTTCCCGGAGGACTACCGAAACAAGGATCTGGCCGGCAAGGCGGTTGTGTTCAAAGTGACTGTCAACAAAGTATCGGCCCCGGTTCTGCCGGAGTTGGACGACGCGTTCTTTGCTGCGTTTGGTGTCAATGAAGGTGGCCTTGAAGGCTTCCGCAAGGAAGTGGCCAGCAACATGGAGCGTGAACTGCGCAAAGCCAGCAAAAACCGTCTCAAGACTGCGGTGATGGATGTGTTGCTGGAACAGAACGCTGTCGACGTACCCAAAGCACTGGTAGCGGCAGAGATCAATGTGCTGCGTCAGCAGGCGTTGGCCCAGTTTGGCGCTGGTGCCAAAAATCTTGATCCGTCCATGCTGCCGGATGAATTGTTCCGTGAGCAGGCAGAAAAGCGTGTCAAACTGGGACTGATCCTGGGCGAAGTCATCAAGCAGCGCAGTATGCGCGCTGAACCGGCCAAAGTACGCGAAGCGATCGAAGATATTGCGGCAACGTATGAGTCGCCTGAAGAGGTGATCAACTGGTACTACAGCAACAAGGATCAGCTGGATGCCGTTGAGTCCGCCGTGCTGGAAGACCAGGTATTTGATGTGATTTTCGAACAGGCCAAGCTGGAAGAGCGCACAGTGAGCTATGAAGAGCTGACGCGCCCCAAAGCGCCCGGTGACGAAGGCGCCGGAAAGGAAAAGAAAGCGGCGAAGAAAAAGTCGTCCAAGAAGTCAGCTGAGTCCTCTGACGAAGCGGCTGCCGAGTAATCAAACCCATTGTGCCGAGGCAACGGATACACGTCGCTGATGAGAAGATCTGAAACCATGTCGAGTGAATCGATGCTGTCGATGATAGAGTCAAGTCTTGTCCCCATGGTGGTTGAGCAAAGCGCCCGTGGGGAGCGCGCTTACGATATTTATTCGCGATTGCTCAAGGAGCGGGTCATTTTTCTGGTTGGGCCGGTCGAGGATCACATGGCCAATCTGGTAGTGGCGCAACTGCTGTTTCTGGAATCAGAGAACCCGGACAAGGATATACACTTGTATATCAACTCGCCCGGTGGCGCGGTGACTGCAGGTTTGTCGATTTACGACACCATGCAGTTCATCAAACCGGATGTCAGTACCATGTGTATAGGCCAGGCTGCCAGCATGGGGGCTTTCCTGCTGACTGGCGGGGCCAAAGGCAAACGTTTTGCGTTGCCCAATTCGCGCATGATGATTCACCAGCCCAGCGGTGGCGCTCATGGCCAGGCCTCGGATATTGAAATTCAGGCCAATGAAATCCTCAAAATGCGCCAGCAGTTAAACGAAATCATGGCGTTCCATACCGGTAAATCGCTGGAGGAAATTGCGCGTGATACCGAGCGCGACAATTTCATGAACGCGCAGCAGGCAGTATCATACGGCTTGATAGACAAGGTAATTACACGCAGGGCCGTATAAGCCTCCGGGAGTTTTGTGCATGTCAGATGATCGCTACAACAAGGGTGATGATAACGGCAAGCTGCTGTACTGCTCATTCTGCGGCAAAAGCCAGCATGAAGTACGCAAGCTCATTGCCGGCCCTTCTGTATTTGTGTGCGATGAATGTGTTGATCTTTGCAATGACATCATTCGCGAAGAGATTCAGGAAAAGGAAGCCGAGTCCGGTCGCAAGAAATTGCCCGTGCCGGAGGAAATCAAAAAGACGCTCGATGAGTATGTGATTGGTCAGGACAAAGCCAAAAAGGTCTTGTCTGTGGCCGTTTACAACCACTACAAGCGATTGGGTTACGACCGTCGCAGCGGTGATGTTGAGCTTGGCAAAAGCAATATCCTGATGATTGGTCCCACCGGTACCGGCAAAACCTTGTTGGCGGAAACGCTGGCCCGGTTGCTGGATGTCCCGTTTACCATCGCTGACGCCACGACACTGACCGAAGCAGGTTATGTTGGTGAAGACGTTGAAAATATCATCCAGAAGCTCTTGCAGAAGTGCGACTATGATGTTGAAAAGGCTCAAATTGGCATTGTGTATATTGATGAGATCGACAAGATCTCACGCAAGTCTGACAACCCGTCGATCACACGAGATGTATCCGGCGAAGGTGTGCAGCAGGCGCTGCTGAAACTGATCGAAGGGACAGTGGCATCCGTTCCTCCTCAGGGTGGCCGCAAGCATCCGCAACAGGAATTTTTGCAGGTGGATACCTCAAACATCCTGTTCATCTGCGGTGGAGCATTTGCCGGTCTCGACAAAATTATCCGTGATCGCTCTGAAAAAAGTGGCATCGGATTCAGTGCTGAAGTGCGCAGCAAGGATGCCGAAAAGCTGCCGGGTGATACCTTTAAAAACGTAGAGCCCGAAGATCTGGTCAAATTTGGTCTGATTCCCGAATTTGTCGGTCGCTTGCCAATGATCGCAACTCTGGATGAGCTCGATCTTGATGCGCTGGTGCGAATCCTCAAGGAGCCGCGTAACTCGCTGATCAAGCAGTACGCCAAGCTGTTTGAAATGGAAGATGTGGAAATCCAGTTCCGTGATGACGCGCTGCTGGCAGTTGCGAAAAAAGCCAAGGAACGCAAGACCGGTGCACGTGGTCTGCGCTCGATCATGGAAAGTGTGCTGCTGGAGACCATGTACCGCATTCCGTCCATGAACAATGTCAGTAAAGTGGTGATTGATGCTGCCGTCATCAACGGTGAATCCGAGCCACTGCTGATGTATGAAAACGAACAGCCGGCAGCCACGTCACGCGCTGCCGACTGATCGCATTAACAACAAACAAGGCCACGTTCAAACGCTGGCCTTTTTTGTTTCCGGGTATATCTCGCGTCTGCTCTTGAAATCCGTCTGGCAAGGCCTCAAATTAGTCATCAACTGTCATAACGATTCAGATGAGCATGATTATGGGTGATGTTTCCGATACTCCCGTCAGCGTAAATACCGGCCTGCCGCTCCTGCCATTGCGTGATGTGGTGGTTTACCCGCAGATAGTGCAACCATTGTTTGTAGGTCGCCCGCGCTCCATTCGCTCACTTGAGGTGGCGATGCACAGCCACAAACAGGTGTTGCTGGTTGCGCAGAAGAACGCCTCGGATGACGATCCCGGTATCAAGGACATTTACTCGGTCGGCACCATCGCGACCATTTTGCAACTGATCAGATTGCCCGATGGCACGGTCAAGGTGCTCGTGGAAGGTGTGACACGTGCACGCATTCGCAGCGCAGAGCTGGTTGACGATTATTTCCAGAGTTATGTCATTCCCCTGCATTCTGATCCACTGCCGGAAAAACAGGGTCAGTTGCTGCTGCGTTCACTGCTGTCTCAGTTTGATCAATATGTGCAGCTCAGCCGCAAAATTCCACCTGAGGTCATGAGTTCAATTTCCGGCATCGACGAACCTGGTCGCATGGTGGACACGATCGCTTCGCACATGTCGCTGCAATTGCAGGAGAAACAGAACCTGCTGGAACTGGTCAGTCTGGAAGCGCGTATCGAACATCTGATGGGATTGATTGAAGCTGAAATTGATCTTTTCCAGGTTGAAAAGCGCATCCGTGGCCGCGTCAAAAAACAAATGGAAAAAAGCCAGCGTGAGTACTATCTCAATGAGCAGATGAAGGCTATTCAGAAGGAGATGGGTGAGCTTGAAGATTCGCCCAACGAAACGGAAGAGCTTAAAAATCGCATCGAAAAAGCCGGCATGCCCAAAGACGCCATGGACAAGGCCATGGCGGAATGGAACAAGCTCAAGATGATGTCGCCGATGTCATCTGAAGCGTCCGTGGTGCGTACCTACCTTGACTGGATGGTGAATGTTCCCTGGAAAAAGCGCAGCAAGGTCAGTCTTGAACTTGATCGTGCAGAGGAGATACTCAACGCTGACCACTACGGCCTGGAAGAGGTCAAAG
Source organism: Pseudohongiella sp. (assembly GCA_036834885.1). Lineage (GTDB taxonomy): Bacteria > Pseudomonadota > Gammaproteobacteria > Pseudomonadales > Pseudohongiellaceae > Pseudohongiella. The sequence goes on along the minus strand of DAITNA010000004.1, from coordinate 286,590 downwards.
AGCGCATCCTGGAATATCTGGCGGTGCAAAAGCGCGTCAAGAAACTGAAGGGACCGATTCTGTGTCTGGTTGGCCCGCCGGGTGTTGGTAAAACATCTCTGGGTGAGTCGATTGCCAAGGCAACCAATCGCAAATTTGTCCGGATGGCTCTGGGTGGAGTGCGTGATGAAGCTGAAATTCGCGGTCATCGTCGTACTTACATAGGATCTCTGCCGGGTAAGTTGCTGCAGAAACTGTCCAAGGCTGGCGTGAAGAATCCGCTGTTCCTGCTCGACGAAATCGACAAGATGGGTATGGATCATCGCGGTGATCCGGCTTCAGCATTACTTGAAGTTCTGGATCCGGAACAGAACAAGAGTTTTAACGACCACTATCTTGAGGTCGATTATGACTTGTCGGAAGTGATGTTTGTCTGCACCTCCAACACCATGAATATTCCGGGACCGTTGCTGGACCGTATGGAAGTTATTCGCTTGCCCGGTTATACCGAAGCGGAAAAAATCAACATCGCTTCGCGTTATCTGTTGCCCAAGCAATTGCAGGCCAACGGGTTGCGCAAGGATGAGCTGACTGTGCCGCAGGAGACCATTCGCGATCTGATTCGTTACTACACACGCGAAGCCGGTGTTCGGGGTCTGGAACGAGAGATAGCCAAACTTTGCCGCAAGGTTGTTAAAGAAGCAGCATTGAGTGACGGACGTGGGCAGGTTAAAGCGGCGCTGGTGCTGACACCCGATTTGCTGGAAAAATACTCGGGTGTGCGCAAGTTTGATTATGGTCGTGCGGAAGAGAGCAACCGGATCGGGCAGGTCAATGGTCTGGCCTGGACTCAGGTTGGTGGTGAGTTGCTCACGATCGAGGCTGTTGCGGTTGAAGGCAAGGGCAAAACCGTAAAAACCGGATCGCTCGGTGACGTGATGCAGGAATCGATTCAGGCGGCATTGACAGTTGTGCGAAGCCGTTCGCAGGCACTTGGGCTGAAAACCGGTTTTCATGAGACCGTCGATCTCCACATCCATGTGCCAGAAGGTGCAACACCAAAAGACGGTCCAAGCGCGGGTATCGGGATGTGCACGGCGATTGTATCTGTGCTGACAGGCATACCGGTGAAAGCCGACGTGGCCATGACAGGGGAGATTACTCTTCGTGGCCAGGTCCTCAGGATCGGTGGTCTCAAGGAGAAATTGCTGGCTGCCCATCGTGGCAACATCAAGACCGTTATCATTCCTGAAGACAATGAACGTGATCTGAAGGAGATCCCGGACAATATCAAAGCCGACCTTTCCATTCATCCTGTGAAATGGATAGATCAGGTGCTGGAACTGGCGCTTGAGCGTCCGCCTATGCCCTTGGCGGAGGCTGTTTCCGATGCCGGAACAACAGGTAAAGAAGGGCGGGAAAGTGCCAAGGATGAAAATGCCGTCAGCACCCACTGATGGCGGTGTTTTCTGTTGACACAACTTTCGGGCAATTGGTATAAAGTGGGCGTTGTTCGCAGCTGGAACGCCGCGCGCCGCCTGATTGTGAGGCTTTGTTGCTGTTTTAAACTTCCGGATTGGAAGTCGGCGCAGCCTTAAGAAATCGACCAAGACAAATTATCAACAGGTACAGAAAAACAAGGGGATATCGTGAATAAATCAGAATTGATCGAAGCCGTTGCCGCGAGCGCAGATTTACCCAAAGCCGCAGCTGCACGAGTGATCGATGCAATGATCGACACCATCACTGAGTCGCTGCAGAAGAGCGAGCCGGTGGTGCTGGTAGGTTTCGGTACTTTTGGTACCAAAGAGCGTGCTGCCCGCACCGGTCGTAACCCGCAAACCGGTGCTACGATCGAGATCAAAGCGGCCAAAGTGCCGAATTTCAAACCGGGCAAGGCGCTGAAAGACGCTGTTAATGCCTGATTTGAAGTGAGCCTGGGCTGATTTGTCAGCCAGACAGGCTCGAATCTGACTAAATAGTCAATCGATGTCAGATTCCAGTGAAGGGCGCATCCTTGATGCGCCCTTTTAGTTTAGGTTCAACGGATACATGCCAACATGCTGCAAACGATCAGAGACAACTCTCAAGGGCTTATCGCCAAGATTATTATCGGCTTCATCATCGCGCTCATGGCCTTGTTTGGAGCTGAATCGATTGTTGGCGGCTTTTTCGGAGCCAATACCGCGGCCACTGTGAATGGTGAGGAAATCACCGAGCAGGAACTGGCAATCAGTTTGCAGAATCTGATGGCTTCACTGGGTGCCAGTGTCGCTGATTTTGATGAAGAATTGTTGCGTGATGTTGCGCTGCAGCAATTAATAGAAGACAAGCTGCTGGCACAGGCTGCGGCTGACGCCGGTCTCGTCATCTCTGCCGCGTCGATTGACCGGGAAATTGTGCGCACCCCCCAGTTTCAGATAGGGGGTCGTTTTGACCAGGATCTTGCGCGCCGTACTATGGCGGCGCAAGGCTTCAGTCCACAAACCTATCGTGATGCCCTGGCGCAGCAGATGACGATGGGGCAACTGGCCAATGCATATTCCGCCACCGCATTTGTGACGGAGGCAGATGTTGCCCGGCTGGCAGAACTGGAAATGCAGACCCGCGATTTCAGATACGTATCGGTACCGCTGGGAACCCGGACTTTGGGCGAGGCCATTCCAGAAGACGAAATTCGCAACTACTACGACAGTAATCCTGCCCAGTTTACCGAAGAGGAGCAGATATCCCTTCAGTATGTTGTACTGGATAAAGATGTGATTTTTGATGAAGTCGAGATTGATGACGCTCGTGTCCGTACTCAGTATGAAGCAGAGCGTGCAGCAGCGACGTCCAGCATTGAGCGCCGGGCCTCACACATTCTGCTGGATACATCCGCTGCATCACAGGAAGAGGTGCTTGCTCAGGCTCAGACTATCAAGCAAAGACTGGACGCCGGTGAGGATTTTGGCGCACTGGCCAGAGAGTTTTCTGTAGATACATTCTCTGCTGAACAGGATGGAGATATCGGATTTACCAATGGCTCTGTGTTCCCGGCATCGGTTGAACAGGCCCTGGCGGCGTTGGAAGTCGGTCAGGTAGCCGAGCCTGTTGTCTCGGAATTCGGTGTGCACATTGTCAAACTCACCGAATATGAAGCGCAGCAATTTCCGGAATATGAGGAAGTTGCCGAGCGTATCAGCCGCGAGCTGAAAGCAACCGAAGTAGACCAGATCTATTTTAATCGCATGGAGACTCTGGCGAATCTTGCCTTTGAGTCGTTTGATCTTCAGACCATCAGTGAAGATATGCAACTTGAGATACAGACCAGCGAGTTCTTTGGTCGCACCGGTGGTTCAGGGCCAGTGACGTCCAATCCTGAAGTGATCAGCCAGGCATTCGCGCAGGATGTGCTTGGTGATGGCCTGAACAGTGAAGTGATTGAGCTCAATGACTCGCGAGCCGTTGTTGTTCGTCTTGGTGAACACAGGCCTGCATCAGTGCGCCCGTTTGAGGATGTCCGGGCTGAAATCGCAGTGATGCTGAGGACTCAGAAAGAAAGGGATAAGGCTGCGGAAGTGGGACAGCAAATTCTGTCAGCACTTGAAAGTGGCAGCGATGCCGCTGATATTTTTGCCACTGAGTCGCTGGCCTGGGATCAACGCAATGGCGTCAGAAGAAATCAGTTTGATTTGAATACAGAAATTATCCGGAATGTATTTGCCATGCAGGCCTCAAGCGAGGGGCAACCGGTACGGCAGGGCTTTACGCTGACCAATGGCGCCTACGTTGTTATTGAGCTGCAGGCAGTCAATCCGGGTCGCGCAGAGGATATGCCACCGGAACAGCGACAGCAATTGGCCACGGCCATGCTGGATACCCAGGGTCGCATGACATTCGATGCGTTTCTGGCAACGCTGAGAAATAACGCGTCCATTCGCTAAATCTCACTGTGCCCGGCGCTGTTGCCTTGAGGGCAACAGCGCTGACATTAATATTCACACATATCCACAATTGCTGCAATTCCGCTAGAATGCCCCGGCCGGGCAGGGAGTTTGATTCCTGCCACCTCGCCGGAGCGCCTGCATGATCCAGAATGCCTACTCGAAAGTCACCCAGTTCCTGAAACTTGAATCATCCAGCGGCATGCTGTTAATGGCGGCTGCAGTGCTGGCTATGGTGGTAGCCAACTCACCGCTGGCCCCGGTTTACGACCTGTTTATTGACTTGCCCGTTCAGATTCGCGCAGGTGCGCTTGATGTTTCCAAGCCTTTGATCTTATGGATTAACGATGGCCTGATGGCGATCTTTTTCTTTCTGGTAGGGTTGGAGCTCAAGCGTGAGGTGCTCGATGGAGAATTGTCAGATATGCGCAAAGTCCTGTTGCCGGGTGTTGGTGCACTTGGTGGCATGGCCATACCTGCGCTGGTGTATCTGATCATCAATGCCGGTGATGAGACTGCACAGTCCGGTTGGGCTATTCCTGCTGCAACGGACATTGCGTTTGCCCTGGGCATTCTTGCTTTGCTGGGGAGCAAGGTACCGGTTTCCCTGAAAGTATTCCTGACATCGCTGGCGATTTTTGATGATCTTGGGGCCATCATCATTATTGCGCTGTTTTATACCGAGCAGATATCGCTGCTTGCTCTGATGATTTGTGCAATTTGCACGCTGGTGTTGTGGCAACTGAACACCAGAGGTATTACCGCTCGCAGCGTTTATCGGCTGATCGGCTTGATCATGTGGGTATCCATGCTCAAATCAGGCGTCCATGCGACGCTGACCGGTGTCATTCTCGCCATGTTTGTCCCGATGCGTGACCAGGCCAATCCGCAGGTATCCCCATTACGTGAATGGGAGCATGACCTGCATGTGCTGGTGGCTTTTGTCATCCTTCCTGTTTTCGCGTTTGCCAATGCAGGATTGCCGCTGCGGGGTATTGGCCTTGAGCAACTGACCCACGGCGTGCCTCTTGGTATTGCTGCCGGTTTGTTTGTCGGCAAGCAGATCGGCATTTTTGGCGCGTGCTGGCTGGTCCTCAAAATGAAGCTGACCGATATGCCCGCAGGGATGTCCTGGTTGTCGCTTTATGGCACCAGTTTGCTGTGTGGCGTCGGTTTTACCATGAGTTTGTTTATTGGCTCACTGGCTTTCGGCGAGTCAGGCGTGAACAGGCTCTTTGATGAGCGTCTCGGGATTATTCTCGGCTCGCTCGCATCGGGTATTGCCGGATATCTGGTGCTTCGCAGAGCACTCGCTCACCGTCAATCCATATAGTTATCTGTGCATATGTATGTATTTAGTGTGGAAAAGAATGGCAAAGATGCACATTTTTCTACTATTATTCGTCCGGACTTTGAGCAGCGGCCAAAGCCCCTGTGCATCAGAAGAACAAGAGATTTTAAGGAATTATTATGACGTTAACGTATGGTCAGGCATTTTTGAAAAGCTTTCTCGGGAAGTCTCCCGATTGGTACAAACTGACGATCGTTGGATTTCTCATCCTCAACCCGATCCTGTTTTATTTTGTTGATCCCTTCATTGCAGGATGGGCACTGATCCTTGAGTTTATCTTCACGCTGGCAATGGCGTTGAAATGTTACCCGCTGCAACCCGGCGGCCTGCTGGCCATTGAAGCGGTTGCCATTGGCATGGCATCGCCTGAGACGGTCTACCATGAGGCTGAACTGAATTTCCCGGTGATCCTGCTGCTGATTTTCATGGTCGCTGGTATTTCCTTTCTGAAGGAAATGTTGCTGTTTGTGTTCACCAAATTGCTGGTGCGCGTGCGCTCCAAAATCATGCTGTCGCTGCTGTTCACCTTCCTGGCGGCTTTTTTATCTGCATTTCTGGATGCGTTGACAGTCACTGCCGTCGTGATCGCGGTTGCCTCCGGCTTTTATGCGGTATACCACAAGGTAGCATCCGGACTTAAAACAGATGCGACTTCAAATGTTGCCGACGACAATACGGTGCATGAAAGCAGCCGCGCTGACCTTGAGCAATACCGCGCATTTCTGCGTAATATCATGATGCACGCTGCGGTTGGTACAGCACTGGGCGGCGTTTCTACGCTGGTCGGCGAGCCGCAGAACCTGCTGATCGGTCACATCATGGGCTGGGACTTCATCCAGTTCTATGTGCATGTGGCACCAGTATCCATTCCGGTATTGATTGTCGGTTTGCTCACCACTATTGCGCTGGAAAAATTCAAACTGGCCGGTTATGGCGTTGAACTGCCGGCCAGCGTACGAGCGATTCTTGAATCTTATGATGATGAGCAGTCCAAAAAGCTCACTCGTATCGACATTTTCAAGCTCTGGGCGCAAGCTGTTGTTGCCGTGTTTCTGGTGATTGCACTGGCGTTGCATATCGCTGAAGTGGGTATCATAGGCTTGGCTGTGATCGTGCTGGCTACCGCCTTCACGGGTATCACTGATGAACACTCAATCGGGCATGCGTTTCAGGAGGCGCTGCCATTTACTGCGCTGCTGGTGGTGTTCTTTGCAGTTGTTGGTGTGATTCACGAATTGCACCTGTTTACACCGGTAGTCAATTTTGTACTGGATCTGCAAGGCCAGGCGCAACTGGTCGGTTTTTACATTGCCAACGGCGTTCTCTCCATGGTCTCCGATAACGTGTTTGTTGCCACGGTTTACATCTCTGAGGTACAGCAAGCGTTTGAGGCAGGTCGAATTACGCGTGAACAGTTTGAATTGCTGGCTGTCGCGATCAACACCGGCACCAACATTCCGTCGGTGGCAACACCGAATGGGCAGGCAGCGTTCCTGTTCCTGCTGACCTCAGGTCTGGCGCCGCTGATCCGGTTGTCCTATGGCCGTATGGTTATGTTGGCTCTGCCGTACACCATCACCATGTCAGTAACCGGTTTGCTGGCAACTGTTTATTTGTTGGGTTGAGCCGGAGCGTAAATGATGAGTCTTTACAAGAATCTGTTTGTTGTTATCGATCCAACAAACGAGAAACAGCCTGCACTGGACAGGGCTGCCCAACTTGCACACAAAGGCAAGTGCAAGGTCACCGCATTTTCGGCTGTCTATAAATCTGTCGACGATATGCAGGATGCGAGCTCCAGAAAATCTGGCAAGCGTGATTTTTTGAAGTCCTGGGATACAAAGCTCAAACAGATACTCGAACCTTACAAGAAGGATGGTGTGAAGCTGAGCACAGATACCTACTGGACAGCTGACTGGTATGCCGCCGTCAGTCGCGCAGCTTTGCGAGCGAATGCGGATCTGGTGATCAAATCAACATTCCGCCATGGCAAATTGCAACGGCTGTTGCACAGCACTTCTGACTTTACGATCATGCGGCACAGTCCTGCGCCGGTTTTGCTGGTCAGAGAGCGCAAGGCTTTCACAGGCAAAGTTATTCTTGCCGCACTCGATCTGGAATCAACTGATGAAGGCCATATTGGTTTGAACAATGCTGTGATACGGCATGCCAGACAGATGGCTGACTTTACCGGATTGCCACTGCATGTGGTTGCGGCAACCTCTCGCAAACCGGACTTCGGCCATATTCTGGCCGGTGTGGAAGAGCAGGATGGTGGAATTCAGGCGACGCTTGCCCATGCCTTTGGTATAGAGCCACAGAACTTCCATATGCTGCGTGGTGCTCCGCAGAACGTTATCACCGCTCAGGCGGCGGAGCTGAAAGCGGAAGTTGTTGTGATGGGCGTGTCGGCGCGTACCGGCGTTCAGGGTGTGCTGGTAGGCACAACAGCTCGCAAGGTACTGGACAAACTCGATACCGACGTGCTCGCGGTCAACTGATCAACGCTGACTCCCGGTGTGACGGAAAATAAAAAGGCTGATCTTTTCCAGATCAGCCTTTTTATTTGAGCGCTACAAATACAATCCTGAGTCGAGCCCGAATCAGGGTTGATGGATAATCAGTTCCTGACCGGGTCTGATGATGCTGTTGGCGTTGATGCCATTCCACTCGGTCAGCTCTCTGACAGTCACTTTGTGATCACGCGCGATTTTTGCAAGGGTGTCGCCGCGTCTGACCTGATACTGGGTGACCGCTACTGGCGAAGTCTCGTTGATGTCGCTGCTGTCGTTTGCTGCCAGCGTCACATCGGGCTGCAGCTTCAGTACCTGTCCGGGTCTCAGGACATTGCCTGTGCTGATATTGTTCCAGGCCATCAGCTCATCAAGATCGAGCTGGTAGCGGTTTGCAATTCCCCAGAGAGAATCACCGCTGCGAACCGTGTAACTGGCACCCGGAACCGGCTGCGAGTTGGCTGCCGCCAGTTGCACGGCAGGCACAGGCAAAGGATCGCCTTCGCGGTAGGCGCGAGGGATCAGTAGGGTTTGACCGGCAACAATACGGGAGCCAGAGATATTGTTAACTTGCTGGAGTACAGCGACCTGCGTGTTGTGTGCCCGGGCTATCTCGCCGAGCGTGTCGCCTGACTGGATCACATATCGATCCCATGTGACAGGGCTGCGTTCCATGCTCGCAAAGTTGGACTTGAAAACATCCATGCGGTCGGCAGGCAGCCATACTGTGTGAGGGCCGTCTGGTGGCGTCGCCCATTGCAGGTAGCCGGGGTTCAATCGGGATACCACATCCGGATCAATTTCTGCCAAATTGGCAACCAGTGTCAGGTCAATCTGTGAGCCAACATCAACTTGTGCAAGATAGGGCTGATTCGGAATCTGACTGAGGCTGATACCGTAGGCATCAGGATCTGACATCACATGTGCGAGCCCGAGCAGTCTCGGGATATGACGGCGTGTTTCACCTGGCAGCGACAGGGACCAGAAGTCAGTTGGCCGGTCGCGTCGCTGGTTGCGCTCGATGGCGCGCTGCACATTGCCCTCGCCAGCGTTATAGGCTGCCAGTGCCAGCAGCCAGTCGCCATTGAACTGTGCATGCAAACGTTCAAGATAGTCGAGAGCAGCGTTGGTGGACGCAATCGGGTCATGGCGGCCGTCATACCACCAGTCACGGCGCAGGCCAAAATTTTGTGCGGTGCGGGCCATAAATTGCCACAAGCCCACGGCATTGGAACTGGATCTGGCTGCCGGATTGTAGGCGCTCTCAATGACCGGGAGCAGGGCCAACTCCAGAGGCAGCTGGCGGCGTTCAATTTCGGTCACTATCTCATAAATGAAGGGGGCTGACCGGTCGGTCACTTGCAGCAGATAATCAGGGTTGTTGCGAAACCAGTTGATTTGCTCTTCGATGTCATCATTGTGATGCAGATGAGCGAAACCCAGGCCTCGGCTGACGCGGCTCCAGACAGTTTGCTCGCGCGCCAGCGCGGAATCACTTTCTTCCAGACCATCAAGTTGCCAAACCGGTGAAGCAATGCTGCGAGGTGTGCGCTGGGTATTGTTTCTTGGCTGCACAGCTGCCGACGGTCTTGTGCTGGCGGTTTCTTCTGCCTGCTCCGGCTCCATATCGGGCAACGTACTGCACGCTTGCAACAAAATGGTGCTCGAGAATAGTGCAGCCAGCAAAGGTTTAGGCTTGAAAATCATTGTTAGCAGCTATCCGGTTTGGGTCCAACACATTGTTTTTACACGAATGTCTCGCGCTTCACTGATCTGGCCTTATTAGACAGAATCTTTCCAGCGCCTCAGACAAGCGAATGTCTCTACATCAGAAAGCAAGCTTTGCGCCATATTTTGGCCAACATTTGCCCTGATGCTGGCAATGTGACAACGCAAAAACGGATTGGTTCGCTGTTCCTGCAAAATAGTTGAGGGCAGGGTAGGCAAATGTTGTTGCCGTTTTTCCAATTCTGTCTGATATCGCTGCGCAAGCGCTGTGTTATCAGGCTCAACCTTGAGGGCAAAGCTCAGATTGCCAACAGTGTATTCATGGGCACAATAAACTCGCGTCTGGGCGGGTAGTGCTGCAAGTCGGCGCAGCGAAGTGTACATCATCTCTGCCGAGCCCTCAAACAGTCGGCCGCAACCTCCTGCAAACAGGGTGTCGCCACAGAACACTGCCGGTGTACCGTCAGCGGCATCCAGTACATAGGCCAGATGATCGAGTGTATGTCCCGGCACCGCCATGACCGACAGTGTAGCGACGCCAATATGGACGCTATCCGTATCGGCGACCGGGTGGCTGATGCCTTTGATATGCGTGCCTGCAGGACCATAGACCGGAATGTTTCTGTTGGTGCACAGGTCAGCAATGCCGCCAGTGTGATCCGCATGATGGTGAGTGATCAGGATGCCTGCCAGCGCAAGTCCGTTGGCCCTCAGAAACTGTTCAACTGGCTCCGCAGCGCCCGGATCTACCACAAACACACTGTTATCGCCGCTGTGCAGGGCCCAGATATAGTTGTCCCTGAATGCGGGTATTGCAGAAACTCTCATGGTCAGGCTCCGCTGTTATCGGCTGATGAGTTGGGTGATCAAAAGTCTGAATGATACCAGATCGGGTTTGGTGCGCTTGTCAGCGCGGTGCTAGAATCCGGGCATGAAACGCTTTTTTCAGGGGCAGGTAAAACACCACAATCCGCTGGAGCTGGAAACGGCTTTGACAGCGTGGTTGCAATCACCACTGGGCGAGACGCTGGTCAGGGCCGAGCGCGAGCGGCTGGCGCCCGTCATCAGTCGCGTGTTCGGTTATCATGTGTTGCAGCTCTCTTGCGCACCAGCTATCGATATGCTGGTCGACTGCCCAGTGGGTCACAAAATTGTGTTTGCTCCCGGATGGCAGCAAGACCGCAGCTTGCCTGTTGCGGACATCGAGATGCTGCCTTTGGCCACTGACAGTATGGATGCTGTTCTGCTCCATCACTCGCTTGACTTTACGCAGGACAGCCATCGTCTGCTACGAGAGGCCACCCGTGTCCTGCGTCCTGGAGGGCGATTGATCATCATAGGATTTAATCCGGTCAGTTTGTGGGGAGTGTCCAGGCTAGTGCGTTGGCGGCAACACACACCCTGGAGCGCAAGGTTTATCTCCAGGCGACGCTTGACGGACTGGTTGAGTTTGCTTGATTTCCATGTCGAATCGGTTGGTTATGGCGGTTACATGCTGCCTGCACGGCACCCGAGGGTGTTGGCAATGGCGACCGATTTCGAGCGTTGGCTTGACCGGTTTGGAAATCCGACAGGGGCCTTTTATCTGGTGGTCGCCAGCAAGCACCGTGTTCCGCTGATTCCAGTGATGCCCAAATGGCGCCGGATGCGCGCGCCGGCACTGGGAACCCCGCTCGCTGAGACCGGCCGCGTGGCCAGTGGGCGTGGTACTGTGGTACCCCTTCGTCCACATCGTAGTCCTGTCCGGCGAGACGATGTGTCGGGCCAGCATGATTAAACCTATTTTTTGGATTAAGTAATTGTCAGAATATATTGAAATATATACAGATGGCGCCTGTAAAGGCAATCCCGGCAAAGGTGGGTGGGGAGCTGTCCTGCGATATCGCCAAGCGGTACTGGAACTATTCGGTGGCGAATTGGAAACGACAAATAACAGGATGGAGTTGACGGCGGTGATCAAGGCTCTGGAGGCCTTGAAGCGCCCCGGTCAGGCGATCAGGATTTTCAGCGATTCACGTTATGTGCTTGGTGGAATTGAGGAATGGCTGCCGGGTTGGAAGGCGCGCGGCTGGAAAACGGCCAATCGCAAACCAGTGCTCAATCAGGACCTTTGGCAGCAGTTGGATGCACTGAGTCAGTTGCACCATATTGAGTGGCACTGGGTCAAGGGTCACAGTGGCGTGGCCGGTAATGAGCGTGCAGATGAACTCGCCAATCAGGCGATTGCCGGCTTGAGTGCCGAACCCCGGGCAGCGCAAGCTGAGGAAAAAGCGGCTGAGGAAAGACTGGCATGAGACAGATAGTACTGGATACCGAAACCACCGGTCTTGATCCGGCTCAGGGGCACCGGATCATAGAAATAGGCTGTGTCGAGATTGACCAGCGCCGGCTCACTGGACGGCACTACCACCAATACATCAAACCTGAACGCGATATTGATGAGGCAGCACAGGAAGTCCACGGTATCAGCACCAGTTTCCTTGCCGACAAACCGGTGTTTGCGCAGATCGTTGACGAGTTTCTGGCGTTTGTTACCGGGGCTGAATTGCTGATACACAATGCAGCCTTTGACGTGGGTTTTCTTGATGCCGAATTGTCGAAACTGGGGGCGTCTTACGGACGCATGAGCGATTACTGCGTCATCTCGGATACCTTGCAGATGGCTCGTCGCAAACACCCGGGTCAGCGCAACAGCCTGGATGCGCTGTGCAAGCGCTATGAAGTTGACAACTCCCAGCGTGAACTGCATGGCGCCTTGCTTGATGCTGAAATTCTGGCAGACGTCTATCTGTTGATGAGTGGCGGCCAGACTGATTTGTCGCTGGGCTCGGAAGAGGTGGAAGCCGAGGCAGATCAGAGACCTCAGCGATATCAGCCTGTCAGCCGGGACACACTTAAGCTGAAAGTTGTTCAGCCACAGCCAGATGAGGTGGAGGCACATCAGCAGTTTCTTGCCCGCATTCACAAGTCGAGCGGGCAGCGCTGCATCTGGATGTTGGCGCAGGACACAGCTGTGCCACAGAGCAATAGCGCGTGATATTGACCACAGATACATCCGGCACTGAACCCGCTGCCTTGTTCGTGGTGTTTTGCCGCGGCGAGCTGGTTGTGCGCGAACAGGCAAACGCGTCGTTGGGGCCAGACGGCATCAGCGACATGTTTTGGGACAGCCAGTCGCTGGTTGTGTTGGCAGACGGTATCGATACCGTGATTCCGGTTTTGGACACTACCGGCAGCAGTGTACAGTGTCAGGCCGTCTTGCTGAAAACGCTGCCGACCGGACTTCGGACACTGTCAACCCGACAGTTATTGGTGGAAAGAGGCTTTGCGGCTTTCAGCACCATCGGCCGTGCCAGTCAATGGGTGAACTGGTTCCGTTCGCACCGTTTTTGCGGTTTTTGCGGTTCACCCAACCAGGTGCGCAATGATGGTCGACTGCTGCATTGCCCGTCGTGTGAGCAGGATTTTTACCCGCGAATAAATCCCTGCATTATCGTCTTGGTGACTGACGGCGAGCGGATTCTGCTGGCGCGCAGCCAGCGTCGTGGAGCGCTTTATTACAGCTGCCTTGCCGGCTTTATCGAGCCGGGGGAAACAGCCGAGGAGGCCGTTGCCCGCGAAGTGTTTGAAGAAGTCGGTATACGTGTGCGTGACATCCGTTATGTAAAAAGCCAGCCGTGGCCGTTCCCGTCACAGCTGATGCTCGGTTTTTATGCTACCTATGATAGTGGTGACCTGACGTTGTGCCCGCAGGAGATTGCCGAGGCCAACTGGTACCATGTCAGCATGTTGCCACCGACCCCGGCGCCTGCGATCAGTGTTGCAGGACAATTGATTGAAGAATACTGTCAGCGTTACCAGCGTTGATACCGGAATCTGAGAGACCGCATAACACAAGGAGTCCCGATCTTGGAGTATCTGTTTGAATACGGCATGTTTCTGGCAAAAACAGCCACCATCGTACTGGCAGTTTTTCTTATCCTCGGCCTGATAGTGGCTGCAGGTCAACGCAGGCGGCAAATGCCCAGAGGCAATATCACTGTCACCCACATCAATCGTGAGCTGGACTCTCTGAAAGACAGCATGCAGCGAGTGGTACTGGACAAGTTTGCATTTAAAAAATACCTGAAGGCAGAAAAAAAACGCGAGAAAGAGGAGGAGAAACAGCGCAAGCAAGCTGCTGATGCCAAGGCAGAAGAAGACGGCGAGGGCCGCCGCAAGCGTATTTATGTGCTCGACTTTGAAGGTGACATGGAGGCATCCGGGCTGGAGTCTCTGCGACAGGAGATCACTGCCGTGCTGACCATGGCCGAGCCTGCCGATGAAGTTATTCTGCGCCTCGAAAGTCCAGGAGGTATGGTACATGCCTACGGTTTGGCCTCTTCTCAGCTGCTGCGCTTCAAGGAGCACAATATCCCGCTCACAGTGTGTGTCGACAAAGTGGCAGCCAGCGGGGGTTATATGATGGCCTGTGTGGCTGATCGACTGATCGCAGCGCCATTTGCCATTCTGGGTTCTATCGGCGTGCTGGTGCAGATGCCCAACATCCATCGTCTGCTCAAGAAAAATGATGTCGACTTTGAAATGATCACCGCAGGCGAATACAAGCGTACCTTGACGCCATTTACTGAGGTCACCGAAAAGGGTCGTGACAAACTCAGACAGGATGTCGAAGAGATGCATGTACTGTTCAAGCAGTGGGTCAAGCAGTACCGCCCCGTTGTGGACATCGACCAGATAGCGACCGGTGAAACCTGGGTTGGTCTGCAGGCACAGCAGCGCAACATGGTGGATGCCATCAGCACCAGTGACGACTGTATCGTTCAGGCTTGCGACAACGCTGATGTTTACGAAGTCAGTTACGAAATCCGTGTGCCGCTGGGGGAAAGGCTTGGTGGTGCCGTGCAGCAGGCGCTGGATCGCACACTGATGGTGTGGTGGCAACGTCTGCGTACCAGCAAATACTTTTGAGACAGGACTGCTTATGAAGCTTGATTCACAAACTTTCAGGGCCTGGCAGGTCACTGAGCAAGTCGATGCAACCGGGAGCCGGTATCAGGGCGCTTTGGTCATGCGTCAGGTGGCAGAGCTGCCCGCAGGCGAGGTGCTGGTGCGGGTGGCATGGTCGTCAATCAACTTCAAGGATGCGCTGTCTGCCAGCGGCAACAAGGGTGTGACGCGGCAATATCCGCATACGCCTGGTATTGACGCAGCTGGCGTGGTCGCGGAATCTGACAGTGAGCTGTTCAAGACTGGCGATGAGGTCATTGTGATTGGCTATGACCTTGGCATGAATACGCCAGGCGGGTTTGGCGAGTTTATCCGGGTGCCGGCTAACTGGGTGGTGCACAGACCAGCCGGTTTGAGTTTGCACGAGAGCATGATTATCGGTACTGCCGGGTTCACAGCGGCATTGTGCGTGGAGAAACTGCTGCTTAATGGTCTTGAGCCCTCGCAAGGACCAGTGCTGGTAACCGGCGCCAGTGGCGGTGTTGGCAGTTTTGCCGTGGCACTGCTGGCCCAATTGGGTTTCGATGTGACTGCGATGACCGGCTCGGCCGCAGCACACGAATTTTTGCGCGAATTGGGTGCCACGCAGATTATCGGGCGAGAGGAGTTCGCCACAACATCACCCAAACCGTTGTTGAAAGAAACCTGGGCTGGCGCCGTGGATGCGGTGGGCGGTGACATCCTGTTCAATATTCTGAAATCACTGAAATACGGCAGCAGTGTTGCCTGCTGCGGCCTGGTGGCTTCAGCGCAGTTTCAGGCGACGGTATTCCCGTTCATCCTGCGTGGTGTGAACCTGCTGGGTGTGGATTCGGTCAATCTGCCACTCGCACACAAGCAGCGGGTATGGAACACACTGGCGGCAAACTGGAAGTTGCAGGGATTGCAGCGGTTGCAAAGCGTCATCGGATTTCAGGACCTGGATCAGGCCCTGACATCCGTTTTGACCGGACAAAGCCGGGGACGGCTTGTGCTTGATTTGTCCTTATGAGCGCCGCCTGAACAGTGGCAACGGCTGGTCAATGGCGCCCTGATAGGCATCGTGGAAATCCGCAAACGCCGACAGGGCGCTGTTGATATCCTGATCAGCCCTCAAGGCGTACGCATCAAAACCGCAGCGTCGCATGAAAAACAGCTGATCTCTCAGCACATCGCCGATGGCACGTATTTCGCCACGGTAACCGAGGCGCTGCCTGAGCTCGCGCGCACTGGAGTAGGCACGACCATCCTTGAACTCGGGGAAGTTCAGCGCTATCAGCGGAATAGCATCGATATCATTTCCCAGCGCTGATGGCAGTTCGTGACTGTTGAGCCACACACCGGTTTGACCGCTGCGCTGGCTGATGGTATCGGCGGCAGATAACCACAAGGGCAGGGGAACAATAACGTCGTGGCCATCGAGCGCCAGAAGCTGTTCCGCCGAGGCATCAGCAGGCAGCAGCTGCCACTGATCAGTGACGACCTGACCGTTCTTAATCAGCGTTGTTGTCATCTGACTTGCTCCCGTAAAGTGCCTGTTTGAACGGATCCATGCCGATTCGGTTATAAGTGGCCAGAAACGCTTCGCCCACACTGCGATGCTGTTGATAGACAGACACAATTTTCTCAATCACATCGGGGATTTCTTCCTGGGAGAAAGATGGCCCGACAATTTTTCCCAGTGCCGTTTCGTTGTCAGCCGAACCGCCCAGCGAGACCTGATAGTATTCCTCTCCCTTTTTGTCCACGCCCAGAATGCCTATATTGCCAACATGGTGATGGCCACAGGCATTCATGCAACCGGATATATTCAGCGACAACTTGCCAATCTCGCGCAGTTGCGCATGTGAGAAACGACGCTGAATGGACTCGGCTATCGGGATGGATTTGGCATTGGCCAGTGAGCAAAAGTCACCGCCGGGGCAGCAAATCATATCGCTGAGCAGGCCCAGGTTATCGGCTTCCAGATCATGGGTTCTGAGCGCTTGCCACAGGTCGTACAGCTGGTCTTTCTCAACATCGGCCAGCACCAGATTTTGAGTGTGCGTAATGCGCATCTCACCAAAACTGTAACGGTCGGCCAGATCGGCAATAAAACGCATCTGGGCGCTGTCAAGGTCGCCCGGTGCCGAACCGGTTTTTTTCACGCAGATAGTCACAATGGCATACCCGGCCTTTTTATGAGCAGCAATATTTTGCTCATACCAGGAGGCGAACAAGACATCTTTGTTCAATGCGGTTTCCAGCGCCGCACTGTGACCGGGCAGGTCTTTGTAGGCCGGATCGTGGAAAAAGCCCCGGCAGCGCTCGATTTCCCCGGTTGTCAGCGTCATGGGTCCATCTTTGAGAACGGTCCACTCGTTCTCGACTTTCTGGCGGAACTGCTCGACACCAGTCTCTTTGACCAGGATTTTGATACGTGCTTTGTATTTGTTGTCCCGGCGCCCCTCACGGTTGTAAACCCGCAGAATAGCGTCAAGATAACTGAGCAGATGCTCTTTGGGCAGGAAGCTTCGGATTTCGCTACCAATGACCGGTGTGCGACCCAGGCCTCCGCCAACCAGCACTCTGAAGCCCGTTTCGCCCTCAGCGTTTTTGACCAGGTACAGCCCAATGTCATGCACCTGTGTGGCAGCCTGATCATGACGGGTGCCGCATACAGCGATTTTGAACTTGCGTGGCAGGAATGCGAATTCAGGGTGGAAGGTCGACCACTGCCGGATAATTTCGCAATAGGGGCGCGCATCTTCCAGTTCATCGGCAGCCACCCCGGCAAACTGGTCAGTGGTGGTATTACGGATGCAGTTGCCACTGGTCTGAATGGCGTGCATCTCGACCTCCGCCAGATGCGCCAGAATATCAGGCACGTCGACCAGCGCCGGCCAGTTGAACTGTATGTTCTGGCGCGTGGTCAGATGGCCGTAACCTTTATCGTAGTAGTCCGCGATGAAGGCAAGTTTGCGCATTTGCGTTGACGACAACATGCCGTAAGGAATGGCGATGCGCAGCATCGGCGCCAGCCGCTGAATATAGAGGCCATTCTGCAGGCGCAGGGGCAAAAACTCGGCATCGCTCAATTTGCCGGCGAGAAATCTGCGGGTCTGGTCTCTGAACTGTGCCACACGATCGGCAAGCATCTGGTGGTCGTACTGATCATATCTGTACATAGTCGTCGGGTTGCATCACTTGCAATCAAAAGGGGCATCATTGTAAACAATGCCCTAATCTTGTTCTATTAATAAGCAATCGATTTCTTATGAGTTTTATCGATTAAATTAGAAGCATTAGTCCTAAGCCGGTCAAGCAATGGGTTAAAGCGGCTTGATTATCAGCAGGAAGTCTATAAAATGCGGCGCCGTCAATGTCCTTCAGTGAGAGAGCATCATGAGCCACCACCACTCAGCAGAATCTGCATACACCCCGCAGGAACAGGAAGAAAACAGCCGCGTTGACGCCTGGGCAATGTTCTCTATCGTCGTAATTGTGGTTGGACTGGTCGTTTTCTACGTCGCCAGCTGATCACAGCACGGCACTGACAACGGGTTTGCGACAGGCTTCAGCATTGCACTGAAGCCTGAATGTTGCCGTCAAATACTTGCAGATTGCAGGCTCAGGGCAGTACCAGCGCCACGACGGTCACCAGTGTCAGCACAAACAGCACGGTAAAAATAAGTGCTGCCGCCACAAATCCGCTGACGGATCCTTTCTCGAAATCACGTTCCTTGTTTTTCTTGTTCTGTACCCCAAAACTCGCCTGAATGACGCTGAGCATCATGCGCCAAAATGGCAGTTTTTCATCGCTCCCGGATTTCTGGTCGGGAGCGTTGTCATTTCTCAACTCTGTCTGTGCATCAATATTCCGGGTGTGTGGCATAAACCCTCCGTTACTCGGGTGTCCGGATAAAACAGCTGTGTCAGTCCAGCAAGTTGGGTGTCAGCAGCCGACGGGCCTCATCAAGGCTGATTCTACGCCGTTTGGCGAAGTCCTCAACCTGGTCATCATCAATTTTGCCCACGGCAAAATAACGTGCTTCAGGATGTGCAAAATAGAACCCACTTACGCTTGCTGCCGGTAGCATAGCGAAACTTTCAGTCAGAGACATACCGATTTTGCCGTCAACACCGAGCAGATCAAAGACGGCGGTTTTGTCCGAGTGCTCCGGGCATGCCGGGTAACCCGGTGCAGGTCGGATACCACGGTACTTTTCACGGATCAATGCCTCATTATCCAGCGTTTCATCCGGTGCGTAAGCCCAGAACTCGCGTCTGACGCGTTCATGCAGATGTTCAGCAAAGGCTTCAGCCAATCGGTCAGCCAATGCCTTGACCATCAGGGCATTGTAGTCGTTGTTCTCGCTCTCGTACTTTTCCGCCAACGCCTGAGCACCTACCCCGGCTGTCACTGCGAATGCACCCATGTAATCACAGGTCGCATCGTCTGCTGACGCAATAAAGTCAGCCAGGGACA
Organism: Pseudohongiella sp.; assembly: GCA_036834885.1. Taxonomy (GTDB): domain Bacteria; phylum Pseudomonadota; class Gammaproteobacteria; order Pseudomonadales; family Pseudohongiellaceae; genus Pseudohongiella. The sequence goes on along the minus strand of DAITNA010000004.1, from coordinate 267,636 downwards.
GATTCGGAATACCGTCGGCCTTGGCAGCCTGCTGGCGTAAAAAGTTAAATGTATGCAACGGTTTCTTCATGGACTCATCAGCGAAAATACTTACGTCGTTGCGCCCTGAGCGTTGCGCTGGCCAGAATCCGAAGATGGCCTGCGCTTTGAGCAGTTTGTTGCTGATAATGTGATCCAGCATATGCTGTGCATCCGCAAAAAGATCTCGCGCTGCCGCACCTACCACGTCATCTTGCAGAATTGCCGGATATTTTCCCGCCAGACTCCAGGTGATAAAAAACGGTGTCCAGTCGATGTAGGGTACCAACGCTTCCAGCGGATAGTCGTCCAGTACCTGTGAACCCAGGAACGTTGGGCGTGTGATACTGCCCTTGTGCCATTGCAGACGACCGGCATTGGCGTTGGCCTCAGCAAAACTCAGCAGACTTTTGCGCTGGTCTCGCCCCGAGGTACGAGTGCGGATGGTGTTATATTCCTGGCGGACGCTGTCAATAAAACTGCCACGTGTTTCATCACTCAGCAAATTGCTGACGACAGTTACGCTGCGTGAGGCATCCGGCACGTAAACCGTGGCATTGTTTTTGTAGTGCTGTTCAATTTTCACGGCAGTGTGTGCTTTTGAGGTGGTTGCACCTCCTATCAATAGCGGCACCTTGAAGTCCAGGCGTTGCATTTCTTTGGCGACATGCACCATCTCATCCAGTGATGGCGTGATAAGGCCACTCAGGCCAATGATATCAACGTTGTTATCACGGGCAGTTTGCAGAATTTTCTCACAAGGTACCATGACTCCCAGATCAATGATTTCATAATTGTTGCACGCCAGCACCACGCCGACGATGTTCTTGCCGATGTCATGCACATCACCCTTGACGGTTGCCAGCAACACTTTGCCTTTGGCCTGACTTTCAGTTCCCGACCGTGCTTTTTCCTCTTCGATAAACGGCAGCAACCAGGCGACGGCCTGTTTCATCACGCGTGCACTTTTGACCACTTGCGGCAGAAACATCTTGCCGCTGCCAAACAGGTCGCCCACCACGTTCATGCCGTCCATCAACGGACCTTCAATAACCTGAATCGGCTTGTCAAACAGTTGGCGAGCCTCTTCTGTGTCTTCTTCAATGTAGCGGGTAATGCCCTTGACCAGGGCGTGCGTGATGCGCTCGGCGACAGGGCCTTGTCGCCAGGCAATGTCTTCCTGTGATTCGATTGCAGCGCTGCCGCTGTAGCGTGATGCGATTTCCATCAGGCGGTCTGTGCCATCCGGGCGTCGGTTCAACACGATGTCTTCCACCCGTTCGCGCAGCTCTGCCGGGATCTCATCGTAAACAGCCAGCTGGCCCGCATTCACGATGCCCATATTGAGACCGGCTTTGATGGCATGGAACAGAAAGACCGAGTGAATGGCTTCTCGCACCGGATCGTTACCACGGAACGAGAACGATACATTACTGACACCACCGGAGATCAGAGCGTGTGGCAGTTGCTGTCTGATAAAACGGCAGCTCTCGATAAAGTCCACCGCGTAGTTGTTGTGCTCTTCAATGCCGGTGGCAATTGCAAAAATATTCGGATCAAAGATGATGTCTTCAGGCGGAAAGCCGATTTTTTGCACAAGCAGGTCGTAGCTGCGTTTGCAGATGGACTTCTTCTTCTCCAGCGTGTCGGCTTGCCCTGATTCATCAAACGCCATCACAACAACGGCAGCACCATAACGCCGGCACAAGTTGGCCTTTTCCAGAAATTCGGCCTCGCCTTCCTTTAGGCTGATGGAGTTGACGATGCCTTTGCCCTGAATATTTTTCAGGCCGGTTTCAATAACTTCCCATTTTGATGAGTCAATCATTACAGGCACGCGGCTGATGTCTGGTTCAGCAGCTATCAGGCGCAGGAATTTCTCCATGGCCGCGCGCGAGTCCAGCATACCCTCGTCCATGTTGATATCAATGATCTGGGCGCCGCTCTCCACTTGTTGCAGAGCAACATCAAGAGCCTCATTGTATTGTTGTTCTATAATCAGCCGGGCAAATTTTCGGGAACCGGTAATATTGGTGCGCTCTCCAATATTCACAAACAGGCTGTTCTGATCAATGTTGAACGCTTCAAGGCCGCTGAGCCTGCACTTGACAGCGACATCCGGGATCTGCCGCGGCGGATATTTGCTGACTGCCCTGGCCACAGTGCTGATATGCAGGGGAGTGGTGCCGCAGCAGCCGCCAATAATGTTGAGGAAACCGCTGGCGGCAAACTCTTCAACAATAGCCGCCATTTCCGCCGCACTTTGGTCATACTCGCCAAAAGCATTGGGCAGGCCAGCGTTCGGGTGCGCTGACACATGGGTATTGGCGAGTCTTGAAATTTCTTCTATATGCGGCCGCAATTGCTCAGCGCCAAGCGCGCAGTTAAAACCTATCGAAATCGGTCTGGCGTGGGCCAGTGCATTCCAGAAGGCCTCAACGGTCTGACCGGACAGGGTTCGTCCGCTTGCGTCGGTAATTGTGCCCGAGATCATGATGGGCAGTTCGACACCAAGCTTTTCAAACACGTTCTGAACCGCGAAGACGGCGGCCTTGGCATTCAGTGTGTCGAATATGGTTTCAATCAGCAGAATATCGGCACCTCCGCTGATCAGTCCTTCCGCTGCCACCTCATAGTCGGCTACCAGTGAATCAAAGTCGGTATTGCGAAATCCTGGATCGTTGACATCCGGCGACAGTGACGCCGTTCGACTGGTCGGTCCAATCACGCCCGCGACAAATCTGGGTTTGGCCGGATCTCTGGCGCTGATTTCATCGCAGCATGCGCGCGCCAGTCGAGCACCTTCTTGGTTCAGCTCGCGTACCAGGGCTTGCAGGCCATAGTCTGACTGGGACACCGCTGTTGAATTGAAGGTATTGGTTTCAATGATATCCGCGCCAGCTTCAAGGTACGCGAGGTGAATTTTGCGAATAACGTCCGGACGCGTCAGTGTCAGCAAGTCATTGTTGCCGGTCAGATCAGAGGGGTGGCTTTGAAATCGATTGCCCCTGAAGTCGGCCTCTGTCAGTTTTTCAGCCTGAATCATTGTGCCCATGGCGCCATCAAGGATCAGAATGCGTTCGCTCAATGATTGTCGCAGCAACGGGAAAGAAGGATGTTGTTTCATGACAGTGTCCATGGCTTGCCGTCAAACAGAGCGTTGGGTGACGTCTGCAGGCATGATGCATTAAAAAAAGAGGCGCAATTCTAGCAGAGTCGCCTGCCTGGCGGACAAATTTGTGGGTTTGCCAGCGGGGCTGGACTGGAAAAACCTGAATAACCGAGTAAAATGCTCGGCTATTCAGGTTTGACGTCCGGCCCTGCGAGCAGGGCTCTATTAAACAAGGTTTGTTGACGCATGATCACTATTACCGAATCCGCCCAGGAATATCTGGCCGAGCTGCTGGCAAAACAGGATGCTGATGGCATAGGCATCCGCGTGTTTATCCTTGATCCGGGCACGCCGAAGGCGGAAACCTGTATTTCCTTTTGCCGTCCTGGCGAGGAGAAAGAGGATGATGAACGCAAGGACTATCCTGCTTTCCATGCCTGGATCGAGAAACGTAGCGTCCCGTTTCTTGAGGATGCTGTTGTTGATTACGCAAAGGACAGCATGGGCGGGCAGTTGACAATCAAGGCGCCGAATTCACGTTTGCCAAAGATTCGCGATGACAGTCCTATCGAGGATCGTATCAATTACATCCTGTACAACGAGATCAATCCTTCACTGGCCTCTCACGGAGGCGTGGTCACCCTTGAGGATCTTGTTGACAACTCGATTGCTGTCCTCAAGTTTGGTGGCGGTTGTCAGGGGTGCGGGATGGTGGATGTTACCCTCAAGGAGGGTGTCGAGAAGACCTTGCTGGAAAAAGTCCCGGGGCTTGTCGCTGTCCGTGATGTCACAGACCATTCCAACAAGGATAATGCTTACTTTCGCTGACCACGTCAGGCCGGATAGTGCTTTTTCAAGGCTTGATAAAGTCGCTCGGGAAAATCGTCAGCCTGCTCCGGCAGGCTGTTGATCAGCTCTACCAGATGCTCATTGTCTTCACGGCCGTGCCAGATTTTCTGATAAGTGCCCTCTTTATAACCGTGATCCTGACGGAAAAAGTTGAGAACGTTCTTGCCGACATACTGGCGGTACAATTGTGTCCAGTTCATCTGGCAGTCCTCAAGAATCAGCGTAAACAACCCAATCTCCACTCTGTTCAACGCCGCAGTGGCAATAAGCAGTTGCAGCTTCTGCAATAAATCCATCTGCTGCAGTTGGAAGTGGTTACCGTCAATATCCAGCACGGCTGTTGAGTCATGCTCAAGGTGCGCAAACAGCGACGCCGCTGCCATGTCCTGGTTACCTTGTTCGCGCAGCAGCACTTCAGACAGCAGAAAATGCCATATATCTACAAGTTCCATCTGGAGTTGGGCGAGATCACAATGTTGCTTTTTCCACCACTTCCAGCCGTGATGCTCCATCGCCTCTGAGGCCTCAATCACAACGGCCCGCAAGTACGGATAGGCTGCCCTGATCCAGTTCTGGTCTACCTTGGTGTTCATGGCGGCTTGCAGGCGCAGCATGGTGCTGACCTGGGACTTGGAGATATCGCGGTTCATCGTGACGGGAGAGCCTTGCCGATCGGCTGATCAGGGTTGCAATGGTTCGTTTTTTTCCGGGCTGCTGTGGTTGCCCGCTTGAAGTTTGCTTTTTTGCTCGGTGAGTGAGTGCAACATTTCATGGCGGCTACGCAGCATGTCCTCGTAAGAGCGTCTGTGCTCCTCCTCGGTGCTGTCCACATTGTCAAGCCAGCTTTGCAAGATCTGGATTTCCATCTCTAGTTGCCGGATGCCCTGGTCGAGCAGTTCTGGTTCGACGTGAGGCGTTCTTGAGCGATTACGTTTTTCAACAATAGCCATGCCGGTTATCCTGAAGCACACTTGGCGAGTAACCATGACCCCACACCGGGTACCAGGGGCAGTTTACACCTTACTCTGCGCCAAAAGCCTGTGTTTGGACAATAAAATCGCGTACAGATTCACAAACTGCCCACAGCAAACATCCATTTCTGCCGCTGATGAGGCTATCGGCAGCCAAGCATCTTAATTTAGAGCAGGTTTTTATGATCAAACCGGTTGATGCTTTGATCAAAATGTGTGCAGGGTCGCATACCGCTGCCAAAATGGTCAAGCATCGTGCAAATGTCGGTAAAATCAGGCGATTGGGCTCAGTTCTGACCCAAATAGGCATGTACTGCGATATGTTGGGCCGGAGCGCCCCATGCGGCGATCATTTGCCTTCTGTCTGTTTTGGTTAACAGACGCAACCGATCAACACCGATAGCGTTGTAAGGCAGTGCCACCTCAGCCAGCGATGCCCGGCCGGGTGTTGGGTTGGGGCGGTCAGCGTTGCCCAGCTCTGGTTTGTCATGCACAAGACTGGCTTCAGCAGCCGCCCTGTACAGGCGTCTCAACCAGTAGTCAGCGGTTTCCGGTGCCGAGGTTCTGGTTTCCCGAATGGCTGCTCGCAGGGTGATTGCGAGCTGTTCGTAATACTGCCACTGCGGCCATGCTTCATCCATGGCAGCAATCGCTTCTTCGTACAGGCCGGCTTCACGATAGCGGCGAGCATGTTCTTTCCAGCTCGATGCCGGGAAGTGGACGGTGGTGGAAGGAGGCGCTATTACATCGTGCTCCTGTCCGTCGTGCTCCTTTTTGTCACCCGCATGGGTATCAGAACGGTCAACGGTCAGCGTCTCCAGGCTGGCGGCCAGTGAAGGCAGTGATTGATCGTGTTCAGCCAATTGGTGTTGTCGTCGCTCATGGGCTTTTTTCAGCGTAACAACGATGGCAGCAATCAGGATGGCGCACAGGCTCAGAATCAGAAACAGCATGATGTCCGGGGCTTTGAGTAATCAGTTCAGGCGTCCATAGTATCGCATGGGGAATCAGCCTGATGTTTTTTGATTTCCCGCTATGCCTTCAGAAACTTATTTGTTATGATGCGCGCCTTCACCGATCGGGGCAAGCTGCACGCAAGCAATTTGCACATCAGGTGTAAAAGTTTGCATGAAAGTGCACTGGAAATAGTGCTTGACTGCGGTGATGAAGCTAACTAAAATTCGCGCCGCTTTCTGCAACAAGGCAGGAATTAAGTTTTCTGTCCCCTTCGTCTAGAGGCCTAGGACACCGGGTTTTCATCCCGGCAACAGGGGTTCGAAACCCCTAGGGGACGCCATTTTACAAGCCTGGCTTTTGCCAGGCTTTTTTTTTGGGGATTTTACGCAACATGCAGAGCTCGGGTTCGCAAAATGCTATCTCCATTCGCGGGTTGCAAAAAACCTACGGCAACGGACATCACGCACTCAAGGGCATTGACCTTGATGTGGCCGAAAATGATTTTTTTGCGTTGCTCGGGCCCAATGGTGCAGGCAAATCAACCATCATCGGTATCATCTCCACGCTGGTGCGTGCCAGCGCAGGAACAATTCAGGTATTTGGCAAGGACGTTGCCACTCATGTCTACGAGACCAAGCTGTCTTTAGGCATTGTGCCTCAGGAAATAAACTTCAGTCAGTTTGAAAAGGTCGGTGATATTGTACTGACACAGGCCGGGTATTACGGGCTGCGCGGTGCTCTCGCGAAAGAAAGAACGGAGAAGTATCTGCGCAAGCTGGATCTTTGGGACAAGCGCGATAATCGCTCCCGTATGCTATCGGGGGGTATGAAGCGCCGGCTGATGATTGCGCGGGCGCTGGTGCATGAGCCAAGGCTGCTGATTCTGGATGAGCCAACAGCGGGTGTGGATATTGAGCTGCGTCGATCCATGTGGGAGTTTTTGCGGGAGCTCAATCAGAATGGTACCACCATCATTCTGACAACCCACTATCTGGAAGAAGCTGAGCATTTGTGCCGCAATATTGCGATTATCAATCAGGGGCAGATTGTTGAGAATACGAGCATGCGCAAGCTGCTCGGAAAGTTGGCGCGCCAGACACTGGTATTCGATACTTGCGAAGAAATTCATCAGGCACCTGTATTTGAAGATGCAGACATCAACACGCAGTTAATTGATTCACACAGCTTCGAAGTCAGCCTGAGTACAAGTCGGGATATCAACGGCTTGTTTGCAACGCTGAGTGATCAGGGAATACTGATCAAAGGCATGCGAAACAAAACCAATCGTCTTGAGGAATTGTTTCTTTCCAGTTTGAAAAACTGAGCGGCTTGCAACAGGACATTTTCATGTTTTCAAATCATAAATACATCGCGTTTGAAACGATTCTGATCAAAGAGGTTAGGCGTTTTACCCGTATTTGGCTGCAGACACTGGTGCCACCGGCCATAACGATTGGACTTTACTTTCTGATATTCGGTAACCTGATTGGTCGTCGGATTGGTGATATGGGTGGCTATAACTACATTGATTTTATTGTGCCAGGACTGATCATGATGGCGGTCATTCAGAATGCCTACGCCAATGTATCGTCATCATTTTTCAGCAACAAGTTCCAGCGATGTATTGAAGAGGTGCTGGTATCACCTGTACCCAATTACATTATATTGTTGGGATTTGTTGCAGGTGGTATTGCTCGCGGTTTTGCAGTTGGCATTATTGTGACGCTGATGTCGTTGTTTTTCACGCGTCTCCACATTGAGCACATATTCCTGACTTTGTTCGTAGTGTTGTTGACCTCGCTGGTGTTTTCTCTTGCCGGGTTTATCAATGCACTGTACGCAAACACTTTTGATGATATTTCCATTATTCCAACCTTTGTGCTGACACCACTGATTTATCTCGGCGGTGTATTCTATTCGGTAGATTTGTTGCCATCATTCGGCCAGTGGATATCAGCATTGAACCCTGTGCTGTATATGGTCAACACTTTCCGCTATGGGATACTTGGCACCAGTGATGTGAATGTCTGGCTTGCTTTGGGCATGCTGGTTCTTTTCAGTGTGACCTTGTTTGCGACCGCATTGTACTTGCTGCGACGTGGCACAGGTTTGCGCCAGTAAGATTTGACCGATGACAGTCAGCAGTTGGTGATGAAGGAGCAGGGCATGGACATACCATTAGGCAAACAGACCAGCTACCCCAGCCATTATGATGCCGGTTTGTTGTTTCCAGTCAGTCGCGCCGAGAACAGGGGTGTTATCGGGGTGGCCGCACCGGCACCCTTTGAAGGTTATGATCATTGGCGTGCGTACGAGTTGTCGTGGCTGGACAGTGTCGGAATGCCCCAGGTTGGTATGGCGGATATTCTGGTACCGTGTTCATCACCGAATCTGATTGAGTCCAAATCCATGAAGTTGTACTTCAACTCACTCAATCAGCACCGGTTCCCCTCGCGCGAGCATTTGTCTGACTGTATCCGTCGCGATCTCAGCACTGTTGCAGGCATAAACGTTGGTGTCGAAGTGTTTGATCTGGATAGTCACCGTTCACCACTGGTTTTACAGCCTTCGAATGCACAACTGCTGGATCGGATACAGGTGACGGAGCCAGTGTTCGAGCCAAGTGCCGGCATGCTTCTTCGTGCCAGTTCTGCGACTATAGATGCGACGTACGTCAGCCATCTTTTCCGCTCAAATTGTCCAGTGACTTCTCAGCCTGACTGGGGCAGCATCGTCATCGAATACAGGGGGCCGGAACCTGACAATGCGGCGTTATTGAGATACATCTTGTCCTATCGCTTGCACGAGGGCTTCCACGAGCATTGTGTCGAACGAATTTTTGTTGAGTTGCTTGCTGCGTTCAGCCCCGAGCATCTGGTGGTCAGCATCAATTTCACCCGCCGCGGTGGTTTGGAGATTAACCCTATCCGAAGCCTGCATGCGATGGCAGAGATGAGGCCGCTGGCGCGCTTTGTGCGGCAGTAATATGACGCTGATCTTGCGCTTGTATTTGCAGTTGCACTGATATACAGTTACGCGCCTTAAAACGGTGAGGTGTCCGAGTGGTTGAAGGAGCACGCCTGGAAAGTGTGTATACGGAAACGTATCGAGGGTTCGAATCCCTCCCTCACCGCCAGTTTTAAGCAACGTCCTTCCAGTTAACACCGTGCGGGTTGGCACCTCACGCGTGTGATTTCCGGCAATTTCCAATTTATGGTTCCTGTTGTAGTATCGATTGGTCCGTTAACCAATAACTACAAGAGAACAGACCATGCGTATGCCCCGTGCCTTCGCGATACCCTTTGCCGCCCTCGGTTTGACCTTCAGCGCCACCAGTGCAGCTGACAACTGGCCACATTACGGCGGTGATCTTGCCTCGACCAAATATGCTCCCTTCGACCAGATTACATCCGAGAATGTTAACCGTCTTCAGCAAGCCTGGAGCTGGTCGTCGCCAGACAACGCTACCGTAGCGGCAAACCATCAGGCCGAAAATTTCAGGGCTACTCCCGGCGCATACAAATCTACCCCGATTGCAATCAACGGTACACTTTATATCAGTACGTCATTCGGGCGGGTTGCTGCGATTGATGGCATAACAGGTCAGCAGCTTTGGGTATTTGATACACGGTCATGGGAGGCGGGCAGGCCAGCAAATCTCGGTTATAACCACCGTGGCGTCAGTTATTGGAGTGACGGCAGCAAGGAGCGGATCATCATGCTGTCCAATGACGCGTGGATGTGGTCATTGGACGCGCGTACAGGCCAGCCGGACCCGGAATTTGGCGAGAACGGAAAAGTTGATCTGGCACTGGGACTTGGCAGGGAAATCAATCGTCAGGCCTATACCATGATCGCGGCACCGCTGATTTATGACAATCTGGTCATCGTCGGGTCGTCTATCCACGATGGGCCCCAGTTTCAGGAGGCTCCACCGGGACATGTCCGAGCCTATAACGTCGAGACCGGCGAACAGGCATGGATTTTCCACACGATTGCCCAGCCAGGTGAGCCTGGCCACGAAACCTGGGAAGACAATTCCTGGCAGAAGGTAGGTAACACTAACGTCTGGACCCAGATGAGTGCGGACACCGAGCTGGGGCTGATTTATTTACCTGTGGGTACACCCACCAATGACTGGTACGGTGGCCATCGTCCCGGTGACAACCGTTACGCTGAGTCCCTGGTGGCGGTCAATGCCAGAACCGGCGAGCCGGTTTGGCACTTTCAGGCGGTCAAGCATGGCTTGTGGGACTATGACTTGCCTGCTGCACCGAATCTGGTTGATATCACTGTGGATGGTCGCCAGATAAAGGCGCTGGCCCAGATCTCCAAGCAGGCTTTTGTCTATGTACTCGATCGTGCAACCGGTGAGCCGATATGGCCGATCGAAGACAGGCCGGTCCCACCTTCAAACGTGCCCGGAGAGCGCGCTGCGCCCACGCAGCCTCATCCGACAAGGCCTGCGCCATTTGATTTGCAAGGAATTTCCGACGAAACGCTGATTGACTTCACACCAGAATTGCGTGCTGAAGCACTGGCCAATATCGAGCGTTTTGATTACGGTCCGCTGTTCACGCCACCATCCTTGCGCGGGACCATCAATTTGCCGGGTTGGGCAGGTGGTGGCGGGTGGCAAGGCTCCGCTGTTGATCCGGAAACTGGAATCCTGTACGTGCCGTCAGCAACGTCTGAGATCGTTGTGCAGCTGGTTGAGCCGGAAAATCCCGACTCCGACTTCAACTACGTCCGTGGTGGCGTCACCTCGGTTAATGGTCCGCAAGGTCTGCCGCTGACAAAACCGCCCTATGGCCGGATCACGGCGATCGATCTGAACACAGGTGAACACAAGTGGATGGTGCCGCATGGCGAAGGTATACGTCAGCGCATCGTTGATCTGGGCATTCTGGACCCGGGTCCGGTGGGGTCGACATCGCGAACGGGGCCTGTGCTAACCAGGACTCTGCTGTTTATTGCACAGCAAGATGGTCGTCGATCGGTCATGCGCGCATTTGACAAGGAGACAGGTGCCGTTGTGCACGAGATCGATCTGCCCTCTGTGCCATCTGCCACGCCGATGACTTATATGGCGGGCGGCAAGCAATACATTGCGATTGCGCTGGGTGGGGGTACCGACGCGAGTGTAGTCAGTTATGCACTGCCGTAGCCTTCTGTCGGTGATTGGCCTGGTTGCGTCGGGGCTGAACGCCGTTGCAGCAACAGCCCAGACGGTGGAGTGGCAACACTACGGGTCTGATCTGGCTTCCAGCCGCTATGCACCGCTGGCACAAATCCACGCGGGTAATGTCGATCAGTTGCAGGTGCTCTGGAGCTGGGAGTCACCGGACAACGCAGTCTTTGCAGTGGACGACAGGGCGAGTGCCGGCGAATACAAATCGACTCCGCTTATGGTAGGCGAGACCTTGTATGTCAGCACCTCACTTGGCATGGTTGCGGCGATTGATGCGGTCAGTGGTGAGCAAAAATGGGCATTTGACACAGGATCGTGGCAGCGCGGCCGACATCCCAACTTTAATAATAACCATAGAGGTGTCGCCTGGTGGGATGACGGCGGCGACGGCCGCGTGTTGATGGCGGCCAATGACGGCCTGTTGTGGTCACTCAATGCCCGCACGGGTCAACCCGACCCCGAGTTTGGCAACAACGGCGTCGTGGATTTAAAACAAGGCTTGGGGCGGCCAGCTGATATTGGTCAATACGGTGCCATTTCTCCGCCCATGGTAATCAACGACGTTATTGTCGTGGGTTCGTCAATCAATGATGTGCCGATGTACCAGAACCAGGTTCCACCTGGCCACGTCCGGGGTTTTGATGCGCGTACCGGAGAGCAGCGCTGGATATTTCACACAATTCCGCAGGCAGGCGAGGCGGGCAATGAGACCTGGGAGAACGAGTCATGGCGTAATGCTGGTGCCACCAATGTCTGGACAACAATGAGTGCCGATCCCCAGACCGGTTACGTTTATTTGCCCACCAGCACACCCAACAATGACTGGTATGGCGCCCATCGCCCCGGTGACAATCTCTACGCGGAAAGTCTGGTTTGCCTGAATGCTGCCACAGGAGAGCTGGTGTGGCATTTCCAGTTTGTGCATCACGGTTTATGGGACTACGACCTGCCGGCAGCACCCAACCTGATTGATATTCGGGTTGACGGGCGTGATATCAAGGCAGTCGCCCAGGTGACCAAACAAGGATTTGTCTTTGTATTTGACCGTCTGACTGGTGAACCTGTCTGGCCGATTGAAGAGCGGCCGGTACCCCGGTCTACGGTTCCCGGTGAGCGCTCATCTCCTACGCAACCGTTTCCAACTGTACCCGCACCCTTTGAACCTCAGGGCATTTCGGATGCCACGCTGATTGATTTTACGCCTGAATTGCGGGCTGAGGCGCTCGAGTTGATTCGTGATGTGGATTATGGCCCGCTCTATACGCCGCCCAGCGAGCGCGGCACTATCATTTTTCCTGGCTACAGCGGTGGCGCCACCTGGACTGGTGCTGCTGTTGATCCTGAGACCGGTGTTATGTATGTTCCGTCGTTTTCTGCCCCCAGATTTGTACGTTTGCAACGACCAGCGCCGGGTGAGTCTGATTTCGGTTTTGTCCGTGATCGCAGTTTCAGCCTGAGCGGGCCACGCGGATTGCCACTGGTCAAACCACCCTACGCGCGCATTACTGCGATTGATTTGAACACCGGCGAGCATCGCTGGATGGTGCCGCACGGGGAGGGTATCCGGCAGCGCCTCATTGATATGGGTATTGATGACCCGGGGCCGGTTGGCAGTTTCGGACGCAATGGCCCATTACTGACAGAGTCCCTGTTATTTGTCGCACAACTGGATGAATCCAGACCGGTGATCCGTGCTTATGACAAACAAACTGGCGCAGTGCTCAGCGAGTTGAATTTACCGTTGCCACCCATGGGAACACCAATGAGCTACGCCGTCAATGGCAAGCAATGGATTGTACTGGCGGTTGGTGCCGGGCCTGATACCCGATTGCTTGGGCTTGGATTGCCTGAGTGAACAGCTTGCTTCAAAGAGGCATTTTGCCCATAATGCCGGCCCTGACAAAGAGGGCTGGTGTCGCCAGTCGCATACTCCTGTCAGGCTTTATGGTATCCCTTGCCGGTCCCCGCGCAATGATACGCTGTAAACCCCGCCAGGCCCGGAAGGGAGCAACGGTAGCAGCGGACGCATGTGCCGTGGTGTGGCTGGCAGGGGGTGCCACCCTCAAGTCTCTTGCTGCCATCTCCGGTTAACCGGCTATCCCATCGAATCCTGTCGCTTGTGTGCTGATTGCAATACAATAACCGCACATAGCGAAATGGAGCATTGTCAGGCGCATGAGTTACCAGGTACTGGCCCGCAAGTGGCGGCCCAAGAATTTCAGTGAAATGGCTGGGCAGACCCATGTGTTGCAGACCCTGACCCATGCGCTGGAACAAAAGCGTCTGCATCACGCCTATTTGTTTACCGGGACTCGCGGCGTTGGCAAAACGACAGTGGCACGTATTCTGGCGCGCTGTCTGAACTGTGAACAGGGTATTACCGCAACACCTTGTGGTGTGTGTGACGCCTGCCGCGAAATTACCGAAGGCCGATTTATTGACCTCATTGAAGTGGATGCGGCATCTCGCACACGCGTGGAGGACACGCGGGAATTGCTTGAGAATGTGCAGTATGCGCCGGCTCGAGGTCGCTTTAAGGTTTACCTGATTGACGAAGTTCACATGCTGTCAACGCATAGTTTCAACGCTTTGCTGAAGACGCTGGAAGAACCGCCTCCTCATGTCAAATTCCTGCTTGCCACCACTGATCCACAGAAATTGCCGGTGACGGTGCTCTCGCGTTGCCTTCAGTTTCACCTCAAAAGTCTGGCGCCCGCACAAATTGTGAGCTATCTGCAATCTGTGCTTGCGGCAGAACAAATCAGCTTTGAGGAGGAAGCTTTGTGGCATTTGGCGCGTGCAGCCTCTGGCAGCATGCGGGACGCCTTGACTTTGCTGGATCAGAGTATTGCGTTTGGCGCGGGCAGCGTACAAACCGCTGCGGTCAACTCTCTGCTTGGTACATCTGATTTTACCGTTGTTTTTGATCTGCTGCGATTGCTTGGCAGTCGGGACGCAGCGGGTTTGCTTGATGCTGCCAGTGCAGCATCTGCCAACAATCCGGACTACACACGACTGATTGAACAGATGTTGACCGTGCTGCATCGCACCGCTATCGCCCAGACACTACCGCAAGCCGTCGACAACAGCGAGGGTGACAGGGAGCAGGTGAAACAACTTGCAGCCAGTCTGACTGCTGAAGACGTGCAGCTGTATTACCAGATTTGCCTGCAAACCTTGCAGGAAATGGCGATTGCGCCCGATCGGCGGATCAGTTTTGAAATGGGTTTGTTGAGAATGCTTGCTTTCAGCCCGGATGTGTTTCTGAACAGCAGCGCTCCAGACAATACTCATGCCGCCGGCGAGAGCGAAAAAAAAAAGCCTGAGTTGACGCGTGCGATTGTTGTTGAGCCCGAAATTCCCGAAGTGCCCGAAGCTCCCGAACCACAACCGGAGCTTAAGACAGCGGCGCCAGCTGCTGATGTTGCGGTCGACTGGTATGCCCTTGTGCAATCATGTGAACTTTCAGGCATCAGCGGCAATATTCTGTGGAACTGTATCCTCGAGTCTGTCGAAGGCAATACCTACAGGTTGCTGCTTGATCAGAACCAGAGTGCGCTTTTTACTCCCGAACAGCAGTTGGTCATTGCCGAAGCGCTCTCTTCGGTCGTCGGCTCGACTGTTCAGGTTCTGGTACGCATTGCTGCATTTGAGCAGGAAACACCGGCTGGCCGCCGACGACGGGAAAAAAATGAAGCTATTGCTGCAGTGCATCGCAAATTCTACGAAGACGAGGGCGTGATGGCATTGCTGCAAACGTTTAACGCAACTGTCGAGCAAGAATCATTGGAAATTGCTCGCTGATATACGAATGAGGTGTGCTGATGAACGACCTTAATGAACTGCTGATGCAAGCAAAGAAAATGCAGGAGCAAATGCAAAAAGCACAAGAGGAGGCTGCCAAACGCTCTGTAGTTGGTGAATCCGGTGCCGGGCTCGTCAGAGTGGAGCTGGGCGGGCGTTATGATGTACGCCGAATTGAGTTGTCTGATGAGCTCATGCGCGAAGACAAAAGCCTGGTTGAGGATCTGGTTGCTGCTGCCTTTAATGATGCTGTCAAGAAACTCGACGACAGCAGTCGTGACACATTCTCGCAAATGGCTTCGGGATTCAAAATGCCCGATGGCTTCAAGTTTCCGTTTTGACAATGAACAGTTCCTTGCTTGATGCATTGATCCAGGCGTTGCGTTGTTTACCTGGTGTCGGCCCCAAATCCGCTCAGCGTATGGCGTTTTATCTGCTGGAAAGAAATCGCAGCGGTGCCCGTCACTTGAGTGAAACCATTGCCGAGGCGCTGGACAAAATTGGTCACTGCGCCGATTGCCGCGCGTTCACTGAACATCCGGTTTGCAGCATTTGCCAGAACCCTGCACGTGACAGTCGTTTGCTGTGCGTGGTTGGCTCTCTGGCGGACATGATGGCGATAGAGCAGGCTGGCAGCTATAAAGGGCTTTATTTTGTCCTGGCAGGACACCTGTCACCTATTGACGGTATAGGGCCGGAAGATATCGGTATTGATGCCTTGCTTTCCTTGCTGGAAAGACGTCAGGTTGACGAGTTGATACTGGCTAACAATCCGACAGTCGAGGGTGAGGCAACAGCGTACTATATCGCAGGGTTGTTGGAGGGAAGACCGTTGTTGGTGTCACGTATTGCGCATGGTGTCCCCGTTGGTGGTGAGCTGGAATTTGTTGATGGTGGAACACTGAGTCATGCGTTCAGTGGCCGTCAACGTTTACGTTGAGATCAGTGGATGAATCAGGCAGACAGTGTTGAGCTGGTAACCGACGATAGCCGGCTGGCGTCGTTGTGCCAGCAATGGGTTTCACGCGACTTTATCGCGTTGGATACCGAATTCATGCGCGTTAGCACGTTTTACCCCAAAGCAGGACTTGTACAAGTGGGTGATCAGGGTAAGCAATACCTGATTGATCCGTTGGCGATTCACAACTGGGATGCATTCGTGTCGGTCCTGCAGGCAGGATCGGTGACCAAAATCCTGCATTCCTGCTCTGAAGATCTGGTTTTGTTCCACAGCATGTTTGGATGTGTACCTGCTCCGTTGTTTGATACTCAGCGCGCGGCAGCGTTTCTCGGCTATGGATACAGCATCAGTTATTTAAATCTGGTGTTGCAACTGATGGGCATTACGCTTGCGAAAGGCGAGACCCGATCCGATTGGTTACAACGACCCTTAACTGCAGATCAGATGCGTTACGCAGCACTGGATGTGGCTTATCTTTCCAGCATCTGTAGTGAGCTGAAAAAGCGGTTGCAGGAAAAAAAGTATCTGCCATATTTTGAGGCCGATTGCCGGCAGCTTGAGCTGGTGGCCGGCCAGGCAGAAAACAGCATCGGGTGGCAGTTGCTGTATCAGGGCATGGGAGCGGCATGGCGACTGAATCGACGGCAGCTGGGAGCATTGAAAGTACTTTGTGTCTGGCGTGAAAAAGTCGCCCGCAATCGCAACAAGCCGCGCTCCTGGATCGCACGCGACGCCGATCTGATCAGTCTGGCGGAAAAGCTGCCAGCAGACCACGCATCATTGAACCAGCTTAAAGACATGAATCGTAATTTGTATCAACAAGATGCTGACGAAATTCTGGCACTGATTGCGGGCAGTACTGCAGTGACTGCGGTTGAGGCAGCTCAGGTGGAAGGTCTGCCGTTGAGTCAGCACCAGCGACAACTTCTCAAGCGTTGCCAGCATCAGGTAGAGCGGGTGTCAAACGCGACAGGGATAGCAGTGGAATTGCTGGCAAGAAAGAAACAACTGGTGAGCTTGCTACACCTTAACTCAGCCAGATCCCCGGGGCAGCCACTAGTCTGGCCCGACAATCTGATGCACGCCTGGCAGCGGCCTTTGCTTGCGCCGATACTTGAGACAGCGCTTGAAACAGTGACGGAGAGTGCGGCAGATGAGTGATAACGCCGTTGTCAGAGACAACTTCTGGACATTGCCTCTGGAGCAGTTGAATCGGCTGGAATGGGAAAAGCTGTGTGACGGATGTGCGCGCTGTTGTCTGAAAAAGCTGCAGGATGACGATACAGGGCCACGCGCAGGGCAACCCGTTGTGCGCTTCACTCGTGTCGTGTGCCGGTATCTTGAACAAAACCTATGCAAATGCAAAGCCTATAAAGACAGGCATATCAAAGTACCGGAGTGCCTTGTACTTGATATGCATAATCTGCCATCGTCGCTGTACTGGATTCCGGATACTTGTGCCTATAAACTCCGGTATCTGGGCCACCCGTTGCCAGACTGGCATCCACTTCTGACCGGTGATCGTAAAGCCATGCAGGACGCTGGTATCCCGGTGACGGGGCGTGTACTGTCCGAGCAGTTTGTGCATGAGGATGGACTTGAAGAACATGTCATTCGATGGGTCAAGGCCTGACAGGATTTACACTTTTCCGGGAAACTGCATGACATGCTTGATATCTACGGTTATCTGACGGCCTGGGCGGTATATCTCACAGCCGGCACCATCTGTTACGTGCTTTTCTACAAGGCAACTGGCGTGATCGGGATCAAACTGATCGCCAATATCCTTCGCGCCATCATGCTGGCTTTGATTTATACACCCTGGTATGTCGCCGCAGATGAAGATCTGATGGCGCCGGCAGTGATTGTTATTCTGCTGGATATGATTACAGTTGGCGGAAACTCTTTCATCAGGGCTATGGTGCCGCTAGTGCTGGCACTGGCCGTTGCTGTGGTGACACCCATTCTGATCAGTATAGTCAGGATGCTGTCCGGAACGCAGTCGCGGCCCTGATATACCCGATACCCCGACATCTTGAATTGGCTCAGAGGTAACTATGCGATTTACTGGAACACGTGATTATGTCGCCACGGATGAATTGCAAATGGCAGTCAATGCCGCGATCAGTCTGCAAAAACCTTTGCTCATCAAAGGTGAGCCGGGCACTGGCAAAACCATGCTGGCCGAGCAGATTGCTGCTGCGCTTGGTCTGGAGTTGATTCAGTGGCATATAAAGTCGACGACACGTGCACAACAGGGCCTCTATGAATACGATGCAGTATCGCGTTTGCGAGATTCCCAATTAGGAGATCCCAAAGTTCATGATATTGCCAATTACATTGTCAAAGGCAAACTTTGGCAGGCGTTTGAAGCTGACAAACAGGTTGTATTGCTGATTGATGAGATCGACAAGGCAGATATCGAGTTTCCCAATGATCTGTTGCTGGAACTCGACAAGATGGAGTTCTATGTCTACGAAACACGTCAGGTTATCAAAGCAAAAACGCGTCCTGTTGTGATCATCACCAGCAACAACGAAAAAGAGCTCCCCGATGCTTTCCTGAGGCGCTGTTTTTTTCACTTCATAAAATTTCCTGATGCAGTCACGATGGAAAAGATTGTGGCTGTGCATTTCCCGAATATAAAACGGGAATTGCTCGCGCAAGCTATGGATATTTTCTTTGACGTGAGAAAAGTGCCCGGGTTAAAGAAAAAGCCATCCACATCAGAACTGATTGACTGGTTGAAGTTGCTGCTTGCAGACGATATTCCAGAAGAAGTGTTGAAAAATCAGGATGCCAAAAGTGCCATACCGCCTCTGTATGGTGCGCTGCTAAAAAACGAACAGGATGTTCATCTGCTTGAGAAAATTGCGTTCATGCACAGAGCGAGACGTTAACTGTTTCTCAAGGTGGCACACCGATGCTGATTCGCTTTTTTACCACGTTAAGGCAAGAGCGTATTCCTGTCAGTCTGGGCGAACTGTTTACCCTGCTTGAGTGCCTGAAAAAGGACTTTGCGTTTGCGGACATGGAGCAGTTTTACTTGCTCGCACGACTGTGCATGATCAAGGATGAAAAGTATTTCGATCGCTTTGATAGGGCTTTCTCCCGCTACTTCAAAGAGCTCAATGTGCTCGACGATTTGTTGCGCGATGTGATACCCGATGACTGGCTGCGTCGTCATTTTGAATCCCTGCTCACTGAAGAGGAAAAGGCAGCGATTGAATCGATGGGTGGGCTTGACCGTCTGATGGAGGAGTTTCAGAAGCGCCTGGCTGAGCAGAAAGAGCGTCACGAGGGCGGCAATAAATGGATTGGTACAGGAGGCACTTCGCCATATGGCGCATTCGGTTTTAATCCGGAGGGGATACGAATCGGGCAAGACGAGGGGCGAGAGGGCCGGGCAGTCAAAGTCTGGGACAAGCGGGAGTACCGCGACCTTGATGACAGCATAGAGCTTGGTACACGCAACATCAAAATGGCGTTACGCAGATTGCGAAAGTTCGCCAGAACAGGTTCTCAGGATGAGCTTGATATTGATGACACGATCGCTTCGACAGCAAAAAATGCCGGTTTTCTCGATATCAAAATGGTGCCTGAACGGCATAACTCGGTCAAAGTGCTGATTTTTTTTGATGTGGGTGGCTCGATGGATCCATACGTCCAGATGTGCGAGGAGCTTTTTTCGGCAGCCCGTACCGAATTCAAACATATGGAGTACTTCTACTTCCACAATTTTATTTACGAATCCGTATGGAAACAGAGCCGCAGGCGCCAGGCTGAAACAACTCCGGTATTCGATATACTCAATAAATATGGTAGTGACTATAAAGTGATTTTTGTTGGTGATGCCACAATGGCCCCTTACGAAATTACACACGTGGGCGGTAGTATTGAGCATTATAACGAAGAGGCAGGCGCAGTCTGGATGCAACGAATGACGGATCACTATGATCATTTTGCATGGATTAATCCCGTGCCGCGCCAGCATTGGGAGCATGGGTACTCAATTGCCATTGTTCGTGAGCTGATTGCTGACAGAATGTTTCCAATGTCCGTCAAGGGGCTGGAAGAGGCAATGTCGCTGCTCAGCAAGTAGGACACACACAGATTGCAGAACACAGAATAAAACCACGCGGGAGACTAACAGTATGTTTGCAGCACGCCCATTGTCGCAGTCAGATGATCTGAATCCTGACCAGTTCAAGACGATTGTTGAAGTGTTTGAGTACGCATTTGCCCGTCACCCGGACAAACCGGCCTTCACCTGTCTTGGGCATACTATCAGTTATCGTGAGCTGGATCGCGCCAGCGCTCGGCTGGCGGCCTGGATCAAAGACAACAGTGGTCTGAAGCCCGGTGATCGTATAGCAATACAGTTACCCAATTTGCTTCAGTTTCCTGTCAGTGTCGTGGCAGCAGCAAGGGCAGGTCTTGTTATTGTCAATACCAATCCGCTCTACACCGTGCGCGAGATGCAGCACCAGTTCAAGGACTCTGGTGTCAAAGGCGTCATTATCCTTGAAAATTTCTGTGATAAATTGCAAAAGGTATTGCCGGAAACCCAGATTGAATGTGTGATTGTCACACAATTGGCGGATATGTTGCCGCAGCCCAAACGCACCCTGATGAATCTGGCCGTCAAGTACCTCAAGCGCATGGTGCCGGCATGGAGTATTCCTGGTGCTGTCAAATGGACTCAGGCACTTGATTACCCCGCGCCGGCATCTGTCCGTGTACCGGATAGCGGCACCGATGTTGCGATTGTGCTGTATACCGGAGGGACTACCGGTCTTGCGAAGGGGGCTATGCTCACACATAGCAATCTGGTTCACAACATGATGCAGCTGCGCGAAGTCAGCAAGCCACTGATTAACGACGGTAGCGATGTGATCATCGCGCCACTACCGCTGTATCACACGTACGCATTTATGTTTCACTGTCTGGCTGCTGTGTATGCAGGCAACCTGAGTGTATTGATTCCCAATCCGCGTGATCTGGATGGCCTGATTAAAACACTGAAGTCGCTGCCTGCCATCCACGGATTTGTAGGAATCAATACGCTGTTTCTCGCCATGTGCCGGCACAAGGATATTTCACAAGTTGACTTCAGCCGCATGCGGTTTACCGGCGCTGGCGGCATGGCGCTGACAATCAGTGTCGCAGAGGAATGGCAGCGTGTAACCGGTTGTCAGGTTTTTGAGGGTTATGGTCTGACCGAGTGCTCACCAGTTGTCAGCGTCAATCCGCACGACAAGGTTAAAATCGGGACTGTGGGGGTGCCGGTCCCATCCACCGAGGTGATCACGGTCGATGAAGAGGGTAACGATGTTGGTTTTGGTGAAAAAGGTGAGCTTTGGGTGCGTGGGCCGCAAGTCATGAAAGGCTACTGGCGCAATGAAAAAGCGACCAGTGAGTCGATTACTCCTGAAGGCTGGTTCAAGACCGGTGATTACGCAGTTATCGACCCTGAGGGCTACATCAAGATCGTCGATCGCAAAAAGGATCTGATTATTGTGTCAGGCTTTAATATATTCCCCAGTGAAGTTGAAGAGGTTGTCAACTCGCATCCGGGGGTGGCCGAGTGCGCGGCAATCGGTGTCCCCAATGAGAAAACAGGGGAGGCTATCAAACTGTTTGTGGTACGCCGTGACAAAATCCTGACATTGGAGGAACTGACGGCGCATTGCCGCGAAAATCTGACGGCCTACAAAGTGCCAAAGGAAATAGTATTTGTTGACGACTTGCCCAAGTCCAATGTTGGCAAGATACTTCGGCGCGAGATTCGTGAACAGGAACTGAAGGCCCGCGCCTGATCGCCCGGCGAAGGCAAGGGTTTGCCAGTGATGGGTTTTGAACGATTGCATGTTGAAAACAATGGAAGAAAAAATCAGCCGATGTATGTTGCGCGACCAGCATCGGCTGCGCAAGGCGCTCGCTCGTGCAGGATCCAATAGCAAGGATTTGGATCGGCTGATTGAACAGTCAATCGCTGAACACAATAACAGGCGTCAATCGGCGCCTGTTATCACTTTCCCTCAGACCTTGCCGGTTTCAGAAAAACGCGATGAAATCGCCAGAGCCATCCGTGAGCATCAGATAGTTGTTGTTGCCGGCGAAACAGGCTCGGGCAAAACAACTCAGATTCCCAAGATTTGTCTGGAACTCGGGTTGGGTTTCAGGGGGTTGATTGGCCACACACAGCCGCGACGCCTCGCGGCCAGAGCGGTTGCGGAGCGAATAGCTGAAGAGCTCGGTCAGCCGCTGGGGCAAAGTGTCGGTTATCAAGTCCGATTTGAGGACAACTCCACCGCCAGCACGCTGATCAAGTTGATGACAGATGGCATCCTGCTGGCAGAAATTCAGCAGGATCGCTTTTTGAGCAAGTATGAAGTGCTCATCATTGATGAGGCACATGAGCGCAGCCTCAACATCGATTTTTTGTTGGGTTATCTGAAACGTTTGTGCCGGCAACGACCTGAGCTCAAGGTTATTGTGACCTCAGCAACAATCGATGTCGAAAAATTTTCCCGACACTTTGATGACGCACCTGTAATCAGTGTGTCGGGCCGCACGTATCCCGTCGAAATTCTCTATCAGGACCCGATGGAATTGGAACTTGCCGAGGATGAGGACAGGCTGGAGGCTGCCGTTCTTGGCGCCCTCGAAACATTTGAGCAGCTTGAGCGGCGTCAGCATCAGTTGCCGGGAGACGTGCTGGTCTTTTTGAGTGGCGAACGCGAAATCAGGGATCTTGCGCTCGCCTTGAGAAAGAAGCAGCTCAGGCAGACCGAGATTCTTCCGCTGTATGCTCGTCTAACTCGCAACGAACAGCAAAAAATCTTTCAGGCACACCCCGGACGAAGGATTGTGCTGTCAACCAATGTGGCGGAGACTTCTCTCACCGTGCCAGGTATCCGCTACGTCATTGATACTGGTCTGGCCAGAATCAGCCGTTACAGCATCCAGAGCAAGGTTCAGCGTCTGCCGATAGAGCCCATATCGCAGGCCAGTGCCAATCAGCGCGCAGGGCGTTGTGGGCGGGTCTCCAGTGGTGTCTGTGTTCGCCTTTATGCCGAGCAGGACTTTAACGCGCGCCCACCCTTTACTGACCCTGAAATACATCGCACAAACCTCAGCGCAGTGATTTTGCAGATGTTGTTGCTGCGACTGGGCGACATTCAACAGTTCCCCTTTGTCGAAGCACCGGACACAAGGGCCATCAATGATGGTTTTAAGCTGCTTGCCGAACTGGGCGCTATTGGCCGAGACCGTCAACTGACGGAAACCGGCCGGAAGATGGCCAGAATTCCGGTTGATCCCAGATTGGCCCGCATGCTGATTGAGGCAGACAGGCAGCACTGCCTGTATGAAATGCTGCTGGTGACCAGTGCTCTCAGTGTTCAAGATCCGCGAGAGACGCCGGCAGACAAGCGTCAGGCAGCACGTGAGGCGCATCAGCAATATGGGCATCCGGAGTCAGACTTTCTGTCCTGGGTTCGATTGTGGGAGTCTGTAGAGCAGCATCGACAGGCGTTGAGTCAGAGTCAGTTTCGCCGCTATTGTCTCGATAATTTTTTGTCGTGGATGCGTTTGCGCGAATGGCGCGAGACCCATCGCCAACTGACTTTGTCCTGCCTTGATTCGGGGATGAAAGTAAGCTCGCATGTGTTTGAGGATACCAAGCCCTTGTACGAAGCCATTCACCGCAGCGTGATTACCGGCTCGTTGAATCAGATCGGTTTCAAGTCGAGTGACGGGCTGTACACAGGCAGTCGGGGACGCAAGTTCTCCTTGTTTCCCAGTTCGGTGTTGTTTCGCAAAACTCCGCGCTGGATTGTTTGTGGTGAACTGATAGAGACCAGCCGGCTCTTCGCCACGATGGCTGCCCGTATCGAACCCGAATGGGTGGTTGATGCGGCGCCACAGCTTCTCAAGCGCGAGTATTTCGATGCACATTGGGAGAAAAAGCGTGGCGAAGTGATGGCCTGGGAAAAAGTTTCCTTGTCCGGACTGGTGTTGATCGAAAAGCGTTCCGTCTCGTTCGCCCAGGTGGATCCTGTGTTGAGTCGCGATATTTTTATCCGTGAGGCACTTGTTGAAGCAGAGCTGGGCAGCGACTTTGCATTCTTCAAACACAACACAGCACTGTTGGCCGAAGTGAAACACATTGAGGAAAAGGAGCGTAAACCCGATATTCTGGTGGCCGATGATGTGTTGTATGCATGGTATGACGCCCGTATACCTGCCGATGTTTGTGGCGTATCAAGCTTGCGCCGCTGGTACAAGTCCCGGGCCGCAGACGACCCGCAGTTGCTGAAGATGTCCATGGCGGATGTGGTCACACGCGCGCCAGACGAATCAGTACATCAGTCATTCCCGGACAGAGCGACCCTGGGGGCTAATGCATTGTCGGTGAACTATCGCTTTGCTCCGGGCAGTGCCGATGACGGTGTGTCGATTGATGTGCCTGCCAGCTTGCTTCGCAACATTACTCCTGCAGATCTGGAATGGGTTGTGCCCGGACTGGTTCACGACCGTTGTGTTGCCCTGGTGAAAGGTCTGCCCAAAGCTGTTCGAAAGTTGCTGGTCCCTGTGCCTGACTTTGTGAAAGCGGCGCTGGCCTCCGTTACACCTGGGGACAAGCCACCGTTAAGCACTCTGCTCACCGAGTTTGCCTGGCGACAACGGCGCATAAAAATAGACCCGGCACAGTGGGACTATTCCGTATTGCCAGCCCACACGCGTCCGCGTTTGCGGGTGCTGGGCGCTGATGGTGACGTGGTGGCCGCTGGCGACAATATCGAAACCTTGCTTAACGCCACATCGGGTACTGTGCAGGAGCCGGCACTGCCTGCGCACGAGATCGAACGTCAACATCTGAATGACTGGACATTTGGCGAATTGCCGGAGTATGTCGAAATCCATCAGGGTGTCAGGTTGCTCAGATATCCCGCAGTCAGAAATGACGGTCAAACGGTGTCGGTTGTATTGTGTGAATCGGCGAGTGCAGCCAGAATCACATCACAGGACGGTATTGCCAGATTGTTGATGTTGAGAACAGCCCAGCAGAGGCAACTGATCCTGAAGCGCCTGAACGATGTCAAAAAAAACCTGGGTCTGAAATTGTCTATTGAGGACGCAGATTGGCAGGAGCGAGCCCTGCTGGCGATCTATCGGCTCAATTTTGAACTGAATGTGGATCTGCCGCGAACACGGGAAGCTTTTGAATCCATTCTGGCGCGATGCAAGGCGGATCTGGTCGCTACAGCCGAGCGCATGAGTAAATTGCTGTTGGAGATCTATGACGCAGTTTATGAAATACGCCGGTCTCTGTCTTCGAAGTCTGCAGTCGCTGCATTTCCAGAATCGGCAGTCCTTGATATTGAGCAACAGTTGCAGTCGCTGCTGCCTGCCGGTTTTCCCGCGGTCATTCCGGACGACTGGATATGGGAGTATGGCCGTTATCTGAAGGCATTGCGGCTGCGACTTGAGAAGCCGGTGCAGGAGCGTGATCTTGCAGCAATGGCTGCGATCAGGTCCTTGCAACGCGATTATGAACAATTGCGACAACTCAAGGGCGAGGTTTTGCCCGAGTTTCCCTGGTTGCTGCAAGAGCTGAGAGTGTCGTTATTTGCCCAGTCATTGCGCACCCGCCAGGCTGTGTCGGTCAAGCGGCTTGAGCGATTGCTCGAGGCTGCCCGATTGGGGGATATTCACAAGGGCGGTAATCTGGGATAATTCGCGCCCGCTGCATACGGCTTGGCCCGATAGCCTGAAGTACCCTGATGTACAAGGCCGGCAAGGGGAGGATTCAAAGTGCTTGGACGAGAAGTTGGTTTGAGAGCAGGGCCTGTCCTGGTGTGTCTGGGCTTGATCATGGCGCCGAGCGTGACCGTCGCTGCCGAATATGATCCATGGGAGCCCGTCAATCTCAAGGTTCATGGATTCAACGAGCGTCTGGATGCGATTGTTCTGCGCCCTGCAGCTGAGACCTACAATCGGATCATGCCACCTCTTGCGCGCAGGGGTGTGAGTAATTTTTTTAGTAACATCAATGATGTTACGGTTCTTTTAAACAATATACTTCAACTCAAGATTGTGAATGCAGCATCGGATACCGGTCGGATTGTATTGAATACAACACTCGGTATTGGCGGCTTGATTGATGTGGCTTCAGCAGCAGGTCTGCGCAAGAACAACGAAGATTTTGGGCAAACGTTGGGGTATTGGGGGGTAGGGGCTGGCCCTTATGTGGTGTTGCCTTTATTTGGCCCCAGCACGTTGCGCGACTCGTTTGGTCTGGTCGCGGACACTGTCACCAATCCTGTGAATCATCATGATGAGCCGGCCGTGCGCAACAGCGCCTTTGTACTCTATCAACTGGATCGGCGCGTTGCGGCACTGGCAGTCGATTCGATGATGATGGGCGACCCCTACATATTCACTCGCGAAGCTTATTTGCAACAGCGTCAGTATCTTGTCAGTGATGGTGAGGTGCAGGATCAGTGGGATGATGACGATTGGGGGGCCTGGGACTGATCAGCCTTGCAACAACTCCCTGACCTTGAGTTTTGTGCGTATAAAGTCGCTGTGTGACACATAAATCAGGTCAGCGGTTTGTCGGATCAGCTGCTCTTCATACTTGTCCAGATGATTGTCAGCCATGGCCAACTGCCACATGTTTTCGATCAACTGTATGCGTTCATCGTAACCGTAAGACTCGTTGATCAGACTTGTGAACTCATAGAGTGAGACGGCTTGCCGTGCTTCCTCTTCGGCCAGTACGATGATGTCATCAATTTCTCGGGCCTCCAGCTGGAAATTACGCATCAGAATATCGCGCAACGCGGCAGTTTCCCTGGCGTCAATATGACGATCTGTTTTCAGCAATTCAAACAACAGTGCCGCGCTCGCCAGACGTAACCGATGTTCGCGGTTGTGCGCGTTTTCAGACGCATTGGCCGCCAGCTGTTTCTCAAAAAAGCGTTTGATGCCAGAAATCACCCGATTGTCTCCTCTGTCTCTGCGTCTGAGTGGCGGTGGGATTCTGCCATGGCGATGGCATCTTCGAGAACAGCAAGTCCCGCAGATTTCTTCCAGGCATTCTCGCTCAGATGCCTGCGGAACAATTTGCCGCCAGGCTGTCCTTTATAAAGCCCCAGTATGTGGCGTGTCATATGATGAAGGCTGGTGCCTGCATGCAACTGCTCCTTTACGTAAGGAATATAGGCCTGCAAGACCTGCTCGCGTGACGGAGCCGGGTCTGCTGCGCCAAACAAGGTATTGTCAACGTCGGTCATGATATACGGGTTCTGGTAGACCTCACGCCCAAGCATCACGCCATCAAACGTCTGTAACAACACGGCTGACTGCGAAATCGAGTTGATACCACCATTGAGCACAATGCAGGCGTCTTTATAAGCAGATTTCAGACGCGCAACCCTGTCGTATTGCAGCGGCGGAATCTCCCGGTTCTCCTTGGGGCTCAGGCCCGCCAGCAACGCTATACGGGCATGAACAATGAAGATGCGACAACCGGTATCGTAAATACTCTGCACAAATCGCTGCAGGAATTCATCAGAGTCCTGGTCATCAATGCCGATGCGGGATTTGACAGTGACCGGAAGATCGCATGCCTGTTGCATGGCTGCCACACAACGGGCAACCAGTTCAGGGTCTGCCATCAGGCAGGCGCCAAATCGCCCGGACTGGACACGGTCACTGGGGCAACCCACATTCAGGTTAATTTCGTCGTATTGCCACTGTTGCGCGAGTTCCGCGCACCGGGCCAGCTCATCAGGGTTGCTGCCGCCAAGTTGCAACGCCAGAGGGTGTTCGGCAGGATGATAGTCCAGATGTCGGGCGGTATCGCCATGAAGCAGTGCGCCTGTAGTTACCATTTCGGTATACAAGCGGGCATTTTTGCTCATCAGACGGAGGAAAAAGCGCTCGTGGCGATCTGTCCAGTCCAGCATAGGAGCTACACAGAAACGAAAAGCATCCGGTGTCATTGCAGTCATGAAATTTGTCCAGAGGCCCCGGCGATTGCAGAGCACGAAGTATAACAAAGCCAAATGCGCCGTGGAGCATTATCCGGCCTTCACGTATAATCCGGCGTCAGCCAAAAGATCTGGAATCAGCTTTTCATCGATGGTCGACTGGTGCTGCTGACTCCGATTTGCAATAGTCTTTCAGGATAATCATGACCAAAGTTCGCACCCGTATCGCACCATCTCCCACCGGAGATCCTCATGTAGGCACAGCCTACATCGCCTTGTTTAACCGATGTTTTGCTCATCAGCACGGTGGAGATTTTATCCTTCGCATTGAAGATACTGATCAGACGCGAAGCACTGACCGTTCAGAGCGAGACATTCTCCGGGCATTGCGCTGGCTGGGATTGGACTGGAGTGAGGGGCCTGATGTCGGTGGACCTCATGGACCCTATCGGCAAAGCCAGCGCAGTGATATTTATCGACAGCACATCGAACTGCTGCTGGACAGAGGGCAGGCATTTCGCTGTTTTTGTACAGCAGAGCGTCTGGATGAGCTGCGAGCCCGGCAAATGGAAAACAAGCAGACACCGGGTTACGACGGACATTGTTTGTCGCTGGATGAGGCTGACATCCAGGCCCGTCTTGCAGCCAAAACGCCTCACGTGGTTCGCATGCGGGTGCCTGAGTCCGGCGACTGTGTGTTTCATGACCGTCTTCGAGGTGAAATACGGATCGCCTGGCAACAGATTGACATGCAGGTGCTGATGAAATCCGATCACTTGCCGACCTACCATTTTGCCAACGTGGTTGACGATCATCTGATGGAAATCACGCATGTGATTCGAGGTGAAGAGTGGATTAACTCGACGCCCAAACATATTCTGCTTTATCAGCATTTCGGCTGGGAGCCTCCTCAATTTTGCCACATGCCACTGCTGCGCAATCCGGATAAAAGCAAGCTCAGCAAGCGCAAGAATCCGACCAGTATTTCCTACTACCGGGATATGGGTTATCTGCCTGAAGCAATCATCAATTATCTGGGCATGATGGGATGGACTATGCCGGATGGTCGCGAAAAATTTTCGCTGACAGAGATGCAGGAAGCGTTTGATATTGATCGTGTGTCCCTGGGTGGCCCGGTATTTGATGTTGCCAAGCTGGATTGGCTCAACGGCAAGTACATCAGAGAAAATCTGACAGCAGAAGCATTCGCAGAGGCTTTCAGGGATTGGGCCTTTTCTCCGGAAAAGATCCAGGGCATCGTGCCACTGGTGAAAGACCGGGTGGAGCGATTGAGTGATGTCGTGCCACTGGCCGGTTTTTTCCTCAGCGGTTTGTTGCCTGTTAGCGAAGCTGATTTTGCGCACAAACAGTTGAATGCCGAACAATGCAAAAAAATCCTGCAACTCAGCGTGTGGGAGTTTGAACAACTTGGTGAGTGGTCAAGGGACTCTGTGGAATCTGTTTGTCAGCGCCTGTCTGGGTTTCTGGGTCTGAAAATTCGGGATACATTATTTCCGCTGTTTGTTGCGATAACAGGCAAGCCGGTGTCTACGTCGGTGATTGATTCAATTGCGATACTTGGCCTGGATATCAGTCGCGCTCGAATACGATATGCGCTTGATGTGCTTGGTGGTATTTCCAAAAAGGAAACCAAGGATATGGAAAAATCCTTCAGGGCATTTCAGGCGTTTGAGCTGCCGGTACGAGAGTGAAAATTGCCATGTGCCAGGCATTGACATGTTATACGTTGATGCCTAGAATGCGCGGTCTCTGCAGTCATGGCTTCTCCAGAAAGCGTTAACAACACTGACGGCAGGGTATGTTTTGTGAATGATACGGGGCTATAGCTCAGCTGGGAGAGCGCAACACTGGCAGTGTTGAGGTCAGCGGTTCGATCCCGCTTAGCTCCACCAAATTTGGCATCAAGGCATGCAACAAAAAAGGCCGCACGGTTTTCCGATGCGGCCTTTTTTGTCAGCGCGGTTCGCTCACCGCATCAAACCGGGTAGTCGCGTTTGGCGGCTCCACGGTAAAGCTGGCGTGGACGGCCGATTTTGTAAGGACCGCTCAGCATTTCATTCCAGTGGGAGATCCAGCCTGGAGTTCTGCCCAGGGCAAAAATCACAGTAAACATGCTGGTAGGTATGCCAATCGCTTTCAGAATAATGCCGGAATAGAAATCGACATTCGGATACAGTTTTCTATCAATAAAGTACTGATCTTCCAGTGCTATTTTTTCAAGGCGGCGAGCAATCCGGAACAGTGGGTCATTCTCGACGCCCAGATCAGCCAGTACCTCGTCACAGATCTTGCGCATCACTTTTGAGCGAGGATCAAAATTCTTGTAAACACGGTGACCAAAACCCATCAGTCTGAAGGGATCATCCTTGTCTTTGGCGCGCGCAATAAATTCTTCGATGCGCGATTCGTCACCGATTTCATTCAACATCTTGAGCACGGCTTCGTTAGCGCCGCCGTGAGCGGGTCCCCACAATGCTGCAATGCCGGATGAAATACAGGCATATGGATTGGCTCCGGTAGAGCCGGCCAGCCTTACAGTGGAGGTAGAGGCATTTTGCTCATGATCGGCGTGCAGCAGGAAAATGACGTCCATGGCCTTGGCCAGTACCGGGCTGACATTTGGGCTTTCTGCAGGAACACCAAACATCATGTGCAGGAAATTCTCTGCATAGTTCAGAGAATTAACCGGGCTCATGATGGGCTGGCCAATCGAATGTTTGTACGTCATCGCTGCCAGCGTTGGCATCTTGGCTATCAGGCGGATCGCTGCAAGGCGGCGCTGCTCGGCGTCATCCACATCCAGGCCGTCGTGATACAGGGCAGCGAGGGCGCCGGTGAGCGAAATCATCACAGCCATCGGATGCGCATTGCGCTGGAAGCCTTTAAGCAGGTCGGCGATTTGGGCATCGACCATCGTATGGCGGGTGATTTCTTCAGTGAAGGCTTTTTTGCTGGCGGCATCCGGCAATTCGCCATTGAGCAGGAGGTAACAGGTTTCGAGATAGTCAGAGTGATCTGCCAGCTGGTCGATGGGGTAGCCGCGATGCAACAGAACACCAGCGTCGCCGTCGATGTAAGTAATGGACGACTCGGTCGAAGCGGTTGACATGAATCCTGGATCGTAGGTAAACACACCCTTGGAAACCAGGCTGCGAACATCGATTACATCCGGGCCAATAGTACCTTCCAGTACGGGAAGCTCAATCACCTCCTGGCTGCCTGCCAGGCTAATGCGGGCTTTTTTGTCACTCATATTCTACTCCTGACTGATAAACTTCCAGCTGCCGGCGGTTGCAACCCGGTCAAGAACCGGCCAGCGGCCCGCCCTGGTTATTGTTGGTGGGGCAGGGGGCCAGCGGCAAAACCGGTACTCTATCACAAACCTCCGCCGGTTCACTCCCGTCTGAACAGAAATTATTGTGAATGACATTGTATTGTCATTTGCAGCCTCCAAAAACCGGTGTCCAGGCCGTGTTTTATTGTATTCCAGCGGGTATGGGAATATACTCTGCGCCCACACATACCAGGCTCTGAAGGCCTTGGTAATGTTGACGAAGCGCCTGAACGGCAAAGCATTATGTTTCGCATAGCGCCTCCAAGGCCTGATGCGAAAGGGTTCAGACACTCCGCTGGTGAATGATGCACCTGCAGTCCGGACAGTTCTGGCTGGTGATGTCATTCGTAACACTAACTGCGCCCATTTTCGGGCTCTACTAGAATTGGCTACCAGTGAAAGACAACAGACCTAAAAATCTCGATCTTGCAACCCTGCGTTTTCCTCTACCCGCACTCGCCTCCATTACACACAGGATCTCTGGCGTCGTGATATTTGCCGGCGTTTTTGTGTTGCTTTGGCTGCTGGCTGAATCACTGTCGTCCGAGTCAGGTTTCATTACGGTTCAGCAATGGCTTTCAACCACGCCGGTCAAGCTGGTCATATGGGCCATTCTGGCTGGATTGCTCTACCACCTGATTGCAGGCATCAAGCATCTGGTCATGGACTTTGGCATTGGTGAAACCCTCGAAGGTGCCAACACCGGAGCATGGCTTGTCATTGTGGTATCTGCAATTGCGATTGTTCTGACAGGGGTGTGGATATGGTAAGAAATGTAACCGCTTTTGGTCGCAGCGGCCTCTCCGACTGGGTTATCCAGCGTGTCAGCGCTGTCGTGCTGGGGGTCTATTTTGTCGGGTTGCTGGCTTATATTGTGATGACTCCCGGACTTGATTATACGCAATGGCAGGCGCTTTTCGGCACGACCTGGATGCGGGTTGCCAGTCTGGCGGCGCTGCTGTCCCTGTGTGCACATGCGTGGATTGGTATGTGGACTGTGATTACAGACTACTTTTCCGAGCACTTGATGGGATCCAAAGGCACTGCATTGCGCGTGGTCTTCCAGACCGCGACCGTGCTGCTGATATTCGTTTACCTCGTTTGGGGTGTCCAGATTCTGTGGGGTCTATAAATGAGCGGTATGCGTACAATTTCATTTGATGCAGTTATTGTTGGCGGTGGCGGTGCGGGTATGCGCGCAGCCCTGCAACTGGCGCAGTCCGGTTACAAGACAGCGGTAATCAGCAAAGTATTTCCGACCCGCTCGCACACCGTGTCAGCCCAGGGCGGGATTACCTGCGCGATTGCCAGCGCGGATCCCAATGATGACTGGCGCTGGCACATGTACGATACCGTCAAGGGCTCCGACTATATCGGTGACCAGGACGCCATCGAATACATGTGCAGCGAAGGCCCGCAGACAGTTTTTGAGCTCGAGCACATGGGCTTGCCGTTTTCGCGAACAGAAAATGGTCGAATCTATCAGCGCCCGTTTGGTGGTCAATCCAAGGATTACGGCAAAGGCGGGCAGGCTGCACGTACCTGTGCCGCGGCAGACCGTACCGGTCATGCGCTGTTGCACGCCCTGTATCAGGGCAACCTGAAAAATCAGACAGTCTTTTTTAATGAGTGGTATGCCGTGGATCTGGTGCGTAACCAGGACGGCGTGGTGGTAGGCGTTGTTGCAATCTGTATTGAGACAGGCGAAACCGTCTATGTCGCCTCCAAGGCGACGGTGCTTGCCACTGGTGGTGCTGGCCGTATTTATGCCTCCACAACCAACGCGCTGATCAACACTGGTGATGGTGTTGGCATGGCACTGCGCGCCGGTTATCCGGTGCAGGATATGGAAATGTGGCAGTTCCACCCCACCGGTATTCACGGTGCCGGCACGCTGGTGACTGAAGGCTGCCGCGGCGAGGGCGGTTACCTGATTAACAAGGATGGTGAACGATTTATGGAGCGTTATGCGCCCAACGCCAAGGATCTTGCCGGTCGTGACGTGGTTGCCCGCTCCATGATCCAGGAAATCATCGCCGGAAAAGGCTGTGGCCCCAATGGTGACCATGTGTTGTTGAAACTCGATCACCTGGGCGAAAAAGTGCTGAACGAAAAGCTGCCAGGGATTCTGGAACTGTCGCGCACATTCGCTCACGTAGATCCGGTGAAAGAACCCATTCCTGTTATCCCGACCTGTCATTACATGATGGGTGGTATCGCGACCAACATTCATGGTCAGGCGATTGCGCAGAACGCACGAGGCGAGGACGTCCAGATTCCCGGACTGTTTGCTGTCGGTGAGGTTGCCTGCGTGTCTGTGCATGGCGCCAATCGTCTTGGTGGCAACTCGCTGCTGGATCTGGTGGTGTTTGGTCGCGCTGCTGGCAAACACATTGAAAGCATGCTGGGTCAGGGCGTGGAGTATCGCAAGGCCTCTGATTCCGACATTGAGCAGTCCATGTCGCGTCTGAATCGACTGAATAACAGCACTGACGGCGAAAAAGTCGCCGACTTGCGTGCTGAGCTGCAGACCATTATGCAGAACCACTTTGGCGTATTCCGTACCGGCGACTACATGCGTGAAGGCGTCAAGAAACTGGAAGCGCTGCGTTCACGCATCGGCAACCTGAAGCTCGAAGACAAGAGCAATGCGTTTAATACCGCACGCATCGAAGCGCTAGAGCTGGAAAACCTGTTTGAAGTGGCGGAAGCGACTGCGATTGCAGCGGAAGCCCGTACCGAAAGCCGCGGCGCTCATGCACGTGAAGACTATCAGGAGCGCGATGATGAAAATTGGCTCTGCCATTCGATGTACCATCCAACAGAGCGCAGAATCACCAAGCGCGCTGTGAATTTCTCGCCCAAGACGGTCGAGAAGTTTGAACCGAAAGTCAGAACCTATTAATGAATATGCTGCCTGTTCCCCCAGGCAGCATTGATTTTGAGCAAAGGTGAATCAACGTGTTAGTGAGTGTGTATCGCTATAACCCTGAGACCGACAGCAAGCCAACCATGCGCGACTATCAGATCGAGTTGCCGGAAGGCCGCGATATGATGGTTCTGGATGTGCTCGAACTGATCAAGAAGCAGGATCCTGCGGTTGCCTATCGCCGCTCGTGCCGTGAGGGTGTTTGCGGCTCGGATGGCATGAACATCAATGGTACCAATGGCCTTGCGTGTATTACACCGGTTTCTGCTGTCGCCAAAAACGGAAAGCTTGTCCTGCGCCCGTTGCCAGGACTGCCAGTGATTCGTGATCTGGTGGTTGATATGTCGATCTTCTACAAGCAGTTCGAGAAGGTCAAACCGTTCCTGATCAACAACACGCCAGCACCGGCCATCGAGCGACTTCAGTCGCCGGAAGACCGGGCCAAACTGGATGGTCTGTATGAGTGCATTTTGTGTGCATGCTGCAGCACCAACTGTCCATCGTTCTGGTGGAATCCGGACAAATTTATTGGCCCTGCCGGCCTGCTGCAGGCTTATCGTTTTCTGGCCGACAGCCGCGATCTGGCAACGGATGAAAGACTGACCGGTCTTGAGGATCCGTTCAGTGTTTTCCGATGCCGCGGCATTATGAACTGTGTCGCGGTTTGCCCCAAAGGATTGAATCCGACCAAAGCGATTGGTCATATTCGTCATATGTTGTTGCAACGTGGGACATAAGAGCAATTATTTTCTAGCAACCAGTGGCAGACCGGCTCACGAGGCCTCTTTCTGCAACGCTGGTTCTGTTAACCCGGGAAGTATTAAACATGCATGACAGCATCATGGAGTTAATGTGGAGCACCGGCCACCTTTCAGGTGGTAATGCCGAGTACGTTGAGCAGCTCTACGATCAGTATTTGAAGGACGCCAGCCAGGTTTCGGATGAATGGCGGCAGTATTTTGATGCATTGCCAAAACTTGTTGAAAAATCATCCTCGGATGTCTCGCACAGGGAGATTCAGGAATATTTTCGCCGGCTTGGCAAGACCAGCCGTTTTATGCCGGTGCTCAGCAATGATGTTGTCGTCAACTCGGAGCATGAAAACAAACAGGTTCAGGTACTGCACCTGATCAGCTCGTATCGGGTGCGTGGACACCAGAAAGCGGCACTTGATCCCTTGTCATTGATGCATCGTGAGCAGGTTCCGGATCTCGAACTGGATTTTCACAACCTGTCTCCTGCAGATCACTCCACCGTATTCCAGACCGGCTCCCTGCATATCAACCGTGATACTGCGACGCTGCGTGAAATCGTTGAATCACTCGAGAAGATTTACTGTGGTTCAATTGGCTACGAGTTCATGCACATCGTAGACCTGGCTCAGAAACAATGGTTGCAGAAGCGTATTGAACCAAAGCTGGGTAACCCCGGATTCAATGCGGACGTCAAACGGCATTTGCTGGAGCGTCTGAGTGCAGCTGAAGGGCTTGAGAAACATCTGGACTCCAAGTATCCGGGTACCAAACGCTTCGGACTGGAGGGTGGCGAAAGCCTGATCCCGTTGTGCGATGAGCTGATACAACGTGCCGGCAGCTACGGTGTCAAGGAAGTTGTTATTGGCATGGCCCACCGTGGTCGCCTGAACATGCTGGTTAACATTCTGGGCAAGAACCCGGCAGATCTGTTCAGTGAGTTTGAAGGTCGCGCAAAATACAAGAGCTCCGGTGACGTGAAATATCACCAGGGTTTCTCATCCAATATCATGACTCCCGGTGGCGAAGTGCACCTGGCGATGGCCTTTAACCCGTCACACCTTGAAATTGTGTCGCCCGTGGTTGAAGGTTCAGTACGTGCCAGACAGGATCGCCGCAAAGACAGTCTTGGCCATGCGGTGTTGCCAGTCAGCATCCATGGTGATGCTGCCTTCGCGGGGCAGGGTGTTGTGATGGAAACATTCCAGATGTCCAGGACGAGAGCTTATGGCACAGGCGGTACGGTGCATATCATCGTCAACAACCAGGTCGGTTTCACCACCAGCAGGCAGGATGACGCGCGTTCAACGGAATACTGTACCGATGTTGCCAAAATGGTGCAGGCACCTATTTTCCACGTCAATGCCGATGACCCGGAAGCTGTTCTTTTTGTCACGCAGTTGGCGCTCGATTTCCGCTACGAGTTTAAAAAGGATGTTGTGATCGATCTGGTCTGCTACCGCCGCCGTGGTCACAACGAGACCGATGAACCCTCGGCCACACAGCCGGTAATGTACACAAAAATCCGTCAACATCAGACAACCCGTGCGCTGTACGCCGAGAAACTGATCGCGTTGAATATGGTCACACCAGCTGAGGTTGACGAAATGAACACGTCATATCGCAGCGCACTGGACACGGGCTCTCATGTCGTCAAGAGTCTGGTGAAAGAGCCCAACGTCGAAATGTTTGTCGACTGGAATCCCTATCTGGGACACACCTGGACACCGCACTACAACACGTCGATCAAGCTGGAGACGTTACAGGCACTGGCCAGAAAAATCACAACGCTGCCTGATTCCCTGAATCTGCATCGTCAGGTTAAAAAAATAACCGACGATCGCGCCAAAATGGCTGAAGGTGAATTGCCGATTGACTGGGGTTTTGCAGAAACACTCGCTTACGCCAGCATTCTCACCACGGGTAACCGTGTCCGTATTACCGGTCAGGATGTGGGACGTGGCACCTTCTCGCACCGACATGCCGTGCTGCGCGATCAGGATTCAGAGGAAGAGTACATTCCGCTACGTTCGCTGGTGGCCGATCCCAAAATGTTCTGCATTTATGATTCGCTGCTGTCTGAAGAAGCTGTGCTGGCCTTTGAATACGGCTATGCCACAACAACACCCAATGCGTTGGTGATCTGGGAAGCCCAGTTCGGTGATTTTGCCAACTCTGCGCAAGTAGTCATCGACCAGTTTATTACCAGTGGTGAACACAAGTGGCAGCGTCTGTGCGGTTTGACAATGTTGCTGCCTCACGGTTACGAAGGGCAGGGGCCTGAGCATTCATCTGCGCGTCTGGAGCGTTTCCTGCAATTGTGTGCGGAGCACAATATCCAGGTCTGCCTGCCGACAACCTCAGCACAGGTATTCCACATGCTGCGCAAGCAGGTGCTGTGCCCACTACGCAAACCGCTGATTGTGATGTCGCCAAAGAGCTTGCTGCGTCACAAGGAAACCACCACCACACTGGAAGAGCTGGCCAATGGTTCATTCAAGGTAGTGATTGGTGAAACAGACAGCGATATCGTGGCAAACAAGGTTGATCGCGTGATTTTGTGCTCGGGCAAGGTCTATTACGACCTGCGTGCAGAGCGTCGCAACCGCGGTATCAATAATATTGCGATTGTCAGACTTGAGCAGCTTTATCCGTTCCCGGAAGATGATTTGCGTGAAACACTCAAGCAGTACGCGAATGTCTCTGATGTGGTGTGGTGTCAGGAAGAGCCCATGAATCAGGGCGCCTGGTACTCCAGTCAGCATCACATGCGCAACGTCATGCAGTCACTGGGCTGGACCATGAATCTGCGTTACGCCGGTCGGGAAGCCTCTGCCGCTGCAGCCGCCGGGTATCCGGAATTGCACAATTTGCAGTTGAAGGCATTTCTTGAGCAGGCTTTGGGTTTTGCCAGCTGATTGGAAACAATAATTAACATACAACGTGTAAGGAACTGACATGTCTATTGAAATCAAAGCACCACAACTGCCCGAATCTGTGCCGGACGGTACCATTGCCAGCTGGCACAAAAAGCCTGGTGATGCGGTCAAGCGCGACGAGCTGCTGGTAGACATCGAAACCGACAAAGTGGTTATCGAAGTGGTATCACCGGCTGACGGTGTGCTTGAAAAAATCGTCAAGGACACAGGAGATACCATCGTCAGCAATGAGCTGATTGCCCTGGTGAAAGAGGGGGCTGCAGCCTCAGCACCGGCCGCCGCTGAAAAGTCGGACTCTGCTCCTGCCACCAAATCTGCTCCGGCTGCCGATTCCCCGGTACTCAGCCCGGCTGCGAAGAAGTTGGCGGAAGAGCATGGTCTGAACGCTGGCCAGATCAGTGGCAGTGGCAAGTCCGGACGCATTACCAAGGAAGATGTGCTCGGTGCGATTGAAAGTGGTTCAAAGCCTGCCTCTGTGCGTGAGATCCCGGCCGGTGCGGACATGTCATCCGGGCGCGTGGAAGAGCGTGTGCCGATGAGCCGCCTGCGCGCGAAAGTCGCCGAGCGCCTGCTGCAAGCGTCACAGACCACCGCCATGCTGACCACCTTCAATGAGGTTAACATGGCGCCTGTCATGGAGCTTCGTGCGCGCTACAAGGATCAGTTCGAGAAAGCACATGATGGCGTTCGTCTCGGCTTCATGTCATTTTTCGTCCGTGCCAGCGTGGAAGCGCTCAAGCGTTTCCCGGCGGTCAACGCGTCCATCGACGGCAATGACATTGTGTACCACGGATATCAGGATGTTGGCGTCGCTGTATCGTCGCCGCGTGGTCTGGTCGTGCCGGTTCTGCGCAATGCTGACCATATGAGCCTGGCGCAAGTTGAAGCCAAAATTCGTGAGTTTGGCCTCAAAGCCCAGGACGGAAAACTTTCTATCGATGAAATGACGGGAGGCACCTTCACGATTTCCAATGGTGGTGTGTTTGGCTCCCTGCTGTCGACGCCCATTCTGAATCCTCCGCAGACTGCCATTCTTGGCATGCACAAGATTCAGGAACGACCGATGGCGGTTAATGGCAAGGTTGAAATCCTGCCCATGATGTATCTGGCGCTGTCTTATGACCATCGCATGATTGATGGCAAGGAAGCTGTGCAGTTCTTGGTGACTATCAAGGAACTTCTGGAAGATCCGGCCCGTATTCTGCTTGAGATCTGATCAGGGCAAGTTGGCCTCCGCTGTCGGCGGTAGCCCTTGCGGTCTTTGCTGAGCCACGGTCGGTGACTGTGGCTCAGGCATTTAACGGATCTGTTATTAATTGCAATAGACAGGAAACTGACATGAGCAAGAAATTTGATGTGATTGTAATCGGTGGTGGCCCGGCAGGTTATGTGGCGGCTATCCGTTGTGCGCAGTTGGGTATGAAGACTGTCTGCGTTGAAAAATGGCACGATGAGAAGAATGACCCGGTGTATGGCGGTACCTGCCTGAATGTGGGTTGTATCCCGTCAAAAGCCTTGCTGGATTCATCGCACAAATACGCTGAAGCAAAAAAGGATTTCGCCGTTCATGGTATCAGCCTTGAAAAGCTGGCCATTGACGTCCCCGCGATGATTGAACGCAAGGGCAAAATCGTCAAGCAGCTGACACAGGGTGTGAAAGGCCTTTTCATGGCCAATAAAGTTGAGGCCATGCAGGGTACTGGCAAATTGCTCAAGGGCAAAAAGGTGCTGGTCACTGCCGCAGATGGCAGCACCCAGGAGCTTGAAGCTGACAACATCATTCTGGCAGCCGGCTCCGAACCCATCAAGATTCCGCCGGCGCCTGTAGATCAGGACGTCATTGTCGATTCCACGGGTGCGCTGGAGTTCCGCGAGGTTCCCAAACGCCTGGGTGTTATCGGAGCCGGTGTAATCGGACTGGAACTGGGCAGTGTCTGGTCCCGTCTGGGCTCTGAGGTCACTGTGCTGGAAGCCATGGATACCTTCTTGCCAGCGGTAGACGGACAACTGTCAAAAGAAGCGTTCAAAGTGTTTGAAAAACAGGGACTGTCCATCAAGCTGGGCAGCAAGGTCTCTGCGACCAAAATCAGTTCCGGCAAAACCAAATCTGTCACGGTCAGTTTTACCGACAAAGACGGTGATCACGAAATTGTGTTTGACAAACTGATCGTTGCGGTCGGCCGTCGCCCGTGCTCAGCAGGTTTGCTTGCGGATGATACCGGCGTTGAAGTGGATCAGCGCGGTTTCGTCAAAGTCAATGAGCAGTGCGCTACAGGCGTCCCCGGTATCTGGGCCGCTGGCGATCTGGTGCGTGGCCCGATGCTGGCCCACAAAGGCAGTGAAGAGGGTGTGATGATTGCCGAGCGCATCGCTGGCAAGAAGACCCAGGTCAATTACGATCTGGTGCCATTTGTGATTTACACCCACCCGGAACTGGCGTGGGTGGGCAAGACCGAAGAGCAGCTCAAGGCTGATGGTGTTGAGTACAACGTCGGTACCTTCCCGTTCAGTATCAATGGCCGGGCCATGGCTGCCAATGAGTCGGCCGGGCTGGTCAAACTGATTGCCCACGCCAAAACCGATCGTATTCTCGGATGCCACATTCTCGGCCCAAGCGCTGCAGATCTGTGCCAGCAGGTCGCCATCGCGATGGAGTTCAGCGCCAGCGCCGAAGATCTGGGTCTGACCATGTTTTCACACCCGACGTTGTCGGAGGCGGTACATGAGGCGGCGCTCGCTGTCGGTGGACACGCCATTCACGCTGCCAACAAACGCAAGCGCAACTGATTCAGGCGCTTTAACCACAGAGGACTTTAGGAATGAATCTACACGAGTATCAGGGGAAGCAGCTTTTTGCTGAATATGGACTTCCGGTTTCCAAGGGTTTTGCGGTGGATACACCGGAAGCAGCTGCTGAAGCCTGTGACAAGATTGGTGGTGACATGTGGGTGGTCAAAGCCCAGGTGCACGCCG
Organism: Pseudohongiella sp.; assembly: GCA_036834885.1. Lineage (GTDB taxonomy): Bacteria > Pseudomonadota > Gammaproteobacteria > Pseudomonadales > Pseudohongiellaceae > Pseudohongiella. Next base: position 226,820 of record DAITNA010000004.1, on the reverse strand, counting down.
GTGGCCGTGGCAAGGCGGGCGGTGTAAAGCTGGTCAAGAGCCGCGAAGATGCCAGGGCTTTCGCCGCCAATTGGCTGGGCAAGCGTCTGGTGACTTATCAGACAGATGCCAACGGACAGCCAGTCAGCAAGATTCTGGTTGAGGCATGCACTGACATTGCCAAAGAACTGTATCTGGGAGCTGTTGTTGATCGCTCTTCGCGCCGCATTGTGTTCATGGCCTCCACCGAAGGTGGTGTTGAAATTGAAAAAGTGGCACATGACACGCCGGAAAAAATTCTGAAGGCAACGATTGATCCACTGGTTGGCCCGATGCCTTACCAGGGACGTGATCTGGCATTCCAGTTGGGACTGCAGGGCGATCAAATCAAGCAGTTCACCAACATCTTCATGGGACTGGGCAAACTGTTTGCCGACTACGATCTGGCATTGCTTGAAATCAATCCGCTGGTCATCAAGACAGATGGCAATCTGCACTGCCTGGATGCCAAGATCAATATTGATGGCAACGCCATGTATCGCCAGCCGAAACTCAAAGCCATGCACGATCCGTCACAGGACGATCCGCGTGAGGCTCATGCGGCCAGCTTTGAACTGAACTACGTGGCACTTGATGGCAACATCGGTTGCATGGTCAATGGTGCAGGTCTGGCCATGGGTACCATGGACATCGTCAATCTGCATGGCGGCAAGCCGGCCAACTTCCTAGACGTTGGCGGCGGCGCTACCAAGGCGCGCGTAACTGAAGCATTCAAGATCATTCTCTCGGACAGCAATGTCAAAGCGGTACTGGTCAACATCTTTGGTGGTATCGTGCGCTGCGACATGATTGCAGAAGGCATCATCGGTGCCGTGAAAGAAGTGGGTGTCAAAGTGCCGGTTGTTGTGCGTCTTGAAGGCAACAATGCGGATCTGGGTGCCAAGGTACTGGCTGACAGTGGTCTGAACATCATCGCGGCAACAAGCCTGACCGATGCGGCACAGCAGGTCGTCAAAGCCGCGGAGGGCAAATAATGAGTATTCTGATTGATAAAAACACCAAGGTCATCTGTCAGGGCTTTACCGGCTCCCAGGGTACGTTCCACTCTGAACAGGCGATTGCCTATGGCACAAAGATGGTGGGCGGTGTGACACCAGGCAAAGGTGGCACAACTCACCTGGGGCTGCCGGTATTCAATACCGTGCGTGAAGCCGTAGAAGCAACCGGCGCCGATGCCAGTGTGATTTATGTGCCGGCTCCCTTTTGCAAGGATTCTATTCTGGAAGCAGCCAACGGTGGCATCAAGCTGATCGTCTGCATCACTGAAGGTATTCCAACGCTGGACATGCTGGACGCCAAGGTAAAGTGCGATGAACTGGGCGTACGCCTGATTGGGCCAAACTGTCCTGGCGTGATTACGCCGGGCGAATGCAAAATCGGTATCATGCCAGGTCACATTCATTTGCCCGGTAAAGTCGGGATTGTGTCCCGTTCCGGAACTTTGACCTATGAAGCTGTCAAACAGACAACGGATGCAGGTTTTGGTCAGTCCACCTGTGTAGGTATCGGTGGTGACCCGATTCCAGGCTCAAACTTCATTGATATTCTCAAGTTGTTTGAAGCTGATCCGAAAACAGAAGCCATCGTGATGATTGGCGAGATTGGTGGCAGCGCCGAAGAAGAAGCGGCCGCATTCATCAAGAATAATGTCAGCAAACCGGTTGTCTCCTATATCGCGGGTGTGACTGCTCCGGCAGGCAAGCGCATGGGACATGCCGGTGCGATCATTTCGGGTGGCAAAGGCACTGCAGATGAAAAATTTGCGGCGCTGCAGGATGCAGGTGTACGTACTGTCAGAAGTTTGGCCGACATCGGTCAGGCCCTGAAAGAAGTCACCGGCTGGTAATGCACCGGTCACGGGCAGGCTTGCCTGCCCGTGGTCTGAATCGGTGCGAAAGCCTTGTAGAGCAAGGGTTCGGCGTAAAAAAATTCTCCGGCAGGAGGTTCAAAAATTCAAACGTGTTGTGTTAGGCTTGAATGCAGAATTCGGCAGGGAGCGTTGAATTTACGCCAAATCGCTTGATCCGGGCCGCTTTTGTTACCAAAAGTCCCACGGATTTTTTGTTCGTGTGAAAAGGTAACCAAAAGGCTTGATTTACGCAAAGCTTGAAGCACTGAAGGATCGTTGTTGTTTTGGGATTTACCTCCGTTCAGAGTCGTTTTGAACGGGTCCTGTTACTGGCAGGTTTCGGGTAAAAAGAAGAAGAGAAGATGTCACATCCGGTGAACAACCGGGGTGTTTAATAAAATAACAGGATGGCACATGAAAAACCGTCGATTATATTCCAAGGTTCTGGTACCACTCGCGTCACTGCTGGTGATCGGAACAGCCAAGGCTCAGGACGTTGATACCAGCGCACTTGACCGAGCTCAGGGTGTTGTTGCCGAGATCAATCAGGCAGCCGCTCAGTCGCAGCAGAACATTAACCGCCTCTCGAACTCCGCAAGCTCCCTGTTCGAAGAATTCAAACTGGAAAGCGACAACCTGGAAGCGCTGTTGGTACTGAATGCCAACTGGCGTCGTCAGATCGCAATTCAGGAGCAGGAGATGCAAACCATTTCCGAGTCCATCGCCGAGGTGCGAAACGTGACTCAGGAACTGCCGCTGCTGATGAATCGCATGATCGCCGGCGTGGAGCAGTTCATTGAACTGGATATGCCGTTCCATCTGGACGCCCGTCGTGCGCGCGTGCAGTTTGTTCGTGACGCCATCGACAATCCAAACGTGTCTACTTCAGAGCGCTTCCGTCAGATTCTGGTGCTGTTCCAGACTGAAAACGCTTATGGCCGTACTCACGAAACCTACGCCACAACGCTGAATATTGAAGGCGTGGATCGTGATGTTGATGTGCTGCGTGTTGGCCGGATTGCTCTGGTATTCCAGACCAAGGATCGCACGCTGAGTGGCGCATGGGATCCGCAAGCTCGCCAGTGGGTTACCCTGGACGCTGCCCAATACCGTAACGCCATCCGTTCTGCGATCAACGTATCCAGCGGCATGGTTGCACCTGAAATCATTGACTTACCAATTGTTGCGCCGGAGTTAGCACAGTGAAGAAGAACATAATTAAATTAGCAGGCATTTCCTTTACGGGGCTTTTCCTTGCCGTATCGTCGCAGGCATTCGCGCAGCAGCCGGCAGCCAGTCTTTCTGAACTGCTCCGTAACGTTGAAGAAAACCGTGTGCTGGAGTCCCAGGAAGCGCGTGAGCGTGAGCAGCGTTTCCAGCAGCAGGTCAACCAGCAACAGCAAATTCTGGACGATGTGCGTAACCGCATTTCCCAGGAAGAAGCTGAAAATACCCGTCTGGAAGGCGTTTTTGACGCCAACCGTCAGACCCTGACCGAGCGCCGCGCTCAACTGCGCGAAGTGCGAGCAAACCTGAACGAGCTGCTGGGTACCATCCAGGGTGTGGCAGGTGACTTCCGCAGCGTATTCGACAACTCACTGATCAGCGCACAGTACCCGGGTCGCAACGAATTTCTGGACAGCTTCATTGCTCGTGTAGCCAGTGATACCGAACAGGTTCGTGTAGACGAAATCGAGCGTTTCTGGTTCTACATGCAGCAGGAACTGGTTGAGTCTGGCCGTGTTGTGCAGTATCAGGGCACAGTCGGTTTGCCATCCGGTGAGCAGGAAACCCGCACTATTACCCGTGTTGGTTCCTTCAATGCCATCGCCAACGGCGACTACCTGTCATACACCGGCGCCGTGGGTCACCTGCAAGTGCTGCCACGCCAGCCCAATGCTGACATCGTTGGTCGTGCGCGCGCCCTTGAAAGTGCCCAGTCCGGTATGCATCGTGTGGGTATCGACCCGACAGGTGCACTGGGCGGCAGCTTGATGGCCAACCTGATCAACTTCCCCACAGCCACCGAACAGGTGCGTGACAACTCGGGCACGATCGGCTTCATGATTATCGGTCTGGGCGCCATCGGCGTACTGATCGCTCTGATTCGTTCCTTCATGCTGACTCTGGTTTCAGCGAAAGTGAGTGCCCAGATGAAGTCTGACAAGGCCAACAAGAACAACCCGCTGGGTCGTGTTCTGGCCGTGGCCGAGTCCAACCCGAACGTGGACACTGAAACCCTGGAACTGAAGCTGGGTGAAGCGATTCTGCAGGAAACCCCTGCGCTTGAGCGCTTCCTGACACTGATCAAGATCATCTCCACCATTGCCCCGTTGATGGGTCTGTTGGGTACGGTGACCGGTATGATTCAAGTGTTCCAGCAGATTACTGTGTACGGTGCCGGTGACCCGACCATCATGGCCGGTGGTATCTCCATGGCTCTGATGACAACCGTACTGGGTATCGTGGCTGCCATTCCCTGCATCCTGATGCACGCATGGGTGAAGAGCAAGAGCGACCGTATCATTCACGTTCTGGAAGAACAGGCAACCGGTATCATTGCCAAGAAAGCAGAAGCCTCTGCTTCCAAGCAAGGGTAAGGGGGCACCATGTACTTTGCACTGCTCGATATGCAGGAATCGATCATGGATTTTATGGCCAGAGGCGGCAATGTACTTTGGGTGATTGCCATCCTTCTACTGGTCAAATGGTCGCTGATATTCGAGCGGGTATGGTTCCTGCATTCCACTCACGCCAAGAGGGTCAAACAGACCCTCGCGGCCTGGGCCGGACGCAGTGATACCCGTTCATGGCGTGCCAGGCAGATTCGCACCATGATGATTTCTGAAGTGTCACTGGATCTGAAGTCCACGATGCCGATCATTGAATCATTGGTTGTGATCTGTCCGCTGCTCGGTCTCATGGGTACGGTAACCGGTATGATTGAAGTGTTTTACGTCATGGCGCTGACAGGCGGTGGCGATGCCAAGTCAATGGCAGGTGGTGTGTCCAAAGCGACCATCCCGACCATGGCAGGCATGGTGGGCGCGTTGTCAGGCATTTTTGCAACCAACTGGCTGAAACACAGAATCGACCGTGACCTTGAGTTCCTTGAAGATCACATGGCCTAAGACAAACCTTGAGACACTGAAAAGGCATAATAATGAAATCAGGTTTAATGAAGAAACGCGGGGACGATGGAACAAGTGGAGAGATTGACCTCACTCCAATGCTTGATGTTGTCTTCATCCTGCTGATCTTCTTTATCGTGACCTCTGTGTTTGTCACTGAGGCCGGTATTGATGTAGCAAAGCCGGAGGCATCCACTGCTGACCCCCGCTCGAAAGACCTTATCCTGATCGCTGTCAGCAATGATGGTCAGATCTGGATTGATGGTGAGCAAATAGATCCGCGTTTTATCCGGTCTCGTTTTGAAAGACGTCTGGCTGAAACACCGAATGCATCGGTGGTTATTCAGGGTGACCGGGCGGCGCAGAACGAGCATGTCATGACCATTCTCAGGGCAGCACGTGATGCAAATATCAGCGCTGTAGCCATTTCGACGGAGGCCTGACCATGACAGCAGTTAGATGGGTAGTATCTGCGGCGCTAGCGTTTGCCGTGACTCTGATCCTGTTCTACTTCATGCAGGCGCTGATTGCGACTGGCGGTGAGTTGGAGCAGCGTGTCAATGTGGTTCGTATCGTTGATGCGACCATGCCTGAGATTGTGATGGAAGTTGTGCGTGAGGTTGAGCGTCCTGAAGAGATTCAGGAGCTTGAAGCTCCTCCGCCCGATGTGCCCGATCGCAATATCGACATGGACGGTGGCAACAACCTCAATATCAGTCGTGATGTTGTTGATGTTGACATCGGTCTGGATATCGGTGGTGCGAGCCTGGGTGTCTCCGACGGTGAAATGTTGCCTCTGGTTAACATCCAGCCAACCTATCCGACCCGCGCTGCCCAGCGTGGTATCGAAGGCTGGGCTCAGGTGGCGTTTACGGTAACAGAAACCGGTGGTGTGCGTGATGTGCGAGTGGTGGATGCGGATCCGCCGGGCATGTTCGACCAGGCATCGATCCGTGCAGCCGAGCGCTTCCGTTTCCAGCCACGTGTGGTCAACGGTCAGCCGGTTGAAGTTCCCAATGTACAGTACGTGTTCCGTTTCCAACTGGAGGACAACTGATGTTTACTTCCAAACTGAAACTCAAGAATATCGTATTGGCCGGTATGCTGGCCGCGTCAGCCGTTGTGCTGGCCGCCACAGTATCGTCGCCGGTCTACGCGCAGCAGTCAGGTCAGAACGAAGAGGGACGACGTCAACCGCCGCCCACTCGCAGCTCTGACACACTGAGCGAGCGTGTTTACCGCGCTATCTCTGAAATACAGGGTATGCTGACACCAGAAGATACCAGCGCCGAGCCCAATTTGGCTGGCGCGAAACGTGCTCTGGATGAATTGAACCAGCGTTATGATTCCCTCAATGATTTTGAGAAATCCACGCTGTTAAATTTCTACACCAACTATTATCTGGCAACAGATGATATTCCCAACGCGATGGCGACCTTCGAGCGCATCCTGCAGATTGAGAACCTGAGGGAAGACGCACGTTTGCGTGCGTTGTTGTCTCTCGGTCAGCTCTACGCCTCTGAAGAACGTTATGATGAGGCAATCACCACGTTGACCCAATGGCGTGAGCTGTCAGCTGACGAGAACGCAACGGTGTTCCAGATTCTGGCACTTGCGTACTACAACAAGCAGGATTTCCAGCAGGCCATCCCGATGTTGATCAGCCATATGGACATGCTGCGTGCGGAAGGTCGTGCGATCGGCAAGAACATCTACGGTCTGCTCAACCTGATGTACATCGAGCTTGAGGACTACCAGAACGCTCACGATGTCACCAGAACCATGGTAGGCCTCTTCGATGAAGCCTCCGACTGGCGTAACCTCGCAGCGATTTATGGTTTCCTGGATGATGAAGGCAAGCGTATCCAGACCATGGAGCTCGCATATCAAAAAGGTTACTTCGCCAACGAAGGTGAATATCTGAACCTGGCGCAATCACTGGCTGGTATGGATGCGCCGTGGCGTGGTATCAAAATCCTCGAAGACGGCATCGCCAAAGGTGTTGTTGAAGAGAATGATGCCAACCTGCGTCGTCTGACCCAGATGTACATCATGGCCTCCGAGTTTGAGGCTGCGGTAACGCCGGCTCGCCGACTGACTGAAGTTGCCAACACTGGCGAAGCTTGGGATTACCTGGGTTACGTCTACCTGATGAACCGTGACTACGAAAATGCAGCCTCTGCGATGCAGACTGCACTGGAGCGTGGCGGACTGGAAAATCAGGGTGAGGTTCAGCTGTCGTTGGCTCGCGCTCTGGTAGAGCTCGACCGTTTTGATGAAGCACTGGCTGCCGCACAACGCGCTCAGAATCTGGGCACGACCAACGCGTCGCAGTTTGTTACCTTCGTACAAAGCGCACGGGATCGTCATGCAGCTCTGCAGCAGCGCAAACAGGAATCGATTGAATATTATCAGTCCTGATTACGCTTGAAATCCGGGGATCTTGTCCCCATAAAAACCCGGTAACCGCAAGGTTTACCGGGTTTTTTTATGGTTTTTTGCTGGCTCAGGCAACTTAGCCAAATCGTCAGCCAGACCAGGGCAGATTACTCAACCCTTTATTTCAGCATCGGCAACATCGTCAGAGGTTATTTGCATGACTACAAACATTCACAAGGAAACCAGAGGCTTTGAAACGGAAGCGAAACAGCTGCTGCATCTGATGATTCATTCACTGTACAGCAACAAGGAAGTATTTCTGCGTGAACTGATCTCGAATGCATCAGATGCGGCGGACAAACTCAGGTTCCAGGCCTTGTCCAATCCCGCGCTATTTGAAGATGAGTCTGAACTTAAAGTTTTGATCAATTTTGACAAAGATACAGGCACCATCAGTATTACTGACAATGGCATCGGTATGAATCGGGACGAGGTTGTCAGCAATCTGGGCACCATCGCCCGTTCTGGCACCGCGCAGTTTCTCAGTGGCCTCAGTGGCGACCAGAAAAAGGATTCACAGCTGATCGGGCAATTTGGTGTGGGTTTTTATTCGGCGTTTATTGTGGCTGAAGAAGTGGAAGTCCTGACCCGAAAAGCTGGGACACCTGCGACAGAGGGTGTACGCTGGGTTTCAAAGGGCGAGTCGGACTATACGGTTGAAACGCAAGAAAAAGCGACGCGTGGTACCACAGTGACTCTGAAGCTCCGTGACGATTGCAAAGAATTTGCTGATGGTTGGCGTCTGCGTCAGATTGTAAAAAAATACGCTGATCATATTTCGATTCCTGTTTTGCTGCCCAAAAATACGCTGGCAACAGACGAGGAAAGCAAATCCGATCAGCCTGAGTATGAAGCTGTCAACGCAGCAAAAGCGCTCTGGACACGCCCGCGCACTGACGTAAAAGATGATGAATATATCGAGTTCTACAAACACATTACGCACGATTATGAGAAGCCGCTGAGCTGGAGCCACAATAAGGTAGAAGGCAAACTTGAGTACACCAGTTTGCTCTATATACCGGGCAGGGCGCCTTTTGACTTGTGGAACCGTGACGGTGTGCGCGGGCTGAAACTTTATGTCCAGCGTGTTTTTATCATGGATCAGGCTGAACAGTTTCTGCCGCTTTACCTGCGCTTCATCAAAGGCGTGGTCGATTCGAACGATATTTCTCTGAACGTGTCACGGGAGATTCTGCAGAAGGATCCGGCTGTTGATTCCATGCGCAGTGCATTGACCAAACGGGCGCTGGATATGTTGTCCAAACTGAAACAGGACAACAAGGAAGGCTACGCACAGTTCTGGAAAGAGTTTGGTCAGGTGCTCAAGGAAGGTCCAGGCGAAGACTTCAGCAACCGGGAATCGATTGCGAAGCTGCTGATGTTTGCCAGCACGCATCAGGATAGCAAGGGGCAGGATCAGTCACTGGAAGACTATGTCGCCCGCATGAAGCCGGAGCAGAACAAGATTTACTATTTGATTGCCGACTCTGAAAAAGCGGCACGCAACAGTCCTCACCTTGAGATCTTCCGCAAAAAGGGTGTTGAAGTATTGTTGCTTTCCGATCGTATTGACGAGTGGCTCATGAGCCATTTGCACGAATTTGATGGCAAGTCCCTGCACGACATCACGCGTGGCGAACTGGATCTTGGTGCGCTCGACAACGAGACGGAAAAGGCCGAGCAGGAGAAGCAGGAACAGGCGCTTAAACCGCTGTTGGAGCGGGTAAAGGCTGCATTGGGAGAGCGTATCAAAGAGGCCAGAGTCAGTCATCGACTGACAGATTCACCAGCCTGTCTGGCGCTTTCCGAGGATGATATGGGAGCGCAGATGCGACGCATCATGCAAGCCTCCGGGCAGACGGTGCCGGAATCTGCTCCGATTTTTGAACTCAATCCAGTGCACCCGCTGATCACAAAGCTTGAACGCGAGCAGGATGAAGAGCGCTTTGCTGACCTGATCTCCCTGCTGTTTGATCAGGCCAGCCTTGCAGAAGGTCATGAGCTGGAAGATCCCGCCCGTTTCAGTCGACAGCTCAACAAACTGTTGCTGGAGCTGATCGACTGATTCTGCTTGTGCTGGGCAAAAGGCCGCTGTTACATGCGTGACAGCGGCTCAATGCCCAGTAGATTCAGACCTTGTTTCAGCGTCTCGGCAGTCAGTGCAGCCAACGCCAGGCGGCTACCCTGAACCGACGGTTCTGCCTTCAGAATTGGGCAGCTCTCGTAGAATTTCATGAACAGCCCCGACAACTCGTATAGATACAGGCAGAGCTGATTGGGGTAACAATCCTCGCCCACCTGTCTGACCAGCTCGGCGAACTGGAGAATTTTAATACCCAGTGCGCGCTCCTCAGGCCCAAGCAGGGCAATCTGCCGGGCGGGAGTGACTGACTCTTCCTGCAGTCGTCTCAGCACGCTCTGGATACGCGCGTAGGCATAAAGCAGATAAGGTGCGGTGTTGCCTTCAAAAGACAACATGGTATTCCAGTCGAAAATGTAGTCGCTGGTCCTGTTTTTGGACAAATCGGCGTACTTCACCGCTGCGATACCGACGGTGCGTGCAATCAGCTGCTTTTCAGTCTCTGACAAGTCCGGGTTTTTGCTGGCGACCAGTTCGCCTGCACGGGTGACCGCTTCTTCAAGCAACTCCTTGAGCTTGACTGTGTCGCCGCTGCGGGTTTTGAACGGGCGACCGTCATCCCCCATCATGGTGCCGTAAGCGATGTGTTCAAGCGAGCAATCCTGGCGTACAAAACCGGCTGCTCGTGCCACGGCAAACACCTGCTGGAAGTGCAGGCTCTGGCGTGCATCCACCACATACAGCACTCGATCGCCACCGAGTGTGTCCGAGCGATAACGGATCGCGGCCAGATCCGTACTTGCGTACAGATAACCACCGTCGCTCTTCTGGATAATCACCGGCAACGCAGTGCCATCCTTGCCCTTGAATTCGTCAAGGAAAACGCATTGTGCGCCATCGGATTCTGTCAGCAACTTTTTGTCAGAAAGTTCTTTGACAATAACGGGCAAGTCATTGTTATAGAAGCTTTCTGCTCGCAAATCACTTCGCTTTAAACTGACTGACAGCAGCTCATAAACCTGTTCACAGTGACGCAAGGATTCTTCGATAAATTGTGCCCAAGCGGCCAGGCACTCAGCGTCACCCTGTTGCAGTTTCACCACATAGGATCGTGCCAGATCAGCAAATTCCGGCTCGGCATCAAAACGTTGTTTGGCCGCGCGGTAGAAACTTTCCAGATCCGACAGGCTGCTGGCCAGCGCGCTTGAATCACTGCCGATACTCTTCATATGCGCAATCAACATCCCAAACTGGGTACCCCAGTCACCCACATGGTTCTGCCGGATGACACAATGGCCAAGCGCCTCGAGCACACGCACAATGGAGTCGCCAATAATCGTGCCTCGCAAGTGGCCAACGTGCATTTCCTTGGCCAGATTGGGGCTGGAGTAGTCAACGATCACGGTATTCGGGCGCTCGGCGGGCAGGATCAGGTTTGCCGGGACTTGCAGGCATTCACTGGCCAGCTTTGCCAGGGTCCCGGTGTTCAGGAACAAATTGATAAAACCCGGACCAGCCACTTCTGCCCGGGCAAGGAGCTCGCCGCCGTCCAGCTCCTCAATCAGTTTCTGAGCCAGATCTCTCGGGTTTTGGCGCAGCTGACGGGCTACTGCCATCACACCGTTGGCCTGATAGTCACCAAATTCGGGGCGAGTGGCATAAATCACCTGGCCTTTGGCGTCAGCAACGCCACTGACTTTGATCAGTGCCTGCGTTACGATTTTTTCCAGGGTTTCCTTGATAGTCAGCATGAATCACTCCAGTCGGATAACATCGAGCGCGGATTTTACACGAATCGGGTGCCGACTGCCGAAGCCAATACGGCACAGTGTTATACTGCGCGGCCCCGGCCATTGGCCTGTCTTTTATGTGTGATCAGGTTGTTATGGAAAATTCGTCCAATACCGGTGTGCAGCTGTTGGAAGTGTCCAGTCATTCGGATGAGCAACGGCTGGATAATTTTCTGTTGTCCCGACTCAAAGGGCTGCCCAAATCGCATCTGTATCGCCTGATCAGAAAGGGTGAGATACGCGTCAACAAAAAGCGCTGCAAACCGGATCAGCGCCTCGTGACCGGTGACATCGTCCGGGTTGCACCTTTGCGTCTTGCCCGCCCGGAAGCACCGCTGCCACCGGGGGATGGTTTGATTCAACGTTTACAGGCCTCTGTCCTGTACGAAGATGATGAGCTGATGGTGCTGAATAAACCCGCCGGGTTGGCTGTGCACGGTGGCTCAGGCGTGCCGGCAGGACTGATCGAGGCGCTCAGGTTTATGGCGGGAGAGGGCGGGTATCGCGAGCTGGTTCACAGGCTCGACAAAGAAACCTCGGGCTGCCTGCTGGTGGCCAAGACCGGCAAGGCGCTCAAGCAGTTGCAGGCCGCTTTGAAGGCAGGCGATTTCACCAAGCGGTATCTGGCACTGGTTCATGGTCAGTGGCCTGATACATTGACTCGGATTGACGCGCCGCTGCTCAAACTGCATCCGCACGACGGAGAAAGCTATTCTCGCGTTGATCCGGAAGGCAAGACTGCCAGTACCCTGTTCAGGGTTCGAAGTCGTTTGCCGCAGGCAACGCTGATCGAGGCCACATTGATCACCGGTCGCACCCATCAGATTCGTGTGCATGCCCAGTACGCAGGACATCCGATAGTAGGCGATTCGCGGTACACCTGGGATCATGATCATGCTTTCAAAACGGTGCGCAGCCTGTGTCTGCATGCGGAGATGCTTCAGTTTCATCATCCTGAAACAGGGCAATCGGTCACGGTGAGTGCAGAACTGCCTGACAACATCAGTAGCCTGTTGGCCAAATAGCGCGTAACAGGCCGGAAACATTGCAGAAATCGACATATTTTTTTGACAGAAGGGTTTTGTGCCCCTAGAATTGCGCGCCTATGGCTGAGACCCCAAAACCTGCGACTTCATTGCCTCTTTCACTGGACCCTCGCAAGGTGTTCCGGCAAAGGCTTGAAATTGAGGGCGAAGTTGCTGTTTCCGCATTGTCCGGATTGTGTGAAAGCCTGCTCGACACCGAAGGTGTGGCACGAGCATCCTTCCATTTTCTGGTTGATGAAGAGCGCAGGCTGCGTATTCAGGGGCAAGTATCAGCGGAGGTGAATGTTGTCTGTCAGCGTTGCCTGAAACCGATGACAATTCAGCTGCATGATACTGTGGATCTGGTGATGATCAGCTCCGAGGCGCAAGTTCGAACGCTTCCGGCGGCACTTGATCCCTGGCTTTGTGCCGAGGATGAGTCACTGGTTCCGGCGCGTATTGTGGAAGAACAATTGATTCTGGCCATGCCGATTGTCACGATGCACGAGCAGTGCGTTGATTTGACCACAGGTTTTGGCGGGGCTGCTGAGGCGGCCGGAAATTCGTCTGATGCGCAACAGGCGCTCAGAAATAATCCGTTTGCGGTGCTGGCGGGCCTGAAATCAGGGCCTGACAAATCCGGGCACTGAATGTTTTGCAAGATTCTTAACAGGAGTACACAGCATGGCCGTTCAACAGAACAAAAAATCCCGCGCCCGTCGCGACCAGCGTCGTAGTCACGATGCGCTGACTGGACCGACTCTGTCAGTTGACAAGACCACGGGCGAAGTTCATCGCCGTCACCATGTGACTGCCGATGGCTTCTACAAAGGCAAAAAAGTACTGAATCTCGGCGACGAATAAGTTTGGCTGACCTCTGGCGCATCGCCATTGATGTGATGGGGGGTGATACCGGCCCCTCAGTGACCGTACCGGCCAGCATCTCTGCACTGCGCCGGCACGGCTCGCTCAGTCTTGTTCTGGTTGGCGATTCAGCCCAGATCGAGCCACACCTTCAAAAATTGTCTCCGGATGAACGCGAACGTCTTCAGGTCGTGCATACCCACGAGATAATCAGCAATCAGTCCCGCCCGGATTCCATTCTGCGCAGCGGACGTCAATCCTCCATGTTCAAGGCTGTAGAGCTGGTTCAGACGGGAGCCGTGCAAGCCTGTGTGAGCGCCGGCAATACCGGGGCCTTATTAATGGCTGGCCGGCATTTGCTCAAAAACATTCCCGGTATTGAAAAACCTGCAATCATGGCGGTCGTGCCTGCGACCTCGGCCGCCAGTCACACATTCTTGCTTGATGTCGGCGCCAATACCGAATGCTCTGCACGGCAGCTGTTCCAGTTCGCGCTGATGGGCAGTGTGCTGGTCACAGCCATGACTGGCAGGGAAAAAGCGCGCGTGGCACTCCTCAACATTGGTGCTGAGGACTACAAGGGGCGGCCGGAAATCCGTGAGGCGGCAGCGCTTCTGGCATCATCCAGTGCGCTCGAGTACAGCGGATTTATTGAAGGCAACCAACTGTTTGATGGTCGCGCCGATGTGATTGTCTGTGATGGTTTTACCGGTAACGTGGTCATCAAAGTCATCGCCGGTTCCGTACGCGTTACCCAGAATCTGGTGCAGCAGAGTTTGCGAAAGCGCTGGTACTATCGCTTTTTTGCCTGGTGGATGCGACCGCTGATGCGTGACGTGAAACGCACACTGAAACCTTCGCGTTACAACGGCGCCATGCTGCTGGGATTGCAGGGGATTGTAGTGAAAAGTCATGGTAACGCCGACCGTGCCGGATTTGAGCGTGCGATCGAGTACGCGCTGCGGCAGGTTCAGGATGATGTGCCAGGTGTGATTGCCAAACGCATGGCCGCACTGGCGGGTGGTTTGCAGGATTTGCAAGACGGAGTTTCTCCCGTCTGACAACGTCAGTCACCGGGCTTCAGGTGTGGGGTGCCAGACTTGGCGACTCTGGACCAAACAGCATTTAACACAGTATGGAATGAGAGTTATGCATAAATTCGGATTTGTATTCCCGGGACAGGGATCACAGAAAACAGGCATGTTGGCCGAGCTCGCTCAGGCACATCCGCTTGTATTGAGCACATTGGCTGAAGTCAGTGAGGCGCTGGGCCAGGATCTGTGGCGCATCATCCAGGAAAACCCCGATGGTCAGCTTGACAAGACCGAGTATACCCAGCCGGCCCTGCTGGCAACCTCGGTTGCCATCTGGCGCTTGTGGCAACAACAACAGGGTCCGTTGCCGGAAATGTTGGCCGGTCATAGTCTTGGAGAGTATTCAGCGCTGGTGTGCGCTGGCGTGATGGATCTGGCCGATGGTATCCGGCTGGTCCATCGTCGCGGGCTCTATATGCAGGCGGCTGTTCCGGTGGGAACCGGAGCCATGGCTGCCATTATTGGCATGGACGATTCAAAGATTGATGAGATTTGCCGCTCAGTCGCCGGGGCAGGGGTGGTGTCTGCTGCCAATTTCAACTCACCCGGTCAGACTGTCATTGCCGGTGACAAGGAGGCGGTTGAAAGAGCCATGGTGGCACTCAAGGAAGCTGGTGCCAAACGGGCATTGCCTTTGAATGTCAGCGTACCATCGCACTGTGCGTTGATGAAACCGGCCGCTGACCAATTGGCAGATGAGTTGTCTGCAGTCGAGTTCCGCTCACCATCGATTCCGGTGGTACAAAACATCAATGGTCGTGCGGTGCGCGATTCTGGCGAAATGCGTGACAATCTGCTTAAACAATTGTACATGCCAGTGCAGTGGGTGGACACCGTGTACTGCATGCGCGACTTCGGTGTGGCCAAAGTAGTAGAATGCGGCCCGGGCAAAGTGCTGGGCGGGTTGATCAAGCGTATCCATCCTGAGATGGAGGCATTCAGCACCGATGTGCCGGAAGCTTTTACAGAAGCATTGGCAGGGGTTGCACGGTAACGCGTAGCCGCACAGGAATTCCAGTTTAATCAGGAGTATACAGACGGATGAGTTTAAACGGAAAAGTAGCGCTGGTGACCGGCGCCAGCCGGGGTATCGGACGCGCCATTGCAGAGGAACTCGGCAAAATGGGTGCGACAGTGGCCGGTACAGCAACATCCGAGTCCGGAGCAAAGGCCATTACGGAATTTTTTGCGCAATCCGGAATCAAAGGAGCAGGCTTTTGCCTTGATGTTGGCTCCTCTGAGTCGGTTGATTCTGTGCTGGCACAGGTTGAGCAAAGTTGCGGTGCCGCACCTCTGATTCTGGTCAATAATGCGGGTATCACGCGTGACAATTTGCTGATGCGGATGAAAGATGATGAATGGGAAAGTGTGATAAACACCAACCTGACGTCCCTCTATCGCGTCTGCAAAGGCTCTCTCAAGGCCATGACAAAAGCGCGCTGGGGGCGAATCATCAATATCAGCTCGGTTGTCGCATCCAGCGGTAATCCGGGGCAGACAAATTACGCCGCCTCCAAGGCTGCAGTTGAAGGCTTTACACGTTCGCTGGCACGTGAAATCGGATCGCGCGGCATTACTGTGAATGCAATCGCACCAGGTTTTATTGATACCGATATGACACGTGCTTTGAATGAAAAACAGATTGAAACGCTGCTGGTACAAATTCCGCTGGCGCGTTTTGGTAAACCTGAGGAAATCGGGGCAGTTGCGGGCTTTCTTGCATCTGATGCCGGAGGCTACATCACCGGTGAAACCATTCAGGTCAATGGTGGAATGTACATGGCGTAAATCCTGCTGAAACTGGCAGGAAAATAGTCATGTACAGAGTGATAAAAGATTTATAAGTTTTTGAAAAAAATATGTAATTTTCTGGTCAAGCTAATTATTTTCCAGTTAAAGATTACAAGCGTGACAAAATACATGTAAACTTGCGTTTCAGATTAACCCGGTTGGTCAAATAATAACCAATATTAATCGGAATGCATGACAAACCTTGGTACTAGGAGCTAATAAGAGTTATGAGCAGCATTGAAGAACGCGTGAAGAAAATTGTCTGCGAGCAGCTTGGCGTTAAAGAAGAAGATGTAAAACTGTCATCTTCATTCGTGGAAGATCTGGGCGCTGATTCTTTGGACACTGTGGAATTGGTTATGGCGCTGGAAGAGGAATTCGAGACAGAAATTCCGGACGAAGAAGCCGAAAAGATCACCACAGTGCAGCTGGCAATCGATTACATCAACCAGCACCTGTAATAGCATTCCGCTCATCGGGTCGTACCGACTAATAAAAGCTACTCCGGGCTGTCACTTGGAGTAGCTTTTGTTTATCTGTTAACTGTTTGTCTTTAAGCTGTTACCCAAAAGCAGTTTATCCAAGAGCAGTGGAGAGAAGCGATTTGAATGGCAGGCGAGTAGTGATTACCGGTCTTGGCATGGTCAGCCCGCTGGGCAACGATGTCACGACAACATGGAAAGCCCTCAAAGAGGCTAAAAGCGGTATCAACATTCTGGAGCACTTTGATACCTCTGCTTTCAGTACTCGGTTCGGTGGCTCAATCAAGAATTTTGACAGCGATCCATACATGCCGGGCAAAGATGCCAAGCGCATGGATGTGTTCCTGCTTTACGGTGTTGCAGCTGGTGTTCAGGCCATGCAGGATGCCGGTCTGGAGTCAGACGCTGCTTATGACCCGAGTCGTTTTGGTGCGGCTATTGGCTCAGGCATTGGTGGTATCACGGCCATTGAAAACAATGCCGAACTGATACGCAGCAGTGGTCCGCGCAAGGTATCTCCGTTTTTTGTCCCCGGCTCCATCATCAATATGCTCGGTGGCACACTTTCCATTCGATACAATCTGCAAGGCCCCAATATTGCTGTTGTCACAGCCTGTACAACAGGCACGCACAACATTGGTCTGGCCGCACAGATGATAGCTTCCGGGCAGGCCGATCTGATGTTGGCCGGTGGGGCAGAGATGGCCACATCACCGGTAGGACTTGGCGGTTTTTGTGCAGCACGTGCACTGTCCACGCGCAACGATGACCCGCAAGCGGCCAGTCGTCCCTGGGACAAGGACAGGGATGGATTTGTACTCAGTGACGGCGCCGGTATTATGGTGCTTGAAGAGTACGAGCATGCACGTCGTCGTGGTGCAAAAATATACGCAGAGCTTTCAGGCTTTGGTATGAGCGCTGACGCTTTCCATATGACATCGCCTTCCGAGAATGGCCGCGGCGCGGCAGCTTGCATGCAAAATGCCTTGACCAGTGCCGGCTTGAATCCGACAGACATTCAGTACATCAATGCACACGGCACCTCGACGCTGGCAGGTGATGTGGCAGAAACTCAGGCCATCAAAACAGTGTTTGGAGACTATGCTGCGCGATTGCCGGTCAGTTCAACCAAATCCATGATAGGTCATTTGCTGGGTGCTGCCGGTGCGGTGGAAGCGATAGTGTGTGTCATGTCACTTTATGAGCAGGTGATTACGCCGACCATCAATCTGGATCATCCGGACGAACAGTGCGATCTGGATTATGTACCATGGCAAAGTCGGGATGCAAAACTGCACGCGGTACTGAGCAACTCCTTTGGTTTCGGGGGCACAAACGGCTCCCTGATCTTCAAGCGTATCTAGGGCGGGGGCCATCGTAATGGCTCCCGTGATGGATCTTCGTCATTCACTTCGCGATCATGTGTCTGCCCATGACAGAGGCCTGCTTTACGGTGACGGTGTCTTTGAAACCATACGCTGCAAAGCTGGCAATCTGGTGCTGCGTGATCTGCACCAGCGCAGATTGCTGCTCAGCTGTGACCGCCTTGGAATAACACTTGACCCCTCTATGCTGGATGACTGGTTGACCAGTCTGTCGAGTGCTGCACCCGCCGACGATGTGGTGTTGAAAATTATCGTAACCCGGGGAGAAGGTGGGCGAGG
This sequence comes from Pseudohongiella sp., assembly GCA_036834885.1. Classification (GTDB taxonomy): domain Bacteria; phylum Pseudomonadota; class Gammaproteobacteria; order Pseudomonadales; family Pseudohongiellaceae; genus Pseudohongiella. The sequence goes on along the minus strand of DAITNA010000004.1, from coordinate 208,572 downwards.
ATATGCCCCGCCAACACACCCGGCGTACACGCTGCTGGCTCAGTGGCATCAGCTGCCAGCCGCAACAAGTGATGCCTGGCAGGAAGGCATGGATTGTCTGCTGTGTCATCATCCCTTGTCAGAAAACATTGCCACAGCCGGTATCAAACACCTGAACCGGCTTGATCAGGTCATGGCCAGTCGTGAACTTGCCACGATTACCGCACAATATCCGTCAATCAGAGAAGGGCTGATGTTTGATCAGCGCGCCCGTCTCATTGAGGGTACCCGTTCCAATCTGTTTGTTGTCATCAACAACCAGGTCTTTACACCGGATCTTGCACGCAGCGGGGTTGCCGGTGTCATGAGGCAGTGGGTGCTGGACAGCCTGGCGCAGGAGCATGTAACGGTCACGGTGACAGATATCAATATCAACACATTGCGTCTTGCCAGTGAGATGTTTATTTGCAACAGTGTTTTTGGCATCTGGCCGGTGTTACATGTTTTTCAGCTTGACGGAAATCAGCTGCAATTGCAGGCCAGCTTTGATCACACAAACGTCTGCCGCCGGTTGCAGACAAAAGCCCAAGACATGTTCATCTGATGAGTGAGCACAAGACATCATCGCGTCCGGTGTGGCGCTATTTTCTGCTGACATTGCTGATGCTGATGGTGGTCACCGCAGTGGCGATTGCCGGCTTTTTTCATGCGGTCAGGCAATATCTGGCACAGCCCCTGCCTGTTGCTGAACCGGTTGTGATCATGATTACGCCCGGGCAGTCGCTGCGCAGCATTGCCACACGCCTTGCCGACGATGGCCTGCTGCCATGGCCTCAACTCTTCACGACCTGGGCAAGGTGGGAAGGTCACGATCGCCTGTTGAAAACAGGGGAGTATGAACTGACACCGGGGCTCACACCGGTTAGCCTGATGGCATTGTTGATGTCAGGCCGTAATGTGCAATACCCGGTGACGCTGATTGAAGGCTGGACAGTCAGGCAAGCGCTGGCGCATTTGTGGCAACAGGACACCGTCGTCCCGACACTGCAAGGCAAAACCGACGCCGAATTGCTTGCGTTGCTGGCATCACCCTTGCCGGCTCTGGAAGGTACGCTGTTTCCCGATACCTATTTTCATACCCGGGGCACCACCGATGAGGCCATTGTCCGTCGGGCCCATCAAAGGCTGATGGCCGTGCTGGAGAGCGAGTGGCAATCGCGCGCCGAAGGCTTGCCCTACGACAGCTCGTGGCATGCCTTGATCATGGCCTCAATTATTGAACGGGAATCGGGATATCAGGCTGAGAAAGCAGACATTGCGGGTGTGTTTGTCCGCCGATTGCAGCGCGGCATGCGGCTGCAATCCGATCCGACCATCATTTATGGTTTGGGTGATGCCTATACCGGGGTGATTCGCCGGGTGGATATCGATACCACAACACCATGGAATACCTATCGCATTGATGGCTTGCCGCCAACGCCGATTGCGTTGACCGGCAGGGATTCCATTCACGCTGCCTTGAATCCGCGTGAGGGCACTGCCCTGTATTTTGTGTCACGTGGTGATGGCAGCCATCAGTTTTCAGATACCTTGCAGGAACATAATGCAGCGGTGCGTCAGTACCTGAGGAACAATAATGAGTGAATCCCGCAGCTTTCATCGACGTGGCCGGTTTATCACCGTAGAAGGCACCGAAGGTGTTGGCAAGACCACCAATATTGCCTGGATTCGCGATTGTCTGATGCGTTATGGCATTGAACCGGAGATGACGCGTGAACCCGGTGGCACCGCACTGGCTGAAGACATCCGGGCCATGCTGCTGCAACCGCGCGATGAAGCCATGGACGAAATGACTGAACTGCTATTGGTGTTCGCCGCACGTGCCCAGCATCTTAACCGGCGCATCCTGCCCGCACTGCAGCGCGGGCAGTGGGTATTGTGTGACCGCTTTACAGATGCAACCTATGCTTATCAGGGCGGTGGCCGCCAGATGAACACGAGCACCATTGCTACCCTGGAAACGCTGGTGCAAGGCAGCTTGCGTCCGGACCTGGTGCTGATTCTTGATATAGAGCCTGAACTGGGCTTGCAACGGGCACGCCAGCGCGGGGAGCCTGATCGTTTTGAACGTGAAACGCTGGCATTCTTCCGGCGCGTGCGGGCCGCCTATTTGCAACGGGCGCTTGATGATCCCTCACGTTATCTGATTATTGATGCCAGCCAGCCGCTGGCACAGGTGCAACAACAAATCAGTGCGGGTCTGGATGACTTTCTGAAGAGGTCCGATCCATGAGTGCACTGCCATTGCCGTGGCATGAAGCGGTCTGGCTGCAGTTGCAGGATCAGGCCGGCCACAACCGCTTGCCACATGCCTTGTTGCTGGTCGGGCCGCAAGGCAGCGGGCGCCAGCAATTCGTCCAGCATTTCAGTGCATGGCTGGTCTGTGAAAACCGCAGCGACAAATCCTGCGGGCACTGTCGGCCCTGCCTGCTTTTTCAGTCGGGCAACCATCCTGATGTGTTGATGATTGAGCCCGAGGAGGGCAGTCAAAGCATCAAGATCGACCAGATCAGACGATTGGGGCATTGGGTCAATCAGACCAGTAATCAGCCTGATGCCACCAAGCTGGTTGTTATCAGACCTGCAGAGGGGCTCGGTCTGGCAGCGGCAAACTCCCTGTTAAAAAGCCTGGAGGAACCGCCAGGTAAAACCCTGTTTGTGCTGGTCGCCTCCACCGCAGCCGCCTTGCTGCCGACCATCCGCAGTCGATGCCAACTGTTGATGCTGCCTGCTGCGAATGAATCTCAAGCGATGTCGTGGTTACGTGAGCACAATGCGTCGGATGACAATGAACTTCGTGCGGCGCTGGCCCTGGCACCGGGGCGACCGGTGGCAGCGCTTGCCTTGCTGGAGCAGGGGTTGCCAGCCTGGCGTGAGATGATCTGCACCCGGCTGGCTGACTTGCAGCAACAACGCACCAGCGTGCCTGAGCTGGCCAAATTGGCCAGCGCACAACCGCCGCAGCATGCTATAAAACTGATGGATGATTTGCTGGCGGCGCAGTGTGAGCAACTGGCAGCGGAACAACGTTTTCCAGCGTTGCGTGTCTGCCTTGATTACCGCAGACAATTGATGACACTGGCAATGCAAGCAGGCAGCACCGCCAATCCCAACGAATTGATGCTGCTGGAAACATTGTTTTCGAATTACCTCAGGATGATGCAGGATGCACAACACGCCACCGGCCATACTTCGCCTGGTATTTCGTAGTTCGCAAGCGTTGGCGGCCAGTGCGATGCCATTCCTGCAGCATCAGGGACTGTTTATCCCTTCCGCACGTCGGGTGGACATGGGGCAACGATTTTTTATTGTGTTGCAGTCCGATGTGGTCGATGTGCCGGAGGCTGCCGGGCTGGCGACGGTCTGCTGGATTACTCCCGAGGCCTGCAGTGATGGGCGCAGCCGTGGCTTCGGCGTGCATTTTGATCCGTCGGCGACAGCGCTCAGGCAGATGCTGGCTGAAGCGCTTGCGCAAGTACCCGAGGCGCGCCAGGTCGTCAGCCATACCCTCTGAGCCCGGTGCCGGGTTAGAATGCAATCCACGCCCAATATGCTGCATCAATGCGTGGCGCAGCAGTTGCTATTGACTTGAAAAGGGGGTCCCAGGTGTCTGATATCAAATCGTATTCAGGTAAATTTCTGTTGGTGTTTGCGGCGTTGCTTGTGTCCATGCTGGCAGCCTGTTCAAGTGACAGCCAGTCTTCCGCCACGGCGGCAGCAGCCGACGCCATGGCCATGGATTTGTACAAAAGCCCGACTTGCGGATGTTGCGCGATCTGGCAAGAGCACGCGCAGGAACGAGGCTTTGCATTTACCATCCATCATCTGGACAACGATGAGTTGACGCGCGAGAAACTGCGCCGTGGTATCAATTTGCGATATCACTCCTGTCATACTGCCGTGGCCGCCGATGGCAGTGTCTTTGAAGGTCATATCCCCGCGTATTTGGTGCGCCAGTACATGGCCAACAAACCGGCTGACAGCATTGGCCTTGCTGTGCCGGGTATGCCAATTGGCAGCCCGGGCATGGAAGTAGGCGAGCGTCTGGATCCTTATGACGTCCTGTTGCTCAAATCAGATGGCAGCGCTGAGGTTTACGCGCGTGTGGATGATTTCCAGAGCCAGTATCAATAAATCCCGGCTGTTACAGACAGCCCGACTCCCGAATCCGGGTACTGACGTGTTCAGCAATTGCAAGGCTGGCAGTCAGGCCCGGAGATTCGATGCCAAAGAGCTGCCACAAGCCGTCAAGGCCGCCATTGCTGCTGTCCTGAATCATGAAGTCAGCCGCGGTTGCGTCAGCGCTGCGCAGTCGCGGGCGTATACCTGAGTAGGCCGGCTGCAGCCTGTCCCTTTCAAGCGCCGGGTAGTAGCGCCGGATGGCACGCTCGAACGCAATCAGACGAGACGGGTCAACCGCGTAATCCAGCGCAGACGGATCGCTCTCTGCCAGTGTTTCGATGTCGGGCCCAAAACGACACTGCCCGCCCAAATCCAGAGTGGCATGGACACCCAGCCCGCGATGCAGCGGATCGGGGACCGGGTAAATCAGATGCGAAAATGGACTGCGGCCGCTGAGGCTGAAATAGTTGCCTTTGAGGAATTGCACGGTGGGAATGGTGGCAGGCGCCAGGCCTGCAATACGGCGTGCGACTTCCGAGGCGTGCAGCCCGGCGCAATTGATCAGCACACGTGCAGACAGGCTCAGGGTGTCGCTGCCCGACCGTATGCTCACCGTGAAACCGCCCGTGTTATCAGGTTCGGCAGCCAGCAGTTGTGAGCGCAGCGCGAGTGTCACGCCAGCATCCTGGGCCTCCAGCAACAGCTGTTGCATCAATGCATGGCTGTCCACAATGCCGGTTTCCGGTGACCACAGTGCCAGGTCAGCGTTGACCTGCGGTTCCAGACGGGACAGCTCCGGGCGTTCAATCATGCGCAGGGAGTTGACGCCACAGGCCTGTGCACGCTGGAGAATCTGTTCCAGCGCAGCACTGTCAGCTTGATCGGCGACGATCAGTTTGCCAACACGCCGGTGTGCAACACCCCGTTGTTGGCAATAGTCGTAAAGCAGCTCACGGCCGCGAACACACAACCGGGCTTTCAGGCTGCCTGCGGGGTAATAAATGCCTGCGTGAATAACCTCGCTGTTGCGGCTGCTGGTCTCGGCGCCTACACAGTCATTTTTTTCAAGCAACACAATCTCTTTATGCGGGTTGGCAATGGCCAGTGTTCTTGCCAGTGCCAGACCGACGATGCCCGCACCTGCGATGCAGACATCGACGGTCGCCAGCGCTTCGTGCAACTCAGTACGCAGAGGCGCCACCGTCGCTGCGCGGATCCGAGGTCGCATGCATCACACCGTCTTTCAGCAGGATGGAGTTGGCATCACCCAGTCCATATCCCATCGGAGCGATATCCACGTGTCCCATTTGTTCGAGGGTCGTTTGAGCGCCATCTTGCAGGGCTCCCGGCTCCACCCGAACCATGTTCGGCTGCCACTGGTGGTGGAAGCGCGGACTGGCCACCGCTTGCTCAATATCCATCTCGTGATCCAGTACATTGATCAGTACCTGAAATACGGTATTGATAATCGTCGAGCCACCTGGTGAGCCGGTCACCAGCACAGGTTCGCCATCACGGGTCACGATGGTCGGGGTCATGGAGCTCAACATACGCTTGCCAGGCTCAATCTTGTTGGCCTCGTCGCCAAGCAGGCCATAGGCATTGGGCTCATTCGGCTTGGCAGAAAAGTCATCCATTTCGTTGTTGAGCAGGAAACCGGCACCAGGCACAACAATACGATTGCCGTAACCGAGGTTGAGGGTCGTGGTCACAGCCACTGAGATACCGTCCTTGTCCATCACGGAGAAATGTGTGGTTTCCATACTCTCGGCTGGCCAGCTGCCGGCGCCAATATCTTCGCTGCGGGATGCCTGGTTCGCATCAAAGTCAAGGAAGCGCTGGCGTGCATAATCCTTGCTGGTCAGCATATCGAGTGGCACCGGGTAGAAATCCGGATCACCCATGTGCTCGGCGCGATCTGCGTAGGCGCGGCGCTGGGCCTCCACCATCAGGTGGACGGTTTCTGCACTGCCCCAACCGCTGCTTTTCAGATCATAGGCTTCAAGCATATTGAGCATTTGTACCACCAGCGCGCCGCCAGAGGAGGGGGGCGGCATCGACCAGATGTCGTAACCCCGATAGGTGCCATGAATCGGTTCACGCCACACCGGCTCATACGACGCCAGATCGTCATGTGAAATCATGCCATCGAGCCGGTTCATTTCGGCCACGAGCAAATCTGCGGTCTGTCCCTTGTAGAAACCGTCGCGGCCTTCTGCGGAGATGCGCTTGAGCGTGTCGGCCAGATCTTTCTGTACCCAGATGTCGCCGGCTTGCCAGGGTTGGCCATTGTTGCTGAACACGGCCATGGAAGCCGGGTAGTCGCGCATGCTGTTGAGGACGCGCTCAAAGTCCTGGGCCAGATCTTCCGTCAGCGGAAAACCCTCTTCAGCCAGACGGATGGCGGGCGCAATCACCTGTTCGCGGGTCATGGTGCCGTAACGCTCCAGTGCATCCAGCAAACCCGCGACGCTGCCCGGTACACCCGCTGCCTGTGCACTGTACAGGGATTTGCGGCGATCAACGTTACCGGCGTCGTCCAGGAACATGTCGGGGAAGGCGCGCCCGGGAGCTTTTTCGCGATGGTCCTGGGTTACCACGCTGCCGTCATCAAGGCGGATGACCATAAAACCGCCGCCGCCGATATTGCCGGCAGACGGGTAGGTCACAGCCAGCGCAAAACCGACCGCAACAGCGGCGTCAACCGCATTGCCACCCTGTTTGAGAATCTCGACACCAACATCTGACGCAATCTGCGAGCGAGATGTCACTACGCCATTGTTGCCGGATACCGTATTCGCTGTGCCAAACGGTGATGTGAGCAGACTGAGTATCAGAAAAAAGTAGATAAAATAAGATCTTGGCTTCATTGCTACGCCTCATGGATTAAATTCAGCAGATCGGCTCAATGCTATCACAAAGCATTTCAGGTCTGGCATGCAAATCAAGACTTTTGCTCGTCTTGTTTGCGACAGCGGTTACCCCGGTTATAGTGCCAGCTCTGCATGTAGTGGATGAGGTTTTGATGCAAACGTTTGACTATGATTTTTTTGTTATCGGGGCCGGTTCCGGTGGCGTGCGCGCAGCCCGCACGGCGGCAGCACTGGGCGCCAGAACGGCGATTGCCGAGGAGCGTTTTTTCGGCGGCACCTGTGTCAATGTGGGTTGTATTCCCAAGAAGCTGTATACCTATGCTGCCGGTTTTTCCGATGCCTGTCGTGATGCCGCCGGCTACGGTTGGCAGGTATCAGCTCCCAGCTTTGACTGGTCTGTTTTAAAACAAAATAAAGATAAAGAAATCAAAAGACTGAATGGTATTTATGAGAATCTTCTGAAATCAGCAGGCGTCGACATACAGCGGGGCCGAGCTGAGTTGACCGGGCCGCATCGGGTGCGAGTGGGTGATACAGAGTTCACGGCCCGACACATTCTGCTGGCAACCGGTGGCAAGCCAGCCCTGCCAGCCATACCCGGTATCGGGCTGGCGATGGATTCGGATGCTTTTTTTGAGTTGACGGTTCAACCCCGACGAGTGGTTGTCGTGGGGGGCGGTTATATTGCGACCGAGCTGGCTGCAGTATTTGCCGGTTTGGGCAGTCAGGTTGAACTGGTACACCGGGGCCAGCACCTGCTGCGAGGTTTTGATGACGACATCGCGCATTTTGTGACAGAGGCTGTGGGTCGTTATCTGCGTTTGCATCTGGAAACCACTGTGACGCGTATTGATCAGAATGAGGATACGACCGTCACTGTCAGCCTCGATAACGGACAAGTGCTGCATGCCGACGGTGTGGTATTCGCCACAGGCCGTTTGCCCAATACCTGTGGTCTGGGTCTGGAAGCGCTGGGGGTACGCCTGAATCACAATGGCGCCGTGCTGGTTGACGAGAAATTCGAGACCAGTGTGCCCGGTGTGTATGCGGTGGGTGATGTCATTGACCGGGTGACTCTGACACCTGTTGCGCTGGCGGAAGGACAGGGGCTGGCGCGCCGTTTGTTTGCCAGCGACCCGGTATTGAGACAGGGTCAGGTATCCTATGAACTGATTCCATCTGCGGTGTTTTGTGACCCCCAGATTGCTACCGTGGGTTTGACGGAGACGCAGGCGAGGGCACTGTTCCCTGCGCTGAAGGTGTTCAAAAGCCGTTTCCGGCCGCTGAAACATACCATGACGGGTGCGGATGAGTTTACCTTGATGAAGCTGCTGGTCGACGCCGACACTGACCGTGTTGTAGGTCTTCACATGGCTGGCGCCGATGCGGCCGAGATTGTGCAAGGCTTTGCTGTGGCCATGCAGGCAGGCGCGACCAAACAGGATTTCGACAATACGCTGGGAATACATCCGACGGCAGCAGAGGAGTTTGTCACCATGCGAACTCCGGTGTCGTCTCACTGAACAGGCAGAAAATTATGCAAGATCATTACTCGACCATGCTGGGGGCACGCAGCACTGACCTCGAGTTTTATACCCGCGTTATGCTGGCCGTGGTGGTATGCGGATTGAGTTTTGGTCTGCCTTTTGCGATTTACCACCTGATTTGGGGCAATCCGTGGCTGAGCGCGATTTTGTTGCCAGTGATCGTGTTGCAACTGGTCACGGTGTACTTGCTGCGACGCAACGGTTTCAGCCGCGTGTCCGCCACCATTATTGCGGTGTTGCAGACAGCTGCCACGACATTCTTTGCGTTTGCTGTGCCGGGTTTTTCGGCCACCTACTGGTTGTTTGCCAGTGGTGTCGCCAACTACTACATCGTCGACCGCAATACCGCCTTGTTGATGAATGCAGTTGCCTGCGCAGTGGTTGCTGTATTTGCATTGGATGAGCTGGCAGATGCAGTGCGTTACTGTGCCAGCTTTGCTATGGTGAATATTTTCCTGTACTCGTTTGCTCGTCAGCTGGAGAAAAAGAACGCCCAACTGGATCGTATGTTGACCGTAGATCCTTTGACGCTGGCCGGCAATCGCACCGCGCTGGAAGAGGCGCTGAAGCGGGTCAAAGGGCAATTTGAGCGTTATGGTGTGCCGGCGTCGCTGATCATGATTGATCTGGACCATTTCAAACGCATCAACGACACGCGTGGCCACAACGAGGGTGATCGTGTGCTGGCTTGGGTGGCATCAACCATTCAGAAGCGCCTGCGTCCCACAGACGGACTGTATCGTTTTGGCGGCGAGGAATTTATTGTCATCACCGAAAACACCCACCTCGATCAGGCCGCCTTCCTGGCCGAGGATATCCGGCGCAGGGTGGAAAGCGGTGAAGGTGACGGTCAGGCCCGACTGATGTCAGGCATGACCGTTTCACTGGGACTGGCACAGCTACGCAGTGGCGAGAGCGCAGATGGCTGGGTCGGGCGGGCAGATCGTGCGATGTACAAGGCCAAAGCCATGGGGCGCAACTGGATCTGCTTTGATGCCGATGTGAATGCAGATCACGTTGGCAAATCAGCTGGCGCTTCACCCTTGTAGGCTTGTGTACCGGGTGGTGGTTCAAACCAGCCCGGATCCTGACCTTCCTGCCACTGGTCCCTCACCTTGATCAGGGTAAACATGCCACCCATTTCCATCGGACCAAACAACCCCTGACCACCCATCATCGGCAGTGTGTTGTCGGGCCCCTGCATGTGCCCGGCATCAATGTGCGTCTGATGTTCCGACATGCCATGTTCGCCCATAGGCATATAACCCGGTACCAGTGCCGCCATACGCCGGGCGAAAGCGCGTTGATTGACACCGAGAGTGTTGGGCAGTCCGTGGCCCATGGCATTCATGGTGTGATGTGACATGTGGCAATGCAGTGGCCAGTCACCCGGCACGGCAACAAATTCAAGATCCCGGGTTTGACCGACACCCACTATTTCAGTCACCTCCTTGCGCCATTGTGCGGCAGGCCAGCGCCCGCCATCAGAGCCGGTGACTTCAAACTGCACACCGTGCATGTGCATGGGGTGATTCCACATCGACAGGTTGCCGATACGAACCCGGACGCGCTCGCCGGTGCGCGCAACCAATGCATCGGTTGCCGGAAATACCTTGCTGTTGAGGGTCCACAGATCAAAGTCCGTCATGATGCTGGGATCCGGTCGGTACGTGCCGGGATGAATCGCCCAGTTGTGCAACAACAGTGCAAAATCGCGATCAACAGGGACTGCTTCCGGTTGTCTTGGATGAATGATAAACATGCCCATCATGCCCATCGCCATTTGCAGCATTTCATCGGAATGGGGGTGATACATGTGGGTGCCGTGCTGGATTAGCGGAAATTCATACACAAAGGTCTCGCCGGGTTTTATTGCCGGCTGGGTCAGGCCAGCGACACCGTCCATGCCAAAGGGCAACAGCAAGCCATGCCAGTGGATCGTGGTGGGTTCTCGCAAACGGTTGGTGACATAAATCCGCACGGTGTCACCCTCTACCGCTTCAATGGTCGGGCCAGGCGTACTGCCGTTGTAACCCCAGGCCTTGATTCGGGTGCCTGGCGCAAATTCGTGCTCGACTTCCTCGGCGATCAGGTGGAATTCCTTGACGCCATCACGCATACGCCAGGGCAGGGAACGTCCATTGGGTGTGATCACGGGGACGTAGGCTTGAGTGTTGGAGCGTTGAGTCACCGGATTCTGGCTGTCCTGCCCCTGACTGCGGGCCTGAGACGTGAGGCCAAGGCTGCCAATCAGTCCGGCGGCGCTGCCAAGCAGCAGTTGTCGACGATTGATCATCATAAATTCTCCTGTGGTGTCAGAGGCTGCCGGATTCGGGCGTTGACAGAAGTTGGGACAAGGGCTGGCCGCTCAGATACTCCAGCTGAATCACTGCCTGCCAGTATTGCTGGTGACTGTGAAGCTGGCGCAGCCTGGCATCCAGAATCAGATCTGCAATGCTGAGCAGTTCGAAGGTGCCGCGCAGCATGAAGTTGTACTCGCGCACACCGAGCGCCATCATCTGGCGAAGTCGAGGCATCTCGGTCTGCTCAATCAGCTGAAGCTGCGCCAGACTGGTGTTGAACTGTGCAACGGCGGCTGCGATATCGGCCTGCAAGCTGGTTAACTGCTGGCGTTGCCATTGTTCTGATTTGAATACCTCACCCTGCAGCTGGCTGATCCGGGTATTGCCCGAGTCAAAAACGGGCAGGGCCAATGACAGTCCGAGCCCGTGCTGTCGCTCGCCGCTGCTTTCCCGCTCTGTACTCAACTCAATACCCGCATCACGCAACTGTTGTTGACGCAGAGCCAGCGCCAACGCTGCCTCATTTTGCTGATGGTGGGCCTGTGCCAGTAGCAGTGCCGGGTAACTCTGACGGGCTGCTTGCAACAATCGTTGTGAGTGCGAGGCATCCAGCGCGCTATCAACCGCGGATTCGCTCAAAGACTCCGGCAGCGCAATGCTCTGATTGCCCGACAGTCCCAGCCGTGCTTTCAGGCGCAGTACCGCCTGGGCGGCTTGCAGTTCTGCCTGTTGGGCCTGGGCCTGACGCTGATCGGCAATACTCTGGCTGGCCAGAAGATCCAGCTCACTGATGTTGCCGGCCTCAAACAACAGACGCGAAAATTCCGCCGATACATTCGAAGACTCCAGCATGTCATTAAAAATGCTGGCTTTATCCTGTGCGATACGGGCATCCAGCCAAAGCTGTTGCAGTTGGTGAAACTCGCTGCCCAGTTGCTGCAAGGCCTGAATTTGCCACTGTAATTGTTCAGCATCCGCCAACGCGATGCGGCGTTGACGTCCCAGCCAGTCCAGCAAACCCAGCGACAAAGACACTTCAAATTGCCAACGGCCACCTTCTTCAGGGCGCATCAGCGACACACCGAGCTCCGGGTTGCTGGCCAGACGGCGCTGTACCGACTGAGCCTCATGAATACCGAGATCAATCAGAATGGTGGCAATATGAGGACTGTGCAGCATCGCGATGCGTTGCAGGTCACTCGTGGAATTGACAGCCAGCAAGCTCTCTGCAGCATCCGGCGTCTGGTTGTCTGCCGACACCGCAGGGCTGAAATCAGTCATTTCCAGTGAATTCACCAGCCTTGTTTCAAGCCTGGCGATGGCTTCGCGCTGATGTGTTTCAAACAGCGCCTGGTGCGTCCGTTCAGCATTGCTCTGACAGGCAGACAGCAATACCAGCAGCAGGACGCCCGACAATCGGGTATGAGACATCATGGTTTTCCTGTTTTAAAGCATTGAAAATCAATGCGTTAACTTGATTTTTAAATGAAATTTCAAGTCAGGAAAACAGGCAGGGAGGGCGGGATACTTCGGCAGCAACACCGGACAGTGTGGCTTCAATCATGGGTGAAAACGCTTTTTCACGCATTTCAAACGCATGCGCAGTACCGGCATTCAGGCTCAGGGGTTTGGACTGCTGACAGGCGCCGCTGCAGTGAAAACAGATGATAGCGCCAGCGTTGCTTGACGCTGCGGATTCGTGTGCATGTTGGTCATCAACAGGCAGCGCTGCTGCAGCACCATGGCAGTCAGGTTCTGTGGCGGTCTGGTCTGTTGCATGCTGAACGGCTGCCGCGCGCGACTGATGTTGTTCACATTCACTCAAGGCAAGCGCCAGTGACTGAGCCGGAATGCTCAGCATCAGCAAAAAAGTGAGTGCAATGCGACGGGTTGGGTTCATGGCGACAGAGTGTGCCACAGGTTTGTGCACAGATAAAAGCTGAAAATGCCGGCCAAAACATTGTATACGGATCTGCATTACTATTTCCGGTAATAAAGATTACCGGAAATAGTATTGATGTGTTTGTATCAAGGCAGCCCTGCTGCTATCAATTGCCCGCTGTTGACGGCGTCCAGTCACAGCCCGCGCAGTTGGGGTCAATGTTGTTTTCAGCCATCACAGCAAACATAAAATCACGCCAGGTCTGGTTGGGCTGCCACACCGAATTCATGTCCTGCTTGGCCTGTGCCACAGGCACGCCGTCATAAATCACGCGATACAGAAAACTGAAGGCCGTGGCGCGGGCGTTGACCTGGCAATGCAACAGCGTTTTGCGATCCGGATCACGACGCATGGCGTCGGCAAACGTGTAGAAATCCAGTGCTGTCGGGCGATTCCAGTCAACCGGAATGTGCACATAGTCCATACCCAGACTTTTCACCAGTTGGTCGGCATTTGGCACCGCATTCTGGTTATTGGTGAAAGCAATGTAGATCACCCGTTCAAAGCCGGCGTCGCGAATGGTTGTAAACTGCTCGGCGGTTGGCTGACCCGCGCTGGCAAAGGTGTCGCTGTACTGGCGGAAGTTGAAGACTTCTTTTAACGCAGGATTGTCAGGTTCCAGCGTCTGCGCGGCCGCAGCGGTCGCAAAACAGAATGAGGTAATCGCCAGAAATGCTTTTGCTTTCATGTGGTTATCCTGTTTATTCGAGAGTTTTTGTGAGTGTTTGAACGCCCGTAGACCGCGCATGGTCATGCTGGCAAAAATTGTGAGCCCAGGCAAGAGGCTTGCGTTCCGGGTGCCCCGCCTGCACACTGGTCCAACAAGCTGTTCTGAACCCTTGGCCTTTGTAAGGTGTCTGCAAGCAATCCTGACGTGAAAAACAAGCTGAAACTGTTATTGCACCCCCTGTTCGATACACGCGAATCCATGCCCAATCCCTGGCGTGAACCGCCTTCCCTGCCCGCCGTCCTGGCTGACCACGTTCCGGACGCTGCCGCCGGCGATTATCTGCGCGCCTGTGAATTTCTGTTCAGCTACCGTGGCAGCGCAGATACACATACCGCGTATCGCCGCGAGCTTGAGCATTTCCTGTCCTGGTGCTGGCTGGTTGCCGCGCGCACACTGGTGGATATCCAGCGTGAAGACCTTGAAGACTATATCGAGTTTGCGCGACAGCCACCGGATGACTGGATTGGCAGCAAACACGTGCCGCGTTTTATCGACAGCGCCGGCGAGCGCGTGCTGAATCCCGAATGGCGTCCGTATGTTTGCCCGAAGGATCAGACCTACAGCCTGTCGCAATCGGCGCTGCAGGCCATTTTTGCGGTGCTGGGCAGTTTCTTTTCATTTCTGGTGCAGGAAAAGTATGTGGCGGCCAACCCGGTGGCGCAGATCCGCCAGAAAGGCAAGTTCCTGCGCAAACGTCAGGGGCAGGACAAAATTCGTCGCCTGTCCGCCATCCAGTGGGATGTGGTACTGGAAACTGCGGAAAAAATGGCGGCTGAGGACCCTGAACAGCACGAACGTACCCTGTTTGTGATGAAGGCGTTGCTCGGTATGTACCTGCGTATTTCCGAACTGGTGGAAACCGAGCGCTGGATCCCCCAGATGGGGCATTTTCAGCGCGACCTGGAGGGCAACTGGTGGTTTCTGACGGTGGGTAAAGGCAACAAGGAGCGCGAAATTTCGGTCAGCGACGCCATGCTGGAGGCGCTGCGCCGATATCGCCAGTCGCGCGGGCTGACCGCACTGCCCTCTCCCGGTGAATCAACACCACTGATTCACAAGACGCGGGGCAAGGGTGGTATCACCAGCACCCGGCAGATTCGCGGCATTGTGCAGAAATGTTTTGATCTGGCTGAAGAAAAACTGCGCTCGGAAGGGTCTTTTGAGGAGGCTGAACGCTTGTCCCTGGCGACGGTTCACTGGTTGCGGCACACGGGCATTTCCGAGGATGTAAAATTCCGGCCGCGTGAACATGTGCGTGATGATGCCGGGCATGGCTCCAGCGCGATCACAGACCGATATATTGATGTTGAGCGTACCGAGCGCCACGCCAGTGCCCGCAGAAAGCTGATCAGACCGGCGTGAGCGGACATGGAAATCACCGCGTCCACCTTGACACCGCTCAACAAAACGTAATATCAAAGACATCAATAACAGAAGCCGGACAACACGGCCATGAACAGACCGCCAGCCCCGGCGACCCAAAAGAGATCATGCGAGGTATGACGTTGAATACTGCGACACATGAGAACCATGAGATGACTGATGGGGCTGCCACAAAGCCGCTGTTCAGTGCTCGTCGAAAAGCCTTTGCTGCCCTCAGTCGAACGGCAGGCACCTCAATGCTGCTGGCGTTTATGTTCAGCGCCCCACTGTACGCCCAGAATGAGGCTCAAGGCGCTGACGAGGGTGCTGTTGTCGAGCCGCTGGAAGTCCTGAGCGTGGATGCGCTATACCAGACCATGGCGCCAGAGGCCATTTACGGCCGCACGGCGATTGAGCTGCTGCGCGAACTGGAAACCAAGCACTATTCCCCGGTCAGTTTTGACGATCGTTTCTCCGGCGAAGTCTTCGACAATTACATCAAAGCGCTGGATGGCCAGAAACTCTACCTGTTGGAGTCTGATGTCACCGCATTGGCGTCCCTGCGCGCCGGGCTGGATGACAGCCTCAAGGCCGGCGACCTGCAGCCCGGTTTTGATATCTACAATCTCTACCACAAGCGTCTGCTTGAGCGTCTGGTGTGGTCAGTCGACTTTGTTGAAAACCACCTGGAAACGCTCGATTTTAACGCCAATGAGTCCCTGCTGATCGACCGCAAGGATGAACCCTGGGCAAAAACCGTTGAAGAGCTGGATGAACTGTGGCGCTTGCGTATCAAGAGCAGTGCACTCAGTTTGTCGCTGACCGGCATGGAAATGCCGTTGATCAAGGATCGTCTGAGCAAGCGTTATCGTAACCAGGTCACCCAGATTGCCAAAACCAATGACCGTGATGTGTTCCAGGCGTATCTGGCCACCGTGGCACGCACTGTTGATCCGCATACCAGTTATTTCTCTCCGCGAGATTCCGAGAACTTCAACATGGGCTTGCGCGGTTCGCTGCAAGGCATTGGCGCCCAGCTGACCTCGGAAGACGAGTACACCAAGGTCGCGGAACTGATCAAGGGTGGCCCTGCCGAACGTGCCGGCGAGCTGAAAGCCGGTGACCGCATTATTGGTATCGCTCAAGGCGAAGATGGCGAGATGAAGGATGTGATCGGCTTGCGTCTGGATGATGTGGTGGATCAGATTCGCGGTGAAAAAGGCACGGTTGTGCGCCTGAATGTGATTCCGGCTGAAGCAACCGGCGAGGCTGCCGCGCGTGAAATTGCCATCATCCGTGACACGGTTGAGTTGTCCGAGCAGTTTGCCCGCAGTGAAGTCATCGATGTTGACCGGGATGGCGATACCTACAAGGTTGGCGTCATCACCCTGCCCTCGTTCTACTTTGACTTTGAAGCCGCCTCTGCCGGTTTGACCAACTACCGCAGCTCAGCCCGGGATGTGCGTGCGCTGCTGGAAGAGCTCAAGACCCAGAATGTTGAAGCCGTCGTGGTGGACTTGCGCTACAACGGTGGTGGCTCGCTGAATGAAGCCAATGAGCTGGTTGGCCTCTTTATCGAGTCGGGTCCGACCGTACAGATCCGGTACTCCGGCCAGCGCAACGGTTTTGTGCGCTCCTACGGCGATGCAGATCCGTCCGTTGTTTACGATGGTCCGCTGGCCGTGCTGGTCAACCGTGCCAGTGCATCAGCCTCTGAGATTTTTGCCGGTGCCATCCAGGATTATCAGCGTGGCGTCGTGCTGGGTGGCCAGACCTTTGGCAAAGGCACAGTGCAGGAAATCATTCCGATGAACTATGGCCAGGTAAAACTGACCCGCTCCAAGTTCTACCGTATTTCCGGTGCCAGTACCCAGCATCGCGGTGTACTGCCCGATATTGATTTCCCTGATCGTTACCAGACGATTGAAACCATGGGTGAAAGCAATCTTGAGGGTGCGCTGCCGTGGGATACCGTGCGCCCTGTCGAGTTCCGCACTTATCATCCGATTCGTCAGGTGTTGCCGGAGTTGCAGGCAAGACATGAAGAGCGCGCTGCCAGCGACCCTGACTTTATCTTCCTGAATGATACGGTTGAGCGAATGCTGGATGCGCGTCAACGGACAACCATCCCGCTGAACCGGGACGAACTCAAGGCCCAGCGTGATGCCGACCGTCGTGCAGCGTTTGATGCCAATAACCTGCGACTGCTTGCCAAAGGCCTGCCGCTTGAGGTGTGGCGCGATGAGGAGTCCGAAGAGGAAATTGAGGACGAATTGGCGCTGAACGACGAGTCTGATGATGAAGAAGAGCGCGAGGAGACTGATCCACTGTTGCTTGAGAGCGGCAGAATTCTGGTCGACATGGCGGAACTGCTGGGTCGCCCGATGGCGACAGCGCCCAAGTCCGAGCCGGTACAGTCTGCGTCAGTGACTCTGTAAACCAGCGTCACCTCGTGTGAATAAAAAGGGAGCCATCTGGCTCCCTTTTTACATCCGGATTTTTGAATCCGCGCTTATTGCCGCGACAGCCAGGCATTGCTCTGTTTTGCTGCCAGGGTCACCAGATCACCCATGGCTACGTTGACATCAATCAGGTGCAATCCCCAACCGGCATTGATGGTGCCATCTGCGTTCATCACATCACCACTGATTTTGTCGGTGCGTGGATCGGCAGGATCAGCATTCACAGTGACTTTCAGGTACGAAAACCCCCCTTCGTTGACGCATTCACCGGTCAACAGCCCGGGTACGCTCACAAACGGAGTGGTGACTTGAGTACCATTGCTCAACCACGGTGACTGGGCATTGGACGAAAAACCTTCTGCCGCTGCGTTGCTCAGGTGGGCATGTAACTGGTTATGCCCATGGGCCAGTTGCGCGGGGTTCGTACAGATGGCCGCACTGCCTTGGCCATTGCGGCCAAACAGGCTGTTTGCCGGTGGCGGGACATCGCTGCGAAAAGACACATAGGACACGATGCAACCGGTTTGCTCGCCCGTTTCACAGGCGGGCATCTGTTTGAAGGTGCCACCTGTACTTTGTCCTTCGGGTACCTGGGCCGTTGCGCCAAGCAGCATGGCGGAGATGATTTGCTGCTGTACATCCTGGCCTTCAATGTGATTGATGATCAGGCGTGACAATACCCCCGCACCCTGGGAATGCCCGATCAGGATCACACCACGGCCCTGATTGTGGTTTTCCAGATAATAATTCCAGGCATCAACCACGTCCTGAAACGGCATTTCCCGGTCGGGTGCAACGCTTTGGCCGCCACTCATATTGGCACGCAAGGCGGTCAGCGTGACTTGTCTGTACAACGGTGCAAAGGTTCGGCATTCCGAGCCAAGACGTGCGAACTGGCTGCGAATCACATTGTATTCTTCCGGACCGGCTTCCATGTCGCTGTTGGGGGTGCTGTCCAGAGATACCGTGGGATAGACGTAGAAACAGTCAACCGGTGCATCACGACGAGCGCTCCAGCTTTCGATGCGAGTGCTGCCGTCAGCATTGACAACCGTCGTGGTCAGATCAACACCACAGGCACGCGGATTATCCGGGCGACACAACCAGTTGTCCGCATCCGCGTAGTCAATGGCGCCAGCTGCTGTTTGTGCCTGGGTGATGCTGGTTGCACTGCCCAGTGCCGCCGACAGTACGGCAAGGGACAGCAAGGATTTTTGTAATGACATGTGTGTTCCCCCAGAGAATGGATCAAGTACCGCGTGATGAGTTGGCATAGCCCGAGCAGTCTACACTGCATGGCGGGTATTTTTTCAGATCATGGCTGTGCTTTTACAGGCCAACGGGTTAAAGTTCGGAGAGTTTGCGACAGTTCGTCATAATAAAAGGCGCTCCGATGACCGACAAGTACACCCCCTCCCTGCTGACCTCCGTGACTCCCCTGTTAGTGCTGTTTACCTTGCTCGCTTACAACGTTGCCATTTATGGCGATGACTCCATCAGCGGTGCCAACCAGACAGCGCTGATTCTGAGCGCGGCGTTTGCAGCTTTTATCGGCATGCTCAAGGGTTTGTCGTGGTCCTCCATTCAAGACAATGTGCTGGACAACATCAAAGCGGCAACCCCGGCGATTCTGATCCTGTTGATGGTTGGCGCACTGACCGGCGCGTGGCTGCTTGGTGGTGTCGTACCCAGCATGATTTATTACGGTCTGAGTTTTTTTAATCCGGCTATCTTTGTTGCCAGCGCCTGTCTGATTACCGCCATTGCGGCAATTGTGATCGGCAGTTCGTGGTCAACATCAGCGACGCTGGGTGTTGCCCTGATGAGCATAGGTTATGCCATGGGCATCAACCCCGGGCTGGTTGCTGGCGCGATTGTCTCAGGTGCCTATTTTGGCGACAAAATGTCACCGCTGTCCGATACCACCAACCTTGCCTCCGGGGTCAGTGGTGTGGACCTGTTTACACACATCCGGTACTTGAGCCTGACTGCCCTGCCCTCGGTCATTCTGACCTTGCTGCTCTATCTGGTACTGGGCTGGTTTATGGGTGGCGATGCCGCCAGCGCGGAAAATACCTCGCGTTACCAGACCATGATTGCAGAAAAATTTTCGGTCAGCCCGCTGCTGCTGCTGGTGCCAGCCGGCGTCATTATTTTGATCGTCAAAAAAGTGCCGGCCTTGCCCGCGCTGTTCCTGGGTGCCATGGCTGGTCTGGCGTGTGCCCTGTTGATGCAAAGACCCTTGCTGCAGGAGTTGTCGCTTGAGCTGGGTAATACCTACCAGATTCTGATGCAGGCATTGTACGGGGACCTCAGCGTGGTCACCGGTGATGCGGTACTGGATGACCTGCTGAGCAGCGGCGGTATGTATGGCATGCTCAATACCATCTGGCTGATTCTGTCTGCGATGGTGTTTGGCGGAGTGATGGAAGCTTGCGGTTTTCTCGGCAGAATTACCCAGGCGTTGATCAGCCGCGTGCGCAGCGACGCAGGCTTGATTACCGCCACTGGAGCCACCTGCATGGTAACTAACGTGTCTGCATCGGATCAGTATCTGGCCTTGGTCGTGCCGGGTCGCATGTTCAGCAACGCCTACAAGGAAAGAGGCCTGGCACCACAGAATCTCAGCCGCACACTGGAAGACACCGGTACGGTGACATCGGTGCTGGTGCCATGGAACACCTGCGGTGCCTATCATGCCAGCGTGCTGGGCGTTGCCACACTGAGCTATGCGCCGTTTGCGTTTTTCTGTTTGTTGAGCCCCCTGATGACGCTGTTTTTTGCATGGGCACGTATTGGCATTGTCAGAACTCAGGACGCGTAAAGTTTGCGGATATAGTCCTGAATCACACCGTCCCACAGGAAGCGGGTCGCCGCTGCCTGCTGCCTGATCATGGCCCAGTCCTCAGCGTTGTCGCGCACAATACTGCAGGCCTGTGCCACGCAGTCAATCAACTGTTCGCATTGTTCGGGAACAGAGTTGCCCGCAAAACCAAAACCGTTGTAACCGTCCCTGACCGTGTCTCGCAAGCCTCCGACCTGATGCACAATACATGGCGTACCTGCTCGCATTGCCAGCATCTGGCTGATGCCACAAGGTTCATAAGAGCTTGGCATCAGAAACAGATCGGCAGCGCCGTACAGTGCATCGGCCAGTGGCTCGGAGAAACCTTGCAGAAACAGAAAATTCTGGTGCTTCTGCATGGCCTGCGTAAAAAACCGTTCCAGCGCCGGGTCGCCCGTGCCGACCAGAATGTACAAGCCATCACCCAGATCGTTCAGTATCCGATCCAGGACCGCAACATCGCCCGATGTATGCGTTAATGGCTGCCGGAGCAAACTGAGCTTCTGGTCTGTCAGCCGCCCGATGGACAGCAAGGATACCGCTGCCGGTTTGCGTCGCTTTTGCCACTCGTCAACTCGCTGCAAGGCATAAAACAGGGAAGCCTGGATCTGGCCTTGCCCGGAAGACCATTGTTTTGTTGCCCAGACGTTCAAGGTGTCTCTGATTAACTGAAGCAAACGTCGACGCTCATCCGCTTTCGCCAATCCCGGCGCCGGGTTGTGAGCCGCCGGGTATTCGCAGCCATTGAGTATGCCGATCAGACGTTGTTGTTGCGCCAGTGTTTGCAGATCCCGCTCCAGACCTTCCCCGCCTGTAAAACCACGTTCCGGTTCACTGGGTCGTTGAATTTCTTGCGCATAGGTTGGAGAAACAGCATGTGTGCAATCTGACAGCAACAAACCGCAGCGCATCAGATTGATACAGCCGTCATAACGCGGGTCCACAATGGACTGCAATCCGGGTTCGCGACGCCACAAATCGTCACGCATCAACTCCGGGTGCCAGCCTTCAAGCGAGGACTGCTCCGCGCGCAATGGCCGGATGCCTTGCAGGGAAAGATTGTGAATGCTGTATACCGTGCGAATGGATTTCAGCGCACTGTAACGCGGATGAAACCTGCGCAGCACAGCCAGCAAAGCCGCATGCCAATCATGCAAATGGATGACATCCGGCTGGTGTAACAGATCGGAAATCAGCCACTGCGCTGCGCCAGTGCAAAACAATGCAAACTTGTGCGCATCAGTGGCAAATGGCGCATGGGTGTCGTGGCAATAAATCTGCCCCGGTCCGCAACTCGCAAACAGGGGATGATCAAGCACATAGTGATTAACCAGCGCATTGTCATTGTGAGCAGGCTGCACGCGAAACAGTTCGAGCAATTCCGGTTTGCCGGCAAATACTGTGCGGATGCCGCCGATGCGAGACGCCGGATTCAGATGTGTCAACTGTTGATAACCCGGTGTCAGCACCGAGACCTGATGCCCCTGTCTGGCTAGCGCCAGTGGCACGTCGCGTATGACATCACCGATGCCGCCTGCCTTGCCGCCGCTCAACGCAGCATTCTCAGCGGCGATCATGATTATGTGCATGCACAGTTTCCTTGCTTAAAGACCACCAACGGTTTGCCCCAGCATCTCGCGTGTGACCAGCGTGACACCTTTGGCGGTGACCCGGAAGCCGCGCCGGATGTCTTCGTTTCTGTCATGCCCGATGACACTGCCTTCCGGTATCACGCAACCCCGGTCGATGATCACTTTTTTCAGTTTGCAGTGACGGCGTATTTCAACGTCGGGTAACACCACGGCCTGTTCAATTTCAGAATATGAATGTACGCGAACGTTGGAAAACAGCAGTGATTTACGCACACTGGAGCCAGATATGATACAGCCACTCGACACCATGGAGTCAATTGCCATGCCACGGCGATCATCGTCATCAAATACAAACTTTGCCGGCGGCAATTGTTCCTGGAATGTCCAGATTGGCCAGCGCGGATCATACAGGTTCAATGATGGTGTGGGTTCAACCAATTCCATATTGGCTTGCCAGAACGAATCCAGTGTGCCCACATCGCGCCAGTATGCTTTGGTGCCGTCAGCCGGATCTGCAAAACGGTAGGCAAACACCTTGTGATCACTGATGATGGAAGGAATAATATTTTTGCCAAAATCATGATCCGATTGCGCGTTGCCAGCATCCTTGCGCAGCTGCTCAAACAGGAACTCCGTTTTGAACACATAGTTGCCCATCGACGCCAGACAGTTGGCAGGATTGTCAGGTACAGACTGGGGCCGGGCAGGTTTTTCATGAAAGGCAAGTATGCGATTGTCCCGGTCTACGCTCATGACCCCGAAATTACCGGCCGCTTCTTCGATGGGAACTTCCATACAGGAGACGGTCATGTCGGCATTGGTTTCAGCATGCCAGGCCAGCATGTCGCCGTAGTCTTGCCGATAAACATGATCGCCGGACAACACCATCACATACTCGGGAATCTCGCCGCGGATAATATCGATATTCTGGAATACCGCATCGGCTGTCCCCATATACCAGTTGTCAGAGTAGCGCTGGGATGCTGGCAGAATTTCAACACCCTCCCCCAGCTCTTTTTTGAAGTGCCCCCAGCCACGTACCAGATGTTTGATCAGCGAGTGCGCTTTGTATTGTGTGACAACGCCCACCCTGCGCACACCGGAGTTGATACAATTGGACAGCGGAAAATCAATGATGCGAAATTTTCCACCAAAAAACAGCGCCGGTTTTGCCCGCCAGTTGGTCAGTTCATGCAGGCGACTGCCTTTGCCGCCTGCCAGAATGATGGCGTAAGTGTTGCGAGTCAATCGGCTGACGTAACGCTGACCATGGTGTTCCATGCTGTTGTCCTCACGTGGGTTGGCTACAGGATGTGCCAGATATCTTCGGCGTATGCCCGTATGGTTCGGTCACTGGAGAAATACGCGCTTGCTGCCGTATTCAAAATGCTTTTTTCTGTCCAGGCGCCAGGTTGCTGATACAGTTTCGCCACGTTAACCTGTGCGTCGATATAGCTGCTGAAGTCCGCCGCCAGCATCCAGGGGTCGTCCGGGCTGCGGATACTGCGTATCAGCGGTTCAAACAGACCTGGCTCATGGCGGCTGAACTCACCTGACTCCAGCATTTGCATGACTTTGAACAAACGTAAATCAGACCGGATAAACATCTCGGGCTGGTAATCCCGACGCAGCTGCGCCACTTCGGCGGCCGTCAGCCCGAACAGGAAAAAATTGTCAGCTCCAACGGCATCCCGTATCTCGATGTTGGCGCCATCGAGTGTGCCAATGGTGAGGGCGCCATTCATCATGAACTTCATGTTGCCGGTACCGGAAGCCTCCTTGCCTGCTGTGGAAATCTGCTCGGACAGATCGGTTCCTGCACAGATCACTTCCATGGCTGTGACATTGTAGTCAGGTAGAAACGCAACACGTAACCACTGCCGGGCACGCGGATCATGATTGACGACATGCGCAACATTGTTGATCAGTTTGATAATCAGCTTGGCAATAAAATAGCCGGGTGCCGCCTTGCCACCAATCAGAATACAACGTGGCACCATGGTGTCAGTATCGCCGCTGACAATGCGCTGATACAGATGGATCACATGCAGGACATTGAGTAACTGCCGTTTGTACTCATGTATGCGCTTGACCTGAACATCAAACAGCATATGCGTATCAAACGCTATGCCGCAGCGACTCTCAACCAGTTGTGCCAGGCGCTTTTTGTTCAGCTGGCGGGCGTGTTGCCACTGCTGCTGGAATGCAGGGTCTTGTGCAACCTTTGCCAGTGCTGAAATGCCCGACAGGTCACGCAACCAGTCACTGCCCAGCCTGGTTGTGATCAGCGAGGACAAGGGTCGGTTACAGAAACCGAGCCAGCGTCTCGGGGTGACGCCATTGGTTTTGTTGTTGAATTTCTCTGGCCACAACGCATAAAAGTCACGAAACAGACCGGACTTCAGCAAATCGGTGTGGAGCTGCGCCACACCATTCACTGAAAAACTGCCAACGATGGCCAGATGTGCCATACGTATGTGCGCTTCACCACCGTGACTGCCCGGTTCTTCAATAATGGACAGTGCGCGGACTTTATCCGGGTTGTCTGGCCATTGCAGCGCGACCTGAGACAGAAAGCGTGCATTGATTTCGTAAATGATATCGAGAATTCTCGGCAGCATGTCCCGGAACAATCGCACTGGCCAACGCTCCAGTGCTTCCGGCAGCAAGGTGTGATTGGTATAGGCCATGGCATGCGTGGTGATATACCAGGCCTGGTCCCAGTCCAGATGATGTTCATCCAGCAACAAGCGCATCAGCTCCGCAATCGCAACCGCAGGATGGGTGTCGTTGAGCTGGAAGCAGTTGTGCTCGCAAAATTTTTCAAACACCGCTCCATGACGTTTGATCCAGCGGTCCATCATGTCTTGCAGACTGGCCGAGGTCAGGAAATATTGCTGCCGCAGCCGCAAAGCCTTGCCGTTTTCGCTGACGTCGTTGGGGTACAACACCATGGTGATTTGTTCAGCATGTGTTTTCGCTGCTACTGCTTCGGCGTAACCACCGGCATTAAAATCAGACAGGCTGAACTCTTCCGTCGCCATGGCCTTCCACAGGCGCAGGGTATTCACCGTGTTGTTGCGGTATCCGGGTATGGGCATGTCGTAGGGCACCGCGAGCACATCGTCGGTGTCCAGCCATTCGGCCAGCAAACGCCCCTGGGCATCATGATAGAACTGCGTGCGACCATTAAACTTGATACGACGTGTGTCCTGGGGGGCTTCAAACTCCCAGGGATTGCCATGTTCCAGCCAATGGTCCGGGCATTCATGCTGGTAACCGTCCCTGATTTTCTGATGGAACATGCCGTATTCATAACGCAGCCCGTAGCCGGTCACCGGCAATGACAAACTTGCACAGCTGTCGAGAAAACAGGCGGCCAGTCTGCCGAGGCCACCGTTCCCCAAACCGGCGTCGCGTTCTTCGTCGGCCAGTTCTTCCAGCGTAACACCATAGTTGAACAGCGACGTTTGCAAGGCGCTATCAAGTTGCAGATTCATGGCTGCATTGTACAGGGATCTGCCGATGAGAAATTCCAGAGACAGATACGCCACCCTTTTGCTGCCGCTATTGTGATAGTGCTGGCGGGTATGACGCCAGCGTTCTACCAGTCTGTCCCGTATCGTGAGAGCCGCTGCATTAAACAGATAATAATGCGAACCGGGTTCACGATCCCGGCCCAGTGTCAGGTGCAAGTGCCGGTTCAAATCTGCCTGCAAACTGTCTGCATCCGAGGTCAGACAGATATTCAGATCCGCGCCGTATTCAGTGGCCATGTTCGCTCACTCCATGTGACTGATGCTCTGATGTTGTATTTAATGCCAGCAGTATCACGCTGGAACAGGAAAAAAGATTCAGACGCCCTTTCACCCTGCAATTGCCGGGATCGGGCTGACCAGAGAAGCTTGCGGTATCCAGCACTATTTCCCAGTCCGTGATCCCCTCTCTTTGTGGCAGTCTGAAACTGATTGCATCCCGGCCCGAATGGAACACGAGCATGATTCGTGTTGGCGCGGCGCTGTCCGGGGCATCGGCAACTGGCGCTGACAGCAGGCATCCCAGCGTTCTGGTGTGGTGCTCCTGCCAATGCGAGGCCTGCATGATTTCACCACTGCTGTTGAACCATTCAATCGTGCTGATGCCGGGGTCCGATGACTCGTGCATGTAAGTGTCGGGAAAGACACACTGGAAGCGTTTGCGCAAACTGATCAGGTAACGCACAAAGGCCTGCTGGTGCTGGCCTTCCTTGCTGATGTGCTGCCAGTCAATCCAGCTGAGCTCATTGTCCTGGCAGTAGGCGTTGTTATTGCCATGCAGGGAGCGGCAGAATTCATCGCCAGCCTGAAACATGGGCACACCTTGCGAGAACATCAGTGTGGTCAGAAAATTGCGTTGCTGTCGCTGACGAATAACATGAATGGTGGCGTCGTGCGTAGGACCTTCGACACCAAAATTGTCGCTGAAATTTTCGCGGTGGCCATCCAGATTTTTTTCGCCATTTGCGTCGTTGTGACGTTCACGGTAGCTTACCAGGTCGTTCAATGTGAAGCCGTCATGACTGCAGATGTAATTGATGCTGGATGAGGGACGTCGCCCACCGTGTTCAAAAATATCGCTTGAGCCGTGCAGGCGTCGTGCGAACTCCGGCAACATGCCGGCATCACCACGCCAGTAACGGCGACAGGTGTCCCGATAACGGTCATTCCACTCAGACCAGCCGGGCGGAAAATTGCCAAGCTGGTACCCACCGGGCCCAATATCCCATGGCTCCGCAATCAGTTTGATACCTGCCAGCGCCGGATCTTGCAACAGGGCATCAAAAAAACCGCTGCCGCGATCAAATCCGTAACTTTCCCTGCCCAGCACGGTGGCCAGATCAAAGCGAAACCCGTCGACTTGCAAGGTGTCCGCCCAGTAACGCAGGCAGTCCATGACCAGCTGAATCACGCGCGGATGTGTCATGTTCAGGGTGTTGCCGCAGCCGGTGTCGTTGATATAGAAACTGCGATCCTCATTCTGCAGGCGATAGTAGGACAGATTGTCGATGCCTTTGAATGACAAGGTAGGCCCCAGCCGTCCGCCCTCGGCAGTATGGTTGAAGACCACATCCATGATCAGCTCCAGTCCGGCGTCGTGATAGGTGTCAGTCAGTTCCCGGATTTCAGCCGGACTGCTGCCGGATAAATACTGCGGGTGCGGGGCAAACAGGCACAGCGGGTTGTAACCCCAGTAATTGGACAGGTTGCGATTGTTCAAAAACGCTTCGCTGATAAAACTTTGTATCGGCAACAACTCAACGCTGGTTACACCGAGCGCCTTGAGATACGCAATGATGTCACGGTGCGCCATGCCGGCCAGCTTGCCGCGCATCGCTTGTGGTATGCCTGGATGCTGGATGGTGAAACCTTTCAGATGGGTTTCGTAGAGAATGCTTTGTGACATCGGAATGCGCGGTTTTTTTGCGCGTGCTGCCGGCAACGGGGCAGTCACCACACATTTGGGCATAAAAGCCTGGTTGTCACGCCTGTCTGGCACCTCGGTCTCGCCGGTATGGCGTGCGTCAAAGCCCTGATGCAGATCTGACCACACAAACTCCCCGGTCAATTGACGGCAATAGGGATCCAGCAACAGCTTGTGAGCGTTGAAGCGGTGCCCAAGATGCGGCTGGTACGGGCCATGCACCCGGTAGGCGTACACAGTGCCCGGTCCTGCACCTGGCAGATAACCGTGCCATACCTGATGGGTTAGCGATGGCAATGTGTGGCGCGCCAGTTCAGTCTTCCCGTCGGCAGTGTAGAGGCACAACTCGACGCGGTCGGCGTGTGCGGAGAACAGCGCAAAATTCACACCCTCGCCATCCCAGTGCGCGCCCAGCGGAGCATGCTCGCCCGGCAGTAGCGCTGATCTGGCAAGGTGTGCAGCATGATTGGCTCTTATGGCTGACGGCATAACAACAGAGTCCCCAGCGGTGGTAATGTCAGAACGAGTGAATGAGCATGCTGTTGGCACGGCGTCGGCTCGGAATCAACACATCCGGCATTGCCAACACCGCTGCCGCGATAATAGGCACTGTCGCTGTTGATGATCTCCTGATATCGGCCGGCGACCGGAACACCCACACGCCAGTGATGGTGTACAGATGGCGTCATGTTGATGACAACTATGACGTCTTCACGGCGAGCCGTTGACGCCTTGCGCAGAAACACAAATACCGATTGCGCGTGAGCGTCGGCGTCTATCCACTCAAAACCCTCGGGCGTTGCATCGCCCTCGTACAAGGCCGGGTAACGTCGCAAGACCTGGTTGAGATCACGGACCAGTGTCTGCACACCGGCATGGAAATCCCTGTCATCTCCCTCAAGCAGATGCCAGTCCAGACTGCTGTCATGGTTCCATTCACGGCGCTGCGCAAACTCGCCACCCATAAACAGCAGCTTTTTGCCCGGATGCGCCCACATAAACGCAAGGTACGCGCGCAGCGTGGCGAATTTTTGCCAGTTATCGCCCGGAATTTTCTCCAGCAAGGCGCGCTTGCCGTGCACGACTTCATCGTGACTCAGCGGCAGCACAAATTGCTCGGAGAACGCATAGACCAGACCGAACAGGATATCGTTGTGGTGGTAACGGCGATGAATGGGATCGCGTGCAATGTAACGCAAGGTGTCATTCATCCAGCCCATGTTCCATTTGAAACCAAACCCCAGTCCGCCGTTGCAGGTCATTTGTGTGACACCTGGCCATGCCGTCGATTCCTCGGCAATCATCATGACGCCTGGCAGTCTCCGGTGGACACGCTCGTTGATCAGGCGCAGCAAATTGACCGCTTCCAGATTTTCAACACCACCCAGATGGTTGGGCAACCATTCTCCGTCCTTGCGACTGTAGTTCAGATACAGCATGGAAGCGACAGCATCCACCCTCAGGCCATCGAAATGAAACTCCTCCAGCCAGTACACTGCATTGCCCAACAAATAGCTGATGACCTCGGCACGACCATAATTGTAAATCAGTGTTTCCCAATCCGGGTGAAAGCCCCGACGCGTATCTTCATGCTCATACAGACAACTGCCGTCAAACCGTTTGAGTCCATGGTCATCAGACGGGAAATGTGCAGGCACCCAATCCAGGATGACGCCTATGCCCTGCTGGTGTGCCGTGTTGATCAGATAACGCAGGTCGTCCGGTGCGCCGAATCGGCGCGTGGGTGCATACAAGCCAATCGGTTGATAGCCCCATGAGCCGTCAAAAGGGTGTTCATTCAGCGGCATAAATTGTATGTGGGTAAAACCCAGTTGTTTGACATACGGGATGAGCTGGTCTGCCAATTCCCGATACCCCAGCCAGCGATTGTGTTCACCACGGCGCCAGGAGCCGGCATGAACCTCATAAATGCTCATCGCCTGACGATGCGGCTGGCTGCTTCTGCGTTGCTGCAACCAGAGCCCATCATCCCAGCTGAATTGAGTGGCATAAGGCACCATAGACGCTGTGTCAGGTCGACGTTGGCTTTCGCGCGCGTAGGGATCTGCCTTCAGTGGCTGTTGTTGTCCCCGTGCATCGTGAATGCAGTACTTGTAATGCATGCCAGGTTGGGCGTGTAAGACAATCCCGGCCCAGATGCCGGAATCTCCCTGTGGCACGAGCAGATCTTTGCCGGTATCCCAGTGATTAAAATCACCGCAAACGGCTACGCGAGTCGCTGATGGGGCCCATACTGCAAAACGGGTCCCGTTACCGACACTGTGGGCACCGAGGAAGCGGTACGGGCATTCGTGTTCACCGCGAGCAAACAGATACAGATCTTCCGGGGACAACAAATGGCCTGATGATGTCATGGTGTCCACCTTATCCGCGCTCCGCTCTGACGCCTGCGAGCATCTCCTGACAAGGTTGCTGATCCAGCATCAGATGCAAATCCGGTGGCAGTTTGCGTTGCCAGTTTTTGTACTCGCTTGAGGTACCCGGAATATTCACCGGCGTGGTCATCAGCGCCAGATCTTCCAGTTGCAAGGACACCAGCTGTGAGTTGCTACGCGCCAGACAACGCATCAATGCGGATGCCAGTGCTGTATCCATGGGCACCTCCACAGGAGAGGGTTGTTGGGCGTTGGCAAAACGGTTGGCGGGTAACAACCATTGTGATTCCAGCAAATGCAGTACCAGCGTTTTGTCGTGATGCCTGTCAGCCAGGGCTGCATCACGTTGTGCATCGTCCGGCAAAAGTCCGAGTGCCCGGCGCATGTGCAAGTCCTCGGTATTCCACCAGGCTGCCAGCGTCGGAACATCGTGGTTGGCCAGCATCGCCAGTGCACGCGGGCGATAGTGTTCAGGCGCACGCCAGCGGTGTGCCGAGTCCTTTTCAAAATAGAACAGCAAATTGGAGTAGATGCCTCCGTTGTCCAGGTGTTGTCTGACCGTCTGCGGCACGATGCCCAGATCTTCGCCGATGATTACACACTGGTTGCGCTGGCTTTCCAGTCGCAGCAGGGCAAACAGTTCCTCATCGTTATACGCAACATAGCTGCCATGCCCCGATCCCTCATAGGGGCACCACCACAAACGCATCAGTGACATCACATGATCAATGCGCAGCGCACCGCAATGAGTCATGTTGCTGCGCAACAGCTCGATGAATTGCGCATAAGCCCGTTGTCTGAGTACCAGTGGATGCAGTGGTGGCAGTCCCCAGTTCTGACCCTGCGGTGCGAGCGGGTCAGGCGGCGCCCCAATACTGGCGCCGGTACAAAAGGCGCCGTCTGAACAACGGACTTCGGAGCCATCCCTGGCGCTGCCCACGGCCAGATCGCGGACCAGTCCGATGGCCATTCCGGCAGTTTTTGCCAACGCCTGACAGGTTGCCAACTGGGTGTCAGCCAGCCATTGCAGGTAACAAAAGAATCGCGGTTTGTTGGTAAGTTGGATACCCGTTGTCATGTGCCGGTCAGCTTGCCAGTCAGCATAGTCCTGCAAGGATTTGCCGCCAGCGTCGATAAAGCGCTGCAGCTGTTGTTGTTGCGAATTGTCCGCCGGCAAGGCGTCGATGTAGGCAAACATCTGGGCCAGCACATGCAGCTTGAGCGCAGTAACCGCCGTGTAGTTGATCCAGTCTCCTGTCCTGGCATCGTTTAACCATTGCCGGGCATTGGTATCACTTGTCAGCCACTGCTGTGCCCCGCTGGCTTCGAATGCCGGTTCCAGCTCAGGCGCAATATAGAGCGGATTCAGCCAGCGCCTGTCTACCGGGCTGTACGGGCTGCAATGATCCGGCTGGTGCAGCGGACCGGCGTGCAAGGGATTCAATACCAGAAACCCGGCACCTTGCTGTGCGGCTGAGCGAATCAGCGCCTGCAAATCAGCAAAGTCACCCATGCCCCAGCCTCGACTGCTGCTGACCGAGTACAGCTGGACAGAAAACCCCCAGAGCTTTTTGTTGTCGCGAATCCAGTCTGCTTCATAACAGCGCTCGGGCGCGACCACCAGTAGCGTGTCAGAGCTGATCACCCGCTGTGCGTTGTTGTAAACCTCAAGCTCAAAACGGTGGTAACCCTCAGGCGCCTTTTGCAGTGATATCGGCAGCAGGCAGCGCACCTGATTGTCATGCAGGCGTGTTCGGGTTAATGAGAGGATGCTGACTTGCGTCCAGTCGGAGCGCTCGCCGTGCTCTGTACACACACGCCAGCAAAGCTCAAACGCACTGTGGTCGGCTGGCAAGACAAATTCCAGCTCACAGTCCATATCCTTGCCACGTTTGGTGACTATAACGACGGGGGGCAGCAAACTCTGACCGGGTTGTGCCTGCAACGCTGCCAGTTCCTTGTCCGGATTGTTGGCATCAAATCCCATGGCCGACAACACAGCGTATTGATCGGCCTGTGGAATAGCGACAGTGGCGCCGGAAAAATCCACAAATGAGTTGGCGATGCCCACACTGGCCATCAGCTCACGCAGAGAATCTTCTGTGTTATCCGTGCAATGGTCCGGCATCATGTATGAGATTCGGGTGATGGTGAGTGTACATGGCGCATCCGGTCAATCCTGGCCATTCATCTTCGACGTAGGCAACCGGGATCGCTGAGCACCAGTGGCTGAACGTCGCCTTGTTGGTAAATGCCTGCAAGAACGCGCTCTGGTCAAAATGCCGGCCCAGTTTTGCAAGCAGCGCACCACTGAGGAAAAATCCGCCAGTGCTGCCTTTGGCCAGTGCAAGGTCGCCACAAACGGCGCCCAGCCAGCGGCTGAAACAACGCAGGGTGTCAGCAGCCAGCACTGAGTGCTCTGCCATGCTGACGATTTCAGCGCTGTTCGGGCTTGTGTCTGGTGTCATCGGTTGTCCAGCCTGATTTGCAAGGGCGCAATAGGTATTAGCAATACCCGGGCCAGAAATCATATGCTCAACGGTCACGCGCGGAAACCACCGCCACAGTTGTTGCAGTACGGAGAGATCCTGCTGATTCAGCGGCGCAAACGCGATGTGTCCGGGTTCTGCACTGATGACCTCTCCTCCCGGCGTCAGACTCGCGGCGCCAAACCCGGTACCCGGGCCGGCGACAGTTCTGAGCGCGCGCGGCCAGTGCGCAACAGGTTGTGCCGGGTTGATCCAGCGCAGCGTCAGCTGTTCCGGGTGTAACAGGCACCAGGCTTGCGCCTCAAAGTCATTTAATACCATGACGGGCAGTTGCAGCGCGCTGGCCAATGCCATGCGACTGAAGTGCCAGTGGTTGTTGGTCATGCGAATGTGGTCGTCCTGCACCGGCGCGGCAACCGCCAGGCAAATCACGCGCGGTAACGGTGCGCCTTTGCTCGCGAGCTGCGCCAGATAACATCTGAATGCCGCCAGCGGATGCTCGAAGTCAGCGCAGCGCCAGATTGAAACGCCCTGCAATGGTGCGCTTGCATGGGTGCTCAGTGCCAGCCGGATATGTGTCCCTCCGATGTCAGCAACCAGAACCGGCGTATTCATGACAACTGGCCTAGGTCTGGTCGATGCAACCCGATATCGTCGAGGCACTGGCGCACGGACTCTGTGATGGCGGTCCACTGGCCTGCTTTGACCAGCTCTTGGCTGATCATCCACGACCCGCCGATACAGCTGACGTTCTCCAGCGCCAGCCACGATCTGGCATTACTGTTGTTGATGCCACCGGTTGGGCAAAAACTGACGCCGGCAAAGGGTGAGCTGAATGCGCTGAGCAGTTTGATACCACCGAAGGCTTCGGCCGGGAAAAATTTGAACAGACGGTATCCCAGCTCCAGTCCTCCCATGATTTCGGAAGCGGTACTGACACCTGGCAGATAATTCAGTGGCAGGTGCCGCGCACAATCTGCCAACGCGCGTGTCAAACCGGGACTGACAGCAAAATCAGCACCGGCCTCGGCTACGGCCTCCATATCATGCACGGAGAGCACGGTCCCTGCTGCCACGGCAAGCTCGGGCAAGGTCTGTTTGACTGCGCGAATGGCCGCCAGAGCCGCTGGTGTGCGCAGGGTAATTTCAACAGCGCTCATGCCTCCCTGATACAGGGCACGGCACAAAAAAACGGCCTCCTCTTCAGACTGCACAATCAGCACTGGCAACACACCGGCCTTATGCAATTGTTCTTTCAGGAATGCCATGATTGCTGCTCCGTTTTGTCTGTTTATAAAAACTTCGATCAAAAAACCGATGCGCCTCGGTTGGCAGGCCCTGCCAGTTGTCTGAAACCGGCAAACAGATCCCGCCCCAGGCTGCCGGCCAACAGAGGATCTGCGGCGGGTGGCAGTGCCAGTTCGCGCGCATTAAGCTGCTCGCCGGACAGGTGTACAAAGAGTTCGCCTTGCGCCGTGTCCAGTGTGATGACATCACCGGTGCGCAATCGTGCAATCGGGCCACCATCCAATGCTTCCGGACACAAATGAATGGCAGCTGGCACTTTGCCGGAGGCGCCCGACATGCGGCCGTCGGTAATCAGCGCCACACGGTAACCACTGTCAAGCAAGGCACCGAGTGCAGGTGTCAGTTGGTGGAGCTCCGGCATGCCGTTGGCCCGAGGTCCCTGGAAGCGGATAACGGCAATAAAATCCTTGTTCAGCAGTCCTTGCTCAAACGCCTGCTGCAAAGCCTGCTGGGAGTCAAACACTTCACATGGGGCGGTGAGCATGCGGTGCCCAGTTTTTACGGAAGACACTTTAACGATGCACTCGCCGAGATTTCCCGACAACACCCGCAGCCCGCCTTCATTGGCAAATGCCTTATCCATTGGTCGCAGTACCTCAGGGCGCGCTGACTCGGCAACTGCATCAATCCACTGCAGTGAACCGCCTTCAGTCAGCACCGGTTGTTTTTCATACGCCTGCATGCCCTCCCCCATCAAGGTCACCACATCCTCATTCAGTAACCCTCCGCGACGCAGTTCACGCACCAGAAATGCCATACCTCCGGCCTGTTGGAACGCATTCACATCCTCATCTCCATTGGGATAAATGCGAGCGAGCAAGGGCGTGACCGCAGACAGGCGATCCAGATCCTGCCATGTCATCCGGATGCCTGCCGCATTGGCGATGGCCAGCAGGTGCAGGCTGTGGTTGGTTGAGCCTCCGGTAGCAAGCAAGGCTATTGCGGCATTGACCAGTGAGGCTTCTGTCACCATCGCTGCCAGTGGTTTGATACCTTGTGCAGGGTTGCAGGCGGCCAACAGTCGTATGACTGTTTCCTGAGTCAACAGCGGTCGCAGCGGATGGTCTGGATTCACAAATGATGTGCCCGGCAACTGAATGCCAAGCATCTCGACCATGACCTGATTGCTGTTCGCGGTTCCGTAAAAGTTGCAGGTGCCGGGACTGTGGTACGACGCGGATTCAACGGCAAGCAGCTCGGATTTGTCGACCTGTTTGCGGGCGTAAAGCTGACGCACTCTGGCCTTTTCCTTGTTGGGGATACCTGATGCCATCGGACCGGCCGGTATAAAGGCCACCGGCAAGTGACCAAATTTCAGTGCGCCAATCAACAAGCCCGGCACAATCTTGTCACAGACCCCCAGACAGAGCGCAGCGTCAAAGGTGTTGTGACTGAGGCTGACTGCCGTGGCCATCGCAATCACCTCACGGCTGAACAGGCTGAGCTCCATGCCGGGCTGACCTTGAGTGATGCCGTCACACATCGCAGGTACCCCGCCGGCGACCTGAGCCGTCGCCTGATGCCGCAAGGCAGTGTGTTTGATCAGATCCGGATAGTGCTGAAGCGGTTGATGCGCTGACAACATATCGTTATACGCAGTGACAATGCCGATATTGGGCGTTTGCATACTGCCAATCATGGATTTTTCGCTGGCGTTGCAAGCGGCGAAGGCGTGTGCGAGGTTGCCACACGACAACACTTTTCTGGGCGGCAAATGCTCTGCGCTCAACGCCATCTGTTGCAGATACTGTTGCCGGGACACCTGACTGCGTTCGCGGATATCGGCAGTGACTGACTCGACAATGCTGTTCATCATGTTCTGCCCCTCACGGTGAATAAAAAATCTCGGTATCAAGCGCTGGTGCATGCAATACCGCCCTGACCGGCATCTCCTCCGCCGGCCCGGCTTGCATGGCCTGCTGCAGGCGCTTGTACTTGTTTTCTCCCTGTATATGAATAACCCGTTTCCTGGCGCGCAAAATGACACCCAGTCCCAGAGTCATACGCGTATATGGCATACCCGGCACCTGTATGCCGTGACACACCAGGGCACTGTCCGGGTTCAATGCCGCAGCCAATCCGCGCGCCTTCGGAAACAGCGATGCAGTATGACCATCCTCTCCCATACCCAGCAGCAACATGTCTATCGGAAAAATACTGCTGGCCAGCAGACGGCTGACCTTGCTCTCAGCATCAAATGCATCTTTGGCTGCGCACTTCATGCTGACAAAACGTGCGGTGGACGCATATCCATGGAGCAGTTCACGGCGTACCAGCGCCGCGTTGGAGTCCGGGTGTGTTTCATCCACCCAGCGTTCATCCGCCAGACTGATCACGATCTCCGCCCAGGGCAAATCCGTGTCTGCCAACGCCCGGAACAGCGGTATCGGGGTCGTACCGCCAGAAACAACCAGTGAAGCGCGACCATAGTCGGATACGGCCCTGGCGAGTACCCCGGCAACATGCTCGCACAATGCGCTGATCAGTGTGCCTGAATCCCTGAACTGATGCAGATGCCAGCTCATGACATGTACTCCTGTCAGTCAGTCCTGCCACTGCCGGTTGTCACGGGCGACAAGTGCAACGCTGTCGCTTGGTCCCATGGACCCCGCCATATAGGGCACAGATTTTTGTTTGCTGCTGGCCCATCCGTCCACGATGTCGTCAATCCATGCCCAGGCTGCTTCAACCAGATCCGCTCGCATGAACAGCGTTGAATTGCCACGCATCACATCAAACAGCAGTCGCTCATAGGCGTCCGGTACGTGACGATCGGTAAAGGCATCACTCAGTGACAGATTGAGTGACACGGTCTCCAGCGGGAAGTTCTCGTCAAGTCCCGGCACTTTGTTGAGCAAGTGCAGGCGGATACCTTCTTCAGGTTGCAACTGTATCACCAACCGGTTTGCCGAGCCGGGTCCGGTCTGATCCTGAAAGATAGCGTGTGGCAGTTCTTTGAATTGCACCACAATTTCACAGTAGCGTCGCTGCAAGCGTTTGCCCGTGCGCAGATAAAACGGGACACCGGCCCAGCGCCAGTTGTTGATGTGGGCTTTGATGGCCACA
This sequence comes from Pseudohongiella sp., assembly GCA_036834885.1. Taxonomy (GTDB): domain Bacteria; phylum Pseudomonadota; class Gammaproteobacteria; order Pseudomonadales; family Pseudohongiellaceae; genus Pseudohongiella. The sequence continues at coordinate 172,036 of DAITNA010000004.1, read as the reverse complement.
AAGGTTTCCGTCCCGGAGCGCGGACTTGCGCCCTGCTCTGCTGTGTAGGCTGGCACACTCTCGCCGTTGATGCTGCCAGCGCCATACTGACCACGCACGGTTTGCTCGGTCACAGCTCGGCCTCTGATGGGCGCCAGGCTGCGCAGCACTTTGAGTTTTTCATCATGTACCGCGCGCGGTTCGAGTGATGCCGGTGGTTCCATGGCCAACAGACACAGCAGTTGCAGCAAATGATTTTGCACCATGTCGCGCAGCGCACCGGCACTGTCATAAAACGACCAACGCCCGCCCACGCCGACGGATTCGGCCGCGGTAATCTGAACATGATCGATATACGTGTTGTTCCACAGCGGTTCAAACAGCGCGTTGGCAAAACGCAGCGTCAGCAGGTTTTGCACGGTTTCCTTGCCCAGGTAATGGTCAATTCGGTAAACCTGATGCTCCTTGAAGATAGCCATCAGACTGTTGTTGATATCCAGAAAACTGTCGCGGTCATGTCCCAGCGGTTTTTCGATGACCAACCGCATGTTGTCGCGCACCAGACCCACCGCCCACAGCGACTGGCAGACTGTCGCAAAAATGCGCGGGGGTGTGGCGAGATAGGTAATGAGGTCGCGGCTTTTGTCCGTGAACACCTCGCGGCTCAAAATCGCCAACTCGGCTTCACTGGTAGCATCCAGGCTGTAACTGCGCAGGCGCTCACTGAAGCGCTGCCAGACTGCCTCATCCAGCTCATTCGCATCCAGATACTGCGCCAGCATCTGTCTGACACGAGCGCGAAACTCGTCGAGTTTGTGCTGCAAACGCGATACACAGACAATTCTCAGGCATGGGGGCAGGCAACTGGCCTTGTCCAGATGGTACAGGGCCGGGTATAGCTTGCGATAAGCCAGATCACCGTCACCACCTACAATCAGCATGTCACAAATCATGATGTTCTCCGCCCGGACGCACTGTGTTGTTACCTTGCCTGGCAAGTTTGCTGACTGTACCAAGCAAGTCGCGGGCCAGACTTACCACACCAGATCATCGGGTATGGGGAAGTCCTTGTAGGCATCGTCGATGTCGTTGTTTTTGTCACTGGTATTGCGGAGCGCGGTTGCATCAAAAAGCACCGCAGCCGGCAGACGCTCCCTCACCCGGTCGGCTGTTTCCCGGTTGACCAATACTGCGCGTTTGCCGCTGGCGCAAATCAGCAACTGTCCACTGGCAAGCTGATTCTGCTGGTTTTCAGTGACAAACAGATAACGGATTTTGCCTGTGCTGGCGTCCTTGAAATTAAAGCGTATCTCGCCATCTGCCGGAACCGCATGCTGTTGCAGGATCTGTCTGACCTGTAAGCGGATTTCCTTGTCACGCTCGGCCTGAAGACGTTTTTCGTTCAGCAGGCGGTCCTGTTCCGCCTTGGCTGCGCGCGCCGCCTCGGCTTGTTTGCGTTGCTCGTCATAAGCCGATTGGCCGCCTTTGGGCTGGTGTTTTTGTTCCTTGCGTTTTTCCTGTTGTGCCTGCTTGACGCGTTTGGCATCGACCAGCCCTGCACTGAGCAGTTGGTCAGCCAGTGATTTGCCCATAACTGTGTACCTTGAAACTGACTGTCAGGGCTATAGCCTAGCGCAAGCGCGTGCGATAACCTAGCCGGAGTCGACTCTGACCCCTCTTTCTCAAGGAGCACTTGCCCGGCATGTCTGACGGCCATCCAGCTGAACCTGAACAGTCAGGCAACGATCCTGCGCCGGGTACCGCGTCAACGGCTGTACCGGGTGATGCCGGCGGCAGTCGCGCCCAGTCGCGCAGCCTGTGGTTGCGCAGGACCCTGAATCTGTCGCAAAAAGAGGCTGTGGCTTCGGCCACCATGACAGCTACAGGCGACAATTTTTTTAACGCGTTTGCCATTTTTTTGCAGGCATCTGCCCTGCAAATGGGCTGGCTGACTGCTATCCCGCAACTATTTGGTGCGCTGTGCCAGATTCTGTCAGCCTGGCTGGGCAACTATCTGCCACGCAAACCCATGGTCGTCGCTACCGCAGTGCTGCAAACCGTGGTTGTGGTTGGCCTGGTGGTGCTGGCGGTGGCACAGCCTGAACAAGGCGTCTGGTGGCTTATTCTGCTGGCCGTCATGTATTTTGGCTGTATCAACTTTATTCAGCCGCAATGGCGCGCCTGGATGGGCAGTATTGTCCCGCAGCGGCGGCGCGGCGCTTTTTTTGCCTCACGAACACGTCTGACCATGATGGCGTCACTGCTGGTGTTTGCCGGTGGTGGTGCCCTGTTATCGCTTAGCGAAACAGCCGGTGTGGTCTGGCTGGGATTTGCCACCCTGTTTGCGGTCGCGGCAACCGGTCGCCTGATCTCCAGCCGATTGCTGCACCTGATGCATGACCCGGACCCGCGCCCGCATCGTGAACGGCGTAAAGGATTTCTGAACAGCATCCGCCAGTTGCGCGCCTCGCTACACGACAAGACCTTTCGTGACTACAGCTTTTTTGTGGCCGGCATGCAAGGTGTGGTGGCGATCTCTGCCCCGTTTTTTGCGGTCTACATGCTCAGGGATCTGCACTTTACGTACTTTGAGTACAGCCTGAACGCGATTGCGTCTATCGTCACTCAATTTCTCACCTTGAGCTTTTGGGGACGTTTTACAGACCGTTTTGGCAATCGTATTGTCATGCAGTTTTGTTGTCTGACCATTCCGGTGATACCGGTGTTGTGGATGATTTCACCAGACTTTTATTATCTGCTGCTGGTTCAGGTGGTCTCCGGTCTGGTGTGGAGTGGTTTCAGTCTCAGTACCGCGAACTATCTCTACGACATCAGGCCTCAGCGCAGCGACTTTGCCGTTTATGCCGCAGCCCAGTCCGCTTTGACCGCGGTGGCCATTTTTGCCGGCGCCACGCTGGGCGGCCTGATAGCGGCAGGTGCACCGGTATTGTTCGAGTGGTTGGGATTTCTGCAGAGCTGGATGCGCAGTCCGCTGTTTGTTGTGTTTTTTGTGACCGCCATCCTGCGCACCGTTGTTGCCCTGTGGTTTTTGCCGCGTGCCAACGAACCTGTGCCGCGACGACGCCCGAAAGTACTGCAACTGATTTTGAGAGTTTCGCGTTTTAATGCGATTACAGGTGTGTCACTGGACTGGCTGAGTGTGACGCGCAAGCCCTCTGCACATAAAAAAACTGCTTCAACTGATTCGTTTGACACTGATCCGGAGCCACAAGATGAATAACAACGCTGTTACAAGTGTAATGCTGTTAACTGCTGTGTCCGCGAGTACCGGGGCTCATGCTGACGAGATGCGCCTGCATGAGATCGCCAAGGCGCCATCGGCGCAGCGTATCGGTGCCGACATCGCCACGCTGGCCGGATTTGGCACCCGCCATACCTTGTCGGAAACAGAATCTGATACCCGGGGAATTGGTGCTGCACGGCGCTGGATCAAGGCTGAATTCGATCGCATTTCTGCAGACTGCGGAGGCTGTCTTGAGGTGTTCTATGTCAGCGACGTCGTGTCCGGTACCGCGCGAATCCCGGATCCGGTGGAAGTCGTTAACGTTGTGGCGATACAACGTGGCACCCGTGACAGCAACCGTTTTGTCATCATGAGCGGTGACATCGATACCCGCGTCAGTGATCCGATGAACTTTACGGATGATTCTCCCGGTGCCAATGACAATGCCTCCGGCATGGCCGGTGTGATTGAGGCGGCGCGTGTGCTCAGTCAGTATCAGTTTGAAGGCTCCATCATTTATACCGGCTTGTCCGGTGAAGAACAGGGTCTGAACGGTGGCGCCATTCTGGCGGCCTATGCCAACGATCAGGGCTGGCAGATTCAGGCGGTGATCAACAACGACATGATCGGCAACATTCGTGGCATCAACGGTGTCATCAACAACACCACGGCGCGGGTGTTTTCCGAGGGCACCCGCTATGTGGAAACGGAAGAGGAAGCGCGCCTGCGACGATCCCAGGGCGGTGAAGTCGATTCGGCATCACGCAATCTGGCACGTTACATCGATCAGATGGCGGACCTGTATATCCCGAACCTGGATGTGATGATGGTGTACCGGCTGGATCGCTTTGGACGAGGTGGTCATCATCGCCCGTTTAATGAAGCCGGATTCCCTGCCGTGCGCATCATGGAAACCAACGAAAACTACAACTGGCAGCACCAGGATATTCGTGTCGAGGACGGCATTGCCTACGGCGATGTACTGGAGCATGTGGATTTTGACTACGCAGCCAAACTCACGGCCTTGAACGCAGTCACACTGGCATCAATGGCATGGGCGCCGGCGCCTCCGGAGAATGTCAGCATTCGTGGTCAGGTTAGCCCGCATACGACCCTGTCATGGAATAAGGTGCCGGGTGCCACAAACTACAGAATTCACTGGCGTCTGACCACCGATGCGCAGTGGACACATTCGCGTTCAGTGGGTGATGTTGACAGTTTTACACTGGAGAATGTCGTGATTGACAACTACTTTTTCGGAGTGTCCAGTGTGTCGGCGAGTGGCATTCAGAGCCCGGTGGTATTCCCGGGCCCTGCTGGTGCATTCTGACCATTAGTTTTTTTGTCAGTCGAATACCACGTTGCGAATAACGGCGTAGAAGTCGCTGACGCCACGACGGAACGCCGCTTCCGGCACACGCTCGTCGTTGCCATGAACACCGGTATGCTCACCATCGTCGGTAATCATCGGATTGAAGCCATAACTGATGATACCCAGATCGCGTGTGAAGTGACTGTCGGTAAAACCGGTGCTGACTGAGGGAATGACACGTGAACCTGGGTGCAACTCGCCAGTGACATTGCGAATGGCTTCGAACAGCCTTGAGTTCGTGCTGGAAATGGCTGGCGTAAATGCCATGATGACATCCACCGTCACACCGGTGTGACCAATCAGGGTTTCCATCTCCGATACAAACTGCGCGGAGGGTTTGTCCGGCAGAATTCGGCAATCCAGCTCTGCCCACGCTTCGGGCGGAATCACATTGATTTTGCTGGACCCCTCAAAGCGTGTCATTGAACAGGTGTCACGTGTCAGCGCATGATGACCGGCACGCTGCTCATGCAGCCGCTGCATAAAATCCGCATCCTGAATAGCCAGACTCATGTTGGCGTAATAAGGTGACCATTCATCACTGGTGGATTCTGCAAGGCTGGCGAAATATTCATCAACTGGAGGAATAATTCGGGGCGGGAACGGATTTTCCAGCAAGGTATTCAGTGCCTGCACAATACGTGTGACTGAACTGGTAGTGCGCGGTGATGAACCATGACCTGGCACGTCGACCGCTTCGAGTCGCAACCAGACCGGCACTTTCTGTGTGACTTCTACACCAAAGCTGACATCCCCTGCACTGCTGCGACTGCCACCGCCGCCTTCATTCAGCAGAATGCCAACGCCTTCAAAAATTTCCGGGCGATTGTCGATTAACCAGCCGACACCAAATTCCCCGCCGGCTTCCTCATCAGCCGTTGCCAGGAAAATAACATCGCGGTTTAACGCCTGGCCGGACTGGTGCAAGTTCAGGAATGCGACCAGCTGCGCAATGCCGAGCCCCTTCATGTCGCGTGTGCCGCGACCATAGATGTACCCATCACGCAGCTCACCCGACAAGGGATCGAAAGTCCAGTACTGCCGGTCTGCCGGCACCACGTCGGTATGCTGTAACAAAATCAGCCCCGGTTCATCTCCGCCTTCCAGACGGGCCCAGATATTGCCCCGTCCCGGTGCGCTCTCGGCGGTTTCATACGGGATACCAAACTCATCAAAAATGCGGGCATAAAATTCCACGGCCCGGTATTCATTGCCAGGCGGGTTGATGGTATCAACCCGGACAAACTCCTGAAGCCATTCAACAGCTCTGTTCTCCAGTGAGGCCGGCTGCGCCTGAGCCTGTGATACATAAAGTAGCATCCCGCAAATACCGATACCGGCGGACGACAGCATTTTTCTGATAAGCACTGATTGACTCCAGGATTGATGAATGTGCTTGTATGTTGCACCCAAATTCCGGAGGGCACAATACAGCGAGCGGGTTCGTTATTGTAGATTGTCCATTCCAGAGGTATTTTCGAGCGGCCGTACGGTTTTGAGTGTTTTAAATCTGAGTGAAATTCATCGTCGACAGCAACAAAACCATATGCTAGCGTAGCCATCGACGCTCTGTAGTTTGTAGTAGGGTTGTAGTCTGATCGAATTCAGGGGATTTCCCATCATTTCCTGAACGTAGTGCTTAACAATTAAAAAAATGGAGCAACCTATGATCGCTAACACACCTTTCAAGCGCAGGCTGTTGTGCACGTCTGTCTGCCTGTCACTCCTTCCATTCTCCCACACCGGATTTGCCCAACAGGATCCGGAGATTGAAGAAGTCATTGTTACTGGTTCATTTATTCGCCGCAGTGAAGGTTTTACCCAGGCTTCGTCAGTGACTCAGCTCAATGCGGCTGATCTGGCCGATGAAGGCACCATGAACCTTGGCGAAGTGGTACAGAATCTTACGTTTGTTGGAGGCCCGGCCTCCTCTATTACCAACACCATTCAGGGTACCTCCTCACGCTCAACGAATATCGACCTGCGTGGACTCGGGTCACGTTCCACGCTGGTTCTGGTCGACGGCAAGCGTATTGCTGACGCCAACGTCAACCTGCTGGTTCCGACCATTGCCATTTCCCGTATTGATATTGTTGCTGACGGTGCCGCCGCCCTCTACGGCAGCGAGGCCGTGGCGGGTGTAGTCAACTTTGTGCCGTATACCTCCTATGACGGCTCCAAAGTCGAGGTGTACTCCGAGCAGGATTCCCGCGGTGATTACGAAGAGCACTCCGTTCAGGGATTGTGGGGAGGATCCATAGGTGATCTGGACGTCGTACTGGCAGGCCAGTTCAAGTCCAACACCCGTCTGGGCTGGGATGAACGGCCCGAGCTGGCCCAGGCGGGTATGAACTACTCGTCCAACGCGCCCGGCAACTGGGTTGTACCCAACCGTAACGCAGCTGGCCAATACACCGGCACCACCACCAACCGTCCAGATCCCAACTGTGCGCCCGCGTCCGAGCGTCAGTCCTATATTAAAGGGGTCAACAATAACCCCTATGGTATGAGGGTTGGCAGCGCCGCGACCGGCACCTGCTATTTCGATTACGGTGATACCCGAAGCTATCGTGATCCTCTGGACACCAACTCCCTGTTTGCCAATGCGACCTGGGACGTCAGTGATGACCTGACATTGTCATTGCAGGGTTTTACATCACGTCTGTATCAGACTTCCTATACCTCGACCTCCAACCCCGGTAACTCACGCATTGGTGAACTGCCGGCTGTTCGCGGTGAAATTCCGGGCAACCCATTCCGTGCGGTGAACTCCGCCGGTGTGCCACTGTACGGTATTGATGCCAATGGTGACGGTATTCCCGATCGTGGCACCCAGGACCTGAACCGGGACGGCACGCCGGACTATATCGTCACTGGTACCACGGCCAATGGTGTACCGCTTTACGAGGATGTGCGTCCGCGTACACTGCGCCCGATCAACAAAACGCACATTATGCCGAATGGCTTCACCCCTGACGGCGACAACATCTCCGGCAGCGTGGACCGCAACAGCCGTTACAGCCTGCAGGCAAACTTCAAAGTGCCCGTGCTGGAAGGCTGGGAAGGTTTTGCTGCGTACAGCTACAGCAGCCGCAATTTCGGAGTGATGGCCACACAGGAATACGACATTGAGGCCATGAAGCAGGGTCTGCGCTGTGATCCGATTCGCGACCGGGAAGCCTGTTACAACCCCTTCTTTGTGGTGAACCAGGCCCATCAGAACTCGCCGGAAGTCATTGAAGCCATTGCGGCTCGCCGACGATCATTTAACGAGAACACGCTGGGTGTGATCGACATCGTCATCAACGGCTCGCTCGGTTTCGACCTGCCAGGTGGAACTGTAGGCGCAGCGGTGGGTTATCAGCGACGTGACGACTACTACAAAAACACACCGTCCGAGACCGCTATTCGTGGTGCCACCTGGATTGGCAGCCCGGTTCGCGAAAGTGTGACCAGTGGCAGCCGGGAAGTAGACTCCTTCTTCGCCGAGCTTGCACTGCCAGTGCTGGACAATCTGGAAGTGGAAGCCGCCGTGCGCATGGAAGACTTCAGCACCGGCCAGAAATCGACTGACCCGAAATTCGGTTTCACCTGGGCTGCAACCGACTGGATGAGTATTCGCGGCACCACCGGTGACGCCTTTATTGCACCCAGCCTGACTCAGCTGTTGAACCCGGTCACATGCGGTTTGTCCACGGTCAGTGACCGTTTCTCCGCGTTCTCGGCGTTCACCACCTACTGCGCGGGCGGCAACCCTGCCCTCGACAATGAAACCTCAACGTCCAATCAGTTGGGTGTCGACCTCTCCTTCGGCGATCTGACGCTGTCAGTGACCTGGAACGAGACTGACTTCACCAACCGTATTGTGACCATTGGTGGTCAGCAGATCATGAACGCTGACTTCGCGGCGTTCCAGGCCTGGTCCGGCTTTACCGGTAATGGCGTGGGTGCAGCCAACCGTCCCAGCATGGCGCAGTTGCAAGCCTGGCTGGCCAGCGGTTTGTCCAACCCGGACATCATTCGTGACCCGAATGATCTGGCTACTATCCTGCAAGTGAACTCGCCGGGTAGCGTGAATGCGCAATCAGTGAAAGTAACGGCTTATGATGTTCAGGCCAACTACACCTACAGCCTGCGTAACTGGGGTGATCTGCGCTTTAACCTGCAGGGTACCAATATGAAGGAATTCCTGTTTGCAGATAGCACTACTACAGCACCGCGCGATGCAGTCGGTAGCACAAACTTGCAAACCGGTACAGCACCTGCTGTGCCTGAGTGGAAGGCAAACCTGCGTATTGGCTGGGTCATGGGTCAGCATGCTGTCACAGGTACAGTTCGCTACGTCAGCGCTGTTGATTGGGATGGCACGCGATACACAATCATTGACTCGTTTGCCAACACCAACCGCGTGCCGACGGATCAGCTGACCGAGATCAAGGCCTGGACAGATTTCGATCTGGCTTACACCTACCGTGGTCTCGAGATGTTTGGCAGCGAAATGGCAGTCTCTGTCGGTGCTCGTAACCTGTTTGACCGCAATGCCCAGTGGACCGACGATTTCGCCGGTGTGATGGGTGAAATGCAGGATCCGATGGGTCGCTCACTGTACGCACGTGTGTCTGTTGACTTCTAAGAACTGGCAGCGTTAAAAAAAGGGCTCCTTCGGGAGCCCTTTTTTTTGCCGCTTACTGCAAGTCAGGCGTCAGCCATGACTGGTGGGCACGGCCAGCACATTAAAACTGATACTGATTCTGTCCCTGTTGCTCAGGTTTTCATCAACGCCGTGCTCAAGCCAGCCCGGGAAAACATACATCCGCCCTTCCTCCGGCGGCATCCTCAGCTCACTGGCCGTAAATTCGGTCAGGCGTTCAACCGGATACGTCATCATGCGGGAGGCAACGCGCGGGTCCCGAAAATAGATGCTGCCACAGGACTGTCTGTCCAGACTGACGTAATACACTCCGCTGAAATGACAGTTGGGATGGTAATGCACCTGATTGGAGGCGCCGGGAGGGCTGATATTGACCCAAGCCTGATGTTGCAGCACGGTATTGGGCCGAAAATGTTGTGACTCGGCAATGCGTTGACAAACCTGAAGGATGCGCAGGTTGATCGCGCTGAACTGAGGTAAATTTTGAATATTGTTGGGACTCTGCCAGCCCTTGATATTGGTTTTTGTGACACCGGCAGGATCGGCTTTATGCAGGTCCTGAGCCAGTCGGTACAGCTCCCGGTTGAACGCTTCGCGATCATCAAACAATGTTGACCAGACCAGAGACGGGAACAAATGATTGGGTATGATTTCCACGCCAACACTCCTCTATGGCAGCCGAACCGGACTAGTTGCCCAGAAAGAGCGTCTGCACCTTGCGGCAATTTTCCAGCGTGTCACCAAATGCCGGGCCAGGAGAATGCAGCAGCCATGGTCTGAACAAGACCAGGCGATTGTACTTGTACGGGATAGTAAATGTTTTTTCCCACAAGGATTCATCAAGACCCTCGGTTTCCAGAAAGGCCTTCAGATCGTGGAAATTCCGCCAGCCGTAACGTGCAAAACCTTCCGGTGTATTGGGGGCGATTTCCAACCCGGTTCTCAGATGACGCCAGAACGAGGTGCCATCCACTTTGGGATGCTCCTTTGACAGATACACGACCCCGGCCCACCGGGTTTGTACGTCGACGTCGTAGTGAATATGAAACTTGAAGGTATCGTTTGCCCGCGTGAAACGGATTCGGCCGTTGGCATTGGTGGAGGAATTGATGGAATTTTCCAGCGTGAGTTTCTGAAAAATTTCCCGATGTTGTTCGCTGAGAAATGACTGTGTTGTCATCACACCGGCGTAATTCCCGGTTGGGGAATCCTCTTCCCTCATCGTACTGAGGGCTATTTTGACGAAAGTGTCGGGGTCGTTATAAAAATCATCAACAACTATGAATCGGTTGAGCATTCTGGTCGCGCTCTCTTTTTAATTATTGCTTTGACATCAGGTGCTTTGAGCCTGACTGCCGCGGTAAATGCCGGGTAATTATCAGGTCAGAGGAGCATAAGCGATGCACTCTGCGATTGTAAACACCGCATAGTTGGCGGATGCCATGCCTATGATTTGGCGCAAAAAAGCCTGTGTCTTTCGGGGTGGTGAAGCTGGGATGGACAAGACAGGAGACAGATGCAATGAAGTGGCGGAGGGAGAGAGATTAATCACAAAAGCCTTGCGGGCTTTTGTGCCCCTGCGGGCTTCGCGCTGGCGCGCTCGTTGTAACTTGCTACGCAAGTTATCGAACTCTGACGTTCAAACCTCTCTCCCGCCACGTCACTGCGGTGGATTCACGAGAGTCAGGGACAGGCATTGATGGGAACAGATTCGATGAAGTGGCGGAGGGAGAGAGATTCGAACTCTCGGAGGGCTTTCACCCTCGCCGGTTTTCAAGACCGGTGCAATCAACCGCTCTGCCATCCCTCCGCAGCGCGAAGCCGGCATGTTACTACAATTTGGATTGGCGTCAACTGCGAATTTAGCATTCTGTGTGCTTCGAAAAACATTGATTTGAGTCCGGGCATCCGTATGATGGGGCCTGAAAGATAAAGCAGGCAAAACCGATCTTATGTAGTGCCTGCTTTGCAGGTCAGTTTCAAGGAACGTATTCAGTTGTTTAACCGGAGGTTTACCGTATGAGTCAGTATCAGTTTGAGACCACTGCCAACCGTTCAGAGTCGGTGCTGGCGGTCAACAAAGTTCTCAGAAATACCTACATGCTGCTGGGTCTTACTCTTGCGTTCAGTGCATTGACAGCCGCATTTGCAATGGCCTCCAACGCTGCGCCAATCAATATCTGGGTCATGCTGATCGGTTTCTACGCACTGTTGTTCCTGACACACAAACTGGCCAACAGCGCCTGGGGTCTGTTGAGTGTCTTTGCCCTCACCGGTTTTATGGGGTACACACTGGGCCCGATCCTGGGCTTTTACATGGCGACGGCTAACGGTTCCCAGCTGGTCATGACGGCGTTGGGCGGCACGGCCTTTATTTTCTTCGGGCTGTCCGGATATGCACTGGTATCTCGCAAGGACTTCTCATTCCTGAGCGGCTTTATGGTCGCCGGCTTTTTTGTGATTCTGGCCGCGATGATAGCCAACATATTCCTGCAGATTCCTGCACTGCAACTGGCGCTATCAGCGGCCTTTATGCTGTTCTCCAGCGCTGCGATCCTGATGCAGACCGGTGCAATCGTGAACGGTGGCGAGCGTAACTATATTCTGGCAACAGTGACTCTGTATGTGTCCCTGTACAACATCTTCATCAGCCTGTTGAATCTGCTGACAGCCTTCGGTGGTGGTGACGAATGATAAAGCACCGCCCGGTGTGACCGGGCGCGTCACAAAACCCCGGCCAGTCCGGGGTTTTGTTTTTGTGGGCGCTGCAATTTTTCATTCTGGCGCAATGCGGCATAATGGCAGCCGCATGACCAATTTTTCCTTTGAATCCCTCTGGAATGGAAGCTGGGTATGGTTATCAGTATTGTAGTCACCGCCTCTCCGGTGTCGCGGCAGTCGGCGCAAAGTGCCCTGTCTTTCTGCCGCGCTGCGCTTGCCGCAGGCCACACAATTTATCGCGTCTTTTTTTACGAAGATGGTGTGTACACAGGGTCAGGTACAACCGTTAACGCACAGGACGAGCGCAATCTGAATGAGGACTGGTCTGCGTTGATCGGACAGCATCAGATTGACGCAGTCGTGTGTGTAGCCTCTGCGCTCAAGCGTGGTGTGCTGGACGCCGGTGAAGCAGCCCGTTATGAAAAACCGGCAGCCACTCTGTCGGCATCCTTTGACATTTCGGGTTTGGGCCAGTGGGTGGATGCTTGCCTGAATTCTGATCGTGTCGTCAGCTTTGGTGCCTGAGTTTATGAAAACATTGACATTTTTAAGCAGGCAAGCGCCTTTTGGCAGCAGCCGTGCCAAGGCCTGCATGGACATGGTGCTGGCCTCGGCTGTGTTTGAGCAGCAGATTCACTATGTCTTTATGGATGACGGAGTCTGGCAATTGGTGCGTGGCCATGCTCCGGAGGGTATTGCAGCCAAAAACACCATGTCGGCGCTGCAGGCACTGGAACTGTATGGTGTTGACAACATCTATGCGCTGGATGAATCACTGGCCTGCAGAGGCCTGGATGTCAGTCAGTTGCAGATTCCGGTGCGTGTGTGCACCCGCGCCGAATTGAGCAACATTATTCGCCAGTCTGATGTGGTGACGGCATTATGAGCAGTCTTCATATCGTTTTCGGGTCGGCATTTCAGACCAGCGCCCTCGCCCGGGCCATTGCGCTGGTCCAACCCGATGATGCCATCCTGCTCATTGAGGATGGTGTCTATGGCGCCGCCAATACCGACGCCAATCAGACCTTGCTGGCGGCATTGCCAGAGGGCGTCTCACTCTATGTGCTGACCGAGGATCTGGCGGCGCGGGCCCTGCCATCACGATTGTCCCGGTTTAACGAGGTGACCTACGCAGGGTTTGTGGATCTGGTCTGTCAACATAACAACAGCGTCAGCTGGAGTTGATGGTGTCGGCCAAGGCATTAAAAGTCTGCGATGGCCGGCTGATTGCGCTGGATGGCGATGGTTATCTGAAGCAGCTGTCGGACTGGGATGAGGGCGTGGCGCAAGCACTGGCTCAAACCGAAGGCCTGGCGCTGACGCCAGCACACTGGGAAATCATCAACCTGGTGCAGGCGTTTTACCGCGAAACCGGTTTGTCACCAGCGACTCGCCCGCTGGTCAAACTGGTCGCGCAGCGTGCCGGTGCTGACAAGGGCAAAAGCATTTATTTGATGAAGCTATTTGGCGGCAAACCTGCACTCACGGTCAGTCGTATCGCCGGCTTGCCGCGCCCTGCCAACTGCTTTTAAGCGACAGGGTGTTGCCGGTTTGATCAATCCGGCTTTCTGGCCAGTAGCGGCTTTCTGTTATGATGCTCAGCCTGAATACCGGGCACCAGGTCCGGCGACTTGAATCAAAGGCAAAACAAACAGATGAATCCGGCAGACAGCGTACTGGCAATCAACAATGATCTCCCCATCCGGACTGATCGTCCTGTGCATAGTGGCAAGGTGCGTTCGGTATACTGGCTGACAGCTGCCGACAGTGCGCGCCTGATCAAAGAGAACAACTACCCGGTCCTGCCGGACGCCCCGCTTGCCATCATGGTCATCAGCGATCGTCTGTCTGCTTTTGATTGTGTCTGGCATGCCGAGGGTGGCATGGCCGGTGTTCCGGGCAAGGGGGCTGCATTAAATGCCATTGCGAGCCATTGGTTCAAACTGTTCAAACAGCATGGGCTGGCGGACAGCCACATTCTGGATATTCCCCACCCCTTTGTCTGGATTGTGCAAAAAGCCCGGCCGGTGATGATTGAGGCGATATGCCGTCAGTACATCACCGGCTCCATGTGGCGTGCCTATAGCAAGGGCGAGCGCGATTTTTGCGGAATTCGTTTGCCGGAAGGATTGCAGAAAGATCAGCGCCTGCCTGAATTGCTGATGACGCCTTCCACCAAAGGCATACTCAAAGGGATACCCGGTGTACCCGAAGCCGATGATGTCAACATCACTCGCAGTGACATTGTGAACAATTTTGCAGCGTTCAATTTCAGATCCGCCGCCGATGTGGGTCTGTACGAAAAACTGCTCAGCGACGGTTTTGCCGTGATCAGCGCCGCGCTGCAGAAAATTGACCAGGTGTTTGTGGATACCAAGTTCGAGTTTGGTTATGTCCGTGACCAGTCAGGTCAGGAAAAGCTGATTTACATGGATGAAGTCGGTACACCTGACTCCTCGCGCATCTGGGATGGCCCAGCCTACCGTCAGGGAAAAATTGTCGAAAAATCCAAGGAGGCTTTCCGGCAGTTCTTGCTGGGTTATTTCCCGGACCCTGACATCCTGCTGAACAAGGATCGTATGCCGGAGCGTATCGCACTGGCGCGCGACAATGCCCTGCCCCTGGACGCCATGATGCAGGTGTCTGAAACCTACACAGGTATTGCAGAAAAAATCACCGGCCAGCGTATTCACTTGCCACAAAATCCCAAATCGGAAATCGTGGATATCCTGCGATCAAAATATGATCTGATAGACTGATGACTCGACGGAGATCACTTGAGCAAACGCGCGACGGAAATCGCTGAAGAAATACGTCGGCTGGAAAAAGAGCTGAGGCAGGAAATTCAACGCATCCGTGTTGGCACCTACGAGATTCGTGATCGAACGATTCGTTTTACCGATGAAGCATTGGCCGTGCATCGTAGTCAGGCGCTGGGCCTGTTGACGTACCTGAGACGGGCAAAGCTGAAACATGTTATCAGTGTCCCTGTCATCTGGTTTTGCCTGATTCCTGCTGTGCTGATGGATATTGTGGTAGTCCTTTTCCAGAGTCTGTGTTTCCCGCTTTACGGTATTCCCAAGGTTCGTCGATCTGATCATGTGGTGTTGGATCGCCATCAGCTGCGTTATCTGAACGTTATTGAAAAAATCAACTGTTTGTACTGCAGCTACTTTAACGGAGTCATCTCCTTTGTTCGTGAGGTTGCCGCACGCACTGAACAGTACTGGTGCCCAATCAAACACGCGACCCAGTTAAAGAATGTCCACAGTCGTTATCACAAATTTGCAGAATACGGTGATGGCCAGCAATACCGGCAGGACCTGCCGAACATTCGTCAGTCATTTGACGACATCCGGCAAGACCCGGATAGCAATAACCATTCATGAAAGGAATTCACTGATTCAGTTATGAGAACCCCTCCCCGATTACAACCGCTGGAAGATGATGGTCTGATTGATGAGACCATCAGTCAACTGATGAGTGGCAAGGAAGCACAAGTCTATATTGTGCGCTGCGGCGACAGATTGCGCTGCGCGAAAATCTACAAGGAAGCCAACAAGCGCAGTTTCAAACAGGCAGCGCAATATCAGGAAGGTCGTAAAGTCCGCAACAGCCGTGATGTCCGTGCCATGGGCAAGCGGACGCGCTATGGTCAGCGTGGCCAGGAGGAAGCCTGGCTGAATGCGGAAGTTGAAGCCTTGCGTCGACTGTATCAGGCGGGGGTGCGAGTACCACAGACACACGGCTTTGTAGACGGGGTGTTGTTGATGGACATGATCACTGATGCTGAGGGTGATGTGGCACCTCGTCTCAACGATGTACAGATGTCGGCAGAAGATGCGCGTCGTTTTCATGCCAGTGTGATGCAGGATGTGGTCAAAATGTTGTGCGCGGGCCTCATTCACGGAGATCTGTCCGAGTTTAACGTGCTGATGGCAGCCAATGGTCCGGTGATCATTGATTTGCCGCAAGCGGTAAATGCCGCCGGCAATAACAACGCGGCCGCCATGCTGATGCGGGATGTTGAAAACATGACACGGTATTTCGGCCGCTTTGCGCCGGAACTGCGTGATACCTTTTATGGTCCGGAGATATGGGATTTGTACCAACGTGGCCAGCTCCATCCCAATGTGAAACTGACAGGCAAGTTCGAACGCCGCGCGGAAAACGCCAACATCGACGAAATCATGGCGGTGATCGCGCATGCCCGTGCCGAAGCTGAGGAAGCCGAACAGCGCCGGCTTGCTGCTGAAAACCCGGACGACTGAGCAGGTTCATGATTCGCTACCGGGACATCCTGCAAAAAGCCTGGCCGGTGGTGCTGGCGAATGCGGCGGTGCCTCTGCTGGGGCTGTCAGACACGGCCGTGATTGGCAATCTGGGGTCGCTGGCAGATCTGGGGGCAATTGCCTTTGGTGCAGTGATCTTCAGTTTTGTGTACTGGGGTTTCGGTTTTCTGCGCATGGGAACCACTGGTTTTGTGGCACAGGCCGTGGGCGCTCGTGACGAAGCAGAAATCCGGGCTGCGTTTTTGCGTGCACTGATCATGGCGGTTGTCATTGGTGTCTGCCTGATCCTGTTGCAGACGCTGATTACGTCAATATCGCTTGCACTGTTGCAAGGCAGCGATGCCGTTGAGCAGATCACACGCGACTATATCGCCATGCGGATCTGGGGGGCGCCGGCAGCACTGGTCTTGTTTGCTATCAGTGGTTGTCTGATCGGGCTTGGACATAACCGGACCTTGCTCCTGGTACAGCTGCTGCTCAATGGCCTGAATCTCATACTGGATATTGTGTTCGCCGGCGTGATGTCAATGGGCGCAGAGGGTATCGGTCTGGGCACCGCGTTAGCGGAGTGGATCACGGTTGTGATTGCGTTGTGGCTGCTTTTCCGTGTTCTGCTCAAGCGGTACAGCCTGCAACAGTCCGGCGATGGCAGCGTGCCTGGTACCGGATTTATTCCCTCACCACAATTGCGGAATCGTACGCGCTGGCGACAAACCCTGAGTGCCAACGGGGACATCATGATACGGACGCTGTTGCTGGTGGCCAGTTTTGCCTGGTTTGTACGTCAGAGTGCTGCGTTTGGCGACGATGCACTGGCGGCCAATCACATTCTGCTGCAACTGATTTCGTTCTCGGCCTTTTTCCTGGATGCCTTTGCTTATGTTGCCGAAGCCATGGTGGGTGAAGCCGCCGGCGCCAAAAAACTGTCTGTGTTCGACGAAGCTGTCATCCGGACAACGCAGCTCTCTGCTCTGAGCGCCCTGATACTGGCAGCAATTATTTTGCTGGCCGGCAATGTTATTGTGCAGCTGCTCAGTCAGCACGAACCGGTACGGGAAGCTGCTGCCGCGTCATTGCCTTTCGCTGCGGTTTATGTCGCGCTGGCATTTGCGGCGTTTCAACTGGATGGCATTTTTATTGGCACCACGCGCACACGGGAAATGCGCAACGCGTCTGTCGCATCCGCCGGGTTGTTTTTTGGACTGAGTTTGTGGACAGTGCCACTGCTGGGTATGCCCGGTTTGTGGACCGCTTTTATTGTCTTTGTTGTGCTCAGGGCGCTGTGTTTGTTGTGGTACCTGCCGCGCCTGCGTCAAGCGTTGTTGTCGAATTGAACCAGGCCAGTTGCGACTGCAAACGGACCACTTTGCCAATGATAATAATGGCCGGCGATTGAATGTGATGGCGAGTGGCGATATCCGCGATGCTTGCCAGCGTTCCGGTCAGCACGCGCTGTCTGGGAGTGGTGCCCTGCTCCACAATCGCAACCGGCATGTGGATATCCATGCCATGCGCGGCCAGCTGCTCACAGATCACCGGCAGGGTCAGTACGCCCATATAGATCACCAGGGTCTGATCTTCTTTGGCAAGTACAGGCCAGTCCAGATCCGGCAAATCGTTTTTCATGTGGCCAGTGACAAAACGCACAGACTGTGAATAGTCACGGTGTGTCAGTGGGATGCCGGCATAACAGGCACAACCGGAGGCGGCGGTGATACCCGGCACCACCTGAAAGGCAATACCGGCATCGGCCAGTCGATCTATCTCTTCTCCGCCACGTCCGAACACAAAGGGATCACCCCCTTTGAGGCGCAACACGCGATGCCCTTCCTTGGCCAACCGCACCAGCAAGTCATTGATTTCTTCCTGCGGTACCGGATGGTGTTTGGCCTCTTTGCCAACAAAAATGCGCTCGGCATCCGGGCGAACTTTCTGCATTATTTCATCGGATACCAGACGATCGTAGAGCACCACATCAGCTGATTGCATCAGGCGCAGGGCCTTTAATGTCAGCAAGTCAGGATCACCTGGCCCGGCACCAACCAGATACACTTCACCGCGGACTTCGGCTTTGCTCATATTGGCCAGCGTCTGATCAAACACGCGCATGGCGTCTTGTTCGCGTCCGCTGAGCACCAGTTCAGGCATGGTGCCCGACAGCAGTTTTTCCCAGAAACGTCGACGCAAGGTGCCATCTGTCACAGCCTGTTTGACGCGATCTCGCAAGCTGCCGAGCAAACTTGCCAGATGACCGTAAGCGGACGGCAACAGGATCTCGATCTTTTCCTTGAGCTGACGCGCAAACACCGGTGAGCTGCCTTCGGTGGAAATCGCCACCACCACCGGCGAACGATCGACAATGGCCGGCACGATAAAACTGCACAGTTCCGTCTGGTCGACCACGTTGACCGGGATTTGACGGGCCCGAGCGAGTTCAGACACATGGCGATTGACCGTATCATCGTCGGTTGCTGCGATCACCAGCGCCGCCTGATCGAGATCGCTGTCCACAAATTTGCGCTGGTGAATCTCGCCGCCATGACGCTGAATCAGTTCGCGTATGTCATCACGCACCAGCGGTGCCACCACCACGATAAAGGCGCCCGTGCGGGCGAGCAGCGCTGCTTTGCGGCTGGCGACTTCGCCAGCGCCGACCAGCACACAACGCTGGTCTTGAACCTTCATAAAAACGGGCAGGTAGTTCATTAAAATGCCTCTGGCCACCGTTTCTTTGTTTTCAAAGACGGGTCACACCACCCATGTAAGGAACCAGTACTGCCGGAATATTCACACTGCCATCTTCCTGCTGGTAATTCTCCAGAATGGCCACCAGCGTGCGCCCAATGGCGAGACCGGAGCCATTTAATGTGTGCAGCAATTCCGGTTTGCCGGTTTCCGGATTACGCCAGCGTGCTTGCATACGTCGTGCCTGATAATCTTCAAAATTGCTGCAGGACGAGATTTCGCGGTAACAATTCTGTGATGGCAACCATACCTCGAGATCAATCGTGCGTGCAGCGCCCGCGCCCATGTCGCCACCACACAGTTGCATGGCGCGGTAAGGCAGCTCCAGCAACTGCAGAATGCGCTCTGCATGTCCGGTCAACTCCTGCAGAGCGGCATCAGAATCCTGCGGGCGTACCATCATCACCAGTTCGACTTTTTCAAACTGGTGCTGGCGGATCATGCCGCGAGTGTCACGACCGTAGCTGCCCGCCTCGCTGCGAAAACAGGGGGTATGGCATACATACTTGAGCGGCAGTCTGTCAGCCGCAATAATCTCGTCGCGCACCAGATTGGTCACTGGCACTTCGGCGGTCGGGATCAGGTAGTAGCCCTGCTCACCTTCCAGTCGGAACAGGTCTTCCGCAAACTTGGGCAACTGACCCGTGCCCATCAGTGAGTCCGCGTTGACGATATACGGCACATAGGTTTCTTCGTAACCGTGCTGCAGCGTGTGCTGGTCCAGCATGAATTGGATCAATGCACGATGCAGCCGCGCCACACGTCCGCGCAATACCACAAAACGTGAACCGGTGAGTTTGGTTGCACTGGCAAAATCCATGGCCAGTCCGTTTTGTGCCTCATGTTCACCCAGCGTCACATGATCTTTGGGAGTAAAGCTGAATGTGGCCGGTGTGCCCCAGCGTCGCAGCTCTACGTTGTCGTGTTCGTCTTTTCCGGCGGGCACGCTGGCCTGCGGGATATTGGGCAACTGTATCCAGGCTTTGTTAAAGGCATCCTGCGCCTGATCAGCCGCCTTTTTGGCTGCTTCCAGCCTGTCGCCCAGATCACTGACCTCTGCCAGCAGCGGTGCCACATCCTGACCGGAAGCCTTGGCCTGACCGATGGCTTTGGCACGGCTGTTGCGCTCGTTTTGCAGGCTTTCGGTTTCCTGTTGCAGGCTTTTGCGCTGATTGTCGAGGACAAGCAGTGCGTTGATATCCAGTGTCACACCACGTTTGGCCAGGCCCTGGACCAGACGGTCAGGGTCAGCACGCAGAAGTTTGGGGTCCAGCATAAAAATGATCCTTGCTCAGAAACCGGTTTTGAAGAAAGCAGGTGGCGGATTTTACGCCAGTGTGCGGGTGAGTGCCATGCCAAGCCAGCCGGCCAGCAGGCAGAACACTACACTGGCCACGGTATACAGCAGCGCCTGCAATACCAGACCGCGTTCTATCAATTGCAGGGTTTCCAGTGAAAAACTGGAAAATGTTGTGAATGCGCCGAGGAATCCGATCATCAGCAGAGGGCGCCAACTGTCTGCAAGCAGCAGTTTTTCGCTGACCAGCACATACAAAACACCAATCAGCAAGGAGCCACTGACGTTCACCAGCCAGGTTCCCAGTGGCAGCCCGTGCCAGAGCGAGTGCTGCGCTGTCCATTGCTGTACCAGCGTCACACTGCCGTAACGCGCCAGAGCACCGACAGAGCCTCCGGCTGCTATGGCCAACAAGGTACTTGCGGTTGACATTCAGTCCTCCTGACCTTTGGTGCGGGAGCCAGTGTAGCGTTGCAAGGGACTCTGCGCGTCCTGCTGTCGCAGCCACTGCAGCTTTTCGCCGATTTTGATCTCCAGCCCCTGCGCTGACGGGTAATAGTAGCGTGCATGCTGAATCTCGGGCGGGAAGTAATTTTCTCCGGCGGCGTAGGCACCAGGTTCATCATGGGCGTAACGATAGTCGGCACCATGCCCCAGCGCCTTGTTCAGTTTGGTGGGGGCGTTACGCAAATGATCGGGTACGTCGTAAGCGGGTTGTGACGCAATATCAGCCTTGACCTGATTCAGGGCCTTGTAGACAGCATTGCTTTTTGGCGCACTGGCCAGGTAGAGCACCGCCTGTGCCAGAGTCAGTTCCCCTTCCGGGCTGCCAAGCCGGGTTTGTGTATCCCAGGCCGACAAGGCGACTTGCAGCGCACGCGGATCGGCATTGCCGATATCCTCACTGGCCATGCGTACCAGGCGACGCGCGACGTACAAGGGATCACAGCCACCGTCGAGCATGCGCATCATCCAGTACAGCGCGGCATCCGGAGAGGAGCCGCGCACGGCTTTGTGCAAGGCAGAAATCTGCTCGTAAAACAGATCACCGCCCTTGTCAAAACGGCGCACACTGCCGTGCAGCGCCTGTTCCAGTATCGTGTCTGATAACTCCTGGCCATCGTCGACGAGGTCGGCGGCAATTTCCAACAGATTAAGCGCCTTGCGTGCGTCACCGTCTGCTGTTGAGGCCAGCCGCTGCAAGCCTCTGTCACTTATTGTCAGCTCACGCTGACCAAGCCCGCGCTGGCGATCACTCAATGCCTGCTGCAGCAATTCAATGATGTCGTCGTCGCCGAGACTTTGCAGTACATAGACACGCGCACGTGACAACAGGGCGTTATTCAGTTCAAACGACGGGTTTTCCGTGGTGGCACCAATAAAGACAATGGTGCCCTCTTCGATATGCGGCAGAAAGGCATCCTGCTGGCTCTTGTTAAAACGATGCACTTCGTCCACAAACAACAGGCTCGCCTGCCCGGTCATTTGCTGGTGATCTTTGGCCAGCTCGATGGCAGCGCGAATTTCCTTGACGCCTGACAATACCGCCGACAGGCTGTCGTAGCGGGCATCACACAGGCGCGCGACCAAACGTGCCAGACTGGTTTTACCGGTGCCTGGTGGACCCCACAGGATCATCGAATGCAATTGGCCGCGGCGCAGCGCTTCGCCCAGCGGTTTGCCAGCGGCCAGCAGATGCCGCTGCCCTATGTATTCGTCAAGATTGCGCGGCCGCATGCGAGAGGCCAATGGCTGCGCGCGGTTATCGGTGTCAGCGTTGTCGCTGTTGATGACATCAAAGGCCGTCTGTTTCACGTTTGTCGACGATATCCAGAAACTCGTCCTCAGGGGCAGTGAAGGTGAACACCGACGCATCCAGGGCAGGGTTGATTTCCCGATTGAGAAATTCCCAGAACGTGCGTTGCCCGTTGGTGTTGATCAGCAAGATAGAGACCAGCTCGGATTGTCCGGATTCTCCTGCCTCGAAATACAGTGAAACCTGCTCGTACAAACTCGCCGGATCTTTGGGGGTCAGGACAAACTCATAGTCGGTTCGGCTGACCGGAATGGCCTCAACACGGTATTCATCCGCAATCGCTTCGGTGTTGCCACTGAGCAAGCGTGCGGCAAGCTCCGAGCGGTCAGCATTCCATGGTTCAATGGTCAGTTGCAGCAAATCCGGCTGATAATTCCACAGCGTTTCGCCGTCAGTGACTATCAGCTCGGGAAACGGGTGCACGGTCTCCCAGTAAAAACCGTGCGGGCGTTGCAGCATGAACACGATCTGGCTTTCTTCCAGCACCCCGCCTGTGTTTTCAACGATCAGCTGTCGCACATCGCTGCGTAATGTCTGCAGGTTGGCGAGCAAAGTGTCGAGCAACTGCACCGGATCCGGCGCATCTGCCGGCAGCACTTGAGGCGGCAGATTATCGCTGTCCTGGGCTTGTGCCGATGGTAATACCAGACTGGACAGGAACAGCAGTGCTGCAATCATCACGGCCAGCCACCGTAACGATAATGGCATCACCGCTGACTGTGTGTTCAGATCGTTATAGCCGGACATAAAACGTCTCACCATCAACGTGGAGGGGGTGGCGCCAAAACTTCGCGGCTGCCGTTGCTGCCCATCTCGGACACCACGCCTGCTGCTTCCATGGCTTCAATCATACGTGCGGCGCGGTTATAACCAATGCGCAATTTGCGTTGTACAGCCGAGATCGAGGCCTTGCGTGATTCCGTCACAAAAGCGACTGCCTCATCGTAGAGGGCATCATCTTCCTCACCCTCGCCGTCACCGCCACCCATGCCGCCCATGTTCATCTCGCGCTCTTCCACGCCCTGGGTAATCTCGTCGATATAGACCGGTTCACCGCGCGATTTCCAGTCAGCCACCACCCGGTGCACTTCTTCATCACTGACAAAGGCGCCATGGACACGACGAGCCAGACCACCGCCGGGCGGCAGAAACAGCATGTCACCATGCCCCAGCAGTTGTTCAGCGCCGCCTTCACCCAGAATCGTGCGCGAATCCACTTTGGACTGCACCATAAATGACAGACGTGTCGGAATGTTGGCCTTGATCAGGCCGGTCAGTACGTCAACAGAGGGTCGTTGTGTCGCCAGTATCAGATGGATACCAGCCGCTCGCGCCTTTTGTGCGATGCGGGCAATCAGCTCTTCCACTTTTTTGCCGACCACCATCATCATATCGGCAAGCTCGTCCACGATGACCACAATCGTGGGCAGTGGTTCCAGCGCCGGCGCTGTCTGATCATCTTGCAGCAGCATGGGGTCAGGCCGCCAGATCGGATCCATGATGGGGTTGCCTTCCCTGATCGCATCCTGGACTTTTTTGTTATAGCCAGCGAGGTTGCGTACACCCAGCGCCGACATCAGTTTGTAGCGTCGTTCCATTTCCGCCACCGACCAGCGCAGGGCGTTGGCGGCATCTTTCATGTCTGTGACCACCGGCGTCAACAGATGCGGAATGCCATCATAGACCGACAGTTCCAGCATTTTGGGATCGATCATGATCATACGGACATCTTGCGGTGTGGACTTGTACAACAGACTCAGAATCATCGCGTTAATGCCCACTGATTTGCCTGAGCCGGTGGTACCGGCCACCAGCAAGTGTGGCATCTTGGCCAGATCGACAATCACCGGCTTGCCGACGATGTCGTGACCCAGCGCCATGCTCAATGGCGATTGCGCCTTGTCAAAGTCCTGTGACGCCAGCACTTCACTGAGCAGAATGATCTCGCGGTGTTCGTTGGGGATTTCTATGCCAATCACCGTTTTGCCCGGAATAACCTCTACCACGCGCACACTGACCACTGCCAGAGATCGCGCCAGGTCCTTGCCCAGACTGGTGATGCGGCTGGCCTTGACACCCGGTGCCGGTTGCACCTCAAAACGCGTAATCACCGGGCCAGGATGAACCGCTGTCACCTCAATATCAATGCCAAAGTCCTGCAGCTTGAGCTCCAGCAGCTTGGACATCGCTTCCAGCGATTCCATCGAGTAGCCTTTGGAGGACGCCTGTTTTTTTTCATCCAGCAGACTGATGGCTGGCAGCTCACCCGGCGTCTCGGATTTGAACAGCTTGCCTTGACGCTCTTTTTCAACGCGTGGGCTGCGCTCCGGCGGCGCTGCAATCACCGGTTCAATACGGGGCGGTGCCCGCTTTTTCTCTTTTTCAATGCGCACATCCATGGCGCGTTTGCGTTTTTCCAGCCCTTCACGCACTTTTTGAGCTTCTTCGCGTTTCTCTTGCCAGGCTTTGAAGGCTTCCAGCAGCACGGTGTAGCCATTGAGCGTCCAGTACCCGGTCGTGTCGACGACCTTGAGCCAGGAAATTTCAAAGCTGACTGTCAGCCCGAACAGAAACAGGGCCAGAAACACCATGGTGGTGCCGAGCGTGGCAAACACGGGCAGGCTGACATCAACCATGGCCGCGCCGATCAGGCCACCTGCCGGCCAGGGATAATCAGCGGGCATCTCGAAGTGCAGGGTTGCCAATGTACAGGCGCCTATCGCGAGCAAGGCCAGACCGCCCGAGCGGATGGCAATCATATGCCACGAAAACACGCGTTCACTGTCACGCTGACGAAACAGCGAGAATATGCGAAAGCCCAGCGCCAGCGGGAACAGATACGCGAAATAGCCAAACATGTGTAACAAGACATCGGCGATCCAGGCACCCATTTGCCCAACCGCATTCTGGGTGGCAACGCCTGTGCCCGTGGTGGTGAAGCCGGGGTCTTGCGGAGAGTACGTGAGCAGGGAAACCAGCAGCACCAGCCCGACCAGAAAGGACACAATCAGGGACCCCTCGCGGGCGATGCGCTGTGACAGCGTGTTCAGTTGCGGATCTGGCGCAGTTTTTTGTCTGGAGGCATTTTTCAAAATTAATCAGTCGCCTGCGTTATTCAGTTAATTTTGTTTCGCGCTTGCATGGCGCCATCATAATCAATTTTTTGATGCATGGGAAACCGGCAGCAGCATAACACACTTGATAAACACAAACGGCGCTACCATTGTGGCTATAATGCGCTGCTTGCAGGACATGCGCCCGTGTCAAAACAGCTTTTCAGGAAAACACCGATATGACAGCTCAGCATCACCGTTTGATCATTCTGGGTTCCGGCCCTGCCGGATATACCGCAGCCGTCTACGCTGCGCGCGCAAATCTCAATCCGGTGGTAATCACCGGACTGGTTCAGGGTGGACAATTGACCACCACCACCGAGGTCGACAACTGGCCAGGTGATGTTGAAGGCCTGCAAGGCCCTGATCTGATGGATCGTATGCGCCGCCATGCCGAGCGTTTCAACACGCAGATCGTGTTTGACCACATCAATCAGGTAAACCTTCAGCAGCGTCCGTTTTGGCTCAAAGGCGACAGCGGCGAATACACCTGTGATGCCCTGATTATTGCCACCGGCGCTTCCGCGCAATATCTGGGATTGCCGTCCGAAACCGCGTTTATGGGCCGCGGTGTCAGTGCCTGCGCAACCTGTGACGGATTCTTTTATCGCAACAAGCCGGTTGCGGTGATTGGTGGCGGCAATACCGCCGTGGAGGAAGCCCTTTACCTGTCCAATATTGCTTCGCATGTCACACTGGTGCACCGTCGTGACAGTCTGCGCGCTGAGAAAATCCTGCAGGACAAACTCTTCGCCAAGGCCGCCAATGGCAATGTCACCATCATCTGGAACCATACCTTGAGCGAGGTGTTGGGGGATGATATGGGTGTCACTGGCATGGAGATTGTCAGCACCGCAGATGGCAGCAAACAGAAAATTGATGTGGATGGCGTTTTTATCGCGATTGGTCACAAGCCCAACTCGGACATTTTTGTTGGACAGCTCGACATGAAAGACGGTTATATTTCCATTCAAAGCGGCACCGAGGGTAATGCCACCCAGACCAGTGTGCCGGGTGTGTTCGCTGCTGGCGACATTGCGGACCACATCTATCGGCAGGCCATCACATCGGCCGGTTTTGGTTGCATGGCGGCACTGGACGCCGAGAAGTTTCTGGACCAGTAACTCACCATGGGCGCACCTTACTGGCTGAGAGCGGACTCCACGGCGTTTCCTCCAGCCAGTTTGGCCTGTGACGATCCGCCGGGATTGCTGGCTGTTGGTGGTGATCTGAGCCCTGAGCGACTGCTGGCGGCTTACAGCCAGGGCATTTTCCCCTGGTTTAACGACGATTCACCCATTTTATGGTGGAGTCCGGATCCCCGCATGGTTTTGCAGCCGGCTCATGTTCATGTGTCACGCAGCATGCAGCGCTTCATACGCCGCCACTGCGGGCAACATGGCCGTTTACGCGTGAGCATGGATGAGGACTTCAGGGCTGTCATCTGTCATTGTGCCCAACTGCGACAGCAGCACGAAGGCACCTGGATTACGGCAGACATGCAGCAAGCCTATCAGTCATTGCATAAATTGGGTTATGCCCACTCTGTTGAAGTGTGGCAGCGTGACATTGATGGAGAACAGTCTCTTGTCGGGGGCTTGTATGGCGTCGCGCTGGGAACCATGTTCTTCGGTGAATCCATGTTCAGCCTGATACCTGATGTGTCCAAACTGGCGTTTATTGCACTTGCCCGTCAGCTGGATCGGTGGAATTTCACCCTGATCGACTGTCAGCTGCCAACGCAGCACCTTGCCAGTTTGGGCGCGGGACCGATGCCACGAGAGGAGTTTCTGCGCCGTTTGGCAGAAAACCGGGCACTCCAGCCACGGGGATCACCCGGCCACTGGGTCATGGCAGCTGATTTGCTGGCGTGACCGTGGTTTTCGTGCGCCCTTTGCCAATCCCGGTCAAATCAGGCAAAATGCGCGCTCATTAATTTCCGATGCAGGAATACTTGCTTAATGTCGAAAGAAGACCAGATTGAAATGGAAGGCGAAGTGGTGGATACCCTTCCCAACACCATGTTCCGTGTGAAGCTGGAAAACGGTCACATTGTGACAGCTCATATCTCAGGCAAAATGCGAAAAAACTATATTCGTATTTTGACCGGTGACATGGTCAAGGTGGAGCTCACCCCCTACGACCTCACCAAAGGCCGCATCACCTACCGCGCACGATAAGCGCGGTAGACCGATGGTGCCGCGTTACTCTCCCTTCAGCTGTCGGCTGAGGTCAGCGCCCTGCCCTCCGATTTTTTAGCCCGGCTGCGCATGGTCAGTTTCACTTCGTCATTGATGATGGAGACATCCACTTCACCACCATCGCTGAGACTGCCAAACAAAATCTCCTCGGCCAGCGCCTTTTTCAGTTTGTCCTGAATCAGGCGAGCCATCGGCCTGGCTCCCATCAACGGGCTGTAACCGTGCTCTGCAAACCAGTCACGGGCAGAGTCATCCACAATCAGCGTGACCTTTTTGCTGTCCAGTTGCACCTGCAACTCA
The DNA here is from genome assembly GCA_036834885.1 of Pseudohongiella sp. Taxonomy (GTDB): domain Bacteria; phylum Pseudomonadota; class Gammaproteobacteria; order Pseudomonadales; family Pseudohongiellaceae; genus Pseudohongiella. Next base: position 144,305 of record DAITNA010000004.1, on the reverse strand, counting down.
ACTAGGAATTTGTCGACCACAGTTCTGATGGTCGCCGGACTCAATGGGCCAAACTGCACAATGGCATCCAGACGGTTACGGAATTCCGGTGTAAAGCTGCGCTTGATCACCTCCATGCCATCACTGCTGTGATCCTGGTGTGTAAACCCGATTGAGGCGCGGGACATTTCCTGGGCGCCGGCATTGGTGGTCATGATCAGAATGACATTTCGGAAGTCTGCCTTGCGTCCATTGTTGTCCGTCAGGGTGCCATGATCCATCACCTGCAACAGCAGATTGAAGACATCCGGGTGTGCTTTCTCGATTTCATCCAGCAACAACACACAATGGGGATGTTTGGCGACGGCTTCCGTCAGCAAACCGCCCTGATCGAAACCGACGTATCCCGGGGGCGCACCAATCAAACGTGACACCGTATGGCGCTCCATGTACTCGGACATGTCAAACCGCAGCAGTTCAATACCCAGAATTCTGGCGAGTTGGCGGCTGACCTCGGTTTTGCCGACGCCGGTGGGGCCGGAGAACAGATAAGACCCAATCGGTTTGTCCGGATTGCCCAGCCCCGCACGCGAGAGTTTGATGGCTGTTGCGAGCGACTCGATGGCTTCATCCTGTCCAAACACGACCATCTTGAGATTGCCTTCCAGTGTGCGCAATGACTCGACATCAGAGCTGGTGACGTGCTGCGGCGGAATGCGCGCAATCGACGCGACCACTTTTTCCATGTCCGCAGCCTGTATCAGTTTCTTGCGCTTGCTTTCCGGTTGCAGACGCTGAAAGGCTCCTGCTTCATCAATCACATCAATGGCTTTGTCCGGCATAAAACGGTCGTTGATATAACGGCCTGCCAGCTCGGACGCCGCGCGCAGCGCATTGTCGCTGTAGCGCAGCTCATGATGTTCCTCAAAGCGGGACTTGAGGCCTTTGAGAATTTTATACGTGGTCTCTACATCCGGTTCTTCCACATCAATCTTCTGGAAGCGACGCGACAGCGCACGATCTTTTTCAAAGATGCCACGGTACTCCTGGTAGGTGGTAGAACCCACACAACGCAAATCACCGCTGGTCAGAATGGGCTTGAGCAGATTGGAGGCATCCATCACACCGCCAGAGGCTGCGCCGGCGCCGATGATGGTATGAATTTCATCGATGAACAGAATGGATTGCGGTTTTCTCTTGAGCTCCGCCAACAGATTTTTGAAGCGCTTTTCAAAGTCACCGCGATATTTTGTACCCGCCAGCAGTGCGCCCAGATCCAGGGAGTAAATAACATTGTCCCTGAGCACCTCAGGCACCTGATCTTCCTCAATCATGCGCGCAAGTCCTTCCACCACAGCGGTTTTGCCGACACCGGACTCACCCACCAGCAGTGGGTTATTCTTGCGGCGACGACACAGCACCTGAATCAGACGCATGACTTCCTGATCGCGGCCGATCAATGGATCAATCTTGCCCTGACGTGCCAGCTCGTTCAGATTGGTGGCGTAAGCTTCCAGCGCGTTCGCCGAGCTGCCTCCCTCCTCTTCCCGGCTTTCCTGTGAGCCGCCGGCATCCGGTCTGTGCTCCTGCTGACTGGACTGGCGACTGATACCGTGGCTGATGTAATTGACCACATCAAGGCGGGCGATGTCCTGTTGTGCCAGCAGATAAACGGCCTGGCTTTCCTGTTCACTGAAAATGGCAACCAGTACATTTGCGCCAGTGACTTCCTGACGGCCGGATGATTGCACATGAAAAACCGCTCGCTGCAAGACGCGCTGAAAGCCCAGTGTGGGTTGGGTCTCGCGATCGGATTCCTGTTCAGGGACAACGGGTGTGGTTGCTTCGATATAGTCAATCAGCGCCGCGCGCAGCCTCGGTATGTCCACGCCAACATGACGCAGCACATCGACCGCAATGTCATTGTCCAGCAATGCCAGCAGCAGATGTTCGACCGTCATGTACTCATGACGCTTGTCCCTGGCATTGTTGAACGCAGCACTCAGCGTCAATTCCAGATCACGGCTCAGCATGGTCATGTTCTCCTCAAGTTCGAACTGCTACCTGACACTTTCGATACCACTATACCCTTACTGATCAATTTCCACATCACATAACAGCGGCTGCTGATGCTCGCGCGAAAACTCATTGACCTGAGTCGCTTTGGTCTCTGCCACGTCCCGGCTGTAGACACCGCAGACAGCGCGGCCTTCAGTGTGAACCTTGAGCATGATTTGAGTGGCCTTCTCCACCGGCATATGAAAAAAACGGATCAGAACGCCGACCACAAACTCCATGGGTGTGTAGTCATCATTGAGCAGCAGCACCTTGTACAGAGGCGGTTTGGCCAGCGCTGGCTTGGCCAAATCGGTGACGGTGCCATGGTGCTCTTCGGGGCTGTGGCCAGCTCCGTTTTGTGTATGTAAATGAATATCCAACATGCTTGCAGCTACCGGTTTGTGTATTGTTACTGCCCAGAACAAGATCGGGTATCGGATCCGTTTCTTTCAGTAACATATTGGTGTGAATATAATTTATTCAAGAGAGCGAATGTACGAATTTTATCAGCCAGCCTTATTTCAGAGTGTTGCAAACTGTAAAAAATGGTGAATAATACGGTTCGACAGGGACAGCAATTCAAGTTAGGGAACAACACTCAGGCCTGCTACGCCTGGCGTGTAAACAATTAAAATAAAACATACGTGCAATGGAGTACTACGATGGCTACGGGACAAGTGAAGTGGTTCAACAACGCCAAAGGTTTTGGTTTCATTCTGCCAGATGACGGAGGTGGCGACCTGTTTGCCCATTACTCTGCCATTGGCATGGATGGTTACAAAACCCTGAAGGCTGGACAAACTGTCACGTTTGACACCCTCGAAGGCCCAAAAGGCCTGCATGCAACCAACATCAAGGCGGCATCCCAACCTCAAGCCTGATGCAGCGGCGGGAGTCGTCTCGTCAAGGCTCCCGCCGCGTCACCCTCTTCCACTATAATCGCGTCCATGCCGCGATTAATACTCTTCAACAAACCTTTTAACGTGCTGTCCCAGTTCACGGGCGCCGAGCCGGCACAAACGCTGTCGCACTATATCCCGTTAGCCGGATTTTATCCTGCCGGCAGACTCGACAAAGACTCCGAAGGCCTGCTGTTACTCACTGACTGCGGACAAACCCAGCAGCGCATCAGCAATCCCCGCTTCAAACTGCCCAAGACCTACTGGGCCCAGGTTGAAGGCAACATCACAGATGAGGCGCTGGCTGCACTTCGACGCGGGGTGACACTCAACGACGGGCTGACAAAACCTGCTCAAGCCGAACGCCTCATCGAACCGGTATTATGGCCCCGGACGCCACCAATCCGTGTGCGTCAGAGCGTGCCTGACAGTTGGCTGGCTCTGACCATCTCGGAAGGCCGAAACCGTCAGGTGCGCCGCATGGGGGCTGCCACAGGTTTCCCGGTGCTGCGCCTGATTCGGGTACAGATCGGCACATGGACGCTGGACGGATTGCAACCCGGGGAATACCGGGTTCTGAATCTGCAACCCCAATGGTGGTTGCGCCAGCAATCGATTGGTGTGTCAGCCCTTCCCCTGTGATTGATCCTGCCAGCGCTGCAAGGCCTGGTGATCAGACTCGCGGCTGTCAACCCAGTAACTCTCGCCATCGCGACTCTGCTTTTTCCAGAACGGCGCCGAGGTTTTCAGATAATCCATCATAAACTCGGCAGACTCAAAGGCTGCCTGACGATGGGCGCTGCTGCTGATCACCAGCACAATCTGTTCACCCGGCAACAAGGTGCCAATACGGTGAATGATACGCACACATTGCACCGGCCAACGTGAGACCGCTTCGGCGGCGATACGCTGAAGTGCCTGCTCGGTCATCCCCGGATAATGCTCCAGCGTCAACGCCTGTGCACTGTCTTCCTGAGGGTAAACCTCACGCACAAGCCCGGTAAACATCACGATCGCACCAGGATTTTGCGACAGCGTACGCGCGGCCTCGTATTCTGCAGCGAGATCAAAATCCTGTGCGGTGACCAAGACATGAATGGGAGCTGTCTTTTGCATAAGGTTTCCGGGGCTCCCTCAGCCGCCAGTCATCGGCGGGAAAAAAGCGATTTCATCGTGAGCCTCCAACGCCTGATCACGCGAACACACGGCCTGATTAACGGCGATCAGCACGTCAGCGCCGGATTGCAGCCGTTGCCAGGCCGCGCCACGTTGGGCCAGATAGTCGGCCAGATCGCCTGCGGTGCGCACACCTGCGGGCAGATCAAGGCTCTCGGAGCTTAAGCCAAGCTGCTCCCGGACGCTGGCAAAATAATTTATTTTCAACATATTAAAATGGTTTTGGAAACAAAAAAATGAACTATGAGCGGGTGTAATCCCCGGATTTGCCACCGCGTTTTTCGAGCACCCGGATGTTACTGATGCACATGCCACGGTCAACAGCCTTGCACATATCATAAATGGTCAGCGCAGCCACCGATGCAGCGGTGAGCGCTTCCATCTCGACACCCGTTTTGCCATCCACTGCGCAGCTGGCCGTGATATAAACCTTGTTTTCTAACGGGTTAAGATCGAAATCAACCGATACTCGTGTCAACATCAGCGGGTGACACAAGGGTATCAAATCAGCGCATTTTTTGGCTGCCTGTATGCCGGCAATACGAGCGACGGCCAGCACATCGCCTTTTTTATGGGATCCCTCAACCAGGAGTTTGAATGTCCCGGGCAACATGGCCACTTCCGCAGCGGCCACAGCCACACGTGCGGTAACCGCCTTGTCCGCAATATCCACCATGCGGGCACTGCCGCTGTCATCAAGATGGGTCAGCGTAGACATCTCAGCTCCTGTGTATTGATCGCTATCCATGCCCGGCCTGGTCGACCGGGCTCGGCATTATGACCCCATTTTCTGATTAAGTGGAGGCGCTGCAGTGTGTTTTCCGTTAAACTTCACGCCCGCCGGAGCCCTGCAGTCAAAACAGCAACGGCCGCCTGACAATCCTGATGCAAAACCGTGCCTGATGCAAAACCGTGAGCTGCCATTAATGAGCTGGTATCCCCACAAAACCGTCGCTGTCATCGTTGAAAAACCGGTTCCCGAGCCAGCTGTTGATAACAATGGACATCGGCAGCAACGTTTTCTCATGGTCGAGGAAACAATTGCTGGCAGACAGGTGTTCAATCAGCCGGCCGGCCACCTGGATGCGGGCGAGACACTGTTTGAGGCCGCAGTTCGCGAAGCGCTGGAAGAGACGGCTTGGCATGTCGAGCTGTCGGGCGTGCTGGGCGTCTACCAGTACATTTCACCGGAAAACAACGAGTGTTACATCCGCAGCTGTTTTATCGCGCGGGCACTGTCTTTTGATGCAGACCGCGGACTGGACCCTGACATCACTGCAACCCACTGGATGACACTGGACGAGGTACGAGCCAGAAGCACGCAGTTGCGCAGCCCGGTCGTACTGAAAGTCCTAGAGGATTATTGCGCCGGCATTTGTTATCCGTTGTCGGTGATCAGCCTATTATGAGCAAGACACCCGAACAAACCCGCGTCATCGTTGGCATGTCCGGTGGTGTGGATTCCTCTGTTTCTGCCCTGTTGCTAATGCAGCAGGGGTATCAGGTTGAAGGCCTGTTCATGAAGAACTGGGAGGAAGATGACGACACCGAATACTGCACCGCCAAAACCGATCTGGCTGACGCACAGGCCGTCTGTGACAGGCTCGGCATTCATCTGCACACCGCCAATTTTGCGGCGGAGTACTGGGACGGCGTGTTTGAGCATTTTCTCGCCGAATACCAGGCGGGTCGCACACCCAATCCCGACATCCTGTGCAACCGTGAAATCAAGTTCAAAGCCTTCCTGGACTATGCGCTGGAGTTGGGGGCGGATTTCATCGCCACAGGACACTATGTACGTCGTGAGCAGCGCGACGGGCAAACATGGTTGTTAAAGGGCCTCGACCCCGGCAAGGACCAGAGTTACTTCCTCTGCGCCGTCAGTGAGGCTTGCCTTGAGCGCAGCCTGTTCCCGGTTGGGCACCTGGAAAAATCCAGCGTGCGTGCCCTGGCCTCTTCTGCTGGACTGGCAACATCAGCAAAAAAGGACAGTACAGGCATCTGTTTTATCGGCGAGCGTAAATTCCGTGACTTCCTGCAGCAGTATTTGCCTGCTCAGCCGGGAAAGATTGAAACCACCGAAGGCGAAGTGATCGGCACCCACCAGGGCTTGATGTATCACACCTACGGCCAACGCCAGGGCCTGGGTATCGGCGGCTTGCGTGACCATGACGAAAGTCCGTGGTATGTGGTGGACAAGGATCTGGCCCGCAATGTATTGATTGTTGCACAAGGCAACCAGCACCCGGCCCTGTTTTCTCGCGGGCTGATCGCCGGACAGATCGCCTGGATCAACCGCAAGGCTCCCACGCTGCCATTGAGCTGCACAGCCAAAATACGCTACCGTCAGCAAGACCAGACCTGCAGGGTCAGTCCCGTACCGGGACAAGATGGTGCCGTAGAGGTTGTGTTTGACCACGCACAGCGGGCGGTCACGCCCGGCCAGGCCATTGTGTTTTATCAGGGCGACGTTTGCCTTGGAGGAGGCATTATTGAACAGTACATCCGTTGAATTTTCTGATTGGGAGTACCGCAATATTGCGCTCGCCGTGGTCACCCAGTGTGCAACGCTGGTTCATCAGCTGGCCGTCAATGGCACTGCATCATCTGCCAAAATGCGTGCCTGCCTTGACCCTGTGTATCAGCTTGATGCCGAGTCCGTCGCTGCTCTGTATCCGCGTCCCGGCGAATTTGTTGAAGGCATGCAGATACTGCAAAGCAGCTTCGACAGCAAGGGATTGAGGGAACATGCTGAAGTTGTGCGCTACCTGCTGGGAATGCTGGTGTTGCAGCAGCATTTGTCACGTTCACCGGACATGCAGGCTGAAATTGCCCGGCGTTTGGCACAGTTCGGCATGCCGGATACTGACGAACAATTGCCGCAATCGGAACAATCCCTTGCAGAAATGACCGAGCGTGGTCTCTCCAGCGATGCCGGCAGGCTGGCGCGCCTGTATCAGGATACGATCAGCAAACTGGGTTTCAGAATTCATGTGGCCGGCAATCCGGAGCATCTGCGCAACCAGCAGGTTGCCGACCAGATCCGGGCGTTGCTGCTGGCTGGTATTCGTTCAGCAGTCCTGTGGCACCAGCTTGGTGGCCGGCGCTGGCATCTTTTCTTCTACAAAAAACGCATTCGCGATACGCTGAGCAATATTCGGCGACGACTGATTACTGCAAATTAACCGAACAGGAAGCAATCCCCCAGATGAGCATTTCCACGCTTACCGCCATTTCCCCCATTGATGGGCGTTATCGCGCTCGCACAGAAGCTTTGGCTGGCTACTTCAGCGAATACGCCCTGATCCGTTACCGGGTACTGGTGGAAATCCGCTGGCTGCAGCAACTGGCTGCGCATCCCGGCATTGCTGAGGCCCCGCCCGTCAGCGCTGCTGCGCAGTCCCGCCTTGAGCGGTTGATCACGGATTTTTCCGAGGCTGATGCGGCGCGTGTCAAAGAAATCGAGCGCACCACAAATCACGACGTCAAGGCGGTGGAATATTTCATCAAGGAAAAAATCGCTGATGTCGATGATCTGAAACAGCAACTGGAGTTTGTGCACTTTGCCTGCACATCAGAAGACATCAACAATTTGTCTTATGCGCTGATGTTGCGTGATGGCCGTGATCTGGTGATGTTGCCGGTGATGCAGCAGCTGATCGACCGCCTGCGTCAGTTGGCACACGATACTGCCGAACAACCGATGCTGTCTCGCACACACGGACAGACGGCATCGCCCACCACAGTCGGCAAGGAGATTGCCAATGTGGTCTATCGTCTTGAGCGCCAGCTCAAACAATTTGCCGACAGCCCCGTGCTGGGCAAAATCAATGGCGCTGTTGGCAATTACAACGCACATTTGAGTGCCTATCCGGATGTCGACTGGCAAGCGAATGCGCAGGCCTTTGTCGAGAAGCTGGGTTTGCAATGGAACCCGTTCACCACCCAGATCGAACCGCACGATTTTATTGCCGAGATGTTTGCAGCCTGCTGCCGTTTTAACACCATTGTTCTGGATCTGGATCGCGATATCTGGGGTTATATTTCCCTGGGTTACTTCAAACAACGAGCTGTTGCTGGCGAAGTGGGTTCATCCACGATGCCGCACAAAGTCAATCCGATTGATTTTGAAAACTCAGAGGGTAACCTCGGGATTGCCAACGCCATCATGCAGCACCTGTCAGAAAAACTGCCGATTTCTCGCTGGCAACGTGACCTGACCGACTCGACCGTGTTGCGCAGCGCCGGTACCGGGTTTGCTCACAGCCTGATTGCTTACCATGCGACACTCAAAGGTCTGGGCAAACTCAGTGTGAACCCGGCTGCCTTGCAGCGTGATCTGGACAACAGCTGGGAAGTGCTGGCTGAACCGATACAAACTGTGATGCGCCGCTACGGTGTGGAGCAGCCATATGAAAAGCTCAAGGAGCTCACACGCGGTCAAACAATCGATCAGGCCGTACTTGCGCGGTTTGTAGACTCGCTGGACATTCCGGACGAGGCCAAAACCGCGCTGAAAGCCTTGCGCCCTGACAACTACATTGGCAATGCCATTGCACAAGCCAAATCCATTTGAATAGACCGGTAAAGGAGTTGGCAGTATTGAACATGGTGCTCCCCGAAAATTTTGACAAGCAGGTGTTCCTGCGCGATTACTGGCAGAAAAAGCCGCTATTGATTCGAGCCGGCACTCAGCCGTTTGTGGATCTGATTGAGCCGGAAGAACTGGCCGGCCTCGCGTGTGAGGAAGGTGTTGAATCGCGTCTGGTGCAGGTGGATGACGCGCAGGAAAACTGGACCCTCAGGCAGGGCCCATTCACGGAACAGGACTTTCTGGAATTGCCCGAGACCCATTACAGCCTGCTGGTACAGGCAGTGGATCAGTGGGTCGATGATGTCGCGGCACTGCTGGAAGATTTTGATTTTATCCCGGGCTGGCGCATTGACGATGTGATGATCAGCTATGCCACCGATCAGGGTAATGTGGGCCCGCACTTTGACTACTACGATGTTTTTCTGATTCAGGGCATGGGCCAGAAGCGCTGGCAGATTGGGGCGGCCTGCAACAGCATGACACCCCGGCGTGATGACAGCGGCCAACGCTTGCTGAAAGACTTTACGCCCATTGAAGAATGGGTTGTCAATCCGGGTGACATTCTCTATCTGCCACCCGGCATTTCCCATTACGGTGTCTCACTCGGCAAAAGCATGACGTACTCGGTGGGTTTTCGTGCACCATCGCACGCGGATATTCTCAGTGGCGTGCTTGACAGTGCGCTGGACAACCTGACAGAAGATCAGCGCTACACGGATGCCTCCCCTCGCCTGCCCTTGCATCCGGGAGAAATTACCCCGGATGTGGTGGACAATTTGCGCGAACTGATTCGGTCGTTGATGGATGACCCTGTGCGTGTTCGCCAGTGGTTTGGCAAGACCATGACCGCACCGCGTTATCCGCTGCAGGAACAGGACAGCTGCTGTGATCACGAACACGAGCATGAGCATGAGCATGAGCATGAGCATGAGCATGAGCATCTGGTAATTGAAAACCGTGATGATTTGTCCCGCGCCCTGACTTCCGGTGCGGCATTGTACAAGGTGCCGGGCGCACGTTTTGCCTATGCTGTCACGGAAGATGCTGCCGAATTATATGCTGACGGCGAGTGTTATCCTTGTGGCTTGCACCTGCTGACGTTGTTACAGGCCTTGAGTACCCCAGGCAAGGTGGATGAGATTGATTCGGAAGTTGTTCATGCCTGTCTGCCGGATACCGAGGCCGCTGAACTGCTGCTGACACTCCATAAAGCCGGCAGTCTGGTAACAGGATGAATCCAATGATGCTGCGACAGCTGATTATGCCTGGCCTTGGTTTTTTGCTCTCTGTGCTGTTTGCATCCGGACTTGTTGCCCAAAGTGCAGGCAACCCTGACAGAGCGGTGATCGAAATCATTGAAGTCAGTCATCGCAACCCTGTAGCGGTCAAACAGCAGATTGCGGGGGCGCTGGATCCACGCGGCAGCATTGGTGTTGTGGACAATAAACTGATCATCGCCAGTACAGCGTCAAATTTTGCGCAATTGCGAGATCTGGTTGTTGCAGCGGATATCCCCCTGCGTCGGCTGGTGGTCAGTGTGGACTTTGATCACTCCGGCGCTGCCAACACCTCCGCACAGCAAAGCCAGCAGGCTATTGAGGGTGACGTGGTGCGTTTTGAATCCGGTACTCCTGGTGCTGTCGGTTTACCCGTGCCTCAGGTACAAGTGCATACCAGCATCAGCGATACCGTCGCACAGGTTGCCGTTGACGTACTGAATGTGCCCGGATTTGCCGGACGTCATGAGCTGCAACTGGAACTGGGCCGCTGGTATGTGTTGAACCCGGCACTGGACACTGCAGAAGAGTTTGAGTTCGATCCAGTGCTGGATGGGGCACAGGATTTGCCGACACCTGCTGAGGCTGCCGCGGCCAGTGATAGTGGAGTGGATACCAGCGCGGCAGTCAACATGGCGCCTGCCAGCCAGGCGCTGGCAGCCCCGATTGCTGTCAGGGTGGATGTGCTGCCCTGATGGCTGACCTTTTGCTGCAAGCACTGCCTTATGCCCGGGACAGCCGTCATCTGATGCAAGCGCTGGCGGTACTGCCACATCCGGTGTTTCTGGACAGCGGACTTTCTGACTCCCCAGAGGCGCGATATGACATTTTGAGCGCAGCGCCAACCCGTTTCGAGTGTCTTGACAGAACGCGGAAAGATCGCGTCTTCACACGTGCGTATGAGCTGCTGCAGAGCCATCGGGCATCGACAGAGGTCTGTTCGCGGTTGGCTCACCTGCCTTTTTGTGGCGGCTTGCTGGGCTGTTTGTCCTACCAGGCCGGCATGACGCAAGTGCCGGATCACCCGCCAATCGTTGATGACCAGGTTGCAACGAACCTGCCAGAGCTGCCGCTGGCTGCGATGGGTATTTATGATTGGGCCGTGATTGTGGACCACCGTTTGAACCAGACCCAGCTGTTCATCCTGCCACAGTGCCCTGACGCTGTCCGCAGCGCGGTGCTGGATGTCCTGAGGGCAGCAGTTGCGTCCCTGCCCTCGCCGTTTCGTCTGCTCAATCCATTCAAGGCGTTATGCAGTCGGGATCAGTACAGCGAAGCGTTCAAGCGCCTGCAGGACTACATCCTGGCTGGTGATTGTTACCAGGCCAATCTGGCGATGGCGTTTGCTGCAGAATTTACCGGCTCTACGCTCGACGCATTCCTGACACTGAGACAGCGCAGCCACAGCCCCTTCTCGGCCTATGTAGATGCCGGCAACTTCCAGTTGCTCAGTCTGTCGCCAGAGCGGTTCGTCTCGGTCAACGACCGGCGTGTGTTTACCCAACCGATCAAAGGCACCCGCAAACGTCATGCCGATCCGGTTGCGGATCAGGCCAGCATTGATGAGCTGTTGAACAGTGAAAAAGATCGTGCCGAAAACCTGATGATTGTAGATCTGCTGAGGAATGACCTGGGCAGTGTGTGTGAAACCGGCTCTGTCAAAACAGAGTCCCTGTTTGCGCTGCACAGTTTCAGCCAGGTACATCATTTGATCAGCAGTATCAGCGCGATGCTGCCCGCCGGTTGCCCACCGTTGACATTGCTTGAACGTTGTTTCCCCGGCGGGTCCATTACCGGTGCGCCCAAAATTCGTGCGATGCAGATTATTGCCGAGCTGGAGCAGGTGCCGCGTGCCTTTTATTGTGGCAGCGTGTTTCACCACGATTATCTTGACCGGATGGACAGCAACATCTGTATCAGAACGCTGCTCGCAACGCAGGGCCATCTGTATTGTTGGGGCGGCAGCGGTGTCGTGGCTGACTCACAGGCTGATCTTGAATATCAGGAGTGCCTGGACAAGGTCTCGGTGTTGATGGACTTGCCAGGCGCCCGTCACTGATCTCTGCTTGCTGAATTTACAAACTCAGCGAGCGGTTGCTGCCTTTGATGAACTCTTTTTTGAGGTCGTCATAGGTGTGCACCGATGGAAATTGCGGAAATTCCCGAATCACATTGTCCGGCGCATGAAACAGGATACCCACATCGGCTTCTGCCAGCATGGTGGTGTCGTTGTACGAATCACCGGCTGCGATGCAGCGATAGTTCAGACTGTGAAGAGCCTTGATGGATTGACGCTTGGGATCTTTCTGACGCAGATGATAGTTGACGATCATGCCATCAGCATCACTTTCCAGACGGTGACAGAACAGGGTCGGGTTGCCCAGTTGCGGCATCAATGGCAGTGCAAACTCATAATAGGTATCGGAGAGGATGATGATCTGGAAGCGCTCTCTGAGCCATTCCATAAAGTCGGCAGCACCGGGCAACGGCGCCATGCCAGCGATCACCTCCTGAATATCCGGCAGACCCAGTTTGTGTTCGCGCAATATGCGCAGCCGCTGTTGCATCAGCACATCGTAATCCGGGATATCTCGTGTGGTAGCCCGTAATTCTTTAATGCCAGTGCGCTCCGCAAAATCAATCCAGATTTCCGGGATCAACACTCCTTCCAGATCAAGACAGGCGATTTCCACGCAATTTTCCCCTTTCAAAGTTTCAACGGCCAACGTGGTGTTGACCGGGTGCCAGTGAACATATTTACCATAACAGCCGGGGCGGAATTTTATAGTGACGACCGCCAGCTTGCCAGCATGACGCGCATCAAATCCGGCGCCGATGAATTTTACCAGCAGTGCAGAGGTCGCTAGCGCCTGGCAGGTTGAGGTAAACTGCCAGCCATTCGCTGTGGATTATGCGCCCTGCTTCTAAGGTAAATTATGATTAACGCATCAAATATTGCTGAAATTAATGAAAAATATCAAAGCATGGAGCCCCGGGATATCCTCCGGGAAATTCTGACGCATTATCCGCAAGCTGCGATTTCTTTTAGCGGTGCAGAAGATGTTGCACTGGTGGTGATGGCGAAAAAACTGCAGCCCGCCATTCGTGTGTTTACGCTGGATACCGGTCGTTTGCACCCGGAAACCTATCGCTTTATTGATCAGATCAGAGAGCAGTACTCACTGGATCTGGAGTTCCTCTACCCGGACACTGCTGCCGTGCAAGCGCTGACACGGGAAAAAGGCCTGTTCAGTTTTTACAAGGATGGGCATGAACAATGCTGTGGCATTCGCAAAACTGAACCACTACGGCGCAAACTGTCAGCGGAGTCGGCCTGGATCACCGGTCAGCGCAAGGATCAGAGTCCCACTCGCACGAATGTTCCCGTGGCTCAGCTTGACACAAGCTTTGCTGCACCGGGCAAAACCTTGCTCAAGTTCAACCCCTTTGCCAACTGGCGCTCCAAAGACGTCTGGGACTACATCCGTTTGTTTGATGTGCCCTACAACCCGTTGCATGATCGTGGTTTTGTCAGTATCGGCTGCGAACCCTGCACCAAAGCCATTGGCCCCAATCAGCACGAACGTGAGGGTCGCTGGTGGTGGGAGGAAGCCACAGCCAAAGAGTGTGGTCTGCACATTCTGAACGTGCAGCAAACCGATTGACGCAGCTGCAAATCAGCGTCTGGGCAACTCGACATCCCTGAATAGCGCGTCGACCTCGGACTGACTGTGGCAGGCCAGTACTTTTTCTACTGTTGACCGGTCCAGATGGGCGGCGAAAGCATGGATGAAGTCAAACATATAAGCGCGCAAGCGAGTACCTTTGCGGAATCCGATGCGGGTGATACTGTCCTCGAACAGATGGCTGACATCAAGCGCCACCAGGTCATCATCCTTGTTTGCATCATAAGCCATGTGAGCAACAATACCCACGCCCATTCCCAGGCGCACATAGGTCTTGATCACGTCCGCATCCGCCGCTGTAAATACCACCCGGGGTGACAAGCCTTGTCTGGCAAATGCATCGTCCAGTCGTGCCCGTCCGGTAAATCCCGAAACATAAGTCACCAACGGATAGCCAGCCAGCTCGGCCAGTGTCAACGGGTGACAATCCGCCAACGCATGGTCTTTGGGCACCAGTACGGCACGATTCCAGCGATAACACGGCATCATCATCAGATCACTGAACAGATCCATGGCTTCAGTAGCGATGGCGAAATCAGCGGTGCCTTTGGCAGCCAGCTCTGCGATCTGCAGCGGCGTTCCCTGATGAAGCTGCAGTGATACATCCGGGTAACGCTCGATAAAATCACTGACGACTGGTGGAAGCACATAGCGGCTTTGTGTGTGGGTTGTAGCGATTGCTAGACTGCCAGACCGGTTGTCGCTGAAATCGGCGGCCAGTGTCAGCAGGTTCTCCGATTGCTGCAAGACTCTCAGCGCCTGTTCGACAATCGCCTTGCCGGCTGTGGTCATGCCGCTGATGTGTTTGCCGTTGCGAATAAAAATATCCACGCCCAGCTCAGCTTCCAGCGCCAGAATCTGTTTGCTGACACCTGATTGTGATGTGTGCAGTCGCTCGGATGCGGCTGACACATTCAGCCCCTGATTGACGACTTCACAGATATAACGCAGCTGTTGCAGTTTCATGACCGCTGTCCCGATCCTGATTCAGTGGCTGTTGTGTTTTTCGTTGGCGACGCCATGCGGCACGTGACCGGTAGCCACATGCTGGCGCGCCGAATCACAATGCCCTTGCTGGTCATCAAAAAACACATCAGCTTCGAAGGCTTTCAGGAATATGCCCTTCTCCATTCCGCCAAGAAACAGCGATTCATCGATGCGAATGTTCCATGCACGCAAGGTGCGAACGACCCGTTCATGTGCCGGCGCCGAGCGGGCGGTAACCAGGCAGGTTCTGATCGGGGATTCACCGGGACCAAACTCGTTTTGCAGCTGGTGCAGCGCGGCCAGAAAGGGTTTGAATGGGCCGCCTGACATCGGCTGGTGGGCCGAGAGTTTCTCGTTGCGCGCGAACGCTTCCAGCCCCTGAGTTTTGTAGATGCGCTCGGATTCATCCGAGAACAGCACGGCATCGCCATCAAAGGCAAAACGCAGATCGTTCTCCCGGCCAGCGTTGCCAGCCGATGGCAGAATGGTTGCAGCAGCCACACCCTGCTCCAGTGCCTGGCGGACATCAGAGCCATCCAGCGACAAAAACAGCTGACTGTTAAACGCAGAAATGTAGCGATAAGGACTGCTGCCCCCGGAAAAAGCTGCCCGCGTAATTGCCAACTGATAGTGTTCAATGGAGTTGAATACCCGCAATCCGGTATCAGCGCTGTTGCGCGACAGCAGGATGACTTCAACCTTTTGCGAACTGAGCATGGTGTTCAGGTTGAGGAGCTTGCGCACCAGATTAAACGCCGGACCCGGTTGCAGCGGCTCGTTTTCATGATCAATCTGATACTGCTGATAGGCTGCCAGCCCTTGTTCCTCGTAAATGCGGTGACTTTCACCCAGATCAAACAAGGCACGGGAAGAAATGGCTATGACCAGTCTGGGAACGTCGGTCTTGGGTCGAGCGTTGTTGCTCATGCGCTGGATTCCTCAGTGTGGGCTGTTATTCCCTGTTGAGACGGGTAGAATTCTACGCTTTCGTGGCTGTTGCTGAATACCCTTGTCTGTGTATGAATCATGACAGCCTTGCCCTATCCTGATTCGATCAGTACACAAACCGACATCACCAATGAACAAACAGATAACTGCCAATCGTCCGGAAACAGCGCTGGTGCTCTCAGGCGGTGGTGCGCGCGCCGCCTACCAGGTAGGCGCACTGCGCGGTATCGCGATGGCACTGGACAAGGATTCGCCCAACCCTTTTCATATCATTTCCGGCACATCTGCTGGCGCCATGAATGCCGTCGGCCTTGCCACCCATGCCCACAAATTTCGCACCGGTGTCAAAATGCTCGAATACGTCTGGCGCAACATGAGCAGCCAGACAGTCTACAAGCTGGACTCGGTTGGACTGGTCAGCAGTGCCTCCAACTGGGTGTTTTCGGTGCTGGCGAATCGAAAAAAAGCCGGCACACCAACCTCCCTGCTCGACAACAGCCCGCTTGAAAAATTGTTGCATGAGGTGCTCAGACTCGAGCGTATTGCAGAGAACATGGCGGCCGGTTTTTTCAACAGTCTGGTGGTCACCGCATCGGGATACACCAGTGGCGAGTCGGTGTCATTTTTCCAGAGTTCAAAACCGATTGAGAACTGGAGCAGGCCGCACCGCGTGGGCATACGCACGGAAATCCGTCACCGGCATTTGCTGGCATCGGCCGCAATCCCGACGCTGTTTCCTGCCGTTAAAATCAATCGTGAATACTTTGGTGACGGGGCGATAAGACAACTGGCCCCATTAAGTCCGGCAATTCATATGGGGGCGGAGCGCATTCTGGCTATTGGTGTCAGCGGCAGCCGAACCCGGCGGCCCAGCAAAGGCGAACAGATCACACAGCCCTCGCTGTCACAGATTGTCGGGCACGTATTAAACAGCGCGTTTGTGGATACACTTGAAAGTGATATGTCGGTACTGCGGCGTTATAACCGGCTGATTGGCATTTGTTCGGGGCACCCCGACGTGGATGTCCGACCAATACAGCTGCTGGAGATTACGCCGAGCCTGGATCTGAACCGGATAGCGGAGGATTATTATGAAACACTCCCCCGCTCTATCCGTCTGTTTATTCGTGACACCAACTCCAGCTCAATTGCCAGCCTGCTGATGTTCGAGAAGGACTACTGTCAGGCACTCATGGATCTGGGCATCGCCGATGCATTGGCAAAACGGGAGCAGATTCAGGAGTTCTTCCTGCGCTGAGCGATCAGAACGAGTAGCTGAAACCGAAGACCATTTTGTCTTCCTGATCTACGCCATTACGGTCCTTGCCACCGACGATGTAGGTGGTGAAGAACTCGGCGGGCAGCTCGGCAATCCCTTTGCTCAGGGTAATGTCCAGGCTGCGGAACGCGCCGCTTTCAGCCGTCGCCGGGATGAAATCGCCACTGTCTTCGTAGGTAGCATAGCTGGCTACAACGCCCAGACCAAAACCGGAACCCAGATCAAAACTGGTACCCAGAGTGAAGAACATGTCGCCCTGGTTCGACCAGGTTGCATCTTCAGCCATGTATTTCATGCCAAAATCAATGCCGCCATAGCTCAGGCCCAGATAGGGCTCCAGCACGCTGGCGTTGCTGTCGTCCATGTACCAGTAATACAGAGCGCCGATATCGTAGGACAGACCACCGCTTTCACCCGAGTAGCCGCCAAAGAAGTTGTTTTCAACCGTAGTGCTCAGGTCCGGCGTGCCATAGCTCAGGTTTGAGGCCCACCAGCCGGCATAAAAACCGCTTTCAGTACTGCTCAGATCCAGTCCGGCCTGAATGGCAGCGCCATCGTTTTCCGGTGTATTGGTGATGCCACGAAACACGTAGCCTGAAACTGCGGTGACGCTGCCGGCGATTTCTACTTCAGCCTGGGCCGGTTTGACAGCGAAGGTGCTGGCTGCTGCAATGAGGACTGTGCTGCCCAGAACGGCCAGTTTGCTTTTCGCTGCAACGTTGAATACCTGCATAGTGTTCACTCCTGATTCGTTTTTTGGTACTTGATAGTTAGTGTTCTCTTGATGGGTCCGGGGGCTACATCCTGGATTGCCCGAACTTGTGCTGGCAGGAGCAATAGCTATGCCAACTCGAAAATATCTATCAAATACAAATAAATAGGAGTTCTACCCAAAACCTGCCCAAAACCTGACGCACTATCATGGTGCGGTTTGCGGGCATCGCGCTCCGAAATGAAGCCGGCCGGGGCGCGTCGTGCCCCAGCCTGATGCGTTTTCCGGTGAAGGGTTTCAACAAGGGGAAAGGTTTAATCAGCAAAAGGTTTAATCAGGCATCGACAATCTGATGATCGAGGTGCGCCACCAGCTCGGCTGGCAAGTTCAACCGGTGTGCCAATGCCTGCAGATAGGCGCGTTCAGCCGGATGGTCTACATCAATGGCAACTCGCGACACCAGATACACCTCGGATGCTTGTTCAATACCTTGCACGCCAGAGACCAGTGCATCAAGATCAACAGGCTTGCGCAGTGCGTCAAATACAAAGGCCTTGCTCTCGGCATCCAGCGACATTTTCTCAACTTGCTCGAAAATCGCCGTCTGCTCGTTGGCATCAATGTGGCCATCGGCTTTGGCAGCCGCAATCATTGCACTGATCAGCGTCAACGAAAAATTCTGTCCGGCGCTGGTATGGGCCGGTGGCGGCAAAAAACGCGGATCGGTTTGCGCAATATCGGCCTGTGTGGCAATCGGAGCGCTGGCAACCTGCTTGCCCTGCTGCCAGTTCTGGTAGGCTTTGTATGCCAGAGCACCTGCGGCCGCTGCGCCACCATAACCAATCATGCCACCGGCCATCTTGCGCATCTTTTTGCTGCCAATCAGCAGTCCGAGTACGCCACCGGCAACAGCCCCCTTGCCGAAACCACCACCCAGCATATTGCCAGCTGACGGCACTTGTCCGTTTTGTTGTCCCGGCTGGTTTCCCAGAAACTGTTGCAGCAGTCGGTTTGCATCCACGTCAGATTTCCCCTTTTGATTGAACCATGTTGGTTAACATTGTGAATTCTTGTGCTCATTTGACTGTTAATCCGTACGTCCGGACTCACAGTCCGCGCGGGCATGATCAAGACAGTATCCGGCAGCGAACCCGTTTTCCCTTGAGCTTGTGCTCCTGCAGGATGGTCACGGCAAGATGCTGTTGCCCTTGCGCGACAGCTACGCAGCAGTACTGCGCTGTCAGCGTGATCTTCCCGATATCGTCAGCACGAAGTCGCCCGTCCGCGGTCAATGCACCCAGTACGTCTCCCGGACGGATTTTGTC
Organism: Pseudohongiella sp.; assembly: GCA_036834885.1. GTDB lineage: Bacteria > Pseudomonadota > Gammaproteobacteria > Pseudomonadales > Pseudohongiellaceae > Pseudohongiella. Next base: position 125,385 of record DAITNA010000004.1, on the reverse strand, counting down.
GCGCTTGCCGGCATCCAGCCACAAGGTGACTTTTTCGGCGGCCAATCCCGCGCTTGACCGCGGGTTTTGGACTGAAGACAGGACCGGAAGTTCCAGAGAAACTTCCCCGTCCGCCGCCGTAACCAGTGAGCACGCCCGGCCAGTTGCGCCGGCACGCCCGGTCCTGCCGATACGGTGAGTATGCGTGGCCTCGTCACGAGCAGGCTGGTAATTGACCACCAGATCCAGGCCCTGAACATCAAGACCACGTGCGGCGATATCGGTGGCAACCAGCACACGGGCACTGCCATTTACAAACCTGATCATGGCGATATCGCGATCGCGCTGTTCCATGTCGCCGTGCAAGCCCAATGCGCTGAAACCATGATGATTCAGACGCCCGCAGACCTCGTCAACGTCAGCGCGTGTGCTGCAAAACACCAGTGCGGTCGCTGGCTGGTAGTGCTGCAACAGAGTTTCCAGTGCTTGTTGACGCTGGCTGTCATCACGGATCCGGTAGTTGAGTTGTTCGATATCAGGGAGATCAGCGTGGTCATCTACCGTGACACGCACCGGATTGTGCATAACCGAGGCTGCCAGTGCGTCAGTCGAGTCCTCAAAGGTTGCGCTGAACAGCAAGGTCTGGCGTTGTTCATGAGCGGGCAGCTCGGCCACAACCGCGTGAACGGAGGGCAGAAAACCCATATCCAGCATCCGGTCCGCCTCATCCAGCACCAGATAGCGTATCGACCCGGTATGCAGTGAGCCGCGGCGCAGGTGATCCTCAATGCGGCCCGGAGTTCCGACGACGATGTGGGCGCCGTGTTCGAGTGAGCTGGCTTGCACCGCTACCGGACGCCCACCACACAGCGTCATGACTTTAATATTGGGCAGTAGCCGGGCCAGTCGGCGGAACTCGTTGGCCACCTGGTCAGCAAGCTCTCGTGTTGGACACAGCACCAGCGCTTGCGGCTGCAAGACCCGTGGCTCCAGCCGCTGAAGAATCGCGAGCGCAAACGCAGCGGTTTTGCCCGATCCGGTGCTGGCTTGAGCAATCACATCCTGGCCGGCCAGTATCAGTGGCAAACACTGCTGTTGCACACCGGTCATCTGCTGAAAATTGAGCGACAACAGGTTGTTGTAGAGGGCTGGTATCAGCCCCAGTGACGAGAAATCGTTCTCCGACATGAGATTTTCCTGTATGGACAAGGCGCGCAGTGTAGCACCTGCGCCCCGTTATTGGGCATGCCGCTGTTGGCGCGGCGCGGGTTCCACTGGACAGTCTAAAGTCCTACAATACCGCCACTGCCCAATTTGAGAGAGCTGATTGATGCCTGTAAGTATCAAGACCCCGGACGACATCGCAAAAATGCGCGTGGCTGGCCGACTGGCTGCGGAAGTGCTGGAAATGATAGGTCCCCGGGTTCAACCCGGCGTCAGTACGGGTGAGCTGGATCGCATTTGCCACGACTATATCGTTAATGTGCAGAACGCCATTCCGGCACCGCTGAACTACAACGGCTTTCCAAAATCCATCTGCACGTCACTGAATCATGTGGTTTGCCACGGCATTCCCAGTGACAGCAAACTGCTTAAAAGTGGCGATATCCTCAATATCGATATTACTGTAATCAAAGACGGTTTCCATGGCGATACCAGCAAGATGTTTCTTGTAGGTGACGTGGCACCTCATGCACTGCGCCTGATCAAGGTTACTCAGGAGTGTCTGTACAAGGCGATCGATATTGTGCGTCCCGGTGTGCGTCTGGGTGATATTGGCCATGTCATACAAACTCATGCCGAAGCCAACAACTATTCTGTCGTACGGGAATACTGCGGGCACGGCATTGGTCGTATATTCCATGAAGATCCTCAGGTACTGCACTATGGCAAACCCGGTACCGGGATTGAACTGGTGGAAGGCATGACCTTTACCATCGAACCCATGATCAATCTGGGCGAGCGTTATACCAAACTCTCCAAAACCGATGGCTGGACAGTGACCACCCGGGATCGACGATTGTCGGCCCAGTGGGAACATACACTGGCGGTCACGGCGACGGGCTGCGAAGTTTTGACTCGGCGTAAGGAAGAACACTTTGCGTGATGCCAACCTGCTGTTTGATACTGCGGATTTTGATCTCAAGATAAAAACCGGTCACCCGGTAGTCCCCCTGTTCAAACAGGCGTTGGCCGATGTACGCGCGGAACTGGATCGGCGCTATCGGGCTGGCAGCGATATCACTGAACTGGTCACCGGCCGCGCCTGGTTTATGGACGAACTGCTGCGTCGGGCCTGGCATTTGTTCGACTGGAAAAACCGAAACGATCTTGCGTTGCTGGCGGTCGGTGGCTATGGTCGCGGAGAGCTGCATCCGCATTCCGACATCGATTTGCTGCTGCTGATGCGCAACGACCAGTGCGCTGCCAACCGGGAAGCGCTCAGTGCTTTTTTTACCTTTCTCTGGGATATCAATCTGGAGATCGGCCAAAGTGTACGCACCATTGCCCAGTGTCGCGAGGAAGCCATCAAGGATATTACGGTGGCGACCAGCCTGATGGAGTCGCGCACTATTGTTGGTCCCGCGGATAACCCGGAATTATTGCGCCAGGAAATGATTGCACGTACCCAGTCACCCGATGTCTGGCCAGCCCGCGAGTTTTTCACGGCCAAACGTGATGAGCAGATTGCACGTCACCACAAATACTATGATATTGACTATGCGCTTGAGCCCAATGTCAAAACCTCGCCCGGCGGTTTGCGCGACATCCAGACCATCGGCTGGATTGCCAAACGCCATTACGATGCCGATAACCTGACTGATCTGGTCACGCTGGGTTTCCTGCTGCCTTCTGAATACGAACAACTGCGCCAGGGCGAGCAATTGTTGTGGAAACTGCGTTATGGTTTGCATCTGTTGTCCGGTCGCAAGGAAGATCGCCTGCTGTTTGACAAGCAGCGTGAGCTGGCTGCGATGTTCGGATACGTCGACGACAACAAAAGCCTGGCCGTAGAAAAACTGATGCAGGAGTACTACCGCGCGGTGGCTACGCTGCGCGAACTCAATGATGTGCTCTTGCAACATTTTGATGAAGCGATCCTGCGTGCTGGTGAAAAAGCAGATATCACACGCATTAATAATCGCTTCCAGATCCGTAACAACTATATTGAGGTGGTGAACAGCGGGATCTTCAAGCGCTTCCCTTTTGCGCTCATGGAAGTGTTTGTGTTGATGGCGCAGAACCCCGAGATCAAGGGTGTGCGTGCATCAACAATCCGCCTGATTCGCGAGCACCGCACACAAATCGACGACAAATTCCGGCACGATCTGCGCAACACCACGCTGTTTATGGAGTTGCTGCGTTCACCCAATGACCTGACTACCCAACTCAGGCGCATGGCCCGCTATGGAATTCTGGGTCGCTACCTGCCTGAGTTCGGTGCCATCACCGGCAAGATGCAACATGATCTGTTTCATATTTACACGGTAGATGCGCATACACTGCAAGTGGTCGAAAATATGCGACGCTTCCGTTTGCCCGAAGCCGAAGAGAACTACCCGATTGCAGCCCATATCATCCGCAGGCTGCCCAAAGTTGAGCTGCTTTATATTGCTGGCCTGTATCATGATATTGCCAAAGGTCGTGGCGGTGATCACTCCACACTGGGCATGGAAGATGCAACTCGATTCTGTGAGCGGCATCATCTGAGTGTATGGGACAGCAAACTGGTGTCCTGGCTGATTGGCAAACATTTGCTGATGTCGATGACAGCACAACGCAAGGACATCTCGGACCCGGAAGTGATTCATGACTTTGCCCTGCAAGTAGGCGACAAATTGCACCTCGACTATTTGTACGCATTGACGGTTGCCGATATCAATGCAACCAATCCCACGTTATGGAATGCATGGCGGGCCTCACTGCTGCGGCAGTTGTACCTGAGCACCAAAAAGGCCTTGCGACGAGGTCTGGAAAATCCCATCGACAGGGTTGACCGGATCAAGGACAAGCAGGAAAGTGCCCTGATCAAGTTGCGCGACAAGGGGTTGCAGGAGCAGCAGATACGGGCGATTTGGGAAAATACCGACGACGAGTATTTTGTACGTGAATCGGTGGCCAACATTGTCTGGCATACCGAGTCCATCGCGCGACATCAGGCACAACGGCCGGGCGATGACACACTGGTGCTCGTGCAGGATACGGCCGACACACTGGCAGATGGAGCGACCCATATTTTTATCTATACAATCGACAGGCACCATCTGTTTGCCAGCAGTGCTGCAGCCATGGAGCAATTGGGCCTGAACATCCAGGACGCGCGCATTTTTACCTCCAGCAAAAATTTTGTCATGAACACCTACTCGGTGCTGGAAATGGATGGCTCGGCAATCGGCGACAATCCGCAGCGCATCGAGCAAATCAAGAAGGTGCTGCGGGAATATCTGGCAGAACCCTCCGCACATCTGCGTCTGAGTAAAAAGCGACGCTCACGCAAGCTACAGCATTTTGGTCAACAAGTGGAAACCGATGTGATCAACAAGGATGGTCAACCCTGGTCAACGCTGGAAATTAACTGTATCGACAAGCCCGGCATTCTCGCAGCGATTGGGAAAGTGTTTGCCGAGCAGGAAATCCAGTTGCTTAATGCCCGTATCGCAACACTTGGCGAACGCGTGGAAGACCTGTTTTTTATCAGTGATGCCCAAGGCAAGGCGATTACTGATCCTGCAGCCATTGAAAAACTGAAGCAGGCACTGCAGCAGGAACTGGCTGCCTGATCGGATAACCCACAGAGCGACACCCGAACGACATAACGAACAGGATATGACACATGAGTACGACGCAACTGCACAGTTTTGCATTGGGATTGGCAACACTGGACTCACATCAGCACATTATAGAGGTCTACTACCCTGCCCCCTTGCTGGCGCCGGCACCGGCATTAACTGACAAGCTGGCACGAATCTGCGGTTATCAGTCAGGCAATTCAGCAATGGTGCTGGATATCTCACAGCGCCAGGCACTGGCTGAGCGGACAGACTTGCCCTGGGATGCGGATCTGCGCAGCGCACTGCTGGAAAGCAACTCCACGATAGTGGCGATGTTTATTGCCGAGAATACCGCTCCGGCCAGTGTCGCCGAGGTGTATTTGAAACTGCATCTGTTATCACATCGGCTGTGCAAACCGCACTCACTGAACTTGCAGGGTGCTTTTGGCATCCTGCGCAATATTGCATGGACCAATCTGGGCCCGGTCGCGGTTGAAGAGCTGGGTGCTCGCCAGCTTCAGGCCAGAAGCAAAGGACTGGTACTTGATGTGATGTCTGTCGACAAGTTCCCAAAAATGGTCAACTACGTTGTCCCTGCCGGTGTTCGCATTGCTGACACCGCACGCGTTCGTCTGGGCGCTTATGTCGGCGAAGGCACGACGGTGATGCATGAAGGATTTATCAACTTTAATGCGGGCACTGAAGGTTCTGCCATGATTGAAGGACGCATCTCTGCCGGTGTTGTTGTGGGTGAAGGCAGTGATCTGGGAGGTGGATGTTCCACCATGGGTACATTGTCCGGAGGCGGCACGGCTATCATCTCTGTCGGCCGCGACTGCCTGATCGGCGCCAATGCCGGAATAGGCATAGCGCTGGGTGATCGCTGCATTGTAGAAGCCGGTCTATATGTGACGGGTGGCACCAAAGTCAGTGTACTGGACAACGAAGGCAATCTCGTCCAGCACATCAAAGCCCGGGATCTGTCCGGGCGCAGTGATCTGCTGTTCCGTCGCAACTCACAAACGGGCGCTGTCGAATGCAAAACAAACAAAACCAGTATTGCGCTGAATGCAGAATTGCACAGTCATAATTGAGCCACGCACGGAGCATTTGCATGAGTCAGTCCCCCAATCCAACCCTTGATCAACTGTCGGACACCGTCAAACTGGCCGCGCAGATGATTCGCATCGCATCGGTGACACCTGATGACAAGGGTTGCAATCAGTTGATGATGGATCGTTTGTCAGCGATGGGTTTTACCGTTGAACCCATGCGGTTTGGCAACGTCAATAATTTCTGGGCACGCCTGGGGTCTGAGTCACCGGTGCTGTGTTTCGCCGGCCATACTGATGTTGTGCCCTCAGGCCCTGCCGAAAAATGGCAATCACCACCGTTTGAGCCCACATTGCGCGACGGTTTTTTGTACGGGCGTGGCGCCGCAGACATGAAAGGCAGCCTGGCAGCCATGATTACGGCGTGTGAGGCGTTTCTGCAGCACAGTAGGCGCAGCGGTGAGGCGTTTCAGGGTTCCATTGCGTTCCTCATTACTGCTGATGAAGAAGGAGCTGCCATTCACGGCACACGCGAGGTGATACAGACGCTTGAGGCACGCGGTGAAAAAATCACCTGGTGTATTGTGGGAGAACCCAGCAGCACCCATCAATTGGGAGATGTCGTCAAAATCGGGCGGCGTGGATCACTGCATGGACGGCTTGTTGTCGAGGGTATACAGGGACATGTTGCCTATCCGCACCTGGCTCGCAATCCCATCCATCAGGCCATGCTGTGCCTGCATGAGTTGAGCCATGAGGTCTGGGATCAGGGTAATGAGGCCTTTCCCCCCACCAGTTTCCAGATTTCCAATATTCACGCAGGTGCCGGAGTTGATAACGTGATTCCGGGCGAGCTCGAGGTTGTGTTCAATTTCCGTTTTTCAACCGAACTTGATGAACCAGCCATCCGTCAGCGCACTGAAGCCATTCTGGCTCGCCATGGTCTGCAGTACAGGCTTGACTGGAAATTGTCAGGCCTGCCCTTTCTGACGCGCAATGACACCCTGATCAATGCTGTCAGGGAGAGCATTCTGGAAGTCAGCGGCATTTCAACAGAGGCCTCAACCACAGGAGGTACGTCTGACGGGCGATTTATTGCCCCGACAGGTGCTGAAGTCGTAGAACTGGGACCTTGCAATGCCAGCATTCACAAAGTGGATGAACATGTGAAAGTTACCGATCTGGATCAATTGAGTCAGATTTACCAAAGCATTATTCGGCGTTTGCTGGGTTCGTCACGCTGACTGCGTGCCCGGCGTAGATGTCAAAACGGGCTGTTTTGCCCACAATACTGCCGCTGGGTTGAACGCCGTCCAGCGGCGCTGCGTGCACAGGCCGTTTGACAACGACCTTGCGGGCGCGGGCAAGCGCCAGTGCCAACAGATTGCTCCCATCCGCTTCATCGCCATGCAGTTGCTGCAAAAGGAAGCGATTTTTCTTCACTCGCGCCGATTTATCCCGGTCCGGGAACATCGGATCGAGATAAACCACAGCCGCAGATGGCAGAGCTGGCAACAATGTTTTGCTGTCAGCGGCTGGCAACAGACACATGCGTGCCAGCGCCGCCGCGATCCCGGCGTTGTTATCTACCCTGGCGCGCTCTGTCGCACGTTTCAGGCCATCTTCAAGCAAGGCATGGATCACTGGCGACTGCTCAACCATAGTGACCTGCCAGCCTGCCAGCGCCAATATAAATGCATCCAGACCCAGGCCACAGGTGGCATCAATCAGATGGTGGCTGCAGTGTAACTGATCAAGTTTTTGAGGGCCTGGATGGGCGGGTATACCCACCGGTCTGGCACCTGTTGCCTTGACAACGGATTCACCGCCCACACCGCGCCGGATACGATGCAGCAAACCGGCGTCAAAAAAATCAACGTATAAAATGCCCGCATCAGCCTGTCCGGGTAAACCCAGACACAATCGCTCCTGATGCCAGAACAGAACGGGAGTCATGAGCGAGTCTCACACCGTGCGGTAATCAAGCTCATCCTTGAGATAAACAGGTGATGCCAGAGCCGCCGGCACCCCCGACTTGCCTGCCTGCCATTGCTGGCGGGCAATATCAGCGATGATCAGTGCATCATAGTTTGCCGTAACCGGTATCAGGTCGTATTTGAGCACCGTCGGCTGCAATAGCGGGTGTTGCCATCCGTCACCTGTTGCCAGTGCTGCATGATGCTGACTGGACGCAAATGCACCAAGCAAGTTGTCTATTTTGTCGGCTGTCGCCATGCAGTCATTGATCAGTGACTCGCCAGCTCCGTCAGCACTGAGGCGGTAAATACCAAAATAAAATTCATCTTCCCTGGCATGCAAACAGACAGCAACGTATTCGGCTGCCTGCGCTCTCGAAGCGGATACCGCCAATGCCTCCAATGAAGAAACACAGAGCACCGGCCGCTGCGAGCCAAACGCAAGTCCCTGAACAACAGCTGTGCCAATACGCAAACCAGTGAACGAACCAGGACCTGATGTCATTGCGATGGCATCAAAATCCGTCAGGGCAAGCTGATGAGTTTGCAGCAGTGATTGCACCAGCATGAGGATATCGTCTGCATGTTTGCGTCTTTGTGAAGACATTCGAATGTCGGAAAGATCAGCACGCAAGCATGCAACCGAACACATATCAAATGCGCTGTCGATCGCAAGAATCGAACTTTCTTCTGTTCGATGTAGCAAACTGTCAGTGATAACGGCCACGGTAGAGGATAGGAAATATTGTCGGGAGACTGTAAAGCAAAAACCGCGCACCGATCAGCAGACCGGTGCGCGGAGACTGATCAAGCTATCAGGCCTGCGGAGCTGGCGCAGGCGCCGCCGCTGCTGGCGCTGCTTTCTTCGCAGCACGTTTGGCGGGAGCTTTTTTGGCTACTGCTTTTTTGGCAGCAGGTGCTTTCTTGGCGGCAGGCTTTTTAGCAGCGACTTTCTTGGCGGCCGGTGCTTTCTTGGCTGCTGCTTTTTTTGCTGGCGCCTTTTTAGCGACTGCTTTTTTTGCTGCTGCTTTCGGGGCAGCGGCTTTTTTGGCGGTTGCTTTTTTGGGAGCTGCAGCTTTGACTGCTTTGGGGGCCTTGGCTTTTGCTGCCTTGGCAGCTGCTTTAGCTTTTATAGCGGCTTTTTTGGCAGCTGCTTTTTCACGTGCAGCTTTCAGCTTCGCTGCTGCTTTGGCTTTTGCTGCGGCTTTTTTTGCAGCTGAGCGTTCACGCAGTGCCTGAGCCTTGGCGGCAGCTTTGGCTTTGGCGGCCGCTTTTTTGGCAGCTGCTTTGGCTTTTACAGCTGCTTTCTTGGCGGCTGCTTTATCTTTGGCTTTTTGTTTCTTCAGTCGGGCAGCTTCTTTTGCTGCATCCGCTTTTTTGCGCTTCTTCATGAACTGGGCAGCAAACGCTTTGACTGCCTTGTCCAGATCTGCTTCAGCTTTGGCAGCAATCTGTGCTTTGCGAGCTTCTGCTGCGTGTTTCTTGGCTTCAGCGGCTGCCTTGGCTTTGGCTGCATCAGCCAGCGATTTGGCCTGGGCTTTGGCAGATTTCAGTTTGTTGTTGATGACTGCTACGTTGGCAGCAGCTTTTTTCGCAGCGGCTTGAGCGCTGGCCAGTGCTTTTTTGCCTGCAGCGGTAGTGCTTTTTGAGGCCTTGCTGGCAGCTGCCTTGACTTTGGCTTCTGCAGCATCCAGCTTCTTCTTGCCGGCAGCCAGTTCTTTCTCAACTTTCGCCAGAGAGGCTTCAGCTTTTGCCAAGGCAGCGTCTTTCAATTTTTTTACTGCTGACACGGCAGACGTTTTCGCAGACGTTTTCTTTTTCGCTTTAACTTTGGCCATACAATTTACTCTCCAATACTGTGGAAAAAAAACCACCAACATCACTCAACGCGTACTGACCCACGTTTGAGCGGCACGATAGCACAAAAAAATATTACCATACAGTGATATGGAACAATTTATGTGTTTTTTACTGGAATTATTTCGTCTAAAAGCGACTTTTTTCACACCGAAGCAAATTCTCCGGTGTGAAAAAAACAGAAAGGAGGGAAATCAGGGCTTCAGTATGTCTGCCAGACGGGTTCTGATTTTCTGAACATCGTCCTGACCATTGATACTGACAACGCTGACAGAATTGCCATTGCGTTCGAGATTTTTGTAAAAATCCACCAGCGGTTTTGTTTGCTCATGGTAAACAGCCAGTCTTTTGCGGACGGTTTCTTCCCTGTCGTCGTCACGTTGTACCAACGCTTCGCCGGTCACGTTATCCACACCCGGTTTTGCAGGAGGATTATGCTGGATATGATAAACCCGGCCTGAACCCGGATGTACACGACGTCCGCTGAGACGGGATACGATCTCTTCGTCATCGACCTGAATTTCGATCACACGATCGATACCAATACCGGCATCAACCATGGCCTGGGCCTGCGGAATGGTGCGCGGAAATCCGTCAAACAGAAAACCCTTTGCACAATCTGGCTGTTGAATCCGCTCTTTGACCAGAGCAATGATGATGGCATCTGTCACCAGACCACCACTGTTCATCACATCAGCAACCTGACGCCCCAATTCCGTACCAGCTTTGACGGCAGCCCTGAGCATGTCGCCCGTGGAAATCTGGGGAATACCCAACTCACTGGTGATGAATTGTGCCTGTGTGCCTTTACCGGCGCCGGGCGCCCCCAAAAGGATTATTCGCATATTTTCTCCTGAGCTTTCTCAATGTCCAGATTATGTATTGGTATTCAGTTTTGCGCGCTGCCACCACTGCTCCAGCTCCTGAAGGCTGCAGTCTGGCAACTGTCTGTTCTCATTCTTTGCTGATTTCTCAACCTGACGGAAACGGGTTTCAAATTTTTTGCTGGCCTCGCGCAAGCACGTATCGGGATCAATCTGCAGGTGCCGGGCCAGATTGACGCAGGTAAACAGCAAATCACCCAGTTCAGCCTGTTGCTGGGCCTGATCACCTGAACTGATAGCCGATTTCAGTTCGCGGGTTTCCTCATCCAATTTTGCGATTACGCCTTCGACGCCAGGCCAGTCAAAGCCGACAGAGGCAGCTCGCTTCTGCAATTTTGCTGCCTGCTCAAGTGCCGGGAGTGCACGTGCAATGTCATCCATCACACTGACATCGCGATTGGCGGAGGCGGCCTCTCGCTCGGCATTCTTGATCACTTCCCAGTTTCGTTCCACCTGCTCGGCCGTGAGCTCGCTGGGCTGACCAAAACTCTCCAGAGTGCCATCAGGGAAAATGTGCGGGTGGCGATGCAACAGTTTGCTGACAATGGATGTGGCAACATCCTGCAGGGTGAAGCTGCCCTGCTCTTCTGCAATGCGAGCGTAAAATACCACTTGAAACAGCAAATCCCCAAGCTCGTCGCGGATTTTTTCCGGCGATTGCTGCTCGATGGCATCAATGACTTCATATACCTCTTCCAGCGTATGCCTTGTCAGGGACTGCAATGTCTGTTTTCTGTCCCAGGCACAGCCATGCACAGGGTCGCGCAAATGCGCCATCAGCTGCACGAGCTTTGCGATAGCATCATCTTGATGGAGAATTTCTGTTGTCACCTTATTGTTCCTCATGACGGACTGCCTCAATAACGCTGTCCAGATCATTCAGCTTGTCCAGGGCGCGCGCCAACCGGTTAAAGGAGTCTGTTTCAATCTCAAGCATCATGGATGCCGTGGCTGCCCGACGGTCACTGCGTGTGTTGATAGCCAGCACGTAGATTCCCTCTCCCGCCAGAATGGTCGTGATATCACGCAGCAGCCCGGCGCGATCTCTGGCCAGAATGGAAATTTGTACGGTAAACCCTGCATCGTTTTGCGCGGGATGACCCAGCTCGGCGAACAGATCACGGGTGGCTGACTGGGCAAGCAGTTGCCGGGTAGCCTCGATGACTTCATCAACGGCTATGGCACCTGTGCCAACCGATATAAAGAGGCCTTCTGCATTTTTACAACCCAGTTTTCGCGCCACCTCTTCATAAGGCACATCACGAATAGCCAAACGTTTGAACTCGGTCTCCAGCCACTCCCGACCGTAACCGATATTCTGCTCTTTGTCCTGGGCCTTGAACCATTGCACCAGTTTGGCGCGAGAGCGTGGTGTGTTGGCATAACCCAGATGGGGCTTTAACCAGTCCCGACTTGGCACGTTAAGCTCGCTGGACAGCACTTCAACCCGATCACCGGTTTTCAAACGATGATTCAATGGCACCAGTTTGTCGTTGACACGTGCGCCCGAACAGTGATGTCCAATTTGGGTATGAACATAGTAAGCAAAATCCAGCGGCGTGGCGCCGGCCATCAGATCGACGACATGGCCCTCCGGGGTGAATACATAAATGCGGTCATCCGAGCGGGCATCGCTGCGCAATTGCTCCGCCAGACCGCCCACCATACCCATTTCATCGTGCCATGCCAGCACTTGTCGCAACCACTCGATTTTTTCCTCAAAACCGTCTTTGTATTCCGGATCAACAATGCCTTCTTTATAACGCCAATGCGCACAGACGCCTAGTTCAGCGTCATCGTCCATGGCAAAGGTCCTGATCTGGATTTCAAAAACTTTGTTGTGAGGTCCGATCACTGCGGTATGCAGCGACTGGTAGCCATTCTCCTTGGGGTTGGCAATGTAGTCATCAAACTCGTTCGGAATCACGCGCCAGATGTTGTGCACAATACCCAGCGCGGCATAACAGTCACGCACATCCGGCACCAGCACCCTGACTGCACGGATATCGTAAATCTGGGAGAAGTCCAGTTGCTTGCGCTGCATCTTCCTCCAGATACTGTAGATACTTTTGGCTCTGCCATTAATCTCGGCATCAATGCCTGCCCGGTTGAACTGGCGCCGCAGCTCTTCGGTGACTTCGGTGATAAAACGCTCCCTGTCCACACGCCGCTCATCAATCAGGCTGGCAATTCGTTTGTAGTTCTCGGGCTGCAGGTATCTGAAAGAAAGGTCTTCCAACTCCCATTTGAGTTGACCAATACCCAGCCTGTGCGCCAGCGGGGCGTAGATGTCGAACACCTCGCGTGCAACACGCCGCCGTTTCTCATCACTGGCATGCTTGACCGCTCGAATGGCACAAGTGCGCTCTGCCAGTTTGATCAATGCCACGCGCACGTCATCGACCATGGCCAGCAGCATTTTGCGCACGTTTTCCATCTGATCCTGGGATTGTCCGAGGACTCGGGTTTTGCTGGTGTCGGTTTCGTTGATCGCTGCCATGCGCAGCACACCTTCGAGCAATCGGGCGATATTGTCGCCAAATTCCTCACGAACCTCTTCCAATGGCAAACGCGACTCCCGAACCGGACGATAGAGCACCGCAACGATGATGGCATCGGCATCCAGATGCAGTTGCGCGAGAATTTCAGCCATCTCAAGGCCTGTGCGGTAGCTGCTGATCCCTGGAGACCAGATATTTTGCGCGGCTACAGCCTGTTGCTCCACCAACCAGCTCAAATCGCAGGCGCGGCGCAATTCGTCGTGTTTGGACAGAGAGACGTAGGTCTCCAGACGATTGAGCCACTGCTCAAAGTTGACACTGCCGTCCGGATTGAATGAGTACTCTTCTCTGACCTGAACCATAGTCTGTGCTCTATTTCACGCGCTCGAATCGGGCCATTGATTCGACATGTCCCGTGTGCGGAAACATGTCCATGATGCCCGCATGTGTCATGCGATAACCCTGACGCGTCAGCTCCCCCGCATCTCGAGCCAGTGTGGCCGGGTTGCAAGATACATACACTATTGTCTTGGGGAGTATCTCCCTGATACGTGAAACCAGCTCGATGGCACCGGATCTGGGCGGGTCCAGCAGCACTTTGTCATATACCGGTTGTGCCCAACTGCCCTGATCGAAATCTGTGAACAAATCTGCAGCATAAAACGTGGTGTTGTGGATAGCGTTGTTGCGGGCATTTTCAGCAGCACGCGTCACCATATCCAGACTGCCTTCAACACCCGTCACTGACTGACAGCGACGTGCCATGGGCAAACTGAAGTTGCCCAGACCGCAAAACAGATCCAGCACGCGGTCATCAGCACGCAAATCGAGCAAAGTCATTGCCTGCAGAATCATGCGGCGATTGATATCAGCATTGACTTGAGTGAAGTCACCTGGAAAAAAATCCATGCGAATATCACCTGTGCTGTCTGGCAGATAATACTGCAATTTCTCATCGCCACTTTCCGGCCAGAATCGCGTGACGGTATCCGGTCCACCAGCCTGAAGATACCACTCGATTCCATGATGGTCGGCAAACGCCTTCAGCAGCTGCTTGTCAGCGGCACTCAGCGGCTGCAAATGACGCAGCGTCAGTGTCACTCGCAACTGCTCATCAAGTGCTTGTGTTTCAACACATCGGTGCTCGCCTACAGCCACTTCTATTTGCGGTATCTCGCGACAACTGTCCATGGCCAGCAGCAGCTTGCGTAGCGGAGCGATCAGCCGGGCTACGGGCTCTACCAGGGTCACACAATCGTTCATATCGGTAATAAATGTGCTGGCTTTCTCGCGAAATCCGACCAGTACATCGGACTTTTTATGGACATAACGCACGGCAAGACGAGCCTTGCGACGATAAGACCCGGACACGGAAGCCATGGCAGGCAGCAGTTCAAAATCACTTATCCCGGCGGTGTGCCTGAGCTGATCAAGCAACACGTGTTGTTTGTGGGCCAGTTGCGCTTGCGCGCTCATGTGTTGCAGCAAACAACCACCGCAGACGGATGCTACCGCACACGGGGGAGTAACACGACTGTCAGAAGGCACGAGTACATCCTTCAAGCGCAGCTCATCGTACTGGCTGCGCCGGGAGGTAAATACCGCAGTGACGGTTTCACCGGGCAGTGCTCCGTCCACAAATGCAATTTTGCCATCGTTGCGGGCAACGCCCCTGCCTTCGTGACTCAAACGCTCTACCGTCAGTGTGATCGCTTCGGTTGGAAGCTTTTGACGACGCCCACGATTACCGCTCATAAGTTCAGGTGTCCGATCTGGCTATTCAGGAAAAAACGCCGGTTGAAAGATATCGGTCACCGCGATCACAAATAATCGCCACGATGACAGCGTTTTCCACCTGCTTGCTTAATTGTAGTGCACCAAAGACCGAGCCGCCTGATGACACTCCGCAGAAAATGCCTTCTTCACGCGCAAGCGCACGCATGGTTGCCTCGGCATCTGACTGGTGCACATCAATAATCTGATCGACCCGTGTGGCATCAAAAATTTTCGGCAGATACTCCTGTGGCCAACGCCGGATACCAGGAATGCGTGAACCATCCTGGGGTTGTAAGCCCACAATACGAATGTCGGGGTTTTGCTCTTTCAAGAAGCGTGACACACCCATGATGGTGCCAGTTGTGCCCATGGATGCCACAAAATGAGTGATGGTACCGGCCGTATCACGCCATATTTCGGGGCCGGTGCTGCGGTAATGTGCAGCCGGATTGTCCTGGTTGCCAAACTGGTCGAGTATTTTACCGCGGCCTTCACGCGCCATTTTTTCAGCCAGATCACGGGCGCCTTCCATGCCTTCGCTTTCACTGACCAGCACCAGCTCAGCGCCATAGGCGGACATCGATGCCTTGCGCTCATCGGACATATTGTCCGGCATGATTAAAATCATGCGATAGCCTTTAATGGCAGCCACCATAGCCAGCGCTATGCCGGTATTGCCGCTGGTGGCTTCGATCAAAGTGTCACCCGGTGCGATATCGCCACGCAGTTCCGCCTGTAAAATCATGTTGTAAGCCGGTCTGTCCTTGACCGAACCGGCAGGATTATTCCCTTCCAGTTTCACAAGCACGGTATTGCTGGTAACTCCGGGCAGGCGTTGCAAGCGCACCAGCGGTGTATTGCCAATAAACGCATCTATGGTGGGATAACTCATCAGAAAAATCTCGGCCGGATGACGAGGCGCGATTTTACCCTTTATTGGCGGTCGGGGGTAGGCAAGCTGCGGCGGGCGTTGTTCATCGACAAAAACAGGCGTCGACTGTTCAACGGGCGAGATCCCAGCAAGGGGCGTAGCGCCTGGCGCATCAGGCGTTTGGCATGCTGCAGGTGGGTTTGATCAAAATCAGCATCGAAGGGTCGTGTTAATGCCGTGGCCATGCCCAGAATATCGCTACCATAAAAAAGACTCGCATCAACGGGCGCTTCAAGTTCCTTCGCCAGATTTTGTGCAATAACAAAACCATGCCTGGGATCAAACTGGTACCACTGTGTCGGCAGGAGCCGAGCCTCACCGGAGGCATCAATCGTCATCTCCGGCACATAACCCAGCTCGGTCAACAGGCGGAACTCAAAACGGCGCAGCACAGCCTCCAGATCGCAACCATGCATGAGTGCCAGCAGCGTTGATTGATAAAGCCGATAAAGTTCAGGATGGGACTCCTGGACAGGCAACAAACGACACAGGATCTCGTTAAGGTACATTACGCTGAAGAGGCGCACGCCGGTCACTGGCAGCACAGCGGCAGCTGCCTCGGCATGGTTCAGGTTCAGCAACTCGCCCTGCCCGCCCAAACTGACAAGCAAGGGTTGGAGCGGTTGCAACAAGGCACGTTTCTGGCTGCGTTTATGTCCCCTGACTCCACGGGCCACCGCACGTAACACGCCATAATCCAGGGTCAGCAAATCAATCAGCAGGCTGGTGTCGCGATAATCGCGGGTATGAAGGACATAAGCGGGTTGCAAATCGATTGCGACGCGCATGTTTCAGGACAAGCTTTGAAGTGCGCGTTCGTCATCTGCCCATCCGGATTTTACCTTCACCCAGAGGTTGAGCATGACTTTGCTGTCAAAGGCCTCTTCCATATCCAGACGCGCGGCTTTGCCGATCGTCTTCAGGCGCTCACCGTCCTTGCCGATGATGATCTGCTTTTGCCCCTGTTTGTCGACAAGAATCAACCCGTGAATGTGCAGCACATTGCCCTGTTGCTCGAATTTTTCAATCTCGACCATGACTTCATAAGGCAACTCATCACCCAACTGCCGCGTGATTTTCTCGCGTATCAATTCAGCCGCGAGAAAACGTGAGCTACGGTCAGTAACCTGGTCATCGGGAAACAGAAAAGGTCCTTCCGGCAAATACCGGGCGACACAGGTGTCGACAGTGTCCAGATTGTGCCCGGTCAGCACCGCAAGTGGAATGATCTCTGCAAACTCGCGCAGGCCGGCCAGTTTCTGTATATATGGCAACAGTCTTTCGCGATTCTCGATCTGGTCACATTTGTTGATCAGCAACAGAACTGGCACCCTGATATTCTCGAGCGCCTGCAGCACCATTTGATCCTCGTCATTAAAGATCATGCGTTCCACCACAAAAAGAACCACATCTACGTCTTTTAGCACTTCAGTGACGGTCGCATTCATGGCGCGATTTAATGCTTTTTTCTGGTCCTTGTGCAGACCGGGTGTATCCACATAGACAAATTGGGTGTTGCCTTCAGTTTTGATCCCGGTGATGCGATGACGGGTGGTTTGCGGTTTTCTGGAGGTGATACTGATTTTCTGTTGAATCAGATGGTTGAGCAACGTGGACTTGCCAACATTGGGGCGACCAACAATTGCAATAAAACCACAGCGTGTTGCCGTCTGTTCACTCATTGTTCAACTCCCCAAAGAGCTCATCCAGTGCTACCTGGGCGGCCTTCTGCTCGGCTTCGCGGCGCGATCGCCCGCTGCCAACGGCAGCAGACGACAATGGTTTGATCAGGCACTGAACAATGAAGAATTGCTCATGTTCATCGCCCTGAATATCCTCGACATGATAAATCGGCAGCGGTAGCGCCCGTGCTTGCATCAGTTCCTGCAGACGTGTCTTGGCATCTCGCATATCAGCCGGCTGACTTGACCCTGCCAATACTGACTCATCTGCAAACAGGTGCTGTATCACCTGTCGGCAAGCACCCAGGCCGCCATCAAGAAAAACGGCTCCAAACACAGCCTCCATGGCATCACTGAGCATGGACTCGCGCTCGCGGCCACCACTTTTTATCTCTCCCATCCCCAACACCAGCATATTGCCAAGCTCCAGTTTGCGCGCAAGACCGGCGAGCGTCTGGCGATTGACCAGTGACGCTCTGAGCTGACTCAATTGTCCCTCTCCGGACTCGGGGAAGCGAACATACAATGTCTCTGCCATAACCAGACCCAGTGCCGCATCGCCCAGAAACTCCAGCCTCTGGTTGTGCAATTTGCCTGCACTGCGGTGGGTCAATGCCAGTTCGAGCAAAGCAATATTATCAAACTGATAAGCCAGATCGTGCTGCAGGCTTTGCAACCGAGAGGCCGGCAAGGTGCTCATGACAGTGTCACCTCGGGGTAAACACACATCAATAGATGCGCTGGTTCCGGGCAAAGGTTGGCAAGTTAAAACCGGGCTCTTTGTGCATCCAGATCACAAAGGCTTTACCAACGATATTGGATTCAGGCACAGGCCCCCATTCGCGGCTGTCAGCACTGTTGTCCCTGTTGTCGCCCATCATGAAGTAGTGCCCCGGAGGGACTACCCAACTGCTGCGACGACTATTGCGATTGTCATCAGCGACAATCTGTGCGCGATGATTTGCCACGCCCAATTGTTCGTTAAACAGAACGCCATCGCGCATACCGCCGGCTGTCTCGATCAGGGTTTCTCCCACAATATCGATGTCAACCTGCTCACCATTGACGCGTAAAATTTTGTTCTCATATTCGATACGGTCACCGGGCAGTCCAACAACACGTTTAATAAAGTAGCGTGGATCGTGTGGCGGTATAAATACCATGACCTCACCACGCTGCGGCTCGTTGTTGTCCATGATCTTGGTTCCGATCACCGGCAATCGCAAACCATAGTGATATTTGTTCACCAGGATAAAGTCACCCACTTCAAGCGTCGGGATCATCGAACCTGAGGGAATCTGAAACGGCTCAACAACAAACGAGCGCAGCATCAACACAATAAACAGAACCGGGAAAAACGATTTGGCATACTCGACAACCACAGGCTCCTGCTCCTGACCTTGCTGTTTGCGTGCACGTGCAAACAGGAAACTGTCAAGCAGCCAGATAAATCCGCAGATGCTGACCAGAATCACCAGAACCAGTGAGAAATCGATATCCATCAACTGTCCACCTTGAGCACAGCCAGGAAAGCTTCCTGAGGCACTTCCACGTTACCAACCTGTTTCATGCGTTTTTTACCGGCTTTCTGCTTCTCCAGCAATTTCTTCTTCCGCGTCACGTCGCCACCGTAACATTTTGCTGTGACGTTTTTGCGCAAGGCCTTGACGGTAGAGCGGGCAACAATCTGACCACCAATGGCAGCCTGGATGGCGACATCGAACATTTGCCTTGGAATCAGTTCTTTCATTTTTTCAACCAGCACACGCCCTTTGGAATGTGCCTGATCCCGATGAACAATCAGGGCCAGGGCATCCACGCGATCGCCATTGATCAATACATCAAGTCTGACCAGACTGGCTGTCTGGAAACGAATAAAATGATAGTCCAGTGACGCATAACCGCGACTGGCTGACTTCAGTTTGTCAAAAAAGTCCATGACCACTTCAGCCATCGGCAACTCGTAGCTCAATGAAACCTGGCTGCCAATAAACTGCATATCCCGTTGTACGCCTCGGCGAGCTATGCACAAATTGATGATGTTACCGAGATGTTCCTGAGGCGTCAGAATGTTAGCCAGCACAATTGGCTCACGTGTTTCCACAATCGACGCAACGGGCGGCAATGACGATGGGCTTTCTACCCTGACCACCTCACCGGAACGCAGAACCACCTCATACACCACCGTGGGGGCAGTGGTAATCAGGTTGATATCGTACTCGCGCTCGAGTCTTTCCTGCACAATTTCCATGTGCAGCATGCCCAGAAAACCGCAACGGAAACCGAAGCCGAGCGCGTCTGAACTTTCCGGCTCGTAAAACAGCGATGCGTCGTTCAGTGTCAGTTTGGCCAGGGCGTCTCTGAACTCCTCAAAGTCATCCGCAGACACCGGATAAAGACCGGCGTAGACTTGCGGCTGGATACGGCGAAATCCTTCGAGTGCAGGCACATCCGGAGTTGATGACAATGTCAGCGTATCACCCACCGGCGCACCCTGAATGTCTTTGATACCTGCGATGACGTAACCCACCTCGCCGGCTTGCAGCAACTCGAGATCGTTGCGTTTCGGGTTATAAAAACCGACGTGGTCAACCAGATGTGCCTTGCCAATCGTTTTGGCAATAATTTTGTCACCCACACGCAAGGTGCCTTGCATCACGCGCACCAGTGACACCACGCCCAGGTAGTTGTCAAACCATGAATCGATAATCAGTGCCTGCAGCGGTGCATCGCGATCGCCTTTGGGCGGCGGAATCAGGCGGATAAGCTCTTCCAGAATGTCAACAATACCCATGCCGGTTTTGGCGCTTGCCCCCACCGCATGAGAGGCATCAATTCCGATAATTTCTTCGATTTCCTTGCGTACCCGGTCCGGATCGGCCTGTGGCAAATCCATCTTGTTCAGCACAGGGATAACTTCAAGCCCTTGCTCTATCGCGGTATAACAGGTCGCAACTGACTGAGCTTCCACTCCCTGTCCGGCATCAACGACCAACAGGGCACCTTCACAGGCTGCCAGTGAGCGTGATACTTCGTAGGAAAAATCAACGTGACCCGGTGTGTCGATAAAATTGAGCTGATACCGCTCTCCGTCACGCGCCGTGTAAAACAGCGTCACACTTTGAGCTTTGATGGTGATCCCACGTTCCCGTTCGATATCCAGGGAATCCAGAACCTGCTCACTCATTTCGCGGTCGCTGAGCCCGCCGCAGTGCTGAATGAACCGGTCAGCGAGCGTGGACTTGCCGTGGTCGATATGGGCGATGATGGAAAAATTGCGGATGCGGGCTAAATCAGTCACTTAACAGGTTCACCAATCAATCGAGAGGCGTCAAGTCTACATGATCCAGCCCTGACTGTCAGCGCAATTCAAGGACCAGCGTAGTGCCACGACCGTCGCGCACAATCCGGATCGGGATAAAACCCTGAGCCGGCAAGGACTCAACAATCCGGTTAAAATCATCGACGGAGCGGATATCCTGATGGTTAAGTGACACGATTACATCCCCGCTCGCAAGGCCAGCCTGCATGGCAGGGCCTTCCCTGAGCTGGTCAATCTGTACACCACCTGTAGCCAGCGCCGGGTTCTCAGCCTGTAATGCCGGATCAATTACAGTCACCGTCATGGCCAGGCTGTTGCCACGTGGAGGTGGCGGTCTCACGCCAGCTGCCGCAACATCACTGCCGGGCAATGCGCCAACAACAACGGGCAAACGCATGATCTCGCCATCACGAATCAGGGTCAGCTCGGCTTCGGTTCCAGGTCGGATCTGTCCAACGTAAAAAGGCAGCTGTGACGAACGCTCAATGTCGATATCGTTGAAGGCCAGAATAATATCGTTGTTGCGCACACCGGCAGCTTCGGCCGGGCTTGATGGCTGGACTTCATCTACAAAAGCACCGCGCGGACGATCCAGACTGAAGGCTTGTGCCAGCGCATTGTCGACATCCTTGATCAGCACACCCAGCAATCCCCGACTCACAGCCCCGTTTTCCCGCAACTGCTCAACCACATTCAATGCCATGTTACTGGGTATGGCAAACGAGATCCCGTTGGATCCACCGGTACTGCTCAGAATCTGTGAATTGATTCCGATCACCTCACCGTCCAGATTAAACAGCGGTCCGCCGGAATTTCCCTGATTGATTGCCACATCGGTCTGAATAAACGACACATAGTTGGTTGGGCCACGTGAAGGCACATTGCGGGACTTGGCGCTGACAATGCCCGCTGCTGCTGAAAACTCAAGACCAAAAGGCGATCCGATGGCCAATACCCATTCGCCGACTCTCACCTGTTCTGAGTCACCAAAACGCACCGCTCTAAGACCAGTCGCATCAATCTTGATCAGCGCAACATCAGACAATTCGTCGCTGCCAATAATGCGTGCGGCATATTCGCGCCGATCAGTCAGTGTCACCGTAATACGGTCGGCATTTGCCACGACATGGTGATTGGTGATGATGTAGCCGTCACTGCTGATGATAAACCCTGAGCCGACACCGCCACGAGGGCGCGTTGGCACATCCGGATCTTGCGGAACACCCTCAATGTCAGGGCGCAGCTGCCGCAAAAGTTCCTCGATGTCGCGTGACTGCGCACCAGAGCGCACGGGGACACGCTGCTCTGTCGTGATGTTGACAATGGTGGCTACATTGTCATCCACCAGATCCGCAAAATCGGGCAGACCTCGCTGGGCCATGACATCGGTATGCCATGCCAGTCCGACCATCAGGCAGAACAGCGCAAACGTCGCGCGCACACGCGACAGCAACAAGCTTGGGTTTGAATGGCGACAGAAAACAGCAGTCTTTGACATGGAGCATTCCCCGGCAGAATACGATGGTGGCTGCTTTCAGGGACCATAACAGGTTTGCAGCGCCGCCCTGTCATAAACATACCGCGTTGATCGTCGGTGTTCAATGGCAAGCGTGGCGACAGGTGGGCATCACTGCCCAACCCGGCGCCAACGGCCTACCATCTTTGCAATCAACGTTTTTCGCGGGACAAATTTGTCAGGGAGACGTACGCTGGACTTCTTCCACCAGCTCTCTGTCAGAGACAGGCCGCAACATAGGGGATTCCAGCAGAATGTTGTAGGACTCGCTGACCGGTTCCAGGCGCCCCGGGATAGACACCGAGCGAATGTAATCGTTCAGACGTTGCTGGGCTTCTGAGTCGACGGCAATCTGCACAGCAGCATCATGCTGCGGGTTGACAGACGGCGTGCCCTGCACATCGGCAAGCATTGGGCTGGAAGGCTGATCCAGCAATGTCTGCATACCGGCAAACACCGCAACCGCCACCGATGCCGCTACCGCCAGTCGGGCAACAGTCCCCTTCCAGCGAGCCGCCTGACTGGCATCCGTACCGGATTCAGTCTGCGCCGAGGCCGGTACTGGCTCCTCGGCAATCGCAACCATAATCCGGCTGGACAACGCATCAGGCAACAACATATCGTCACGACTGGCCAGGGACTTGAAGGTTAACGGTTCCGGCTGGAACGCGGCTCTCACCAGATTGTATCTTTCCCAGGTCGCCAGCAAGTCTGGTCTGGCCTGGATTATGGCCAACAAACGCCTGAGTTCAAACTCCCCAAGCTCACCATCCATCAGGGCAGACAAGGCTTGCTCTGCGGAGGTGGCAGTGTCCGGCTGCTGACTCTGATTTGCATCGTGCTGACTAACCTGCTTCATGCAAGACCCTCTGGGGATAACACCCCATCAAGACCGACTGACTAAAATAAGAAGAAGCCCGAAGGGCAATCCCTGCCCCGCGGATTTCGGTTCATAAACAGTTCGCACCTGCCAATGACTCACTACCTACCCCTCTAAGACCGGGATTTTGTACCCAAGTTCCCGGCACCTGACAAAAACTGTCCGATCCCGGTCATCGCGGATTCAATGCCTCCCGGATTCGTTTGTCTATCGCTTCGCGGGCCCGGAAAATTCGTGACCTCACGGTACCTACCGGACAGTCCATGATTTCCATAATGTCCTCATAACTGAGCCCGGAAAACTCTCTCAGCGTGAAGGCAGTTCGCAACTCCTCTGGCAGATCTTCAATCGCCTGATTGATGATGCGCTGAAGATCTTCCTTCTCCATGGTTGCGTCGGGTGTTTCAACATCGCGAAGTGTGCTGGTATCGTCCACCAGTTCGGCATCATCCATATCAACATCGGTGCTCGGCGGCCTTCGTCCGCGAGACACCAGATAGTTCTTGGCGGTATTGACGGCAATTCGATAAAGCCAGGTGTAAAACGCACTGTCGCCCCGGAAGCTCGGCAATGCCCGGTAGGCTTTCAGAAAAGCCTCCTGTGTAACATCCTCGGCTTCGTGCGGGTCTTTGACAAAGCGGCTGATCAGTCCAAGCACCTTGTGCTGATACCGCATGACCAGCAGCGTAAATGCTCTCGTGTCATTTTCAAGCACCCGCTCAACCAGCTGATTGTCTGTATCCTGGCTCTTCATACTACCTGTTTGTGCAAGCAAAGCGTGTGCGTTGACGAATCGTGACCCGGATACCCGGGATTTGCAAAAGCCCAGAGAGTCTATAGAATTCTGCGACTTTGCACCACAGCGGATACCAGTACCGTGTACGAGTTTGACATTCTGATTATAGGCAGCGGTGCAGCGGGTCTGAGTCTGGCGTTAAAAACCGCCTCATTCGCCCGGGTTGCGGTACTGAGCAAGGGTCGTCTGAATCAGGGCGCCACATTTTGGGCGCAAGGCGGTATTGCGGCCGTACTGGATGACAATGACAGTATTGACGCCCATATCGCTGACACGCTCGACTCAGGTGCTGGTTTGTGCAATGAGGATATGGTCCGCCATATTGTTGAGCACAGTCAGGAGTCTATTCAGTGGCTGGTTGAGCAAGGCGTGCCGTTTACGGTGTTGTCTCCCGAAGAAGCAGGCTCAGGCCCAGCGTCGGAACCGCTCAACAGAGATAATCTCAAGCCCCTGCATTTGACGCAGGAGGGCGGTCACAGCCATCGCCGTATTATCCACGCCACTGACGCAACCGGACGCGCGGTGTTTGAGACCTTGCGCGATCGCGCCTTGCAAACACAAGGTATCCAGCTGTTTGAAAACCGGCTCGCTGTTGACCTGATCACCACGGGGCGTCTCGGACTTGCAAGCAACACCTGCGTCGGTGCTTATGTTTACAATCCGGAGACACAACAGGTTGAACTTTTCCGCGCGCGCTTTGTCATTCTGGCCAGCGGCGGTGCCAGCAAGGCCTACCTGTATACCACCAATCCGGACAGCGCCACCGGTGACGGCATCGCGATGGCATGGCGTGCGGGCTGTCGAGTCGCCAATATGGAATTCAATCAGTTCCATCCGACCTGTCTGTACCATCCGCATGCACGCTCGTTTCTGATCACAGAGGCGCTGCGAGGCGAAGGCGCAACGCTGGAATTGCCCGATGGCACCCGGTTTATGCCTGATTTTGATAACAGGGGTGAACTGGCGCCTCGCGACATTGTCGCAAGGGCAATCGATCATGAAATGAAACGGCTCGGCTGTGATTGTGTTTATCTGAACATCACACATAAACCAGCCGGATTTATCAAAGAACACTTCCCTACCATTTACGCCAGATGTCTTGAGTACGGCATCGATATTACACGCGACCGTATTCCGGTTGTGCCCGCAGCACATTACACCTGCGGGGGCGTTGTTGTGGACAAACTGGGCCGCACTGATATCCCCAATCTGTATGCAATTGGGGAAACCAGTTGTACCGGGCTGCATGGCGCCAATCGAATGGCCAGCAACTCATTACTGGAGTGTTTTGTACTGGCATTTGGTGCCGCTGATGACATCAGGAGCCGGTTTGACAAGGTAGCACCTGTGCCATCGAATATTCCTGACTGGGATGAAAGTCGGGTAACCCGATCACGTGAGGAAGTCGTTGTTGCACATAACTGGGACGAACTGCGTCGAGTGATGTGGGATTATGTGGGGATAGTCAGAAGCGACGACCGTTTGCACAAAGCACGAAAAAGAATCGAGTTGCTTGAGCAGGAAATAGCCTGGCACTATCGGCATTACATTATCAGCAGCGATCTGCTGGAGTTGCGCAATCTGGTGCTGGTGGCCCGACTGATTGTCGAAAGTGCGTTGGCGCGCAAGGAAAGTCGCGGACTGCATTTCACACTGGACTATCCGGGGCTGCTCCCAGAGGCAAAAGATACCGTGCTGGTGCCGCAGCAACGCAGCAAGTCCTGAATATGACACGGAACCTGTCACTCCGGGCAGTCTAAAAAGCGGACAGTTTTCGTAACAAACGCCTCTGCTCACGGCTGCTGCTGTCCGGCAGCACCACAACCGTTCTTGCCTTGTCGTGTGACTGAAGCACCAGCACTTGCAGCCACCACAGACAATACATGGATCGCAGTGCAACCTCGACAAGACGTCCGTCAGCCAGACTGACTACGCCTGCAACCCTGGCAGTCTGCTCATGACACTCGTCATCGTCACTTCCCTGCTTGCCCGCGTGCGACTTCAGGCAGAGACCGGCAACCTGCGAATGCCCGCGCCAGTCATATACTGACAAACTGATAACAATCACGATGCCCGAAAGCTGGATCACCAGCGGAAACACGCAAAGTGTGATCGCGATACAGGCCAGGCTAACCACCACGACGTGCAAACCGAGCAGCAAACGTGAGGCCCTCAGGCGAATTTCCACTTCCATTGCAGTACCCTGATCAGTGCGGCCTGCTGCCAGAGCTTGCCGCAAAATCACGAATTCTGGCGACCATGGCGCGCAGTTGCGGATCCGGATGCTGGACACGCTCAACCAGACAGGCGAACAGATCCTGGTCCTCTTCTGCCAGCAATCGTTCGTAAACACGCTGCTCGGTTTCGGCCAGCTTTGGCAGTTCCTGCTGGGCAAATGGCAATAACAGGATATCCAGCTCCCACATGCCGCGCCGACTGTGCCAGAGCAGTTTCTTGTATTCGATTTCTGATAACATGAGGTATCTCGTCTAAAGTGGTGGGTATACCTGCAAGGTACTCCACGGTTTCTGGATTTTAACTCAAGCGTAGCGATTTATCCGGTAAAAACATGTTGTCGACAGCCCCTGACTTTCGTTCTGCACCAGCCACACTGGAAGCGCCGGCGTGGTACTTGCCTCTGCCCGACATCACCCTGAGTCTGGCATCCGGGCCAGATACTGAGCGCTTCTTACAGGGACAACTCAGCTGCAACCTGCAAAATCTCAGCGCCAGCCGCAGCTTGCGCGGGGCTCTTTGCACGCTCAAAGGACGAGTGACCACAGACCTTATGCTGGTTAAGGCCAACGAAGGTGTTTTGTTGCTGACTTGGCACGGCATGCACTCAAGGTTGATCGCCACACTCGACAAATACCGGGTATTCTTCAAAACCACCTTGCAAGCGGCCGACCCCGCAATTCGCGTAGCAGGTCTGGGCGCGCTGGATGAGCACGCGCTGGAAACAGCCATCGGTTTCCAATTGCCAAAACACGCTGATCAAGCCGTTCAGGCCGGTGCAATGACTATTGTACGCCT
The DNA here is from genome assembly GCA_036834885.1 of Pseudohongiella sp. Taxonomy (GTDB): domain Bacteria; phylum Pseudomonadota; class Gammaproteobacteria; order Pseudomonadales; family Pseudohongiellaceae; genus Pseudohongiella. The sequence continues at coordinate 98,428 of DAITNA010000004.1, read as the reverse complement.
GCCGAACGCAGGATTATTGACCACACATCCTGCCCGTTTCCTGGTATTAGTTGACACACGAGTTGACGCTGGCAAGTCCCTGGACTCACTGCATCAACGTTTGCCACAACTATCATCGGAGAGCTGGCACCTGGCCGACATTCGTGATGGCATTGTCCATGTGACACCCGAGCAGTCAGAGATATATACACCGCAACTGTTGAACTATGACATTAATGGGATCATTGATTTCAAAAAGGGCTGCTACACCGGTCAGGAGATTGTTGCGCGCATGTACTATCGCGCGGAGGCCAAGCGCAGACTGTATTTTTTGAATGCACAGAGTACTGCCGCTTTCGGAGATGCTACGACAGACCTCTCTGTGGAGGATGTTGTTGTCCAACAACGGCTGGCAGACGGCAGCGTAGAGGCATTGGTGATCTTGCCCGTTGACGTTGCGGCTTCACGTCAGGGTGTAAAGCTTTTGCCCATTGCCAGCCAATAGCAACAGCGCACCACGGAGTATTGAGACACAACACTCTCCGTGGTCGCTTCAGCTAATCGTAATCAAGGCTCATCACGGCGCTGGTTTACCGTTCTCGTTTCTGCGCCACTGCCCGTGCCCAGTGATGTACCGGCGGAAACCGGTGTGGCGGCGGCATCGGTGTATTTCTTCTGCAGCACACCGAGCAAACGCGAGACGGTTTGCGGAGAGCCGGTGTTGCGTGCCAGCAAATCGTAAACAACCGGCACAATAAACAGTGTCATCAGAGTGGTCATGAGAACGCCTGAGAAGATGACGATACCCAACAGATTCTGGCTTTCTGAGCCCGCACCAGAGGCCAGAATCAATGGCAAGGCCCCCATCATTGTCGACATTGCCGTCATCAGCACCGGACGCAAACGCATGTCACAGGCCTCGACCAGTGCTTCACGGAAGGGTTTGCCCTCGTCCCTGAGCTGGTTGGCAAACTCAACGATGAGGATGCCATTTTTACTGGCAATACCGACCAGAATGATCAGACCAATATTGGTATAAATGTTCAGTGTGCCACCAGTGAGCAACAACCCGATCAGTGCTCCGAAAATGGCCAATGGGACTGTGGTCATAATCACCAGCGGATGTACAAAGCTTTCAAACTGCGCTGCCAGCACCAGAAACACCACCAGCAAAGCCATGGCAAAAATAAACAACAGGCCTCCGCTGGATTCCTTCAGCTCCAGTGATTCTCCCTTATAGTTGACTTGCGCATGTTCAGGCAGTTCATCCAGTACCGTTTGCTCAAGAAACGCCAACCCTTGCTCAAGCGTGACACCTGGCTGAAGTCCGGCGCTGATCGTGATCGCACGCTGGCGCATATAACGATTTAATGAATTAGGTGCCGATGTGTTCTCGACCGTGATCAGATTGGATAGGGGTATCAGCTGCCCACTGGCTTCCGAGCGAACATAAATGTTCGTAAGGTCATCAGGTGACGCACGCTGGCTCTCTTCAGCCTGTAACACCACATCGTACTCTTCACCACGATCAGCAAACGTAGTGACCCGACTTTCACTCATCATGGCCTGCAAGGTGCGACCAATTGACTGAATGGACACACCGAGGTCGGCTGCACGAGTCTTGTCAACAGTGATGGTCAGCCCTGGTCGCGTCTCGAGATAATCCGACGACATTCGCGTGAACAGGCCACTGGCCTCACCACGCTGAATCAGCAGATCACGCCACTCCACCAGTTCTTCGAAGGTGCGGCCAGCAATCACAAACTGAACTGGCAAACCGCCACCGCCTCTGACCAGACCGGAACGCATAAACATATTGATTTCAAGGCCAGGCTGGTTACTCCATGCTGCTCGCAGTTCGTTCATCACCTGCTGGGTAGACTTTGGGCGATTCTCCCAATCTGGCAAGGCCACGATACTCATTCCACTGCTGACGCCACTGCCGCCACCAAAACCGGGCAACATAAACACGATGCTCTTGATTTCACCGGACTCAAGGTATGGCTGCACCGGATCCTGCATTTGAGTGATCTGATCCTGCATGTACGACATGCTGGCGCCTTCTGGCCCGTTGATGCGCACCATAAACACACCCTGATCTTCCGAAGGGGCAAACTCTGAAGGCACCTGCATCCACAGCCAATAGACGGCGACGCCAATCAGGACCAGACCTGCCAGAATGACCATTCTGAATTTCAACGCATATTCCAGGGTTTCGTGGTAACCCGCCTGCAGCCAGCGGAACAGGCGATCCACCATGCGAGTCAGGAAACTCTCATGTGAATGGCTGTTAAGCAGTTTTGAACTCATCATGGGTGTCAGCGACAAGGCCAGAACAGTGGATACAACAACGGCGCCACCAATCGTCACTGCCAGCTCATAAAACAGAATACCCATGTTGCCTTCCATAAACACCACGGGAACAAACACAGCCAGCAGCACCAGTGTGGTCGCAACAACAGCGAACCCGACCTGGCGCGCACCGTTAAACGCTGCCAGCAGCGGCGGTTCACCAGCCTCAACGCGCCGCTGGATGTTCTCCAGCACCACAATCGAGTCATCCACAATCAAACCGACACATAGCACCAGTGCCAGCAGGGTAATCAGATTGATGGTCAAACCAAAAGCCAGCATCACCATAAATGCTGCCAGCAAGCACACGGGAATGGTGACGGCTGGAATCAACATGCTGCGGAATGAGCCGAGAAACATATAAATCACAAGGCTCACCAATAACACCGTCATAATGATGGTGCTGTATACCGAATCGATAGCGTATTCAATAAATTCCGCATCACTGTTGGACAAGACAAGCTCCATGTGATCCGGGAGCGTGGCGTTGACTCGCTCCGACAGCGCAATGCTTTGCCGCAGCACATCCAGACTGTTCGCAGTGGACTGTCGCACAATACCAATGCCAACAGCGTCAACACCATTGCCGCGATAGATGGCCCTGTTGCTGGCAGCCCCAAGTTCAACACGGGCAACTTCACCGAGCGTAACCAGTTGTCCCTGATCACCACGCGCTATGACCAACTGCCTGAAATCGTCCGGCGTCTGATATACCCGATCCACACGCACAGTAAATTCACGATCGTTGGAGTCTACCCGTCCGGCAGGCAGCTCAATGTTCTGCCGTCGCAGTGCAGACTCCACATCGGTGACCGTCAGTCCACGTGCAGCCAGAGCAACCCTGTCCAGCCATACACGCATGGCATAACCACCGGTCCCGCGGACAGACACACTGGCCACGCCATCAATCACTGCGAACTGGTCAACGATATACCTTTCAGCATAGTCATTGAGTTCAAGAAAACTCATCTGCGAACTGACGAGATTAAAAAACGCGATCGGGCGACCGTCTGCATCTGCCTTGGCAATCTCGGGCGGATCCACACCTTCCGGCAAGCGACGAACGACACGTGAGACCTTGTCCCGAATATCGTTGGCAGCCTGATCAATATCCCGACCTACGCGAAACTCGACAGATATGCGTGAGCTTCCATCACTGCTGGATGAACTGATAGACGTGACACCTTCTACACCGTTGATCTGATCTTCAATCAGCTGGGTAATCTGAGCCTCAACAATTTCTGCAGAGGCTCCGGGATAAGTGGTGCTGACGGACACAACCGGTGGACTGGTATCCGGATACTCCCGCACAGGCAGTTCCAGAAATGACAGTATTCCGAACGCAACCAGCAGCAAGCTGATTACAGTGGCAAAAACCGGGCGTTTAACTGAAACATCCGACAAAATCATATTAAATCCTTGAGCTGCTTCCGGATAAGCTGATCATCACCACAAACAAAACGGTTCAGGAGCGCCCCGGTTGATTGCCGGGAGTACCTGCAGCATTGGCAGGCGCACTACCTTCCTGATTCAGCACACGAACACGTGCATCCGGCCTGACCTGCGCCAGACCCTGAGTGACAACACGCTGGCCAGGAACAACGCCGGACACAATTTCAACAAGGCCTGGTCGACGACGACCGATCTCGACTTCAACACGACGTGCAATCGACTCTTCGTCTATCACAAAAACAAACTGTCGACCCTGACTGGGGACAACGGCCGCTTCAGGAATGACCACAGTGTCACGCTCTTCAAGCGTCAGACCCACAGTCAGCAACATACCGGGACGCAGTTGTCCATCCGGGTTGTCAATCTCTGCACGCACCTGCACCGAGCGAGTGACCGGATCGACGCGTGAGCTTACCGAGGTTACCGTGCCTTCAAAATCCTGTCCGCGATACACAATGCTGTTAGCCTTGATGGTCTGGCCGGGTTGCAGCTGGGCCAGAAATACCTCAGCAACATTAAAATCGAGTTTGATGGTCGAGATATCATCCAGTGTGGTAATGACTGTGTTTGGCGTCACCAGGGTGCCTTCGCTGATGTTGCGAAACCCGAGCACGCCGGTAAACGGTGCCCTGATGAGCCTGTCCTGCATATTGGCAATAACACCCTCAAGTCTTGCATCGGCTGTTTCCCAGCGGGTGCGTGCATCCTCAAGATCGGTCTGGGAAATCAGGTTGGTTTCGATCAGTGACTGCAATCTGTCGTATTGTCGACGGGCATCGGCCTCAGCCGCCCGGGCCTCGGTCAGTCGCGCGGCCTCAGCGCGGTTGGTCAGTTCGACCAGAACATCACCCTGCTCTACCAGTTGACCATCACTGAAATGTACGGCGGTGACGGTGTCTGACACTTTGGCGGTCAGATTCAGCGACTCATTGGCTTGAGCCGTACCAACGGATTCAACCTCATCAGCCAGTCGCTGTCTTGTGACCACAGCAACTGTGACATTGGTTTCTGCGAACCCCGGGCCACGCCCCATCATGCCGGGGCCGCCCATGGGAGAGGCTCCCGGAGTCTGCTGAAGTCTGCTGTAAACGCCATAAGACACAGCAACGGCGGCCGCGACAAATACAATCAGCAGAGGGTGACGGGTCAGAAATCGCAAAATAAGTCTCCTGGAGGCCGGGTGCCACAGCAATACATCGAGAGCAATTGATAATCAATTAACCAGCTTGGTGGATAGTAAGCCGAGTCGCACTTTTCAATAGTGACAAAGTGTTACCAGAACGCAGTAATGCGGTAAACGTTGCTATTCATACGATGGATGGGTACGCAGGCTTACCCGAATCGGATCATGAACTGCAGGACAGCATTGAGCACCCGGCTTTGTTTCTGGCCCAGTCAGGGCGCTTGCCGCCAAAACGTTGTTGTGCAGCTGGTTGGTCATCATACGGTGTGGACAACACGCTCATCAGGCTCCGGAAGGGTTCCCTGTCACCGGATTGCAAGGCATCTATTGCCATCTGTGTGAGATAGTTTCTGGGCACAAACGCAGGGTTTACCCGCATCATTCGCTCCCGCCGGGCTGCCCTGTCAGAGCTGCCTGATAACAGCTGGCCATAAGACCGGGCCCAGTGTTGCCAGCGCTCGACGGCGGGGTCAGAGGCTAGCGGGAAATCGTAGAATGCCTCTTCAATACAGTGCATCAGACTCTGCTCAGCGGCGTCCGGCTCAAAATTTGCCAGCCGGCGGAAAAACAGCGTCATATCGACGGACTGGCTCTGCAGCATGCGTTCCAGCTCACTCACCAGTGTCTTCGCCGTCGGCAGCGTGGCATCAATGCCCAGCTTCTCACTCATCATATCCAGATACAGTCTGTCGTACTCGGCTGGCAGACTGGCCAGGATAGCCTGAAGCGCGTCAGCATCACCGACAACAGGATAAATTGCGTTGGCCAACTGGTAGAGATTCCAGCGTGCGATTGCTGCCTGTTCGCCAAAACGATAACGCCGATGTTCGGCATCTGTTGTGTTGGGTGTCCAGTCCAGATCGTAGTTGTCTATCCAGCCGTACGGCCCATAATCAATGGTCAAGCCAAGCACCGACATATTGTCAGTATTCATGACTCCGTGCACAAAACCCACACGCATCCATGCCACAATCATTTGCTGGGTTAACCGGCAAACCTGCTGAAACCAGTCCAGACAAACCGCTGTCCATGTTGCCGGGTTCATGTCCAGCGTTGCCGCCAGATCTGGCCTGTCGGAACGAATCACAAATTCAATTAACTGACGCAACAACACATTGTCCGCACGTGCAGCAGGCAACTCAAAATTGCCAAACCGGACAAAGGATGGAGCAACCCGGCATACGACTGCCCCCGGTTCCGGCTGAGGATTGCCATCGTAAAACATATCACGCACAACCATCTCACCGGTCTGCACCAGACTGAGCGCGCGTGTGGTCGGCACATCAAGTGCATGCATGACTTCACTGCATACATACTCACGTAATGACGAGCGCAACACCGCCCGCCCATCCGCATGACGGGAAAAAGGTGTGGGACCTGCCCCCTTCAGTTGGAAGGTCCAGTAGTGCCCATGCCGGTTGCGAATTTCGCCCAAATTGATTGCTCTGCCATCACCAAGTTGTCCCGCCCAATGACCAAACTGATGGCCGCCGTACACCATGGCATATGGCTCCATCCCGGGTATCAGTTCATTACCGGATAATATCTGAGCGAGCTTATGCGGGTCACTGATGTCAACAAGGGCTGAAAATCCGGTAAGCTCAGCCAGCGATGGATTAAACGCCAACAGCGAAGGCGAACGCACAGGAGTGGGTGTTACAGATGACCAGGCAGACTGGTACACTTGCCGCGGCATACGGGTTGACAGCGCATCGCCAGGCAGCAATCGGGTGAAACGGTTACTGAATATAGCTCCAGTCACAATACTTACCAGTCTGGCCCATCCAGTCGTTCAATCAGGGTGGCATTGGCAGTGCCACCGCCTTCACAGATCGCTACCAACCCAAATCTGGCTTCACGGCGCTCAAGTTCATGCAACAGGCTTGTCATCAGTTTGGCTCCGGTTGCGCCGAGCGGGTGTCCAAGTGACTGGGCGCCACCATTGACATTCAATCGGCGAAGATCAGCTCCCAGCGCCTTCGCCCATGCCAGTGGCACAGACCCAAAAGCCTCATTGACCTCATAAAGATCGATGTCATCAATGGTCAGGCCGGCTCGATCCAGCAACTTTTCCGTCGCAGGTATCGGGCCTTCCAGCATGATTTCAGGATCAGAGCCCACAACCGCCAACGTGTGAATGCGCGCACGCACCGGCAAGTTGTACTTTTCCACCGCCCTGCGATTGGCAATCAGCACCGCTGCCGCACCGTCACTGATCTGGCTGGCGGTGCCTGCGGTTATCACGCCGCCGTCAAACAGGGTTTTGAGTGTTTGCATCGCTTCAAGATTGGCATCGTAGCGAATACCCTCATCATTGACATGGGTGTCCATGGTGCCATCTGGCAGCACAACCTCGACTGGCACAATTTCGCGTAAAAAATAACCTTCACGTGTCGCAGCAGCAGCGCGCTGGTGACTCAGCACACCAAACTTGTCCAGCTCCTTGCGGGAGATATGGTACTTTTGTGCCAGCAATTCAGCTCCTGTGAACTGACTGAATTCTATGCCGGGATACAACTCATCCAGTCGTTCACCCCGGGGCACACCGCGTCCCAAACTTTTGGAGTCATTGATATTGGAGCCGATAGGGACAAGGCTCATGCACTCAACCCCGCCACAAATGATCAGATCTTGTGTCTCTGACATGACTGCTTGTGCGCCAAAATGAATAGCTTGCAGCGAGGAACCACATTGTCTGTCGATTGTGACGCCTGGAACCGATACATCAAGTCGTGATGCCAGTGCCACATGACGACCGATATTTCCTGCCTGCGCCCCGACCTGACTGACACAACCGAAGATAACGTCGTCAACAGCATCAGAGGGCAAGGCGGTGCGATCAAGAATTTCATCGACGACAGCGGCACCAAGATCGATGGGGTGTATCGCACTGAGCCGGCCATTTTTTTTGCCGCAAGCCGTGCGTACAGCAGCTACGATATATGCTTCTCCCATGACAAATCCCCTCTTCAATCAAACAATATGTCCCATCCAGCGCCCGGCCAGCGTGACACCAACCCATAAAAAAAGCGACAGGAATCCGCTGACAACCAGCTTTGCCGGCAAACGACTACTGGCAGTATGACTGTCTTGATGCTGGCGATGGTAATAATGGAAAAAGATCATGTTGCCGGCTGCGATCAACATCAGCAACATTTTCCACTGGAATGCCGGATTCAACACATGTGCACTGGCGCGAGTGATAAATAACGCAACACCGGTGACGATGGCCAGCAAAAAAGACAACCAGATCAGCGGCAAAAAGTCCCGATTGAGCTGTGCGATGCTGTACCGCATGGCAACGATGCCGGCCACACGCAGATCCAGCATTAGCAACGTACCGAGCATAAAGCAGATGCCCAGCACATGCAGTGAGTTGATCAGCGGAAACAACCATGTCGCCCCGATTTGCTCAGCTATAGGCAGATACTCCAGCGATAACCAGAATTCGTGCCGCAGAAACGTGTCAATCATCGTCAGTCCGACCAGAAAATGTAATCTGCATAAGCAATCCAGCGCCCCGCCAGCAAAGTCAATACCCAGCCTGCTGCGACGACAAGGGCAAGCAATCTGATCGACAGCGGGATGCCCTTGGCAGGGAGCGTTTTGCAACGCCGCCATAACCAGACACTGAAACCAAGCGTCACAATCAAACTGACCATCTTGATGTCAAATACAGGGTTGGACAGATAACGTTGTGGGCGCGCCAGAAAAAATGGCAACGCGCTGAAAAGCATGACTGGCAGCGCTGAAAAAAACCACGGAAACAGGCGTCGGCTCATCTCACCGGGATCCTGATTGTGCGCTACCAGAGACAACAATCGCAAACTCAGCATCACTGCTGTCCCCATCAGGACGGCGGCACCGAGCAAGTGAACAGTCTGGAAAACCGGCGGCAAACCGGGAACACTGCGGAGCAGGTCGCCGCTGAGTTCACGCAGAGGACTCTGGTTGAGAAACTCAATCAGTGAACCCCGCCACTCAGCCATCGCGTGACCCCATGAATTCTATCAGCACACTCTCTGTCATTGGTCGGGCAAAACGATAGCCCTGAGCTACATGACACTGCAAGTCGAGCAAACAGTCAACTTGCTGCTGGGTCTCAACGCCCTCCGCAATCGTTTCAAAGCCCATGTTTGCACTGAGCGAAACAATCGTCTTGACCAGGCTCATCGAACCGCGATCCTCGATCATGCTTCTGACAAAGCTCTGATCGATTTTGAGAATACTCACCGGATAGTGGTGCAAATAACTCAGTGACGAGTAACCGGTACCAAAATCATCAATTGAAATTTCCATGCCCAGATCGCGGCACTGCCGAAGCAAGCGACGCACATGTTCAGACTGCCGTAACAGCAGTCTTTCAGTGATTTCCATATGAATGGATGTTGGCGACACACCTGTTTCTTCCAGACTCGCCATCATATTGTCGAGCAATGCAGGCTCATCAAAATCCAGCGCGGAAAAATTGATACTCATATAGAGCGTCTTGTTGCCGGTAGACTGCTGAAGTATTCGCAGCGTGTTGCAGGCTTCCCTGAATGCCCACCTGGTTGCTTCAACGATCAGACCAGTATCTTCAGCCATCGGGATAAAAAGATCAGGGCTCATCTTGCCCTTGACCGGATGCTGCCAACGCATCAGTGCTTCAAAGCCTATGACCTCTCCGCTGCGCATATTGACAAAAGGCTGGTACTCGAGAAAAAGCTGGCGGCGCGCAACGGCGACCCTGAACTCGTTCGCCATCCTGACAAGATCAAGGACGCGGCTTTCCTCAGCATGTACGCGCTCCTGCTGCTCCACAACCGCAGTAATGCCGCTGAAATCACGTATATTTTCGGAGCGCTGCAAAACATCGCGATAACGCAGCAGAATCAGGCGGGTTACCAGACCTACAATGGGATTTGAATTACGCAGTGCACGACTGAAGTCTGCCTTGGTGATTTCCAGCAAGCGGCAATCCTCAATTGCTTGCACGGTGGCACTGCGCGGGCCATCGTCAACTATTGCCATCTCGCCTATCAGACTGCCGGCGCCACGCTCCCCCATCAGCAACTGGGATCCATCCGGTCTGACCAGACTGATTTGTACGCGGCCGCTTTGAATAAAATACGCGCTGTCGCCAGCTTGACCCTGCTGCATAATGAACTCACCAGCACGGTAGAGCTTTTCTACCTGTAGTGAATCAGCGGGATCGAAGACAGGCAGCATACCAGCGGGATCAGCCAGGTCTTTGTCCTGCTCCTGCGCAGTGTTGTTATTGCCTGAATTCACGGTGTATCTGATGGCTCAAGGTACCGGTATCCGACAAGGATGCGAAATAGTCCGGTCTGTTAGTAAGTTACCGGAGTTTACGCTGGATCAAAGGCTAACACCAGTGGTGACAATGACGGCGGAACTGCTGCAACTGAGATCTGTTAGCAACAGGGAATTCATATAAAGAAGAAATGGAGGGATAAACGGCAGAAAGTTGGTCGGAACGGCAGGATTTGAACCTGCGACCCCCACACCCCCAGTGTGGTGCGCTACCAGACTGCGCTACGCCCCGAAACCGAGCCGGCATTATACTTGGCCTGAGTTGGCTTGCAAGCCCTGTCTCCTGGTCAAAATCACGTAAAAAAATGGCCTGGTATTAGCAGGCCATTTTTTTCAACAACTTGACGATGTTGGAGAATTACATATCCAGCGTGATACGGCCGTAGAGCATGCGACCTGTCGGATCGTACATGATTGACTCCATGCCACCGAGCATCGGAACTTTCTGCGGCAGACGGTCAAACAGGTTACGGGCACCCACAGTGAAGCTCAGTTCACCACCAAACGCTTCTACACCACGATAGTTGTAGCTGGCGTCAAAAATGGTTGAAGCGCGCAGCTCGGATACATCACGGTAGTTGCTGAATGGCAAGTTGGCCTGATAGGCAAACTTGTTGGCATCGAACACCATATCGTGGATGTAACGACCTGTCAGGTTGGCACTGTGGTTGTCACGTGACCAACCAATGCTGACATTACCCTTCCAGCGCGGCAGCGGCGGAACCGCGCCTGTCAGGTCATTCTGCAGACCTGCTGCTTCAACAACCGGACGATCCGGTCTCAGCTGGTAGGTGTAGCTGTCGAGATAGGACGCATCAACCGACAGGTTGATCAGACCAATATCAGCCATGGAGAACAGGTAGCGCCATTTCAGGTCGTAAGCCTTGACCAGCATCTTGGAGGCATTGGTATCGCCACTGATGATGCGGTCAATCTGGTCGAGACCAGCCGGGTTACGCTGAATACGCTTGTCTGAGCGTGGATCTGCCACCCACTGCGCAACCAGGTCCAACGGCGGTTTTGCAGAAGATGTCCAGCCGTAGGCCTGACGGAAGTTGAAGTAATCTGTCGCCAGTACGTCAGTCGTGGTTGACGAAACGATTCGATCAACGAAATCAGTCTCGCTGTAATCGACAGACAGTGACATACCTTCGATCAGATCCAGATCAAAACCGAGCGCGAGTGTGTCGGCTGACTCAGGAACCAGATTCGGGTTACCTTGTGAGCAGTTTGCGGTGAACGCAGCAAACGTGGTGAATGGGTCAGACACGTTCGTCAGACCGCAAGACTGAGGCGCGTTCAGCTGGTTCAATGTTGGTGCAATAAACGATGAGCCGGCGCTTGCACGCAGAGTCAGACTGTCAAATGGCGTGTATACCAGACCGTATTTGGGGTCGGTAGACGACTGACCGGTGCTGTAGGACTCATCACGGGCCGCCAGTTGCAGCTCAAGGTTGCTGAGCAGCGGCGCAGACAATTCAACGAAGTACGCGTCAACGGAACGGCCATCGCTGTTCGGGAACAGTCTGGTGCCGATGAATACATCACCAGTCAGGCTGTGCAGACTGGGAATGTTGTTAAAGCGGTCTTCACGACGCTGGTAACCGACCGCAGCAGCCAGTGCACCACCCGGCAGTTCAAAACCGCCCAGCGGCAACTCACCATTCAACACTACGTCGAAAGTTTGCAGCTTGTCGGTGTCGTTTACACGGTTGCTGGTGTAAACGGTTGAGTCTGCTACAGCCTGCGAGTTCAGGTTACGCGGATCAGTTGCCACAAAGGGATTGAAGCAATTCGCACGATCATTGCGTACGTCACAGTTCAGACCTCTCTGCAGAGCTGACAAACTGAAGTTGTTGGCCTTGCTCTTGTCCAGTTGTTGTGAGTACGTGTAGGTCGCGTTACCGCGCCAGCCGTCAATGAACGGAACGGCAAAGTCAGCCTTGAATGCTTGACGGAAACCGCGGATATAGGTTTCGCCGACCAGCGAGCCATCGTCAGCGAGCTGACTTGGCAAGGTGCCTTGCTTGCCCCACGGGCGCCATGAGTTGAAGGTCACATCTTCATAGAACGGAATACCATTCGGGTTCAGGATAACCTGACCGCTGGCATTACGATCCGGAATTCCATCCCCATTGGCGTCCTGCGCAAACAGTGGTTGACCCGCTGAATTCACGGCACGGAACGGGTTGCCTGGCAACTCGCCTCGAATGGTTGGCAGCTCTGCTACGCGACCACCCGGGTTGGATGCTGAGCCGCGCGGATAAGCGCGACGTGCGAAGAAGCTGGTTTGCGCACTGACAGTCAGATCCGAGCTGGCATCATAGGTCAGGTTCAGGAAAGCAAGTCCTGAATCCTGCGCGGTACGATAATCCCAGAACTCGCCGTAGTCATACCAGCAGCGCATGCCAGCTGCTGTGCCGGTCTGGCTGAACAGGAAGCCATTGGGGTTCGCGCCAGGAATGGTTGGATCAGTACGCTCGGTACCACAACCCGGATCCGGGCGAACGGCTGTTACTACTGCGCCGCTGGCATTACGACGTATGTTACCTGCCGCGTCACGCAACGGAACGTTATAGTTACCCGGATTGGATGTTGATGAGGACGTCAGGCCAGCATTCATCTGGTCCGGACGATCACGCATTCTCAGACGGCCGTTTGTGCGGTAGTCAGCAGCAAACACGACGTCGATACCGTTAAACTCGGTACCACCCAGGAAGCTGAGTTGGGTGTCGCGATAGTCGCCGCGATCATCACCCTGCTGGTACAGTTCTACTTTGACGCCATCATACGAAGTACGCGGCACAAAATTGACGACACCTGCCACTGCTTGTGAACCGTAAAGTGCAGCTGCACCGTCGGTTACGATATCCAGACGCTGGATGGCAATCTGCGGCAGGAATGTGTTGACGTTGGTGCCGATCACACGCATACCGTCAACAAGGTTCAGGGTCGCACCTTCACCCAGACCACGCAGGTTAATGCCAGTAACTGTACTGGAAGCACCAGTCAGGGAGTTCTGGGTAACGGTAGAACCCTGGTTAAAACTGAGATTGTGTATCACGTCGCCCATATTCGGTGTGCCGGCGACAGCAATGTCTTCAGCACCGATCTGGGTAATGGGAGACGCGGCACGGAAGCCTTCGGTACGACGAATGAAGGAGCCGGTTACAACTACTTCTTCGACTTCAGGCGTATTTTGAGCCATGGCAGAACCAGCTGGAAACAGCATGGTTGCCGCGATGGCAGCAGATAAAAGGTTGAATCTGTGAGTTACTGCGGATTGAGACTTCATCCATTGACCTCTTGATATTTCTTATGGTTTTAGGCCGGCTATACAGATGGGGAGTGTATAACCATACTACTAGCACTAAATATTCCAGCCTTTAGCTGAAATATTGGGCGTGGAATATATCATCGTGAGTGATGCTGTAAAGGAGATTTCGAAAAATTGTGACCAAAGTCACCGGGCAACTGTTCGGGTTTTCTTTGCGAATAGAAATGTAATGCATTCAGGTTTTGGGAAGTGAGATCCGCCACCATTATTTGGAATGGATTCAGAATTTTCAGTGCGAACGGAAAAACAGTGAGGATATCAAAGCAAAGCAATTGCTTCTTCGAGCTCTCTGATCATTTGCTTGAGCTCGCCGGTTTCTACTGCGGCAGCAGGTGTCACATCCTGGTGACCACTCATACGCTGGCGTGCCCCACCAATCGTGAACCCCTGTTCGTACAACAGTGATTTGATCTGGCGAATCAGTAACACATCCTCGCGCTGGTAATAGCGGCGATTGCCACGACGCTTGACTGGTTTCAGCTGAGGGAATTCCTGTTCCCAGTACCTCAGAACATGCGGCTTGACCGTGCACAGCTCCCCTACCTCACCTATAGTGAAGTATCGTTTGGAAGGGATTGGAGGCAAGTCCTTGTTAGGGCTGGGTTCCAGCATACTTCTCTACTCTGGCCTTGAGTTTCTGGCCTGGACGAAAGGTCACCACACGACGCGCCTTGATCGGGATTTCTTCCCCGGTTTTGGGATTGCGTCCTGGACGCTGCTTTTTATCACGAAGATCGAAATTGCCAAATCCGGACAGTTTCACTTGCTCGTTGCCTTCAAGTGCTTGCCGGATCTCTTCAAAAAACTGTTCTACCAGCTCTTTGGCTTCCCGTTTATTGACACCGAGTTCATCAAACAGCCGTTCAGCCATTTCTGCTTTTGTCAGCGCGCCTTTATCCATGCTCAATTCCTTAACTTTGCATTAAATTTGACTTCCAGGCCTTTGACACACCGCTCAATTATTGCATTTACGTCGTCGTCGCCTAGAGTGCGCGAAGGATGCTGCCAGGTCAAGCCCAGGGCCATACTTTTTTTCCCTGCGCCGATGGCATCACCTTGATAAACATCAAATATTCTCAGAGATGTCAAAAACTCGCCGGCCAGCTCCTGCAATGATTGCCTGACGCTATGTGCAGGAACATTGCTGTCCAGCACCAAGGCCAGATCGCGGCTGACTTCGGGGAACTTGGACAGCGGCTTGAAGGATGGCACTCCGGCATGCATAACAGCTGACAGTTCAATTTCAAAAACATACGCTTTTTCAACAAGATCCAGCTCTCTTTGAATGCGTGGCGCAAGACATCCGAGCCAGCCGACCGGCTGCCCCTTGCGCAATATTCTGGCACACTGCCCCGGGTGCAACGCCGGATGCTCTGCCTTCTCAAATGTAAATTCGTCACCTGCTCCGGTAATTTCAAGTACGGACTCCAGATCCCCTTTCAGATCAAAATAGTCGGAGGCCACCTTGGGCTGCGACCAATCTTCGGGCATGCGAGTACCATACGTCAGTCCAGCCAGCATTTCAGGCTGATCAATGTGATCATCTCCAGCCAAAAAAACCTGACCCGTTTCAAACAACCGCACCCGCCCCTGCTGCCGGTTCACATTGTGCCGCAAGGTCTGTATCAGGCCTGCCCAGAGACTGGTGCGCATCACTGCCATATCTGCAGAGATCGGGTTTTGCAGGGCAACCGGCTTCGGTTCCGGTCTGATCATTGCCAATAACCCAGGCTCTACAAAACTGTACGTAATGACTTGTTGATAACCCAGCGTCACCAAACGCTCTCGCAATCGTTCGGGAGTTACCCTGGCTTCAGGACAGGGAGACAGCCTCATGCTGACCGCAGGCTGGGTTACTGGCAGGTGGTCGTAACCGTAAATTCGCGCAAGCTCCTCAATCAGGTCAGCCTCAATCGCGATATCAAACCGGAATGTCGGAACGGCAAACACTGAGGATATGGCATCTGACGACACCAAAGTGATACCTAGGCCGGCCAGAATTCTTGTCACTTCATCGCGCTCGATACGCACACCGAGCAGGCGTTGAATATTGTCCATTCTCAACTCGACGGTTTTGGGTGCCGGCAGAGCCGCTCGACAATCAACTACTGGGCCAGCCTTGCCACCCACAATGTCGAGCAGCAATGCAGTGGCCCTTTCCATCGCTTTCTCTTGCAAACCTGAGTCCACCCCGCGCTCGTAGCGGTGTGAGGAGTCAGTATGCAAGCCATAACGTCGGGCCCTGCCAGCCACAGCGAGTGGAGCAAACCAGGCACACTCCAGAAAAATGTCAGAGCTGCCCGGGTTTACACCACTGTGCTCTCCTCCCATGATGCCAGCGAGAGCGAGTGGCCCACGCCTGTCGGTAATCAGTAGTGTGTCGGCGTCCACGGATACTGTTTTGCCGTCCAGCAAGCGCAATTGCTCTGCCTCTCTGGCCAGGCGAACAACTATTTCGCCGTTTAATGTCGCCAGATCAAAGGCATGCATGGGTTGCCCCAGTTCAAGCAGGACATAATTGGTGACATCAACCACAGGGTCGATACTGCGCAGCCCACATCGCCTCAGCTTCTCCTGCATCCACAGAGGCGTCACCGCCGTTGTATCAATGTCACGAATGACCCGCCCAAGGTAACGGCCACACTGTTCACCAGCGTCTATACGAACAGGAAAAGTATCGTCAATAGCCGGCGTAACGGGAGACACCTCCAGATCGGTAAATTGTTTGCCGTTCAACACGGCAATTTCTCTTGCCAGCCCTCGAATACTGAGGCAGTCACCACGATTCGGAGTCAAATCCATCTCAAACCACAAATCATCCAGTTTCAGATAGTCACGAATATCGGTGCCAACTGGCGCTTCAGGTGGCAATTCCAGCAAACCGTCAGAGGTTTCTGCCAGCCCCAGTTCCTCAGCTGAGCACAGCATGCCGTTTGACTCGACGCCACGCAGCTTCGCTTGCCTGATCGTAAAACTTGAAGCCGCACCACCATCCGCTGCTTTACCCGGCAGTACGGCACCGACTGTTGCATAGGGCACTTTCAGCCCGGGTCTGACATTGGCAGCACCACAAACAACCTGAGAAACTGCTTTGCCATCAAAAACGTCACAAACACGCAGTTTATCGGCGTCAGGATGCGGCTCTACTTTACGCACTTCTGCCACGATGACACCGGTGAAACTGGCGGCAACAGTGCCATGTGCCTCAACTTCCAGTCCGGCCATTGTAAGCTGGTGAATAAGCGCTTGTGGTTCAAGATCAATATCCAGCCACTCACGAATCCATTGTTGTGTAAAAATCATGCTGATCGGCTCTTGTGGTTCTTTCCGCTGACTCAAGCTGCGGACATTCTTCGGTCAAGTCATCAAATAGCAGGTCTTGCGCTGAAAATCAGCGAAATTGCCGCAGGAATCTCAGGTCATTCTCGAAAAACAGTCTCAGATCATTGACGCCATAGCGCAGCATCGCAAGACGCTCGACACCCATGCCAAATGCAAAACCCTGATAGCGCGAGCTGTCTATTCCTGATGATTCGAGTACAGATGGATGCACCATGCCGCATCCAAGGACTTCAAGCCAGCCAGTATTCTTGCAAACCCGGCAGCCTTTCCCCTCACACATCACGCAGCTCATGTCCACCTCGGCGGAGGGTTCTGTAAACGGAAAGTAGGATGGCCGGAAACGCACGGCTAGGTCAGCCTCGAAGAAGTTCTGCAGGAAATCTGCCAATGTACCCTTCAGGTCGGCGAAACTCACATTCTCGTCGATCAGCAAACCTTCAACCTGATGAAACATCGGTGTGTGCGTCAAGTCAGAGTCACAGCGATAAACACGCCCGGGACAAATCATACGGAACGGTGGCTTGCCCTGCTCCATCACCCGGACTTGCACCGGAGATGTGTGGGTACGCAGAACTGTTGAAGGGTTTATATAAAACGTGTCGTGCATTGCACGAGCCGGATGGTGGCCGGGAATATTGAGCGCTTCGAAATTATGGTAATCGTCTTCAATTTCAGGGCCTTCTGCCACTGAGTATCCAACAGATTGAAATAACTGGCGTATTCGCTCGATTGTACGACTGACCGGGTGCAAACCCCCGGTATGCTGTCTACGCCCGGGCAGACTGACGTCAATGCTTTCCGAGGCCAGCTGTTGCTGCAAAGCCTGCTCTACCAGAACCTGGCGCTTGTCATCGAGTGCTTGTTGAATTTGCTGCTTGATCTGGTTAATGCGTTCGCCGGCTGCCGGTCTGTCTTCTGGCGCCAGTTTTCCGAGACCTTTAAGCAATTCGGTGAGCTGACCTTTTTTACCAAGGTATTCAACTCGCATCAGCTCAAGAGCACGCTCATCCGCTGCGGCGTTGATAGCCTCCAGCGCAGAGTCTAACAGTGTAACCGTATCTGTCATGGATTAATCCGCTTATACCATGAATGCACAGAGCCGGCACAGGCACAAACACCCGAACCGGCTCTGCAAAAGGGTTGGATCTTACTGTGCCAGGCTTGTTTTGGCCTGATTGACCAGTGCAGCAAAAGCCGCCTTGTCATGCACAGCCAGATCAGCCATTACGCGACGGTCAACCGCGATATTGGCCTTCTTCAAACCAGCGATCAGCTGGCTGTAGGTCATACCGTTTGCACGCGACTGCGCGTTGATACGGGTAATCCACAGCGAACGGAACACTCGCTTCTTGGCGCGGCGGTCACGGTAGGCATATTGTCCTGCCTTGATGACCGCCTGGAAGGCAACGCGATATACACGGCTGCGAGCGCCGTAATAACCTTTGGCCAGCTTCAGAATTTTCTTGTGACGACGGCGTGCAACCACACCACGTTTTACTCGTGCCATATTTTATTCCTCCCCGACTCAGATCACACGCATCATGCGGTCAATCAACGGCTTGTCACAGGCTGCAACCAGTGACGTGCCGCGCAGCTGACGCTTACGCTTGGTGGTCATTTTGGTAAGGATATGGCTCTTGTTGGCGCTTTTGCATTTCCAGCCGGAGGCTGTTTTTTTGAAACGCTTGGAAGCACCACTATGGGTCTTCATCTTGCTCATTTGTCTTACGACTCCGCATTTATGCGCCATCACTGGCGATAGTGTTGAATGATAAAAAGCCGACAGGTGTCAGACTTTTTTCTTTTTCGCAGGCGACAGAACCATCACGATCTGTCTGCCCTCCATCTTGGGTTCCTGCTCTACGACACCGTGCTCCTCAAGGTCTTTGCGGATACGTTGTACGAGCTCAAGTCCAAGATGCTGATGGGCGAGTTCTCGGCCGCGGAATCTCAGCGATACCTTGGCTTTGTCCCCATCAGTCAGGAAACGTATCAGGTTGCGTAGTTTTACCTGATAATCCCCCTCTTCCGTCCCTGGCCGAAACTTGATTTCTTTCAGCTGTGTCTTGCGCTGCTTCTTCTTGTTCGCAGCCTTTTGTTTCTTCAGATCGAAGATGTGCTTGCCGTAGTCCATGATCTTGCAGACCGGAGGCTCCGCTTCCGGGGCGATCATTACCAGATCAAGCTTGGCTTCACTGGCGGCTGCTCGCGCTTCCTCAATGGTTACAACGCCTTTTTGCTCTCCATCCGCAAGGACCAGACGGACCTCGGGGACATCAATATGCTCGTTGATCACCGGTTTCTTGGAACTGCTCTTCATATTCGACAGCGTCTTCTCTCCTGTATAAATGTTATGTTTGATTCAGACTGACCTGATGCATCAATGGGCAGCAGTGCGTCCGAATCGTGCGACATCATCTGCAAGGTACGTGGCAAATGCGTCAATACTCATCACACCCAGATCCTGACCATCACGGGTACGAACGGAAACCTCACCGTTTTCCATCTCCCGATCACCGGCCACCAGCAGATAAGGTGTCTTCTGAATTGTGTGCTCGCGGATTTTAAAGCCGATCTTCTCATTTCTCAAGTCCGCACTGACGCGAAAACCCTTTTCTGCCAATATTTTACGTACATTTTCACAATATTCTGACTGTTTGTCGGTGATATTCATCACAACGACCTGTTCAGGCGAGAGCCAGGTTGGCAAGGCGCCGGCATAATGTTCAATCAGGACGCCAATAAATCGCTCAAACGAGCCGAGGATGGCGCGGTGCAGCATGACAGGTACTTTGCGGCTGCCATCTTCTGCCACGTATTGTGCGCCCAGACGATCGGGCATGGAGAAATCGACCTGAATGGTGCCGCATTGCTGCACACGCCCCATGCAGTCTTTGAGTGAAAACTCGATCTTGGGACCATAAAACGCCCCTTCTCCCGGCAACAATTCCCATTTCAGGCCACTGTTGTCCAGCGCTTGTCGCAAGGCGTCTTCAGCCTTGTCCCAAATTTCCTCGCTGCCAACGCGTTTCACCGGGCGAGTCGATAATCTTAGGATAATATCGTCAAAACCGAAATCGCGATAAACCCCAAACAGCAAGGCCATAAAAGATGCCACCTCGCTCTGGATGTCATCCTCTGCACAGAAAATGTGGGCATCATCTTGCGTAAAACTGCGGACACGCATCAAGCCATGCATTGATCCTGAAGGTTCAAAGCGATGGCATGAGCCAAACTCGGCCAAACGGATTGGCAAATCGCGATAGCTCTTCAAACCCTGATTGAACACCTGAATATGACAGGGGCAGTTCATCGGCTTGATGGCATACATCCGGCTCTCCGACTCCACACTGAACATCTGGTCAGCAAACTTGTCTGCGTGCCCTGAGCGCTCCCAAAGTGAATAGTCAACCAGCTGGGGCGTACGAATTTCCTGGTACCCGTTGGCATTCTGGACTTTTTGCATGTAGTGCTGGATAACCTGATAAATCGTCCAGCCACGGGGGTGCCAGAACACCATGCCGGGGGCTTCTTCCTGAAAATGGAAAAGGTCCAGCTTTTTGCCAATTTTGCGATGATCGCGCTTTTGCTGCTCTTCGAGGCGGAACAGATAGTCAGCAAGCGCTTTTTTGTCACCCCATGCAGTGCCATAAATCCGCTGCAGCATCTCGTTATTCGAGTCGCCACGCCAGTAGGCACCGGCAACGGAAGTCAATTTGAAGGCCTTGAACTTTCCTGTATTGGGTACGTGGGGCCCCCGGCAAAGGTCTATGAATTCGCCTTGACGGTAAAATGACAGTTCTTCATCACCAGGAATGCTTTTGATAATCTCGACCTTGTATTTTTCACCCATGGCGTCGAACATGGCGATGGCGTCTTCACGGCTCATCAACTGCCGGCTGACAGGCAGGTTCTCCTTGACGATCTCCTGCATGACCCCTTCAATCCTCTCAAGATCCTCCGTTGTAAATGGCCGCTCATAAGCGAAATCGTAGAAAAAGCCATCTTCAATGACCGGGCCTATGGTGACCTGGGCCTCAGGAAACAGGCGCTGAACGGCCTGCGCCATCAGGTGTGCGCACGAATGACGAATCACCTCCAAACCATCGTCGTCACGCTCGGTCACAATAGCCAGCTCGACATCGCTGCTAATCAGGTATGAGGTATCAACCAGCTTGCCATTAACACGACCCGCCAGAGCGGCCTTGGCCAGACCGGCACCTATGGATTCAGCCACTTGATGAACAGTGACAGCGTGATCGAATTGACGTTTGCTACCGTCGGGGAGAGTAATAGAAGGCATAGCGGTCGCAGCTTTTGAGATTTGAAGTGAATGAGGCCTGATACCAGGCATTGTTTGCAAGATTACAAATCAACTGCCAGCAGTACCACTTGAGCCCCTTCCACTATACCCGATTAGCCAGACTGTGATGCAAACCACTGCCAGGAATACAACCGGGAAAGGTGGTAGGCACGACCAGATTCGAACTGGTGACCTCTACCATGTCAAGGTAGCGCTCTAACCAACTGAGCTACGCGCCTGCTGCTATCGAGTTATCGGCATTGCCGAAACCAGCTGCGGGGGTACCGCTGCCAAAAGACTGGCGATTATAGGGGCTGATTTTTAAAACTACAATAGAGAAGCCAGCACAAAGCCGCAGCAGCAACATGAGACCGTATCACTTATGCCTGCCGCAGCAATTGCTGTTTTAAATCGACGACCTGATCGCGCAAACGGGCCGCCTCTTCAAACTCGAGATTGCGGGCCAGTTCGAACATCCGGCTTTCCAGTTTACTGATTTCCGAAGCCAGTGTTTTTATATCAGTCACACCGCTGGCATGACGACTATAGCTGGCAGGCTGCTCTGCAACCGCTTTGAGTTTTCGCCGCCCGCGGGCATCTTTTGCAGCATCCCCACCATAGGCTCCTTCCATCACGTCTGTGACGGATCGACTTGTACCAATCGGCGTAATGCCATGTGCGAGATTGTATTCAATTTGAATCTGGCGTCGCCGATCTGACTCATCAATGGCCCTCTGCATGGAACCGGTGATCTGATCGGCATACAGGATTGCCCTGCCATTCAGATTTCGCGCGGCACGACCGATGGTCTGGATAAGGGATCGCTCTGAACGCAAAAACCCCTCTTTGTCTGCATCCAGAATAGCAACCAGAGATACCTCCGGTATATCCAGCCCTTCCCTGAGCAAATTGATGCCAACCAGGACATCAAATTTGCCAAGACGCAAGTCGCGAATGATCTCCGTACGCTCGACAGTATCAATGTCTGAATGCAGATAGCGCACACGCACATCATGATCCATCAAATAGTCAGTCAGATCCTCAGCCATACGCTTGGTCAGAACCGTCACCAACACCCTCTCGCCATTAGCAACGACCTTGCGCACCTCCGACAACAGGTCGTCAACCTGCGTTGACGCCGGCCTGATCTCAAGCCTGGGATCAACCAGCCCCGTAGGCCTGACAACCTGGCGGACAATTTGCCCGGATTTCTCAGCCTCATAGGGACCGGGAGTCGCTGACACAAACACCAGCTGAGGAGTCAATGCCTCCCATTCTTCAAAGCGCAGCGGCCGGTTATCCAATGCAGAAGGCAAACGGAAACCATACTGCACAAGCGTTTCTTTTCTGGAGCGGTCTCCTTTGTACATGGCACCAATTTGTGGAATCGACACATGCGATTCATCGACAATCACCAACGCATCCGGTGGCAGATAATCAAACAATGTTGGTGGCGGTTGTCCCGGCAAACGACCTGACAAGTACCTTGAATAATTTTCGATTCCATTGCAGTAACCAAGTTCTGACATCATTTCAAGATCAAACTTCGTGCGCTGGGACAATCGCTGGGCCTCAACGAGCCGGTTATTCTTTTCAAGCTCCAGAACCCGTTCGTTCAGCTCGACTTTAATGGACTCCAGCGCATCCAGAACTTTTTCACGCGGCGTCACATAATGCGACTTCGGGAAAATGGTAAGACGCGGCACCTTGCGAAGCATCTCACCCGTCAGAGGATCAAAAAACGACAAGGACTCGATTTCGTCATCAAACAACTCAACACGGACTGCAAACTTCTCGGAGTCAGCAGGAAAGATATCAATCACATCCCCTCGCACACGATAAGTGGCTCGCTGGAAATCCATGTCGTTCCGTGTGTACTGCATATCGGCCAGGCGTCGCAAGATGTAACGCTGATCAACCTTGTCCCCACGATCCAGATGCAGGACCATCTTCAAATATGAACCGGGATCCCCCAGACCATAAATTGCTGACACCGTGGCCACAACAATCACATCACGACGCTCGAGCAATGCCTTGGTTGCAGACAAGCGCATCTGCTCAATGTGGTCATTAATTGAGGCATCTTTTTCGATGTAAGTATCAGAGGATGGGACGTAAGCTTCTGGCTGATAATAATCGTAGTAGGAGACAAAGTACTCGACGGCATTTTCAGGAAAAAACTCGCAGAACTCGCCGTACAGCTGCGCCGCAAGAGTTTTGTTTGGCGCCATGACCAGCGCGGGTCTTTGGGTATTTGCGATCAGATTGGCAATCGTGAATGTCTTGCCGGAACCGGTCACTCCAAGCAGTGTCTGGGCCAGCAACCCCTCCTCCAGACCTTCCGTCAACTGCCTGATCGCAGTTGGCTGGTCGCCCGCAGGTTCAAATCTGGACTGGAGTTTAAACGGTATGTTCATGGTACGCAGTATACACGCCCGTACCCCTGCAGGGCAGCTGCCACCCTGGCCAAGCAGGACGCGTTTTGACCTGAAAAAGTTGGCTCGCAAAGGTTGACCGACTTTGGAAATGTCATTACTATACGCGTCCTGTTGGGGCTGCACCTGCAGACCACAGAAAGTTTGCCCAATAGCTCAATGGTAGAGTAGTTGACTGTTAATCAATTGGTTCCTGGTTCGAGTCCAGGTTGGGCAGCCAAATTCGCGCACACCTGATGTGCAAATCAAGCCGGCCAGCGTTATTGTTAGCCGGCTTTTTTATTGCTTTCACTTTGTCGGTCGAACCGGACTCGCTCGCCGTCCTTCTACCTTGTATTTCGTCCCGTTTCCCGGATTCAATGCTCAACGTGTTGCTTCACATCGAGGATGGGTTAAAGTATTCCCGTTGCTAAACACACATTATTTCCAGAGGGAAATTCAGGAGAATACAGCTATGTTAAGAGCCCTGTTGGCGGCACTGGTACTGAGTCTTGCAACGAAGGCTGTGGCGGCAGAAAACGGCAACCCGGTTGTTGTCATGGAAACCAACAAAGGTACCGTTGTCATTGAGCTATGGCAGGATCAGGCCCCGATCACGGTGGAAAATTTTCTGCGTTACGTTGACAACAATCTCTACAACAACCTGACCTTTCATCGTGTCATCCCCGGCTTTATGATTCAGGGCGGCGGATATGACAGTAATTTTGTAGAAATGTCAGGTTATCCGCCAATCAAGAATGAGGCGCGCCCCTCTTTGCGAAATGACAGAGGAACACTGGCCATGGCCCGAACCAATGTGATCGACAGTGCCACAAGCCAGTTCTTTATCAACCTAGTCGACAACGACTTTCTGAATCAGCGTGGTACATCAGCACAGGATTTTGGATATGCCGTCTTTGGCAGGGTTATTGAAGGAATGGAAGTCGTGGACAGCATTGCGACAGTTGAAACAACCAATCGTCGCCAGCATCAGAATGTACCGGTAGACCCGGTGATCATACAGTCTATTGTTCGTCGACAGTAATTCTGACTAATCCGGGCTCTGGTTGCCAGGGCCCGGGTTAAACACCACAGGGTCAAGAAATACTGTTGATAATAACCAGGCGGGAAAATGGCGTCCGCTGATTAACGTTTGTGAAGGGCTGTTACCTTGGCAGACTGGACTCGCCCGACCCGCAGCTCCGACTCCAGTGGTACGGCGCCCGGCTCTGACTCTCGCCATAGCAGGTCATCGCTCAGGCTGGCCGGCTCAAAACCGTCGACTGCCTTCATCAAAATCAGCCTGATCGCTGCCAGGTCGAGGCGTTGACAGGCCGATTCAAGCTCAACCAGCATTTGCTCAAGCACCTCCCATGGCAGATGGTCCTCCTCTGCTCTCATGATTTTCGGATGCTCTGTGCCGGTAACAGACTCGCCTATCAGCAATTCCTCAAACAGCTTTTCACCGGGTCGCAGGCCTGTATATTCAATTGCTATATCACCCCGATACGAGTTCTCATCCTTGACGTCATAACCCATCAGATGAATCATTTTTCTTGCCAGATCGATGATCTTGATAGGCTCATTCATATCGAGCACAAACACATCGCCACCGCTGGCCATCGAACCCGCCTGAATGACCAACTGGGCAGCTTCCTGCACGGTCATAAAGTAGCGGGTGACCTCAGGGTGAGTGACGGTGACAGGCCCACCCTGGCTGATTTGACGCCGGAACAGTGGTACCACAGAACCAGAAGAACCCAGGACATTTCCAAACCGGACCATGCTGAAGCAGGTATTGCCGTTCAAGCTGGCCAGCGCCTGCAACACTTGTTCGGCAAATCGCTTGGTCGCCCCCATTACATTGGTCGGTCTGACAGCTTTGTCGGTCGAAATAAGTACAAAATGCTCGACTTCGCACTTTCTCGCAGCCTGAGCGGCGACTGCCGTGCCAAAAATGTTATTGTGAGCGCCCTCGATGACGTTTCGCTCAACCATCGGAACCTGTTTATAGGCAGCAACGTGGTAGACAGTTTTCACTTTGAAGCGGGAGATCACTGCCTCCATCAGGTGTCGATTACAGACATTACCCAGGACAGCAATTATTTCTGTGGTTTTACCCTGTTTACCTTGAATCGAATCTCGCAGACTGATCAGCTCATGCTCAATGTCATACAACCCGAACTCGAAGCTGTCGAGGACAACCAGTCTGGCCGGTCGTAAACCGACAATCTGGCGACACAGCTCCGAACCTATGGAACCTGCAGCCCCGGTAACCAGCACTGTTTTACCGGTAATGCATTTGCCCATCAAGTCAGGATCGGGAGGCACAATATCGCGCCCGAGCAAATCTTCAATATCAATATCACGCACTTCATCAACATGAAACTTTCCCGAGCGCATATCAAAAAGCTCAGGGACCGTCTTGACGTGCACAGGATGATGCTCGAGCCGATTGAGAATCTCTTTACGCTCGGCGTGCGTCGCTGACGGGATGGCCAGCAGGATCTGTCGTACGGAGTAATTGCTGATAAGATCCGCCAACGCGGAAGGCGTGTAAACCCGAATGCCATGCACAATACTGCCGACAATATGCCGGCTGTCATCAACAAATGCTACCGGCAAATATTGATCACCATTTTGCAGCGCTGCTGCCAACTGCATCCCTGAACTTCCAGCCCCGTAGATAATCACCGGTTCCTTGGGCCGGAAGTTCTGTATCAGATTCTGCAGTGCCAACCGTGCGACAAAACGACTTCCCCCGACAAACAGAAGGGCGATCATCCAGAAAATGGGAACAATGGCATTATTCGGGAGATCCGGAGCCAGTACCAGGTAGTACACGGCGCCGAATAAAATAGCGGCAAAAGTAACACCCTGAAGCACAATGAAACCGGACTGCAAACCCATATATAACAGGAGCGCCCGGTACAGACCAATACGATAAAAACCCAGGACACTGATGGTAATGGCGACACTGAAAAAAATCAGTAACGACTGGAGTTTGCCGTCCGAGCCTATACCCAGCATATCGAATGCCAGCCAGGTCGCCAGTGCCAGCATCAGAGCGTCAGCAGTCATCAGCAACGCTTGTTTGACCTGACGTGAGAGCGGGACGGTGTACAGATTCATCAATTATCCTGACTGTTCATCTATTGTTATTCGCAGACTTTCCGTGATCCGAGGTTTTACCGGCCCCGATCAGACCAGCAACCAGCATTAAAGGTACTATACCAGAGATAGCAAACAACACCCCATATTCGGGGTAGATCACTGCCAGCCACGCAATCGGAAATAACCACAACACGTTGACTGCCATATAAGCCAGCACCACAGGCTTATGCTGTCCATAGCGCCTGGCCAGGCGTTGGTAGGCATGAGTACTGTGCCCTTCTGTCAGCTTTTGTCCGGCAATGACCCTGACTATCAGTGTGTAGGTGGTATCAGCAATAAAAGCCCCCATGAGCAAAACCCAGACCCAGACTGACAGAGATTGCTGGTAATGCGATATCAGAGCAATCAGGCCAATGAAAAACCCCAGGAATGTGCTGCCAATATCTCCCATAAACAATTTCGCTGGCGGTAAATTGAGCAACAAAAAGCCTGATGTCGCGGCAAACAAACCGGCACAAACCCACGCCAAACCTGCCTGCTGACCAGCAAGAAAGACGCCGGCAGCGCCACTGACAAAAAGGCACTGTGCCGCTGCAAGTGTATCGATACCGTCCATAAAGTTATAAAGGTTGAGCAGCCAGACCAGCGCAAGCACCAGTAATCCAGATTGCACAAATTCGGGAAGAAGCAGCCAGCCACTAAAAAATGGTTCGGGTAAAGGGCCCAGCAAACTGAGCGCGGCAATTGCTGCGAAAAGATGTACCGGGAGCCTCATGCGAACCGGAAGCCCACGCAGATCATCGATGAAGCCAGCTACCGCTACCGGAATGGCACAGAGCAGAACCTGAAGATCAGACACGCTGACAAAGCCTGTTAGTGATAACACAACCAGCCAGAGACTGATGGCAACCACAATAGCAAACCCACCCCCGCGTGGCGTAGCAACAGTGTGTGCGGATCTTGCCACCGGCCTGTCCAGCAGCGTACTACCCTGTAGCGTCGCCATACGGCGGCTGATCAGAAAGGACAGCAAAAATACGCCGACCAGCGCGATCCATAAAAACATAAGATGTCCGATTTTATTCCGGGCACTGTAGAATGAGCGCCTGAGGGCGCCCATTCTACAGCAATTTAGCGGCGCATCGTGCTTCTTAGTCTTCAGCCGTCTCCACCAGAATACGATCTCTGTTGCGCTCAAGTGTGGCTTTGCCAATACCACGAACATTTTGCAAATCGTCAACAGTCTTGAACGCGCCGTGCTGTTCGCGATGAGCAATAATGTCCCGTGCCTTGGACATGCCTACACCATCCAGTGCGAGAGCCAGTGTTTCAGCATCCGCAGTATTGATGTTGACCTGATTTTGCAGCTCAATCGCTGGTGTCTGTACCGATGACGGTTGTGCCGGTGTTGGAGGCTGCGTCTGAGCTTGTGCTGGCGCTGCGAAGGCTGTCATTGCAAGCACCAAAGCCAGGGCACCGGACCGCACCACGCCAGCAAACAAGTTTTTATCGGTCAGAATATTGCACGCATTACGAGTAAACATAGGAAACTCCTTTTCCTGTTCATTGTGAAAATACGTTCATCACGTACTTGTGAATTGTCAGGCAGCCTTGACCACCTTCGAGCATACAGTGATCAGCCTTGTCAGAGACAATTGCCATCTTCTGTCACAGTGTTTTAGCACAATCCAGCCAACTCGCCAGAAATTTCTGTGTTAATTTCTGCCAATTTCTGCACAGGGCGTTGCGCCTGGGTTATCGGGCGCCCGATGACCAAGTAATTGCTTCCATTTCTGATCGCCAACCCCGGTGTGACAACACGTTTTTGATCTTGCGCCAGATCTCCGGCGGGTCTGATACCCGGAGTTACCAGAACAAAATCTTCACGCAGCAGTTTGCGGAGAGATTCGGTCTCTTGCGCAGAGCACACCACACCATCCATCGCGCACTCTTGAGCCAATGATGCCAGTCGTAACACTTGCTCTTGCAGGGGACGCTGAACACCCAGCGCCAACAAATCGTCTTGTGACATGCTGGTCAGGACAGTCACAGCAACCAGTATGGGTTTGTGGTCACTGCCTTCCACTGCGGATCGTGCAGCCTTCAACATCTGTGCCCCACCGCAAGCATGCACTGTCAACATCCAGACTTTCAGAGCGCAAGCGGCACGTACGGCCTTGTTGACCGTATTGGGAATGTCATGAAATTTCAAATCAAGGAATACATCAAAACCTTTTGCCTGTACATGGCGTACGAGTTCCGGCCCATACAAGGTAAACAGCTCTTTGCCTATTTTGAGCCGGCACTGCAGTGGATCAAGCTGATCGACCAGTTGCATAACCCTTCGCTCATCATCCATGTCGAGGGCAATGATGACACGGTTATTGTCCTGAATCATAAAACTCTCCATTCAGTCTCGTTCCGCCCGTGAATATGTCGGACGTTTTTCGAGTTCACTTTCCAGTTGCCGAATTCTGCGTCTTAGCCTTACATGTCGAATTAGCCCTGCCCCCAACAGCAATCCAGTCAGGGCGCCACAACTGAATGCAAGCACCATCCAGACAGAGAGTGGACGAGGATCAAAACTGACCACACCCAACGATAATGGAACCTGTTGGGCATTCCATAAGGAGAAGCCGATGCTGAGGATCAACAAACACAGCATCAACAGAACAAGCAGCCAGCGTCTGATGTGTTTCATTAATTGTCCACCTCACAAAACGGAAAAGAAAACGGCGTCATTCTTTCGAATACGCCGTTCTTTTCCAACAGGCTGACTGGGCACACTCAGCATCAATTCATCGTGCTATTCACACGATCCCGCAGTTCCTTGCCTGGTTTAAAGTGAGGAACATGCTTCCCGCTCAGTGTCACAGGAGAACCTGTTTTAGGATTACGTCCAACCCGGGGTACGCGATAATGCAGGGAGAAACTGCCAAAGCCGCGAATTTCAATACGACCACCGTCAGACAAAGCCTCAGACATATATTCAATAATCGCTTTGACCGCAAACTCGCAATCCTTAGCGGAAAGCTGTGTTTGTTTGGCGGCGATACGTTCTATGAGCTCAGACTTTGTCATGGCGATTTCCTTGATAGTATCGAAATTACTTCAGCATCAGCTGCTTTATGCCCCGATTACTTCTTTTCCATCTCGGCTTTGATCAGATCACCAATGGTGGTCGGACCAGCAGATGGCATTTCCTGGTTCTTGTGCTCCTGAATCGCTGCTTTTTCGTCGTCGATTTCAATTGCCTTGACTGACAGACCCAGAACGCGGTTTTTGCGATCAACACTGATGACCTTGACTTCAATCTCATCACCAACGTTCAAAGCATTGCGGGCGTCTTCCACTTTTTCACGGCTGATTTCCGATGCACGCAGTACACCTTCTACACCGTTGCCCAGATTGATTGTCGCAGACTTGGCATCCACCTCGGACACAACACCTTTGACGATGCTGCCCTTCTCGAACTCACCAACGTAGTTTGAGAACGGATCTTCAGACAGTTGTTTGATACCCAGAGAGATACGCTCACGCTCCGGATCGATGGACAGGATAACTGTCTCGATCTCGTCGCCCTTTTTGTATGCACGCACGGCTTCTTCACCGTTGTCATCCCAGGAGATATCAGACAGATGGACCAGACCATCAATATTGCCATCAAGACCGATGAAGATACCGAAGTCAGTGATCGACTTGATGCTGCCAGAAATCTTGTCACCTTTCTTGAACTGCTCGGCGAAACGATCCCACGGGTTCTGGAAGCATTGTTTGATACCCAGAGAAATACGACGACGCTCTTCGTCGATGTCCAGAATCATGACTTCAACTTCGTCACCCAGCTGAACAATCTTGGACGGATGAACGTTTTTGTTGGTCCAATCCATTTCGGAGACGTGAACCAGACCTTCAACACCCTCTTCCAGTTCGGCGAAGCAGCCGTAGTCTGTCAGATTGGTGACACGAGCCTTCACTTTGGTGTTTTCCGGATAACGGGCTTTGATATCGACCCATGGATCTTCACCAAGCTGCTTCAGGCCCAGTGATACACGGTTGCGATCACGGTCGTACTTCAGCACTTTAACTTTGATTTCATCGCCAACATTCACAATCTCGCTTGGATGCTTGATACGCTTCCAGGACATGTCGGTAATGTGCAACAAGCCATCTACACCACCCAGATCAACGAAGGCGCCGTAGTCAGTGAGGTTTTTGACCACACCTTTGATAACCAGACCTTCCTGCAGGCTGGCCAGCAACTCATCACGCTCTTCAGAGCTGACTGCTTCCAGTACTGCGCGACGGGATACAACAACGTTGTTGCGCTTCTGATCCAGTTTGATCAGTTTGAATTCCAGCAACTGGCCTTCCAGATGTGTCGTGTCGCGGATCGGACGTACATCTACCAGAGAGCCCGGCAGGAACGCACGGATGTTGTTGAGGTCAACAGTAAAGCCACCTTTGACTTTGCCATTGATAATACCTTTGACGATTTCGTTTTTCTCGAAAGCCGCTTCCAGGTCCATCCAGGACTCTGCGCGCTTGGCCTTTTCTCTGGACAGACGTGTTTCACCGAAACCATCTTCAACGGTCTCAAGTGCAACTTTTACCACATCACCGATATTCAGTGAGAAACCGCCGTTCTCATCCAGAAACTGGCTCTTGGGAATTACGCCTTCGGACTTCAGTCCGGCATGGATGGTAACCCAGTCCGAGTCGATATCAATAACAGTGCCATTTACAATAGCACCAGGTGTCATATCAACTTCATTCAGACTCTTTTCAAATAAATCAGCGAAACTTTCAGTCATGTTTGATCCTGTAAGATTAAATAAGCAGTGTTCCATTATCCAGTCGGGCCAATGTCATCACGACATTACAGAGCACCCGGGCCATGCTGATGCCTCAAGGAGATTGGCCAGCAAAACTTTTTGATCAGGAATCCGGAAACCTGCCTTTCTTCAACCGTGTACCAGCACACACGGGCCAATTAAAAAAGTCTGAGAACGGACAATGCTGGCTCCGTTTTCAGACTGTTCTTCCCCGTCACCAGGGCGTCATTTTGACGTTTGCAAATCAACCAGCTTGAGGACTTCCGACAGTACAGTTTCGATACTCATCTGACTGGTGTCTATCAGCACGGCATCAGCTGCTGGACGCAGCGGTGCCACTGCCCGATTACTGTCTCGTTCGTCCCTGGCTTGTATATCTGCCAAAAGGTCGCAGAGCTTAACATCAATACCCTTTGCAATCAACTGCTTATATCGTCTGTCTGCTCTTTCCCTCGCTGAGGCTGTGAGGAATACCTTGATCGGGGCATCGGCAAAAACCACAGTCCCCATATCCCGGCCATCAGCCACCAGTCCTGGCGGCTGGCGAAAAGCCCGTTGCCGCGCCAGCAAAGCCTCTCGTACAGCAGGCAACGCTGCAACCCGGGACGCGGCGTGTCCCGCCTCTTCCGTCCTGATCAGGTCGCTCACCTCTTCACCACCCAGCCAGATGCGTTCATCGTCCCCCGTTCCGAAGCGAATATCCAACTCCGAAGCCAGGCCTGCAACATCCCTCTCATTATCCAGATCAATCCCATGGCGCTTTGCTGACAATGCCAGCAAACGATACAAGGCACCGCTGTCCAGATAATGCCACCCGAGGGTTTCGGCGACTTTGCGGCTGACAGTACCTTTGCCAGCACCGCCTGGCCCATCAATCGCCAGAACCGGGACCACGTCAGACAGAACTGGCGTTACTTCAGGTGTTAAATCAGGCATGGCACAGGTACCAGAAAACAGAGTATGAGAACAAGGCCCATCAGGCCTGATTTAATGTGAAATGCATGCCCAAAGCTGACCATTGCCCCAACAGACCAGGATAATGCGCCGCAATATCCCCCGGCTGATGCAACAATAACTCACCATCTGCCGTTTGCCCGGCTACTATAGCGACAAGACTCAGCATTACGTTGGCGCGGGCACTGATTTCAGCGCCCTGCCGCTCTCGCGGAAGCACATATAACAAACCATCGTGACAGTCGAAATCTGCCAACCACGCTCCCAACTCGCCCAGAAACTCAATCAGGCGATGACATCTGTCTGCAGCCAGGCGCAGGGTTGTCCGTCCAGATGCCAGGGCCGCCGCCAGAACTAACACCGCCAGCTGCTCATCCCTCAGAATGGATATGTCAGTCTCCAGATCAACAGCACGCAAGCGTTGATGGCCGCAAACAAGTTCGGTAACACCGCTGGCATTGACTGAACGCCTGACAGACAACCCGAAACAGTCCAGCGCCGCCAGTAAAACCTCCAGTTCCACCCCGATTTTTGCGCAACGGATACAGAGCGACGAGCCACTTCGCAGAGACGCAGAAATGGCCATCAGTCCCGCCAGAAAACCATCCGTTGGCAAATCCACCTCGCGTAACTGGCTGGATCCAGCGTCACTTTCGCTGCCGGATTCACCGTAAATCCACAAAGTAGCATTTTCAGGTCCAATCACGGGTATGCCGCGCTCACGCAGTTGCTGCACATATTCCAGAGCCGGGATACCGTCAGGTACTCCTTTCAACACGGTGACGCCGGTGCTCAACAACGCATCATTGATGGCAGCGACCATCTCATCAAGCGTTGCACAAGGCGTAAAAAAGCCTTGCAATACTGCGCCTTTGCGAACACTGATTGATGCGGGTTCAACAGTAAAACCACTGTCAACAAGCTGGCGACTTTCTGCTTGCGCACTGCCCGGTCTGAAGCGTCGAATAAACTCATCCCTGACACGTTTGGCACGCCTGAACTCAGACTCAAGCCCCTGTCCGTCTCCACGCAACAGTCGCTGTTTCATCTGTTCAAGGCTCTTTATATAAACATCAAGCACATCAACGGTTGCATCACGGTTGGCCAAAAAAATATCGCGCCACATTAACGGATCGCTGGACGCAATCCGGCTGAAATCAGCGAACCCCCCGGCAGCATAGTCAAATACCTGCTGTGCCCTGTCCGGCTCACCAACCGAATCCACCAATGTGTTGACCAGTGTAAACGCCAGTAAATGAGGCAAATGGCTGGTGCCAGCAAGCACCTGATCGTGACGTATGGCCGACATGGCATGAACGTCAGCACCAAGCACCTGCCAGAGTTGCATAACGGTGGTGACCGCAGTACTGCTGTTCTCCAGTAGCGGGGTCAAAATCACCTTTCGCTTGCTGAACAGATCCGGTCTGGACGCTCTGTAGCCGCTCTGTTCCGAACCGGCCACCGGATGCCCGGGCACAACCCTATGCAGGGAGCCAGCGAAAAACCGGCGCGCGTCCGCAACAACATTGCCTTTGACGCTGGCCGCATCAGTGATGATGGCATCCGGCGTAACCAGGTGAGCCAACTGCTCAAGCATGGGTCTGACAGTCATTGTTGGTGTACACAATATGACAATGTCTGCTTGCGGCGCCAGGGTACTGATATCCGTTGAAAATGCATGGATGCTGCCGTCAATCAACGCAGCCTGCAAAGCCTGTTCGTCGCGGCCGTGCGCCAATATACGCATCCCGGCCCCGGCAGCCACCAGACCGCGGGCTATGGACCCGCCAATCAGGCCCAGCCCAGCGATCAACAGGGTTTTGTTCTCAAGGAGTTTCACGGCGCTGTTCTGGTTGATTGTGCTCTGGGGTAAGAACCGAGATTCTTGATTTTTACGACGCGTCCGGCCAGTTGTTCAAACACATGACGAACCGGTTCGTCGTCCGCATGCCCTTCAAAATCCATAAAAAACACGTAGGACCACATATCATCACGTGCGGGTCTGGTTTCTATACGGGTCAGGCTGACCTGGTAACGGTCAAACGGTTCCAGCACACGGAACAATGCACCGGGCTTGTTTTCCGTGTATACCAGAATGGAGGTTTTGTCGTGCCCCGTGGGCAGACTCTGGCGGGCGCGTGCGAGTACCAGAAACCGGGTTGTGTTATTGCGCTTGTCCTGAATACCGCTGTGCGCAATAGCCAGATTGAACTGACTGGCAGCCAGTTTGCCAGCAATCGCTGCAACCGTATCATCCTCAGCGGCCAGTCTTGCCGCCTCGGCGTTACTGGCCACCTCAACCAGCTCCATTCCCGGATAATGACTGCGCAACCACAGCCGACACTGCCCCAGCGACTGCTTGTGCGACACAATGCGGCGCACACCGGAAAGGCCCGCTGGATTTCTGACCAACAGATTGTGCTCTATGGGCAGATAAACTTCGCCAACAATCGCAAGAGAGGTCTCAATCAGGCAATCGAGTGTGTTATTCACAGCGCCCTCCGTTGAATTCTCAACGGGGACCACCCCCCAAACTGCCCTGCCCGACTCTACCTCAAGGAACACGTCATCGATGCTGGGCACACTGAGATGGCGCTTTATATCCAGTTCACCAAAAAACGCATGCACCGCCGCCTGGGAAAATGTGCCGGGCGGACCGAGAAATGCAATTTTCTCGACAGAATCAGTCATTCAGCCCACCGGACTCCTGACCCGGTGACTCTGCTGACGAATCAGCATCGTCTTCCGGCAATGAGCTCACTTCCGATTCATCGGGTTCCGCAACTGGCGACACACCTACCAGTGACTCGTCCGACTTCAGTTTGATCAGGCGCACACCCTGCGTATTACGACTCAGCACAGGCACCTCATCAACGCGGGTTCTGACAAGAGTGCCACGATCACTGATCAACATGATCTGCTCGCCATCGGCCACTTGCACAGCACCAACCAGCGGGCCGTTGCGCTCACTGGCTTGCATGGCAATCACGCCCTGGCCGCCACGCCCGTAGACGGGGAACTCAGGTATACGGGTTCGCTTGCCATAACCATTCTGGCTCACCGTCAGTACCTGACGATCTTCCTCTGGAATGATCAGCGCGATCATCTCCTGACCTTCTGGCAGACGTATACCGCGAACGCCTCGCGCTGTTCTGCCCATGGTACGCACGTCAGTTTCACGGAAGCGCAGCACTTTGCCACCACTGCTGAACAGCATGATGTCACGCTGACCGTCTGTCAGCGCTGTACCAATCAGGCGATCGCCTTCATCCAGTTCAATAGCGCGCAGGCCTACGCTGCGCGGGCGGGAGAAACTTTCAAGCTCGGTTTTTTTGACGGTTCCCTGAGCGGTGGCCATAAAGATGAAGTGACCTTCAGTGTACTCGCGAATCGGCAACAAACTGGTGATTCGCTCCCCCTCGTCCAGCGGCAGTATATTGACCAGCGGCCTGCCTCTGGACGTTCGACTGGCCAGCGGTATGTTAAATACACGCAGCCAGTACACTTTGCCAGCGCTGCTGAAGCACAGCAATGTATCGTGACTGCTGGCTATCAGAAGGTGTTCGAGCTCATCCTCATCTTTCAGTGAGGCAGCGGCCTTGCCCATACCACCCCGGCGTTGAGCCTGATAGTCCGCCAGCGGCTGGGACTTGGCGTAACCACCCCGGGAGATAGTCACCACCCTGTCTTCCTCGGTGATCAGATCTTCCATGGTGAGATCCAGCTGCGACCCTACGATTTCAGTGCGGCGGGCGTCGCCATAGGTTTCTCGGACCTGACGCAGCTCTTCACGCATCACTTCAAAGAGACGGGTCTCGCTGTTCAAAATATGTAGAAACTCTGCAATTTGCTGCAGCAACTCTTTGTAATCATTGATAAGTTTTTCGTGCTCGAGACCTGTCAGGCGATGCAGCCTGAGGTCGAGAATGGCCTGAGCCTGTGCTGGCGACAGGTAGTACTCCTGATTTTTTAGGCCGTATTGAACCGGCAACTCCTCGGGGCGACAGGCATCAGCACCGTTCTCACCCAGCATGGCCAGCACACTGGCTGACTGCCATGAACGCGACAGCAGCTTTTCTTTGGCATCGGCCGATGTCGGGGACTCCTTGATAAGCTGGATAACCGCGTCAATATTGGCAAGCGCCACAGCCAGGCCTTCCAGAATGTGGCCCTTTTCACGCGCCTTGCGCAGCAGGTAAATGGTGCGTCGTGTGACAACTTCCCGGCGATGGCGAATAAATGATTGCAGAATCTCTTTAAGGTTCAGCAGTTTCGGCTGACCATCAACGAGCGCGACCATATTGATGCCAAAGACCGACTGCATCTGGGTCTGGGCATAGAGGTTATTGAGCACGACATCACCCACCTCGCCTCTTCGTAACTCGATCACCACACGCAGACCGTCCTTGTCAGACTCGTCACGCAACTCGGTGATACCTTCAATCTTTTTCTCTTTGACCAGTTCGGCAATCTTCTCAACCAGTCGGGCCTTGTTAAGCTGATACGGAATTTCAGTCACGATGATACTTTGGCGACCAGACTTTTCATCCTCGATCACCTCGGCCCGTGCCCGCATGTAGATCCGTCCACGACCTGTCTTGTAAGCCTCGACGATGCCGGCACGACCATTAATGATGGCCGCAGTCGGGAAGTCTGGTCCCTTGATGTACTCCATCAACTCATCAATCGAGATATCGTCGTTATCCAGCAAGGCCAGACAGGCATCCACCACCTCAGTCAAATTATGAGGAGGAATATTGGTCGCCATACCGACCGCGATACCGCTGGAACCATTAACCAGCAGATTGGGAATCTGGGTGGGAAAAACATCCGGAATCAGCTCTGTGCCGTCATAGTTCTCCGAGTAGTCAACGGTCTCCTTGTCCAGATCTGCCATCAGATCGTGAGCAATACGTGCCATGCGAATTTCGGTATAACGCATCGCTGCCGCGGCATCGCCATCAATGGAACCGAAGTTGCCCTGACCATCAACCAGCGGGTAACGCAGGGAGAAATCCTGCGCCATACGAACAATGGTGTCGTAAACGGCAGAGTCACCGTGGGGGTGGTATTTACCGATAACGTCACCGACCACACGGGCGGACTTTTTATAGGGTTTGTTCCAGTCGTTTGACAGCACATTCATGGCAAACAGCACACGCCTGTGCACCGGTTTGAGACCGTCTCGCACATCTGGCAGAGCGCGGCCCACAATCACACTCATGGCATAAGCAAGGTAGGACTCCCGCATTTCGCTCTCAAGCGACACCGGGAGGATCTGTTTGGTCGATTCCGTCATATAGTTTCCGTCATGCTGTTCCGTCATTTCCCGCGGCTTCCGTGCGCCTCCTGGAGACCCTCACGGAACGGTCTTCCGGCCCCCTCTTGCGAGGCCTCGAAAACGACGGGATGGTACCACAGTCAGCACTTGCCCGGACACTAAAATCCGGCCTGATATCAATCTCCTGCTAGGCAACAAACTTGGTTATAATCGCCGCCCACATCACGCTGCAATGGACCTTGTTTATGGGCAGTAATACAGCCATCAGCGCTGAGCTGCTGATACATGCGAGCTGGATAATTCCTGTCACCGGCGATCAGATCGTGCATCAGGACGCCTGCATTGCAATCGCTGACGGGCGCATTGTTGGCCTGTGTCCCAGTGATCAGGCTGGCCAGCTGTTCAGTGCGGGACGCGAACTCCATTTGCCCGGACATGCCCTGATTCCGGGGCTGATCAACACCCATGGCCATGCGGCCATGAGTTTGCTCCGGGGCATCGCCGATGATCTGCCACTGCAGACATGGCTGGAGCAACATATCTGGCCGATAGAAGGCCGCTGGGTTAGCGAGGAGTTTGTTTACCAGGGAACATTGCTCGCCATCAGTGAGATGATTCGCTCTGGCACCACCTGTTTTGCAGACATGTACTTCTACCCGGAAGCCAGTGCCAAAGCGGCATCGGAGGCCGGGATACGGGTACAGCTGGCTGCACCGGTGATTGATTTCCCGAACCCCTGGTCCGCAACGCCGGATGAGGCAATCACAAAGGCCACGCAGCTGCACGATACCTGGCGCAACAGCGAACTGGTCAGCACAGCGTTTGGCCCGCATGCTCCGTACACGGTATCGGATGCCCCTCTGCGCAAAATCGCGATACTGGCCGAGGAGCTGGACGTACCCGTACACATGCATGTGCATGAAACCGCATTTGAAGTGGACCAGGCTATCGCTAGCCGGGGACAACGCCCGTTGCAGCGTTTGCATGATCTGGGCCTGCTCAGCCCGCACCTGATTTGTGTGCACGCAACTCAGCTCAGCGACGAGGACATTGTGTTGCTGCGTGACTCAGGCGCCCATGTCGCGCATTGCCCGGAATCCAACCTGAAACTGGCCAGCGGTTTTTGTCCGGTTGAAAAACTGCGCTCCCGGGGAATCAATGTGTCACTGGGGACCGATGGTGCAGCCAGCAACAATGATCTGGACATGTTTTCCGAGATGCGCACTGCCGCCCTGCTTGCCAAGGCAGTCAGCGCCAATGCAGCGGCCTTGCCAGCCTATGAAGCGCTAAAAATGGCAACGCTGGACGGAGCGCGCGCGCTTGGGCTGGACCATCTTGTCGGATCACTGGAAATCGGCAAGCGCGCTGACCTGGTCGCTGTGCAATTGAACGAATTGAACACACTGCCCGTTCATAATGCAGTGTCCCAGTTGGTTTACAGTGCGGCCGCAGCACAGGTCAACCATGTTTGGGTCAATGGCAAACAACTGTTAAATCAGCGCGAACTGACTACCCTCAATCGCCGTCAACTGATAGATATCGCCATGCACTGGCAACACACCCTGAGACCAACGGCATGATACAAACCGCAAATACCAACATTGGCAAGAACCGTGATGACGCCGAAATTCGCAAGTTTGAAGCATTGGCCTCACGCTGGTGGGACCCGAACAGCGAATTCCGCCCACTGCATGAAATCAACCCGTTACGCATGGGGTTTATCAGCGCCCGTATCAATCCGGCAGGCCAGCGTTGCATCGACATCGGCTGCGGGGGTGGCATTCTCAGTGAAGCGCTGGCACGTCAGGGCGCGCAGGTCACAGCAATCGATCTTGCGGAGGCATCACTGGCGGTAGCACGCTTGCACAATCTGGAAAGCGGACTTGATATCCATTATGAAAATATCTCTGCAGAAGCCATGGCAGAGCGCGAAGCGGGCCAATACGATATTGTGACCTGCCTTGAAATGCTGGAGCACGTGCCCGATCCGGAAGCCATTGTGGCAGCTTGCGCAAAACTGGTTCGCCCGGGTGGTCATCTGTTTTTTTCTACCATCAACCGCAATCCCAAGGCCTGGTTGTTTGCAATTGTTGGGGCTGAATACGTATTGAATCTGCTGCCACGTGGCACGCATGATTACGCCAAGTTCATCAAACCTTCTGAACTGGCGCATTGGTGTCGTTACCACGGCCTGGAACAGGGCGATATCACCGGCATGACCTATAACCCGCTGACACGCGTGTACAGGCTGGGCAAGGATATTGATGTGAACTACCTGGCGCACTATCGAAGACCCGAATGATCGCCCAGGCGCAACAATTCATGAATCAGAACCGGACGATGCTGCCTGCACACAAACTGTTGCAGCTACGGCAACTGGGTGGTGTGTATTTTGATCTGGATGGCACTCTGCTGGATACTGCACCAGACTTCCAACACGTACTGAATGAGCTTTGTGCCGATCACGGCATAGCAGCACCGTCGCCGGCGGCAGTGCAATCGACGGTATCCAGCGGCGCCCGCGCGCTGGTGGCCATGGCTTTTACCATGTCGTCTGAGCATGCCGCTTTTGACGGACTCCTGGCAGATATGCTCCAGCGTTATGGGCGGCAGATACAGCAGTCTCACGCCAGGCTGTATCCGGGGATGGCTGCCTTGATTGATCGCCTGGAACAGGAAGGCATCGCGTGGGGCGTGGTGACCAACAAACCAGCACGATTCTCCCAGCCGCTGCTCTCCAGTTTGAGTTTGCTGTCGCGCTGCCAGGTACTGATCTGTCCGGACGACGTCAGACGCACCAAACCAGATCCGGAGCCCTTACTGCTGGCGGCTGCCCGTACCCGTAGACAGGCGGGCAGCAGTATTTACGCAGGCGATCATCCACGCGATATTGATGCCGGCAAGGCGGCTGGCATGACAACAATTGCAGCTGCCTATGGTTACTTGCCGGAAACACCCGCCATTGAAAGCTGGGGCGCCGATATTGTGGTTAACAGCGTACCGGAAATCACTCAGCTGCTGTGGCCAGAGACTGACTGATTTGGTCGATCAGCCAGTCCAATGTCCTGCCAAGGCAGTTCAATGACCCGAACTGCAATTCAGATAAAGGAAAAAACATGTCAGACAAAGCAAACCCGGTGGTCAGACTTGACGACCACATTGTACTCGTCACCGGCGCAGGCGACGGGATCGGCAAGGCTGTCGCACTGGCGGCAGCTGGCGCCGGTGCCACCGTCGTCCTGCTTGGGCGAACCCAGTCCAAGCTGGAAGCGGTGTATGATCAGATCGTAGCAGCCTCCTGCCCGGAACCTGTGATCCATCCAATGGATCTGGCAACGGCCAGCAACGAGGATTATGAGCTGC
Organism: Pseudohongiella sp.; assembly: GCA_036834885.1. GTDB lineage: Bacteria > Pseudomonadota > Gammaproteobacteria > Pseudomonadales > Pseudohongiellaceae > Pseudohongiella. Next base: position 57,203 of record DAITNA010000004.1, on the reverse strand, counting down.
TTGGGCGCAGCATCGTGGAACAATTTGGACGGCTTGATGTATTGCTGCATAACGCAGGCATTCTCGGTCTGCTGGGACCATTGCAATACGCATCGCCCGAGTCCTGGATGAAAATCATGCACGTTAACGTGAATGCTCAATTCATGTTGACTCGCGCCTTGTTACCCGCGCTGCTCAACGCGGACAGCGGCCGGATTGTGTTCACGTCGTCCAGCGTGGGACGCCAGGGCAGAGCCTATTGGGGCGCCTATGCAGTCAGCAAATTTGCCACAGAGGGCATGATGCAGGTGCTGGCCGACGAGCTGTCCTCAACCAGCCGTATCAAGGTCAACAGCATCAATCCGGGTGCTACCCGCACGGAAATGCGCGCGGCTGCCTACCCGGCTGAGAATCCGGCCACATTGCCCACGCCAGAGTCACTGATTCCGGCCTATCTGTACCTGATGAGCCAGGCCAGCGCACACCTGAATGGACAAGCACTGGATGCCCGTACCCTGATCGGACAACTGGCGGCGGAATAATGACGCCAGTTTGACAAAGATTGCCGCTGGTGACGTTGCAATGGCGGCAATCTTTGCCGCCTGGCGCCGTCAATCTCGCCGAACATCTCGTAATATACTGAATTATTTATAATTATTATAATCACCCTGTGCTGGCACGTTTCTCGCTTATCCCGATCAGTCAAGAATCGTGGAGACGCCAGATGGCCCCCCAAACCAGCACCGCGCACGCAATAGACTTGAACCGGGTCAGACAGCTGCTCAACCCCGGCAATGCTGCATCAGAATCTGTAAATCCGGTGTCAGCCGCGCGTTATCGGCTGCTGAATACCTTGCAAACCACGCTGGACCTCGATGAACTGCTGACGATTTTCAGGCAGGAACTCGAGAAACTCGTCGCCGTTGACGGCATGCTGTACTGTCATGACACTCAGCAAATCGAATGCAGTTCGGGACAACTTGGCAGCCATCATTGTCACTATCGCCTGATCACGCAACGAGACCATCTGGGTGAGTTGGGTTTCTATCGTGAGTCGCGCTTCTCTGAAGGCGAGTTGGAAACCATAGAAGCCTTGCTGGGCATCCTGCTGCCACCTTTGCGCAACACCCTGCTCTATCGCCAGGCTGTTGCTGCGTCACTGACTGATCCCCTGACTGGTGCCGGCAATCGTCTGGCCATGACGTCGCATCTCAAGCGCGAAATCAGTCTTGCACGTCGCTACGCACAGCCGTTGTCAGCACTGGTTATCGACATCGACAAATTCAAACGCATCAATGACTCCCATGGCCACGCCATTGGAGACCTCGTACTGCAAGAACTGGCCAGTATTATCCGACGCATCAATCGCAGTACGGATCTGTGTTTCCGTTACGGCGGTGAGGAATTTGTTGTTCTGCTGAGCAATACCGACTGCGCTGGCGCAGTCACCATTGCTGATCGTTTACGCAACGCCGTTGCTCAGTGCAACGTCTGCACCGACACCGGACCATTACAAATTTCCATCAGTGTCGGGGCAGCCACAATTGCTCAAACCGATAATGAACTTACGCTGATACAACGGGCGGACAAAGCCATGTACCAGTCAAAAAACAACGGTGGCAACAAGGTCAGTTTTCTGTAGGCGCACCCGGCAATGACTGCCGGACAACATAAAAGGATATACAACATGACAATCACCATGCCAGAGCTGAACTCCGCATCGGTCGACGCCAAAGACACCGCGCCACGTGCCACACGGCTGCAAAGTCGTGAGCAGGCCCTGAAGCGCCTGATGAGCGAAAGTCTCAGCGACACTGTTGAAATTGCTGCATTGCAGCAGAGATTGCTCAACAGTCTTACACGAGGCATAGCAATGGACGGCCTGCACTACCAGAACGAAGATCTCGATCTGGATATTCAGGTCGGCGAACAGTCAGTGCACAGCTGTGGCTACCGTTTGCTGTTTACCGATGAGTACCTTGGCGAAATCACTTTCAAACGCAAGCGCCGATTCACTGAACGAGAGATGCAGCTGATCGAATCCGTTATTCCGGTACTGCTCAAACCGTTACGCGACAGCCTCAAATCTCAGCAGGAAACAGACGCCTGACGGGAAAGCCGCACTCAGGCAGAGCGTGGCCTTTTTCGTGCGGGTTTGCGGCCTGAAGAGGACGCTACCGGCGGAGCCATGCCTGCTGCTTCATATAGCGTGACAATCTCAGGGGTTTTCATCTCGTAGAGCTGTCCTTTTTTGATTCGGCTGGGGATAAAAACCGGCCCGTAACGCACGCGCTTGAGACGGCTGACACGCACGCCCTGTGACTCCCACAGTTTGCGCACTTCGCGGTTGCGCCCCTCCATGATCACGACGTGATACCAACGGTTTTTGCCTTCGCCAGCAAAAAACTGGACGTCAGTAAACCGGCACGGATGGTCGTCAATCACCACACCCTTGAGCAGGGTCTTGATCATCTCGTCAGTGACCTCACCCATGACACGCACAGCATACTCACGATCGATATTGGCTGATGGATGCATGAGCCGGTTTGCCAGCTCACCATCGGTGGTGAATAACAGCAATCCGCTGGTATTAAAGTCCAACCTGCCCACTGCAACCCAGCGGCCATGCTTTATTGGAGGCAAACGATCATAAACAGAAGGCCGACCCTCCGGATCCTTGCGTGAACAGATTTCGTTCTCCGGTTTGTTGTAAATCAATACGCGAGGCAGAACGGCATCCGGACTGGTATTTGATACCTTCTTGCCATCCACAATCAGATTGTCATCAGGTCCCGCCCTGTCACCCAGGGCAGCGATACGCCCGTTGATTTTCACACGCCCGTCGCTGATCCAGCTCTCCATTTCGCGGCGCGAACCGAATCCGGCACGTGCCAGAACCTTCTGGATTTTTTCACCTTGTACTTCATCTGTCATTGTCGTTTTCCTGCACGGGCTGGACGGAAGGAACCGTGTCGTTGATCACGGGTTTGTCCTTGTCACGGTTGTAACCCAGAATTTCATCAAGAGGACGTTTGGCCAGGGCCATTGCCTCATCTTCATCAATCAGATCAAGTGTGTCATCCGAGCTGTCATCATCCAGCGCCGGTTCATCGTCGTCCGGGAGCACCAACACGCGCCCTTCCTGTCCTTCCACACCAAGATCCAGTTCCGGCGTCAGCTGGTCCAGATCCCGAATTTCTGCCAGCGGAGGTAGCTCCTGGAGACTTTTCAAATTAAAGTAGTCGAGAAACTGTCGCGTTGTTGCAAACATTGCCGGACGCCCGGGCACGTCACGATGACCGACGACCCGTATCCACTCCCTGTCCAGCAAAGTCCTGATAATCGTTGAGCTGACAGCCACACCACGTATCTCTTCAATATCACCGCGGGTGATGGGTTGACGATAGGCAATCAGGCCCAGTGTCTCCAGCAAAGCCCTAGTATACCGTTGTGGCTTTTCTTCAGATAATCTGGCTATCCACGGGCTCAGATGTTGACGCACCTGCAAGCGGAATCCGGATGCGACCTCCCTCAACTCAAATCCACGCGCCTCACAATCGTCAGCAATTTGCTGTAAAGCCTCTCTTATCTGGTCATTGTCAGGCCGCTCAGCCTCGAGAAATATTTCACTCAGTGCTGCAATTGACATGGGTTTGCCTGCCGCCAGAAGTACCCCTTCAATGATTTGGCGTAACAGCAGTGCATCAATATCCTGAGCCTCGTATACCACGGTCTCCAGTGCATCATCTGACTCTTCAATCTCATTCAGACCGATTTGCGGTTCTGTCATGGTTTTCGTAAAACCTCCAGCTAGCTGCGCGCCTTGATATGTATCGGGGCAAATGGTTCACTTTGAACAATGTCTACCAGCGCGTCCTTGATCAGTTCCATCACTGCAAGAAAGGTTACAACAACACCGAGGCGCCCTTCTTCGCGCATCAACAACGATACCAGCGGTACAAATTTCTCGGATGACAGTCTGACCAGTATTTCTGCCATTTTCTCGCGTGTAGACAGTGTTTCACGCTGGACCTGATGGTGTTCAAACATGTCGGCGCGCCGCAACGCCCCTGCCAACGCCGCCAGAATCTCCTGTAATTCAACAACGGGGTCAGGCGTATTTCTTTCGATTGTCGGCCCCTGTGCATTGGCCATATGAATGTCACGCTCAAGGCGTGGTAACGCATCAAGATCTTCAGCCGCCTTTTTGTAGCGCTCGTATTCCTGCAAACGCCTGATCAACTGTGCTCGCGGATCTTCTTCATCTTCCTCATCCATGTTGCTGCGCGGCAACAACATTCTTGACTTGATCTCGGCCAGCATCGCAGCCATCACCAGATACTCGGCAGCCAACTCAAATTGATGGGATTCCATCAGGTCAACATAGGCCATGTATTGCTCAGTGATCAGAGACACGTCGATATCCAGGATATCAATGTTCTGCCGCTTGATCAGATACAACAGCAGATCCAGAGGGCCTTCAAACGCCTCAAGAAAGACCTCCAGCGCATCAGGAGGGATATACAGATCATGCGGCAGTTGGGTGATGGCCTTGCCCGCCACGTAGGCAAACGGCATCTCCTGTTGAGCCTGCTCGAGGTCGCTGCCAGCAACTGATACTGCTTTGTCCTTGCCCTGATTGTGCTCACTCATCGTTATCAGCCTGTGTAAGCCAGTCCCATGGCGTGACGCACATCCTGCAAGGTTCTTGCCGCGCTTTCACGCGCCTTTTCAGAACCTTGCACAATTATCCTGCGTACCGCGTCTTTGTCTTGCTGATATTCCCGTGCACGTGCCTGCATGGGTTCCAGTTCTGCCACTACCGCATCAATCACCGGTTTTTTGCACGCCAGACAGCCAATGCCGGCGCTGCGACACCCCTGCTGTACCCACTGTTTTGTTGTGTCATCGGAGTAAACGTCGTGCAACTGCCATACCGGGCAGCGGTCGGGATTGCCCGCATCAGTCAGTCGCACACGCGCCGGGTCCGTGGGCATGGTATTGATCTTGCGCGCAACATCATCCAGAGGCTCACGCAAGCGGATGGTATTACTATAGGACTTGGACATCTTCTGGCCATCAAGACCGGGCATTTTGGAGGCAGGTGTCAGCAAGGCTTGCGGTTCGGCGAGAATCATTTTGCCACTGCCTTCCAGATATCCCAGCAGGCGCTCGCGATCCGCTTGTGACAGATTCTGCTGGGCCCGCACCAGTTCCTGTCCGTGCTCCAACGCCTGATGATCACCCTGCTGTTGAAACGCCGTTTTTAATGCAACAAATTCTTTCTGGGTTTTTTTACCCATTTTTTTGATTGCGGCCTGCGCCATGTCCTCATAACCGGGTTCGCGTCCATACAAATGGTTAAACCGACGCGCAACTTCGCGCGTTAATTCCACATGGGCAACCTGGTCGGCACCAACTGGCACATGCGCAGCACGGTAAATCAGGATGTCAGCACTTTGCAGCAGTGGATAGCCGAGAAAACCATAGGTCTCCAGATCCTTGTCTTTGAGCTTCTCTTGCTGGTCCTTGTAAGTAGGGACACGTTCAAGCCAGCCCAATGGGGTCATCATTGACAGCAGCAGGTGCAGTTCAGCATGTTCAGGCACTCGCGACTGCACAAAAACTGTTGCTGCTGTTGGATCAACACCCGCCGCAAGCCAGTCGACCACCATATCCAAGACGTGTTCTTCGAGGGCAAGCGGAGTGGCATAGTGGGTCGTCAACGCATGCCAGTCGGCGACAAAAAAGAAACATTCGTAGTTGTGCTGAAGCTGCACCCAGTTCTTGAGTACGCCGTGATAATGTCCGAGATGCAATTGCCCCGTAGGCCGCATCCCCGAAAGCACGCGCGTTTGTGAATCCAAGCTAGACAATCCTCTCTCCTTGCGCACACATTGAATCAATTGGATTGGGGGCGCGAGACCGGCATTATCGCACACTTCGCAGCGCTGACACCCCGGGAAACACTACTGAAAGGGCGCTGGATCTCCCAGGCCGGTACGGATAACCTGCGGCACGCCCTCAACCAGATCCACCACGGTTGAGGGTTCCAGTCCACAAGCACCACTTTCAATGATCAAATCAACCTGACGCCCCAGTTTGTCCTCAATATCGTAAATCTCTGACAAGGGTTGATCGTCACCGGGCATGATCAGACTTGTGCTCATGATCGGTTCGCCAACCTCAGCCAGAATGGCCTGACTGACCGGATGATCAGGAATACGCAAACCAATGGTTTTGCGCTTCGGATGCATAAGACGACGGGGCACCTCGGCAGTGGCGGCCAAAATAAAGGTGTAGGGGCCAGGGGTGTATGCCTTCAGCAAGCGGTAAGCCGAATTGCTGACCCTGGCATAGGTTGAGATCGCTGACAGATCTGCGCACATCAATGTCAGATTGTGTTTGTCACCCAACTGGCGTATCCGGCGAATTCTCTCCAAAGCGTCTTTGTCGCCCATGTGGCATGCCAGGGCATACGTGGAGTCTGTCGGATACACGATCACACCACCGTCCAGCAAGCATTGCGCAGCCTGCTTGATCAGACGAGGTTCCGGGTTCCGGGGATGTACAACGAGTGTTTGTGCCATGCGACTGAATACGATACGTTAACGAAGCGCAGACGATAGCAGGCTGATTCTGCAATGTCGACCTGCACAAGCAACCTGAAAAAACGCTCTGGAGAAACTATGTTGTACGCAATTATCAGCGAAGATGTGGCAAATAGCCTGCCTTTGCGCATGCCTGTCAGGCCTCAGCATCTTGCCCGTCTGGAATCACTGAACCAAGAAGGCCGCCTTGTGCTGGCCGGGCCCCATCCGGCAATAGACTCTGAAAATCCCGGCGATGCCGGATTCAGCGGCAGCCTGGTCGTCGCCAGGTTTGATTCTCTTGCAGAAGCACAGGCCTGGGCTGATGCAGACCCTTATGTCGCCGCCGGTGTCTATCGCAAGGTCACCGTAAAACCCTTCAAGCAAGTCCTGCCTTGAGCTGATTCAGGAGCCTGGCACCGGGGACGGTTCAAGATTGGGAAATTCCTCATCCAGAATCGCATTCCAGCGTGCCAGATCCTCCGCCTTTTGCTGCCAAAGAGCAGTGATATCACCGGATATGGTCACCTTCAGCATCCTGTCACCACGGCGAATCTGATTAACAACCTGCATACCGTCTGTTACTGCACCAAAAACCGAGTGCAGCCCGTCCAGGTGAGGCGTTGCAAGATGTGTAATGAAGAACTGACTGCCGTCTGTACCCGGCCCTGCATTGGCCATTGAAACAATTCCGGGGCGATTGTGGCGCTGGCCGATTTCCCCCTGGAAGCGATAACCCGGCCCCCCTGTTCCCGTACCCAAAGGGTCGCCACCCTGAATCATGAAGCGGTTCTCTACCCGGTGGAAAGTCAGGCCGTCATAAAAACCACGTATGGCCAGATTGACAAAATTGGCCACACTGGTCGGCGCCGCACGCTCGTTCAGCTCCAGAGTGATATTGCCACGGTTGGTTTCAATAACTGCTGTCAGACTCTGGGCAAACACACTCGCAGACTCAGTCACGCTGATACCCACGAGCAGTATGGCAGTATAAATTTTCAAGAAAATGTAGCGCATTGATACCCCTGATATTTGATAACCATAACTGGCTTGGTCAAAACTGACGCGCAATTTGCAGTGTCACCGGAGCATGGTCAGAAAAATTTTCGCCTGTGTAAATCTCTGCAGACTCCAACGTTTCAACCAACCCCGGGGTTACCACATGATAATCGAGCCGCCAACCGACATTCTTCGCACGCGCCTGTCCACGATTGGACCACCAACTGTAAACAGCCTGTTGCGGGTATAAATGGCGAAACGCATCGACGTAACCGAGATCGCCATACAAGGCGTCCAGCCAGGCCCGCTCTGCCGGCAAAAATCCGGAATTTTTCTGGTTGGCCCGCCAGTTTTTGAGATCAATTGGTTGATGGCACATATTCCAGTCGCCGCAAATGATGTATTCACGACCATCTCGCCTCAGTGCAGCAAGCAAGGGACTGAAGTGATCAAGAAACTCGAATTTGACTTGTTGACGCTCAGGACCGCTGGATCCTGACGGCATGTAGAGCGAGACCACGCTGAGATTACCAAAATCAGCCTGAATAAAACGCCCTTCATCATCTGCCAGCGCCCACCCAAACCCGCGGATGATTCTGTCAGGCGCCTGCCGCGAATAGATCGCTGTACCCGAGTAACCCTTCTTGAGCGCGTCAAAGTAGTAAGAGTGATACCCCGGCGGGTGATAGAGATCGTCCTGCAACTGATGTCGCTGAGCCTTTGTTTCCTGCAAGCACAGAACATCCGGCTGCTCTTGTTGCAACCAATTGAAAAAGCCTTTTTTGGCAGCGGACCTGATACCGTTACAGTTGAATGTTGTTACCCTCACCGTTACCTCAAAACTTGTAATGTGTTACCGGCATTCCCGATTAATTGACCACCAAGCGGGGCATTCCAGCCTCAATTCGCCTTGATAACGCGGCATTTCATCGTGAATGTAATATTTTTACAAAAATAGTGTTACTTTTTTTCCATCATGTGTTACGATTCGCATCGTTCTGAAGGCCCAAAACGCCACCAGTAACAAAACGCACGACATCAACGTTTTATTGCCCACAAGGAGAGAAACATGAGTGAACTGATTATCAGCGCCCGAGCCGCCCTGGTGACTGCAGCCATCGTTACAGCATCTGTCGCTGTACCTGTGCTGACCATTCTGGCCGCCAATTGATCAGCCTGACGCACGAGGATGTGCCTTCCCGACGTCGGGAACCAACGAATTCGAAACACCTCGGAATCACGGCAAATACAGTCAGTAAACCACTGATTTTACGCTTGATTCTTGCTAGACCCGCCTGGATGGTATTCGCACCAGCTCTGTGAACAACACGATGTTCCGGGCTGGTGCTTTGTTTTAGGGTTTCCAGACTCTCCCGCTGCTGACAACATCACACTCTTTTTAGCTTGTCGACAAAATGGCAAGGTTTGTGCCGGCTGTCGAGCTGGCTTGCAATAATACCTTCCCATGCGGTTCTGCAAGCGCCTGTTGAACCGGGCATACAAAAGATGATCGTCCCATTACTCATACCGGCGAATGCCCGTGACTGAATTGTCGAACTGCCAATTTCACCATGAGAAAGGTAGCGGAATATCTCGCCGAATCCGTCGATATGACTGTCAAGCAAGGGCGTGATAGCCCTGACAGTGTTATCGCGGAAGGTAAAACCGGTTCCGCCGGTGACCAGCACCGCCTGCACCCTGTCATCGGCAATGCACGCCGCAACCAGGGCACGCAGCTTGTAGGTATCGTCTTTGACGATATGTTTGTCCAAAAGGGTGTGGCCAGCCTCAAGCAGGCGGTCAGCCAGATAACGTCCGGACGTATCGGTTTCAGTGGTACGGGTGTCAGAGACAGTAATCACTACTGCATTGACGGGAATCAGCCCTTCACTCATGGTAATGCTGTCAGCCTCCGGTCATATTCATCAGACGCACAGGTTGTGCGTAGTCAGCTTCATAAAAATGGTGTCGCTCCGGTTTGAGATCCATCGCGGCGACAATGGCGCTCTTGAGCTGTTCAGGCACCTCAACACCCTGCGCCTTTTCCAGACTGATCAACTCATCAGCAAGCCGGGCCGCCTGGTCGCCGCTACGAAGCACAGCACGAAGGTCCGAAGAATGTTCGTTGCCCAGACACAGTAGCAAACGACCCTCGACTGTCATGCGTACCCGATTGCAGTCCGAGCAAAAATTGTGGGACATCGGTGATATGAAGCCGATTCTGCTGCGCTCACCGGGGATACTGAAATACCGTGAAGGTCCTGCCGTGGTGTCCGTGGAGCTGTGCAGCGTGTAGCGAGTGCTGATTTGCTCTCGAACCCAGTCGTTGCTGCAGACAGTCTCTTCGCGCTGATGATCAGATGCTTGTCCTAGCGGCATTTCTTCGATAAAAGCGATATCAAGGCCCCGACTGACGGCAAAATCGGTCAACGCCAGCACCTCATCATCATTGTAACCACGCATGATGACCGCATTCAGCCGGATGCAATCGAAATCACACTTCCTCGCTGCCTCGATGCCCGCCAGCACCTTTTCAAGTTTTCCCGTGCGGGTAATTCGTCTGAAACGCTCAGGATCCAGACTGTCTATGCTGATATTGATGCGATTGACACCCGCGTCCCGTAACGGCGCGGCCAGCTTGTCCAGTTGGGCGCCATTGGTCGTAATCAACAACTCGTCGAGACCGGGAAGACGTCCAAGAGCCCTGATCAGGGCCATCACATTGTTGCGCACCAGCGGTTCACCACCCGTCAATCGCAAACGTCGCACACCGAGTTCGGTAAACGCTCTGCCAACAAGATAAATTTCTTCCAGCGACAACACATCCTTGCGTGGCAAGAATTGCATGTCTTCCGTCATGCAATATACGCAACGAAAGTCACAACGATCCGTGACTGACAATCGCACATAATCAACATGCCGGCCAAAACGGTCGATCAACATGGGCCTTGATACCGCATTACCGCTGTCTGTGCAGGCTTCGGCGCCTGATTCCGCCCGTCGCATGTTGGTTACCCGCATTCGGAGAATTGTTAAGTATCCGGTCTATCGCACCGCGTCACGAATTTGCATTTGCAAGCGTATAGGGGTCTCCCCTGCCTCAATGACAAGCGCCTCGGAACGCACCTGATAGTCCCCTGTCTGCACATCAGCGCTGCCGTTGAGTGATGCCGTTGCAACCACAACGACCTGACTGGCTGAAGACAGATTAAACGGGCCTACGGCATCATCATCCGATAAAGTCACAACGGCCGGCAACTCGGCTACCGTCATCACGCGCGCAGCCAGCGGTGGCCCCTCAGCCTCGGGGTTTTGCGCAGAAATAAATATACGCGTCTGTGACGGCAATACAACATCGGGAGAAAGCGACAACGCAATCTCGAGCGTCGGCCCTGCAGCCTCAGCTTGCTGATCATCAGCTGCCGGAGTACCAATCATCTCCTGCGCCTGGGCAATGATGGAGCGCAGAAAATCAGCCTCTTCACCAACAGGATTCATGTTCAGCAAACGCTGCCAATAGGTGATGGCTGCCTGGTAGTCCCGATTGACAAAGGCGTCGGCACCCAGAAGTTGCAACACAGCCGGTTCTCCAGGATTGAGTCGCTGAGCTTGCGAAATGATCTCCCTCACCTGATCAGTCATCTGCTGGCCTGATGCTATGTACTGCGCCTGCGCGTACTGCCCCAGAACCACGGCCTTGTCCATCGGGTTCTCGATGAAGGTCGCCGCTCTTTCAAAAAACATGGCTGCTTCCTGCATCTGGCCAAGTGTCACCAGATGCCTCGCGATGAAATACAATGCCCAGCCGTTTTCCGGATCCCGCTCTACAACCGCCCCCAGTTCGAAAATCAGATCACGAACAGCGACTGGATCATCCCCGGCATCGCGACTGCGTTCAAAGATGTCCGCCACGGCAAGATCATTCCGAAAACCCCACCAGTCATAAAGGACATAACTCAACGGGACCAGCGCAACCAGCGCAACAGCCGGTACCAGCCTCACCGGAGCAAGCCAGCTTGTGCCGTGGCTGGAGTGGGACATATCTTCGGATTCGACATCGGCAACATCAGAGAGGATGTTGCGCTCCAGCTCCGCTTTCAAACTCAAAAACTGGGGCTGATCGAGCACCCCCTCTTCCAGATCGCGCTCAAGTTCTTTCATGCGCTCCTGAAAAATAAGCAAGTTGGCGGCATTCCGATCCGCCAGCCCAACCGGTTTGGCTGCCGAGTGCTGGCGATACAATGGAATTATGACAAACAACGCTGCGATAACGATCAGCAGCAGACTTGATATCCAGAACAAATCGTCACCTTTCAGAATTATTGGCGTTTGAATCGGAGGACAGACCCGCCAGCAAACGATTCAAACGTTCACGTTCAGCGGCGCTGATTTCTATTGTTTCGTCGACAGCGTCATCCTCTGCCGCTGTGATTGCAGAACTTGCCGGACTGGAAGCCGGATGGGTTTTGCCCGCGCTTCGACGGATGATCGAATAGCTGATCCAGCCCCCGAGTACAAGAAACAGCAACGGACCAAACCATAACAAAATCGTTTGTAACGTCAGCCTGGGTCGATACAGTACAAAATCACCATAACGAGACAGCATGAACTGCTCGATCTCGGCATCGGTCTGCCCTTCCATGATCATGCGATAGATTTCACGCCGCAAATCGGCAGCCACGCCGCCAGGAGAACTGCTCAAATTGGCATTCTGGCACATTGGGCAGCGAAACTCGTTTGAAAGCTGACGAAAACGCTGCTCCTGCTCCTGCGTCTCGAACTCGTAAACATCAACTTGCGCATTTGCGCGCTCCGGCGCAAAAAAAAGCGCCAGTGACAGCAGAACGCTGCCTATCACAGCGGTCATGAGCTGCTACCTTCTTCCCGAATGGCACGAATGGCTGGCATGATTTCGTCCTCCCATATCCTGTAGTCGATCACACCGATATGCTTGAAACGAATGACACCATTGGCGTCGACGAGAAAGGTTTCCGGTGCCCCATAAACACCCAAGTCAATGCCATAGCGCCCGGTGTCATCAATGATATTGAGATCAAACGGATTACCGTTAATATCCAGCCAGTTGCGCGCTGCCTCATCCCTGTCCTTGTAGTTCAGACCAATAATCGGAATGATACCCTGCTCCTTCGCCGCCATAAAAATGGGATTTTCCTGCAAGCAGGGCAGACAATAGCTACCCCAGATATTCAATATGAATGGCTCATCCGGCAGATCCGCTGTTGTCAGCAACTGATCTCCCATTTCCAGCGAGCGCAGCTGAAATTCCGGCAACGGCCTGTCAATCAAAACCGATGGCAGTGTTCGCGAATCCAGATAAAGACCTCGCCACATAAATACGGCCAGCACTGCAAACACAATCACCGGTATGTAGAGTTTCAGATTCTTCATTAACTGCCCTCCCCGGCCAGCGCGGCGCCGCCCGCGTCGCCACGCAACCGGGCAGCCTGTCTTACCTTGAACTGGCGATAACGCTTGTCGGTGACCGCAAGCACGCCACCCAATGCAATAAAGATTGTCCCTATCCAGATCCAGCGCACAAACGGCTTCACATAGACAGTCATCGACCAGGCGCCGTTTTCACGCGGATCACCCAGCGTAGTGAACAGGTCACGCAAAAAACGCCCGTCAATGCCCATATGGGAGGTCGGTGTTCCACTGGCAGTGTACAGACGCTTCTGGGGATACAAATTTTTGTAAAACTCGCCGTTTCTGGACACCACAATCGTGGCTTCATCAGCAATAAAATTCGGGCCTTGTACCGGGCGTGTGCCTTCAAAGCGGAAGTTGTATCGCCCCAGATCAGCGCTCTGACCCGGTTGCAGCAGTACACTGCGCTCAATGCTGTAGATGCTGGTCAGGCAAGCACCAGCCATGGTCATCACAAAACCAAAGTGGGCCAGCGTCATCCCCCAGTAACTGACCGACAGGCTGCGTAAACCTGCTGACACGGAGGGTTTGTTAGCGATCTTGCTTTTGATGTCCCTGAGCATCACCAGTACTATCCACAACGACAGGATGACGGTACCAATGGTGGCAAGTGGCACTTCCATGGTCAGCAATACCGGGATGACAATGCCCAGCACAATCGATGCCAGTGCAACTTTTGTCAGCTGCTGGCGCAGGTAAGACAATGACGTTCGCTTCCAGCGACTGATCGGACCAATGGCCATCAGAACCGCCAGTATCCCCATCAATGGAACAAATATCGCATTGAAGTAGGGTGGCCCCACGGAAATCAGGTCACCGCCAGACACAGCCTGATACACCATCGGGTACAGGGTGCCCAGCAGGATCGCGGCGCTCGCGACCACCAGGATCATATTGTTTGCCAACAAAAACACTTCTCGCGACAGCGAACCAAACCCGAATTCGCTTTTCAGAATGGGTGCACGAATGGCATACAGCACCAGCGAGCCCCCGATAATCAGCGCCAGAAATCCCAGAATATAGACACCACGAGTCGGATCCGTGGCGAAGGCATGTACTGATGTCAGCAAGCCCGAACGCGTAATAAATGTGCCGAGCAAGCTGGAAGCAAATGCCATGATGGCCAGCAGTACAGTCCAGCTTTTGAACACACCACGTTTTTCCGTCGCTGCCAATGAGTGGATCATGGCGGCACCCAGCAACCAGGTAATCATCGGCGGATTTTCAACCGGGTCCCATGCCCACCAGCCGCCCCAACCCAGCTCGTAGTATGCCCACCACGACCCCAGAGACAGTCCCAGCGTGAGGATTGCCCAGGCTGCATTGGCCCACGGTCTGCACCAGCGCGCCCATGCCGAATCCAGTCGGCCACTGATCAATGCCGCGATGGCAAAAGCAAACACCACCGAAAACCCGACGTAGCCCATGTACAGCGACGGCGGGTGAATAATAAAGGCAAAATCCTGCAGCGCGGCATTGAGATCTGCACCATCTGCCGGAGGCAATGGCAGCACGCGATCAAATGGATTGGACGTCGCCAGCATGAACAGTGTGTAACCCACACAAATCAGGCCCATGATGGCAAGCACACGCGCCACAAACTCATCGGGCATGGCTTTGCTGAAGATGGCCACTGCCAGCATCCAGCCCCCCAGCATCCAGGTCCAGAACAGGAATGAACCCTCATGCCCGCCCCAGACGGCGGTGATCTTGTAATAGATTGGAAGCATGGTGTTGGAGTGGTTTGCAACAAACTGTACCGAGAAATCATCGGTCACAAAGCTGTAGCCCAGAATGAACAGGCTGATGCTTAAAAACACAAACACACCTGCCGTCAGCGGCCTGGCCAGCCCCATCCAGATCACATTTCCACGCGCTGCGCCGATCATCGGCAAAACACCCAGCAGTATGCTCAGGCAGAAAGCCAGAATCAGCGCAAAATTGCCCAGTTCAGGAACCATCAATTGACTCCCGCCGGCATACCGGGTGCGACGTGTCCGGCGGCATCAAGTGCTGCCTTGACTTCGACAGACATGTAATTTTCGTCGTGTTTGGCGAGTACCCGTGACGCCACAAAAGTGCCGTCCGGCTGGATTGACCCTTCGGCCACAATGCCCTGACCTTCCCGGAACAGGTCTGGCAGGATACCGGCATAATGCACAGTCACATCATGGGCGTAATCTGTAGCAACAAAACTGACCTCAAGCGCCTGCTGGCTATGTGCAACCGAGCCTTCTTTCACCATGCCCCCCACACGAATGCGCTGCCCCGGTGTCACTTCACCCGCAGCAATCTGGGTAGGCGTAAAAAACAGGTCGATGTTATTGCTCAGTGCATAAAGAGAGAGGCCTATGGCCGAGGCCAGACCAGCGGAAATAAAGAGAATGATACCCAGCTTCTTGCGTCGGTGCGGTTTCATGGTACTCCCCTGATAAAATCAGACCGGTGAAATCAGGACTGCATCTCGCCTGCATCTTTTGCGGCAAGCTCTGCATCCCGCGTTGCGCGGCGCTTTTGCTCGCGAATGAACTGGCGTCGGGCCAGTCTGGGCTGGAGCAGATTGTAGCCGATAAAGACCCCAAACAGCAGGTACACAGACCAGATATGAAAGGTATAACTTCCGCCCATGGTCAGGAACTCAGACAGACTGGAAAACTGTATTTCCATGTTTCACCTCCCCTTTGTTTGTTGCAATTGCAAGCCAGTGGCGTCAGACCCGTTGTTCACGTGCCACCAGATCAATGACCCACTGTGCCCGGCGCTCGCGCTGAAGTATCTCGTTCCGCGTACGCAGAATCAGCGCAATCACAAAAAACACATAAACCGCTGAAATCATGATCACCAGCGGCACCCAGACTTCTGGCGGATTTGGTGCAACCGGATCCATGGAGAAGTTGCTGGCAGGCTGGTGCAGGGTATTCCACCACTCCACCGAGTATTTGATGATCGGCACATTGATGGCGCCGACAATCGCCAATACTGCACAGGCCTTGGCAGCGTTGTCGGGACTTTCGATTGCCGAGCGCAATGCAATCACCCCGATAAACAGAAAGAATTGAATCAACAGCGACGTCAGTCTGGCGTCCCAGGCCCACCACGTCCCCCAGATCTGATCACCCCAGATGGCCCCTGACGCCAGCGCCAGTCCCGTAAACCACGCGCCTATGGGTGCCACACTTTTGGCAACCATATCGGCCAGCTTCATTTTCCATACCAGTGTGATTGTGCCAGCCACCGCCATCAGCGGGAAACAGGCCAGCGAGATACTGGCGACCGGAACATGAACATACATGATGCGAATGGTTTGCCCCTGCTGGTAGTCTTCCGGCACAAACAGCAAGGCCCAGACCAGACCAATGCCCATCAGCACGATCATGGCGGCATACAGCCAAGGCAACCATTTGCTCGACAGCTCGTAGAACCAGCGCGGTGAACCCAGCTTCGAAAACCACAACCACATAGGCAAATACCCAGTTACTGAAAAATCCGGAGGCCGGACTATACCACGAGCCTGACGCTCACCCCAGCCTGATTCGGCAAAGTCAATTCACACTGATACGAAGCGCAGCCGCTGAGGCCAGCGGCGCGATACTCAGCGCCAACGCCAGAATGGCACCCAACAGCGCAAAATGACTGCCTGTGGGCAAGCCGAACATGACGTCGCTCACCGCTTTGGCGCCGATTATAAGCACCGGCGTTGACAGCGGCAAAACGATCACCGCCAAAATCAGTCCCCGGCTGCCAAGACCTACCGTCAGTGCAACACCAATCGAACCGAAGAGGCTCAATACAGGGGTGCCGATCAGCAAACTGATGATAAGTGTCGGGTAGGCCTCAGCCGGCAAATACAACATATAGGCCAGCAGCGGCGACAACAGAACCACTGGCAAACCACTGATCAGCCAGTGTGCGATATTCTTGGCAAGCACCAGAAAATAAAGAGGTTGTGGCGACAACAACAGCTGCTCCAGGGAGCCGTCTTCGTAATCGGCACGGTACAGATTGTCCAGTGACAGCATCGATGCCAGCAGAGCGGACACCCACACCACCCCGGCAGCGATACGCGTCAATTCAGCAGGATCGGGACTGACGCCCAGTGGAAACAGACTGACCACAATCAGGAAAAACATGACTGGATTGAGCAAGTCGTTGCGGCGCTTGAACGCGATCAGCAGGTCCCGTTTGAGGGTAGCCCTGAATGCCGCAAAGGTGCTGACTGCATGGGCATCCTGCCGATGCCCGTCCGACTGCTGCGTCATGATGCCCTCCTCATCTCGTCAAGGTTCAGGCGCTTCACCTCGCAACTGACAGTCAAAGCGTGGTGGGTGGTCAGGATTACCGACCCGCCCCGCTCTGTGTGCCAGACCAGCATCGCCTCCAGATCCTTGACGCCCTGCACGTCCAGCGTGGTAAAGGGTTCGTCCAGAATCCACAGCACTGCCGGACTGATCAGCAAACGCGCGAGCGCTACACGCTGGGTCTGACCAGCTGACAAGTTGCGGCAGGGGATGTCCTCATAGGCACGCAGTCCGACCCTGGCAAGTGCGCTCTCGATCTGCACATCGGTGCAGGGGGAATGCAGCGCTGCGCTCCAGCGCAGATTTTCTCGCGGAGTGAGAATCCGGTTGACGCCAACCCTATGCCCTATGTAAAGCAGGGCCGACAGAAACTGCTCTCGCTGTTCCTCAATGGCCTCGCCACACCAGAGAATCTCACCTTCATAATGGTCATTCAGACCGGCCAGAATCCGTAGCAGGCTGGTTTTGCCACTGCCATTGCTGCCGACGACCTGCATCAGCTGGCCGGCATTCAGTTCAAAACCAAGGGATGAAAACAGCACGCGCTCATCGCGCTCACAAAACAGCTGTCGCGTTTGCAAAAGCGGGGAACCGGTGTTCGCAGGCAAACCAAAGCTCACAGTATCAGAACTCGCATGCCGGGAACGGGGGGCCGGCTGTCAAAAAACAGCGGCGATTATAACCACAAACCGGGATGAAAATCCCGGAGACTCAAGGTGCCTTGCCGATACCGCGGGCAGCCATCAATGACACCAGCTTGGCCTCTGCCTGCGATAACCCGCAACTCTTGACCAGATCTTCCGGGGCAGCACCCATCTGAACCAGCTTGGCCGCCTGCTCATAGGTCAGCGTACCGGCACTTTTGATTTCCATGTCCTGCTGCCGCTGCGCTGTACGAACCAGTCGGTGTTCCAGGGCATTAACGCTGCCATGCAGGGACAACAAGGCATTGCCCGCTGAACCCAGCAGCTCCTGCTGCGCCGCAGAGGATGCCGCCACTGACTGCTCCAGTTGCTGCAAACGACGCGATTGCATCACGCTGAAGACCAGCTGAACCAGTACCAGGACGACCAGCAACGCCAGCACAACAGTTTCCAATCCCATCTCTCTACCCTCTTTTTGTTGGCGCTGCCTGCGTCAGAATCAGTTGTCCAGTTCGAGCAGCTCTTCTTCGCTCAGCAATTTGTCCAGCTCAACCAGAATCAGCAACTGGTTGTCGCGGTGGCACACCCCTTGAATGAACCGGGCAGATTCATCTTTGTTCACCTGGGGCGGTGACTCAATCTGTGACCGACGCAGGTAAACCACTTCCGCCACGGAGTCCACGAGGATGCCAATAACATGACGTCCAATTTCAATGATGACGATACGGGTGTTGTCATCGGGCTCACGATCCGGCAAACCAAATCGGCGCCGGGTATTGATCACTGAAATCACCGTACCCCGAATATTGATAATCCCGAGTACATAGTCAGGGGCTCCAGGAACAGGGGCAATATCCTGAAACTTCAGGACTTCCTTGACGACCATGACATTGACGCCGTAGGTTTCCTGCTCCAGCTGAAAGGTCACCCACTGCAGTACCTGATCGTTGTCCTGACTCTTTTTTAACTCGGCCATCTTGGTCTCCTGACAGATCGGCGGATTTCTGCGTCAAAATTCCATCGCCGGATACTGACTCGTGCTCGGTTGTTATGATGAGTAGCAGATTTCATGCCAATCACTGTATTGATTGATCCTGATTGCTGATACCAGCAGCATCGCCATGGCCAGTATCGTTGATGATCGTGCGATCACACGCCTTGAGCAGCTGGATCAGCGTTTCCACATCAATCAGTGCGCACAGGCGTTGCAGCAAGGTGCCAGCCAGCCAGGGCCGGTTGCCGGTGACGGTCTTCCAGCGAATTTCAGCGGTGTCCAGATGCACGGACTCATCGGCCTTGTCCACTGCCAAGGCCCAGAGGCTGTCCCCCAGCACAATCACATTGTTGTACTGGCTGCGATGACTGTTGTCCTGCAAACGCTCGGGCATCACAAAACGGGCGGTGTCCACCACCCGAAGATTCTTGCCATTCCATCGCAACAGGCCCATGAACCAGTCCGCTTGCGCAACCACCGGTTGCAGATTGTCTTCGAGCAGGGAAATACCACCCAGCAAATGCAGCGGCGCCGCCATTTTCAAACCGGCCACTTCAAACACCAGACCGGCAAACCCCTGACGCCCCCAATCAGGCACCGCACGGGCACGCTGAGGATTATGTTCAGTCAGGGATGCCGTGGCGGCGATATCAACAATGATGTCCGGACGCGGCCTGATCTCAGCGGCCGGCAAAGGCTCGCCAATCTCCTCCTGGTTAACCTCGTGCCCCTGTTCGAATGCTGGTGCTGGCCCCTCATGCTCAACCTCAACCGGAGGCACGCTGATCTCGCGCAACAGGCTGTCGAGATAGCTCTGGACAATGTCATTGGAAACCGGAGCATTGGCTGACGGGCGACTGGCAATTTGTGGTTCAGGCATGACCCTGCGCTCCTGTTCGGTTAACGGCAGGCTTGGCAACACTGACCGTCACTGGTTGCCCGGTTTCGCCAGCGGAATCGCCTGCGGCCTGCTGCTCATGCAACAACAACGTCTTGAGCAAGGACGCATAGGCCTGAATGCCCCTGCTGTCAGGATCAAGTTCAAGCGGTGTTACCCCCCGGGCGCTGGCATCGCGCAGACGCGTATCCACCGGTATCGCTGCATGCCAGGTATGATCTGGCCAGGTTTTACGCAAATGCCGATAACTGCTGACGCTGGCCTGGGTGCGGCGATCGAACAAGGTTGGCACCATCAGATAAGGCAAGGGTGCCCGGCGGGAACGGTTGACCATCTGCAGGGTGTTGAGCATGCGTTCAACACCCTTGATGGCCAGAAATTCAGTCTGCACCGGTATCACCAGACGCTGGCTTGCGGCAAGCGCGTTGATCAGCAACACACCCAGTGTCGGCGGGCTGTCGATAATGACGTAGTCATACTGCTCCCATAACCGGGACAAAGCCCGGGCAACGGCCAGTCCCATGCCCTCCACATTAACGGCAGAACGCTCGAGAGTGGCCAGCGCAGTGCTGCCAGGCACGACACTCAAACCGGTTGTCGAGGTCTTGTGAACTGTCGCCTGCAGCACGGCATCATCGAGCTGGCCTGGCGCAGCAAACCACTGATAACTGCTGCCATGGGCTTCATCGGGCCGGTATCCGAAATAGCTGCCCAACGAGGCCTGCGGATCCAGATCCAGCATCAGCACACGCCGGCCCTGGGCCGCCAGCAGACAGCCAAGCGCAACAGTCGTGGTGGTTTTGCCCACGCCGCCTTTCTGATTCGCTACTGCCCAGACACGCATGATATTGGATTCCGTCCAGACCCGGAGGGTCAGATACAAGCGTCAGTGAATTTCTTCGCAGAGCCGTGGCGCAACACGCTGCAAACTCAAAATTTCATCCGTCAAACCGGCACGAGCGACAGCCATCGGCATGCCATAAATCACACTGCTGGCTTCGTCCTGTGCCCAGATGGTAGCACCTTGCGCCTTGAGCAAACGAGCACCTTCTCGCCCGTCCGCACCCATTCCGGTCAGTACAATGCCTAACACACGCGCACCGATATCACGCGCAGCAGAGCCAAACGTCACGTCCAGCGACGGTTTGTAATTCAGGCGCTCATCACCTTCCACCACTCGCACTCGCATCGGCGAGCGACTTTCCACCAGCATCTGTTTGCCGCCCGGCGCCAGATAGGCGTGGCCGGGCTTGAGAACGTCACCATCCACAGCCTCATGAATACCAATCTGGCAAATACGGTCCAGGCGCTCGGCAAACGCCTTGGTAAACGTACCGGGCATGTGCTGCACCAGCAGTATCGGCAAGGGAAAGTTTGCCGGAATACGGGTCAGCACTTCCTGCAAGGCCATCGGCCCCCCGGTAGAAGCACCGATAATAACCAGTTGAAACGAGCGCGCGGTGCCACGCCGGGTTGCCGGCGCCGGTGCGGTTAACCCGCCCACTGGCGGCACTTGTTGGGCGCCAGGTGTAACTTCCACACTGCGACGACGACTGCCGGAAACCAGCACGATCCGTTCACACAGAATGCGCTGCAACTCATCCGGGTGCTTGGAAATATCTTCGAAATTCTTCGGCAGATAATCCACAGCACCGGCATCCAGCGCATCCAGTGTGACACGCGCTCCCTCGTAAGTCAGCGAGGAGAACATCAACACGGGAATACCCAGCGTCTTGTGTATTTGGCGAAGCGCTGTGATGCCATCCATCACGGGCATCTCATAATCCATGGTAATCACATCTGGCCGCAGACGCCTGGCTTCGTCGATCGCCTCCTGTCCGTTGGCAGCTGTTCCCACCACCGTCAGGCGTGGATCGGCGTTGATCAGTTCCGACAGACGCCGTCTGAAAAAGCCGGAGTCGTCGACCACCAGAACCTTGATTCCCATGCAATCCCTTCCTGCGTTAAGCGGCGTATTTCTTCAGAAGACCCGGCACGTCCAGAATAATCGCAATTCTGCCGTCACCGGTGATGGTCGCACCGGCCATGCCCGGCGTACCGTGCAACATGCGCCCCAGAGGTTTGATTACCACCTCCTCCTGACCTATCAGCGTATCCACAACAAATCCGACACGCTGGGCTCCGACACTGACAATCACCACATTCGCCGTGCCATTGTTCTCTGCAACGCGATCATGACCAAGCCAGCGCCGCAAATGGAACAGCGGCAAGGCCTTGTCTCGCACAGTCACCACTTGTTGCCCATCCACAACATGAGTGTGACTCAGATCCAGATTGAAGATCTCATTCACACTGGCCAGTGGTAACGCAAACGTCTGTTCACCAACCATAATCATCATCGTGGGCATAATCGCCAGCGTCAGCGGCACCTTGATCTCGATACGGGAACCCTTGCCCAGCGTGGAATCGACGGTCACCGACCCGTTGAGCTGGGTAATTTTGGTCTTCACCACATCCATGCCCACACCACGTCCGGAGACATCCGACACTTCGGTTTTGGTGGAGAAGCCCGGTGCAAAAATCAGATCAAAACATTCTGTGCGACTGAGCCGGTCAGCGGCGTCCTTGTCCATCAGGCCTTTCTCGACTGCTTTGCGCCGCAACAGCTCCGGATCCATACCATTCCCATCGTCGCTGATGGTCAGAAGAATGTGATCCCCTTCCTGTTCGGCAGCCAGCAGAATGGTACCTTCACGCGATTTGCCCTTCCCAAGCCTGACATCCGGCTGCTCGATACCGTGGTCAACCGCGTTGCGCACCAGATGCACAAGCGGATCGGCCAGCGCTTCAACCAGATTTTTGTCCAGGTCTGTTTCTTCACCGTGCAACTCAAGTACAACTTCCTTGTTGAGACTGCGTGCCAGATCGCGCACAACACGCGGAAAGCGCCCGAACACTTTCTTGATCGGTTGCATGCGTGTTTTCATCACGGAGGTCTGGAGGTCTGCTGTGACCAGATCCAGATTGGCCACGGCCTTGGACAGCATTTCATCGGCTGTATTGCTGCCAATGCGCACAAGACGATTGCGAACCAGTACCAGTTCGCCAACCATATTCATGATTTCATCAAGACGGCGGGTATCGACCCTGACCGTGGTTTCCGGCGCACTGTCGCGGTTGTCCGGTTTGTCCTGCGCCGGTTTGTCTGGCGTTGGCACAGCTCGCAATACTGGCGGTGCAGCCGGCTTGTCTGACTTGCGAGGCTCCGGTGCCGATGCAGCGGGGCCATTGGCAGATGGATCCACTTTTTTGCCAACAGCGGCATCGGTGTGGGCGGGAGTACCCGAAGGCTGTCCACCGCCGTGCAGCTGATCCAGCAAGGCTTCAAACTCTTCGTCTGTCATCTCGTCACTGCCAGACGATGATGACACCAGCGCTGCCGGTTCAACTGCGGCGGCAGGTACAGGTGCCTCCGGGCTGGCGGCGGCCTTGCCCTGCAGCTGGTCCAGCAAGGCTTCAAACTCCGCCTCACTGATTTCCTCATCCGCCAATGTCGATCCTGCGCCTGCCTGAATTTGTTTGTCAGTGGCAATTCCGTCGGCATCCAGTGCTGCCAGCAATTGATCAAACTCATCATCGGTGATGCTGTTTCCTGCTTCCGGCGCTTTATTCGCATGGCTGTCACTGACTGACAGCGGCGCTGGATCTTCACCGTTGGCCAGTGCCTCCAGCGCGCTCAGCAACTCAGCCGGGGCGGGTTCCGGCGCTATACGCTGTTTGACGTTGTCAAACATCGCGTTTACCGCATCCAGTGCCTGCAGGACAATATCCATCAGCGCGGGCGTTACCTGTCGTCGTCCGTTGCGCAAATTGTCAAACAGGTTTTCCGTCACGTGGCAGCAGTCGACCATGGCGCCAAGCTGCAGGAAGCCGGCACCTCCCTTTACGGTGTGGAAACCGCGAAAAATCGCATTCAGCAGGTCCTTGTCATCAGGCTGCTTTTCCAGCTGAACCAGTTGTTCCGAGAGCAATTCAAGAATCTCTCCGGCCTCGACCAGAAAGTCCTCCAGAATTTCCTCATCATCAAAAAAGCTCATCGTGCGACCCTCGTTATGGTCAACTGCGGTCAAAAACCCAGGCTGGACAACAATTCGTCGACGTCATCCTGGCCTGCGACAACGTCTTTGCCAGCCCCAGGATTGACCTGTGGGCCTTCGGCTTTTATTTTCTGCCGGTCATCAAGTTGTGCGACCTGGCGTACCTGCGTCTGTATCCCTGCAACAATCTCGACGCTGGAGGCGAGTTTGACCAGCCGCACAAGACTCTGTTCAACATCACTGACCAGCTCAATAACACGTTTGATGACCTGCCCACTGAGATCCTGATAACCCTGCGCCATCAAAATATCGGTCAGCCGGTTATGAATGCCCTGCCCGTCACCGGATACCTGCTGCAAATAGGTATCTATACGGGCAAAGAGACTGGCGTGCTGCGCGGAAATGCTGTCCTGGGTTGCCAGAAACTGTTGCCAGTCCTGCTGTAATGACTGACTCTCCTCCACCATGGCCTGAATCATGGGCGCCGCTTCATCCACTTTATCCATGGTCTGATTGGCAGCGTCCTCTGTCATCCGGATCACGTAGTTGAGGCGGCTGCGGGCATCGGCCATCTCCGACAGTTCATGCTCGACCTGTGCATTGCCATGCAGACCAATATCCAGATGAAAGTCCCGCAGCGCATTGTGCAAAGCCCGTGTCAAGCGACCGACCTCCTGATACAGGGTCTCGTCACGAGCCGTGTTGATCTGACGAATCAGTTCGCTGGCCGACGCCATATCGTTGCCTTCAAGGCTGCTCATCAAGGCCTGGGTACGTTCACGCAGCGCAGCGGCAAAATGCTCGGCAGCGGTATCAGTCTGCTCTTGCAGATATTTTTCTTGTTCTTCAGACATGCGGCCTCCTCAGCGACTGGCTTCGATGCGCTCAAAGATCTTCTCGATCTTTTCCTGCAGAGCGGCCGCTGTAAAAGGCTTGACGACGTATCCATTCACACCGGCCTGGGCGGCAGCAATGATCTGGTCGCGTTTGGCCTCGGCTGTCACCATCAACACTGGCAAGGTTTTCAGTTTGTCGCTGGCTCGAACGGCCTTGAGCAGATCTATCCCTGTCATGCCAGGCATGTTCCAGTCAGTGATCAGGAAATCAAAATGTCCATTTTCCAGCATGGGTAGCGCGGAGTTGCCATCATCAGCCTCAGCGGTGTTGGTAAACCCCAGATCTCGCAGCAAATTCTTGATAATGCGGCGCATTGTTGAAAAGTCATCAACAATGAGAATTTTCATGTTTTTGTCCAAAACCGCCTCCAGGTCATGAGTGCACGCGGGGATTCCCGACTCGCCAATTGAGTCCTCCCCAGCAGTTTATCGCTTGAAAGTTAAAAAAATTTAGCCTGAAATCCAAAAAAACAGGGGCGGCATTATAGCGCAGGGATTGGACTGTGGTTATTTCCAGTCCTGAAGGCGGGCTCGCAGTCTCAAGGCTGCCTGACTGTGGATCTGACTGACGCGGGATTCGCTGACGCCGAGCACCTCACCAATCTCCTTGAGATTGAGCTCATCGTCGTAGTACAGCGACAACACCAGTTTTTCGCGCTCTGGCAAGCCCTCGATGGCCTCTGCCAGATGATCCCGGAAGGATTCATCCTGCAAGGCATCCGCCGGTCCGGACACCTCTCCACTGACGCTCTCCAGCATGGAGTCATCGCCACCCTCGGTCAGATCGTCAAAGCTGAACAAGCGGCTGCCGCTGGCATCCTGGAGAATGTTGTAATAGGCCTCGAGGTCTATGCCGAGTTCTTCGGCAACCTCATGATCCTTGGCATCGGTGCCAGTCCTGGACTCGACAGCCTTGACCGCTTCTGCGACCTGTCGCGACTTGCGGTGAACAGAGCGCGGCGCCCAGTCACCCCGGCGTATCTCATCCAGCATCGCGCCACGAATGCGGATACCGGCATAGGTCTCAAAACTCGCGCCTTTGGATACATCATACTTGCGGGCGGCTTCCAGCAAACCGATCATGCCGGACTGCACCAGATCGTCCAACTGTACGCTGGAGGGCATACGCATCAGCAAATGATGCGCTATCCGCTTGACCAGCGGTGCATGCTGAATGACCAGATCAGACATCGAATCTGTCTGCACCTGCTGATACAGGGAAGCACCACAAGACGCTGTCATAACCATCCTCACCAGTGCACTCAGAGAGCGCCCTGAACCAGTCTCTCGACAAAAAATTCAAGCTGTCCACTGGCCTGCGTACGAACCGGCCAGGAACTGACCTCGCGCGCCAATCGCCGGAATGCTTCGGAGGCGCGACTGCCCGGGTAGGCTTCCAACAGCGGTTTCTGCCGCTGCGATGCCTTGCGCAAGCTGTCATCAAAGGGGATGTCACCGGCATAACGCAAATTGACATCCAGAAAACGCCCGGCGACTCCGGAAAAACGGTTAAACAGGTTCACCCCCTCTTCCGCGCTTCGTGTCATATTGGCCAGAATGCGGAAGTCACGCAGTTGGCAATCACGATGCAACAGCTTGATCAGAGCATAGGCGTCAGTCATTGACGAGGGCTCATCACACACGACTACCAGCACTTCCTGCGCCGCACGGACAAAACTCACCACAGAGTCGGAGATACCGGCTGCGGTATCCACCACCAACACATCCATCTGATCTGCCAGCTCACTGAACGCCTGAATGATGCCGGCATGTTGGCCTGGCCCCATGTTGACCAGTGACTGCACACCGGAAGATGCCGGTATAACCTTGATGCCATGGGTGTCCACCAGAATATCGGACAGTCCACAATCACCCGCCATCACATCCGCCATGGTTTTGACGGCTTTGATACCCAGCAGAATGTCGACATTCGCCAGCCCGAGATCGGCATCCAGCAAGGTCACTCGTTTGTTCATTGCCGCCAGTGCCAGACTGAGGTTGACAGAAATGCTGGTCTTGCCAACACCTCCCTTGCCGCCAGTGACGGCCAGCACTTGAATGGGGTGCATCCCGATACTCTCCAACAAAATTTTTACCCGGCCTGTCCAGACAACCGGGGCGTGTTATTCAGCAACTGTAGCACCAGGCTCTGGCTGTACTGCCGATATTACCGACATCACAAGCCCTGCATGCCTGCCACACCGGACGACAAGACGGATCCAGTTGCGGATGCGCCGTACTCGTTCACCAGCCGTTCACGCTCCAGTGGGACCTCGGCTTGCTGGCGACCCAGCGCAACGGCCCGTCGTACCAGCGCGGTCGCCTGCGCCACCGCAATATCATCCGGTATACCCTGGCCAAAGGTTTCGTACACCACAGGCAGGCGGCTTTCGACAGCCAGCGCCAGTGCCTCGCCCAGCACACAGGCCTCATCCAGATGTGTGAGAATACACGCAGAAATCCCCGCCGTCGAACAGGTTTTCCAGGCCGAGCGCAAAACCTGGGCCTGACTTGTACAGGGTAACGCCAGCCATTTTTCAACCGACGGTGTTTCCCGCAACATCGCCAACTGGCGTTGTTGTTGCGGGTGCCCTCCCGGGAGTCCGGCTGTGTCTATCAGCACCAGCTTTTTGTGTGAGAGCGCCTCGAGCGTATCGTTCAGTGAGTGTTGTTCATCCACAACCCTCACTGTCACACCCAGAATTCGTCCCAGTGTCCGCAATTGCTCATGGGCAGCCAGCCTGAAGCTGTCGGTGGTGACCAGTGCGACGTCCTCGGGCCCATGCTGCAGAACAAAACGGGTTGCCAGTTTGGCGATTGTTGTGGTTTTGCCGGCACCTGTTGCACCCAGCAGTGCGTAGCGACCACCGGACTGCACCGGGTCAGACGAAATGACCGGGATTGATTGCGACAACGCAGACAGCACCCGCTTCCAGTTTTGGTCCAGTGTATTGCCCTGTGCAGTCTGCGCGATCAGGTGGCGCGTTAAAAAACCCGGGATACCCATGGCAGACAACCTTTCCCAGATCACCGCCTGAACCGGTGACTGATTGCTGAACTGCTCCCATGCCAGTCCATTCAACCGTTGTTGCAACAAGGTTCGGATACTGTGCAACTCATTTCTCATGGCGCCAAATTCCGCTTTGCTTACTGCAGGCTGCGATTGTTCCGGCACAGTGTTTTGTTGTACTGGTTTGACCGGGGCAAGTGTGGCGATCAACTCGACACCACCGGCAGGCAAACTTCGGCTGGACAGAATCGCCGCATCAGCACCCATCTCCTCACGCACCTGAAGCATGGCCTGACGCATATCTTTAGCCCGGATTTTTTTTAGCTGCATGTTGTTACCCTTTTTACTGTCCGATGGTTGCAACGATAGTGATCTGTTTGTTGTCCGGAATTTCCTGGTAAGAAAGCACCCTGACACCATTTACCGTGTAGCGCACAAAACGACTTAACAATGGCCGCAGCGGCGCACTGACCAGCAAGACGGCAGGATTGCCGGCAATTTCCTGCCGCTGTGCCGCTTGCACCAGTGCCTGCTGCAAACGCTCGGCA
Source organism: Pseudohongiella sp. (assembly GCA_036834885.1). Classification (GTDB taxonomy): domain Bacteria; phylum Pseudomonadota; class Gammaproteobacteria; order Pseudomonadales; family Pseudohongiellaceae; genus Pseudohongiella. The sequence goes on along the minus strand of DAITNA010000004.1, from coordinate 28,841 downwards.
ATGCCGGGCTCTATGACTACGCTGTCGTCGACCAGCGCTGCCTCGGCATGTTGTGCCGACTGCTGCACTGCTTTAAGCAATATCTGTTCCAATTGCGGATCCAGTGTCATCACTGGCAATTCACTGCGATTGCCATAAATGCCCTGGACAATCACACGTGCGAGCGAGACGCGCACCGCGGCAGTCAGTGCCACCGGGTCTTGTGTGCGCGAGGAAGCTACCGCCAATGCTTCACCGATGCTGCGCATGTCCTTGACCGGAATGCCCTCTTGCAACAGGTTCTGCAAAACACGTCGCAAGATGTTGGGATTGACCATGGCAGGCAGCTCTTCTGACAGTTTTTTCGAAGTCTTGGCCAGCATGGCCAACAGCTCATGAACTTCATCGTGGCCCAGCAGCTCATGCGCATGTTTTTGCAGCAAGGTGTTCATGTGCGTCGCTACAACGGTACTGGGGTCCACTACGGTGTAGCCCAGCGCTTGCACCTGGTCTCGCTGGGAAGGTTCAATCCAGATGGCTTCCAGACCAAATGCCGGGTCTTTGGCCGCGATGCCCTGTGCGCGCCCGTACACCTGACCGGGATTGATTGCCATTTCCCGCTCCGGAAAAATTTCGGCACCACCGATATTGACGCCCATCAGATTGATGCGGTACTCATTCGGCTGAAGGTCAAGGTTGTCGCGGATATGAACTGAGGGCACCAGAAATCCCAGCTCTTGTGACAACTTCTTGCGAATGCCCTTGATGCGCCCGAGCAACTGGCCGCCCTGATTTTTGTCGACCATCGGAATCAGCCGATAACCGACCTCCAGACCAACCACGTCAACCGGCGTGACATCATTCCAGCCCAGCTCCTGTTCAGACGCTTTGGTTTGCGCGGCCTCCAATGCAGTCTTTTCAGCCTCTACCGCCAACCCGTCAGAATCGAGCCGACTCTGTTTCAGGTAAATCACGACCGCACCGGCACCTGCGGCAAGTGCCAACGTCAGAAAAGCCACATGCGGCATGCCCGGCACAACGCCCATCACAAAAAGAATCATCGCAGAGACACCCAGCGAGCGCGGCGATGCAAACATCTGCCCGATGACCTGGGCTCCCATCATTTCGCTGGTGTTATTGCGCGTGACCATGATGGCAGCTGCTGTTGACAAGACCAGTGCCGGAATCTGTGCGACCAGGCCATCTCCAATAGTCAGCAACGCATAACGCTCGGCCGCAGTGGCAAAATCCAGCCCATGCTGCATCATGCCTATGGCCAATCCACCAATCATATTGATGACCAGAATCAGAATGCCGGCGATAGCGTCGCCTTTGACAAACTTGCTGGCACCATCCATCGCACCGTAGAAGTCAGCTTCCTGGGTGATTTCGCTGCGGCGCAATCTGGCCTGTTCCTGATCAATCACACCGGCGTTAAGGTCAGCATCCACTGCCATCTGCTTGCCCGGCATGGCGTCCAGGGTGAAACGCGCGCTGACTTCGGCGATACGGCCGGCGCCCTTGGTGACGACCACAAAATTGATGATCACCAGAATCAGAAAAACGATCAGACCAACTGCGTAGTTGCCCCCGATCACCACCTCACCGAATGACTCGATCACGTGGCCGGCGGCTGCACCACCCTCATGCCCATTGAGCAGCACCACACGCGTGGATGCCACGTTCAGAGCGAGTCTGAGCAGGGTTGATACCAGCAGAATGGTGGGAAACACTGCAAAGTCCAGCGGTCGCATGGCGTACACCGCTACGCACAGAACCACCAGCGCAATCGTGATATTGAATGTAAAAAAGATGTCCAGCAGCAGGGGTGGAATCGGCAAGGTCATCATCGCCAGAATGACCAGCAACAGGAACGGAATCCCCAGATTGCCCTGAGTCAGGTTCCTGGCATTGCTGATCAGATTCTGACGATCCAGATTGCTGCCGAAATTCATGAATAACCTTTTTTTACGTAAATTGTCCATTGAGTTGCGACGCTGTTTGCTGACAGCGCCATTCCTCTGACACATCCACTGAAGACACCGCTGACAAACACCAAATTATTGACGCAGCCAGTGTCATTTCAGCTGAAAAAACGTCTTTGCTCTCAGAGGAAACGCTCACGCACAGGGTGTTGCAAAAGTCGTGCTCAATTTGGGTCAACACCAGAATTTTTTACCAGACCCCGGATAAACCGGGCGGTGTGCGTTTGCACACCAGACGCAATGGCAGGACAAACGGATGATCAGTCGTGACGCAACTCATCGGGGACCGGAAGCTCGCTGGCCAATACCGGTTTGGGTCCGAAGCCAGGACGGTATTGTCGCAACTGGAAGACGTAGGCCAGCACCTGCGCCACCGCCTTGTAGAGTCCTTCCGGGATCTCCTCGTCAAGGCGAGTATTGTAGAAAATCGCTCGCGCCAGCACGGGCGACTCGATGATGGTGATGTTGTGCAGGCTTGCCACCTCGCGAATTTTCAGGGCTATCAGATCGGCACCTTTGGCAATCAGCACGGGCGCAGAATTGCCTCCCTGCTGATAACGCAGCGCCACGGCATAGTGTTGCGGGTTGGTGATCACAACATCGGCCTGTGGCAATCCCTGCATCATGCGGTTTTGTGTCATTTCATACTGCAACTGTCTGATGCGCTGTTTGACCTCCGGTTTACCTTCAGAGTCCTTCATTTCGTCTTTGACTTGCTGCAAGGTCATACGCAACTTCTGCGTATGTGAATGAATCTGAAACGGCACATCAATCAGTGTGATCAGTATCATCGCACAGGACATGCCGAGTACTGACCAGCCCAGAATAATCATGGCATGCTGCATGGCCGGCATCAGTGGCTCGCTGGAAATTGCCAGTATCCTGTCGGTATTGAGCGCAAAAATCAGCAATGCAATCGCAGCAACCACAATCACCTTGGCGGCGGCCTTGGCAAGTTCCATCAGCGACTTGGGACCGAACATGCGCTTGAGCCCTGACAGCGGATTCATCCGCGATGCTTTGGGCATGATCGCCTTGAGACTGAGATTCCAGCCGCCGAGCGCAATCGGACCCAGAATGGACGCAATCAGCAAAATAACAAACACCGGCAGCATGGAGCGCATGCCTTCCATGACGGAAATATCCAGATGCCGGAGCATGGCGCCGGTATCAAAGATATCCTGCCGACTCAGTATCAGGTTGTGATCCATGATGCCGCTCAGCGCCTCGATCATATAGGCGCCAAACATCAGCAGACCGGCACTGCCTGCCAGCAAAATCGCCATCGTGTTCAATTCGCGCGAACGGACGGTGTCGCCTTCCTCGCGCGCCTGTTCCAGACGTTTGGCGGTGGGTTCTTGTGACTTCTCTGCCGAGGAATCCTGTTCTTCTGCCATGGTCTCTCCGTTACGGCGCCATCAGCGAACGCATGCGCACAAACATCTCGGCAAATACCGAGGCCGCCACATCCTGGAAGTTGCCCAGGCTCAGCCAGATAATAAACAGGCCAAACATCAGTGCCACCGGAAAACCCAGTGCAAATATGTTCATCTGGGGCGCCGCCCGCGTCATGATGCCAAACGCAAAATTGGTGATCAGCAGTGCTGTCAGCGCCGGCAGGGCCAGCAGCAAGGCACTGGAAAAGACCCAACTGATTGTGCTGATGATGCGAAAGTAAAAATCATTGTCGACGCCGGCAGTGCTTATCGGGATTTGCACAAAACTGTCGGCGATCACTTCAATCATGACCAGATGGCCATCAAAGAGCACAAACAAAAACACCACAAACATCAGATAAAAGGTACTGAGAATGGCAACGCTGATACCATTGGTTGGATCGACCATGGAGGCGAAACCGAGACCCATCTGCATGGCGATCAGTTGCCCCAGAATGATAAACACCTGAAACAGCATTTGCAGGAAAAACCCCAGGGCAACACCGATCAGAATCTGCTGCAATACCACCAGAAAAAGACTGAGGGACAAGGCCGGAATTGCCGGTAGCGGTGGCAATGTGGGGGTCACAACCAGTGACACCGCAACCGCCAGAATCAGGCGCACCCGCACGGGGACAAAATTGGATCCAATCACCGGCGACGCCAGAAAAAAACCCATGATACGAAACAGCGGCCACAGGAAAGTGCCCAGCAGCGTACCAATCTCGGCGTCGGTAAACACCAGCATCGCAATCAGCCCACCAGCAGGGGAATGCTGATAATCAACTGCTCGCTGTACTCGATGATTCTGCGCAGCAACCATGGCCCGGTCACAATGATCACCACCAGCGTAATCAGCAGTCGCGGCAGGAAACTCAGGGTTTGTTCATTAATCTGCGTCGCTGCCTGAAAAGTACTGATGACCAGGCCGACCAGCAAACTTGGCATCACGATCACGGCTACCAGCAATACAATCAGCCACATCGCATCACGCCAGATAGTGACGGCAACATCGGGTGTCATCATCAGACTCCAAAACTCATGGCCAGAGTGCCTATCACCATGGCCCAGCCATCGATCAGTACAAACAGCATGATCTTGAATGGCAGCGAAATAATAATCGGGGACAGCATCATCATACCCATGGCCATCAATACGCTGGCGACCACCAGGTCAATGACCAGAAACGGGATAAACAGCATAAAACCAATTTGAAATGCCGTCTTGAGCTCACTGGTGACAAACGCCGGAATCAGCACCGTCATCGGCACCTCATCGATACTGGCCACCTCCGGAGTATCAGACAACTCCATGAACAGTTGCAGGTCCGACTCGCGGGTTTGTGCTGCCATAAATCCACGGAACGGAATCTCGGCTTGCGCCAGCGCCTGTTCGGCGTTGATTTCCTCATTGATGTACGGTTGCAGCGCATTTTCGTTAAGCTGTGAGAACACCGGAGTCATGATAAAAATCGACAGGAAAAGCGCCAGTCCCAGCAGGATCTGGTTGGACGGTGTCTGTTGCAAACCCAGCGCCTGCCTGAGGATGGCAAACACCACAATAATTCGGGTGAACGAGGTCATCATCATTGCCATGGCCGGCAGCAAGGTCAGTGCCGTCATGATGAACAGTATCTGCAGTGACACCGTGTACTGCTGCGAGCCATCGGCAGCGGTAGTGACTGACATGGCAGGAATGCCGTTTAACAGATTCTCTGCTGCCGGCAGCGTGCTGATGATTGTGTCTTGCGCGTCAGCATCTGCAACCGGCAAGTCCTGTGCTGCTGCTTGCGAGGTGAGCAAACACAGAATGGAAAGTATGCCAAAAAGATTGCGCAACAAATGCAGACTCACAGTGAATTCCCGGATGATGCATTGCCGGATGAGTGGCGCTGACGGGGTGACAGCGCGGTACGATCACCCAGCGCAAAACGCAGCAACTGCTGAAAAGTGTCCGGTGTCTCACCTGAGACGCCAGACTGGGTTGCGGTGCAATCACGCGGCAACTCATCAAACACATGCAAGGTATTGACCTGTGAAGGTGTGACGCCAAGCAGAAGGTATTTGTCGCCAGCTTGTACCAGTACTATTTTCTCCCGGTTGCCAAGCGGCAACGCACTGAGCAAGCGGACACTGCCATGATGGCGAAACTGCACACCGCCAAAGCGTTTTGCCAGCCACGCCAGCAACAAAATCAGGCCGACCACCAGCATCAGCCACAGTGCAGTCTGCGCCACTGCGCTGGCGCCACCGCTGGCCAACAGGCCGCCTGATTCCCCGACGCGCGCAGACAATGTTGATACAGATTCAGCCATGATCAGCGCAGCTTCTTGATGCGTTCGGAGGGGCTGATCACATCCGTCATGCGAATGCCAAACTTGTCGTTGACCACCACGACCTCGCCGTGAGCGATCAAGGTGCCATTGACCAGCACATCCAGCGGCTCACCGGCCAGACGGTCAAGTTCGATCACCGAGCCCTGATTCAACTGCAACAGATTGCGGATCGTAATCGCCGTACTGCCAACCTCCATGGAAATGCGCACCGGAATATCCAGAATCACATCCAGATCGGGTGATCCCGGTTTTTTTCCGCTTTCCAGCGCATCACCCTGACGGTCTTCTTCCATGGCAGCCGCCCATTCATCCGCTATTGCCTGATCTTTGTCGCTCATTGTCGTCCTCCGGACCTAATCCTGGTGGCGTCTGTGCACGCCTTCAATTCGTAATGCCAGATTGCCGTTTGACATGCCCACTCGGGTATCAAACATCGGTATGCCGTTGGCCTTGAGCACAACAGTTTCCGGCATGTCTATGGGAATGATGTCACCGGCCTCAAGGTCGACAACATCGCGCAAGGTAATACTGCGTTCAAACAAATCACAGGTGAACTCGACGGTGGCATCCTTGATCTGTTCACGCAAAGCCCTACCCCAACGTTCGTCGTGCTCGTCCATGTCACTTTGCATACCGGCGTCAAGCAGTTCACGAATGGGCTCTATCATTGAATAAGGCATGGTGATGTGAATATCACCACCACCGCCGTCCAGCTCGATATGGAACGTGCTGACAACAACCACTTCGCTCGGGCTGACGATATTGGCCATCGCCGGATTGACTTCCGAGCGCATGTGTTCGAATTCCAGCTTGTAGACGTTGCGCCAGGCTTCGCTCAGGTCATTGAACACCTGGTTGAGTACCATCTGCACCACACGCAACTCGGTTGGCGTAAACTCTCGTCCCTCAATCTTGGCGTGACGGCCATCGCCACCAAAGTAGTTGTCGACCAGTTTGAACACCAGCTTGGCATCGAGCACAATCAGCGCAGTGCCGCGCAGCGGACGAAACTTGACCAGATTCAGACTGGTTGGCACATAGAGTGTATGCAGGTATTCACCGAATTTTGTGATCTGCACACCACCGATGGAGACATCAGCCGAGCGCCTCAACAAGTTGAACAGACTGACGCGCGTATGGCGCGCAAATCGCTCGTTGATCATTTCCAGCGTCGGCATACGTCCGCGGACGATACGGTCCTGACTGGTCAGGTCATACGATCGAACCGCTGTGGGATCGCTGTCCATGCCAGTGTCGACGGCGCCGTCATCGACCCCGTGCAAAAGGGCATCAATTTCGTCTTGTGATAACAGATCCTGCATCGCGTCAGCTTCCCGACTATTGCATTACAAAATTGGTGAACAGTACTTCATCAATGCCTTCGCGCCCGATCTCTCTCAGCAGTACCTGCTTGACTTCCTGGGTGGCCAGTTGGCGCAGTTGCTCAATACCGGTCGGATCCTCAAAGACCAGCAGCATTTGCGCGCTGAGCAGATTGATCAGATTGTGACGCAGCACCGGCATATGTTGCGTCACGGCGGCGATTGCCTGTGGATCGCGGCTCATCACGGTGATATTGGCTTGTAGAAAGCGTTGACGACCCTGATGCGGAAAATTGACGATAAAGGCCGGCGCCAGCTCGACATACTGCACAGGACCCAGCGGCGGAGCGGTTGCCACACCTTCCCCGGCGACCTCGGCAGGCTGCCCCATCAGGAAAAACCAGGCGCCACCGGCCCCACCCAACACCAGCACCGCGGCCAGCACCAGGATTATCAGTTTTTTCTTGCCGGCTTTTTTACCACTGCCACCGTCTTCTTCGTCGTTCTCGGCCATATAGTCCTCTCAGGCTATTGTCATCCAGCGCCAACTGGCATGACTGTTCAGGGCAGAAGCAAAGCTTGTGCCACACTTCATAGGGACGCTTAACGTAATGGTTTTTATGATGTTTTGGAAGAACAGGCAGCAACGAAAAACGCCAGCAGCTCGCGTTTCTGTCAGGCTGCCGGCGCAATCGCCAAATTAGTGACGCCGTCACGCGTCAGGAAAGACTCTCAGGCGTAGTAGTCGATCAGGGCATCCGATACCCGCTGTGCCGGCAACAGCCCGGCATCGGCTACCGGGCCGGTGTCTGCCGGTGTAGCCGAACCCTGATGCCCGGATTGCTGTCTGCCATCTCCGGTATCGGCCGAGTGATCGGAAACCGAGACGTCCAGAAGATCCATACCCTGCTCCCTGAACATGTCCTGCAGTCGCGCAGACTGCTGCTCCAACGCGTCACGGACCATGGCATGGGGGCTCACGAAGTTCACTGCAGCTGATTGGTCAACCAGTTGAATACGTACCGTGAGGCTGCCCAGCTCTGGTGGGTCCAGGCGAATTCGGGCAGAGCTGCTGCCTTGTGCCGATTGCAGCAACAGTTGACGGCCCAGGCGATCAGCCCAGCCAGTCTGTCCAAAAGCCAGCTCAAGCGCACCTGCCCGGGTACTGCTGTCCAGCCCCTGTCCAGCGCCCGTGCCGGCGGCTGGTGCCTGCTGCGCAAGCGCCTGCCGAGCTTCTGCTGCTGCCAGCTGACGCTGCTCAAGGCTGTACAAGGTATTCGCCAGCGCCGCGCCCGTCGCAGTACCGGATGACGACTGCGGCAGCGGTGCGGTATCTGCCACCAGTATCAGCTCAGCGCCACCGACGGGCACTGCAGGAGTATTGAGCGTCAGAGTGCTGCGCGAGACCGCAACGTTCTGGCCAAGCAAGCTTTCCAGCCACGACGCGGTGGTAGCTGCGCTGCGACTGTCGCTTGTCCCCTTGTCATGGCTGCCGAGGCTTCGCGCCGCAGGAGGCAGTACATCCGCTGCGTCGAGGGCATTGGCCGGCAAGGGCGCCGATGCCAGTTCAGCGGACTGCGCGCCGGGCATCACGGCCGCCAGGCCGGCAGTGGGTTGCCATGCGTTTGCGACTGGCGCACCGTCGTGACCGGACAATCTGTGCGCCGCAACCGTTGTCCAGTCCGACGCTGCCAGTGGCGGCGTCGCGGGCGCCGACGATGAGGCCCCTGACAAGGACAAGACGGGTGATACCGATGCGGACATAGATTGAGTGCCGTCAGTCGATGCCATTGAATGGAGAATGGACGCCGCTGACAACCGCAGTGCCAGCGGATCCAGCGCAGTCGTGACAGCGCCTGCATACGATGTATCGGAGGCTGTGATCAGCGCCTCAGCAGACCCCGAAACAGGAGCTGGCGCGCGCAAGGCATCGGCAGACCTCAGGGCAGCATCCACATCCGGCTGTGCTGCCGAATTTGGCGGGACATCCAGCCAACCGGCTGACGATGCTTCGGTACCGCCGGTTGTGGGTGCCGGCTCAACCGTGGCCTCGAACCTCCACAATGGATCGGCGTCATCACTGCCGGTGTCATCGCCAATTGCACCAGTATCCGCTGTCCTGGCATCCGCTACCGGCAGCGACGACTCTGCATTGGCTGCCAGCCTGTCGTCCGCATCGTGTTGCGCGGACCGGGTTTTATCTTTGCCACTCGCCTCATCTGCTGACAATACACGGTCTGCCTGGTCCTCTTCTGCCACCTTGTCGATGCGTTCAGACTCGACAGCCTGATCGGCGGCCGGCGGCAATTTCTGTTCATCTGACGGCAAAGAACTGCCGTCATTTGTGTTGCTGCGCTCTGCTGAGCGTGTGCTGTTGTCCTGGGCGCGGACAGAGCTGCGCCGGGCCGCTTCATTGCCACCCGCACTGACCTGCTGTTTCAGATTGTCCTCAAAGCGCGAGGAAGCACGGGGCTGGGCGTTATCCGCAGCCGTATTGGCAGTTATACCAATCAGTGGATTAATCGCCTTGCTCTGGGCGGCTGTCTGGGGAAATTTCATCTCGAAGCCCTTCAAGTTCAGAAACCTTGACAGGGAGTCAGCAAGAAGCTTGCCAGAATACTCAGGACCAGCCGTTGCTGCCAGATCGTCGTCGCGCGTACTCGTCGTGGTTGCGTTGCTCGCTTCGGCCCTGTTGCATCGCGGCCTCACGCTGCAAGCGCTCAAGCATCTTTTGCAGACTCTTGAAACGAATATCCTTCTGCTGCCACAGCGCACGCACGGCTTGCTGATCATGCTGCAATTGTCTGATCAGTTCCTGCTGCTGGACAATGGCCCGATCCAGCTGCTGATGGAAACCGTCGAACAGCCGCAATCGATCCACACTGATGCCAGCCTGGCCGGCTGCTTGCAGACGATTGCGGTAATCGTGCTGGTAATCCTGCAGTTGCAATACCTTGGCCTGTTCCGATTCGATGCGTTGCTGCAGCATGGCCAGCTCGCGCCCGGCCTTGTCCACTTCCAGCTCAGCCAGGCGCAACACCGGTTGCATGCGCTTGATGCGATTCATCAGGCCCGACCTGTTTCAGCCGGCGCGCGTGCGCGCTCGCTGCCACCCAGCGTACGCGGCTGCAGCGTGGTCACACTGGCCGAGTTGCTGTTTTGACCTGGCAATGATCGCGACAACGGTGTGATGGCTTTGCCCAGGCGCTCAACCGCCGTGGCCAGTGGCACATTTTCCGACAATCCCTGTTGCAGGAACTGTTTTAAATGCGGCATGCGTTCAATCGCAAAATCGATATCCTTGTCTGCACCCATGGTGTAGGCCCCTACACTGATCAGGTCGCGGTTCTGTTGATAACGCGAATACACGCGCTTGAACAACTGCGCCTTGGCCAGATGATCGGCAGTGACCACCGATGGCATGACACGGCTGATCGAGGCCTCAACATCAATCGCCGGATAGTGGCCCTGTTCCGCCAGTGCACGTGACAATACAATGTGGCCATCGAGAATCGCGCGGGCGGAATCGGCAATCGGGTCCTGCTGATCGTCTCCCTCGGTCAGCACGGTATAAAACGCGGTGATGGTGCCCTGCCCTTTGTCGGCGTTGCCGGCGCGCTCGACCAGTTGTGGCAATTTGGCAAACACCGATGGCGGATAACCCTTGGTTGCGGGAGGCTCACCAATGGCGAGCGCAATTTCACGCTGTGCCATGGCATACCGGGTCAGCGAATCCATCAACAACAGCACATCGCGACCCTGATCCCTGAAGCCCTCGGCAATACGCGTCGTAATGCTGGCAGCACGCAGACGCATCAAGGGTGAGTCGTCAGCGGGCGAGGCCACAACAACAGATCGTTTCAAGCCCTCTTCACCCAGAATTTCTTCAATAAATTCCTTGACCTCACGACCGCGCTCACCAATGAGCCCCACCACAATGACCTCTGCTTCAGTAAAGCGGGTCATCATGCCGAGCAACACAGATTTACCGACACCGGAGCCGGCAAACAAACCGATACGCTGGCCCTTGCCAACCGTCAACAAACCATTGATGGCAGCAATACCAACATCCAGGGTCTGGCGTATCGGTTGTCTTTTCAAGGGATTGATGGCGCGCTCAGGGCTGGCTTCACGGCACTCATGCAAGCTCAAAGGGCCGTGCCCATCAATCGGTTCACCAAACCCGTTCAACACACGTCCAAGCAAACCGTTGCCCACCCAGAGGCGCTGGGCTTTTTCAGCCGGTACCACTTTGGCTCCAGGCTGCAGACCTTCGACACTGTACAAGGGCATCAGGAAAATACGCGGGCCATCAAATCCGACCACTTCAGCCTCGATGTCCTCACCGCCGGGGTGGCTGACCAGGCAGCGACCGCCCAGCGACACGTTGCAACCAACGGCTTCCAGCGTCAAACCGACCACACGGGTCAGTTTGCCCACAATCACCGGTTCCGGTTTGGGGTCCTGTTGCGGCATATACGCGCGCAAACGCTGGGCCAGACTCTGACGTTGCATAAGCTTAGCGGGCCTCATCATCGGGTATGGTGGATTCGCTCGGCGGACGCGACAAAGCCTCCGCTTCGTCGGCCAGCGACGGCCTGGATCTCGCTGGCGTGGTAGCGCTGTGCTGGCCTGCCGACGCACGCACAACTGGCTCCGGAGCCGGCTCAAACGCTTCACCATCGGGGGTGCGCAATGACAGCGGATCACCGTCGTCAAACTGACGCTGCACGATCAGGGCAAGCACCTGCTTGAAGCGCTCGCTGGTGGTGAAGTCAACAGCGCTCTGCTCCGTCTCCACGCGACAGCCTCCGCGCTCAATCTGCCGGCTGCCAACAACACGCCAGCTCTCGCCGCTGTCCGCCACGGACTGTTCAACCAGCGGCAGATCATCCGGATTAACCAGTATGCGGACGTTGTCACGACTCGGTGGCAAGGTAGCCAGTGCCTGACGGACGATGGCCACAATGTGGCTGCTGTCTATCATCAGCTCACGCTGCACAACGTGGCGGGCAATTTCGCGAGCCAGGTTCATCAACGCCTGTTCAAGCTGGTAGTCCTGTTCGTTCAGGGCGTGCGTGAGGTGGGTCACCAGCGCGGCCATCGTTTGCATCTGCTGTCTGATGTCAGTTTCAGCCTTTTTCCAGGCTGCCTGATAACCTTCCTTCTGTCCCTGTTCACGACCCTCGCCCAGCCCTTGCTCGCGCCCTTGCTCAAAACCCAGCTTGCGGCCCTCTTCCAGGCCTTTTTGCAATCCCTCCTGACGACCAAGCAACAAGCCTTCTTCGCGTGCCTGGTCGAACTGGCGGGCAGCATCCACCGCAGACACAGGTGCTGCTGTTTTGTCAGCACCTGCACGCGGCACCACCTGGGCAACTGTCTGCCTGAGCACGGACTCCTCGCGAGGTTCCGCGTGTACCAGATTGCCACCCTTGCCAATCGTGGGTGGTATCCAGCGCAATACCGGCTGAGTGTCCAGCGTTGTTGCACTGACCCGTGTAGCACCATCAAATGGATGTCGCTGAATACTCATCAGATCATGGCCTCACTGCCGCCACCGAGCTGGATTTCGCCAGCATCCGCCATACGACGGGCTACCACCAGAATCTCTTTCTGGGCAGCTTCCACCTCAACAATGCGCACCGGCCCTTTGGCTTCCAGATCGTCACGCAACAACTCGGCAGCACGTTTGGACATGTTGTTGAAAAACTTTTCCTTGAGGAAATCGTCAGCGCCCTTGAGTGCGAGAATCAGCACCTCTGAAGACACTTCACGCAACAATGACTGGATGCCACGATCATCGACGTCACGCAGATTATCAAACACAAACATCAGATCCTGAATCTGGTTGCCAAGATCTTCATCCAGACTTTTGATGGACTGCATCAGTTCCTGCTCCACCGCGCCGTCCAGGTTGTTCATGATTTCGGCGGCCGTTTTGGTGCCGCCTATGGTTGTTGACGGATTTGAACCTTTGCCGGAAAACTGCTTTTCCAGTATCTGGTTGAGTTCTTTCAGGGCATCGGGTTGTACACTTTCCAGCGACGCAATGCGCATCATGATTTCCACACGCACCTTGTCAGGAAATTGCGACAGGATACTGGCAGATTGATCAGGGTCCAGATAACTGAGCACAACGGCCTGTATCTGCGGATGCTCATGGCGAATGACATCAGCCACGGAACGTGGATCCATCCACTTGAGACTGTTGATACCGGCGGTGGAGCCACCGAGCAAAATACGATCCAGAAAACCACGGGCGCGCTCTTCACCAAGCGCCTCAACCAGCATGTTTCGAATGTAGTTCTCGGCCCCTATGCCCAGTCCACTCTGGTTGCCACACTCGTGCAAAAACTGGGAGAACACGCCCGACACCGTATCCTGCGAGACAGATTTCAGGCTCGACATTGCGGCGCCAACCTTTTGAACTTCCTTGGGCCCCATCTGTTTCAGTATTTCGGCAGCGTCTTTTTCACCCATGCTCATCAGCAGGATGGCGGCGCGCTCAAGTGAACTGATGTTCCGACCCAGTTTATCCACCGGCATTTTCTCAGGCATCGTTGCTTATCCAGTTCTTCACCACCTGGGCCACGCGCGCAGGATCCTGCGCAACCAGCCCCTTGATGGCGCTCAATTGTCGTTCATAACTGTCAGAAGGTCCTGCCAGCAGCATATCATCCCCTCCACTGAGGGTGACAGAATCCTCTCGTATGCGAGTACCGTCCGCCTGCAACTCGGCGTAAGCAGCCTCATTGCCTCCGGCGGCGACCAGTGCTTTTGTGTCACCACCCACCGCTGACAAACGTCGCAGCACCGGCATCAGCACACCAAACACCAGAATCAGGATAAACACCGCACTGGCACCCTGACGCAAGGCGGTGCCAAACCAGGGCTGCTCCCACAGGGCAATCTCTTCGGCCACGGCCAACTCCGGCTGCGCGAACTGCTTGTTGATGACGGTAACGCTGTCACCACGATCGGCGTTATAACCGACCGCATCGCGCACCAGCGCCGTGATACGCTCGATGTCGTCGGCAGTCCAGGGCGTCACGTTCTCGCCTTCCGGCTCATCAATCACCACGGCCACAGACAGACGCCGTACCGACACCGGATCACCACTGGTGTAGCTGATGGTCCGGTCAACCTCGAAATTTCTGGTGGCCTGAGTGCGTGTGTTGGTGTTGTTTGCCGCAGCAGTCGCCTGAGCCTGATCCAGTGTTTCCGGCACTTGCGCGGGCGGCGGCGGCTGATTGCTCAGGGCGCCGGGAATACCGGCGACAATATCACCACCGGCGCGGCGCTCATCCAGCGATTGCTCACTGCGCAACACCGTGCTGTCCGGATTGAAAATTTCAGCGGCCTGCTCCGTGCGGGTGAAATCAATGTCGGCCGCAACTTCTGCGGTGAAACGGCCATTGCCCAGCAGTGGCAGCAGGATACGATTGACCCGTCCCACCAGAGTCTCTTCATAACGACGCACGTATTCAAACTGCTCACCGGCAATCATGAACTCGGGGTTATCGCGACGCCGCGACAACAAATTGCCAAACTGGTCAACAACGGTTACGTCGGCCGGATCCATGGAAGGCACGCTGGAAGCGACCAGATTGGCGATGGCTTGCACCTGCACATCGGTGAGCTGGCGACCTGACAACAAGGTCAAAAATACCGATGCAGTAGGCTTGCGCGCATCGCGTACAAAAACAGTCCGCTCAGGTGTCGCCAGGTGGACACGCGCTGACTGCACGTGACGGAAGCTGGCAATGGTGCGTTGCAGCTCACCTTCCAGACTGCGCTTGTAGCGGTTCTGCTCCATGAACTGGCTGGTGCCCAGACTGCTTTCCTGGTCCATGAATTCATAACCGTAGCCGTTGTCGCGGGTAATGCCGGCAGCGGCAATTTCAAGCCGCACTGCGCTGACGCGATCGGCCGGGACCAGCAATACACCGCTTGCCGGATCAATACGATAGGCGACACTGCCCGCTTCCAGAACCTGCACCAGCTCCGACACATCAAAGCCTTGCATGCTGGGATAAACCGGCTGATAGTCCTCTCGCTGCGACCATAGCACCACACTGAAACCCAATGCGATGCTGGCGGCAAGACCCAGCAAAAGCCCTGCCTGTCGCAACAGGTCAAGGCGATTGAAACCTGCCAGAAAACTGCTGCCGCGTGCCGGACGGGCAGACATTGGCATGGTGGAATTGGTAGTGTCGGTGGCCATGATGGTGTCCTGTCAGTTTAGATGGGCATATTCATAATGTCCTGATACGCACTGACCAGGCGATTGCGCACCTGATTCATGGCCTCAAAGGACACGCTGGCTTTCTGCATCTGAATCATGACCTGGGTAATATCCACCTGGGGATCGCCCATTTCAAACGCACGCTGCAGCTCGCTTGATTTCTGCTGGGTTTCATTCACGGACTCAACAGCCTGCTTGAGCACATCGCCAAAACTGCTTTGTCCGCTGCGGTTGACCTGATCAGGATTAGCGATCTGACCGGCGCCGGAGATGGCATCCGGTGTCTGGATCTGTCCGCGAATTTCACGCATTTGCATCAGCAACTGATTGATGTCTACTCGATCTGTTACACCGTTCATTGTTTTCACCTTGTTATTCAGGCACTGACCATGGAATCGACGTTGATACCCATATCACGCATTCTGGCTAGCTTGTAACGCAAGGTCCGCGCGCTGACACCGAGCGCATCGGCAGTTTCCTTGCGTCGACCGCCCTGCTGTTTCAACGTACTGATAATGATCTGGAATTCACGCTGTTTGAGATCTGAGCCAAGCACGCCATCACTGCTGTCAGCATCCGGGTGTACGGTCACCGGCACGTTCGCAGAAAGCGGCTCCGTCACCAACGCAGGCACAGCCAGTGCATGCTGATGCTCGCCCAGACCCAATGCAGCAGCGCTGATGCGCGGACCATCGTGAATGATCAGCGAGCGCTGCAGCACATTGTCAAGTTCTCTGACGTTGCCTGGCCATTGCCAGGCAATCAGTGCCTGGCAGGCGCTCTCATCCAGCACAACCGGACCACGTCCCATTCTGGCGGCATGCTGCGCCAGCAGACGCTGTGCCAACGGTACAATATCCATCGGACGCTGGCGCAGCGGGCGCCACGACAACGGGAAAACACTCAGGCGATAATACAGGTCTTCGCGGAAACGGCCCTGTCGCACACATTGCTGCAGATCGCGATTGGTGGTGGCAATCACGCGGACATCAAGGCTCAAGGTTTTTCGGCTGCCCAGACGTTCCACTTCCCGTTCCTGCAGCACACGCAAAATTTTGGCCTGCAGCCCGATGTCCATCTCTGAAATTTCATCCAGCAACAAAGTCCCGCCATTGGCTTGCTCAAACTTGCCGGGGCTGCTCTGGTGCGCACCGGTAAACGAGCCTTTTTCATGGCCAAACAGCGTAGCCTCCAGCATATTCTCCGGAATCGCTGCGCAGTTGATGGCCACAAAGGGGCCGCTGCTGCGATTGGATTGCTGGTGAATATATTGCGCCAGCACCTCTTTGCCGGTGCCACTCTCGCCTGAAATCAGCACGGTGGCGTCCGACTGTGCCACTTTGCGGGCCAGTGCCAGTACCTGCTGGCTTGCCGGTTCTACCGCCACCGGTTCATTGCCACTCTTGAGACGAACAGTCAGATATTTTTCGACTGTTGCAATCAGTTGCTCTGGCTTGAACGGCTTGAGCAGGTAATCCACAGCCCCTTGCTGCATGGCGCGCACAGAACTGCCTATACTGCCAAACGCGGTAATCAGCACAACCGGCAACACCGGATACATGGCACGTATGCGCACCAGCAGTTCGTGGCCATCCATCCCGTCCATATTGATATCGGACACCACCATGTCAAACCGTTTGTTTGACAACAGCTGTAACGCTGCTTCAGCGCTGGCTGCCGACTGCACCTGATAGCCATCAAATTCCAGCGTGTCGCTGAGGGCGTCACGCAAATCCCAGTCGTCTTCTACTACCAGAATGTGGGCTTTAGACATTGTGTTCTCCTGCATGGGTATCCAGAGAAGTAAGAGCTGAATCGCGTTCGGGGCACGCTGTGTCTGCGTCCGGACAAGGCAGTACAAAACCGGCCCTGACGCCGCTGATGCGATCGCCGTTGTGATCACAATCGCTGCGATTGTTGATAAAAAACTGTCCGCCATGGGCACGCGCAACCACTTGGGCCACGGCAAGCCCCAGACCAGTGCCCTGGGCACGCGTGGTATAAAACGCTTCGGTCACCTGGCCCAGTTTGTCCGGCGCTATGCCAGGGCCATTGTCTTGTACATAGATGCACACACGCGCTGTCGGATTGTGGTGGTCCGGGGCGAGCAGTTCTGCGCCCACAGACAGTTGCACCGATGGGCCAGCGTTTTGCACTGCGTTCTCCAGCAAATTCAGCAAGGCACCGATCAGCGATTCCTTGTTGCAAAGCAAATCACAGCCAAACGACGGCTCCTGCCACTGACAATCCAGCGTCACCGAGCGCATCAACACCTCGGCAGCCAGTCGTGTCTCGTCAAAAATCTGGCGCAGACTCAGGCGTTGGTCCAACACGGCTTCGCCACGCGCAAAAATCAGCATGTCACGGACCTGGCGCTCCATGTTGTGCAGGCGCGACATCAGCCGTTCATAGGTTCGGGCAAAACGGGGATCGTGGGCAGCGGACTGACCGGTCTCGGTCATGGAGCCCAGATGACCGGCATACAACATGGCAGCTGACAGCGGTGTGCGTATCTGATGTGCCAGCGAAGACACCATTTTGCCCATTTCCAGCAAACGCTGATGGCGACTGAGGCGCTGCTGCAGACGACGGGTTTCGGTCTGATCTGTAATGAGTATGATCTGGCCCGGTTCCTCGTCCAGCGACCGGCTGAGCAAACTGACACGCTTGCCATTCACCAGTGAAATCTCATGGCCGTCGTCGCTACGGGGCGCAAAACGATCACGGATGATTTCCAGCCACAGCTGTCCTTCCAGGGGCGAACCGAGCAACTCGATGGCGGCGGCATTGCAGTCGGCAACACGGCCCTGGCCGTTCAGGACCACCACACCACCTGGCAGCAACTGCAACAATTTGGAGAGCCGGCGAGCTATGCGTTCTTTGTCAGCCAGTTCGCGCAAACGCTCATCGTTGGCCGCTTCCAGTTCCAGTGTCAGTTGCCTGACACGATCTTCCAGCGCTTGCCAGGTCTGGTTCAGTTCACCCGAAAGCTCGTTAAAGGCCTTGAATGCCATCTCCAGCGCCATCGCTGAATCCGTCATGTTTGCCAGCTGCTGTGCCGTCATAAACGCTTGCCTGTTGGATCCTTGCCAGATTGTTGTTGCCGCTGGCTGGAGGTAAGCAATGTCTATGCCATCAGGCAATGTGCTTTAAATTCAATGAATTGGAAATTCTGCTGGCTGGCGAGGGTCAAAGCTTTGACGCCAGATTGACGCGGGGGATTGCCGCTGGGCAGTGTGTCTGTCAAGAATCTGCCCGGCACAGGCGCGTGCCGGGCATGCTGTCCGTCATCAGGCGCGCGGGGGTGTCACGCCAGTCTGGCCCATGTACTTGCCACCACGCTGTTTGTAGGTCACTTCGCATTGTTCGTCAGATTGATAGAACAGCATCTGGGCGACACCTTCGTTGGCATAGATCTTTGCCGGCAGCGGCGTGGTATTGGAAAACTCCAGTGTGACATGGCCTTCCCACTCCGGCTCCAGCGGCGTGACGTTGACAATAATGCCGCAGCGCGCATACGTGGATTTGCCCAGACACACGGTCAACACATCGGGCGGGATACGAAAGTATTCAACGGTTCTGGCCAGTGCAAACGAGTTCGGCGGGATGATGCAGTAAGGCTCATTGATACTGACAAAACTGGATTCGTCAAAATTCTTGGGATCAACAACGTTGGTGGTGTGCACATTGGTGAAAATCTTGAATTCCGAGGCACAGCGCACATCATAACCATAGCTGGAGGTGCCATAGGAGATGACCTTGCCACCGTTGACATAGCGTACCTGACCCGGTTCAAACGGCTCTATCATGCCGTGCTCCATGGCCATGCGACGAATCCACTTGTCCGACTTGATGCTCATAATCCTTGTTATCTCCTGTCAGGGAGGCCCATCAGACGGACCCCTGCCTCTGGCGCAAAGCGCGCATCATACGCCGATCAGGGCCGGGCGGCCAACTGGGGATCGTCAAACAGTCCATCCGAATACGGTGCCGGGATACGGTACTGGCCAAGCACAGCCGCCTCGGTGGCCAGGGCCTGCTGGTGGTTCACAACAACCTGATAGCCGGATTCCCCCCTGAACACCACAAAGGCTTCCTGATTGTCACGCAGCTGACGCGCGAACTGGTAAAAATCCCTGACCGGCACACCATTGACCGAGTCAACAATCCAGTTGCGCACATCGTGGTAACCCAAATTGACATCCGCTGCGAGCACCTGCAAGGCAACCACCACTTCCTGCCGCTGCGGCGAGCTCCACTGGCTGCGGGCGTGCAGTAAATTAACCGGCGCCGTCCGCGTCCAGTCCGGCCCCCAACGCTTGATCAGGTTCATATTCAGTGGCACAAAGAGAATGCCACCGTAAATGTAGTATTCGGGCAACACGTCAAACTGCTCACCCCTGACCAGGCTGTAGCTGCTCTGACGGCGCTGGGCTGTCAGCATGACCTCGTGGATTTCACCCTGACGCGAAAACCGCACGGGCACCCCGTCACCTATTTGCTTGAGATCAATGGCGTGTTTGAAATTGGTTTGCAGGCTGCGGCTCAATCGAATTGTGCTGTCGCCTGCCACATCAAAGCCGTCGATGCTCATCACCACATCATTTTCACGCAGCACACCATCGGCCGGTGAGTTTTCAAATACCTTGATCACCAGCACCCCGCTCTGGTCCGGACTCAGACCATAGGCCGCCTTGGCGGCAGGACTCTCGAGATCCTGGGTTCTGAAGCCCAGATCCGGGAAGCCGTCATAACGTCCGTTACCGGCATCGGTGAGCATGTGGCGCACGATATCGGGCGGCACAAAATACCCGAGAGCTTCGGTGCGGCCGCCACCGCCGGACTGCATCACCACACCGGCAATCTTGCCATCAACAATCACCGGACCGCCGCTGTTGCCGGGGTTGATGGCAGCATCAATCTGCCCGGCCAGCAGGAATTCGCCGGAATGGGCATAGACCTGTTGCTCAACGCGCGACAGGATGCCCTTGGTAACACTGAGGGTACGACCACCAACCGGGTAACCGAACACAAACACCTCGGTATTGGGCTCCGGCAACTCACCAATCTCCAGTGCCGGTGTGGTGTCAAAGAAGGAAACGTCATCGACCTCCAGCAACGCCAGATCAGAGGCATGAGAGACAAATTTCACACGCGCCTGATAACGCTCGGGGTCGTTGTGTTTCTGAACCTGGACATAACTGGCGTCTGCGACCACATGCGCATTGGTGAGAATTTGCTGTCCGGCAATGACAGCGCCGGAACCGCTGCTCTGACTCGGGTTCATCAGGCGCCAGGGCGTAAAATAATCCGGTGCTGCCGAGGTGGTGTATATCTTGATGATGGAGCTTTCGATACGCTGGATATCAATCAACTCATCAGAGACCTGAGCCACACTGCCCGATACACCGGCCACCCACACTGCAACAACAACCGTAAAACGGGCAATCTGCCGGGCGCAAACGGCAGCACTGGCAACAATCATCTGAAATCCCCTTTTGTTTTTGTGCTGAACAGACGACCGAGTAAACCTGAAAATTCATCCAGCCGTCAATCAGACAATACGCATGCCCGGCTGTGCGCCCTGATCCGGACTGAGCAGCCATATCTCGGTGCCGCCGGGACCGGCTGCCAGCACCATGCCCTCGGACATGCCGAACTTCATTTTTCTGGGTTGCAGGTTGGCGACCATCACGGTAAGACGCCCTGTCAGGTCTTCCGGTTTGTAGGCTGAGCGGATACCGGAAAACACATTGCGCAGATGCGGTTGGCCATCACTGCCCAGGCCCAGATCCAGCGTCAATTGCAGCAGCTTGTCAGCGCCTTCGACATAGGCTGCCGCGACAATACGGGCTACGCGCAAGTCCACTTTGGCAAAGTCGGCAAACTCGATTTCGTCGGCTACCGGCTCTTTGCTGAGTGGGCTGTCAGGCGCAGCCGTCTGTTTCTCCGATACCTGTTTGTCTGGCGCCTGCTGCACCAGCGCCGCCGCGTCGGCCAGCATGGCATCCACGGCAGACTGCTCTACACGGGTCATCAACGGCTCAAAGGCATTTATCCGGTGATCACGCAACAGCGTGCTGGCAGATTCCCAGCTCAGCTCGCCCGCATTCAGGAAGTTTTCTGCCTTGGCTGCCATCGCTGGCAGTACCGGTTTTAACCAGGTCATCAGCAGACGGAACAGATTAATACCGGTTGAGCAGATAGCCTGAACCGTTGGGTCCTGCGGATTCTGTTTGGCCAGTGTCCACGGTGCCCGCTCAGCAATGTACTGATTGGCCTTGTCGGCAATGGCCATGATGTCGCGGATGGCTTTCTGGTATTCACGCTGCTCGTAGGCTTCGACGATGGCAGCAGAGGCAGCCTGCGCTTCCGCCAGCAGTTCCGGCGCTGCCGGCTCAGCCGCCAGCATGCCGTCAAAACCCCTGGTGATGAAGCCGGCACAGCGACTGGCAATATTGACCACCTTGCCGACCAGGTCCGCATTGATCTTGTTCACGAACTCTTCCAGGTTCAAATCAAGGTCGTCCACCCCGTTGCCCAGACGCGAGGCCAGAAAATAGCGCAGATACTCCGGATTCAGGTGCTGCAAATACGTCTGTCCGTTGATAAACGTACCGCGCGACTTGGACATCTTTTTACCATTCACGGTCATAAAACCATGGGCAAACACGGCCGTCGGCGTACGGTAACCGGTATCGCTGAGCATGGCGGGCCAGAACAGCGCATGGAAATTGATAATGTCCTTGCCGATAAAGTGGTAAAGCTCGGCGCTGCTGCCCGCTTTCCAGTACGCATCAAAATCCAGCCCGCTGCGGTCGCACAGGTTGCGGAAACTGGCCATGTAGCCTATCGGGGCATCCAGCCATACGTAAAAATATTTGCCGGGTGCATCGGGAATTTCGAAACCAAAATACGGCGCATCGCGGCTGATGTCCCACTCCTGCAAACCGCTGTCCAGCCACTCGCTCAGTTTATTGGCGACCGGCTCCTGCAGGGTGCCACTGCGTGTCCACTGTTTCAGGAAATCGCTGAACTCCGGCAGTTTGAAGAAATAATGCTCGGAATCACGTTGCACCGGCGTAGCGCCGGACAGCGTGGAGCGCGGATTGATCAGGTCATTGGGGCTGTAAGTGGCACCGCAGACTTCACAGTTGTCGCCATACTGGTCGTCAGCCTTGCACTTGGGACAGCTGCCTTTGACAAAACGGTCGGCCAGGAACAGGCCTTTTTCCGGATCATACAGCTGGGTGATGCTGCGCACCGCAATGCGTCCGTTGGCGCGCAACGCTGTGTAGATCAGCCCGGAATAGTGACGGTTCTCTTCACTGTGCGTAGAGTGATAGTTGTCAAAATCGATCAAAAAACCGTCGTAAGTCTTTTTGTGGTCAGCCTTTACGTTGTCGATCAACTGCTCCGGACTGATACCTTCGTTTTCGGCCCGCAACATGATGGCGGTGCCATGAGCATCATCGGCACAGACATAAATGCAGTCGTGCCCACGCATTTTCTGAAAGCGCACCCAGATGTCAGTCTGAACGGCCTCAAGCACATGTCCCAGGTGAATGGGGCCGTTGGCATAAGGCAAGGCGCTGGTAACCAGAATATTGCGTTTTGACACAGTGGGTATCCTTTTTCTGAACGTTAAACAGTCGGGCGGGAACAGCGTGATTGGGTGTGATGCGCTCAGTCCATCTCGATCATTTCGAAATCTTCCTTGCCAACACCACACTCCGGGCACATCCAGTCTGCCGGCACATCTTCCCAACGGGTTCCCGGGGCAATACCGTCGTCAGGCCAGCCCTGGGCCTCGTCGTAAATCAGGCCGCATACAATACACATCCACTTTTTCACAATCACAACCTGCCTGAGCTTTGTCCGGAGCTGATAAAAAACGGCGCTGGCCGCATAACGGGTGCTGATGATACTTGATTGGCCCGGCTCTGGGCAAAACGGGCTCCAAGTAAAACACGGCCGCAACGCTTGCCCGCCATCGTGGTAAACTCCGCGCCATCAAAACCAACCCTGCCCGTGCCAACGGGTGATGTGTCCGGATCTGTTGCTTGTGTCCGATATTCTGATCAGTTTTGTCAGCCTCGCGCTGGTCAATCATCTTGTGCTGGTGCATATGCTCGGGCTTGAAGCATGGGCTGCCAGTCCCCACGGCATGCGTCGCAGTTTCATATTCGGTATCTGCACCGCGATTCTGCTGTGTCTTGTCACAGTGTGCGGCTGGCTGGTGCTGAGACTGGCAGCTCTGGCAACGCTGACAACCGGTCAGGACACTGTGACGTGGCTGGCGTTGCCGGTTTTTGCGGTGCTCGCCGCTGTGCTCGTTGCCCCCCTGCAGGCCGGGGTGACACGCCTGAGTCCGCCGGATGCCCTGGTATTAAAAGACGCCATGCCGTGGGCCGCCGTCAACTCGGCGGTGTTGGGCAGTGCACTGACGGCCTGGCAACAACTGGATTCCGTGTTTGCGGCGGCCGGGTTTGCTATGGCGAGTGCGATCACCTTTGTTGTGTTTCTGATGAGTTTTGCCGCGATTCGCGAGCGAGTGAGCACCGCTGATGTGCCGGTTGCGTTTCAGGGTACACCCGTGTTGCTGCTGAGTGCCGCCATCATGACCCTGGCGATCATGGCCTTTGATGGCGTCACGCCAACCTGGGTGACACCATGATTGGCATGCTGCTGCCACTGTTGCTGGCCGTTGCTGCACTGGCGGGCATCACGCGCGCTGCCCAGTGGCTGCGGCAGCGGCTTGAGCAGCCGGCGGACGCCGCCACGGTTGTCGAGCAAATCAATCAGCTGCTGCCACAAACCCAGTGTGGCCAATGCGGTTATGCCGGTTGTCGCCCCTATGCGGAAGCCATCGCCCGCGGGCAGTCGCTGAACCGCTGCCCACCCGGCGGCGACGATACCATTCGGGCACTGTCAGCATTCACCGGTCGACCGGTGCTGCCACTGGACACCGGGCACGGCTGGCATCTGGGGCCACGCGTGGCCTATATCCGGGAAGCGGAATGCATCGGTTGTACCAAATGCATTCAGGCCTGCCCTGTTGACGCCATTGTCGGAGCACCCAAACGCATGCATACCGTGATCGCCAGTGACTGCACCGGCTGCGATCTGTGTGTCGAACCTTGTCCGGTTGACTGTATTGACATGTTGCCAGCGTTGGCACCGCCACTGACTGCCGTGAGCGGGAGCAAATAGCCATGCCCGGATTTTTCTTGCGCAAGCATGTGCTTCCACGTCTCAGACGCTGGGCCGGACAAGCCGGCTGGCACCACCGGATCAACGCGCTCGACGGCGGCATCGACCCGCCGGACGCCAAGCCGATATCGCTGCGCCAAACCCCCGTGCGCATGCCGTCCGAGGCCTTGCCGTTACCTGATGAACTCGTGGTAGTCCTGCAACAGCATCAGGGCGCGATATCACATGCGATTGTTCGCGTCGGCGACTATGTCTACAAAAACCAGCGCATTGCCGAGGCCAGTGGAGAGCGCGGTATTCACCATCATGCGCCAACGTCAGGTCATGTGGTCGACGTCAGCCGGCTGGTGCCCGTGGGGACACCGGCTGTGAGCCAGCAGCACAGTTGGCAGCAAGGCTTGTACCGGCAGGTACCCGCCATTGTGATAGTGCCAGACGGTCTGCATGTTGCCAGCCCGCAACACAGTGCAGGCGACGACAAGCCCTGGGAAGCGCTGTCAGCGCAGCAATTGTTGCAGCGCGTTGTGGATGCCGGCATCAGTGGCATGGGCGGCGCCGGGTTTCCCGCCGCCAGCAAACTGGCAGCATCAGGCATTCACACCGTGGTGATCAATGGGGCGGAATGCGAACCCTGGATCACCGCTGACGAGGCCCTGATGCAATGGCAGCCCGCGCAAATTCTGCAAGGTGCCCTCATCATCGGCAAAATCACCGGCGCGCAGCGCTGTCTGGTGGCCATTGAAGACAACAAAAAAGCCGCTATCCATGCCATGCGTGAAGCCCTGGCACACCTGCCTGCCAACCCTCTGGAGCTGGTGCTGATTCCCTCGCTTTACCCGTCCGGCTCGGAAAAACAACTGGTACGCATTGTCACAGGGCTCGAGGTGCCCAGCACACAGCATCCACCCCAGGTCGGCGTGCTGTGTCACAGCGTGGCTACCGCCAAAGCCGTTGCAGATGCGGTACTGCTGCAACAGCCGCTGATATCCCGCATGACTACCGTGACCGGCCCGGGTGTCAGCCGGCCTCAGAATGTCGAAGCACTGATTGGCACTCCGGTCAGCACCTTGCTGGCTCTCGCCGGATTAAAACCGCAGGCGGCCAACGCACCGGTGTTGATTGGTGGCCCGTTGATGGGTTACCCGGCACCTTCTGTCGATGTGCCACTGGCCAAAACCTTTAACTGCCTGTTGGTGGACAGTATGCCAGCTGACACGCATGCACAGCCCCATCGCGACTGTATCCGATGTGATTTCTGTGCCGATGTCTGCCCGGTCCAGTTGCAACCGCAAACACTGTATTTCATGGCCCGCCACGAGCGCGACGACCAGGCACAGGCACACGCGCTGTTTGACTGCATTGAATGCGGCGCCTGTTCGGCGGTCTGTCCCAGCAAAATCCCGTTGGTGTCTTATTACCGGGAACAAAAGGCCTCAATCCGCGAACACCACGCCCGACAGGCGCAATCACAGCACTGGCGCCAGGCCTTCGAGCACAACCGCGAACGCTTGCAGGTGCAGGCAGTGGAACAGGAACAACGCCGACTGGAAAAACTGCAACACAAGCTGGCAGCACTGGACAAGGGCGAAACGCTGAGCCGCACGCCCGAGACAAGCGTTGGTGAGCCCGCAGTGCTGGCGGCTGACCCTGTGATCAGTGACGCCTCTGGGATGCCGGCAGAGCTCGCAGCTGCGATTAAAACACCAGAGCAGATACGTGCCGACATTGAAGCCGCCGTCGCGCGTACCCGCGCCAGAAAAGCGGCCTTGCAGCAAACCAAAGCTGATACTGCCGGGGCTGACAAGGACGCAAAACAATGATGCAGCGGCACGCACACACTCATTCGCTTATGCCAGCCGGAACATCCGTGACCACAGTGATGGCAACTGTGTTGTTGGCACTGATTCCGGCGGCGATCAGTTATACCTGGTTTTTTGGCATCGGTTTTGTCATCAACTTTTCGCTCACCCTGTTTGCAGGTTATCTGTTTGAGGCACTGGCATTGAAGGCCCGTGGCAAACCGGTCTGGTTCAATCTGCAAGATCTCAGCCTGCCAGTCACAGCTGCCCTGCTCGCCTTTGCCCTGCCGCCGGGATCTCCCTGGTGGGTTGCAGTGGGCGGTATTTTTATCGCGGTGATCCCGGGCAAACACCTGTTTGGAGGATTGGGACACAATGTGTTTAATCCGGCTGCATTGGCCTACGTCAGTTTGCTGATTCTGTTCCCCTTGCAGATGACCGGATGGTATTTGCCATGGACTGGCAGTTACGGCGGTACGCGTATTGATCCGCTGTCTGTGCACGGCATGATGACCAGCCTGCAATTGAGTTTTCCCTTTTTACGCGACCTGGCGCTGACGCCTTTCCCTGTTATACCGGACGGTTTTGCCACTGCCACTCCGTTGATTGAGTACAAGTTTGCGGCACCGGCGCGTTTGGTGCTGGCTGACAGCGATGGTTTCAACTTCTGGGACAGAAACGCCAGAACCGGTTGGGAAATGCAGGCGCTGGCCTTTGGCTTCGGCGGACTGGTGCTGTTGTGGCAACGAGTAATCAGCTGGCATATACCCCTCAGTGTCATAGCTACCGTGTGGTTGCTGGCAAGTCTGTTTTATCAACCGGGACAGGAAGCCATTTATGGTTCACCCTGGCTGCACCTGTTCAGCACCTCGACAATCATTGGTGCATTTTTTATTGCCACTGATCCTGTCAGTGCCCCCTCCACAGCGGCTGCCAAATGTCTGTATGGTGTGCTGATTGGACTGGCGATCTACAGCATTCGCATTTGGGGCAGTTATCTGGACTCGGTGGCGCTGGCAATATTGTTCATGAACATGTTCAGTCCTCTGCTGGATCAGATCATACGGCGCACGCCACGGGGGCATCCCGGCATGATCACACGATGGCGGACACACAGGGAGCGCAACAAATGACAGCTGACAATCGTCAGACCATCAGCCTGCTGATGTTGTCACCACTGGTTGCCGGTACTGGCAGCAGCGGTACTGCATTGTTTCTCGGATTGGGCAGTACCATTGTGCTGCTGGCAGCGACAGCAATACTCTACCTGTTGCTGCCGGCCGCCCGTGATCAACAGGCGACAACTGACACCATGCCAACCATTGTGACACCCGTCAATTTCCCGATGCTGATGCTGGTATTGTCTGTGTCGACATCGCTGCTCATGCTGGCTCTGCAACGCTGGTTTTATGAAGCCACCTTGCTGACCGGTTTATGGTTACCGCTGATCAGCGCCAACCTGCTGATTGTCCGTCAACTGCTGACAGTTGACGGCACCCGCCCGTTCGCACGCACCATGGCGCAATCATTGAAACTGTGCGTCTTTGTTGTGTCAGCGCTGATCGGGCTTGCATTGTGCAGGGAGTTATTGGGCAGCGGCCGAATCCTGATGAATATGCATCTGTTCACCGACACAATCACAGCACAAGGTATTGCAGTTTTTCCTGACTGGCCCCGGCTCAAGCTCTTTGAAATGGCACCTGGCGCTTTATTGGTGCTGGCACTGATACTTGCCGGTCAACGTGTCTGGCAGTCGCGGCACCCGATGCCTCGCGTCGAGACTTCCACGCCTGATAGCAGCCGGCGCGTAAGGGTAACAGGAAAAATCACATGAACAGGGAAAAACGTCATGCCATTTTCTCGCGCTTGCGGGCAGAAAATCCGAACCCCACTACCGAGCTGGAGTTCAGTTCGACGTTTGAGTTGCTAATCTCTGTCATTCTGTCGGCACAGGCCACAGACGTCAGTGTCAACAAAGCCACGCGTGAACTCTACAAGATCGCCAACACACCCGAGGCCATTCTGGCCCTGGGAGTCGATGGTCTGAAGTCCTACATCAAGACGATTGGCCTTTTTAATACCAAGGCTGAAAATGTCATCAAAACCTGTGCAGCGCTGGTCGCGCGGCACGGATCCAAAGTGCCATCAACTCGGGAAGAACTGGAAGCGTTGCCAGGTGTTGGCCGCAAAACGGCCAATGTTGTGCTGAATACCGCGTTCCGACAACCTGCCATGGCCGTCGATACACACATTTTCCGGGTCTCGAATCGCACAGGCATCGCTCCCGGCAAAAATGTGCTGGAAGTGGAAAAGCGCCTGATGAAACTCGTACCTGAAGAATTTTTGCTGGATGCCCACCACTGGCTGATCCTGCATGGCCGTTATGTCTGTACTGCACGCAAACCACGCTGTGGTGCTTGTGTGATTTACGATTTGTGTGAGTATCGGGACAAGACGGAGTAAGAACACGGGGACGGGAAATGGGGTGGGAAATGGGGTCAGACCCTATTATGGCAAGCCATAATAG
>DAITNA010000003.1:0-386908 GCA_036834885.1 Pseudohongiella sp. | reverse complement strand
TCAATCAGACAGGACTGCCGCCTGACCTGCCATCCACCAGATTTGACTATAACTCATATGCGATTGGACATGTTAGTACCTTCCTGAACAAAAAGTTTAAGGAGGTACCTATTGTTTGATCACGACACGAAAGGCGGGTAAAGATCCTTACTGATTGCTCATATTTGAATATTTATCGCACAATCAAAACCAAGATTCCGTTAATCAATTTTGAGTATGAATAGACTTAAAAGCCAATAGAATTAGGCACTTTAGATGGTTTAATTTTTTTAATTTATCTCTGAATAAATTTTCCAAAAAATACTCTTGATTTCCTATCGTAGTGATGGCATGCGATTGATAACTCATCACCACTGATCATCACCAGGAACTGATAAGCAACATAGTCATACGCACTTTCGTGATGCGATAATGACAATACAGCGGATAAAAGCGGAGTGAGAGATGCCCAAATTCAAGCCAGGTCAGTCCGGCAATCCCAATGGCCGCCCAAAAGGTGCGCTAGGGCGCCATACACTGATGCGCGAGGCACTGGAAAGCGATTTGCCAGATCTGCTGGATGTGACGAAGGCGTATGCCATGTCTGGAGACATGCGAGCCATGAAACTATTGCTCGAACGTGTTGCGCCGGTGACCCGGGTGGAAGAGACAGCAGTCTGCATTCCGGGGTTGGATCAGGCTGAGTCATTCAGTGATCAGGTTGGTGTGATCACCAAGGCTATTGGCAACGGGGTCATTGCCCCACAGGTTGGCAATCAACTACTTGCGACCCTGACAGACGCCTATCGGGCAACACAGTCAGACGCAATGGTCAGTCGCACCACAGATATTGAGCGTAGGTTGGAGCAGTGGCGCCAGCAGCACCAACCTGTAAATCTTCTGTAATTAACAGGGAAAGTCGTTGCCAAACTTGCGCTGCCAGCGCTCCATGACAATCTGTTTTTTCTCGACCAGCAGTTTGCGCACCAGGACCTCGATCCACTCCTCAAGATCATCCACTGCCAGCGTTAATTCCAGCAGGGCTGGCCAGTTGCACTCGTCGTCGCTGAGCAGGAACAGTGGTTCACCGTCTATATCGGCCATGATCTGATCGAAGGGATCGCCAATTGCATAGCCAATGCAATCAGGGTCACGGTAAGGGATATCTCGATAGACTGGGCGCCAGAGAAAGTAAATCCATTGCTCTGGAAACCGGCGATACTCATTTTGATGCTCGTCACACAACTTGCGCACAGCAACAGGCCACTTGCCGGGAGCCCAGCGTGACATCTCTATTTTGGGTGACAGTTCGATACTCATCGTAAGTGCTCCGGGGGAAATCCAGCCACCATTAACCACGCTTTGCTGTCGGCCTGATACTGGTATAACTGCCCTCGTCCCCAGACCATTTCATTGCCACCCATGTATATGCAATAGGGACACAAAATGCCCCAGATGCCTTCGTCCAGATGGATTTCAGCATCTGCAAAGAACTCCATCTCAGGCTGGATTTTCTCACCGCAGTAGTCGCAGGCTTCGATCGTTCCGGCCCACTCACGGTCGTATTCTGCTGCAGTTTTTGCATCAACCAGCTCTCGGCATTCAGCGATGCCCTCACGCATCTTTTCCTCACTGATAAGTTGAAGTTTCACCAAAACCTCCAGTCGCAACTCTTTCGCCCGTATCCAGCACCAGTGTACGTTCCGGCCACTGCAAGGCTGCCAGTTTGGTTGAGGCACCGGGACTCTTGCCTGCGGATCGTTCCTGGAACCGTCCTCCCACTGAAAAGTCTACGCAGAACACATTGCCGCGTGCGCCGAGCCAGTGAGTGGGCTCCACATCGGAGAACAGATACGAATCGCCTTTGCCCAGCGCTTTACGGTCAACCGGCTGGAACTGACGCCAGTAGTGGCCGATGATCACCGGGACATCAGACTGGTACTCGTCCCACCATTTGACGCGGCTGGCAAAGCGCCACTTGCCGCTACTGAAAAACGGAGCGGATGCCAAGCGTTCAAAACCGGAGCTCAGCACACGCAGCGGGTTGTCCATTTGTTTGCGCTCGTCACATAACCCGACAGCTTTGAGTAAAGGAACTTTTTGTGCCTTGTCTTCCAGAGCGTGCAACCAGATATCCAACTCATCCTGACTTTGTTGCAGTAAACCCTCATTGGCAAGAGCCACGTCCACTTGCTTGTCCCACTGATCGAACAAATCCTCAACAGGTAACTGCGGAGCGCGTTTCAGTTTGTCCAGTGAAGGGTCATGCCAAGCCGCATGCACAATCCGGATGTCGTCTCGTTGAAGGATGAGCGGCATCTGCGACAGCAACTCAAAGAGCTCGGTACGTTGCGCGGGTGAGAGCCGTGCGTAAGGCTCATACTTGCCATCTCGCGCCAACGACTCATCCCAGAACCAGTCATTGCCATCCTTGCGCTTGCCCCGCAGCAGGTTCAGTTCGTGGTTGCCCAGCACCAGTTGGCCGTTGCCTGCTTCAATAATCGCCCTGACGATGTTGAGCACGGCTGGACTGTTGGGGCCACGGTCGAAGAGGTCACCAACAAAGACCAGTTTGCGCCCTCGCGGGTGGTAACCATCAAGCTGATAACCCAGATTAAACAGGAGGTGCTCCAGTGCGGCGTTTTCGCCGTGCACGTCGCCAATGATGTCCAGCGGTGAATCCGGTAACGCGTTGATCATATACCCTCCCTGGGGTTTGCTTTGTCATGCTAATTGCAATCAAAATGATCATAATATGTTAATCATAAATGAGCAATAGACACCTCTCTTTGCAGGCGACTATACTTCAGACACAACAGAGGTTAACCATAACAAGTGAAGCCCGTGATGGACCACACAAACGCCAATACGCTGTCCCCCATGCTGACCGAGTACAGCCAGGCTCAATGCGACCGCCTGTCGTACATCGAGCTGCGCCTGCGCTTTATGGGCGAGATCCGGCGCTCGGATCTGGTCAACCGCTTTGGCATCCAGTCTGCCGCAGCCACTCGCGACTTCAGTCTCTACAAAACCCTGGCGCCTGCCAACATCGACTACGACAGCCGCGCCAAAATTTATGTGCTCGGCCAGCAGTTTCAGCCGCTTTTCTCATACCCCGTTGCCCGCATCCTGGCCTGGCTGACACAAGGCTTTGGTGACGGCGCGCCCGTGGTAGTGGAAAGTGAAATGCCTGATGGCGCACCCGACCGGCTGACACAACCGTCTCTGGATGTGCTGGCTGCGGTCACGCGCGCCATCCATCTGCGTTGTCCGTTGTCTATTAATTACCATTCCTTGACCAGCGGTGTGGCACAGCGCCAGATTGTGCCTTTTGCTTTGATCGATACCGGGCTGCGCTGGCATGTCAGAGCCTATGATCGCCTGTCAAAAAGCTTCCGGGACTTTGTGATTACCCGGATCACGGAACCTGTAGTTGAGACGGGCTTGTTTGGTGAAAAGCACGAGCTGAGCGACAAGGATATTCAATGGACCCGGATTGTGGAGCTGGAGCTGGTGCCGCATCCGGATCAGCCGAGGCCGGAGATTACTGAGCTGGATTACGGCATGATTGATGGCAAGATGACCATCAAGCTTAGAGCAGCCATAGCCGGTTACATCCTGCGCAAATGGAGTGTCGACTGCTCCCCTGACCACAGCTTGCGCGGGCATGAGTACCGGTTGTGGCTGAAGGACCACCTGGCCATCTACGGCGTGCGCAATGCCGTGCTGGCGCCGGGCTATCGCTCCCCTGATCAACAGCGGCTCGAAGCCGAGTCGGACTGAGGGGATGAGCATGCTCACAAAACTCGAACGACTCATCGGCGAAATCGGCGACCTCAACAGCAAGTTGATCCTGCTGGTCGGACCCAGCCGCAGTGGCAAGACCCAGCTGCTCCTACAATTGGGCGCCAAGCTCAGCATCGAGCCGCTCAACGTTGGCCTGGAGCTGGGGCGCCGTTTGGCCGCCACACCGAACAACAAGCGCGGCTTCTCGGCAGGCGAACTGCTGCGGGAAATCGCGGACAAGGAACGAACGGAAGACCCGCTGTTGCTCGACAACCTCGAGTTGTTGTTCGAGCCTAGCCTGCAGATCAATCCGCTTGACCTCGTCAGGCGGCTGGCTCACTCCAAGCGCGTCGTGGCCGTCTGGCCTGGCGAGCTGCGCGGCGATCGCTTGGTGTACGCCGACATGAGCCACCCAGAACATCGTGACTACAGCCGCGACGGCGTGGTCGTACTCGAAATTTGACCCAGTGAATTTATAGAGAGCGGGGAAGAGAGAACCATATGGCAAAGAACATGAAATACGGAGATCTGATCCAGTTCGAGCAGATCGAGTCAGTCATTCAGCTGCTCGATGCCGGGCGCCCGGACGAGGCCAAGAAGCTCGTCGCGACCTATGTCATCTCCGACGACATGGCCGAGCGGATCTCCAGGCTCATGGTTCCCCAGCTCAGTTTCGACGACTCGGTCGATCACAAGGGCGTGCTGATCGTTGGCAACTACGGCACCGGTAAGTCGCACTTGATGTCGGTGCTGTCGCTGGTGGCCGAGGATGCAGCCTACGCGCCGATGATCCGCCACCCCAAGGTCGCCGAGGCGGTGGCCCCAATCGCTGGTCGCTTCAAGGTGCTACGCATCGAGGTGGGCGGCCTGCAGATGCCGCTGCGCCAGATCATCACCCTACAGCTTGAGCGCTTCCTCGAAAAGATCGGCGTCGACTACACCTTCCCGACCGCCGACAAGGAGCTCAACAACAAGGACTCCTTCGAGGAGATGATGGCCGCGTTCGCGGAGAAATTCCCGGACCAGGGCGTGCTGCTCGTTGTTGATGAATTCCTGGAGTACCTGCAGTCCCGTCGCGACCACGAACTGGTGCAGGATCTGGCCATCCTCCGTCAGATCGGCGAAGTCACCAAGCACCTGAAGTTCCGCTTCGTGGCCGGTGTGCAGGAAGCCATCTTCGACAGCGTGCGCTTCCAGCACGTTGCCGACAGCATGCGCCGGGTCAACGAACGCTTCACGCAGATCCTGATCGACCGCCAGGACGTCAGCTTCGTCGTCTCCGCGCGTCTGCTCAAGAAAACGGCCGACCAACAGAACAAGATCCGCGAATACCTCACGCCGTTCGCCAAGTTCTACGGCTCCATGAACGAGCGCATGGACGAGTACGTGCGGCTGTTCCCGGTTCACCCGGATTACCTGAAGACCTTCGAGCAGATCCACTTCACCGAGAAGCGCGGCGCACTCAAGACCATCGAGGCCGCGATGCTGGCCATCCTCGACCAGGAAGTACCCGCCGACAAGCCGCTGTTCATCAGCTACGAGAGCTTCTGGAACACCGTCAAGGCCAACTCGGTCCTGCGCGCCGACCCGAACATCAAAGAAGTCATGCGCGTGTCCGAAGTGCTGGAGTCCCGCGTGCAGCAAGCCTTCACCCGCCCGGCCTACAAAGCCATGGCGCTGCGCGTGATCAACGCGTTGGCCGTCCACCGTCTGACCACGGGCGGCGACATCCATGTGCCCATCGGCCCCACGGC
Source organism: Pseudohongiella sp. (assembly GCA_036834885.1). Lineage (GTDB taxonomy): Bacteria > Pseudomonadota > Gammaproteobacteria > Pseudomonadales > Pseudohongiellaceae > Pseudohongiella. The sequence goes on along the minus strand of DAITNA010000003.1, from coordinate 381,389 downwards.
TGCCGAGCTGCGTGACGCGCTGTGTCTGTTCCAGCCGGGCGTGGAGGACATGCCGGGCGACCCGGCCGAGAACCTGCTGTCGATGGTGCAGACAGTGATGCGGGAAGTGCTGAAGACCGTCAACGGCCAGTTCATCTCCAAGGCGCCGGACACCGAGCAGTACTACCTCGACCTCAAGAAGGACATCGACTACGACGCCCAGATCGAAAAGCGCGCCGAAGCCCTGTCCGACGACGCGCTGGACCGCGCCTACTACAGCGCCATCAAGGCGCTGATGGAATGCAGCGACGACCTGCGTTACCCCGGCTTCCAGATCTGGCAGTACCAGATCGAATGGCAGGAGCGCCGTGTCGAGCGCATGGGCTACCTGTTCTTTGGCGCGCCGAATGACCGGCCCACAGCCCAGCCCGAGCGCGATTTCTATATCTACTTCATCCAGCCCTTCGATAAGCCGAAGTTCAGCGACAACAACCTGGCGGACGAAGTGTTCTTCCGCCTGAAGTCGCCGGACGAGGACTACAAGCGCTACCTGTCGCAATACGCGGCGGCACTGGATCTGGCATCTACGGCCAGCGGTGGCGCAAAAGCCATCTACCTGTCCAAGGCCCAGGATTCGCTGCGGTCCATGAGCAAGTGGCTGCAAGAAAAGCAGATGACCGCGCTCGAGGTCACCTACCAGGGCAAGACTAAGACGCTGCAGGACTGGTCCAAGGGCGTATCCCTGCGCGACCGCGCCCGACTGGGCCCGGACGAGCGCATCAACTTCCGCGACGTGGTGAACATCGTCTCCGGCCTGGCACTGGGTCAGCGCTTTGCCGACATCTCGCCCGAGTACCCCACCTTCTCGGTGCTGGTCACCGAGGCCAACCGCAAGCAACTGGTGGGCAATGCACTGCGCGCGCTGGCTGGCGGCACCCGGACCAAGGATGCCGCAGCCATCCTGGACGCGCTGGAACTGCTCGATGGTGACCGCGTCGATCCGGCCAATTCCCGCTACGCACAGGAAGTGCTCAACCGCCTCAAGGCTAAGGGCCACGGCCAGGTGCTGAACCGCAGCGAACTGCTGTCGGGCACGTCTGACGTCGAGTATTTCGCGCCGATCAAGTACCGGCTGGAGCCCGACCTGCTGGTCACCGTGCTGGGCGGCCTCGTCTACTCCGGCGACATCGTGCTGTCGATCACCGGCGACAAGATCGACTCCGGCAAGCTGGTGCAGCTCGCAGAGCGTTCGCTGGAAGAGCTCAAGCAGTTCAAGCACGTCGAGGCGCCCAAGGAGATCAACCTCGCGGTGCTGCGTGCCTTGTTCGAGTTGTTCGACCTGCCGTCCGGTCTGGCCCAGAAAGCCAGCCAGGGCGATACCGAACCGGTCATCAAACTGCAGGAGAAAGTCAGTGCGCTGGTGCCGCGCGTGCTCAAGGCGGGCTCTGACCTGCAGCAAGGCAAGCTCGGTTTCTGGGGCCAGAACCTGCTGCGCGAAGAGGAAGCCAAAGACTGGCACGCCCGGCTGGATTCGCTGAAGAAGTTCACCGAGTCGCTGGCGCCGTACAACACCGTCGGCAAGCTCAAGAACCTGCGCGTCACACAGGAAGACCTGGATGGTCAGAAGAAGAATCTGGAGATCCTGGCCGCCGTCGAGCGTCTGCTCGAACTGGTGGTGGAGTTGGGCAGCACGGCGTCCTACCTCTCGCAGGCCGAGATGGTGTTGCCCGCCGAGCACCCGTGGGTCAAGCAGGCCGAGACGGCCCGCAAGGCACTGCAGGAAAAGTTGAGTCAGGACCGTACGGCCGAGCACGCCGCCGAATACCGGCAGACGCTCAACCAGCTCAAGAAGGACTACATCACCGCCTACATCGCCAGCCACAGCAAGGCGCGGCTGGGCGTGGCCGAGGACAAGACTCGCAACGCCCTGCGCAAGGACGACCGCCTGCTGGCACTGCGCGTGTTGGCCGGCGTGTCGCTGATGCCCACCAGCCAGCTCACTGCCTTCGAGGAATCCCTCAACGGCCTGAAGAGCTGCTCATCGCTGGACGAGCCGACCCTGGTCACGGCTGCTGTCTGCCCGCACTGCCAGTTCCGCCCATCGGCCGAGCAGTTGGAGCTGATCCCGGCGGCCAACCGCCTGCACAAGCTGGACGACGATCTGGACGAACTGCTGGCCAACTGGCAGCAAACCCTGCTGGAAAACCTGGAAGACCCGTTCACGCAGGACAGCCTGGGCTTGTTGCCGCCCGCATCCAAGAAGCTGATTGATGCCTTCCTGGCCTCACGCAATCTGCCAGACCCGATGACAACCGAGTTCTCCAACGCCGTGCAAGAGGCGCTGTCCGGGCTGGAGAAGATCGCGGTCAAGGGCGATGAGATCAAGCAGGCACTGCTGCAAGGCGGCTCGCCGGCCACGCCGGACGATCTGCGCAAGCGGTTCGACACCTTCATGAACGAGCGCTGCAAGGGCAAGGATGCCACCAAGCTGCGCTTCGTGATCGAGTGAGTGTGCTATGAACATTCATGGCTTAACGGATATCGATTCTCTAGCGCTTTCCGTGCGTGATCCTGAATCTAAACGGCTCATCGGCGAGGCGATATCGGCCTATCGCGGCGGAGCATTACGTTCCGCCATCATGTCAACGTGGATCGCGGTGGATTACGACATCATCGCCAAGGCAAGGGAATTGTCGGCATTGGGCGATCCCGCATCCGTTGCATTCGTCAAAGATCTGGATCACGCCATCGAGCATCGATCCATAGCGAAAATGCAAGCGATTGAAACTGGCTTGCTATCTACTGCCTTTAACCAGCTGCAACTGCTCACCCACCATGAGCATGAAGACTTGGATCGATTGCAAAGAGATCGCCATCTCTGCGCGCATCCGGCCTTTGCCACCGAAGACGTCTTGTTTCAGCCGACACCAGAATTGGTCCGTACCCACATCACACATGCACTGAAGCATCTGCTGATTAATGCCCCATTACAAGGCAAGAGTGCGATTGAGCGCTTTCACGCCGACCTACTTAGCCCTTCATTCCCGTCAGACAACGACAGTATTGGGACGTATGTTCGAACCAAGTATCTAGACCGTGCGAAGGATGCATTGGTCGTCAACTTGATCAAGTCGCTTTTGAGCGCACCTTTCGGCATCGAGTCAGCCAAGTACATCGGGCAGCGACATCAAGTTGCCAGAACGTTACGAGAAATTTCTAAGGCAAAAACAGCGATCTACGACGAAACGGCGAAGGATCACGTTGCTCGAAAATTCGATGCGATCCCCGATGCTATTTTGTTAAGTGTCAGCGCTTTTTTCGAATGTGACACGCGGATCTGGGAATGGCTTTCAGAATCGACGCGCATCCGGTTCAAGAAACTACTTCAGGATGCTGATGCAGACAATCTCAAAGCACATTCGGCTTTCGATGCTTTTGCAGTAGAAGAGCTTGCCGATATTCTTCTCGCGAGATTCGATTCATTCGAGCAAGATGTTCAGATCGGCATCATTTCACAAAATCCAAGGCGGGAGTTCATCGCACCTGCCATTCGTATTTACGGTGATTCTGGTGGTTGGAGAACTGCTGAGCAGCGCGGGCGAGCGTTGATGATTCCGCTTGCACCGTTGATGAATGCTGATGATGTGAAGGCAATGCTCGATGCTGTGAAGGAAAACAGCCAGATCTACGAGGCTGGCGGGACACCGGATGTTCTTGAGCATGTGCTCGAATTAAGCAAGTCAACCCTCAGTGATGCGAAGCCCCAGTGGCAGACCTTCGTAGATGAGATGACTAACAAGAATCGTGGGGATGCGACTAGCTACTACTCGTATCCCGGACTGCGAGCCAAACTCGCTGCTCTTTGAGAGAAGACCAAAAAATGAGTGATTTATTCCAGAACCACGCGGCCAAGTCCGGCCCCGTTAAATGCCTCGGGCAAACGTTCCCGAGTGATGAGGCTCGCCGCGAGCACTACCTGAAGCTATTCGCTGAGAAGCTCAAAGACCCTGCGTTCCGGAAGATCGAAGGTTTTCCTATCGGCTCGGATGAAGACATCCTCGCGCTTTCTGACCCGCCGTACTACACGGCTTGCCCGAATCCTTTCATCGAGGATTTCGTCCGGCACTATGGTAAGCCCTACGATTCGTCAGTTCCGTACAGCAAAGAACCTTTTGCGGCGGATGTGAGCGAGGGCAAGAACGATCCAATCTACAACGCACACGGGTATCACACCAAGGTTCCGCATAAGGCAATCATGCGGTACATCCTGCATTACACGCAGCCTGGGGACATTGTTTTCGATGGGTTTTGCGGAACCGGCATGACCGGAGTGGCTGCGCAGCTCTGTGGTGATCGAACAGTCGTTCAGTCACTGGGTTACAGGATTGATGGCGCCGGAGATGTCTTTCAGGAAGAGCAAGACAATGGAAAGGCTACTTGGCAAAAGTTTTCAAAAATAGGTGCAAGGCGTGCTCTGCTGAGTGATCTGTCGCCTGCGGCTACATTTATTTCACACAATTACAACGCACCCAAGGACAGAGAAGACTTCGATAAGCGAGCCAAGGCTGCAATTGCTGATCTTGAGGCGAAATTCGGATGGATGTATCAAACGTTACATCAACCGTCGCAAGCCGAGTTGGACTCTGCGTATCGGGAGCTGCAAGCAGGAGCAAACCCAGATTTGGCGAGGACGGCTAAAGTTGGCCGAGTCAATTACGTAGTCTGGTCTGATGTATTCAATTGCCCGGAGTGTGCCGGAGAAATCGTTTTCTGGGATTCTGCAGTAGATGTCGATAACGGCAAGGTCCGAGATAGCTTTCCTTGCCCGCACTGCAATTCAATTCAAACCAAGAGATCGCTTGATCATACGCTTATCAGTTTCCAGGACTCGGCTCTAGGCAAGACTGTTGAACAGGCGAAAACGGTTCCCGTAAGGATCAACTACTCGGTTGGCTCGAAGCGGTTTGAGAAGAAACCGGATTTTATCGACTTGGCTCTGTGTGCGCGAATACATAAAGCAGATATTGCTACAGCATATCCATCGAACCGGCTGTTCGAAGGTGGGGAAACAAGGCGCAACGATCCAATCGGGATCACGCACGTCCATCACTTCTACACGAAACGGAACCTCACGGTATTTTCTTACGCCTTCGAAAAACTGCCCTCAGAACTGAAGTGGGCGGTTTCCGGAAGTCTTCAAAGAGGATCGCGCCAGCATCAAATAGCGATCACACGAGTTGGAGGCGAGAAGGCCGGTGAAGGCGGAGCGACTGCAGGTCATCGCCGGGGCACACTTTACGTGCCGTCCAATCAGATAGAAATGAATGCTATTGGGTTGATTTCGGACCGGATTGCTGCTTTCAGAAAAGCCCTATTACCTTCTGGACTCGACAGACCGGCAATCTCAACACAATCAACAACTCAACTGTTGATGCCTGATAACTCCGTCGATTACTTCTTTTTCGATCCACCATTTGGCTCGAATATCACGTACTCCGAACTTAACTCCCTAATGGAATCATGGCTTGGTGTATTGACTAATCGAAAACCTGAAGCGATTGAAGATCGACATCAAAAAAAATCGGTTAATGAATACCGAGAGTTGATGATCCGATGCTTTAACGAAGCTTATAGGGTGTTGAAGCCTGGCCGCTGGATGACGGTAGAGTTCTCAAACACTCAAGCGAGTATCTGGAACGCGATCCAGACCGGGCTGCAAGAGGCGGGTTTTGTCGTAGCCAACGTTTCCGTTCTTGACAAGAAACGCGGCGGTTTGAATGCGATTGTTGGCGTAACTGCGGTCAAGCAGGATCTTGTGATTTCTGCGTACAAGCCAAACGGTGGGCTTGAAGACCGTTTCATGAAGTCAGGTGGTAATGAAGATTCAGTGTGGGATTTTGTCCGTACTCACCTGAATTATTTGCCAATCGTAAAGGTGAAAGGTGCGGAGCTCGAGTTCATCGCGGAACGCGATCCACGCATTATTTTCGATCGCATGATTGCATGGTTCGTCCGGCACAACTTCCCTGTTCCGATGTCGACACAGGAGTTCCGAAGCGGGTTGGCTCAACGCTTTATCGAGCGAGATGGAATGGTGTTTTTACCAGAGCAAGTGGCTCAATATGACAAGAAGCGAATGCAGGTTGCTCTGGCTCCACAGATGGAGATGTTCGTCTTTGATGAGCGTAGTGCCATCGATTGGTTAACGGATTTTCTGAAGCGTCGGCCATCTAGTTATCAGGAAGTGCATCCTGAGTTCATAACTCAGCTCGGCGCAGGCTGGAAGAAACACGAGTCAAAGCCTGAGTTGTCCTCGCTATTAGAAGATAACTTTATTCAGTACGACGGAGCCGGCGAGGTTCCGCCACAGATTCATAGCTACCTTTCCACAAATCATAAAGACCTGCGGGGACTCGAAAAGAGCGATCCGAGACTAATTGCGAAAGCGAAGGATCGCTGGTACGTGCCCGACCCGAACAAAGCACAGGATCTGGAGAAGAAACGCGAGAAGGCGCTGCTCAAGGAGTTTGACCACTATCGAGCGTTCACGGGTCGCCGTCTGAAGGAGTTCCGCCTGGAAGCGCTGCGCGCTGGGTTCAGAGCAGCATGGGGCAATAAGGAATACCAGACGATCATCGATATCGCGAAGAAGGTGCCCGACGAAGCGCTGCAAGAGGACGAGAAGCTCCTCACCCTCTATGACCTCGCGCTGACCCGTACCGAAGACGGGATCTGAGCATGGCCAGCGGCGGATTCACCATCGGCGACTGGTGCTGGTTTACCCGGCAGGCATCGCCTTGCCGGGTGATCGAGCGGCAGGACGTGTGGGGCGAGGTGGCTTACCGCGTGTGGCTGCCAGCCAAGGACGCGGTCGTGCGAGCGCGGGCGGTTGACCTTGCCTCGCTGGAAAGCGTGCGCCCGAGCGTGGAGCAGATCCTGCACACCACGGCGGCGGCCAAGCTGCTGGATGCGCTGGAAGACAACCTGCTGCTGGCGCCCATCCAGTCCAGCGTGGTGCCACTGCCGCATCAGCTTTACGCGTTGAACCGTGCCATCAGCCGCGACCGTATCCGCTATCTGCTGGCTGACGAGGTTGGCCTCGGCAAGACGATTGAGGCTGGCTTGGTGCTGCGCGAGTTGAAGTTGCGTGGCCGGGTGAAGCGCATCCTGGTGGTGGCGCCCAAGGGACTGGTACGCCAGTGGCAGGCCGAAATGCGGCTGCACTTCGGCGAGAAGTTCCAGTTCATCGAGCCGTCCGAGCTGGCGGCCTTCCGCCAGTGGCGCAGCGGCGGCGCGGGCGAGGAAGAGAACCTGTGGCGCATGCACGACCAGGTGATCTGCTCGCTGGATTCGGTGAAGCCGCTGGAAGGCCGTCGTGGCTGGAGCCTGGAGCAACTCAACACCTACAACCGCGAGCGCTTCGAGGACCTGATCTCAGCGTCGTGGGATCTGGTCATCATCGACGAAGCCCACCGCATGGGCGGTAGCACCGAACAGGTGGCCCGCTACAAGCTGGGCGCGGCACTGGCCGAGGCATCGCCCTATCTCTTGCTGCTGTCGGCCACACCGCACCAGGGCAAGACCGACCAGTTCATGCGGCTGATGCAGTTGCTGGATCGCGAAGCCTTCCCGGACGAGAGCAGTGTCAGCCGCGACCGGGTGCGCCCCTTCGTGATCCGCACCGAAAAGCGCGCATCGATCAACGCCGAAGGTCAGCCGCTGTTCAAGCCGCGTGTCACCCGGCTGCAAGCTGTGGCATGGCAAGCGCGGCACGTGTCGCAGCAGCGCCTGTACGAGGCGGTGACCGACTATGTGCGCCACGGCTACAACCAGGCATTGGCATCCAAGCAGCGCCACATCGGTTTCTTGATGATCCTGATGCAGCGGCTGGTGACGTCCAGTACGGCAGCCATCCGCACCACGCTGGAGAAGCGCCAGGCCATGCTTGATGCGCCACAGCCCCAAGCGAATCTCTTTGAGAACACCAGCCAGGACGAGTGGGCCGACCTCGATGGCCAGTCCCAGGTGGATCTGGCCATGCAGTCCAGTGGCTGGGAGCTGGAGAAGTCCGAAGTCGAGATGTTGCTTGAGCTGGCACGGGAAACCGAGGCCGCCGGCACCGATGCCAAGGCCGAGGCACTGCTGGAGCTGATCTACAAGCTGCAGCAAGAGGAAGGTGACCCGGCGCTGAAGGTGCTGATCTTCACCGAGTTCGTGCCGACGCAAGCGATGTTGGCCGATTACCTCGAAAGCCGTGGTTTCTCGGTAGCGACGCTCAACGGCAGCATGGACCTGGAAGCGCGCACGCGGGCACAACAGGTGTTCTCCAAGGATGTGCGCGTGCTGATTTCGACGGATGCCGGTGGTGAAGGCCTGAACCTGCAGTTCTGCCACGTCATCGTCAATTTCGACATGCCGTGGAACCCGATGCGGATCGAGCAGCGCATTGGCCGGGTGGACCGCATTGGACAGAAGCACGTGGTCCGCGCCATCAACTTCGTGCTTGAAGACACCGTGGAACACCGCGTGCGCCAGGTGCTGGAGGAAAAGCTCGAGGTCATCGCGCAGGAGTTTGGTGTCGACAAGGCGGCTGATGTGATGGATTCGGTTGAGGCCGACCCGATCTTCGACGAGCTGTTCGTGCACGGTCTGCAGAACCCGGATGCCATCGAACAGGAGTGCGACGCAGTGGTGTCGCAACTGCGATCCACCCTGGCGGAGTCGAAGAAGAACAGCGACCTGCTCACCACCGAACACGATCTGGATGCCGACGATGCCCGCAAGTGGCGTGACCACCCGGCGCAGTTCTGGCTGGAGCGCGCCATCATCAGCGGCTTGGCTGCGCGCGGTGGCTCCGCCATCAAGGCGGGCAATGCATGGCGGGTGAAGTGGGCAGACGGCAGCGAGTCGGCACAGGCCTGTTTTGACGCCCGCACGGCGGATGAGAACCCGGAGTTGGAATGGGTCACGATGGAAGACCCGCGCGCACGCGCTGTGATCAGCGAGCTGCCACGCTTTGTCGCCGGGCAGCCGCTGCCGGTGATTCGCGTGACCGGCTTGCCAGATTCGGTACGCGGCATCTGGTCGCTGTGGGAGATCAGTCTGGCGGCTGAAGGCTTGAGCCGGAAGCGTTTCCTGCCGGTGTTCATCAACGAGGAAGGTCGCCCCTTTGTGCCGACCGCCAAGCGCGTCTGGGATCTGCTGCTGACTGAAACCGTGGACGTGCATGCCGTCACCGGTGCGGAGGCGTCGGTGAAGTGGTTCGAGGCATCGCATGCGGCTGCCAGTACCCAGGGGGAACGGATCTTCAAGGAGCTGCTGACCGAACACCGCGCCCGGCTGAAGGAAGAACGCGAACGTGCGCTGTATGCGTTCGAGGCGCGAGGCCAGGCCATTGGGCGCATTGGCTTACCCGCCGTGCGTGAGCACCGGCGCAAGCGGCTGCAACAAGAACACGATGCACGCATGGCGGCCCTCGATGACATGGAGGCCAGCGTGCCGGATTTGAATGCCGTGATGATGGTGCGCGTCTCCGGCGATGTGATGCCCGGAGGACAGGTGGGATGAGCCAGTGGTCAGAACGTATTCTCAGCCACTTCACGGCCGATCTCACCCGGCTGTGGGTGGCGTGCGACCCCGACGATGTGCTGCTGGACGAAAAGCTCTTGTCCGAACTGCGCGGTCGCGGCTTCGAGGTCATGCTGTACGAAGACCCGTTCGCCTTTCGGGCGGAATACGAGGAACGCTATCGCGCAGCCTGGGATCGGGGGGAGCCGGGGCCAGCGCCTTCGCTGGTTCTGCATTTGCGCAGTGCCGATGCGAATGCCTTGCCGTGGGACATCGTGCATCACGGGCGTGTGGTTCGATTGAGCCTTGCGGAGATTTTCCCCAGGCTGGCATACAGCGCGGTACAGCAAGTCGAGCCGGAGCACTTTGCCGGGCTGTTTCATGCCCACCAGACCGAATTACAATCAGCGCGCGGCGAAAACGAGTCCAAGGACTTCATTCTCGAACACGTCTACCAACTGACGCCGAGATCCATTCGCAACCCGGTCGACTTCTGGCGTGAGCTGCTGCGCATGCACTTCGCCAACCGTTCGTTGCCGCTCCTGTTCGCCCAGCACGCGGCAACCATCATTCAAGGCAAGGGGCTGTTCGCCGACCAACCCGTCGCCACATGGCTGGCATCCAAGAGTGCGCTGCTGCGCGTGGTGCAGGATGCGTGGTATCGCTATCTGAAGACCCTGGGGCTGGATGGCACCCGAACTGGCGAACCGCCGCCACCCGATTACATCGCCAAGATCGAGATCCCGTTCGATCACTCCGATGTGCAGGTGCTGGTCGATTCCATGCTCCTCGACGGCAGCTTGCATCCCTTGGCTGTGCAAAGCGTCCCGGCGGGGATGCCGAGCTGGATCAAGGCGGGGATCGTCCAGGACCCGGCAGCATTGCAGGCCCTGGTACTCAAAGGCATTGATGGCCTGATCGAGACGACGCCAACGGCCGCCTCCTCGCACAAGGACTGGAGCGAGTTCGCCAAGCGTTACGGCGAGATCCTGGCCCGCACGCATGGCCTGCCCGGCACGGAAGGCAGCGAACACCTGCCGGTGATTCGGGAGCGGATCAAGACCTTGCAGGCGCAATCAGACGAACATCTGCAGGCATGGGTCGCCGCCAAACATTACGCCGACCTGATCCTGCAACCGGTGACCAAAGGCCCGGTGATGGTGCACCACGTGCCGCGCTTCTTGCGCCATCGGCGGTCCGCAGGGGAAACCAAGGTGGCTCTGCTGGTATTCGACGGGCTGGCCTTAGACCAGTGGGTGCAGATCCGCGAGCGCCTGATCGCCACTACAAAGCGATTCGCGTTCGACGAGGGAACCGCGTTCGCATGGCTGCCGACCGTGACGTCGGTATCGCGCCAGGCGCTGTTTTCTGGCTTGAAACCGCGTGAGTTCGACGACTCCATCGACCGAACGGACAAGGAGGAATCCTTGTGGAAGACGTTCTGGCAGAACGAAGGCGTCAACTCGAATGAGGTGATGTACCGACGCGCGCTGCGCCAGATTGATCAACTGGATGTGCTTGAGGCGGACTTGAACGACCGGCGCCCGAAGGTGGTGGGCCTGGTCATCGATGAGGTGGATGACCGGCTCCACAAGGAGCGGTCCAAGAAAGACGTGGCGATGTGGATCGGCAACTGGTTGTCGACCGGATTCGTCGACCGGCTGTTCTCGCTGCTGCTGGACAAGGGATACCACATCTATCTCACGGCGGACCACGGCAACGTGGAGTCCACCGGCGTCGGCAGACCCAACCAGGGCGTCATTGCCGAAACGCGCGGCGAGCGCGTGCGGGTCTACCGGAGTGAGCCGTTGCTGGCCGATTCCGCTGCGGCCTATCCCACCACAGTGAGGTTGGACATCGCTGGACTACCTGCGAACTTCATGCCCCTATTCGCAGGCGGACGAACCGCCTTTGTGCCGGAGGGTGAGCAGTTGGTGGTCCACGGCGGGGTGTCGATCGAAGAGTTGATCGTGCCCTTTGTGAAAGTCAGTTATGTGATTGGTACCGAATGAATTCATCAGCCCCAAAAATAGGCTTTGATCGGTTCATTCAGCTTGATTGGGCGGCTGCGGCACTGAATATTCGTGCGGGCGTGGCTGGGCTAGATGATCTGAATGCACTGCTCGATGCAGCCGAGCTTGGCGTGGAAGCCAAGAAGAAAACACGCACAGTACTGAATCGCCTGTGGCTGGAGCCACGCGCCGAACTGGTCGACTACGCGGATCGTGGCGTGGCCATCCACAAGACGCAGCCGGACATTCCGGTCGCAGCACTGTGCTGGGGCATGTCGGTGGCGACCTACCCGTTCTTTGGCAAGGTGGCCGAGCTGGTGGGCCGCCTCTCCGCCATCCAGGGAGACTGCGCGTCCGCCGAAGTGCATCGCCGGATGAGCGAGACCTACGGAGAGCGCGAAGGCACTCGGCGCATGACCAACATGGTCATCCAGAGCCAGGCGAGTTGGGGCGCCGTGGAGCGGGTCGAGAAAGGCAAGCGGGTCATCCGGCTGGCACCAACCGCGATCGACAACGACGAACTCACGGCCTGGTTGATCGAGGCGGCCGTGCGCTACGCCGGCAAGCCCGTTTCAGTGCCCAGCCTGCAGTCGCTGCCCGTGTTGTTCCCGTTCACCCTGACGCGGCCCCTGGCCTACGTGGTGTCGAACAGTGCAATCCTGATCCTTCGGTCGGAAGGACCGAGTAACCAGTTCGTCGCTTTGCGCAGCGCGATATGAAAATGGAACTTAGTGTATGACAGAATCGACGCAACCGAATGGTGACGAGCCGAAGAAAATATCGCTGAATCTACTGATGAGGTCGAAGCCAGTTGCCGAGGTTGAGACATCGATTGGCCGCATTTATCTGTACCCGCTTCGGGTACGAGATATGACTGACTTCGAAAAGCTGGAGCCTGCGGAGGCCATTGATCAGATAAGAAACTTCCTCACCAGCATAGGCAGCCTGGCGTTGGAATCTGATGAGACACCAGAGCGCATTCCCCTCGAACCTGAGATAGCGAAGACACTTTCGGATCATGAGATAGAGCTGCTTGCCGAAAACTATGTGCAATCGTCTGAATGGCAGAGGATCCGGGAAGGCGATGAGGATCGAAAGCCTGTTGCGCGAGTGGATGGTGAAACGGCCTCGGCTTATCTGATTCGACTAGTGCGGGACAAAGTCGAACAGCAGCACCAGTCCGCAAAGCAGCTGCATGAGAAAATTTTTGGCTCTAGTTATAACCTATTCGAGCAGGTACGCAAGAGCACATCCGCTTTGGGCTCGACCCTGAGCGCATACGAACAACTCACAAAATTCGCAAAACCAGCACCACCGGAAATCCAGCCGATTCGCACAGATCACTTTGGGTCTATAAGCAGTCACATGGTCGAGCAAGCACGGGAACGTGCGGAAGAGCGCGCCGAAGAAATGGAGTTGGCTCGCCTGACGGGACAAATGACGGCAGAGTCCGCCAAGACGCTCAAGGATTTGGCCGAAGCGGCGACTACCCTGATGGAGCAATTCGACGAGCGTGACCGAAAGTCAGACAAGTCCACGCGCAAGCAAATCACCATCGCGGTTTGGTCGGTTGGCATCTCGGCACTATTGGCTTTGCTTGCTTTGATCGTTTCGGGATTTGCCTATCTTCAAGATCGGGACAACAGCGTATCTGAATACCAGTGGCAAACAAAACTAATAGGTGCTATTGAACAAGGAAATCAACAGTGGTCAGCTCTAGTCAAAGAGAACGAAACACTGCGAGACCAAGTCGATTTGCTGAGTGCAAAGATAGCCGAACTCGAGAAATCCCAAATCGCCAATTCCGAAAATGTCTCGCTGGAGCCATAGAGAAACAGCTAATATCTTCAACTGATCAAATAAATATAACTACTCTGTCAACGGCAGTCTAAATTTGACCAACTAGAGGGGCAGTTTTACATTGCTGGTGACATTACTCACCCATAATCTTCAACTCATCCAAATAATCCGCCCACCGCTGCATCATTTCCCTCCTCTGGGGAAGATGCGTCGTGCGGTTGTAAGCTCTCCCCAGAGGGTCTTTGACTTCATGCGCCAGCTGCTGCTCAATGACATGCGGCTCAAAACCCAGTACCTCATCAAGGATCGTTCGCGCTGTTGAGCGTAAGCCATGAGCAGTAACCTGTTCCTTCGAATAGCCCAGTCGCCTGAAGCATGCATTGAGGGTATTTTCGCTGATTGGGATGGTACGTTTGCGCTCCCCCGGGAACACGTATTTGCCATGCCCGGTAACAGGTTCCAGTTGTCTCAGTAACTCAATCGCTTGACGACTCAATGGAACCAAATGAGGTTGCCGCATCTTCATTTTCTCTGCCGGTAACTCCCACAGACCTTCACCCAGGTTAAGCTCTGACCACTCCATTCGTCTCAATTCACCCGGACGCACAAACAACATAGGTGCAAGCTTCATGGCTGTTTTTACAATAATGTTGCTTTGCAGTCCCTCGATTGCTGCCAAGATTGGCGCAAAAGCTTGCGGCGTTGTTGGTGCAGGGAAATGTCTTGTCTTGGGCGGCTTCAGAGCCCCTTTCAAATTTGCAGAGGGATCTTGAACGGCGCGCGAAGTCGCTATGGCATAACGAAATATTTGGCCGGCAAGTTGCTTGGCACGACCGGCGGTTTCCAATGCACCGGTTCTTTCAATTTTTTCGAGGGCTGCCAATAGATTAGGTGGTGCTATTGCATTTACTGCAGATTTACCTATCTGAGGTATCAAGTGGCTTTCCAGCAGCCAGCGCGACTTTTTCGCCGTTGCTGGAGCCCAGCCACTCTCCTTTTTCTCAAACCACTCCCAGGCGATCTTTTCAAACGTGTTGGCATTCTGTTGCAGGCTGGCAATCTTTTCAGCTCGTCTGGTTGCACTGGGATCAATACCTTGTGCCAGTTGGCGCCTTTCGTCTATGCAACGCTCCCTGGCGTCTCTGAGAGACACCTCCGGATAAACACCGAGCGCCAGCAATTTCTCTTTCTGCAAATACCGGTATTTCCAGCGCCAGTATTTTCCTCCATTGGTACGAACAAGCAGATAAAGCCCGTGCCCATCTGCCAACTTGTAATCTTTGTCCCGTACGGCAGCCGTTTTGCATTCGCGGTCAGTCAGAGGCATCGTTGCGACCTTCGATGGATTATTCAGCCCAAAAAAGTACCCCCATATATACCCCCAAATTTCGCTGGCTTCAACAGTATTCAGCAGGATGAGTTAGGACTAAAAATGACCTCAAAGCCTTAAAAAACAAGGGCCTTGTGGATATCACAGGAACTATCAGGAAGTGGATTTGGTGCCCGGGACCGGAATCGAACCGGTACGGGAGTCTCCCCCCGAGGGATTTTAAGTCCCTTGTGTCTACCTGTTTCACCACCCGGGCAGAAACATGGGTGTGGCGTGAGCGCAGAATGGAGCCATGCGCTTGCAAAAGTCTGGGGCTACAGGCAGGAAACGGGTCTTTGAAATGGAGGCTGAGGTCGGAATCGAACCGGCGTACGCGGAGTTGCAGTCCGCTGCATGACCACTCTGCCACCCAGCCTGTACTGTTCCAAAGATACCTGGCAGGCAGGTAATTTCCGGACTGGCCTATGGCCGTGTTTGGAGCGGGAAACGAGACTCGAACTCGCGACCCCGACCTTGGCAAGGTCGTGCTCTACCAACTGAGCTATTCCCGCTTTGCATCAAAACCCGGTCTTTCAACTATCAAAAAACCTGAGCTTTTTCTTACACTTTCAAACATCTTTCTGGTCAACCACCGCGTTGGCGGCTGCGTCAAAAGAGGCGCTCATTCTAATGCGATACGGTTTTATGTCAAGCACCAGATTCGCATTTTTTTCACTTTTCCCGACGCGTGTTCAACGCAGTACCGGCATCGCTTTTTTGAGGTATTGGCCCATGGACCACAAACTCAGCGCGGCGGAAAGATATATCAAGCCATATCCGATTTGCAAGAGCAGCACGGGCCAGCCCGGCACATAGGCCAGCAGCACAATGATGGCAATCATCTGCACCGTGGTCTTGACCTTGCCGATGTAGCCCACGGCCACCATGTCCCGCAACTGGCGGCTGGCCATCCACTCGCGCAGCGCGGACACAAAGACCTCACGCGCGATCAGAATGGCCACCGGCACTACAAACCAGGGGCCGGGATAGTTGGCGGTCAGCAGCACCAGCGCCATGACCACCAGCAATTTGTCCGCCACCGGGTCCAGAAAGGCGCCGAATGCCGAGGTTTGCCCGAGTTTGCGTGCCAGGTAACCGTCCAGCCAGTCTGTGATGCTGGCGATGGTAAACAGCACAGCCGAGATCAGCTGGGCGCCCGGCAAACCGCTGTAGTACACCAGCACAATCACAGGGACCAGCAGCACCCGGGAAATCGTCACCATATTGGCGGTGTTCATTCAATAAGCTCTCCCGAAAACGGCGGCATTCTACTCATTATGCAAAGCCTCATAAATAACGGCAGCCAGTTTTTTGCTGATGCCCGGCGCTCTTGCCAGATCAGCCTCACTCGCGCGCTGGATCTCCTGTTGACCGCCGAAGTATTTCAGAAGTTCACGCCGGCGTGTCGGTCCCAGGCCCGGAATCTGCTCCAGCGGTGACTGTTGCCGGGTTTTGGCACGGCGCGCGCGGTGTCCTGTGATGGCAAATCGGTGCGCTTCGTCACGAATCTGTTGCAACAAATGCAGGGCCGGAGAATGGGTGTCGATGACAATCTCCTGATAACCCTGATCGGTGGCCAGAAACAGCGTCTCCTGCCCTGCTCGCCGGCTGATGCCCTTGGCGATGCCGATCAGCATGACATCGTGCAGTTGGCAATTCTTCAGCACCTCGACGGCCTGCGTCAGTTGTCCCTTGCCGCCGTCAATCAGCAAGATATCCGGCACTTTGCTGGCCAGCAGTTCACTGTCTTCTGCCTCTGCATCGGTGGCCTGCAACTGGTCGCTGAGTTTGGCGTAACGCCGGGTCAGCGCCTGATCCATGGCAGCGTAATCATCACCGGCCTGAATGCCGCTGATGTTGTAGCGTCGGTAGTCGGATTTCAGTGGCCCATTGTGATCAAACACCACACAGGCGGCTACCGTGCTTTCGCCCAGCGTATGACTGATGTCAAAACACTCGATGCGCTGCGGAATGGCATCCAGTTTTAACGCCTCCTGCAACAGCTCAAAACGCTGATACATGGTCTGACGATTGTTGACGTGGCTCTGCAGCGCCTGGGCAGCGTTGGCCTCGGCCATCATCAGCCAGCGTGAACGGTGCGAACGCACACGGCTGAGCACGCGCACGTTACGGCCGGCAGCGGCGGTTAAGGCTTCCTGCAAACTGTCTTTGTCTTCCAGCGCGGGACTGACAATCACCTCGGCCGGAATCAGGCCGGGCACCAGATCGGCGCTGTCGCGCAAATAATACTGGGCGATAAAGGCTTCCAGCATCTCGGCAGCGTTTTCCGACAATTTGTCTTTGGGGAAAAAATTGCGGCTGCCAATCACGCGGCCGCCACGAATACAAATCACATGCACACAGGCGTAAGCGCCTTCCAGAGTCGCCGCCATGACATCGGCATCATCGCCCTCACCGGAGATTGCCTGCTGGGACTGAATGCGGCGCAAGTCCGCAATTTTGTCGCGCAGCCGTGCGGCCTGCTCGTAGGCGAGTTCTGCGGCTTTTTGTTCCATGCGCTGCCCGAGTGACTGGATCAGGGCATCACTTTTGCCTTGCAAAAACAGCGTCACGTCCTGCACATCCAGCGCATAGTCGGTGGGTGTGATCAAGCCGGTACACGGTGCGGTGCAGCGACCAATCTGGTGTTGCAAACAGGGGCGGCTGCGATTTTTGAAGTAACTGTCTTCACATTGGCGCACACGAAACACTTTCTGCAGCAGTGCCAGACTTTCGCGCACGGCACTGGCGCTGGGGTAAGGTCCGAAAAACGTGGCATCACGTTTGCGGCTACCGCGGTAAAACGCCAGCCGTGGATAGGCATCCTTGTGTGTGAGCATGATGTAGGGATAGGTTTTGTCGTCACGCAGCTGGATGTTATAGGGCGGCCGGAATTTTTTGATCAGGTTCTGTTCCAGCAGCAAGGCTTCGGTCTCGCTGTTGGTGACAGTGACATCAATGGCGGCAATGTGTGACACCAGCGCCATGGTCTTGGTGTCGAGTCCGCTGCTGCGAAAATAATTGCTCACGCGTTTGCGCAGATTGCGTGCCTTGCCGACGTAAAGCACCTCGCCGGTTTTGTCCAGCATACGATAGACACCGGGGCGCTGACTCATGACCTCCAGTGTGGCTTTGGCGTCAAATTCGGCATGGCTCATACA
Organism: Pseudohongiella sp.; assembly: GCA_036834885.1. Lineage (GTDB taxonomy): Bacteria > Pseudomonadota > Gammaproteobacteria > Pseudomonadales > Pseudohongiellaceae > Pseudohongiella. Next base: position 363,501 of record DAITNA010000003.1, on the reverse strand, counting down.
ATGTTCACTTCCGGTTCCAGCCGGATACCGGTCAGCTGTTCAACCGAGTCGGCAACCGCCTGCGCCAGTGCCAGCAACTGCTGGCCGCTGGCATTGCCGTGATTGACCAGCACCAGCGCCTGTTGGGTATGCATACCGGCATCACCCTGGCGTTTGCCTTTCCACCCGGCCTGTTCAATCAGAAACGCGGCTGGCAGTTTGACCTGTTCCGGGTCATCGGTGGCATAGGCTGGCAAATTGGGCCAGCGCTGCTGTAGCTGCTGATAATGTGAACGGCTGACCACCGGGTTGCGAAAAAAACTGCCGGCATTGCCGAGCACGGCCGGGTCCGGCAATTTGCTGCGACGCACGGCGCACACGGCGTCAAAGACATCCTGCGGGCTGATGGTGGCACCGGCATCCAGTCGGGTTTTCAGCGCCTGTTGCAAGGCCGGGTAGTCCAGCTTGAGCGCCGGTGTGCGACTCAAACGCAAGCTCACCGACAGGATGACCGCTTTGTTTTTTAATGATTGCTTGAAGAGGCTGTCGCGATAGGCCAGTGCACAGTCCGCCGCAGCCAGCTCAATCACGCGCTGATGCTCGCGGTCAAAGTAACGCACGCTGACCAGCACATCGGACAGCTCAACACCGTAGGCGCCAATATTCTGTACCGGGGCTGCGCCAACGCTGCCGGGAATCAGTGCCAGATTTTCCAGACCGTAACACTGCTGTGCCAGTGTAAACGCTACCAGATCGTGCCAGTTCTCCCCCGCTGCCACCGTGAGCAAGACGTGCTGGTCATGGTCCGGATCGGCGCGCAGGCTGATGCCCTTGAGCGCGATCTGAATCACCAGTCCGGGGAAATCACGCGTCAGCAGGATATTGCTGCCGCCGCCCAGAATCAGCACTGGCAGATCCTTGTCGGCCGCCTGGTCAAGCAGCGTTGGCAACTCGTCTTCCTGTTCCAGCACAGCAAAATAACGGGCACGCGCAGGCAGGTGAAAGCTGTTGAGCGCGCTCAGGTCGACCTGTTGTTGCCAGCCCTCAAATACCGGGCTCACGGCAACTCACTGTCCGACAAAAACCGGCGCACGGCGTCCAGATCATCGGCCGTGTCGACGCCGGCGGGCACACGCTGCACGGCCTCATCCATGATGATGCGCACACCATGGTGCATGGCACGCAATTGCTCCAGACGTTCACTGACTTCCAGCAGGGAACGCGGCCATCGCACAAACCGGTTCAGGGTTTGCACGCGGTAGGCGTAGATGCCGACATGGCGTTTGCCGTGTATGGGTTCCGCATCCTGCCAGGGCAGCGGCGAGCGACTGAAATACAGCGCATAACCTTGCGCATCGGTGACCACTTTGACGGCGTTGGGGTTCATCAGCTCGGTGGCATCGTGGATGGCATGAAACAGACTGCTGATGCCGGCATCCGGGTGTTTTTCCAGATTGGCCGCCACCTGGTTGATGGTGGCCGGCGGAATCAGGGGTTCATCGCCCTGCATGTTGACCACCAGTTCGTGCTCGGCGAGTCCCAGTGTGCTCACCACTTCCTGAATGCGATCGGTGCCGGACTGATGATCCGCGCGCGTCATCACCACTTTTGCGCCAAACCCGTCGGCGACATCGGCGATGCGCTGATCATCGGTGGCGATCACCACCGCACTGGCTTCACTCTCGCAGGCGCGCTGGTAGACATGCTGGATCATCGGTTTACCGGCGATGTCGAGCAGCGGTTTGCCCGGCAGGCGCGTGGACGCATATCGCGCCGGAATCACCACGATAAAACTCATCAGGAGCGCTCCTCGCGTTCGACCGCGCTCAGCGTTCGGGCTTCAGTTTCCAGCATCACCGGAATATCGTCACGAATCGGATAGGCCAGCGCGTCGGCGTAACAGATCAGCTCCGCCTGTTCGCGTTTGTACACCAGCGCGCCTTTACAGACTGGACATACCAGTATGCTCAACAATTTTTTGTCCACGTGTTTTCTCCTTACCCGGCGCGGCGCTTTGCCATGCAAGCCTCTACGCGGGCAATCATATCCTGTTCCAGTGCAGCCGGCAGCCCGGCCTGCACCTGCAAATACCACCAGTTGTCGCCGGCCCCGTTTTCACTGGCAAAATGCTGGCACTTGACGGCGTCTTTTTCGGTCATCAGCAGCAGGGATTTGTTGGCAAATGCCAGGTCCGATGCGCGGTAGGCGTGGTGATCGCTAAACGCATGGCCACTGACGTCAAATCCCATCGCGGTGAGCTGATCAAAAAAACGCTGCGGGTGGCCGATGCCTGCAATCGCCTGCGCCGGGATACGCGTATTGTCATCCGCATCCAGCAGCAAGCGAAACGACGCCAGCGTCACACGCTGGCCCGTGCGCACATTGACCCAGCCCACCGGCTTCAGCCCAAAACACACAGGCGCCGGAATGCCGGCAGGCAACGGCGGCACTGCGTCTCCGTTGATCAGCACATAATCCACTTGCCGCAAGCGTGATGGCGGCTCGCGCAATGGACCGGCTGGCAGACAGAATCCGTTGCCAAGCCCGCGGCGACCATCCACCACCACCATTTCAATATCGCGCGGCAAGCGGTAATGCTGCAAACCATCATCGCTGATCACCACATCACAGGGGTGATCGCCGACCACACTGGCCAACGCACGCGCACGATCCGGATCCACCACCAGCGGGCCACGCAAGTGCCGGCGCATCAGCCTGGCTTCGTCTCCGCTGTGACGAACATCGGTGTCGGCCGTGACATGGAGCGGGTAGTGCCGGGCGTGCCCTCCGTAACCGCGGCTGATCACAGCGCAGCGCCAGCCGTGTTGTTCAAACAGCGCAGCCAGGGCCAGCACCACGGGCGTTTTGCCAGTGCCACCAACACTGATATTGCCCACCACAACCACCGGCACTGGCGAGGCTTGTTGCTGGCGACTCAGCCGCCGACGTCGCCACCGTGCCAGCAGGGTGAATACGACGGCCAACGGTCGCAGCAGATGCAGCCAGGCAGCACGCCTGTACCAGGCATCTGCCAGCGCCATCAGGACAGCTCCCCGATGTCGGGATTGTCGTGGAAGCCGAGCTCCGGGCCCGCCTCGGTCACTTCGACAAATTGCATGCGGTGCAGCCGTGCGTAATGCTGATTCAGCGCCAGCAGTTGCTGGTGGCTGCCACTTTCAACAATGCGCCCCTGATCCATCACCACAATCAGGTCGGCGTTTTCAATGGTGGACAGGCGGTGTGCAATCACAAATGTCGTGCGGCCGCGCATCAGTTCATTCAGCGCCTGCTGAATATGTTGTTCGGATTCGGTGTCGAGCGCTGAAGTCGCTTCGTCCAGAATCAGCACCGGTGCATTCTTCAGGAACGCACGCGCAATGGCCAGACGCTGACGCTGACCGCCGGACAACAGCGTACCACCGTCGCCGACATCGGCATCGTAGCCCAGTGGCAGCTTTTCAATGAACTCGGCAGCGTGGGCGTTGCGAGCGGCTTCCTGAATCTGTTCGAGCGACACCTTGTCGCGCACACCGTAGGCAATGTTCTCCGCCACCGTGCCTTCAAACAGCACGACATCCTGCGTCACAATCGCAATCTGCTCGCGCAGATTGGCCAGTTGATAATCGCGAAGCGGCACACCGTCCAGACGTATTTCACCGGAGGAATAATCGTAGAAACGCGGCAGCATGGATACCAGCGTGGATTTGCCACTGCCCGAGCGACCCACCAGTGCCACCGTCATGCCGGTATCCGCACTGAGTGTAATGTCTTGCAGCACCGGCTTGTCGGCTTCGTAGGCAAAACTGACCTGATCAAACTCAACCAGTCCGCGCGCACGGTTTGTGGTGTACGTGCCACCCTGATCTTCCGGTGCCGTATCCAGCAAATCAAATATGCTGGCGGCAGCCGAGATGCCACGCTGGATAATCGCGTTGACACCCGAGAGCTGGCGGATGGGTTTGGCCAGCAAACCGGCCAGTGTCAGGAAGGTCACCAGCTCGCCGGCCGATGAGGAGGCAAACAGCTCCGGTGACATCGCAAACCAGATCAGAATCGCCATCGCAATACTGACCAGAATCTGGATCAGCGGCGTGGCTGTGGATTCGGTTGCCACCATTTTCATGTTCTGGCGACGATTGCGCTCACTGGCGGTATTAAAACGGCGCGACACAAAATCCACTGCGTTAAATGTGCGGATGACCAGTTGGCCCTTGATGGATTCATTGGTGATCTGGGTGACATCCCCCATCGAATCCTGCATCTGCCGGCTGTAGCGGCGATAACGCGAGGTCGCCAGATGCACCACCAGTGCCACCAGTGGCGCCACCAGCAGAAACACCATACTCAGGCGCCAGTTCACCCAGAAAAGCATGGCGAGCAAACCGACCACCGTCAAACCCTCACGCAAAATCACCGTGATGGCATTGGTCGCTGCACCTTTGATTTGCGCGACATCGTAAGTGACCTTGGACACCAGACGGCCAATGCTGTTCTGGTCGTAATACTTCACCGGTACCGTCAGCAACTGATCAAGAATTTGCTGCCGCATTTTGTGCACGATGTGGTTGGCAATGTATTCCAGTGAATACCCGCCCATAAATCCGCCGATGCCGCGCACCACCACAATCAGCACACAGAGAATGGGGCTCAGGATACGGCCTTCGCTGCTGCGTGCCTCCACCTGATCAATGGTCCAGCCCAGCCACGGTGCCACTGCAGCCTGACTGGCCGCGTAAATGATGTAACCGAGCACACAGATAAAAAAGATGCCCAGATACGGACGGACATAAGACAGCAATCGGGTGTAGACCTGCAGCCCTGTCATCGTGGGCGCAGTGGGCAGAGGAATCTGTGGTGGCGTCTGTTGCGACGACGATTCGGACATGTTGCCGTTTACTCCTGACCGGGGTTGTTGTTGGCAGCGCTGTCATCGCTGGCCGGTTGCCGTGTTGCGATACTCAGTCGGCTGAACCCGGCCTGACCGATCGCATCCATGGCGGTCACCACGGCCTGATGGGTTGCTTCCGCGTCAGCGACCAGCAGCACCGCCCGGCGACGATCACCTTGAGCGGCGTCGACCAGTGCCATACCCAGGGTACGTGTGTTGTTATTCTGCAACACCTGGCCCGCCACGCTGTAACGACCACCCTGACTGACGGTGACTTCAATCGAGTCAGGCACTGTCTCCGAGCTGTTGGCTTCGGCCTCCGGCAGATTCACGGTCAGCCGGGTATCGCGGGTGAAGGTGGTGGTGACCATAAAAAAGATCAAGAGCAAAAACACCACGTCAATCAGCGGCGTCAGATTGATCGCGGGGTCTTCCAGTGTACGGCGCGGAAAATTCACGCTGGATTCTCGCTGTGGTTTTCGCGGCCAGAGGTGTCACGACCAGAGGGGTCACGACCAACGGTGTCACGAACCGGCGCGTCGCGGATTTCCACACGGCGGTCACCGTGCAGGGCATCGACCAGTTTGGCTGACTCCTGCTCCAGCGCCAGCACCAGGGTGTCGACGCGACGCACAAAAAAGCGATGGCAGGCATAGGCCGGAATCGCCACACACAAACCGGCGGCAGTGGTGATCAGCGCTTCGGAAATACCACCGGCCAGTGCATTCGGATTGCCGGTGCCCTGCACCATGATCTCGGTAAATACCCGGATCATGCCGATCACCGTGCCCAGCAAACCCAGCAACGGTGTAATCGCAGCAATGGTGCCGAGTGTGCTCAGATAACGCTCGAGCTCATGAATCACCACCGCCGCAGCCTGCTCGATGGCAGAATTCATGGCATCGCGTCCCTGACGCGCCTGCACCAGCCCGGCAGCCAGAATTTGCCCGAGTGGAGAACCCAGACGCAATTCACGCAGACGATTGGAGTCCAGTTCGTTGTTTTTGATCCAGGTCCAGACCTGACCGACAGCGTATTTGGGGGCGATGCGGTTGACACTCAGCGTCCAGAAGCGCTCGATGACAATGGCGATGGCCAGAATGGAACATAAAATAATGGGCAGCATCAACCAGCCGCCGGCCATGACTATTTCTACCACAACACTCGCCTCCTGCAGGACCGGCGCCTACTTTACCATACTCAAATCGCTTACTCATCGTGCAATCCGGCCAGATCTGCAGGCTGGTTGAACCAGTAGCGGCGCCGGTCGCTGCGATGGGCTGACAGCAACTGCATGGGCGACTCCCCGCCCAGCCTGAACAGCAAGGCACCGTGGGTGCCAGTGTTGTACAGCTGCGCACCTGCCTGCTGGTAACGCGTGACCACCTCCGGGTGGGGATGGTCAAAGCGGTTGCGGTAACCGGCCGGGATCACCACCGAGCGCGGCGCCACCGCCTGCACAAAACCCGCCGTGCTGGAACTGCGGCTGCCATGGTGTGGTGCTTGCAAGACATCCGATTTGAGCTGATCCGGATAATGGGCCAGCAACCAGCGCTCGCCCGCCGCTTCAATGTCACCGGTAAGCAGCAGCTGTTGCCCACCGGCGCTGATCGCCAGTACACAGGACTGATTGTTGGGACTGTCAGACTGAAAACCAACCGGCGGAAACAGCACGCTGAAACTGACACCATCATGCTGCCAGCGCTGGCCGGCCTGACAGGTCCGGGCACGCACATCCAGCCCAAGACCGGAGAACCCGGCGACAGAACCACCAGCCATCAGCGACCGCACCGGCATCTGTTGCACAAGACTGGCGAGTCCGCCGCTGTGATCCGCATGCCAGTGGCTGATCATCAGGGTATCCAGCGCGCGCACGTGGCGCTGGTACAGGTACGGCAGAATCGCTGCCTGCGCTGCGTCAAAGTCAGGCCCGAGCGCAGGACCGGTATCAAACAACAGGTCATGCCGACGGGTGTGCACCAGCACGGCCAACCCCTGCCCGACATCCAGAAACTGCACCCAGAACTCACCCTCGGTGGGACGCAGCGGCGATGATGGCCACACCAGCGGCACAAACAGCACAAGCGCCAGCCAGCGCGGCACCAGCCCGCGTGGCAACAACAGCAATGCGCTGCCCGACAGCGCCAGCAGGGTCACCGGCAGCGAGGGTACTGGCGGGCGCCACAGCCCCGGTGTCCACTGTACAAAACCGCCCAATATCACTTGCAGCAAACCCAGCAAGCTGTCCGCCAGCAGCAGCGCAAGATCGCCGCCGGGAAACCCGCAGGCCAAGAGCAAGGCGCCCAGCAGGCACAAGGGCACCACCAGCAAACTCACCAGCGGAATCGCAACGATGTTGGCCAGTGGGGCATTCAATGAAGTCTGCCCGGTCCACAGAATCAATGGCAGCAACAAACCCACACTGACCGCCCATTGCGGTTGCACCCAGCGCTGCCACAGACCGGCAAACCAGCCAGTTGGCCCCCGCGTCTCATGGTGCGAGTCTGCACCGGCGAATACCAGAAACAGGGAGGCCACGGCCACAAACGACAACCAGAAACCCGCTGTCACCACCGCCAGCGGGTCAAGCACCAGAATGATCAGGGCAGCCAGCGCCAGCGAATCGCCGGGGCGGGTCTGACGACCGCTGAGCCTGGCCAGCATCAGCACCGTTACCATGATCAGTGCCCGCTGCGTGGGCAAGGAAAATCCCGCCAGCAGACTGTACAGTGCCGCCGCAGCGATCGCTGCCAGTGCCGCGCCATGCTGGGCGGGCAAGCGCAGCAGCAAGGGCGGAAACAGGCGCAGCAAGCGGTTGAACAGATGCCAGACACAGAGCGCCACAAAACCGACATGCAGGCCGGAAATCACCACCAGATGATTGGTGCCGGTGGCGGTGAACAGATCCCATTGCCGGTTGCTGATACCTTGCCGGTCACCCAGCACCAGTGCCCTGATCAGGCCGCGATTGGGCAAGGCCTCGGGCGATGAGCCAGCATCCTCGATTTTGGCGGCCAGCGCGGCACGCCAGCGACTGACATTGACGAGCTCCGCCAGCCTCGACCAGAGCTCAGGTTCCGGTGCCAGCCTCCGGTTGAAGCGGGTTTCACGGATATAACCACGTGCCATGACACCACGCTGGAACTGTGTGGCTTCAAAATCTGTGCCGCCAGGATTGGCAAAACCATGCGGCCGGTTGACCCGCACGCGCAGTTGCCAGCGCTCGCCAGCGTGCAGGGGAAAATTGCCGTAATCATTGAGCGTGACCAGGGTGCCGGCCAGCACGTTGGCGTAACCGGCCTCATCGCAGTGTTCCGGCAGCAATCGCAAGCAGGCTTTTTCGACCCGAAGATCAATGCGGCGTGAGCGCCGGTTTGCCCCGTTGCCAGCCTCGCTGTCGACCAGCGGCAAGCCTTCGATGCGCCCGAGCAGCCAGAAATCCTCACCTTCCAGCGACCGGGGCAGCCGCTGTTCAAATTGCGCCAGCGCCAGCCACATGACGTGGAAAACGCCGGCAGCGAACAGCGCCAGCGCGGCAGCGCCAATACGCAAGGCATACCGGCGTCGAGCCCTGACAGCCGTGGGCCAGTTGTTTCCGGGGCGAGGTGACACGGCCAGACCAATCAGCAGGCAAAGCAGCGCCAGCACCAGACACCACTGGAATGACCAGCTCTCGGGCAAGGCCGGCAGGCGGCTGTGCACCAGCATGCCGGCAATGATCAGCAACACGCGCAATCGGAAGGACATCCGTTTCCCGCCACTTTCTTTTAAAGGTCGATTTTGCTGTCAACAGTCGCTTTTGACTGTTATAGCGGGCTATGCGGATGGCGGCAGGAATTATTCGGCGCGCAGGGCTTCGGCGGGCAAGACAGCCGAGGCACGCCAGGCCGGGTACAGACTGGCCAGCAGGCACAATACAAACACACCTGAGCTGACGGCTATCAGGTCAGACAGGCGCAGCTGCGAGGGTAAAAAATCCACCGGGTAGACATCGGCACTGAGCAGCTGCGAACCACTGGCCTGCTCAAATGCGGCAAACAGATCACTCACATTCAATGCCAGCAACGAGCCCAGCACCAGACCCAACCCGGTGCCAATCAGGCCGATCAGACAGCCTTGCAGCACAAAAATCTGGCCTATCATCGCGGGCGAAGCGCCCATGGTGCGCAGAATGGCAATATCCGGGCGCTTGTCGCGCACAATCATCACCAGACTGACCACCAGATTAAATGCGGCCACAGCAACCAGCAGCCACAGCAAAAAACCGACAATGGTGCGCGACAGCCGGATGTTATCGTAGATGGCACCAAACCACTGTGTCCAGGTCTCCAGATAAAACCCGGGCGGCAGGCTCTGTTCAATCGGGCCGCGCAGTTGGTTGACGGCCAATACATTGTCGGTGCGCACGCGCAGGCTGTCGTAACTGTCGGGCTGGCGGTACAGCGCCTGGGCATCCGCCAGCGCAATCATCACCAGTTCTTCGTCCAGCTCCTGTGTCCCCACGCGGAAAATACCGGCCACGGTAAAACGGCGCTGCACCGGCAGCGGCGCCACCGGATTGATGGAGACATTGAGGGAATACAGGCTGACATTGTCACCAATACCCACGCCCAGGCGCTGCGCCAGACTCTCGCCCAGAATGATCTGGAAACGACGCTCTGACAGCGCTTGCAGGGATCCGGCGCGCATAAAGGCCGGCAGCCGGGAGATGCGGCTCTCCTGCTCGGGATCAATACCGTTGACCAGCACGCCCTTGCTGCCCAGCGGTCCGGCAAGCACACCATTGGCACTGAGCACCGGTGCGGTTTGTGCAATGCCATCGATGGCCTGCAACTGCGCTTGCACGGGCGCCCATTCGGCGCTGCGCGGTCGTTCCTGCGTGATCACGGTGGCATGGGGCAGCACTCCGAGCACGTTCTCGCGCACTTCGCGATCAAACCCGTTCATCACCGACAACACGGTTATCAGGATGGTGACACTGAGCGCAAGCCCGCCAATGGTCAACACGGACATAAAACTGACCAGCTGGCTGCGCCGGCCGACACTGACATAACGCAGCGCAATACGCGCCGCCAGCAGCGCGGGTGAGCGTCGGCTCATACTTCTTGCGCTCCTGCTGATGCCGCCGGTGGCGACAGGTCTGGAGAGGGTTTGGGCACCGGCTGGGCCTGCAGGCAGCCGTTGCGCAGCAGCAGTACCCTGTCCATGGTGGCCGCGAACTGCTCATCGTGTGTCACCACCACAAAGCTGGTCGACAGTTGTTTGTTGAGGCGACGCATCAGCTCATGCACCCCTTCTGCCGTGCGTCGGTCCAGATTGCCGGTGGGTTCGTCCATCAGTACACAGCGCGGAGAACCGGCCAGTGCGCGCGCAATTGCCACGCGCTGACGTTCCCCCCCGGAAAGCTCCGACGGCTTGTGGCTCAGACGGTGTGCCAGTCCAACCTGCTCCAGCAAGGCGGCGGCCCGCTGGCTGGCCTCGCCGGTAGCCATGCCTCCAATCAACAGCGGCATGGCGACATTCTCCAGGGCAGAGAATTCGCCCAGCAGGTGATGAAACTGGTACACAAAGCCGAGATAGCGGTTGCGCAGGCTCGCCCTCTCCTTGTCACTGAGACTGGCAATATCAGCGCCGGCCACGTCAATCCGGCCACCGGAGGGCAAATCCAGCCCGCCCAGCATGTTCAGCAAGGTGGTTTTGCCGGAGCCGGAGGCACCCACAATGGCAATACATTCACCGGGCATCACATCCAGATTGATGTCGGTGAGCACCTCAACCTGCTGCGGGCCCTGGGTGTATTTTTTGCTGAGATGCCGGCAACTGATCACCGCCGTGCCGGTGTGGCTGTTGTCAGCATGCAAGCTGGCTTTGTCCATCAGAATTCCTTGTGTATGCAGAACCGCAATTTATTCATAACGCAGCACATCCGCCGGTTGTATGCGCGAGGCACGCCAGGCCGGATACAGCGTGGCCAGCAAGCTGATCAGCAACGCACTGGCGCAGACCAGTATCACATCAGACCACACCAGCTGTGCGCTCAAATGCGCAATCATGTAGACATCACCCGGTGCCAGCAGGCTGTTGAGCCAGTTTTCAAACCAGCGCGTGATGTCGGCCAGACTCAGCGTGAGCGCAATGCCACCGATGGCACCCAGGGTCGTACCCAGCACCCCGGCGGCAAAACCCTGGATCACAAACACCGCCATCACCGTGATACGGCTGGCACCCATGGTGCGCAAAATGGCGATATCCGCGCTTTTGTCGGCCACCGCCATCACCAGCGTGGCGACAATATTGACGGCGCCAATGATCACAATCATCAGCAGCATAAAACCGGTGAGCACTTTTTCCATGCGCAGGGCGTCAAACAGGCTGCGCCGGGTTTCGTTCCAGCTGCTGAGCTGGTAATCGGCTGCCGGCAGCGCGGCAACGGCGCGTTCGGCAATCGGGCGCGCCTCAAACAGATTGTCGACGCGCAGACGAACCTGCAAGGGACTGGTCTGATCAGCCGCAAACAGCGCCTGCGCCTGGGGCAGCGCCACCAATGCCATGGCCTCATTGTCGTAGAAACCGAAATCGGCGATGCCCAGCACCTGAAAACTGCGAGCCCCTCGGGTATCACCGGCCAGCAAGGTTGCCAGCGGCGTGGCGGACAGCGCAGAGCCGGAGAACACACCCAGACGCGAGGCCAGCCGGGTGCCCAGTATCACGCCATCGGGATTGTCGGCGAGCCGGGCCAGCAATTGCCGCAGGTGCTCATCAGGCTGTTGCAACACAGAGGGTTCGAGTGCCGGATCCACACCACGCACATTGACAAATTCACCGTGCCCTTCAAAGCGCAGCCAGGCTTCACCGCTGACAAACGGGGCTGCCGCCACGATGCCAGGCTGGGCCGTCAGGGTGTCCACCACGGCAGGCCATGATGGCGCGCTGTCACCCAGCACAATGCCGGCATGCGGCACGGCCTTCAGGGTTTCTGCCCGCATGGTGCTGGTCGATGCGTTGATCACCGACAACACGGCGATCAGGGCCAGCACTCCCAAGGCAATGCCCAGCATGGAAATCACGGTCACAAAGGACATCAGCTGATTTTTTTTGCGGGCCCGGACAAAACGCAGACCAACAAACAGTGCCAGTGGGCGATACATCATAGTGGTGACAGCGGGCTCGCAGCGGTTCCGGGGACAATCAACATGGCGCGATTCTAGACGAGCCCCTGCGCTAAAACAAACCAATGACAAGCCCTTGACGAGTCGTATGCAGGTGTTTGAATAAAAAAGGCTTTGCTGTTATAGTCGCCGGGCTGACAAATGGCGTGCACACAAAATCGCCGAGCCAGCCACGAATTCGTACCACCAGACCAGCGTCTGTGGTGCCTACTCGAAGTTAAAAACCTGAAGCAGTACCCAATACGAAACAAAAAACGCAAGTATCAACAACGCAGTAACCGGAGAAACCGGCGTCACCCAGTGACCCCGCGGACTTCAGAAAACATGATTTTACGCACGGGTGGCCCATTTGCCTGACCCGGTGCGGCAACGGACAGACTCCGGCAATCCGGGTGCAGTCAGGCCAGATGTCCTGACCAGCCTGAACACTAAAGATCGCCGTGACGTGTCAGTATGAAGACAGACAACTCCTGGGCGTTTCATCATTTATGCGACGAACAGGGAAAGCTTGCGTTGCCAGGCGTCGAACCGATGAAGCAGTTCCGGTGTCGCCAACTGCCCGGCAATGACAACAAGAACAGATGGCAAGCAGACATCCGCTCCGGGACCGATACCGGTGACCGAGCGTCGCGAAAGAACGTCGCAAAAGAGCAAAAGAACAGAAGAGCAGGAAAACAGGCACCGCAGCAAGCGCGAAATTGCACACAGTCAGTCTTCTGACCGTCGAAATCATATGCACCGCTTCTGATGTTTCAGGCTGACACGCCTGAGCTGTATTGGTGCCCCCAATGCAAGTGCCTCCCGGTGAATGCTCCGGTGTGGCTGTTATGTTGCAACGATCTTCTGGCGACCTGATGTCTGCCCGCCCAGTTCACACTGCCTTCAGCCGGGTTAACCCGGTTCCGTCCCTGCCGCCTTGCCTGACGTCATGACTCTGAAAACCTGATCCGGTTCTTTGAGAGACATGACTGATTATGAAAAGAATGCTGATTAATGCCACGCAGGAAGAAGAACTGCGTGTTGCCCTTGTTGATGGCCAGAAGCTCTACGATCTGGACATCGAAAACCGCACCCGCGTCCAGAAAAAGGCCAGTATCTTCAAAGGCCGCATCACCCGCGTAGAACCCAGCCTTGAAGCCGCCTTTGTTGACTTTGGCGCCGAACGTCACGGTTTTCTGCCATTAAAAGAAATTGCACCGGAATACTTCAATAAAAAAGGCGGCGACAGCGGCCGCGTCAATATCAAGGAATCGGTGTCCGAAGGCACTGAAGTCATTGTGCAGGTGGAGAAAGAAGAGCGCGGCAACAAAGGCGCGGCCCTGACCACCTTCATCAGCCTTGCAGGCCGTTATCTGGTGCTGATGCCAAACAATCCACGCGCCGGCGGTATTTCCCGCCGCATCGAAGGGGATGAGCGTTCCGAGATTCGCGAAGCCATCAACGGTCTCGAAATCCCGGATGGCATGGGCATCATTGTGCGCACAGCCGGAGTCGGCAAAAACCAGGATGAACTGCAGTGGGATCTGGATTACCTGCTCTCACTGTGGACCTCCATCACCGAAGCCTCTACCAAAAAGAACGCCCCCTTCCTGATCTATCAGGAAAGCAATGTCATCATCCGCACCATTCGTGATTACCTGCGCCAGGACATCGGCGAGGTCCTGATTGATACCCGCGAAGCCTACGACGAAGCCCTGAATTTTGTACGTCAGGTGATGCCGCAGTACGAGTCGCGCATTCGTCTGTATCAGGAAGCGCTGCCGCTGTTTAACCGTTTCCAGATTGAGTCCCAGATCGAGTCGGCCTTCCAGCGCGAAGTCAAACTGCCCTCTGGCGGCTCGATTGTGATTGATCCGACCGAAGCGCTGATCTCCATCGACATCAACTCCTCTCGCGCCACACGCGGTTCGGATATTGAAGAAACCGCACTGAACACCAACCTGGAAGCGGCCGATGAAATCGCGCGCCAGTTGCGTCTGCGTGACATGGGTGGTCTGGTGGTCATCGATTTTATCGACATGACATCCACCAAGAATCAGAAAGAAGTGGAAAACCGCATGCGTGATGCGCTGGAAGCGGATCGTGCACGTGTGCAAGTGGGTCGCATCTCCCGTTTTGGTCTGCTGGAAATGTCGCGTCAGCGCCTGCGCCCCTCGCTGGATGAGACCAGTGCCGTGGTGTGCCCGCGCTGCAACGGTCAGGGCACCATTCGTGACGTGAAGTCACTGTGTCTGTCCATCCTGCGTGTGTTGCAGGAAGAAGCGAACAAAAAGAAAAGCGCCGAAATTCGCGCGATTGTTCCGCTCTCGGTGGCCGCCTACCTGCTCAATGAAAAACGCAATGCGATTGCTGCCATTGAAAGCCAGAGCCGCACCCGCATTCTGGTGATTCCCAACACGGCACTGGAAACACCGCACTATGAAATCCAGAGTCTGAGTGCGCAGGAAGGCGGCACGCCGCTGGCCAGTTTCGAAATTGTGCACAAACACGATGACCATGAAAATCTGGTAGTGGTACAGAAAAACACACCTATCCAGCAGGCCGCTGTACAGGCACCGTCCGTACCGCAAGCGCCCGCTCCCTCTGCTCCGGCACCGGTTGCTGTGGTCGAGAAGGCAGCTGCCCCGAAAAAAGGTTTGCTCGCTTCCATTCTGTCGATTTTTGGCATCGGCAAAGACGACAAGGAAGAGCAAGAGAACGAAGACAACCAGCGCGACAACCGTCAGCGCAGCCGTCGCGGCCAGGGCTCGGGTCAGGGCCGCAACTCGCGCAACAATCGCGGTGGCCGTGATCGTCATGATCGCGACAGAAACGACCGTGACCGCAACGAGCGCGACAGAAATGAGCGTGACAAAGTCGATCGTGAAAAAGGCGAGCGAGAAAAAGGCGAACGCGATGCAGCCGACAACAAGTCAGCGCGTGACAAGGACGACAATCGCAGCGAACGTAAACAGGACGATGGCCAGCAAGGTCGTGGTCGTGGACGCGGACGTGGCAACCAGCAAGGACGCCAGCGCCCGACCGATGATGAGCAGCGCAAGGATGTGAGCGCAGATGGCGCAGCGGTTGACACCGAACAGACTGAAGCAGTCGAAGGCAGCACGGACAGCCGTCGCCGTCGTGGTGACCGCCGTCCGCGCAACACCACCAAACGTCAGCGCGGCCCGCACCCGGATGCACCGGAAGCGCTGCTGGAAGGCGCTGATGTGGCAGACACGGCGGCTGTTGCCTCTGCCGGGATCGCTGACATAGCCACTGATACCGTTGCCACGGAGGCGGTCGCCGATCAGGGCGATGAACAGACTCAGGCAGGTGAAGCCGGTAGCACTGAGGGCGAAGAAGGCGGCACCAAGCCGCGTCGTCGTCGCAGCCGCGGTGGCCGTTCCCGTCGCGGTCGCGGACAAAATGCCGAAAACCGAGACGGTGATGATCAGGACTCGGGCAGTGAAGGCGATGACGCTGAAGCCAGCGCTGCTGAGACCGTTGTCATTGAAACCGCCAGCAGTGAAATCGCTGTCGCTGAAACCACGAGTGTCAACACCAGCGAAGTTGACCATGCCCCGGTGGAGACTGTGGCTGAAGTGATCAACACCGAAGCGGATACTACAACAGCAGAACCAGAACCTGAGCGTCTGTTTGGCAACGTTGCCAGCGATCACAGCATGAATGAGACACCTGCTGCCTACGTTGAATCTGTCAGCGAGCAGACCACAGCAGAAGCAACACCAGCCACAGAGACCGTGAGCGACACGGTGGTTGACGTCGCAGCAGAGGTCGCAGCAGAGGTGGCCTCAGAAGTCGCAGCAGACGTGGTTGCGGAAGCAGCACCGGAATCTGTGCCTGAACCGGCGCCTGCTCCAGTCAGCAGCTCGGGTCGCGCCCCGAATGATCCGCGAGAAATCCGTCGCCGTCGCCTGGAAGAAGAAGCACGACTGGCTGCGGAAGCCGCCAGCAAAGGCGAGTAACCATCGCTGGCTGCCCGTGTGTAGCACTAAGCACGGGCAGCAAACGTCGGCATAAAAAAAGCCCCGGATTATCTCAATAATCCGGGGCTTTTTTTATACGCCTGACAAGCTGCCAGCTGGCAGCCGCATCAGAGTTTGTCAGCCAGCTCTGGCACTGCCTGGAACAAATCGGCAACCAGACCGTAGTCAGCCACCTGGAAAATCGGTGCTTCCTCATCCTTGTTGATGGCCACAATCACTTTGCTGTCTTTCATACCGGCCAGGTGCTGGATGGCGCCGGAGATACCCACGGCAATATACAGTTCCGGTGCCACAATTTTGCCGGTCTGACCAACCTGCATGTCATTGGGGACAAAACCGGCGTCTACAGCAGCGCGTGAGGCACCAATCGCAGCACCGAGTTTGTCTGCCACTTTCTCCAGCAGCGCAAAATTCTCACCACTTTGCATGCCACGACCACCGGAAATCACAATCGACGCGCCAGTCAGTTCCGGTCGCTCGGACACGGTCAACTGCTGGCTGACAAATTGTGCAATGTCTTGCGATTTCACCACGGACACAGCTTCTACCGCAGCAGAGCCACCTTCTTTGGCCGCTTCTTCAAACGCTGTGCCACGCACGGTGATCACTTTCACCGGATCACTGGACTGTACCGTGGCCAGCGCGTTGCCGGCATAAATCGGGCGCACAAAGGTATCAGCGCTTTTGACCGCAGTGATGTCGGAAATCTGTGCCACACCCAACAGGGCAGCCACACGCGGCATGAAGTTTTTGCCGGTGGTGGTGGCCGGTGCCAACACATGGCTGTAACCGGAGGCCAGTTCGGCAACCAGCGCAGAAATATTCTCCGGCAGCTGATGTTCGTAGGCTGCGTTGTCGGCAACCAGCACTTTGCTGACGCCATTCACTGCCGCTGCTGCTGTTGCCACGGCACCACAACCAGCACCTGCCACCAGTACAGTGATGTCGCCACCAATGGCCTTGGCTGCGGTGACTGCATTCAGGGTTGCCGGCTTGAGCGCAGCATTGTCGTGTTCTGCAATGATCAAAATACTCATGTCTGCTACCCCTTAAATAACTTTGGCTTCAGTTTTCAGTTTGCTGATCAGCTCATCCACGCTGGCCACTTTAACGCCTGCGGAACGGCTCGGCGGCGGCTCAACAGCGATGATTTTCAGACCGGAACTGACGTCCACACCCAACTCGGCCGGCGTGATGGTATCCAGCGGTTTCTTTTTGGCTTTCATGATGTTGGGCAGCGAGGCGTAGCGCGGCTCGTTCAATCGCAAGTCGGTGGTGATCACCGCTGGCAGCTTCAGGGAAACGGTTTGTTCACCGCCGTCCACTTCGCGGGTGACCAGCGCACGGCCGTCAGCGATCTCGACTTTGCAGGCAAAGGTGCCTTGTGGCATGCCTGTCAGCGCAGCCAGCATCTGACCGACCTGGTTGTTGTCGGAATCAATGGACTGTTTGCCCAGAATCACCAGACCGGCGCCTTCCTTTTCGACGACTTTTTGCAGCAAACGCGCAACCGCCAGCGGTTGCAGATCGGCATCGGCCTCGACATGGATGCCGCGGTCGGCACCGAGTGCCAGTGCGGTACGAATTTGCTCCTGACAGGTTTTCTCACCGATGGAGACGGCAATCACTTCTTCTGCCAGCCCTTTCTCTTTCAGACGAATGGCTTCTTCCACTGCAATTTCACAAAACGGATTGACGGCCATCTTGGCATTGGTCAGATCCACACCACTGTTATCGGCCTTGACGCGCACCTTGACGTTCGCATCAACCACTCGTTTGATCGCTACCAGAATCTTCATGGATTCTCCAAATTATCTGAGGACAAAACACATTTGGAGGGCACGGCAAGGCACCCGAAAAAGGGTTGCAATGATGCCGGGTTTATCCCGCCCCGTCAATAAAACGGCGAACTGAACGTTCGCTCAGATTGCGCCAAGACTGAATTTGCAGCCTTGACTAAAAATCACCAAACTATCTGTTTTTTCTGAACTTTTATCAGAGCTGCCGGAATCACAGGCGATGGCCTCGGGTGTTGCCATGGCCGCCAGCTGATAAAAAACCGAACGGCTGATCAGTGCATTGAGCCCATGTCGCACATGCAGCACCGGGTGCGGCTGGCCATCCTTTGCGGTGGTGACGGTAATGGTGTGATCCGGCCCGGCAACAACCTGCTCTTCGGTGTTCAGGGTAAAACGCAGCGTTTGCTGTTCGCCCTGCCCGTCAACATCCAGCAGCACCGCAACAAACGGGCAGTCATCCACGCGGATGCGCACCTTTTCAACTGGCGTCACCAGGTAATAGTGACCGTCAGGGTCCAGACGCAGAATGGACGCAAACAGCTGCACCAGTGGCAGTCGCCCTATCGGAGAACCTTCGTGGTACCAGCGCCCATCAGCTGCAATACGCATGTCCATCTCGCCACAATATGGCGGATTCCACTGGTGCACCGGCGCCGGCCCCCGGGGCTTCCCTGCGGGTGCAGCGGGCAGATGTTTGAGCAGATTGTCGGTCGCGGAGCTTGTCATCAGCAGTCTTTGTCCACCGGATTTTTTGCATCGGATACTTATACGACAGCAAAAATACCCGGTGCGTTGCGCCAGTAACCTTTGTAATCCATACCGTAACCAAACAGGTAGTAGTCCTCAGAGGTCAACGCCGTAAAATCGGCCTGTTTCAGTGCAGCGGTTTTGCGCTCGTGTTGTTTGTCGATCAGCACCGCGCTCAATACCTCGGCCGCGCCTTGCGCCTGACACCAGTGTGTGATGGCGCTCAGGGTTTCGCCTTCATCAAAAATGTCATCCAGTATCAGGACAACCCGGTTTTGCACGGGAGTTGCCGGCGTCACACGCCAGTGCAAATCAGCGCCCGTCAGTTGTCCGCGATAACGCGTGGCGTGGATATAGTCCATCTGTAACGGGAACTGCAGTCGTGGTGCCAGGTGTCCCGTCAGAATCACACCGCCGTTCATCACACACAACAACAACGGGTTGCTGTCCCTGAGCCGGGCGGTGATGTCAGTGGCCATCTTGTCCAGCGCCTGCGCAATCTGTTGTTCGTTGTAAAGGCAGCGCGCCTGCTGCAGCACGTTATTCAGGGTTTGTGTATCCAAAACGTTATCCTTTGCCGTGAGTCGTTTTTACAGCGTATGCCGCGCCAGAAATGCCTGCAGCTGCTGATGAACCTGTTGCCAGCGCGCATCGTGTTGCAACGATGACCACTGCGGGATTTTGCGCCGCTGCATCTTGCGCAGGCGGCGGGCACTGTCTGTATCCACACAGTCGGCTGCACCTTGTTCGAGTGCCGCCAACGCCTCCAACGCGGCGCTGCGTTTGTTGCACACCAGCAACATGTCACAACCGGCACGCAATGCCTGCTCAACACGCTGCGACATATCACCTGCGGCCGCGGCGGCTTCCATCACCAGATCGTCGCTGAAAATCACGCCATCAAAACCGAGTTCGCCACGCAGCACGGTTTGCAACCAGAACGATGAAAAGCCCGCACAATGTGCATCGGCCTGCGCGTATATCACGTGCGCCGGCATCACCGCATCCAGCTGGGCGACGCAGCGTTGAAACGGCAACAGATCCTGTTCCCGAATCTGCTGCAATGCCCTGTTGTCCACCGGCAAGGCCAGATGTGAATCCGCCTCCACACTGCCATGGCCGGGAAAGTGTTTTCCGGTGGTGGCCATGCCGGCCTCGTGCATGCCGTCCATAAACGCGCTGGCCAGTGCCACCAGCGTGTCGGTTTCAGCGGCAAACGCACGGTTGCCAATCACCTCGCTGCGCCCGGTATGCAAGTCCAGCACCGGTGCAAAGCTGAAATCAAAACCGGTCGCCAGCACCTCCGATGCCATCAGCCAACCGGTATCACGCGCCAGGGCCAGCGCTTCCTGCGGATGCGATTGCCAGTATTGTCCCAGCAACAACATGGGCGGCAGGCGCGTAAAGCCCTCGCGCAGACGCTGCACCCGTCCGCCCTCCTGATCAACTGCCAGCAGGATATCCGGACGCACATCGCGGATCGCGGCATTGAGATCGCTGACCTGAGCCGGTTCACCCACATTGCGCGCAAACAGGATGACACCGCCTACCAGCGGATGCTGCAGCAACACGCGCTCATCGGCGGTCAGCGCCTTGCCTTCAATATCCAGCATCAATACACCGTGTGCTGCTGCCACCTGTGGTCTCCCGGGACTGGCCCTCAAGCTTGTTGATTGTCACCCGCCGTCATGGACCGGGGGTTGCTTGCTGCGCATTATCACCGATCCCGGCAGATGCAGAAACCCTGAGACTTACCCGGGCTTGCGCGATCAGCATAACTGTATATACTTACAGCCTGAATATCACCACAGTATACGGAGAGCCCGATGCAGGCACTAACCCCGCGACAGACTGAGATCCTGGAATTTATCCGGCGTTATCAGCAGGAAACCGGTTATCCGCCCACACGCTCGGAAATCGCCCAGGAGATGGGTTTCAAATCACCCAACGCAGCGGAAGAGCATCTGAAAGCACTGGCTCGCAAAAAGGCCATTGAAATGGTGCCCGGCGCCTCGCGTGGCATTCGCCTGCCCGAGCAGGAAGCCGCCAACGAGGAACAGGGGCTGCCGGTCGTGGGCCAGGTGGCCGCTGGCAGTCCGATCCTGGCGCAGGAATGTATCAACGAGTACGTGAATGTGCCGGCTGAGCTGTTTTATCCCAAGGCGGATTACCTGCTGACCGTCAAAGGCACCAGTATGATCAATGCCGGCATTTTTGAAGGTGACCTGCTGGCCGTACACAAAACCGAACACGCACGCAACGGCGACATCATTGTGGCGCGACTGGATGAGGATGTGACTGTCAAACGACTGGAACACACCGCCGACCGGCACCTGATCCGCCTGCTGCCGGAGAATGACGACTACCAGCCTATCAGCGTAGACTTGCGCCGGCAGTCATTTGTGATTGAAGGCATCAGTGTCGGTGTGATTCGTCGCCATAGCTAATCGGGTTGTTGATCAGCTTTCAACAACCCATTTGCCATTGCGGTACACTGCTTTCCAGCCCGTCGGTTTTTTATCGACTTCGGTCAGCAGGTAATGTTCCTGTGATTTGCGACTGAAGCGCACGATCGACGGATTGCCGTCCTTGTCCTTGACCGGACCGTCCAGCAGATAGTGATACTTGGGATCCAGTTCACTCTTGTGCGGAATCAGCTCGCGCAGCAGCGGTGCCCGCGTTTCGCGATTTTTCGGGAACTTGCTGGCGGCCAGGAACAAACCGGCAGCGCCGTCACGCAACACATAATGGTCATCCACCTTCTCGCAGCGCAGCTCCGACATCACCACCGGATCCATCTTGGGCGGTGCCGCCTCGCCATTACGCAGCAGTTTGCGGGTGTTGCCACAGGACTCGTTGGTGCAACCAAAGTACTTGCCAAACCGGCCAGTCTTTAACTGCATGTCCGAGCCACATTTCTCGCATTCCACAATCGGGCCTTCATAACCCTTGATGCGGAAGTTGCCGTTTTCAACCTCATAGCCGCTGCAATCCGGGTTGTTGCCGCAGACATGCAACTTGCGGGTGCTGTCGATCAGATAACTGTCCATGGTCGAGTTGCACAGCTTGCAGCGTTTGCGCTGACGCAGCAGGCGGTTTTCAACTTCTTCCGCTTCTTCTTCGCTGTCTGTGCGAATGGCTTCTTCGCCCGGTGTCAGATTGATCGTGCTCTTGCAACGCTCTTTGGGCGGCAATGCATAACCTGAGCATCCCAGGAACACACCGGTTGAGGCCGTGCGAATCTGCATCGGACGCGAGCACTGCGGACAGGTAATATCCGTGTCCGTGGGTTTGTTGGCACGCATGCCATGATCGTCGTCTGACGACGCAGCGCTGAGCTGATCGGAGAAACTGGCGTAAAACTCATCCAGCACCTGCTTCCAGTTCTTGGCACCGGTGGCAACACCGTCCAGCGACTCTTCCATCTTGGCGGTGAAGTCGTAATCCATCAGATCGGTGAAACTTTCCAGCAAACGCTCAGCCACAATGTCACCCATTTTCTGGGCGTAAAAACGGCGGCTTTCCACTTTGACGTAGCCGCGTTCCTGAATGGTGGAAATGATGGCAGCGTAGGTTGACGGGCGACCAATACCGCGCTTCTCCAGCTCCTTGACCAGACTGGCTTCGGTGTAACGCGCCGGCGGTTTGGTGAAATTCTGTTTGGGATCGAGTTTTTCCAGCGCCAGTATTTCACCTGTGGATACATCGGGAAGTACCACGTCTTCCTCTTTGCTCGGCAGCACCTTCAGGTAACCGTCAAACTGCATGATACGGCCCTTGGTGCGCAGTTCGAAATCGCCAGCTGTCACAGTGATCTGGCTGCTCAGGTAGCGCGCAGGCGGCATCTGACAAGCGACAAAATGTGCCCAGATCAGTGCATACAAACGCTCGGCATCCCGCTCCATACCAGACAACTGTGTTGGTGAGGTGTTGACGTCGGTCGGGCGAATCGCTTCGTGTGCTTCCTGCGCCCCTTCTCTGGCGCTGTATTGCACAGGGGCTTCCGGCAGGTACTTTTTGCCAAACTGTTCTTCAATATAACTGCGGCACATGGCCAATGCGTCGGCACTCAGATGTGTTGAGTCGGTACGCATATAGGTGATGTAACCGGCTTCGTACAAACGCTGCGCCAGTGTCATGGTTTTTTTCACGCCAAACCCCAGACGCGTGCTGGCGGCCTGCTGCAAGGTCGAGGTAATCAGCGGTGGACGCGGGCGTGAACTGGTGGGTTTGTCTTCACGGCTGCTGACCACAAACCGGGCAGCGCGCAGCAAATCCTGCGCGGCATTGGTGTCGGCGGCATTGCCGGGGCGGAAATTTTTATCGCCCTGTTTGACCACCTGCAAACGCAGTGCATCCTTGTGCGCGGTGCGGGTATCGGCAAACACTTCCCAGAATTCTTCGGGCACAAACGCGCGAATCTCGCGCTCGCGCTCGACGATCAAACGCACGGCAACGGACTGCACCCGGCCGGCGGACAGACCGCGGGCGACTTTGGCCCACAGCAGCGGTGACACCATAAAACCGACTACACGGTCCAGAAAACGGCGCGCTTGTTGGGCTTCGACATAACGCATGTCGAGGTCGCCCGGATGCGAGAAAGCTTCATTGATGGCTTTTTTGGTGATCTCGTTAAACACCACTCGGCGATAACGCGACTCGTCACCGCCAATGGCCTCTTTCAGGTGCCAGGCGATCGCCTCCCCTTCACGGTCCAAGTCGGTTGCGAGGTAGATGGTGTCAGCATCTTTGGCCAGCTTCTTGAGCTCGGCGACCACTTTTTCCTTGCCCGGCAGAATTTCGTAACGTGCTTTCCAGCCGTGCTCTGGATCCACACCCATGCGTGCAATCAGTTGTTCTCGCGACTTTTTTTCCTTGTGCGCGGCTTTTTTCTCGGGGCTGAGCTTGCGGGTTTTGGCCGCTTCCTTGGCGCGCTCGGCAGCATCCACTGCCAGGCCGTTGCCGCTGCCGGATACCGGCAGATCGCGGATGTGGCCCACACTGGACTTCACCACAAACTCTTTTCCGAGATATTTGTTGATGGTTTTGGCCTTGGCAGGCGACTCGACAATAACCAGAGATTTAGTCATTCAGATGTACGTTTCCTGAGTTTCAAGCAATTGGCTCTGCGCTCCCGGCAGGCCTGACGGCAAGGGCGTCGCTTAATGAAGCCGTCATATATAAAGACTCGCCGGGTGGGGGTCAAGCCTTGTTTGGTGACAGGCAGATATACGAGGGAAGTGGCAAGACGGCCCACCGCACCGGTGTCAGACCGGTGCCGGCAGGTTGTCATTCAGGCGAATCAGAGGCTTACATTCATTGTCCAGCCGTATTTGTCGGCGATTTCACCACGCTGTATGCCGGTCAGCAGCGTGTAGAGTTTTTGCATAACCGGACCGGCCTGCTCGCCGCCGCCGTAGAAACTGTGCCACTGGCCATCAACATAAATACGGCCCACCGGGGAGATCACCGCAGCTGTGCCGCAGGCGGCCACTTCTTCAAACTCGGCAATTTCCTTGCGCAGGTCAATGGCGCGCTGCTCGGTTTTCAGTCCCAGTTCGTTCTCCGCCAGTGTCATGATGGAGCGGCGGGTCACGCTCGGCAGCACGGCATTGGAGCCGGGAGTCACAAAGCGGCCACCCGTCATCGATATCACGATGTTGGCCGAGCCGGCCTCATCGATGTAACGGCGCTCACGCGCATCCAGAAACAGGGCTTCATTGGCACCGAGCTGCTGCGCCAGACGCGTGGCCAGCAAACCACCGGCGTAATTGGCGCCGATTTTGTAGTTGCCGGTGCCTGCCGGCGCGGCACGGTCAAGATCCGACACCGCCAGTGAAATCACCGCCAGACCGGCGCTTTTGTAATACGGGCCGACCGGGGAGACAAACACGCGGAACTCGAATTCTTTGGCTGTCTTGAGACCCAGATTCTGACCGACACCGATCAGCATCGGGCGTATATATAAAGAAGCACCAGAACCATACGGCGGCACCCAGGCATAGTTGGCTCTGACCGCTTCCTGCACACCGCGGATAAACAGCGCTTCCGGCACCTCGGGCATCAGCAGGCGACCGGCAGCCTGGCGCATCCGCTCCGCGTTCAATTCCGGACGAAACAGCAGCACACGACCATCGGGTGCTGTCTGGGCCTTGAGACCCTCAAAACACTGCTGGGCATAATGCAGCGCCGGTGCACCTTCGTGCACAGCAATCATGTCGGAGGTGATCAGCTCGCCTTCGGACCACTGACCATCTTTGTGAATGGCACGGAAACGGTATTCGGTGGGCTGATAGGAGAAACCGAGTTCTGCCCAGTTCAGAGCCTTCTTTTCCGGGAGTGTTTTGTCTGGCGCAGTGGAGCTAGTCATTGTTGTCAACCTGTAAGTCGCTGGGTCAGTGGCCTTTGATCGGCCGTACTATCGTTAGCGGGCGGTACTGTCTTTAGCGGGCGTTATTATCCTTGATACGCCAGCAATCTACCACACCCGGCCTGTGGCATTCCCGACACAGCGGCATGATCGACCACCGGCACAGACAGTACAGGCAGCACAGACATCCGGGGCAAGACAGCGTGGCCTGCGCCCAGGCATGTCGTTATAATCGCGCGCCATGACCACACAGCACACGTTTCCAGAACTGATTGATATTGGCGCCAACCTTGGCCATGAATCCTTTGACCATGATCTGGCTGAGGTGATTGCGCGTGCCGAGGCCGTTGGCATTGTGCACCAGTTGGTGACTGGCACCACGCTGAGCGCTTCACAAAAAGCCCTGAATTTGTGCCAGCGTTTCCCGCGTTTGTCGGCAACGGCCGGGATCCATCCCCATGAAGCCGCCCACGCCGACGAGTCGGTGCTGGCCGGCATCCGCGCCTTGCTGGACGAGCCGCTGATCAAAGCGGTGGGTGAAACCGGACTGGATTTTAATCGCGACTATTCACCACGCCCGCTTCAGGAAACAGTGTTTGAAGCCCATCTGGCCATGGCTGCAGATTGTGGCAAACCGGTGTTTTTGCATCAGCGTGATGCACACACGCGGTTCTATCCCATGCTGAAAGCGTTTCGTGATCAGATCAGCGGCGGAGTGGTGCACTGTTTTACCGATACCCGGGAAGCGCTGCACGATTATCTGGATCTGGACATGTATATTGGCATCACCGGCTGGATTTGTGACGAGCGCCGTGGCGAACACCTGCTCGAGCTGGTGCGTGACATTCCCGCTGACCGCCTGCTGCTGGAAACCGACGCCCCGTATCTGTTGCCACGCACCCTGCGCCCCAAGCCCAAAAGCCGGCGCAATGAACCGGCATTTCTGACCGAGGTACTCAAAACCGTGGCAGCCTATACTGGGCGACCTGCTGCTGTGGTGGCGGAGCAGACAACGGCAAACGCCCGGCGGTTGTTTGGGCTGGATTAAGAAATGGGGTCAGACCCTATTAATAGGGTCTGACCCCATTTCTATTTCCAGAACCCCATCACCTGCCCCGGATCAAACGGCCAACCCAGCTCGGCGTCGTCCTTGCGGATCACCGGAATACGCAGCCCGTAGCGCTCAACGAGCGCGGGGTCCTCGGCAATGTCGACAGATTGCCACTGAATGCCCGGCTCATACTGCTGGCAGTAACGCAGAATCGATTCGGCCTCTTCACACAGGTGACAACCGGCCGTGGTGTACAGCGTCAGTGTTTTCACCGGGCAACTCTCAGATCGTCAGCGGTCAGACCTTCGACAATCTCGCGCACCAGCGGCGGACCGCCGTAAATAAAACCGGTATAGATCTGAATCAGACTGGCCCCGGCCTGCAACTTTTCACGCGCATCCTGCAAACTGCCCACCCCACCGACACCAATAATCGGCAAGCGGCCAGACAGTGCCTGATGCAATTCTTTGATCACCCGCGTGGATGCCGCACGCACCGGAACACCACTCAAACCGCCCGCTTCTTTGTGCAGCGGATTGGCTTCCACACCCGAGCGCGACAGGGTGGTATTGGTCGCCGTCACGCCGTCCACTTCAAACTCCAGCAAGCTGGCGGCAATCAGGCCGACTTCTTCCTGCGTCAGATCCGGCGCGATCTTGATCACCAGCGGCACATGTCGACCATCGGCCTGATGCAAGGCATGTTGCTCGGTCTTCAGCAGTGCCAGCAGGCGCCGCAGGTCTTCACCGTATTGCAGGGAACGCAATCCCGGTGTGTTCGGTGAGGACAGATTCACCACAATATAACTGGCAAACGGCCAGGCCTTGCGCAGACCAATCAGGTAGTCATCGGCGGCTTTTTCTACCGGGGTGTCAAAGTTCTTGCCGATGTTGATACCTAGCACGCCTTTGAATCGACTCTGCTGGATACGCGCCAGCGCATGGTCAATGCCCTTGTTGTTAAAGCCCATGCGATTGATGATGGCCTGCTGCTCCACCAGGCGAAACAGTCGTGGCAGCGGATTGCCCGGCTGTGGCCTCGGGGTCACAGTACCAATTTCAATAAATCCGAAACCCAGCGCCGCCAGTCCGTCGATATGATCGGCATTTTTGTCCAGCCCGGCGGCCAGACCCAGTGCGTTGGGAAAGTCGATGCCCATGACCCTGAGAGGGATACCTGCACCCTTGCGAGCACCCCCGACCAGTGCGTCCAGATGCAGGCCATGGGCAATATCCAGACTGCTCATCGCAACTCGATGCGAGGTTTCTGTGGGCAGGGAGAACAGGATGGATCGCATCAGGCCGTACATTCAGAGTCACTCCGGTCAGGGATGGCATTGGATTCAAGGGAAAAACCGGCATTGGGCCAGCTTTGGAGGCTTGTGATTATAAAGGAGCAGGCGTCATGACGCTGCCACATTCTATGACAAACTCGCCAGAAAGCCGGCTAGACATCCAGCCTGAATTGGTTACAATCGCTGACTTCCGACCCGCACTCCGCTTCGCAGAACAGGGAAATTTATGAGTCACCACAATACAATAACAGCACTGAAATCCTGGCTTGTGCAGCAGATCATCGGACAGGAAAAACTGGTAGACAGACTTCTGATTGCATTGCTCGCCGACGGTCACCTGCTGGTGGAGGGCGCTCCCGGTCTGGCCAAGACCAAGGCCATCAAAGATCTTTCCCGCGCCATCGAAGGCGATTTCCACCGCATCCAGTTCACCCCTGACCTGCTGCCCAGCGACATTACCGGTACCGAAATTTTCCGCCCGGAAGACGGCTCCTTCCGCTTCCAGCCCGGCCCGATTTTCCACAACCTGGTCCTCGCTGACGAAATCAACCGGGCGCCGGCCAAAGTGCAGTCAGCACTGCTGGAAGCGATGGCTGAACATCAGGTGTCCGTGGGCCGTGAATCCTTCAAGCTGCCGCCGCTGTTTCTGGTAATGGCGACACAGAACCCGATTGAACAGGAAGGTACCTATCCGCTGCCCGAAGCGCAGCTCGACCGCTTCCTGATGCATGTCTCGATTACCTACCCCTCAGCCGACGCCGAACGCAGCATTCTGCACCTGGTGCGTGATGAAGCCCGCAACGTGGCACCCAGTGTGCCGTCGGTGATCAGTCAGGATGACCTGTTTGCTGCCCGCCAGGAGATTCTGGCCATGCACATGGCACCGGCGGTTGAGGAATACATCATCCAGTTGATCATGGCGACCCGCCATCCGGAAGTGTACGGCCCGGATCTCAAAGCCTGGATCGATTTTGGCGCCAGCCCGCGCGGCACCATTGCGCTGGATCGCTGCTCGCGCGCGCACGCCTGGATTCAGGGCAAGGACTTTGTCAGCCCGGACGATGTGCAGGCCGTGATGTTTGATGTGCTGCGCCACCGCGTGCTGCTCAGCTTTGAAGCCGAGGCCAGTGGTATCACCCCGGACAAGGTACTCAGTACCATACTGGAGCGGGTTCCCTCAGCCTGAGTGCCGCCACCATGACCAAGTCGGCACGCGTTCTTCCCCATCAGGCCCTGTATCAGGTCAAAGGCGCCGTCATCGGCCTGCAGGATCTGCTGCTCCAGCGTTACGCCGCGCGCACGCTGGAGTATGTGTCACACAAACGCTCGGTGGCCGGCATTTCCGGCCTGCACATGTCCAAAATTCGTGGACGTGGCATCGATTTTGAGGAATTCCGCCCGTATCAGGCAGGCGACGACATCCGTACCATCGACTGGCGGGTGACCGCGCGTATCGGCAAACCCTTTACCAAGGTGTTTCGCGAAGAACGTGAACGTCCGGTGCTGATCGCCGTCGATCAGTCCAGTTCCATGTTTTTTGGCAGCCACACCGCGTTCAAATCCGTGATCGCTGCCCAGGCCGCCGCCATTTTCTGCTGGCTGGCCATTGATAACGGTGATCGTGTTGGCGGTCTGGTCTATGCCGACGATGAATTTGCCCTGGTGCGCCCGAAACGCAGTCGCCGCTCGGCGCTGCATTTGCTCAACCAGATCCAGCTGGCCAACGCTGATCTGGCCCAGCGCGCCAGCGCCGCCCGCAAGCAGGACCCGGAAGCCGGTTCGCTGGCCACCGCACTCGGGCGTATTCGCCGTATCACCAAACCCGGCAGTACGCTCTATGTGATCAGCGATTTCAGCACCATCAACGATGCCGGTTTCCAGTACCTGTACCAGATGTCACTGCACAACAACGTGGTGTGTTGTTTCATTCATGATGAGCTGGAAGAGAATCTGCCGGTACCGGGTTATTACAATATTACCGACGGCCTCGAGAAAGGCACGCTGAACACCTTCAGCAAAAGGGCGCGTGAGAATTACCGCAGCCTGTTCCAGCAGCGACTGGACAAGCTTCAGGACGAGCTGAACAAACTCAAGATCCCACTGCTGACACTCAGAACCGACCAACCGGTGGTAGAACGGATACATCAATGGACATCGCAGACGCTTTAAGTGAATTGGCGGATATTCGAATGCCGGGCGACGTCAGCTGGTGGCCACTGGCTGCCGGCTGGTGGGTGCTGATTGTCCTGCTGCTGGCACTGGCGGCCTATGGCCTGTGGCGCTTGCAAAAACGCCTGGTCTTGCAGCGTCGCATCAATGCCGCGATGGCAGAAGTCAGCCGTGCCCGTCAGACCCTCGGCAACCGTGGTGAACAGGACATGGCGGCCCGTCTGGTCTATGTTAACGAGGTCAACGCCGTGCTGCGCCGGGTGGCACTGCTGCATCACGAACACAGCCGCGTGGCCGGTCTCAGCGGTCAGGCCTGGGTGAATTACCTGCGCGAACATGACAAGGCCAAACTGCTGGATGAGCAACTGGCGAGTGTGCTGGCACAGGGGCGTTTTGCACCAAGCTGTGACGTGGATGCCAACGCGCTGGAGCGCATGGCACGCGAATGGATAAAAAACCTGTATATGGCTAAAATCGAGCCAAAGACCAAGACCGAAACCAACGCGGCGGCTGAACAACATGCTTGAATTCTCATGGCCCTTTGTTTTTCTGGCCCTTCCCCTGCCCCTGCTGGTGTACTGGCTGATGCCCAGAGCACCGCGTCAGGATGCCGCGCTGCGAATCCCGTTTTACCGTCAACTGTTGCAACTGCATACCGATGCCTCCCGGCACTACAACAAAAGTGTGCTGATGCTGATTCTGTGCTCGCTGATCTGGTTGCTGGTGGTCACCGCCGGCAGTCGCCCGCAGTGGGTGGGTGAACCGGTACAGATCCCGACCACCGGACGCGACATGATGCTGACACTGGACATGTCCGGCAGTATGGAAGCGCGTGACATGTTCCTGAACAACACCCAGCTGTCGCGCTTTCAGGTGATGAAAGCGGTGATCAGCGACTTTGTGGAAAAACGTCAGGGGGATCGTCTGGGCTTGGCCCTGTTTGCCGCCCATGCCTACATCCTGACACCGATGACCTATGACCTTGGCACCGTGCAGCGCCTGGTCGAAGAGCTGGAAATTGGCATGATTGATGAATCGGCCACCGCCATTGGTGACGCCATTGGCATCAGCGTCAAACACCTGCGCACCCAGCCGCAGAATCGCCGCATCATGATTTTGCTCACCGACGGCATCAACAATGCCGGTGAGCTGACTCCGGTTCAGGCTGCACAACTGGCCCGCACCGAAGGCATCACCATGCATGTGGTGGGTATCGCCTCCGACCAGTTTGCCCAGCGCTCCATGTTCGGCAACCGCCCCGGCGCGCTGATTTCCGAGATTGATGACGCCACCATGACCCAGATTGCCGAGATGACCGGCGGCCGTTATTTCCGGGCGCGCACACTGGAAGACATGGTGGCCATCTATGACGAACTGGATCAGATGGAACCCATCGAACAGGACGAGCAAACCTACCGTCCCATTACACAACTGTTCCACTGGCCGCTGGGTATTGCCCTGCTGCTGAGTTTCCTGCTGGCCATCATGGCCTTGCCCGCCGCATCGCGTGCCGCGGCCGTGAGCAGGGCCACGGTGCAGGACCGCCCGGGCGTGCAGACAGGTGCTCAGGGAGAGTCGGCATGAACGAAAGCCTGACGCTGTCCCAGGCCATCAGCGATTTTCATTTCCTGCGCCCGCTCTGGTTGCTGGCCCTGCTGCCTGCCCTGTTCTTTTTTCGCCGCCTGTGGCGTCTGGATGCGCAAGGATCAGCCTGGCACAAGGTGATCGACCAAAACCTGCTGCCCTATTTGCTCAGCGCCGGCAAAAACGCCTCGCAGCGCCTGCCCTTGTACCTGCTGCTGGGCGTTTGGACACTGAGCATTGTGGCACTCGCCGGCCCTACCTGGTCCAAGCAGACTCAGCCGGTGCAACAGCGCCAGGATGCGCTGGTGATTGTGCTGGATCTGTCACTGGGCATGTTTGCCAACGACTTTGATCCCAATCGCATCACCGTTGCCCGCCGCAAGATCATGGATATTCTGGACATGCGCCGCGAGGGCCAGACCGCGCTGGTGGTGTACGCCGGCGAAGCGCACATGGTCACGCCGCTCACCGATGACTCGGTCAGCATTCGCGCCATGGTGCCGGCCCTGAGCCCGAACATCATGCCGATTATTGGCAACAATCCTGCGCAAGCCGTTCAGATGGCCAGAACCCTGATGGATGAGGCGTCCGCCGTCAACGGTCGTGTGCTGCTGATCACCGGTGGCGGGTTTGGCCAGGACCAGAACAACGCGATCCAGGATGTGCTGTCCGATGGCCGTTATCCCCTGCACATCATCGGCATTGGCAGCGCCCAGGGTGCCCCGATTCCGGCGGCCAATGGCGAGTATCTGCGTGACACCGCCGGCCAGATGGTGGTGGCCAGCATGGACCGCGGCAATTTGAACGCGCTTGCGAGCCAGCTCAATGGCCGTTATCAG
Organism: Pseudohongiella sp.; assembly: GCA_036834885.1. GTDB lineage: Bacteria > Pseudomonadota > Gammaproteobacteria > Pseudomonadales > Pseudohongiellaceae > Pseudohongiella. The sequence goes on along the minus strand of DAITNA010000003.1, from coordinate 331,626 downwards.
GACGTCAGCATCGACAGCAGCGATCTGGAGTCGGTGCTGGCCGAAAGTCTGATGGGCAATGCGGATGATTATCTGGAAGCCGACGAACAGGTCGAGCTGTGGTACGACGCCGGCCCCTGGCTGTTACTGCTGCTGGTACCGCTGTGTGCGCTGTGTTTCCGCCGTGGCTGGATCCTGCAAATTGCTGTTGTCGGCGGCGCCCTGCTGCTGGCACTGCCCACACAACCGGTAATCGCTCAGCCCGCCAATACCCCGATCCCGCTGTCCGACATGCCGCTGGAGGAAATGGCCATCGGCTCACAAAGCGGCGCCATGCAGCCGCCCCCGCCACGCGGATTCCGTCTCAGTGATCTGTGGCGCAACCGTGACCAGCGTGGTTTGCAGGCCATGGAAGAAAACGATCCGGCCTCGGCAGCCACCCTGTTTGAAGACTCCGCCTGGCGCGGCACGGCCAATTACCGCGCCGGCAACTACGACGCTGCGGTGCGCGAATTCAGCCTGCGTGATGACCTCGATTCCAAATTCAATCTGGGCAATGCACTGGCCTTCTCCGAGCGTTTTGAGGAAGCCATTGCCGCTTACCAGTCTGTACTGGACGTTCAGCCCGATCACGCCGATGCGCTGAAAAACAAGGCTATCGTGGAAGAACTGCTGCAAGAGCAACAGCAGCAGGAGCAAGAACAACAGCAGCAGGAACAGCAGGAACAGGAAGAGCAACAGCAAAGCGAAAGCGAGTCTGAAAGCGACGACAGCCAACAGCAGCAACAGCAAGAGCAGCAGCAGGAACAACAGGATCAGCAACAGCAGCAAGAGTCAGAACAGCAGCCGCCCAGCGAGCAAGAGCAGGAGTCAGAATCTGACAACGCCAACAGCCAGCAGCGCGCCAATACCGAAATCGAGGAAGACCAGGAGTCGCTCGAACAATTCCTGCGCCGTATCGAGGATGATCCGGGCGAGCTGTTGCAACGCAAATTCCAGTTTGAATCACGCCGCCGGATGATAGAGCGTCGGGCAGCGAGTCAGGGCGTTCGCTGAACACCATGCCGGCACAGCGTGATCACAGGGCACAGCACCATGAATGAGGCGTCAGTATGAAACGACTTGTTAGCACAGCCACCGGCTTTTTTCTGGCGCTGCTGATCGGTGTTGCACAGGCCCAGCAGCCCGAGATTGAAACCCGGCTGGATCGCACCGAACTCACGCGCGGCGAAACCGTCACGCTGCAAATTCGTGTCTACGGCCAGCAAAGTGGGGTGCAGATTGATCTTGAGCCACTGCGTGAGCGCTTCGAAATTGTGACAACGCGCTCGGCCAGCCACCTGCGCTCGGTCAACAACCGTATTGAATCGTGGACAGACTATATGCTGGTGCTGTTTCCACGCCAACTGGGTGAGCAGCAGATCCCGCCGCTGACTGTCGGCCCGCGCACCACCGAAGCCTTCACCATCACCGTGACCGAACCTGAGAACACCGGACTGGCCGCCGGCAACGATGTGTTTCTGGAGACGGTGCTGAGCAAAAACAGCGTGTATGTGCAGGAACAGCTGCTGTTTACCATTCGCCTGCATTACACCATTGCCGGTATCCGCAATCCGGTATTCACCGAGATTGAGCCCGCCAATGCTGTGGTGCAGATGCTTGGCGCACCGCATCAGTACGAACAGCTGGTCGACGGCGTGCGTTATGGTGTCTATGAAAAGAATTATGTGATTTTCCCCCAGCGCAGCGGCGAGCTGGTCATTCCCGACATCGTGTTCCGCGGCGAACTGACCGACGGTTCCAGCAACTTCGTGTTCCGCAACCCGAACATGCGCCCGGTCACTGCCTTTGCTGAAGGGTATACCGTGCAGGTCAAAGAGCGTCCAGCCAGCTTCCCCGAAGGCAGCACCTTTCTGCCGGCCGCCGACATACAGATCCGCGAGAACTGGAACCGTGACATCACCACACTCAATCCCGGTGACTCGGTGGAACGCACCATTACCATTGTGGCCAACGGCCTTGATGGCGCAGCCCTGCCCCCGCTGGGCCGCCCCGAGATCGACCGCATGAACGTGTACCCCGAACAGCCGGTGATCGAGCGCATGGTGGTTGACGGCAATATTGTTGGCACCCGTATCGAGAAATACGTGCTGGTTGCCACCGGAGAAGGCTCCGTGGTTATCCCGGAAATTGACCTGCCATGGTGGGATGTCGACAGCGATACCCAGCAGCATGCGCTGATTCCGGCCTCGTTCATCCAAGTCACCCCGGTTGGTGGCGTGGCCCCGGCCGATGCCCAGGCACAAGCGGCCGCCGGCAACACACCCGGCAGCCTGATGCAGAGTCCGATGACGGATGGCATGATCAGTGCCGCGCGAACTCCGGCCTGGATTCTCAATCTGATGGCGCTGGTGATTGTGCTGGTGCTGGGCGCAATGTGGTGGCTGTGGCGCCGCCGTCAGAACCTGCTGATTGCCAATGCTGCACAGGCCATTGTGCGCACAGCGGCTTATGAGCGTGACATCGCCAACGGACAGGAAAAACATGTGTTTGCCGAGCTTGAAAGCAGTCTGTCCAAAGCCTCGGCCCAGCAGATCCGCACCCAGCTGATTGCCTGGGGACGCCAGTTCTTCAGCGATGCCGGCCTGTACAATCTGGATGATCTGGCCTCACGCTTGCAGAACCCGGAATTGCAGGGCTTGTGCCAGCAGCTGCAAGCCTCGCTGTATGCGGCTGACGGTCAGCAGCAATTTGACGACAACGCCCGCAAGCGTCTGTTGCAGATGCTCAAGGCTGAACGCAGCACGCGCTCGCGTGATCAGAAATCCAGTCAGCAGTCGCAGCGCTTTGAACTGCCACCGCTGTACAAACAATAAACGCTTGCCCGCACTGCTGTGATGAACAAATCCTCAACCCGTGTGTACAGCACAGACAAAGGGCGCTTGTGCCCGGTCTGTGCTGAAGCGCTGACTGCGTGTCGCTGCGCCAGCGATGCGGCGGCACGTCCGGTGGGCGATGGCCGGGTGCGCGTCAAACTGGATACCAAGGGGCGCAATGGCAAGGCTGTCACCCTGATTGAAGGACTCGCGATGACCCTGCCGGAGGTGGAGGCCCTGGGCAAAATGCTGAAGGCGCGCTGTGGCAGCGGCGGTGCGGTGAAGAACGGTGTGATTGAAATTCAGGGAGACCACAGAACACTGGTACTCAGTGTTCTGCAGTCCAAAGGGATTCAGGCAAAACAGGCCGGGGGCTGAGCCCGGCGCATTTGATTACTCTTCCTCGTCCGGCGGTTCCGGCTTTTTGCGATCGCTGGCGCGTTTGGCCTTGTCGTTGCGTGACTGCTCCAGTGCCTGCAGATAGGCGGCATCCACATCACCGGTAATATAGTTGCCGTCAAATACCGCGCACTCAAATTGTTTGATTTCCGGATTGCCTTCCTGCGATGCGGCAATCAGATCGGGCAGGTCCTGGAAAATCAGCCAGTCGGCACCAATGAGTTTTTGCACCTCTTCTTCCGTGCGGCCATGGGCAATCAGTTCACTGGCCGCCGGCATGTCAATGCCGTAGACGTTGGGGTAACGCACCGGCGGCGAAGCCGAGGCAAAATACACATTGCGTGCACCCGCATCACGCGCCATCTGTATGATTTGACGACACGTGGTACCACGCACAATCGAGTCGTCAACCAACAGCACATTTTTGCCGCGGAATTCGAGTTCAATGGCATTGAGTTTCTGGCGCACGGATTTGCGACGCTCACTCTGCCCCGGCATGATGAAGGTACGACCGATGTAGCGGTTTTTGACAAAGCCCTCGCGGTACTTCACACCCAGCCGGTTGGCCAGCTCCAGTGCCGAAGTACGGCTGGTGTCCGGAATTGGAATCACCACGTCGATGTCGTGTTCAGGTCGCAGGCGTTTGACCTTGTCCGCCAGTCGCTCCCCCATGCGCAAACGCGCCTTGTATACCGAGATGCCGTCCATCAGGGAGTCAGGTCGCGCAAAATACACATGCTCAAAAATGCAGGGCGTGTACTCAGCCGGTTCTGCACAGACTTTAGTGTGCAGTCGGCCCTTGACATCAATGTATACCGCCTCACCCGGTTTGACATCGCGCTCCAGCGTGAAGCCTTGTGAGTCCAGCGCCACACTCTCCGACGCCAGCATGTATTCGACCTGACCCTTGTACTCGCGCTTGCCAAACACCAGGGGACGAATACCGTTTTTGTCACGGAAGCCGACAATGCCATAACCGCTGATCAGTACCAGCGCGGCGTAACCGCCGCGGCAGCGTTTGTGTACACCTTCCACCGCAGCAAAAATATCCTCAGGCGTCGGCGCCATTTTGCCCACCTGTTGCAGCTCATGCGCAAAAATATTGAGCAGCACTTCGGAATCGGAGTCGGTGTTGATATGGCGCAGGTCTTCTGAATACAGCTCTTCGGCCAGTTGCGCTGCGTTGGTGAGATTGCCGTTGTGGGCAAGGCAGAGACCGTAGGGTGAGTTGACGTAAAACGGTTGCGCCAGCGCCGGGCTGGAACTGCCCGCCGTGGGATAACGCACATGGCCGATACCCATGCGACCGGTCAGTCTGCGCATGTGACGGGTGCGAAACACGTCCTTGACCAGGCCATTGTCCTTGCGCAGATTCAGGATCCCATCGTCACAGGTGGCAATACCGGCAGCGTCCTGCCCTCTGTGCTGCAACACAGTCAGAGTGTCATACAACGAGACCGCTACTTCGGATCTGGCAACAATGCCAACTAAACCACACATGCAAAAATACTCCGTAAACCTGCGTCAAAATCTGGCCCGGTGTTGTTTACCGGGGTAAAAAACCTGCCCACTCAATCACGGCGATCACATGGGGAATGGCTTGTGATTCCATCCACCAGCTTTCGTCAGAGAAACCTTCTCTGGCAAAAAACACCGCCACTGCCACAATGATCACACCGCGGGCCACACCAAACACCACACCCAGCAGGCGATCGGTGACTTGCAGCCCGACCATGGAAACCAGGCGAGCCATAAACTTGTTCACAAAGGCGCCGAGAATCAGCACGCCCAGACACAGCAGCGCAAACGCCAGCACATAACGCCCGGTCTCATTGTCAGTCACACTGGCAAACATCGGCACCAGATGTGGACTGTACAAGCGCGCCACAACAATCGCTGCCACCCATGCAGTGACTGACAGCACTTCGCGCACAAATCCGCGTGACAGACCAAAAATGCCTGACACAGCAATCACCAGCAAAATCGCGATATCCAGCAGTGTCATCCCTTCACCCGTTGTTATTGTTGTTTAGAGTTGCTCAATCTCGTAACGCACAATCATGCCGCTCAGCTGGAAATCCTGACGCAAGCGGTCCAGCAGAATTTGCGCGGCACCGCGATCAACCAGCGGTCCCACAAACACCGCCGTCAACGGCCCCTGACTGGAATCCACCCGACGCGTGTAGGCACGATGTCCGGCATCTTGCAGGCGCGTGACCAGTGCACTGGCATTGGCCGCACTGGAGAATGAACCCAGTCTCACACTCCATGACTCGGGCAAGCCCTGAACATCGAGGGCGGCGGTGCGGTTGTCTGCCGGTGCTGCTGTGCTGGTTTGCGCAGTGTCGGCCCCTGTTATCGGGGCTGGTGGCTGTATCGGGGCTGACGGCTCTGCCGTGGCCGGTGCCGCGCTGCTTTGTGCCGGGGCGGTGTCGTCTGGCAGCGGCTGCGCCGGTGCGGGTTCAATGGAGGTCACTTGCGCGGGGGCAGAGGTGTCGGAAGAGCTTTGTGGTGCGGAATCAGGGGTGTCTGGCGCTGTCTCGACGTCGGCGGTCAACGTCTCTGCTGTGCCGCTTGTCTCGGGCCGGATACGGATGGCATCGCTGTCGGCATCAATCATCGGACGTTCAGCGTCCTGAAAAGCCGGTTGTGGTTGCAGGGGCCGCGCTGGAATCTCAGGTTCAACCGTTGGCAGGTAACTGCCCTCGCCGTCGAAGATAACCGGTAACAAAATCAGGGCAGCAAATGCCAGCACCAGTGAGCCGGTAATTCGTTGACGGGTGGTCTGATTCAAAGTGGGCTGACCTCTTTGCCTGTTTAACAGCCTGTCGCCGATGGGTCTGTGCTGTTGCGTTTTTGCCGTTTGCGTTTAATCACCGGCGTGCGCAGCCATGGCTTCTGCCACCGTGATAAATGAACCGCAAACCACCACCATATCATCTGCACGCGCGTGCTCGCAGGCGGCAGCAAAGGCAGCGGCGACGCCATCAAATACGCTGATGGTTGCGGCTGTTTTTGCTGACGCAGCTGACAGTGTCTGCCAGATCCTTGCCAACTCGGAAGCTGGCAGGCAGCGCGCCAAATCGAAGTGCGCAATATACCAGAAGTCGACCTGCTTTTCTAAGGCGCGATAAAAACCGGCATGATCCTTGTCAGCCATCATCGCTACCACAACATGAGTCTGCATAGTCGCCGGAGACGCCGCGCGCTCACGTTCAAGACGCTGCGCCAGTGCCTCGGCCGCATTGGGATTGTGCGCGACATCCACCATGACACGCGCCGAACCCGGCGCTGTCGGCAACCACTGCTGGCGACCGGCCAGTTGCAAGGTTTGCAGCACGGGCGCCATGCTGTGCAACCACTGTTCTGTGTGCGTACAGGCCTGCGGCAACAAACCGCTGAGCAGCGCGGTCTGCAAGGCGCTGGCCACATTGCCATGGGCCAGTCCCGGTGTCGGCAATGCATTGAGCGTGATAGTTTGTAGTGCAGCACCCGGCTGTTTGCGTGCAAGCCCCTGCCAGCGCCAGGATGTTGGTGACTGCACGTCCCAGTGGTAGTCACGACCGGGCAAATACAGCGGACAACCAAGCTGTTGTGCTGTTTCAATCAAGGTTGACGGTGGACTGGGCTCGGCACAGACCACGGGTTTGCCGGCGCGGAAAATGCCGGCTTTTTCGCGGGCAATCGCCTCGCGGGTATCGCCCAGCCATTCCTGGTGATCCAGATCGATATTGCTGACAATCGCGATGTCTGCATCGATGATGTTGACGGCGTCCAACCGCCCGCCCATGCCGACCTCCAGCACCGCCACATCCAGCGCGGATTGCTCAAAAATCAGCAGCGCAGCCAGTGTGCCAAACTCAAAATAGGTGAGTGACACATCGGCGCGCACGGCTTCGATACGATCAAAGGCATCGACCAGCTCCTGATCACTGGCAGGCTGCCCTTGCACACAAACCCGTTCGTTGTAACGCAGCAGATGCGGAGAGGTGTAACAGCCGACGCGCAAGCCGGCATGGCGGAACAAGGCGTCCAATGCGGCGACATGGCTGCCTTTGCCATTGGTGCCGGTCACGGTGATGACAAACGGTGCCGGGCGCTTCAAACCCAGGCGATCAGCAACGGCCCTGACACGATCAAGGCCGAGATCAATTTCCTGCGGGTGCAGCTGCTGGATACGCTCCAGCCATCGCGTCAGGCTATCCAGCGGCTGCGATGTCCGGCTCACAAATCAGGCTGCCGGCGGAAGTTGCATCAGTTTGCGCACGAGTCCGGTGACTGTCGTGCGCATGTCCTTGCGGTGCACAATCATGTCGATGGCGCCGTGCTCCAGCAAAAACTCACTGCGCTGGAAACCTTCCGGCAACTTCACACGCACCGTCTGACGAATGACATCAGGACCCGTGAAACCGACCAGTGCACGCGGCTCGGCGATATTGATGTCGCCCAGCATGGCCAGACTCGCAGACACACCACCGTACACCGGGTCAACGAGCACAGAGATAAACGGCAGGCCGTGGGCACGCAGCTTTTCCAGTGCGGCAGCGGTTTTGGCCATCTGCATCAGGGACACCAGGGCTTCCTGCATGCGCGCACCCCCGCTGGTGGAGAAACAGACAAACGGCATTTGCTGGGCGATGCAGGTGTTGATGGCCTGCACAAACTTTTCACCCACCACCGCGCCCATGGAGCCGCCAATAAAACCGAACTCAAAGGCCGCGACCACCATTTCGAGATTGCCGATACGACCCTGAACCACCACCAGCGCGTCTTTTTCGCCCGTGCTTTTCTGGGCAGCCGAGAGCCTGTCCTTGTACTTTTTCAGGTCCTTGAACTTGAGGATGTCCACCGGCTCAATGTCGGCAAACAACTCGCGCTGGCCTTCGGTATCGAGAAACAGCTCAATGCGTCGACGCGCGGTGATGCGCATGTGGTGATCACACTTGGGACATACTTCCTGATTGCGCTCCAGATCCGGTCGATACAGCACCGCTTCGCAGCGTGGGCACTTTTTCCAGAGACCTTCCGGCACGCTGGACTTCTGCTTGCTGCCTTCGGCACTGCTGCTGCCACTGCGGATGGAGGGAAGGATTTTGTTAATCCAGCTCATAAAATCGTCCTGTGTTTTCTCAAGTCTTGAATATCTGACGGTTCCAGCCTTGGCTGACTACTATACCATCTCAGGCATCCAGTGCCTGTCGAATCTCTCTGATCAGGGTGGTACACGCGGCAACCGCTGCAGCATCGCGCTTGCCGCTGTCAGTCAGGCCGGCGATTTTGTTCACCAGTGCGCTGCCCACAATCACCCCGTCGCTGATCGCCGCCATGGCGCGGGCACTGTCCGTGTCCTTGATACCAAAGCCGACAATCACCGGCAGGCTGGTGCGCTCGCGCAAGGTCGCCACCCGATGGGCAATATCGGCGGTATCGCTGATCGCTGCCCCGGTCACGCCTTTGAGCGAGACGTAATAGATATACCCCGAGCTGTGCTCACAGATCGATGCCAGCCGGGATTCGATGGTGGTGGGTGCCACCAGGAAGATGATATCCAGTGCACGCGCCCGGGTCAGCGCCAGCATACGGCTGGCTTCACTGACCGGCATGTCGACAATCAGCAGACCATCCACTCCGGCATCGGCGGCATGGTTCACAAACGCCTCGTAGCCCATGACTTCCAGCGGATTCAGATACCCCATCAGCACCACCGGTGTGCGGGCATCACGCTGACGGAACTCGGCGACGATCGAAAACACGGTGTCCAGACGAGTACCCTGGCGCAAGGCGCGCTCGGCACCCAACTGAATCACGGCGCCATCGGATGACGGGTCACTGAAAGGCATGCCCAGCTCGATGGCATCAGCACCGTCGGCCACCAGCTGATGCATCAGGGCAACCGTAGTGTCACGATCCGGGTCACCGGCCACAATATAGGGAATCACGGCCTTGCGGCCAGCTTGTTTGATTGCATCAAGACTCGCAGTCAATCGACTCATTTTGCTCACATTTCCCTTCTGGCGCGGTTAAACGGTAATGCCGTCGATACGGGCAACGGTGTGGATGTCCTTGTCACCACGCCCCGACAGGTTGACCACAATAAATTGCTCCGGCGACATGGTGGCGGCCAGCTTGCAGGCATAGGCAATCGCGTGCGCGGATTCCAGCGCCGGGATAATGCCCTCGAGCCGGCACAGCATACGGAAGGCATCCAGCGCCTCGGTGTCGGTGGCCGAGACATAATGCGCACGGCCAATATCCTTCAACCAGGCGTGCTCGGGGCCGACACCGGGATAGTCCAGACCGGCGGACACCGAATGCGTCTCCACGATCTGACCGTTGGCATCACTCATCACATAGGTACGGTTGCCGTGCAGTACACCGGGTTTGCCGGCAGACAGCGGCGCCGCGTGACGGCCGGTTTCCACACCGTCACCGCCGGCTTCAACACCGTAAATCGCCACATCAGCGTCACGCAGGAAGGGGTGGAACAGACCAATCGCATTGGACCCGCCTCCTACACACGCCACCAGGGCATCGGGCAGACGGCCGTATTCTTCCAGCGACTGCGCACGCGCTTCACGGCCAATAATGGCCTGGAAGTCGCGCACCAGCATCGGATACGGATGCGGGCCCGCCACCGTGCCAATGATGTAATAGGTATTGTCGACATTGGTGGCCCAGTCGCGCAGCGCCTCGTTGAGCGCATCCTTGAGGGTGCGGGAACCGGAGGTCACCGGAATCACATTGGCGCCCATCAGCTTCATGCGGTAGACGTTGGCGGACTGACGCTGCACGTCCTCAGCGCCCATGTAGACATGACACTCCAGCCCCAGACGGGCTGCCACAGTGGCACTGGCCACACCGTGCTGGCCGGCACCGGTTTCCGCAATGATGCGCGGCTTGCCCATGTATTTGGCGAGCAGCGCCTGGCCAATGGTGTTGTTGATCTTGTGGGCACCGGTGTGATTCAAGTCTTCACGCTTGAGCACAATGCGTGCGCCACCGACCTTTTTGCTCAGACGCTCGGCAAAATACAGCGGCGACGGACGGCCAACGTAGTGCTTCATGTCCTTGTCGAATTCACGCCAGAAAGCCGGATCCTTTGAGAGTTTGCGATAGACCTGGTCGAGTTCTTCCACAGCGGCCATCAGCGTTTCGCCGACAAACACACCGCCGTACTGACCAAAGTGACCATGCTCATCGGGGCCACTGAACAGATCCTGTCCAGCGGCGCCTGATGCACCGGATACTGCTGTCTCAAATTCGGACACGGTTAACCTCGTCAAAAAAAGCCTGCAAACGTTTCGGGTCTTTGATACCCGGTTCACTCTCTACCCCGCTGCTCAGATCAAGCGCCCAGGGTTTGACAGTTTCGATGGCTCTGGCGGCATTGTCTGCCTCCAGTCCGCCTGCCAATACAATTGGTAGCGTGCTGCGCTCTACACACTGCGCGGCGCGCGCCCAGTCGAAGGTTTTGCCGGTGCCGCCGGCCTGCACCGGGTCCCAGGCGTCGAGCAAAATGGCATTGGCGCGGCTGTGCCGGCGAATCAGTGCATCAATGCCGGCGTCGTCGAGATCAGGCGCCATGCGCAGGGCTTTGAGGTACGGGACGCCAAACGATGCACAAAAATCGGGGTCTTCGTCGCCGTGAAACTGGAGGCAGTCCAGATGAACGGCGGCCAGTACGTCCTGGACCTGTGTCCGCGTCGGGTTCACAAACAGTCCTACCAGTGAGACAAAGGCGGGCACGACGGCGCGGATGGCCTGTGCCTGTGCCAGGCTGATGTGGCGTTTGCTGCCGGTGTAGAACATCAGGCCAAGCGCATCGGCGCCCAGACGGGCAGCCAGCACTGCATCTTCAGGCCGGGTGATCCCGCAGATTTTGACTCGTGTTCGTGATGGCACAACAAATCCTGTCTGGCTGGTGACAGCCGCTAGCGAAGGCCGGGATTTTAACAGACGCAGCAATTTTAAACAGGCTTAAAAGTGGGTGGGAGTGGATTTACGTTGAGGGCAGTGCCTGAGCAGTGGCACAGACCGGGGGTGAGGTATGGGGTGCGCGACCGGCCGCATGTGCCAAGGTTGAGACCGGCGCTGCGGAACTCGACCTTCGCGGCTACGCCGCTCGGGACTCGAACAATCCTCGCGCTCATTCGGTCTTCACCCTGGCACATAAGCGCGGCCTGATTGGTCGCGCACCCCATACCCCACCCCCGGTCTGTGCCACTGCTCTGCAACTGTCGTGGAAGCCCCACTTCCCCATGTCCACTGCCAAAAGCTCGATGACTTACTCGCCGGCGCGACCGAGTTTTTGCAGGGTGGATTGCAGCTTGCTGAACTGTCCCGGTGTGAGATTGGCGCTCATGCCAATGACGGTTTGCCGGATCGGTGCGATGCCGACAAAGCCCAGGATATTGCGCTTGAGCGCCTTCAAACTGTGGGCCCGGAAAAACCATTTGTACACCAGCGACGGCATGCCCATGGTAACCACCACACGAGCACTGCGCCCTGTCAGGCCCTTGATGCCCATGGGGTTGCCTTTGGCATAACTGAACGCTACACCGGGTCTCAGCACCTGTTCAAGGAACGCTTTAAGAATCGCCGGCATCCCGCCAAGCCACAAAGGAAAAAACAGCACCAGGTGCTGTGCCCAGAGAATGCTGTCCTGGGCAGATTTCAACCCGGCCGGCACCTCACCATGCTCCCAGTCGTGCTGGGACCGCAGCAAGGGAAAATCCAGCCCGGTGACATCCACCACACGCACCTCATGACCTGCAGCCCTGGCAGCGTCGGCATAAGCGTCCGCCAAGGCATGCAACAAATGCGGCACACTGTTGTCCGGGTGCCCCTGAATCACCAGAATACGTTTGCTCATCCCCACATCACCTCAACAAGAAGACTGCTGATGTCCAAGCATAGTGCCAATGACCAGAAATCCACAACGCGAACAGAGACGGCAACGTGAACAACTGGCACTGCAAGCGCAGGGCTCAGGGGGGCAGTGGTGGCTGACCAATCAAGCCGCGCTTATGTGCCAGGGAGCAGACCGAATGGGCGCGAGGATTGTTCGAGTCCCGAGCGGCGCAGCCGCGAAGGTCGAGTTCCGCAGCGCCGGTCTGCACCCTGGCACATGCGGCCGGTCAGCCACCACTGCCCCCCTGAGCCCTGCGCTTGCAGTGCCAGCACCAACAGAAAAAAAACCGGACCAGCCCTAAAGAAAACAAGGTCCATAAGGCAACACCGGCAACCCGAAATGCGCCGGATACTCCACCCCAACCAGATACAAACCATCCGGCCGCGCCGTATCCCCGCCCTGCTTGCGATCCCGGCTCTGCAACACGTGCGCGACCCACTCAACCGGCTGCTTGCCGGTCGCCACCTGCAACAAAGTCCCGGTGATATTGCGCACCATGTGCTGCAAAAACGCATTGGCCTCAATTTCCAGCACGACAAATCGCCCCTGCCGCCGCACCTGCACAAAACGAATCTCACGCACCGGGGAGTTGGCCTGACAGCCGGTAGCGCGGAAGGCACTGAAGTCGTGCTCGCCCACCAGACACTGCGCCGCCTCGTGCATCAGCGTGGCATCAACAGGCTCGCGCACATGGGTCAGCTGGTTGATCAGTACGGTGGGTTTGACCGCCTCGTCATACAAGACATAGCGGTAGCGGCGACTGAGCGCCGAATGGCGGGCATGGAAGTCCGGCGCCACTTCGCGCGCCCATTGCACACGAATCTCGGCAGGCAAACGCGTATTGGTACCCATGACCCAGGCTTTCTCCGAGCGCTGCACCGGGCAGTCAAAATGCACAACCTGACCGGAACCATGGACACCGGCGTCGGTGCGTCCGGCACAACTGACCGTGATCGGGCCATTGGCCACAAAAGCCAACGCCTCTTCCAGCGTTGCCTGCACACTCGGCATGATCGGGGAAAGCTGGCGCTGCCAGCCATAAAATGCGGCGCCGTTGTATTCAACGCCGAGGGCATATCGGATGCTCACTGTCAGAGCCGTCCCAGCAGGTCCTGCGCTTCTTTGCGCTGCTCTTCCGTGCCTTCCCTGAGCACTTCTTCCAGGATTTCACGAGCACCGTCACCGTCACCCATGTCGATATAGGCACGCGCCAGATCGAGCTTGGTGGCGACTTCGTCGGAGTCGTTGAGGAACTCGAAATCTTCCTCGTCTTCCTCTGCTGCGGTTGCCTGGTCGCTGAACTCGTCCTCGGACGGCAGGAAGGCGAGATCGTCAAACTCATCATCGGCGGGCGAGCGGGTGGCCGTTTTTGCGGGTTCCTGCCCATCAACATCGGTCAGACTGATATCAAATTCGTCGCCGACCCGCGGACGCTCCTCGTCAGGCCAGCTCAGATCGGCACCGGTCTCGGCGTCCGCCACATCGTCGAGCACATCGGCGGCGGACGCCGTATCCTGCCTGGCTGTCTCCGCTGTTGCCGGTTCACCAACATCCAGCTGATATGGATCCTCGGTATCGCTGGTGTCAGTCAGGTCATCCGGTTGCCAGCTGTCAGTGGCATCGTCACCGGCATTGCTGTCCGCATGGGTCTCGCTGCTGTTATCGATGGCATCACGGTCAGTGGCGCCCTGGCTGGACTCGGCGCCGTGTCTGATTTCCTGCTGCATCAGATTGTCGAAATCAGCCTCGGCGTCATCATCTGTGTCGGCATCAGCGTCCCGGACTGACTGGTAAGCAGCAGTTGCCTGACGGCCTGCGTCCGTATCGGCATCTGCAGATTCCGTATTGGCCTGTCGCGCGGTGGATTCAGCAGCTGCCTCTGCCACGCCGCTGAACAGCAGCTCTTCATCCTCGTTGCCGAGGCTGATGGTATCGTTCTCGCGGGCATTGGCCTGGGCTTTGGCCAACGCAGCCGAGCGATTGCGACGCACCATCAGCAGCACCAGCAACAGCACCAGCGCCGCAGCGGCACCCAGCATCGCCCAGGTATTGCTGGTCAGCAGGTACATCAGGCGCTGAATCGGGCCGGCATCCGGCGCCATGGTGATCACCGGCGGTTCGGCACTGGCACCACCGGCAGCACTGCTTTCCTGAGCCAGCCGCTGCTGCAACTGGGCCAGTTCCAAGTCGCGCAGGCGGATAATCTCCTGTGCTGCCGCGATCTGCTGCTGCAACAGCGCGAGACGGGCATTCAATTCTTCATTTTCAGCATCCAGCCGCGCAAGATCGTCCTCACGCAGGGCAATACGATCTTCCAGCGCCTCAATCTGCTCGGCGCGCTGGTTTGCCTGATTGCCGGAGGCACCGGTATTGGCCTGCTGGTTGGGAGTCTCCTCCTCTACCGTGACCACACGCAGCTCGCCCTGGGCACCGGCACCGGCAGGTGCTGTGGATGGTGGCGCTGTCACCGGTTGTGCAACCGCCGCACCGGAGGCAAATTCACGATTCTGACGCGTGACTTCGGCTACCGCATCAGCCGCCGCCATACGCCGGATTTCGCTGAGCTCCGGTACCTGCAGGACCTCACCGCGACGTACCCGGTTGATATTGCCGGCAATAAAGGCTTCGGGGTTCAGACGCTGCAAGGCCAGCATGGTCTGCTGGACACTCACTGAATTGTCCGGACGCACACGCTGGGCCAACTCCCACAAAGTGTCGCCGGCATTGACGGTGATGGTGCTGGCATTGGACACCACCGGTGCGGGCGCTGCAGAGGTGGCAGGCGCAGCGGCTGGTGCAGCCGCAGAGGCCGCGGGTGCGGCAGAGGCTGTCGACGCACCGGCAACCGGTGCTGCGGACACCACAGTGCCAGTATCAGTATCAGCACTGGTGTCTGCCGGCTCGGCAACCGTCTCGGTACGGATCGGAGACGATGAGGTTTGTGCACTGCCAGCACTGAAGGCCGGCGATTCCAGCCGTATCATGTACTCGGTCAGCACACGACCGGCGGGCCAGCGGGTATCGAGTACCAGACTCAGAAAGGGTTCGTTGATGGTGACCGGACTGGTCAACCTCAGCACGGGCGCAGCGCCGGAGAAATCCACGCTGACCTGCAAGGTGTCCAGCGCCGCCAGGCGCTCAAGGGAAAAACGCTGAAAATCAGCTGCGGAGGCCAGTTGTACCCGGATATCGTCCGCGCTCAGGCCTTCGGTGTCAGTCAGGGCAATGGTTGCCACCAGTGGCTGGCCACTGCCCGACTGCAAACTCAAGGTACCCAGTTCAACCGCTTCAGATGCCACCGGTGCCATCAGCAGCAGTGCGACCGCCAGTGGCGACAGCGCAGCAACAAATGGCACTCGGCGTTTGAACATGGTCAGTTCCTTGTTTTTAACGGAAATTATTAGCGGAATTCCTGTCCGCACTCAAGCCACGGTGAGTATCAGTTAAAGGTAGTCTTTAATCAACACTTCAGCGATCTGGATCGAGTTGGTGGCCGCACCCTTACGCACGTTATCGCCCACAATCCACATATCTATACCGTTGGGGTGCGTAATGTCCTTGCGGATACGCCCTACCGCCACCGCATCCTTGCCAGCAGAGTCGGTCACCGGTGTCGGGTAACCGCCCGGCGCAGGCTCGTCGATCAGCACCACACCCGGCGCTTTGGACAACAAGGCGCGGATTTCCTCCACACTGATCGGTGTCTTTGTTTCAAAATGCACCGCTTCCGAGTGACCGTAGAACACCGGGATACGCACGCAGGTGGCATTGACCTCAATGGACGGGTCCATGATCTTTTTGGTTTCCCAGTTCATTTTCATCTCTTCCTTGGTGTAACCGTTATCCAGGAAGACATCAATGTGTGGCAGTGCGTTGAACGCGATCTGCTTCGGGTAAACCTTGCACTCGACATCACGACCATTCAGCAGTGCCGCCGTCTGTGCGGCCAGCTCTTCAATGGCTTCCTTGCCGGTACCGGACACCGCCTGGTAAGTGGCGACGTTGATGCGGGTAATGCCCACGGCGTCATGGATGGGCTTCAGCGCCACCAGCATTTGAATGGTGGAGCAGTTGGGGTTGGCGATGATATTGCGGTTTTTATACTGCGCAATCGCCTCCGGGTTCACTTCCGGTACCACCAGCGGAATATCCGCGTCGTAGCGGAACTGCGAGGTGTTGTCGATGACGATACAACCGGCAGCACCGGCTTTGGGCGCGTAAATTTCGGAAATGCTGCCACCGGCTGAAAACAGGCCAATCTCCGCTTTGGAGAAATCAAAATCGGCCAGATTTTGTACAGTGACAGATTTGCCACGGAACTGGATCTTGCTGCCGGCAGAACGCTCACTGGCCAGCGGAAACAGTTCGTTGACCGGAAAATTGCGCTCTTCCAGAATGCTGATCAAGGCTTCGCCCACGGCACCGGTGGCGCCCACGACGGCTACGTTGTACTTTTTCATATCATTAAAACTCCCGAAATAAATTCCCTGGTCAGATCTGCCTCAGGCAGTTGTGAAGTACCAGGGTGATTTTTCCCGCCACTGGTTCTCGAACGCACGAATCGCGTCGGCATCTTCCAGGGTCAGGCCAATGTCATCCAGACCGTTCAGCAGGCAGTGCTTGCGGAACGCGTCCACCTCAAAATGGATCACAGAGCCATCGGGTCGGGTGATGGATTGCGCTGGCAGGTCCACGGTGAGCGTGTAACCTTCAGCGGCATTTACCTCTTTAAACAGCGCATCCACAATTTCCTTATCCAAAACAATAGGAAGGATGCCATTCTTGAAGCAGTTATTAAAAAAGATATCCGCAAAGCTGGGGGCAATCAGCACACGGAATCCATAGTCATCCAGCGCCCACGGCGCATGTTCACGGCTGGAACCACACCCGAAGTTCTCACGCGCCAGCAGCACACTGGCTCCCTGATAACGTGGCTGGTTCAGCACAAAATCCTTGTTCAGCGGACGCTTGCTGTTGTCGGCATCGGGCTCGCCCTTGTCGAGGTAACGGTGCTCGTCAAACAGGTTGACACCAAAACCGCTGCGCTTGATCGACTTCAGAAACTGCTTGGGGATGATGAAGTCGGTGTCCACATTGGCACGGTCCAGCGGCATCGCCAATCCGGTATGTACAGTAAATTTTTTCATGTCAGTTCACTCAAATTCGTTAGTGGCTGCCGTTCAGGCGTGAGTTCAGGCGCGCGCGCTGTCCAGCAGGATGTCACGCACATCCACAAAGTGACCGTGAATCGCAGCTGCCGCCGCCATCGCCGGGCTCACCAGGTGGGTACGCCCGCCAAAACCCTGACGACCTTCAAAGTTGCGGTTGGACGTGGACGCACAGTGCTTGCCTGCCGGCAGCTGGTCGGCGTTCATCGCCAGACACATGGAGCAGCCGGGTTCGCGCCATTCCAGCCCTGCGTCGGTAAAAATCTTGTCCAGCCCTTCGGCTTCTGCCTGCTGCTTGACCAGACCGGAGCCCGGCACGACCATCGCGAGCTGAATGCTGTCAGCGACCTTGCGGCCTTTGACCACCGCCGCAGCAGCACGCAGATCTTCAATACGCGAATTGGTGCAGGAACCGATAAACACCACATCGAGCTTGATGTCCTTGATCGCTGTGCCCGGCTTCAGGCCCATGTATTTCAGCGCCTGACGGATGTTCTCGGCACGGCTGCTGTCTTTTTCCTGATCCGGATCCGGTACCACGCCAGTGACCGGTGCCACCATCTCGGGCGAGGTGCCCCAGGTCACTTGCGGGATGATGTCAGCGGCATCGAGCACCACCACGCGGTCAAAATGCGCGTCAGCATCGCTGACCAGTGTGCGCCAGTACGCGGCAGCGCGCTCGAACAGCTCGCCTTTGGGCGCCATCGGGCGACCCTTGATGTAGTTGATGGTGGTTTCGTCCACCGCGATCAGACCGGCGCGTGCACCGGCTTCAATCGCCATGTTGCACACGGTCATGCGCCCTTCCATGCTCAGCGAGCGAATCGCCTCACCACCAAACTCGATGGTGTAGCCGGTACCACCGGCGGTGCCGATTTCACCGATGATGGCCAGCACGATGTCCTTGGCGGTGACGCCCGGATTGAGCTTGCCATCCACGCGGATCAGCATGTTTTTCATTTTTTTCTGGATCAGGCACTGGGTTGCCATCACGTGTTCGACTTCGGACGTGCCAATACCGTGCGCCAGCGCGCCCAGCGCACCGTGCGTGGAGGTGTGCGAATCACCACAGACAATGGTCATACCGGGCAGCGTGGCACCCTGCTCCGGGCCCACCACGTGCACAATGCCCTGACGGATATCGTTCATGTCGAGTTCGGTGATACCAAAGTCACGGCAGTTCTCGTCCAGTGTTTTCACCTGAATGCGGGATACCGGGTCCAGAATACCGTCCAGACCCCGGCTGCGCTCGGCCTTGGTGGTCGGGATGTTATGGTCCGGTGTCGCCAGATTGGCATCGGCACGCCAGGGCTTGCGACCGGCGATACGCAGGCCTTCAAACGCCTGCGGTGAAGTCACTTCATGAATCAGCTGGCGGTCGATGTAAATCAGCGCCGTACCATCGTCACGCTGCTTGACCAGATGTGATTCCCAGAGTTTGTCGTACAAGGTTTTACCAGACATGAACGTTTCCCGCTGACAAATTAACTTTAAGTGAATATCTCAACAAAATGATTTTATTATGCTTTTGCACCGATAACCGGTGTCTGACTGTGGACACCGGCATTTTGTGCCCGGTGCCGTAACAGATGGTCCATCAACACGATGGCGAGCATGGCCTCGGCAATCGGCACAGCGCGAATACCCACACAAGGATCGTGGCGGCCGGTGGTGACCACCTCCACCGGGTTGCCATGCACATCAATCGAACGGCCGGGCAAGCGCAGGCTGGAGGTTGGTTTCAATGCCAGATGCGCCACAATGTCCTGACCGCTGGAGATGCCACCGAGCACACCGCCGGCGTTGTTGGACAAAAAGCCTTGCGGTGTCATCTCGTCGCGGTGTTCGGTGCCTTTCTGGGTCACTGACTCAAAGCCGGCGCCGATTTCCACGCCTTTAACCGCGTTGATGCTCATCAGCGCGTGCGCAATATCGGCATCCAGACGATCAAACACGGGTTCCCCCAGGCCTACCGGAATGCCGGTGGCAACCACGGTCACTTTGGCACCGATGGAGTTGCCCTCCTTGTTCAGCGCCGCCATAAAGGCTTCCATCTCCGGCACCTTGCTGGCGTCCGGGCAGAAAAACGGATTCTGTTCGACCTGATCCCAATCCAGTTGCTCGGCCTTGATCGGACCCAGCTGGCTCAAATAGCCGCGCACCTGCACGCCACAATGCTGGGCCAGATACTTTTTGGCGATAGCGCCAGCGGCGACCCGCATCGCGGTTTCGCGCGCAGACGAGCGTCCGCCGCCGCGATAATCGCGGATACCATACTTCTGCTGATAGGTATAATCCGCATGAGCTGGTCGAAACAAATCTTTGATATTGCTGTAGTCTTTTGACTTCTGATCAGTGTTTTCGATCAGCAGGCCGATGGGCGTGCCCGTGGTCACCCCTTCAAACACACCGGACAGGATACGCACGGCATCATCTTCACGACGCTGAGTGGTAAAGCGCGACTGACCGGGTTTGCGACGGTCGAGATCATGTTGCAGATCCGCTTCAGTCAAGGCCAGTCCCGGCGGACATCCGTCCACAATACAGCCCAGCGCCAGACCGTGGCTTTCGCCAAAGCTGGTGACTGTAAATACATTTCCTATGCTGTTACCGGACATCTGTCAGTGATCCACCTGTCAGGAAAAGGCCAGCATTGTACACGAATTCATAAAGCCGCACGAATCAGCGCATCCCGCGAAATCGCCAGCACCCCTTCTCCGCCGCAGTCAAATTCCAGCCAGATCACCGGCAGATCGGGGTAACGCGTAGCCAGCAATTCCCAGCTGTAACCCAGCTCCAGCACCAGCACCCCATGCGGTGTCAGATAGTGCGGCGCCTGTCGCAAAATCTGCAATGGAATCGCCAGTCCGTCATCGTCGGACAACAGGCCCAGCGCCGGTTCGCGCTGGTACTCCGGCGGCAGTTCGGCGACTTCCTCAGCCGACACATAAGGCGGATTGCTGACGATCAGGTCGTATGGGCCAGTCAGGCTGGCAAACAGATCGGACTGACGGACATGCACACGGCCCTGCAAACCATGCTGGTCGATGTTGATCTGCGCCACGGCCAGCGCCTCGGCTGAAATATCGGCCAGATCCACCTCGGCATCCGGGAACACCAGCGCGGTCGCAATGCCGATACAACCACTGCCGGTGCACAGATCCAGCACTCGCTGCGGTGGCGCCGGCAACAGTGGCTGATACTGTTGCAGCACCAGCTCGGCAATCGGCGAACGCGGCACCAGCACCCGTTCATCCACATAAAACGGCAACCCGGCAAACCAGGCCTGCTGCAGCAGGTAGGCCATCGGCAGACGTTCGCCAATACGGCGATCCGCGAGCGCCATTACCCGTTGCTGCTCCTCGACACTGAGTTCGCGCTGTTCAACCGCGGTATTGGCGGCTTCGTCCCCGGATCCAAACGGGATGCCCAGCACGGTAAACACCAGATAAATGGCTTCGTCCCACGGGTTGTCGGTGCCGTGGCCATAATACAGATCGGCCTGCTCAAAACGCAGACTGAGGGTTTCTACACAAGTCAGTACATTCATAAATTGCTTTACGCTCGTCCGGTGATATCGTAGCTTAGTGCGCCTTTTTAACAGCCTCTTCTTTTAACGACCCAGGATTCGCAGTCAGCCATGAGCAAACCCGACGACCGATCCCCCGATCTGCCCAGCACGGGTGAGAACACGCCTTTGGCAACCATGGAAACCGCCTACCGCAACATCATCGCGGCCATTGGTGAAGATCTCACGCGTCCGGGGCTGACCGACACGCCACTGCGCGCCGCCAAAGCCATGCAATTCCTGACGCGCGGTTACGACCAGGATATCGACAAGGTCATCAATGATGCCCTGTTCCCGTCATCGTCCGAGGAGATGGTGATCGTCAAGAACATCGAATTATATTCCATGTGCGAGCATCACATGCTGCCCTTTATTGGCAAATGCCATGTCGCCTATATGCCCAAGGGCAAGGTTATCGGTTTGTCCAAGATCGCCCGTATTGTGGACATGTTTGCGCGACGCCTGCAGATTCAGGAGAACCTGACCAAGGAAATCGCGGAAGTGATCGTGCAGAAAACCGGCGCGGCTGGCGCCGGGGTGATCATTGAAGCCCAGCACATGTGCATGATGATGCGCGGTGTGGAGAAGCAGAACTCGGTGATGACCACATCCTGTATGCTGGGCGCGTTCCGCAACAGCCAGAACACTCGCAACGAGTTCCTGTCGCTGATCAGACGCTAGTCGTTCATGTGAGCGGCTGGCAGCTCCAGAAAATCCAGATGGGCGTAGAGCCTGCGGTTGCCGCGCGTAATGACATAAAGCGCGGCATACCCTTTCACGCTCTCGCCATCCACCGACAACTGATAGCGGGCGGCCATGTAATACTGCCCGCCTTCCGGTCCGTACAGAATACGACTGCCAAACAGGTCATTTGCCCAGAAATTGCTGCTGCCGCAATCACGGCCCTGACAGTTGAACAGGGCTTCCCCGCCGCTGTCCAGCAGCTGCTCGCTGAAGTGGCTGAACACCTCGGCAGCACCAAAGCCGCTTGGAATTTCGTAGGTGATACGACGCAGATCGCCCTGATAACGCTCGGATTCTCGCGGTGACACGCGTCCGTTGACACGCTGCATGCGCCCGAGCGCCAGCGCATAGAAGGTATTGTTGTCGACGCGGTAGTCCACAATGCGGGCACCGGGGAAGCGCTCGATACCGGCGTAATCCGAGGAACCGGCCGCATCACCCGTGGTCTGGGCTGACAAGGAGGTGCAGGCAAATACGGCCAGCCAACACATCATCAACTGGCGCAGCACAGGCTTATTCATCCGCAGTGGTTTCTCCATCGCTCTCCGCCGGCTTTTTGCGGCGTGGACTGCGCTTGCGCGGGGCAGCAGGCGCTTCGTCAGTGGAGCTGGCTGCTGGCGGCTCTGCGTCGGTTGCAGTACCGGCGGGGGCCGAGTCAGAGCCGGGCGTCTCAGCCAGCGGGAAGGGTTTGAACGGAAACGGCTTGTCGTCGCTGTTATAGGTCAGGAATGCCAGAATCTGGCTGACATAGGTGGACAAGCCGGCGCCAAGACGACGCAAATTCGGATTGTCATTGCCGGTGAACAGACTGAACACAATCTGCGCCAGCATCAGTACCAGCAAAATAATGCCGGTCACATACAAGGCAATGACAAACCCGGCCATAAAGAGCACACGGAACCAGGCCGAAGGCCGTTTGAGGTTCTCGACAATCTCGTCTGTCATTTTTTCCGAATTTTCTGACATCTCACCTGTGCTCCCTGGAAGACAATTGTTTGGCGCGGTGCGCCTCGTACTCTACGTCCAGCGCGCCCTCGCCACTCATCAGCGCCGAGATCACCTGACTGACCGGCTTGCCTTCGTAGACAATCTGGTACAGCCCCGAGGCCAGCGGCATATAAACACCCAGTTCGTCGGCCTTGTCCCTGACCTGCTTCAGGGTGTTGACACCCTCGGCCACCTGACCCACCGAGGCCATGGCCTCTTGAATGTTTTTGCCTTCACCCAGGGCCAAACCTACACGAAAATTCCGGCTCAGTGAAGACGAACAGGTCACGATCAGGTCACCCACCCCGGACAGGCCCAGAAAGGTCATCGGGTCTGCGCCCAGCTCGCGGCCAAAACGCGCCATCTCGGTCAGGCTGCGGGTAATCAGCATGCTGTTGGTGTTTTGTCCCATGCCCATCGCTGAAGCAAGACCGGCGATGATGGCATAAATGTTCTTGAGTGAACCGCCCAGCTCGACACCAAACATGTCGTCGTTGGTGTATACGCGGAAATAGTCGGATTTGAGCACTTCACGTACGCGTTCACGCACGGATTCGTGGGTGCTGGCAATCACAGTGCCGGTCAGGCTGCGCTTGGCAATTTCACCGGCCAGATTGGGGCCGCTGAGCACACCAATCAGTGCCTCTGGCGCTTCCTGCCGCATAACCTGGCTCATCAGCAGAAAGCTGCCGGCTTCAATGCCTTTGGTGGTGCTGACCAGGATGGTTTCCGGCGTCAGAGCCGGCAGCATGGTGCGCACCACGGTGCGGAAATAGGCACTGGGGACAGCCACAAACACCAGACGACTGCCACTGACTGCCTCTTCAATCCGGTCGGTGGCATGCACCCCGGCATGCAGCGGATAACCAGGCAGGTACTGCGGGTTTTCACGCGTTGCGTTGACCTGATCAACCAGCGCGCGGTTGCGCATCCAGAAATTTACGCGATAACCATTCTGGGCCACGATATTGGCGATCACGGTGCCAAAACTGCCGCCGCCCAGTACGCTGATGGTTTGTGCCGGCATTGATTCTCTCCTGCGCGGTTTTGTTTGAAGCAAACGCTTGTTTAATTGGCTGCGACCGGTTCCAGCGCCGCAGCGCCCTGAATCAGGGTCATACGATTGGACTGGAAAAACAGCAGCGCATCGTACATACCGGCGGCAACCGCCTTGGGGGTCAGCGATGCACCGACAAACTGGTCAACGCCGTCGTCGGCAGCAATGCCCTGCCAGCTGGGTCGGCGCAGATCGCGTGAACCCATGCCGGTAAATTCGCGCATCCAGCGTGAGTCACGCACCAGCAGCTCACCGGTCAGGCGCTGCGAGCGAGAGGGCGCCAGCACGCGCGCCGCGGCAATCTCGCCACGCATGTCAAAGGCCACCAACAGATCCAGCGTGCCGTTAAACCCGTCGTTGACGGTGAACGGCAGCACCACCAGCACCACCTCACCCTGCTGTTTGCCCAGGTAAGCCAGACGGTCACGCCGCAGACCCAGCCATTGGGGGTTGACCAGGTTCTGACTGCCATCAGCCTTGATCAGGATGGCGTCGGCCACCGGATCATTGTCAATGGCGTCCTCGCCCAGCATCTGTATCAGGCTATCGCGGTCAAAGTCGTGACGGGCCTGCTGCAGTGAGGCCGCAAAATGGCTGGCTGGCCACGCCGTGACCAGCAGCAACACAAGCACCAGCATTAACCATCGTTTATAGGACATCGGATGCCACTCGCTGTTCAGACCCTGTCGCCGTCAGGTCCGGTCAGAATACACGATTGAGGCCATCCAGCGCGGCGATACGATACGCCTCCGCCATGGTGGGATAGTTGAAGGTGGTATTCAGAAAGTACTTCATGGTGTTGGCGGGACCCTGCTGCTGCATGATGGCCTGACCGATGTGCACAATTTCAGAGGCCTGGTCACCAAAACAGTGGATACCCAGAATCTCGAGCGTTTCGAAGTGGAAAATCAGCTTGAGCATGCCGACCTGTTCACCGGTGATCTGCCCGCGCGCGGTGTTGTTGAAAAACGCCTTGCCGACCTCGTAGGGAATGCGGGCATTGGTCAGCTCGCGCTCAGTTTTACCCAGCGTGCTGATCTCGGGAATGGTGTAGATACCCGAGGCAACGCGGTCGATGGACACAAAGGCGTCCGGGTCGATAATCGCATTGCAGGCGGCACGTCCCTGATCGTAGGACGCACTGGCCAGCGACGGCCAGCCGATGACATCACCGGCGGCATAAATATTGTCCACCGCAGTCTGGTAACGCTCGTTGACTTCAATATGACCACGCGCGGTCAGCTTGATACCCAGCTCCTCCAGACCCATGTGGTCGGAATTGCCGGTGCGGCCGTTGGCCCACAAAATAATGTCACTCTTGATACGTTTGCCGGAGCGTAGATTGGTCACCACATATTTGTCGTGGTACTCAATGCTTTCATACTCTTCGTTGTGGCGGCTGCGCACCCCAATGTCCCGCAGGTGATAACTGAGCGCGTCAGAAATTTCCCAGTCCAGAAATGACAGCAGGGACTCGGCCGGATTGATCAGCTCCACCTTGCAGCCGAGTCCGCCAAAAATCGACGCGTACTCACAACCAATCACACCGGCACCAATCACGGTGACTTTTTTCGGTGAGTGATCCAGATTCAGAATCTTGTCACTGTCGAACAGGCGCGGATGCTCAAAGTCCACGTTGGCCGGACGATAAGGCCGCGAACCGGTTGCAATCACAAAATGGTCGGCTTTGAGCACCGGACCCTTGTTGCCAAGTTTGATGGTGTGCGCATCCTGAAACACCGCACGGCCCTGAATGACTTCCACATCATTTTTTTCGTAATAGGTACTGCGCAGATAAACCTGCTCGTCAATCACGCGTTCGGCATGACGCATGATCTGCGGAAAGCTGGGTTTGTGCAGCGTGGCAAATTCGCGCAGCAGCGGATTGCTGCGAAACTGCATGACCTGTTTGACAAAGTGGCGCAAGGCCTTGGACGGAATGGTGCCCAGATGGGTGCAGTTGCCGCCGACCTGATCACGATCGGAAATCAGCGCGACTTTTTTGCCGTGTTTGGCAGCATTGATCGCAGCCGATTCACCCGCGGGACCACTGCCCACCACAATAATGTCGTACGCATTTCGAGCCATGCCTGTTGTTCTCCGTCCTGGTCTTTCAGGTTTTACCTGGCACTTTCTTCGCAACGTGCGGGATTGCCACCGCACACTTCACAGGTGCCATCAATGCCAACATTGTTGAGCCCGCCACAGGAGCCTTTGATGGGCGAGCGGCCAAACATCACACCAATAGCCATACCGGCTACCACCAGCAACAAAATGACAAAACTCGCGATCATCGTGCTCATGTTATTCCTCCAGATAGCCTGCAAAACGCGGGGTATAGCGTTCACCAAAACCGTCATCGCCAGCCTGCTTGCTGATGAAATACGCAGCCAGATCGAGCTGCTGCGCCAGCGCGAAGGATTTTTCCTCGCCCATCACCATAAAGGCCGTCGCCAGTGCATCGGCTTCAATCGCACTCTGGCTGATCACCGTCACCGCCGCCAGTGTATGCGCCACCGGGCGGCCAGTGAACGGATCAATCTCGTGCGAGTATCGCACACCGTCCTGCTCAAAATAATTGCGGTAATCACCCGAGCCGGCCACCGCCAGTGCTTCACCCTGACTGTAAAAAATCTGGTGCACCTCGGGCGTGGGTGAATCTACCGGTTTTTCGATGGCCGGTACCCAGCCACTGCCATCAGGCTTGCGACCCTTGATGCGCAGCTCGCCGCCGACTTCAATAAAATACGCCGGCATGGCCAGCGAATCAAAATAGTCGGCCAGCACATCCACCGCATACCCCTTGGCGATGCCACTCAAGTCCACATACACCTGCTGTGATTTGCGCACCTGCGGCGGCTCCAGACTCACTTGCAAGTGCTGGTAACCGATCTGCTGTTGCAACTGGCGGATCTCGTCATCAGACGGAATACGGGACTGATCCACACGCTGCCCCACCACTGGCCCGAAGCCCCAGCGATTGACCAGCGGCCCAACCGTGACATCAAAATAACCGTTGGTCAGTTCGCTGTAATAAATCGCCCTGTCCAGCACAAAGGCCAACTCCGGCGACACTGCAAACCACTGGCCGGGTTCACTGCGATTAAAGCGTGACAGTTCCGACTCCGGCGCGTAGGTCGACATCAGTTCGCGGTCCAGCCGCTGCAAACGTTGTTCGATGCCCGCAGCCAGTTCATTGCCGGAGATTGATTCAGGAAATTCGACAACCAGAATCTGGTACGTGGTCCCCATGGTCTGGCCCTGCAGCATCTGAATCTGCGCAGGCGGTTCCGGGCGCAAATACAGCCACAACAAAAACACGGTCAGAAAGATCAGCGTGTAACGCACACGTTTGATCCAATACAGGGTTGTTGCCACGATCATCTTGGTTGGTCAGTCCTGCCAGCCAGGGCCGGCATCGGTTTTATCGGTATTTCAAAACAAACAGGGGAGCGGCTTGTTGTCGAGCAACGCCTTTCTCCCCTGTTTTTTTCTGTCATCGTTTACCGGCTCTCCTGATCAGGAGAATTCATCCAGCGCGATGTTCTCGTCTTCCACACCCAGACTCTTGAGCATCTTGATGACAGATGCGTTCATGATGGGCGGACCGCACATATAGTATTCACAGTCTTCCGGCGCCGGGTGGTCTTTCAGATACTGATCATGCACCACGTTGTGGATAAAGCCGGTGTAACCGGTCCAGTTATCCTCGGGCTGCGGCTCGGACAGTGCCACGTGCCATGTGAAGTTGTCATGCTCGGCGGCCAGACGGTCAAAGTCTTCCACATAGAACATTTCCTTCTTGCTGCGCGCGCCATACCAGAACGTGATCTTGCGCTTGCTGTGCAGACGGCACAGCTGGTCGAAGATGTGTGAGCGCATCGGCGCCATACCGGCACCACCGCCGATAAACACCATCTCGTTATCGGTTTCCTTGGCAAAGAACTCACCAAAGGGACCAAACACTTTCACCTTGTCACCCGGTTTCATGTTGAACACATAGGACGACATGATGCCTGGCGGATGGTTGCTGCGCGGCGGCGGCGTGGCAATACGGATGTTGAACTTGATGATGCCTTTTTCGTCCGGGTAGTTCGCCATGGAGTAGGCGCGTACCGTGGTCTTGTCACATTTGGACTTGAGATTGAACAGACCAAACTTTTCCCAGTCGCCGCGGAAACGCTCTTCAATCTCGAAGTTCTTGTATTCCACTTCGTGCGGCGGAATTTCCAGCTGCACATAACCGCCGGCACGGAAATCCACGCTCTCCCCTTCCGGGATCTTGAGCACCAGTTCCTTGATGAAAGTCGCCACGTTGTGGTTGGAGATCACCTCGCATTCCCACTGCTTGACGCCAAAGAACTCCGGCTCCACTTCAATTTTCATGTCCTGCTTGACGGCCACCTGGCACGACAGGCGCCAGTGTTCCTTGGCTTCACCCATGGTGAAGTGACCAGCTTCGGTGGGCAGCATGGAACCGCCACCATCCAGCACCTTGCAACGGCACTGTGCGCAGGTACCACCACCGCCACAGGCAGAGGACAGGAAAATACCGGCATCAGCCAGCGTGGTCAGCAGTTTGCCACCGGCAGGTACCGTGATGGCCTTGCTCGGATCGCCGTTGATTTCGATTTTGACATCACCGGTACTGACCAGTCGGGCGCGTGCGGCAATAATCAGTACCACCAGCAGCATCACGATCACGGTGAACATCACCACACCGGCTACAATCGTTGAGATATCCATTATTACTGAAACCTTCTCACATCAACGTTAACGGGTTAATTGCCATGTTGTCGCCTTCAGCGACGCAGGTCTGATCAAAGAGTCAGGCCACTGAAGGACATAAAGCCCAGTGACATCAGACCGGTTGTGATAAATGTGATGCCCAGTCCGCGCAGGCCCGGAGGCACATCGCTGTACTTGAGCTTTTCGCGAATACCCGCCATCAGCACAATCGCCAGCGCCCAGCCAATACCGGCACCAACACCGTACACTACACTCTCGGAGAAGGTGTAGCTGCGCTCGACCATAAACAACGATGCACCCATGATGGCGCAGTTCACCGTAATCAGCGGCAGGAAAATGCCCAGCGCGTTGTACAGCGCCGGCACAAACTTGTCGAGGAACATTTCCAGAATCTGCACAATCGCCGCGATCACGCCGATGTAGCACAAAAAGCCCAGAAAGCTCAGATCCACGTCCGGCATGCCGGCCCAAGCCAGCGCACCGTCTTTGAGCAGGTAGTTAAAAATCAGGTTGTTCGCCGGCACGGTAATCGCCTGCACCACAATCACGGCGATACCCAGACCAATGGCAGTGTCCACTTTTTTGGAGACCGCCAGAAAAGTACACATACCGAGGAACATCATAAGCGCCATGTTTTCCACAAAAATGGCGCTGATCATCAAACTCAGAAAATGTTCCATCAGTGTGCTCCTTTCTCGGCCGTGTGCGAGGCCATCGGGAATTCGTTCTTCTCAACCTGATCGGCGTAACGGTTGCGCAGAACCCAGATAAAAAAGCCGATGATAAAAAACGCACTGGGTGCCAGCAGCATCAGGCCGTTGGTCTGATACCAGCCGCCGTTGGCCACTGATGGCAGAATGGTGATGCCAAACAGCGTGCCTGCACCAAAAAGCTCGCGCAGGGTACCGACCACAATCAGCACCAGGCTGTAACCCAGACCATTGCCGATACCGTCCAGGAAGCTGGGCAGTGGCGGGTTCTTCATCGCAAACGCTTCCGCGCGTCCCATCACAATACAGTTGGTGATGATCAGACCCACAAACACGCTCAGCTGTTTGCTGATTTCGTAGGCAAAGGCCTTGAGGATCTGGTCAACCAGAATCACCAGTGACGCAATCACCGTCATCTGGATGATGATACGAATGCTGCTGGGCATGTGATTGCGCAGCAGGGAAATAAACAGGTTGGAAAACGCCACCACCGTGGTCAGTGCCACACACATCACCAGGGTGACCTGCAGGCTGGTGGTCACGGCCAGCGCCGAACACACACCCAGAATCTGCAGCGCAATCGGGTTTTCCTTGAATATCGGCTTGATGAGAATGGTTTTGCTCATTTCAGACATCTGACAACTCCTCTCAGCCTTTGACTTCGTTTCTGATGAACGGACCAAAACCGCGTTCACCCAGCCAGAATGCAATCATGTTTTCCACACCACGGCTGGTCAGTGTTGCGCCGGACAGCGCATCCACCTGGCTCTGGCCCTGACCGCCGCCTTTCACCACCTGGAAAGCCACCTCGTTGGAGGCGTCATAAACCTGCTTGCCGGGCCACTGTGCCTGCCATGCCGGGTTGGTGATCTCACCGCCCAGACCGGGGGTTTCCTTGTGGTCGTAGAAACCGATACCGCGCACGGTGCTGCCATCGCCTTCCAGCGCCAGGTAACCGTACATGATGCCCCACAGGCCGTATCCGCTGACCGGCAGGACCACACTTTCGTAACTGCCATCGGTGTTTTCAATGATGTACACGGTGGCGTACTTCACGCGGCGACGGATCTTGGCAGTGTCGTCCGTGCCGGACAGGGCATCGGACAGCGCCGGATCGTTGCGCGCAGCGGTCTCGTTGTAGGTTTCCGGGTTCAGGCCCAGCTGCTGCATCTGCTCGTCGCTGAGGTAGCTGCCGGTATCCAGGTCCACAATTTTGGGCGTAAAGCGCTGGAACATGGACTGCACATCGGCGTTGTTGTGCACAGCCGGATCAAACAGACCGGCCGCAATCAGAATGTTGCGATTGCGATCCAGTATCTGGTTCTGGGTCTGCAGCGGCTTGAGCAGCACCGCAGCACCGGAAATCACAACCGAGCAGATCGCGCACAGAATCAGCGCAATCTTCAGCGTGTTGGCGACGGAGTTGACGTTAGACGACATGACGGGCAATCCTCCGCTTGATATTGGCTTTCACTACAAAATAGTCGATCAGCGGTGCAAACAGGTTGCCAAACAGGATGGCCAGCATCATGCCTTCCGGGTAGGCCGGGTTCAGCACGCGAATCATCACCACCATGACACCGATCAGAATACCGAATATCCATTTGCCGGTATTGGTCATGGCCGCCGACACCGGGTCCGTGGCCATGAACACCATACCGAAGGCAAAACCGCCCAGCACCAGATGCCAGTACCACGGGGTGGCAAAACCGGGGTTGGTGTCGGAGCCGACCACGTTGAGCAGGGTCGAGAACGCCACCATGCCCAGAAACACACCCAGCATGATGCGCCAGGAGGCAATGCGTGTGGCCAGCAGGATCACCGCACCAATCAGAATCGCCAGTGTGGACACTTCACCGATGGAGCCCTGCATGCGACCAAAAAACGCATCCAGCCAGGTCAGCTGCTCGCCAGTGGCGGACAGGATCACCGGCAGACCGCCGTTGGCAATCTGGCTCAGTGCGGTCGCGCCGCTGAAGCCGTCAACCGCTGTCCACACCGAATCACCGGAGATCTGCGGTGCGTAGGCAAAAAACAGGAAGGCACGACCGGTCAGCGCCGGGTTCAGGAAGTTCTTGCCGGTACCCCCAAACACTTCCTTGCCCACAATCACACCAAAGCTGATACCCAGCGCAGCCTGCCACAGGGGCAGTGTCGGCGGGACAATCAGCGAGAACAAAATGGAGGTGACAAAAAAGCCTTCGTTGATTTCATGGCCGCGCTTGACGGCAAACAGCACTTCCCAGAAACCACCCACAATAAATACGGTGGCATAGATGGGCAGGTAGTACATCGCGCCGTACCAGAAGTTGTCCCAGATGCTGGTGGGATCATTGCCGGCCAGTGCACCAATCAGCACGCCGCGCCAGCCTTCCATCTCCGTGATACCCATGTTCATCATGGCCATGTTGGCCTGATAACCCACGTTGTACATGCCGTAGAACATGGCCGGGAACGCCGCCAGCCACACGGTGATCATGATGCGTTTCAAATCCACGCCATCACGCACATGGGAACCGCTGACGGTCACCTTGCTGGGGGTATAAAAAATGGTGTCCACTGCTTCGTACAGCGGGTACATTTTTTCGTACTTGCCGCCTTTCTCGAACTGCGGCGCCAAATCATCAAGTATTTTACGCAGACCCATGGTGAGAGATTTCCACTAGCATTCTTTTTCGATACGCGTGAGGTTGTCACGCAGGATCGGACCGTATTCGTATTTGCCCGGGCACACATAGGTGCACAGCCCCAGATCTTCCTCATCCAGCTCCAGCGCACCCAGGTTCATCGCAGACTCGATGTCACTGACAATCAGCGAGCGCAGCAACTGTGTCGGCAGGATGTCCAGCGGCATGATGGTTTCATACGTCCCCACCGGTACCATGGCGCGTTCGCTGCCGTTGGTCGTGGTGGTGAAGTCGAATTTTTTGCCCTTGAACAGACTGGACAGGTAAATGCCCAGATTGGAATGGCGGTTGGCACCCGGTGACAGGTAACCCATCAGCGGACGTTCGCGGCCTTCGCGCAGCACGGTGATCTGCTGGTCATAACGGCCCAGGAAGTTCAGGCTGGGCGCCGACTTGCGACCTGAGAGCACGGAGCCGGAAATCACGCGATTTTCGCCATCCTTGAGCTCACCGGCAGTGATCTCGTCGAGATTGGCGCCCAGACGGGTACGCAGCAGGCGCGGGTTGCTGACCTGCGGGCCGGCCAGTGCCACCACGCGCTCAGTCCAGAGCTGGCCGGTGCTGAACAGCTTGCCCACGGCAATCACGTCCTGGAAACCGATGCTCCAGACCCAGCGGCTCAGGCTGACCGGGTGCAGGAAATGAATATGGGTACCGGTCAAACCGGAGGGGTGCGGACCGGCAAAGTCTTCCACCTGCACATTGCCGGCAAAGGCTTCTTTTTCCAGGCCCTGGAAACTGCCTTCACGGCGACACAGGTAGACTTTGCCCGGTGTCAGTTTGGCCAGCAGGTTGATGCCTCGCACCAGATCCTGGGAGTGCTCTCGCGCGACCAGCTCGGGTTGCAGCGCCAGCGGATTGGAATCCATCAGATTGACAAACAGGGCAGACGGGGTACTTTGGGGATCGGGCACCTTGCTGAACGGGCGAGTACGCAGCGCCGTCCACAAACCCGAATTCACCAGATTGGCCACAATATTGTCGCGGCCCAGCGCAGTCAGCGCTGCATCGTCATAACGCTCAAACGTGATCTGGTCGTTATCGTCGCCATCCAGCTCAATCACCACGGACAGGAACAGACGCTGATCACCACGGTTGATGGCCTTGACGGTACCACTGCCCGGTGCGGTGTAGATGACACCGGCAGTCTTTTTGTCCGTGAACAGCATCTGGCCCTTGCGAACCTTGTCGCCTTCACTGACTTCCATGGTGGGCTTCATGCCCACGTAATCCTGCCCCAGCACCGCCACCGAACGAACCGGTTTGGCTTGGTGAATTGCCTGTTCCGGAGCGCCACTGATAGGTAAGTCCAACCCGCGCTTAATTCTGATCATTCATCAGGCCTAGTAAAAATTTTTCAGGATAAACACTTGTTTCCACGTATTTCACGCCATGGTGCACAGCGTACGCTTTTGCATAAAAGCGGCGTGATGCCGCTTTTCGAGAGTGTTCACTACCCCTGCGGATCAACAAACAGGAAGCGAGTGATCAGATATAGCTGCCATCTGACTGCAGGCGCCGTGAAATCGGGCCCAATTATAGGGATGTAGCCCCTGATTTGCCACCGTTTTCTTGGACTTGCTGAACACGCTCAGAATGGAATCCGGTGCCCGAAAAACGAGCACCGGATCGATCAATCAGCCCTCTACCGGGTAAACCCGATAGCTGACGCCGGCCATTTTGTAGACCATGCGCACCACCTGGTTGCAGTAGCCAAACTCGTTGTCGTACCACAGGTACAGCACGCAGCGATTGCCTTCCAC
Organism: Pseudohongiella sp.; assembly: GCA_036834885.1. GTDB lineage: Bacteria > Pseudomonadota > Gammaproteobacteria > Pseudomonadales > Pseudohongiellaceae > Pseudohongiella. Next base: position 298,028 of record DAITNA010000003.1, on the reverse strand, counting down.
GATGGTGGCGGTGGAGTCCACAATGGCCGCTTCACGCGATCCCACAAAGTCACTGGACACCGCGTCCGGATCTTCGGTGTAGCTGATCTGGTTTTGCAGCGGCGAGTGCAGCGCCAGCACACGCAGGAACTCGTTGATGTCTTCCTTGGTGGTGGCGGTTTCCAGATTCAGCATCAGGATGGCCATGGACACGTTGGGGATCGGCACACGCACGGCGTTGCCGGTCAGTTTGCCCGCCAGTTCGGGTACGGCTTTGACCACTGCCTTGGCGGCACCGGTCTCGGTCAATACCATGTTGAGCGCTGCGCTGCGGCCACGACGGTTGCCGGAGTGGTAGTTGTCGATCAGGTTCTGGTCATTGGTATAGGCGTGTACGGTTTCCACGTGACCACTGACAATGCCGTATTTGTCGTTGAGCACTTTGAGCACCGGCGCAATTGCGTTGGTGGTACAGCTGGCGGCGGTAATGATGCGATCTTCCGGCTTGATCTGGTCGTGGTTGATGCCGTAAACGATGTTTTTCAGGCTGCCTTTGCCGGGCGCCGTCAGCATGACCTTGCTGACACCCTTGGATTGCAGGTGGCGGGACAGGCCAGCTTCATCGCGCCAGCTGCCGGTGTTGTCGATCACCAGCGCATCACTGATGCCGTACTGGGTGTAATCAATTTCATCGGGGTTGTTGGCGTAAATGATGCGCACCACATTGCCATTGCAGATCAGGCAGTTGTTTTCTTCATCAATCCGCACGGTGCCCTGGAAGGCGCCATGCACAGAGTCGGAGGTGAACAGGCTGGCGCGCTTGATGATGTCGCCGGGTTTGCCCGGTCGCACCACCACGGCTTTCAGGCGCATGACCTCACCGGTACTTGTGCGCTCAATCAACAGTCTGGCAATCAGACGACCGATACGGCCAAAACCATACAGCACGATGTCCTGCGATTTGGCACTGGGCGGGGTGCGGTCGCCAACCAGTGCAGCCAACTCGGCCTTGACATAGTCGTCGACGGCGGGCGCCTTGCCGGATTGCTGCAGCTCCATGTACTTGACGGTGAGTTTGCCCAGATCAATTTGGCAGTGCCACAGATCCAGCTTGGCCAATGCCATCAGTACCGGATGCGTTTCAAACTCCGACATCTCATTGCGACCGACCTGACGCACAAACCGATGGGATTTCATGATGTTGGTCACAGAACGGTTATGCAGTGCACGACCGTAGACAAACACACCAACATTACGCTCACTGTAAAGTCGGCCAACCACAGGAATCATCTCCTGGGCCAAAGCTTCTCTCTGCTTCCAATCGCTGAAATAGTCGTCCGGGCTGGGTCGTGTCACGTCGGGCACCTGTCTGTGGAGTGGTTTATGAAACGGAGTTGATAAAAAAGGCGCATATTATCTTGCGATTACCGCAGCGGCGCAACCTAATAAGACCGCCACCAAAACCGGGACCCAACCTGGCGGTGCATTCATCGACGGTCTGTGCAAAAATACGCGCCCTCGTGCGACCGACCCGGACCCAGTCTCCATCACACTATGTCAGCGTTTGACCTTAAACAGGTGCCTCTTCCCAAGCCCGGTCACGGCTTGCAGTGGCCTGCCCTGCCCGACAGCCAGTTCAGTCTGGCACTGGCCCGCGCGGCCGCACGTCACAACAGCCCGGTGCTGCTGATCACCAACACCAGTGAAGAAGCGGAACAGCGCCGGCGTGAGCTGCAGTTTTTTATTCCGGACAGTGGCGCGGATGCGTTGCCGATACTGAGTTTTCCGGACTGGGAAACCCTGCCCTACGATGTGTTTTCGCCGCACCAGGACATTGTGTCCGAGCGCCTCAGTGCCCTGTACCAGCTGCCGGGTCTCAAGCGCGGCATTCTGATTGTGCCGGTGAGCAGCCTGATGCACCGGCTGCCCCCGCCCAGTTATGTGCAGGGCAACAGCCTGATGCTGAACGTGGGCCAGTCGCTGGATGTGGAACAGCTGCGCCATCGTTTGCTGGGCGCCGGTTATCAGCATGTGGATTCGGTGTATGAACACGGCGAGTTCACCGTGCGCGGCGCCATCATGGACATTTTCCCGATGGGCAGTCGTGTGCCTTATCGCATTGACCTGTTTGATGATGAAGTCGAGTCGCTGCGCATTTTTGATCCGGAGACCCAGCTGTCACTGGAGAAGGTCAAACAGATCCGCTTGTTGCCAGGCAAAGAGTATCCGCTGAACGACCAGGGTCGCAGCACGTTTCGAGGCAAGTTCCGTGAACTGTTTGATGTCGACACACGCAAGTGCCCACTGTATCAGGACATCAGTGAAGGCATTGCCTCGGCCGGTGTCGAATATTACCTGCCGCTGTTTTTTGAAGAGCTGAGTGACCTGCTGGCTTATCTGCCAGCCGGGACGCTGGTGTTTCGTGATCGTCAGATGGAACAGCCGGCGCAGCGTTTCTGGCAGGACATCAACCACCGTTATGAAGACCGGCGCTATGACCGTCAGCGCCCGGTGCTGTCGCCGTCGTCGATATTTTTGTCACCGGAAGAAATCTTCCGGCAGTTGAAAGCGTTTTCTGTCATCACGGCAGATCAGCAAACGGCGGTCAGCGACTTTCCGGCGCTCGGCGCCGATGCGCAACTGGCAACACCGCTGCGTGCACTGCAAACCCTGATTGCCACACATCCCACGTATCGTGTGCTGTTTTGTGCCGAAAGCGCCGGGCGCCGTGAAATTCTGTCGGAGCTGCTGCGCTCGGCCGGCATGAACGCCAAAACGGTCGACAACTGGCAACAGTTTTTGTCTTCGGGTGAACACACCGGCATCACCGTTGCCGCACTCGACAAAGGCCTGATGCTGCACAGCGACCAGCTGATGGTGATCACCGAATCCCAGTTGCTCGGGCGCAAAATTGCGCAGCGTCGCCGCCGACGGCGCACGCAGGACAACACCGACTTTATTATCAAAAGTCTGACCGAACTGCATCCGGGTGCCGCCGTGGTTCACATCGATCACGGCGTCGGCCGTTATGTGGGACTCCAGACCCTGACCATTGATGGCGCCCCGGCCGAGTTCCTGACACTGGAGTATGCCAACAAGGCCAAACTCTATGTGCCGGTGGCCTCGCTGCACCTGATCAGCCGTTATGGCGGCACTGATCCTGAACAGGCGCCGCTGGACACACTGGGCAGCGACACCTGGCAAAAAACCAAACGCAAGGCGGCGGAAAAAATCCGTGATGCCGCCGTGGAGCTGCTGGATATTTATGCCCAGCGTGAAGCGCGTACCGGTTTTGCGTTCCGCGTGGATGATATTGACTACGACAAGTTTGCTGCCGGTTTTCCGTTTGAAGAAACCCCGGATCAGCTTGATGCGATAAATGGCGTGATTGCCGACATGCAATCCACCCGCAGCATGGACAGACTGGTGTGTGGTGACGTGGGTTTTGGCAAAACCGAAGTGGCGATGCGCGCGGCGTTTATTGCGGTGCAAAACCACAAACAGGTGGCGATGCTGGTGCCGACCACACTGCTGGCCCAACAACACTATGACAGTTTCCGTGACCGCTTTGCCGAATGGCCGGTCAGCATTGACCTGATCTCGCGCTTTCGCACCGGCAAGCAGCAGGACGACACACTGGAGCGCATTCGCAATGGCCGTGTGGATATTGTCATCGGCACGCACAAGCTCTTGCAGAGCAATATCCAGTACAAGGATCTGGGCCTGTTGATCATCGACGAAGAACATCGCTTTGGTGTGCAGCAGAAAGAAAAGATCAAGGCCATGCGCGCCGAGGTCGACATCCTTACACTCACCGCCACACCGATTCCGCGCACCTTGAATATGGCGATGTCCGGTGTGCGCGATCTGTCGCTGATTGTGACACCACCGGCCAAACGTTTGTCGGTGAAAACCTTTGTGCGCGAACATCAGGACAGCCTGGTCAAGGAAGCCGTGCTGCGTGAACTGCTGCGTGGCGGCCAGGTGTTTTATTTGCACAACGAAGTCAAAACCATTGAGCGCACGGCCGAGCATTTGCGTGAGCTGATTCCGGAAGCTCGCGTCTGTGTGGCCCATGGCCAGCTGCCCGAGCGCGAGCTGGAGCTGATCATGGCGGACTTCTACCACAAGCGTTACAACATTCTGGTGTGCTCCACAATTATTGAAACCGGTATCGACATTCCCAGCGCCAACACCATCATCATTGATCGCGCGGACAAGCTGGGTCTGGCGCAGTTGCATCAGCTGCGCGGACGTGTTGGTCGTTCACACCATCAGGCCTATGCCTATCTGCTGACACCGCCACCGAAGTCGCTGAGTACCGATGCGGAAAAACGCCTCGATGCCATCATGGCTGCCAGCACGCTCGGCGCCGGGTTTACGCTGGCCAGCCATGATCTGGAAATTCGTGGCGCTGGTGAAATTCTGGGTGAAGAACAAACCGGTCATCTGCAGAAAATCGGTTTTACCCTGTACACGGAAATGCTGGACGAAGCCGTGCGGGCGATTCGTGAAGGCCGCACGCCGAACATTGATCTTGTGCTGCAAAGCGGCAGCGAAATCAATCTGCGCGTCCCGGCACTGATCCCGGAGGATTACCTGCCGGATATTCACACGCGTCTGATCATGTACAAACGCATCGCCGGTGCGCGTGATGATGAGGAACTGCGTGATTTGCAGATTGAGATGATTGACCGGTTTGGCCTGTTGCCGGAGGCGGTCAAAACACTGTTTGCGGTGACAGCGCTGAAACTGCGCGCCGAGAATTTTGGTATCAGCAAAATCGACGCCAGCGCTCAGACCGGTCGTATTGTGTTCCGGCAGCAGACACGCGTGGATCCGATGTCGATTGTGAATCTGGTGCAGAAGCAGTCGCGCGTGTACAAGCTGTCGGGGCCGACCCAGCTCAGTTTCAGCCATGACAAGAGCACACCGGCGGCGCTGATCGAGTTTATCAACCGCACGCTGGACCTGTTAAAACTGATGCCGGCCAACTGATTGTCGGCCGGCATCAGTGATTGACGCAAACCGGCGCGCGCGCAAGAATGCATTAACAAGGTCAAAGGCTCAGGTGATGATGCAGTCTCGTTTCAAGTGGATGTTTCGGCCCGGCGCTCTTGCGCTGGCCATGGTGACCGGCACTGCGGCCCTGCTGAACGCGGCAGCCAGCCATGCCCAACAGGCAGCAGCCTCGGACGAGCGCTGGTATCAGATTGAAGTCACCGTGTTTGCGCACAACAACGCCATGTTCGAGCAGGAAATCTGGCCCATGGAGGCGCTCAGCGAGGTGCTGCCACGTGCCACCCGCCCGCTGGATTCCATGATGGATGTGCTGGATCTGCCGGACTGGTCGGTGCTGTTTCCGGTGTCTGTCGCTTCCGATGAGAACCTGCCTGAGGAACGTGTTGAGCTGGCCGCCCCGCTGCAACAAAGCGATTTCCGCCTGCCAGACCCCGAGCGTGATGCGTTTCTGGCGCTGCCGGCTTCGGCTCAGGGCTTTACTGACACCAACCGCGCACTGATCGCCTCCGGCAGCTATCGTGTGCTCTATCACAACGCCTGGCGTCAACCCATGCGCAGCGCCAGTCAATCAGTCCCGGTGTGGATTGAGGGCGGCGCCGAGTACGTGGTGGGCAATACCCCGCGACATGAACTGGAAGGCACGCTGGTGCTGCGCTTTAATCCGGGCCGCGACCGCGTGGTACTGGACGCGAAACTGTGGCTGAGTGAGTTCACCACGCTGGCGCCAGCGCTTGGGCAGGCGATTCAATTGCCGGAATTGCCGCCGGCACTGCTGCCGCCTGAAACTGACAACGCCGACAACTCCAATGACGCCAACACCAACAACACGCTGAACAGCGCACCGTCACTGGAATGGCACGTCAACCGCGTGATTCCGGTACTGAGTACGCGTGAAATGCGCAGCAATGAATTCCACTACGTGGATCATCCGGCGGTGGGTATTGTGGTCTACGTGTTCCCCTATGATGTGCCACCGCCCCCGATGGTTGCGCCGGGCGTGTTCTGAGGTTTACAGCTTTCCTGCCTGCTGGCAGGCATCGGCCAGTATGCGCCTTACATCCCCCATGCCAGCAGCCAGTACTTCACGAATGGCATCCACCGTAATTGCCCCATGACCCAAACCGGCGGCGTAGTTCACCGACAACGCCAGACAGGCGTAAGGCAGTCCGGCCTCTCGGGCCAGCGCGGCTTCGGGCATGCCGGTCATGCCAATCATGTCACCACCATCACGCTGGATACGGCGTACTTCGGCCGGGGTTTCCAGTCGTGGCCCCTGGGTGGCGGCATAAACACCGCGGGTGCAGACACTGAGGCCACAGCGTTCGGCGCTGCGGATCAGCAACTGGCGCAGGCTTTCATCGTAGGGCTCCGTGAAATCGATGTGGGTGACCGCGGCAGAAAAGCGGTCGGGTGAATCAAAGCCGGTAAATTCGCCATCAAAAAACGTGTGTTCGCGCCCATACGTGTAATCAAGGATCTGGTCGGGCACGGCCATGGCGCCGGGGCCCATGTCGGGGTGGATACCACCCACAGCGTTGACGGCAAGCACCGCGTTGACCCCGGCTTCGCGCAGCGCGTAGATATTGGCTCGGTAGTTGATGCGGTGCGGGGGCACGGTGTGGCCAGTGCCATGGCGTGGCAGAAACACCAGTTCAGCGCTGTCGCCGATGTGACCACAGTTCAGTATCAGCGCGTCAGCTGAATACGGTGTGTGTACGCTGATCTGGCGGCCGGGTTTGAATCCGGGCAATGTATCCAGTCCTGTGCCACCAATAATTGCCAACATGCGTGCTTTCCTCTTGTCTGTCGGGTTGTCTGCCTGGTTGTCTGTAAGCTTTTTGATCTGTTCCTGATCCTGTGACGAAGAGTATAACGCGGCTGCTGCACGAGGCCGAGGCTTGGCCTAGAATGCAAACCGGAATGCAGCCCATTGATCCAGACCTGCTACGACGACAAGGAGCTGAACCATGTCTCAATCTGATCCTGCAAAAGCCCGGCAAGGCTGGCAACTGAACTGGCTGAAAAGTCTGTGGCGCAGTCGTGAACAACTGCCGCGTGTATTGGCCCGGCGCGTGCACAAGTCCTTGTCCCGACAGGGGCACGTGCCGTCGGACGCCTTTGAATGCGATTTTTATGGCCTTAAGTATCACGGGCGTTTTGACAACAACATCGATTCGGCGATTTATTTCTACGGCGCGTTTGAAAAACCGTTGCTGGGTTTTATGCGCGAGGCACTGCGGGCGATTGCCGCGGATCGTGGCACCTTTGTGGATATCGGCGCCAATGTTGGCCAACACAGCCTGGGCCTGTCGGGCGTGGCGGCGCAGGTGATTGCGTTTGAGCCCTGGCAGCCGGTGCGTGATCGGCTGGTGTACCACATCACGTTGAACAAACTGATGAATATTCAGGTGGTCGATGCGGGCCTCAGTGACCACAACGGTAGTGAAGTATTTTTTGCGCCTTCGGGCGTGAATGCAGGCATCGGCTCGTTTGATCCGGACAGTCAGAGCAAGGGCAATCAGGCTGCGGGTGAACTGAAACTGGTGCGTGGTGACGATTATTTTGCCGAGCACGCACCAGAGCACCTTCATCTGATCAAGATGGATGTCGAAGGTTTTGAAAGGCCCGCGCTGGAAGGTTTAAAAAATACCCTGGCTCGTTACCGGCCGTTGCTGGTGTGTGAGCTGACTTACGGCAAGCGACTGTCGTTCCAGAGTATCCAGGAACTCAAAGCCTGTTTGCCGGAGAACTATGAACTGCTGTGTTTTAACAAGCGGCGCGCCGATGGCAGCAAGCGTCAACGTGCGAATGCGCGGGCGCGTTTGACGGGTGACTTTGATCTGGTGGCGTACGCTGGCCCCCTCAAGAGCGGGCAAGATGATGTGGTTGCCTGTCCGCGTGAATATTTGCAAACCATTCCGATGAGTCATAGAAACTGATTGTATGTTGCGATTGCATGATGATTTTTCCAAAAGAGTGATTCTTGACACCGATCAGATGGAATGGGTGCCCTCCCCGGTAGCCGGCGTTGAGCGCAAGATGCTGGACCGCATTGGCGATGAAGTGGCACGTGCCACCAGTCTGGTGCGTTATGCACCGGGCTCAGCGTTTAGCGAGCATGTGCATGGCGGCGGTGAGGAGTTTCTGGTGTTGTCGGGCGAGTTTAACGACGCAGCCGGTTGTTATCCGGCCGGCACCTATGTGCGCAATCCGCCGGGCAGTCGTCATGCACCGTGGGCAGGACCTGAGGGCGCGGTGATTTTTGTGAAGCTGCATCAGTTTGATACCGATGACCTGAACCGGGTAGTGGTCAATACGCTGACACAGCCGTGGTATCAGGGCCTGGTGCCGGGTTTGCGGGTGATGCCTTTGCATGAGTTCGGCACGGAGCATGTCGCGCTGGTGCAGTGGGCGCCGAACACGCGTTTTAATCCGCATCAGCATTGGGGTGGTGAGGAGATTCTGGTGCTGGAAGGCGTGTTCCGGGATGAACACGGGGATTATCCCAAAGGCAGCTGGTTACGCAGTCCGCATCTGTCCCGGCATCATCCGTATACGGGACCAGAAGGGGCGCTGATTTATGTGAAGACGGGGCATCTGGGGTGAAGGAGCACTCTCCGCCGCCCTCTTGCCAAAATATTCCAACGACTATAAAGTGACTCATATATAAGTCATATAACTCCAATATGATCCATATATGAGACACTTTTAATCATGCCCAAAGTATCCACACGTACCTATTCGCGCTACAGCCTGGAAGCGATCACGCTGCTTGCCGGGCTCATCCGTGCAGCCAGAAAGGAGCGTGGGATGACTGCCCAGGAAGTGGCCGACCGCGCCGGCATCTCTCGCAGTCTGTTGCAACGGATTGAAAAAGGTGACCCCAAGTGCGAGCTGGGAGCTACCTTTGAGGTAGCCACCATCGTCGGGATCAGGCTGTTTGATGCGGAGGCGACAACGCTCACCAGACATATCCGTCAGACAGAAGACAAACTGGCGCTTCTGCCGAAATCGGTGCGGACAAAGGTAAGGATTGCTGATGACAACTTCTAAGCATGCTGACAGGGAAGCCTATGTCTGGATATGGTTACCCGGCGAAATCACGCCTGTTGTTGCCGGAAAACTGGAAGCAGACGATCAGGGCAAGGTGCGGTTCAACTACGGTAAAAGTTACCTGGAGCGCGTGAGCGTCAATCCGCGGGCCATCGCCATTTATGCGCCGGAATTGCCACTCAAACAAGGTGTCTTGCCGCTCGCTAGTGGACTCAGCATACCGGGCTGCATTCGTGACGCCTCACCGGATGCATGGGGTCGACGCGTCATCATCAACAAAACACTGGGGCGCAAAGGCAAAGATACGGATACCGACGTGCTGGGCGAGTTGACCTATTTGCTGGAGTCCGGCTCGGATCGTATCGGCGCACTGGATTTCCAGCGCTCGCCTGTTGAGTATATTCCCCGCTCTGCCAACAATGTGCCATTGCATGAACTGCTTGAATCTGCTGCACGGGTTGAACAAGGTTTGCCTTTGACGCCTGAGCTGGATCAAGCGCTGTTTCATGGCAGCTCGATTGGTGGCGCGCGTCCCAAAGCGTTGATTGAAGATCAGGGCACAAAATATGTCGCAAAATTTTCATCAGGCACTGACCTCTATAACGTCGTGAAGGCGGAGTTTATCGCCATGCGTCTTGCCACGGCGGCAGGCGTCGATGCCGCACCTGTCAGACTGGTTCGGGCTGCGCAGAAGGACGTTCTGTTGATAGAGCGATTTGATCGGGAAAAAACAGCAGGTGGCTGGACGCGTAAAGCCATGGTGTCAGCGCTGACACTGTTTGGTCTGGATGACATGATGGCTCGGTATGCGAGCTATGAAACGTTTGCGGAAATTATCCGCCACCGGTTTGATGATCCCAAAGCGACACTGGAACAACTGTTTTCTCGTCTTGTGTTCAACATTTTGTGCGGCAACACGGACGACCATGCTCGTAACCATGCCGCATTCTGGGACGGCACACAGCTGCGTCTGACACCGGCTTATGATCTGTGCCCGCAGAACCGTTCGGGTAATGTCGCCTCACAAGCGATGCTGATTTCCGGAGAAAACAGACTGAGCAAGCTGAGCTCGTGTCTTGAGGCTGCGCATCATTTCCTGCTGTCGCGAGGTGAAGCCAACGCAATTTTCGAAAAACAGCGTGATGCCATTGAAGCTAACTGGGAAACGGTCTGTGATGAGGCCGGGTTGAGCAGTGTTGATCGCAATTTCTTCTGGCGACGCCAGTTTTTGAATCCCTTTGTATTTGAGGAATGATAAACCGCGCTCAGTTTTAATGGTCATATCCCAGCGTAACAACCACATTCCCCCGCTTGCGTCCGGTGTCGACGTAGCGGTGCGCCTCGACGATCTGCTCAAACGGGTAGCTACGGTCAATCACCGGTTTGAATTCTCCGGCCTCGGCCAGTCTGGCGAGAAAACGCAAATCGTCGGCGCGTCCGACGGCGGGTCCGGCGATGACTTTTTTGTCGCTGGTCAGCAATATCCAGGGAATCTGCAGCATGTCTGGCAGTCCGCCCAATACTTTTAGCAGGCGCCCTCCTGTCTTCAAGCAAGCTTTGACACGGGAAAACGGCGCAGTGCCAGCGGTATCCATAATGACATCGTAAGTTTCACCGTGGTGTGTGAAGTCTTCGCGGGTGTAGTCGATGACATGGTGGGCACCGAGTGATTTGACCAGTTCTGTATTGGCGGAGCTGCAGACGGCGGTGACGTCTGCGCCGAAGTGTCTGGCCAGTTGGATGGCAGCGGTACCGATTCCGCCAGAGGCGCCGTTGATGAGCACTTTTTCTGCGCGCTTAAGTTTTGCACGTCGGAAAAAATCGAGTGCGGTGGTCCCACCAAAGGACAGTGCCGCAGCTTCCTCGTAGCTGAGATTGTGAGGTTTGAGCGCCACGGCGCCGTCAGCGGGCATGCATTTGTATTCGGCATAACAGCCCATGTTGGCATCGCTGAAGGCAAACACGGGGTCTCCGGCTTTGAAATGGGTGACGTCGCTGCCAACCGCTTCAATGACACCAGCCAGTTCGGAGCCGAGTATGGGTTGTCGGGGTTTTGTGAGCCCAAAGGCCAGTCGCGTGAGCAGTTTGAAGCCGGCCGGAACGTTGAGACTGCGTAGCCGCCAGTCGCCTGAGGTGACGGTGGTGGCGTGGGTTTTGATCAGGATTTCGTTGTTTTTGGGCGCGGGTTTTTCGATCTCTTTGATTTGCAGAACGTCGGGTGGGCCGTATTGTTCGTAGATGACGGCTTTCATGGCTTATCGCCTCCGAAGGTGTTGTATGGCGCACTGTATTCGGTGGGGATCTCCACGGGATACAGCGTACCTGTCATTGCGAGCATGATCAGGCATGACACCACAATACCAACAGCCATGACAATGTAGCTGATTCGGTCGCGCGCCTGTGGCGTCAGACGCTCCCGCAACAACCATCGGGCGGCGCAGGCCAGGTGGCAAAAGATGGCGACCACAGCCAGAAAATAGTACGGGACAAAGAAGTATTGGAATGGATTCACATGCAGCCCGGCGGCGGCGAAATAGAAGTTGGTATCCAGATCCAGTAGCGACCTGCCAAGCAATACAGCGCCCACATGGTTGAGCAGAAAAAACGCAAGATATCCGCCGGAAATGGCCTGCAAGCGATCGTAGAAATCGGTTCTCTGGCGCCAGCGGCGTTTGATGAAAATCAGCCCGGAGCCAATCTGGAATGCCACGCAGGTGAGGAGTATGAATTCAATGAGAGGTTGGCGGTAAATGTTGCGTAGGGCTTCCATCGCGGCTATGTGGGCGTCTAAGCCGTTTAACGCAACAAGGTGATTGCCCAGGTGAAAGGCGATGAAGGCGGCAATCAGGCAGGCGGAGAGTCGGTGGAGGGCGTGGCTATTCATGATCCATTCATGACCTATTCACGACCTATTGCCGCCAAAGCAACACCTGCACCCATAAACAAACCGCCACTGAATAGCCCGAACAGTTTTTGATTTCGTCCTGATTTTAATGCCGATGCCAGCACGCTGCCCAGCAGGGCATAAGCGGAATCCAGAACAACAGCCATCATCCAGAAGATACCTGAAAGCAGAGCGATACTCGCAAAATAGTTTTCTTGCCCGGACACAAACTGCGGCAAAAATGCACTGAAGAAGAAAATCGTTTTGGGATTAGTCAAGGATACCCAAAACCCGCGTTGAAACGACCCTGCTGCGCTCAGAGCGGTCATTTCTGTGTGACCCAACGACGCGCGGATTTGTTTGTAGCCCAGATAAAACAAATACGCCACGCCAAACCACTTGAGCCATGTCAGGCCTTCGCTGACGGCTGTCACAAACCACGCTGTGCCCAGGGCAGCGACAAGCAGCTGAACAATCATGGCGCAGCTTGTCCCTGCAACGGCTTGCAGCCCTCTGACTTTTCCGTGCACAAGACTGGTTGTGACAATGACCATCACATTGGGTCCTGGGAGAATGATCAGGCCGAAGGACAGCAATAAAAACAGGGTCAGTTCCAAGGTAGTAAAAAAATCTGGAAGGAGAAGTTGATTAACTGAACTTGACCTGACAGTCACAACCTGAAAACCGGTACCTGTCAGATCGGGCCTGGACTTCTACAACTTAGGCTGCTGGTTTGACATGAAACTGCAGACCTAGTGCCTTGGCTACTTTCAGCACAGTGCCAAGTTGAGGATTACCTTCCGCTGACAGTGCTTTGTACAAGCTCTCGCGCCCAAGTCCAGTCTCCCTCGATAGTTCCGCCATGCCTTTTGCGCGGGCAATATCTCCGAGCGCCATTGCGATAAACACGGCATCCCCGTCGCTTTCTTCAATAGCAGCCTCAAGATAGGCAGCCATCTCTTCCGGGGTACGAAGATGTTTTGCCACATCGTAATCATGAAGTTTAGTTGTCATTGCCTGACTCCAAGCCTTTTACCAATTCGTAGGCCAGTTCAATATCGCCATTCTGGCTGGATTTATCCCCACCACAGAGCAGGATGATCAGCACATCGTCGCGTTCGGTGTAATAAACTCGATATCCAGGTCCCACATCGACCTTTAGTTCAGAGACTCCATTCTTAATGGTTCCGGTGCTTGCCAGGATGACCAAGCGCTAAACGCTGAATACGGGTCTGTACCCGAGCCCGGCCGCTTAAATCCTTCAGGCGATCCAGCCATTTGGCGAACTGACTGGTAGTTTGAATCCTTTTCATGCGGTCATTGTATCCCATGGGATACGTATTGCAAGGTCAATTCTACGCCCCCGGGAGCCTCCAAAGGCGTTGTATGGCGCACTGTATTCGGTAGACTTTTGGAGCATCTGGTTTGTCTGCAGCCTCATCGCTTCATCTCAGGCTCGCTTTTTGAGAGACGAATAAATCTTGCCTTTTTCCCGCTTGCCTACGGCAATCACATACACAAACAGCTCATCGTCAACAACTTCATAGGCCAACCGGTAACCCGCAGAGCGAAGTTTGATTTTGTAGACGGAGTCGTAGCCACTTAATTTGTCAGCGGGCACTCTGGGATTTTCCAATCGCTCCGCCAGCTTTTTCTTGAACTGGCTCCTTATCGGGGCACCAAGCTTTTCCCATTCTTTCAGTGCAGCCGGAAGAAATCGCAGTTTATAAGTCATCCAATGAGACCGTTATGGCTTGATCCTTGTCACCACGACGCGCCTCAACCAGCTGTGCCAGCTCATAGTCTTCGATCATGTCCATCAGAGCCTCGTAGGTCTCTGCTGGAATCAGGTAGGCTGCTGGCTTATTGTGATTGAGCACGGCAATGGGTGAACCACTGGCCTGGGCAAGCAGGGCTGAAGGGTTTTTCTTTAATTCTGAAATACTTACAGAATAATCTGCTAATACCTGACGCATAATAAGCTCTATTTGAATCTGAATTATGGTCTTATATTAGCCCATATTATAACCTGGCGCTACGCGCTTGCTGGATATCCAGGGCTGCAGCCCTCTGACTTTTCGATGCAGAAGACTGGTTATGCCAAGGATGAATCCTCACGTTTCAAGTCTATTCTGTTTCACACGTTTTCCTGCCTTCACCATCTTTGCAAATTCGCGTCCCTGAGAGCGTTTTTCAGCCAACGTGGCTGTTGCCAATGCATTCTCACGGATCAGTTTTTTGTAGTTGGCCAATCTGCGCTCATCAAGTTTGTTGTCTTGTATCGATTGGAGAACGGCGCATCCGGGTTCGGCTTCATGTCGACAGTCCGGGAATCTGCATCGTTTTGCCAGCTCTTGAATGTCGTCAAATACGGCGCCAAGAGATTGATCCAGCTCTGCTACTCTGAGTTCGCGCATACCCGGTACATCGATCAGGAGTCCACCGGAGGGCAGGATGTGTAATTCGCGATGCGTTGTGGTATGACGGCCTTTTTTGTCGCGTTCTCGAATTTCACCGGTGGCAGCCAATGAATGTCCTGCCAAGGTATTTAACAGTGTTGACTTGCCAACACCGGAGGAGCCAACAAGAGCAGCCGTGGAAGTGCGACCTATCCAGGCGCGAACACCATCCAGTGAATCTGGATCCAACGCATTGGCAGCCTCTACTGGCACGCCTGCCTGAACGCTTCTGGCCCGTTGGACAAATGAGTCAATGTCATCGGTAAGATCCGTTTTGGTCAGGACAATGACCGGCATTGCACCGGCTTCGGCACACAATGCGAGATATCTTTCCAATCGGGACTCTTTGAATTCTTCGTTGCATGATGTGACGATAAAAAGGATATCGATGTTCGCGGCGATGGGTTGAATCTCATGGTGGCTACCGGCGCCCATGCGTTTGAACAGACTTTTCCTGTCCAGCACCTGCTCGATCCTTGCAAGCGACTCATCGAGCACAATCCAGTCACCCACTACCGGTCGGTCAATAGCGGCTGATTTTTGCAAAGCCAGCGACAGTTCTGCCATGCGTTCGCCGGATTTGCAGGCAACGGTGCTTCGGGAGCGCTGAACTGACGTTACGCGCCCAAGACGTGTCTCGGCTATGCCGGGGTCTGTCAGCTGGCGAATAAAAAATGGAACCAGGCCCAGATTTTGTAAATTCTCATCCATTGCATGCGACTGCTACCAATACTATTTTTCGTTCACAGATGAAGGAGGGATTCAGCCAGTCGCGCCAGAGGGACGGCTGGTCTTGCAGTATCAGCGGGCAGGAATGGGGTTGAATAGTGGCCCACTGGGGAATGGGTGGGCAGGTGATGATGCTGGCTGAGAGTACTGTTTCTCCGGTGGTCGGATTTATCCAGGTTTTGTAGATGCCGCCGAAGGCAATGGCAGCGTCTGGGAATTCGATTTTGTGGCAGGTCTTGCCGTCGCCAAGTCCTTCGATAAACGCCGTTGCGGGAATGATGCAGCGCGATTCGCGGTAGAGTTTGTAGGCCAATGCGCGTGGTGTGTGCAGTTTGTCGGAGCGGCTGTTGAAGGAGGCGTATTTTGAATTGGGTTTGAGTGTGGCGGGGTCGAGCATCAGCCACCAGATCGCGTCGGATATTAGAAGTTCGTCGCCCACCTGCCGGATGATGCCGATGGTGGAGCCAGGTGAGTGGTCGGGGGAAAAAATGAATTTGTCCTGCTGGTAGACCGGCATGTTGAGGTCGACCATCATTTTTCGGACGGCGAGGTTATCGGTGACGTTGTAGCGGCCGCACATGGGGTGTGGTCCTTGTGTTGCAGGTGTCAGATCGGATTCTATACGTTAGTTATTCGATTGGGATCACAGTCGCTTGTTAGGAGTGCTTCTTAACGTACTCATATGTAGCAGCTCCGAATTCGTTAGCAACCTTAATCGCTGCTTCGAACTTCTCCCTAGTGACCGGGAAACCAGGCCCTTTAACATCACCAACTGCTGCCTTCAGACGCTCAGCGTCAGACCGAAGCTCTGGCGCGGAAGCAACTACGACCGCAAGAATCCGAGTTATGGGATCCCTACCCGTCATACACGCCATAAACTCCTGAACCCGCATATGTTGTGAGTTGGCCCAATAATCTCGAACAAACTCAATTACCTCATACGTGAGAGCAATTAGCTTCTTGAACTCTTCCTGCCGCCGTAATTTATCCTCTCGTTTTATCGCCTGGCGCCACTGAAGGTTACTAAAGAGATATCCAAGAAAACCTCCGACGATTGCGCCACCAATTGTAGTAAGAAAGCTAGCCAATACATCCACTTTGTCCGAGCCTCCTAACGCCCGTATTTACGCGCCAGTGCAGCTGGTCGCGTGCAATTGATGGTCAGGGCATAGTAGAACAGTTACGCCCTCTGTCTGGCATTGTCTCGAATCAAATAGTTTAAAGATCAATCACTTTCACATGTCTCTTATCTCTTTTCGAGTCTTTCCAAATTTCAATTCTAAATTTTTGTGGCAGAGCAATTTCTCTCGGAATTCTTTTCTTGCCGGGCGCCTTTTGATCTTCTGGAGCCGCTACCAATTGTTCTGGCATTTCCTCGAAGAACGTCAACTGCTCGAGATGCCGTGGAGCATTTTCAAACTGCTTTTGCAGATCTTTTATAAATTCCGGATTTTTCTCTGCTTCTTCTCCAAGTAATATAATTGCTTGAACTAAAGCTTCGTCGACCGTTAGCTGTCGTGACTGAACTTTACTGAAAAGGGTTTGTAGGCGGCCTAATGCTCCGCCGTTCCTCCTAACTTGAGAGTTTACATTGCTTCCTCCGAATGGCGATCTGGCGTTTTCAAATAGCCTTTCGTTTACATACGATGCTTGGCTCCGAATTGTTTGGAGGCCAGAGATAAAGTCGCTATACTGCCCAATACCGATATACACAGCGGCCAATGCCGCTGCAATTTTACCGACACCTTTAATCGATCCCTCTTCGACCTCCAGGGAAATGGAATAATCAGGGATTTTCAAAGTTTTTTCTACATCTTCTGCCCAGTTATCAAATAATCTTGTTGAATACTTCTCAAACTCCTTTTTAGGTAGGCTGGGAACATTAACGATGAAGCTAGTCGATGCAACATCTAACATTTCAGTGCTCTCGGAGTTAAATAGTACGCCTGGTCCTACCCAAAAAAAGTAGACTCTCTAACTAAGCAGCCTTGGCTGCATTCTTTTCGTACTCTGCCGGGCTCTGATACCCCAGCGCAGAGTGCCCTCTCAATCGATTGTAGAACACTTCGATATACTCGAATACTGCTGATTTCATCTGCCCAACCGTTTCAAACTTCTCGGCATAAATCAGCTCCACTTTCAGCCTGCTAAAGAACGACTCCATCGGCGCGTTGTCCCAGCAATTCCCTTTGCGACTCATACTCGGTTTTGCTCCATGGCGGCATATGAAGTCTATATATTTCTGAGATCGATATTGCACGCCACGATCCGTGTGAATGATCAGCCCCGGATGGCAGCCTCGCCGATCAAAGGCCATTTTTACTGCGCTGATCACAAGCTGATCGGTCATCTGACTGTCCAGCGCCCAACCAACAATTGCTCTCGAGTAGAGATCCATCACTGTTGCCAGGTACATCCACTGCTTTTCGATCCAGATATAAGTGATGTCTGCAACGCATTGAGTTCTTCAGCAATACGAGGCGCTCCGTATCGTGCCTTGAAATTGCTCCAGGTATCTGCAACCTGCTCTTTCATGGTTTCCCGACGTGTTTGTCGGGCGCAAGGTGGTCGCTGTTTCCAACGATAAAACCCTGCTCTTGAGACCTGAAGAACCCGGCACATCATCATGATGCTAAACCTTTCCTGATGCTCTTGAATCAATGCGTACTTCACTCGTTTTGGTTCGCGAAGCACCCATAGGGCATAAATACTCAGCAGCGTTTTTTAGGAATTCAATCTCCTTTTTCAGCTCAGCGTTTTCCTTCTTTAGCTGACGAGTCTCAGCAGAATCGGGCTTGGACATATCCACACCGTTCAGACTGTTGAACTGCTTTTCACTCAATCGATTGAACTGCCGTCGCCAGTTGTAAATCTGCTGGGCACTGACCCCCAGCTCTTTGGCAACTGATGCATTGGTGTTGCCAGCTTTCTCTGCTCGTTTTACTGCTTCGCGTCGAAATTCTTCGGTGTAAGCCGGACGTCTTTTTCGTGTCATTTCAAGCACCTCGTTATAGGGTTATCTAACTATAAAAGGTGTCTACTATTCGTGGGTAACTCGGCTTCATAACGCCCGCCTCAAGTGCGAGCTCGCGCGTCACTTTGAGGGCGTTTGTTATGTGCTATCTGAAGAATTCTATTTTACGTGCTCAAAGCTTTCGACTGCCTTGTTTTTTAAATCAATTAATTCTTTGCTAATCTCAAGCTCTGGATTCTCTTTCGCATAACTTAAGCAAACAAAGCAGAGAAAACCTGCTGATAAATTCTCATCTAACTCTTTGCCCGTGTAGACAACGTAGTCTTCCATTAGATTCAGCGTCTTGCTGGCAATGTCAGTGTTTTTCTCCATCATGTCTTCGAGCATGCTCATTAGCTTGGTAGCTGAGTCATCGTTTGGTGATCTGATGATGTAACCAAGGCCAGTATAAGAATCCCAATTCGGCAAATTTCCTTCTTTCTTCATCGAATCGAGCTCAAACAATGCAGTTACGAGTCTCACCTTCTTATCTAAATCTTCTGTTTTTGCCTCTAGTGATTTTTTTATTACTTTCTCCCATTCTTTCGGGTTCTGGTCATACGATTTCGCATGTCCCTCATATGCATTCTGCTGTAGAAGCCCATCTACTAGTTTCTTGCCTCCTGTAGCCCATTGACAATAATACAGAGTGTTCGCGGAGTCAGAACCGTTTTTGAACGGCGCAAAACTTGCCCAAAGTGGCATGGCTTCCTTGACAATACCCAGCACTTCATCTTCCGTTTTGCGACTTCGAAATAAGTAGATCGCGACAATAGCTAAGAAGCCCAGTACAAGAATTGTATCCCAGTTCATTCCCTGTCCTCTTCGTTTAAACGTACATGTTTGAATCATCCGACCAAACCACTGCAGGCACATAACAGTTGTATAGTGCCTGCACGAATAATCATCCTCGCTGCAAGATATCTCAATAGGGCTACTTCTTAACTTCCGATTCCATGTGTTTGATATCAGAAGCCACCCAAATTGACCAGTAGCAAGGGTCACGGTTAGGTCCGTGGTCGCTGACTCAATAGATGTGCACTTAATTGGCTGAACTGTTACACCATAGAACGGAGAACAGCAATAACCCGAATGGGTAGGTACGGTGGGAACTGATTAACTGTGTCCGGCAGGATTGATTCGCAATCCGCTGTGGCGGATCGCTCACCCCTTCGGGGCGCCCTTTGGGCGTCCCAAACGCTGCGCGTTTGGTCGAACCGGCAGGTTCGATCCTGCTGCCGGGCTTGCCAAACAAAAAAGGCCACCCTCTGGGTGACCTTTTTGTTTGGCGCGCCCGGCAGGAATCGAACCTGCAACCCCCGGCTTAGAAGGCAGCAATCTAACTCATATCATTCATTGGTTTAGGTTGCTGCTTTCCTAATTTAACACCCCTGTAAAACCCAGATAACACGCAGTTGTCCAGACTTATATTAGGAAGTGTTTGCGGGCGATTTATACCCATAAGGCGATGATCTGCAGCACGAACCCAATGAGGATAAGCGGAAGCCCCAGATTGGACAGAGCCTTCTTCCATTCTGCTCTATCTGCGTCAGTTCCCAATGACAGTGGAACTTCTTTTCCTGAGCTGTTAGGAACCGAAAGCGGCTTACCGAGTGCAAAGGCCCAAATAAAAAACACACCGATTATATCCAGCACCAGCCCAACTGTTGCCAAGATGTCACCACACATTCGACTACCTCAGTTTCATCAAAGTTTTAGCGTTTATTTTTCCGGAAACGGAGACGCCGGATAACCCATCGGATTGCCGATCTCATTCCATTTCGACACCTTCCCGATCGGCGTCACCAGGTGGTGATATGGCATCCCCCAAGCCAGCAACCTATCAAACTGACGCACGTCCGTAATCGCCGGATCCAGCCACGCCTGACGGATTGATGGCTGCTCGTGCAGTATCAGCGGACACGATTTTGGGTGGATATCCGCCCACTGCGGGATTGGTGGGCAGGTGATGATACTGGCTGACAGCACCGTCTCCCCGGTATCCGGATTCATCCACTCCTTGTACACGCCGCCGAAAGCAATCGCCAGGTTGGGGAAATGGATCTTGTGATACGTCTTGCCGTCGCCCAGCCCCTCAATGAATGCCGATGCCGGGATAATACAGCGGGTCTCTCGGTACGGGCGGTAGGCCAGCGATCTGGGTGTGTACAGCTTGTCCGAGCGACTATTGAACGATGCGTATTTGGGATTTGGCTTAAGAGTGGCCGGATCCAGCATCAGCCACCAGATAGCATCAGAGACAACAACCTCATCCCCTACCCTGCGGATGATGCTGATGGTTGAACCAGGCGAATGGTCCGGGGAGAAAATGAACTTGTCCTGCTGATACAGCGGCGTTCCGAGATCGGCCATCATGTTACGGACAGCCATGTTGTCAGTTACGTTGTAGCGGCCGCACATGTCGAATCCCCGATTTGCATGCCCTTGAGTTGCAAGCGACGCACAAGGGGAAAATCATCTCAAACACAATATATAGTGGTGGCGTCACCCTCTTAAACACATCTTATCCACAACCTATCCACATAAAAAGCACTTGCCGTCCCCTTAAGACCGCACTATCTTGTATGTGATGGATTCGAAGGCAGGGTAAAACCTGTAGAGACGAAACAAGCCGAGCAACTTTATCAGGGCGGCTCGACTTGTTTCGGAGTCCAGTCTGGGACTGGCAGCATTTACTAAGTAAATACTTGTAGGTGATATTCAACCAAGACTAAACATGTGTCAACTACTACGTGGGCTTTTTGCTACACACAGTAGTTAGCAAGATGACACACCAGTTTTTGGTCCACCTTGAACCCTGCAAGTACGAACAAGAAATGCACAGTCCCTTGCCAGAAGTAATTAGCATGGACAAGGAGAACTGATATGCACCATGTATTGATAGAACTACTGAAACTACTTGGTCTGATTGAACGGCTGATCAGACTACTAAAGGCGCTCGGCGGCAGTTGATTTGCCGCCTTCCCTTACTGCCTGGAGTTAGCCAGGTCTTGCACTGCCTGAGGGGTGTTTGCGATCAGGTCATCGACCTGCAGTAGTTCGCCGGCAACACTCAGGTACTCAGGATTGTCGACCGCCTGCCCGTCCAGCTCTAACGTGGCGGGCAGCGGTTCGACAGCCTCAATAGCGGGAACATAGGGCTGCGTCACCACGCCGGTCTCCGGATCTCGCTCCTCTTGTATCTCAGACTCAGCCTCCCGGCCAAACAGCCGTAGCTCAAGCTCTGCCTTGCGCCTCACTGCATTTTCATATGCGATGACCTGGATGAGGATGTCATTTTTCGCCTCGTCTGCCATGCGGCGTGTGTAGCAAATCTGCTTGTCTGCCGTGAACTCCTGGAGGTAGGCCAGATTCGTTGCAAATTCTGGGAAGGTCTCAGGATCCAGACTGTCTTTGACCATCATGAAGTCGCGCAGGTTGTCCTGAACCGGCTGGCTCCACTTGCGAGCCAGCTCACGATCCCAGCGATTGATCAGCTGGGCACGGGTGAATGTGACGTTGCCCATCAGGTCAACATGGCTATCTGGGAACACAACACTCATTTCCACACCTCGCGCTCAAATTCCACAATGACATCGTTGCTGTTGCCAGGCGCTACGGCAAATTTCACCACGTTTCGCCCCAATCCATAGTCAGCTACTGTGTATGACTCTGCCGCGCCTTCCGTTTGCACGACACCGGCATCAGCCACGCGCACCGGTCTGGCACCGATGGTGACAGCCATTTCCGTGCCGTTTGCTGGATCAGGGAACAGCGTGCGTGTTGCGTTGCCGGCGTAGGTGACTGTGAATCGCTCTTTTGTGAGGCGAGCGTTGTACTGGCGCAGATTACGCTCAGGAACGCTGATGCTGACGCCTGTTGTACCGCCTATGCCGATCTCTGAACGCGGGCCGACTGCGACAGTCGGAGTTGTACCTTGGCCGTGCAGAGCGCTGGCTGTGATGGCGCCGTCTTGCAGCGTCTGGCGACGAGTTGCACCAACCAGCTCCACGGCACGTCGGATCGGATCATAGGCCAGTGCTGTTGGGATTTCATCCAGTGCCGCCTTGCAAAGAATCAGGTTTCGCATGTGGGTGTGCATCAAACTGACTTCTTCGTCAGTCAGAGCAGTTTTGCCTGCACCTGCGAACCAGAGTGTGCTATTAGGAGCTGTGGACAGTCCTGAAGCAGACCGGCCAAACCATGTCTTCGCACTAGAGTTAAAAGTTAGTGTTCCGTGTGCACCCACAGCAACGGAGGCAACTTGCTGCCCGTCTATTGACAACAGGTAATGAGTACTTGTTTTACGAATGACTACTGTATGCACCAAACCGTCATCGTAAATAGATGTGGAGGTTGCGGTTACAGTTGTGGCCAGCGCATTATTCGAGGCGGTTATTACTGCATACCCCACGTCTGACAACTCCATACCAAACACGGCACCTTGATATGCAGCTCCATCATGGTAAGACAATTGGTACAACCACTCAGTAACAGCACTTGCCGCTGTCTTAAAGGCAAATGATACCCAACCCTCACCACTACCAATACCATCCCACGGGTTCGGTGCTTGAAGGTACTTAGTGTTGACAGTAAATCCACTTAACCCAGCAACACCACCAGCAACTTCTGCCGTGGCAGTCAGAGTGCCGTTGATTGTGGCGTGATTGGATTTCCCGGAGTGATCGGCAACTACCTCTTTGACAGAAACATTATCAAATGTAGCTGTATTGCCGGCGCCGATTACGTAAAGCACTACGTAGAGCGTCGTAGCAGTGGCGACAAAAGTTCCCGGACCCGTAACCAGCGCACCACCCGAAACATTCGTTGTTGAGACGTAGACTGCGTTCGACCCTGTTCTATCAACCGAGAAAAAATATCGTTTACCCACAGTCAGCCCAGTGATAGCTCTGTACACCTGCGGATTGCCAGAAACAGAAGTCATACTGAGAACGCCTGACACCCACGAAGCCACCCCATTAGGATCAGTCCAGCCAGAAATGTCAGTATCAAACGTGCCATTTGTCACCAGCTCTGGCGAGCTAACACTTCCCTCCACCGTACTACAAATCAGCATCAACTCCGGCTTCTTCATCGGTGGTGTTGCGAAGTTAGTGCCGCGGCGAGCAATCAGGCTATCAGCCATTACTGCCGGGTTCGGCCAGAGCTGATCTATTGCGCTGGCTGATGGGATTAGCAAACTGTTGTTGCCAATACCAAGCGCCGTCAGTGTTGCTGCTGACAATGCTGGTACTGTAGCGTTTGTCCATGTGTTTGCTGCTGTGAAACTCTGAGCAAGCGTTTCAATAGGCCCGAAGTCAATTACTTGTTCAGGGTTGGCAGTATCGTCTATTGCATAAAGACGACCATTCAGAATCTCCACCGACTTAAAAATGTTGGTCCCATTGGCGCCAACGGATGTAAAGTCAGACTTAATAACAATAGCTTTTCGCTCAGTCGCTAGCGCAATATACCCAAGATCTCCCATCACAATCTTGTAGATGTTATGTCCTTGAGAGCTGCCGTTCAGTATTGTCGGAGCAGAACTGTCAATACTTGATATTGCGTAAAAACTTCCAGAGTTTCTTCTGAATAATTGATCAACCCAGCGACCTCCAAAAGCAGTAGAAAACCCGTTGCGAAATTTATACGGAACCGCCCTGTCGTTTTTAAAATCGGCTACATTAAGTCCGCGAACATAGTCCTGATGTATTGCGCCACTGTTTACACTTTCGTTCGTGCTGACCAGCAGGATGCCGTTTTTATAGGCCAAAGCGTTTGGTATGGCGTACTGAATGAATGTTCTGTTTCCAGAACCAGTTCCTCTTATAAATTCCATCCAAAGCGGCATCAGCGGATCAGTCAAGTCAAAGATAAACACACTGCCTACCGTAGCCACAAAACACGCCTCAAAAGGCATGTGCGCAGAACCAGCACGATAGCGCTGCGCACTGGCGTTACTTGTCGTGCATTCAAACAGCCCAATCGTGCCGCTGGTCTGCCAGTAATAATCCCCGGCGACAGTCGCCACACCCTGATAATTTGCAGCCCACGCAGCAGTCGCGTTGGCGTAGTCGCCAAGGAAGCGACCAGCCGGACGCGTCTCAGTCTTGTATGACTGATTGCCAGTCAGCTCCCAACCTTCAGCACTCTTGAATGCAATCGCCTTGATGTTGGTAATGCCGCGAGCCTTGAGCATCGCCCCAACACGAGCAGCAGTGTCTTGGATGCTGGCTGCGGCAGCAGCGGCTGACTGTGAGTTCGTCAGACTATTCCCTGCCGCCGTCTGAGCCAGTGCTCGCTCGACGGCGGCCTCAGCCGCCCGGCTGGTTGCAACGCCCGCCTGAGCAGTAGCAACGCCAGCCGACTCTTCAGCTGATTCTTTAAAACCTTCGGCCTCGGCAACTAAATCCTGCAGCTGCTTAGCATCCGCTTTGCGTGTTGGTCTCAGTAGTGATGCAGTTGCCATGTAATTACTCCTCGATGGCCTCAACAGCGCCACCAGCCAGGAAATTCACACCAGCCGCACTGGCGCGCACCTGGATTGTTTGTGTGCCGGTCACCGGAATTGATTTGATGTCCAGGACAAAAGCGTCATAACTGGCCAACTCATTCTGCGGAACGATCACAGCCAAGTTGTTCCCAGATCCATCGGACAAACGCACCTCAACATTTGCCGCAGTGCCTGCGGTGTTGGCGATCGACAGAGTGGCTACAATCGATTCCTCATCCACCAGATCTGTCCAGGTGTCATTTGTGTAGCTGGACAATGTCCAGTTTTTGGCGCTATTAGGATTCATGCTTATACTCCCAGCCAGTACAGTGTATTGATGCGTTCAGCGGCCATGACAGCCTGGTCGCGTGCGAGCGTTGTGATTTGTTTGTCTTCTGATACGGCACTGCGATCATTACCAGTGGCGAGCCTGTCCTCGGCGGTTTGGGCAGCGTCACTGGCTGTCTGCTGTGCTTTCGCAGTTGCGATTGCGGCACTGATAGCCGCCGCTGTGCTGTATTCGGTCGATATGGGCAGAACGTCCACCAGCTGCTGCAGCGTACTGTTTGCCTCTGGCATCTGAATGGTCGCAGTTGCAATCAGACTTCCGGCTGCGGACCTGATTGTGATTCGATATCGACTGTCTTGCGTGCCGATCAGGTTACTCACCAGCGCCAGCTCACACATGCCATCGTCATCAGTCAGTGCGGCCATAGACTTTGGCAGCATAGCGCCAGCGGTGGTGTAGTCAGTTTTATCCAGCGTGGCTGCTACTCGAGCACCGGCAACGGGATTGCCATCGGAACCGAACACAGGGACGGTCAACGTGTATGTATCCAACATGCTGCCTCCTTCAGGCTCCAAGCCAATAAAGTGTGCGCTGGGTGCGTTTAAATTCCTCGTTGTCTGCAAGTACAGCCGCTGTTGCAGCTTCTGCAGCTGGAGCAATCAATTCAGATTTTTGAGTCGGCGTCAGATCATCCCAGGTCAATGGGGCGCCTCTGAGTCTGCCGTTGAAATCCCGCAGGTCAGCAATGTGGGCGTTGGACACGCCGGCATTGTCGACATCCACATACACGCGAGCGACAGGCATGGCGCCCACCGGCAATGCTGCATCAGTGATCGCGTCGTAAGGCGTGACAATCAAGCCATCAGCGTCGAAGTCATCTTTGACCGTGGTTGATGGGGTGCCAGTTGACACGCCTATCCCGGCGCCAGCAGGCCCAACGAAAACGTAAACAATGTCGTAACGAGCAAGCCCTGCTGGCGGTGCTGAAACAAGCTCAATATCAGCATCAAGAGCCGCGAAGGCGCCATCTTTGAGAGATGCAATTGATGGATACTGGAAGAATCGAATCGGAGGATCTGCAACATCGGGGTTGTGATGATCCTCATCACCGGTAGCCAGCCCTTCCATACGCAGGACCAAATCGGATGCACTGTCTCCCTCGGTGACCAGGCAGCCAAACACAGCAACCTGGCCAACCGCCGCGTACAGCAGAGGCGAGGGCTGAGTAGAGAACAGTTTGGTCTGCAGGCCATTCAGGCGCAGGTTGATATCTGCAATTTGCTGCGCAGTGCTCATGATGAAGCGTCACTCGTTTTTGGTTTCGAGGGTCGACGCGGCAATCCTGATACCGGGCGCGATGATGGCAGCTCGGCTTTTTTTTGTTTTGGCATCTTCACCATGGAGCGCATTTGCTCTGCAACCATGGTGTAGATGCCCGTGCCAAGCTCGCTCGTCAGCCGGGATCCAACGTTCCGCTCAAGAGCGCCTTGTAGCGCTTCCAGCACGGCCGCATATTCAGCTGGTGTCATGTGGCGTCGCCTCCTTGACTATTTGTCGGTGGAGCCGCCTCAGCGGCAGCTTTCAAATCCAGAACCTGAAACACATCTGCTTCGCGAAATGATCCCGCAGGCTTGCCCGGGGCCCAGTCTGGTGACTCCGACATAAGCAAGTCATACCACTCGCCACGCAGGGTGATGTACTGGATGCGAGCCATGTCAGGTATCAATTGCTCACCTGCCTCGGTGGCGAACGTGATTCCCGCTTCTACTGTGCGGTGCAAATAGCTGATAGACACAGCGACCAGCACTTCAATGGCCGTTGTCTCCTGCTGAGCAGGCAGCGTGATTTCTCTCATTTAGGCCTTCCTGAAACGAAACTCGAACGTGCCAGCAAATGTGCCGGTTGAGTAATCCCAGACATCCAGCAGATGGTCAGTGACGCGAGGTTTGTTGATGTAGCCAGCCGGTACATCCAGTGCAACACCATCTGCCGTGTTTTGTGCGCGAACGCCAAATCCTGCCGCGCTCGTTGATCTACCCTCTGCACCCAGGCCACCAGATGAAGATGCAATCCCCAGCATGGCCCAACCGGTTGTAGCCTCAGCGCCGACTGCAGTGGTGCCGATATTCTGTCTTGCATATAGGCCAGTGCCGCCGATAGTTCCTGCTATCGCATGCATAGCTGCGAGCACCCCTGACACGGTTTCTCCGCCGGTGGCAATTACACGGCCTGCAGTTTCGATGTCGCCTGACCATGTGCTGGATCCAGTCGCTGCATTGATCACCAATGTTGGCGATGCCGCTTGGTAGGCGCGCAGCCCTGACACATCAAACACAATTCCATTGCTGGGATTGGATCCGCTGATAACAATTTTCTGAGTGCTGATGGCGCGGATGTAGTCGTAGGAGGAATCGAGTGCGTTGTAAGCGCGACCACCTCCGACAACCTGATTGAATGTGGATCGGTAGTAAGTGGACCCATCACCAATGTCATCAAGATCCCCACTGATTTGCGAGAGGCTGACATTGTGCACATTCCCTGTTTGGCCGGCATGAGTAGCGCCCGTTGCTGCATTACTTTTTATCGTGCCAAGCTGAACGCCGCCAACAGTTACCGACTCAGCGATGATGCTGCCAGCACGGATAGTGCCAGCAATCTCCAGATCTTCGCCATCAAACAGAAACTTGGGATTCTCTGTGCCGCCCATCACCATGATGTCGTTGTCGAGATCCCAGGCACTGCCGGCAGACGGCCCGAAGCTGTTACCCTTCAAAGTGCCCGTCTGGATGATATCGCCTCGAATTCGCGTCAGGCGCGCTGGTACAACACCGGTGGCGGTTCCGTTGTAATCGTTGAACACGTCAACAATCGTCACCGTGCCGGCCAACACGATGTCACGCGCCTGGAGCTTGATGGCCTCCGGGCTGATGGCAATCAGGCTTCGCAGGCGATCAGAGTCTGCCTTGCGCTCCACGAGGGTTTCCAGATTCACCAATCGCAGAGCCAGGTCCTGAAGGATCTCATCTGGGCTTATCGAACCCGGCGGCAGCGTAACAGGAGCCGGTCGAGCAGCGCTCATGCCGATAGACTTCTGGCCGCGGATAATCATGCAGGCCCCGCAATGGTCAGATCCACGATTGGGCTGCGCACAAACAGTTCTCGACCATCAACCATGACAGAGCGAGCCAGGCAACAGCTCACAGCAGACCACTCGAACTGAGCAGGCAGATTCAGTGCAACACGAACATCAGCGGTGTATACGCCAGCGCTTTCGGTGAAATCGCCAGCCGAGATCTGAATGATGTCAGTCTGAGGTCCAGGGGCTGGAAAATACTGAGCGAACTGACCCGTCTGATTTGCCTGTGTTGTGCCCTCTGCCCCTCGCTCGACTACGGCCAGATAATACGCACCGTCAAACTGAATCCCGCTGTGGCGAACTACTTCACCATTGATCCAGGCCAATCGAAACTCACCGGGACGAGAGTCCGAGTAATCCACTTCAGCCACATCGATCAGTTGGCCGGCTTGAGGCACAAACGGGAGCGTGACATCTGAGGCAAACACCAGACGATCGGCATCAGCTGAGCTCACTTTGGCGTATGGTGATGGCGCCCCAGGCGCGTTCCTGACGGATGCCCACCATCGGCCATACAGATCAGGATCAGCGTCAGCGCTGGGCTCAAATCGCACCTCAGTCGGTGTACTGCCGCTGGACACCACCAGATTGAACAATCCCGACACGCCCTCTCCCACTGCGCCGCTCAAATACAATTTGCTGCCGGCGTCATTGATGATGCGAATCCGGTTTGGCGTTTCAGCGACAGAGTAAAAAATAAACATCCGGTCCGGTGTTGCCGATTCCTCATCATCGACAAATCCGGCACTAACGCGGATGCGGGCAAGCGGATTCTGAGGGTTGGCATCGACCCAGATTCTGGGATTGACCGGCGCGCTGATACCCAGAAACGAGATCCGATCGAACTCGGCATTGCCTGTTGTGATAAACGTGGTTTCCCACTCGCCCCGCACACCGGTGCGCGTGACATGGCGGGCACGTATTTCGTACAGCGCATCGGGCACAGCGGGAACAACGAACGCCTGGTCAGTCTCTGCATTTTGAAGCGCTGTAAAATCGCCGCTGACATTGATCCGATAACCCACTTCGGTGTGGTCAACAAATCCACCAGGCGTATCCCAAAAAACGCGAATCGCATCGACCGCCCCGCCGCCGGTGCGCAGCACTGAGGTGTTCTCCGCATCGAGGCCTGTGATCGGGATCTGAGCAGCCGGGTCATACGCATCCGGGCTGAGCTGCGTCAGAGCAGTGCCCAGTGGGGTTGTCACGTCATAGATGCTGGCATCCTCTTCCAGCAGCTCAATGATGATCGGGCCCATGCCGCTGTATTGCATCGCGACAACACGGAAGAGCTCAGGCTCATTCGCGGTTTCACGGATATTCACTTCAACCACATCAAAGGGGCGAAGCGCCAGCCCAGCGGGACCGGTAACCAGAGTGAGGGTGCCGCTGAATCGACTGCGGCGTACCATTTCGCGGGCCACGCGCTGCGCGATCTCGACATCCTGGATGATGCTGAAGTCTTGCTCCAGCAGGCGCTCCTTGCCGTCCTCGGTCACGGCAGAAGATTCGGTGATGCTCGGGTAAGGCGCCAGTTGATACTGAAGCGCCGGATCTACAAACCGGCCTCGGGCGCTGTTGTAGAGCGACTCGATCGGGCCTGCTGGTGTAAAGCGCACACCGGCGTCCGCAATGATCATACTGTCGTCAATGGTGCCCACCGGGGTCAGATCATCGTGGGGCACCCACAGGTAGTATTTGCCACCGAACTTGCCAACCTTGCCACCCACAGCGGACTCAAGCTGTCCGATCACTTCCTGGTGATCCTGAGTGATCGCGAATATGCCGCCGACGCGGTAACGAGGTTTGCCATCGAGTGTGGTGTCACAGACGGCTGCCATGGCGCCAACCGATGCCCAGTCAATATCATCGGGCTCAATGCCTACACCATAGACCAGCACACCGTTGTTGCGCCAACCAAGCAGGTAGTGCGCAACGATCAGCGCCCAGTTGGCTGACCATTCCCATGTTGCCTGGTCATCTGCTCGATGGCTGCCAGTGCCACCCCGGGTTGAATCCAGGCGTGGATCGTAAACCTTGCAGCCACGAACAACCTGGGTGATGCGTGTGGGTATACCGCCGGCGAGTTTTTTCTTTCCGGCCTCACTGGCGAAGTCCCAGCGCAGTCCGTAGTGTGCCAGGCCGAGGCCTCGGGCCTCTTCTGGCCACCCGGAGTCAGGGATTGTCAGCGCCAGCTGAGTCTGATTACCTGTGTTGCGATAGACTGACAACGCACCCTGCCAGTCGCCGGTTGCGGCCGCTCCGCTGAATTCCACCAGCGTGTCGTCAATGTAAAAACCTTGGTAGCTGTCGATCTCATGAGCTGCCGCACACACCACGTGCACGATGGCCGTGTTATCGATTGTCTCTGAGTAAACGATGTCGGTCGCCGCGGCGGTTTCGCCGAATATCCACTTGCCCAGGGCCTGTGGATCCACGCTGATGTTCTGGCGCGCGACCACTTCACCGGTGGACATCTTTGGCTTTTTGACCAGCCCAGCTGCTGCACCTTGCAACCCGCCGTACACAGCGCCGTAGATGGTGGCGGCTTTGTACAGCGCTGCACCGGTGAGCGAAGTGATGCCCAGCCCGCCAAGCGCGCCCAGCGCGAGCCCACCAGTTAATCCAACAACGGCACCGATCACGACGCCTTTGATTAACTTTTTGAAAAAGCTCATCAGCGATCCCAGAGATTGTCGCGTTTGTAGGCTTCGCTCATCTCGTAATCCGCGACACCGGCGACCGTGCGAGGTCGCTCCAGTCCATTGGGTTTGTTGGCCAGTTCCGTGACAAAGCTGCTGAAGGTGTCACCAGCATGGATACGAGCATGGTCTGTCAGTCGAAACGCTGCGGTTTTTGCGTTCTGCAGATCCTCATCCACCACCAGCTCAATGCTCACATCATCAATGCCACGTCTCACCTGCACGCTGGCCATGATCCCGGTCTTGATTCTGACGGGCCACTCATACACAGCATTGAGTTGCTCGTTCATCAAACCCAGCCACACGAACGCTTTGCGCCCACGCCACTGGCGACGATCGCGCACGATCTGGCGAAGTGCCGCTTCATCCAGGCTGTGGCCCTGCAGGACAATCGTGATAGGCCCTCCGATGCCATCGTTCTCCAGCACCTCAGACATATCAGCGAACGCATTTTCCGGCAGGAATGATTTGCCGTTCAGTGCAGCATCCGGAGAGCCTGCTGGCTGGAACGTGCCAACACCGGTCCACATTGCGATTGGGTCGGAAGCGATATCCAGATAAGCGATCAACACAGGCCGTATAACAGGCGCCTCAATGGCGTCCTGCATCTGTGGGCTCAGGTCTCGACTCATATCGCTTCGATCACATCCAGACGTATAGCGTGGAACATCTTGGGCTGCAGACTCCAAACATTCTCAGGGCGCGCCAGGCGCCACTTGCAGGCCGGGGTCTGCGTGTTCAGGTTGGCTGAATCACTTGGCACAGCGCGAAGAGGCGGCTCGAATTGCACGGTCGCCAATCCGCTTGCGTTCGATGTACAGTCCTGCACGACGATCTTGAGCTCACCATTGACCTCAAAATACTCACCAGCGCGCAAAATCAAAGTGTTGTTTTGTGCGCCTTTCAGATTGAGCTGTATGCCCACCTGCCCGGCACCGTTCACCTGCAGTGTGGTCGCGTTGTAGGCCGCGCCCTGGTAACCCGGAGGGCCAGCTCGAAAGTAGTTGCTGATTCGCGTCAGGCGCGACAGCGGACCCGTCCAGGCGCCAGCCAGATCCTTTCTCATCGCCACCAGAGACAATTGGGCGATCCATATGCCTTGCGCAAACTCCGTGATGACTTCGCGGCCGTTCATAAGCTGCAGCGCAGTATCGGCGCGGCGCAAACCGAACGAGGCCTGCGCCAGCTTGAATTGAGGCAGAGTGATTTCAGCCATCAGGCGAACCTTGGTCGTTTGAGCGCAGCCACCGTGCTGCCACGAGCCGCAGCGATAATCTGAGGGACCATTTCCTGCTGAATCATGCTGCGGATCCGGGCCTCAGCGCCTTCATCGCGCGCATCGATAGTGATGTTGATGCCACCTGCACTACCCAGCATTTGACTACTGGCTGAACGACTGGTGATCATGGCCGGGCCTGTGACAATCTCCGGGCCGATCTCGCCGGCGATGGCCCACGCGCCAGGGGGCACATAACCACCACCATCGCGAAGCCCTGCGAAGCTGGTACCGAGCGCTGACAGGAAAGGATTTGCAGAGCCGGCCAGGCCTCCGAACAAGGTCTTGAGCAACTGCGCAGACGCGACCTGGTTGGACATCTGCAGAAGCATATTCCCGAAGCTGCGCAGCATGCCTTTGACGCCTTCATCAAAGGGCTTGAACAGATAGTCCGCCAAAATGTTCTGCATATTGCGCGCAGCCTGGTTTGCAAATTCCTCTGTCACCTGCTGGCGGCGCTTGGCTTCTTCGGCCATTTTTTCCTGCTCTTCTTTCATGCGCTGCAGGTAATCAATCTCTTCTGCAAACAGGAGCAAGCGAGCCTTTTGCTCTTCGTTGAGTGCAGACAGTGAACCCCACTCCGTGTCATAGAGCATCGATGCAGCCTGGCTGGTTTCACCGAAGAGTGCAATCTGGCGAAGCAGCGCTGCTTCCTGTGACTGAAACAAGGTCAGGAGCTTTTCCTGCTCATCGGGATTGATGCCACCGTCACCGGCGCCAGCAGCCCTGGGTGTAATTCCGGATGAATCCGAAGGGCCGCGCTCAATTGCCTTGGCCGCTTCGCGCAGCCAGTAGGCCATGCCTTCTGTGGCATCCTCGCCCCTCTGGAAATACTCGGCGAAGTCAGCGAACGCCTCGGGGGACATCGTGCTGCGAAGCTGCTCAGCCGATGCCTGGAGCTCATCAATCTGCGCCTGCAGATCCGCACGATAGCCTGCTGGATCCATCATCCCCGCTGTTGCCTGGGACAGCGTGTCATCACGCAGCCGAGTCAGGCGCTCAATGCTCGATTCAATTCGCGCAAGCTCAGCAGCATCCTCATGTGTGCCAAAGAATCCGAGCTTGCGCAGCTGCAGTTCCACTTCCGAGAACACTGCACCGATAACTGCACCAATAGCCGCGCCTTTCATGCCAAACAGCAGATACCCGATCAGGCCATAAGAGAACGCCTCGCCGCGGCTGTCGACAACATCAAGGAGTGTTGCCGCTCCACGCAAGGCAGATGCTACCGCCTCAGCGAATTTGTCCTGAAAGTCGACACTGGCCAAGCCAAAGTTTTCAGTTTCAATCCAGGCTCGCTCAATGGTTTCTGCCAATGCCTTGACGCTGGGCGCCAGTGCAACGGTCAGCTTGTTTGCAGCAGACTGTTGCATATCACCGAAGATCCCGAGCGCGTCATTCATCTGCTCAATGCCAAGCGCATCCATGTCATCCAGGGAGAGCCCGAGCTCATCCACTTCGCGCCGGTACCGGGCAACGTCTGCGGATCCATTACGGAAAAGCTCTATGGCAGCGGCCTGCTCAAATCCCAGCTGCTGCAGGTGCCTGGCGGCCTCTTCGTTGGAGATGCCGAGCTCATTGATGCGGTCGCCGATATAGCCGATCTTCTGGTCAACATCCATATTGGCCAGCGCCTCCAGATCCAGCTGCAGACGCTCAACCGTTTTCGCGGCTGGGCCGCCATTCATTTCAACGGCTCCCAAACGGCGATTCAGCCTATTGAGAGATCCTTCAAGGTTGTCTATCCCGGAATCACCTGCGCGCAGCTGCAGCGCTGTCAGCGAGTCGTAACTGGTGTCCAGTGACCGAGCAAGCTTTGAGTTTGCGTCGATGGTCTGGCGGGCACTGTTCACCATGGCAATGCCAATGGCCGAAGCCGTCGCAATCACGCCGGCACCAACCAGAGCAAAGTCCTTGAAGCGGCCAGCGGCCTCATCAACCGACTTGCTGATCTCCTTCATGCGCTGCTTTGTCAGGCGAGCACTCTTGTCCATGCCCTCCTGGAAACCACCCATCTTCAGGATCAGGTCAACGGTCAGTGTGCCAAGCGATCGTTTGGACATTACTGCCAGCGCTCCATTGCCTGCTCAAAGGTCAGGCCAGAATCTTCAGGTTTGTGGTGAGGCATAAAGTCAGTCATGGTCTTGTGGCCACCCAGCGCGTTGTTGATCTGCTGAGCGATCAGGGCGAAACCGATTTCCACACGACGATTGGTGTTGATGGATCCGAATTGGCTGATGAACGTGACCCAATCTGAAAATTCAGCTGGCGTCATGTTCGCCTTGGCTTCTGCTATCGTGCGCCCGCCGATGCCGTTAAGAACCAGCTCGTGCCAAATTACCTCGACGGGCGCCAGGCTTTTTTTTACGCGGGGCCGGATTCACCTTTGAGATCGCATCGAGCATTGCACGTGCCAGCGTGTGATGAAGACGCGACGCCTGCTCGTATGTCAGCTCCTGATCGGCGGTTTCGCCGAGGCGAACAGCGGTTGCGATCAGGGCTGAATTGATGCTCTTCTGGCTGACTTTTTTCGGCGCCTCCTGCGAGTCTGTCTCTGCATCGTCATCATGAAGGCGATCAAACGCGCCAGCCATCATCAGCATTCGCTCCTGATCCTCATAGGCCAGTTTGCGCACATGAATTGTGAATGTGTCTGAGAGCTCTTCGCCCGAATCCGGATCAATTCGCACCCAAGTGATTTCCTGCGGAACCGGTGCGGCCGAGATCAGGCCGCCCATGTTAATCAGCTGATCAAGTTGCATGGTTTATGCGGGCACCTTTCGGCTGATTGTCAGACCGCCAGTGCGGCGTATTGAAACCGGTACCGGCACAGTCGAGTTCAATTGAATATCAACTGGGAAGTCACTGACATAACCGCTGACGCACATAAAGGTGCGGGTTGTTGGGAAGTTGAATTCTCCGTTGCTGTCAACCGTGGGGGCACCGGCGCCATCGGCCGCACCGATAGCAAACTGTGTGATGTTGCTGTCCTTGTGCTCCTCCAGATCCTTCAGCACTTTGTGGGACGCCTCAGTGGTGTCATACAAAATACTGATGGTGCCAGCTGATGGGGACTTAAGGCCCTTCTCATATTGGCGAGTCGTCTCTTCTGCCAGATCAGTCGTTTCAATATCGTCGGCAGGTGAAGTGCCAAGATTCACAGCAGTCACCCGCTTGATCTCGACAACAGCATTGTTGTTCAGCGGATCAATGACCCACACCTTCATGCCTTTCGTGATTAAAAGGGACATGCGTTTTCCTCCTGGTTATCGCGGCGTCAGCCACTCAATGTCAAACTGATAGTTGTATAGACGGGTTTGTGTGTCGCGAGATGTTCCGCGTAACGAGCCGACTTCAGCGTATGGTTCGATTGCTGCTCGAATGGCTGATGCCAGTGAGATGGCCTGATCGCGATCACGGCTGTAGCAGTCGATCTGAAGGGTGTAACTGTCGATTCCCGCGCCGCCATCCAATTGGTTTTCAGGCACGCCAGCAATTGTGTGAAACACCGCATACGGTGGCTGGACACCCTGAGGCGCTTCATCAGGGAACAGGCGAATATTCGGGCCAATCCCAAGTAGAGCTATTACGGGTCCGGCCGCTGACACGACTGAGTAAAACGCCGACTCCATCACAGCTCCTGCTCAAGCCTGTCCAGGCCTTTGTTTAATTCGTCAGCAATCGCTGACAGAGCTTTTTGCTCCGTTGACGCTACCGCTGGTCTTAAAATGGGTTTCGGCGGCAGATCCTTTGTTCCAAACTCGAGGAAACGCCAATAGAATGTGCCCCCACCCGGATTGCCCTTGCCAGCGCCCGCTATCTCGCCCAGTGACTCCAATGTAGGTGTTCCATTTCTCTGTCGGCGCCGCTCGGCCTTGCGCGCTTCGCGATCGCTTTGGGGCGCTTTCGCGCCACCCAATACACCAACGCGCATCGCAACACCGCCTGCAGCTCGCCCGAGTTTTGATGCCGACTGGACGACTATATTGCTGGCGATTGATTCGGGAGTCGCCGGATCGTCAACTGCCTGTGCGTTGGCGCGAGCGGCGTCGCGGATCATGGTTGCGCCTTTGCGTACTGCACGGGTTGCCAGTTTTCTCTGGACAACTGGCGGGAACTTTTCCATTCGCGGCAGCAAGTGATCCAGCCCTTGCATTTTGAACGTCAGCCCATCAGTCACGGGTGATTACCTCGATCTTGCCGCGCAGCGTGTAGTGCAGTACGCGCTTTCTGTGCTTGTCGATCTTGATCGGGTACCTGAATGCGCGAACGATGCCCTTGGTCAGGTTGACGTAAAACACTCTGTCGATGCGCTTGCCGTTGACACGCACCTCTTCCACTCGGTGACTGAATGGATCACCGACCTCGATGACTTTGGGAATCACGCAGGACATTGCATCAGGCTCTGATAGTTAATCCAGTCAGCACCAATCCACTCTCGCAGCACGTAGCCTTGCGGATCCGGGTGTATCTGGTTGCGCCCTGCCTGGAGTCTGTGGCCGCCGCCGATGCCCGCCCGACCCGGCAGCCCCTTGATGCCAACGCAAAGGCGGCTGCTATACAGCTGTTTTGTGCCGGCAAAGCTGCGCCATAGCGTCATATCGATGAAATCAACGTGGCGGTTGGCTACATGCCGCAGCTGATCAATCGCCTGCCCTTTCATGGCGGTGCTGCACAGACTGGCATGCTGGGTGTTGTTGCAGTTGTAGTACAGGCGGCGGGTGACGTGGTAATACCGCGCCAGCGCCTCACCAGCCAGATCGGTGTAGTTCAGCCACATGGCCGCCATGCTGAGATAGCCTGGCGCGTAGTAGTCGTCATCCTCGATAATGACCAGTCGATCATCTGGGTCCACCAGATCCAAACCCGCCAGGATGTTGCGCGCCTGGGTATTCTGACCGGGTTTCCAGAATGGCTGCGGGCGAACGATTTCAATCTGCCAACCTGGGCGACGAAACTTCAGCAGCTGCGGCTGCTCACCATCATCAACGATGATCCAGCGCACCGGCCCCGTGTAATCCTGCTTTCGCATCCAGCGCTCGCACAGCTCAAACGCCAGGGGCCTGCAGCCGGTCATGGTGAGCAGCGTCAGCACAGCAGTTCCTCCAGGGATTCCCTGCGCCAGCAAGTCAGGGCGCTTTCACGCGAGCAGTTGATGACATCGATGCCCAGGCGCTGCAGGTCGGCGGCAGCCTCTGCAAAGCGCTGGTGCCACATGGGCCAGTTGAAATCTTTGCGGATGGCGTCAGGGTGCTGGCCATGCCAGTGGCCTTTGCCGTGCGGATCCTGCTGGTCATATCCCAGCAGCACGATGCGCACCGCACCAAATTGCACAGCCAGACCGATAGCGCAGTACCCGGAGTTGCCACCCCAGGCAATACGCCCCGGCTTGGTAATAATCCCGCGCGCCTGCTTGTCATAAGGGCACTGATTGACATCCAGCGGCCGCGCCCAGTCGTTAAACGGGTATCCGGTCCAGAACTCACCCAGGCACTCAGCACGCATGCGAGGCAGGCTGTGATCCCACCAGTCATGGTCAGAGCTGTAGTGCACATCTGCCCAGGGAGCCAGCTGCCAGGTGTCGTTGACGGTAATGACGCGCCCTTTGCCGCGCACGGCAAGCGCATCCTCTGGCGTCATGCTCGGTCCGCTGGCCAGACAGAAAACAGTCTCCCCTGCCCAGCGCCTGTAATGCTCAAACACGGGGGCGATTGCCTCGCTTTGCCGGTTGCGGCGCCGGACCGATGACATGCACGTGTCCACTGCGCTCAAGTGCCAGCGCGACTTCTGCGGGCAGCGGTTTGATTTCATCACGCTTAAAACAGTGCGCGCCGTGCGTGAATGCAAAGCGGGCTTTAACCTGGATCATGGGGTTGTCCTCAGCTGCCATCTCCAACACCGATCGTGCAGCGCAGGCGATATTCACGCCGGCCAGTTCGGTCTTTCTCGATGCTCTGGATATCAAATTGCTCGCCGTCAAACAGGATGCGCATTGCCTGGGTCAGGCCGGGGAACCAGCGCAGCACGATCCTGGCATCGGTTTCAGACTGCTTGGCATCACTGGCGAACGGCTCACGGCCGGGCCCTGTTAACACCTCTGCGGGCCAGTTCTCAACCGGCGTATTGGAGTCACACCAAAACGTGTGCCAGGTTGTTGTGACGGATCCGGTTGTCGGGTTACGCAGATTCAGTGAATGCTGAACCGTCACCCTGTGGCGAAGTCGTTGCGTCAGCATCAGACGGACAGGCCTTTGCGGTAACGGAACAGCTTGTGCTCCATCAGGCTTTGTATCTTGCCCATATCGTCGACGCTGCCTTCATAGGCCGCTTGCACCAACAGGAACACGCTCAGCTTCACATCATCTGGCGGGTTCGCCTGGTCGGTTTCTTCGTCCCACTGATCATCGTGCTCGCGGTTAAGGAAACTCAACACCTCCGATGAGGCGCTGTTGATGAGCAGTTGAATGCGGGCATCATCAAACGCGTGAGTGACACCGAGCAGGGTCTTTGCTTCTTCAAGTTGCAACAGACTCATGTGCACTCCAAAACAGTTTCAAGTGGCGCTCTGGGAAAGCAGGTCAGTGCCGTTTGGCGTGAGCAGTTGATTATCTGTGCCTGGCCCTTTGCAGCGGTCAATGCCATGTGTTCAGGCCAGCTGTTTACTGCGCCAGCATTACCAAGGCCGGCAGGGTGGTCACCATGGCAGTGCGTTTTTCCGTCTGTGAGCTGGGCGTCATAACCCAGCAGAATTATCTTTTCAGCGCCTCTGAGCTTAGCCAGTTCAATCGCACCCTGCCCCGAGTTGGAACCGTGCCAAAAATCGACGTAACTGACATCGTTAGCGATGAATAACGGGCTGACTTTCCTGCCTTTGAATTTTCTGCGTACTTCCTGCAGATACACTGCCCACCACGCCGCGTCCATCGCATAGAGCACATCAGCCCACGGGCACCAGCGGAACATCGTATTGACTACGATGACTCCTGCTTGCTCTTGCTGGTTTTCTTTTTGCCTGCTTTGGTCACGCCACTTGCGGATGAGCTCACAATCGGAGCGGGTGACACTGGGGCCACTGGCAATGCAGGCAACGGTGCGCCAGGGGCCAAAATGGGGTCTCCGTTCAAGATGATCACCAACCCGCGCTTTTCCAGATCGTGCGCCTTGTAGCTGCCACGGTAAAAAATCTGGCCTTTGCGGATTGAGTCTTGATCATCTTCAAAACTGGTTAATGCTTGAATCTGAATCATGATATTGACCTGTAAGTAATACCGGGCGCCCTGCAGGGCGCCCAGCACACGATTGCTATCAGACTGACGGGATTAACAGAGAGCCCTTGACGAAAGACTCCGGCCGGTAAACGGTGATTGCAATACGCTCTTCGCAGAGCATGGTCACCATGTTTTTCACGAAGTTGTCGCGGTCCTCGAAAGACACAGTGACAGTGACTTCCTCGCGATCCCAACCCTCAACGCCCATACCGAACGCGCCGACCAAGAAATCTTCATGCTCCATGGACTGCGTTGCAACCACTGGCAAGCCCCACAAAGTAGGACCAACCAACTGCTGCGGGTTGGCAAAGATGTAACGCTTCTCGCCATCTTTCGTGAGCTCGATTTCAGCCCAGTCGATCGGGTTGATGACGATGCCGTCGGCACTGTATTCAGCCAGCGCCACCTGCAGCATTGCCAGGCGCAGACGGTCAATCTTGGTCTCACCATCAACAGTCACGCCAGGGTTTACATAAGCCGATGCCTGGGTGTAGATGCCGTTGATGTTCAGGCCAGAGCCGGAGCCCTTGAGCAGTTGCAGCTCTTCCTTGAGTTTCAGGCCATAACGCAGACGGCCGTCAGCATAGGACTGAAGCATGCTGGCATCTGCCAGGATCTGCTTTGACGCCACGATGTGGTGAGCGATTGTCGCAACAGGTGCGGACAACAGTTCAAACGACATGGTGCTCTGCGGTTTCGGGTTCTGCGGATTCTCGGAAACCGGGGCGGCTGCATTGGTGAATCCGCTTTCGCGCACGTACTCAATCGCATTTGACTGAGTGGTGTTGAAGCGAATCAGATCGCGAATGGTCAGGCGGCGCTCACCGGGGGTGATGATGCCTGGTACGCGCGTGGGCTGGACCAGATCGCCAGCGCTGGCAGGGTCGCTGGTGATAGCAGCAGCGTTGAGCGTGACAGAAAAGCCCGTCTTGCTGTTGGGATTACGGCTTTTGAACTGGTCACTTTCAACCAGTTGCTGGCCCAGGCTTTTCGGCTTATTGATACTGCCAGCCAAACCGCCAGTTTCCATACTGACGATCAGCTGTTCTGCTGACTGCAGGCGGGCTTGGAGCTCACCCTGCTTGACCAGCAGCTCATCAACAGCAGCGCGGGTTTCCTGCGACAGTTTGGCGTTGTTTTTGATTTCAGTTTGGGTTTGCTCCGCGTAGGCACGCAGGTCATCGCCCACCTTTTTCAGATCCGCCTGGACCTGCTTATACTCTTTTTCAATCTCGGACATTTACGTCCTCCTTATTGCACGTTGAGTGCCAGATTAACTTCCAACTTCAGTGGTCCATTTTTGGCAACCACTTCCCGGTGAATGGCAGCGTCGTGCGTGCCTGAAGAGTCGCCAGCGTCGTGCGTGGCGATCTTGCATTCTTTGTAAATGCGCCGGCGCTCTGAGCGCGGCATGCCTGCTTTGGCCAGCGCGACATCCAGCTGACGAATAGCGGCTGATTTTTTGTCATCCGATTCGGTGATCTGATCGGATGGCAGAAACTCATCAGCGAATCCTTTTTCGATCGCTTCAGCGCCGCCGATCCATGATTCTTCATCCATCATCTGGGCAATAGTTTCGACATCGATGCCTGTGCGGGCGCTGTAGATATCAGCCATGGCGCGGTCAAAGGGTTCCAGGTCATCCGCGTAGGCGCGCAGGTCGTTGCGGTTGCCCATCACCAGCACCCAGGCGTTATGGATCATCAGGAACGCGGCTCTGCCGATCTGCAATTCATCTGCCGCCATCGCAATGACTGACGCAGCGCTGGCGGCCATGCCAAGCACTTTCACCGTGACTTTGCCTTTGTGCTCGCGCAGTAGGTTGTAAATGGCCAGCCCTTCAAACAGATCACCGCCTGGTGAGTTGATATTGACCACCACATCTTTGTCAGCGCCGATGCTGCGCAGTGCGCCAGCAATCCTGCGCGCCGTGACACCCTCACCCCAGTAATCACCAATCACATCGTAGATGCCGATGGTGTTGTCGCCGGTGTCTGCAGCCATCACCCCGGCATTCCACTTTTGCAGGGCTTTGGGGTATACATCCCAGCTGATGCCCTGGGCAGAGATTGCTGCGGGTGCAGCGGGCATGCGGTTTCTGCTCATGATCAATCCTCTTGTTTCGGCTCTGGGTCAGCAACGCCAAGCCATGCGCGCAGCGCGTTACGGGTTGCATCTGATGCCTGACTTGCGCCCAGCGAATCCAGCGGGGCCATCGCGCTCTGCACGGTCAGCACATCTGCATTGCCGCCACGCGGAATCTTGTTTTCCAGTATCCGGACTTCGTCCCGGGTGAAGATGCCGTTGTTAACCATGGCGGCGTAGAAGTTCGCGCGGCCGGCACTGTCTGCGCGCAGCAGGCCCTCAATGGAAAATTCCACGTGATAGCGCTGTTGTTCTACCGGGGAAAGCAGGCGCGTGTTAACAGCGTCCTCGATGCGCTTGAGCCAAGGGCGCAGCGTGAAGGTCAGGAACGTGATCAGCTTCTGCTCCAGCCCGGTACCCCAGTTGCTGTCCTTATTGCCATGGCCAACCATGGTCGGATCCACTCGGAACCAGCGACAAACCTCCTCAACGCTAAACCCGCGCGACTCCAGCAGCTGGGCATCACGCGGCGGAATACCGATGTTGGCAGCCGTCATGCCACCTTCCAGCAGAGGTGACTCGCCAGCCTGCAAAGCGCCAGTGATCACTTTCAGGCCGGCACGGAATTCTTTGCGCTGGTCCTCTTTCAGGAACTTGTCGATGGTGTACGCAACAGTGGGCGCCAGCCCTTTTTCAAACTGACTGTTGGCTGATGCGTTTGCTGCCAGGGCGGAGCCAAACACACTGGCGCCGTACTGGATTGCGGACACGCCCCACTGACCATCCAGCGTAAATGCCGGGATGTGGAATATCTGAGACATCGGCAACACGCGCTCTCGCCCGTTTGTGTCTCTGACGTGAACCTGAACCACACCATTGCTGTTTGGCTGCAGGCTCATCCGAGTTGGTGGAATAAAATCCAGCGATACAAGCCGCCCGTCCAGGTAACGCTTTTCGGTGAATGCGTTGCCACGCAGCAGCATGGTGGCCGCGTTGGCCTCCCAAAACATGGTGGC
This sequence comes from Pseudohongiella sp., assembly GCA_036834885.1. Taxonomy (GTDB): domain Bacteria; phylum Pseudomonadota; class Gammaproteobacteria; order Pseudomonadales; family Pseudohongiellaceae; genus Pseudohongiella. The sequence goes on along the minus strand of DAITNA010000003.1, from coordinate 255,624 downwards.
CGTTGAATTTGCGTTGGGCTGAACATGCAGCAGTCGTTGCAGCGGGTGATTCTTGGCCCGTCTGCGCACACCGGTGGCGTCTGTTTCATAGACGTGCAGCGGCAGTGTGGCAATGGCTTCCGATATCAGGCGCGTGCAGGCCCACGCGGCCGACAGCGACATGACAGTGTCCTGGTTAACTGATTGGCCAGCCTTGGTCACTGAGCCATTCCAGGACTGCCAGAACTTGTGATCAGTGAGCTGTATCGGGATGCCCAACCATGACAGGATGGACGCTTTCACCGGCCCGATCTTATTTGCAGGCTTTTTCATCATGCGATAATCGGGTTCCGAATGAATCCAAGGAAATCTTCACTGTCGTCATCGCCGGGCTGGATGGCGCGGTTCAGCGCCATGATCAAAGCGACAATTCCGTCAATTTTGTTTTCTGCCCGCTCTTTGTTCGGGTAGATGTTGTCCTTTCGGTCAATCTGCGCGACCACGTTGCTGACCATCCAGCTGAGTACGGGACAATTGCCGTGCGCCAGCAGCCGCTGCAGCACCAGCTTTTCCAGCTCTTTCATTGGCTCTGAGAAGTTCTGAACGGTCTGACGGACTTCCACCATGGTCAGTCCTTCGCCTTCCATTTCCTGCGCCAGCTGGGTGGCCTGCCAGGGGTCGTATGCGTATTGCCGGATATCAAATCGGCCGGCGAATTCGCGCATGTCATCCTTGATGGTTTCAAAATCGATAACTTCACCATCGGTGACAGTCAGCAGGCCCAGTGCGTGAAACTCCATGTAGCGGGAGCTGTTAGCATCGATGTGTTCCATCACGCGCGCTTCCGGTAAGTAGTACCGTGCGTGCACGTGCCAGTTCGGATCATTGCCGTCTGGCGGGAACAACAGCAGATTTGCTGCAATGTCGATCTTGCTGGCGAGATCCAGCGCTGCATAACAGGGCCGACCTTCAAGCGAGCGCAACTCTTGACGCGGCGGACAGGCGCGCCACTTGATCATGTTCATCCAGGAGTTTTTCGCACCGACCCACTGGTTCAGGTGCTTTGTCCGGAAGACGGATTGTTTACTGGCCGACTGTATTGCTTCGCGTTGGCGGGCCATCAAAAAGTCCGCGCTGATGCTGATGCCGAAGTTCGGGTTTGCCTTGCGTAGCGCCAGCTCACTTGTCCAGTCATCACCTTCATCGATCGTGTAGAGCATTGCCCAGGTGTCAGGCAGATCCTTGGTGCCTTCCAGCATCTGCTCACAGTCCCGGATCAACGTGTGGCATGGGCCGCCAATGCTGCTACCTGCGGTGGTAATCACCAGCATGATCGGCTGCTCACGGGCTCCCATTCCCGTTTGCATGGTGTCGAACAGGCTGCTGTCGTTGTGCTCGTGATATTCGTCGACGATTGAGCAGCTGGGGCTGGATCCATCACCCGGCTTTCCGATCACCGGCTCAAACCGACTCATGTCCTCAGTGCGCAGCATATTGCTGGCGTTGACCTCAACACCGAAGTGCTCACGCAGTTGTGGTGTGCGCTCAACCATCAGCTTGGCGGGTCTGAAAACTTCCCAGGCCTGCTTCTCGGTAGTGGCACCAGAATATATTTCAGCGCCGAACTCGCCGTCGGCGACGAACATATAAATCCCAATGCCCGCAGCCCCAGCAGATTTACCATTCTTTCTGGGAACAAAAACCACGATGACTTGGTATTTACGCAGGCCATTGTCTTTTCTGACCCATCCGAAAGGGATGCAGTAAGCAAATATCTGCCACGGCTCTAGCTTGATCCGCAGCCGCTGGCTGGCCCACTTTCCCTTTGTGTGTGGCAGCAGCTGAATGAATTTGACAACCCGCTCTGCCTTGCCCGGATCGAAGCGCCAGGGGAATTCTTTTTTCTTCGACGCCTTCAGGTCATCAAGATGCCTCTGGCATGCCAGGATGATCCATTTGCAGGCGAGGATCTTCCCGGCAACTACGTCTTTCGCGTACTGCGTACCCGCCAACGTTAAGGGGTACTGCTCCAATTCCTTCATAGGTCAGCGAACGGGTTGCCGTTTTCCTTTTTCTTTCCCTTACCTGCGACCTTTGCCCGGTCGCTCGGTGTCATCCCGAATTTGCCCAGCAGAGTTTCCAGACGGACCAGTTTGGCGGCCGGGAAATCCAGCGGCATGGTGCGGTACTCATGCAGCAGCATGCAGCAGATCTCAAGCGCGAACCGGTCCGACTCCGTCACCACATCCTTGGGCGCGGCTTTGACTATCTCTTTCCAGATCTGCCGATGCTCTGGCGTGAAGTGCTCGCCTTTGGGTGGCGGACGCAACTTCCCCGCAGTGGGGGGGTCGACCCGGGTGCGGTCCGGGTTTTTTCTGAACGCTCCTCTTGCGTCCAGTATGTTGGTCGGGATGCGAGGTCTCGCCATGTCAAAACATGAATTTTGTGGAAGTGAAAATCTATGTGGGGGCACGGTGTCCGGGCGCGAGGCCTCAAGGTTTCGACCCACCCCCCCATCCCTGCGCCGCCTCAGCCTGCGTCTTCATCCGGTGGCAGTCGCGGTTGATCGCTCTGAGATTGGACGGATCATCAGTGCCGCCGCGCGCAATCGGGATGATGTGGTCTACCTCGTGGGCCAGACGCGCACGTCCGGCATTCTGGCAGTCATCGCACTTACACAGATATGAGTCGCGCTCCAGGATCTGCTCGCGCAGTCTTCGCCAAGGCCTGCCAGCTAACGCTTTGTCGGAGCGACGGCTCGTTGCCCAAGGCTTCGAAAGGTGCGCATGCTTATCGCAGTGGCGCTGACCTCGAACGAGCGCGCCACACTGAGGCGCTGCGCATGGCTTGAGTGGTCGCTGTGGCATCAGTCATCAGCGCCTGTACCATCCAGGAAGCCCGTCACACTCTCGTCCTCCTGCTGGTCCAGAGCGGTCTCCAGCAAATCGTGGTTAAGCGCTACAACCTCACTGACCAGGTCACACAGGCGCTCGACAGCGCACACAAGCCTTTCGATCTGATGCTCTGTCATTGCGGTGGACAGATGATCCTGACTGTCCGCTCCAGATCATCCAGCGTCACCGCCTGACCCTGCATCGATGCAGGCAGCTCAATGCGGGTGACAGCGGCTCGGGTGTTGGTGAACGAACCGTTTACGCTGGCGCGAACACACAGCGCTGCATTGTCATCGGGGCTTACACCAACACTGTCAATCACGCTGCTGCAGGCTGTCATCACGATAGCGAGCACAAGTGCGGCAAACATCACAAAGGGTTTCTTCGACATTGCTCAAGCTCCTGAATGTAATCGTTGATAGAGTGATCACGCGATCGCTCAAGGAAAGTGCCTGCCCGATCAGCAAACCGGCTGATCACGCCCGGGTCAATCAGATACCCACTCTGGCGATTGGGCAGGTAAAGCTCAGTGCCGGCGTGGCCATAACCAATGGAGGGATACCTGGCTACTGCATCCGATCCATTGACCACGCGAACATACTCACCGTAGCGATACGCCAGACGGATCTGCCTGCCGGTGGATACGCGAGGCTGGCCAAAAGTGATTGTGCGCGAGCGGCGGTGTTCGTGATGGTGTTCTGCTGCAATCGCCAGCAGCAGCGCTATAGCACCACCACGGCTGTGGCCTGCGAATACCAGATTATGCCCATGGTACTGAGAGAGGATTTCCAGCATTGCGGTCTCAAGACCTCGTGCCCCTTGAACAAACCCTCGGTGCGCCTGGATCCCATACCATTCAGCGCGCTTGATCGCCTTCAGATTGCTGGCCCAGTCCTCCCTGTCATCGGTGCCGGCTACAACAACAAACGCCGTGTCGGTTGTGACATACACACAACCATAGTCATGGTCGCTGACGAAGTCGTGAATGCCGATAATCTGCAGATCGATCGTGTTTTGGGTGTGCTGGTAAACATCGCGGCACAGGCGCGCGACACTGATCAGATAATCAAGCGCCAGCACGCGCCACAATCTCCCAAGCCAGCGCATAACGCGATGGCCAGCGCTCTGGTTTTGGTTTGCCTGGGGCCCACGCCCACAAATACTGTCGCCAGGCCTCGTTCACGTCCTGAGGGCCAGCCGGCAATGCCTGAGGTACACGGAACAACAACAGTCGCGCAAAGCACACAGCCAATATGTCGTTGTGCGTGATGGCCTTGAAGATTGTCTCGACATCATCCGGATACCCGAGGGTCTTAAGGACGCTGCGAATCAGTGGACCCGTTGTCCTGTGCTCCAGCACACCACGAATCCCAATTCGTTCAAACTGCCAGTAGGAAACCGCTGGACCATTCAGGGACTGCCACCAGTTTCGATGATGGCCGATCAGTTGCTGACGGCTTTCAAAGTCGGATTCCTGCAGGGCGATCGCCAACATCATGGCCCGCGCTGCAGGTGTGTTGTACTGAGCCGGAAACAGCGACAAACAGGCGGGCAACAAAAAATCATGAGCAATCTGAGCATTCATGCTGTTGGCCCCTTCTTCACGAAATACTGCTCAAGCAGGTAAATGGCTCGGCCACCCATGTGGCCTGATATTCCGGCGCATACTGCAATCAACGGGAATGGCATTTCCAAATAGACACACAGATACGCCGTACACAAACCCGCGAATCCACTGATCGACCACTCGCCGATCAACTCGACAACTGAGAATGGCAAACCCTTGGTCCTCACTCTCGAAATGTAGTTGGCCGTTCCACCCCAAAGCGCCAGCAACACAAACCATCCATACGCAAGATGTGGTTGAATCCATTCCACCAGGGCGCGAATATTCCCGCCGCCGTTGCCGTCCGGCATACAAATTCTCCAAAAAAGAAGCCGCCAGCTGATGGTGATCAACTGGCGGCTCAAGACGCCGAATATGGGCCAGAAAGGGGAAATAAAAAACCCGGCTGGGCGGCCGGGTTTGGTTTGGAGTCACTAATCGGTATCGTAGAAAAATGTACGCCTTTTTTGGGAATTGCGCAACCATCGGTTCATTCAGATTCTTTTCTGTATCTGGGAGACGATGCCGGCATCCAGTTCCTGGAGCACCGCCAACAACCTCTCATATCGCCGCTGCCATGTTTGCTGCCACTGCTTGTGATTTGCCAACCCCATCTTAACCGCCCAGCCGCGGGCAGAGATACCGACGTACACCTGAGGTTTGCACACATCATCGATCGCCACCTCGCAGATCCTGCGCAGGATTCCACGCGCCCGAGCAATCTCTGTCAGCAGTTTGCTCATATCGCGCTCGGATTCGCTGAGCTGCCCCGGCAAGACGTTTGCGAACAGGTAATAAAACAGCTTGCTTCTGGCCTGCTCATCGATTGCATATTTGGCAAACAACAGAGCATCCAGCATCTGCAGGGCATCGTGGCGAGACACATAACGACACGTCAGGCCCAGTCTCGGTGGATCCATGGCCACAGCAGCTGCAATTTCACCCGGGGTCAGCGCTGGCGCTGCAGAGCCACCGATCGGCAGCGCAGGATCCGGGCTATGCAGATTCATCCTGGACAGGTGATATTCAACCTTGTCCGGCCGGCTGCCAGAGTACGCATCCGGGTTGATCGTCTTCCCTGCTCGCGTCATGGTTTGGACCTGTGCACTTTGGCGCGCCAGCTCAGCGCCAGCCAACCAAAAAACGCAGCTGATCGGGTTTCATCATTGCTGCGCTTGGTCCAGCCGGTGGCCTGCTTGAATCGATCGACGTTGTCATGCCAGTTTTTTGAGGTTGGACTGTGCAGCTCATACCGCACCTGCCGGTCCTCCAGTTCTCGCATCAGCTCAGTCTGCGCCTGCTGGCAGCGACCCACACTGAGCGCCACCTTGGCATGCGCCGCCTTGCTGTGCTTTGCGTTGCGGGCATACACGAAATTCTGCGCCAGCACGTTCTCAATGCTGAAAAGCACCTTGCTCAGATCGGGTTGTTCATCCAGCCACTTCTTGATATCCACCAATGATGCATTTCTCAGATCATCAAGAATGCCGCCGCGGTAGACTGCCATGCCATGAGCATCACTGTCCGGATCAATCCCTACTACGATCAGATCACTCACGCGCATGCCCTCGCCTTGTAGTCCACAATTTGTTCTGGTGCTGGCGCACCGAGTTTCATATCCAGCTTTTTCCGACCGATGTCGTACAGCCACGCCGACTCCTTGGCACTGAGTCTCCAGCGATCTGGCAGGCCGCTGATGCGCATCACGAACGTGAGCTCCGTTGCGCTCAGCAGGCCCGGGTGATTCAGTGCCGTCTTGATGATGGTTCGCTCAGTGGAATTGCTCATGATGCTCAGCCCTCTGCCCAGGATCTGTCAGTCAATCGCTCAATGGTCCGCGCCAGCGCTCCTTCATTGGCCGCTTGGCGCACGGCAACAGCGCCAGCAGTCACAGCGCCTGAATGTGCAGCCGCACGGTTCCAGGCACGCAGCACGGCATCGTAGAACTTCGCTTGCCAGCCCTTGCCAGGCGTACCGGCCTCCAGCCAGTACATGACAAACTCCACCGCTCTCTCATCGATGTAGTCCTCGGGAATACCCGCTGCCCGGAGGCGCCGGATCGTGAGCTGGTCGGGTTTCCAGCTGGGTGAAATCGGCTGCGGATCGCTTTTGGCTGACTCCCAGTTTCGGATCACGTGTGCATGGAACCGCGAATCAAACGCCGCCTGCCGGTCCTCGGTTTGGTTGTGATACAGCACGAAGCCAGGGATCTGCTGGCTGATGAAATCGCGCGGTATGGCACGGTTGAACATCAGCTGGTCGTACACAACGTCAGACGGTAACCAGTTCGTGTCCATGGTTACCCGTTTGCGTCGGTCAGCAGGAGGCGAGTCAAACACACTTGGCTGCGTAGTAGTCGCAGCTGTATTACTACTAGTGATGGTTAAATGACGGTTCTGGGTGTCACCTGTGACACTATCGATGGTGTCACAGGTGACACCTTCAACGCTTTGATGGTCGCTTTCTGACACTATCGATGGTGTCACACTGACACTATCGGTTTGCTGCTTCTTCGTTTTTGATGGTGTCACGCTGACACCATCAAAATCCGGGTCACTGGATGCCCGTACAGGCTCTCCATCCATCAGATTGAACGGCTGCTCCAGCTTCAACCGGTACTTGTTTTGAGTCTTATGGCTGCCCACGCGGCGGCGCACGACACTGATCACGCCCTGCTGCTCCAGCCACTTGATTTTGCGTTTGACGGTAGCCAGAGACACGCAGGCCTTCTCCGCGGTGGTTGTCTGACTGGGCCAGCACACACCGGTCTCATCCGCATTCTCGGCCATGGCCACCAGAATCATCTTGGTGATCGGCTCCACGCGCACATGGTGCAATACCCAGCTCACTGCCTTGGTGCTCATGCAGCCTCCCTGCTCTTTTGAATCTGCTGATGGCGAAGCCTGTAATCAACCAGCGCCAGCAGCGCGACCGTTCCAGATCTGGCCGCTCGCATCAGCGCGATGTAACTGGGGCGCACTGAGATCATCAGCGTGACACCGGTGAGGGCGTAATGCGGACGCATGCTGAAAAGCCACGCATGCGTCGCTGGATCGGTCAGAAATTTAAGTACCCGATCGCACTCATCTTGATTGAGTGGCACGGTGCGAATGGCAGTCAGAAGCTCATCGAGCGCATTCTGATAGATGCTGGTGTCTGCCTTGATCTGGAGTGGAATGCGGCCAATCATGCTGCGCGCCTCGCCGGTGTTGCCACACAGCCCAGATCCTCAGGCGTTGCCAGCCGACAGCTGCCCGACAGTCGACCTTTGAGAAAGGTGTTCTCCTTTGCGGTCCTGATCGCGCCAGCAGAATCCTTCGCCCGGACGTACATCACATGATGCGTGCGCGACTTATGCCGTCCGCGGCCAACAGTTGCCGTCAGGTGGATTACCCAGCTTTTGTAAAGGCGTGTTGCCCAGAATGCTTTGGCGTCGAATTTGGCGGGCTGATCGGGCATGGTCTGCTCCTGGTGTTGTTTTAATGTGGCGCGGTACTTTGTAGCGGGAGCTGGACTCGAACCAGCGACCTCCGGGTTATGAGCCCGGCTATCTGCCAACTGATATATCCCGCCATACTGTATAAATTCACATAGGAGCCTTCCGACTGATCAGGCCGCGCTTTGCTGAGATACTGAGTCACATGCTTGCGCAACCAGCTTCTCTTCCATGAGCTTGATCGGGCCATCCCCCTCGACAACAAAGATGGCTCTGTCCCTGAGAAGCATTTTGCTGATTGCCCCCTGGGTCAGTTTTACGAGCTCAGCCATCTCGGACTGGCTCAGGTTTTTCGACTTCATGTAGTCGGATAGCGGCGTTTTGATCATGGGTGTCTGGCTCCATATTCCTGGAGCCAATAATAGTACCGCCGGTATTTTTAAGTCAATACCGCCAGTCTTAGCAAATAATTACCGCCAGTAATATGATCTGGATATGAAAAAGAGACCCCTCAGCACCACCGAAAAACAAGAGGCAGCGCGCCTCAAGGAGATTTTCAACGCACGCAAGCGAGGGCTCGGCTTGACTCACGAATCTATCGCAGAGCAGCTCAACACCTCACAAGGTGCGGTGAGCCATTACCTGAACGGCATCAATCCTCTAAACCTGCGAGCAGCAGCTGTATTTGCCAAGGCACTTGGCATCGCGGTCTCCGAATTCAGCCCACGTTTGCAGCTGGAAATGGATGAGATGGGGCTGGCGAGGGCAGCACACGGAGGCGTGGGCGATCCAGGAGCTGGTTACGATGTGAACGCCGAGTTGCAAAAAGCGTCTCTGGTGCCTTTAATCTCATGGGTGATGGCTGGAGCCTGGTGTGAATCACCTGACAATTATGCCCCTGGAGACGCGGAGGAATGGATGCCGGCGCCGTACAAGCATGGAAGCAGAGCGTTTTGCCTGAAAGTGATCGGGGATTCCATGTCCCCGGACTACCGCGAAAACGAGATCATCCTGGTAGATCCGGACGTCGAAGCCCGGCATAACGATGACGTAGTAGTACGAACGGCTAATGGACAGCACACGTTCAAAAGACTACAAATCACGCCGGACGGCATGTATTTGCTGGCGCTGAACCCGGATGAGCCGCACCGGAAGATACTGATTCCGCCTGAGACTCACATATGCGGCGTGGTAATAGGATCCTGGATGCGACGCCGGTAGTACAAAACCAAGCTGAACCAGCTGGTACTGCTGGAATAGTTTGGGTAATTCTACTGTCTAATACTGTAGATATAGCCATATTGGCCGATGGTATTACTTGTGGTTATATTGTTGTTTACAACAACACGTGTTATAAACGCGGCCCCTGAAAGCACTGTTATTTGAATAATGGCGCGTTCACATATTAAGGTGTCATCATGAAAACTACTGATCTGATTCTCCGCTGCTACGCCAAGAAGGAAGACGATGATCTGTGGGTAGCAGTTTGTCTTGACCTTACTCTGGCAGCGCAGGCTGAGACCTTTGAAGAGGCCCGCAAAAAGCTGCATGAGCAAATCTCTGAATATCTTTTTGATGCCTTGGCAGGGGAAGACCAGGACTATGCGGCCGCCTTTCTTACTCGCAGAGCGCCAGCCGGCGAGTGGGTGCGGTACTATTCCATCAAGGCCCGCTGCAAGCTGCAGCACCTGATTTACCGCACACACTCTATTTTGAACGGCAGTGTTCGCCTGTTCAAAGAAGCAATGCCGCTTCGGCCATATAATGCTGCATGAGCGGACAGTTTCCTCCTCTGACTTACAAGGATGTGATAAGAGGGCTGAAACGCATGGGTTTTGAACCGCGACCACAAAAATCCACATCTCACGAACAATGGGTGAAAGAAACCCCCAGTGGCCGCAGAAAGGTGACGGTCGACAAACCAAAGGCTCCTTTCTCACAAATCCTTATAAGCTCAATGGCATCCCAAGCGGGCGTCAGCAAGAAAGAGTTCTACAGCAAGTGCCTGGAATAACGCGGGACCACGCCAGATCTGCTATAACCCAGTCATAAGCCAGCAGGAAGCAACTGATGGTGAGCCCGGCTTCGGCCGGGCTTTTTTATGCCGCAACGTACCGTAGCCAGTGATCCTCGCTGACAATGGATATCCCGACACCAGAATCTCTCATCTGGCAGGCCTTCTCAATCTTGCGGCCGTAACTCGAGTACATCCACGATTCGGTGGCAAATGAACCGATGACGAGGTAGTTGGTTTTCTTCGTGAGGGATCCGGGAACACCGCCCTTCTCGATCAAGGCATTCTCGCACTCGGCTCGAGTGCCGAAGGCGAACGTTCCGGTAAAGCAGAATAGTGACTGCGGGATAATCAGCTCCGGCATTGGGCAATCCAGCGGCAATGACGTGGGTTTGGCTACCTCCCCAAGTTCAAAGTCGCCGCCCACCAGCTCCTTCATAACATCCATCAGTTCAGCAGATTCCTCACTGTCGAGAACCCCGTCGCCCAGCATCTGAGTCACGCGGCGAAGCAGTATCTGCATGACAGGGTTGTCCGCGATGAAAGCATTCTGAACCAGCCATTTCTCAAGGTATTCCGCTTCCGTTTTGTCCACTTTGCCGTCTGCCAGCGCTCCATGGCAGAAGCCTATCAATTCGCTGACGCTGCGCTCTTCAAGCCTGGACCGGTTGTATATGCGCAGCAGCTGAGGGGAAATTTCTTTTGCAGAAAGCCGGCTCCCTCCAGTCATGACCTGCCCTCCCCTGTTGCGCCAACATCTCGGGCACAGTGCCGACATACAGAGGCTTCCTTTGGTATGTCAGATAGGCAATGCGGGCACTTCTTCATAGTGGCAGACACAACAGCCGAATCCCACACTCCGCCCAGGAGTCCGCCGGTTTTCGCCTTGCCGTCAGCGCGCTTGCCTTCTGGGGCCGCGCCAATGGCGATGATGATTGATATCAGCGCCACAACCCAAAGCACAGGTAAAAAGAAGCCTCCAACAATGCTGACGACGGCGAGCAGCGAAAAGAAAGATTTCACGAGCTGGACTCCATATTTGTTGTTTTCACGGATTGTCGCGCCACCAGAATTTCACATCAATCAAAACCCGCGCCATTACCCATTTGGGTGATGCCTCAAAAATATTTAATACTTGCGGTATTGACTACTTAATAATACCGCCTGTACTATTTTTGCATGAACACAGCCAATGAAACATTTATTGAAGTTGCCGGACTACCTCGAAGACAAGGCGAGGTGCTGCTGCACACTGCAAGGGGGCTTACCCGGAAAGAGGCCGCCAAGCTGATGGGGTGCTCGCCGAAAAATGCTGAAAAGCTGATGGACTCTGTCTGCTACAAACTTCACGCCCGCAATTCAATCCAGGCTGTCTCAATCGCCTTCCAGCGCGGCATCCTCCGCACACTGGCGCTTCTGCTGACCATCAGCAGCGTTACCGCTTTCCTCCCTGCGCCAGCCGCGCAGGCATCAGACGATGACCCCATGATCCGCCGTGTGAGGGCGCGCCCAACAGGCCGCATGACTCGGAGAGTCAGGGGATCGGATCACCTGGCAGATCTGATGGATCCCTGCTGTCAGGACTTCATTGACTTCCACTGCCTTCAGCCCGTGCTGGTTTGGGATGACGGCCTTTACCTGACCTTTCAGTAACAGGAGCGCCAACATGCCACTTGCTCTTCCCATACGAAAACTGGACCAAGCCCTGAATGTCCGGCAGGTGTCGAAGCACTGGTACATCGGGCGCGCCACGATCGATGGACGCCGCAACACATTCTTTGCGCGCACGGCCGGGGAGCTGCTGTTCAAGTACCGGGCGGCCAAGCTCAAGGCAATAAGCTCGCAGTTCTTTCCAACCCAGCGGGTTCGTTACAGCGCCAGCAGCGGTCAGCCACATGATGGGCGGATCTACACGATTGCCATGATGGGCACCCAAGGCGATGGCACACCGGTGGCGTGGCTTCAGGGTAAGCCGGGCTGTATTCCTCTGGATCGACTGACGCCGGTTTCGTATGTGGAGGATCTGCCAGCATGAGAGACATGATTCGGATGACACTGGAGGAGTTTCGCGCGGCAGTTCATGCGCAAGGCGTGCCGAAAGAGCACTGCGCGTTTAAGTGTCCACGGTGCGAAACGATTCAAAGCGCCAGCGATTTGGTGGCTGCCGGTGCAGGTCCTGATTTTGATGCCGTCGAGAAGCACTTGGGCTTCTCCTGCGTTGGCCGCTTCACTGGCGCTGGTTCTCCTAGGCGACAGCCAGATGGCCAGCCCTGCAATTGGACTCTTGGTGGGCTTTTTCAAATGCACCATCTGATTGTGGTTACCGAAGACGGCAAGGAGCACCCACATTTCGTGCCGGCGTCACCCGATGAAGCTCAGGCGCACATGAGCCGCAAAGCAGGAACGACCGCATGAGCAACCAGCAGCCAGAGAACTTCGTGTCCCAGACATTCAAAACCTTCGACCAGTTGTTTAACGAAGTATTCGGAACACCGGATCCAGCACCAGCTGCAGACACCACAAAACACCCAGAACAGGAGCTGCCTGAATGAGACTGAAACTGCTGCGTAATGCATTTGTATACCAAGCAAGCGCTGAACACCCGCTGCTTCCGGACTCGCAGCAGGCGCTTACAGAGCTCGTTGAGCAGCGCCAGTTTGTACCGGTGTTGCCATCACACATCGCCAGCACCGGGTTTGTCGCGCACCCATCAACTGGCGAGCTCGTGACACCCTTCGCAGGCGGCTTTGCGTTCGTGCTGCGCATGGACAGCAAGATTCTGCCCGCCTCCGCCATCAACGCCAAAGCGCAGGAAAAGGTTGCTGAGATCGAAGCGCGCGAGAACCGTAAGGTATATCGCAAAGAGCGGCTGCTGATCAAAGATGATGTGCTGGCGCTGATGATCCCGCAAGCCTTTATCAAGTCGCGCCTGGTTGAAGTGTTCTACATGCCGACAACTGGCCGCCTCATCCTCTCCTGCGCCAGTCAGTCGGTTGCGGACGAGACGGTGATGCATGTCAGCCGCTTGTACAGCAAGGATGATCGCCATCCGAATTTTCTCCCGATCGGCTACCCGCACTTTGAACGGCTAAGCGCCGCGCTGCAGAGAGTTGTTGAACGTGGTGGTTCGGCTGCATTGGTAGCCGGCGGATCTGGCGGCAATGACAGCACAGTGTTTTGGTTCGACAACTTTGTGCAGCTGGGCTTCGATGACGAAAAGTATATCTTCCGGGGCGATGTGATCGGCACGCTCAGTGAGGGCCTGCTGGAAGCGCTAAACAACGGTCAGCGGGTTGAACGCATTGGCATGCGAGCGGACGGGTTTGCATTTCGCATTGGGGCAACTGGCCAGTTCAAAACCGTGAGGTATGACGATGTCGATGTGCCCGAGGATTTGGCTGACGACTCTGCAGGTTGGTGGAGACATGAGGCATCTGTCCGCTGCTTGAGCCTGTTGCGGGCCGTTAATCTGCTGACCGGCGCGATCGGCGATGCGCCAGCCGAGGAGGAATGATCATGTTTGCAGTATTCGGAATCACACCTGCCAGCGCATCGAAAAAGGTTCGCGTGCCGCTCATCGACAAATCGGGCCGGCGCCGGAGTCTGGCCGAGGTTGAAGCTGATCGAGCCGCCAAGGTTCAGCGGCTGTTGGAGAAGGGTCGACCCGTTCAGTTATCCGAAATTTACGGTGTATTGGCCTGCGCCAATCAGTTTGCGGATCTCGCTCTCCAATCGGGGGGGGTACAGCTGGAAGTGCGCCAGCGCGTTGCAGACGGCGAACGATTCGACAAGCGGAAAAAGTGCAGCGTCCCGCGGTATGCCTGGAAAACACTCACAACGGTTGGCAGTGCTCAGCCAGAACAAAATCAAAGTGCCACTGAGGAGAACAGCACATGCTGATTGTATTTGAAGGGATCGACGGCTCCGGAAAATCCACTGTCATTGAGCGCCTGCATGAGCATCTGATCAACCGCAACATCGATGCGATCGCAACGTCAGAATTCGGGAATTCGTTTCCCTGGGCGAGGACGCTGCGTGCCGAGCTGATGGCAAACAAGAGCGACCCGATTGCGCAGTACCACACTGTGCTGAAGGCTCGGGACCAGCATGTGATTGACGTGATCACGCCGGCGAAGAAAGCCGACAAAGTGATTCTGATGGACCGTTATCTGATGTCGACACTTGCATATCAGGGACAGTCTGAATTCACGCCGGTGCGCCAGCTGCTGGATGATCATGACATGTTCCGGTTTCCAGTAGCGGATCTGACGATCCTGCTCGCCTGCAGTCCGAGCACAGCTCAGAAGCGCCAGCAGGCAGCTGGAAAAAAAGATGCGTTTGATTTGGCAGGCCGCGAATTCTTCGAACGGGCCCACGAGATCTACATCAGCTGCGCGAACGCAGTGATGCGCGAGCGCCCGGGCAAGATGGTGATCATCGATGCGGAGCAATCGCTGGATGATGTGCTGCATGATGTTGTGAATGCTGTGTCCGCTCTGTTGATGACGGAGGCAGCATGGGAGCGTGCGCAGGAGGTGCTGGCTTGAAAAGTTCATTGATTGATTTGAACAACCATCTGTTTGCGCAGATTGAACGCCTCGGAGACGAAAGCCTGGAGCCTGAACAAATTGAAACCGAGATCGAGCGTGCAAAGGCCATCGCCGGCGTTGCCGATCGTATCATCAACAACGCCGGGCTTGTGCTGAAGGCGCGCCAGCTGGCGCAGGAAAACGTTTTGGGTGCTGGCAAGACAGATCACCTTCTCGGACTGGAGGATAAATCCGGTGGTTAAGCTGGTGTGGTCTGCAGACATGGTGAATTTCGTTGCTGATCATTTCAAGCGGCATCCGGTCGAGCAGGTTGCGGTGCTGGTGAATGAGCGGTTCGGTTCAGCTGTAACCGCCAGCCAGGTTCGTTCGCTTGTCAAAAATCGGAAGCTGCGATCCGGGCGGCGCTCCGGTGAAATCACAAAAGGTCGGTACCGGCTGTTCACAGCAGAGCAAGTGGACTTCATCAAGCGCGGATATCAGGAACTTGATCTGAAATCGTTGACCGCGGCCATCAACAACAAATTTGGCACGTCGTTCACAATAGTGCAGATCAGGAGTTTTACGCGGAACCATCGGATCAGGAGTGGGCGCACGGGCCGGTTTGAACCCGGCACCAAGCCACACAACACCGGCACCAAAGGCGTCATGAAAGCCAACAGCGGCAGCTTTCGCAAGGGCAACAAACCTCAGACGTGGGTGCCTGTTGGCACAATTGCCGAGACCAGTCGCGATCGGTATTACAAACTCAAAATTGCCGAACCCAACAAGTGGGTAATGCTTCATCGCCATATCTGGGAGCAGCATCACGGCCCGATTCCCGCGGGGCATATTGTCACCTTCAAGGATGGCAACAGGCATAACTGCGACATCAGCAATTTGGTGCTCACAAGCAGAGCCAGGCAGGCGGTTCGCAATCGCCATAGTGCGCCAGCAGCTACCCCAGAACTGCGCGAACTGGTTGAGACGGTTGTTGATCTGCGGTTGATGGCAGGCGCTGCGCAGCGGGCTCTGAAGCAGAAGAGGCAAAGAGCAGCATGATGATCTGTGTCATTGAAGCCAAACACAAATGCGTCTGGGGTTACGGCGAAACACCGGCCGCGGCAATGGCTGATGCGCTCCTTGTGATCCGTGATAAGACCGAGCAGGCCGGCCAGATGGGATTGTTTTGAGGTTACAAATATGGGCTGGAGCATAGGATGGAACAGCAATCTGCAGCGGGATGTTGGGTATGGGGTACCAGCGTGGTGTGATCACCCGGGCTGCAATGTTGAGATCAACAGAGGGCTGGCGTATGTCTGTGGTTCCGATGCATTCGGTGGTGACTATGGCTGCGGCATGCACTTCTGCAGCATCCATCGGCAACATGCAGGCAAAGCTCGGAATCACGCGGAACTTTGTCAGCAGTGTTACAGGGGGCGCGCACCTTTCGACGCTAAGCCTGATCATCCAGACTGGATCCGGTGGAAGCTGACCGACGAAAGCTGGGCACGGTGGCGTGCTGAAAATCCGGATACTGTGAAAGAGCTGACGATTGTATTGAGCGTGTTTGCCGAGGTAGGAAATGAGCCAGAATCTTCTGTCAAATGAGGATGTGGTCCGACTGACGGGGTATGAGCGCCCTGGCCTGCAGGCGCAGTTTTGCCGCCAGCAAGGTATCAAACATTACATCAACGCCCGGGGCGAAGTTATAGTGCCAACCGTTGCATTGTTGCGGCCACTCGGCTCAGCGGCTCCGACTGAGCCTGATTTTGGACAGTTTATAGATGCCCCGAAAAAGAGAGCGTAAAGAAGATCATTGGCTACCGCCTCGCGTTTACCGCGGCAGGTCTGCTTTTGAATGGCACCCTAAGGCTGGCGGCGCTGTTCGATTGTGCGCACTCGATGCCAGCGAGGCTGATGTGTGGCTCTCCTACCGTGCGGCACTCGGTGAAGTGAGCATAAAAAACTGCCAGTGGCTTGCAGATCTTTACTTTGACAGCGCCGAATATAACGCTTTGGCCCCCCGCACCAAAGTCGACTACAAAGCCTATTGGAAGCGCCTGGCCAAGTCGTTTGGCAAGGTGCTGGCCACTTCGGTCAGGCCTGAGCACGTGAGGCAGTACATGGATCTGCGCGGACAGCAATCTGTGTCGATGGCAAACAAGGAAAAGAAACTGTTCCGCATCATCATGCGTTACGGATTTGAGCGTGGCCACGTCAAAGAAAATCCGTGCGACCCAGTCAAAAATTTCAAGGAAAAGCCCCGCGACAAATACATCAGCGATACTGAGTACCAGGACTTCTATCAGCGCGCGGAGCCCATGTGCCAGGTGATGATGGAGATCAGTTACGTGTGCGCTGCACGCGGGCAAGATGTGCGCAAAATCACGATGGCGGATATCCAGAAGGATGGTCTGCTGATCGTGCAGGCCAAGACCGGCAAGAAACAACTCAAGCTGTGGAGCAAGCGCCTGCAAGGGGTGATCAATCGGGCAAAGGACATTCGTGCCGAGAGACTTAAAGGCACCAAGTCGAGTATCTATCTGCTGGTCACTTCGACTGGTGGGCCATACACAGAGTATGGAATGAAGAGCATCTGGCGCAGAGCCAGGGCGAACTATCTTGAGCAAACAGGCAAGTCCATTGACTGGACATTTCACGACATCAAGGCCAAGGCGATCAGCGACTATCAGGGTGACAAACAGGCCTTCTCCGGACACAAGTCCAGGGCAATGATGGAGCGTTACAACCGCTCAATTGATAAGGTTGAGGTACTGGATTTCCCCAAGAAAACCACCGGGCGCAAGAAATAATATTAGGAAAGATATTAGGAAAGCACTGGCGGGATATACAGAATCCAGTCGCAACTGCTTGAAAGAATTGGCGCGCCCGGCAGGAATCGAACCTGCAACCCCCGGCTTAGAAGGCCGGTGCTCTATCCGATTGAGCTACGGGCGCAGAGACTGGGCCTGCGGTGACATGCCGGCCAACATGGCCGGGATGTCGGGAATATGGGGTGGCCGATGGGGTTCGAACCCACGACAACAGGAATCACAATCCTGGACTCTACCAGCTGAGCTACGGCCACCATAAAACGGGACTTCTTCGCGACCAACGCTGATCCAATAACAGGAATCAGTGTCGAAATGGTCGGGGTAGAGAGATTTGAACTCCCGACATCCTGCACCCAAAGCAGGCGCGCTACCAGACTGCGCTATACCCCGATTTCGTCCTGCTTGCTGACGTCTTCATCGCGAGGTCGGCATAATACTCATGCAAGGGGTGCCCGTCAACGACTGAGTCGGGGTGACGGGCACTTTTATACCCTGCTTGCGGACGGCAAAACCTCAGCGTTCTATGCGCCAGCGGCTGCCGTCTGCGCCGTCTTCCACCACGACTTTCATGGCGTTGAGACGGTCGCGTATCTCGTCGGCCAGGGCCCAGTTTTTGTCGGCTCTGGCCTGTTTGCGCTGGGCAATCAGGCTGTCGATCAGGGCGCCGTCGACCTTGTCGGAACCGCGGTTCAGGAAGGCTTCGGGGCTGTCTTGCAGAATGCCCAGAATGCCGCCCAGCCGGACCAGCAGGCGTGCCAATTTGCCGGCTTGTTCGGGTTCCTGTTCTTTGGACTTGTTCAGGTCGCGCGCCAGATCAAACAGCACACCCATGGCTTCGGCGCTGTTGAAGTCGTCGTCCATGGCTTCACGGAAGGCTTTTTCATAGCGGCTGTTGGCCAGATCCAGCGCGGTGCTGATATCAATGCCGCGGAGGGCCAGGTACAGGCGCTCCAGTGCGGTGGCGGCCTGTTCCAGTCCCTGATCGGAATAGTTGATCGGGCTGCGGTAGTGGCTGGCCACCAGCAGATACCGAATCACTTCCGCCGGGTACTTGGCGAGCACCTCGCGTACCGTGAAGAAGTTGCCGAGTGATTTGGACATCTTTTCGTTGTCCACGCGCACCGGGCCGTTGTGCATCCAGTAGCGGGCAAAGGGTTTGCCGGTGGCCGCTTCGGATTGCGCAATTTCGTTTTCGTGGTGCGGGAACATGAGGTCTGATCCGCCGCCGTGAATGTCAAAGGAATCCCCCAGGCAGCAGGTGGACATGGCGGAGCACTCAATGTGCCAGCCGGGTCGGCCATAACCCCAGGGGGAATCCCAGCCCACTTCATCGTCACTGGCGGCTTTCCACAGCGCAAAATCGCGCGGGTCGCGTTTGAGTTCGCCGATTTCTATGCGGGCACCGGCCAGCAGTTCGTCCAGATTTTTGTTGGACAATTTGCCGTAGTCGGCAAACTGGCGCACGGCGTAGTACACGTCGCCGTTGTCGGCACGGTAGGCATGGTCGCTGGCGATCAGCTTTTCGATCATGGTGATGATCTCGCTGATGTGTGCCGTGGCTCTGGGTTCCTGATCCGGGCGCGCGACAAAGAGTGCCGCTTCGTCTTCGTGGGTGGCGTCAATAAAACGCGCGGTCAGGTCTTCAAAATACTCACCGTTTTCATTGGCACGACGCAGAATTTTGTCGTCGATGTCGGTGATGTTGCGAACGTAAGTGACCTGGTATCCCAGATAACGCAGATACTTCACCACCACGTCAAAAGCCACCAGCATGCGGGCGTGGCCGATGTGGCTGTAGTCGTACACGGTCAGGCCGCAAACGTACATTTTCACTTTGCCGGGCTCGGCCGGCACAAACGCTTCTTTTTTGCGGGTCAGCGTGTTGTGAATTTTTAATGCTGAATTTTTCATGTTCTCTATCAGGTCCAGGAGTCGCGCAAACTGACGGTGCGGTTGAAGACCAGCGATGTCGCAGTGCAATCATGTCGATCCGCACAGAAATAGCCTTCCCGTTCAAACTGGAAGGATTCTTCAGGTTTGGCCTGCGCCAGCGCAGGCTCGACCAGACAGTTGCGCAATACCTGCAGGGAGTCCGGGTTCAGACTGTTCTTGAAATCACCCAGGGCCTTGTCGTCGGGATTGGCGTGGCTGAACAGACGATCGTAGATTCTGACTTCAGCGGGCAAGGCGGCCTTGGCCGGCACCCAGTGAATCACACCTTTGACCTTGCGACCGACCGGGTTCTGGCCGAGCGTGGCGTGATCCATGCTGCATCGCAGCTCAACCACTTCACCGGCGTCGTCCCGTATCACGTCTTCACAACGGATGACGTAAGCACCGCGCAGGCGCACTTCCTCACCGGGACTCAGGCGTTTGTAACCGGCGGGCGGCACTTCTTCAAAGTCGGTGCGGTCGATATACAGCGTCGGCTCAAACGGAATCTCGCGATGGCCCATGTCCTTTTTGGGATGACGGGGCAATTGCAGGACTTGTGCGCTGTCGCTGCCAAAGTTGGTGATCGTGACTTTGAGCGGGTGCAGCACACACATGGCGCGCGCGGCGTTCTCGTCCAGGTCTTCGCGGATGCAGTGTTCCAGCATGGCGACGTCCACAATACTTTCGCTGCGGCTCATGCCGATAATGTCACAGAACTTGCGGATGGCGGCCGGGGTGTAACCACGGCGACGCAGGCCGGACAAGGTGGGCATGCGCGGGTCGTCCCAGCCGCTGACCAGTTTCAGTTCCACCAGCTCTTTGAGTTTGCGTTTGCTCATCACGTTGTAGTTGATGTTCAGGCGCGCAAATTCGGTCTGTTCCGGCAGCACATAATTGGCGCTGTCATCAATATTGCCAAGCTCCGCACACGCGGCCTTGAGTGAATCCAGCGACAGGTTGTGCAGGATCCAGTCGTACAGCGGGCGATGGTCTTCAAACTCGAGCGTGCACAGCGAATGTGTGACATGTTCCAGCGCATCGGAAATGCAATGGGCGTAGTCATACATCGGGTACACCTTCCAGGCGTCACCGGTCTGGTGGTGGTGTACTTTGCGAATGCGATAAATCACCGGATCACGCATGTTGATGTTGGGTGATGCCATGTCAATTTTGGCGCGCAGGCTGTGCTGGCCGTCGGCAAACTCGCCCTGCTGCATGCGTAAAAACAGATCCAGATTCTCTTCCACGCTGCGATCACGATACGGGCTGTTGCGGCCAGGTTCGGTCAGGGTGCCGCGGTATTCGCGGGCCTGCTCGGGTGTCAGGCTGCACACATAGGCCTTGCCGCTGCGAATCAGTTGCAGCGCAAAATCAAACAACTGCTGGAAATAGGCCGAGGTATAACGCACCTCCCCCGCCCAGTGAAAACCCAGCCATTTGACGTCAGCCTGAATGGCATTGATGAACTCCTGGCTCTCTTTCTCCGGGTTGGTGTCATCAAATCGCATATTGCACTGGCCCTTGTACTGTTCGGCCAGCCCGAAGTTCAGGCAAATGGATTTGGCATGACCAATGTGCAGAAAGCCATTGGGCTCAGGAGGAAAGCGGGTTTGCACACGTCCGCCATGCTTGCCTGACGCCAGATCCTGATCAATCAGGTGGCGTATGAAGTTGGAAGGTGCGGTGTGATCGGGCTTTGTAGCGTCGGTCATAGTGGCGAATCTGCTTTCTCAGTGGCTTTAAAGTCATTATTATAACCACACAACGACCTTCCCGGATAAGGGCTGGTTGGGATTGCATGGACCCCGGGCCAGATGGCTCAGACTCTTGTGTTCAGGACTGTCAATAATGATTGTTTTCAAGACCAATTACGGCGAAATACAGATTGAACTGGATTTTGACAAAGCACCGATTACCGCAGCGAACTTCCTGTCCTATGCCAAAAGCGGCTTTTATGACGGCACCATTTTTCACCGGGTCATCGACAATTTCATGATTCAGGGTGGCGGTTTCAGCTCTGGCATGCAACAAAAAACCACGGGCAAACCGATTCAGAACGAAGCCGACAACGGTCTTTCCAATGACACCGGCACCATTGCCATGGCGCGCACTTCTGACCCGCACTCTGCCAGCGCACAGTTTTTTATCAATGTGGCGGACAACACTTTCCTCAACCACAAGAGCAAAACCACCCAGGGTTGGGGTTATGCGGTGTTTGGCAAAGTGACCCAGGGCATGGATGTGGTCAACCGCATCAAGCAGTGCAAGACCGGTTATGTGGCCGGGCACCAGGATGTGCCTCTGGATGAGGTCATCATCAACTCAACAGTTGTCACCTACACTGACAACTGAACCCGTGCGCGCGGGGTATTGCCCATCAAGGGATGACCATGACGGAAACAGCCAACAACAAAAACAAGACACTGTTCATTTCCGACCTCCATGTAGAATCAGTCAACAGCGCGGTGTTTCGCAGTCTGCTGAGCCTGCTGGACCATCAGGCACGGGGCGCTGACGCCCTCTATATACTGGGTGATCTGTTTGAGGCCTGGGTGGGTGATGACGATATCAACGAAGCCGGCGACCAGATTGCCGGCGCGTTGCTGGCGCTCAGCCAGCAAGGCACCCGCATTTATCTGATGCACGGCAACCGCGATTTTCTGCTCGGACCCGATTATGCCGCACGCTGTGGTGGCGAACTGATTCAGGAGCCACTGGTGGTCGACCTCTACGGTCAGTCCGTGGTGCTCTTGCATGGCGACAGCCTGTGTACCCGCGATACCGCCTATATGAGCTACCGCGCACAGGTGCGTGACCCGGCCTGGCAAAAGACCTTTCTGCAACGCCCGCTGCTGGAGCGTCACATGGTGGCGCAGCAAATTCGTCAGCAAAGCAAGGACGCCAACAGCCACAAAGCCTCTGACATCATGGATGTGACACATCAGGAAGTGATTGATTTGCTGGCCAAACTGCAGGTCAACCTGATGATTCACGGCCATACCCACCGTCCCGGCATTCACACCATCCGCCTGACCGAGCCGATCAACGGCAAACATGAGGCGGTGCGGATTGTGCTCGGCAGTTGGGATTCAAAAGCCTGGATGCTGGAGTTCAGCGCAGATGGCTACGATCTGAAGCACTTCAATCATCCATCCTGACCCCAAAATACCGGTCCAGGTGCGCTTCACACAGTTCCAGCAGGCGGGTGTCCATCTCGTCTGCCAGCTCGGCCAGCGACAGATGCTGCCATTCCGGCCGGATATCCACCCCCATGGACGTAAGCTCGGTGAGCGCCCGATGGCGTTTTTTCAGCAGATTGTGCAGCCAGGTCGCGGGTGGAAGGTCGGGGTTAAA
This sequence comes from Pseudohongiella sp., assembly GCA_036834885.1. Lineage (GTDB taxonomy): Bacteria > Pseudomonadota > Gammaproteobacteria > Pseudomonadales > Pseudohongiellaceae > Pseudohongiella. The sequence continues at coordinate 233,043 of DAITNA010000003.1, read as the reverse complement.
CGGCACCGCCTGACGTCTGAGCGCAGCCGCCAGATCCGTGCGTGAGCGGATCACAAAGCGGGTTTCCACGATGGGCTCAATCAGCAGGCACAGGCGCTCCAGCACGGCGGTTTTTTCCTGATCGGAGTAGCTGTTCCACTGTATCACTTCGCTGGCAAAGCGCTTGCAACCCCGACAAATGGGATCACCCACCGAGGTGGTTGAGCAGATGCCGATACAGGGGGTTTTGGTGCTGACCGCTTTCATGGATGACAGAGGGCCTCAACTGGAAATTTTTGGCATTCTACACTAGAATCTGAGCCCATTTTTCAGCGCTTGCCGGCAACATAGTCAGCGCTTGCCAATTACACCGCTTACACTGCGTTTTGATTCACTATTTCTTCTGAAGGGGATTACTGTGTTAGAAGCCTATCGTAAACACGTGGCCGAACGGGCTGAACTCGGCATTGTGCCCAAACCGCTGGATGCCGCACAGGTGGCTGAACTGGTTGAGCTGCTCAAGAACCCGCCCAAAGGGGAAGAGCAATTTATCCTGGACCTGATCACCAACCGCGTCCCGGCCGGTGTGGATGAAGCGGCCTACGTCAAGGCCGGTTTCCTGTCCGCCGTCGCCAAGGGCGAAACCACCTCCCCGCTGATCGACAAAAAACACGCGGTCAAACTGCTCGGCACCATGCTCGGCGGTTACAACATCACCACCCTTGTCAGCCTGCTGGATGATGCCGAGCTGGGCGCAGCGGCAGCTGAAGAACTCAAACACACACTGCTGATGTTTGATGCCTTCCACGATGTGGAAGAGAAAATGAAGGCCGGCAATGCCAACGCCAAGGCGCTGATGCAGTCCTGGGCCGATGCCGAGTGGTTCCTCAAGCGCACCGAAGTGCCGAAGAAAATGACCATCACCGTGTTCAAGGTGCCGGGCGAAACCAACACCGACGATCTGTCCCCGGCGCCCGATGCCTGGTCACGTCCGGACATTCCGCTGCATGCACTGGCCATGTACAAGATGCCACGTGAAGGCGTGACCAATGCCGCCGCCCAGATTGAAGAGCTGAAGAAAAAAGGTCATCCGGTGGCACTGGTGGGTGATGTGGTTGGTACCGGCTCCTCACGCAAATCTGCCACCAACTCCGTGCTGTGGTACATCGGTGATGACATTCCCTACATCCCGAACAAGCGTGATGGCGGTGTGTGCATCGGCGGCAAAATTGCCCCGATTTTCTTCAACACCATGGAAGATGCCGGCGCACTGCCGATCGAGTGTGATGTGGAGAAGATGAACACCGGTGATGTGGTCGACATCTATACCTACGAAGGCAAAATCCTCAGGCACGGCAGCGACGAGCTGGTGTGCAACTTTGAATTGAAAACCGATGTGCTGCTGGATGAAGTCCGCGCTGGCGGCCGTATTCCGCTGATCATTGGCCGTGGCCTGACCGACAAGGCCAGAGCGGCACTGGGCCTGCCGCACTCCACTGTGTTCCGTCGTCCGGCCGCTGCGGCTGACACCGGCAAAGGTTACACACTGGCGCAGAAAATGGTGGGTCGAGCCTGTGGCGTTGAAGGTGTGCGTCCCGGCACCTATTGCGAACCGAAGATGACCACCGTGGGTTCACAGGACACCACTGGCCCGATGACCCGTGACGAGTTGAAAGACCTGGCGTGTCTGGGTTTCTCTGCGGATCTGGTGATGCAGTCCTTCTGTCATACCGCGGCCTACCCGAAGCCGGTTGATATCGAAACCCAGCACACCCTGCCCGATTTTATCCAGACCCGTGGTGGTGTGTCCCTGCGTCCGGGCGACGGCATCATTCACAGCTGGCTGAACCGCATGCTGCTGCCTGATACCGTGGGCACCGGTGGCGACTCGCACACCCGTTTCCCGATTGGTATTTCCTTCCCGGCCGGTTCCGGTCTGGTCGCGTTTGCGGCCGCCACCGGTGTGATGCCGCTGGACATGCCAGAATCGGTGCTGGTGCGCTTCAAAGGCGAGATGCAACCCGGTATCACCTTGCGTGATCTGGTGAATGCGATTCCTTATGCGGCGATTCAGTCCGGTGACCTGACCGTTGAGAAAAAGGGCAAGAAGAACATTTTCTCTGGCCGTATTCTGGAAATCGAAGGGCTGCCGAATCTGAAAGTGGAGCAGGCCTTTGAACTGTCGGATGCCTCTGCCGAGCGTTCCGCGGCAGGCTGCACCATTCGTCTGAACAAAGAGCCGATCATTGAGTACTTCAAGTCCAACATCGCACTGCTGCGCTGGATGATCAGCGAAGGTTACGGCGATGCGCGTACGCTGGAGCGTCGTGCCCGCGCGATGGAAGCCTGGCTGGAAAACCCGCAGCTGCTGGAACCCGATGCCGATGCGGAATACCACAAGATCATCGAAATCGATCTCAACCAGATCAAGGAGCCGTTGCTGGCCTGCCCGAACGATCCGGACGACATCAAGCCGCTGTCAGCTGTGCAAGGCACCAAAATTGATGAAGTGTTTATCGGTTCGTGCATGACCAACATCGGTCACTTCCGGGCCGCCAGCGAAGTGCTGAAGCAGGTGAAAGGCGCCATCCCGACCCGTCTGTGGGTGTCACCGCCGACCAAGATGGACCAGCACCAACTGACCGAAGAAGGCATTTACAGTGTGTTTGGTGTTTCCGGTGCTCGCACCGAGATGCCGGGTTGCTCACTGTGCATGGGTAACCAGGCGCGTGTGGCGGCCAATTCCACCGTGGTGTCGACCTCTACCCGTAACTTCCCGAACCGTCTGGGTGATGGCGCCAATGTGTTCCTGGCGTCCTCCGAGCTGGCGGCCGTGGCTTCTGCGCTGGGCAAGATCCCGACCATGGACGAGTACATGTCCTATATGGGCAAGGTCAACACCATGTCGGAGAACATCTACCGTTACCTGAACTTCAACGAGATCAAGTCGTACATGGATGCGGCTGAGCGTCAGAAGGCGATTCCGGTGACCAATGTGGTTGAGGTGGCGTAAGCGCTCTGCTGCTTCTGGCACGTACTGATCGACGGGCCGGGAGCAGACAGTCGTTTGTCGGACGACGCCGTTGGCGTCTGATTGTCCGAAAACGACTGTCTGCTCTCGGCCCTTTTTCTTTGAGTTGTCCAGTGCAGTGCGCGTGATGATGCGCTGCTACCGGTCAGTACCTGTCGGCAAAATACACCCTTAATCGGGTGAGCTCGGCCTCGGACCAGCCGGGTGGTTCGGTCAGCGCCAGCCATGAATCCAGATAGTGATCGGCGGCATAATTGTGCCCGTAGCCGCGGGGGACCACGCCGCTGGCCATGTCGGCGGCCAGTTGCAACAGCGTCACTACCGGGTACCAGCGCAGGTATGGCGTGACATCGTGACCGCGTTGCCCACGCAACCATTCAGGTTCCTGATAGAGAATCTGCGGACTGAAAAATACGATGGGATCACTGGCGTACTGAAGAAACGCCAGCCGGAAACCGCCCCAGTTGGCCGCAGGCAGCGTGAGACCGCCGTCCTGGTTGGCAAAACGCACCACACTGCCCTGCCGGAACACAGGCCGCCAGTACGGTGATCCCGCATCGCGCAACTGGGTCACCGTGCGCCAGGTTTCGCTTCGAAATGGCGGGCCACTCCACAACGCGCCCTGAAACGGGTCTTCAATGATGTCGTAAAAATCAAAGGACAAATCTGAATTCAGCGCCCCCAGGCTGAGACCCAGCAGATACAGGGCAGGCCTGTTGTCGGCGGGCAAGGCTGACCAGTACCCGTAAATTGTCTGGAACATGGCACGCGCCGTTTCAACACCGTAATCGGCCTCGGACAAAATGGCGAGCGGGCTGCTGAGATAGGAATACTGCGCAGCCACGCTGGCAATGTCGCCGTGTTGCAAAAACTCCAGGGTTTCGATGCTGGCCGGATCAACCCAGCCAGTCCCGGTCGGTGTGATCAGCACCAGCACCCGGCGACTGAAGGCATCCACGCGCAGCAGCTCTGCCAGTGCGAGCTCAGCGCGCTGCTGCGGCGTCTCGGCCGAGTTGAGCCCGACATAAATCCGTAGCGGAGATTGCTCGGCTTGTGGCGAAAACTGCCGGATCTGTGCCAGCGTTGGTGTCTGACTGACAAAACGGCGCCCCTGTCGCCCCAGTTGTTCCCAGGACACCAGCGAGGCGGCACTGCCAGTGGCTTGTGCATCCAGCGGCGCGGCGAACTCCGGTTCAATCAGGGCATCAATCTGCTGATACGAGCGGTCAGCAATTCGCAGCGCCGATGCCAACAGCACGCCTTCCAGAATGGACCAGAACAAAAACAGCGCAGCGACCATGCCGACAATGAGTGAGACCCGCGCCGGTACAAATTTCTGCAGAAAACCTGACAGAACGGCGAATGTGCGGCGGAACAGACGGAACACCAGCAAAAACAGCAAAAATATCAGCAGCGTTGTGGCGGCAATCACACTCATCTGCAGACCGCCCACCGCCTCCATGCCCATCAGCTCACGCACGGAGTTCTGCCAGGCACTGGCACGCCAGAGAAACAACAACACAACAGCCAGACAAACCAGCGAGGCCAACCAGTGCAACAGGTGACGCCATCGCATAGGTGGCAGCGGCAGATGCAGATACTGCCAGCCGAGATAAATCAGCATACCCAGCGCATAACCAATACTGAGTGAGACACCGGAGAGCAGCCCCTGAATCAGATCAGCGCGCGGCAACAGCGACGGCGCCAGTGACACCGCAAAAAACAGCGTGCCAACCAGCAAACCGAAAAAATGAACATGTCGTGACAGGCGGATCCGTACATACCGCCAGAGTCTGCCTGCATTCAAGATAATACCCGCCAGCTGATATCGGCCATCGCTGGCCACCTGATTGCAAAGCAGTCTCTGACAGCAGCAAAGGCCCTGTCAACCAGCGCGGTGTGACTAGCGCTTCTCAACCCAGTAGTCGCTGACGCGACCGTTGTTGATCTCCAGTGCCAGCACTTCCTCCTGATCACGTTCCACGTCGATATTAAACAGCAGGAACAAACCGATTTCCGAACGTGATGACGAGGTGTTGCGATAGCGCCAGATCTCACTGCCATCGTCGTAACGGGAAATCCGGTCAGGCTCACCAAAGGCATCCCGGATCCAGGCCGCGTCAGTTTCTCCGCTGACCACCTGATTCAGATCTGACTGATACCACTGGGTGCGACCGGCCTTTTGTTTGGAATCCACCACAAACAGGCATCCCATCAGGCTGACACACAGGACAGCCACTGCAAACATTTTCACCATGATCCCTCCATGTTCTTATCACTTTATTGTTAGCGTCTTCCGCAGGAAGACTGTGCCCATCACCAGTACAGCAGAAATCATGCCAGCCCGGTGTCATTCCCTATCCATCTGATATCAAAGGATTTATCAGAACCGCCTTGATAAAGCCCTGATCAGTCCAACCACTTTCTTGTGCCTTTCGCAAAACCGTGGTCAAAATCCCCAAACGAGACGTATCCCCCACTGCCTGCGCCGGACAGACATGACCTGCCCTCACCGGGGCTCCTATACTGCGTGCCATGCGGACCCAAACTGAGGTCGACGTCAAAGGAACCTGATATGACAACTTTTCATCCCGTCAAACGTCTTGCTCTTGCACTGACACTCGGCAGCGTACTGCTCGGTGCCGGCAGTGCGGCAATTGCCCAGAACGAAATCATCCGTGGCGCCATCCCGCCGATGCCCGAGATCAGTTACCACCCCTCGCCTGCCGGTTTTCAGGTGGACGAGTTTGTTTCTGACCTGCAAGTGGTATGGACGATTCGTTTTTTACCAGACGGTCGATTAATGGTGGCTGAACGACCCGGTCGTGTGCGCCTGATTTCTGCCGATGGCGTGCTGGATCCACAGCCCTGGCTGAGTGTGGAAGACCGCGTGTTTTTTCAGGGCGAAAGCGGCCTGACCGGACTGGCGCTGCACCCGGACTATCCGGCCGTGCCCTGGGTGTATGTGATGTATACCTACATCAGCGACAGTGGTCCGCTGAACCGCATCAGCCGTTTTACCGAGGTGAATGGCCGCGCCGGTGACGAGACGGTGTTGCTGGATGGTCTGGCGGCCCAGGCACGCGGCGGCAGTCACAGTGGTGGCACCTTACAGTTTGGCAGCGACGGCATGCTGTATATCGCGACCGGTGATGCATTTGAACGCCAGCGCTCCAACGATCTGAACGATCCGGCCGGTGCTGTGCTGCGCCTGACGCCGGAAGGTACGGTGCCCGCTGACAATCCCTGGCCCGGCAATCCGATCTGGGCACACGGCCTGCGCAACCCGCATGGACTGGCCTGGCAACCGTCAACCGGACGTCTGTTTACCGGCGACCATGGCCCGACTGGCGAAGATCAGCTGATGGCACACGATCGCATAGTGATACTGGAGGGCAGCCGCCATCATGGCTGGCCGATTATGGTGGGGGCTGCGGGCAACCCGGATTATGTGGATCCCATCCTGACCTTTGTGCCCTCATCACCACCGGGTGATGTGATGTTCTACAGCGCGGATCTGATGCCCTCCCTGCAAAATGACCTGTTTGTGTCGGTGCTGGGTTTTCAGCCGGCAGAGCGCCAGAACCTGATGCGCATCCGTTTTCAGGACCCCGCCAATCCGACCCGCCCGACAGCGATTGAACGCTGGTTCAACGACGAGAACGGCAACAGTGTTTACGGCCGCTTGCGTGCGCTGGCCACCGGCCCCGATGGTGCGATTTATGTCGGCACCAGCAATCATGATGGCCGGCAGATGAATGCCAGCCAGCGCGAGCGGCCGGACCGTATCCTGCGCATTACGCCGGCCAACTGATTGTCCTGACGGCCCGGGCCCTGCGTGTGACTCAAATCACACGCGGGGAATATTTCCCACGCGTGCATTGACTCTCCCGCCCGCGATTGTTAAAAATTCCCACAGCAAGTCGGAAACCGAGAAACCATCGCTCAGGGATTTATGGTTGCTGTGATCGAAAAGGAGAGTCGCTCATGAAAAATCTGTATGAAAATCTGTGTTTTGCCATCAGTGTGATGATCGCTGGCAGCAGTTTTGCCAGCGAGAATCCCTTGTATGAAGAGAATCCCTCCCGCGTGTCGATTCCGGCAGTCACCGCCGGCGACCAGTACGGGGCTTATCAGGATCTGGCACTGCGCTTCAAGGACAGCGACACACTTGAGCTGGTGTCTGTGCAGGAAGGCGTTCTGCTCAACTACATCAATCAGGTGAAGGTCCTGCAACCGAACACCGTCCCGGCTCAGGTCTTTCTGGAAATCAGCGGTGAGTTCCCCAGTGGCTGCGGCAAGATCGGCCACATCGTTCAGCACGAGGCCAATGGCCTGATCAGCGTTAATGTTTATTTTGAAAACGATGACTGGCTGCGCAACCCCGAACTGGTGCCCTGCACGCTGGCGATGCGACCGTTCAGGGAAGTCATTCCCTTACAGGTGTATGGCCTGTCGGCTGGTGAGTATCAGTACACACTGAATAATGCCTTCACAGGCAGCTTCACCCTGGCGGCCGATGCGTCCACCAGCACAGTGATGCCTGCAATCAAACTGCCGGTCTATTCTGAAGAAAATTCCACACTGAGCATTCCGGCCATTGATATGCCGGGCAAACCGGGCGCATTTCAGGATGCGGAACTGGCACTGGGCAGCAACAATCTGTGGCAGCTCAATGAGGCGATCGAAGCCAAGCGCAATGAGAGCATCACCAGTGTCGAGTTGATACAAACCAGCTCGTTCCCGGTGCAGGTGTTTCTGAAAATCAGCGGTGAATACAATCACGGCTGTGCGCGCACCGGTCAGACCCATGTGGCGTTTGACGGCAAAAAGCTGCTGATCAACAGCTACTACGAAAACAATCTCTGGGTGGTCAGCCCGGAGGTGGTGCTGTGCGCTGCTGTCATCACACCGTTCAGTTTTGTTTATCCGCTGCCGGTGTATGGTCTGGATGCCGGTGAGTATCAGTACGATCTCAATGGTGAGTTCACCGGATCATTCACACTGACGCAGAACAACGTGTACGAGTCCTCAAGTCCTGCCTATTAAGCAGGACTACAGGCAAGCAGGACTACAGGACAACGGGCTTCAGGCGCAAGGAAGGAGCGTCTTCAGAAGACAAGTGAACAGGGTTGTTCGCTTGCGGGGTATCTTCCGCACCGGAAGTCGGAAGATACCCCATTTTTTTTCTGCCTTACTTCAAGCTTTTGCTCACCACTTCAAACACATCACGCGACAGCTCGGGCTGATCGGCAATACGTTGCAGCTGTGCTTTCATCAGGCCCTGACGGGTCAGGTTGTATTTTTTCCAGCGTGTTAACGGTGTCAGCAAGCGCGCGGCAATCTGCGGATTCATCAGATTCAGCGCAATCACCTGATCAGCGAGAAACGCATATCCGTCTCCCGATAACTGATGGAAGTTGACCGGGTTGGAATTGCTGAACGCGCCGATCAGCGCACGCACTTTGTTGGGATTGCGCAGGTCAAACGACTCGTGTTGCATCAGTGTCTTGACCTGCTGCAGTGCGTCCGGACGGCTGGCAATGGCTTGCACGGTAAACCACTGGTTAACTACCAGTGACTCGTGTTGCCAGCGCTGATAGAAGTCAGCCAGTGCCTGCTCGCGCAAGGCCGCCGCCTCGGGATAACGGCTGTTGACCAGCAGACGCAGCGCCGCATCGACATCGGTCATGTTGCTGCCGGTGCTGAACTGCTGGTAACAGCTCTGCAGATACTGCGCTTGTGGCAAGCGCATCAGGTAAGCCAGACAGGTGTTTTTCAGTGCGCGCCGGGCAATGCCTGCGGCATCGGCGCGATAGGGTTCATCGGACTGACACAGCTGATAGAGCCGGGCAAACGCATCGGCATGGGCGCTGGCCAGGGTGTTGGCAACAAACTCGCGCACCGTGTGTATGCCATCGACATCAATTTCAGTGGCCAGTTCGCCCAGATAGGCTTCCGAGGGCAAGGTCAGCAGTTGTGCCAGCATGGCCTGATCCAGTTGCGCGGTACCGGAGGCATCAGCGATTGCCGCATCAAGCAACTCAGCGCAGGCGGCGATCAGGCCGGGATAGACCTCTGCCTTTGTGCTGCCTTGCTGGTGGGCGGCGAGCAATTCCTGTATCACACCCACCGCCAGTTCCTGCGCGGCATTCCAGCGATTAAAACCGTCACTGTCGCGTGTCATGATAAACAGCAGCTGCTCACGCGTGTAATCAAACGACAGTTTGACCGGCGCCGAGAAACCGCGCAGCAAGGAAGGTACCGGTTCTTCCGTGATGCCGGTGAACACAAAACTTTGCACCGGTTTGGTGACGTCCAGCACCCGCTCATAAATAGGGTCAGACCCCTTTTCACCCTGCAAACGCAGCGGCAAGGCCTGTCCATCTGCGCCGAGCAGTCCCATGCGCAACGGGATATGGAAAGGTTGTTTGGTTGGCTGCTCGGGTGTGGGCGGGCAAGACTGTCGCACCAGCAGTTCGTAAGTGCCGGCTGAGGCATCGTAGTGTCCAGTCGCCTGCAGCTGGGGCGTGCCCGCTTGCGAGTACCACAAACGGAACTGCTGCAGGTTGACACCACTGGCCTCTTCCATCGCACGCACAAAATCTTCGGTGGTGACGGCTTGTCCGTCGTGGCGCTCAAAATACAGATCCGAGCCTTTGCGGAAATTGTCCGGCCCGATCAGCTCACGAATCATGCGCACAACCTCGGCACCTTTTTCGTAGATCGTCAGCGTGTAGAAGTTGGAGATTTCCATGTAGGAGTCAGGACGCACAGGATGAGCCATGGGACCGGCATCCTCGGCAAACTGCTGGGTGCGCAGGAAGCTGACGTCATCTACTCGCTTGACCGTGCGCGAACCCATATCGGCGGAGAACTCGGCATCGCGGAACACGGTAAAGCCTTCCTTGAGGCTGAGCTGGAACCAGTCGCGACAGGTCACGCGGTTGCCTGACCAGTTGTGGAAGTACTCGTGGGCAACCACTGCTTCCACACGCTGGAATGCGAGATCGGTGGTGGTGGCCGGGTTGGCCAGCACACAGGAGGTGTTGAAGATATTCAGGCCCTTGTTTTCCATTGCCCCCATGTTGAAATCGTCCACGGCCACGATCATAAAAATGTCGAGATCGTATTCGCGGCCGTACACTTCTTCATCCCAGCGCATGGCGTTTTTCAGCGACAGCATGGCGTGATCACATTTGTCGAGATCCTTTTCCTCAACAAAAATGCGCAAGGTAATGTCACGACCGGACATGGTGGTGAAATGATCTTCAATAGACTTCAGATCACCGGCAACCAGGGCAAACAGATAACAGGGTTTGCGGAACGGATCTTCCCAGCTGACCCAATGCCGGCCATCCTCGAGATCACCGCGCGCGATGTCGTTGCCATTGGACAGCAGCACCGGGTAACGGGTCTTGTCTGCCACGATGGTGGTGACAAACTTGGCCATGACATCAGGGCGGTCGAGGTAGTAAGTGATCTTGCGAAAACCTTCCGCCTCACACTGGGTGCAAAACATGCTGCTGGATTTGTACAGGCCTTCAAGGCTGGTGTTTTCCTGCGGTTTGATCAGGGTTTCACATTCCAGTACAAAACCGCTGTCGAGGGTATCACCGAGCAGACTGTCGAGTCCGCTGATGGTCAGGGCCTCGTCTTCGACACGATACTGCGCTGCACTCAGCAATTGCCCGTCCAGACGCAGCGACAACAATTGCAGATCCTGCCCGTCCAGACGCAAGGTGTTGTGACGGTTACCAAGCAAGTCCGGGTTGCGCCGCATGTGCAAGCGCGAGCGCACGCGGGTGTCGGTTTCACCGAGTTCAAAGTGCAACTCGGTGACATCAATCAGAAACGCGGGAACCTGATAGTCTTTCAAATAAATGGTTTTTGCCTGTGCATCTCTCATAACACATCCTGCCTTTACTGGCTGCTGAGCTCGATGTCATAACCGCTGAAGCGGCGAATATTGATCACACCGATGTCGAAAATCATGTATTGGCCCTTGATACCGAGCAAGGTGCCTTCAATCAGGGCCTGTTTGTCGAAATTGAGTGCCTCGATTTTTTCCGGGTATCCCTGCACCGGATAGTGAATATCCAGCGGATCAATGCCGGTGAGCACGCTGATGGCGTGAAAGCCGAAGCGCTGTTCCAGCTCATGCAAGTCCTGCTTGCACAGCGACAGCAAATGATCGCGCTCGGCCGGCAGATCAACAATCTGGTCGCCTTCTGCCAGCATGTCACGCCAGTTGGTTTTGTCGGTCACATGCTGGCGGAACATCACCTCCAGTGCCCCGCTTTGCAAACGGCTGCGCACGCGCACTATGGGCAGCGCCTGAATCGCGCCCTGGTCGATCCAGCGCGTGGGCACTTGTGTCGCGCGTGTGATGCCAATCTTGACGCCGGAGGAGTTGGCCAGGTACACAATGTGATCCTGCATGCAGAACTCTTCACCCCAGGAGGGTTCGCGACAGGTGCCCTGATCAAAGTGGCACTTCTCCGGGTGAATAATGCAGCTGTCACACTGCGCCAGTTTTTGAAAACACGGATAACAATATCCCTGATTAAAACTTTTGCTGCTGAGCCGCCCGCAATACACGCAGTGTATGGTGCCCAGATAACGCAGGCGCACGGTTTGCCCCAGCAAGGCATTGAGCGGTGTGCGCGAATCACCCAGCGGCATCTGGTAGCTGACCGGCTTGTCCAGTCTGCTGTGAAGTTTTTGTACCGTACCTTGCGCCAATACCTGCATGAATGGGGGTCCTTCCCGGCACTTAATGCCGAACGATTGTCACCGGATCCACACGCTGCGGATCATGGGCCGAATGGTCGTGATCATCACACTGGGTCTTTTTCAGCCCCGTGCGATCGATGTAACCCACGCGCATCTCTTCCGGCAAATGTTTTTGCTCATAAGCAATAATAGCCTGCATGCAATGCTCGATCTGCTCGGGCGTGAGCCGGCGACCATCAGCCCACTTGCCCAGTTCCACTGCCGTTTTCAGGTTCATGTGAATTTCCGGATTCATCATGTCCAGAATATCCTGCAAGGATTCAATGGTTTTGTCAGACATACCTATCTCCTGACTCTGTCAGATTTGTACAATATTCCCAGCACCAAGCCGCACAACATGCCTGCCAGCAAACCACCCAGATGGGCCGCACTGGCTATCATCGACGAGGCCAGAATTTCCATCAGCACCAGCGCCAGCAAAAACACCATGATCATCGGCAGCGGCAAGCGCAACGAGGTGTAGGGACGCAGACTCTGCCACATCCAGATCAGACCGATCTGGCCGTAGACAACACCGGACATGCCACCAAAATTGATGTCAGCTGACCACAGGTATTGCAGCACATTGCCAGTGAACGCCATCACCACAATCACCAGCGCATAAGCCAGCTTGCCCAGCACCGGTTCCATCATGCGACCAAAAAACCACAGCCACAGCAGGTTAAAGACCAGATGCAGCGGACCAAAATGCAGCAAGGCCGGGGTCAGGGTTCGCAACCAGTCGGACACCGAATCCAGACCATTGACCAGCGCCAGCAAAGGAAATTGACCTGGCGCTGCAACATCCGGAAAAAACAGCGCGCGCACCGGTTGCAGATCCGCACCCAGATTGCTGATCAGCGCAACAGCCACACAAGCCAGTATCAACAACACCGTCAGTGGCGCCAGCCACATCGCATTGATCAAACCTTGCAGCATCGATTTGACGGGCAACAGGCGCGGTGTCTGCTGCGCAGCGCGTGCATCCATGCCCGCTGGCACAACCAGCTCACCGGATTGCCACTGCTCAAAGGCTGAGGCAATCATTTGTGCCTGCACCTCATCCGCTGCCCACAGCACCAGCTTCCCGGACTCCTCGGTGACATGGTGCCGGATCTGATAACTTTTCAGGATCGCCAGAAAAGGTCTGAGATCGGTTTGTGCATTAACGCTGACAGCTCTATGCATCGTCCCGAACCAGTCGGTTGCCCCAGCCCAGTTTGCTGCGGCAGGCCTCGTAGTAATTGTAGTCCAGCGGATGAACCAGACGCAGTGGCCCCGCCTTTTTACGGATGACGATGCTGTCACCGGGCTCGGTATGAAAGCGCACGGCGCCATCACAACTGACCAGTGGCAGGATGCCTCGCTGGCGCATCACATCCAGGCGTATTTCGCTGTCCGCCGCCACCACCAGCGGCCTACTGCTCAGCGTATGCGGGTACATCGGTACCAGCACCATCGCGTTCAGACTCGGGTGCATGATGGGTCCACCGGCAGAAAGCGAATACGCGGTGGAACCGGTAGGTGTCGCCACAATCAAACCGTCAGACTGCTGTGAATTGACAAACTGGCCGTTGATAAACAGCTCAAACTCTATCATCTGCGCTGCGGTACCGGGGTGCAGCACCACATCGTTCAGTGCCGGGCAACCGGGGATCACACGCCCCTCGCGCAACACTTCAAAATCCAGCATAAAACGCGACTCTTCGCGGAAATGGCCATCAAGCACGGCGCCCAGCGCACTTTCGATGTCATCGGGGGAAATATCAGTGAGGAAGCCGAGTCGGCCGCGGTTGACGCCCAGCACCGGCACATCATGATCGACCAGCGCACGGGCGGCATTGAGCATGCTGCCGTCGCCGCCCACCACAATCACCAGATCACACTGGGCACCGAGTTCGTGGCGTACAAACACTGGCAGTTTGCTGTTAGGCACCAGCTCGGCAGTCATCTGCTCCAGCACGACGTTGTGTGCGCGTGACTGCAAAAAGGCAATCAGCCGCTGCAGGGTTTCGACTACACCGCTATGGCCCGGTCGACCGACCAGACCAATCTGTTTGAATTTAGACATGCCGGGATTCCCATCCGTCATCGAGACTGCGGCGAGTATAACACGGGGCCTGCGGCGCAGAGCTGGACGCTTGAAGGTCACCCGGGACAGGCTCAGCGGCCAGGTGCAATCTCGACAACCAGCGGCTCCCGGGTGTAAATCACATCACCGGTCGAGCTCAGCTGATAGGCCAGAAACAGCACCAGCGGGAAACCGTGCAGCTCTTTCACTGGCTGGAAATCACTGAGAATACGCAGGTACTCCACCGGTTTGAGTGCAGCTGGCGCACTAAATGGCACCAGCCCTTTGACCGAACCGTCCCAGCCAAAAATCTCGCCGCGCTCATTCAGCTGTACCAGCCCCAGACCGGCTGCACTGAGATCGGCCAGGACGTGAAACTGCCCCTGCTGGCCGACGTGATTGCTGTCGACATAAAAATCAGCGCTGATATCCATGCGCTGGCTCGGGTTGACCTGCTGTGCGTGACTGAGCCCCTTGTCGGTGGAGGCCGCAATGCCAATGCGGGCCGAGGTGAACTCGCCACTGAGTCGGCCAACCTGGCGCGATGGCAACAGCGGCACACGCGTTGGCATATAGGACGCGATCTGGAAGCGCACCATGTTCAGCGCCCGCACGGCATTGGCGCCGTGTTGGGCATCCAGGTGATCAACCCCGCAAGGCATGCCCAGGCACAGCGCCGAGGGATCCGAGAATCGGCCAATACGGGTGGCATTGCCAAAGCGTCGCGGGGTGGCCATCACCGTGGTGAACTGCCCGCTGACACCGTACCCGGTCGCAAAGGGAAAGGTCCCGCCCGAGCCATCTTCCAGATGGGAATGGGTCAAACCCATGTTGTGCCCGAGTTCGTGTACCAGCGCCGAGGTGACCGGGCAATCAATGGCTACCAGCGAATAGGCATAATCTTTTTCATTAAAGGCACTCATGTCGCCCAGTGTGCGATATCCCCCCAGATTGGCCAGACCACACAGGTCTGACTGCAAATCCATGGGTCGGAACAACACCACCAGATCGGCCCCGAAACGTTCACGCAGCTGTTTGACCTGGGAAAATGCCGGGTGGCTGCCGCTGGTGAGCTGATCGAGTTGCTGATACATGTCCCCGCCACCCGCCGTGTAGGGCACTCTGGCATGGTGTACCGGACGCAGGGTGATCGCGACGCCACTGTTCTGATAAATCTGGTTGGCCACACTGATCAGCTGGTTGATCCGGGTGGCGGTTGCCGGTCCGTACAAGGCTTCGGCATCCTGGGTATACAGTGTCATCACATCGATCACGACATTGCCCAGCCGGTCACTGACCAGCCCCGGATAGGTGGTTTGTTCGGATGGATTGGCCTCACCGGATTGGAAGGCTGAATACAGGTTGTTGACCACATTGAGATTGGCATCGTGGCGCTGACTGCCCACAAAGACCGTGCTCCACAGACGCATAGGCGATGTTTTGGCTGGCACCCGCACCTGATAATTCAGCGTGCGTGTGGCACCCGGCGCCAATGAGCCGGGCAGATCACAGCGCAAAATCGGCTGCCGCGGCGAGGTATTGGTGAGCACGCGTGTGCAGGCCGGCGCGCTGATCAGCTCGGCATCTTCCAGAATAAAGTAGACATCGGCTGTCACCCGGCTCAGTGCTTGTGCACCGGTATTGCGAAACTGCACGCTGACTTCAAGATCGCGGCTTTCGCCAACGTAGAGCGCGAACTCGCTGAACTGCTGACTGATTTCCAGTGCTGACGAGGCCAGCACCTGCGGGCTTGATGAGCCACTGCCAATGGCCAGCGGGCTGGGAGCAGGTCTGTCGGGGGCCGCCGGGCGCACCACACCATCGGGTGCCCGCAAGTCGGGAATCACAAAATCGGCGGCACCCGCCGGTACGGGCAACGAGGTTTCTGCAGCTGCCTTGCTGGCATCGGCGCTGTACAGCACACCGCTGATCTGGTCATGCTCACGCGACGCGTCCAGCATCCAGCGCTGCCCTGCCAGGGTGATTTCAGCAAACACCGCGTCAGCGCCTGCGGTCAGCACCAGACGCAAGGACTCAAACTCGGGTTGCCCGGCGATGCCTTTGGCAAAAATCACCCGGTCGCCATTGATAAACTGCCCGTCTTCTTCGATGACCGCAGTGACCACGATGGTGTCGCCACCGGCCAACGGCAGCGCAAATGAAAACTGGTCTCCCGGTGCCGCCTGAGCCAGTGCGGCCGCAGAAAAACTGACCTCAAGGGCAGGCACATCGCTAGCACCTGCAACAGAAGGCTGGGCGGATGCACTGCCTGTCATCAGCATGCTGGCGGCAAGCGCTGACAGCAGAATGCGCCGGGACCGCAAACACGCCGCATGGGCAGCGTTGCGCAGACAGGGTAGCGCTTGCAGGACTCGACTCATGGTCATGATATTGGGGCGTAGAACCCGCGCTATTCAGGAATTGACGGCCAGCATAGCTTGGCGTGGGAAATTTTTCCACCCCAGTTGCAACATGGTCTGATCACAACCGACCGGCTCGCCCCTGCAATCCACCCGAGTGCACCAGCAACAAACGGGTGCCGGCGCGATAACACCCATCTTGCACTCGTTGATACACGGCCGCGAACAGTTTGGCCGTATAGACCGGATCGAGCAGCATGCCGTGACGCGACTCGAAGTCACTGACAAACTCCCTGAGCGGCGCCGGATAACAGGCATATCCGCCAAAGTGGAAAGCAGTCTCCAGCGCCCAGTTGCCCATCGCAAGCTCTGCGGGCAGCCAGCGCCTGATGTCCTGATGCAGAAAATCTCCACCTTTGAGTACAGCAACTCCCCTGACCAGTGCGGGTGTTGCCTGCACATGCAAGCCGGCGACCAGCCCCGCCAAGGTGGCACCCGTACCGCAGGCCAGTGCAATCTCGTCCGGCCAGTGCGGGGCACTGCGCCGGATCAGGCCAGCCAGTTGCTGACAGCCTTTGACACCGGCGGCATTGGCGCCGCCTTCGGGGACCAGATAAAAAGGGCCGTGTTGATCCTGCAACTGCGCCAGAAATTCCGGCTCGTGACGTCGACGGTAATCAGCACGCGACACCCGTATCAGACGCATGCCTCTGGCAACTGCAAAATCCAGTGTTGCCGTGTTTTGTGCGGCGGGGTCATCACCGCGAATGACAGCAACGGTCTCCAGTCCCTCACGATAACCGGCTTCCGCCAGCGCGTGGATGTGATTGGACCAGGCGCCACCAAAACTGAGCACACGGCGGTGACCCTGCGCTTTTGCCTGCGCCAGATTATCGATGAGCTTGAAGGGTTTGTTGCCATTGAGGACAGGATCGATCAGATCCAGACGCAAGACATCCACGCTGATCCCTGCCTGTGTGATCAGCGGGTCATGCAAGGCGGTGACTGGCACGGTATCAGGCAGTCTCATGGATTTATCCGGCTGCTGAAATAAAAAAGCCCTTGGAGTACAAGGGCTTCTCTGAATAGTGGCGGACCGGACGGGGCTCGAACCCGCGACCTCCGGCGTGACAGGCCGGCATTCTGACCGACTGAACTACCGGTCCGCAGAACAACAACTTTGGTGGGATGTGAGGGATTTGAACCCCCGACATTCGCCTTGTAAGGGCGACGCTCTACCAACTGAGCTAACATCCCGCTGTGTTGAGTGGTGCGCATTTTACCGACTTGAACTGGCATGTCAAATAGAATTTGTACTTTTTGAGACAGCCTCCGGGACCGTTGAAACTGTACAAGCAAGCACTGCGCCGTTAGTATGGCAATCGCATTTTATTGCCCGATTTTTTATCAGAATTTGTCGAAGTTTATCGGAACAAGGTCCATGGAAATTTTTAAAGAGTTCAATTTCGAAGCAGCACATCGCCTGCCGAATGTCCCGCTGGGCCACAAGTGTGCGCGGCTGCATGGACACTCATTTCTGGTACGCATTGTTGTCAGTGGACCCGTGGGTGAACACAGCGGCTGGGTGATGGATTTTGGTGATATCAAAAAAGCTTTCAAGCCGGTTTGGGAACAGCTCGATCATCATTACCTGAATGAGATTGAGGGGCTGGAAAATCCGACCAGCGAAAATATTGCCGTGTGGATCTGGGCAAAACTCAAACCGGCACTGCCTGAACTGTCGCGTGTTGAAATTCGTGAGACCTGCACCAGCGGCTGTATTTACACCGGCCCGCGCTGACAGGTCATGACGATGATTGATTGGTCAGTGCCGTTTTAATGGCCATGAAGTCTTTGGGCCGATTGACACAATCTGCTGCAATCAATGTGCCCTGCCGGAAATAACGCACCACAAAACCGCCAGTGTCTGCCGGATCCAGACTGCCTTCCAGCTCCGTGTGATCAAAGTCCTGATGCAAACCGGCCGATTGCAGTTTGATATCAAACTGATCGGACCAGAACCAGGGCACCGCATCGTAAACATCACCTGGTTCACGCTGCTGCTGAATCGCCACCATATTCTGCGCCACCACGCGTGACTGGTCATTGGCATTCTGCACGGATTCAAGACGCAAGCGTCGCTGGTACAGTCGTGAGGGATGACTGGCGCAATCGCCTGCCGCAAAAATACGCGGGTCACTGCTTTGTCCGTACTCGTTCACACAAATGCCGTTATCCAGTTGCAGCCCGGCAGTGGCAGCCAATGCTGTTTGCGGACTCACGCCGACACCCACAATCACCAGCTGTGCCGGGAATACCGAGCCATCGGCGCACATCACTGATTCAACCCGGTTTGTGCCATGGATGGCCGTGACCTCAACACCACAATGCAGCGCCACACCATGTTGTTGATGCAGGGCGGCAAAATAACGGGACACCTGCTCCCCGGTGACACGTTTCAGCACGCGCTCGGCGCGCTCCAGCACGGTGACATCCACACCCAACTGCCTGAGTACGGCAGCGGCTTCCAGCCCGATGTATCCGGCCCCGATGACAACCGCCTGTTTCACCTGCGCCAGCTGCGCACGAATGGCCAGCACATCATCCAGCGTGCGCAGATAACACACACCGGACAAACCCTGACCCAAGGGCAATGTCAGCGGTGATGCGCCGGTACACAGCGCCAGTACATCGTAGGACAGCGCCTCACCCGTGGCGAGCAACACACGCTGCTGATCCGCCAGAATGCGGTCTACCCGCGTCGACAGGCGCAGCTCAATCTCACTGTTCTGATACAGGGCTTCAGGTCGCAGCTGTATCGCCTCAGGCTCTTTGGTGCCGGACATCACTGCTTTTGACAGCGGTGGCCGGTGATATGGCAACCAGGATTCCTCACCTACGAGCACAATGCGCCCGACCCAGCCACTTTTGCGCAAATGCACAGCCAGCTGAGATCCGGCATGACTGGCACCCACAATCACGGCGCAAGCCGGCGAAGTAGCGGTTGATAAGGACATAGTCAACTCCGTCACACGGTTGTGGCTGGCAACTGCCATTCAATCGGCGCCAGACCGTGCTCAGCCAGATAACGATTGGTGGTGGAAAAATGCCGGTTCCCGAGAAACCCGCGATGCGCAGACAACGGCGAGGGATGCGGCGACTCCAGCACCAGGTGGCGCTGGCGGTCAATCATCGCGCCTTTTTTCTGGGCGTAACTGCCCCACAGCAAAAACACCAGATGCTCGCGCTTGCGATTTAATGCGCTGACTACAGCGTCGGTAAACAACTCCCAGCCCTTGCCCTGATGCGAACCGGCCTGACCGGCTTCCACCGTGAGCACTGCGTTGAGCAACAGCACACCCTGGTCAGCCCAGGCCGTCAAACAACCATGGCGCGGTTGCCGCACACCCAGATCGCGTTCGATTTCCTTGAAAATATTCTGCAATGACGGCGGGATGGCAACACCGGGCTGCACGGAAAAACACAGACCGTGCGCCTGACCCGGACCGTGGTAAGGGTCTTGTCCCAGAATCACCACTTTGACCTTGTCAAAGGGTGTGTGATCCAGCGCATTAAAAATCTGTGACCCTGGCGGATAAATGGTGTGACCGGCCTGCTTGCGCTGCAGCAAAAATGCCCGCAGCGCTTGCATGTAGTCCTTGGCAAACTCATCGGCCAGTTCGGCTTTCCAGGATGCTTCCAGACGTACATCTCTCATCGGACAGTGCCTTGTCAATCCTTGAGCGGACGCATGTGCGGGAACAACAGCACGTCCTTGATGGACGGTGCGTCGGTGAACAGCATGACCAGACGGTCGACACCAATACCCTCACCCGCCGTGGGCGGCATGCCGTATTCCAGCGCGGTCACGTAGTCCGCATCAAAATGCATGGCTTCATCATCACCGGCATCTTTTTGTGCAACTTGCTCGTGGAAACGCGCCGCCTGATCTTCCGCATCGTTGAGCTCGGAGAAACCATTGGCCAGCTCGCGTCCACCAATCATCAGCTCAAAACGGTCGGTGACATCCGGGTTGTGGTCGCTGCGTCGGGCCAGCGGTGAAATCTCGGTGGGGTATTCGGTGATGAATGTCGGTTGCAGCAGATGGTGTTCAACGGCGACATCAAAAATTTCCATCATGATGCGACCCAGTCCCCACGATGCCTCAACCTTGACACCGTATTTGCCGGCGAGCTGCGCAGCGGCTTCACGGTTTTCCAGTTGGTCTGCCGTCACACCCTGACAGTAACGCAGGATGGAATCCTTGACGCTCAGTCGTGTGAACGGTTGGGCAAAATCAATCTTCAGGCCCTGATAGACAATCTCTGTGGTGCCGAGCACTTCCATGGCAATCTGACGGAACATGTTTTCGGTGAAATCCATCAGGTCGTGATAGTCCGCGTAGGCCTGATAAAACTCGACCATGGTGAACTCGGGATTGTGCCGCGTGGACAAACCTTCATTACGGAAATTGCGGTTGATCTCGAATACCTTTTCAAAACCACCGACCACCAGGCGCTTCAGGTACAGCTCCGGCGCAATACGCAGGTACATGGTCTGATCGAGCGCATTGTGATGGGTGATAAACGGCTTGGCACTGGCGCCGCCGGGAATCACGTGCATCATCGGTGTCTCGACTTCCATAAAACCTTGTGACTGGAAATACTGACGCATGCTGTTGATGATTTTTGAGCGCAGCACAAAGGTGCGACGTGACGCCTCATTGGCAATCAGGTCGACATAACGCTGACGGTATCGGGTTTCCGTGTCGGACAGGCCTTTCCACTTGTCCGGCAGCGGGCGCAGCGCCTTGGTCAGCAGCTGCAGCGATTCCACGTTCACGGTAAGTTCACCTTTACCGGTGCGAAAGACTTCACCGGACACTCCTACGATGTCACCCAGATCCAGCGCCTTGATCTCTTCCATCATCTCAGCTGGCAAAGCCTTGTGATTGACGTAGAGCTGCAGCGCTTCAGTGCTGTCCTGAATCACCAGAAACGGGCCGCGTTCACGAATCAGGCGACCTGCCACCTTGACCTTGCGTGCGAGCTTTTCCAAATCTTCCCGGCTGGTGTCAGCATAGGCCTGATGAATGTCCTGCGCGTAAGTGTCACGACGGAAATCGTTGGGGAACGCATTGCGCTTTTGCTGGATGGCGTGCAGTTTTTCACGACGCTGGGCAATCAGGCGATTTTCTTCGTGGGCGGCCAGCGCGTGCTGTTCGGCATCCTGCGCATGGATCTGGTCTGAGTTGTTCTGAGTCATCGTGTTTACAGCCCCATTTTCAAACTGGCTTCAATAAATCGGTCCAGATCACCGTCGAGTACGGCGCCGGTGTTGGTGTTTTCCACGTTGGTGCGCAAATCCTTGATACGCGACTGATCCAGCACATACGAGCGGATCTGGCTGCCCCAGCCGATGTCGGACTTTTCGGCCTCCACGGCCTGGGCTTCCTGGCGTCGCTTCAATTCTTCCAGCTCGTACAGTTTGGCTTTGAGCTGTTTGATGGCCTGGTCCTTGTTCTTGTGCTGGGAACGCTGGTTCTGACACTGCACCACAATACCGGTGGGCAGGTGCGTCAGACGAATCGCCGAATCGGTGGTGTTAACGTGCTGACCACCGGCACCGCTGGAGCGGAAAGTGTCCACACGCACTTGCGACATATCCAGTTCGATCTCGATATCGTCATCAATCTCCGGCGACACAAACACCGAGGAGAACGAGGTATGACGACGATTGCCGGAGTCAAACGGCGATTTGCGCACCAGACGGTGCACACCGGTTTCCGTGCGCAACCAGCCGAACGCATACTCACCGGTAAACAGGATACTGGCGCTTTTGATGCCCGCCACCTCTCCGGCCGACACTTCCAGTACTTCAACACTGAAGCCTTTGGCCTCGCCCCAGCGCATGTACATACGCATCAGCATCTCGGCCCAGTCCTGCGCCTCGGTGCCGCCGGAGCCGGCCTGGATGTCCAGATAGGCGTTGTTCGGATCCATCTTGCCGGAGAACATGCGACGGAATTCCAGTGCCTCCAGCTCTTTTTCCAGATCATCCAGCTCGCTGGCCACATCGGCCAGCAGGGACTCATCATTCTCTTCCTGCGCCAGCTGAAGCAGCTCGCGCGCGTCGGACAAACCGCTGTACATGCGTTCAATGGTATTGACCACGCGCTCCAGATTGGCGCGCTCACGGCCCAGTTCCTGCGCGTACTCGGGCTTGTCCCAGACCGCAGATTCACCCAGTTCCAGCTCGACCTCGGTCAGCCTTTCCTTTTTGGTATCGAAGTCAAAGATACCCCCTGAGCGTATCGGTACGCTCGGTAAAGTCCTTGATTTTCAGAAGAAATGGATTAATTTCCATGCAGATTCCCGCCGGCGAGCAATAAAAGACGCGCATTTTACAACAGGATGCCCCTGTATTCACAGGCAACATTTGCCTGAGCAGGCGCAAGCGCATGCGGTAGAATGCGCGCCATGACCCTGTCCACTGAACAACCCGATGCCATCACCACCCTGCAAGCGGCCGAACTGCAATGGCAGGACGACGGCGCGCCCTTCTCGGCCCGGTACGGTGACGTCTATTTCTCACGCAGCGGCGGACTGGCCGAAACCCGCCACGTGTTTCTGGAGGCCAATGCCCTGCAGCAACGCTGGCGCGAGCTTGATGCGCTGGACAATCCAGGCGTGTTCACCATTGCCGAGCTGGGTTTTGGCACTGGCCTGAACTTTCTGGCGTGCTGGCAATTGTGGCAGCAAACCGCTTGCCAGCGTTTGCGCCTGCACTTTATCAGTTGCGAGAAGCACCCTTTATCGGAAGATGCCCTGCAAAAAGCGCTGCAACAATGGCCTGAGCTTGGCGATGTCAGTCAGCATCTGATTCAACAGTATCCGCCGGCGGTGCCCGGTTACCACAGACTGCTGATGCGTAGCGGACATCCGGGTGGCGCTGCGGTGACGCTGGATTTGTACTACGGCGACGCTCTCACGCTGTTGGGTCGGCAATCCAGCACTCACGCCCGTGTTGATGCCTGGTTTCTGGATGGTTTCTCACCGGGCCTGAATCCGGACCTGTGGTCAGAGCCACTGATGGATACCCTCGCCCGTCTCAGCCACCGTGGCACCACGCTGAGCTCCTACAGCGTGACCGGCCGTGTTGTGCGTTACCTGAAAGCGCTGGGATTCAAGGTCGAAAAACGCCAGGGTTTTGGCCACAAACGGCATATGCTGTTTGCACAGTTTGAGGCCGGTCAGACCAAAACCGCACCCCCTGCCACTGCGATAGTGATCGGTGCCGGACTGGCGGGTGCCACGGTGGCCAGGGCGCTGGCGCTGCGGGGTGTGCAGGTCAGGGTGCTCGAACAGGCAGCAGAGCCTGCCAGTGGCGCATCTGGCAACCGCCAGGCAGTGGTGCAACTGCGGCTGAACAAACACGCTGATGCGGCCTGGTCCTTCCATCTGCACAGCTACCTGTATGCCCTGCGTCATTACGACGCGCTGAAACAGGTCGAGCCCGGATTCGACTGGCATGCCTGTGGCGTGCTGACGCTGGAAAGCGCCTATACGTTTACAAAAGACCTGTCGGGTACAAAAGACCTGTCGGGCGCCAGTGATGGCGAGACAAATGAGGACAACAATCCCTGGCAGCACTATCCGCCGGGCGTGCTCAGCGCGCTGTCTGCCGGGCAAATTCAGGCGCTGACGGGACTGGCGATTAACGACAGCGGCCTGTGGCAGCCAGCTGGCGGCTGGATCAATCCCGGCCAATGTGTGCGCCTGTGCCTTGATCACGCCCGGATACAAACCCTGTGTTCAACACGCGTCACCGCTATGTGTCGGGATGGAGAGCGCTGGCAGGTCCACACAGAAAACCTGCTACCCGATGGCCGCACAAGTCCCGGCAGCACACTGAACGCTGACTGTGTGGTGGTGGCCAACAGTTATCAGGCGCGCGCGTTTGAACAAACTGCGATTTATCCCGTGCTGCCCTTGCGCGGCCAGGTCAGCCATCTGGCTCAAACACCTGAGTCCGGCGCAATCAGACAGGTGATCTGCGGCCAGCGTTATCTGGCACCGGCAGATGCGCACGGACTGCACTGCGCCGGTGCCAGTTACGTCAAACACACCGAAAATACGGATCTGAACCCCACAGAGCATCAGGACAATCTGGACAAACTGGGAGTGCTGTTCACCTTGCCGGGATTCCAGCGCGACGCTGACATGAGCGGACGTGCCAGCATTCGCGGCGCCTCGCAGGATTACCTGCCGATTGCAGGGGCTGTGGCTGATGCCTCACAAACGCGAGCCGGCAGCGACATCAGCGACTTGCCGGGGCTGTACATCAGCAGTGGTCATGGTTCACACGGCACCGTCAGCTGTCCGCTGATTGCCGAACATCTTGCTGCGCTGATCTGTCACGAGGCCAGCCCGTTGCCACAGGCACAATCGGCACTGATCAGCCCGGCGCGTTTTGTCAGACGCCTGCGCAAGCGCCAGAACAACTCGCACAGCCGCTGAACAGTCGTCCACTGAGTGGTTAATGGGGAGAGGCTGATCAGCTGATCAGCGGCAGGGGATGGCTGTAGAAATTGTGCAATACGCGCGCGGTGTACCAGGCATCGTCACTGCCGGCCAGCTCGCGAATGGAGTGCATGCCGAAGGTCGGCACACCAATGTCGATGGTCTCAACACCCAGGCCCGAGGCCGTAATCGGGCCTATGGTGCTGCCACAACCCATGTCACTGCGCACCACAAAAGACTGGCACGGCACATGGCTCAGTTCGCACAGCGCGCGGAAGATCGCCGTGCTGCGGCTGTTGGTGGCATAACGCTGGTTGGCATTGACCTTGATCACCGGCCCCTTGTTGAGCACAGGACCATGGTTGCCATCATGTTTTTCAGGGAAGTTGGGGTGCAAACCATGGGCATTGTCGATGGAGAGAAACAGCGAACGGCGCATCATGCGCTCCATCGCCTCGGCGGCATCACCAGCGCTGAGCTGCGCGCTGATGCGTGCCAGCACCGAGCGCAGGAAAGGTCCCTGAGCACCACAGGCTGATGCGCTGCCCACCTCTTCGTGATCATTGCACACCAGCAGCGAAAACTGCGTTGACTGCTCACGGTGAGCCGCCAGCAAAGCTTCCAGTCCGACATGGCAGCTGAGCAGGTTGTCCAGCCGCGCCGAGGCAATAAAATCGTTGTTCAGGCCGATCAGGGCGGGCGGCTGGGTGTCGTAAAAATACAATTCGTGGCCCAGTACCTTGCCCAGGTCATTCAGACCATGTTGCTCGCGCAGTGCCTCGCGAATAAAACTGTCAAACTCAAAGCGCCCGCCGCCATTGGGCAGCGCGAGTAACGGCGGCAGGTCTTTCTGCGCATTAATGCTGCGATTCTGGTTGGCTTCACGATCCAGATGAATGGCCAGACTGGGTACAGTGGCGATCGCGCGCTGCCAGTTCAGCAGCACTGAACGGATCTGACCCTCGTCGTTGAGGTACTCCACCCGGCCAGCCAGCGACAGATCGCGGTCAAACCACGGCGCCAGCAGGGCGCCACCATAGACTTCGACGGCAAACTGTACCGCCCCTGCGCTCTGCATGACGGCATTGGGCTTGAGTTTGAGGCAGGGACTGTCGGTATGGGCGCCAGCCATGTGAAACCCGGACTCTGCCGGGTCACCCTGCCCCAGACGAAAGGCAATCAGGGACGAACCATTACGCTGGACAACATAGGAGCGACCGGCCTGCAACTGCCAGCTGCCGGCTTCGTCCAGCCATTCAAAACCGACCTCTTCCAGACGTGCCATCATGGTTTGCACAGCGTGAAAGGGCGTCGGGGACTGTTGCAAGAATGTCAACAGCCCCTGATTGAAGTGTTGTTTATCCACTGATTGCCTGCTCACATCGCGTTGTTACTGGGGGTTAACCTCAATCAGCTCAACATCAAACACCAGTACGGAGAATGGCGGGATCGGACCCGAACCACCGGGACCGTAGGCGAGATCCGACGGGATGTACAGGCGCCATTTGTCGCCCGGCTTCATCAGTTGCAGACCTTCGGTCCAGCCTGGAATCACCTGGTTCAGCATAAACTGGGCAGGTTCTCCACGCTCGATTGAGCTGTCGAACACTTCACCATCAATAAAACGGCCTTCGTAATGCGCCAGCACCGAGTCAGCTGCTGCGGGCGAGCTGCCGGCTGCGTCACCGGACTCCAGCACTTCATATTGCAAGCCGGAGGCGGTGGTGGTGACACCACTGCGCTGGCCATTCTGGGCCAGGAACTCAACACCTTCGTTACGGGCGGCTTCGGCCATCGCCTGCTGTTGCTCGACCAGCTGCTGCTGGAAGGTCATCAGCGCATTCATCACTTCATCTTCGGTCATCTTTGGCTGACCCAGTACGATGTCGCGCAGACCGGCGACAAAGGCGTCCAGATCAATCTGTTCGGCCAGTCCCTGCATGGCAAGGTTTTGTCCAATATTGACACCGACGCTGTAGCTGATCTGATTGCGCTCTACAGTCAGATCCACGTCCTGGGCTTGTGTGCTTGTGCCTGCCATCAGCAGGGAAATCGCCAGGCCGAGGCCAGTGGCGCGAATTTTGTTCATAATTAAATTGTCCTGTCGGGATCATGGGTTCTCAAACGCCGGTCAGTCTAAACCCTGTGTCCCGGTATTTCCAGTGCGCTTTGAGGCGTGCTCGTATACAGTATGTCGCCTTGAACCGGAGGAACCCTGTGATGTACATCCGAACATTTGGCAGAACCGCTGCCCTCAGCCTGCTGTTGTTGACGCTGATTGTGCTGACTGCGTGCAGCCGGCGATTCAGTGTCAGTCTGAATGATCAGATGTTGTACGACCCCAGACCCGGCAACGCGGTGGTGACGGTGCAGGACCCCGGACTACAAAGCTGCATCAATGTGTTGATGCGCGAGCGCGCATTGAGTGATGTGACAGCCGTTGAAGTACTGGCCTGCCCCGGTCTTGAGATTGCATCACTGGCCGGTATCGAACAGCTGGTGAATCTGCGTTTTCTGGATCTGGCTGGCAACGAGTTGATCAATCTGGATGGCTTGCAAGCACTGTCGCGGTTGAGTTCCGTCAACGCACCGGAGAATCGTCTGCAGGACATCAGCGCACTGCTGCGCAATAGCTCACTGACCAGTGCTGTGCTGACCGGCAACCCTCTGATTCCCT
The DNA here is from genome assembly GCA_036834885.1 of Pseudohongiella sp. Taxonomy (GTDB): domain Bacteria; phylum Pseudomonadota; class Gammaproteobacteria; order Pseudomonadales; family Pseudohongiellaceae; genus Pseudohongiella. Next base: position 205,628 of record DAITNA010000003.1, on the reverse strand, counting down.
GCGCTCAACTGGACGCGCTGGGTGAGCGGCTGCAAAACAATTTGCTCAGGCCGGAGATTTGTGCACCGTAATCCAGCCCATGATCAGGGCTCAGGCGGGCACACCACTGTGAAAGCGGAACTCGGTATCCGTTGACTCTATCAGCTCACGCTCCAACGTCATAAACACAGCCAGACGCTCATCGATGGCCTGCTGGCCACCGTGTTGCTCATTAAACTCTGCAGCCAGCGCCAGGTAGTCCTGGAAGTGTCGCGCCTCCGAGCGCAGCAGACTGCGATAGAAACGCCCCAGCTCCTCATCCAGCAAGGGTGCCAGACGGGCAAACCGCTCACAGGAGCGCGCTTCAACAATCGCACCAACCAGCAAACTGTCAATCAAACCCCCGTGATGATCGGTGCGCATCAGTGCGCGCAAACCCGACGCATAACGTGAGGCACCAATACGTTCGTACGGAATATTGCGGGCAGCCATCAAGGCTACCACCTGTTCAAAATGCAGCAACTCTTCGCGTGCCAGTTGTGACATTTTGGTCAACAGCCCGGTATGTCCGACATGACGGTACATCAAGGTCATGGCATTGGATGCCGCTTTTTTTTCACAGTTGGCATGATCTGTCAGCAACAATGTCTGGTTCTGCAAGGCCCAGTCCAGCCACGCTTGTGGTGTGGGACAAGGCAGGAACTGTTCCAGTTGCTGCAAGGCTGCCTGTGCAATACTTCTGCTCATGATCGATAACTACCCGGTTAATTTCTACTCGTTTGCTGAGGACTGATCGCGGTTGTCTTCCGTGCTCTCTTCCATGCTGTGTTCACGTGCTATCGCCAGACGCTCGCCGGTTTGCTGTTTGCTGGCGCGAGCGCCGAGCTCACGCAGAGTCTCAGCGCGACTGATCAGATTGCCGCGCCCGCTTTGCAATTTATTCATGGCCGAATCATAACTGCGGCGCGTGATGTCCAGTTTTTTGCCCAGGTCGTCCATGTCTTCTGCAAAATTGACAAATTTGTCATACATGGCACCTGCCTTGATCGCAATATCCTGCGCATTGCGACTCTGATGCTCATAGCGCCAGATATTCTGAATCGTGCGCAAGGTTGCCAGCAAGGTTGACGGGCCCACCAACACAATCTGATGCTCAAAGGCGGCATTGAACAATGCCGGATCGTGCTGCAATGCGAGTGAGAATGCCGGCTCTATCGGGGTAAACAGCAATACAAAATCCAGTGAGTTCAACTGTGGCAAATGCTGGTAGCGTTTTTCACTCAGTTGCCGGATATGCAATCGTAGTGATTGCACATGCTGCTGCAGAAACTGCTGCCGTTGTTCATCGTCCTGCGCCGAACAAAAGCGCTCGTATGCTGTCAGGGATACCTTGGCATCAATGATCACCTGCCGGTTGTCAGGCAGATGAATCAGCACATCCGGCTGACTGCGCAATACGCGTCCGTCATCGCCAGCGTGCGTTTGCAGGGAGCTGAGAGTTTTCTGTGTTTCGTATTCACGCCCTTCAGTCAGACCTGAGGCCTCCAGAATGGAGCTCAATACAAACTCGCCCCAGTTGCCTTGCGCCTTGTTGTCGCCCTTGAGCGCACGCGTCAGATTCAACGCATCTTCGCTCAGGCGGGCATTGAGTGTTTGCAGATTACGCAGCTCTTTCTCCAGCGAAAAACGCTCGCGCGCTTCCTTGCTGTAGGTCTCTTCGACGCGTTTCTCGAAATGGCTGATTTTGTCCTGCAAGGGTTTGAGAAGATGGCCGATGCCGTGTGAGTTTTGCTCGTGCAGTCGTCTGGATTTTTCATCCAGTACATCGGCAGCCAGTACCCGAAACTGTTGTTTGAGGTCATCACGGGCATGTTGCAAGGCGTTGAATTTTTCGGCGGCGTGGACACGCTCCTGCTCAAGCTGGGTACGCGACTGCACCAGCTCTTCGCGTAACAGCGAGGCGCGTCTGGACGCAATCAGCCAACCCAGCAGAACCCCGGACAGCAGCGCCAGCGCTGCCATCAGTACCAGCATCAGGGTTGGCACCGACAGCAGAACTTCCATGTCAGATCAGATTGTCGTTGATGGTGCGGATCAGCAGATCCTGCTCATACGGCGCCGGCGCAGAACCGGCAGTGGAAGCCTCCACGCGAATGGCTCCTTCCGGACCCACCATACGCAGAACAAACTCTATACTCTGTGTATCGTCTTCGCGTGTGAACAGGCGCCGGAAAAAGCCAGGCTCCTCAGCACTCTCGGTGCCGGTGAAGGCGACCCGGATCTGGCGCTGTTCGCTGAGTGATTCCAGCACGTCAATATTGGCATTGTTGATGGCCTGTGTGAGCTGGCTCCAGGCACGGTCATAGTCCAGTCTGAGTTCCAGCTGCGTGTTGCCAGGCCCGGCGTCAACAATCGATGCCTTGCCCTGCACTTCGATGCTGCCGGCCAGCATGGACACCGATGATGCCCGATAAATATCTGTACGGTCAGCCAGATACAGTGAAATGGAGGCCAGAATCGTGGTCTCGCGCTCCAGATTTTCCGACTGCGCCGGCCACTGCACCACCATACCGGGCATGGTCTCACCATTGTCATCAATGTGGCGCACATAGATTTCAGAGTTGCCTGCGTGCAATCCCGGCTCTATCCAGACGCGGTACTTGTGACGCAGATCGGTTTCTGACTGCGGCAACCACACCGTTTCCATTACGCCTTGCACGGCGTTTTCGATGTCAAGCTCAATGCCTTCGGCGGACCAGTAGTCACGCAGACGCGGCCAGACCTGGCCGGCCGTTGCACCAATCACTATCCAGGAGCGATCACCAAAACGCTGGACCACAACGCCCTCGCGAATACGGGTGTCGATCGGTTTCGGGGCCGGCGGTGTCACATACAGGGCGCGATCACCCGGCAGCAGATCAGGAATGTGGTACAGCTCGGCGATGGTCACGGTGTCCAGTCCCGGCGGCACTTGCATGGGCGGGGCAATACGCGCTTCCAGATACTCGCCCTGACGGTCACGAAACACGCCATCTTCACCAGTCAGACCCAGCCATGAACAGGCAGGCAGGGTGATGGCCAGAGACATCAGCATGGGAATGCGCAGGGTGTAGCGGTTGATTACTGACATCGGTCCAGAACCTGTGTATCAAAGTCCGGCGTGGCGAATCGCTTCACGCAAGGGAATATGGTAAGCCTTGTTTAACGGCACCAGCGGCAGGCGGATACCGTTTTCAATCCAGCCAAGTTCATGCAGGGCCCACTTCACCGGGACCGGATTGGACTCAAGGAACAAGGCATGGTGCAAACCGGCCAGACGTGCGTTGAGCAGACTGGCTTTTTCTTTTTCACCAGCCAGCGCCAGTCGGCATACCTCGGCCATCTGGGCGGGCGCAACGTTGGCTGTCACCGAGATATTGCCTTTTGCACCGGCCAGAATCAGATCCAGCGCGGTAGCATCGTCACCGCTATAAATGGCAATGCGATTGGCACACAAATTAATCACTTGCTGGCCGCGGTCAAGATCGCCAGTGGCTTCCTTGATCCCCACAATATTGTCGATGTCAGCCAGGCGGGACACTGTCTCCGGCAACAGATCAACACCGGTGCGGCCCGGTACGTTGTACAGAATCTGTGGAATGTCGACTTCCTCAGCCACTTTTTTAAAGTGCTGGTACAAACCTTCCTGACTGGGTTTGTTGTAATACGGTGTGACCAGCAGGCAGGCATCGGCACCCACTTCCTGCGCGGCTTTGGTGTAATAAATGGCTTCGGCGGTGGAGTTGGAACCGGTGCCGGCAATGACCGGGATGCGACCGTTGATGGTTTTGATGCTGCGCTCGATCAGGGCACAGTGCTCTTCAACGGTGACGGTGGGCGACTCGCCAGTGGTACCCACAACGACCACTGCGCTGGTGCCGCTGCTGACATGCCACTCCAGTAACTTGTCAAACGCCGGCCAGTCAATTGCGCCGTCCGGCAACATCGGCGTGACAATGGCCACTATACTGCCTTGAATCATTCAAAACCTCGTGATTGGGTGTACTGACAGGCTGCGACTCTACCACACCGCAGCCCTCATGGAAAAATCTGTTGTGACATTATTAACAGGGCCGAATCCGGATTTACCGGGCGCCTGGCGGTTCAGGGCCATTGACCGCCGGGTGGGTCGGCCAGGCGTTGATAATCGCCTTGATCAGGGTCGCCAGCGGGATCGCAAAAAACACACCGGCCAGGCCCCACAAACCACCAAATACCAATACGGCTGTGATAATCGCCACTGGATGCAGGTTGACGGTTTCCGAAAAAATAATGGGCACCAGCACATTGGCATCCAGTATCTGAATGACCGCATAAGCGGCCAGCGCCGTCAGAAATTCGCTGCCGAACCCCCACTGTGCATAGGCCACCGCAGTGACTGGAAAAAACACCACCGCCACACCGATAAATGGCACGATGACCGACAAACCCGTCAGCACCGCCAGCAACAGAGCGTAATTGAGCCCAAGCAGCATATACACAATATAACTGGCGCCACCCAGCACCAGAATTTCCAGTGCTTTCCCGCGTACATAATTGGCGACCTGCATATCCATTTCATGCCAGATGCGCTGCATCAGGGGACGGTGGCGCGGCAGCAGGTTGGCCACCCAGTCCACCAGCAACGTTTTGTCTTTCATGATAAAAAACACAAGCACCGGCACCAGGATCAGAAAAATGATCCAGTCAAAGATGTTGGGCAGGCTCGCAATAGAATAGGACACCAGCGTCTGCCCCCACAAAGCGACTTCACCGCGCAGCCCGCGGATAAAGTCCTGAATCTGCTGTTCGGAGACCAGATTGGGGTAGTGCTCAGGCAACACCAGCAACAGTGCCTGCCCCTCACTGAGCAGACGCGGCAGCTCGTTGATCAGCCGGGCAAGCTGTGCCCAGGCCTGCGGCAACACCAACAGTAAAAAAGCCATGAAGGCACTGACAAACAGGGTGTACACCACAATGACCGATGGCAGATATGGCATGCCCAGGCGCTGCATGCCACCGACCAGCCCTTGCAGCAAATAGGCCAGAATGACAGCAACAATCAGCGGGGCAATGATGGAGCCGATGCTGAGAATGACAAACAGCGCAGCCAGCAGAATCAGGGTGAAAATGATGGACTCTTCATCATGGAAGTAACGGTCCATGAACGAGCGCAGAAACTTTCGCATGCGGCAGTCAGCCTTTTTTTATCCAGTAGCAATAGGCATCGTCTTGCTTCTCGAACGCCAGAATCTGGTGCCGGCTTTGACTGACAAAGGCATGAAAATCACGCTCCGAGGCCGGATCCGTCGCAATGACTTTCAGCACCTGTTCAACAAGCAGTGTATTAAGTGCCAGTTTGGCTTTTAACAACGGCATCGGGCATTGCAGCCCGCTGACGTCCAGTTCCTGATCAGCTGATATCTTCATGCCCGGCATATTAACAAGCAAAACAAGGGATTGCATAGCAGCAAAGTGCCTCCCTCCGCGCTGTGACAGGGCTGTTCCGGCGCTGCAAAAGACTGCGGAATTATTTGTGATATTATCGGTCTAACTTTTCAGTAGCGTAGTAGTTGCTAATGGGTATGTGCAGAATCAAACAGTTAAGCAGGATCGCGGCCAGTATTCTGATGCTCAGTCAGGTCCCGGTCGCCCTTGCCCAACCCCAGCTGCCCACGCTGGGGGATCGGATTTCTGGCATTTTCTCTCTTGAGGAAGAGCATCGTCTCGGCCGCGATTTCCTGCGTTCTGTTCGACGCAGCGCACCCACGATCAGCGACCCGCTACTAAACGATTACGTGGTGAACTTCACCCACAGTCTTGCCGTTCACAGCGATCTGCAGGATTTCAGACTGGCCTTCATCCTGATAGACAGCCCGGTGCTTAATGCATTTGCAGCACCCGGCGGGATTATCGGGGTGAATGGCGGTCTGTTTCTCAACGCCCATACCGAAGGTGAGTTTGCCTCCGTCATGGCACACGAACTGGCGCATGTCAGCCAACGCCATTTTGCCCGCAGTGTAGAAGATGCCCAGCGCCGCCGTATACCGGAACTGGCCACCCTGCTCGCCAGCGTAGTGCTGATGGGCAGTGGCAGCAGCGCAGGACCTGCAGCGGTCATGGCGGCACAAGGCCGTTCGATTGAAAACCAGTTGCGCTTTTCACGCCAGAATGAGGCTGAGGCAGACAATATTGGCCTGCGTACCATGGTCAACGCCGGTTATGACCCGGCCGACATGGCGCGCCTGTTTGAGCGTCTGATGGACATGAGCCGCTTTACCAGCCGGCCGCCGGAGTTCCTGCTCAGTCACCCGGTCACCGAGTCACGTGTGTCCGATGCACGCAGCAGGGCAAACCGCTACCCGGCGCGAGCGGTGACACCCAATGTGGAATACCACCTGATGCGCGCCCGTGTGCAGGTGCACTACGAGAGCAACAAGGCCAATGCCGTGCAGAACTTCAGCCAGGCACTGGCCAACAGTCGCACGGATATTGATCGCGATGCCAACCGTTATGGTCTGGCGCTGGCCTATCTGGCCAACGAACAATACAAACTGGCGATGGATGAGCTTGATCTGCTGCTGGCCAAAGAACCCAACCGCATTACTTACGTCGTGACGCGGGCAGAGATGCTGACAAAGTCAGGTGAGGCTCGCAGCGCACTGAGCTATCTGGAAAGACATCTGCAGATCAACCCGAACAACCACCCATTGACCATGGCACATGCCAGAGCGCTGATTGAAACCCGTGACTACGCCAACGCTGTGCGAGTACTGGAGCGTCATGCAGTCTCCCGGCCGGAAGACCATGATCTGTGGTATCTGATTGCAGAGACACAAGGCCAGGCGGGCGATATCAGCAAAGTGCATCAGGCGCGGGCGGAGTACTTTATTCTGACTGGTGATTTTCGCAGTGCACGGGAACAACTCAATTACGCGCTGCGCATAGAAACCCAGCGCGAAAACAACCTGCCTCTGGTGAGTCGCCTGCGCCAACGCGTGAGTGATGTGGAGGCGCTGCAACGCCAGCAGACCTGAACCTTCCACAATCAGCGCTGATGGTCAGGCTTTGCCTTTGACCTGCAGTTTGTGTGCCGCGGAAAAATCCAGCATACGCTGAAGCGGAATCATGGCCTTCTCGGCCAGCGCCCTGTCGACATGAATCCGGTTGCTGCCATCGCGCAGCGACTCATACATCGCCTGCAAGGAATTCATGCCCATCCAAGGACAGCTGGCACAGCTTCGGCAGGTGGCATCATTGCCGGCTGTTGGTGCCACCAGAAATGTCTTGTGCGGCGCCAGCTGCTGCATTTTGTAGAAAATGCCCTGATCCGTCGCCACGATAAAGGTATCGTCCGGCAACTCGCACGCCGCCTTGATCAATTGGCTGGTGGAGCCAATCACATCGGCCATGGCCAGCACCGGGGCTGGCGACTCCGGGTGTGCCAGCACTTTGGCACGCGGATTCAGCGCCTTCATGTCCAGCAAGCCTTTGGCCTTGAACTCCTCATGCACAATACACGCGGCGTCCCACAACAACATGTCAGCACCGGTTTTTTCCTGTATGTAACGCCCCAGATGACGATCCGGCGCCCACAGAATCTTTTCACCTCTGGCTTTCAGGTGCTCAACGATATCCAGCGCAATGCTGGAGGTCACCACCCAGTCAGCGCGTGCCTTGACCGCCGCCGAGGTATTGGCGTAAACCACCACGGTACGATCCGGATGCTGGTCACAAAATGCAGAAAACTTGTCGATGGGGCAGGCAATGTCCAGTGAGCAGGTAGCCTCCAGGTTGGGCATCAGCACCACTTTGTCCGGACTGAGAATGGATGCGGTTTCACCCATAAAACGCACGCCGGCGACCACCAGCACATCACCTGGGCAATCACGCCCGAAACGCGCCATCTCCAGCGAATCAGCCACCAGTCCGCCGGTTTCTTCCGCCAGCGATTGCAACTCGGGCTCGGTGTAATAGTGCGCAACCAGCACCGCATTTTTTTCTTTCAGCAGCGCCTTGATGGCCTCCCGGTAATGCAGCCGCTGGGGCTCACTCAGCGCATGCCTGTCCGGCACCGAAGCCAGATAATTGCGTACCAGCAAGGTATCGGCGGCGAGTCGGTCGTCTCTGCTGTCTGAAAGGGTCTGATCAATACGGGTCATGGTGCTGCCTGTTCCGGGCCGATGTCATACGGTTTTCATGAGGCTGATGATACCACATGCCTTCACAGCCCGGTTTTGTGAACATCAGCGATATTCTTTGCAAAAATAGTTGGGTGAAGCTGCATCCGAATGGCAAAGTGAGTGCATCTATCTTGCAAGCAGCCCATAAGGGCTGACTCCCGGAATGGATAATTCCATCAACGTCACAACCAACGGAGTCTGTAAATCATGCAAGAAACGATTATCCCGATTTTGGCGATTACGGTGTTTGGCCTGTGTGTATTGGTGCCTTTTTACCTGCGCTACCTGACCCATATTCGCAGGATGGAAACCCTGGTCAAGCTGGCCGAGCATGGGGCTGACATCAAGGCAGATTCCATGAAGATGTTTAATCAGGAGAGCAGCCCGGTGAACGACATGCGTCGCGGTGCGCTGTTCATAGCGCTCAGCCTGCCCATCATCGCCAGCCTGATCATCGGCGGCGACGCGCAAGAGGCTATTCTGTTCGGAGGTATCCCCTTGTGTATTGGCATCGCGTACCTGCTGGTGATGAAATACGACAAGCGCCAGACAGCCACGCCGGCCAACAGCCAGTCAGGGGATTTGGTCTGAAGGATTATGCCCGCGAAATCTGCGAATCCGTTCTGATCCAGCGTGTGGTGCTGAACGGAGACAACGGGGCTTTCGATCAGCTCGTCAAACGGCATTCGAGCCGGGTGCGCGGCTTTGTGCGCCGCCTGTGCCGGGACCGTGATATCGCCGATGATATTGCACAGGATGCGTTTATTCTGGCTTATCGTCGGCTTTATCAATTCAAGGGTGAATCCGGGCTGGACAGTTGGCTGCTGGGGATTGCCTATCGCTGCTTTTTGCAACATCAACGCAAGCAGCAACGTTGGCCGGAGCCTTGTGATGATCCCGATGCAGCCGTCAACGACGCGAACACAAACGCCTCCGCGCTCGCAGACCATATTGATCTGGAAAAAGCTTTGGCCACATTGAATCCGACACAAGTAGCTGCGCTGACGCTGAATCTCAGCATGGGGTATTCTCACGCCGAGGTTGCCGAGATTATGGCCTTGCCGCTGGGCACCACCAAATCAACAATCAGTCGCAGTCTCGATAAACTGAGAACGTTGATGAACGCACCACCCCTATCCGGAACCGGGAGATCCTGAACCATGATTGATGACAACAACAATCAGGACAATCTGATGGCACTGCTTGGTCAACCCTTGCCCGAACTGGATGACACCGCATTCAGGCAAACACTGCTGCGCAAAACCGGTCGCCTTGTGCTGCAACGCAAAATCATTCGGGCAACTGCATGGCTTGGCGCGGCGGCGGCATGCCTTGCCGCAGTCCCGTGGCCATCACTGCAACAGGCAGTGGATTCGGTGTGGACAAAACTTGATATGGCCGGATCTGCCAACACAAATCTGATGGCTACGCTGGCTCATCAGTGGCAGCAAACGCCGTTGTGGCTTCAGGATTTACAGGTTCAGCATCTGGCAACAAGCGCAGTGATGGCTATGATTGCCGGCACTGTTGTCATGGCTTTATTGACTGAGGAATAACCGGGGAAACAGGGGGAAAGATGGTGGGTCGTGATGGATTCGAACCATCGACCAATTGGTTAAAAGCCAACTGCTCTACCACTGAGCTAACGACCCGCCGAAAAGAGTGCGCATCATACTATGCGAGAAAAAAAACTCAAGTATTTTGTTAAAAATTGACTGAATTCACTGGCTTGTCTGCTATGGCAGACGGCCACTCAACGATACACCGTAGGATCGGCAACACCCGCATCCGCGAAACCTTTTCGCCGCAGGCGGCAGCTGTCGCATTGTCCGCACGCCCTGCCCTGTGCATCAGCCTGATAGCAGGAAACGGTCTGTGAATAATCAACTCCCAGCGCAGTGCCAGTACGAATAATGTCGGCCTTGCTCATCTGTATCAGCGGGGTTTTGATCTGTATGGGGTGACCTTCGACACCGGCTTTGGTTGCCAGATTGGCCATCTGCTCAAAGGCCTTGATGAAGGCTGGACGGCAATCCGGATACCCGGAGTAGTCGAGTGCATTGACTCCAATAAAAATGGCATCAGCCTGCAGCACCTCGGCCCACGCCAGTGCATAAGACAAAAACACTGTATTTCTGGCAGGTACATAGGTGACCGGGATGTGATCCGGGACAACACCATCAACAGGCACAGCCACCGAATGGTCGGTTAATGCAGAGCCACCCAACTGGCCAATGCCCAGCGGGATAATTTGATGCGCTGCTACCGAAAAGTGCCGGGCAAGACGCGCGGCCGCATCCAGCTCGCTGCTTGAGCGTTGGCCATAGTCAAAACTGAGGGCGTAAATCTGATACTGCTCCGAGCGCGCTATCGCCAGACAGGTCGCTGAATCGAGACCGCCCGACACCAGAATAACTGCTCTCTTTTCTTGCGACGACATGAACAATCCTTGGCCGCGACGACGTTAGTGGCCCGGCTTTTCGCCCCATATAATTTTGTGAAGCTGGACCTGCATACGAACCTGCAGGCGATCATGCAATATCCAACTGGCCAGCTGCTCATATTCCACCTGTCCGAACGAGGGAGAGAACAGCACTTCGCCGACACGATTCATCAAATCATACTGATCCACTTTCGCTTTTGCCCATTCATAATCGCGGCGGTCGCAGATCACAAATTTGACTTCGTCTTTGCCGCGCAGATGACGAATATTGCTCTCAAGATTGCGATCACATTCGTTGGAGCCAGGTGTCTTCAGATCCATGACTATTTTTACGCGCGAATCCACCGCACTGATATCCATCGCACCGCTGGTCTCCAGCGAGACTTTCAGTCCGGCATCACACAATGCCGACAACAGTACCAGACACGCTGGTTGAGCCAAGGGCTCACCACCCGTCACACAGACACGTTTTGCACCGGCTTGCTGCACTTGCTGGAGAATATCTTCCAGCGCCATTTGGTTTCCCTGATGAAAAGCATAGGCGGTATCGCAGTAGCCGCAACGCAGCGGGCAACCGGTCAGGCGCACAAAGGTCGTCGGCAAACCGACGGTGCTGCTCTCACCCTGCAGGGAATGAAAAATTTCGTTAATACGAAGACTGGTCATGCGGGGCAGGACCCTGGTTCCAAGTGCGGGATAAAACAGACCCGACTGTCAGTTGATGGTGCGCAGATAAATATCGGACAGGTTGGCTGCCGAAGTATTTGGAAAGCGTGTCCGAACGTCCTGCAGCATCTGTCGCGCCCGGGTATTGTCGCCGAGCCGATGATAGACCGTTCCCAGCGAGTACATGGCATCTTCGATCTTGCGGCCATCCGGGTACTGCGTGATGATCGTTTCAAACGCCTGACGGGCTTCGTTGAACATCGACAAATTGACATAAGCCTGACCCTGCCAGTAATAGGCATTGGTCACAAATCGCCCGTTGGGATACTGGGCAAGATACTGGTTGAACTGCTGGATCGACAACTCGTATTGCTGTTGCTGGAGCAATGTATCAAGCGCAACTTCGTACAGCTGCTGCTCGGTCATGATCACTGGCGGTGTTGAACCCGATGCCAGACCTGCGGCCGGGAGATTCGGTGCTGCCATGTTTGTCGCATCATCGCTCGCGGTACTGCTCAGCCCGGAGTTAGCATTGGCAGTAGAGGTGTTTGCCACTGCAGCGGGCGCACTGCCCGGCACCGATACAACTGGTGCGGATGGTTGCTGTATTGCGGCTGCATTGGCAGCAGGTGCAGCGGAAGGTGCCGCTGGTGCGGCAGCATCTAGCTCCTGATAAAGACCGCTGATTCGCGAATCAAGATCCGTATAACGAGCCTGGGAATCCTGTTGCAGACGGGTAATGATGTGCCCCTGCTCCTCGACCATGCCCCGCAGGGTTTCCATCTCACCACGCAGGGCGGTGAACTGGTCCAGCAACAACAACAGTGCATCATTGTTGGATGCACCGGCCTGAGACATCTGCAGCATGGGCACAATAGCCGCCTGCGCTGCCAGATTTGTTACCGGAATGGAACCTGCAGATGAAGCAAAGGAAGTCGTGCTGAGCACGACTGCCGATACTGCACCGGCCAGAGAAGCACGGGTACGAGTCATACCATTAACCTGCCGGCTGGATTTCTACACGACGGTTTTGACGGTAAGCGGCTTCGGTCTGGCCATTGACTGCCGGACGCTCTTCACCGTAGCTCACTGTTTCCAGCTGATTGCGTGACGCACCGTTAACGATCAGGAAGTCACGGATGCTGTTGGCACGACGCTCACCCAGAGCCAAGTTGTATTCACGGGTGCCGCGCTCATCGGCATGGCCTTCCAGACGAATACGACGGTTCGGGTTGGCAGCCAGGTTGCGAGCGTGAACAATCAGTGTCTCGCGATCTGACGGCTGGAACTCGGCGACGTCGAAGTCAAAGTAGAAAACGGTTGTGTTCAGTGCAGCCTGCTCACGACGAGCCTGCTCCTGACGCTCACGTTCCAGACGCTCTTGCTCCAGACGGGCGGCACGGGCAGCATCAGACTCACCAGTTTGTGCAACCGGTGCAGTTGCTTCAGTGTCGCTGGTAGAACTGCACGCTGCCAGACCTGCAACAGCCAGAGCAAAAACAGCTGATTTGAAAATATTATTAAATTGCGTACCCACTTTTAGCGTCCTCCAATAGACAAGCTATTTGTTGAAAAAAACGACTTTGCCCTAATTTAAGTACGGGGACCAGGAAGGTTCACGTACATCGCCCTGCAAAGATGGTAAACGGAACTTCACGCGGCCGTCAATGGAGACAGCGTCAAGTACGCCTCGTCCATTGGCTGTCGTGCCGAACATGATCATGCTGCCGTTTGGTGCCACGCTGGGAGATTCGTCCAGTGCCGTGTCCGTCAGAGTGATCACCCGGTTGGTCTGAACATTCAGAATGGCAATACCATAACTGTTGTTCTGCCGGGTCTCACGACGCACATGAACCAGGTTCACTCCATCCGGGAGGAACTGGGCCTTGGCACAATAAAAACAATCAAAAGTCAGACGCTCCGGCAATCCGCCGTTGGCATCCACTTTGTAAATCTGCGGCTGACCAGTGCGGTCAGAGGTAAAAATCACACTGCGACTGTCCGTAGTCCAGGCCGGTTCGGTTTCAGCGCGCGGGTGGTCTGTCAGTTGACGCAGCTCATTGCTGGCCAGATCCAGCACATAAACGTCAGGGCTGCCGTCTTTTGACAGCACCATGGCCAGCTTGCTGCCATCAGGCGACCACACCGGCGAGCTGTTGATACCGGGATAATTGGTAATTTGACGACGCTGACCGGTCGCCAGATCCTGAATGTAGATGCGCGGCAAATCGGTTTCGAAAGAAACGTAAGCGATCTGGCTGCCATCGGGCGACCAGGCCGGCGACATGATCGGCTCACGCGACTCCAGCAGCACCTGCGGCCGGCGACCGTCGTAATCGGCAAAGTGCAGCTTGTAGCTGCGGTTCTCGATAGGACCCTCTGCCGACACATACATGATCTTGGTCGAGAAGGCACCGCGGCGACCGGTGATTTCCTGATACACCACATCGCTGATCGAGTGTGCGATGTCACGCAACTGCGAGACACTGCCAGTCAGCACTTCACCCAGCACCTTGCGCTCGCGATTGATGTCAAAAAACTCCCATTGCACCTGCACCATCTGACCACCGGGAATCTGGCTGATTTTGCCGATCACCAGGTACTGCTGTGCGAGGATGCGCCAGTCGCGATAATGCACCTCGCGCTCCTCGGATGGCAGACTCAGCATATTGGCGCGCGACAATGCACGGAACTCACCTACCTGCTCCAGGTTGTTGGAGATGATCTGGGCAACGTCCTCATCCAGCAGGTTCGCACCATCCCATTGAAATGGGACAACTGCCACCGGAATGGGGTTATCCACACCGCGGGTGATCTCGATATTCAACTCGGCGGCAGATACCCTGAGCGAGAAAACCAGCGCCAGCATAAACAGTATCAGGCTGTGTTTTTTCAATTGAGCAAGTCCTCCGGTCTGAACGTTAACAACAGAGAACGGAAATTCCGTTCAAACATTCGCGGTGGCATACCTTGCAGTTCGTGGAAACGACCCACAGAGCGCACCGCGGTTTCGGCAGCACGATCGAAAGCTGCATCACCACTTGATCTGACAATCTCTACGTCCACCACTTCCCCGGTTGGAATCAGACGGATCCTCAACACGGTTGTCATGTTGTTCCTGGCGCTGGGCGGTCGTGACCAGCTGCGCTGAACCGCATCATGGATCGCCGCTGTATAGGCCATCACCATTTCAGCTTCGGTCTCGGCAACCTCACGCGCCTGTGCATCGGCAGCAGCCTGCGCTGCCGCAGCGGCCTCATTGGCTCTCTGCTGCTCTTCAAGACGTGCCTGTTCCTGTCGCTGGCGCTCCTGCTCCTGACGACGGGCTTCTTCCTGCCGACGCTGCTCCTCAGCCTGCTGCTGCTGTTCACGCTCGCGTTGCTGGCGAATGGCAGCCTGACGCTGCTCTTCCTGACGCGCAGCTTCTTCGCGCGCAGCCTGATCACGTCTTGCCTGTTCCTGTCGCGCCTGCTCCTGTGTGGCCTGCTCCTGCCGCAGCTGTTCCTGACGCTGCTGCTCTTGCCGTTGCTGCTCCTGTCGCTGCTGTTGCTGGCGTTGCTGCTGGACCTGCTCGTTGCGCTCTTGCGGATTTTCCTGCACCAGCAAGGCTTTCACTGATGGCGGACGCACAACATCCAGCACCTCGGAGTCTGCGCGCTGCAAAAACAGCAAGGTGCCAATGATCAGGCCATGCATCAACAAGGCCAGCATCACTGAGAACGGATAACCATTAAACGCTGTCACGCCATTTATTCCAGTGGTTTGGTTACCAGATTCGGGCTTTCAACACCCGCTACACGCAACGCTTCCATCAAACTGATGAACGGGCCGTAACTGGCTCGGGCATCGCCTTCCACAAAAATCTGAATCGTGGGGTTGACCTCAACGATGCTCGCCACTTGCTGCCCGATGGTTTCCAGCGGCACAGGCGTCTGGTCGTCTTGTGAGGTCACACCCAGACTGATAAAAAATTCGTTGTCCGCTGTCAGCTCGATGACCAGTGTTTCAGCATTTTCATCCACTTCCAGCGGCTCGGATGAGGCTTGTGGCAAATCCACACGCAAACCCTGGGTCAGCAGGGGTGCCGTCACCATAAAAACAATCAGCAATACCAGCATCACGTCAATGTAGGGAACCACATTGATCTCTGCTACCGGTTTTCGCTTCTTTCGGATGATATCCATCGGTTCTGCCCGCACACTATATTCGACTGATCGTACCTGACTGCCTGCACACTACGGACCGCACACCACTGCCCTCAATCTGACGGGCAGGCGACTCATTGCTTGGGCGCACTGACAACCTGTCGATGCAGGATGCCGGCGAATTCTTCCGTGAACGTAATGTAGTTGTTGGTCAAAACTTCAACCTTGGATGAGTAGCGGTTGTAGGCAACCACAGCCGGAATGGCCGCAAACAGCCCCATGGCTGTTGCGATCAGCGCCTCGGCGATACCCGGTGCAACCACCTGTAGCGAGGCCTGCGCCTGTTCAGACAGGCTGATAAAGGAATTCATGATACCGATCACCGTACCAAACAGTCCGATATACGGTGTCACCGAGCCAACGGTTGCCAGAAAGGGCAGATGTTTCTCGAGTTTTTCTTCCTCACGAGAGTAGGCCACCCGCATCGCACGCTGGGCACCCGCCATCACCGATTCCGCATTCACACCGCCTTGCTGGCGCAGTCGCATGAATTCCTTGAATCCGGCCCGGAAGATGTTCTCCATACCACCTGTCGGCTTGTTGGCCTTTTGCTGGTCGCTGCCTTCCCGATAGAGCTGACTCAGGTCCATACCGGACCAGAA
Organism: Pseudohongiella sp.; assembly: GCA_036834885.1. GTDB lineage: Bacteria > Pseudomonadota > Gammaproteobacteria > Pseudomonadales > Pseudohongiellaceae > Pseudohongiella. The sequence goes on along the minus strand of DAITNA010000003.1, from coordinate 189,532 downwards.
GCGCTTTTCAAAGCTGGCCATGCCCTGCTCGGCACTGGTCAGCACCATCCAGCGCTGGATAATCATCACCCAGGAGACCACCGATGCCAGCAACAACGTCAGCATGACCAGCTGCACAACCAGTGTTGCTTCAAGAATTAACGACCAGACATTTATTGAACCGCTGTGCACAAGAGACTCCCTTTATCGAACACACGCACGGGTAAACATCATGCCTTCCGGCATCAAACCCATGTACTGACCGCCCGCCGCTGTCGCAAGGCGCAAAAATTGGCGGCATTATAAGCTAAATTAAATACTTATAATACTCTGGCAGGTGACATTAGACTGACAAAATATGGCCAAATTATGATCAGCTTTCACAAACTGTGCAGCGCGGTTCACCTGCTGAAATACACGGATGAAAACCGGATTTATTCCACCACGGGGGCAGTCAGTCCAAACTGGAGATAGGCATGAGGTGTCACCATGCGACCGCGGGATGTTCGCATGATAAAACCCTGCTGGATAAGGTAGGGTTCAAGCACGTCTTCAATGGTATCGCGCTCCTCGCTGATGGCGGCTGCCAGACTGTCAACACCCACCGGGCCACCACCGAACTTCTCGATCATGGTCAGCAACAAGCGCCTGTCCATATGGTCAAAGCCATTATTGTCGATACTGAGCATGTCCAGTGCCCGACTGGCGGTGTCCAGCGTAATGGAGCCGTCGTGTTTGACGTCACTGAAATCACGAACACGCCGCAGCAAACGGTTGGCTATCCTGGGTGTGCCGCGCGAGCGGCGTGCAATTTCGAAGGCACCTTCCCTGTCGATTGCACAACCGAGAATGCCGGCCGAACGCACCACGATGTCACACAACTGCTCGGCGGTATAAAACTCAAGGCGCTGGATGATGCCGAACCGGTCGCGCAGCGGCGAGGTCAACAGCCCCGCCCGGGTAGTGGCACCCACCAGCGTAAATGGCGGCAGATCCAGTTTGATTGAGCGCGCCGCCGGCCCCTCACCAATCATGATGTCCAACTGATAATCCTCCATCGCAGGGTAGAGGATTTCCTCGATGGCCGGATTGAGCCGGTGGATCTCGTCTATAAACAACACATCTCCGTGCTCCAGATTGGTCAGCAAGGCAGCCAGATCACCCGCTTTTTCCAATACCGGCCCGGAGGTTGTCTTGATGGCAACACCGAGCTCGTTGGCAATGATATTGGCGAGCGTGGTTTTTCCCAGACCCGGCGGTCCAAAAACCAGCGTATGATCCAGCGGTTCGGAACGCTGCCGGGCGGCACGGATAAAAATTTCCATCTGGCTTTTCACGTCGGTCTGACCGATATAGTCCTGCAACCTGAGCGGGCGTATGGCCCGGTCAACCGACTGTTCCATAGGCGCCAGTCCGGGCGAAATCAGTCGTTCCTGTGGATTGCGATCGTAGTCAGCCATTGAATTTTGCCCTGCTATCCCGTCATTCTGCCCAATCAGATCATCGCACGCAGTGCCAGCCGGATGATTTCCTCGCTACGCGCGATATCCGGTTTGTCACGCAACACACGCATCACCATTTTTGCCGCATCTTGCGGCTTGTAGCCCAGCGCGATCAAGGCTGTTTCGGCATCTTCACTGAGGCCCTTGTCGGCCGATTCCGGCAACACCTGCACCTGTTCAGTGCGCGCGACACCCTGCCATGCAGCCAGTTTGTCGCGCAAATCCAGCACCAGGCGCTCGGCGGTTTTTTTGCCAATGCCCGGAATTTTTGTCAGCGCTGTCACATCATTATTCTGCACCAGTCGAACAAATTCTTCGGCTGGCACTCCGGATAAAATCGCCAGCGCGACCTTGGGCCCAACTCCGTTGACCTTGATCAGCGCACGAAACAGTGCGCGCTCCTGTTCCTCGTAAAACGCAAACAGTTGATGGGCATCTTCACGCACCACCAGATGGGTGAACAGCACAATGCCCTGCCCCACCGCCGGCAACTGATAAAAGGTGCTCATCGGTGCCAGCAGCTCGTAACCCACACCATTAACATCCAGCAACAGGTCCGGTGCCTTTTTTTCCAGCAATGTTCCCTTCAAACGACCAATCACCTGTGTCTCCCTTTTTGCTGTGCTGTGATCATGGCTGGTTTACTGGCGATAGCGACGCCCGCTGTAACGTGTCGCGGCCGCTACCCTGATCAGGCTCTGACGGCTGTTGGCGTGACAGACAGCAATGGCCAGCGCATCGGCTGCATCCGCCTGCAGTTCCCCTTTGAGTCCGAGCAGTACCCGAATCATATGTTGCACCTGCAGTTTATCGGCTGCCCCTGAACCCGTCACGGCCTGTTTCACCGTGCGCGCCGGATATTCGGCCAGTGGCAGGTCATATTGCAGGCAGGCCACCATGGCGGCACCGCGTGCCTGCCCCAGCTTGAGTGCTGACGAGACACTTTTACCGAGAAACACTTCCTCGATGGCGCACTCCTGGGGACTGTACTGTTCGATAATGCCCGACAGGGCCTTGAAGATGTCGCGAAGACGCTGCGGATGCTCACCCGGTGTCGGGCGGATACATCCGCAGTCTACATAGTGCAGCTTGTTGCCGACTGACTCGATGATGCCGTAGCCGGTCGCCCGGGAACCCGGATCAATACCCAGAATCAGCGTCACACATGCCCTCGCTCAATCGGCAGGGAGCCAGTCAACCGGATCAGGCTGCTGGCGTCTCGCCGGTGGTCGCCTGCTCGCGCAGACGAATGTTCAGCTCTCGCAGCTGTTTGCTGGACACCGGACCCGGCGCTTCGGTCAGCGGACATGCCGCGGACTGGGTCTTCGGGAACGCCATCACATCACGGATGGACGTGGCACCGGTCATCAGCATGATCAGTCGATCCAGGCCAAACGCCAGACCGCCGTGCGGCGGCGCACCGGAGGCCAGCGCGTTGAGCAGGAAGCCGAATTTCTCCTGCGCTTCCTCTTCACCGATACCCAGCAGATCAAACACCGCCTGCTGCATGTCCGGACGATTGATACGAATGGAGCCACCACCGAGTTCGGTGCCGTTGAGCACCATATCGTAAGCACGTGACAGCGCCTTGTCCGGTGAGGAACGCAGTGCCTCCGGTGTGCACGACGGCGCAGTAAACGGGTGGTGCAAGGAGTTCAGGTTGCCTTCCTTGTCACGCTCGAACATCGGGAAGTCCACGACCCACAACGGTGCCCAGCCGGATCGGGTAATCCCCAGATCCGCGCCCACTTTCAGGCGCAGCGCGCCAATGGCTTCGCACACCGGACCAAACTTGTCCGCACCAAAGAAAATGATATCGCCGGTAGCGGCTTCGACTCGCGCCAGCACCGCTTTGACCACGTCTTCCGGCATGAACTTGATGATCGGCGACTGCAAACCGTCAAGTCCCGCACCCAGATCATTGACCTTGATCCAGGCCAGACCTTTGGCACCGTAGATGCCCACAAATTTGGTGTAATCGTCAATTTCCTTGCGTGACAACGACGCACCGCCCGGTACACGCAAAGCAATCACACGGCTGCCGGCGTCGTTGGCCGGGCCCGAGAACACTTTGAAGTCCACATCTTTCATCAGGTCAGCGATGTCAGTGAACTCCAGCGGGTTGCGCAGGTCCGGCTTGTCGGAACCAAAACGGCGCATGGCCTCGGTCCAGGTCATGCGCGGGAACTGCCCCAGATCCACATCCAGATGTTTCTGGAAAATGCCGCGAATCATGCGCTCCATAATGCCCATGATGCCTTCTTCATCCAGAAAGGAGGTCTCGATATCAATCTGGGTAAATTCCGGCTGGCGGTCAGCACGCAGATCTTCGTCACGGAAGCACTTGGCAATCTGGTAATACCGGTCAATACCCGCCACCATCAACAGCTGCTTGAACAGCTGGGGAGATTGCGGCAGTGCAAAAAACTGGCCGGGGTGAGTACGGCTGGGCACCAGATAGTCGCGTGCACCTTCAGGCGTGGCGCGCGTCAGAATCGGTGTTTCAATGTCGAGAAAACCGTTGTCGTCCAGAAAGTTGCGAATCGAGTTGCAGACCTTGGAGCGGAATTTCAGTCGATCGATCATCTCCGGACGACGCAGATCGATATAACGGTGCCGCAGGCGAATGTCTTCACCCACGTTGGCGTGTTCGTCCAGCTGGAATGGCGGGGTTTTGGCCTGCGCCAGAATCTCCAGCTCCAGTGCCAGCACTTCGATAGCGCCACTGCGCATATCGGGATTCACCGTGCCTTCGGGGCGGGCACGCACACGACCGGTCACGCGCACCACAAATTCACTGCGCAGGGTCTCGGCCTGCGCAAAACTGTCGGGACGATCCGGATCAAACACAATCTGACACAGGCCTTCGCGGTCACGAAGATCCACAAAAATGACGCCGCCATGATCCCGTCGACGATGTACCCAGCCACACAGGCTGACGGTTTCACCGTTGAGCTGCTCGTTCAAGTCTCCGCAATAATGGCTGCGCATACGCTGTCCTGTTTTCTCTCTCTGTCGTTATGTGTTGAAGATTTGTGTTGCCAGACTGATCAGGCACCGGCCGCCGCTGTACTGGTCGATGTGCTGTCAGCGCTGCCGCCACCATCCTGTGTGCCGTGACGCTTGTTGCCAGTCTTGAAATCAGTTTCGTACCAGCCGCCGCCCTTCAGGCGAAAGCTGGGCGCAGACAACTGCTTGGCCAGACCGGGTTTGTCACAGGCAGGGCACAGTGTCAGCGCTGCATCACTGAAACGCTGGATAGCCTCCAGACGATGACCACACTCTTTGCATTGATACTCATAAATCGGCATACAGACTTCAAACCTCCGGATACAGAGCAAACATCAATACGTTCAGACACAGTCAGTTTACGTTACCGCAACCGGCGTGAGTGCCGGCTGTCGGAAAGGCCGCGGATTATACCTCAATTGTCTGCGGATCATCACCTGTCTTGCCGGATTTGCGCTGCTTTGTCCGCAATGGCTGCCGACACTTGCGACGACCAGTCCAATCCTTTATAAATAGCGGCCTGCGCGGCGTTTAATGTGTCTACCGCGCGCCATTTATCAAACCAACCTCATTTCATAGACAGGAACCGGCATGGCAGCTCCCAAACCAACAGCAAAAAAAACCACGGCGATTACTGAAAAGTACACCAAAACAGCCATTCTTGCGGAAATTGCAGCAAATACCGAACTCAGCAAAAAGCAGGTCGATGCCGTTCTGACTGAATTGAGCGACATTATCGAGCGTCACATCAAAAAGCGCGGCGTGGGTGAATTCACCCTGCCAGGTCTGCTGAAGATCAAAACCGTGAAAAAGCCGGCACAAAAAGCCAAAAAGGGCGTGCCCAACCCGTTCCGTCCGGGCGAACTGATGGATGTGGCAGCCAAACCTGCCAGCACCAAGGTAAAAATTCTGCCCCTGAAAAAACTGAAAGAGTTTGCCCAGTAAGCTTTGCCCGTAGTGCGGCTGTCCCGAAACCGGCAGCCGCACGTCAAATCGCAGCCTTTAAACGTCTGCCCGTCCTCGCCTTCTGATCATCGCCGTGGCGGGCATTTGTGTCCGACATACGCTGAGCTGACATCCAGCGTCATGTCCACCCCGATCAACCCCTGACACCATCAATATCACCGGATTTCGCATGCGCACCAGTCAATACCTGATAGCCACCCTGAGAGAAACCCCTGCCGACGCCGAAGTCATCAGCCACCAGTTGATGCTCAGGGCTGGCCTGATCCGCAAACTCGCCAGCGGCATGTATACCTGGTTGCCGGCCGGTTTGCGCGTGCTGCAAAAAGTGACCGCGATTGTGCGTGAAGAGATGAACCGCTCCGGCGCCATGGAAGTGTCCATGCCTGTGGTACAGTCCGCCGAACTTTGGCAGGAATCCGGCCGCTGGGACAAGATGGGGCCGGAGCTGCTGCGTTTTGTTGACCGGCACGAACGTCCTTTCTGCCTGGGTCCAACCCACGAAGAAGTGATCACCGATCTGATCCGCAACGAATTCAACAGCTACAAGCAGCTGCCAGCCAATTTCTACCAGATCCAGATGAAGTTCCGCGACGAGCGCCGTCCGCGTTTTGGTGTGATGCGGGCTCGCGAGTTTTTGATGAAGGATGCCTACTCATTTCATATTGATGAAGCATCTTTGCAAAAAACTTACGATCTGATGTACGAGACCTACAGCAATATCTTCCGTCGTCTCGGACTGGATTTCCGGGCAGTGCTGGCCGACACGGGCAACATCGGCGGCAGTACCTCGCATGAGTTTCATGTGCTGGCTGACTCGGGTGAAGACGAAATTGTGTTCAGTTCCGGTAGCGATTATGCCGCCAATATTGAACTGGCCGATGGCCATATTCGCGATCTCGATGACGGCTCTGCGGCCATGTTGCCGTCCAGGCAGGTTGCTACCGCCAATGCCCACAGCATCGAGGACGTCGCAGCGCTGCTGGCTGTCCCGGCCACGCGCCTGATCAAGATTCTGATTGTCAAAGCCGAGGCGACCGACGGCAACCCGCATGGGCTGCTGGGGCTGGTACTGAGAGGCGATCAGGAACTCAACGACATCAAAGCGGAGAAAATTCCTGGCATTGTTTGTCCACTGACCTTTGCCAGCGACAGCGAGATTGAACAGATTCTCGGCTGCAAACCCGGCTGCCTTGGTCCGTTGAAATTGCCCTTCCCCGTCGTGGTTGACCGCAGCGCAGAGACCATGCGCAACTTTATTTGTGGTGCCAACAAGGACGGTTTCCACCTGGCCGATGCCAATTGGGATCGTGACTGCCGCTTTGACAGCGTGGCAGATATCCGCAAGGTCAGGGAAGGTGACCTGAGTCCGGACGGCAAGGGTGAACTGCTGATCAAGCGGGGCATTGAGGTCGGGCATATTTTCCAGTTGGGCACCAAATACAGCAAAGCCATGAATGCCAGCGTGCTGGATGAAAACGGCCGCTCTGTGCTGATGACCATGGGTTGTTACGGGATTGGCGTCAGCCGCATTGTCGCCTCAGCTATCGAACAGAACCACGACGCCAACGGTATTATCTGGCCTGATGCCATTGCGCCGTTCCATATTGCCATCATCCCGCTGAATGCGCACAAGTCACCGCGTGTCACCGAGGTCGCTGAAAAACTCATGGCGGATCTGGAAAACGCCGGGTATGAAGTGCTGCTGGATGATCGCGACAAAAAGACCAGCCCGGGCGTGAAGTTTGCCGACATGGAACTGATGGGCATTCCACACCGCATTGTGGTCTCGGACCGCGGTCTGGAAAATGACGAACTGGAATACAAATTCCGTCGTGCAGAATCTGCCGAGACGGTGTCGCTGTCATCCATCATGGATTTTCTGGCGACCCGTATCAACCCCTGATACCCACGCGAACACGGAGGCGCATGTCCATTCGATCCGCGCAAGACCTGATCACTCTGATTGAAAGCTGGCTGTGGCGTGAGATGGATCACACCACGGCCCGCTGGCAGTGGCACCTGACCCGGGCCTTGCAGATTGCCTGGGCTGTGCTGCGTGATATCGCCGAGGGCCATGTCAGCCTGCGCGCGATGAGTCTGGTGTACTACACCGTCATTGCGATTGTTCCGCTGCTCGCACTGACCTTTGCCGTGCTCAAGGGGCTGGGTGTACACAATGCCATGGAGCCGGCCTTGCTGGGATTGTTGCAGCCGTTTATGGGCGAGTACAGCAATCAGATCACCAGCAATGTAGTCAGTTTTGTCGACAATGTCCGGGTGGATGTGCTGAGCGTGGTCAGTCTGGGTGTGCTGCTCTACACCGTGCTTACAATGATGCAGCAGATTGAATTGACGTTTAATTACATCTGGTCGATTACCCAGCCGCGTACACTGGCCAACCGCATCAGCGAGTATCTGTTTGCCGTGCTGGTCAGCCCGCTGCTGATCCTGATTTCTGTCGGTATCGCGTCGTCGGTCAGTTCCACCTTTTTTGTAAGCTTCCTGGCACAACTGAGTTTTGGCGCCTGGATTTTGCAGGCAATTGCTTTTGTGATGCCGGCCATATTCATGTCACTGGCGTTTGCACTGGCTTTCATTTTTATTCCCAATACCCGTGTACGATTTTCCTCGGCGTTTCTCGGTGGCGTGATCACCATGATCGCGTGGAAAACCATGGCCTGGGTTTTCCAGAATTTTATTGCCGTCAATTCGGCCAACGCGATTATCTACGCCGCATTTTTTGCCATCATTTTGTTGATGCTGTTTATCTATCTGGGCTGGTTGATGTTGCTGATCGGCTCCAGTGTCGCGTTTTATCACCAGTATCCGTCCAAAACCCGCACCGGTCGCAAACCGCTTCAGCTCAGTCTCGAAATGCAGGAAGAGGTCAGCCTGAGCGTGGCTTACCTGATTGTGAAACGCTTCAGCCAGAAGCAGGATCCCTGGTCACTGGACGAACTGCAGGCCTATACCCGGCTGAGCGCCCCGGTGCTGGAATCTGCCTTGCAAACATTGATTGATGTTGCCTTCATCAGCGCCACTGACGAACAACCCAGGCGTTATCTTCCGCATCACTCCGTGGAAGACAGCTCAGTCAGTGCACTTCGCATGCAATTGCGTCAACGCAGCAACACACCACTGAATCAACGCGTGCTGACCCCTGAACAAACACAGATCCATGCACTGCTGGCTGAAGTCGACCAACACTGGACAGACAGCGGCAAAGACATCAGCTTCCGCCAATTGCTGGAACAGCAACACTCGACCGATCAAGAGCCGTCCTGACATGACATCGTTTTATATTTATCACAACCCCGCCTGCTCAAAATCGCGGCAGGCACTGGCGCTGTTGCAATCTCACGGGATTGAGCCCGAGCAGCGGCTGTATCTGAAAGAGCCTTTGAACGAAACCGACATTCGCCAGTTGCTCAAGGCGCTGGGCGGCAGCGCACGGCAACTGCTGCGTGACACAGAAGACGACTACAAAACGCTGGGACTGGACAATACCGCACTGTCGGATGACGAGCTTATTGCAGCGCTGGTCAACTCGCCCAGGCTGTTGCAACGCCCGATTGTGCTGCATGGCAAACGTGCTGTAATTGGCCGCCCCCCTGAAAACATACTGACGTTGATCAACAACGGAGAGTCACGATGAGCCACTCTGTTCCCTATGTGCTGGTGCTGTATTACAGCCGTAGCGGTGCCACTGCCACCATGGCAAAACTGATTGCGCGCGGCATTGAACAGGCAGGTGATATCGAGGCCCGCCTGCGCACTGTGCCTCCGGTATCCCCGGATCATCAGGCCAGTGTGCCGGCCGTACCGGAAACCGGTGCCGTGTATTGCTCGGAAGCTGACCTGCGTGACTGCGCCGGACTGGCACTCGGTAGCCCGACACGATTTGGCAATATGGCTGCCGCTCTCAAATACTTTCTGGACAATACAGGCGCACTTTGGGCCAGCGGTGCATTGATCGACAAACCGGCGGCATTGTTTACATCAACATCCAGCTTGCATGGCGGACAGGAAAGCACTTTGCTCAGCATGAGTTTGCCCTTGTTGCACCATGGCATGGTGATATGCGGACTGCCTTACAGTGAGCCGGGCCTGATGCGCACCCGCACGGGCGGCACACCCTATGGTGCCAGTCATCTGTCCGGGGTCGACAGCAATCTGCCCCTGAGTGAGGAAGAACAGCAACTGTGCCTTGCACTGGGCAAGCGTCTGGGTGACCTGGCACTCCGACTGTCGCACAACACCCCGAGAAACCCGGGCGGGAGAACAGCATGACATCGAGCTGGCACCCTGTCCCACCTTCAGTCAATCGTGCACGTCAAGCTGCGCTGGCCAGCTATTTCGGTCTCCTGGGTCTGTTTGTTGGCAAAATGATTGTCAACCTCTTCAGTGGCATGCCGCTGTCGGTTGCCATTTTCTTCTGGCTGTTTGCCACACTGCCACTGAGTATATTCATACCGGGGCTGCGCAAGAACAATTTGCGCACGTACGCCTGGTTATGTTTTCTGATCCTGATGTACTTCCTGCACGCGGTCGAACAGGCCTTTACACCCGGCAATCTGTTTTATGGCCTGTTGTACTCCCTGATGTGTACGGCAGTATTCTGTTCATCAGTGGCTTACATCCGGCTGGCCAAAAAGCATCTGGGCCTGCGTTTGTTGTCCTGAGGACACAGGCTTTACCAACCCATCAGGGACTTTAATAAAGGAACCGTGACCCGGCGTTTCATTTCAAGCGAATGCTGATCCAGTTGCTGCAGCACGGCAAACAGGGCTGTCATGCTGCGCTCGCTGCGAGACACCAGATAAGCGGCGACCTCGTCCGACAGTTCAAAACCACGACGACGGGCACGCAGCTGCAGGGCTCTGGCCTTGTTGTCATCGTCGAGCAGATCGAGTTCAAACACCGCTGCCGACTGCAAACGCGACTTCAGATCCGGCAATACAAATGGCAACTGGGCCGGACTGGCGTTTGCAGCTGCCAATAGCGGGGTCTGCAATTCTGCCATGCGGTTGTAGAGGGAAAACAGCGCCAGCTCCCACTCATTGTGCCCGGCAAGCCGGTCAAGCGCGTCCAGGCATAATATCGAGACATGCTCCAGACCATGCAAGACCTCGGGCGAGAGATCGTGCTGCTGTGAAAAATCCAGATAAAACACCTGCAAGCCTTGCTGGCTGGCGCTGTGACAAACCGCTTGCAGCAGATGTGAACAGCCAGCACCGGTTGCTCCACAGAGCCAGACAAAATCGCGCAGAACGGTGCCAGCTCCCGCCGCGGGCGAAGACGCCGCACGAACGATCAGCCGGTCGCGCAGAACATGCAGCAATGTGTGATTGCGGGACTCGGGCGGACCCGGATAAAAATTGTCGAAGGTGGCCTCGTCATCCAGATTCAGCCTCAAGGCGAGCTGACGCGGGGTGTGATGAATGCCGCTGCCCACCATCAGCGCGTCCAGCGATAATGCAACTGCGTGCCAACCGCCTGACCGGGTTGAAAATTCACCGGCTCAAGATCGCGGCCCAGCGTAATAAACTCGGTCAGAACTTGTGGGGCACCCAGCACTTGCAAGGTCAGTTCCAGCGAATCCGGTCGCAGCGCTTGCAGTTGTACATGCTGGACCACGGACAGACTTTCCAGATACTGAATCAGCTGAACGTGGCTCTGCAAACTGTTGATACCATCCACGCGCAGGCTAATCCGGTTTTCACCTTCAACTTCACTGCGCACCAGACCAAAATGGCTCGCGAGGCGTGAGGTGATGGTGTCCAGCGGCAAGCTCATGTAACTGTCGACCGGACTGATGTGATCGAAAGTCTGCACATCGTTGCGAAAGATCAGTTGCCAGAAACCCACCATCTCTCCCGTCGGCGTCACCAGTATGCGTCCGGCCAACACACTGTCGGCGTCATAACGTGCTGCCACTTGCTGCAAGGCCGGTGTGTTCAGTGTCCACGCCTGATCCGGGCTGACCAGCCGGCGGTCCTCCAGATCCAGCAGCGGGACCAGCACCGGCACTGCCCGCTCATCGGCAAATGCCCGCGCCTGCTCCAGCAAGGGGTGCTCGCTGCTGGAGCCCAGCATGAGACGGCGCCCGTCAGCTTCCTGAACCGTTACCCACAACAGCACACTGGCCCGGTTGTTGTCCCAGACCGGAATATTGGCCCGGTGCAGCAAGTCATCAATCAGGGCCTGATCAAAACGCACTTCCAGTTGTCCACCCTGCCCCCCTGCCGTTGCCGACTGATACACCACCTCGGCCACATAACGGTCAGCATTGTTAAGAACGGGCGCAATCTGGCTGTGCTCAAGCCAGCGCCGCTCGCCAGTGACCTTGGTGATGACGCGGGCAAAGGCCTCGCGGTAAGCCCGACGACGTTCCTGATCACCCTGGTTGGCAACGCTGATCTCCTCCTGGTACAGCCCCTCAACCGGCAAGGCAAGCGCCTGCGGCATGGGCAGCACCATGATCAGCGCAGCCACCATGGCGATCAGAAACGGCAGCAGAAAGCGGGCCATCAAGCTGTCATTGTCAGAGTTTGAATGCATATTTTTCATGGGCCTCATGATAACTGATGTCCCGAATGTTTGACAGAATCGACTGACGAAGGCGCCCACAGCTGTTAAAATGCCGGCCTTGTTTCCCAGGGACCTGACCTTCGCCATGACCAGTCACTCGAACGCTTCAGACAACACGCCAAGCAACGCTCAGACGCAGACCACCGGGCTCAGTTACAAAGACGCCGGTGTTGATATTGATGCCGGCGACGCGCTGGTGGAAAAGATCAAATCGGTGACGCAGTCGACGCGCCGCAAGGAAGTGCTGTCGGGGCTCGGCGGTTTTGGCGCGCTGTGCGAATTGCCTGAAGGTTACAAAAAGCCGGTATTGGTCTCTGCGACCGACGGTGTCGGCACCAAGCTCAAGCTGGCCATTGATATGGGCAAACACGACACCATCGGCATTGATCTGGTGGCCATGTGTGTCAACGATCTGATTGTCTGCGGTGCCGAACCCCTGTTTTTCCTCGACTACTACGCCACCGGCGGATTGAATGTGGATGTTGCCACGGAAGTGGTCGGCGGTATCGGTGAAGGCTGTCGCCAGGCCGGCTGCTCGCTGATTGGCGGCGAAACCGCAGAAATGCCCGGCATGTACCAGAAAGGCGATTACGATCTGGCCGGTTTCGCGGTCGGTGTGGTCGAGAAGGACGAGATCATTGAAAACGATCTGGTCAAGGCCGGTGATGTGCTGATCGGACTGGCCTCTTCCGGCCCGCACTCCAACGGCTACTCACTGGTTCGCAAAGTGATTGAAGTCAGCGGCGCCCGACTGGACGATCCGTTTGGCGACAGCACGCTGGGTGAAACCCTGCTGGTGCCCACCGAAATTTATGTCAAGGCCATGCATGCCCTGATGGCCGAAGTCCCTGTACACGGGATGGCACATATCACCGGTGGCGGCATCGTGGAAAACCTGCCGCGTGTGATGCCCGACTTTACCCAGGCTGTGATTGATTCCAACAGCTGGAACCGCCCGGCGATTTTTGACTGGCTGCAGATGAAGGGCGGCATTGCGCCCAAGGAAATGCTGCGCACCTTCAATTGCGGCATCGGCATGATCGTCTGTGTCGCTGCCGACCAGGCGGGCCGTGCGCTCGAGATCCTCAAGCCGATGACACGCGGCGCCGCCATTATTGGCCGCATCGAGCCTTCCAGCGAACAGACGCCCAAGGTGATTGTCACGGGCAAGCTGGCATGAGTCAGGGCATTACCTGTCGGGTCGTGGTACTGATTTCCGGCAACGGCAGCAATCTGCAGGCACTGATTGACTACCCGCAACGCCCTTACGAGATCTGCGCGGTGATCAGCAACCGCGCCGACGCTTTTGGACTGCAGCGCGCGCAAAACGCCGGCATCAACACCGCGGTTCTTGACCATAAATCCTTTGCCTCACGCGAGGCATTTGATCAGGCACTGATGCAGCTGATCGATCAATATCAGGCGGATCTGGTTGTGCTGGCCGGATTCATGCGCATCCTCAGTTCAGCATTTGTTCAGCACTATGCTGGCAGACTGCTCAACATACATCCGTCGCTGTTGCCCTTGTACAAGGGCACACAAACCCACCAGCGCGCGCTGGATGCGGGCGACCACCAGCATGGCGCGAGCGTGCATTTTGTGACTGAAGAGCTGGATGGTGGCCCGGTAGTCTTGCAGGCTGTGGTGCCAATTCTGCCGGGAGACACGGCCGAGGTGCTGGCGGCGCGGGTTGCGACTCAGGAACACAGAATATACCCTGAGGCAGTCAGCTGGTTTGCATTGGGCCGGCTCAGAGTGCAAGACGGCACGGCCTGTCTGGACAACACTCCCCTGCCTGCGTGCGGCATTCAGGTAAAGGCTGGCTGATCTGATAGAGCAAAACACAGGAGAATCCGTGATGAGCCGAGTTGCAAACAAACGCATTTCCCTGACACTGATGGCAGCGCTGACGCTGTTCGGCGCTGGCTCGCTCAACGCACAAAACGACACTGAAGCCGATGGCTCTGCCCGCCCCGCACCCGCTGCCTATGAAGCTCTGTACGAAGCGCGTGCCATGGGCATGCGCAGCACCGCCTATCGCCGTCTGGAACACCTGCCTGATGGCGAATACAGTTTGCGTCATGGTCTGTCGGCTTCGGTATTGGGTGCCAATCTGATCACGGTGGAAGAGTCATCCCGGTTCCGCTGGGACGACGGTGGCGCGGTGCCATTGAGTTACCACTACCAGCAAACCGGTGTGCGGCGCCGCGACGAGCGGGTGAACTTTGACTACGAGCAAAATATTGCATTGATGACGCGGGAAGACCGCGAACAGAGCCTGCCGCTGGCAGGCCGCATCCTGGATGACCTGAGTTTTTCAGCGCAGATGAGTGCAGACCTGCTGGCTGACCCTGCGCTGCGCACACCGGACACCGTGCTGAGTTACCAGATTGTGGATGCAAGACGGCTGGAGACCCATCAATACCGGGTGCTGGGTGAGGAACGCATCAGTACTGGCGCCGGGGAGCTCAATACCCTCAAACTGGAGCGCATCCGCGAGGCAGACAGCGATCGCTCAACCACTCTGTGGCTGGCGCCCGACAACCAGTTTACGCTGGCCCGTCTGGCCCAGGTGGAAAACGGTTCGAATATGGAGTTGACGCTGCAGCAGATCAGCTGGCAATAAGTCAGCGCATCATGTCGTATTTGCGCATTTTTTCAACCAGGGTGGTGCGCCGTATATTGAGCCGGTCTGCCGCCCGCGCCACGACTCCGCCGGAATCTTCCAACGCCTGCTCAATCAGGCTGCGCTCCAGATTGGCCAGATATTCCTTCAGGTCCATTCCGTTCAGTGGCAACAACGGCGGACTGTCCAACCCACGCTGAGCACCGCTCTCGGCACCGCCTTCACGCTCGCCTGTGCCCGCCATTTTGCCCGTTGCCACAACGGACTCTCCCGGTTCAGCAAGCAGTGGTGGCAGTTCAGCGTCGTCAAGCTGGAACTGTCTTGGCAAATCATGCACACCGACCACGCCATGAGGATGCATGATAGCCATGCGTTCAACGAGATTGGCCAGTTCCCTCACATTGCCAGGCCAGTTGTACAGGCTCAGCGCCTTGATCGCCGCTGAATTGAACCGCACCGAACCACGCTTGCTGTGCTCAAGACGGCTGATCAGCTCGTTCAGCAGGAACGGCAGATCGGCTGCGCGCTCACGCAAGGATGGCATCTCGATGGGGAATACATTCAGACGGTAGTACAAATCCTGGCGGAACGTCCCTACCGCAATCATGTCTTCGAGATTACGGTGGGTAGCGGCCAGGATACGCACATCGGTAGACATGGTCTTGGTGCCACCCACCCGTTCAAAACACTGTTCCTGCAACACGCGCAGCAATTTGACCTGCATGGGCAGCGGCATGTCACCGATTTCATCCAGGAACAAGGTGCCGCCCTGCGCCAGTTCGAAACGGCCAATGCGTGTGGAAATGGCGCCGGTAAAGGCGCCTTTTTCGTGGCCAAACAGCTCACTTTCCAGAAGATCGGGGGGAATTGCACCACAGTTGATAGGTACAAAGGGTTTGCCGGCACGCCGGGAGTTGGCATGCAGGTTACGGGCAACCACTTCCTTGCCTGTGCCGGATTCACCGGTAATCAGTACCGTCACCTCGGTATCGGCAACCTGCGACATCAGCTGGCGGATACGTTGTACAGCCGGGCTGTTGCCGACCAGACTGCGAAACATGTTGTAGTCGCGGACACTGCCGATGTCACGCAACCGGGCATAGTGCTCGCCATATACCTGGGCTTTGTGCAAGGCATCCAGCATGGGCTGGTAACTCAGCGGCAGCGGCACAGTGGCCACAATGCGGGAACTGACCGTTTCCGGCAACTCCGGTGTTTGTTGCCCCGCCAGCAGCACAATTGGCAAACCCGGATGCCACGATGCAACATCCTGCAGCAATACACCCAGCTGCGATTCCTTGTAGAGCCCCACCAGAACCATCTTCAGTGAGTCGGCTGCAATACCAAGTTGCTCTGCTTCCTCGCGCCAATGGACGCGGGCCACTGCCAGTGGCCGTTCGCCCAGAAACTCAAGCACGATACTCAAATCGTGACTGAGCTTCCTGCTGTCTTCAATCAATAATATGTCAGCCATGCATGATTCCGGCACGTTGAACGGGAAACTGCAATACAGCCCGCCCCGTGTACCCTTTGGCACTAATGCTCTACCGCAATTAGCGCTGATAAATGGTCGTCTGGGAAAACTGCTGGCGGACCATGCACTGGCTGATTGTCGGCCGGGATGCCCTATCGGGCCTCGGCTACAGAGGCAATCTCATCCCACGAGGATTTGACAGTGCGCATCAGATCACAGACTTCATCTATCAGAGCCGGATCGTTTTTGATATTCGCTTCAAACAGTTTTCGCTGCATATAATCGTATAACGCATCCAGCTTGTCGACCAGATCCGGGGAATGTTTGGGGTCAAGACTGCTTTGCAAACCGGCAATAATCGAAATGGCCTTGCCCAGCAAATCACCCTTTAACGCGGTTTCATGGCGCTCCATGGCGGCTTTTGCCTGAATCATGCGCTCAAGTGCGCCGTTCATGAGCATCTGGATCAACTGATGCGGCGATGCGTGCTCAATTGCACTTTCGGTGTTGATACGTTTGTATTGTGCCGCAGCACTGTTCATCGAATACATGCTTGGTCTCCGGATTCAAGGTCGGTTTGGACGGGAACTATTTTTCTTTCTGCTGACTGGCCAGAGATTCCAGCATACCCAGCTGGGATCTGAGGTAGTCGGCCGTGGTGTTAAAACGGGAAATGATCAGGTCATTGGCCAGAAACGAGTTCTGCAGACGGCGTTCGGTTCGGGCCAGGCGTTCGCTCAACGCCACACGGTCATCGGCAATCGCGTCGAGCTCACCGTTCAGTGAGGCTTGCCGGGCTCCCAGCAATCCCTCGGTTGACAGGAAAGTATCCAGCAGGCGCGACAGCTGATCGGCCACACCGCGGTTGTAGTTGATGGTGCCACGACTGCCGGTACTGCCACCGTTTACCTGCAAGATGATGCCGGCTGACGGATCGGACGATCCTGTGGCCGCGCGGCCGCTGGCGCCAAGCACACCGGCACCCGTGGTGAAACCGAAGATGCTGGCGGCATTACCCTGCAAACTGCTGATAGTTACACTGGACGAGGTGCCCGTTGAATTGGAAATAATGCCAAAACCACCGGAATTGCTGTCGTACTGCACCTGTACTGACACACCCGCTGCCATCAGGGTGGCATCATTGTTGATCGCCTGCTGCATGGCAGTCGCCACAGCTACCGGATCGGTGTTGGACAAGGTGCCCAGCGTAATGTTGCCGGAGACAACACCGTCAACCACCACCCGGAATCGATCACTGGAAGTGCTGGCCGCCAGATTGCCGTAAGGGCCATTGAGATAGAAACCGGGTGTTGCGGCCAGTTCACCGGACGAGGCCGTCAGAATCTGGCCACGTCCAACGGCTTCAACACCGTTGATGGTGCCGGCAACATCCACTCCACGCACTGAAACCGGTGCAGCGCCGCTGCCCAGATGCAGGCCAAGACGCTGGGAGGCGCCCTGATTCACAAACGTGAACTGGAACTCGTCACCCGCATTGGCTGTGGAAAATACCAGCCGCCCGAAACCGTTGTCCTCGTTGTACACGTAGTCAACAAAGACCTCGATGTTGTCGTCAGCAAACGCGTCATCAATCAATACCTTGAGTGCTGATGTGAGTTCATCCGGCGTGTTGTATGTGGCCTGCGGCAAGTTCAGCAACCCGGTACTGACGCCATTGATACTGAGTGCAAAACTGGTATCGCTGTCTGCCACCAGCGGAGAATCAAACGGATCAGAGCTGACGCCGGTACTGTTGCCGAGCGCGGCCAACTGGTTGCCACGGAACGGACCCTGACCCTCCAGCACCAGACCCAGTGTTGCCGACGCGGCGGCGCTGATGCTGACAATACTGACCACCGACTCGGCACCATAACGGTTTGAGCTCATGTCAAAGCGGTTGTTGTCCGCATCAAACGTGACCGTGATGGTATCTTCGGCATCCAGCACTTCTGTGTTGCTGTTGACCTGGCGCTGAATCTCGTCTGCCAGCTCTTGCGCGGTGGCATATGTACCTTCGGTGAGCGTAATGGCCGCCTCGACGCTGTTCAGGCGCAGGGTGAAGGCTTTGTTTGTGCTGTCGATGACAATATTGCCAGCACCCAGCCCGTCAACGGCAACCCCCTGGTAAGTGCCGGTGGTTGCCATCCGGGTAATGTTCACTGCGTACTGGCCGGCGATGGTCTGCGAGCCGGCGCGGATAAACTGGATCTCGTTGTCTGTGCTTGTGCCACTGGTCGCAAACAGCGCGGTGACCGCCTGCGGGTTGTTTTCAAAGGCTTCACGAAAAGCCTCGGCATCCAGCTCCATCTGGTAGTTGTTGAACTGGTTGGTGGTGATGCCCACCTCGGCCAGCGAGCGGATATCCAACGTGCCGTTCAGCGAGCGCAAGGTGCTGTTCACATCCGCCATGACACGCCGAATGGTGGCATCACCGGTCAGCAGATTACCTTGCCCCTTGCCGTCACCGGTACTTCTGAGCTTGGTCAGGCTGTCACCCAACACCTTGAGCTGGTTGTAACTGTTGATAAAACCCTGAACCTTCTCCAGCAACGGCGCCGGATCCTTGGCAACACCGAGACTGACCGGCCCGCTGGTGGTCTCCTTCAGGGTCAGGGTCACGCCCGGGATCACACCGGCAACCAGATTGCTGTTGCGGCTGATGCTCAGGCCATTGACTGAAAACAGCGCGTCTTGTGCTGCCTGCGTTTGCTGGGCGGTCTGGGACCCGGCATTAAAATTGAACGCGGCCATACCGGCAGTGCCGGTGGCCGTCAGCTCGATACTGTTGGCCGCACCACCGTCCTTGCTGGTCAACAGCAGCCTGAAACCACTACCGTCATCAACAATGGTTGCCTGGACACCAAAATTGGCTGTATTGATGGCATCCCGGATGCCGGCCAGTGTGTTGTTGCTCGACGAGATCACAATATTGCGCGATGCTTTATCCGGGTTGACTGTAAAACCCTGATAAACGTCAAATTCATCAATGTCCGTGGTCCCAAAACGGAAGGTGAGCACCCCGGTGCCAACGGCTTCATTGACTGAGGCATAAGTCTGGGTGGCAATCGTGTGCTGCTGCGCCAGTTGCTGGACACCAATGCTGTAGTTGCCGCTGCTGGCGATACTGCTGGCAGTAGCCGTCAATGCATTCTGATTGCTGGATGTTGCCGTGCTGGCGTTAAATGCAGCCGGATTGTTCAGCGCCTTCATGGACGTGTTGAGCGCGCTGACAGCGCTGCTGATCTCGCCAAAGGCTGAGATTTTGGCATCCACCAGCGCTTTTTGTGCATCCAGCCGCGCCTCCGCCGGTTTGCGTTCGGCGTCGATCAGCTGCTCCAGCAGTTCGCTGGTCAGGATGCCTGAGCCAATGCCCAGCGAGGAAATGGTTGCCATCAGTTGTCTCCTGTCCTGCCGCCAACTTGCAGCGGAATTGTGCTGCTCAGCTGTCGGCAGCCATCATTGGCATTCAGTTCAGCACTTCAGCAAGAAGCGGGAGCAAGAAGCGGGCCAACCAGTTGGCGCACGCCGCTGTTTGTGTCTACCTTGCATATCGGCCTGATGCTGCGGTTCTTGACGGGCGAAAAGCGGCAACGATGCTCCCATGAGCGGCAACGCTTTGCCGCAGGAACAACTGAAACCGGCTTAAAGCATTGTGAGTGTGGGCAGCCTTGGCTAGAATCCCGCTCAGACCAATAAGGAGAAGAAGCTATGACAAATAGACTTGCACTTGCCAGCAGCATTGCCCTGCTGGGAGCGGCCGTTGTTGCGACAGACTGGCTGTCAGGCAATGTGCTGGCACAAGAGGACTACACCGTACCGCGTACCTGGGATGGCTCACCAGACCTGCAAGGTGTCTGGCGCAACGCCACAGTGACCCCGCTTGAGCGCCCCACTGCACTGGGTGACAAGCGCGCCTACACCCGTGAGGAAGCACTGGAACTTGAACGTGCAGCCCAGCAGGAAGTGGAGGAAGACAACCTGCCGATGGACCCGAATCGCCCGCCACCGCCTGCAGAGGATCTGCCCCCGGTTGGCAACTATGACCTGTTCTGGACTGACCGCGGCATGTTCATGCCGACTGTCAACGGTGAATTCCGCACGTCCATCATCATTGACCCGCCCAATGGCCGCTTCCCGCCTTACAAGCCGGAATTTCTGGCGGCTCGCGCAGAAGCACGTGCCAATGGCCCGGACCCCTTTGATGGCCCGGAAGGTCGTGGGGTCGGCGAGCGTTGCCTGTTGTCCTTCGGTTCACATTCCGGCCCGCCCATGCTGCCGGTGATGTACAACAGCCACTACGAAATTTTCCAGTCACCCGGCTACGTGGTGATTCTGGCCGAGATGGTGCACGATGCACGCATTATCCCGATCACCGATGAACGCTCCCCGCACTCCGAGGTCATGGACAAGTGGATGGGTGACTCCATTGGTCGCTGGGAAGGCGATACGCTGGTGGTTGAAACCAAAAACTTCAACCCATGGCAAAATTTCCGTGGTGCCTCCGAAAACATGACCGTGATCGAAAGATTCCACCGTGAAAGCGAACACAAGATCATTTACAGCTTCACCGTAGAAGATCCCACCGTGTTTGAGTCCAGTTTCACTGGCGAACTCGCGCTGACCGCATTTGACGAACCGATCTACGAGTATGCCTGCCACGAAGGCAACTACGCACTGGCCGGCACACTGGCCGGAGCACGTCTGGCGGAAGAAGAAGCCCGCAAGGCGGCTGAGCAGTAAAAAAGGGGTCAGACCCAATTATTTTGCAAATAATTGGGTCTGACCCCTTTTTATCTCTTCAGAACCTCAAACCTGCGTCTTGAACAGGGAAATGGGCTCCTGCTTGTCCAGCTTGCGCGCCAGCTCAAGCGCCTCCTGGCTGTCAAACTGACGCAAGACCTTGCGTGACTCACGGTCAACAACCGTGACGGAGGGTTCACCACTGTCGGGATCAAAATCAAAAATGATGTCGCGCTTGACGGACTGAACATAGTCATTCAGGCGGGAAACCACCTGTTCCATCGACACATCATCGGGACGGTTCTGAACGGCGTCAGCATCCGGCGCATCGTAAGGGGGTGCCTTGTCGCCGCCGCGTTTGCCGGCAGAGTGCTGTTTGCCCTGTTCCGGATCGGAATGCTTTTGCTGACTCGGATTTTCAAGCGGATTCTGGGTGTTCTCGAGGCTGGCATCGTCATCGATGGCCTGAACGGAATTGACCTTCTCCCTGGCAGCTAACGCAGGCTGGAACCGGGTGATACTGATCTCGCTCACAGCACGCCTCCAAAACAAGCACAGGGTATAAGGTCTGAAAAGGTAAATCCGCCCGGCCTTCACCTCGTTATCGGTGCAAACCGGGCGGAC
Organism: Pseudohongiella sp.; assembly: GCA_036834885.1. Classification (GTDB taxonomy): domain Bacteria; phylum Pseudomonadota; class Gammaproteobacteria; order Pseudomonadales; family Pseudohongiellaceae; genus Pseudohongiella. The sequence continues at coordinate 168,021 of DAITNA010000003.1, read as the reverse complement.
TTTAACGCTTTATTATCTCAGCAGTGACAGAACCTGCTGACCTGACGAGTTAGCCTGCGCCAGGATGGAGATACCGGCCTGCTGCAGGACCTGGAAACGTGCCAGGTTTGCGGCTTCCGCAGCGAAGTCAGCATCACGGATACGTGAGTTCGCGGCAGACAGGTTCTCGGAGTTCACTTCCAGGTTGGAAATGGTTGCTTCGAAGCGGTTCTGCACCGCACCGAGATCGGCTCGGGCTGCGTTCACAGCACCCAGCGCGTTGTCGATGGCTGCCAGCGCGTCAGTTGCACCTTTCTGAGTGGAGATGTTCACTTCAGTCAGGTACTGACCGGAGACTGCACCGCCGAACGAACCTTGCTTCAGACCGATACCTTCCAGTGCTGCGTTGCCATTGGTGCCACCTTTCACATCAATGGAACCGGCTGAGCTCAGGGACACCGTTGAGTAGGTTGTGACTGCCACTTCATCAGCAGTGACACCTGAACCCGCGAAGTCGAACTGGGCAATGTTGCTGCCACCCAGACCGAAGTTGGTTGCAGATGCGCCACCGTTGGTGTCAAAAGCCATCACGATGTTGCGACCATCGGCTGCTTTCAGCGTCAGGCTGCTACCGTTGTCTTCTGCAATCACACCGGTCTGACCTGCAACAGAGTTGATCTGCGCAACGGCAAACGCACGGTTGGCATCAGCGCTGTCCTGCACGGTCATGCTGATTTCGACGCCGTTCAATACCAGCGTGCCGCTGTTGCCAGCAGTGCCTGCGGTTGATGCGCTACCCACAACCTGAGTGGCGTTCACAGTAGCGGTTACACCAGTGGAGCCAGAAGCGCGGTTGATGGCTGCTGCAACGGCGATACCGGATGCTTCTTTGCTGCTGGATGCTGCTGCCGCGTAGGAAGCCTGATCGTCAGAAGCACGAGCCGCACTGATGGATACGCCGTTGATGACCAGGTCGCCGTCGTTCAGCGCGTCAACACCGAAGGTGCTGTTGCTGCCTTCCACGGTTGCCGGTGCTGCAGCAATACCCAGCACGCTTTGAGCGTTGGCATTGGCGCCGGAGATGGTCAATTCAGCGGCAGCACCGGTTGCTGTTGACACAATGGTCACGCGACCGTTGCCATCCAGAGCGGCTGTTGCTGCGACGCTGCCCGCTGTCAGCTGGCTGTTGATTTCAGTGATCAGTGCATCGGCATCAGCAATGTTGGTGTTGATGTTGATCGCTGCGGTATCAGTGCCGTCGCTGACAGAGAACTCCAGATTCTGGTCAGTCGCGTAAGCACGGACACCGGTGTCGGTTGCTGATGAAGCACCGAAGAACAGTTGGGCGCCGTCACGGGTACCGGTACCGTTGGTCACGGTGATAGTGCTGCCAGTGTTGGTGGTTTCAGCAAACTCAACAGTCAGGGAGCCACCGCTGGCGGTCACTGTTGCTGTGATGTTCAGACCATCCAGCTCTGTGTTCAGGTAAGTCTGCAGCGCTGTTGCGGCAGTGTTGTCACCTGCGCTGTAGTCACCGGTCAGCGCAATTTCCACGGAAGTGGTGCCGTCGCTGATGGTCAGCGCTGAGTCAGTTGCTGCTTCACCAAAATCGCTGCCACTCACCAGACCAATCGCTGCGGTACCTGCTGCTACGTTGTCACCGGTGATGTTGGTCACCAGAATGGAGCTGCTGGTGCCAGTGGTGTTGGTGTTGGTGAACGTCAGGAAGCCGGTTGTGCCATCAACAGATGCAGTGACGCCAGTGCCTGTCAGCTGGCCGTTCAGGGCTGTCAGCAGGTCGGTGTTGTTGGTGACGTTGGAGTCCAGAGTGACCGCGATCGGGTTTGCCACATCACCATCAATGATGATTTCGAATGACAGGTTGTTGGTGTCAGACGCTACCGCGGCAGTGTCAGTCACCAGCGAACCACTATCCAGACCCAGAGTTTCGATCGAGTTGGCAGTGTTGTTGGTGAAACTGAAGGTGTCACCGGAGAACTGACCACCTGTGCCACCATCGGTGAAGCGCAACGCACCCGCGTTGTCAGACACTGTCACGCGGCCGTTCAGCGCAGAAGCGTTGATCTGGGTCTGGATGTCGGCAGCAATCGCTGCAGTATCGGCATAGTTGCCGTCCAGCACGATGTCAACGGACTCGCTGCCCAGGTTCACGGAGAACTCAAGCGCAGAGAAGTTCAGCGTCGGGGCACTGTTCAGGTCCACACCACCGGAAACCACGTTACCTTCGTCAGCGAGTGCGTTGTTGATGGTGGAGAAGTCGTAGCTGGCTGGTGTCGCAGTCAGGTTCACGTTACCGGCCAGTGCTGCGCTGGTCGCTGCAGCAGAGAAGTCCAGCTGCGCACCTGCAACGGCATTGGTGGTCACTTCAGCGGCTTCACCGGCTGTCGCCAGCTGACCGAAGTTGGTGGCCTGCAGGCCGGAGACATTGGCAGTAGCAGAGTAAATCGCTGCTGTCTGAGAGTCAGCATAACGGGCAGAGGAGCTGACCGTTGCCACACCAGCGGTGTAGGAACCGGCGGCCACACCCGCGTTGGCGGTGTTGGAACCGGAGATGTTGATTTCGTTGGTGCCGCTGTTGGCAACCAGGGTAACACCACCAGTTTTGGTGCCGGCAGAGGCCAGACCGGTGTTGGCAGCAGTCAGACCCGTGTAGCTCAACTGAATGTTGCGACCATCGGCAGCCACCAGTGACACACCCAGTGCGTCGTCGCCAGTATCAACCGCTGTCACACCTGTCAGTGAAGACTGGGCATTGATGGCAGTCACCACAGCAGAGCGGGTAGAGGCCGCATCGCCAGTGGTGTCGATGTCAATGCTGGTGCCGTTAAGGGTGATGGAACCGGACGCGGCGCCAGCGGTCATGCTGCTGCCAGCTGCTACGTTTGCATCCACAACAGCGGTCACACCAGTCTGGGCAGACACACGGTTGATGGCCGCTGCTTTGGAAATCGCACTGGCAGAAGCGTTGGATGTAGAAGAAGTATCATCAGAGGCACGTGACGCACCCACAGTCACACCGTTGATCACCAGGTCACCTACGCCCAGGGCGCTGGAGGAACCGGTAGCGGACACACCGTTTGCACGTGACACACCCAGTGTGTCAGCAGTCAGTTTGCCGATAGAGACGCTGATGGTCTCACCGGCATTGGCACCAACCTGGAAGCTGGTGGTCAGTGAACCGTCCAGCAGGTTAACGCCGTTGAAGTTTGCACCCTTGGAAACGCGGCCGATTTCATCGATCAGCAGCTTGGCTTCTGCCTGCAGAGCTTCCCGGTCAGCAGAGCTGTTGGTACCGTTGGATGCCTGCAGGGCGAGTTCACGAACACGCTGCAGGTTTTCGGTCATGGAGCCGAGTGCGCCTTCTGCTGTCTGAGCCAGTGACACACCGTCGCCTGCGTTACGGATAGCAACGCCGAGACCTTTGATTTGGGATTCAAAACGCGTGGAAATTGCGAGACCAGCGGCGTCATCTTTGGCGCTGTTAATACGCAGACCAGAAGACAGACGTTGCAGGGCCTGGTTGGTTCCCGCTTGCGAGCTGTTCAGGTTACGCTGCGCGTTCAATGAAGCGATGTTGGTATTAATGACTTGAGCCATGCTTGTTTACTCCTGAGTTTACACATTAAACTGAGCCGCATATCGAAGAGTCTTAAAACGCTCGCTCCTATGCGTTACCCCATTTAACGACACGGAAAAACAAACCTTTAATTGAAAAATCAGGAAATTTTCGGGTTCGGCAAAAAATATTTTTCTTTAGAAAAATATTTCAAAATAAGTGTGACGCAGATCAGATTTTCAGCAACCTGTTAAAACAGCGAGACTGCAATGAGCTCGGAAGATTACAAAAAATCCTATAATATTCAAATGGATGAATGGTCATCCATCGTGAGGGATTCAGCGCTGTTGCTGCAACTGGCACACCAGAAAAACTGGAGCGAGATGCTCAGCCTGCATGAAAAAAGAGACAACAAACTGAAACAGTTTTTTAACCAGGCATTGGTACAGGATCTGGTTGATGCCGTGCAGGATGATCTTGAAAAAATCAAAGCCCAGGACCTTGAGATTGTTCAACTGGTCAAAAAAAATCAGGACGAGCTGAGTGCGGAAGCACAACAGCTCAATATGATGAAAAAACGCATCAACGATTATCTATCGGCAGAAAAAAACAAACTTTAATTATTTTTTTCAGATAAGGTTAAACAGGGACAGCCGACTGATTTTGGCAAAACTCGTCTGCGCCGCTTCCAGCACAAAGGTTTCCTGAGTCAGTTGGCTGATGGCTTTGGCATAGTCCAGATCAGACAGTTCAGACAAGGCTGAACGGATGGTCAGCTCAAAGTCCTGATTGGACTTTTCAACTGACTCAATCTGGTTCATGCGTGCACCGACGGCGCTTCGGGTCTGCAAAAGCTGGGTTTGTGCACTTTCCAGATTGCCTATGGCATTGCTGATGGAGGCCGAGAGTCGACCACGATCGGTTGCGCTGTCGGTAAAACGCATCAGGTCTGCTGCAAAATCCTGCAAACCTTCCAGCAAACCCTTTTTGTTGCTGGACTCCACCAGAAAACTGTCACCTTCAGCCGGGCGGCCCTGAATACGAACCGTCATGCCGGCAAATGAAATTTCATTGCCGGGGACATACGGCACGTTTGCCATCAACACACGGCCATCGGAGATCTGACGTACCGTGTAATTGGGCCCCTCCGGTGTACCTTCGCTGACCGGCCGAAACTCGATCACGGCAGTGTTGGGGGCAAACGCGGCAAATTGCGCGGCATCACGGATCACCGCGCCGCTGATCTGCGCTGGCGGATTTGCGGTATTGCCGGCACTGGCCCGAATGGCCAGCCCCGGTGTCTGACTGTGCACGTTCATGAAAACCTGATAACCCGAGTCATTGGCCGCAATGGATGTGACTGGCCCCACCTGTACAAAGCGCTGACCCTCATCGCCCTGATACTGGTAGCGCCCTTCCGCATCTTTGACAAACGGCTGCACTTTGCCCTGATAACCTGAAAACAGAAACTCGCCACTGGCATCCTTGCTGTTCATCAGCTGTGCCATGCTGTCGACTACTGACTGCAGTTCCGTGGCCAGATACTTGCGCTGATCCATGTTCAAGGCTGCGTTACCCGCCTGTACAACAATTTCCTGTGCTTTCTGAATCTGCTCGCTGATGCCGGTCAGAGCAGACTCTTCACGCAGCATGCGATTGCCCAGCAAAGACAGACTGCTGTTGTATTTTTCCATGTCCGCCAGCTCCTGATTGAGCTGCAGGATACGGGTCGCGGCAATGGGGTCATCGGCCGGTGTCAGCACGCGTTTGTTGGTTGAAATCTGCTCCTGCGTCTTGCTGACCGCTTTCTGCACATCCAGCATGGGATTGAGGCCACGGGCAAACAACTGGCTGGTCGACATTCTGACACTCATGACTGTTTCTCCACTAGCGCGGGCCGCTTCAGGCCCTAGATTCTCAACAAGGTCTCGAACAGATCACGTGCCAGCGTGATCAAACGTGCCGAAGCGTTGTAATGTTGTTCCAGTTGGATCAGGCGTGCCGCCTCTTCTTCCAGATTGACGCCAGCCACCGACTGCATCGCATCCATGGACTGACGCAGCATGGATTCGCTGGCACTCTGGCTGACACGGGCCTGACTGGTAAAAATACCGACTTTTTCGGCCAGCTGGCCGTAGGCAGAGTGATAGCTCTGGTTACCGCCTGACAGCGACAATTTGTTGTTCAGCGCCAGCATTGCGGCCCCGTTGCGACTGTCTGCGGTGCCATTGCTGTTGTATCCGATGGTAAAGGTGTCACCCGCCCGCGGCGCGCCCTCACCTGCCGCACCACTGGTCATGATCACCTGTATGCCGCGATAGTTGTCGACGCCGACCGGAGCCGGACCAAACAGGCCGTCGTTGCGATTGGAGAACATCTGTGTTTCAGGCGCCAGATGCACCTCAAGCTGGCCACCCACGGTAAACGCAACTGCGGGGTCACCCGGCGCCGGTGCGTTGATGGTCTGGGCCGGATCACCGGCACTGAGTGAGCCGGAACCGGTCACACTGAACGACAAATCCACACCCGTGGTGGATCTGACTGTCACATTGACACCATCACTGCTGGCGGTAATACCCTGGGACTGAAACTGTGGCAGACGATTGATGCGATCACGCAGAAAATCAGCGGTCAGCGGTTCCGGAATGGCCTCCGGTGCCACTTGCCCGGGTGCGACCCAGGTGGGATCGGTCAGATCAACACCGTTCAGGCTCAGTCGCAGGGGGTCACCTGACCCGCTCTGGAAATCACCGAGCACTGTTTTGGAATAGGCAACCGCGCTCACACCATCCAGCCCGGACAAACGCCTTGCCATCGTGGTCGCTGATTCACCAGCGAGCAGCGTCAGTGTCTGGTCCTTGATAAAACCGGTAACCGGATCCGTGGTCTGAAAACGCAGAATTTCGCCCGGGTAGGCATTGTCGCTGGCCAGTTGCAGCTGGCCGGCTGCCGGCCCGCCACTGACAACGGTGGTGCCGCCGTTCTGCGCAGGGAACATCAGGTTTTGTGCGCCGGGCACAAAGCTGAGGTTGGTGAGCGGAGGATTCAGCGGTACCGGGCGTGATGGATCCGTGTTGTCCAGGATGTCATACGTCGTCGCCGAGGTGAAACGAATGATCATCGGCGGGCTCAGCGTGCCGCTTTTTGTGAACAGGCTGGTGTCGACGTTTTCCACGGTTGAGCTGAGCAGCTGCGCACCGCCCTGATTGGACACCGAGGACTGCACCCGAATCGCATTGGCAAAGGCAAACTCTTCCGGCCGCGTGATCTGCACCTTCATTTGCAAGGCACCACGCTTGGTGGGCTGAATCAAAAAGCGATCGCCAGTCTGAAAGCTGCCGGCTTCAAAATTGATGCTGAAACCGTCTACGGATACCGTTTGGGGATAGGCCGTGCCCAGAATGCCTTCAGTCACCACCTTGTTGTCGGACAATCGCACCAGCGAATAATTGCGGCCAGGTCCGGGAAATCTCATTTCATAGTCACTGATCTGCAAATCCGCCACCGAGTCGATGGTGACATTCAACAGACGATCATTGGGCGGCGGATTGCCCGATGACGCCCTGACACGATCGCGTGCAATCTGTGTGCTGTTCACATCGGAAAAAATCAGTCCACCCAGACTGCCTTCCAGATCCATACCCAGACTGTTCTGCTCGTTCACCTGAAAGGCAATCACCGTGGCCAGCATACCAATGGAACCAATCGCCGGTTCGAGTGCTTCCTGACGGAAGCGAATCAGCGCGCCAAGCTCTCCTCCGGTCATCAGATTGCTGACCAGCTGGTTGCCCTGCGGACCAGTGAACACCAGATCAAAGCGGCTGGCATCCGTGGCACCCGGCACCGCTTTCAGGGTCTGGTTCACCGTGCCCACCACCAGGGGTTGTCCCTGGCCAATAAACACGTTGAGCCCGCCCTCGGGCCTGTTCACGGTGGACACGCCCACATAACGGGACAACTCGCGTACTACCATGTCAAGCTGGTCCAGCAAATCATTGGGCTGGCTGCCGTTAAACGAGGCATCACCGATCACACGGTTCAGATCCGCAATACGTTTGCCGATGGCCGTGATGTTGTCAGCGGCACTTTGCAGCTGTTTATTGACGGAGCTGTTCTGCGCGGTCAGCCGGTCTTCCATGGCCTTGAAACCGGACACCAGCTGATGCGACTGTGTCAGCAGCAACTGGCGCCCAAGCAGGGAACCCGGATCATTGACTGATTCATTCACCGCACCAAAAAACTGGTTGATGTATTTGGACAGATTGGTCTGGTCGGCCGCCAGCAGGTTGTTGACCTGCGACACATTAAACAGATAGGTATCCGAGTCACTGAGCGAGGCAATGTCACGCACCACCTGATCCACCAGATACTTTTCGGTGTTGCGCACAATGTCATCAATCTTGACACCGGCACCCAGATAACCGGCCGCGGTTCGTGTTGCCGGGTTGGTGCTCTGTATCACCGACTGTCGGGTATAACCTTCGGTGTTGGCATTAACGATGTTATGGCCAGTCACCGACAGTGCTGTCTGGCTCAGACGGATGCCCGTGATTGCGGTATTGATCAGGCTGCTCATCTCAGTTCACCCACCGCTGGTCATTGTTGACGGCCTGGTTGAGCGAAGGGCTTCGCATCACATCCTGAATCTTGCTGGCATACGCAGGATCCGTCGCATAACCGGCTCGCTGCAACTGCTGACTGTAAGCAGCCGGATCAGCGGCATTCTGTAACGCGCCGGCATAACGGGGCTGGCTGCGAATCAGTTGCACATAGTCAGCAAAACTTTCTTCGTAAGAATCATAGGCACGGAAACTGGCCACTTCACGTTGCATCACTCCGTCACGAAACTCCAGGGTACTGACATTGACACGACGTCCGTGCCAGTTGTCACCGGCCTTGATGCCAAACAGGTTGAAGCTGGCTTCACCCTGACTGCCCCGAATCATTTTTTGACCCCAACCGGTTTCCAGTGCCGACTGAGCCAACAGCACGCGCGGATCCACACCCAGCTCTTCGGCATGGCGACGGGCAATCGGCAACAAGGCCGCCACAAACTCCTGGGGTGATTCAAACTGTTCCGGTTGCTGCGGGCGACGAAAATCTTCGGGCAAGGCAGGCACAAACTGCGGAGTGGTGATGGTTCGTGCACGCCAGCGAACCATGGGCTCCTGCACACTGCCGGGAGATACCACATCGCCAGTGAAGCGACGCGCAGTGCTGATGTCAGCCAGCATGGCGGTATCGGAGATATCGGTATGCACCGGGGCTGACGGTTGTTCGTAGCGCTGCATCAGTTGTCGATGCAAGGTGTCAGCCAGGCCAATACCGCCAGTACTGGCCATATGCAAGGCCAACTGGTTATCCAGATTTTCGCGGTGAAAACTCATTTCGTTGCTGCGCAGATAATTGTCCGAGAACAAAGCTTCTTCACCGGCACGCATGCCCTTGAGCATGATGTTCAGAAACATCGCTTCAAACTGTACAGCCACCTGTTTCAAACCTTCAGCCGAGTTCTCACGGCCGAGCTGGCTGATGGCCTGCAGGCCGTTCAGTTCGGTATAAACAGAGGCATCGCGTACGTTGATAGCCATGTGGCAGTGTCCTCAGATCACGATCAGGTCTGCGCGCAGCGACCCGGACTGTTTGAGCGCTTCCAGAATGGCCGCCAGGTCACCAGGGGCGGCACCAACGGCGTTGATGGCTTGCACGATGTCCGCCAGCGTGGTTCCCGCGTCAAACAAAAACATGCGATTGTTCTCTTGTGCGACCGTGATGTCAGATTCCGGCAACACTACGGTTTCACCGTCCGAGAACGGCGCCGGCTGGCTGACGGCAAAACCCTCACTGATGGTGACACTCATGCTGCCATGGGTAATGGCGGCAGGTGACACACGCACATGTTCGCCAATCACAATGGTGCCGGTACGCGAGTTCACAATCACACGGGCCGGTGCTTCACCCTGCTCAATCTGCATGTTTTCCAGCTCGGACACATAGGCAACGCGAGCTTGCGGATCCATGGGCGCACGCACCCGCACAGACACGGCATCCAGCGCTTCTGCTGTTCCGGCTCCCAGAAAGTTGTTGATGGCACTGGACATCCGCCGTGCCGTGGTAAAGTCAGCGCGCTTGAGATTGAAGGTGACAAAATCGCCGGTATTAAACGCGGTCAACACTTCTTTCACTGCCGTCGCACCGCCCGGAATACGACCGACGCTCGGCACGTTGATCGATACCCGTGAACCGTCTGCGCCTTCCACACCCAGACCACCCACAATCAGGTTGCCCTGGGCAATTGCGTAGACTTCACCGTCCACGCCCATCAGAAAGGTACGCTCCAGACTGCCCCCGCGCAGGCTGGCTGCGTTGGCCAGCGACGATACGGTCACATCAATACTTTGACCCGGTTTGGCAAAGGCCGGCAGCTCCGCTTGCACAGATACCACGGCCACGTTGCGCAACTGGAAGTTCGCACCGGGGGGAATCGGAATACCAAACTGGTCCAGATACGCGCGAAATGATTCCGCGGTAAACGGTGCCTGGGTGGTCTGGTCACCGGTACCATCCAGCCCCGTCACCAGACCGACACCTACCAGCTGGTTGGCCTGCACGCCCTGAATATTGGCGATGTCCTTGATGCGATCAGCGTGCACCGGGGCGCTGAAGCCCAACACCTGCGCCAGCATCAGAGTGGCACACAGCAGACGATTAAAGGGAGACTTGGCTCGCAACATGATGTGCAGTCCTGATTACAAAGGCCAGTAAGGGCTGTTGAAGAAACGGCTCAGAATACCGGGCTCATTGGTGTTGGCCAGTGTGCCCGTGCCGCTGTAGGCAATGCGCACGTCGGCCACCCGCGTGGAGGCGATGCTGTTGTCCGGCGCCACATCCTGGCGACGGACCAGCCCGCTGATGCGGATGTACTCTTTGCCACGGTTGATCTGCACCCATTTTTCGCCGCGCACTTCCAGCAAACCGTTGGGCAATACATCCGTCACAGTGACCGTGATGTTGCCTTGCAACTGGTTGCTCAGATTGGTATTGGCAGAGCCCGAGAAATCAGTGCCGCTGCCAAGCTCGGCAGAGGTATCAATCGTTGCGCCAAACAGGGACAGTTCACCGGCATTGGTTGAACTCTCACGGCTGTAGGAGGTACCGGACGAATTGCGCGCCGAGGTCGCTTCCTGCAGGTTGATGGTCAGTACATCCCCCAGGCGATAAGCGCGACGCTGATACAGATTCACAGCCGTCGCCGGATTGTAGATGGCACCATTAGCCGGCTGGGTATTGCTCACCGGCTGAGTCCAGACCGGCGCGTAACGCGGATCATCCGGAGATGGAGGCTCTGGCAACCGATAGGCGCAAGAGGCCAGCAAGCCCAGTGATATCGCACTGATCAGGCTCAGCGTGTGTCGGGAACTCATCATGGTTGTCTGCCTTGTCATGATTAATTGTCAGGATTCAGTCGTATAAAAACCGGTTACAGATTCTGCGTCACAAACTGCAGCATCTGGTCGGCGGTAGAGATCACGCGCGAGTTCATTTCGTAGGCGCGCTGGGTGGTGATCATGTCTACCAGTTCCTCCACAACTTCCACGTTGGAACTTTCCAGTGAGCCCTGCACGGTGGTGCCCAGTCCGTTTTGTCCCGGTGCCGATTGCTGCGGGTTGCCGCTGGACACGGTCTGCACAAACAGGTTGCCACCAATGGCTTGCAAGCCGGCCGGGTTGACAAAATCCACCAGGTTGATATTGCCAATGTTCACCGAATCGGGCTGGCCAAACAGTTTGACTGACACGACACCGTCAGTGCCTATGGTCACACTTTGCGCGCCCTGCGGAATGGTCAGGCCGGGGTTCAGCAGATGGCCGGAGGCTGTGACGATTTCGCCGTCAGCGCTGAGGTGAAACTGACCATCACGGGTATAACCGGCACTGCCATCCGGCATCACAATTTCGAAAAATCCGCGGCCGCTGATGGCCACATCCAGTGCCTCGCCAGTAGTCTGCAGTGAACCCTGATCAAACTGCTTTTGAGTGCCAACAATGCGCACACCGGTGCCGACCTGCAAGCCGGAGGGCAATTCCGTATTCTGAGTCGAGTTGGCACCCGGCTGACGCTGGATCTGATACAGCAAATCTTCAAATACCACGCGATCGCGTTTAAAGCCGTTGGTGGCCACGTTGGCGAGGTTGTTTGACAATGCCGCCAGTCGGGTGTCCTGGGCACTGAGGCCGGTCTTTGATACATAAAGCGCTGCGTGCATGAGTTCTGACTCCTGTTGCCGGGTTTGCCGGCGCTGTCTGCTTTTGCCGCTCCGGGCGGCAAGAACCGGCCGCTTCAGGCCGTTTTATCCACGTATTTCGTTATCGCTTATTGAATTTGCAAAAGCCGTGCCGATGCTTCGGAATTCTGTTGCGCGGTCTGCATCAATTTGACGTTCAACTCGTAGTTGCGTGTGAGCGCAATCATTTCCACCATCGCATCCACGACATTCACATTGCTGCTCTCCAGATAGCCCGAAACCAGGCGGACATCGGCGTCCGGCAACATGTCAGTGCCATCACGGCGACGCATCAAACCGTCAGAACCCTTGATCAACTCTTCGTTAGCCGGATTCACCAGCTTGATGCGATCAACGGCGGCGAGCACCTCTGCGGCCTGACCCAGTTCACGCACAGAGACAGTACCGTCCTGGCCGATTTCCAGAGACGCATAAGGTGGCAACACCACCGGTCCTGAGTTGCCAATCACCGGAAGACCATTGGCTGTTGTCACTTCACCAAACACACCAACCTGGAGTTCACCGGCACGGGTATAGGCTTCGCTGCCATCGGGCGCCTGCACCGCAATCCAGCCCTCGCCATCAATGGCCACATCCAGAGAATTGCCGGTCTGAATCAGCGCGCCATGGGTAAAGTCAGTACCGGGGTTTTCCGTCATGCTGTAAACCCGGCTTGGCATGCCTGGTCCATACACCTGCATGGCGCGCGCCTGCTCCAGATCCGCACGAAAACCGGTTGTGCTGGCGTTGGCCATGTTGTGGGCGTGAATGGCCTGTGCGCGCATCGTTTGTGATGCGCCGGTCATGCTGATGTACAGGGCCTTGTCCATGTCTTTCTCCGTCAGCCTCTACGCGCTGATGATGTCAGCCTTACAGGTTGATGATGGTCTGTGTGGTCTGGTCGGTGGCCTGAATGATCTGTGCCGCGGCCTGATAGTTGCGCTGGGAAATAATCAGCTGCACCAGCTCGGAAGGCAGATCCACGTTGGAATCCTCCAGCGCGCCGGACTGAATCGCACCCAGACCGGCCGTACCGGCACCGGATACCGACGCAGCGCCGGATTCACTGGTTTCCGCAAATTTGGTACCACCCAGGTTGGCCAGACCAGCCGGATTGGCAAAGTTCGCAAGTGCCACCTCACCCAGAACACGGGATTGGCCGTTGGAGAAGCGCGCTGACACCAGTCCACGTGCGTTCACTTCCAGTCCGGTCAGCTGGCCTTTGGCAAAACCATCCTGGTTGTTGGCCTGCACGGAGAAGTCACCACCAAATGCCGTCATGCCGGACAAGTCGATGGTGAAGTTGGAGTTGGTCAGCAAGTCAGCCACGTTGGTGTTGCCAGGCACCGGGCCCGCACCGATACGACGGCCACCGGCATCCACAGGCGACCAGTTGGTGATCTGGATGGGCAACTGGTTGGGATCAAAGCGACCGGTGTCATCAAAGCGCAGATCGTATCTCGCCAGCGATGCTGAACCGTCTGTTGAATTGGGGTCGTAGCCAATATTGCGACCGTCTACCTGAAAGTAAACACTCCAGATATTGGTTTCACCGGCATCATTCGGACGCTCTTTGACAAAGTACATCGACAGCGAATGCGGCGTACCTACGGTGTCATAAATGGTGATGGCGGTTGAGCGATAGTAGGTGTTGGGATTTTTGGGATCAAACTGGTTGGTTTCAAAAGCGACTCCGTCCAGCGCGTCAGATGCAGAGATGTCACCAAAAATACTGCCGGTCTGCGTTGTCTGGTCAATCGGGTCACCATTGGCATCCAGTTCTGCGGCGCGCAGTGAATAACCCTCGTCCAGGGTCAGTTCAACCGTACCACCCACCACAATTACGTTGGCGCCATCCAGCGTCAGCGCCTGCCCGGCGCCTGTTGGCACATATTCCTCGTCAATCGGATCGTACTCGGAAGCCGTTACGGTAATACTGCCGTTACCCAGTGCACCGGCCGTGAAGTTCAAATCAGCGCCGGTGGAGTGTGTGATACGAATGTCAGTGCCGACCACACGCGCACTGATATTGCTCGCCGACGCGTTGATGGAGGCTGCCAGCAAATCCAGTGCATCGGGATCGGTCGGATCAACAGAGTACTCGCGGCCATTCAGTGAAAAGCGGGTGTTCTCGGTCGCCGGCGCAGTCAGATTGCTCAGGAATGCAACGGTGATGCCGCGTGCAGAGACACCAGGCGCGGCTGACATGATTTGTGCAGTCGCGTTGGCCGAGGCGTTTTCAGCGATATTGATCTGACGTGTACTGTTGTCAGGTCCTACCACCTGAATCGAGTTGGACTGATAGCCGTTGACTCGAGCATCCAGGGTGGGAATCAACAACGGCGCAGTGCTGCGCCCGCCATTCAGTGTCAGCGTGCTGCCAATAATTGAGGAGGGCTGGGCGGCGGCATCCAGGTTGATCACGCTTTCAACACGTGTGGTCGGACGTGGCTGGATTTCACCCGTGGTCACACGCAAATCGGTCAGCGGACCACCACCGGTGGCCTGACCAGCTTCAGACGGCGCAAAACCCTGCAGACGCAAGCCTTCACCGTTGACGATGTAACCTTGTCTGTCGGTACCAAATGCGCCGGAACGCGTGTAGGAAATGCCGGACTCACCACGCGTGATGAAAAAGCCTTCACCGTTGATCGCCAGATCCAGCGTGCTGTCAGTGAAACTGATGTTGCCCTGCGTAAAACTTTGTTTGATTTCCTGCAGCGCAACACCGTTACCCGATTGTGTGCCACCGCCGCCCAGCACAGAGGCTGCGTACACATCACCAAAGACTGCCTTGGCACTTTTGAAACCATTGGTGCCAGCGTTGGCGATGTTGTTACCTGTAACACTCATTTCACGCTGCGCCGCATTGAGCGCACTCAGACCGATATTAAAACTCATGTTGACACCCCTTTTGCCCGACCCGCCTTGCAGGTCATCATCAATTCACATTCACGTTGTTGTTCAAAAAATTCCTGACCGGCTCAGTTGATCTGGACAATATCCGCCATGGATCGTGGACCCAGTCCTGCAAGATTCAGCGTCAGTTTGCCACCGGCTTCGATCTTCACGCTGTTGACGTTGGCACTCAGATACACCGGTTGCACCACGGTCTCACCGGCAACAGCGCTGGTCACCTCAAAACGGTACATGCCCGGTGGATAACGTTCATCATTGGCGTTGGAACCTGTCCAGATAAACTCCTTGCGCCCTTCGGTCTGCTCGCCCAGCGCGAACTTGTCGACCAGTTCGCCGTTGCTGTTGTACACACTCAGTGTTGAAGCCTGAACAGCCGTATCAAAATCTGCCAACACACTGATGGCTCCGCTGCTTCCAAGCATGGCTTCGCTGCTCTTGACGTGCACGGGCCGCCCAACCAGCGACGTTGCCTGCAAGTGCTGGGTGGACTGGAATGCCGACGCAAACTGATTAAAGCTGCTGCTCATTTTTTGCGACTCTTCCAGCTGGGAAAATTGCGCCAGCTGCGCCACAAACTCGCCGTTGTCCTGCGGGTTGGTCGGATCCTGATGTTCAAGCTGGGCAATCAGCAGTTTGAGAAACTCATCGCGACCGAGTGACTTTTTGTTGTCACTGCCCTTTTGGGCCTCTGGCAGTGCGTAATCTGACAGCACTCGACTGAGTGCGTTATTGCCATTCAATTCCATTATCTGTGTCTCCTGCTACCCTGATTCTCTGTCTGAGTATTGATCCGGTTTATTGCTGACCAAGGGTCAACACACGTTGCATCATGGTGCGTGCCGCCGTCATCACATCCACATTGAGCTGGAATGCACGTGACGACGAAATCATGTTGGTCATCTCTTCCACAATGTCTACGTTGGGGTAAAACACATAACCCTCTTCATTGGCCATGGGGTGACCGGGCTCATATCGCGGTTGCAGTGGGCGGGCATCTTCCACAATGCCGGCCACACGCACGCCGCTGGACACACCGGTTGAACCGGCAAAGGCATCGGCCATCGCGTTGTCAAACATGGGTGCAAAAACCGGATGACGGGCACGATAGGTTTGCTCGGCACTGCTGGATGCACTGTTGGCATTGGCCATGTTGCTGGCCGTGGTGTTCAGGCGCAGGGACTGGGCGCTCATGCCGGTACCTGCAATATCAAAAATCTGCATCAGGCTCATGCTTATTGTCCTCTCAGGGCTTTCATCAGCCCGGTGAATTTGCTGTTCAGAAACTGGAAACTGGCCTGATGCTCAAGTGCGTTGCGGGCGAAGGCTGCATTTTCAATTTGCTCGTCCACGGTATTGCCATCGACTGAAGCCTGGCTGGGCACACGGAACAGCACATCGCCGGCAAACGCCGCGGCCATGCCACCGATGTGACGCTGATGGGTTCTGGCCACGTCCACAGAACGCTGCTGTGGTTTGCCGGCTTCCGCCAGCAAGGCCTGGAAATCGATATCCCGCGCCTTGTAGCCCGGGGTGCTGGCATTGGCGATGTTGTTGGCGAGCAAGGTGGTGCGCTGGGTGCGCAGAATCAGCGCCTGCTCGTGGATGCCCAATGCATTGTTGAAGTTGATGGCCATGTCTGTTGTCCTGCCGGTGTTTGTCCAACAAGACTTAGCAAGACCCATGCCATCGCAATTAATCAATTAAAATCAAACAGATAGGAATTTAGATCAACAGGAAGGGGCAACACCTTGCCAGCGGTACACAGCAGGCTCAGCGCATTTTTGCCGCCAGGATTGCCGCTTGTCCGGACCGGATGGCCACCCGGCGGGCAACATCAGCTGCGATAAACGCTGGTGTGCGCGCTGACCCGTTGCAGGGTGTATTTGTCAGCCAACGCGGCCGGCAGGGATTCAGATGCACCCAGAAACAGACAGGCGCCGGGATTCATTGCCGCACGCATGCGCTGCAGGATGTCAATTTTCAGGTCGGCGGCAAAATAGATCAGCACATTGCGGCAGAACACGATGTCAAAACGGCCGAGCGAGGCATAGGTGTCTTTCAGGTTCAGTTGCTTGAAGGTGACGCGCTGGGTAATCGAGCGCTTCAGACGGTAACGGCTGTTGGGCAGCTCATCAAAAAACTGGCGGCGCCGCGCTTCGCTAAGGCCACGGCTGACACTGAGGCTGTCGTACTCAGCCTGGCGCGCATTATTCAGCATGGACATTGAAATGTCGGTGGCCACAATTTCCGGATCGCGCAGCATAATGCCCGGATTTTTCTGTTTGAATTCATCAAACACCATGCTGATCGAATAAGGCTCCTGCCCGGACGAGCACGCCGCTGACCAGATGCGCAAAGACGGACGCTTCTCTTCCAGCACCAGACGTGGCAGCACCACATCACGCAGCGCATCAAAGGGCGCAGCATCCCGAAACCAGAAGGTTTCATTGGTGGTCATGGCATCAATGACTTTTTCTTTCAGCCCCGGAATCGCGTGCTGATTGATGCGCGTGACCAGCGCACCCAGTGTGGCAAACTGGTAATCATCCATGATGCGACGCATGCGATTGGCAACCAGATACTGCTTGTTGTCCCCCAGCACGATGCCACAGGCCTGATCCAGAAAGACCCGGAAAACCTGATAGTCTTCGTTGCTGAACTGCTGTTGCTCTGACATGAACGCAGAAATCCCTGAACGCCGCGCCTGTGATCAGGCTGCCTGCGAACGTTTTTCGATCTGACGCAGGACGCGCTGCGCCAACTCATCCGGGTGAAACTTCGCCAGAAAATCGTCAGCACCAACCTTTTCTACCATGGCCTGATTGAATACGCCGCTGAGCGAGGTGTGCAGCATCACATGCATTGCAGACAGTTTCGGGTCCTGCTTGATGGACGCGGTGAGCGTGTAACCGTCCATTTCCGGCATTTCGATATCGGAAATCAGCAGGGCGTATTTGTCCAGCGGGTTCTGCCCCTGCTCCAGCATATGCCTGAGGTGATTCAGCGCCTGCCTGCCATCATTGAGCAGCACGGTCTGCATGCCAATCGCCTCACAGCAGCGTTTGATCTGCGCGCGCGCCACGCTGGAGTCATCCACAATCAGCACCGTGTTGATCACATTGTCACGCTTGCCACTGTTAACCAGCGAGGGGCTCAGCGATTTGCCAGCCGGTGACACCTCTGACAGGATGCGCTCCACGTCCAGGATTTCCACCAGATGCTGTTCAACCCGCGTCACCGCCGTCAGGTAGTGTGCCCGGCCAGAGCCTTTGGGAGGAGAATGGATGTCTTCCCAGTTCAGATTGACGATACGCTCAACACCGTTGACCAGAAATCCCTGCACAGAGTTGTTGTATTCGGTAATGATGATAAAACCCTTGCCCTCATCACGCAGCGGGCTGCCGCCAGTCGCGATGCTCAAATCCAGAATGGAGATGGTTCGGCCACGCACATAGGCAACACCGCGCACGACACGGCTGCTGTGTGGCAACATGGTCAGCGCTGGACAGGGCAGCACTTCCTTGACCTTGAACACATTGATGCCGTACAACTGTGAGCCGTTCAGACGGAACATCAACAGTTCCAGCCGGTTCTGACCGACCAGTTGTGTGCGTTGATTGACGCTGTCCAGAACGCCTGCCATGTAAACCTCCCGCGAATATTGACCCGCTGCCCCCAGAGCGGAGAGCGGTTGTTCCACTGTATGTCGTCCCCTTGCCAGAATTCATAAGGGCGATGACAGTAAAAAATTGCCAATACCGGGCATATAACTTGCATCATTTCGCAGAATCGGATGATTCAGACGTAAATTATTTGAAAAATGTGCTTAAGAACGCCGGATATTTGACGATATGATGGGCAAGAACAATCAGAACTCTTCGTTTGCGCTGCACTGCCGTGTACTTGCCGGTGTTTGTCTTATCACTTTTGGCGTGATGATGACACCAGAACACAGCACAGCACAGCCGAACCGGCCGCAGGGCTGGCAGGCGCTGGCTGAAGCCGCACACGACGCCGTACTGGCCGAATTTGCTCAAAGCAGTGACCGCATCGAGGTCGAACTGCCAGCGCCCGACCCCAGACAGCAGATTCCGCTCTGCGCCATGCCGCTGCAGACCAGTCTCAGTCGTCATAACGGACAGGGTGGTCGCCTCAGTGTGCGGGTTGACTGCCGTGACCAGGCGCCCTGGGCCCGACATGTCAGCGTGCAGGTCAAGGTTTACCGCGAGGTGGTGGTGACCACCCGAAGCCTGGCGCGCGGAGAGCAGCTTGGCGCCGGTGATATCGCCTTGCAGGAAGTCGACATCAGTCAAAGCAGGGGCCTGTTGCTGCAAGATCTGTCTGCGGCACAGGGTATGGAGCTCAGACGCCATGTCAGCAGCGGCTCCGCGCTCAGCAGCGACATGCTGAATGCACCACTGATGGTGCGCCGCGGTGACACTGTCATACTGACTGCAGAACGGGCGGGCGTCAGCATCCGGCAACAGGGCACAGCGCTTCAGGATGGTGAAGCGGGCAAACAGATTCAGGTACGCAACACCCGCTCCAACCGGGTCGTGCAAGCTGTTGTGACCGGACATGGTGAAGCCAGCGTGATCTTCTGAGACATGGTCTTCCGAGAACGGACAACGGGCAAACAAACGACAGTAAATTGACTAAAGTAAACGGCGTTGTCGCCGCTAACCGTAACAAGCAGCAAGCACTTTCACAAAGTGAACAGGCCCGAGTGAAACGGCCAAGGTGAACAGGTATGAGCATTCCAACGATCAGCAACAGCACATCGGCCACAGACAGCCGCAGCACTGTACGAACATCGTCTGGTCAGACCTCGACTGCCGGCACATCTGCCGGCAACAAAGCCTCTGCTTCCGGCCAGCAGGCGGGAACCTCTCAGGCTCGTGTCGACGAAGTATCCATCAGTACCCAGGCGGGTGATCTGCAGGCGCTTGAAAGCCGCATCCGTCAGTTACCCGAGGTCAATGCAGTACGTGTCACCGAACTGCGCGATCAGATCAATGCCGGCCAATATACGGTTGACAGCGCACGGGTGGCAGATAAAATCCTCGCCTTCGAACAAAAGCTCTAAGAGCAATAACAAGCGCGAGGCAGCATGATCAGCACTGAGCTGCAGAAGATACTTGAGAAAGACCGCACTCAGCTGGATGCTTTGGCCGCTTTACTGCTGGAAGAAAAGACCTGCCTTGAAAAACGCGATCTGGAGCGGCTGAACGGGCTGCTCCAACAAAAACAGACACTGATTGCCAGCATCGAGCGCGATGATCGCTCGCGCCGGCAGCTGCTGGCCAAAGCCGGTCTGCCCGAGAACCAGTCCAGCCTGCCGCGCTTGCGGGCATTGCTGGCCGGCAACACTGAACATGCCGCCCTGGCGGAGCTGATCGAAAGCATTGAAACACGCCTGCAAACCTGTCGGGAACTGACAGAAACCAACAGCATCATCGTACATCGCAGTCGCATCAACACGCAGCGCACACTGGGCATCTTGCGTGGCCCGGCAACGCTGAACAACCTTTACACCAGTCATGGCAGTACCGCTGGCAACAACGAAAAACGTGATCTCGGAAGCGCCTGATGGAGCGTTATTACACCTCAGCTGGCGACATCTACAGCGTGTTGAAGGCGCTGCATGCCGATCGGTCCAGCATCACCATACAGTTTGAAGAGTCCAGCGCAATCACTGCGTCGATGATTCTTGAAGTGGATCTGAAAAGCCGCTCGTTCCGACTTGACCAGTTTTCCACCCCGGATGCACACCGCCGCGCCGAATCCGGTCAAAAATTTACCCTGCGCGCCTCTGTCAACGGCATCAAAGTGCTGGCCAAGGATCTGACGGTGCAGCGCATTGGTCGTGATGATGGCGGCAACTACTACGATGTGAAGTTCCCCGACAAACTGCTGTATTTGCAGCGCCGGGATGCCTTCCGGGCCTGGGTTCGTGGTGCACTGATGGTCAACGCCACCATCAACAATGACAATCGTCCATCGCCCATCGCCGGCAGAATACTGAACATGTCAGCCACCGGTTTTCGCCTGCTGGTTGAGGGTCAGATCCATCCGGAACCGGAGATGATGGAAAAGTTTCAAGTCAACACGCACTTGCCGCTGATTGATCAGGACCTGAGCTGCGAGGCGTCGTCGGTCTATTCCCAGTATCAGCCGGAACGCAATCAGACGGTCATGGGTCTGCGTTTTGTCAATCTGGGCCGACTGGAACAACTGGCCGTGAACCGCTTTGTCACCCAGTTGCAGCGCGAAGCGATCACCTGAGCCCGGCTATTGGCGGAGCAAGGCCAATCGTGGCAAATCCTCCGGCCGGTCGACATCCCAGCGCGGCGCCAGCTCCTCCCAGACCAACCCGGTTTCCACGCTCAGCCGGCGCAAGTGCGCCCGCGTCTGCTGCAACACTTGCCCGCTGCCCCAGTCTATCGCGTCAAAAATGCCAGCCGGCACCTGCTGCCGCACACCAAGCAGCACATAACCACCGTCTTCTGCCGGGCCCAACACCACATCAGCTCCCTGCTGCAAGGCGCGCACCGCCTGCGCCAGATAGTCGGTATCCAGTGACACACAATCCGCGCCGATCACAATTGCCATTGCCTGCTGCTGCAAGGTGCAGCCCAGAGCTTGCGCCATGCGCTGCCCCAGATCCTCACCCGCCTGCACCGCCAGCGTGGCACCGGGGCAATGCGCCAGAAACCAGTCTTCCTGACCCGGTTCCGACATCCACAAGGTCATTGGCCAGGGCAGTCCCGCCGAGGTCCGTGACCAGGTCAGGCGGATCAGTTCCCGATGCAGCGCCAGAGCGCCCTCTTCTCCCAACGTCGGGATAAACCGGGTTTTGACCTTGCCGGGCACCGGCGTGCGGGCAAAAAACACAATACCGGCCGACAGTTCGGGTGGCGCTGAGTGACTCGCACCAATCACATGCGCCGGCGCCGGGCGTCGGTAATACTGCTGATGCAAGGCCTTTGCATCGGCGCCCAGAAAAAACGCCAGCCGCAAACGCCACATCAGGATGATGGTGCGCCAGATGCCACGTTGCTCCCAGCGCCGGCTGTCGCTGACCACACGCTCGCGCAGGCACAGCGGCCGACCCGCCAGCCGCATGAGCCGCGAGCACATCTGCACATCTTCCATCAGCGGCATGGCCGGAAAACCGCCAGCCTGAAAAAACAGCGCCCGCTCAACAAAAATGGCCTGGTCGCCGGTGGCGATACCGGTAAGTCGCGAACGCAGATTCATCATGAACTCAATGACCCGAAACTCAGGCCGGCGCCCGGTCAGGCGCACATCAAATCGCCCCCAGCGCGGCAGGCTGTCATCAACGCCGATTTTCGACAGGATCGGGGGAATAAAAGCCGGCAATAACGAGTCTATATGGAGGAAGAGCAAGAGGTCGCCACTGGCCACTCGCGCCCCGGCATTCATCTGCGAGGCTCGACCGGGCGGTGCCGACAGCAATCGGTCGACCCTGTTGTTGGCATGATCGGGTTGACAGACATTCAAGCTTTGATCAGAACTGCCGCCATCCACAACAATAACTTCGTGACCGGCGTCGCGCCATGTCTGCAACAAAGGCAGATGGGCCGCCAACGCTGCAGCTTCGTTCAAGACCGGAATGATGATACTGATGGTGTTCACGGACCGGGAGCGTAACCCGCGCCTCAAGTGTCTGTAAACGCCGGCAAGCGTGCACCTGAGTGTCAGCTCGGGAGCCTTAAAGGAACCGTGGTAAAGGAGGCTGGGAAAAGCTGAATTTTGTGCCAACAAGGCTGGCACATTGCAAACTAAAGGAGGATAATGCGCCGCCATTATTGGTGACAGATCAAAAGTCTGCGATCACACAATAACGTGGCCCCGGTGCCGTTTTCTTCACGAAAGACAGCGCGTTGTACCCAGTAAAGTACTCATGAATTCTGAAAATTTTTATATCGTTGCGACAGACCCGG
Source organism: Pseudohongiella sp. (assembly GCA_036834885.1). Lineage (GTDB taxonomy): Bacteria > Pseudomonadota > Gammaproteobacteria > Pseudomonadales > Pseudohongiellaceae > Pseudohongiella. Next base: position 145,295 of record DAITNA010000003.1, on the reverse strand, counting down.
ATACTCCCACCCTGCAGGTGAATATCTCCGGTCCCTATCTGACTCAGAAAGCGGCTCAAGCTGATTTGCAAGCGGCCATCGATGAGGCGGCAGAGCTGGACCCCTGTGCCCGCAATTATCACTACAGCATTTGCAAGCTCAGCTGCCACAAGCCCGGTGTGATTCAGCACATGGCCTGCCACGCTGCCCGCTAAAACGCTTAAGTCACAGAGTCAGCCGCCGACACAGTAATCACTGTGTTTTCATTGCGAAGAGGCTGCCCGTCCGTGCTTGACCTGTTTTCGGTACCGCTTGACGATGGCACAAACCTGATCCACGGCCATCACGACCTGTGGCTGGTGGCGCTGTCTGTGCTGGTGGCCATGCTCAGCTCCGGCTTCGCCCTGCAAGTGGCTGATCTTGTTCGTGTCTCCAGCACTCTGCAGGCACGGCGCATTGCGTTGTTCTCCGGCTCACTGGTGCTCGGTGGCGGCATCTGGGCCATGCACTTCATCGGCATGCTGTCCTTCGAGCTGCCCATGGCCGTTCGCTACGACCCCATTCTGACCCTGTTGTCACTGCTGCCCGCGACACTGGCTTCCTGGCTGGCGCTGACACAACTGACCCGTTCCCGACATTCGGCACTCAGCATTGCCATCGCCGGCGTTTTTGTCGGCGCGGGTATTGGTGCCATGCACTACACCGGCATGTTTGCCATGCAGATGCCAGCCAGCCTGCGCTTTGACCCGCTCTGGTTCATGACCTCGATTGTGGTGGCCGTGATCATGGCCATGCTCGCCCTGTGGTCGCGCTACGGCCTGCGCAAACTGCTGAATCTGAACAGCACCACGGCCACGGTCCTTGGTGGCATCATGATGGGACTGGCCATCGCTTCCATGCACTACACCGCCATGGTCGGGGCGCGGTTTGTGGGCTCGGGCCCACTGGTGACCACCGAACCCGGTGACCAGAGCGTGCTCGCGCTCAGTATCGGCATTGGTATTCTGGCCATTGGTCTGGTCGTTGGCCTGACCAATTCCTTTCTGCGCTACCGCGACCTGTTCAGCAAAATGCAAAGCAGCGAAAACCGCCTGCGCGCGATTGTGGACACCGCTGTAGATGCAATTGTCACCATCAACGGGCGCGGCATTATCCAGTCCATGAACCACTCGGCCGAGCAGATCTTTGGCTGGCCCATGAAAGACGCCATCGGACGCAGTGTCGGCATTCTGATGCCGGACGACTTTGCGTCGGAACACGACCAGTACCTGCATGAACACGGCCAAACCGGACTGGTGCGCATGGTGGGCCGCGGCCGCGAAGTGACGGCAAGGCGGCGCGACGGCAGCCTGTTCCCGATCCGCATGAGCATTGGACAAACCACGGTCAACGGCCAGCCACTGTTTGTCGGCATCATCACCGATATCACCCAGCGCAAAGCCATTGAGGAATCCCTGCGCGATCGCGAACAGCAATACAGCTCGCTGATCGCCAACATCCCCGGTGTCACTTTCCGCTGCCTGCCCAACCGCAACTGGAACATGCTGTTTATCAGCGACGCGGTGCTGAACCTGACCGGTTACCCGGCACGCGACTTTATGGAGGGCGTGCGTGAATTCAGCGACGTGATCCACCCTGATGATGCCGACCGCATCTACAACGAAGTGATGTCGCACCTGCGTCATGGCGGCAGTTACACCCTGCGTTATCGCGTGCAGCACCGCGATGGCAGTGAACGCTGGGTCACCGAAAGCGCCAGCGCCACCTACGACGATGCTGGCAATGCACGCTGGGTGGACGGCGTGATTGTGGACATCACCGAGGCACGCCGGCGCAACGCAGAATTTGAAGGTACGGTGGAAGCGATCAGCCGCGCACAAGCTGTCATCGAGTTTGACCTGAACGGTGTGATTCGCTCACTCAACGCCAATGCGGAGCAACTGTGTGAACGCCAGCAACAGACTCTCAGCGGTCAAGCGTGGACAGCCTTGTTTGATGCCAGCGAATTCCCGCAAAACTTCTGGCAGGACTTGCAGCAGGGGCATTTTCGCAGCGGCGAATTCAGTCTGAAAATCGCCGGCAAGGCGCGCTGGATTGAAGCCATTTTCAACCCGATTCTGGACGCCAACGGCAAAGCCATGAAAATTGTGCTGCTCGCCAGCGACCTCACCGAGCGCCGCGACATGCTCAAGGCCTTGCAGGCGGCCAAGGAACGCGCCGAGCAGGCGGCGGACGCCAAGAGCGCCTTCCTGGCCAATATGAGTCACGAAATCCGCACCCCCATGAATGCCATCATTGGCTTCAGTGAACTGCTGCTGGACGCGCCGCTGGAACCGCAGCAGTACCGCCAGATCAAAACTGTACACAATGCCGCGCGCTCGCTGCTGCGCCTGCTCAATGACATTCTGGACACCGCCAAACTCGATCGCGGTGCCATCGATCTGGAACAACATGACTTTTCACTGCGCAACCTCTGTGATGAGGCCATGGACGTAGTACAGCTGCAAGCCCGCCAAAAGGGACTCGCACTGAATCTGGACTACCGGAGCCCGCATCAGTGGTACCGGGGTGACGCGCTGCGTGTGCGCCAGATTCTGCTCAACCTGCTCAGCAACGCGGTCAAGTTTACGGAAAGGGGTCATGTCACCCTGTCTGTGCAGGAACAGCAACAGCAGGTGATGATACAGATTGTCGACACCGGCATCGGCATTTCTGCTGAACGCCTGCCCCATATTTTTGATCCGTTTGCACAGGCTGATGCCAGCATGAGCCGCCGCTTTGGTGGCACCGGCCTGGGCACCACCATTGCACGCCAACTGGCCACGCTGATGCACGGCAGCATCACGGTCAGCAGCGTGGAAGGTGAAGGCTCCGCGTTTACCGTCACCCTGCCCTTGCCAGCCGGTCACGCGCCGCTGGCTGACCATGTCGCTGCCGCCACCAGCACCCGCAGTTTGCGCATTCTTGCCGTGGACGATGTGGAAGAGAATCTCGAACTGCTGCGCATCATCCTGCTGCGCAACGGCCATCAGGTGGACATGGCCCGTAACGGCCATGAAGCTTTCGAGCACTTTTGCCAGCACCGCTACGACCTGATTCTGATGGATGTGCAAATGCCCGGCATGAACGGTCTTGAAGCCACGCGGCTGATTCGCGCACACGAACAGACCCACGCCCTGCCCCGCACGCCGGTGATTGCGATCACCGCCAGCGTGCTCGACCGCGACCGCGAAGCCGCGCAGGAGTCCGGCATGGACGGTTTTGCCTCCAAACCGCTGGACTGGCCCGAACTGCAAGGTGAAATGCTGCGCCTGGTACCCGGAAGCCACCTGGCGCCCATGCCGGAAATCAATACACCGTTTGCGCACATGACTCCGGCGACCGCGACACCCCTGATCAACTGGGACAGCGCCCTCAAACGCTGGGGTGACCAGCACGCCTACCTGAGCGCCCTGCAACAGTTCGTGCGCAGCAGCCTGCAACAATTGCAGGGTCTGACCCAGACCCTGGCACACAGCACACAACCGGCCGACGATCTTGGCCATGCCGCACACCGCCTGAAAGGTGCCGCCGCCAATCTGGGACTGGAACGTTTGCAAAAAGAAGCCGAACAACTGGAACTGGATTGCCGCCAGCCTACCGATGCGCGCCATCTGCCTGCCCGTATCGCCGCACTGGTTCAGCAACTGCACGACATACAGACCCAGTACGAAGCCCGCCAGGCCGACAGCGCACGCGACAACGGCAAGGGCAGCACACCAACGGATGCGAACACACTGGCCGACATCAACAAGCTGATGGCCCTGCTGGCCCGCGGCGAAAACGACGATGTGCTCAGCACCCGCGTCGCAGCACGGCTGGCACCGGAACACGGTGAACGACTGCGCAGCCACATCGACAGTTTTGACTTTGATCAGGCCGCAGCGCTGCTGCAGCGGATCAAGCCGCAAGAGGACATGCCCGATGCCCAATGAACTGCAGAACCACCCCACGCTGCTGCTGGTGGATGACGAACCCACCAACCTGCATGTGCTCAAACAGATCCTGCAGGACAACTACCGCCTGATTTTTGCCCGCGACGGCGACAAGGCACTGGAACTGGCGCAACAACAAAAACCCGATCTGATCCTGCTCGACATCATGATGCCCAGCATGACCGGCTACGAGGTATGCAGCGCGCTCAAGGCCAGTCCCCTCACCAGCCACATCCCGGTGATTTTTGTCACCGCGCTCGACGACGACACCGACGAAACCCGCGGCTTTGATGTCGGCTGCGTCGACTACATCACCAAACCGGTCAGCCCCGCCGTGGTGCGCGCCCGCGTGCGCACCCACCTGTCGCTGGTCCGAGTCGACGAGCTGCGCGAAACCCGCCTGCAAGTGGTCCAGCGCCTGGGTCTGGCCGCCGAATACAAAGACAACGAAACCGGCTTGCACGTGATCCGCATGAGCCATCTGTCACGCATCCTCGCACGCGAACTCGGTTTCTCCGACGCCGCACAGGAAGAAATCCTGCACGCCGCCCCCATGCACGACATTGGCAAAATCGGCATCCCCGACGCGATTCTGGCCAAGCCTGGCAAACTCGACGCCGAGGAATGGGACGTGATGAAACGCCACCCGGAAATTGGCGCTCACATCATCGGCGAACAAGTCAGCGGTCTGCTGCTCACCGCCCGCCGCATCGCCCTGCACCACCACGAAAAGTGGGACGGCACCGGCTACCCGCACGGTCTGAAAGGCGACGACATCCCCATCGAAGCGCGCATTGTCGCCATCGCCGACGTGTTCGACGCCCTGATCAGCGCCCGCCCCTACAAACCGGCATGGCCGCTAGACAAAGTGATTGCGTTGATCCGCAGCGAGGCTGGCAAACACTTCGATCCCCACCTGACGGAGCTGTTTATCGCGCAGTTGCCGGACATCATGGAGGTGTATGAGAAGTGGGGGGAGCCGGAGGTGGTCGCAGCGCCCGCCGCTGGGCTATAATCGCGCCCGCTATCAAACGCCAGACTACACACCTTTTGCTCCGGTGGCACAGCTGGATAGCGCGGCCCCCTCCTAAGGGGCAGGTCACAGGTTCAAATCCTGTCCGGGGCACCAATTTCTTCTCTTCTCACCCGTTTGGGTAATTGCTTTTTTAATGCATCAGACTAATTGTACTGACGCTAAAGGCATGGTTTTTGGATCAGCGAACACGTCCTGGATGGTGACTCTGGCTACTGGTCAATTTGGGTGTCTTCTGGTATCTAAAGGTTATATTCAGTTTTTGATGGAAAACTCTATTGAGATATCGTGCAGATCAGGCGATTAATCGTGCTGGCACATGATACAAATGTTAGGGCTCGTCATAGTGTCCGCCCAAGGCAAAGATATAGATCGATGATTCATCAAACCTGTACACAATACGATCTTTCTGGCTCAGACGTCTTGACCAAAAACCGGATAGATTATGCTTCAGGAGTTCAGGCTTACCCGTCCCGACAGCGGGATCATCGCATCGAAGGAGCTCTTTGATGATTTTGCGCGCAGATTCGTGCAGCTTTTTGTCCTTTTGGCGCATGGCTTCATACGCCTCCCAGGTTCTGCCCTCAAATACCAGTGATCTCATCCATTTGCTCTTTTGTAGGCATGTATCCTTTGCGCTCTGTATGGGTTTTAACCGATTCAGCCAGTTGTTGCATGAGGTTAGTGTTTTGCAGGACGTAGAGCGTTTCCTGCTCACGCTCCCAGTCTTCGGCGCTAATCACGACAAAGTCCTGCCCGGACCGTCGCGAGACTCTGAGTGGCTCATGCCGGCTAATGCTTTGTTCTACAAGCTGTTTCAGGTTATCTCTGAACTTGTTTACAGTGACTGTTTCCATCTTGCCCACCAATATATGTACGGGAATGCCGTACGAGTATACTTCAGCCGCCCTAACAATCTCAAGCAAACGGACGCCAGCTTTGCCGGCGCCGTTGTTGAAGGGCGTTATGAGGCCAATTGAGCATAGTGCATGAATAAAGAACTCACTAACTGCTTCAAAAATGTTAAAGACAGCGCGAATGCTGCTTTGGCACATTATCAGATCTGGTTTGCTTTGAGAGGACATGGTAAAGCTTTAAAAAATCACTACGATGATATGAACGATTACCGATATAGTGAGTTTTTCTCAGCTGCAAATATCGGAAACTACAAATTGATGTTTGTAGAGTCTGCATGCCTTTTTGACTCTAATCCTAAAACGGACAGCATTAGGAAGTTGAAGGGCTTACTGAAAAAATCCGGACATCAATCGCTCGTAGATGAATTTGATAGTACGTTGAGTCCACACAAAAATCTCGTCTCAAACATGAAAACGATCCGAAACAGGATAATAGCTCATAAGGAATCTGCGGTTGATCCAAAAGATCTTTACAAGAAGCACGGGATTAAGCCAAACGATATTCGCGACTTGTTGACTAAAACCGCTCGGATATTAAGAAAAATTGAACATACACTAAACAATAATGAGAGCTTTAGCTCGGTCGGACCTACAGATAGATGGGAAACCGCAACGTTTGCTTTGCTGAAAGTCCTTCAAAACGGAAGGCGCTCATAACAATCAATTCCACGCGACCAGCAAAGCTGGCGCGTGAATATGGGCGTTACTGCACTATCAGTGTGCCAGCTTCAAGCACAGAGCGCGTAGTTGGCTGGGTGCCAGGCGGGTCAGAGGGTTTGCCGCCGCGAACGCCGCCGGGAAGTTCAGAGGCGCAGTTTTCAGGACCAATGCAATAAAACGCCATCAATGGTGATGTGGTAGCCGGAGAGAAATTTGCAAAAAAACGCAGTCGGTTGGGAAGTGCATTCTACAGGTTGCATCGCTGACAAGTGGCAGTCGGTAACCCCGTGGTTGTCTTCGGCTTCATGCTCCGCTGTTGCTGCGCATACTGGGTTTTCACGAGCTGCGGCGCTTCGTGCAGTAACAATACAATCAACTTCGCTCCCTTCGGTCGCCGGACGCGCGCTATGCGCCGCGCCGGTTATCTAGGGGCGTTAGCTTTCACATGGAGACGTCGTGCGCGTTTTAACCTACAAGAGAACACACACCGGAGATCCTGACAATCGCGGGATTTTTGGTATTAACGATTGCATGGGAACCATCAGGAACAGAAAATTTGACGCAGTGGTTGGAATTGGCTCTAAGTCACCTTGGGAAGACTCAAAGGAAATCGCTGGCAAAGTCACTTGGATTGGTGTCGGCCCGTTTAGATTGAAATCGCCATTCCATAGGGGCGACTTGGTTGCTTTTGAAAAATTTGTGCTATTGGATGGGGTCGGTCCCGATTTCGAAAGCCTTGCTCCAAACCTGGCTAGACGGTTTTATAGCGGTAATGCAAGGTCGATTATTAATTCGTACAGCAAGGTGGAGAAGGTAGAAATCGAAAGCCTGATCACTCGGCTGATTAGCGGGACTGAGCTCAAGTCGAATGCAGCCGTAAGCAATACAGATAAGTTGATAGAGCGTCGTGAAAAGTGCGCTAGAAGATTCTGTTATGAAGTGTGCAAAAGCTAACAAAGTCCTACAGACGGACAAAATCATAGTGTCATGCCTTTTGCATAGTGCGCAAAAGTCACGCCACCACGCTTTTACCGCTGAGGAACGGCGTTATGTGATACCGAGGTTATGAGTGAATACTAAAAAAGAATTTAATTGGTGGTTTCCAATTACCGTTTCGGTAGTTGTAATAGCCTCGTGGGCTATATCTGGAATCTTGCTATACGATATGAAAGATAGAGGCACATTCGGGGATATGTTTGGTTTTATAAACTCGTTGTTCTCGGGATTAGCATTTGTAGGTTTAATTTTTGCCATACTGTTGCAAAGAACGGAGCTTTCGCTCCAAAGAAAGGAATTGGAACTCACGCGCAAGGAATTAACTGCTCAAAACTCTGAGATGAAGTTACAGAATAGAACTCTCTCGAAGCAGATTTTCGAAAATACGTTTTTTCAGTTATTAAGTTTGCAGCAAGAAATTGTTGGCTCAATGGATGTTATTGAGTTCAACGCGAATAACAATTCAAAAGGTCGCGATTGCATGAAGTACTTCTATAAGACTTTTAAGAAGAAGTGGACTACAGAGTATTCAGGCGACGAAGAACTTGAACTTAGAGAGAAAATAAACAATAAGTATTTGGAGTTTTATGAACAGCACCAGTCCCGTATTGGTCATTACTTTCGAAGCTTGTATCACATAGTGAAACTAATTGATCAGAGCGAAATAGATGATAAGAGACTCTATACAAACTTGGTGCGCGCGCAGCTATCTAGCTATGAGTTGACTCTACTCTTCTACAACTGCTTAAGTAATCTTGGATATGCGAAATTCAAGCCATTGGTCGAAAAATACGCGCTTCTAAAGAATATCTCATACCCCTTATTAATTGATAACCACGGTCAAGCTAATCTGTATGAGCGATCAGCATTTGAATAAGTCACATAACAAAGCTGTCAAGTCGCCCTTCGGGCTCGGACGGCAACTACGTTGCCGCCGCTTACGGCGGCGTTAGTGCACGGAGGTATACCCAAATTGGAGCGAGATTGGATTGATTACATCGTCGCCGTTGGTTCAGTTCTTACCCCTATTTTAGTGCTTCTACTTTCGGGTATAGGCTGGCACTTGAAAACCAAGCTTGAGTCCACGAGAAATCGAGAACAAAGAGCTGATGAAAGGATTAAGGAACTTGAAGATAAGCTGCGTGCTGATCGAATCGATATCTACAATAAGTTGTTGGAGCCCTTCTTTGTCTTATTTACTACAGACGCAGCTTTTGCAAAAGACCCGAAATACAAAGGTCAAAGCAAAGACAGTCTCTCAATAGGAAAAATGTTAACGGTCGAGTACCGAATCGTCGGCTTTAAGTTGTCATTGGTAGGCGATGACTCCGTCGTAAGGGCTTACAATAAGTTAATGCAGTTTTTTTATAGAGGTGAGCATAACGCAGAAGGGGATGAAATTTTACAAAAGACTTCTCGTTGGATAGAACTTCTATCCGAGTTGCTACTAGAGATTCGGAAGAGCATGGGAAATCATAATACATCACTCAATAATTGGGAGATGATAGAGTGGTTCCTGACTGACGCAGACAATATGAAAAAATTGAGCACTAACAAATCACTGAATACGCAGGCTTCGCCTGCTGGGACGCCGCAAAGCGGTGCCCATTAGTGAGGCGTTATGAAGAACGGTCACGTCAGGAGTTAGCCCTGTGAATTTTGATGATAATTTCATTAAGTCCCTAGAAGATAGCCCTATCCAGGGCATCGTTATAGCAGCTAGTGAGGCAATAGCCTACGTAGATCAATTTCCTCCGCAACCTTGGTGGGAACAGCATCACTTAGATGTTCTTGTTGAAACCTCTGCCCTCATTGAATCAATCATCGAAGCAAAGGGGCTTTTTTCTCATTATCAGATAAAGGAACAATCTGGTGATCTACAAGAAAACTCTGCAAGTTTGTTCGAGTATATACAGAATGTAAGAAAAGAATTTCAGGGGCACGCAACTCAAATCAAACTGGATTCATTCAAGAGAAAATACAAACTTGCTCTTAACGCAGCTTTCAGTTTTGAATTCAGTCAAGGTGATCTAGAAAGAATTCAGTCTCTTGTAAATGAACTTCGTGAAGAAATCGCGAATAATCAGATACTGGAAGAAGAACACAAACAGCGATTATTAAAGCGCTTAGAAAAACTTCAATCTGAGCTCCACAAGAAAGTATCTGACTTAGACAGATTTTGGGGCATGATAGGAGATGCCGGTGTAGTTCTTCGAAAACTGGGTGACGATGCCAAGCCTATTGTGGATCGAGTCAGAGAAATTACTGAAATAGTTTGGAGAACTCAGGCTAGGACAGAGGAACTTCCTAGCGATACTCACAATCCGCTAATTACAGATGAAAGTTCCTCATAACAAGCGCCTTCAATGTGACGCGAAAACCCGCGCACTTTAGGCGAGCGTTAGCTGCTCAGGAGGATGACATGGAGCTCTTTTTCGCAGACGACTCCACTCAAAAGGGGGCTAGAGAGGGCATGGGCAGCCTCGTAGCCTTTGGGGGAGCCCTGTTTCCAGAGGATGCGGTCCGGCCTTTTTCAACATCGGTGAATGCGATTGCGGATTCATTTGGCATTCCGACCGGCGACGAGATCAAATGGTCGCCTAAAAAGGGTTCATGGATATATGAATACCTTAAGGGTGACGCTCGTAATGAGTGCTACAAGCAAATTCTACGTGCTGCGCAAGAGCTTGGAGTTCAGGCGCTAGTCATTGTTTGGGACACCGGCCGGACCACACTTCAGGGCGAACGAGCATTTGAGAAATGCTTAGATTTTGCGTTCGAAAGATTGTCTGTGAATCTCTCTAAAAAGAAGGAACAGGCAATCATTATTGCGGACCGACCAGGTGGAGGGAAAAAACAAGAAGAGGGATTGCTGCAGAGTTTTCTTGATCGGGTTGAATCAGGAACCGAGTACAGCGTTCCTGATTGGTGTGCGCTAAACATCCTGACAACTCCATCGAAATTGCTTCGGCAGCTACAACTAGCCGACCTGATAACCGGCATAACTACGGCAATGGTTGCGGGACAGTACAAATACGCAGAACCGCTTTTTGATGAAGTCAAGAGAATGCTTATACAGAATCACGCAGGTACCGTCGGCGGCACAGGTTTGAAGTTGTTTCCTGATGCCCTTTGGAACCTTTATCGCTGGGTTCTAGGTGAGGAGCATTTCTGGAAAGTTGGACGGAACGTTGGGGTGCCGTTACCATTTCATAACTTGCCGTATGAAACTGATGAAGCCCGCAGCTAACAAATCGTTGCAGCGGACGTTTGACCCGCCGTCCATTTTTGCTGCTGCAAAAGCGGCCGTCACCTCAAATGCCGCTGAACTCAGGCGTTATATGCCAGAGAGTACAAAATCGAGTGCAGCGAAAATTTCCGAGCGATACGACAATAAGTTGTACGCTTGAGCGCCGAGCTGGTTGCGATCTACGCCGGCAATCTCTTGTGTCATGACAGTAAAACTTTTACCGTCAATAACAATGTTAGGGTTGAGCCGGGTCAAACTCATTGGTGCGGCAAGTTTGGAGGGTGTCAGCGGAATTACAACGGTCGTACGCAACTCGCTTAGTAAATCACTTTGTATGTCCAGCAAGTACGGGTACTGGGTGCGAGTAGCGGGGTTTGGGTTTTCATAAGCACAAAACTGGGCCATTAGAATTTCCGGACGCTATCGCTGAAAGTGCCGTTTGTTTCAACAAACTGATTGTACGCTTGAATAGCATTGGCATTTTCGCGTAGCCATTCGGCGCGCTGTTCATTGCGCAACTGCTCAGCCAAGGCATGCTCAAGAGTAGCGGACAGGTTAATCTTCAGGTCTTTTGCTTTTTGAAGTAAGTCGCTGTTTATACTGACATTGGTTGGTTTTTTGGGTGCTTGGGTGTTGTATCCGTAATTCATGGTGGTTGCTCCATATCTGCAATGCGTATAGCTTATGCGCATATGCATTGCCAGGCAAGGCATATAACAATCCGCAGCAATCGCTCCCGTTAGGCACTTGAAGTGAGATCAAACGATCATGGAAAAGATTATCTCGGCTATGTTGGTAATTGTTGGCCTAATTCATCTGCTGCCCGTTTCCGGAGTTTTAGGCCCAGATCGCCTGGAGGCTCTGTACGGAGTAAGTCTCACTGACCCGAATCTTGTGATTCTCATGCGCCATCGGGCCGTGTTGTTTGGATTGCTGGGTTTATTTATTGTGTATTCCGCTTTCAAGCCCTCACTCCAGGCGCTGGCATTGTTGGCAGGCTTTCTGAGTGTTGTGTCCTTTATTTTCATCGCCTGGTCCGTTGGCAGCTATAACGAAGCTGTCCACAGGGTTGTGATTGCAGATATCGTCGCGGTAATCGCGCTTGGAATTGCCGGGGTTCTATATCTCACCTTCCGAAACCAACATCGCGCGGCGAGGAACGCAGAATGAGCAAAGTATTTGTAAACATCGCACTGAGCCTTGATGGCTACATGGCACCGGAAGGCATGACCATGGAGAATCCAGGCTACAAGAACTGGGGTGAAAAATGGGGAGCGCTAATGGCCTGGCTGCTCAATCAGCAGTATTTTCGCGAGAAGCTCCAGTTCGGACCGGGTGGAGAGACAGGCCCGGTCAATGACATGGTTCGTCATACCTTTGAGCGCACGGGTGCCAACATCATGGGCAAACGTATGTTTGATCAGGGCGAAGTCAGCTGGCCAGACGAAGCTCCGTTCCACACACCGGTTTATGTATTGACTCATGAACAACGCGAGCCTTGGGTGCGCCCCGGCGGCACAACCTTCTACTTCGTCAACGATGGGCCGGAACATGCGCTTGAGCTGGCCAGGCAATCGGCGGGCAGTCGGGACATTCGTATTTCAGGTGGAGCGGATGTTATCCAGCAGTACGTGAACCTGGGCGTGGTTGATGAGCTGGAAATCGCCTTGGCTCCCGTATTTTTTGGCAGCGGGCGCCGACTCTTTGAGAACCTGTCTGTACCTGGACTGCAGTTTCGCATCGATGGAGTGCTTGACGGAAAACATGCCACTCACCTGCGCTATGTGCGCCAGTGATGAGGTGATGTGACCAGCTCATGTTACAGCTCTGGTTCACCGCTGCGCTTCAACACGACAACCTCTATTTCGTTTCGGTTATATTCAATGAATCAAGAAGAACTCAAATCGGTTTTTGACAAACAAGCCAGTGGCTATGAAGAGCAACAAAAGAAACTGGCGCCTGTTCACAACGGGCTTTACTTCCAACTCGAATGGATACTGTCAGAACTGCCTGAGGATGCTCGAATACTCTGCGTCGGCTTGGGGGCCGGCGCGGAACTCTCTTATTTGGCCAGCAGGTTTCCAGGCTGGAGATTTACCGCAGTGGAACCTTCCGGCGCCATGCTTGAGGTATGCCGCCAGCGGGCCCAGCAAGAAGGATTCTTTTCTCGCTGCACATTCCATGAAGGTTACCTGGAGTCACTCCCGGACATTGGCCTTCATGATGCAGCCACTTGCTTTATGGTCTCGCAGTTTATTCTCGACAAAGAAGCGCGCTCCGCTTTTTTCCGCTCCATAGCAGGAAGACTGCGACAGAACGGCATCCTGGTGAGTGCAGACCTGTCGTCATCGGTGGGGACTGCGGAATACGAAGCGTTGCTCAAGAATTGGGTCACCATGCTGCATGCTGCCAATGTGCCAGCGGATGCGATTGCCAGAACGCATTCAGCGTGGGCGAAAGATGTTGCAATTTTGCCTCCAGAGGACGTTAAGGCAATTATCAAGCGTGGCGGGTTTAACAACCCTGTGCAGTTTTATCAGGCCGGCTTTGTTCACGCCTGGTTTTCCAGGCGATCACCAGAGTCGGAGTAAATCGGGGCGTCACCCGAGGCTTGGACATGAAAAAAATTTATACCCATGACAATGTGTTGGTTCTGCATTCAGTGAAGAACGTATTGGCGCTTCATGGTATCGAGTCTTTTGTCAAAAATGAGCACACGATACCGGTTGGAGCGCAGCACGGTATTGCCAATATTTTTCACGAATTATGGATTTCGAACGAAGGCAGCTTTGAGATTTGCTGGCAATGCCAGCACTGAGCCATAGCGAGTTAACGCTCCATCAACGCACTTTAGGCACCGGCACCTCAATAAAAAAGCCTTTGGCACCGGTGTTCAGCAAGGCTGCCCTGATCTTCTGGCTGTCTATACTGGCAGGCCCACCGACATCAATGCGGAACTGGTAGGTATCCACACCACCCTGCCCCTGTTTGACCATGATGGCTTTGGGTTTGTAGTGCGCACTGGGCAGCAGATCGGTCAGGCAACGCAGAACCTTCTGCAGTTGTAGCGGCGAGGCTTCCAGATTGTTGACTGTCACTGTGGTTTTTTCATTATTCAGCAAGACAACAGGGCCCATGCAATTTCTCCCTTTTTCTTTTAAAGTTAACGCGTTAGCCTCATGCTGGCAAGCACGGATTTAATACCGCAGGATGCATGAAATCGCTTGATTTCCAATCGGCATCGACTTTTACTTGTCTCACCCGCCAGTGACGGCGGCCAACACAGCGAATTTTTCAGGAGCCAATTCATGTTCAGCCACATCATGCTCGGTGCCAATGACATCGAAAAATCCAAAACCTTCTATGACGCTACCCTTGGCGCACTGGGGATTGCACCGGGTTTTGTTGATGACAAGGGCCGTGTGTTTTACCGGACCAAAACCGGCGTGTTTGCCCTGAGCAAACCGATCAACGGTGAACCAGCCTGTCATGGCAATGGCAGCACCATCGGTTTTGCAGCGGACAGCCCGGAAGCCGTGCATGCCTGGCATGCTGCGGGGGTAGCCGCTGGCGGTGTGGCATGTGAAGACCCGCCCGGTGTGCGTGAAGGCGCCACGATGAAGCTGTATCTGGCCTACCTGCGTGATCCGGCTGGCAACAAATTGTGTGCATTGCACAGGATGCCATGATCTGCCGGGCTGCAGCAGGCCCGACTGTGTGAGATCCATCAGCGATTGACCAACCAGAGACACAATAAAAAGAAGGAGCTCTTGTATGACTGCACATCACGCCACACTCGCACTACCCGGCCTTGCCCTGTCAGCCCTGTTGTTGGCGGCCTGTTCTGAATCACCTCCGGCACCGGCTGCCAGTGCACAGTCACCTGTGTCCGCAGCACCGGTTGCCGCAGCAACACCGGCTGTGCCTGCGGGTAATGCCATCACGGGCGATGGTCTGCCCAATCCGACACCGGTGGTCACCCGCAACTGGGGGCAATTGCCGGAAGGTCGCACCTGGGGATCATCCGCCGGTGTGGAAATTGATCCGATTGATGGCCACATCTGGGCTTACGAGCGCTGCGGAGCAGGCAGTTTTGGGGCGGGTGTCGCCATCAACTGTGACAGCAATCCGGTCGATCCGATTTTCAAGTTCAACCGCTTTACCGGCGAAGTCATGGCCAATTTTGGTGGTGGTCTGATGGTGACGCCGCATGGTCTGCATGTGGACCGTGAGGGCAATGTCTGGGTGACGGACTTTGCCAACAATGAGGAGCAGACCAAGGGGCAGCAAGTGCACAAATTCAGCCCGACTGGTGAGCTGCTGCTGAGTCTGGGCACACCGGGCAGAACCGGAAACGATGGTGCTCACTTCAACCAGCCCAATGATGTGATTGTGGCAGAGGATGGCAGTATTTTTGTTTCCGACGGACACAGCGGTCAGGGCATGACAACCAATCAGGCGATGGCGGATGGCCGTTCTGCCGGACTGACCGCCCGTGTGATGAAATTTGCGCCAGATGGCACTTTTATCAAACAGTGGGGTGAAATTGGCGTGCGTCATGGCGAGTTCCGTACTCCGCATGCGCTGGCGTTCGACTCGCGCGGGCGTCTGTGGGTGGCTGATCGGGGCAATCACCGCATCGAAATTTTTGATCAGGAAGGCAACTATCTGGAGTCCCGCTACATGTTCAGCCGCATCAGCGGACTGTTTATCAGCGACGATGACATTCTGTATGCCATCGACTCGGAATCCAGCCCGACCAACCATGTTGGCTGGCGTAACGGGGTACGCATCGGACATATTGATCACGATCACGTGACCGGTTTTGTGCCACCGTTCGAGCGCGAAGACCGCGTGTACCAAGGTACGGCAGGTGAAGGCGTGGCGGTGGATGCCGAGGGCAACATCTACGCGGCCGAGGGTCCTAACTCCATCAACCAGGCCGGTGGTGCGTTTACCAAATATTCTCCGCAGTAAGAAATGGGGGTCAGATCCAATTATGATTGGATCTGACCCCATTTCCCACCCCCGTAACAAGAGTAAGTCCCAAACATGTCAAATCAATTGAGTCAAATTGCCATTCAGGACATAGCCAACCCGGACAACATTTGTTTTGGTTGCGGCAGTGCACACCCGCGTGGTTTGCATATTAAAAGTTATCCGGATGCCGATGGCGTGCACATGATCTGCCACTTCAAACCTGACCAGGATTATCAAGGCTGGCCAGGGCTGGTGTATGGCGGTCTGCTGGCGATGCTGGTGGACTGCCATTGCAACTGGACCACAATGTCAGCTCATTACAAGGCTGAAGGCCGCGAACCCGGCACCCTGCCCCGGATTGATTGTGTCACAGGCAATCTGGGCCTCAAGTACATCAAGCCGACGCCCATGGGCGTCGAGTTGACCCTGAAGGCACGCGTGGAAGGCGAAGTGAGTCGCAAAACCCGGGTAGTCTGCGAGATCTGGGCGGGTGATGTACTGACCGTGCTGGCTGATTCCACGTTTGTCAGAGTTAACTGAAGATCACTGCGATCGAGGTCGCGAGCTGTACAAAAAATATACGCTCCGACCCTATTTATGACAAGCGCTCGGCTCTGACACAAAAAATCACACTTTTCCACAATTACAGTTTTTCAGCTCCAGGCGTATGCTAATCGCGCGTCGCAGTATCCCTGACGCTGGAGCCCATCAAAAATGAAAGAAAAAATGTTCTGGGGAGTTGTTGCACTTCTGGGTGCGGCATGCCTTGGCGTGCTTGCTCTCAACCGCGGAGAAACCATCAGCGCCCTCTGGCTGGTTACCGCAGCCCTCTGTGTTTACTTTATTGCTTACCGTTTTTACAGCCGCTTTATCGATAACAAGGTATTGGTTGCTGACCCTGCCCGTCTGACACCGGCACACACCAAAAGCGATGGTATGGACTACGTGCCCACGCACAAATGGGTACTGTTCGGTCACCATTTTGCAGCGATTGCCGGGGCCGGCCCACTCGTTGGCCCGGTGCTGGCAGCACAAATGGGCTACCTGCCGGGTACTTTGTGGATTCTCGCAGGTGTGGTTGTGGCTGGTGCCGTGCAGGACATGGTCATCATGTTCCTGTCCACCCGTCGTGGTGGTGCGTCATTGGGAGAGATGATTCGCCGCGAGATGGGACCGGTTGCCGGTGTCATCGGCCTGGTGGGTATTCTGGCCATTCTGATCATCCTGCTCGCCGTGCTCGGCATGATTGTGGTGAAAGCGCTGGTTGGCAGCCCGTGGGGTGTGTTCACCCTCGCGATGACCATCCCGATCGCCCTGTTCATGGGCATCTACTTGCGCGTCCTGCGTCCCGGCCGTGTTGGTGAAGTGTCCGTGATCGGGTTCGTCGCGCTGATGCTGGCCCTGATCTACGGTCAGGACGTTGCGGCTCACCCCTACTGGGGCCAGGTGTTCAACCTGGATGGCCAGGAGCTGACCCTGTGGTTGATGGGTTACGGTTTTGTGGCCTCGGTACTGCCAGTCTGGCTGCTGCTGGCACCGCGCGACTACCTGTCTACCTTCCTCAAGATCGGCACCATTGTGGCGCTGGCTGTGGCGATTCTGATTGCCAATCCGCCGCTGATCATGCCGGCAGTGACACCCTTTATTGATGGGACAGGTCCGGTGTTTGCTGGTCCGTTGTTCCCCTTCCTGTTCATCACCATCGCCTGTGGTGCCGTTTCCGGCTTCCACGCATTGGTATCTTCAGGCACAACACCGAAGATGATCGACAATGAAAGCCATATTCGCCCGATTGGTTACGGTGCGATGCTGGCGGAATCCTTTGTGGCCATCATGGCGCTGATTGCAGCCTCCGTGCTGGAACCTGGCGTGTACTTTGCGATGAACAGCAGCCCGGCGGTGATCGGTACCACGGTAGAAAGTGCCGCGGCCACCATCAGCACCTGGGGTTTTGTTGTGACACCGGAGATGCTGACTCAGCTCGCAGCCGATGTGGAAGAAGGCAGCATCCTCTCACGTACCGGTGGGGCACCGACCTTTGCGGTGGGTATGGCACACATCCTGTCCGAAGCGATGGGCGGCAATACCATGATGGCGTTCTGGTACCACTTTGCCATCCTGTTTGAAGCGCTGTTCATTCTGACCACGGTGGATGCCGGTACGCGCGTTTGCCGTTTCCTGATGCAAGACCTGCTGGGCATGGCGGTGCCTGCGATGAAAAGCACCGACAGTCTGGTGGGCAGTTTGCTGGCAACGGCGCTGGTCGTGGCAGGCTGGGGTTACTTCCTCTACACCGGGGTTTCCGATCCGTTTGGTGGCATCAACACCTTGTGGGCGCTGTTCGGTATTTCCAACCAGATGCTCGCCGGTATCGCCCTGATTCTGGCCACCGTTGCGCTGGTGCGACTGGGTCGGGGCAAACTGGCACTGGTGCCGGCAGTACCCGCTGCCTGGGTGCTGTTTATCACACTGATTGCGGGCTGGCAGAAATTGTTCAGTGATGTACCTGCGATTGGTTTCCTGTCGCACGCGAGCATCTTCCAAGATGCCATCGCACGCGGTGAAGTCATTGCGCCAGCGACCAGCATGGCGCAGATGGAATCGATTGTGTTCAACGACATGATCTGCGCGTTCATGACCGTATTCTTCATGAGCGTGGTCGTGGCGATGATTGTGATGGGTGCACGCGCCATTCGCGCTGCATCCGGACAAGCCGCTGTCACTGACGACCAACTGGCGCGGGAGTACGCCTGATGAACAGCACGGTGTTTTCGCAAATCCGACGCGGACTGTCCCTGACCGGGCAGTCCCTCAGACTGATGGTGGGTGTGGGCGACTACGAGGTGTACGTCAAACACATGAAAGAACATCATCCGGAAGCACCGGTGCTCGACTACGCCGGCTGGTACCGTAACCGCGTGGATGCGCGCTACGGAGCCAGCAAGGATGGCGCTATCAAGAAGTGCCCGTGCTGAAAATATACGCTCCGACCCTATTTTCAGCACGGACGCTTGCGCGTCTGATTGTTGCTCGCTCACTTCCCGGTAACCGCAGCGCTAATTGCCAAATTCTCGCCACAGCGGCACTGATCGAATCCGCCGACGGTGAAGTACACACAAAGGCAGCGCAAGTGCCGGGACATGAGCGAAGAACAATCAGACGCGTAGCGTCGTTCTGAGGATTGTCCCGGTGATTGCGCTGCCGCTGCAGGCAAAAACCGTCATCACCATTCCAGCTGTACAAAAAATAGTCGCTCCGACCCTATTTTTGGCGTGGCGGCCTCAGCGCTCCGCCATCACCGCCGCGAGCGCCTCTTGTGTGCGCCAGCGGCCCGATGCCAGCCGCAGCAAAAACACCACCGCAATCGCCAGAATCATCAGACAAAACACAATCCACGACGCCTTCGGCCCGAACTCCCACACACGTATCACCAGGTACTGACACACCAGCATCGCCCAGTGCAGCAGCGTGGAAGACATCATCACCCAGCGTGTGTCACCTGCCCCTCTGAGCACGCCGCCAGAGACCTGTATCAGCGCATCCGCAATCGTGTAACAGCACAAACCTATCATCATGAACGCAGCCAGCTCGCGGATCTCGCTGAAATCACCCTGCGGCGGCGCAAACACCTCCACCAGCGGGTAGCGGAAGATGATGTAAATCAGCGCCAGCAGGGACGAATAACACACGGCGATCAGAAAACCGGCGCTGATTACCTCGTTGGTACGCTCCATGCTGCGGGCACCGACGGAGCGGCCAATCAGGCTCACAATGCCAATGTTCAGCCCCAGCATCGGCACAAATGACAGAATATCCCAGTTGAATACAATCGCGGCTGATGCGCCCTGCACCACACCGTAAGACTGAAACATCAGCAGGAAGAGATTAAACGCCGCCACATTGAGAAACAGCTCCACACCCGAGGGCAGGCCCAGACGCAGATACCGGCGCAGGATAGGCATATCCAGCAGCCAGGACTGCATCACCGCAAATTCCAACCGGTTCTCGCGCTGAAAATAGAACACAAAAAACAGCAGCAGGGAAAACACCGACGCAATCACCGTGCTCCACGCCGCGCCATCTATACCCATCGCCGGAAAACCCAGATGACCAAAGGCCATGGCCCAGCACAGAGGGATATTGAGCATCAGTCCTGCCACATCACACACCATGACCACCCGTGTGCGACCAATACCGGCAAAATAAGACGACAGGCACGCTTTCCACAGTGCGGGCAAACAGCCCAGCATCAGAATGGCGTAATAACTTTGCTCCAGCGCCACCATCTCCGGGTCGTGCCCCATGTCGGCAAACAAGCGCAAGACATAGTAGACCACCACAAACAGCAGCGGCTGACACAACAGGCTCATGATCAAGCCTTGTGTGACCACGCGAGAGCATTTGTGTTTTTCATCGGCACCCAGATATTGCGCCACCAGCGCATTGGCGTAGGAAATCAGGCCGGAGAAAAAACACAGACTGAAAAACATGGCCACACCGCCCCCGAGCGAGGCAGCCATATGAACCGGATCAATCTGCGACATAAAATAACGGTCAGTAAAAATCATGACCGCAAACGTGCCTTGCGAGATGACCATCGGCAAGGCGATGGCCATCAAGGCACCCAATGTCTCCCGGTTAAAATGCAGGCGTGACCACATCATGCTGTTCCGTTGCGATTGACTGGTTACTCAGCGAGTCCACCAAAGGCGGCAAACAGGCTGTCGAACAAACCGGCCAGTGTCAGGCTCATCACGGCGAAGTCCTGATCAAACTGCTGGGCCGCCGACTCCGGATCGGATTCGCGCGCCTGCTCCAGCACCATGTCTTCAAAGCGCAGCCGTGACAGTGACAAATCAGCATTGATCACCAGTGCCACCGCATCATTCCACACGACACCCAGCTTGCGCACCTGCTTACCTGCTTCCAGATGGGCACGAATTTCGTCCGCGCTCAGGTCCTGGCTGCGCGCACGCACCACATTGCCCTCTTCCATCGGATTGACCAGCTCACAGTCCTGATCGATCACAAAATGATCCGAGCCACGACCATCCTTCAGCCACTGTGTCATTACCGCCATCGGGGCGTGATTGACATCGGGCAAAGCCAGCGGCAGCGAACCCAGACTTTCACGCAGACAACTGATCAGCTCTTCACACGCTGCCGCACTGCCACTGTTGACCACCAGCAGACGGTTTTTCAAATCCAGATAGGCATACAGCACCCGGCTGCGGGTAAACGCACGCGGCATCAGCGTGGCAATGACATCATCCTTGATCTGCAACTTTTCCTTGCGATACACCTTGCGATCCTGGCTCTGTTCGATGTCATCGATTTTTTCCTGCACCGCTTCGTTGACCACGGCCGAGGGCAACAGCCGCTCTTCCTTGCGCAAACACAGCATCAGGCAGTCGCCCAGCCGGTGATGCAGCAACTCACCATCACGGCCCAGCGGGCTGACCCAGCCCACGCGGCTGGATTCTGACTTGCCACAAGGCTGGAACGCCTGTGCGGCCAGCTGATCTTCAAAGGTGTCCTGATTGAGCGTAAACGCCGGTGACACGCGATATAAACGAACGGCCTTGAACCACATGGAAATACCTGTCCTGTCCGGGCACAGCCCGGCTTTTGTCTGATCGGGAGGAAGGGGCCGGATTGTAACGCAAACCACTCGCCTTGCCGCAAGCAAGAACTGCATCGACTTGTGTCACTGCGTGACGCAGCGTAATCTTGCAGGACGCCAATTTACCCCGGAACAATCACAATAAATGAGGACATCGTCCATGGCTGCATCGACTTCCCGTTCCCCGTCTTTCCCCGCTGCCGGGCACTTGCGCTGGCAACAGTTGCGCCGCTGTGTGACGGCCATCAGCACCAGTGTGCTGCTCAGCGTGACCAGTACCCTGGCACTGGCTGCCGACACTTCCTGGCCGCAACGTGCCGATGGTGCTGTTGCCGCTGGCCTGATGCCACAGACGGTTGAACGGCTGGATGCGGCCATGCGCAAAATCGTCGACGATCAGGATGTGGCCGGCATGGTCTGGTTGCTGGCCAAAGACGGCAAAATTGCCACCTTCGACAAAGCCGGCATGGCCTCGATTGAAGACAACCGTCCGATGGAACTTGATACCGTGTTCCGGATTTACTCCATGACCAAACCGGTCACCGGTGTGGCTCTGATGATCCTGCATGAGCAGGGGCTGTGGGACTTTGATGACCCGATCAGCAAACACGTGCCGGAGCTGGCCAATCTGCAAGTGATGGTGCGGCACAACGAAGCTGGCGAAATGGAACTGGAGCCACTGACGCGCCAGCCCACCATGCGCGAACTGCTGAACCACTCGGCCGGTTTCGGGTATGGTCTCAGCGGCAATGACCCGGTCAACAATCTGTTCCGGGAAAAGGAAGTGTTGGCCGCACCGGACCTCAATGAACTGATCGCCCGCGTCGCTGATATTCCGCTGCTGTTCCAGCCGGGCGAGCAGTGGTACTACTCGGTCGCCGTGGACATTCAGGGCTACATCGTGGAAAAACTCTCAGGCCAGCGCTTTGGCGAGTTTCTGGATGAAAAAATCTTCACCCCGCTGGGCATGCACGACACTGCGTTTTATGTGAAAGCAGAGGACAGGAACCGCTTTGCGGATGTCTACCGCTGGGACCGCGAGCAAAACCGCCTGATGCGCAACGAAGAGCGCCCGGACCGCCCGAGTTACCTTGATGCCAGCCGGCTTGAGTCCGGTGGCGGCGGACTGGTATCCACCACACATGACTATGCACGTTTCCTGCAGATGTTTGTCAACGGTGGCGAGCTCGACGGCCAGCGTATTATCAGCCAGCAGTCCATTGACCTGATGCGCACCAATAACCTGCGTGACGGCCTGTTGCTGCGCGGCACCGACACCCGCCCCGGTCAGGCTGGCCAGGGTTTCGGGGTGGACTTTGCAGTGATCTTTGATCCGGCGGCTGCCGGCTCAGCGCAAGGCGCTGGTACCTACTACTGGAGCGGCGCTGCTGGCACCTGGTTCTGGATTGATCCGGTGCATGACATGTACTGGATTGGCATGATTCAAAGCCAGGGCGGCAATCGCCCCGGAGCGGCCGACATGCGCCAGATCGCCATTGACATCATTTACGCCGACCCGGTTCTGAACCGGACACAACACGCTCGTCCGCATCACTAGACCCCGGCCAGCCCCGTGCAACGATGTGATCGTGTAACTGCGATCACATCGTTGTCACATCAACAGCAAATCACCCTTTCGGCCTATTGACTTTATGTTGGATCGGCCTATGATTCGCACCCTTCGTTCCAGATACAAACAGGGCTTCCTGATATGACGTTTAACCCATCCACAGTGAGCGTGATTGCATACGCCGACAGCTGCCTGCTGCCGGCCGGTATGCCGTGGGCGCTGAAGCAGGTCAGTCTGTCCATGGTGGACAAGCGCCAGCATCAGTCCGTCACCCGTACCGTGGAAACACAACAGGAGGTCCGCCACCGCTGAACATCTGATTGATAACAGACCGGCAGTTGGCACAAAAGGCCTCTGAATTTCAAACGAATTCAGGGGCCTTTTTGTTTCTGGTGGCGGTAAAACCAAGGCAATAACGAGGGATAAGCGCCCACAAGGCGGCATGTGATACCCGCCCCACCCCGGCAGGTACCGGAGAAAAAAAATGGAAAAGTTGCTCAAACGGAATATCAAAATCATCTACGCGCTGGCGTTCTTTCACATGTTCATGTTGATCGTGCCGGTGCTGGTACCTTTTTTTCAGTCCAAAGGACTGACGCTGGCAGAGATTTTTTATCTGCAGGCTGTCTACGCCGCCACCATTGTGCTGCTGGAGGCGCCTTCAGGCTATTTTGCTGACGTCATGGGACGGCGCATGGCACTGGTCATTGGAGCGGTAGCGCATGGACTGGGTTATCTGGTGCTGAACTTTGCCGATGATTTTTTCGGCCTGATGGTGTTCGAGATCATTCTGGGCGTGGCCATGAGCCTGATGTCAGGTGCTGACCTCGCGTTGCTGTATGACAGCGAACAAGCGCTGGCACGCGAGGACCAGGACCATACGCCAAGTGTGGCGCATCTTGGCTTTTTCAAGTCAGTGGCCGAGGGACTCGGTGCCTTGCTCGGTGGTGTGCTGGCCTTGTGGTCGTTTGACCTGATGATCCTGATCCAGTCCCTGACCGCCTGGATGTGTCTGGCACTGTCACTGCTGTTGATTGAGCCGCCGCTGGATCCCACGGATCCGTCCAGTGTCAGCACCCCTGGACGGCGTAACGTGGTCAGCTTCCGGGAAATCTGGCAGCACCTGACACAAGGTGACCCGATTCTGCGTCTGGTGTTTATCGCCTTGCCGATGTACAGCCTGACCAGTATCAATGTGACCTGGCTCGTTCAGCCGTACTGGGACAGCATGGGTTTGTCGCTGGCCATGTTTGGTGTGCTCTGGTGCGTTCAGAGCATGACGGTGGCCGTCGCCAACCAGTGCGGATTCGCGCTCGAAAAGAAAAAAGGTGCCGTGTTTGCATTGCTGGTGATCGGCATCATGCCCATGGTGGGTATCTTTGGCATGGCGTGGGCATCGGGCTGGATCGGTATTGCCATGGGTTTTGTGCTGTTCTTCTGCCGGGGCCTGTATCAGGTGATTCTGGTGAACGCACTGAACCGTCGGGTACCTGGCCGTTTCCGGGCGACGGTGAATTCACTGAACAGCCTGATGTTCCGGCTTGGGTTTATTGCCACCGGTCCGGCGCTGGGTTTTGTCGCTGACCATCACGGCGTCAGCATGGCGCTGAATCTGGTGGGAGTGGGGTCTGCACTGGGGTTTGTGCTGATCATGCTGCCGCTGATCCGGGCGGTAAAAAACCTGCAATCAGCTCGCCAGCAATCGGACGTCAGCCCGACGTAAATCGTCGGGCTGCATCTGACCCAGATCGCTCAGGTAGACACTGAAGCCTCGCGTTTTTTTGGCTTCGTGTTTGTTGCGCGACGCCAGCTCCGCCAGTCGGGTTGCATCCAGCATCTGACCGGCGTGAGCAGGCACCGCCAACACACCAATCGACAGTGTGATCAGATCATGCCGGCGCCAGTGCCCTTCCCTGTCCGGTGCGTCAAAACCTCCGGCCTCCAGATGTTCTGGTTTGTACAGCTTTGCACACAGCAGACGGAAACGTTGCTCCAGCAGTGTCAGTTGCTCGCGCCATTTGTCATTGCGCAGCACCAGCATAAAATCGTCGCCACCAATGTGACCAACAAAGTCACAGTCCGGGTCGCACAGTTCACGCAGAATCTGCGCCAACCCCAACAACACCTGATCACCTTTGCCGTAACCGTAGACATCGTTAAACGGCTTGAATGAATCCAGATCGATGTAACACAGATGTGCCTGCAAACCGTTTTTAAGCAAACGCTGCAAACATTCCTGAATCGAGATATTGCCAGGCAACAGCGTCAGCGGATTGGCCGACTGGGCCTGACGGATCTGCAGCTCGGTGATATGGCGCAGCACATCAATCACACGTCCCAGCCCCAGATAACGCCCGTGCTCGGTGATGACAAAATCTTCCTCCAGACGCTGACGTGCGCGACTGGTCAACAGGCGACTGACTCCTTGCAGGCTCTGCTGGACATCCACAATCAGCGAATCCGGTGCCAGCATTTGCACAATAGGCTTGCGTCCGTGCAATTCCTTGGCATAGGGCTTGAGCATAATCTGGCTGAGTTCGTGGCAATGCACGGTACCCATCGGACAACCCTGCTCATCCAGCACCGCCAGTGAATTGAGGCTGGGCTGCTGCTGAAAGCGTTGCAACACATCCAGCACTTTTTCATGCTGCTGCACGGCCATCACTGGAATCACCAGACTGTGCAGTCCGGCATCGGTGTTTGCCAGCAGATCGTGGCCGGCAAATTTTTGCTGCAGCTCGGCGCAATCTTCCACCGGCTCTTCCTGCGGGCGACCCAGCCAGTAACCCTGCACCCAGTCCACACCCATGTCCATCAGCACCGCCAGTTCTTCCGGCAACTCAATACCTTCAGCAATCACATGTGAACGTGAGGCCTTGGCCATGTTGAGAATGGAACCGACAAACTCGCGCTTGACCGGATCGCGGTGCAGACCATCAATAAAATGACGGTCAATTTTGACAAAGTCCGGATGCAGTTCGGACCACAGACGCAAACTGGAGTAACCGGCACCCAGATCGTCCAGCGCCATTGAAAATCCCATACTGCGATAGTGCAGCAAGGCGTTGTACAGTAAACCGGTATTGTCGACCGGTGAGTGTTCGGTCAGTTCAATCACCACGCGCTCGGCGGGCAGTCCCATCTCGCGCAGAATCGACAGCGTGCGGCCAGGTGAGTGCTGCTGTTCCAGCAAACTTTCCGGCGACACATTCAGAAACAGCTGCCCCTGCAAGTCCTGTCGCATGAATGACCTGACGGCGCTGCGCCGGCACAGCAGTTCCAGCTCGGTCAGCAGACCGTGCTGCCTGGCCGCGGCGAACAACATTAATGGGGAGTGCAAGGGACTATTGGACGGGCCCCGGCTCAGTGCCTCGTAGCCCACAATCTTTTTTTCGACAGCCGAGACAATCGGCTGAAACAGGGTGATGACCAGCTGATCACGCAGGATTTGCAGCAGGTGCCGGTGTTGTTCTTGAAGTGTCATCGCAAACGTCATAACGCTCGCCATGGGATATCCATGGGCATGTCTGGCGGATGCTGCCAGAGCTTCGTGACACATTCATGACGTTGTTGTCTTTTTGTCCGCGGTTTTGTCGGCTGGCGTTTTTTTCTCCGACAAGCCGGTACGCGTCATCTCACCCCAGCTGCGCTTTTTTCGCAAAAACTCCCACCAGCCGATCACACGCCAGACATTGTTGATCTGGCGATAGCCGAAGTTTTCGATCAGGATCATGCCCATCAGCAACAACAAGTCACGTGCGCGCGGAATGCGGTGCAGCGATATTTCTTCCAGGATCAGTGCCCCGGCACTGATAAAAATGCCGAACACAAAGGTCAGCGCCAGATAAGCCAGTGCATAGGACGGCTCAATCAGCCCGCTCACCCACATCAGGGGCACCAGCAGGTAACCAAGCACTTCCACAATCGGTCCAAGCACATCAATCAGCAGCGAAAACGGCATGCCAATCATGCCAACCCGGCCATAACGCGGGTTGAACAGCAGTTTTTTGTGTTTGAAAAACGTTTCCAGCGCACCCCGTTGCCAACGCTTGCGCTGACGCGACAGGATGTTGACCGACTGTGGCACCTCCGTCCAGCACACGGGTTCGGCCACTGATACCACATCGTAGGGAATTTTGTTTTCCAGATGGTAACGATGCAGGCGCATCACCAGCTCATAATCCTCGCCCACGGTATTGGTATCGTAGCCACCAGCGGCCACAGCAGCAGAACGCCGGAAAATGCCGAATGCACCGGAAATCATCGTCAGGACATTCAGTCGGCTCATCGCAATGCGCGCAATCAAAAACGCGCGCGTGTATTCCACCGTCTGCAGCAGGGGCAGCAATTTGCGCGACAAGCCAACACGAATCACACGCCCGCCATGAATGTCACAGCCGTTGGCGACCCGGATGGTGCCACCCACAGCGACCACTTCCGCCGGGTTACGCAAAAACGGCTGCACCGCGTGCAGCAGCGCGTCGGATTCCAGCATGGAGTCAGCATCCACCGCGCAGAACAGGGGACTGCGGGAGACGTCGATGCCAACATTGAGTGCATCGGCCTTGCCGCCGTTTTCCTTGTCGACCACCACCAGGTTGTTGTAGAGGCGCGAGCGGAAAATGCGACGGATCGGTTTGTGCGGCACCAGATTGTCGTGTGCACGCAAACTGGGTACCAGATCAAAATTGTCGATCAGCTTTTGCAGGGTGTCGTCTTTGGAACCGTCGTTGACCACAATCACTTCGTAGTGCGGATAGCGGATGCTGAGCAACGAACGTGTACTTTCGACAATGTTCAGACTTTCATTGTAGGCAGGTGCAATCAGCGAAATTGGCGGAGCACTCGGTGCGCGCTGGTGCCAGAGGGTTTCGCGATTTTGTGATTCGTGCTGGCGGCGCATCACGCGCGCGGCCACCATCAGTTGAATCAGTGAGACCAGATTTTGTGCCACACCCACGCTGATCAGAATCAGCATGATGTCCGTGGCACTGACGCTGAGCATGTAAATCAGTGTGTTGGTGATGGACTCAAGCATGGCTGGTATTCTCGGCGATGAGCTCAGAGGCTACCCGGATACCGTGCTCATCCAGCACCAGCGCTGCCATCCTCGCACCGCGCCCGAAATCGCCACACCCGGTGTAACCGGCGCGCATCTGCAAGGCCTCGATGCCGACATCACCAAGACGGTACAGCGCCTCTGCGGCGCGGAATCGCACCCACCAGTTGGCGTCGTCCATCTGGTAACTCAGGGCCGATACACAATCACGCAAGCCAATGCGCCCAGCCGCGCGGGCAGCCATGGCACGTACCTGCCAGCTGGGGTCATTCAAACCTTTTTTGATCACCGGCTCCACCACCGGATGTTGCAATGATGTGAGTGATCGGATGGCACTGGCGCGCACCTCGGCATCAGCATCCACGGCGAAAGACAGCAAGGGATCCAACACTTCAAAACTGCTGGCAAAGGCCATGGACTCGGCGAGCAAGGCTTTGCTGGCGGCGCTCAGGTTAGGATCACTGGCTGCCTGCACCAGCGCAGATGGCGCCTGGCGCGCAATGCCGTGGAACAGGTTTCTGACCTGATGCGACTGGTTCTCTATTGTCTCATGCAGCTTGTCCAGCAACAGCGGTGTGGCCGGCACAGCATTGAGAATCAGCAGGGTTGTTGCGGCCACCACGCGGGTATCCGCATCCCCGTCATCGAGTGCATGCAGCAGTGCCTGACGGCTTTCTTCATCATCAAAAATCTGCAAAGCCGCTGCGGCCAGTCGGCGGCGGCGAGGGGTACCGGTGCGCAAATCGTGCAGGCAGTCTTCACGAAATCCGATCTGACTCAGGATGTGACTGAGGCGCTCACGCTCCTGCCCCTGAATCAGATGGAACAGATCAATCGCCAGCTTGCGCAACAACAATTTTTCGCGCCGTTGAAAACCCAGCAAATTGCGCAGGTCGCGCTCGTGATCCAGATTTTCGGTAAGCATAAAACGAAACAGAATGTCCTGAACCACTTTGCGGGCATCCTGATTGTAACGCTCGCTGCGTTCGTCCCAGCTGCGGCGAATCACCAGAAAGCCCATGACCAGCAGGGATACCGTGGCCAGAAACAGCGTTATCCACCAGATCAACATCAGCTCTGACATTCTGTCCAGTCCTGTTAATAGCGCAGCATCAGGCTGATGCCCAGTGTTTCCCGTGTGTAGGATCTTTTTCTGTCAGAGCGTGCCGCAAACGCATTCAGCGCCAGAGTGTCACTGAATTGCCAGCGCACATAAACCGCCTGTGAACGTGTCTCGGTGGTTATTTTGTTCTCGGTATCGGCGCCTTCACCGATACTGGCGCCAATGCGCACGTCCTGCGAAATTTGCCAGTGTGCGCCCAGCGCCAGACTCAGGGTATTGCCTCCGTTTTCATCACGCACAAGGCCCACGGACGGTGTCAGCCATGCATCAACACCCAGCAGGTAGTGTTCCAGATCAAAACCAAGGCGCCAGACGTCACCGGTTGAGTAGCGCGCCAGTTGCAAGGTAGGCGATACCAGCGTTGGGCCGATGTGATCGCTGCCTTCCGAAAGCCGCCGCGTGAATGCCGCGCCCACACGCCAGTCCGCCGAAAAATTGCCGTCTGGACTGATGCCGGCCGTCAGGCGCCAGGGTGTGGCACTGCGCCGCGCCAGGTTGATTCCCGCGCTGAGCATGGCATCACTGCGATCAAATCGATCCAGCTGATCGACACGCGCAAACCAGCTGCGGTCGAGACTGTGTTCGCGCTGATACTCAATGAAATGCTCACGCCAGCGCTCGAAGTCCACACCCCGAAAGCGGCTTTGTTCAGTGCCGGCAGTCCAACCCTGTGTCAGCGGCTGCGAGGCCAGTGCCGGTTGCTGCCGGCTGATGACATCCGCATGACCTGGTGCGAGTGCGGCCGCCATTTGCAGGGCTTCCTGCGCGGCATCAGTCTGCCCGAGCGCCAGCAAGGCATCGTGTTTGCCGACCCAGGCTTCCAGATCATTCGGCTGCAAGGTCGCTGCCAGTTCAAAACTTTCCAGTCCACGGCGGGGTTGTCGTTGATACAGCGCGATACGGCCAGCCAGATTGATAGCCTCAACCGAGGCCGGTTCACGCTCTCTGATCACGGCAACAGCGGCAGCCGCTTCACTGAGTTGCCCGCGAAATGCCAGCACGCGCGCTTGCCCCAATTGCAGCGTCAGGTCATCCGGATTGTTGGCCAGCGCTTGTGACAACAGGGTTTGCGCCTCGTCATAACGTTGCTGGAATGCCAGTACCATCGCCAGCAGATAAGAGGCTTCGGTTTTGTCGGCGGCCAGCTCCCGGGCCTGTCGCAGAAGTTGCTCGGCAGACTCAAACTCGCCACGGTTGCGCTGCTCCACCGCATCGCGCACCAGTGTGTCGTAATCGGCTTCGGCCGCCAACAGCGCCGGGCTGTTCAGGGTGAGCAGACTGGCCAGGCCCAGTTGACCCAGCCAGGGTATGTATGACATCCGGCTCATCAGGCGCCTCCCTGCTTGAGGGCACGATCAATACGAAACAGCAGTTCCTGCGGGGAAAACGGTTTCACAATATAGTCGGTAATTCCCAGCTCAAGTGCATCGATCACTTCTTTCTCGCGCCACTGGGAGGCCAGCACCAGTATCGGCAAATGCTGACACTGCGGGGCCTGTTTGAGGACTTCAATGATTTCGTAGGCGCTGCGCACCGGCATCTGATAGTCCAGCAGCAGAACATCGGGAGGTGAGGCCAGAATCTGTTCCAGCGCCTCCTGTCCATCGGTTGAACTGCGCACAAGATAGTCCTTGCGCTCCAGGCGAAAACGCAAGAAGTCGATCAACAGGGTATCGTCGTCGGCGATGAATACTGTCGGCATAAATCAGGCTCTGGTTGTCTTGGTGCCAGTATAACTGTCAGGCCGGGTCGATGGTACTGCCGTGCTCTGCTACACTGCCACCCTGCTTTCCCGGAACATCGGTTTATGTCTGCATCCAAAATGCTCAAGTCGACGGCTCGCCCGCCGATAATCCTGCTGATTGCGCTGGGGATTGTCTGTACGCTGGTCAGCGTGGTCTTCGCACGGTTGGCCTACGGTCTGGTGCTGCCATCCATGCGCACCGATCTGATGCTCAGTTACGCCGAAGCGGCCAATTTGGGCACAGTGACTGCGATGGGCTACCTCAGTGTGTTGCTGTACGCCGGTGTATTTGCCGGGCGCCATGGCGCCAGACGCGCCATTTTGCTGGGCATGGGTTTTGCGTTTGCCGGTTTCGCCGGCATGGGCCTGAGCAGCCATTATGCGCTGCTGGTGGTGTTTATGGTGTGTCTGGGGTTTGGCACGGCGTTTACATTCACCCCGCTGATTTCACTGCTGGGCAGTTGGTATCCCGAGCGCCGCGGCACGGTGATCGGCTTTGCCAACAGTGGTGTGGGTATCGGCATGTTGATCAGCGGTGCGCTGGTGCCGGCGCTGACCGAGGCGAACCCGGCCGACGGCTGGCGTCACGTCTGGCTGGCATTTGCAGGGAGTGCCGCACTGACCGGGATTTTGGTGGCACTCTGGCTGCGGGACCCGCCCCGCGCCGGCACTGCCAGCGGCATGAAACAGGGCCTGCTTCAGGTCTATCGTAGTCGCCACGTGGTGATCATGGGGCTTATTTATGGTGTCGTGGGTCTGACTTATATTGTGCAGACCCTGTTCATGTACAGTTTTGCACTGGATGCGGGCGTGCCGGCTCTCAGTGCAGGGCGCATGGTTGCAATGATGGGACTGATTTCGGTGTTTGCCGGGCCGTCGTGGGGCTGGGCGGCGGATCGTATCGGGCATGCCAATGCGCTGGTGATTTGTATGGCACTGGCCATGATCGCCAATGTGTTGCCCGTGCTATGGCCACAAACACCGGCATTTGTGCTGCATTATGTGCTGATTGGGCTATCCATCAGTGGCCTGTTTACGTCGATTCTGGCTGCGGCCACTACGACGGTCACGCCGCAGTTGGCTGCGATGGCTGTGAGCTTTGTCACCGTGTTTTTTGCGCTGGGTCAGTTGATCGGACCTGCGGTAGCTGGCGTATTGATCGAGTGGCAACAGGACTTCCGGCTCAGTTTTGGCCTGTGTGGACTATTGTTGTTTTGCGGTCTTCTGCTCAGCCACCACAGCCGTCGTTACGTTATCAGAACAAACACCTGACACAGTTGTTCAATGAGGAATCTGTTTTGCAATTGCCCATGATCTCGTCAGACAAACCTGAGCAACCCACCGGTTGCAAACAATGTATGGACAAGGACCGGGGCCGTTTTGATCTCAGCTTTGCTTTCCAGCCCATTGTGCGCGCCAGTGCGCGCCGCATCGTGTCCTACGAGGCCCTGGCGCGCGGCACCGAAGGTCAGGGTTTTGCATTTCTCAAGACGCAACTGAACAGCGACAACCTTTACCACTTTGACCAGACCTGCCGGGTCCGGGCGATTGAGCTCGCAACAAAACTTGGCCTGGATGTTGACCTCAATATCAATTTCACGCCCAACGCAGTTTACCGGCCGGAGCTGTGTATTCGCACTACCCTCGCTGCAGCGGCTGAGTATGGCTTCCCGCTGGAAAGAATTCATTTTGAAGTCACCGAGAGCGAGGAAGTGCGCGAAAAAAGCCATCTCAGAAGTATTATTGATGCCTACCGAAAACTGGGCTTTACCACGGCCATTGATGATTTTGGTGCCGGTTTTTCCGGTTTGAATTTGCTGGCTGAATTCCAGCCGGATTACATCAAGATTGATCGGGTATTAATCGAACACATCGACTCAAGTTCTGTGAAACAAGCTATTATTGAAGGTGTGTTGCACACTTGTCGCAAACTCGACATTGATGTGCTGGCAGAGGGCGTGGAGCGCAAAGAAGAGTACCTGTGGCTGCGCTCGGCCGGCATCGATCTGTTTCAGGGCTACTATTTTGCACGCCCGGGTTTTGAGCAGCTACCCAAGGTAGCTGATTCCTGCTTCTGAAAATAGGGTCGGATCCATGGTTTAAAATAGGGTCGGATCCAATTATTCTCAAATAATTGGATCCGACCCTATTTTAAACCATGGATCCGACCCTATTTTTTAACCTGGCCTCTGGTCTGTCAGAACTGCATCAGCACGCGGGCGTACAGACGACGACCACGACCGTCGAACTGGTAGGCATCGTAGTTCAGGACACCGCTGTAGTGGAACGGGAGTTCTGCATTGAATGCATCCAGTGCGCCAATCGTGAACAGTGTTGTGCCCAGACTCTGGTTGGCCCATTCGTGGGTGTAGTTGTACTGCAAATCCACACTGTGATAGCTGGAAATGGTGCGATTTACAATCGAGCGCACATAGTCATTACCATTGTCAAAAGTGTCCTGATATTGCAGGTTGTCATAACCGCCAATAAAGCGATTGATCACCGACACCGCATGTTTGCCACTGTTGTTGGACCAGCTCAGGGTCACGTTGCCCTTTTTGTCAGGCAGCGAGCGCACCAGCAACCCATCACCGGTGGTGCCGGCAGCGTCAAAGATGCCGGTTTCACGCAGCCCCAACTCCAGACCTGGTACATCATCCAGTGTGTACTGGTTGACATAGGTGAAGTCTGAACTGACGCGGAAACGACCAATGTCGGTGTTCCACACATAGGCAATCTTCAGGTCCACACCGTCAGCGGTCACCTTGCCGGCGTTGATCGCACCGGAGCTGATCGTAATCAGGTTGGCATCAATGGCGCCAGCACCACGCACCACACCATCCACAGTATAGGTACGCGGGTCAACCACACAATCAAGTCGCGACATGGGAATAACCTGTCCGGCTGCGTTGCGTGAGTTGTCAGGATTATTGCCCCAAACGGCGCTCAGTGCTGTGGGGTTGCAAGGTGTGTACGGCGCCATACCGGCATACGCAGCTGAAGGACTGCTGGCGATTGTTCCGTTCACCACGTAGTTGGCGGTATTGGCTGCTGCAACCTGAAACGCCGCAATTTCGTGTGCAATCGCAGAAATGCCCGGTTGCGGCATCACACGATCCTTGACTTCAAAACGCCAGAAATCTGCGTTGACACTCAGGCCTTCCAGTCTGCCGGACGGAGTCCAGATAAAACCGGCGCTATAGGTGTTGGCGTATTCATTGCCAATATCCGGTGCTGGAGAACCGACGGTGTAGGTGGTTTCCGGCTCCGCAAATTCATTGGTCGGTGGCACCATACCGGCACGCACGGCCTGATTGCTGATGGGATCACGGAAGGTGACCGAACTTGCTTCCAGCCCTTCCAGTTGCACGCCGATATTGGGTGCACGGAAGGATTGCGAGAATGAACTTCTCAGCAACCAGTCATCAGTAGGTCTCCAGCTCAGCGCCAACTTAGGGGTCAGCTCGCTGCCAATCTGCCCGCCGTAGTCTTCAAAGCGCACAGCTACCTGCGATTCGATGCGCTGCAGGAATGGCAGCGACAGCTCCAGGAATGCTGCTTTGGTGCTGCGATCGTGGTCGTAGTTAAAAATACACATCGAACATTCAAAGTTGTTCGATACGTAATGATACTGGTTGGGTCTGCCCTGCGCGTCATAACCCAGAATTGCATTCAGGCCCGGCTGGTTCATCTCGGGCGCAATGGATTTGGTGTTTTGCTCGCGGTACTGGGCACCAACCGCAAACTGGGCCATGCCGCCGGCCATGTCGAACATTTCACCGGAGAGTACGGCATCAAACACCGCCAGTTTGTTGCGTTTGTCTGAACGCCGGATCGTGGGCATCATCCAGTCAATCAGTTCCTGCGAGTTGGCGAGTGCGGGATTGGCCTGCCTGGTGAGGTAAGGGTTATAGAACTGGCATCCCCCTTTGCCGTGGTTGTTACTGGTCAGTGCCAGCGACAGCGATTCGCGAGTATTAAACACAAACCCGGGGAAGAAGGTTTGTGTCAGACCTGCTCCCACAAAGTCCCATGCCGTTGGTATTGCAGGGGAGACATGGCCCCTTGCCCTGAGAAAGTTGAAGTCACTGACGCCGTTGGGTGTGCAATTGGGACCACCCAGTCCGTTAGCTGCCAAATGCGCCCTGTCACGCTGGAAGGTTTTGTACTCCAGTTCAAAACTGGTGCCACTCCACGAGTAGCTGACATCGTAATTAAAACGGCGGTCATTCATTGCCGTGAATTCACCACGCAGACCGGCCTGCACACCCAGTGCTTCAGTACGGCTGACCTGATTGCCGCCACCCATGCGCGGCGAACTGCCAATGTTCATGTTGGCGTAGTTGGGCACGTTGGGTCCGCCGTTGCGGATATCGACCGGTGCATTGGTAATATCGGCTGCAGTGGGACGAGCCAGGCCTATCGCTGGTGCAAAATAACCCAGCTCCAGCGGTTGTCCTATGGCGTACCCGCCAAAAGCCGGATTGCCCTGATGCGCGCCGGGTTGGGCCAGAATCACTGTTGGACCACGGGAAGAGTACGCACCGGAGTCAGAGCGCTGAATGTCGCTGTTTGAATACTGCGCGAACGAGTAGAACTCGACCGAGTCATTAAAGGCGTGGTCAAACGCACCGGCGATGCTGTCACGCTCCATACCCACATTCAGCAGACGCCACTCCGTGTCGTTCTCCCGGCAACTGGTGTTGGGATCACCGCGCTCTGAGGTGCGCGTACCGGTAAAATACGGCGTGCCATCCGCCGAGGTCAGCGAATAACACAACGGATCGGTGTAACGCGGTGTGGCATTACCACCCTCTGCCACGGCTTGCGCCACGGCAGCGGAATTGAGGTACGCCGTATTCAGCCGTGAACCGAAGGAGGAGTTGACCACCAACGTACCGAGCCCACCCACGGTGGCCGAGAATTCGGAGCGTTCGTCGTAGTAGCGCGCGGCAGTAATCGGTACCGGATCGCGACGGAAGATTTCCCCGGAGATCACAAAGTGGGTTGAACCGGAATCATTGGCCCAACCCCAGATGGCACTGACTGTCTGATCCTGTTTGCTGCTCTCTTTTTCAATTGCCTGCACGTCCCCGTAGAGCTCAAAACCTTCAAACTGGGTGCGCATGATCACGTTGACCACACCGGCAACAGCGTCAGCGCCATACAGTGCCGATCCACCGTCTGTCAGGACTTCCAGTCGCTCAACCATCACCAGCGGGATGGTATTGATGTCAACGAATTCACCACCGGTCGGTGTTGTGGTTGCGGCGGGCGCCATGCGCTTGCCATTGATCAGTGTCAGAGTGGAGTTTTCACCCAGATTGCGCAGGTTGACGTTGGCCATGCCAGACTGGCCACCCATCTCGGCAAGACCGCCGTCTGCGCCCTCATTACTGATGGAACCTGAGTTGACTTCGAGGTTTTTGACAACGTCCCAGATCTGGGCTGCGCCTTGCGCTTCGATGGAGGCGCGATCCACGACCTGGACCGGCGACGGCGCATCCAGGGCGCTGCCACGAATATAGGAACCGGTGACCAGCACCTCTTCAACTTCGCGCTCTTCTTCGGGCTGCGTATCGGTGGTTTGTGCATAGAGCGGCAAACCATACAAACTTGAGATCAATCCTGCGAACAGTGCCTTTCTTTTCAAGCCTGGCCATCTGCTTTCAAAACTGTCAGGTCTGAACATGATGTTTTCCCCATAATTATTATTGTCGAATCAGTACCAGCTGGAGATCACGCTTCCTGCGAGCTATTCGATACAACTCCGGTGATCTGTCCTGACAGCACACCGGAACGACAGGGAATGCACCTGAATTTATCCAATTGCCACGGCACTGGCAACTGATTGTGAATTTATTCAGCGATTGACAAAAATGAGGGTTATGTCTGGAGTAAGGCAGGGTAAAAAATGGGGTCAGAGCCAGGAAAAAATGGGGTCAGAGCCAATTATTTTTCAAATAATTGGCTCTGACCCCATTTTTTATCAGAACTGCATCAGTACACGTGCATACAGACGACGTCCACGACCATCAAACACAGCGGCATCGTAGTTGATGCCACCGGCTTCACGGTAGGGAATGGTGGCGTTGAACGCATCCAGTGCACCTACGGTGAACGTGGTGGTACCCAGTCTTTCATTGGCCCACTGATGGGTGTAGTTGTACTGGATGTCCACGCTGGAGTAGCTGTCGATAGTCGGCTTCAGCAGCGCTGCAACCGTCGGGTTGGCGGTACGGATTTCATTGTCGTACGCCAGATCCTGATAGGAGCCGATGTAACGGGTAATGATGGCCGCGCCATGGTTGTTGCGCATCCAGCTCAAGGTCAGGTTGCCCTTGTTGTCTGGCAGTGAACGCACCAGGTTGCCGTCACCGGTGGTACCGGCAGCGTCAAAGATGCCGGTTTCCAGCAAGCCCAGTTCCAGACCCGGTACGTCCTGCAGCAGGTACTGGCGAACGTGAGTGAAATCCACGCTGGCACGGAATCGGCCCCAGTCATTTTCCCAGGTGTAGCTGGCCTTCAGGTCCACACCGTCAGCGGTGATGGTACCGGCGTTGATGGTTGACAACACGGTTGTGGTCAGCGCACCGGTGTTCACACCGAAGGTTCGCACCACACCTTCAATCTGGTAAGCAGCCGGGTTGACCACGCAGTCCAGACGCGAGCCGGGACGCACGTTGTTGTAACCGGTCACACCACCGACGTTGGCTTGTGTGGCAGGGTTGGTACCGTCACGTGCCGCCAGCGCCACCGGATCACACGGTGTGTACTGATCCATCGCCGCCCATGCCCCGGTACGACCGGAAGGAATGGTACCGTTCAGGATGTAGTTGGCCGGGTTGGCCGCTGCCTGCTTGAACAGCTCCAGTTCCGCTGCAATCGCGGAGATACCGGGCTGCGGCAGTACCTTGTCGGTCAGCTCAAAGCGCCAGAAGTCGGCACCAATGCTCAAGCCTTCCAGGGCACCGGTCGGTGTCCAGATAAAGCCGGTGCTGTAGGTGTCGGCATATTCGTTGCCCACATCCGGAGCCGGTCCACCCAGGGTATAGGTGAAGTTCGGCAGCGCGTGCTCGTTGGTGACCGGCAGCAAACCGGCACGAACCGCCTGGTTACGCAGCGGATCACGGAAGGTGTTGCTGGAGGATTCCAGACCTTCTTCCACAATACCCACGTTCGGCGCACGGAAGGACTGCGAGTAGGAACCGCGCAGCAGCAAGGTTTCAGCCGGACGCCAGCTCAAGGCCACTTTCGGTGTCAGCTCACCACCAATCTGCCCGCCGTAGTCTTCATAACGCAGAGCGACCTGTGATTCCACGTTCTGCCAGAACGGCAGTGACAATTCACCGAACACCGCTTTCACGTTACGGTCGTTGTCGTAGTTGAATGCACACATGGAGCATTCAAAGTTGTTACTGACATAGTGGAAGGAATTGGGTGCGCCACCCGGTGCATAGGTCAGGATCGCATTCGGGATACCCGGCAGGTTCTGCTCCGGTGCAATCGACTTGTTGTTCTGCATACGGTACTGGCCACCGACCGCAAACTGGGCCATACCACCACGCATGTCAAACATCTCGCCGGTGATGACACCGTCGATAACACCCAGCTTGTTGCGCTTGTCTGCGCGCTTGATCACCGGGTTCATCCACTCCATCAGCGCAGGGTCGTTGGCCAGCGCCGGATTGGTCATCGCGGTCAGGAACGGGTTGTAGAACATACAGCCGTCACGACCGTGGTTGTTACTGGTCAGCGCCAGAGAGATACTTTCACGGGTGGTGAACACAAAGCCCGGGAAGAAAGTCTGGGTATAACCGTTATAGTAGGCGCGGTTACTCACGTTCCACATGGTGGGCACAGCACCGCCGAAGGGGCCCGGCTCATCGCGGAAGTTGAAAGTCGAGATACCGTTGGGGGTACAGTTCGGGCCACCCAAACCGTTGGCCGCCAATTCCGCTCGGTCACGCTGGAAGGAGCGATAACTCTGCTCGAAGCTGGTGCCACTCCAGGAGTAGCTCAGATCGTAGGAGTATCGCTTGTCGTCAAAGGCCATGAACTCACCACGCAAACCCGCCTGCGCACCCAGTGTGTGGGTGTCGGTGATGTTGTCGTTACCGCCCATACGCGGCGTGTTGCCGTACTGGACGCTGGAGTAGAACGGCACGTTCAGACCACCATTGGCCAACGCAACCGGGGCATTCGGGATGCTGGTTGGACGGGTCAGGCCCGCTTTGGCCGCGTAGTATCCCAACTCGGCTGTCATGCCGATTGCATATCCGCCAAACGCCGGGTTACCCACGTGTGAACCCGGTGCCGCCAGAAATACCGTTGGACCGCGTGATGCATTGGCACCCGCATCCGATCGTTCAATGGTGGAATCGGAATACTGGAAGAATGAGTAGAACTCCGCACCGTTGTCAAAACTGTGGTTGAACGCGCCAGCAAAACTGTTTCGCTCCATCCCCACTTGCATGAAGTTCCACTGGTCGGTACGTTCGCGGCAGTTACTGTTGTTATTGCCAAGACGGTCAGTACGGGTGCCCACAAAAAACGGCGTGCCGTCAGCTGATGTCAGACTGTAACACAGCGGGTCAGTCAGCATCTGGGTGGATGAGCCGCCCTCGGCGATGTTGCGCTGGGTGACTGCGTTGTTGAAGTACGCGGTGTTGATGCGCGAACCAAATGCGGTGTTGGCCATGGTGGCACTGATGGTGCCGGCCATTGATCCTACAGTGCCGCTATATTCCACGTTTTCATCATAGAAGCGACCGAACTCAACCGGTACCGCATCACGACGGAAGGCTTCGGCGGACAACACCAGGTGGCTGTTGCCCGAGTCGCTGGCCCAGCCCCAGATGGCACTGGCCGTTTGATCCTGTTTGCTGGTGGCGCTTTCCAGAGCCTGGACATCACCATAAATTTCGAGTCCCTCAAAATCGGTTCTCATGATCACGTTGACCACACCGGCCACCGCGTCAGATCCGTACAGCGCCGAACCACCATCGGTCAGCACTTCCACGCGCTCGACCATCACCAGCGGAATGGTGTTGATGTCGACGAATTCGCCACCGCTGCGGGTGGTGGTTGCGGCGGAGACCTGACGCTTGCCATTGACCAGCGTCAGTGTGGAGTTTTCGCCAAGGTTACGCAGGTTGACGTTGGCGGTACCGGACAGCGCCTGGCCTTCACCTGACCCTTCGTTGGTGAATGAACCGGAGTTGATTTCGAGGTTTTTGATGACGTCCCAGATCTGGGCCGCCCCTTGTGCTTCGATTGACGATCTGTCAACCGTGGTAACCGGAGAAGGCGCATCAAGCGGACTGCCCCGCAGGTAGGAGCCGGTTACGACAACTTCTTCAATCTCATCGGCATTTGAGCCGGTGGTCTGCTGTGCCATCGCTGGCAAGCAGGTCAAACCTGAAACAATGCCGAGCAGCAGTGCTTTTTTACGGAAACCAGGTCCTGTAGACATGGATGTTCCCCCTCGTGATTATTATTTTTGAAAGCATTCGATTGTCTGGCGCGCATCCTGCGAGATCAATTCGATACTACTCCGGCTTCATCCGTAAAACACAGCCGGAAATACAGGGAATCGGGTCGACTCTAACCAATCGAATCAGGCAACGCAACTTAATTTGACGCAGATCACACTCTGCTCGTGGAGGGCCACTTGCCGGTGTCACCGAAGGAAACATCAGCACTGCTTTTTGAACGAATTGGCGGTAAAAACCGTCGAAATTATGCGCCATAAACCGCATCAATAATGGATATAAAAAAACCCCGGTTTTGGGCCGGGGTTTTTATCAGGACACGCTGTTGATCAGAACTGCAACAACGCCCGTGCGTACACCCGACGACCCCGTCCGTCAAATACCGTGGCGTCGTAATTCAGAGCACCGGAGTAACGGAACGGCAGCGTTGCATTGAACGCATCCAGCGCACCCACAGTGAACACTGCAGTGCCAAGGTCGCTGTTCGCCCACTCATGCACATAGCTGTATTGCAGGTCGATGCTGTGGTAGCTGCTGATACGGTCACGTACCACAGAACGCACATAGTCGTTGCCGTTTTCAAAGGTGCTGTCGTAGGCCAGATCCTGATAGGAACCGATGAACCGGTTGATCATGGCAACACTGTGCCGGGCATCGTTACTGGACCAGCTCAGGGTCAGGTTACCCTTCTTGTCCGGCAGCGAGCGCACCAGAATGCCATCACCGGTGGTACCGGCAGCATCAAAGACGCCAGTTTCGAGCAGGCCCAGATCCAGACCCGGCACATCTTTCAGGGTGTACTGATTGACGTAGGTGAAGTCCATGGCCGCGCGGAAGCGGCCTACACCGGTAGTCCACTGGTAGGCCACTTTCAGATCCACACCGTCGGAAATGACTTCACCGGCATTGATGGTGGAACTGACGATGGTGACCAGCGCGCCTTCGGTACTGCCCTGGGTACGGACCACATCCGGCACCACGTAGACGCGCGGGTCAACCACACAGTCCAGACGCGAGCCAGGGATCACCTGGCCAGCAGCATTGCGCGAGGCTGCCGGGTCGCTGCCCCATTGCGCGGCCAGCGCCGTCGGATTACACGCCACGAAGGGCTGCGCTGCGTCATTGGCCAGCGAGGAGTTCAGCACGTAGTTGGCCGGATTGGCAGCTGCGGCCGAGAACGCGCTCAGCTCCTGCGCAATCGAGGAGATCGCCGGTTGAGGCATCACACGGTCCTTGACCTCAAAACGCCAGAAGTCGGCATTCAGGCTCAGGCCTTCCAGCGCCCCGCCCGGTGTCCAGATAAAACCGGCGCTGTAGGTATTGGCAGATTCATTGCCAACATCGGGTGCCGGCGCACCCACCGTGTAGGTGCTGTTGGGCATGGCATTGTCGTTGTTGACCTCAAGCAGACCGGCGCGCACAGCCTGATTGCGCAGCGGATCACGGAACGTGACCGACCCGGCCTCCAGCCCTTCCTTGACCACGGCCAGATTGGGGGCACGGAAGGATTGCGAGAAC
Source organism: Pseudohongiella sp. (assembly GCA_036834885.1). Taxonomy (GTDB): domain Bacteria; phylum Pseudomonadota; class Gammaproteobacteria; order Pseudomonadales; family Pseudohongiellaceae; genus Pseudohongiella. The sequence continues at coordinate 103,375 of DAITNA010000003.1, read as the reverse complement.
GAGCCACGCAGCAGCAGATCGTCCACAGGGCGCCAGCTCGCTGCCACTTTGGGGGTCAGTTCGCCGCCAATGGTTGAACCATAGTCTTCATAACGCAGTGCGAACTGGGTTTCCACGTTGTTGATGAAGGGCAGTGACAGTTCGGTGAATACAGCCTTGACGTTACGGTCATGGTCGTAGTTGAAAATACACTGGGAACACTCGTAGTTGTTGCTGACGTAGTGCGTGGTACCGGGTTGGCCATTGCGCGGGAAGCTCAGGATGGCATTGGGAATACCCGGATCGTTCAGGTAGGGTGCAATCGACTTGTTGTTCTGCATACGGTACTGGGCGCCCGCCGCAAACTGGGCAGTACCACCCTGCAACTCAAACAGCTCGCCGGATATCACCGCATCAACCACACCGAGTTTGTTGCGTTTGTCCGCACGACGCACCGTTGGCATCATCCAGTCGATCAGCTCTTGCGAGTTGGCCAGCGCCGGATTGGTCACTGACGTCAGGAACGGGTTATAGAACTGGCACCCGCCCTGCCCGTGATTGTTACTGGTCAGCGCCAGCGACAGGCTCTCACGGGTGGTGTGCACAAACCCCGGGAAGTAGTACTGGGTGAAGGTGTTGCCCAGAAAATCCCAGAATGTTGGCAGCGCCGGTGAAATGTGACCTCGGGCGCTGAGGAAATCAAAGTTTCGGACTCCGTTGGGCGTACAGTTCGGGCCACCCAGGCCGTTGACGGCGAGTTCAGCACGATCACGCTGGAACGTCTGATATTCCAGCTCAAAGCTGGTGCCACTCCAGGAATAGCTGACGTCGTAGTTGAAACGGCGATCGTTGACCGCGTAGAACTCGCCCTTCATGCCTGCCTGGATACCAACGGTTTCCGTCAGGTTCATGTTGGAGTTGCCGCCCTGACGCGGGAAGTTGCCCACTTGTACGTTAGCCGACATCGGCACATTGGGGCCACCGTTGGCCAGTGCAATGGGTGCGTTTGGAATACTGGAGGGACGCGTCAAGCCGACCGCCGGTGCAAAATATCCCAGCTCAGCCGGCCGCCCAATAGCGTAACCACCCCAGGCCGGATTGCCCTGGTGGGCGCCGGGTGCCGCCAGAAACAGGCTGGGGCCACGGGCAGTGACATAACCGGAGTCAGAGCGCTCGATGTCACTCTTTGACCACTGCATAAACGAGTAAAACTCGGCTTTGTCGCTGAAACTGTGGCTGAATGCCGCTGACAGGCTTTCTCGCTCCATGCCAACGTTGAGCAGACGCCACTGGGCATCGTCTTCGCGGCAGGTGGTGTTGGGTTGACCACGCTGGGAAGTACGGGTGCCCCAGAACAGCGGTGTACCATCGGCGGAGGTCAGGGTTTCACACAAGGGATCGGTGTAACGCAGCTGCGAGGAACCACCCTCAGACACCGCCAGCGCTACAGCTTCCTGATTGATGTAGGCCGGATTCACCCGGGACCCGAACGAGGCGTTGTTGACCAATGTGCCCATGCCACCGACAACGCCGGTAAATTCGGAGCGATCGTCGTAGTAACGCGCCTCGGTCACGGGCACCGGGTCGCGGCGGAACATTTCACCGGCCAGTACCAGATTGCTGTTGCCACTGTCGCTGGCCCAGCCCCAGATCACACTGCCGGTTTTGTCGAATCGGCTGCCCGCGCTTTCAATGTTCTGCACGTCGCCATACACTTCGAGACCTTCAAAATCCGTGCGCATGATAATGTTCACGGCGCCCGCGACCGCATCCGAGCCATACAGCGCAGAGCCACCATCGGTGAGCACTTCAATGCGCTCCACCATCACCAGCGGGATGGTGTTGATGTCAACAAACTCGCCGCCTGAGGGCGTCGTGGTCGCAGCAGCGACCTGGCGCTTGCCATTGACCAGTGTCAATGTGGAGTTTTCGCCGAGGTTGCGCAGGTTGATATTGGCAGTGCCGGAGAGATTGCCGAGCGCAGCGTTGCTGCCATCAGCACCCTCGTTGGAAATGGATCCGGAGTTGATTTCCAGATTTTTGATCACATCCCAGATCTGGGAGGCGCCCTGTGCCTCGATTGACGAGCGATCAACTGTCTGAACCGGGGATGGTGCATCAAGGGGGCTCCCGCGCAGATAGGAGCCGGTTATCACAACTTCTTCAATTTCACTCGCCGCTTGTGTTGCGTCCTGCGCATGTAACGGGACTGTCGCCATTGCTGCAGCAATACCCGTAAACAGTCGTGTCCTGTTCATCTTCCCAAGCCATCTGGACATGTTAAGCCTCTCTGATTGTTTTTATGTAAAGTGCCAAATACTTCGGTTACATGTTGCTTATTTTTCTATACAACATTGTCAATACACCGCGCTGTCCGGCCAGCAACCGGCTGATAAAAGACACGCGGTACTTCACAAAAGTGCAAGGCAACAATAGCCAATGATATTTGCCAATGCAAACAACTTGACGCTGAACGCGCTCAGTTTGTCTGAAATAAAAAAGACAAATGCGACCTATCAATCACACTGATATCCAAAGCCCATAAACCAGCCCCGGATGACCGTTGCAGCCAGTTGCCGGGCAGCCTTGCAACCGGGCATAACCTGGCAATTTCCTGATGTTTTCCAGAAGTTTAATGTCTGCTTTATTTACCCCTACCGGGCGCGGATGGGCTACAATGGCGCCCATTATCCTGTACCGGCCCAGAGGCCAGCCTGTCATGAATACCGAAATCCGCCACCTGCTCTCCTATCCCAAGTACTGGGCTGAATGTTATGGCCCGGCACCGTTTCTGCCGATGTCTCGCGCCGAAATGGACGAACTGGGCTGGGACAGCTGTGACATCATCATTGTCACCGCCGATGCCTATGTCGATCACCCCAGTTTTGGCATGGCGGTGGTGGGTCGTTTGCTGGAGGCCCAGGGGTTCCGTGTGGGCATCATCGCGCAGCCGGCCTGGGACAGCGCAGAACCGTTCAAGGCGCTGGGCCAGCCCAATCTGTTTTTTGGTGTCACCGGCGGCAACATGGACTCGCTGATCAATCGCTATACCGCCGATCTGCGCATCCGCACCGATGACGCCTACACCCCGAACGCGGAACCTGGCAAACGCCCTGACCGCTCGGTGATTGTGTACAGCCAGCGCTGCCGCGAGGCGTATTACAACACCCCGATTGTGATTGGCGGCATCGAGGCCAGCCTGCGCCGCATCGCCCAGTACGACTACTGGAGTGACCAGGTGCGTCAGTCCATTCTGGTCGACTCCAACGCCGACATCCTGCTTTACGGCAATGCCGAACGGGCGCTGGTTGAGCTGGCCCATCAGGTCGCCGCCGGCAAGACCGTGCGTGATCTGACCGATCTGCGCGGCACCGCCATCATCCGCCGCACAATTCCGGGCGGCTGGACCGAAATTGACTCCACCCGCATCGACTGGCCGGGACGTATTGACCAGATCCCCAACCCCTATGATGTGCCGCACGAGATGGTGAGTGAACCGGATGTGCGCAAGCACCGCGCCGCTGCCAATGAGGCGCCGGCACCGGGCAGCGACCCGGATGTTTCGGCGGTGCGCATCATTCCGCTGCCCTTGCACCGCAAGTTCGACAGCGACCCGGACAAGACCTATATCCGCCTGCCGCCGTATCACAAAGTGAAAAACGACCCCGCGCTGTACGCACACGCCTCGCGGGTGCTGCACCAGGAGTCCAACCCCTACAACGCCAAAGTGCTGGTGCAAAAACACGGCACACTGGAAGTGTGGGTGAACCCGCCGCCGATTCCGCTGGAAACGGACGAAATGGACGCCGTGTTCGACCTGCCCTATCAGCGCCGGCCGCACCCGTCCTATGGCAACGCCCGCATCCCGGCGTATGACATGATCAAGACCTCGGTCAACATCATGCGTGGCTGTTTTGGCGGCTGTACCTTCTGCTCCATCACCGAGCACGAAGGCCGTATCATCCAGAGCCGCTCCGAGGCGTCCATCCTCAAGGAAATCGAAAAAATTCGTGATCAGGTCCCGGGCTTCACCGGCACCATTTCGGATCTGGGCGGCCCGACCGCCAACATGTACAAGCTCAACTGCAAGTCACATGAGATCCAGAAGAACTGCAAGCGGCTGTCCTGTGTCTACCCGACGATTTGCCAGCATCTGAACACCGACCACAGCCCGACCACTCAGTTGTATCGCAAGGCGCGCGCCATTCCCGGCATCAAAACCGTGGCCATTGCCTCCGGCCTGCGTTACGACCTGGCATTAAAAGACCCGGAGTACGTGGAAGAGCTGGTGACGCACCATGTCGGCGGCTACCTGAAAATTGCGCCCGAGCACAGCGAGGACAAGACGCTGTCCAAGATGATGAAGCCGAGCATCAGCGCCTATGACGAATTCAAGAAGATGTTTGACCACTTCTCGGCCAAGGCCGGGAAAAAACAGTACCTGATTCCCTACTTCATTGCGGCCCATCCCGGTTCCGACAACGAAGACATGATGAATCTGGCGCTGTGGCTGAAAAAACACAAATTCCGCCCTGATCAGGTACAAACCTTCTATCCCTCACCCATGGCATTGGCCACGGCCATGTACTATTCCGGCAAGAACCCGCTGAAAAAGGTGACTTACAAGAGCGAAAGTGTGGGTATCTGCAAAGATATCGAGCAGCGCCGCATCCAGAAGGCGTTCCTGCGTTATCACGACGAGAAAAACTGGCCGATGCTGCGCAAAGCCCTGAAAGACATGGGCCGGGAAGACCTGATTGGTAACGGTCCCCAACATCTGGTACCACCGGAAAAACCGGGGCGCGGCCCAAAAGGCGCAGGTCCCGGCACTGTCGGCAACAAACCCCTGAAACACCGTCCCGGCATGAAAGCCGCATCCTCCCGCAAACCACGCGGTGCTCGCCCCTGAGTGCCGCGTAACTGCAGATACAGTCAATAAGCTGAATACGAGCTATAACAAGAATCATTATTTGACGATAATGATTCTTGTTTGTAGAATCAGCGCCCCATAAGAACACCGGAATTGCTCGCCGATCAGGCGCCGCCGTTCCAACGACCCGACCTATGCTATCAACCTGAATATCGGTACTGGTTCCGTCTGTCTGTGACATGCTGTTTTTGAGCAAAGATCACAGGGGGGAACGACCGTACCGGGAGAAACTCATGATGTCATCCGTAACACAATTCCCTGCCGGGCAGTCTGCCTTCCGCCGTCGCAGCATCAGCAAGGCCGTTGCACTGGCCACTGCTGCCCTGTTTGTACAGCATGCCTCCGTCAGCTTCGCACAGACTGAAGCTGCTGCAGGCGTGCGCCTGCCCTCGATCCTGGTGCTGGGCGAAAATGCCGCCGACGTCTCCAAACAACTGGGTGCTGTATCTCTGGTCGGGATTGAAGAACTGCAATTGCGTCAACCACGCTCCACCGAAGAAATCCTGCGCACCGTGCCCGGTGTGACCGTGAAGCCGGAAGAAGAAAGCGCGGTGGTGGCCAATATCGGCATGCGCGGCCTGAGCTCGGGCGACTACAAAACCCTGATTCTGGAAGACGGCGTGCCGGTGGCACCCGGTCTGTTTGTGGGTAACGGTCGTTACTACAACCCGCGCGTTTCCCGCATGGAAGGCATTGAAGTACTCAAAGGTGCCGCGTCGCTGCGATACGGCCCCAGCACCATCGGTGGTGTTATCAACTACGTCACCAAGCAACCGCGTGACGGCGTTGAGTTGTCCGTGCGTGGCGGCTCCTGGAACACACGGGAAGCCAATCTGGAAGTGGGTGCCAGTTCTCCCTCGGGCGATGCCAGCTTTGGTGCGGTGCTAAACCGCGTCAGCAGCGACGGTTTTCTGGACAAGGGCTACGACACCAATGACATCATGATCAAAGCCGGCATGGCGCTCAGCAACAACCAGCGTGTCAGCCTGAAATACACCGACTACGACAACGATGCCAACATCTCCTACCGTGGCCACTTCCTGAATGAATATCGCAATGGTGCCGACAACAACCCCGCACCGGATGACTGGTTCCTGACCGCACGTCGCTCACTGGACCTGAACCACGAGTGGGACATCAGCGCCAACGCCCGCCTGAACACATTGGTTTTTGGCAGCGAGATGTACCGTGATTACTGGCGTTATGGCACCAACAACAACGCCTCTGCTGCGGCTCAGCGCTGGGTTTATACCGATTCACTGAACGGCAACAACCGGGCGTTTGAGCGCGTGGGTGTGGATTCACGCCTGAGCATCAACCACCAGCTGTTTGGCGTGGCCAGCGAATCCGAACTTGGCTTGCGCTACATGAACGAAGAGATGGTTGACCAGACCATTCAGGCCGCGCGTGCAACACCACGCACCGGCACACTGGCCCGCGACGTGGTGGATTCTGCCGACAGCGTGGCGCTGTATGCCCAAAACCGCTTTCTGCTGAGTGAAACGGTAGCGCTGACGGCGGGTCTGCGTGTGGAATCCTATGAGCAGGATCGTCTGGATCGTAGACGCACGGCTGCACAGGGCAATTTTGCCTCCACGGACAACACAGAGCTGATGCCTGGTGTTGGCATGAGCTGGCAGATCAATCCGGAAGTGCAACTGTTTGGCAGCGTGTACAAGGCGTTCTCTCCGTCGCTGAATGGTGATGCACTGAATGGTCTGCAGGATCAGGAACTGGAAGCTGAGCGTTCAGTGAATCTTGAAGTCGGCCTGCGCGGTGCCAATGAGCGTATGACCTATGAGTTTGCTGCGTTCCGTATGGAGTTTGATAACCAGATTATTCCGGCCAACAGCAACTCGCAGTTCCAGGTGACCAATGGTGGTGAAACACTGCATCAGGGTCTGGAGTTTGGCCTGGGGATTGATCTGGGTGCGGGCCTGAGCCTGAACACGAATGCGACGTATGTGACTGATGCCGAGTTCCGCGGCAATCGATTGGCACGTAACGGTGCGATCACCACCCCGAGTGGCAACCGTATTCCGTACACACCGGAGCTGGTGGCGAACATGACGCTGGAATACGCACGCGGTGGTTTGCGCACTGGGCTGGGTCTGCACTATACCGACGAGCAGTATACGGATGTGCTCAACACTGTGGCCTTGACCGAGAGCCTGACCGGTTTCTTCACGGGTCGTATGGCGTCGTATACGCTGCTGGATGTGTATGCGGTTTATGAATTCAATGACCAGATCAGCGTAAATGCGGCGGTGAAAAATCTGAACGACCGTCGCTATGTGGCGAGCCTGCGTCAGGGGATTTATGTCGGGCCGGAGCGCAGCTTTGATGTGGGTGTGCGTTATCGTTTCTGATGACTGGCTTGTGATTGTTTCAAGAGTCTGTTGCGGCTGCCCTTGGGTAGCCGCTTTTTTTTTGGCTTGGACCAAGACAAGGCACAGTAGCTACATGATGGAGTAAAGGTGGCCGCAGGCGTTACCCGGTTGAGACGCCGACCGGTCGCATCCTCTGGTCGCCCGACCGGTGCTGCGCAACTCGCCCTCGCGCGCTTCGCGGGCTCGGAGCTCAGACAGTGCTCGCACTTTTTCGGTCGGGCTCCCGGCGGATAAGCGCGACCTGATTGGTCGGCATCTCATCCGGGTAACACCTGCTCTCGCATTGGACTTCTGCTGCGTGAATAAAGCATTGCTGTACAACCCCCCACTGCACCAGAAAACTGCGCAGCCTGCACACGCGCCAGCCACTGACAGTTGAGGGACAGAGCTGTGGCGGCGGTGTGAGGGTGGCGACCAATCAGGCCACGCTTGTTCATTGATGTGACACCGGAACCAGCGCGAGCACTGTCTGAGCTCCGAGCCCGCGAAGCGCGCGAGGGCGAGTTGCGCAGCGCCCGGTGTCACATCAATGGACGTGGCCGGTCGCCACCCTCACACCGCCGCCGCAGCTCTGTCCTGCCACTGATACTCACAGGGGCACTGGCACAGACAAAAAACTCACTTCTTGTTCTTCAATGCCTGCTCAAACAAAGCCGCCATTGTCCCCGTCTGCCGCTTGTTTTGTGCCGCCGCATCAAAGTCCTTTTTGCGCCGCGCCGACTCAGCGACCGTCGGCGCAGGACGCGCACCTTTGGGAGCGCCTTCGGTCGGCAACGGATCCGACAGACGACAGGTCAAGGCAATGCGCTTGCGCTCCTTGTCCACCTCCAGCACTTTGACTTTCACAATCTGCCCCGCCTTCACCACTTCATGCGGATCCTTGACGAACTTCTCCGACAGCGCCGAGATATGCACCAGACCATCCTGATGCACACCAATGTCCACAAACGCTCCAAAGTTGGTGACGTTGGTCACCGTGCCTTCCAGCACCATGCCCGGTTGCAGGTCCTTGATGTCTTCCACACCTTCTTTGAGCTCCGCGGTGCGGAACTCACCACGTGGATCACGGCCGGGTTTTTCCAGCTCGCGCAAAATATCCTGCACCGTGGGCAGGCCATATTTTTCTGTGACATAGTCTTTGGCATTGAGGCTGCGCAGGAAACTGCTGTCACCAATCAGTGACTTCACATCGCGGTTATGACGCCGGGCAATTTCTTCCACCAGCGCATACGATTCCGGGTGCACGGCTGACGCGTCCAGGGGATTCTCCGCTTCCTGTATGCGCAGGAAACCGGCGGCTTGCTCAAAGGACTTTTCGCCAAAACGCGGTACTTTTTTCAGATCGTCACGGCTGCGGAACTGACCGTTTTTATCGCGGAACTCCAGAATATTGTTGACCAGGGTTTGCGTCAGACCGGACACACGTTTGAGCAAAGGCGCAGACGCGGTATTGATATCCACACCCACCGCGTTCACGCAGTCTTCCACCACCGCGTCCAACGAACGCGACAGTTTGACCTGACTGACATCGTGCTGGTACTGGCCAACACCAATCGATTTGGGTTCAATTTTTACCAGCTCGGCCAGCGGATCTTGCAGGCGGCGTGCAATTGACACCGCGCCACGAATGGTCACGTCCAGATCTGGCAGCTCCTGTGATGCAAATTCAGAGGCGGAATACACCGATGCTCCGGCCTCATTCACAATCACCCGTTTGAGCTTGAACTGCGGGAAGGCTTTGCAGAACTGACCCACAAAACTGTCGGTTTCCCGTGAGGCTGTGCCGTTACCGATACTGATCAGCTGCACATGGTATTTCTCGCAGAATTTTTTCAGCACCAGCGCAGCTTCTTCAATGCGGTTTTGTGGCGCATTCGGGAAAATCGCCGTGTGGTCGAGCACTTTGCCGGTTTCGTCAATCACCGCCAGTTTGACCCCGGTACGCAGACCCGGATCCAGACCAATGGTGACCTTTTTACCAGCCGGTGCTGCCAGCAACAGATCCTTGATGTTGCGCGCGAAGACCTCAATGGCATCGGTTTCTGCCCGATCCCGCAGTTCGGTCAGGAAATCTGTCTGCAAATGGGTATGCACTTTCACTCGCCAGGTCCAGCGCACCACGTCCTGCAGCCACGAGTCGGCGGCACGACCCTGATCCCTGATCTGCCAGTGGTTGGCAATCATCACTTCACAGGGATGTTTGGCTGGCGGATTCTCCGGATCAGACGGTATGTCAATTTTCAGATTCAGAATACTTTCGTTGCGCGCGCGGAACAGCGCCATAACACGATGTGATGGAATTTTGGTGACCGCTTCCGAGAATTCGAAATAATCGCGATACTTGGCGCCTTCAGTGGCCTTGCCTTCCACCAGCTCTGACATCAGGTGTGCACTGTTCCAGAAATAATCACGCAAACGACCCAGCAGTGTGGCGTCTTCACCAAACTGCTCAATCAGAATATAACGTGCACCTTCCAACGCAGCCTTCACATCCGCAACACCTTTGTCGGCATCAACATAGGCTGCTGCGGTTTGCTCCGGGTTTAATGCCGGATCGGCATACAGGGCATCCGCCAGCGGCTGCAAACCGGCCTCACGCGCAATCTGCGCACGCGTGCGACGCTTGGGTTTGTACGGCAGATACAAATCTTCCAGTGTGGTTTTGGTGCTGGCAGCACGAATCTGCGCTTCCAGTTCCGGGGTGAGTTTCTGCTGCTCGGCAATGCTTTTGATGATGGCATCACGACGTTCTTCGAGCTCGCGCAGATACAACAGGCGTTCCTGCAAACGGCGCAATTGAGTGTCATCCAGTCCACCGGTGACTTCTTTGCGGTAACGCGCGATAAACGGCACGGTAGCCCCGTCATCCAGCATGGCAACGGTGGCCGCTACCTGCTCCGGGCGGGCGGCAATTTCTTCAGCGATCTGTGCGTACATCAACGACATGTTGGTATCGGGTCCTTTCTATCCAGAGGGCTTAAAAGCAATAGTGTGTAAAAGCAAGCCGGCACACGGCCAGACAGGTGTTTAATCGGATTTTTTGTTGGCCAGACGAATATGCTCGTCCACAAAACTGAGCACACCGCGCAGGATGTTGATCTCCATGGCATCAGGGCGAATGCGCATGAACATGCGACGCATGCGCTGCATCAACTGGCGCGGATTGTCCGGTTTGTGGAACGTCAAATCGGTCAGGGTTTGCTCCAGATGACGATAAAACAGATCCAGCTGGTGCGCATCAGCCTTGGGTACGTCCCAGAATTCTGTTTCGTTGTCCGGATTGTAATAATCGTCATCCGCAAAACGCTGCTCACGCTGGGCCTGCTCACCATCAGTTGCTGCCAGCGCATCCAGCATGGCAACACGCACCTCATAACAGATGACCGTCACGGCAGCAGCCAGATTGAGTGAACTGTATTCAGGATTGGCCGGAATCTGTACATGGTAGTGGCACAGTTGCAGCTCTTCATTGCTGAGGCCAACATCTTCGCGTCCGAATACCAGTGCAATGCGGTTGTTATGTGCGTCTTGCACCACATGGTTGGCACACTGGCGCGGCGTCAGCACCGGCCATGGCATACGGCGCGAGCGGGCGCTGGTGCCAATCACCAGTCCGCAGTCGGCAATGGCAGCTTCCAGATCCGGAAACACTGTGGCACGCTCCAGCACATCAGTGGCTGAGGCCGCGCGCCAGGTCGCCTGCTCGTTGGGGTAAGCACAACGCGGTGCAACCAGACGCAGATTGGGAATCCCCATGTTTTTCAGGGCTCTGGCGGCAGCACCAATATTGCCGGGGTGCGAAGGTTGCACCAGCACCACCATGATATTGTTGAAATCAGGCAGTGGCCTGGCGTGTTGATCCAATGCCGGGGAGCTGCTCACCGTGATACTCCTGGGTGCGACCCTGTCGCGCAACGTGCTGTGTTCGAGGGGCCGGATTATAACAACTTGTTAAGGACTGGCTGCCAGCATTTTGCTATGATGGCGCCGTTTTGTAACAGCCACCAGATCAGAATCCACGGAAACCATGCATCCTGTTATCAATATCGCACTCCGGGCCGCGCGCAGCGCTGCAGAACAGATTGTCCATGTCAGCGATCGCCTTGACCGCGTCAGTGTCGTCGAAGACAAAAACGGAACGCTGGTTACCAGCATGGATATCGACGTCGAGCGCACCCTGCTGTACCACCTGCAGAAAGCCTACCCGGATTACAGTGTGGACTCGCGCCTGAGCGGTTTTACCGCTGGCGCCGACAAGGACAATGTGTGGCTGATTGATCCGATTGTCAGCAATCGCAACTTTTACAAGGGTTACGGTTCCTTTTGTATTTCGCTGGCGCTCAAAACTCCGAAAGGTATCGCGCACGGCGTTGTGATCAGCCCGTCGACCAACCAGGAATTTACCGCCAGCCGCGGCGATGGTGCCCAGCTCAATGACAGCCGTGTGCGCATCGGCAAGATGGTGTCGCTGGAACATGCCCACGTCGCGCTGGACCCGGACAATTCACAAGACGACGATTTCCTGCCACAACTGCAAGCCCAGTTGCTGTCCCTGCCAGCACATGTGCGCATGAGTGGCTGTCCGGCGCTGGACATGGTCTATGTTGCGTCAGGACGTCTTGACGCCGGCTGGTGCCGCCAGCAACATCACAGTTCATTGGCGGCGGCACAACTGATCCTGCTGGAATCGGGCGCCTTGTTGAGTGATCCGCAAGGCAATCCGCAGACACAGGGCAGCAAGGAACTGCTGTTTGGCAATCCCAAATGTTTCAAGCATCTGCTGAAGATCAGGCAGACTCTCAAAGCCCAGGCCTGATCACCCTGATTCCAGTCACTGATGGCCCGATATGGCAGTAAAAGAAAAAACACGCCAGAAACTCACCGAAGGCCCGATTACTACCATTCTGATCAACATGACCATCCCGATGATTGTCGGCATGGTCATGATGTTCAGCTTCAGTCTGGTGGATACTTTTTTTATCAGTATGCTGGGCACCGAAGCCCTGTCAGCCATCAGTTTTACCTTCCCGGTGACCTTCACCATCATGAGTCTGGCCATTGGCCTGAGCATTGGCACATCGGCGGTAGTGGCCAAGTACATCGGCCGCGGGGAGACCGAAAAAGCCAAGCAGGCATCCACGGTCACCAACTACGTCGCGATTGTGCTGTCCGGCATCCTGGCAGCGACCGGCTACATTTTTACTGACCAGATTTTTCTGGCACTGGGCGCATCCACGTCCCTGCTGCCACTGATCCGCGAATACATGGATATCTGGATGCCCACCAGCGTGCTGCTGGTCGCCATCATCTGTGCCAATGCGGTCCTGCGCGCCAATGGCGATACCCGTACCCCCAGCATGCTGATGGCAGGCTCTGGCCTGATCAATGCGGTGCTGACGCCGCTGATGGTATTTGGCCCAGGCCCCTTGCCCGCACTGGGCATCGCTGGCGCGGCATGGGCCACACTGATTTCCTGGCTGGCAGGCGTGGGCTTCCTGTTTTATCACCTTGCCATCCGTCATGAGCTGATTTACAAGGGTCTGCCCTCGGGCCCCGTGTTCAAAACCTCGGCGCGCGAGATGCTGCGCATTGGCATCCCGGCCTCGGGTTCCAACATGCTGACCCCAATTGCTGGCGGTGTCATGACCGCGATTGTGGCGACTTACGGCGAAACCGCTGTTGCTGCTTTTGGTGTGGGCTCACGCCTTGAATCCATTGCCTGTCTGGTGATTCTGGCCCTGTCCAGCACCCTGCCCCCGTTTGTCAGTCAGAATCTGGGGGCTGGCCGCATCGACCGTATAGAGGAAGCTTGCCGCACCTCGCTGCGCTTTGTGCTGGGCTGGCAGTTGCTGATTTACGCGCTGATGGCGCTGAGCGCCGGACTGATCGCCGCCGTATTTACCCGCGACGATACCGTTGCCGGCATTATCCGCCTGTATTTATGGCTGATGCCGCTGGCCTATGGCATGCAAGGTGTCATCATTCTGTGCAACTCGGCACTGAATGCCATGCACAAACCCATGATTGCGCTCTACCTGAGCATTGCGCGCTTTTTTGTGTTTATTGTGCCGATGGCATGGATTGGCAGCGAAATCGCCGGACTGGCCGGTTTTTTCACCGGCGCGGTCATCGGCAATGTGCTGATGGCGATGCTGTCGTGGATCACCTTCCGGCGCGTGCTGCAGTATGAGCGCGCACAGCAGGCGCCCATACCGGAAACAGCAGCCTGACACTCAAGGACTTCTGAACAAACCCTTCAGGCTGCTCATCAGCGAGCGCTTTCCGGCCTCGGCCGCAATCACTGCCTGTTCGGCATCGGTGGCCAGCGTCAGTGACTTGTCTTCCATTTTGACGATACGCGGTGCGTCCTGGCCATCGGCAAAACTCAGGCGGTTGTTGGCTGTCTGAAATTCCAGCATCTCAAAACACAAGGCTTCAAAATCATCCTGTGTCATCAGGTCCGGGCGTTCTTTCAGGTTCAGGAAAAAGCGGCGGTTCATGGAGCCGGACAGGTAATGCAGGTTCTTTTTGTCCTTGATCAGGAGTCCTTCACGTTCGGCAATTTCATACAGCGGCGTACCGCGCAGCGGAATGTAGTTGAAGAAGAAGAAAAACTCCGGCGCGATGCGTTTGTTCAACTCCAGCGTCTGGCGCATGTTGTCGGTGGTTTCCAGCGGCATGCCCACGATATTGAAGGTCAGCCGGTTGATGCCGGCTTTTTTGCAGTTGTCTGCGGCATCGATCACCTGCTGGTTGGTCATTTTGCGGCCCAGCATGGTCGAGCGATATTTCTCGTCACCGCTTTCAATACCAAACCAGATCGTGTGACAACCGGCCTCGGCGGCTTTTTCGCAGAACTTCTCGTTCATCACTTCCACTCGGGAATTGATCGAGAACGGCAAACCAACCTGATCCTTGTACAGCTCGAAGAACGCGTTGACGAACTTGAGGTTGGACAGGAACAGCTCATCCCAGAATTCAAAGTAACCCACGCCGTATTTGTCGCGCAGACGAATCAGCTCATCCACCATGGCCTGCGGTTCATATTTGCGCAGAAATTCCTTTTTGTTTTTCCAGCCGTCCAGCAAGGGCGTGTTGCAACAGTAGGTACAGCGATACGGGCAACCGCGTCCGGTCATCACCGGCAGCACCAGTTTTTCCTTGGGGCCGAAAATCGAGGTGTTTACGTTCTGGAAGCCGTCTTCCTTCTCGAAAATGTCGTAGTCCGGAAATGGCAGCGCAGCCAGATCACCAATCTGATGCGCCTCGGTTTCAAATACGGAGTTGTCACCCATGCGCTCCCACATGCCATCAACCGGACCATCCTTGCTGCCACGCATGAATTGCACCAGATTGCCCATGGCATACTCGCCGTCACCGGTGCAGATGAAATCCACGTCGGTATTTTCCATGGTTTGTTGCTGCGACAGCATGGCCTGATAGCCGCCAATACACAGGGCTGCGTCAGGCAGACATTTCTTGATCTCGGCAAAGTACGGCAGCATCGGGAACCAGTGCGGGCTCATCACGGAGAATGCGATCAGGTCGGGCTGCAGGGCTTGCACGGAGCGGGCGAAATTTTCAGGCGAGTAGGCTTCTTCGTCGCGCAGGATCAAAATCGGGCACAGATGAATCTCAACCCAGGGAAAATCCCGCTTCAGGTAGGCCGAGATACTGGCCAGCGGCATGGAGACTTCATTGCCGTCCGGGGAGTAGAAACTGAGCACCAGACGCAATGGCCTGCCCGCCGTTTTGCCGTACCAGCGCGAAAGTGCCTGCGGGTAAACCGGTCTTTCACGGCTGACAGCAATAACATTGGCGATTGAACTCATAATATCCTCGGTGCTTGAGACCTGCCTCGGTATCCTTGGCGTGGGAAATAATACCACCTGCCCTGAACGAGTGAAACCGCGACTATCACAGCGATTCTCATGCTGATGCATTTGTTTTATGCTCTGCCCTCTGAATTGCCTCTGCTGAAGAACCAACAGGAATACCACCCGAATGACCATGGATGCCCTGACCGCCCTGCACACCCGAGTTTCAGCCCCGCGAGTGACAGCACCCGCCCCGGATCGCCAGACGCTGGAGAAAATTCTCAAAGCCGGATTCCGCACGGCGGACCACGGTCTGTTAAAACCCTGGCGTTTTCTGGTGGTTGAGGGCGAATCCCTGCAGCGCCTGGCCGATCTGTTTGCCGAGGCTACCCGCGCGGATGCACCAGAGAGTACCGAGACCGACATAAATACCATGCGTAACAAAGCCTTGCGCGCACCACTGATTATCGTCGGTATCGCCTGCCCCAAACCCGATACCAAGGTCCCGGTGTCAGAGCAGCTGCTGTCGGCTGGTGGCGCCCTGCAAAACATGTTGACCGCTGCGTTTGCCCTGAATGTCGGCGCCGTCTGGCGTACCGGGCCCATGGCAACACACCCGGTGGTCATGCAGGGTCTGGGATTGACCGGCGATGAATCCATCATCGGTTTTTTGTATATGGGTACCATTGACGGGCCGTTGCGCAAACTGCCAGATGAGCCCATCGACGCTCATGTCCGGTACTGGTAACAGGAATACAACATGAGTGATGCCGGTAAAAAAACAATAAAAATCATGCGCACCACGGTTTTTGATACACCGGTGCTGACACCTTTGCTGAGGGCAGTGTCGAGCGCGATTTTGTGGCTTATTGGCTGGAAAGCCATCGGCAGACCGCTGGAAAACCAGCGGTTTGTGCTGATTGGCGCACCACACACCAGCAACTGGGATTTTCCGCTGATGCTGATGGTGGTGTTGAAACTGAGGTTGCGGCTGTACTGGATGGGGAAAAACACACTGTTCATGTTTCCCTTTGGTGGCGTGATGCGCTGGCTGGGAGGCATCGCGATTGACCGCAGCCAGCATCACGGTGTGGTTGAGCAGGTGGTGCAAATGTACGGCGAGAACAGGCAGCTTGTTGTGCTGGTACCGCCTGAAGGCACACGCAAGCGCGTCAAGGAATGGAAAACCGGCTTTTATCACATTGCCAACAATGCCGGGGTGCCGGTACTGATGGGTTATCTGGATGTGTCAAAAAAAGAAGCCGGGCTGGCCGACTTCTTTTTTCCAACCGGTGATGTCGAGGCGGACATCCGCAATATCCGTGCATTTTACGCCGACAAGCGCGGCATCCGGCCTGCAGACAGGGATTGAACCGGATTCAGTCCTTGCTGCTTTTGCAGTTCAGGGTGTGCAGCAGATTACCCAGAATAAAACTGGCGTAGTCGCTGATACTGGTGCTGAGCTGTTGAAACTTCCAGCGTTTGAGGTACCACTGCTGCAGCATGGCCGTGGTTGATGCTGCCAATAGCGCCGTGTCACCCTCATATTTGAAGACACCCGCGCTGATGCCTTCGCTGAAAATGTCTTTCAGACGCTCATCAAAGCGGAACTCCATGCGCATGGCCTCTTCACGCTGCTCCTTGTCCAGGCCCTTGGCTTCGATAAAACAGAAGTAGTACCACTGGTGCATGATGTCATTCATGTACAAATCGGCATGAATCAGTGCTTTGAGCCTGTGCTGCGGATCCAGGTTGTGACGCGCCAGATCCGACATCACATCATCAATGGTCTGCCGGACCACGGCCTCAATCGCGGAGGCCAGATCGCTTTTGCTGCCAATATACGCATACAGTCCACCCATGCTGATCTCGGTCTCGCGACTGAGGTCACGCAAACTCATGGAATGGAAACCCTGACTGTTGGCCAGCCGAAATGTGCAGGTAAAGATTTTCTGAAGATTTTTCAGGGCAGTTTTGCCATTCTTGATCTGCATGCGTTCGTGATGAACTGAAAACACGCGCTCCCACAATGGTTCGCCTTCCAGAACCCACACGCGCCTGAAAGCCTCGATACTGGTGTCATGAGGCCATTGCTGATCTGTCAGGCTTGCATGCAGTGCCGCCTGTGTTGTTGCAGTGTCCATTGGTGTTTTCTCCTGGCTTGACGGCCGGTTACGGTATTCTGGCATAGCCCCTGAGCAGGGCATTCTTGTTCAGTGTGTAACGCAGCCGCTACTTCAAGCTTGGTTTTTATTGTCGCACAGAGTTTAACCGATCGCTGACAACAGCAACAGTCGCCAATTCGGTCAAAAAGCTCAAATGAGGAAAGAAACAAGGGCATAAATGCCCGCAGCTGCACATAACAGCAGCGATCCGGCGCGCACACGACCGGCTGACAATCGGTGCAGGTTTAATCGGGCGATCACAAAGCCGGCCACTGTTGCCGGCAACAACGGCAAGGACAACTGTATGTGATACCAGCCAAATTGACCGATCGGGGCGAGAACCAGCAGGGAAATCAGACAACTCACGACAAAAAATGCAGCCAGATTGGCCCGGATCAGGGCCAGGCCCTGATGCTGCCACAGCAGTGCCATCGGGGGGCCACCGATTGAGGTACTGGTGCCCATAAAGCCTGACACAAAACCGGCCAACATCATGCGACCCTGGGTCGGACTCCAGCGCAGCGGCGTCAAACTGACGGCCACTGCAAACAGCACGGACAAACCTATCCACATCGCCAGCATGTCCTTGTCCATCCACAGCAGAATGGCGGCACCCGCCAGCGACCCCGGGATGCGACCGATAACAGCGGCCTGCAAGCCCTTGATGGACACCCCGCCGCGAAACACCCAGACGTTGATCAGTGACAGTGTCAGTGCGCACACGGTCACTGGTGCCGGAACGTAATCGGGATTCACGAAAAACAGCACGGGTGCAGCAATAACGGCCAGGCCGAATCCGGTTGCGGTTTGTACAAACGCACCAACAAATACCAGCGCGATGGCGATCCACATGTCCATGAGCTAAGGTACGGCCTGCCGCTCCCGTGAAAAGCGCGTATTCTACGCCCTCGCCGGGGTGACGGCTATCCGCGTTTTTTCTGGCCCAGACCGGCGCTCATGATCAGTCGCAGTGCATCACCCGGTTCCATGTCTACGGCCTCGACACTGGCTTTGGGCAAGACCACCATGTAACCGCCGACCTGATAGCTCATCGGCAGATACACAGCGACTTCATCGTCGCTGATCAGATGACCAAGGCGCGAATCGCTGTCGTTACCCTGTTTGGTCACCACCCCGAGCAGGCGATACGGCGAATCCGGCAAACGCACCCAGACCACCGATTGCTGGCTGAAGTCCTGTCCACCGAGCAGATCAAAAAAATCCTTGATGGTGTTGAAGATGTAGTTGAGCACCGGGATACGGTCCAGCACATCGTGACTGTACTGCCAGAGCGCTCCGATCACACGCACACGAAAGCTGATGCCTGTGATCAATGCCAGCAACAGAAAGCTGGCAATCGCCATGCCGGGCAGGTACCAGCTTTGTGGCAGGACCAGTTCCCACAGCGGCTTGAGCCAGGATTCAACCGTTGTCAGCAACCACACAATCAACTGGATTGACAAGACAACAGGCAGCAACAGCGACAATCCGGTCAGCAGATCACGGGTCAGTTTTTTCACATTCAACTCCTGGCAGCCCTTGCGCTCGGCGGCGGAAAAACACATCAAATAATGACAACACGGACAGATTGTACTGCTTTCGCCCTGTTTTAATCATGCTAGAATCCGGCCGATTCCCAATTGCGATGCTTACTGGTACGCGGAGAATTTGCCATGTCGGAGATACAGAAAAATCAGGCCAGCTTCCGAAGTTTTCAGGACAGTACCCGGGACGACTGGCAGATTATAGGCAAGGCATTTAATGAGTTTGCAGCCGACCTGCCCGCACGTGTGATCCGCCATCTGGAACTGCTGGCGGGCGATTGCGGCGGTTTCCCGGTCGATCGTCTGACGCATTGTCTGCAGACCGCCACCCGGGCATACGAGGCCGGTGAAGACGAAGAATATGTGGTTGTTGCACTCTTGCATGACATTGGTGACACACTGGGCACCTACGATCATGGTGAAATAGCCGCCGCCATCCTCAAACCGTTTGTCAGCGAAGCCAACCATTGGCTGCTGCGTCATCACCAGATTTTTCAGGGCTACGATTATTTTCACCATTTGGGGGGTGACCGCCACATGCGTGAGCGTTACGCAGATTCACCCTACTACGAACATACCCGGCGTTTTTGTGAACTGTATGATGGACCAGCGTTTGACCCGGACTATCCATCCAGACCGCTGGCGTTTTTTGTGCCCATGGTACAACGCGTGATGGCAAGACCCCGCAAAACCATTTTCAGCGGGATTAAAGACAGCTGAGTCATTTCGCAAAATGTATCAGATGCTCAGGATCACACAATAACAACTCAGGATTGCAACCATGCTCTGGATTTACTCGATGCCACTGTGGCTGCTCGCTGCAAGCACCCTGCTTGTCACACTGGTACTGGGCTTGTGGGGCGTCACGCTGGTCAGACATAAAAGCTGGATGCTGAACGACGAAGATACCGGAACTGCTGCATTTACCCACGCTTTTATTGGTGTGTTGTATGCGGTAGCGCTGGGCCTGATGGTTGTTGGTGTACAGGGTGCCTATTCCCATGTTGAGTCGGTTGTGATGCGCGAGGCCAATCTTGCCGGTGATCTCTACCGCGATGCTGAAGGGTTGGCTGATCCTGTGCGCTCCCATGTACAGTCCCTGACCCGTCAGTACATTGATTCAGTAATCGACGTGGAATGGGCTAAAGTTTCCCGCGGTGAGCGAAGTGAAGAGACCTGGTACATCATTGATGAGCTGCTGCGCACTATTGTGACTTATAAACCTGTTGATGACGCCGAGCTCGTCGTTTTTGCTGAAGTTCTCGCAGGTGTCAACGAAATTCTGGACCAGCGTCGCGAGCGCCTGCACCTGGGCAATGTCGGCGTGGGGTTTGTCACTTGGACCGTTGTACTGTTGGGCGCACTGATTACCATTGGTATCGCCTGGTTCTACAACACCCGCAGTGCACGTGCACACTATTGGCTGGTAGGTGCCATGTCTGCGATGTTTGGTCTGATGATTTTTCTGATCATAGCGATGGATTATCCACTGCGTGGCGACTATAGCGTACAACCTGATGTTTTCCGGGAAGTTCGCGAAAACCTTGATCGTTGGGACCAGGGTTTATGAGCAGCCATCCTGACAAAACACGCCATATCGAATCGATAGTCCTGCGCGGCGCACGCCAGAACAACCTGAAAAACCTGTCACTGGAACTGCCTGTCAATCAATTGATTGTGATCACCGGCGTGAGCGGCTCCGGCAAATCCACACTGGCCTTTGACACCATTTATGCTGAAGGCCAACGTCGTTACGTTGAAACCTTTTCTGCTTATGCGCGCCAGTTTCTGGACCGCATGGACAAACCGGCGGTAGACAGCATCGAAGGCATTCCGCCAGCGATTGCCATTGACCAGAGCAACCCGGTACGCACCTCGCGCTCGACAGTCGGGACCATGACCGAGCTCAACGACTACCTGAAGCTGGTGTTTGCGCGTCTCTCGCATTTGCATTGCCCCGGCTGCCAGCGCGAAGTCAAACGTGACAGCACGGACAGCATCGTCGCCGACCTCTTTGCCAGTGTGCCGGAAAACACACGAGTGCACGTGTGCCTGCCGATCAACGTACCGGACAATTTTTCTGCCGACGAGATCACCGGCTGGTTAAACCAGCAGGGTTATACCCGCATTCAGGCCCAACAGGCACATCAGGTACACGCGATTCAGGACAGACTGCGCCTGAACAGCGACAACCGGGAACGGCTGGCCGAGGCCATCGAAACCGCCTTGCATCACGGCAACGGGCATGTGCTGGTGTACTGCGATCCGGATACACCACAGCAACAGATCCGTGCCTGGTCCAGCCATTTGCACTGCCCGGATTGTGACCGTCAGTTCAGCGAACCTGGCCCCGGCCTGTTTTCATTCAACTCGGCGATTGGTGCCTGCGAAAGCTGCCGTGGTTTTGGTCGGATTATCGATGTGGATTTTGATCTGGTGATTCCTGATCACAACAAAAGCCTGCGTGACGGCGCCATCAGGATATTCCAGAGCAGCAGCTACCGCGAGTGCCAGGATGATCTGGAAAAATATGCACGCAAACGCGGCATCCCGCTCGATGTGCCATGGAAAGCCCTGAGTGCAGAGCAGCGTCAGTGGGTGACCGACGGTGAAGGCAGCTGGACTGACGGTGTCTGGTACGGCATACGGCGTTTTTTTGCATGGCTGGAAAGCCGCGCTTACAAAATGCATATCCGGGTGCTGCTCTCGCGCTACCGGGCTTACACGGAGTGCCAGTCCTGCCACGGGGCCCGCCTCAAGCCGGAGGCGCTCTGGTGGCGCTTGCACCTGGCGCCATCACCGGCAGGCCGCAGCGGAATACCTGATCACAGCCTGAACATTCATGAACTGATGTCCCTGTCACTGGATGACTGTCACCGTTTTTTCGATGAGCTGCGCCTGCCAGGCGCACTGGATGCCGCGACCACGCTGCTGTTGGGTGAAATCCGTTCACGTCTGGGTTATCTGCGCGATGTCGGACTCGGCTATCTGACGCTGGACCGGCAATCGCGCACACTGAGCGGTGGCGAAGTGCAACGCATCAATCTGACAACAGCATTGGGTACCTCGCTGGTCAACACTCTGTTTGTACTGGACGAACCCAGCATCGGTTTGCACACCCGCGATATGCAACGCATGGTCAGTATCCTGCACAGGCTGCGCGATGCCGGCAACTCGCTGATTGTGGTGGAACACGACCCCCAGGTCATGCTGGCTGCCGATCTGATTATTGACATAGGTCCGGGCCCCGGCAAACACGGGGGTGAAGTGCGTTTTATGGGGACTCCCGCGCAACTGTTGCGGGATACCGGATCACTGACTGCCAAATACCTGCGCAATGAGTTGCACGTGGCACAGACGATGCCGGAACAACACGGTGCTGCCGGCAACTCAGCCCCCGTGCTGGAGGTTGTCGGCGCCCGCGAGAACAATCTCGGGAACATCACCATCTCTTTCCCCTTGCATCAGTTGGTGTGCATCACCGGTGTCAGCGGTTCCGGCAAGTCCACACTGATGCGCGATGTACTCTACCGGGGTGTGTGCCGGCATTTTGGCATCACCACCGAAGCACCAGGTGCGCATGATCAGATCCATGGCATGGAACAGTTATCCGGCATTGTGTTTGTGGACCAGAGCCCACTGGGCAAAACCACCCGCTCAATACCGGCAACCTACGTCGGCGCCTTTGATGTGATTCGCAAACGTTTTGTAGACCAGCCGCTGGCGCGTGAACGCGGCTACACGCCGGGGATTTTCAGTTTCAACTCCGGCAATGGCCGCTGCCCGGTCTGTTCCGGCAACGGTTTTGAACATGTGGAAATGCAATTTCTCAGCGATGTTTACCTGCGCTGCAGCGAATGCCATGGCAAACGTTATCGCCGTGAAATTCTCGACATCACGCTGCTGGATCCTCATGACAAACAACGCGCGCTGTCGATTGCCGACGTGCTGGAGCTGACTGTGGAAGAAGCACTGGCGTTTTTTGCCGGTGACCGCGAGATTGAACGCTGCCTGCAACCGCTGGTGGATGTTGGTCTGTCGTATCTGCAACTGGGTCAGGCAGTGCCGACGCTCAGTGGTGGTGAATCCCAGCGCCTGAAGCTGGCCGGTCATCTGGCCGAGCTGCCGGCACAACGTGGAAAACACCCGCAGCAGGGTTTGCTGTTCCTGTTTGACGAACCCACTACCGGCCTGCATTTCCACGATATTCATGTTCTGCTCAAGGCGCTGCGCAAACTGCTGGATGCCGGCCACTCGCTGCTGATCATCGAGCACAACCTGGACGTGATACGCACAGCGGACTGGCTGATCGAGCTGGGCCCTGAAGGTGGAGAAGACGGTGGTCAGTTGATTGAACAGGGGACCCCGGCCTGGTTCATGGCCGAGGGCCAAAGTCATACCGCGCTGGCGCTGCGCGACTATGAACACAGTTTGCAAGCCAGCCGGCGCGGACTGGTGCCAGCACAAGCACGCAAAAAACAGGGTAAAGCGCGACAAGCCGCCATCGAGATTCATCATGCGCGCGAGCACAATCTCAAAAATATTGATGTCAGCTTGCCGTGGAATCAGTTCACCGTCATTACTGGCGTCAGCGGCTCCGGCAAATCCACACTGGCCTTCGACATTGTGTTTGCCGAAGGCCAACGCCGGTATCTGGAATCGTTGAACGCTTACGCGCGGCAATTTGTGCAGCCGGCGGGTAAACCGGACGTTGATGCCATCCACGGCATTCCGCCCACGGTCGCCATCGAACAGCGTACCAGTCGCGGTGGGCGCAAAAGCACTGTGGCCACGCTCACGGAGATCTATCATTTCCTGCGCCTGATTTTTGTCAAACTCGGCACCCAGCATTGTCCACGATGCGAGGTGCCGATTGAACCACAAAGTCGTGACATGATTTTGTCACGCTTGCTGACGGACTGGCACGGGCAAACGGTGAACATACTGGCACCGGTGGTGGTCGCCCGCAAAGGCATTTACAAGGAACTGGCGGCGTGGGCTGCTGGCAAAGGTTATGAGCAGCTGCGCGTGGACGGTGACTACCTGCCCACCAGCAACTGGCCGGTGCTGGATCGTTTCAGGGAACACCACATTGAGGTCTTGATCCGTCAAACCGTGATTCACAAAAATGACGAGCGCACACTGGTCACCTTGATTGACGAAGCACTGGCCGTTGGCAATGGTCTGATGATGATCAGTCCGGCCGTCTCGCCGACCAAAACCGGCCGGGCAGGCAAGGCCGGCAAAGGCGGCAAATCCGCGCAGCAGGATATTTTGTTCTCGACGCGACGCGCTTGCCCTTCTTGCGGCGACAGTTTTGATGACCTTGACCCGAGACTGTTTTCATTCAACTCCCGACATGGCTGGTGCCCGGCCTGTTTCGGCACCGGTGAAATCCTGCCCGAGTTTGACGCAGAGCAGACTGGCGAGGAGGAAAACTGGCTGGACCCGGAGAACACTGACATCGGCAAACCGTGCAAAAAGTGCCACGGTGCCCGTCTGAATCCGGTTGCGCTGGCGGTGAAATTCCAGCACTGGAATATTGCGCAACTGACCGCACAAACCGTGGATCAGGCCGCCAGCAGTCTGGGCACCCTCAAACTCGACAACAGCGCACAGGAAATTGCCCGCGACATTCTGCCTGAACTCAGCGGGCGACTTGGATTTCTGCAGAAAGTGGGCCTGGGTTATCTCAGCCTGAACCGCGGTGCACCGACGCTCAGTGGTGGTGAAGCACAGCGTATCCGGCTGGCTTCCCAGCTGGGCTCCAACCTGCAGGGCGTGTGTTACATTCTGGACGAACCGACGATCGGATTGCATGCACGGGACAATGCCTTGCTGATTCGCACCTTGCGCGAGTTGCAGCAACACGGCAACACCGTGGTTGTAGTGGAGCATGATGATGCCACCATGGCTGAAGCCGATTATCTGATTGATGTGGGACCTGGCGCGGGTGTCAAAGGCGGTGAGATTGTTGCCACGGGCACATTGGCTCAGTTGAAAAAGTCAAAACGATCATTGACAGGTCAGTTTCTGGCCAAGCCGATGAGACATCCGCTGCCCGATGTGCGCGACCTTCACAGCCGGGCGCAATTTGACGCAGAGAGCCTCACCATCACCGGCGCGCGCCTGAACAATCTGCGCACGGTCAACGTCACGATTCCGCTGCGACGGCTGGTCGCTGTCAGTGGTGTCAGCGGCAGCGGCAAAAGCACGCTGATACGCGGCGTGCTCTACCAGAATCTGCAGCAGGCACTCGGCGCTGCCACATCAAACAGTGCCCGAAAGAGTGCCCGCAAACGCACCAGCTGGCATGGCTGTGAACAGATTGAGGGCTGGCAATCTATCAGCAGCATTTTGCAAGTGGACCAGACACCGATTGGCAAAACCCCGCGCTCGTGCCCGGCCAGTTATGTCGGGATCTGGGACACTATCCGCAAACTGTTTGCCGACACCGTGGATGCGCGTCTGCGCGGTTATTCCCCCGGCCGCTTCTCGTTTAATGTAGCAGGCGGACGCTGTGAAACCTGTGCCGGCAACGGCATGCAGAAAATTGAAATGAACTTCCTGCCCGATGTGCGTGTTGACTGCGAAGCCTGCAACGGCTGGCGCTTTAATGCAGAAACCCTGAGTGTGCAGTACAAAGGCAAACATATCGGCGAAGTACTGGCCATGGACATCGACGAGGCTGTTGAGTTTTTTGCCGCCGTGCCATCGCTGGCGCACCCGCTGCGCCTGCTGCAGGATGTGGGGCTGGGTTATCTGACGCTGGGCCAGCAGAGCCCGACGCTGTCCGGCGGCGAAGCCCAGCGTATCAAACTGGTGACTGAGCTGGCCAAGGCCAAACCGCATCTGAGCCTGCGCGGCAGCAAGGCGCCACACAAACTCTATGTACTCGATGAGCCCACAGTCGGCTTGCACATGGCCGATGTGGAAAAGCTGCTGCGCGTGTTGCACCGGCTGGTGGATGCTGGCAACTCCGTTATTGTGATCGAGCACAATCTGGATGTGATTGCCGAAGCCGACTGGGTCATCGACATGGGTCCTGAGGGCGGCGATGGCGGTGGCAAACTGGTCGCTGAAGGCAGTCCTGCCAAGGTGGCGCGCAGCCGAAAATCACACACCGGTCGTTATCTGGCAGCAATGTCATCCCGGGGCTGACGGCAATGATCTGACTTTGAACATGTGGCGTAAAAGCTGCGTATTCAAATACCTGCCATCGACAATGCTGTCCAGGCAATACACGTTTCCACGGAGAAATTTTATGTCCCTTGAAGTGATCGATTTTGGCGCTAATGATCTGGAAAACCGCCTTGCCAAAATGAGCAGCGCCGAAATTGACCAACTGGCTTTTGGTGCCATCCAGCTCGATTCCGCTGGCACAATTTTGCAGTACAACGAAACTGAGGGCGCCATTACCGGACGCAGCCCGTCGCAAGTGATTGGCAAGAATTTTTTCACCCATGTTGCCCCATGCACAAACACACCCAAGTTCAAAGGTGCGTTTGACAAAGTGGTCAAGGACCGCAGCAGTGTCATGCTCGAGTACACCTTTGACTATCAAATGTCGCCAACCAAGGTCAAGGTACATATGAAGCCGGCGCTTGTCGGTGGCAGCTTCTGGATTTTCGTCAAACGCCTGTAACCGGATTTGCTCATGTGGTGGCAGCGCGAAGGCATGCTGGAGCAGTGGCTGCGCGATTTTCTGCGCGACGCCTTGCGACGCCGTGGTGTCAACAACCTGCTCTCGGAACAGACGGTTGATCCCTTTGATCTGCTGTCTGATCCCCGGCAGCTGGGTTTCTCGTCGCTGGACATGGTGCAACTGGCCAGCCGTTTTGCGGCCTGCCTGGGGTTGGACAGCACCGGGTTGTCGGATTTGTTGCTGGCACGACGCTCGGCGCAAGGCTGGTGTGAGGTCGCGCGACGCAGCCTTGGCATCAACGACCGGGTTGTCGGGTTTTATTCCTCAGGCTCAACGGCCAGCCCGCTGTTGAGTCGCCACTCGCTGGACAAACTCAATTCAGAAGCCCGCTTTTTTGCTCAATGGCTGTCGGAAAAGCAACCGGTCCAGCGCGTGGTCTGCACCGTGCCCTGCCATCACATCTACGGGTTTATTTGGGGTATGTTGCTGCCACAACAAATACCGGGTGTCGAACTGGTATGGATAGACACCAGTACCCGCTTGCCGACCAGTTGGGCCAGTCAATTACGCGAACATGATTTGATTGTTGCCACACCGGACACCTGGCAGCTGCTGGCTCAGCTGCAGATCCCGCTGCCAGAGCGTTTTACCGGCATCAGCTCGACAGCGCCCTTGCCCGCGCAGGTCGCACAATATGTTGATGCGCAGTTCCCGCACGCGGTGCTGGCGGAAATTTATGGCAGCACAGAAACCGCCGGACTGGGCTGGCGAAGCCGTTGCCACAACGGTTTTGACCTGCTGCCATGGTGGCAATTGCAGCAGGACGGTGCACAGACCGTGGTTGTGTGCACAAACAGCCAACAACGATATCCCTTGCAGGATCGCATAGAGCAGCTCGGCGACGGACGCATTCAGGTACGCGGACGTCAGGATGCGGTGATACAGATCGCGGGCCACAATATCAATCTGGATACGCTGGCTGCTCGCCTGATGCAACACCCTGACATTTCGTCTGCCAGGGTCGCATACCGGCAGCAGGATGGTCACCTGCACTATTTCCTCGCCATCCGCTCAGTCGCTGGCGAATTGCAGCACTGGTGCTCAGCCTTTTCTGACTGGCTGGTGCAGACACTGGGGGATGTGCCTCCACCCGCAACCATTGTGCTGTCGTCCAAGTTGCCACAGAACAGTCTGGGGAAAACAGTGGTCTGGGACCCTGCGCTTTACCCGGTGCTGACCGGCATTTTCAGAACTGACCTCAGCCCGTGATGCACCTGCAACAGGCTTGTGCGCATGTCGACAAAATCCCCGGTGTGCGTTAGTTTGTCAGCAGCACAATAACAACGCTGCACACCAAAACGGAGGCCGCCCGTCATGCATCGCTCGCTCATTACCCGCCCTGCCCGTGTTCTGACCCTGTTGATGGGGCTGTTGTTATTGTCCTTCTCTGGCACCTCGTTGCTGGCGCAATCTGTGCCTGACAACAAGCAGGTGGTGATGGTGCCGATGCGTGATGGTGTCAATCTGGCAACCAATATCTATCTGCCAGAAGGCGATGGCCCCTTCCCGGTGGTACTGACGCGCACACCTTACGACAAGGACGGCGCCGACAGCAGTGCAGCGCTCTACAACGGCCGTGGTTATGCACTGGTGTCGCAAGATGTGCGGGGCCGTTACGACTCCGAGGGTGAAAACCGACCCTTCGAAACCGATATTGAAGACGGTTATGACACTGTCGAATGGATTGCTGCGCAATCATTCAGCAATGGCAAGATCGGTATCTTTGGCACCTCGGCACCCGGCATTACCTCCAATCTGGCTGCCGCTGCCGCACCACCGCATCTGACAGCGGCATATGTCACGGTTGCACCGGACAGTCTGTTTTACCGCTCGCGTTTTGTTGGCGGAGTGTTCAAGGAAAGCCATTCCGGCGGCTGGCTGCGCGGCCAGGGTGTCAGTGAGGACATGATCAACGCCTACCGCGCCCGTGCGGTGCTTGATGAGCAGTGGCGTGCGACAGATTTTCTGTTCCATCGCCACAATGTCCAGATCCCGGTGTACAACGTCGGCGGCTGGCACGATATTTATGCTGAAGGTTCACTGTTCAACTTCGTTTACCTTCAGAATGAAGGACACCCGGCCGCTCGTGGCAAACAGAAACTGTTTATGGGCGCCTTTGGTCACGGCATGCTGCAAGGCGATCTGGAATACCCGGGTGGTGGTCTGATCAACGGCGATATCGAACAACAAATGCGCTGGTGGGATTACTGGCTGAAAGGGGTAGACAACGGCATTATGGATGAGCCACCCGTCAGCATCTACATGATGGCCTCTGCGCGCAAAGGCGCGGTATCGCCGCTGAACCGGGTGATACACATGGACAGTTGGCCGCCAGCGGCATCGCTGACCCGTTACTACCTGCAGCCCGACATGAGCCTGGCGCTGACAGCGCCGACGGCGGCCGACGCCTCAAAAACCTACCGCTTTGATTCAACCAATCCGGTACCAACCATTGGCGGCCAGAACCTGGGTGCGGATGTCGGCCCACGCGACCAGCGCGAGATTGGCGAGCGTCAGGATTACCTGCGCTTTGCAACACCGGTACTGGAGAACGATGTGGTTGTCGCCGGTCATATCGACATGGAGCTCTATGTGTCCACCGATGCACTGGATACCGACTTTGTGGTCAAGCTGGTCGATATCTATCCAGACGGTTACGAAGCGCTGATTCTGGACTACCCGGTCAGGGCACGTTTTCGCGACGGCCAGAATCCGGAAGACGTCAAGCTGATGACACCCGGCGCAGTTGAAAAACTGGTGATCAACATGTGGAGCACAGCCCAGACCTTTGAAAAAGGCCACCGTATTGGCGTACATGTCACCTCCAGCAACTATCCGCGTTTTGCTGTCAACCCCAACAATGGTGCCGCGCTGGATGACACGCGCACACCGGCAAAAACGGCTGAAAATACTATTTATTTCGACAGCAACCGCCCGTCGGCGATTGTCTTGCCAGTGGTGACAGGGGAGCTGTGAGCATAACAATCGCAACAACAAGGATGGCAGCAATGAGTTTGCGAGTTTGGCTGATACGGTGCAGCGCTGCCCTGCTGTGCACAGTATCCGCAGCCACGGCGCTGGCACAAAATATCCCGCCAGCGGTTCAGGTAGTCATCAACGGCCACAATCTGCCATCTGACAGTTACACGCTGTATGTGCGTGAAGTGGGACAAGCGGAACCCTTGCTGGCCTTCAATGAGGCTTTGCCGCTCAATCCCGCTTCCACCATCAAAACACTGACCACACTGGCGGGTCTGGAGTTGCTCGGCCCCACCTACCGGTGGCGCACACCGGTATACGCACTGGGCGACATCCGCGACAACACACTGCACGGTGACCTGCTGATCCAGGGCAGTGGGGATCCGTTTCTGGTGGAAGAAAACCTGCGCTCCCTGCTCAAGAATCTGCAGTTGCGCGGCATCAATCACATCAGCGGCGATCTGGTCATTGATACCAGCATGTTTGACGAGTCCGTCAGTCAGGACACGCTGATCGACAATGACACCCGCCGCGCCTATAACGTGCTGCCCCATGCCATGATGGTGAATTTTCAGACCGTCAGTTTTCACTTTATCCCTCACAGCAATGGTCGCGATGTGATTGTGCGTCCTGACCCGGTACTACCCAATTTGGGTATTCGCAATCAACTGCGCCAGCACGATGGGGCCTGTACAGGTTTTCAGCGCGGCATCCGGTTTGACATCAACGCGACCGGCGACGAGGTCACGTTCAGTGGCAACTTCCCCTCCCGCTGTGAGCAATACACATTAACACGCTCGGTACTCGATGCACCCTCCTACGCCTTTGGGCTGTTCAGCCAGTTGTGGAGAGAGCTGGGCGGTGAATTCAGTGGCAACTTGCGTGTCGAACACGTGCCCGACAGCACATTGACACCGCTGTTGACACACGAATCGCCTGCACTGGCCGATGTCATCAAATCCATCAACAAATTCAGCAACAACATGATGACGCGGCATCTGCTGTTGCAGATCGGGCTGGAAAAATACGGGGCACCCGCCACTGTGGCCAATGGCATCACCGCAGTGCGCGACTATCTTGATTCACTGGGTATTGATCACTCGGCGCTGGTGATGGTCAATGGCTCGGGGCTGTCTCGTGAAGAAAGAGTCACCGCTGCCCTGATGGGTGCCGTGCTGGACCGTGGCTGGCAGACACCTACCATGCCGGAGTTTGTCGCGTCATTGCCCCTGGCGGGACTTGATGGAACGCTGCGCGATCGATTGCAAGGTGATGGCCCGCGCGGCAGCATGCACGTCAAAACCGGCTCACTGGACAATGTTGCCGGCGTGGCCGGTTACGTCCACGCCCGCTCTGGCAAACACTACGTGGTCGTCGCCCTGCTCAACCACAGCGGCGCCGACACCGGCCCCGGCCAGGAACTCAGCGACGCCCTGCTCACCTGGGCGTGGAGCCAGTAGGCTCTAACCATAACGCCCGGTAATATAATCCTCAGTCTGCTTCTTGCTGGGATTGGTAAACAGCGTATCGGTATCCCCGAACTCCACCAGGTTGCCCATGTACATAAATGCCGTGTAATCAGAGACACGTGCTGCCTGCTGCATGTTGTGGGTCACGATGATAATCGTGTAATCCCGCTTGAGCTCGTTGATCAGTTCCTCAATCTTCAGCGTGGAAATCGGGTCCAGCGCCGAGGCTGGCTCGTCCAGCAGAATCACTTCCGGCTCAATCGCAATCGCCCGTGCAATCACCAGACGCTGCTGCTGACCACCGGACATGCCAAAGGCATTGTCCTGCAAGCGGTCTTTGACCTCATCCCACAGCGCTGCCGCGCGCAGTGACTTCTCAACCACCTCATCCAGTACACGGCGTGAATTCACACCCTGCAGACGCAGACCATAGGCCACGTTTTCATAGATGGTTTTGGGGAAAGGATTCGGTTTCTGGAACACCATGCCGACACTGCGGCGCAGGTCTGCCACATCAACGTCGCGGTCGTAGATATTTTTGCCATCCATGACAATCTCGCCTTCAATGCGGCAAATATCCACCAGATCATTCATACGGTTAAAGCAGCGCAACAGGGTGGATTTGCCGCAACCTGACGGACCGATAAACGCGGTGACGCGCTTTTCCGGAATGGTCAGATTGATATTGTTGAGCGCCTGATCTGCGCCGTAATACAGGTTGAGATTGCGCACCTGGATTTTGGGCGTTTCGTTGCTCATGGACAGCGAGTCGCGCTCGGCAATCTTGCGCGCACCGGCAGCGGATACCATTGGGCGCTGGCGTGCGCTGTCATCCGCCGGTGCTGCGGTGTTGTCGGCTGTCACTTTGTTGCTCAAATCAGCAGTCATGTCAGATCCTGTTGTCACTATAGTCAGAGCATCCGGCCTTATTCACCGGCACTTCGGTATTTTTCACGCAAATGGTTCCGGATGCTGATCGCGGCCAGATTGAGCACCATGATCAGAATGACCAGAATCAGCGCGGTGGCGTACACCAGCGGTCGTGCTGCTTCCACGTTCGGACTCTGGAAACCGACATCGTAAATGTGGAAGCCCAGGTGCATGATTTTGCGATCCAGATGAATAAACGGAAACACACCGTCGATCGGCAATGCCGGTGCCAGTTTGACCACACCCACCAACATCAGCGGTGCCACCTCGCCCGCGGCGCGTGCAATCGCCAGAATCAGACCCGTCATCATCGCCGGCGTTGCCAACGGCACCACCACTTTCCACAGTGTTTCGGATTTGGTGGCACCCAGTGCGAGACTGCCCTGGCGTATGGTGCTGGGGATACGTGCCAGACCTTCCTCCGTGGAGACAATCACAATCGGCAGTGTCAACAGCGCCAGCGTCAATGAGGCCCAGAACAGCCCCGGTGTGCCAAAGGTGGGTGTAGGCAGTGCCGCCTCATAAAACAGCTGGTCAATATTGCCGCCGAGATAATAGACAAAAAATCCCAGGCCAAATACGCCATACACAATCGACGGGACACCCGCCAGGTTGTAAACCGAGATGCGGATAATGCGGGTCATCGTGCCTTGTCGTGCATACTCGCGCAGATAAATCGCGGCCAGAATACCAAATGGTGTCACGATAATGGACATCACCATCACCATGGTCACCGTACCAAAAATAGCGGGGAAAATACCGCCTTCGGTATTGGCTTCACGCGGATCGTCTGTCAGAAACTCCCACAGACGTTCAACGTACTGTAATGATTTTCCGATGACCGACATCGCATTGGGCGACGTGGCACGCATAATGGCTGCCAGTGAAATATCAACCGTTTCCCCGTTTGCCATGCGCATCTGCAAGGTGTCACGGCGCGTGCTGTCATAAAGTGCATCGAGTTCAGTTCGCAGTACCGCGTATTCAGCGTCCAGCCGATCACGTTCAGCAGCAATCCGCGCACGCTCACTGGCCTCTATGTCCGCCGGTGGCTGATCCAGCTCCAGACGGCGTTCGTCCAGGCGCAGGCGCTCCAGTGTGGCGTTGATGACACCCACTTCCCTGCGCTCTATGCGTCGTATCTGCTGGTGAATACTCAGACTGCGTTCGATAGCCGCTTGCAGCTCTGTCGTGAATCGGGTATCACCAGCCTCGGCCACCACATTGCCTTCACTCAACAAGGCCACCGGTTGCCCGTAAAAATTGCCCCACTCACGACGCTCGACCACCATGATGTCGCGCGGGTACTGCCAGGGCTCCATCCCCAGCTCCAGAAACCAGGCAAAATCGCGTCCGGTCTGGTCGCGGTTACCCAGCTTGATCAGGTGACGGGTGACCAGTTCGACATCATCCGGCACCGTTTCGCCGGAATCACGCGCTACCGCCGCCGGTACGGTCTGGCTGCGTACCAGTTGACCGATCAGCGTGCTGCGCTCGCCATTGGCATTGACCATGTTGATCATGGCGACATCGGATGGCCAGAAGTGGCCAAAACCGCGCACGGCAATCAGACCAATCAAACCGGCTACCATGATCATGCTGAAGGCGACAGCGCCGCCATTGAGCCATATCCACGGTGTACCGCTCTTGAACCATTGTTTCATGCTTGTATCTCTTGATTGCCGATGCCTGATTACAGATTGCTGTAACGCTGTCTCAAACGTTGCCGGATAATTTCAGCCAGTGTGTTCACAATAAAGGTCAGTGCCAGCAACACCAGCGCAGCCAGGAACAACACCCTGAAGTGTGATGAGCCCACGGCGGTTTCCGGCAGTTCCACCGCAATGTTCGCTGACAGCGTGCGCATGCCTTCAAAGATGTTGAAGTTCACCACCGGGCTATTGCCGGTTGCCATCAACACAATCATGGTTTCACCGACCGCGCGGCCAAATCCCATCATGATGGCGGAGAAAATACCGGGACTGGCCGTAGGCAGAACCACACCGAGTACGGTCTGCCAGCGGGTGGCACCGAGCGCCAGCGACCCTTGGGTCAGGTGGCGCGGTACCGTAAACACCGCGTCCTCGGCAATCGAGAAAATCGTCGGGATAACCGCAAAACCCATGGCAATACCGACAATCAGGGCATTACGCTGGTCGTAGTTGATACCAATGTCGGTAAACCACTGACGCATGCTGCCTTCAAACAGCCAGACTTCAACCCAGGGGCTGGACTGCACGCAGATCGTGCCAAATATCACAATCACCGGTACTGCCAGCGCGGCTTCCCAGCCCTCAGGCACACGACCGCGAATCGCACCCGGCAAATGTGTCCATATCCAGGCGAACAGCAACAGCATGATGGGCATCAGCAGGAAGAAGCTGAACACTGCCGGCAAATTGTTTTCCACAAATGGAGCCAGCCACAGGCCTGCCAGAAAACCCAGAATCACCGTGGGCAACGCTTCCATGATTTCGATACTGGGTTTGACGACGCCGCGCAGTTTGGGGGTCATGAAATAAGCGGTGTAAATAGCGCCAGCAATGGCCAGCGGCATGGCAAACAGCATGGCGTAGAATGCCGCCTTGAGTGTGCCTATGGTCAGCGGCACCAGACTGAACTTGGACTCGAATTCATCAGTACCTGACGAGGATTGCCAGATATAGTCCGGATCTTCGCGACCTTCATACCACACCTTGTTCCACATCGCTGCCCAGGACAGCTGTGGGTGTTCGTTCCACAAGGCAGCCGAGCTGACCTGATTGCTGTCATCCAGCCACAGCAGGCGCCCATTGATCTGGGAGATGGCCACGCGCGCCAGCGGCTGATCGCTGACCTGATCCAGATACAGGGTACGCGATGAGGTGCCGTAATGAATGCCAAGCTGTCCGGACGCATCGGTGACCACAAAGCCTTTGCGGGTATGTTCCGGTGCAATATCGCTAATCGCAGCGTCATGACTGTCAAAGTCACGAATACGGGTCAGGTTGTAGTTATTGTTGTCGTCACGCACCAGAAACCATTGGCTGAGCGCACCGGATTCGGTGCCAAACACCAGCGACACAGTGCCGACCAGAAATTCAGCCGCAGT
This sequence comes from Pseudohongiella sp., assembly GCA_036834885.1. Classification (GTDB taxonomy): domain Bacteria; phylum Pseudomonadota; class Gammaproteobacteria; order Pseudomonadales; family Pseudohongiellaceae; genus Pseudohongiella. The sequence goes on along the minus strand of DAITNA010000003.1, from coordinate 68,376 downwards.
GACGCGCTCGCCCGCGCCGACATCCACCGATTCAATCAGACGGGCTCGGGCTGGATCAACGATGTCGTAGTAATGCACGTGGCCGCGGTCATCAAGCACAAACAGGTTGCGCAGTGATTTGTCCAGAAGTAACTGCTGGGCACGACCTGGCAAGGCAGGCAGCTGATGGGTGCTTGCAGTGACCTGGGTGGCACCGGTCAGCAAATTGGTGCGCGAGCTGATAGTGGCAAACAACAATCGCCCGTCGGCGGTCACCGCAGCAACGGCCGTGGTGCCAGGACCACGCGACATCTGTTCCATGGTCACCAGTTGCAGCGCCTGTCCTTGCTCGTCAATGGTGATGGGGCTCTCGCCCAGTGGATAGTCCACACGTGGCGCGACCACACGCTGGTTGTCAGGGAAGCTGATTGCAAAGGCATGCCGCGCCACCAGCGCTTGCCCGTTGCTCAGACCATAGATGACGGTGTTGGAAATGGTTTCTGCAGCCCCGAATGCACTGACACTGACCTGCTCTGGCACGGGCAAGGCAATACGGTTGCGCTCGGCGCCGGAGGCGGCATCAAAAAAGATGACATCGGCGGCGTCCGTGTACTGTATGCCCAGCTCCTCATAACGATCCAGCAGAAAGTGGACGGTCTGCGCCTGCTGCTCCGGCAAGGCATAACGGGCATCCTGGTCCACTGTGGCACCGCGCAAAATTGGCGCCACTTCATAAAACAGATACACAAAGATGGTCAGCAGGGCCACCACCACACCATAACCGGCGGCGGTAATACCCCAGCGGGCCATGCGGTCGCGATTGGCGCGTTTTTTTCTGAGAGCAGTTCGGCTGGCAAGATCAGGCAACAGACTGGAGCGGGGTTTGACCGGCGACGGAATGGCTGGTGTCTTGTCTGTCATGGCTGAGCTTGTTCCTGGTCGGATTAATCTGGTTCTTTAGACGCGGACAAGACTAAACGTCTAATATGACCGTTTTGTGACAATCCTGTCTTATTTCTGTATTTCCCAAAAAAGTCGACATCCCTGTCGTCAACAATCGTCCTTTGGGGAGAGGCTCGTATTCTGCCCTCCCCGAATGACAGGTGCATGACAAGCTTACTGGATACCCAGCTGCTCCAGCACACGCTCCACAACAGTGGCCGGCAGCGGCACATAACCGTCACGGTCTACCACTTCCTGCCCCTGCTTGCTGTACACCATTTTGATGAATTCACGCGTCACCGGGTCGAGCTCACGGTTCGGATGCTTGTTGATGTACACCAGCAGGTAGCGCGCCAGCGGATACTCGCCACTGAATGCATTCTCGGCAGACGGTTCAAACGCCTGACCACCTTCTGCAGCAGCCAACGGCACAGCGCGCACACCGGAGGTGATGTAACCGATGCCTGAGTAACCAATACCGTTGATGGATTCGGTCACGCCCTGAACAACAGAGGACGAGCCAGGCTGTTCGTTGATGCTGGATTTGAAGTCACCACCGCACAGCGCATTGTCCTTGAAAAAGCCGTAAGTGCCGGACACAGCATTTCGGCTGTACAGTGTGAAGTCGCGGTTTTCCCACGCACCGGTCAGGCCGAGCTCGCCCCAGCGGGTAATATCAGCCGGTGCGCCGCAGCGGCGGGTGGCGGAGAAAATGGCGTCCACCTGAGGCAGACTCAGGCTGGTAATCGGGTTGTCGCGGTTAACGTACACGGCCAGCATGTCAACCGCCACCGGCAGTTCGGTGGGCTGGTAGCCGTGACGGGCCTCGAATTCCTGGATTTCAGACTGACGCATCGGGCGGCTCATCGGAGCCAGCATGGCGGTGCCTTCTGTCAGCGCGGGCGGTGCCGTGGAGGAACCAGCGCCCTGGATCTGGACATTGACGTTGGGATAAAACTTGGCGAATTCCTCCGCCCACAGGGTCATCAGGTTGTTCAGTGTATCCGAGCCAATGCTGGAGAGATTGCCGGACACACCCGAGGCGCGCACATAGTCAGGCAGATTGGGATCCACATCAGCCATCAGGGTGACAGGCGCCAGCAAGCTGGCGGTTGAAAGACTGATGGATGCGATCAGACGTTTGAGTTGGGGCATACCCTTTCTCCGTATCAGAAGCCGCAGCGGCGGCCGGTCAGTAACAGGATTTGACTGGCAATCAGTCAATGACCGGCACTATAACGATGCCATGTGACAGATATATGACAACTCTGTAATACAAAGGTTGCGCGGGATCAATTCTCTTGCGTGCGCACCACCGGTTGCTGACGAGCCAGATCGGTCAGACGCACCGATATCCGGGTGGCTCGCTCGGCGACGCGCAGCATCATGCGCAAGCTGTCGATGCTGGGGTTCAGTCGCAGCACCGGCACCTGCCCGTGCACGCCGGCTTCGAGCAAAGTGGTTTTGAGAGCCCGAAATACCTCTCGCAGGGACTGATACCCCGCCTCGGCTACGCTGGCACTAAAGTCAGGCTGCTGTATGTCGGTCAACTCCAGTTGCTTCATCACGGCAGCCTTGAAGGCCAGTATCGGTTCCCGTACAGGGGTCTGCAACAGATACTCGACATCGGTATCGGATTCGGCATTGTCATGCGCCAGTGCGACCGCTTCGTCGATATAGTTGGCGATGCGCAGCACCTCCGGCAACTGGCGCGCAATAGTGGATTCGAGTCGGTCTGTCTCCAGTCGGGTCACCGCCTGCTCAACCACCTGTGCCAATTGCCGCAAACCGTCATGCTGTTGTTGCAGGGATTTGCCAGGCGGACCCTCATTGTTAAAGGCATCAATCGCATGCTGGCGCATCAGGTTGGCCATGCGCTGCAGCTCCAGCACAAACGCATCCATGGCCAGCGACGGAGAGATCATGACGTTACTGTCGACATACTGCGGGCGTCCCAGCTCTTCCGCGCGGCTGGTAAAGCGAGACTGCAGCCAGTGTGACAGGCGTGGCAGCATCGGTTTCATCAACAGCACACCGATCAGGTTGAACACAGTGTGAAACACGGCAATCGCAAGCGCCGGGTAATCATGCAGCCAGGTATCGTGCGTGGACAACCAAAGGACTCCCGGCAGCAGCACAATACCCGTCAGTGCGCTGAAACTGTTGATACAGACATGCCCGGCTGCCACACGCCGGGCATTGGGGGTGGCACCAATCACAGACAAGGCCGAGGTGGACGTGGTACCTATGGTCGCGCCAATCACCATGGCGGCGGCTGCAGGAAACAGCATGATGCCACCAGACAAAGCGGTTAATGTCAGCGCAACCGTGGCACTGGAGGACTGGGTCAGCATCGTCATGATGATGCCAACCAGCACATACAACATCAGACCACCAAAGCCGTCCGGCGATAGCGCAGTCAAATCCACCTGCGCGGCCACGCCTTCAAAGGCCATGCGCAGAAAATCGATGCCAACAAAAAACAGGCCAAATCCCGCCAGCGCCTCACCCATGGCCCCGGTTCTGCTTGAGGCACCCACCAGACGCATGATCATGCCAATGCCCACCATGGGCATCGCAAACGCGCTGATCTTGAACTGGAAACCCACAACGGCCACCAGCCAACCTGTCATTGTGGTGCCGACTGTCGCACCCAATACAATGCTCAGTGCCTGGTGAATGCCAAGCAAACCGGCGTTGGCAAAACCGATGGTTGCAATGGTGACAGCGCTCGACGATTGCACCATGCTGGTCAACATAAAACCGGACAATAACCCGCGACCGTCGGTTCGGGTCGAACGGCCCAGAATATCCCTGAGTGCATTGCCCGCGGCCAGCTTGAGGCCGTCGGTGATCATTGATACACCCAGCAAAAACAATCCCAGGCCACCGGCCAGCGTTCCCAGTGCTGTCAACATACTGCTGCCTCCCTGTTTCGAGTGCCCAGTGTAACCGTTTTGACCGTTACCGAGCAGGAGAAAGTGCCACATTGCCATTAGCTGAATGGCGGATTGACGCCACCATCAAGCCTCGTATACTGCTGGGGCTGACTTGTAAATGAACCCATTCGGTTTTCAAACGCAGATAACCATAATAATGAACCGTCAGACAGCTATAACGACAAACTCGCGTGTGAGGCTATGGAACAGTTTCGTGGCGGGCGCGCTGGTCATTGGGGGGCTGATGGTGACGGCCACGGTGACCTGGCTGAATGTCAGCAACAGTTACCGGATCTGGGAGCTGGCCTCGATAGCGGAGGCGGAACAACTGAGCGAATCGCTGCGTTATCGGGTACTGCGCAACCGCGAGCCACTGATTGCAATCAGCACACTGTATTCCGGATCCGATGATGTGACACAGACGGAGCTTGAGACAGCTCGTGCCCAGATTCTGGCCATTACCGGCTTGAATGTGAATCACTTGATAGCTTTTGTGTCCGACCCCGATGCCGGCGGAGCCAGCTATCGGCTGGAGCAGGTAGCCGGGGATCTGTTCAGTGTACCTACAACGACCGGTCAACCGCTGGACAACCGGCTGGTCCCTGCCATCAAGGCGGCAGTGGACAATCCGGGACAACTTGTACTCGGCGCGCTGATCCGCAATGAACACTCCAGTTACCTCCCCATCACAATCACCGCCTACAACGCAACGCAACCTGGCACCTTGCTGTATCTGATGGATTTTTCCCAGCTGCTGCGGGTTGTGACGGAGGATGTGCTTGGCCCCGGGGTCACGTTCAGCTTGCTGCACCCCGAAACCGGTGACATCAATCACGCAGCCATGCCGACACTGGATAGCGCTGCCGAGGCGCAACACCGGATCTCCATCGACATGGGGCTGTACGACTGGCAACTGGACTGGTCATTTGACACTGACGCTGGTGCGGGCATAGACCATCGCCTGAGCTACGCGATTGCCTTGGGTGGCACCGCCATCACCTTGCTGGTGGGTATCATCATTTTTAACCTGCTGCACCAGGGGCAAATCATTCAACAGCAAATCCAGCGCAAATCCCGTGAACTGGAAGAAGCCCAAACCATGCTGATACAGCGCGAAAAAATGGCAGCGCTGGGCAAGATGGTTGCGGGCATTTCGCATGAGCTGAATACGCCGATCGGAAACAGCCTGCTGGCGGCGACCTTGCTGCGCACACGCAGCAAAGATCTGGCAGAAGCCCTCACGGATGACAGTGACCGGTTGACTGAACACGACCGCCGTGAGGCGATTGACACCTTTGTCAATGTGGCCACTGAAAGCACACGGTTGATCGAGAAAAACATACAACGCGCTACCGAGCTGATCCGCAGTTTCAAACAGGTGGCAGTTGACCAGAGCAGTGAACGGCGGCGACACTTCAATCTGGCCGACACCTTGCAGGAATTGGCGCATACCCTTGGGCCGAGTCTGCGTGCTGAAAAATTGCTGCTCACGCTGGAAGTGCCCGCCAGCATCAACATGGACAGTTATCCTGGTGCACTGTATCAGGTGATCAGCAATCTGGTGAGCAATGCCATGGCGCATGCGTACCCGGATCAGGCGCAAGACGGCGGAGTCAGTTTCGGCTATCGCGGGGAATTGTTGCTGGAGGTCACCGACATCGACAAGGAGCAGATAGTCATGCAGTTCAGCGATGATGGCGCCGGTATTGACGAGGCTGTGCGGGACCGCATCTTTGATCCGTTTTTTACCACACGCATGGGTTCGGGCGGCAGCGGACTTGGCCTGCATATCGTATTCACACTGGTCAGCGAGGTGCTCGGTGGCACAATCAAACTGGTTGCCACCAACAAGGGCACTCGCTTCCGGATCACCCTGCCGCTGTCTGCACCCTGAGAGCTCACCATGGATACGGCCATGAACACAGGCATGAACAGACAGATCAGTCGCTCCGGCCACCCGCAGGACACCTGGTACATTCTGGTTGTTGATGATGATGTCGAAGTGCACGATGTGACTCGACTGTCACTGCACAACATCCGTGTGCTGGGCCGTCGTATCAAACTGTTTCATGCCATGTCGGCTGTTGAGGCGGCCAAAATACTCAGCGAACATCCGGATATTGCCGTGGTGCTGCTGGACGTAGTGATGGAATCACCTGATGCCGGTCTGCAACTGGTACATACCATTCGTGACCAACTCCAGATGCCCGAGGTGCGCATTATCCTGCGCACCGGGCAGCCCGGCTACGCGCCGGAAGAAAAAGTCATTCACGACTACGACATCAATGACTACAAAACCAAACAGGAACTGACGCACACACATCTGATCACCGCGATTGTGGCATGCTTGCGTTCCTATCAACAGATTCGCACGATCAACCAGAATCGTGCCGGTCTGCATAAAATCATCAGCGCCAGCAGCAATCTGCTTGAACAAACATCGGTGCAGGCATTCTCTGACGGGGTGATTACGCAAATTGCCTCACTGCTCGGGCTGAGTGCAGAGGGCCTGTTGTGTGCATGTATTCCTGACGCCAGTGCAGGGATAACCGGACTGTTACCACAGGATCCGCAAGGCCCGGTGATTCTTGGTGCAGCCGGGCGATATGCCGACCTTAACCAGAAACCCCTTAGCTTGCTCGAAGACTCACACCGGCGCTCGGTGATACGCCGCTGCCTGGACGAAAAACAACATCTGTTCCTGCCGGATGAAACCGTACTCTACATCGGGCGTGAGCCACATGCGGCTGCGATCTATTTGCAAACCAGTCGCCAGATTGATCTGGTGGATCGCGAGCTGATTGAGATGTTTCTGCACAATATCGCCGTCGCCTATCAGAACGTCACGCTGTTTCAGCAATTGCGTGCCGCTGCGTTTGCTGATCCACTGACCCGACTCGCCAATCGCAACGAGTTTATTCGCCTGCTGCACGAAACAAAGTTTCCCGACGGTGTGCTACCGGTTGTGGTGCTGCTGGATCTGAAACATTTTTCCGAGATCAATGACGGTCTGGGACAGGATGTCGGTGATGAATTGTTGCGCGCCGTAGCCAAACGCCTGCAGCAGACCTTTGGTGCTGACACGGTGATTGCGCGTATTGATGCCGATGTATTTGGTCTGATTGGTGATGAAGCCGTGCTCAATCCGCTGTCGATACTGGCAGCGTTTGACACCCCGTTCCAGAGTGGAGACCAGCAGCTGCTGGTCTCGGCAACACTGGGTATAGGCCAGCTTGATCTGATGGGAGAAGCAGGTCTCACACGACTCAAACGCGCTTACATTGCACTCAATGCGGCCAAGCGCAACATGCTGAGCAACTACGCCTACTATGTGCCGCGTATGGAGGAAGATACCGAACAGCGCCTGGTTATCAGCCGGGCCCTGCGGGATGCGCTGACCCATCAGGAGCTGCAAGTCTGGTATCAACCCCAGTTTGACTTGCAAACTCAGGAAATCACCGGTGTCGAGGCACTGCTGCGCTGGCCGCAGAGCAACGGGGACTTTATTGCACCGTCGGTGTTTATACCGATTGCCGAGCACTCGGGCCTGATTGTGGATATCGGCTTCCAGGTGATCGAGCAAGTCTGCCAGGATCTGGCAGCACTGGGCCGGGAGGGTTTTCCGCCGCTGCGCTGCGCTGTGAATATTTCCATGCAACAGTTTCGCAGCCCGAACTTTATCTCCGGCATCGTGCAATCGGTCACTCGTGCCGGCATTCGCGCCGAGCAGATTGAACTTGAAATTACCGAATCGGTGCTGATGGATGAACCTGATGTTGTGATCACTGCCCTGCTGCAACTGAAAAAACTCGGCATCACCATGTCCATTGACGATTTTGGTACCGGGTTTTCTTCTTTAAGTTACCTGAGACAGCTGCCAGTCGATCGCATGAAGGTGGACCGCAGTTTTGTACGCGACATTCATCAGCCGGGCGGGCACGTCATTATCGAAAGCATTCTCAGTCTGGGGCACCAGCTGGGCTTGCGCACCATTGCCGAAGGTATCGAAAATATTGAGCAGGAACAGTTTGTGCGCAAACACGGATGTCATGAAGCACAAGGTTATCTGTACTCACAGGCCATGCCGCTGAATGCCTTGCGACGATTTATAGAGCGGCGGCGCTCGCCACGCGTGCCGGCGGCACCGCTGCCCTGAACCACCTTGACAGACTTACTTGAACACCACCGTTTTATTGCCATTGACAATAATGCGGTGCTCACAGTGCCACTTCAACGCACGCGCAAACGCAGCGCACTCGGCGTCACGCCCGATCTGCACAAGCTCGTCGATGTCAAAATTGTGGTCAATACGCTCGACCGCCTGTTCGATGATGGGGCCTTCGTCAAGGTCAGTGGTGACATAGTGTGCGGTCGCACCAATAATCTTGACGCCTCGCATGTACGCCTGCCGGTAAGGATTGGCGCCTTTGAAACCGGGCAAGAAGGAATGGTGAATATTAATCGCTCGCCCGGCCATTACCTCACACATGCGCGGCGACAAAATCTGCATGTAACGCGCCAGCGCCAGCAGATCAACCTGCTTTTGTGCAATCACCTGCAGGATGGCATCTTCCTGCTGTGTTTTTGTTTCCGGCGTCACTGGCAGGTAGTGAAAATCGAGACCGTACCACTCGGTAATGCCGCGCATGTCGTCATGATTGGAGACAACACCAACAACGTCTGCCGGCAACGCACCACTACTCCAGCGGTGCAGGATATCTATCAGACAATGGCCATGTTTTGACACCGCGAGCAAGACGCGCGGGCGTTTGTGCAGATCAAAAAAATTCCACTGCATATCAAAACGTTCGGCAAGTGGCCTGAAATCTTCGTCGAGTTTTTCTGGCGCGGGCAAATCCGCCTCTACCTCTTCAAATTCCACTCGCATAAAAAAGCGGTCAATCACCGGATCACGATGTTGGGCGGCCTCACTGATGGTGGCGCCCCGCTGGAACAGAAAATCACTGACGGCCCTGACAATGCCATTGGCCTCGGGACACGATACGGTCAGCACATATTTGTTGGGTTGATTGCCTGTTGATGATGACTGGGGTGCCATAACAATTCCTTTGACTCATGCGTTGCCCCGCATCACAGCATCCGGGGCGCTGGAAAACGGCGGCATAGTAACATTTTTTGCTGGCCATCATAGCGTGCCCCCCGATCAGGGGGTCTACAAATTTATCCGCATATCCTAGTCTTTGCCTGCATTTTGCACGCTCTCCCGAGCCTCGGGATGGTGCAGGATTTTTAATTCATTTCTGATGTCCATGGAGCTAATGTGATGGAAACAATGACCCGTAAACTGCGCCTTGCGGCGCAAGGACTGAGCGCCGCTGCCCTGCTGATGAGCAGCAGTGTTGCACTGGCGCAGTCTGCTGCCACCATTCCGGCCGGTATGCAGGGCACTTATGAGCTCACCTTCACAGGCAGTGGTGTTGGCACGGCTCCGCTGCCCAATGGCACCAAACTGGATCTGGTCGTGGCCGCCGGCGGTGCCACCTGTATTGCTGACTACGTTTTGACCAGCCCGACGCTGGAAAGTGGCAATTCAGCAGAAGCCTTCTACGCCGTGCCGGCATTGGGTATCAAACTGGCCATTTCTGACATCGGTACGGGTCAGTTCAACGAAGTGAACGTGATGTCATCCTCCGGCCAGTTTCTGGGTCAGTTCAGCGGGGTGAAGAAGAGCACTTCCACAACATGCCCTCTGCTGGGTTCGGCCCAGGCAGACCTGAGCAACATTACCCAGATCATCAAACTGGCCGAGCAACAGTTTGCTGACCTGTTCCCGTCTGCCACCGCCAACAATGCCTTTCAGATCATTGACGGATTTGTATCGCGCTCCTACACCACCAGCGGTGTGAATATCGGCATCAAAAACGGTACGGTCTATGTGAATGGCGGTTCTTTTGGCAGTCAGCCTGTGACCATCGGCACGATTGCCAATACACTGGCACAGCTGACTGGTGGCACTCCGGTGGAAGAGCCAAAGGTCGATGTACCTTCAGGGGATTACAAACTGACCATCTCAGGCACAGTTTCTGCCACAACTTTCGGCATCACGACGTCAACACCACTGACCGTGACCATCGACAAGATACCGGCGCCCGATTCCACTGATCTCAAGGATCTGGAAGACGATGTTCGTGAGGCGCTCAAAAACACCAGCGGTGTCGACGCCAGCACATTCACCAGTTTCCAGGTTAGTGAGGTCAGCACCTCGAGCAATCGTGTGTTCTTCCGTGCCCGCTTCAGCGGCACGATTGTCTCTAGCGGGATAACGGTCCAGCAGTCCTACAACCTGACATACGAGTACATCAAACAGTAATTTGCCCGCCCGGGCCAAGGCCACTGACACCTGTCAGTGGCCTTTTTTTATGCCTGTCATCACGTTATTCTTCAGCCCATCAAGATCACCTGTTGGCATATTGATGGAACGACACTGATGAGCAGTTTGTCTTTTTTGCAACTTTTTCAGCCCGGCTTGTTCAAGGGCAACACCTCAATCTACCGCAGAGCCGCTGTTGCCGTGCTGGCACTGTGTGCACTGATCGTCCCGGTCCAGCACCTGCAGGCACAGTCAGCCCAGGAAAGTGTTGACGTCAGTGGACACTGGCAAGGCACACTGGTCGCCGGGCAATTTGATCCGCTGGAACTGATATTCCGCATTCAGGGTGAATCCGGCGCTTGGAGCGCAACGCTGGATATCCCCGCACACTCGCGTTACGGCCTCACTGCCGACAGCGTCAGTGTACGCAATGGCAACATCATGATCCGACTCAACAGCCTGCAAGCCGAATACTATGGCAGCTTGCTGGTGGATCAGGGCAAGGTCACCGGCATGGATGGTGACTGGAGCCAGTCTGGCGAACACATTCCGCTCAAACTGGTGCCCGCTGCCCAGTGATATCCGACCATTCGCACGAGGAAACCCGATGAAATACCTGCATACCATGGTCCGCGTCAGCGATCTGGACGCATCACTGGACTTTTACTGCAATAAACTGGGGCTGGTTCAGCTGAATCGGCGCGACAGCGAACAGGGACGCTTTACCCTGGTGTTTCTGGCGGCGCCCGGTGACGAGACCGCCCAGATTGAGCTGACCCATAACTGGGATCCGGAGGTTTATGGCGAAGGCCGCAATTTTGGCCATATTGCCTATCAGGTCGACAACATCTATGCACTGTGTGAGCGACTGCAACAACAGGGTGTGACCATTAACCGCCCGCCGCGTGATGGTCGCATGGCCTTTATCCGCTCACCCGACAATATTTCAATTGAGCTGCTGCAAAAAGGTGAGCCTTTGCCGCCGCAAGAGCCCTGGCTGAGTATGTCCAACACCGGCAAATGGTAGCCCGCAGACAGGCAGCTCGTTTATCATTGCGCCTCTGTTGAATGACACCCCTGAATACGAGGCCAGCATGCAATTACTAGACGGAAAGCTCACCTCCGAGCAAATCAAAACTGAAATTGCCGCCGAGGTGGCCCGCATCAAAGCTGCCGGAGGCAAAGCCCCGCATCTGGCTGCCGTACTGGTCGGTGATGATGGCGCCAGCGAAACCTATGTCAACAACAAGGTGCTGGACTGCAAACAGGTCGGCTTTGATTCGACGCTGATCCGCTTGCCCGCCACGGTGTCGGAAGCAGAGCTGCTGGCCAAAATCGACGAGCTCAACAACAACCCGGACATCGACGGGTTTATTGTGCAGGTGCCGCTGCCCAAACATATCGATGAAATCAAGGTGACCCTGGCCATTGCGCCAGAGAAGGACGTGGACGGTTTTTCACCGGCCAGCGTGGGCCGTATGTGTCTGGGCTTGCCAACGTTTATTTCGGCTACGCCCAATGGCGTGATGGAACTGCTTAAACGCTACCATATTGACACCAGTGGCAAACACTGTGTGGTCGTCGGTCGCAGCAACATTGTGGGAACCCCGATGTCCATCCTGATGTCGCGCAACAGCAATCCCGGCAACGCCACCGTCACGCTAGTACACAGTCGCACTCCAGACATGGCGGACATCTGCCGCAGCGCAGATATTCTGATTGTGGCCATTGGCAAGCCTGACTTTGTGACCGGCGACATGGTCAAGCCCGGAGCTGTTGTGATTGATGTGGGTATTACGCGTGTAGCGGACAGCAGCAGGGCGAGCGGTTTCCGCCTGGTCGGCGATGTGCATTTTGAATCCGTCAAAGACAAGTGCTCATTTATCACTCCGGTACCCGGCGGTGTAGGTCCGATGACACGCGCCTCACTGATGCAGAACACTTTAAAAGCGCGCGCCTTGCGCGAAACTCGGGAGTAATGCCGTATGTTTGAAGCCATCCAAAATCTGCCCGCAGACCCGATTCTTGGACTGATGGCCGCGTATCGAGCTGACAACAATCCGCTCAAGATCGATCTGGGTGTTGGTGTTTACAAGGACGAGCAAGGTCGCACCCCGGTGATGCGCGCGGTGAAAACGGCAGAAGCGCGCCTGCTCAAAAATCAGGATACCAAGACCTATGTCGCTCCCGCCGGTCAGGACAGTTTTAACCAGCACATTGCCAGCCTGATTTTTGGGGATAATCTGGTCAACAGCCTTGGCAGCCGCCGCGTTACTTTCCAGACTCCCGGTGGTTGTGGTGGTCTGCGTCTGGGCGCAGAATTTCTGCAAAAAGTGAAACCCGGCGCTCGTATTCTGGTCAGTGACCCCACCTGGGCCAATCATATCCCTCTGCTGGGTGAAGCGGGTCTGCAGATCAGCAAATACCCGTACTACGATTACAGCAATCACGCGATTCGATTTGATGCCATGATGGACAGCATCAGCAAGGCAGGTCCCGGTGATCTGGTGCTGCTGCATGGTTGCTGCCACAACCCCTGCGGCGCGGATCTGGACCAGTCCCAGTGGCAGGCGGTTACAGCACTGGCGCAGAAAAACGGCTTCACGCCGTTTATCGATCTGGCTTACCAGGGTTTGGGTGACGGCGTGGATGAGGATTGTTATGGCGTGCGACTGATGGCCGAGACCTTGCCCGAGTTGGTGGTGGTCAGCTCATGCTCCAAGAATTTTGGCCTGTACCGCGAACGCACCGGCGCGCTGACCGTCATCAGCAGTGGCGCGGATTCGGCCCGCGCAGCGGCCAGCCAGATTGCATCGACAGCACGCAGCATCTACTCAATGCCGCCGGATCATGGTGCAGCGGTGGTCTCGGAAATTCTGGGCGACCCGGCACTCAAATCGGATTGGGAAATCGAGCTGGCGGAAGTGCGCAATCGCATCAACGGACTTCGCACTGAGCTGGTCAACGCCCTGAAAGCTCAGGGCATTGACCGGGATTTCAGCTTTATTCAGCGCGAAAAAGGCATGTTCTCCTTCCTCGGACTCAGCGTTGAACAGGTACGCACCCTGATCAACGACTACAGCATCTACCTGGTGGACTCCAGCCGCATCAATATCGCCGGCATCAACCACAACAACCTGGACTATCTGGCCAGCAGCATCAAAAAAGTGCTGGCCGCCTGAGGGCTGGACAGTTACACGCGAACCGTCAGTACGTCACAGTCAATGCCATGCAATACGGCATTGGCTGTTGACCCCAGCACAGCGCGCACCGGATTGTGGCCATGGCTGCCGATCACCAGCAGATCAGTGCCAGAGCTTTTGGTGAGCGCTTTGATTTCGGTGGCGGGTCGCCCATTCAGAAAATGGACCCGCTCTGCCGGCACACCATACGCGGCCATTTTGGTACGTAACTGTCTGGCAACCTGCTCCTGATGCTCTTTCAGGACTTTTTCGAAGTCAGCCATGTTCAGCTCAAACGAATAGTTGCCCAGCATGGGCTGGAACACCAGCACTGCGCTCAACTCAGCTTTGTTGGCTGCAGCCAGTGCAGCCGCACGCCCGACAATCTTGTCTGATTCATCCGATCCATCAATTGCAACCAGCACTTTACGGTAGTCAGTCACGTCCAGTTTCTCCTTATGAGTCAGCATTATGGTCAGATCTTCACGCTCTGCACCTGGCCGAACCGATTTTGCTCGCCATGGCGCGCAGTTGCAAGGCAAGTACTGTCAGTCGGGGAAAAACTTGAGGCGGATCAACAAAAATCGTGGTCTGCGCCGCACGCCGTTGCTGTCTTGATGCAAGTCAAATTCTGATAACGACTGCGGCGGCAGTATGTCGGTGTCGACCTGACAGACGGGTCAGCTTCAACAGGAGAGCACAATGGAAGACCGTATCGTAGTACGCAATATCGGCATGGCAATTGGTGTCATCATTCTGGTGGCGTTTGCGCTGATCACCATCTCCACTGTCGTTGGCAGCGGCTTTTAAGCGGAAGGGCGGCTGTGCCGGTGCGTCAACGACGACGCCCCGGCAGGACCGGCTTCAATATCCCGGCCAATCGGCGCAGAGCAGCCTCTGTGCTGGGCCAGTCAATACAGGCATCGGTGACTGAGACACCATAGCGGATCTCGTCCGGATCTTCAGGGATCGGCTGGTTGCCCGCATGGATATGACTTTCCAGCATCACACCCATAATGGACTGGTTGCCGTCCACAATCTGTTGCGCCACATTGTCCAGCACATCCAGCTGCAGCTGATATTGCTTGCGTGAGTTGCCGTGGCTGCAGTCAATCATGATGTTTTCGGTGATGGCTGCCTTGCGTAATTCCTCTTCGCACGCTGCCACATGGATGGCTTCGTAATTGGGTTCTTTCCCACCACGCAGAATCACATGGCAATGCGGGTTGCCGGAGGTTCTGAACGCGGCGACCTTGCCCTCTTCAGTGACACTGATAAAAGTATTCACCGCACTGGCGGCGCGAATCGCATTGACGGCCACGGTCAGGCTGCCGTCCACATTGTTTTTGAAGCCCACTGCCGATGATATGCCACTGGACAACTTGCGATGGGTGGGCGATTCGGTGGTGCGGGCACCGATGGCCGTCCAGCTCACCAGATCCTGCAGATACTGTGGCGAAATCAGATCCAGCGCCTCCACGGCAATCGGCAGCCCCAGCGCATTGATGTCCAGCATCAGTTGTCGGCCAATGCGCAAACCATGTTCAATGCGGTGGCTGCCGTCCAGATAGGGGTCATAGATCAGCCCTTCCCAGCCCACGGTTGTGCGCGGTTTTTCAAAATACACGCGCATCAGGATCATCAGAGTGTCTTTGAGCTCATCCGCCAACGGCTTGAGCAGCCGCGCGTAATCCATGGCCAGATCCGTATTGTGTATCGAGCATGGGCCGACAACGACCACCAGACGATGATCTTTCTTGTCGAGGATGCCTTTCACGCTATGGTGCCCGTACAGCACCGTATCCAGCGCAGCGCCTTTGAGCGGCATTTCCTTCTTGAGCTGGGCCGGTGATGGCAGTTCCTCCTGCGAAATGATATGCAGGTTGTCGACTTCCCTGATTTTGGTGGACATAGAGACCTCTTGAATGCAAGCGTGATGCTATTCTGGGGGTTGAGCAGTCGGTGTTCAAGCCATCCGCGGCGGAACCGGTTTACACGCACACTGTCGTTACAGTAGATTCCGAGCGCTGAACCCAAAGGAGTATCTTGCATGACCCGATTTGTCTTGCGCCGCTATCAGGCGCTGGCTGCCCTTGCCATCGTTGTGATGGGCCTGACCGGCATAACCCACGCAGCTGAGGCTGATTTTGCCAATACCCGAGCCAGACTCGAGATGGCGATGGAAGGACCCACGCGCACACCGGCAGAAATTGCGCGCGATTTCACGGAAAGAAAACCCGTTGAAACCCTTGAGTTTTTTCGCTTCCGACACGACATGCGCGTGCTGGAGCTGATTCCGGGCGCTGGCTGGTACACCAAATTGCTGGCCCCCACCCTGCGTGGCAGTGGCAAACTGTATGTGGCCATCAATACCGATACGGTTGAACAACAGGTACTGAATCAGCCCGGTTTTGATGAGGTATCTGTGCTTCGCCTTCCCGACGGCATGACGTTGCGCAACCTGTCGCCATTCCAGTTTGATGTCAGCGATCTCGACATGGTGCTGACCTTCCGCAATCTGCACAATATGAGCCCGGAAAGCCGGGCCGTGTTGAACAAAGCGGTGTTTGACAGCCTCAAACCGGGTGGACTTTATGGCATCAAGGATCATACCCGGCGGCATATGGAGCCGGAAACACGCGAGAATGGCCGGCGTCTTGACCCGGTACTGGTCATCAAGGAACTGCTGGATGCCGGTTTTGAATTTGTCGACTTCAGCACCTTGCACGCCAGCCCGGTGGATGGTTTGACACTGGAAGTAGGTGATGAGGCCGTTACCGGTCAAACTGACCGTTTTACGCTGCTGTTTCGCAAACCCTGACGCGGCGTATCAGTCAATGCTGTCATGCGTGCCGGCGAAAATGAGCCGGCCGCACGCCAGAAACAAACAAACCAAGCACATACACAGCCATACCACCAAAACACACGGCGGCCATCATGCTGGCGCGATCGAGCGTATCCCATGCCAGCCAGCGCTGCCAGTCACCGGCAAACCACACCAGAAACACTGACATCAGCGTATTGGCGAACAGCAACTGCAGCGTGAACTTCAGCCAGCCGGACTGAAAGCTGAATACACCGGCGCGCATCAGCCCCGCCAGCAACAGACCGGCATTGAGGAAGGCGGCCAACGATGTCGCCAGCGCCAGTCCGGTATGGGCCATGTCCAGCACAAAGACCAGCAGGATGTTCAGCACCATATTGGCCACCATCGCAACAATCCCGATACGCACCGGCGTGCGTGTATCCTGCCGTGCGTAGTAACCGGGTGCAAAAATCTTGATTGCCATGAAGGCGACCAGCCCCACCGTATAGGCCTGCAAACTCGCCGTCACCTGGATCACGTCGTTGACATCAAAGTTGTCATTCTGGAACAGCGTAATGATCATGGGCTGAGCTAGGAGCACCAGCGCCAGCGACGCAGGTATCGCAATCAGCAGAATCAGGCGCAACGCCCAGTCCAGCAATGCCGCAAATTCATGCGCAGAGCGTTCGGCATGCCGGCGCGACAGACTGGGCAGCACCACCGTTGCAATCGCAACGGCAAAAATGCCCAGCGGCAGATCCATCAGGCGCTCGGAAAAATACAGCCACGACACGCTGCCTGAGACCAGCAATGAGGCAATGACGGTGTCCAGCAGCAGGTTGATCTGGCTGACCGAGACACCGAACAATGCTGGCACCATCAGGCGCAGAATACGACTGACACCTTCATGGCCGCGTTTCAGGCTGGGTCTGGGCATCAACTGCATGCGAACCAGAAACGGCAGCTGGAACAGCAACTGGCTGATGCCGGCAATCATCACGCCCCAGGCCAATGCAACTTCCGGTTGATCAAAATACGGACTGAGCAGCAATGCCGATGCGATCAGCGACAAATTCAGCAGTGCCGGCGTCAGTGCCGGTATCGCAAAACGGTCATAGCTGTTCAGAATGGAACCGGCAAAGGCTGTCATCGAAATCAGAAACAGATAAGGAAACGTGATGCGCAGCATCTCGACGAATAACTGGAACTTGGCCGGATCACTGGTGAAGCCATAGGCTATCGGGTAAGCCACAATGGGTGCGGCAACAACCACCACGGCGCTGATCACCAGCAGCACCGTACCCAGATAACCGGCCACCACATTGATCAGCTCCTGAACCTGAGCCAATGACCGTTGACTGCGATACTCGGACAGCACCGGCACAAAGGCCTGATTGAACGCACCTTCAGCAAACAGCCGGCGTAAAAAATTGGGTATTTTGAAGGCCAGAAAAAACGCGTCGGCACCATCACCCGGACCAAACACCCGCGCCAGCACAACATCGCGTACCAGACCCAGGATACGCGACACAAACGTCATGCTGCTGGTGATGGCGCTGGAGCGCAGTAAGCCCTTGCGTGGTTTGGGATCTTGCTGCGAGGAATCAGTGGAAGGTGTGGTCAAAACGCAGTCCCGGTCAGTTGGTGGTTCTCTTTCTCTGCCTGCGCCATTCCTTTATGCTGCGCAGTGCGCATTATGACACCAGCCAACAAAAAACGAGACAACAACAATGATGATGGATCAGAAACAAGTCAGGAACCGCTGGCGGGCGCTGGGGCCCGGATTGATTATGGCGTCAGCCGCAGTGGGCGCCTCGCATCTGGTCGCATCCACCCAGTCCGGCGCGTTGTTTGGCTGGCAACTGTTATGGCTGATTGTGCTGGTCAATATTCTGAAATACCCCTTCTTCAGGTTTGGTATCCAGTACACCCTGTCCAACAATGAGAGCCTGATTGAGGGTTATCAGCGCAAGGGCCGGAGTTGGCTGATCGCGTTCACGCTGCTCAACCTGATTGCTGCGGTGGTGAACACGGCCGGCGTACTGCTGCTGACCGCCAGCCTGTTGCAATATTTTGTGCCGGGCAATCCATCGCTGACTGTGCTTTGCCTGTTGTTGCTGGCGATCTGTCTGACGATATTGCTGGCTGGTCACTACCGCTTGCTCGACGGCTTGTCGCGACTGCTGATGCTGACGCTGACCGTGTGTACATTCATAGCGCTGTTTATTGCGTGGCAGAACGGCCCGATGGCGCCGGAGGGATATGTCAGTCCATCACCCTGGCAGTTGTCGATGCTGGCCTTTATCGTGGCCACGATGGGTTGGATGCCAGTGCCTATCGAGCTGTCAGCCATCAACTCGCTCTGGCTGCGCTCCAAACAAAAACTGACCCCGGTATCCCTGTCAGACGGCTTGTTTGATTTTAATCTGGGTTATTTTGTTGCTGTGATACTGGCTGTTGCCTTTGTTGCGCTTGGCGCTCTGCTGCAACACGGCACGGAGCAGCCGATTCAAATGGCCGGCGCAGCATTCGCGCAGCAATTGGTGGCCATGTACGCCAGCACCATCGGTGAATGGTCGCGGCTGTTTATCGCCTTTATTGCGTTTATGTGCATGTTTGGTACCACACTGGCCGTGCTGGACGGTTATGCACGCACCTTGACGGAGTCGTTCCATTTACTGCGTGAACAACCGGGTGAGCCCGGTTCCCGCACACTCAGCTTGTGGACACTGATGCAAGGCGCTTCCGGCATGGCGATCATCCTGTTTTTTCAGACGGCCCTCAGCCCCATGCTGACCTTCGCAATGACGCTGGCCTTTGTGACCACGCCATTTTTTGCATGGCTCAATTTCAGTCTGGTGCGCAAAACCGGCATATCCCCGGCAATGAACATTTTTGCCTGGATTGGTCTGATTTATCTGTCAGCTTTCAGTTTGCTGTATGTGCTGTGGTATGTACTCTGGCGCTGAAGCGGCGCCAGAGTACGGGTCAACGGGTTTAAAAACAGCGAAGGAATTACTTGCTCAGAGCCCGCAACATCCAGGCAGTTTTTTCGTGAATACGCATGCGGTCGGAGGCCAATGCAACGGTGGATTCGTCATTGGCAGCCTGGGCCAGCTTCAGTACTTCACGACAGGTTTTGACCACCTGTTCATGACCCTTGGTCAGCAGCGTCAACATGGTGCCGGCATCTGGCACACCATCGACTTCTTCAATTGAGCTCAGGCGGGCAAACTCTTTGTATGTGCCAGGCGCTGGAACATCCAGAGTACGAATTCTCTCGGCAACGTCGTCCACGGCAACGGCGAGCTCGGTGTATTGTTCTTCAAACATCAGGTGCAGCTCGCGAAACTGCGGTCCTTCGATATTCCAGTGAAAATTGTGAGTCTGCAGGTACAGAGTATAGGAATCAGCCAGCAGGTGTTTGAGGCCTTCGGCGATTTTCAGGCGATCTGTTTCTTTGATTCCTATGTCAATCTTGCTCATATACTGCTCCTTGAATTACATGTGACAGGAAATATCCACAACAGAGCTTAACACAGCGACCGGGCCGGTTTCATCCCTGCAGGACAAGACCGTCCTTGACAAGGCTGGGGATTGTCGGCATAGTACCGCGTCTCAAAATTTGCCACACGTTGACAGTATCGTAAGGAGCATCAGTTGGCCAACACTGCACAAGCCCGTAAACGCGCGCGGCAAAATGAAACCGCTCGTCGCCATAACGCCAGTTTCCGTTCCATGGTTCGCACCTACATCAAAAAGGTAGTGGCAGCGATCCAGGAAGGTAACTACGACAACGCCACGGCCGCTTATCAGCGCGCTGTGCCGGTTATCGATCGCATGGCTGACAAAGGCATCATTCACAAGAACAAGGCTGCTCGCCACAAGAGCCGTCTGAATGCTGCGATCCTGGCGCTGAAAGCCTGATCACCAGGCTGAACCGCAAAGGCTTCAAATAAAAAAGGCCGCTTTGCAAGCGGCCTTTTTGTCATGGTGTTTTATTCAGTCAGCACCAGATTATCGCGATGGATAATCTCCTCATCACCTGCGTATCCCAAAATACTTTCAATCAGGCGACTGGGCTGGCGCATGAGCTGCTCTGCTTCGCGACTGTCGTAATTCACCAGACCCCGGGCGATTTCCTTGCCCGCCTGGTCACGGCAAACCACTACATCCCCGCGATCAAAAGGCCCTTTGACTGCAATCACACCCACGGGCAGCAGGCTTCGACCTGATTCGCGCAGCACGCGCGCAGCCCCTTCATCCAGTGTCAGCTGACCTTTGGCCTTGAGTTGGCCGGCAAGCCATTGCTTGCGCGCTGCCATGGGCTGCTTCTCGGGCAGCAGACGGGTGCCGATGGATTCGCCTTCCAGCAAACGCAGCAACACATCGGTTTCGCGCCCATTGGCAATAATCGTACGCGCCCCCGAGCGCGCTGCCAGACGCGCTGCTGTAATCTTGGTGATCATGCCGCCACGACCCAGACTGCCACTGCCACCGGCCATCTGCAGCAAACGACTGTCCTCGGCCATGGCCTCAGCAATCAGGGCGGCATCGGGATTACTGCGCGGATCAGATTCATGCAGTCCTTTCTGGTCTGTCAAAATCACCAGCGTGTCTGCGCCCAGCAAATTGGCAACCAGTGCCCCCAGCGTATCATTGTCACCAAAACACAACTCGGCCGTGGCCACGGTGTCGTTTTCATTGATCACAGGCACCACGCGCATGGATACCAGACCCGCCAGGGTGCTGCGCGCATTGAGATAACGACGGCGATTGGACAAATCATCGTGAGTCAGCAGTACCTGCGCGGTATGCACACCGTATTGCTTGAAGCTGCTTTCATAGGTCTGTATCAACCCCATCTGACCAACGGCAGCGGCGGCTTGCTGGAGGTGGATTTCGCGTGGACGTTTCTTGAGCCCGAGGCGAGCAACACCCTCGGCAACTGCGCCTGAGGACACCAGCACAACCTCGATACCTTTTTGTTGCAAGCCAACCAGCTGCCGGACCCAGTTCCCGATGGCCTCACGATCAAGACCGGTACCATTGTTGGTAATCAGGGAACTGCCAATCTTGATGACCCAACGCCGGGCCAATGCGCCTTCTCTGGTTTTACTCATACAACGCTCAATCGTCCTCGTCAAAATCATCAAAATCGTCGAAATCGTCCTCATCGACATCTGATCGGCGTACTCGGGTACGCTCGATACTGCGACGGATTTCGAATTCCATCTGCTCGTCCCTGGCTTTGTGTTCAGCCAGGTAATCCGGATCCTGCGCCAGTCGTTCACGATGCAACTCAACCGAGCGCATGATGTCCTGACACAGGCGCTGGCAGCCGGTACCGTCAATCGCCGCAATGCGATAAACCGGAATATCCCAACCCAGTTCGTCGCGGAAACGCTGCTCCAGCACATCCAGATCATCCGGATCAGCCACATCGGACTTGTTCAACACCAGCCAACGCTCTTTGGCCGCCAGGGTTTCGCTGAAACCGGCCAGTTCATCAACAATGGCACGCGCCTGATCCACCGGGTCTACATCCTCATCCATGGGCGCCGCGTCAATCATGTGCAGCAACAGACGGGTACGCGACAAATGTTTCAGAAAACGGAACCCAAGGCCGGCGCCTTCCGACGCACCTTCGATCAGACCGGGGATATCGGCCATCACAAAACTGCGCTCCAGTTCTATCCTGACAACGCCCAGACCCGGAACCAGTGTGGTAAACGGGTAATCTGCCACTTTGGGCCGGGCAGCCGACACCGCTCGCAGCAACGTGGATTTGCCAGCATTGGGCATGCCTAAAAGCCCGACATCGGCGATTACCTTGAGCTGCAATTGCAGCGTTCTGACCTCACCGTCCGTGCCCCGAGTGGTTTTGGTGGGGGCGCGATTGGTACTGGACTTGAAGCGGGTATTGCCCAGGCCGTGAAAACCGCCCCTGGCCACCAGTACTTTCTGGCCATCATCGGCGATATCAGCAATCAACTCTTCCGTATGCTTGTCGACAACAGTGGTGCCAACAGGCACTCGAACAAACAGATCATCTCCCGCCCGCCCGGTACAGTTGGCACCCATGCCACCCTGACCCGCCTGAGCGATATAACGACGCTGGAAGCGGAAATCCACCAATGTATTCAGCGCAGAGTCACCGACAAGGTACACACTGCCGCCGTCACCGCCGTCACCGCCGTCCGGACCACCTTTGGGGATAAATTTTTCCCGGCGAAAACTCATGCACCCGTTGCCGCCCCGGCCGGCTTCGACAACGATCTCTGCTTCATCAACAAACTTCACAACAATTTCCGCCCATATAAAAAAGCCCCGTCGACTGACAGGGCTTTATTTTTTGATCCGAGGCTCCGGCACTGCCCGGGACGACAGTTTGCCGTTCACCGGTGGTTCACTGGAGCGGATTCGCTCAAGCAGTCACAATGCTGACAAACTTGCGATTGTTCGGACCTTTGACTTCAAACTGCACTTGACCTTCAGCAGTCGCAAACAGGGTGTGGTCTTTGCCTACACCGACATTTTTGCCCGCATGAAAGCGAGTGCCACGCTGACGGACCAGAATGTTGCCGGCCAGAACGTGTTCACCACCAAATTTTTTGACGCCAAGACGCTTAGCTATCGAGTCGCGGCCGTTACTGGTACTACCGCCTGCTTTTTTGTGTGCCATTTGCTATTAACTCCCGACCCGAATCAGGCCTTGATGCCAGTAATACGAACTTCAGTAAACCACTGACGGTGGCCCTGACGCTTGCGGTAGTGCTTACGACGGTTGAACTTGATGATGGTGACTTTCTTGGCACGGCCCTGAGCCACGACTTCCGCGGTCACTGAGCTGCCAGCCACATAAGGGGCGCCGATCTTGACAGATTCGCCCTCACCCACCATCAGCACTTTGTCAAAGTTGATAGTTTCGCCAGTTGGAACTTCAATCTTTTCCAACTTCAGCGTTTCACCCTCAACAACACGGTGCTGTTTGCCACCACTTTCAATAACCGCGTACATATGAAACTCCAGTATCAGGGAACGTCAGTCCCGGCACACCGGCAGTCACCGTTGCGCCATAAGCTTTAAGGGCGGGCATTTTACGAGAAGCCAACGCCACAGGCAAGCACTTATCCATGATTTATCGTCTTGACAGCTTGCCGCTGCCCACCTAGCATGGCCGGCGCATCAATTCCCATGTGTTCGCAAATCACGGTCTATACATGCAGAAGAATATCCGCGCGGCAGTCGCGTCAGACTTTGAGGCTGTCAACGCGTTCATTGTCGAACAACTCCATTCCAATGTCGACCTGGTAGAAAACATCGGCCATTACATTATCAACGCCGGTGGCAAACGCATGCGCCCCATTCTGGTTTTGCTGGCTGCACGCGGCTGCGGCGCTGCTGGTGATGCACCGGTGAAACTGGCGGCTGTGATCGAATTCATCCACACCGCCACCTTGCTGCATGATGATGTGGTTGACATGTCTGCGATGCGGCGCGGTCGCCCCACAGCAAACGCCCAGTGGAATAATCCCTCCAGTGTGCTGGTGGGTGACTTTATTTACTCCCGCGCTTTCCAGATTCTGGTCAGCCTGGGTCACATCGGCATCATGCAAGTGATCGCCGACACCACCAACACGATTGCCGAAGGTGAAGTGCTGCAACTGCTGAACAAACACCGCGTTGATATCACGGAAGCTGAATATATGCGGGTGATCAGCGACAAGACTGCCGTTTTGTTCGAGGCTGCCGCCCACTGTGGCGCCATGATTGCCGGGGCTGACGCTCAAACTCAGCAAGCACTCAAGGCAGCGGGCCGCGACATCGGTCTGGCCTTTCAACTGGTGGATGATGCACTGGATTACGATGGCAACGCAGAGGAGCTGGGCAAAAACGTTGGCGACGATCTGGCCGAAGGCAAGCCCACGTTACCGCTGATCCACGCTCTCAAGCACGCTGGCGAGCATGATCGCGAACTCATCCGGCAGGCCATTCTCAATGGTGGCACCGACCGCCTGCAGGACGTTGTGCGCATTGTGCACAACTGCGGCGGCCTTGATTACACCCGACAACTGGCGCAGGCACACGCCCTGTCAGCCACCGGCAAAATCATGACACTGCCGGACTCTACCTTCAGAAGCGCACTGCTGCAGATGAGCGAACTGGCTGTCGCACGCGTCAGCTGATCATACTCCCTGTACCCGCCGACAACTGCTTGCGCTGATTCAGTAGCGATCGATTTTGCTCCGTGTTAAAACGTCGTGACGACTGTTTATCACTGAGGAGCACCGGCTATGGCGGCACACGCGATCAAACCCGTACTGGATACTCTGGCTGATATCGAAGCCTTTGAACGTGTGCCACTGCAACAACGCTTCCCTGCACAAAATGCCCTGCAATTGATTGAGCAGAGCGCCGCGGCTTATGGCGATGACCCTGCGCTGGATTTCCTGCTGACGGGCAGACGCGACGAAATCCCCCAGACCCTGAGTTTCCGCGATCTCGCCAATCTCACCCGGCAAACAGCAAACCTGCTGTCCAGCCTCGGTCTCCAGGGTGATCAGTCGGTGTCAATTCTGTTACCCATGCTGCCACAGTCACATCCGCTGATTCTTGGCAGTCAGGTCGCCGGCCTGGCCAATCCGGTGAATCCGTTGCTGGAACCGGCGCATATCGCTGAAATCATGCAAGCCGCTGATGCACACATTATTGCCTGCCTGGCACCGTCACCGCACAGCGACCTGTGGCAGAAACTGGTCAG
The DNA here is from genome assembly GCA_036834885.1 of Pseudohongiella sp. Taxonomy (GTDB): domain Bacteria; phylum Pseudomonadota; class Gammaproteobacteria; order Pseudomonadales; family Pseudohongiellaceae; genus Pseudohongiella. The sequence goes on along the minus strand of DAITNA010000003.1, from coordinate 43,433 downwards.
CCTGTTACCGTCTCTGCCCAAGGTTCATACGGTACTGGCTGTTCACCAGCCAGGGCTCACTGATCCTGCTGCCCCACTTGAAATCCCAGGCAGCCGCGTCAAGGTCATCGATTACAACACGGCGCTGGCCAAACAGCCGGCAGACCGCCTGGTTCAGGCACGAGATCTGGGCGCGAACACCCTTGCAGCCTGTTTTCACACCGGCGGCACGACCGGCAAACCCAAAATCGCCCAATTGACTCACGGCAACATGGCCTATCTGGGGCAGCTGGCACAAGTGTTGAACAGTCACCTTGGACGCCAGACAGCCCTGTGCGGGCTGCCGCTGTTCCATATTTTTGGTGTGATCATTCTGGGCATCGGCGCGTTCAGTTCAGGCAACCGGATTGTGCTGCTGACACCTGCCGGGTTTCGCAATCCGGAAGTGATCAAAAACCTCTGGCATCATGTCGCACGCTTCAAGGCATTCAGTTTTTCTGCCGTGCCCACCGTACTGACCGCGCTGGCACAGATACCAACAGGCGATGACGACATCAGTTGTCTCAACCGTATCAGCTCGGGTGCAGCTCCACTGTCACCAGCGTTTGAGAAGCGCTTTGAAGAACACTTCAACGTCATGATCACGAATGGTTACGGCATGACGGAAACAACGTCTCTGATTACCCGCCCGCCGGAAACACAACCACCGGGCAGCGTCGGCCTGCGCCTGCCCTATTCACAAGTGCGCATCGCGCGGCTTGATGGCACACACGTTATCAACGACTGCGCCACCGGTGAAACCGGTGTTGTGCTGGTCAAAGGACCGCAAGTGTTCGCCGGATACAAGGCTGACAGCGACAACCGGCAAGCGTGGATTGAAAACGAATGGTTCAATACCGGAGATCTGGGCTACCTTGACGAGAACGGCTTTCTCTATCTGACCGGCCGCGCCAAAGACCTCATTATCCGCAGTGGCCACAACATAGATCCGGAGCTGATCGAGGAACCATTGAACCGGCACCCGGACGTGTTGTCAGCGATTGCTGTTGGCATGCCCGACCCCTACGCCGGCGAGCTGCCGATGGCTTATGTCGTCGCCAGACCGGGCTCGGCAGTGACCGTGGAGCAGTTGCTGGCATGGTGCGAAGCGGAGGTATCCGAACGCGCCGCCATCCCCAAACGCATTGAATTGATTGCATCAATGCCAATGACGGCGGTTGGCAAGATCTTTCGTCCCGTGCTGCGCGAACAGATCAGCACGAAGGTGCTGACAGAGCATCTGGCAGCGCAGGGCATTGACGCGCAGGTCAGCTGCAAAGCGGATAACAAACTGGGGATGACTGCCACGGTAACCGTTACAGCGGGGACCGGCCAGAATCGCAGTGAGCTGGCGGAGCGTATTGCCGGGTTGCTGAGCCCCTACAACATCGTTGTCAGTATCAGTTGTTGACGTCGATGACCCGAATGCTCATGCCGGCACCGGTGAGTCGGAACGTGGCCCGATTCTCGATGCGGCGCACTCTGTTCTGGCTGGCGCGGTAGGTCTGGTCTCCCAACTCCCGCACAGCCACTGACATCTGTGACAGATTGGTATAGGCCTCTTCATCGCCAAGCTCGCGAAATGCCAGTCCCAGCGCCATGTAAAAATCCGGCTCCTGTTCGTTGCGGCGAATCGCTTCCTGATAATGGCCACGCGCAGCGATAAAATCCCCCTCTTCGTAAGCGAGATTGCCCAGCATGTAGTGGTAGTAGGGATTACGTCGATTGTAGGCTTCAACAGCGCGGCGGAAACGTTCGGCTTTGTCAAAATCACCCTGTTCGTAATACAGTCGGGCGAGATTGTTGTAAGCACTGGCATTATTCCTGTCGATATCAGCCGCCTTGCGCAAACTGTATTCCGCCAGTGCCGGCTCACCCAGACGTCCCATCACACTGCCCATATTGTTCCAGGCAATCGCCAGCTCGGGATCAACCGCCAATGCATAACGCAGGTTAAGCTGAGCCTGTTCCAGCTCGCCGGCGACCAGGTGCTCCACTGCCAGATTATTAAAAAACAGGGCAGTGGCTTCACGATCGGATATCAGGCGCGCAGTCTGCTGCTGCAAACGCACCTCCGGGGTGAAGTCCACAATATAACGATTGGTCGGGCCGAGCCGGCCCACAGCGTTGATGTGCTCGCTCAGCACCATGATTTCACCGCGGCGGTTCCAGACCGGTCGGATCTGAATGGTCTGGTATTGCACATGCAGGTCAAAATGCCTTGCCATGCCGATATACAAGTTCACCAGTGACAGACAATTGGCCCGACGCTGGGCAAAGGCTTCTGCGGCAGTAAAGTTGGCAAGATCGTCGTACTGGATGTTGAGATACTGCTCGGAGAACAACAATTCTTGCAGACGATTGACCAGATCCCAACCGTACAATGACGGATCAACATGGGCATCCAGATAATCGATAACCGACTGGTCGATACCGGCAATATCAATCGCCGGCGCCTGGACATTGTCTCCAAGCACTCGCGTTTCCAGTGCTTCGTCTTGCCGGAACCCCGCGCCCAGTCCCATGAACTGGCAGGCGCTGAGCAATCCCAGCATGAGCAGCATGACAATAACGCGCAAAGTTCCTGACACAGCAGTCATCCCGCAGTATGAATTTCTGTCTATCTGACCGGTGTGGCCCGACAAAAATTACGGTTGAGTGACAACATTCTGCACCAGAGCGGTGCCGGACAAAAGCCCGGCGCCGACAATGATTGCAACGGTCTCAAAGACCGCAACAGTTACATGTTGGGATAGCTTGGGCCACCACTGCCTTCAGGGACTACCCAACGAATATTCTGCGAGGGGTCCTTGATGTCGCAGGTTTTGCAATGCACACAGTTTTGCGCATTGATTTGGAAACGCTTGTTGCCCGCACCGTCATCCAGCACCTCGTACACACCGGCCGGACAATAGCGCTGCGCGGGCTCGTCGTACATCGGTAAATTGCGACTGACTGGTATGGATGGATCAATCAGTTGCAGGTGGCAAGGCTGGTCTTCGGCATGGTTGGTGTTGGACAAAAACACCGACGACAGCTTGTCAAAACTGATCTTGCCATCGGGTTTGGCATAGGTAATTTTTTTGCAGTCGGCAGCCGGCTTGAGCTGGGCATAGTCCGGGGACTTGTCATGAAAGGTCAGCGGGAAGCGGCCACCGAATATGTTGTGTTCGATGAAGGTCAGGCTGCTGCCAACCCAGAAGCCGAAGTTGTGGAAGCCGGCACTGAAGTTGCGGGTTTTATACAGCTCTTCGTACAAACCGGACGCTTTGAAACGTTCGCCATACGCAGTCAGATCGTGACCGGCTACAGCGGTGTCCTGCTTCAGGGACTCCATGATGGACTCGGCAGCCAACATGCCTGACCGCATTGCCGTATGACTGCCCTTGATCTTGGCAGCATTCAGGGTGCCGGCATCACATCCGATCAGCAGGCCTCCGGGGAAACTCATTTTGGGCAGGGAGTTAAGCCCCCCTTTGTTCAGCGCACGCGCGCCATAACTCAGGCGCTTGCCGCCTTCAATGTACTGCTTTATCACCGGATGGTGTTTGAATTTCTGGAACTCGTCAAAGGGACTGATGTGCGGATTCTGATAACCCAGGTCCACAATCAGTCCGAGGTAGACCTGATTGTTTTCAGCGTGATACAGGAAGCCACCGCTCGAGCCGGCGTAACTGTCGCCAATCATCGGATAACCGGCTGTGTGCACAACCAGACCTTCCTTGTGTTTGGTCGGATCAATTTCCCAGACTTCTTTCAGGCCAATGCCGTAATGCTGGGGGTCGCTGTCTTTGTCCAGCCCGAAGCGGGCAATGATCTCCTTGCCAAGATGGCCGCGACAGCCCTCAGCCAGAATCGTATAGCGGGCATGAAACTCAAAACCCGGCTCATAGGTGTCCTTTTTGTTGCCATGGGCATCCACGCCCATGTCACCGGTGGCAACACCCTTGACGCTGCCGTCTTCATGGTAAAGGATTTCGGCGGCAGCAAAACCCGGGAAAATCTCGGCGCCAAGCTCTTGCGCCTGTTCGGCCAGCCAGCGACAGAGGTTGCCCAGAGAAATGATGTAATTGCCGTGGTTGCGCATGGGCTTGGGCACGAGCATGTCCGGAAAACGAATGGCCTTTTCCGAACCGGGCAGATAGTAGACATCGTCGGCCGTCACTGCGGTGTTCAGCGGCGCACCACGCTCTTTCCAGTCAGGAAACAGCTCATTCAGCGCAGTCGGCTCAAACACGGCGCCCGACAGGATATGAGCACCGACTTCGGAGCCTTTTTCCAGCACGCAGACGGAGATTTCACGCCCGGCTTCCTGTGCCAGTTGCAGCAAGCGGCAAGCAGTCGACAAACCTGCCGGTCCCGCTCCCACAATAACAACATCCACTTCCATCGATTCGCGTTGCATATGCCTGCTTCTCCCGATTCTGAACGTGCTGACCTGATATGCTGGCCCTGTAGCCAGGCCCTGGGTCAAAGGCCGGTATTATCCTTAATTCAGGTTCAAATCGCAAAGCAGTTGCTCGATAAGCGCTGCCGGATCAGCGCGCCAATTCTGCCGCCAGCGCGAGCTGGATGTGCGGGTAGCTGAACTGAAAACCCTGATTCTGAAGACGGGCTGGAACCACGTTCTGACCGCTGAGCAACAACTCTTCTCCCATCTCGCCAAAGATGGCCCGGACAATAACCTCGGGCTGGGCAAAAATGGCCGGTCGGTGCAATTGCGCCGCCAGCGCTGCCGAAAATGCCGCATTGGTCACGGCGTGAGGGGCTGTCAGATTAACTACCCCTGACAACGGGTGTTCCAGCAGCCACAACATGGCAGCGATGGCATCATTGCGATGAATCCAGGACAGGTACTGTTGACCCGAGCCGGTGCGACCACCCAGACCCAACCGGAACAATGGCAGCAATCGTCCCAGCATGCCCCCATCGGCGGCCAGAACCACACCGAGACGCATCAGAGTCACCGCAATACCGGTGACCTCTGCCTTGCGCGCCTCCTCTTCCCATCGCTTGCACAGTTCATGGGAAAAGCCCTCGCCTGCCGCTGCGCTCTCGTTCAGGGGCTGCGCATCAGAAGCGCCATAGAACCCGATGGCCGAGGCACTCAGCAAATGTGAGGGTTTGCGGGACAGCCGCTGTATCAGTTGCACAACAGCGCGAGTGGTCAGCAGCCGGCTCTCCAGCAGCTCCTTCTTGCGGTTTTTGCTCCAGGCCTTGTCAGCAATACCGGCACCCGCAAGGTTGATGATGGCATCAATCGGGGTATCTGGCCCGAGTTCGCCGAGATTCCTGATCAGCTCGACCTCTGGCCCCAACAGCATGCGAGCATGGGCATAGTCACGCACCAGCGCAATACTGTGCCAGCCTTGTGCACGCAGTGACGTCATCAGGGGCACACCAATAAATCCGGTCGCGCCGGTGACCAGAACACACCGGCCCGACTGTGGATCCTTGCTTGCGGATTGGCGACCATGCGCCCCGAAATGACTGCTCATAAGGGTGACCCGTACTCATCTGCGAATGCCTGATGTTTGTGCATCGGACGCTTGCTCGTTGTGATTGCCATGTTTTAGCCACAAAGATGGCTGAAACTACCGCGAATTACCCGTGTTTTCTCACAAAATGTCACATAAACCAGTGGTACTTTTTTGATAATATTCAAATTATTCAAAAATCAAGAATTTATCAACCGATCTGTATGACACCGGAACCGGGTTCCGATGTCTGCCGTTCAACGCCCAACCCGGAGTAGTCATGTTCAACAGGTTTCAAATCTCACCCTGTTTTCGCGCCAGTGTGCTGACACTGGCGATTGCCAGCATAACAAACGGCCTGTCACTGGCAAATGCAGAAGAACCCGAACTGCAGGCTGCACAAGATTCCACTGTCATCTATCCTGCGTCATTTTTTCAACCGTACAATCCGGTGTCGGTCAACGACATGATCGACCGCATCCCCGGTGTCACTCTGAGCAACAACAACAGTGGCCGCGGACTTGGCAGTGGCGGTGATCTGCTGATCAATGGCCAGCGTCTGGCCGGCAAGGACAACTCACCACGCGACCAGCTCAGCCGCATCTCTGCCCGTGAAGTGGAACGCATTGAAATTATACGTGGCACCTCAGGTGAGCTGGCTGTGCGCGGCTCTGGCCAGGTTGTTAATATCGTGCTTCAGGACGCCGATACCCGCGCCAGCACGTCTGTGGAAGTCAGCAGTGATTTCCACCGGCAGGACCAGACCTTTGATCCGGGTCTGTCAGTGTCACACAGCCGTCAGACCGGCAACTTCACGGCCATGTTCAACGTGCAGGCAGACCCGCAGTACCGGCACGAAAAGCGCCTCGAAAACAGTTATGGCGCTGACCTGACGCCATTGGAAAGCATGCGCGAGTCCAGCGTTCGTGACCAGACCACATACCGCGCCAGCAGCACACTCGGATATCGTCTTGACCAGCATCGCATGCAGTTGAACGGTCTTTACACCCGCTCGGATCACCCGGTCGACGTGAATCGTCGATATACCGACCTCGCTCAGGCCAACATGGCAGTGCGCGGTGAGCGCGAAGGGGTTGATTACATCAGAAACAACTGGGAACTGGGGGGTGACTACGAATACAGTTTTGCCAACGGCAGCCGGGCGCTGGTGCTGTTTATTGTCAATGATGAAACCGACAACAATATTCGTGAGCGCTTTGAGCTGGACGCACCGCTGGGCGCATCCGATGAACGCAAATCGCTTTATGTTGAATCCAACAGCCGCACACGCGAGCGTATTGTTCAGACCACTTACAACTGGTCGCTGGCAGACAATCAGGACATGCAACTGGGGCTTGAGCGCGCACAGACCATTCTGGACTCCAGTCTGTTGATCGGTCGCGACAGCGGCAGCGCAGCGCCATCACCTGCATTCGGTGGTTTGCGACCGGCTCTGTCGGTATCCAATCTGGGTTCCAGCGTCGAAGAGATGCGCTATGAAGGTTTTGCTGTCCATAACTGGACACTGAACGAGCGCATGACGCTGGAAAGCAGCCTGGTCTACGAAACCTCGGAAATTGCGCAAAGCGGCGCAATCAGCAAGTCGCGCGACTTCCAGTTCTGGCGCCCGACACTGGACTACCGCTTCAACATCACCGAGGCCTTGCAACTGCGGGCAACCGTTGGCAAAGAAGTACAGCAGCTCAGTTTTGCCAACTTCTCGGCGACAGCCAATACCTCTGACAACGATCGTGATGCCGATGCTGGCAACCCGAACCTGGTGCCCACCGAAGAACTGCGTTACGAGTTGGGACTGGAGTATCGCCTGCCCAACGATACCGGCGTGCTGAGCTCGCGCTTTTTCCTGCGTGAACTGACGAATCAGATTGGGCGTGTGAACGCCACCACCAATCCGTCATCGCCCATTTCTGCGGCCGGCAATATCGGTGACGCCAAACGTTATGGTGTCTACCTGGATGGCAGCACCCGGCTGGGCATGCTGGGTATGCCTGATGCGATGGTTACTTCACGTCTCTACCTGTTTGATTCGGAAGTCAACAACCCGATTCTGGGGACGGTTGAGCGTATCAACGGTCGCGGTCAGGCCGCCGTGGGTTTTCGCCATGATGTCACGCGCCTGAACCTGAACTACGGCTTTGACTATGAGCATCCGCTGACTGGCGGCCAGCGCACCATTGAAATCAGCAATATTGACTGGCACCGCGAGGCGCCGATGCTGACCATGTTTGTCTCCACCGTACTGTTTGACGACATCACTTTCCGTCTGGAGTCCAACAATACACTGGGAGAGGAAAACTGCCGAAACCGCGTACGTTACGACGGCACCTCGGCCAGCGGCAGAATCAGCGAGATTGAAGATGTGTGCTGGGGCGGCGGTCAGAAACTGGCGCTGAAAGTACGCACTACATTCTGACGGTCAGGCAAACGGGGCAGACGGCATAATCGGTCTGCCCCGTTTTTTTGCTGGCCTATTCCGGTTTGCTGAAAACAAACATGTGTTGCCAGGGCAGAAAATCCAGTGTGTCCTCCCAGACCATGCCGAACACACTCATCTCGCGTACAACCTGCTCCACCGACATTTTGTGCAGTGGCCGGATTGGCACGCTGTCATCTTCCGCACGGTACTCGATCAGAAACAGTTTGCCACCCGGCTTCAGCGCATTGTAAATGCCCTGCATCATTTCAAAGGGATGGGAAAACTCGTGGTAGGCATCAACCAGCAGCACCTTGTCCACACTGTTGGCGGGCAAGCCCGGATCATCAATCTGGCCTAGCAGGGTTTCCACGTTGCCGATGCCGGTTTCCTGTTTGCGCTGCTCCATGATGGCAAGCATTTCAGGCTGGATATCGGTTGCCAGTACTTTTCCCTGTGGCACCAACCGGGCCATGCGGAATGCGAAATATCCGGTCCCGGCACCAATGTCTGCCACCACATCATCCGGCTCCAGTCCCATGTTGGCGACCACCTCGTCCGGCATCTCCTCATGGGTGCGCTGTTCGCGCTCCAGCCACCCCGCTCCCTGATGCCCCATCACGCCTGAAATTTCGCGTTCCATATAAAACTTGCCGATGCCACCGCGACTGCGATCGGGATCAAAATCATAGCCGGGATGCTCGGCTGCATGGGCTGCGAAGGCGCCGAGCAACAGCGTGGCTGCCAGCAAGCGCGCAAACATCGGTGTTGTAAATGACAATCTGCTCATAAGGCGCTTGCTCCGTAGCGGCTTGGTACGATGGACGTGGCCCGATTGTAATGCATGCGGCTTGATCTGCAACAGCGCGGCTCCGCGACAACGCTATCACAGGATGGCATCGACTCGTGCAATCGAGCGCCTGTGCTATTATCCGGCGTCCTGAATAAAACCGTCAGCCTGTGGGGGGATTGAACGAGATGAGCAAGGTTCTGGAGGGCATTCGCGTCCTCGATTTTGGTCGCTATATTGCGGGCCCGTTTTGCGCCAGCCTGTTAAGCGATCTGGGCGCGGAAGTCATCCGCATCGAAAAAGTCCAGGGCAGCGAAGACCGCTTCCTGTCCCCGGTATCCGATACCGGTGATGGCGCACTGTTCATGCAAATGGGCCGCAACAAACTCGGCATGACGCTGAACCCGATGAAACCCGAAGGCCGTGAAATCGTGCGCCGGCTGGTGGCTACCGCAGATGTTGTGGTCGCCAACCTGCCGCCCGACACCCTGCAGGCGATGGGACTGGACTATGACTCTCTCAAAGCCATCAAACCCGACATTATCCTCACCATGATTTCCGCCTTTGGCACCGGCGGCCCTTACAGCAACCGTGTCGGTTTTGACGGACTCGGCCAGGCTATGTCAGGTGCCATGTACATGTCAGGCACGCCAGAGCAACCGGTCAAATCCTATGCACCGTTTATTGATTTTGGTACCGCCAGCCTCAGCGCGGCAGGTACGCTGGCAGCGCTCTATGAGCGTCAGCGCAGCGGGCGCGGACAGGTGGTGGAAGCGTCGCTGTTTAATACCGCGCTGACCATGATGAATGGCACCCTGATTGAACAGGCCATGATTGCCCCCAACCGGGTCGCCACATTAAACCGTTCACAAACCTCGGGACCGGCGGATACCTTCAAGACGCAGGACGGCTGGGTACTGATCCAGTCGGTTGGCGGCCCTCTGTTCGAGCGTTGGGTGGAGTTGATGGGTGAGCCGCAATGGTTGGACGATCCGCGCTTTAAGGACGACATCAGCCGGGGCGACAACGGCGCTGTGATCAGTGAACGCCTGGCACGATGGTGCGCAGAGCGCAGCTCGCAAGAAGTATTGACCGCGATGGAGGCCGCACGTATTCCGGCAGGTCCGGTGATGTCACCACAACAGGTGCTGGACGACCCTCACGCCGAGGCGCGGCAGGTATTCCACCATCTGGACTATCCGGGCGCCAGCAAACCGGCCCCGGTGATGCAAACGCCGTTCAGCCTCTCGCAAACACCGCCAGCCATTCACCGGCGCGCGCCAACACTGGGCGAGCACACCGATCAGATCATGAAAGAGCTGGGATACAGCGACGCTGACATCGCCGCCTTGCGCGCCAAACGCATCATCTGATTCGGCGGTTTGCCCGCGTCAGTTATTTGAACTCAAACCCCTGCTCGGCCAGAAAGCCCCGCATGTGCGGGCGGGATTTCTCGCTGAGCAGGCCCGCGACCTGCTCACTCCAGCAAATGCCGTGGCCACCCCCTGTGCGCGTGCGGTAATACTCACGTACCTGCTCGTCATAGGCCTCTATCACGGGCAAATCTGCGCTGTCATCGTAGACCTCGTCTTTGACAAGCACAGATAACGGCAAACGCGGTTTGACCTCCGGATTCTGATCCGGATAACCCAGACACAGACCAAACACCGGATAGACCCCTTTGGGCAGGCGCAACAAATCCGAGACCTGACGCGGATTGTTGCGCAGTCCGCCGATGTAGCAGATACCCAGCCCCGCTGATTCAGCAGCCACCACGGTGTTTTGTGCCATCAACGCCACATCCACGGTGGCGATGATGAATTGTTCGGTGTAATCGCCGGAAAAGGCTTTGCCATAGCGCTCACAGGCATTGCCCGCACGCCGCAAATCAGCACAGAACACCAGAAATTCCGGCGCAGTTGCCACATAAGCCTGATTGCCGGCATACGCAGCCAGTTTCTGGCGGCTGTCAGGATGACGCACCCGGATCACAGTCACGCCTTGCAGGAAACTGGAGGTGGCTGCACTTTGTCCGGCCAGCAGGATGTCCTGCAGCAGTTGTTCAGGAACTGGCTCAGCTTTGAATTTTCGAATACTGCGGTGTGCCCGCAGCAGATCCATAACCGGGTTGCTCACAAGGACTCCAGTGTCAGCAGATGATCAAGAAAACGGGGAACGACCTCATTGGCCAGCGGGGTTTCAGCGTTAAACAGTACCACCAGACCAATATTGTATTCCGGCACCAGTACCATCTCCGAGCGATAACCTCGCACTCCACCTCCGTGGTGGATAATGCGCTTGCCCGCATAATCCATGATGCGCCAGCCCAGACCGTACCAGGCTTTCTGCACGCGCGGCCAGCGATTGAAGTAATTGCCGTGCGGTGTCTCAACAATCGGAGTGTGCTGCATGGCCAGCACAGACGGCGGCAACACCTCCGGAAAACCACCCAGATGCGCCTGGGCCCAGCGGCTCATGTCAACCACAGTGGCATTGACCCCGGAGGCTGGCCCCACCGTGTAGTAGGCTGGATTGAGTGTGCTGACGCGCCACTGACCGCGGCCAAACTGGTGCGGGGCACTGGCGGCCGGGTTGTTGAGATAACCGTCAACACCCATTGAGGCGCCGGTCATACCCAGTGGCTCAAAAATATTGTCTTCCACAAAGGCGTCGTAGTTGGTGCCAAGGCTGTGCTGAATCACATCATCCACCAGCGAAAACACCACATTCTGGTAACCGTAACACCGTCCGGGCGCACACACCGCCGGAATTTCATGAAATTTTTCCTGGATTTTGTCGTAGGCGACACCGGCATCCAGGAGATTGGAATAGGCGTGCGGCATCAAGCCGGTGGAATGACTCAGTACGTGGCGCAGACTGATCTGGCTGGCATGGTCAGGATCGGTGCCAATACGGTAGCCGGGCAGAATTTGCACCAGGGGCTCATCCCAGTCGAGGATATTGTGTTCAACCAGCTGCGCACCCACCGTCCCAGCAAAGGTTTTGGAGACCGACGCAATGCGAAACACGGTATCAGGCGACAAGGCAGTACCGGCATCCACACTGCGGACACCCCAGGTACGCAGATCCACAATGCCAGCCGAGCTGACAATCGCCATGGCCGCGCCCGGTATCTGTTTGGCCTCCAGCTCGGCACTCAACCATTGACGGTAAGCCTCAAACGCGGAAGCATCACGTGGCAGCACCAGCTGCGGGAGCTGCTGATAGTGCGCTGCTTGCACAGACAACGATGCGGAGCCGGCATGGGCTTCAGGACTGTGTGAATTGTCACTTTGTGGATTGTCGTTGGCCGACGCAGCAGCGCCACCCGGAACAACCATCAGGGTGAACAATAACACTGCGGAATAACGCATACCTGCGGATAAAACCAAAATACCTGTTCCTGCGGGATACTCGGACGATGCTGGACACGGAAAATACCACGCCGGGCGTTTTTTGCAAAAAAAACCGGTCTGCGAATACGGCTGCAGACCGGGTGGAGGGCTGGGCTCCGTCAAGTACCCGGCAAAGACCATTCCCGGGATACCACTTCCTTCCAGCGGGAACTGCGGAATCAGGGCATGATCACCATCAGCGTCTGGTTATCACGCTCTACGGTCAGCGCCAGCACGCGTGGCTGCTGCGACAACTGCCTATTGAGTTCAGCCAGTGACTGCACCGGCTGACGGTTGAGTTCACGAATCACATCGCCGGGGCGCAGACCTGCAGCGGCGGCACGGCTCTGCGGATCAACGCTGGCAATGCCCACGCCGGGAGCGCCTGAAGGCAGCGCTTGCAGCTCGGCCCCAAAAAACCGATTCTCGTCAGCGCGGCGTTCATTGGCTGAAGCGCCATTGCCGGCATTGGCTTGCTGCTCAGCAGTACTGTCGAGTCGCACGTCGATGTCCTGTCGACGACCATCACGCAGCAAACTCAGACGCAGCGGCTGGTCGATGCGGGCCAATCCAATGGCGTTGCGCAGATCGCGACTGCTGCGCACCTCACGACCATCGATTGCCGTCACCAGATCGGAGACCTGCAGCCCGGCACGTTCAGCCGCCGAACCCAGGAATACCTGTGTCACCAGAGCGCCCCGGTCGGCACCCAGACCCAGACTTTCTTCCATCAGCGGCGTGTGGTCGCCGATCAGCACACCCAACTGGCCGCGCTGCACCACGCCGTCACGCTGCAAATGCCCCATCACGGCCTCTACCATGTCAACCGGCACTGCAAAACCGACACCCGAGCTGGTGCCGGAGCCGGAAATGATGGCGGTGTTGATGCCCACCAGACGACCGTTCAGGTCGACCAGCGCACCACCCGAGTTACCGACATTGATGGCCGCGTCGGTCTGAATGAAGTCCTCGTAGTTCTCGTTGTTGAGGCCAGCCCGCCCGAGCGCACTGATGATGCCCGAGGTCACGGTCTGCCCCAGACCAAACGGATTGCCTATCGCCACCACATAATCACCGACACGCAGGGACTGGGCATCTGCAAAAGGCAGCGCCGTCAGTCGCTCCGCTTCAATACTGAGCAGGGCAATGTCGGTGCGCTGGTCGCTCCCTATCAGGGTGGCTTCAAAGATGCGACCGTCCTGCAAACCCACGCTGATGCTGTCAGCGCCATCGACAACATGATGGTTGGTCACAATCAGTCCCTGGTCACTGTCAACAACAACGCCGGAACCTGCGCCACGCGACTGGCGCACAGGCGGTTCAGACGGCATTCCGCGTGCGGGCGGCCCTCCGAAGAATCTGAACTGATCAGGCAACCGCTGGGTACGCGTGACTGAGATGTTCACCACAGCGGGTGTCACTGACTCCAGCATCGGGGCCAGCGACGGCATTCTGTTATCCTGAAATGGCAGCGCCTCGGCATGGACGGCCGGAACCAGTGCGGCAGAACAGACCAGCATGGTACCAGCCAGCAAACGGCGAATGGACACGGTGATGAAGGGATATCTCATGACTGCAAACCTCCTGATCGGACGACACTCGTAATGCCGTCAGATTAGGGGGTGGCGGCAAGCAAAACCTGAAGATTTGCGGAAAAAAACATCCAGATTTTGTGAAGAAGGCACTATTTGCGCGCCCTGCTGTCAAAAAATTCGTGTGATATGGCAAACTTGGGCCATCGCAAAACTAGTGACTGTAGATTTGACTGTAGGTTGACTATAGAGAGCGACACCATGAAAGACCTCGACAGAACTTTTCGCCTTCAGGCTGATCCCTCAGCCACGCTGAGCTGGCGGGTCGTCCCGGAGCGCAATCTGCTTGAACTGTGCAGGCAAGCGTCTGCACATCAGACGGGCAGCGTCTGTCTCACACGCCAGCTTGAGCCCAGACTGATGAAACTGTTGTGTCTGCTCGCCGCTGCCAATGGCCAGGTGCTGACGCGTGACGAGCTGATGTGTGCCTTGTGGCCGCGCGTGGTTGTGAATGAAAACTCGCTGACCCGCGCTGTTTCCGAGCTGCGCAAGGCACTGAACCCCGAGCCACTGGCGCCAGCTGCCGGTGCGCACGGCCTGATCGAAACTGTCCCGAAACGGGGTTACCGGCTGGATACCAACATACTGCCGATGGCACCCGGGTCGATCCCGGTAGCGGTCATGACCGGCTCGTCTCCAGTGGCCGCTGGCCGGCCGATACAACAACGTCCAGCGGCCTGGGCCGTGCTTGCTGTCGCCATGTCCTTGTCGGCCGTGGTGTCGTCAGTCTGGACACAGCACTGGACCGACCCGGCCGGTGGTATCCCGGCATCCCGTCTGATCGCAGGCAGTGCGATATCCCCGGACACACACTCGGCTCCCGCTGTGGTACCGCCAGCACCAACCACATTGGGCGACCGTGTGATCAGCGATCCACTGGTATTGCCCGAAGGACTGCAATGGCGCGAGTCTGTCCACCTTGATCACGATTCCGGACAGGAAGATGCCCTGAACACCAGCGCCGCCGTGGTTGCGCCGGATGGGCGTTTTATGGCGTTTGTGGAGGAGTTCCCGGGCCAGTCGCAGTTGCGCTTGCGCAGCCTGGTAGATACCGGCGAAGCCTGGACAGTGTTCAGCAGTCATGCGCCGATCACGCATCTGCAGTGGTCACCGCTGGATGCCGGCCTGTTGTTTACCGTTCAGGACACTGTGCTGGCTACACCGGCGGTCCTCAGCAACGGAACCGCACCGGACACGGCCAGCGCGTCACGGCTGGCACGTCTGATGCTCCTGGATCTGGAGTCCATGGAAATACGTGAACTGTATCGCCGGGCCATTCCGGAGGCAGCGTCCGACAAGGAGATATACACGGGCGGGAGTGGCAACCTGACCTGATCACGCGTTGGTGGTTGACGCCGCGATGGCGTCAACCACACGCAGTGCACTGTTGACTCCATCCTCATGAAACCCCTTGCCCCACCACGCACCGCAAAACCAGGTTGACTGCACGCCGTTGACGTCGGTCCAACGCTGCTGTGCCTTTGCGCCATCGCGGGTGAAAATGGGATGGGCATAGTCGTAACGACCAAGAATGCTCGCCGGATTGATGCGGTCGCTGTGATTCAGGCTGACAAAAAAGCGGTGCGGCCCTGTGATCCCCATCAGCCGGTTCATGTCATAGGTCAGACGCGGCAGCCCGTCGCGATCATCCGTCATGTGATAGTTCCAGCTGGCCCAGGCGCGGCGATTGTCAGGCATCACGCTGACATCAGTGTGCAGCACCACGTCGTTGGGCTGGTAGCGAATGGCCGACAAGACCTCACGTTCGCAGGCCGTAGCATCCTGCAACAAAGCCAGCGCCTGATCGCTGTGACACGCCAGAATGATCTGGTCAAAGTGCTCGGTGCCGGCTTTTGACGTGACCTCAACCCCTTGTTCAAGCCGCCGGACGCCGGTGACCGGGCACGACAGGCGGATGGCGTCACGGAACGGACGAGTTATCGGCTCCAGATAAGCCTGCGAGCCACCCTTTAGCGTCCGCCAGCGCGGCCGGTTATGCACATTGACCAAACCATGTTTGACCATGAACGGCAGCATAAAACGCATCGGAAATTCGTACATCTGCTGAAACGGTGTTGACCAGATCGCGGAACACATCGGCACCAGATAATAGTCCATAAATCGCTGGCTTAAACCGAGATGGCTGACGTACTCGCGCAGTGTCATGTCCGGGATGGCATCGGCGTCGTAGTCACTGTTGACGCGACGGTTAAATGCCAGAATATCCAGCAACATACGGATATGGGACGGTGAAAACAGGTTGCGGCGCTGGGCAAACAGACTGTTGTACATGGCAAATTTGCCAGTGACACCAGCATAGGCCAGTCCTGTGCTGTCACAACTGACACCAAAACTCATGTCGGATTCGCGCCAGCTGACACCCAGCTCATCCATCAGTGCAATAAAGTTGGGATAGGTCCAGTCGTTGTAGACAATAAAACCGGTGTCCACCTGATAACGGATGTTGTCGAGTTCGACGGGAATGGTGGCGGTGTGCCCACCCAGCCGGCCAGCGGCCTCAAACACAGTGATCTGGTGACGGGAATACAAACGACGGGCGGCGACCAGGCCTGATATGCCGGTGCCCACAATAGCGATTTTCAATTGGTAGGATTCCTGAAAGAGTTTCCTGAAACGGTTTCAACTGGCGTTGATACGCCAGTGAAACCGTTTCAGACCTGTCAGGCGTACTGAGCCAGCTCTTTGCGCGCGACCACGCGACGATGGACTTCATCCGGACCATCAGCCAGACGCAGTGTGCGCTGGGAGGTCCACAGTGTTGCCAGCGGAAAGTCCTGAGACACACCGGCAGCGCCATGCATCTGGATAGCACGGTCAATCACGCGCAGCGCCATATTCGGCACCGCAACCTTGATCTGGGAGATGGCATCACGGGCAGCTTTGTTGCCGATGGTATCCATCAGGTAGGCTGCGCGCAGCACCAGCAGGCGGCACATCTCGATTTCGATGCGCGAGTCCGCAATCACGTCGTAGTTGCCGCCCAGTTCTGCCAGCGGCTTGCCAAAGGCCTCACGGCTGAGCGCACGTTTGCACATCAGCTCCAGCGCCTTTTCAGCCGCACCAATTGACCGCATGCAATGGTGGATACGGCCCGGTCCCAGGCGCCCCTGGGAAATTTCAAAACCGCGACCGCGCCCCAGAATAATATTTTCCTTTGGCACACGAACGTTGCTGAAACGGATGTGCATATGACCATGCGGAGCGTCGTCACGGCCGAAGACTTCCATCGGTCGCAGGACTTTGACGCCAGGGGTATCCATGGGCACCAGAATCTGCGACTGACGATTGTGTTTGGGCGCATCCGGATCAGTCACCACCATCACAATCATGATTTTGCAACGGGCATCGCCAGCGCCAGAGATGTAGAATTTCTCTCCATTAATGACCCATTCATCCCCATCCAGCACGGCTCGTGTAGAAATGTTGGTAGCATCCGATGACGCAACATCGGGCTCGGTCATCGCGAAGGCGGAACGTATCTTGCCTTCCAGCAGCGGCTTGAGCCAACGCTCCTTCTGTTCTTCGGAACCATAACGCTCCAGCACTTCCATATTGCCAGTGTCCGGTGCGCTGCAGTTGAAAGCCTCCGAGGCCAGACGGCTGCGCCCCATGATTTCAGCCAGGTGTGCGTACTCCAGATTGCTGATGCCGGCACCGCCCTGACTTTTGGGCAGGAAAAAGTTCCACAATCCCAGTGCGCGCGCCTTGGCCTTGAGGCCTTCCATGATTTCTTCCTGACGCGGAGTGTGCGACCAGCGGTCACCCACGCTGATCTGCTCATGGTACTCGTGCTCGACAGCGGCAACATCTTCCTCCACAAAGCGGCGGATTTTTTCCCGCACTTCCTGCATTTCAGGCGACAGTCCCAAATTCATGTTCAGTTCCTCATTTTCCTTGTTTTGTATTGTATTGTTGTCCGGTCAGCAGGCCTAACCCGTGATAGTACCACCACCATCAACGACCAGCGTTTGGCCGGTGGTAAAGCTGCCGGCATCCGATGCCAGATAGATGGCCGCACCGGCAATCTCGTCAGGCTCTCCGATACGGCGCAGTGGATACTTGGAGACAGTATGACGATAGGTCTCCGGGTTCTCCCACAGCGCACGGGCAAAGTCGGTGCGTATCAATCCGGGTGCGATACAGTTCACCCGGATATTGTGTGGCCCCCATTCCACGGCCAGGTTGCGCGCCATCTGCATGTCGGCGGCCTTGGAAATACCATAGGCGCCCAGCACGTTGCTGCCTTTGAGGCCGGCGATCGACGACACAATTATCACCGCCCCGCCCCCTTGTCTGGCCATGCCGGGCAGCACCAGCTGGCACAGGCGATGGGCACTGCCAACGTTGGAATGCATGATCTTGTCGAACGCCTCGTCGGGAATATCCTGAGACGGACCATAAAAGGGATTGAGCGCGGCATTGATGACCAGGATGTCGATCTTGCCATAGTGAGCGAGTGTCGCATCGACCAACGCTTTCAGCTGCTCTTTGTAATTGATGTTGCAGGCCAGCGCGAAGGCATCACCGCCGCTGGCCCGGATGTCGGCTGCGACCTCGTCACAGGCATCCTGATTACGGCTGGAGATCACCACGCGGGCGCCCTGATCGGCCATACGACGGGCAATCGCCAACCCGATTCCTTTGGTAGACCCTGTAATCAGGGCCACCTTTCCAGTCAGATCAAACAAACTCATCCCCTCTCCCCCCTGACGTCATCGAGACATCATTGACGCGATCCAGAAGCGTTATAATTTTCATGAATTTTATTTTTAATTATCATAACAGCGACCACAGTTTCAGAAAAGTCCTGTGCTCATGCCTCGTCCATCCACGGGCGATGTCCTTTGCTGATGTGGGTACCCCCATCAACCGGCAACACAATGCCATTGGTGTAGTTACCGGCTCTGGACACCAGATAAAGCAGTGCGCCTGCAATTTCCTCAGGCTCCCCGGCCCTGCCCATGGGGCTGTCAGCTGCGATGTCCTGCCCGAATTCGCGCAGCACATAATCGGTCATGCGTGACTTGAAAAAGCCGGGTGCAATCGCATTGACCGTGATGTGCCGGGGTCCCAGATCAACCGCCAGCGTGCGCGTCAGATGATGCAGGGCAGCTTTGCTGGCGGAATACGCGAACGTGGGGACACGCTGCACAATGGGCACATGCAAACCATCCATGGAACCGATATTGACCACGCGGGCCGGGTCTTGTGCCGATGCCGCCTGTTGCAACGCCGGCAGCAGATCCCGCGTCAACGCAAACACCGCGTTGACATTGGTATTCATGACCTTGGCGAAGGCCTCATCGGGGTAGTCTGCAATGGCAGCGCCCCAGTTGGCTCCGGCATTGTTGACCAGGATCGACAAACCGGTTCCGGCAACCGTTGCAGTGACAAAGCGCACCAGCGCCTCCCTGTCCCGGGCCAGCGTGACATCGGCGGCAAAGGCGCTGCAGTCACCAAAACCTGACAGCAGTGCCAGCGCCTCGTCACAGCGAGCCTGCTTGCGCGACGCGATGATGACACGGGCGCCGCCGCGTAACAGCGCCTCGGCCATGATCAGCCCCAGCCCGCTGCTGCCACCGGTCACCAGTGCCGTCTTGCCTGCCACGCTGAACAGGGAACCGGATTCAAGCGTGCTGTTTGTTGTTGTGATTGTTGTTGTCATGCTCATTCACTCGCAATTCTCACCAGCTGCTTGCCAAAGTTGCGCCCACGCAGCAATCCCCGAAACAGCTCAGGTGCGTTTTCAAGCCCCTCACCGATGGACTCGCGATATTTGATCTGGCCCGAGTTGACCCAGGCACCCAACTGCCCGGTGGCCTGTTGCCAGCGATCCTGCCACTCCGTGACCACAAAAAACCGGTGCTCCGGGACCGTGGGCAGTTTTTTCAGGATATGGAACGGTGTTTCCGCCTGAGTGATGTCCTGATCGTTGTAGTTGGAGATGTATCCGCAAATGGGCACTCGGGCACCGGGATTGAGCAGCGGAGCGACCGCACGCGTGACATCACCACCGACATTCTCAAAATAGATGTCGATGCCGTTCGGGCAAGCGGCTTTGAGTTTGTCTGACAGATTGCCGGTTTTGTAATCCAGGCAATCATCGAACCCGAGCTCTTCACGCACATATCGGCACTTGTCTTCACCGCCGGCAATACCGATCACCCGCAATCCCAATATTTTGGCAATCTGACCCACAACCGATCCGACAGCGCCCGAGGCGGCAGCCACCACCAGTGTCTCGCCTGCAACCGGCTTGCCAACCTCCAGCAAACCAAAATAAGCCGTGCGACCCGGCATGCCCACCACACCCAGATGGGCGGACAGCGTGCCGTTACTCAGATCCACTTTCATCAGCCGGGGCTCGTCATCATCGGCCACAATCATGCTTTGCCAGCCCAGATGCACAGTCACATAATCCCCCACCTGAAAGCGATCGGAGCGTGACTGCACAACCACGCCAGCCGACTCTCCGGTCATGACATCCCCAATCTGCAGCGGTTTGGCATAGGACTTGACGTCATTCATGCGTCCGCGCATGTAAGGGTCCAGCGACAACCAGATGACTTTGATCAGAATTTGCCCAGGTTCAAGCTCAGGCACTTGTTCCTCGACGAGTTTGAAACAATCATCACCGGGCTCCCCTTGCGGACGCCGCGCCATCACCATTTTCCTGTTAATCATGCTCTGTCCCCAGTTGATCGGATAAGGCCGAATACTAGCCCAGCCCCTGCGGCGTCACAACCAGTGCGCCTGGGCCTGGTCAAGGGCCCGTTCCAATATGCCCAAACCCTGTGACCACTCATCAGCAGTCAGCAGCAGCGACGGCAACAACCGCACCACCGCATTGCGTGTCGGCGTCACCAGCAAACCCATGTGCTGACACATATCAGTGAAAGGCCAGACCCATTCATCCGCATACAACTCCAGAGCCAGCATCAGGCCCCGGCCTCTGACAGCCCGGATCAGAGCCGGGTATTTTTGCTGCAGCTGAAGCAGATCTTCCAGTGCCTGATTACCGAACTCGGCGACATATCCAGCCACGTCATTTTCCCGAAGGTATCGGGTCACAGCCAATGACACCGCGCACGACAAGGGATTACCACAATAAGTACCGCCGTGGTCACCCAGCGACAACGAGGCAGCGACTTTTTCTGTCATCGCGAATGCCGCAAAGGGCAAACCACCCGCGATTCCCTTGCCCATGGTCACAATGTCAGCGCGGACATCATAGTAATCGAGCGCAAAAAAGCGTCCTGTCCGGCAAAATCCGGTCTGCACCTCATCAACTATCAGCAGACAACCGTGCTGGTCACATAACTGACGCAGCTGGCGGACAAACGCGGCTTCCATCGCGCGAACGCCGCCTTCACCCTGAACCAGCTCGACAATGACTGCCGCCGTCTCGCCATCGATTCTGCACAACAGTTCGGCATCATCGTTGTGCTGGCAAAAATCATGACCCGGCACCTTTGGCAGAAACCTTGCACCATTTTCCGGGCCACCAGATGCTGTCAGCGTTGCCAACGTACGTCCGTGAAATGCCCCCAGCAAAGACACTATCTTTGAACGTCCGGTCATTTTTCTGGCCAGCTTCAGCGCAGCATCATTGGCCTCGGCACCGCTGTTGGCAAAAAACACCCGGCTCAGGCCTGAGGGCAACACCTGTTGCAGCTCAAGCAAGAGCTGGGCACGCACCGGCGAGTAGGTAAAACCTGAATTCGGATTCTGTATGATGCGCGAGGCTTGCTTGCTGATGGCATCGACTATCACCGGGTGGGAATGCCCCAGACAGGTCACCCCCCAACCGGCAGTGAAATCGAGATACGCACGCCCCGCTTCATCCTCTACCCACACGCCTTGTCCTCGCTCAATGACCAGCGACTGCTTTTTGCAGACCTGCAGTCCCAGGCTGTTTTCCACTTCTTGAACCTGCATTTTGTTTTGCTCCTTGCGCCAGCGCAGGTTGCGCCAGCACCTCAAGATCACCAGTTTCAGGGCAAAAAAAAACCTCTGGGCCGGAAGCCTCAGAGGTTTTTTGAATTTCTGCACTGTGTTCAGAACATCAGTATGCTCAACAGATCAATTCAGCCTCCCGGTCTTCCCGGCCAGACATGCGCGCACGCGCCGCACGCGCGCGGCGTGCTGCGGCTGCAGAAGCAGCAATGGCATTAAGCATGACAACTGGCATGGACATGAAAGACCGTCTGTTAAACGACTGTTGAGGCGCGCACTTTATGTAATCAACCGGGAGCCGTCAAGCCGGATTTTGGCCGTGCGCCCTTCTCAGGGAAACAAATTTGTATATACTCGGGTCATAAACAGCATCACAAGAATGCTGCCTGCCATCACCAATGGGGACCATCATGTCATGCTTGCGACGTGCACGAGCAGACTGGCCGGGTTTTTTCACCCTGAAAATACTGGGCATATTGACCCTGTCAGCCACTGTTTGCCAAACCAGCCTGGCCAGCGACCAAACCACGCACGGGCAAGCTGTTGATTCCCGGAGTCTGGAAGCACTGGTCACACAACTGGACCAACTGCGTACCGAGGTTGAAAGCAGCGCGCAGACGCTGGGCGCGTACAATCAGGAGTTATTGGGCTCTCTCAATGCATTGACCGAGGCCCTGATCTCGGCACAGGCTTGGCAGGAAGCAGCAGATACCGTCGAGCAGCAAATACAGATTCTGCGTATCAATGACGGTTTGTACACCGAGGCCCAGATCCCTCTCATTCAACAGCAGCTTGGCATTCTGGCGGCACGTGGCGACTGGTCCGCACTTCAGGAGCGGCTGTCCTATCTCGCATTTCTGATCGACCGGGACACCGGGATGCCCGCCGAAACCCGTCTTGCACATTACAAGCAGGTGCGAGACTGGGGACGACTGCTGCTGACACGCGGGCCTCGCACAATGGAGGCGCGATATGTATTGCAGCTTCAGAGCTTCGAGGAAGCTGCACTGCAACTGGCCGAGGCTGAGGCCGAGCTCAATGATCCGGATATCGTTCAGGGGCTGATTTATGATCGCGCCATGGCCGAGTTGTATATGGCACTCGGCATCATGGGGACCAGTGATACACGATCCCAATTGATCAACCGTGTTGACGGGCCGCGCCCGGCATCGGTGCGCCGCCTGCAAACACTGACCTCAGTCAGTGACATCGAGAGTGTTTACGGCCCGACCACCAGCACCGTGATTGAGCGTGCTCACCGCACTGCGATGACTCGCCATCAGGATATGATTGCCTCACTGGCCACAGTATATGGCACTGACGACGCCAAAGATGCGCTTGTCACACTTGAGCAAACCGATCCGGAACAAGCCGCCATCATCAAACTGTTCATCGGCGACTCCGTCTTGCTGCGCCAGCAATACGAATTGCGTTTGGGTTCTCACACCGGGCCGTCGCGGGGAAGCAACAGCACCGGTTCAGCGGCGCGTTACTACCGGGAGGCATGGGATCTGTTGCTGGCTGCCGGCCACAGCGAAGACCACCTCAACGCCTGGTTTGCCTGCCCGGCACTACTGCCACTGGACCATTTCAGCAAGCGTCTGACCGAGCTGCCACAAAACTGCAGCGTGAGTGACGATGGGACCATCACACTGTCTGAAACGGCCGTCATTCGCAACAGCATTCCCGGGCTGCGTTATGACAAACTGCCGGATTCAGACCTTGTCAGCGCAGCCGAAGGCGTCGGCACAACGCTGCGCTTCACCATTGGCATGAATGGTCAGGCTGAGCGTATCGAGATCCTGTCAGCCAGCCCGGATTCCACCAGCGCGCGCATCCGTGGCAAACAGGCGCTGGAGACCTTGCAATTCAGACCCGCGCTGCGCGATGGACGCCCCCTGCGCAGCGAGAACATCGGCATGACCGTCTACAGCCTGACGTCGGGATGAGCCTTTGGCGGGGTTTGATAAACAGCCCTCAGCTTCTTTTTAGTGGCACCACACCGGACCCGGTCAACGCCGCAATCTGCTCATCCGTGTAACCGGCTTCAGCCAGCACCGCCTCGCTGTGCTGGCTGAACGCAGGAGGCAATGAGCGCAAGGCACCGGGAGTGCGCGAGAATTTGATCGGGATGCCCGTCATCTTGTACCAGTCCTGCTCAATCACCATGTGGCGGTGCAAGGTATGTGGATGCGCCACCACCTGCGCGGTGTTGTAGATTGGCCCTGAAGGCAGTCCGGCAGCCAGCAGTTTCTCTGAAAAGACACTGCCGTCGATCTTCATCAGGCGGGATTCAATTTCAGCCTTCAGGGGCGCCCGATGTTGCACGCGCAAGGCGTTACTGGCAAAACGGGGGTCGTCCAGCAGCTCCGTGGCATGAAGTTCCTCGCACAAACGGGCAAACGCCCGGTTGTTGCCGGCGCCGATAAAAATATCAACAGTCTGTGTGCGAAAGGTTTCGTAAGGACTGATGTTTGGATGCGCATTGCCCGTTGCCACCGGCACATTGCCCGACATGTTGTAATTGATGACATGCGGATGCATCAGCGATACCGCGCAGTCATACAAGGTCATGTCAATGTATTGTCCGAGGCCGGATCGCTGCCGCTCATACAACGCCATCAACATGGCCACTGCCGAGTACAACCCGGTTCCCATATCAACCATGGCCACACCCAGACGGGTGGGCTCACCGCCCTGCTCTCCGTTGACACTGAACCATCCGGCCATGGCTTGCACAATCGCATCGTAACCGGGGAAACCACCCAGCGGTCCATCGGAACCAAAACCGCTGATACGGCAATGAATCAGTTTCGGAAAATGCTTGCTGAGCACATCGTGGTAACCCAGTCCCCATTTTTCCATAGTCCCGGGCTTGTAGTTCTCCAGCAGAATATCGGCATCTTCGAGCAGGTGCAGCAGGACTTCCCGGCCTTCCGGGCGCGTCAAATCCAGTGCCATACCCCGTTTGTTGCGATTGACACCAATAAAGTACGCGGCATCTCCCTCGTGGAAGGGAGGTCCCCAGTCACGCACCTCGTCGCCTTGCGGCGGTTCAATTTTGATGACGTCAGCACCGTGGTCAGCGAGCACCTGAGTGCAATAAGGGCCGCCCAGTACCCGGCTCAAATCAATGATCTTCAGTCCGCCCAGTGCACCCGGGGAGGTATTTTGTGATGGCATGGTCTCATCCAGTTCATACCGGTTGCTGATGCCGGCGCAACAGTTCAGGCAGGAAAAACTCGGCCACCAGCAGAGGCCTGTCCTCCAGGAAAAATAACGATCGGCGTCCCCAGACGCCATTGATCTTGCAGATCTGGGGCTCTGCCCGACGCAGCGAGGCCTGACGAAACAGAAATCCGCCCAATGGTCGGTTACCCAGCGTGAGCAGCCGGCGTTGCCTGCCTTTGACGGAGCTGACAGGAATCAGCGAATGTGCTGCGACCCAGGGTTTGCCAAATCCGCACAATATAACCTGACGTGACCACATCATCTGTTTGGTCGCCGCGCCCCGACTCAACCCCGGGACAGTAATGGTTCTGTAGACCCAGCCTTGCGCAATCACCCGGACCTCAAAAGTACCGTCACTGATGCCTTGCAGACGCCGCGTCAACGAACCTGGGGTTTGTAACCAGCGCTTTGTCACAGGATCCGGTGCAGGCCAGCACTGACGAACATCTCGCCAGCCAAAAGCACCGTCGGCCAGGAAGTTGCTGTGCTGACTGACTGTCTGTATACGATCAACTTGTAAGATGTCTTCTTGCACGGGTATTGCCGGAGCCAGTTAAACGATGGCGAACGATACCTTGTAAAGCCACCAAAAAAAACTCCCTGCCGGCAACATGGCCAGCAGGGAGCATTGTTTACCGCAAAACCAGGTCTCAGTTACGCAGTTGCGGGCGTTGCAGTGTGGCTGTCATCGCACTTTCGACACGACGGTTCAGCGCACGGCCTTCCGAGGTTGCATTGGAGGTCACCGGACGTGACTCACCGTAACCCACTGAGCTGATACGCGCTGCGCTGACACCAAAACGATCAATCAGCACCTGGCGCACTGCTGCTGCGCGACGCTCGGACAGATCCTGGTTGTACTCGTCAGAACCGGTGCTGTCGGT
The DNA here is from genome assembly GCA_036834885.1 of Pseudohongiella sp. Taxonomy (GTDB): domain Bacteria; phylum Pseudomonadota; class Gammaproteobacteria; order Pseudomonadales; family Pseudohongiellaceae; genus Pseudohongiella. The sequence continues at coordinate 17,635 of DAITNA010000003.1, read as the reverse complement.
ATGACCTTCCAGCGTGGCAACAACATCGTCGTTGGCAGCCAGGAAGTCAGCAACGCGGCGAATGTCCTCAAAGTACTCAGGTTTCACAACCGCCTGATCGAAGTCGAACTGGACATTCAATGTGATACGTGCCACTTCTTCCAGCATGATCGGGCAGCCGCGCTCATCTACTGCATAATTGCGCGGAGTATCCGGGCATGCATCACGATCGTCAGGCACACCATCACCATCGGCGTCTGCAATCGGGGTCGGTGCAGGTGTGGCCGCCACACGCGGGGCCGGTGCAGCACCCAGATGGAACACCAGACCAGTATCGATACCAAAATCATAGGTGCCATCGTCAAAACCATAGAAAGTACGGGCAGCAGCACGCCACTCAACGCGATCGTTAAATCGGTGACGCAGACCGGCACCCAGATTCACGGTGGTGTCTTTGTTGGTATCAAACTTGGTATCACCGATACCGCCAACAAAATACGGAGACAGTTTGCCCACGGCGGTGTCGAGGTTGTACACCAGATCCAGGCGATAAGCGCGCAGTCGGTCACGACCGGCCAGCGTGCTCATATTGATGCGGCTGTAGGTCAACTCTGTCGACAGCTTGTCAGTCAGGCCGTAACCTACACCAACGTTATAACCCAGTTCGTCATCAGACTGGCGTTCGCTGTCGAAATCCATCCATTGGATGCCAGGGACTATGTAGAAACGCCCTTCGTCTGCAGTTGCAGACTGGGCTGCAAAGCCAGCAGCACCAATAGCCAACGCCAGTGTAACGGCTTTAAAAGAAATACGATCCATGGTCTCTCCTATTTATCCCGGACCAGAGGCCGGAATGATCAAGTCAGGTTTATTGCGTTTTGTGGGTTTCGCGGGCGGCATTATACCGCATTAATACAGACGGCCTAGCTCGGTAACTATTCCATCTGTGATTACGCCCACACTTTTGAAAAATTCCAGAATAGCGCCCCGGCGCGGACACTTTTATGCTTGCCACCTGTCATGAAATTGTAATATTCCATTGCTTAAATACCTCACAGCTTGTATCCCCGGGGAAAACCCCCAACCATTGATGCAAATTGACAGGGTTTCAGGAATGACCGAAGAACCGACAATACTGATAGTTGATGACGAAGCTGCCATTCGTGACATGATTGGAATAGCACTGGACACTGCCGGCTTTCGCAGCCTGACGGCAGAAACAGCTCTGGAAGCGCACGTCAGCATTGTTGATCACCGTCCCGATCTTGTGTTGCTGGATTGGATGTTGCCCGGTGGCAGCGGTATCGAACTGGCTCGCCGACTCAAGCGCGACGAACTGACATCCGATATCCCCATTATCATGCTCACGGCCAAAACCAGCGAAGACAACAAGGTTCAGGGCCTGGACGTGGGCGTTGATGATTACGTCACCAAACCCTTTTCACCCAGGGAACTGGTAGCGCGCATCAAGGCGGTACTTCGCCGGGCATCCGGCAACCTGCGCGACAAACCGATTCGTGTCTTTGACCTTGAAATGGATCCGGCCAGCCACCGCGTGACCGTGGAAGACCGACCTGTTGACATGGGTCCGACTGAATATCGTCTGCTTAATTTTTTCATGACACACCCGGAAAAGGTGTTCACCCGCGATCATATTCAGGATCAGGTCTGGGGAGCCAATGTCTATCTGGAAGAGCGCACGGTTGATGTTCACATTGGCCGTCTGCGCAAGGCCCTGACCTCGGCCTCCGGCAACGGCATCAACTACGCCGGGCTGATCCAGACTGTGCGCGGCGCCGGTTACCGATTCTCGACAAGACATGATTGATACAGCTCAAGGCAAATCAGCACTTGCTGGTTTGCAGGGCTGGTTTTGGTTATAGTCCGCGACACAAAGCCCGCCACGGGTTCATTCATCAATCACCAAAGGCCTAAAGATTGTTTTCCGACTGGCATTCGGCGCTGAAACGTCTGGCGCTTGGTTTTGTTGTACTGCTGCTTGCCGGCTGGCTACTGGGTGCGCCTGCACTGGTGCTCCTGCTGGGCACTGGCGGCTATCTGATCTACCACTTGCTGCAATTGCGCAAACTGTATTCCTGGTTACGGAACTACGAAGACAGTGACCCTGTTCCACCGCCCGAAAGTCGCGGGATCTGGGGTTACGTCTTTGACGGTATCTATCTGTTGCAGCGCCGTGAACGCGACGCACTGCTTGATTTGCGCAGCATCATCGACAAGGCCCAGGAGTCAACCGCTGCACTGGAAATGGCCGTGGTCATGATCAACAACAAGGGCGGACTGGAGTGGTGGAATCCGGCTGCGTCCCGTCTGCTGGGCTTGCAAAACCCGAAAGACCGAAAACAGGTAGTGACCAACCTGATCCGGGAGCCCATGTTTGTCGAGTATTTCAATCGCGCCAACTTTGGCAGCCCGCTGAAACTGGGATCACCGGTTGACCCATCCCTGATGCTGGAGTTCCAGATCACCAGTTTTGGTGAAGGAGAACGCCTGATGCTGGTCAGGGACATTTCCCAGTTGCACCGGCTTGAAATGATGCGCAAGGACTTTGTCGGCAACGTCTCACATGAGCTGCGCACACCGATCACGGTCATCACCGGCTATCTTGAAACCATGATGGATGACCGGGAAAATCTGCCACCGCGCTGGATGCGCCCGATCGAACAGATGGCACAGCAATCGCAGCGCATGGAAAATATCATCCGCGATCTTCTGACACTGTCACAGCTGGAGACGCGTTCGGCGTCCAAACAGCAAAACTCGATACAACTGGTGTCATTGATGCGCGAGATCAAACATGACGCAGAGCAGGTCTTCAGCGACAAGCATCACCAGATCAGTCTCAACTGCGCGGCCGACATTTACGTGCGAGGCAACATGAATGAGCTCTACAGTGCCATCTCGAATCTGGTACTGAACGCGGCCAAGTACACACCGGAACATGGTCAGATTACCCTGGATGTCATGCGCAGCGCTGACGGTCTGCGCATCAGTGTCAAAGACAATGGTCCTGGCATCGCAGCGCACCATATCCCCCGATTGACTGAGCGTTTTTACCGGGTGGACGAAAGCCGCTCCACCGATACCGGTGGCACCGGACTTGGGCTGGCCATTGTCAAACATGTGCTGGCTCGCCACGGTGGCAAGCTGGAAATTCGCAGCGAGGTAGGCAAAGGCAGCGAGTTTATCTGTCATCTGCCCGCAGAAAGAATCAGCGACAAGGGTGAAACAGACAGCTGAGCCGCGCGCAGCGGCCCAGCATCACACGCTTACAGTTCGGACTTGACCTGTTGTTCCATTGCGGAAAGTCCTGAATGCCGGACATCGCGCCCCATGACCATATAAACGACGTGCTCGGCGATATTTTTTGCGTGATCACCCACGCGCTCAAGCGAACGCAGCGCCCAGATCACGTTCAACACACGGCCAATGCTGCGCGGATCCTCAATCATGTACGTGATCATTTCACGCATGGCGCTGCTGTATTCCAGATCCACGCTGACATCTTCCTTGGCAACCGCCAGTGCAGCTTCAGCGTCGTAACGGGCAAACGCGTCAAGCGCCATGTTGATCATGTAGCGCACACGCTCACCGATATGACGAATCTCGACGTAGCCTTTTGATGAATCTCCCTGACTGGCCAGCTCCACCGCGAGACGGGCAATTTTTGCCGCCTCATCACCAATGCGCTCCAGATCATTAACAGCCTTGATAATGCCGAGCACCAGTCGCAAATCGCTGGCTGCCGGCTGACGCCGCGCCAGAATGCGGTTGCAAGCTTCATCAATGGTCAACTCCATGGCATTGACGGCATCATCGTTGGCACGCACGGCACGCCCCAGATCACTGTCAGCAGTGATCAATGCGGCAATCGCGTCCGTCATCTGCTTTTCAACCAGTCCGCCCATTTCCAGCAAACTGCTTTTGATTTCCTCCAGTTCGATGTTGAACTGTTGGGAAATATGATGACTGTGTACGCCAGCGTCAGTTTTCATAATAGGAATTCCTTTCAGGGAGCCATTAACTTAACGCCAGTATATGACATTAATGTGACAATTTCGCCACAAGCCGATCGGGTGTTTTATTGTCATGATTTGGTGCATGTTATTCCTGTTGCACTGGGCTAGAATAGCCCTGTTATTCATTTTCATCAGTGGCAGGTTTTGTCATGAGCAGCAGCCAGGAAACGGCAGGCAAGGCAATGGATTCCCTACCGGAAGATCATATCGAGGACTCCCCCGACGCGGGACACGCGATGGCGTTGGCCGCAATCGGTTGCCCTGCCATTGCTGACGACATCGACCTCAACGACAGTGCCTGGTACCTCAATCGTGAACTCAGCTACATGCAGTTCAATCTGCGTGTGCTGGAGCAGGCCAAAAACCGTCAGCACCCGCTGCTTGAGCGCCTGATGTTCCTGTTGATTTTCAGCTCCAACCTTGATGAGTTTTACGAGATACGGGTATCAGGGCTGAAAAAGCAGCTGGGCTTTGGCCGCCAGCGTCCGGGGGCAGATGGCAAATATCCGCAGGAAGTGTTGAGCGAGCTCCATCATCAGGTCAGGCTGGCCTTGCAAGAGCAGTACCGCATTCTGAACGAGGAACTGCTGCCTGCCATGGCACATCAGAACATCCGTTTCCTGTATCGCCATGAATGGGATGAAAAACTCTCCGCATGGACGCTTGACTACTTTCGTAACGAAGTGCTTCCGGTGATCAGTCCGCTTGGCCTGGATCCGGCCCACCCGTTTCCACGACTGGTCAACAAAAGTCTGAATTTTATCCTGTCGCTCGAAGGCAAGGATGCGTTTGGTCGCGACAGTGGTCTGGCCATTGTACCTGCCCCGCGCGCTCTGCCCAGACTGATCAAGGTACCGGCTCACATTATTCCGGACGGCGACAATTTTATATTCCTGTCATCCGTGATCCATGAGTATGTCGAAGAGTTTTTCCCCGGCATGCGAGTGAAAGAGTGTCACCAGTTCCGCGTCACCCGTAACTCTGATCTGGAAATGAGCAATGTTGAGGTCGAGGATGTTGCCAGCGCCTTGCAGGGAGAGTTACACCTGCGCCGTTTTGGCGCGGCTGCCAAACTGGAAGTCGGAGCCGGATGCCCGGCTGAACTGACAGATTTTCTGCTGGAGCGTTTCAACCTGACCGAAGAGGAACTGTTCCGCCTGGATGGACCGGTCAATCTGCAGCGCCTGATGGCCCTGTTCAGCATGATCAACCGGCCTGATCTGAGATTCCCTCCCTTCTCACCGGGCACACCACCGGCACTGGAGGAAGGCAACTGCATTTTTACCGCAGTCAACCGTGAAGACCAACTGCTGCTGCATCCCTACCAGTCGTTTATACCGGTCATTGACTGGGTGCGCCAGGCTGCCCGTGACGCGGGCGTGATTTCGATCAAGCAGACCCTGTATCGCACCAACGAATCCTCCGAATTGGTGGAGGCTCTGTCTGAAGCCGCTCGCAATGGCAAGGAAGTCACTGTTGTCATCGAGCTGCGAGCCCGTTTTGATGAGGAAGAAAATATACAGTTTGCCAGCATTCTGCAGGAAGCTGGCGCGGTTGTTGTGTATGGTGTCATGGGTTACAAGACCCATGCCAAGATGCTGCTGATTGTTCGGCGTGAAAATGGGCGACTGAAACGTTATGCGCACCTCGGTACCGGTAACTACCATCGCAAGAACTCGCTGATCTACACGGACTACAGTCTGATGACCTGTGACGAAACGCTTTGTTCGGACGTACACAAGGTTTTCCAGCAAATTACCGGCATGGGCAAAAAGATTTCGCCGGAGCTGATTCTCAACGCGCCATTCAAGTTGATGAAAGGATTGATACAGCTTATCCAGCAAGAAAAACAGGCTGCACTCGAAGGGAAACCGGCGCGCATTATTGCCAAAGTGAATGCGCTGACCGATCCAGCCATCATCCGCGAATTGTATTGTGCATCGCAGTCCGGCGTTAAGATTGATCTGATTGTCCGCGGGGTCTGCTGCCTGCGCCCTGGCGTGCCCGGTGTATCTGACAATATTCGCGTGGTGTCGGTAATTGGCCGTTTCCTGGAACACTCCCGGGTTTACTACTTTGCCAACAACGCTTACACACTTTATTGTTCCAGTGCTGACCTGATGGAAAGAAACTTGCAGCGTCGCATCGAGATTGCCTACCCAATCATCCGCAAAAAATGGGTGAACCGCATCCTTGAAGAATTGGAAATGTATCTGGCCGACAGACAACAAAGCTGGGAGCTGCAGGCTGATGGCAGTTATCGCAAACTGGAACCGTGTGTCGGAGATCCGTCAGAAGGCGTACAGATGTTGTTGCTTAACGGGCTCGCAACACATGCAACGGTGACACGTTGACGGCTGCGGCAGTGACCAGATAATTGAGCATGCCCTCGCGCAGGGCTGAATGGCTGAAATTGAGCACCTGGATATTGTTGGCGCGCATGAACCCCATCAGCACGGCCCAGCCTGGCAACACCAGTTCGCGCCGCCCGTTCTTGAGTCCCCTGAGTGTCAGATGGGGATTGACCGATATTTGAATGATGTCGGGTTCGAGACTCTGCAGCACACTGAGTTCGACTTGCAGCGGCGGACTGCCCGGGGCTACCCGCTGACTGCATAGCGCGCTGAGCATTTTGGCAGTCCCTGACGAGGCATATACACCTGTCCACGGCGTTGATGCCAAGGAGTCCGCCACTGTTCGGAAAACGGCTTCTGAAGCCTGGGTCGCTTCTTCCAGGCGTTGTTGCAGCGCGGCAGCATCAGTCAGTTTTTCTGAAAACCATTTGTCGCGCCAGCTGATGCACCCGATAGGCATGCTGTGCGCCTGCAATTGCTGCGCACCCCGACCTACAATCAGCTCGGTACTGCCACCACCGATGTCAACAACCAACCGCGTAGATCCATCGTCAGGCAAGGCCGAAATCACACCCGCATAGACCAGCGCAGCTTCTTCAAGACCACTGACAACATCAATCTGAAATCCTCTGGCAGCAGCTTCCTGCAAAAATGCGCCTGCGTTGTCCGCCACGCGCAAGGCGTTGGTTCCTACCACCCAACGATGTTCCACCGGGTAACGCCGGAGAGCTGCCGCAAAGGTGTCAAGACACGCCAAACCACGCGCAAATGCCGCAGGACTGATCAGGCCGCTGCACGCCAGGCCTTCGCCTAGCTGAACTTTTTCACTGAAACGCTCAACAATCTCATGGCTGCCGTTGTGCCAGCGCGCAATCAGAAGGTGAAAACTGTTGGAACCCAGATCAATACAGGCGAACATCAGTGGCAATACTTCCGCTTTTTGTTGGCGGGATTAGAACACGGATTCAGGCCCGCGCTCTACCCTGAGAGCGGTTTTTTGCAGAGAATGCGCCGGCTTTGACTGCGCTTGTGCTGCACCTATAATGCCGGCTCGAACAACAAATCAGCTATGGTGAACACACCTTGACCTTCTTTCCGGACAACTTGCCAGCATCGCTGCGTCGCCAGACCTTGCTGGTTGTGTTGGCGGCCCTGTTGCTGACACTGACCAAATGGTTGTTGGCCAATCGGCTTGAGCTGTACAGCGACGAAATTTTTTACTGGCAAGCCTCTCAGTTTCCCGCACTCGCCTACAGCGACCTTCCGTTTATGACAGCACTGCTGGCCGGGACCGGAGCCGCGGTTTTCGGCCACTCCCCCTTTGCCGTGCGGCTTTTGTTTCTGTTGCTCAGTTTACTGATACCTGCCTTGGTCTACTGGCTTGCCCGACCCCTGCATGGCCACCGCAAAGCCTTGCAAGCCACAGGTCTGAGCTTCTGTATGCCGATGCTGGCGATGATGGGGCTGCTGGCAGTCCCGGATGTTGCCATTGTTGTGTTTGGTTTGTTATTTATGGGGTTTATCGAGCGAGCCACACGAACCACACAAACCCGGTACTGGTTATTGGCCGGCATCGCCGCAGCGCTCGGTCTGTGCACCCACTATCGCTTTGCACCGTATCTGGCTGCTACCCTGATTTTTTTGCTGGCAGACCGGCGTCAGTGGCCTCACTGGCGCTCACCCGGATTATGGCTGGGCGGACTGATTGCAGCTATCGGGTTATACCCGGCACTGAGTTTCAACCTGGGCAACGATCTGTCCGGACTGGATTACCACCTCGTGGACCGTCACCCCTGGCAGTTTCAGGCAGAAGGACTGCTGCATCCACTGATGCAGGCGACGGTGGTGACACCACTACTCTACGCTCTGCTGATTTACACCTTTTGGCGACTGATGCAACTGGCCCGCCTGGGGGACGGACGTGCCCTGCTCTTTGTCCTGTTTGCTGTGTTTAACGCGGGCACCTATCTCGTGCTGGCTCCCTGGGCAGATACCACGCGGACAACATTGCACTGGCCGATCTCCGGTTACTTGCCGCTGCTGGTATTTGCTCCTGTCATGCTGGCTGAAATCAGGGATTGGCTTGGCATGCGACACTCTGCAAATGTTGCTCAAAAAGTAGCCTGGTCAGTACCTGTTACCGGTTTTATCGGCACACTGATTCTCCTGGCCGGTATCGGATCACAGGGATTTAACCAGTCATTGCAGGGGTTGGCTGGTCAGGGCATCCTGTCCAACAAAATGGCGGGATGGTCACCGCTGACAGACCATGTAAACACCCTGTTCGACCAACATGCCTTGCACGCTGACACCCTGGTAGTAGCAGACAACTACTACACGGCTGCACAGCTCGCCTTTGCCGGTTATGACAGACAAACCTTCACCACGGACACCAACAAAATAGTCCGTGACGGGCGTCAGACGCAATATCGGCTTTGGCAACGGGATCTCACAGCTCTGCGCGAGCTGAAGCCTTCGCAGGTGTTATACATCACAGAGGACAGCACACTGGATGTGCTCGAGAAAACAGCCGTGATGGAAACAGCCTGCGAACTGTTCCCGACGCTGACACTTCTGGACCAGTTGTTTTTGTATGAAGGCGACAAGATTTTCAGTTTTTATGTCGCGGACAACGCGCGGGCTGACACACCGTGCCCACTGCCGTCACGGGTCTGGGTCGACAGCCCTGTTGCGCAGGCAAGAGTCAGTGGAATGTTTACTGTCAGCGGCTGGGCTATCAATACAGCCAGTATCAGTCGGATCAAGATTCAGATAGACGGCAAGGATGTCGCTCAAACACAGCGCTCAATCAGTCGACCTGACGTTGTCACGTTGCAGCAAGGTCATGATGACCCGGCAGCGCCATTACTGGGTTTCAGCGTTGAGATCGACAGCCACGCACTCACCAATGGCAGGCATCAACTGCGACTTGAGGTGGTGTCAGGCACGGGCGAGCGCCAACTGGCTGGCGCTCGCACAATCGAAGTGTACAATCCCTGACACTCAGTAACGGCTGCCCAGTTTGAACTGATTGACCAAACCATCCAGTGAGGTCAGCAGCTGATCGATTTCCGCGTGATACTGCTTGCACTTGAGGTAGTCCTCAGTATTCAGACGACCATCAGCAGCAATTTTCACACTGCTCTTGGCGATACCTTCTGTCACCTCGGATTGCTGTTTTACCGCATTGGCAATATCGCGACTGCGTTCTGCAATCAACTGCACAGAGGCCAATACGGAGTCAAGCAACTGGTTGGCCGAGTTGGCTGAACCCACACACTCGCGGGACAGGCTGACCCCCTGATCCATGGCGGACACAATCTGTGTGGTGTTGTCTTGCAGGTTTTGGATAATCGTGTTGATTTCCAATGTTGATGACTGGGTCTTCTGCGCAAGACTGCGCACTTCATCGGCAACCACTGCGAACCCGCGCCCCTGCTCGCCAGCACGCGCCGCTTCAATGGCTGCATTGAGTGCCAGCAGATTGGTTTGCTCCGCAATGCCCTGAATCACTTCCAGCACGGAATGAACCTTCTCGTTGTGATCGCGCATGTCGTGCACTTTTTGCTGGATACTCGACAACGACCCGGAGAGTTTTTCAACCGATGCACGGGTATTGGAAACCGCTTCTGTTGCCTTTTGTGTGGCGCCATTGGCTTCACGCGCTGCTTCGACACTGGTCTGTGCGCCGTCAGCGACATCAGCCAGCGAGGACGACAGCTCGGTAGTGGACGAAGCCAGCAACTCAGTCTCTTCCAATTGCGCTGCCGAACGACCCGCTGTGCGCTGAATCATGTCCGAGAACTGCGCTGATTTGGCTGTGACCTCGGAATTGGTGCTTAAGACCTGGCGAATAATGTCAGCCAGTTTGCTCACGAACGTGTTGAAACTGCTGCCAAGACGGGACAACTCGTCATTGCCCTCCTCATCAAGACGACGGCTGAGATCGCCAGAGCCCTGGGCAATATCCTGCATGTAAGCCTCAGCCTTGCGCAGCGGCAAGGTAATTGATGACGACAGGAAGTAGGCGGCAACACCCAGTGCAATCAGCATCAGCACGATGATGACAGCTGAACTGACAGCCCACTGAAAAAATTCAGCGCGAACATCGTCCTCATACAGGCCGTGGATAATGACCCAGCCCCATGGCGCAAACAGTTCGGAGTAGACGGTTTTCAACTCAGCCTGCGGATGCGCCAGCGGGTCATCGGTAAATGTGAGGATGCGGTAGCCAAACAAGGTTTCCGGAAAGTAAAGATATTCAGAGAAACCGGTGTAGCTGTCGCCCGTATACCGCCTGATAATCTCCGGCATGGTCGGTGCCGGGTCCCGATAACCGCTCTGGGCCAGGCGCTGCTCCTCTGTTGTCGCAGCCGCCGCCATCGACTGACGAACCTGCTCATCGGTATCCAGCGCGCTGTCCACACCTCTGACAGGGTGAGCCAACAACTGCCCCAGACGATGGTAAAGCAGCAAGTAGTTGCGCTCATCCACAATGGTATTGTTGATCATGAATCGGCCAAGTCGTTTGGCCTCGGTTTCAGTGATCTCACCGCGGCGCACGCGATCATTGAGTCCGGTCAGCGCCTGATGAATCATACGTACCTGATTGACACTGCCCTCGCGCAGTTGGTCCATGAAGCGTTCACGGGCTTGCATCAACAAGGTCACGCTCAATCCTATGATCGCGATAAAACTGACGGCAACGATCAATCCGATACGCGTGCGGATTGTAAATTTACTGAACATCCTGATTCCCCTCTACGGTGTGGCGGTCATGCATAAAACGCTGGCCTGACGGCTTGTTATGTTTTTCTAAGCTGTTTTAGCGGCTGTTTTGTCATAAACATTAGCCCTGATTGGGGTATACCGCTTGTTTTGCAGCGTGTCAGGGTTGAATTGTCATCGGGTGTGAATTAGCCTGAGAACCACTTATCAAAGGCTTGTCTGGTCGCATGTATCTGCAGTTTTTTGGGTTCTCAAATATTCCGTTCAGTGACACTCCTGATGTTCGCCAATTCTGGGAAGACCATGCTTCGCATGAACTCTTCAAAGCGCTGCTTCAGGGGTTGATGGATGGTTATCGACTGCAAATAGTCACTGCAGAGCCCGGCCTTGGCAAATCGATGTTGTGCCGACGACTGCTCAATAGCTTGCGCTCGCACAAGGCACGATATGACGTTCAGTTCATGCCCTTTCCCAACCTCAGGCTCGGTCACATGCTGGACCAGGACCTGCTGAAAGGCGACACCGGGCGACACCGCGTACTGCTGATTGATGAGGCTCAGTCGCTGTCCATGGCATCGCTGCTGACGCTGACAGCTGCATTGCAACAGGCGGAACAGCACTTGCAGGCCGTACTGTTTGCACAGCCTGAACTGGACACTCGCCTGCACAGCACAGATCTTGCGCCCATGCGCGAGTTGATTGCGCAGCACTATCGTCTGGAGGCCTTGACCGAAGCAGAAACAGCCACGTATATCCGGGCGCGTATCGCACTGGCTGGCAAGTGTTTTGATGACATTATGGATCGTTGCCTGATCCCGCAAATATGGCAAATCACGGGCGGCGTACCCCGCCTGATCAATACCTTGATGCGCAAGGCATTGGTGCATGCCTATGAAACACAGTCGCCGCGGCTGACAGCACAACATATAGAGCAGGCAGCCATGACAACGGCTGCTGTTGCAGCCGTCCCAAAACACTGAGTTATAATCCGCGCCTGCCATCGACAATCAATCACAGGCAATTTCTGACCGACGGGGTGTTGGCATGCAAGACAGGATATGGGAAATGTTGAGGGCGGAAGCCCGCGAGCTGATCGCACGCGAACCCTTGATGGCCAGTTACGTATACGCCTGCGTACTCAATCACAAGGACTTGAGTTCTGCGCTCAGTCACCTGCTGGCCCACAAACTGGCCAACTATGTGATGTCTGCAGTGGCCATCCGTGAGCTGATTGACGAAGCCTTCAAAGCGTCTCCCCAGATTGTGGATTATGCTGCCTGGGATGTTCAGGCGGTCTATGACCGCGATGCAGCCACCAGCAGCTACCTGCCGGTTATCCTGTTTCTGAAGGGATATCAGTCAATTCAGGTTCATCGCGTCGCACATCTGCTCTGGAATACCGGGCGCCGTGACCTTGCCCTGTACCTGCAAAGCCGTAACTCTGAGGTGTTTGGCGTTGATATTCATCCAGCCTGCGTGATGGGCAAAGGCATTATGTTTGATCATGCAACCGGCATAGTGATCGGCGAAACCACTGTGATTGAAGACGATGTGTCCATCATGCAATCCGTCACACTCGGCGGCACAGGGAATGAACAGGGTGATCGCCATCCCAAAATCCGTACCGGTGTGATGATCTCTGCCGGCGCCAAAGTCTTGGGCAATATCGAGATTGGCCGAAGTGCCAAAGTTGGCGCCGGCAGCGTCGTGCTCAAGGACGTCCCTCCCTACACCACTGTGGTAGGAGTGCCTGCACACAAGGTAGGCAAACCTTGTGACGAGAATCCCGCCCACACCATGGATCAACTGGTCGACAGCGACTGAGCTGCCCTACAGGTTTTCCTCTGCAAACGCAGCAAGGGCTGAGCGTGGCACCCCCTTGAGCTGCAGGTTGCCGCCGTGGGCAAAGTGTTTGAAGCGCTCAGTCAGATAGGTCAGACCCGAGCTGGTCGGACTCAGATAAGGTGTGTCTATTTGGGCCAGGTTACCCAGACAGACAACCTTGGAACCGGTACCGGCACGCGTCACAATCGTTTTCATCTGATGCGGTGTCAGGTTCTGGCACTCATCGATCAGAATCAGGCTGTGCTGAAAGCTGCGGCCACGGATGTAGTTCAGTGACTTGAACTGCAACGGGACCTTGGCCAGCACATAGTCAATACTGGAAGCGCTGTTCATATCGTCAAGGTGCAACGCCTCAAGATTGTCAGTGATGGCACCCAGCCAGGGTTCCATTTTCTCGGCCTCTGTACCCGGCAAAAAACCGATATCCTCATCCAGCCCCTGGGTACTGCGTGTTGCAATAATGCGACGGAACTGTTTGCTGGCCAGCGTCATGTCTATTGCGGCGGCCAGCGCAAGAATGGTTTTACCGGATCCGGCTGCACCTGTCAGATTCACAAGATGGACGGCCGGATCAAGTAACAAATCCAGGGCCATGCCCTGATAGATGTCGCGTGGATACAACCCCCAGGCCTCGCGCTGCAGCATGCGCTCCCGGTCAAGATGTTTGAGCACGACCACATCGTCAACGATCCCGGCAACACGGCCGACAAATCCGGCTTCATCGAGGAAAAACTGATTTGGATACACATCGTGAGCAATCGCGCTGCGGCTCAGGCGATGAAAGGTTTCGCCGGCGTGGGTTTGCTCGGTCTGCACCGACTGGATGTTGTCCCAGAAACTGCCAGCAAACTCGATATATCCCTTGTGCAGCTGATTGATGTCTGTGACCAGCTGGTCGTTGTGGTAATCCTCGGCTGCGATCCCGCAAGCACGGGCTTTCAGGCGCATGTTGATGTCTTTGGAGACCAGAATAACCTGATGGGACGGTTTGCTGTCTTTGAGCTGAGCAACGGCGTTGAGAATCTTGTTGTCATTCAAGTGCAGGGGCAACATCTCTCGAATCTGGGGCGAGTCCGTCATCAGTACACTGAGATGACCGAGCTCGGGCTGGTTTTTGCCGCGATCAATGGCCACACCGCGTTCGATTTCCTCTGGTGGCGCATCAGCCAGAATGCGATCCAGCTCCCTGATTGCCTGTCTGGCATCAGCCGCCAATGCGCCGCGGCCGCTCTTGAGCTTGTCCAGCTCTTCCAGCACTGTCATCGGGATGATCAGGTGATGCTCGTCAAAGTTCCAGACGGCGGAGGGGTCATGAATCAGAACATTGGTATCAAGGACATAATAAATCGTGCTGGATGTCACTACGCTGCCTCCAGTGCTCGGGGTGTCATCAATACTATGACATTATTACTCTGATTTGACAGTGCTGTGACGAGCCAGTCCCGGAGAACCTGCTACCCCACCACTGCTGTCAATACGGTCGGGCAGGTCAGCTGATCACCGCCGGCATGGCGCCCGATAAATCCTTGCGATGGCAGCAACCAGTCCATTATGCTTGCCCGGCTTGTTTCTTACATTGGAAAAATTGTCATGAGCTTACTCATCATTGGACTGGTCACTTTTATGGGCATGCACTCAATTGCCCTGTTCGCACCGGGTGCCAGGGAAAATCTGCGCAACAAACTCGGTGCCGGGGCTTGGCGCGGACTCTATTCTGTTATCTCTATTGCTGGACTTGTGTTGATAGTGATGGGTTATGCGGACAGCCGTCTGAATCCGATATGGCTGTGGATGCCTCCTGCAGGATTGCGGCACCTGGCACTGCTGCTGACGCTGGTAGCGTTTGTGCTGCTGGCAGCAAGCTATGTCCCCGGCAACCGGATCAAGTCCAGACTCGGACACCCGATGTATGCCTCCGTCAAGGTCTGGGCATTTGCACATTTGCTCGCCAATGGCAGTCTCGCTGACGTGTTGTTGTTTGGCAGCTTCCTGGCATGGGCAATAGCCGGTTTTGCAGTGAGCCGCCGCAGAGACCGTCTTGCAGGCATTCAGCGGGCCGCGGGAACAGTCAAGGCAGATGTCATCACTGTCGTGGTGGGTCTGGTCAGCTGGGCCATTTTTGCCATGTTCCTGCACACGCTGCTTATTGGCGTAAGCCCGATGCCCTGAGCAGTTGCAGACATCAGGGGTGGTGACAACACCACCCCTGACGCAAGACTGGTAGCGCCGGTGACGATCAAAAGCGGAAAGTGTATTTGAACTTCACGCTAAGATCCGCGAACGCGCTTTCAAAACGGTTATTCTTGTCCTTGTCCTGCATGTTGTAATTCAACACGATGAAACCTTCCTGACCTGCGCGAGGAATCCATTGCAGACGGGTGTTGATCCCCACCTCTTCAGAGAGATTGTCGTACTGAATCAGGTTAATCCAGTACAGGGTTGAGGAGAATGCAACCTGCGTTGATAACGACGTCAATCGTGTGATGAAGTCTCCCTGCGGCAGGCGGATATCATTCCAGTCGTAGTTGAGCGAGGCCACAAAATAACGTGACTGGTTCCACGATACAGAGCCGCTGAGGTTGGTTCGTTTGCCATTGTAGAAGTCGCCGCCGAGGTAAGTAAAACTGCCCGAAAACTCCCGCTGTCCACCTGTGCCCAGGCTGATCTGGTGTTCGTTAAATTTGTAATCACCCGGTTGCACCGAGACACGACGTGCCGGTGAGGTGTACAGCGTGAACGGTTGTGTCACGACTTCCCGATTTGTTGTGTAAGCAAGGTTTATCGAATCCCGTGTGTTTGTCTGCAATTCTGCCAGACGATAAACAAACACTTCGCTTTGCAGCCCGCCATCAATCACTTCAATACGCTGGGCATCCACACCGGCAAACACTGACTGAAGGACGTTACCACCAAAGAAGTGGGTATATCCCAGATCAGCGGTCAGGTCCCTAATGTTTGAACGATTAACATAGCCCATGGCGGGATTGAAGTTTCGCTGAACTTCCTTGAATGCCATCCGGCTTCTCCAGCCAGTGTTGTTCGGCAGTCGCAGACCAAAGCCATAAGAGGCATCATCACCGTCAAGTCCGGGAGTATCAGACACCTGATACCACGCATCAGCCTCAAACTGCCGGCCATTTGACAGACGATTATTCAGATACCTGAAATCAACACCCGCTACACTGTTATCACGATTCGAGCCAGGATCTCCGTTGGTATAGATAAATCCCAGACTGGAGTCATTTAATACATTCGCAGACACTCGTGTAACAAAGAGGTCAGAGCTGTCTACCGCGCCAAACTCATCTTGCCTGATGGCCAGAGTACCGATATTCCAACGACCAACACGACCGCTGATTCGCCCACCATAATTGATGTCGACGGGCGCACCTGTCTGGCTGAGCCCGAGTTTACGAGAGAAGAACGGGCGGGCATTTTCTCTTACCCCTTGCGACGTTGCATTATTGCCACCGGCCATCCCGCCAATGTTGCCAAACTGGAACAAGTCCGAGTCGTTCAGAAAGAAATCACGCTTCTCTGGGAAAAACAGATTAAAACGGGTCAGGTTAACTTGTCTGCTGTCGACTTCGGTTGCCGAAAAATCTGTATTGACTGTCAGCGCAGCATTTAATGAAGGTGTGATGCGGTAAAACGCATCCAGCGAAGGCACCCAGTCTGTTTGTTTGGTTGCAGGGTCATAACGGCGCTGCCGATTGACCGCCATAGACGGAACGATATCCAGACCAACACCTTTGTTGAGTCCTGTCATACCTGTCATCTGGCCGGATATACTGGGATTGTATGTGCGATTCTGTGATACCCACGCCATTTCTTCACCGCGTCTGCGGATAGCGCGCCCGAAGTTAAATCCCCAAGTTTCAATTGCAGGATCGAATGGTATGGATTTGAATGGAATTTCGATTTCAGCAATCCAGCTTTTCCCATCGACGCTGGAGGCGACATCCCATATTGTATTCCAGTCCAGAGAAAATGAGCTGACACTGGTATAGAGTGCGTCATGGCGCGCAGCATTGAGATTGGTTTCGAATCGATATCCAGCTCGACGAGAGTTAAACGGGTCAAGAATCACAACCAGCCTGTCATCAGAGGGCATGCCCTGGCCATGTCTGATAACAGGTGCAGCTATCAGCTCGGGCTCGCTGTCGAACATTCTTGCGCCGATATATAAAGCATCGGCAGTGTATACGACATACACTTCTGTTCTTTCTGATGTCGGGGTGCCGTTACCGGGGCGAGTCTGGTGAAAATCCGTAATGACCTCAGCCAGTGACCATACAGGGTCATCAAGCTTGCCATCAATAACAGGAGGGACATCTACTCGCACCGCTCTGAATTGCTTCGGAGCATTAGTAGCTGCAGCTGGCTCCTGTGCCACACCTGTTGTTGCAAAAGTTGCAGCAACTACAGCCGACCACAGAGCATTACGGCCCATCTTTATCATCACATAAACCTCAAGATCGATATTATTTTTAAATGGCAGATGGCAAGTCTATTTCAAACTTGGCGCCATGTAACGACCTATTGACCTCTTGGCATGCGAATAAATTGCAATTTTTTATAACAAAAATTCATAAATAATCTGAAACCCATGGCTTGTTAGGGGGCAAAGTTCAGAAAAAAAAAGGGCCATCCCGTATGGGATGGCCCTTTCGCTTTTAGATGCCTGACGAT
>DAITNA010000002.1:0-494965 GCA_036834885.1 Pseudohongiella sp. | reverse complement strand
ACCCCGGCCCCACCACCCCGCTCACCGCGTCCACCAAACCAGCTTGGCAATCACTCCCCCGGCCGATACCGCCGCTTCGCCCTGGTATTCACATCCTCAGGATAAAACGCCACCGCCTTGAACTCCCGATCCACATAGCGCTGAGCCTGATCATCAAAATGCGGCGACGCCGGATCATTGCTCTGACCCCCCGCCAGAATTGAGATCGCCTGCACCCGACCACCAAACTCCACCACCGCCACAAAACTGTTACCCGAATTGCCATAAATCCGGTTCGTCCCCGGGAACGCCCGAGCACCATACGATGCCAGCGCACCCCAACGCGACGACGCCATACCCACCGGCAAACTCGGTGCATTGTCACTGTAAGGATGATCAATGTCGCCGGTGATACGCTGGAAGCGATTGACCTCACCCCACGGCGTATTCCAGGTGCCAAAGCTCGCATTTAACTGAGCCACGGTTTCGCTGAGCACACGCAGCTTGTCCACTGCCGCAGCATCCGTGCCCAACCAGTTGAGCTGTTCAAGTTGTGTCATGCCAGCCGGTGTCTCGATTTGCTGCGCTGCGTTCATGCCATAAAAGTGCGCCAGTGTCATCGCCACCGAATCCGCGCTGACATCAAAGTTCCAGCTGCGCAGCGCTTCAACCGGTTGCTCCAGATCCGGCCAGTCGGTTTCCAGTTCATCAAAGGCGCGCACGAGACCCGGAATCATTTGCTCAAAGCCTTTGAGTGTGGGGTCATAGGCCAGATCCAGCAGGCTGTTGATATCCAGTCCCGAGGTGTTTGACAACAGCTCCACCGAATTGAGCTGGCGGAAGTTTTCGGCATCCGGTGCCATGTAGCGCGGATAGTTGGCCGGATCCGGGCTGTACTCGCCGGAGACGGTGAACGGTGTGGCGTTGCTGTTCTGAATCCAGCCATTGGGCGGGTTCACAATCATCACGGTCTCATCAACCTCGTGCATGCCTTGCCAGTCGGTGGCCGGATTGCTGCCGTCGACCGGTTGCGAGTAATCAAACTGCGGGTCACGTCGGGGCATGAAGTTGCCGTGGAAGTAGGCGATATTGCCTTCGGCGTCGGCAAACACCGTGTTGTTGGACGAGTTGGTGCGGATGTTCATCATCTCGCGGAACTCGTCGTAGTTGGCGGTTTTCATGCGCAGGTAGGATTGTCGCAGTGCGTTGACCGGATCCCAGTTGATGCGGGTGGACACCCATTGACCGTCGAGTTTATGGGTGATCGGGCCCTGATGGGTGCGATAAATCGGGAAACTGCGCTCGGCCATCTCGCCCGTGTCGCTGCGATATTGCAAGGTGACCTGTGATACCTCGACGTCACGGAGTTCATCGCCGTAGCGGTATTTGAGTACGCCGTTGTCGTTGACCACCTGTTGTACAAACTGGTCCATAAAATCGGCGAAGGTGCTGGTGTGCATCCAGCCGGTGGTTTCATTAAACCCCTGATAGATAAAAAACTGACCCCAGGTCGATGCCCCGTAAGCGTTCAGGCCTTCGTTGCTGACCAGCTGATATTCTCCGCGAAAGAAGAAACTGGTGTGCGGGTTGATCAGCAGCAGGGCATTGCCACTGGCACTCATCTCACCATTCACAGCAATACCGTTGGAACCGGCCGGTTCATCAAAAATGGTCTCGGCCAGCGGAGCAGGGGGCAGCTGCGCGATCACCGGGGTTTTGCCGAGGTCAACGGCCGAGGCCAACGGGAGTTGCTGAACTTCAGCTTCGGCGTTGGAATACAGCGCCTGAATGCCCGCGGTTGGAATCGCTTCGATGTCGCCACCGATCGAGCCTTCAAAGAAATAAAACGGCATCCAGTTTTCAAATCGGGTCAGCAGTTTGGGCTGAACCTCCGGATGCGTCGCCAGATAATAATTCAAGCCATCAGCAAAGGCGTCACACAGCTTTTTTAACCAGTCGGGTGACGCATCATAAGCGGCACGTGCCTCGGCCTCGCTCATGTACAGTCGCGCACGCAAGTCGCTGTAGAGCGCGCCTTCACCTTCAACTTCGGCCAGGCGGCCAATTGCCCAGGTGTAATTGCGCTCTATGCGCGGGAAATCATCCTCGGCCTGTGCGTACAAAAAACCGAACACGGTATCCGCATCGGTGTCGCCGTAAATATGTGCCACACCAAAATCGTCGCGCACAATTTCCACACGCTGAGCCAGTTGTTGCAGGCGCTGCAACTCGGCATCAACGGTTTGCTCGCTGCTGCCAGCGTTTTGTTGTGGCGTCTCGGACGGTGCACAGCCCAGGACGGCGCTGATGGCCAGTGGCAACAGCAGTCGACGTTGCCAGGGATAGGTAATGATCATGAGGATTCTCCATTAGCAGACAATTTTTCCGTGGCGTACCAGGCGGCAAAACCGAGCGCAATAATAGCCAGCGCGATTCCGGCTTCCTGGGGGCGGTTCATCACAATAAAACTCAGCGTCCAGATGACAATGGCGCTGTAAACCAGCGGGGGCACCGGATACAGCCAGGTGCGATAACTGTCCTGTTGCGGGTCAGCGCCATGGCGATAACGCAGGATAAACACGCCCAGTACAGTGGCCAGTGAACTCAAGCCCAGAATAAAACCGGAGAACACCAGAATGGATTCAAAGGTGGAGGTCACGATAAAAATCATCGTCAGCGCACCTTGTGCATAAATCGCGGTGCGTGGCACGCCCCCGGCGTTGTGTTCGGACAGGCGGCGGAACAGCCGGAAGTCTTCACCCATGACCTGAAGCACACGCGGGCCCGCCATCAGCATGGCCGACACGGTGGAAATCAGCAGCAAGGACAACACGCCGCCCATCATCAGAGCACCGGTTTCGCCGAAGGTCTGCTGCGCCACAATCACACCGATTTCAACGCGGCCTTCCAGCAACTCCATCGGGACCGCATACAAAAACGTGGCGTTCAGAGCCAGGTATAACAGAATCACCACCGAGGTGCCGGCAATCAGTACAAAGGGCACCGAGCGCTGCGGGTTGTCCACCTCGCCAGTGATATAAGTGGCCGCATTCCAGCCGGTGTAGGCGTAATTGACATAAATCAGCGACACTGCAAACGCGCTGCCGGCAATCAGGGCGCCATCACCGCTGACCGGTAGCAGGTTGACGGCCTGAGGCGTCTCGACATTCAGTGTGACCAGCACCACAAACCCGATGATGAGTCCCACCTTGATCAATGTGAACCAGTTTTGCAAACCACCGCTGGCGCTGTGATTGCGCCCGTGCACAAAGGTGACGATGCCCACCAGCAACAGGGCCATCATCATGCGATTGAGATCCATCACATTCACCAGTGCCGAGTCCAGGTACGCAGCAAAGGTCATCGCGGCCAGCGCGGTGGGTGCGGCAAAGCCGACAGTAAACGACACCCAGCCCGACACAAATCCCACTGACGGGTGGTAGAGCTGGCTGAGAAAGTTGTACTCGCCACCCGAGCGCGGCAAGCGGCTGGCCAGCTCCGCATAGGTCAGGGCACCGCACAAGGCGGCGATGCCGCCGACCAGCCACAACATCAACAGTACAAAACTGGATTTGATGTCGATGATCTGAAAACCGATGCTGGTGAATACGCCGGTGCCAATCATATTGGCAATGATGACGGCAATCGCCGTCTTGGGGCTGTAGGAACCGGCTTTGTGCATAGTGATCGCCTTGGTTGTTATTGCCGCGTAACTGTTTTGTGTGACTGTTTTGCGTGACTTTTTCGTGCGAACAGGGAAGCTCAGTCCGTCGGTGGCGCCTCGTCTTCGATCAGCAGTTCATACAGCTCGACGGCTTCCTGGGAGACCCCGTCACGCCAGACAATGTTGTCCTTGCCGGTTTTGCGCAGGCCGGCGTTGCGCAGCACTTTGCCCGATGCCGGGTTGCGCTTGAGGTGACTGGCATAAAAACGGGTGATGCCGAGCTCGCTGATGCCAAAACCGATCAGGGCCTCAACAGCTTCGGTGCAGTAACCTTCGCCCTGATACGGCACACCGATCCAGTAACCGATTTCTGCCTCACTGCCCTGGCGGTTGAACAGCCCGACGGTGCCAATCGTTTCATCCCGGTTGCGCAAGGTCACCGCAAAGGTAACGCTGATACCCTGGTGCCATTCATCTGCCTGGCGCGCAATCCAGCGCTCGGCCTCACCATCGGGGTAGGGATGGGGAATGGTCCGGGTCATTTCGGCGACGCTGGCTTCACCAGCCAGTTGTTGTATGCGGGCGGCATCATCGCTGCAATAGGGCCGCAGGCGCAGGCGTTCAGTGGCGAGGATGGGTTGTTCGGCAGGCGGCAGATCGGTCATTGGCTTTTCACGGCTCCGTGGTTTATCTTCCTGTTCATTCTTTGTCCAAGTATCGGGGATATTTTGCAGATGTCCAGTCCAAGTATTGTCAGTCGGCAGAAACATTTTGAGGGTGAGCAGATCCGGGTGGAGCATGATTCGGCCGTGCTGGACTGCCGCATGCGTTTTTCCGTGTATTTGCCGCCGCAGGCTGACCCCACTCACAAGGTCCCCGTGTTGTTCTGGCTGACGGGCCTCACCGGCACCGATGAAAACTTCAGCACCAAAGCCGGCGCCCAGCGTGTGGCCGCGCAGCTGGGGATTGCATTGGTGATTCCCGACACCAGTCCGCGCGGCGAACAAGTGCCCAATGATGGGGCATACGATTTGGGGCAGGGGGCCAGTTTTTATGTCAATGCCACACAAGAGCCTTGGCGCAAACATTTCCAGATGTTTGATTACATCACCTGTGAATTGCCATCGTTTGTGCGTGCGCATTTTCCATTCAGTGAACGTCAGGCCATCAGTGGTCATTCAATGGGGGGACATGGCGCTTTGATGATTGCTGCCCGTCTGCCAGAACAGTACGTCTCGGTATCCGCATTTGCACCGATTGCCAACCCGATCAACTGTCCGTGGGGACAAAAAGCGTTTGCCGCGTATCTGGGGGATGATCGAACGGCATGGGCACAATACGACAGTGTGGAATTGTTAAAAACCAGACGACTGCAGATACCGATGCTGGTGGACACAGGCACAGCGGATGAGTTTCTACAGCGCGAGCTGAACACGGAGGCGCTGATCGCCGTCGCAGCCCACTTGCCCAAGGCGACAGTGCGTTATCAGCAAGCTTATGATCACAGCTATTATTTTGTTTCCACGTTTATCGAAGAACACTTGCGCTTTCATGCCCGACATTTGCGGGCCTGAACCGCGGCAACTTGCCATGTTGACCATCCATAGACAGGAGTATCAAAAATGAAAACCCGTGCCGCTGTTGCGTTTGCTGCGGGCAAACCGCTGGAAATTGTGGAAGTCGATCTGGACGGCCCGAAGGCGGGTGAAGTGCTGATTGAATTGAAGGCTACTGGTGTATGTCACACCGATGCCTTCACCTTGTCCGGTGACGATCCGGAAGGGGCGTTTCCTGCCATTCTGGGGCATGAAGGTGCCGGCATTGTGGTCGACGTGGGACCGGGTGTGAAGTCCGTCAAGAAGGGCGATACCGTCATTCCGCTGTACACCCCGGAATGTCGTGAGTGTGAATACTGCCTGCATCCCAAAACCAATCTGTGCCAGGCGATACGTCCGACACAGGGGCGCGGCGTGATGCCTGATGGTACCAGCCGGTTTTCACTTGATGGCAAACCGATTCTGCATTACATGGGTTGTTCAACCTTTTCCAATTACACCGTGCTGCCAGAAATCGCGGTCGCCAAAATTCGGCCCGATGCGCCGCTGGACAAGGTGTGTTACATCGGCTGTGGTGTGACCACCGGTGTTGGTGCGGTGATATTTGATGCCAAGGTGGAGCCGGGCTCACGCGTGGTGGTGTTTGGCCTGGGTGGCATTGGTCTGAATGTGATACAGGCGGCACGTCTGGTTGGTGCGCGGCAGATTGTGGGGGTCGACATCAATCCATCCAAAGTGGAGCTGGCGCGCAAGTTTGGCATGACCGACTTTATCAACCCGAAGGAAGTGCCCAATGTGGTGGAAGCGATTGTTGAGCTGACCAAGGGAGGGGCGGATTACACCTTTGAATGCATCGGTAACGTCAACACCATGCGGCAGGCGCTGGAGGCCTGTCACAAGGGTTGGGGCGAGTCGATTATTATTGGCGTGGCCGGTGCGGGTCAGGAAATCTCGACGCGGCCGTTCCAGCTGGTGACCGGGCGGGTGTGGCGTGGCAGTGCCTTTGGTGGTGCGCGTGGTCGTACGGATGTGCCAACGATTGTTGACTGGTACATGGAGGGGCGTATCAATATCGATGATCTGATCACGCACACCATGCCGCTGGAGCGCATCAATGACGCCTTCGACCTGATGCATGAAGGCAAGTCGATCCGCTCCGTGGTGCTGTATTAAATAGGGTCGGAGCGATTATTTTTTGATCAGTCGAGGATGCCGACCACAGTGACAGACGGGCCGCCAGGTCGGGATGTTGGGGGTGAGGAAAGCCGACCAATCAGGCCGCGTTTATCTGAGCCCATCAGTCCGGAAATAGCGCGAGCAATGTCCGAATCCCGAGCCGTGCAGCGGCGAGGTTGAGTTGCACAGCGCCCGGAGTGATGGGCTCAGATGCGGCCGGTCGGCGTCCTCACCCCCAACATCCCGACCTGGCGGCCCGTCTGTCACTGTGGTCGGCGCTGGCTCAAAATGCCTGCTGCACGGTATCAGCGGACTGAACGGCAAATCGGAAGTCGCCCAAGTGCTGAAGCCGGACATTAAAGGTGTCTGCGCCCACCTTGACCAGCGGCAGGATCAAGACGTTTTGTGCGCCATCAAAAAATGACGGAACCGCCGAAGCATCGTCCTGTGTGAGTGCCGCTGCGCTGGCCAGCGTGAACTGCAGATTCCCCGTATGCTTGAGCGTCACCGAATACAACTCATTGCCGGCGTAGACCTTGGGGATGGTGACAACATCCGTTGCTCCGTCATACACATTGGCGCTGTAACGTATCTGTGCCAGTGAGTTGACCGTGGTGACGCTTGGCACATGTTCACTGATGAAACTCATCAGAGCTGGCACACTTGCGTACACACCAGGAGAGCCGGGTGTACCACAATTGGAATCCTCGCTGCCGCCAAAGCTGGTGATGCCAAGTTGCAGCGCGCCCTGAGGCAGCATGACAAACAAAGGTCCGCCACTGTCGCCCTGGCAAGTGTCAGAGGTGTCAGTATCGGTAAAACCACCCGCGCAGAGCATGTTGCTGGTGATAAATCCCTCATGCGCCGTTTCACACGCTGACCGCTTCACCGTGATCAGCTGCGTTGCCAGCAGCCGGTCAGACGATGCCGAGCCGTCACCCACGGTCGCACCCCAGCCGGCAACAATCGCAGGAAGATTGGCCTGCATCGCACCGTTAAACAGGCTGACCGGTGTGATATTGACCGCAGTTTTCAGCTCGACCAGCGCAATATCAAAATCATGTGTATTGGCACTGCTCACCGAGTCAGGATTGTAGTTGGGATGAATGATCACACGCGCTGCATCAACCACAATCGCTGACGACGACAACTGACTGATGTTGGTGCTGTTCAGCGTGACACGCGTTCTTGCAGCAACATTCTGGCTGACAGCGCTGCTGTCATCGTTCAGAAAACAATGCGCGGCCGTCAGCACCCAGCGAGAGTTGATCAGACTGCCGCCACAACCGCCGCCCATTTCCGTATCTGCCTCGCTCGTAATAAACAAGCTGGCAAGCCAGGGGTAGGTCGAGGTGCTGGCAGGCTTGCCATTGATAATTCTGGACTGCGGCTGCGCAACAGCGGGTGTCGCGGCCAACAGAATTGAAGTCAGCGCAATGAGGGCGGTCAGAGTGGGTCGCATGGTGATCTCTCCAGGAGGAAGTCCAGACAGTCACCATCTTCGTCAGCGGCCCGGCAATAGTCAAATGCAAGGTGATCAGCAAGGTGTGGGGTGGTGCAGGGGACTGAGACGTGCTACCGGCCGCCTTCCACTGAGTTGACCCGATCAGCGGGAGGACTGTTCGAGTCCCGAGCGGCGTGCCGCGAGGTCGAGTTCCGCTCCGCCGGGTCAACTCAGTGGAAGGCGGCCGGTAGCACGTCTCAGTCCCCTGCACCACCCCACACCTTGCGGGCCATCAGTATGAATTGACTGGCTCGATCAAGGCACCGGCGTCTTCAGCGCCTTGTAAAACGCCTCCGAATGCTCACCCTGATTCTCCGGCGACTGCGTCATCAACGACACCACCGGAATCACCACCAACGGCACCAACGTGGTGAAATACGCCGCCACATCCGTCTCCAGATGCAAGAACAGGGTATTCACCAGCCAGCCCGCCGCACCCAGCCCATAACCCGAAGCAATACCCCAGAACACACCCTGCTCAGTGGTCTTTTTCCAGTAAAAAATAAACCCGATCGCCAGCGCCGGCGGCACCACCATCGCAAAGCCCAGCAGCAACAGCTCCAGCACCGAACTGATCGGCAACAGACACGCCAGCACACCGGCAAACAGACCATAAATCACGCTGGTCACCCGGTAGGCTTTCAGCTTGCGCGCCGGCTCATAGGTTTTGGATGCCGGAATCCAGTCATTCACAAACAGCGTCGCGCTCGACAACAGAATCGGACCGCCGGAGGAAATCAGCGCCGCCAGCACTGCCGCAATCGCGATACCGCCCACAATCGGGCCCGTGTCAGTCGCAATCCGCGTAATGGTCGCGTAACTGGTGATGCCACTCTCGGTACCGTACTTTGCCACGGCCTCAATGCCAATGATCGACGCCAGCATCGGCATGATCGCTGCCAGTACACCCGCCATCAGAAAGGCCGGTACCAGCAAACTTTCGGTGCGCGCTGAACTGGAATAGTTCACATACACCGACGCCGCCGGTGTGTGGATCACGGCAGAGAAAAACATCGCGATGATCGGGAACCAGCCCAGTCCGACGAAACTCCACCAGCTCGCCGGACTGATGTCCGTGCTGGCCAACGCCACGTCAACCTTTTCCCTGATGCCACTGATTCCCCCAAGTTCAGCGCCGGCTATGATAGCCACGGCGCCCAGGCCCAGTGTCACCACAACCACATGAATCACGTTGGTGGCAGAGGCGCCGCGCAGGCCGGAGAAGGTGGTGGACATGATAATGATCACCGCGCCTATCATGATGGCCAGTTCGCGGTTGATACCAAACACCGCGCTGATGATGATACCCACCAGCAGCGGTTCCAGAATATTGATGATCAGGTATTCGGTCTGTACACACAGACTGGTCAACCAGCCATTGCGGGAGCTGCCGTGACGTTTGACAAAGAGTTCGCTGACGGTGGTCAGACGCAGCCGACGGTAGGGCACGGCAAAGAACAGGCCAACCAGGGCCAGTGCCAGAAAGGAGTTGACCCCGTACCACATATTCCACACGCCAGTGTTCATGGTGTCACCGGCCACACCGTAGGTGCCTGCGCCACCAATACGGGTGCCGGCGATGCCTGCTGCGATCAGCCACAGGCCCATGCCACCGCCGCCAATGGCCCAGTCATCAGAGCTTTTGTTGCGTTTGGTGAGATACACACTGACCAGCACAATCAGTGCCAGATAGACAAGAATGGTGATGCCCGACAGATTCATGGAATTCCCCCCGGATTTTCCAACATTATTATTGGCACGTACTACGTTGTGCTGGTACTTCCCACGGAGGGAACCGGCGGCCGATTGTATCGACCGTCTGTTCGATTGTTAACCTTTATTTTGCACGGAAACAGATTTACGGCAGCACGCCCAGATCCGTCAGTATCTGTCGGGTGACGGCCACTCGGGCGGGAATCATCACATCGGTGTCGGCATCGGTGGCCTGCATCAGGGTGGCGAAAAAGTAGACCTGATCGCCTTTTTCCACCCAGCCTGTCCACCAGCCGGTTTGCTCGCGATGGCCATCGACCTCGATGTCTGCCAGTCCGGTCTTGCCGCGCAAGCGGTAGTCGGTGGTTTCTTCCATCAGAGCGATGTCCTTGACGGCGCGCATGACTTCGGGCCGGAATGGCAACTCCTGTGCGTACAACTTGCGCAGAAACTCGATCTGCTGGCGCGGTGTGATGCGCAGCTCACCGGAAAGCCAGAATGTCTCCAGTCCGCCGTTCATATTCATATTGCCGTAATGGTTTTCGTGCAGCAGCACACCCATGCGTCCGGAACCGATTTCGCGTACCAGTTTCTGATAGTGCGGCACTGAAGAGACCCGGAAGGCTTCGCGCAGCGCCATGTCCTTGTTGGTCTCCGGGCGACTGCGGGTGACGCCATCCCAGGGAATGATCTCGTCCACACTGTGAATCACCCGGGTTTCCAGCGCGGCCAGCGAACTGAACCATTTGAAGGTGGACGCAGGCAGGGCAGGTGTATCAACACGTTCCGCATGACCGGCCAGCCAGCGGTCGTTACGCAAATCGTAAATGACAGTCGTTGCCTGGTAACCGGTGGCATCCAGCGCCGCGCGTGCCGCTGGCAGTTCCTCAACCGTAGCCGCAACTGCCGGTGCAGTCTGGCTGGTACGAACGGTGGAAATCCATTGATCTACCGCACGCTCCAGCACTGGCAGCGGCACAACGCCAAGACTCAGCACCACATTGTGAAACTGGGCAATATCAAAACGATGACCGAGCGCGGTGCGGGCTTTTTCGCGCAGCTCGGTGATGCGCAACTGGCCGACCATGTAGGAAGTCGCTTGTCCCGGCATCACCACATAACGTTCCACTTCGCTGGCCTCGATGCCGTAATCAATCGCTTGCTGGCGCGTCCAGCCTTTGGCGTGCAGGCCGGTATCCACAACCAGGCGGCGTGCGCGGAACAGGGCTGAGTCCAGTTGACCAATCAGGCCTTCCACGTCGCCTTCGTACCAGCCGTGCTCGTTGGCGAGTTGTTCCGCATACAGCGCCCAACCCTCGCTGCTGGCAGCGCTGCCACCAAAAGCGCGTGTCTGCATGAATTTGGGCAGATTGGGGTCTTCACCGACCAGTGCAATCTGGAAGTGATGACCGGGGACGGTTTCGTGATAGACCAGTGAGCGCAGCGCAAACTGTGTGAGCCGGCTCGGTCGCAGCGGCATCTGGAAAATGCCGGGCCGCGAGCCGTCCAGTGGTGGTGCGGTGTAAGACGCTGCGGCATTGTCCCAGCGGAAGCGCGGGTAAGGTTGGGCAATCACATCAGCTTTGGGCATACGATCGAACAGGCCGCCAGCCGAACGCACTTTGGCGTCGGCAATCATGGTGTCGATGTCACGCATGATCTGTTCACGCCCGGCGTCGTCGTTGCTGTACGCCAGGCGCTCTTCAAGCTGGTTGACCCGCTCTTCTATGCTGCCTTGCGTCAAGCCGATCTGACGCAGCAATCGGTCCATCTCGGTTTCAATACGTGCCACCTCACGCAGACCAATGTCGTGTATCTGCTCTGCAGTGTAATCGGTGGTGGTATAACGGCGCAGTTGATACGCGTAAATGTCAGCGCCATTGGGGAATCGCCACAAACCGGCATCGTCGCTGGCACGCGTTTGTTGCTCCTGCAGCACCGCAATCGCGTTGTTCCACGCGGGGTACACTTCTTGCTCCACAATAGCGGCCGCACGGGCAGCAAAGTCGGCGCGTTGTGCTTCTGTGATACCGGGCAGATCAGCGGTTTTGGTACTGAGTGTTGTCGTCAGCGGATTGTCTTGTGCGGGCCCGCTGACAAAACGCTGCAACTGCTCCAGCGTGGAGCCCAGAATGAACGATGGCGGGATCACACCGCGCTCGGCCATTTGTCGTGACTGTTGTATGGCTTCTGCCATGCGATCATCAATCTGTTGCAGACGCAGCAGATAGTTTTCCATGTCATCCACCGAGCGCAGCGGGTGCACGACAGTGAGCTGGTTGATCAGATTGACGTTGGCACCGCTCATTTGTTGTAGCGGAAAGTCGAAGTCCTCGAAGGGTTCACCTTCCACAATCATTTGCAGTTGCCACTGCATGACTTCTGCAGAAATACGCAGGCTGTCGGGCAGTTGGCTGAGATCATATTGCGCCAGCGTGGCCAGTCCGCGTTGGGCGCGTTCAAGCTGGGCGCGTCGCTGTTCCGGGCCGAGCGGCGTGATTTGTTGTTCGAGCAGGCGCTGTTCTTCCCCGGTGAAATAACCGGTACTGATGGCGAGGTTGGGGTTGGCGCGTACCCATTCGGCAGTAAACTCGTCAAAAAACTGTTCAATCGGCGGCTGCTGGGCGTATGTCTGGGGCAATGTGAGCAGTGCGGCGAAGCACGCAGAGGCGATGCGTGTGATGTGTCGGGTGAGGACGGTCATTGTGTGGTCCCTGTGGATATGAATTCTTGGGAGAGAGCGGCGAGTGTAGCGCTGAATGGGAGCAGAGGCGAGTGGTGAGTTTTGTCGCGTTGACCTGGTGCTGCAGCAGCAAGCAGAGGGCTCAGCAAGGTCCGGGGGCGGACTGAGGACGCTGACCGGCCGCATCTGAGCCCATCACTCCGGGCGCTGCGCAACTCAACCTCGCCGCTGCGCGGCTCGGGATTCGGACATTGCTCGCGCTGTTTCCGGATTGATGGGCTCAGATAAGCGCGGCCTGATTGGTCCGCTTTCCTCAGTCCGCCCCCGGACCTTGCTGAGCCCTCTGCTTCGGAGTGCATAAGCAGGTTTCCCGGCTTTTGACTGTCACAAAAATGTAGCGCCATTGCTTCATGCTGCATGCAGTTGCTGACTCCCGGGAGTACCTCATGCTGACCCGCGTTCTGAATGCCTTGTTTACCGTCGCAGTATTGCTCATCTACACACTCACTCCGGCCTGGGTGATTGCGGTGGCGATCGCGGACGCCGCTCGAAGCCTTCGGTGCTTGATCACAAATGCTGATCAAACCACCCGCGCAAGGCATTGCCCGCTGTTGCCGCATCATCGCCGGTGAACAAACCATGCGGTGCGCCCGGTATCACGATAAATTCACTGGTCACCCCGGCCGCCTGAAGTGCCGCAAACATGCGCTCACTGTGCCGGATATTGACCAGTTCGTCAGCGTCGCCGTGCACCAGCAACACGGGTGGATCACCGGCCGATGCAAAATCGATCGGTGACACCGTTGGCGCCTGGTCATCGGCAAAATTCAATGCCGGGAAATTGTCATTCGGCCCGGTCATGCCGCGCAGATCGGTCGGTGGCATATAGGCCACCACAGCCGCCGGCCGATGCGTCTGGCCTTCAGTCGACAAGCCCAGCATCAGCGACAGGTGACCACCGGCACTGATGCCTGACACGCCCAGACGTGCCGGATCCACTCCGTAACTGTCAGCGTTGTCGCCGATAAACTGGAACGCACGAGCCACATCACTCCAGGCCTCCAGCACGTTGTAACGGGGGCTGCTGCCATGACGCACGGCAAACACCGTATAACCTGCGTCCACCAGGGGCATGAACATCGACTCATACGCCGCCTGCATCGGCAAACTGGACATCCAGCCGCCGCTGATCATGTAGGCAACGCCGGCACCATTGGCACCGCTGTCCGGTTTGTAGACATCCATCACCATGGCCAGACCATCTTTCTGGCCGTAGACAACGTTGCGGATGGTTTCCGCCTGAGCCTGCATCGCAAAAACAGACAGGGCAAACACGCCCAACAGCCACTTGTTCATAGAGTGTTCTCCTCAAAAATCAGTGCAATGAGCACCGGCAGGCGGCAAGCCCGAGCCAAGCGCCGCGGGCGGTGGTGCCGCAAAGGGATTGATCGGTAATGCCACGCGAGTGTCGGCCAGCAATATCAGCGCAACAAGTGCCATTGTGCACATTGCAGACGCAGGGCGTTGCAGGCTGGCCCCGGGTTGGGCTACGTCAGTGCCGGCTGCCGCGACGCCAAAGCGCTGCATCAACTGCCGGCGCAGTCGAATGCCCAGCGTTGAACCGGCAAAGGCCGCCACAAACCAGACCCAGCCATGCAGGCTGCCGGTGGCGATACCGCTGAAAAATGCGCCGACATTACAACCAAAAGCGACACGGGCGCTGTAACCCATGACCACACCCGTCAGCAGGACAAGCACCCAGCCTGGCATGGACAAGGCCGGGACTTGTGCATCTGGCCGGCCGCGACCAGCACGTCGCCATTGCATCACTGCCAGGGCGCCGAGCAACAGGCCGATATTGGTCAGCGAGGTCACGTCGGTCAGCACACTTTGCTGCAAACGCTCGGCGTTCGCTGGGACTGACCAGGCAGCAGTGGCAACAACATCCATGCCGGCAACGGTCGCCAGCTTGGCGCCCCAAAGGCCCAATCCATAAACCACGCCCCAGGGTTGTCCGGCGACGACCAGATTCAGTATCGCCAGCAGTGCCAGCAAGCTGGCCGCCCACCACAATCGCGCCGCTGGCAGGCGTTTGCCGGGTGCAGCGCGCCCGAGTGCAATCAGTGCCAGTGCGCCCAATCCGGCCAGCGTGACCGGCAACGCGAAGCCGCCAAAAAGGTCTTGCAATGACAGCACCGGCAATGAGGCCAGCGAGGTCCAGGCGCTGACATGCAGGGAACCCCAGAAACTGCCGGCAATAAAACCGGGCAGGGCGACCAGTGCCATCATGTTGCCGCTGCCTGCGTTGACCAGTACGCCGGAACCACAACCCAGTACCACTTGCATGGCGGCGCCAAATACAAACGCGGCGACGATCATCGCGATGCCTACCGGTGCATGCGCGCCGCTGAGTTCATCGGGAGAACTCGCCAGCAGCGGGAAGGCAAACACGGCGCACAAGGCAATCGCCAGTAACTGTGCGACCAGTCCCCGCGCATCGCGTTCCGACAGCATCTGGCGCCAGGGTCCGGCAAAACCGAAGCGCAGGCCTTCCAGCACCAGACCCATGCCAAGACCCACCATCAGCAGCAAGGTCGCACGCGGTCCGGCCGCCGCGAAGCACGCAAACAACAACACGGCCAGCAATGCCAGCATCAACACTCGCTGAAGATGAGGTGTCTGGCTCATGTCACCACCCGGCCAGTGCGCGCAGCCAGTCAGTCGTCAGTGCCCAATAATGGGCGAGCCGACCCGGCTGATTGGCCATGGGACGAGGCTGCTGAGCCCACTCCACCATACTCTCGGCGTACAAACGGGTGTCGGGAATGCCAGCCAGTTCACTCATCACAAACCAGTTGATTGAGGCCCAGTGACCGGTGTTGCAGAACGATACCGGTGCGGCGTCAGCGGATGGTAACTGTGAGGCAAACAGTCCCTGCAATTCCGGCAAGGGTTTCATGCGATTGCCATCAAACCAGGTCTCGTAACTGATGTTGTCAGCACCGGGCAGGGTGCCGGGACGTGCTGCGGTGGCTTGCTCGCCCAGATAAAACGCCAGTGGTCGTGCATCGATCAGGTTCAGGCTGTTCCGGTTGATCTGTGTTTCCAGGGTGGCAGTGGATATGCGCCAAGTATCTTGCCACTGAGGATTAAAGGACGAAGGTTCCACCGACGCGGGTATTTGTGTGACGGGTAAAGACGCCTCACGCCAGCCCAGCAATCCGCCGTTCAGAATCGCCAGATGTTGCAGGCCCAGTGATTTCAGCGTCCAGTACACGCGCGTGGCGGCACCCATGTCAGAAGCACTGTTGCCCTGATGTACCAGCACCACAGGGGTGCTGATGTTCAAACCCAGTTCTGACACCAGCGCCTGCAAATCCTGCAGTGGTGGCAACTGTCCCGCATTGTTGGCAGGTCCGCGAAAACGCGCATAAGGTGCGTTTAATGCACCGGCAATATGACTGGCGTTGTAGTCGCCGGTGACTTGCAACACCCGAATCTCATCATGGCGTTGCAGCAGGCGGTTTAATTGTTCAGGCTCCAGCAGCGGTGTCCAGTCCGCAGGCTGGGCTTGTACTGTGGGTATCAGCAGCCAGAGCAAGGCAGTTGTAAAAAAAGCGTATCGCATGAGATTCATGATGGTGATGGGTTTTCAGGTATCAGACTGTTTGTGTTGTATTCGCACAGTCAGATCGCGTCGGTGGGTGACTGTGTGACATCGCCATCGAGATAATACCAGCGTCCGCCGATGCGCTCGAAACGCGAATGTTCCTGATGGCGGTGTGTTTGCCCGGATTCATCCTGCCAATACGCGCAAAAGGTAACGGTGCCATGTTCGCCGTCCTGTGTAGTGTTGACCACATCCAGTCGTATCCAATGGGTATCACGCTGTCCCAGTGTCTGAGCGTCGATGTCCGGGCGTGTGGATGGATGCCAGCTTGCCAGCAGGTAGTCGCCGTGACCACCGAGGGCAAACGCGCTGAAACGCGAGCGCATCAGTTGCTTCACCGTGCGCGCATGCTGCTGGCCTGCCAGCAGCGGGCCACAGCATTGCGTCAGGCGTTTGCCGCTGCAACACGGGCACAGCATTGTGCTGTTATTGACCTGCCTGCATGGGACGATCCGGTGAGGCTGCCCACTCAGTCATGCTTTCCGGGTACAGCTTGACATTCTGCATGCCGGCCAGCTCGCTCATCGCAAACCAGTTGATGGAGCCCATGTGCCCGGTGTTGCAGAAGGTCACGGTCAGATCCTGATCGCTGGCCGATGCAGAGGAGAGCGCTGATTGCAACTGGCTGCCGCTGTTCATCGTGGTGCCACTGAACAGGGTGTCAAAACTCACATTTTGTGCGCCAGGCAGGGTGCCGGCACGGCCAGCGGTGGGTTGCTGGCCGGTGAAAAACGCAGCCGGACGCCCGTCAATCAGTTTGGCGCTGCCATTGGCCACCAGCGTTTCCATCTCTGCCGTGTGTACTGTCCACTGATCAGACCATTGGGGTTGAAAGCTGGACGCCGCTACGGACACGGTCTCTGTGCTGACAGGCAAGCCTGCCGCCTGCCAGGCCGCCAGGCCACCATTAAGAATTGCCAGATTCTGAACGCCGAGCGATTTTAACGTCCAGTAAACGCGTGTTGATGCGCCCATATCCACAGCATTGCTGCCCTGATGCACAATCGCCACCGGGGTGTCGGCGTTGATGCCCAGTGACTGCACCACCTCGGTCAACTGAGACAGTGGCGGCAGCTCACCCGGATTGTTTTGCGGACCACGAAAACGCGCATAGGGCGCGTTCAGGGCGCCGGGCACATGACCAGCGGCATAATCACCGGTGACCTGAATCACCCGGATACTGTCATCGGCAGCCAGCAAGCGGTTCAAGTCTGCCGGTTCCAGCAGGGGCGACCAGCCCTGCGGGGCCGCCTGGGCAAACACGCTGAGGATTAATGCAGCAATAACAATCAGGAACCGGACAGCTTTCATGGATTGACTCCGATAAACAGGGGAAACACTGGCCATCATAGACCTTCTCAACGCTGTACGGGAATAGCCAGGGCCTCTGCTTCTGCTGCGCAGTCGCGGGTCGGCGGCAAACCCTGTGCGCGCACGGCGGCCAGTTCAGCGCGTGCGCCTTCAAGATCGGCACTGAACAGCGGATCTGCTTGTAATCGGGCGACTGTCGCGGCGCCGACAATTTGTCCCTGAATCACATCCATCGGCCAATGCACATTGCACACCATGCGGCTGTCACCAAACGCCAGTCCACGCGCATACAGCTGTTGTGAACGGTCGGGTGCAAGTTCGCTCAGGATCAGTGCCCATGCCCAGCCAATCGCGGTATGCCCGGACGGATAGGAACCGTCATTGCGCAAGGTATCTTCGGCACCTGCCGCACAAATCGGTTCACCGTTGACAACAAATGGACGAGTGCGCTGATAGTGGTTTTTGGCACTGTAGGTCGCCAGTCCGGCATCCATCAGAGTGCGCCGCAACAACTGGTACAGATACGGCGTGTGCTCCTGGGTTACCGGTGCGTTGAGCGCACAGGAAAAGGTGCCTGCCGCCGCCGGGAAACTCAGGTCATTGTCGGCAATGGCCAGTTGCCAGCGTGCGCTGCCGCGCAAGGCCAGCATGTTGCGGTTGACGGCCTGCTCCCAGGCATGTGCGGGTGAATCGTCAGCCGGAGAGGCCGGCAGCAAGGCCAGCGCGTTGGGGAGTTCATGTTCCGGCAGGTAACCGGGCAAACGACCGGGGCGCACTTCTGCCACCGGTGCTGGCTGGGCATGCGCGACACCAATCAGGGCATGGAAAGTCATGCCAAACAGCATCAGTGTGGACAGCACAAATATCAGGAAGCGGATTTCAATTTTGTTGACGGTGGCCTGAAACACACTGTGTACAATGCGCAGCCCGACGTAGCCCCAGGCCAGCCACAAGTTAAGACCGTCACCCTGACCCATGAGCGCCAGGCTCAGCGCCAGTGCATAAAAAATCGTCGGTTGTTCCATCAGGTGGTTATAGTTGTCGGCTTTCCAGCGCACGCTGGCGGGCAGACTGTTCATCTGTTCACCCTTGGGCAACTGCGAATCGAGTTTGATGCCAGCTTTGCGAATGGCCGGGATACGGGTGGCGTACATCCAGAGCCACATTACCAGTGTCCAGGCGACGAGGGTGACAACGGGGGCGAGAATGGGGCTGACAGCGTGCATGGCGTGTTTCCCTTGGTGTTATTGTGGGTTCAGTATAATCACTTTGATGAAAATCCGGTGAGGAAAAAACGTGTCTGAGATGATCACGCGCCAATGTCTGGTGTGCGGGCTT
Source organism: Pseudohongiella sp. (assembly GCA_036834885.1). Classification (GTDB taxonomy): domain Bacteria; phylum Pseudomonadota; class Gammaproteobacteria; order Pseudomonadales; family Pseudohongiellaceae; genus Pseudohongiella. The sequence goes on along the minus strand of DAITNA010000002.1, from coordinate 476,371 downwards.
GAACACAGGCTGGTGCCACCGTCGTTGCTGGCCCGCACCCCGGAGCCGGTGTGTGTGAAATGTGATTCGCCTCTGTTCAGTGTGGGTGATGGTTCACAGCTGACGGTGGACATTGCCCATCAGCACGAAACCGTGAAACAGGCGCTGGCCAAGTTTGAGCTGACGCTGGAGCGCGTCTGGCAGACCAGCCATGTCAGCGATGTGCGACTGGTGGTCGGCGGCGGTCTGATTCGCGATGCGGTACTGGCGGAACTGCATTTTCGCAAGACGCAAGGCACCGTACCTGATTTCCGTGAAGAAAATCGCGGCGCGGTGCTGGTTCGTCTGCGGGGGAATGTGTTTGCCGACTGAGCTCCGAGCCGGGCGTTGTCGTCAACGTCGTGCGCGAGCGGCGAGGCGCCACAGCGACTGCAGGCCCCGGACGCAGGTCCGGATGGTGATCAGGGCCGCCAGTTTCACGCGCTCGCCGATCGACAGATGACCGGATGCCTGCCATTGGCGCAGGTGGTGGTGGAACCAGGGCTGCTGATGGGCAAACCGGGCCGCCCTCCGCGACACTCGCGTAGCCAGCAAGGCCGCCAGAAACAGGAACAGTACGCCGGGGATCACCGGCAGAATCAGGCCAGCCACGCCGATCACCAGAAATGCGGCAATCAGCACCAGACTGAGAATTTTCCAGACCAGTGGCATGGGTGTAAACGCAGGTTTGGTCAGATGTGTATTCATGTGAGTTCTCGCTGTCGCACGTTCAGAGCACAATATCCGAAGCTATGCACGGGCCGTGCCATTCTGCCAAGTGCCTGATTTGCATAGACCCGTGGCAGAATCTCTGGCAGCCCTTGTGTGACAAGACCGCAACTGTTGGCGAAAACTGTCAACGGTTGCGGTCGTTTCTCACAGCGCCGAACGGGCGGCTTGCAAGGCCGGCCTGTCACTGTCGGCGGAAGCGGCCACGGTCAGCAGCTGCTGATAATACTGGCGCGCCAGATCGGCGTTGCCCGCAGCACCGGCCGCTTGCGCGGCCAGGTTTAACGTCATGAAGCGGTTGGGTTCTTTTTGCAGGGTGGACTCCAGTGCTGTCAGCGCTTCCGCCGGGCGACCTGCTTCCAGCAACATCATGCCCAGCAGTTCACGCGCCGGTGCAATCGGTCCCGGTGTCACAGCGGCCTTGTCAGTGGCATCTTCCTGATCCGCAGCGGCACTCATCTGGATGATGCCCTCGTCACGCTGACCGGCTGCAAAGCTTGCCCAGGCGCTGGCGGCTTTCCACTGAATATCAATCTGTTCAGTCCAGTACGCATCCTGACGCGCGCGGGCTTTTTCGCGCAGCTCGGCCAGCATGGCAATATCAGCAGCGGCCGCGTCGGCTTGCCCAATACGGGCGGCGCCAATTGCGCGTGCAAAATGCGTGATGGCCTGCGTGTGCGGAGTGGTTTCGGCCGGATGCACAGTGAGTTGCGCCGCGGCGGCGTAATCACCGCGCTCCAGTGCATAACGCGCAGGAATGGCGGCAATCGCAAATGCGCCAGCCTGAGTGGCACCGACGGCGGTGATATCCACTTCCTCAACCAGCGCCTGTGCGCGCTCAACCACGGCCAGTGCTTTTTGGTCCTGAGCCATCTGCAGGTAGGCATAGGTCTGATAATCCAGTGCATGCAGCTCTTCGCCAGCCGTACTGCTCTGACGTGCAATTTCCGCTGAGCGCAAATTGGTATCCACTGATTCCTGCCACATGCCCACACGGGTAAACGTGTGAGAGGGCATGTGCAAGGCATGTGGGGCATCTGGCGCCAGAGAGGCATAGCGACGTGCCGCATTCAGCGCGCGCTCGGCCAGTGGCGGATGATCGTAGGCATGAATGATGTAGTGCGCGAGGCCTGGGTGATTCGGGTATTGTTCGAACAGGGGTTCCAGAATGTCGGCGGCTTTCAGCTGCTGTGTGTAAGCCTTGTCGGTGGGATCGGCGGTCTGGTTGGCGGCGAGCGCATAAAAAATGCGCGCTTCCATATCGTCGGGATACTGTTCAACCAGCGCTGCCATGGCGTTTTCGTAGGCCTTGGTGCGTGCGCCTTGCGTGCCGCCCTGAGTGTCGGAGAACAGGTGCGCCACGGCATCAATATAGGCTTTTTCACGCGCGGTTGGAGTGCCTGTGTTTAATGCCTGTTGCACACTTTCCTGGCCACGGGCCAGCTGCTGGGCATTGCGTTGTCCGGCAAACGGGTTACCCCAATGACTCAGGCTGATGCCCCAGTATGCGATGGCACAATCCGGATCGGTGGCCAGTACCTGATTGAACGAGTTGATGGCTTCGGCGAACCAGAATGAGTGGATCAGCGCCACACCACGGTTGAATGTGTCAGCAGTGGCTGCATCACAACTGGTGGCAAAGGCGACATTTTCGCTACCGATCTGCTCTGCCGGTGGCATGCCATGATTGGCGTGATCATTGGTTGCGGGTTCAGTTGTCTGCGCAGTGGCCTGGGCAGCTGAATCAGCCATGCTGTGGTCGCCGCCGTGCCCGGCGTCCGGGTCAGCGGGACTGCAAGCGGTGGTCATGCCTGCCACCAGGGCAGCCAGCATCATGGCGCGGGGCAGGGCTTTTAATTGGCTTGTCATGTTCATCTCCGTTGCTTGCTTAACGTGTTTTTCAGGCACCTGATGTGCTGTTCAAGAACCTAATGTGCTGTTCAAAAAATAGTCCGGTAGAGGCTGACCTTGACATCAACGCTCAGCTCTATCTGTTGCAAGGCGCTGGCGCGAGCCAACGCGTCGGGGGTGATCCGGTAAAGATGAGGTGTCATGGTCAACAGCCGGGCAATCATCCCGGGTGTGTTGACATGGATTGTATACCTCACAGCGTAATGCTCAAGGGCTGTGAACCCCTCGGCGTCATGCTTGTCTGTATCGCCAGCGGATTTGATGCTCGGGTAAATCATTTTGCGCAGCTCAATGAGATGGTCAGGACCCGGATCCACCTTGACCAGCACGGCACCGGGTTTGAGCACACGGGCAAATTCACTGTAAACCGGAAAACCAAACAGGCACAGCACCGCATCTTGTGACGCCGTCAGCAGCGGCAGGTGCGCATTGCTGCCGACAATCCACTGGGCCGCTTGTGTTGGCTGGCCAGCCTGGGTCTGTTGACGTGCAGCAGCCATCACTGCCCATTTGGAAATATCCACGCCAGTGGCAAATACTGGCAGAGCGCTGTGTTGCAGCTGACGCAGGTAATAACCTTCGCCGCAACCGGCGTCGAGTACATGAATCGGTCTGGCAGTGCTGACATGGCGCCTGATGGCATCACACACTGCAGCCGCCACCGGCTGATAATACCCTTCAGCCAGAAAAGCCTGGCGTGCAGCGACCATGTCTTTGCTGTCGCCGGGGTCGCGGGAGCGCTTGTTCTGCACAGGCAGCAGGTTAACGTAACCCTGCCGGGCGATGTCAAAGCTGTGTGCCGCCGGGCAGCGCCAACTGTTGTTGTGGCGCGTCAATGGCAGTCCGTCGAGCGGGCAGGCCAGTGTGTGGGGCTCAGGGGTGGTCGTGATGTTTTTGATGGCAGGCGTTTTCATAAATCAGTTGTCAATCGTCGGGGCGGGTGGTCAAATCCCTGAGCGATCCATGCTAACACGTAGCTGCGGGCCCACCGACGGATTGTGCAATAGTCTTGCAAGAGGATATGCCATGTTTCTGACCCTGTTGCTGGTCACCCTGAGCTTGTCGATTGCCGTTTCATGGACCGCTGCCCGCGTGTTCCGCAAGCCGATGGGTGAGATTTTCAGCCGTATCATCCAGGACAGTATCAGTGCGGCCTGGCAGCGTTACATCATGTTCGCCACCTATGTGGTCGGCATCTCTGGTGGCGTCCGGCTTTATGAGCTGGAACGCTACATCACGCCACAGCACACTGAGTTTGGAATTCTGTCGCTCTCGGGCGAGCGTTGGGTGCTGGAGATCTACCGAACCCTGATCGCCAGCCTGCAAAGTATTGCCTGGATGTATCTGTTGGTCTTTATTGTGGCGCTGATTGCCTATGTCATTGTTCGAGGCTTTGAACTAAAGCGGGGAATCGCTGGTCAAACCAGCCGAAGTCCGGATGAAGGTGGATCAATAAAAGTTGATTAAAAACATCATTATGCTGGACAAAACGAATAAATGACGTGAGAATGCGGCCACTGGCGCTGCAATACGCGCATGGTTTTCCACTAAAAACGACCATAAATCGACCATAAAAAGACTTTTGACGGTGAGGCAGGCGGGCATGAAAAACCTGACAGCGGCTCTTGCAGCAGCGACCTTATCCCTGATTTTAAACCCGGCTCTGGCGCAACAGTCCACGCTGACTGGCTCGCGCGCGTCCATGGAGCGACAGCATCAACATGCCGTGCAGGCCGGTTATACCTTCACGCGCACATCGCGGGCTGTCAACGAACTGGTATCACAGGGCGAGTTGGTGCGTGTCTCCAACAATCAGCATGTAACCATCCATAATGTGTCTTACCCCTATGCACGTCCTGCGGTCAAAACACTGATCGAGCGCCTCGGTGCCCAGTATTACAACGCATGCGGCGAGAAGCTGACTGTAACCAGTTTGACCCGCCCGATTGAGCGGCAACCGGCCAATGCAGCCGCAGACTCTGTGCATCCCACAGGTATGGCGGTGGATTTGCGGATTCCGTCCAAAGGCAGTTGCCGAACCTGGCTGGAACGCACTCTGCTGTCACTGGAGGACAACGGTATTCTGGATGTGACGCGTGAGCGCAATCCGCCGCACTACCATGTTGCTGTGTTCCCGGAGCCCTACGTGAATTACCTGGCGGGTATTCAGGGCCAGACCCGCGAGTACACCGTTCAACGTGGAGATACGCTGTCCAGAGTGGCGGCCCGCATGGATACGACCGTTGCCCAGCTGCGCGCGGCCAACGGGCTGCGCGGTGATCTGATCAATGTCGGACAAAAACTGATAGTACCCGGCAGTGGTCAGTCGGCTGAGCCCGCGCGCGTGATTGCGGCCAGTGCAAGCACCGATCAGACCCCCACCGCAACACCGGCGGTTGCGCAAGTCTCCGAGCCACGTGAAATTACCCACCGTGTACGCCAGGGCGAAACCCTGTGGCGTATCGCCAGTCGCTACCGAACCAGTGTGGATGCCCTCCGCATGCATAACGATCTGGCGGGTGACTTGCTGAGTGTTGGGCAGGTGCTTCGTGTAGCCATGGACTGACCACCAATGGTCCAGGTGCACGAATCGTCAATACCCACCCGTCAGCCCTCCGATCTGTCTCTCCAACTCAGCGCCTGACGCCAGGCGTTGAGTTTGTGCTCACGTGACATCGCCGCATTGGCCGGGCTGGTCGACGGCAAGGTCAGAATGTCCAGCTCAGGCGTCTGGGGCAAACGCTTTTGCACATGACGTGCAAACAACTCCGCAGCCTTGTTGCCATTGAGGCAAATGCGCCTGATGTCCGCATGCACGCTGAAAAAACTCGCAAAGTCGTTTGGCTCAACGCTACTGCTGACAATATCGCTGTCCAGACTGGATTTCCGCTCGCATTCAAACGCCACATCCCACAGTGCAATCCGGTGTTCTTTCAGCTGCTCCAGCCTGTGGGGGTACTGCGCGCTGCGCTGTATGCCCAGCACTGTCTGCATGATGTCCCAAAACAGATTGCGCGGATGAGCGTAATACTCACTGGCTTGCAGTGATTTGTTGCCCGGCATGCTGCCAAGAATCAGGATGTTGGCATCACTGCGACTGACCGGCGCAAAACTCCGGATGGTACGCCCCTCAGTGTCACTAATCCCGGAGTGAACAGCAGAGTCAGGCACGGATGTTCAGCAGACTGCCAATCATGTTGTCGGAGGTTTTGACCACGCGTGCAGATGCGGTGAAGAGTAACTGTTCGCGCTTCATCTCAAGCAGCTGCTGGCTGCGCTCTGACGCCAATACCGGGCTGCTGCTGAGGCTGTTGTTATTGGCGTTGTTTTCCGCATAAGCAGCACTGGCAATTTTGCCAGCCGACTGCGCAAGGCGATTGCTGGCCGTGGCCATGCCCTGGGTGCCGCTGCTGAGAGCGGGCGGGATTGCGGCGTAGCTGGATGTGATGTTCATGGCTTCAGCGTAAGCGGGTGCTGGATTGTGGTCAAGTGTATGTCATCGCCAGGTGAAGTTCGCATCAGCGGAAACCCCATGATTTTAGAAATTCGTCAGCTTTTTTGGGTTTAACGGCAGCACAAGCACAGGGGCTGTGTTTAAATTGGCGGTGTCTTGTATTGGGCAAGCAGCCCGGATACCAACGGTTTGTCTATGTTGTATTTGTCTGGATCCAGAAAACCTGTGCGTGCCAGGCTGGCTTTTGTCAGTCTTGTCCTCTTGTGTTTGTTGCCGGCGATCCCGGTCCATGCCAACAGCGATTTTGGTTTGCTCGACCAGCATGGCAAGTTCCATCAGCTGGGTCGTTATGGCGCGCAAGCGGCCGTGGTGCTGATGTCCTTTTCGTCTGAAGATCCGGCATCACTGCAGGCCGCTGCAGATTTGCAGGTCTTGCAACAAAACTTTGCAGAACAGGGCGTGGTGGTCTGGCTGTTGAACGCATCAGAGGATGCCGATAATGTGCGTGCCCGCGCCAGCGAGTTGCCGGCGCTGCCAATCTTGCTGGATGGCTCCCAGACAGTTGCCAAGACCCTGGATATCAAGGTGTTGGGTGAAATGCTGATTCTGGATCCGGGCTCCAGCAGCATTGTGTTTCGCAATGTCAATTCCACAGATGAACTGGCACCTGCGCTGACAGAATGGCTGGCGGCCAAACGTGCAGGACGTCCGGTGCGCTACGAGGTGCCAGCTGACACACCGGCGGGTGCACCGCTGACTTATCGCTTTCGTGAGCAGTTTGCGGATCGACAGATTTCCTACCAGAAAGACATTGCGCCTCTGCTCAAAGCGCGCTGCGCGTTTTGTCATGTCGAGAACGGACTGGCACCATGGGCCATGAATCGTTACCTGATGGTCCTGGGCTGGAGTCCGATGATGCGTGAGACTGTTATCACCCGTCGTATGCCACCGGGCCAGATCGACAACGCTGTCGGCGACTGGGAAAACACGCATGAACTGAGCGACGAGGAAATGGCGTTGCTGATTGAGTGGATTGATCAGCGCGGCCCGCGTGATGGTGAGATGGATCCCCTGGCTGAAGCCATGCCCGTGGCGGCCGACTGGCCCCTCGGGCTACCGGATCTGATTGTCGATGTGCCCGAGCAAGCGATTCCTGCCACTGGCAATGTCGACTTTCTCGTCAAGCGCACAGCGCTGAGTATTCCGGAGGACAAATGGATCAGCGCAGTCTCCTACAAGGTAGGTGACAAAAGTGTGCTGCATAGCCTGCTGGTCTATGCCGTTGACAAAACCTTCGACAGTACCGATCCGGATGCACTGATTGCGGCAGAGAATGCCGAATTTATCAGTGTGTACGTGCCAGGTGAAACAGATGATGTGTTTGCTGGCAACGCCGGTTTTGCCTTAAGCGCGAACTCGGATCTTGTGTTCAAATTGCGTTACCTGACCTCCGGGCGCGAAACCGTGGATCGTACACAAATCGGTTTGTATTTTCATGACACGCAGCCGGACCGCGAAATTGAAACACTGGCGCTGGAAAAATCCGAACTGCGCATTCCAGCTGATGTGCGTGAGCACACAGAGGTGGTATTGTCGCAGCCACTGGCGCAGGACATGTGGTTGACCAGTTATTCCCCGCACGCGCACAGCCGCGGCAGCACGATGACTTTGAGTGTGATTTATCCGGATCAGTCGGAGGAGTTGCTGATCAACGTGGCCAATTTCAATTACAACTGGCAGTTGGCTTATCGTTTGCGCGAACCCAAGTCCATCCCGGCGGGCTCCGTGTTTCGAGCCACCACCGTCTATGACAATTCGGCCGCCAATCCGTTTAATCCCGATCCGGCCAGTGCAGTTGATCAGGGTTACCGTTTTGATTCAGAAATGTTCAGCCATTTTATCCGGCTGATGAAGTAATACGCTGTCCGCTGAGCGCGACACTTCCACCATGCCGGCTTTTTGCAGAACCCGGAGGGAGACGGTATTTTCAGGAGCGACGGTGGCGATGATGTGGCGCAGACCCAAGGTCTCACGGCCATAACGCAGCATGCCGATTACCGCCTCTGACGCAAAACCCTGTCCGAAAAACGCTCGCTTGAGCGCATATTTGATTTCCGGTTCTGCTTGCCCGCCAGGATGGACAAGTCCGCAAAAGCCGACAACTTCCCCGGTTGTTTTAAGCACCAGCGCTGACATGCCGTAACCGCGTTTTTCGTAGTTGGTTCGGGTGACATCGACCCAATGTGCACAGCCATCTCGCGGCAGCGGTACGCCATCACCGACCCAGCGCATGGATTCTGCATCACCGTACACGGCGAACATATCGTCAATATCGGCGTGATCAATTTGACGGACCAGCAGCCGCTCTGTCGTGAATAGCGGCGTTGTCAGCACAGGTGTTGCCTGCATGAAGTCACCCATATGTATTGTTTCACTGCGGCAAGCGACCGTTATTCGAGTTATAGCGAGTTGCAGCAGCTATGGGGTAGGCATAGCATAACTGCGGCCACAACCCACCTGGACAGGGATCGTATTTTGAACCAGTCAACTGCTGTACCGGCTTCTCCTGTAACGACTCAAAATGCCGAATCAGGCAGCACCAACAACAAACCTCCCGTGTCGGAACGCGATAAAAGAACCACGCTTGCTGCTCTGCTGATTGTATTCCTGCTGGCAGCGCTGGATATGACCATCCTGTCAACTGCCATGCCGCGGATTGTAGCAGAGCTGGACGGTCTTGAACTGTATGCGTGGGTTACCACAGCCTACATGTTGGCATCTACCGTGCTGGTACCTATTTACGGCAAGCTGGGTGATCTTTACGGGCGCAAGCCCGTGTTGTTGATTGGTATTGCCATTTTCCTGATCGGGTCAGCCCTGTGTGGCATTAGCGGCGAGTTCGGCACCTTGCCTTTGCTGGGTGATGGCATGCATCAGCTGATAGTGTTTCGTGCGGTGAAAGGAATCGGTGGCGCTGCCTTGTTTACCAGTGCCATTGGCATGATTGCCGATCTGTATCCTCCATTGCAGAGAGCCCGATTTATGGGGTTGTTTGGCGCGATTTTTGGTATTGCGAGCATTATTGGTCCTGCTCTGGGTGGTTTTCTGACCGACTTCGCAACAGTGACCCTGTTTGGGCATGAAATCGCGGGCTGGCGCTGGGTGTTTTACGTCAACATTCCTCTTGGACTGTTTGCTATGGGCGTAATTGCCTATAAAACCCCGCGGCTCAATCACGGGACCGGAGGACGAATTGATGTCGCGGGTGCTTTGTTGCTGCTTGTGGTGTTTATACCGTTTTTACTGGCGCTGACTTGGGGAGGGAACCGCTTCGCATGGACTTCGCCTCAGCTGATATCCATGTTTGCGATCAGCCTACTGGCGCTGCTCTTGTTTGTGCGAGTGGAAGCGCGTGCCAGTGACGCAATCATGCCGTTGTCACTGTTCCGCAATCGTGTGTTTGTGATGACCAACCTGAGCAGTTTTGTGATTGGTATGGCATTTCTGGGCGTCGTGATGTTTATGCCGCTGTTTATGCAAATTGTGCTGGGCGTCAATGCCACCAACAGTGGTTTTGCCATGTTTCCTCTGATGGCTGGATTGATGCTGGGCAGCATCAGCAGCGGTCGCCTGGTGGCGCGTCACGGCAATTACAAACCCTACATGGCTGGTGGCGCTGCCATCCTGTTATTGGGAGTTTTTCTGCTAACCGGTATTGGTCCTGAAACATCCGTGCTTGATCTGAACCTGCGAATGTTTGTAGTCGGCGTTGGTCTCGGGCCGTCACAGAGTCTGGTCAATCTGGTAGTACAAGCTGCATTTCCGATGTCGCAAATTGGCGTGGCAACCAGTTCCACACAATTTTTCCGGCAAATTGGCAATACCGTGGGCGTTGCGATTTTCGGGACACTGTTAACACTGAATCTCAGCGCCGAGTTACCCGCTCAATTGCCGAGCCTGGCCGCGATGTCAGGTGGACAATCACAGACCCTGGATCTGAGTCAGGCGCAGAATATCGTGATGAACCCGCAGGTGATGGAACAGAGACTGGCTGCAGTGCCGGGACTTGATGTTGCATCGGCCATGGAACGATTGACGATGGGTATACGCCAGGCATTTTCAAATGCCATCACCGCCATGTTCACGACAAGTTTGTGGATTATATTGCTGGGGTTGATGATTACTTTATTTATACCGGTCATTCCTCTGCAGGCGGTCGGCAAAAAACCGCCTGTAGAGGGAAATCCGACTGCGTGATCGTCAACGACCCTGAGCGGCTGCTTCCGCCTCAGCACGACGTGCGCCGGCCAGAATGCCGGGCATCGCATAGTTGCCTTCGTGGCAGGCATACTCGTACATCGGGCCTTCAGTGGCATGGAAACTCAGTTCCGCTGTCCACGGCTGACTGTAGAGATTGGCATCATCTACGGTGAACTGATACACAATTTCGGTATCGGAGTACCGCATGAAGCGTTCCGTGAATTTACCGTCAGCAGTAATCGGGATGCCACTTTCCGCCATTTGCTGCGGATTCACGTTGATGGTTTCCACCACCAGCCAGCCATCTTCATACCAGCCGCGTGAGTCACCAAACCACTGGTTCAGTTCCGCCGGACGAGTATTGGCGCGTGCCTGTTCAGCATTGTCGTAAATCGGAATGATGCGGGCGTCGTGATTCATCTCAACGGTGATCACCACATAATCATCCGTCTGCACAAACTGATAGGTGCTGTTGTACAGCGTGCCCATCATGCCGGGGCCGGCGGTGTTGCCAAATCCGATGAAGCAACGCTCGGCCAGCGGCAGTGCCTCAGGACCATCAGCATTACCTTGTCCGGTGACGTAGCGTGAGCCAAAACTGCGGCGGATCTGCACCCGTGGTTCAGCCAGACGCGGCACCTGTCCGTTGGGCGGGTCGATGATGTAAGAGCTGCGGTACTCGCCACGGACCATGGCCAGAGTTGAGCCCGGATCAATCCAGAAATCGTTGTAACCGCGCAGGCCAAAGTCAAAACTGCCAGCCGGCGGCGGCGTGCCGGGCTCACGTGCTTCCGGCGCGTCCACCTCGCCAGCGGGCAGGCCGGCAATGGATGTGTTGGCAACAATTTGTGCAGCTTCTTCTGCAGTCACCACCAGTTTGTCGACGCCCTGCGGGCGTGTCAGGTTGGTCAGTGATGCGTTTGTCCAGAGTCCTTCCAGATCCGGGCGATCCGCTGTCTGTGCCTGCGTCAGCGGGATCACCGCGCTGACAGCCAGCGCGAGCAGCGACACGGTAAATCGCGAGGTCATAGGCTTGTGTGGTGACATGGAAACTCTCCTGAATCTGTTCAGTCGGAGTCCAACGGTATCCCTGTCACACGCACTTGTAAAGTGCAGAGCGACACTAACTGAATTTATTCATCCAGTTGATAAGTGAGATAAATCAGCAGAATCTGGAACGCTCAGGCGCCATCACGGTCGCGGAAACCCAGCAGGTACAGAATGCCATCAAGTCCCAGCGTGGATATCGCCTGCTTGGCCGATTGTTTGACCAGCGGTTTGGCGCGGAAGGCCACACCCAGGCCTGCAATCGACAACATTGGCAAGTCATTGGCACCATCACCGACGGCAATGGTCTGTTCCAGACTGATGCCTTCGCGCTGGGCGAGCTCTCTAAGCAGGTCGGCTTTGCGCTGGCCGTCAACAATCGGCAGCACCACGCCACCGGTGACCTGGCCGTTTTCAATCGGCAGGGTGTTGGCGTAGACATAGTCGATGCCAAGGCGTTTTTGCAGCTTTTCAGCAAAGTAAGTGAAACCGCCGGAGAGAATCGCTGTTTTGTAACCCAACCGACGCAGCTGACTGATCAGCGTTTCCGCCCCCTCAGTCAGACGCAGAGTCTGTGCAATCTGCTCCAGCGTGGATTCAGGCAAGCCTTTGAGCAGTGCCATGCGCTCACGAAAGCTGGCCTGGAAATCCAGCTCGCCGCGCATCGCGCGTTCAGTGATGGCCGCGACCTGTTCGCCAACCCCTGCAGCCTTGGCCAGTTCGTCGATGACTTCGGCGTCGATCAGCGTGGAGTCCATATCAAACACCACCAGGCGGCGGTTGCGCCGGAAAATGCTGTCCTGCTGGAAGGCGATATCGACGTTGAGCTCCTGGGCGATGGTCAGGAACTCGGCGCGCAGCTGTTCCGGGTCGGCTGGCTCACCGCGCACGGAAAATTCGATGCAGCCCTTGCCCTGGTCCGCAGGCAGTCCTTCCGGAATACGGCCGGAGAGGCGGTCAATGTGGTCGATATTGAGACCATGACGGGCTGTGATGGTGCTGACGCGCGCGATGTGTTCTGCCGTTACGCGCCGGGCCAGCAGTGTCACGATATGACGGGGCTTGCCCTGGCCACTGACCCACTGGGCGTAATCCTCGGCGCTGATGGGTGTGAACTTCACCTGCTGGTCGAGCTCGGAGGCGCGGAACAGCACATCCTTCAGCACATCGGTTTTGCCTTCGCCACCGACCATTTCCACCAGAATGCCAAAGGACAGTGTGTCGTGAATCACGGCCTGGCCGATATCCAGAATGTTGACGTCGGAGCGTGACAGAATCCCGGTGATGGCCGCTGTCAGGCCGGGGCGGTCCGGGCCGGTGATGTTGATCAGCACAATTTCCTTCACGCGTTCACGCTCCTGCAGTGGGTGAGTCCGGGGGCGCGTATTGTAGCCGCGTCCGCCAGATCAACACCACCACTGCGATATTGGCGATGCCAAGCACGGCCAACAGCAACAACGAGGGCAGGGCACCAAAACCGGCCAGTAGCCAGGCCACCAGCGCCGGTACCAGCGCCTGAGCCAGCAGTGACGGCAAGGCCAGCCGACCAACAATGCGTGCGTAGCGTTCGCTGCCGAACAGGAATAGCGGCATAGCGCCCTTGGCTATGCTGAAAATGCCATTACCCGCTCCATACAAAATGATGGCCCAAGCGGTGACTTCCAGTCCGGTGGCGAGCAATACCAGTCCAATCGCAGTCAGACCAACGGATACGGTCAGCGTCCAGAGCGCGTGGTGGCGTTCCTTGTTGGCCGCTTCCAGCAAACGACCCGCCACTTGCGCCGGGCCGATCAAAGCACCCAGTGCGACCATCTCCTCGATGCTCAGGCCACGTCCGGAGAGAATCAGCAACAGGTGCACAGAGACCAGCGCGCCGATGGCACCGGCAATCATCAGCGAACACATCAGCAATCGCATCTGCCGTTTTTCCAGGGCGGTCAGTTCCAGCGGGGCTTTTTTGCCGGGTGTGCGCGGGCGATTGGCGATGCGCACACGCGCAGGCAGCACTTTACGAATCAGGGGCAGACAGACCAGCAACATGATAGCGGCGTAGATCAGGCAGGTTGCCCGCCACCCAAACAGGTTCAGCATCCAGGCCGACAAAGGCCAGCATACCGTGCTTGAAAAGCCGCCCCACAGGGTCAGTGTGGTAATGGCGGAGCGCGCCTTGAGCCCATAGATCTGGGTCAGGGTTGAAAACGAGGCATCATAAAGGCCCGAGCCCATGGCCACGCCCAGTATCAGCCAGCCGCCAAAATACAGCCACAGTGAGTTGGCAAGGCCGATCACACACAGGCCGATGGCAAACAGCGCGCAGGAAATGGTCAGCACCCAGCGCCCGCCTTTTTTGTCGATGCGATTGCCCACGGTGGGTGCAACCAGCCCGGCAACCATCAGACCAATCGACAACGAGCCCACAATCCACACCAGCGGCCAGCCGGTGTCCTCAGCAATCGTGGGCGCCAGAATGGCGGGCAGATAAAACGTACTTCCCCATGCAAAAATCTGCATGAGGCCGAGCGCAGACACAATCCAGCGCTTCTGGGGAATGGGCGGCGGAGTGGTTTCCGGACCCGATAATGTGTCGGCGGTGGTAGACGTCAAACTGATTAGGCCAAAAATAGGGTCGGAGCGTATAAAAAATATACGCTCCGACCCTATTAACAAGCAATATACTTCGCTCAGGAAGATCTGACCGTTATTGAATCACACAGGAAACTCATAATGACAATATCCGCCCGCCGTCCGCTGACGGTTTTTGCCTTGAGCCTGCTGGCCGTTGCCTGCAGCGACAACACATCAACATCGTCCACGCCCGCAGCGGTGGCCGGCTCTGCCGCTGACGGCAGCTGTTTGCCGGCCGATCTGGTGCTGCACAACACCACCATTTACACCTCCAACGACGCCCAGTGGACGGCTGAGGCCGTGGCGGCGCTGGACGGACGCATTGTGTTTGTCGGCAGCAACGCGGATGCCCAGGCCTATATGTGTGGCAATGCCGAGATTATTGATCTGGCAGGCAACACGGTATACGCCGGTTTTGCGGACAGCCACCAACACCTGGAGGGGGTGGGTCGTCGCACCAAAACCCTGAGTCTGTTTGGTATTCCAACCCTGCGTGAAACGGTTGAGCGCATTGAAGAGTGGGCCGCCACCATTCCGGAAGGCGAATGGATTCAGGGCCGAGGCTGGATTGAACGTGAGTGGACCGATGAGCAGCGTTTTCTGACCAAGGAAGACGTTGATCCGTTTACACAGAACAAACCGCTGTACATGCCGCGCGCCGATGGTGTGTCGGCACTGGTCAATTCACGTGCACTGGAGCTGGCTGGTGTGACACGTGACACCCCAGATCCTGAAGGTGGGCGCTTCGAGCGTGATATCGATGGCAACCCGACCGGTTATGTGCTGGCCAATGCCATGAATGTATTTCGCGCGATTCTGCCACCGGAAACCGATGAGTACCTCAAGGACAACTTGCTGCGCGGCATGCAAGCCAACGCAGCTATGGGCTGGACACAAACCCATGATGCCGGCATGTCCTTGCGTCTGGTAGACCTGATGAAGCAACTGCATGCTGAGGGGCAGATGACTCACCGTGTTTACGCGGCGGTACCGATAGCAGAGGCAAACGAATTTATTCGGCGTGGTCGTGAAAAAACTGATGACGACATGTTTGATGTGCGTGGCATCAAGGTGTACATAGACGGCACGCTGGGTTCGCGTGGTGCGGCCCTGATCGAAAATTATTCCGATGCCGATCACAACGGTTTTATGAACCGTACTACCAAAGAGGAACTGGTGCCGGTGTTGCATGCTTCCTTGCAACAGGGGTTCCAGATCATGACCCACGTGATTGGCGATCGTGCTGTGCGGACCTTGCTGGACTGGTATGCCGAGGCCTGGGATGCCATTCCGCAGGATCAGTGGATGAGTACCGATCTGCGCTGGCGCATGGAACATGCGCAGATCATTCCGCCGAGTGACCAGCAGCGATTTGTGGCGATGAACGTACTGCCCTCAATGCAGCCAAGCCACGGTATTGGCGACTTGAACTTTGCGCCCGACAGGCTGGGTCCGGATCGACTGGGTTATGCCTATCCATGGCAGCAATTGGTGGATCGCGGTCTGATGATTCTGGGCGGGTCGGATGCCCCCGTCGAAGTCGGTGATCCGCGAATTGAATTTTACGCTGCAATTGAACGCAAACGTCTGGATGGCACTGACGGGGCCGGCTGGCACCCGGAGCTGGCCGTATCGCGCGAGACCGCATTAAAAATGTTCACCATCTGGCCCGCACACGGATCGTTCCAGGAGGCGCTGCGCGGTTCTGTGGAAGTGGGCAAGTATGCAGACTTCACCGTGTTTGATCGTGATTTCATGACGGTGGCGCCGCAGGATATCCTCACAGCACAGACTGTGATGACGGTGGTGGGTGGGGAGATTGTGTATCGCCGTTAGAAAAGGGGTCAGACCCTATTTTGGCTTGCCAAATTAGGGTCTGACCCCTTTTCTACACCTCACCCCGCCGGGCAAACTGGATAATATTGTCCGCCGCCCTGAACGCCAGCGCCATGATGGTCATCGTGGGCTGTCCCCGTGACGACGTCACCATGCTGCTGCCGTCGACCATAAACAGGTTGGGCACGTCATGGGAGCGGTTATAACGATCCACCACCGACGTTGCCGGATCGTTACCCATACGGCAAGTACCCAGCAAGTGCACCGAACCGCGCTGGCCATTCTCCGGATAAAAGCCGTACTTCTGAATTGCGCCGGCGGCATCCATCAGTTCCAGGCAGCGTTCCATGAAGAATTTTGCGGTTGCAATATCATCGGGGTGGTCCATGTACGTGGTGCGCAGCGCTGGTCGGCCGAACTTGTCTTTCAATTCCGGGTCAAGGCTCACATTATTGCTCTCCAATGGCAAAGAAGTGCAGTGACCGGAGAATGCTGCCGTGTAGCTGTAGTTTCGCACCAGATTCTGTTTGTAACCGGCGCCCCAAGTTGGGCCGGAGAACAAGGCATTCATCGCAGACGCCATTGGCGATCCGCCACCTGGGTGGCGCCCGTCAATACCGCCGCCACCATAGAATCCCAGATTGGGATCCAGAGTATAAAAGTCGTGGATCACGCGCGTGGTTGGAATGCTCTTCCACGCGTTGATTTCATTCTCAAACAGACCCACGGCCGAAGCATGGCAGTTGAACATCAGGTTTTTTCCCACCATGCCGCTGCTGTTGGCCAAACCATCCGGATGCTGTGCGGAAGCTGACAGCAACAGCAATCTGGGTGTCTCGGCACCATTGGCACACAGCACCACGGCTTTGGTGCGCTGGGACTGCTCAACGCCGTTGGCATCCCAGTACACCACTTCATTGGCTCGACCCTGATCATCGGTATTGACGCGCGACACCGTACAACCGGTACGCAGCTCGCAGTTGCCTGATGCCAGTGCCAGTGGAATCATCGCCACCAGAGTCGAGGACTTGGCATTGGCCTCGCAGCCGTAACCGTTACAAAAACCACAATGAATGCAACCGGGTCGGCCGTTGTGTGGCTGCGACAAAATCGCCACCGGTGCCGGGTAGGCGGTCAGTCCCAATGCACGCGCACCACGTTCGAGCAGAACGTCGGAGCTTTTTACCGGCATGGGTGGGCAAGGGTAGTCGCGTGAGCGCGGCGGATCCCACGGACCTTGCAGTCCAGATACGCCGATTTCCCAATCCACTTTGGTGTAGTAGGGTTCCAGCTCTTCATAACTGATCGGCCAGTCCACAAAGTTAGTGCCGGGAATGGTGCCGCGTACGCTGGCTTCATTAAAATCAATCGGGCGCATGCGCCAGAAGTTGCCCGAGTAATGAATGCTGCTGCCGCCCACATTGTGGGCATAACCGAGTCGGCCTGCACCGGCTTGAGCCACTTCGCTGTCATTACGCCTGAACGTTTGCGGGTGCCCCTGGCGCTCGTTCCACATCAAATCATTGTTATGGTTGATGCCCCACTCATCGTGGCGAAAATCCACAGCGGTCAGATGCGGGCCCTGCTCCAGCACCACCACCTTGAAACCTGCCGTTGACAATTCTTTTGCCATGATGCCGCCTGCGGCACCTGACCCCACAATCACAAAATCCACGTCTTCCCGAGTGGGAAAGCTGACTGCTGCACTGTTTTCAGCCATGTTTATTCTCCACGCGCTGCGTAGTCAGCGTCGTAATATCCAAAGGGAGGAACATAAGCATGTGCATGAGTCATGCCTATCAGGGTAAAGCCGGTATCCGGGCCATTGCCGCCGTACTGCGGCAAGGCAAACAACGAGGCCACTGTGAGGTAGCGCAAGGTGCCAAAAAACGGTGTTGTTTCAATCTCTGTCAGCAACTGGTCTTGCTGCTCTGCACTCAGCTCGGCAAAGCTGCCAGCGCCAAGACGGCTCGCTGCAGCATTCAAATCGTCAGCGCCCGATTGCAGCACCGACAGCTGATCCTGCCGGCCATCAGCCAAAACATGGTCTATAAAACCGACAGCACCGGCTTCCCGCGCACCCGGCGTGGCATCTGTGGGCACGATGCGCGCCGTCACAGCGTCCAGGGTACGCGCCAGTTCATCACTGAGTATGCTGTAGTTGGATGCGCCGGGTGCTGAGGGTGTGGTCTCCGTGCGACCACAGGCCGTCAATATGGCTGGAACACTCAGGACAATCAGTGAACATTTTGCAGCGTCACTGAGTCCGGCAAGAAACTGGCGTCGAGTCAACGCCCGGGCGCTGTGGTCAGTCAGGTTGGTCATGGGGAACTCCGGCCGCGAAAATCGGCAGTGATCAGATATCGTCAGCGTATGCCTGTGCGGCGCTCAGGGCAAGCGGAGTTGGCTGGTCAATTTATTCTGAAAATGTACTCAATTTATTCCCGCGTCGGTTTTTGGCCCGGTACATGGCTTTGTCAGCCTGGTTGAGGATTTTGTCGGGTGAACAATCCCGACCGATAAACAAACTGATTCCCGTACTGCAACTGCACTCAATCATCTGCAAACGGTTTGTGTTGGCGTTAACTTCCGAGCTAACGAGCAGTGAGTGCGGTTCCGCGATACGCTGACGGATAGTGCTGGTAATGGCATCTGCAATGGCTTGCGCGTTGTTGACCTCACTGTCCAGCGACTGCAAGACTACAACAAACTCATCGCCGCCGAGTCGGGCGATGGTGTCACCCTCACGCACGCTGGCGCGGATACGATCAGCGACAGACTGTAGCAGCAGATCTCCGATTGCATGACCATAGCGATCGTTGACCGGTTTGAACTCATCAAGGTCAATCAAAATAACCGCACCATATTTGTGCTCGCTGGCGCTCTGATCAAAAGCCTGCTGAAGTTGTTCGTACAACAGACGCCGATTGGCCAGCCCGGTCAGCGGATCGTGCAGCGCCATCTCCTGCACAATGGACTGTGCGCGTTCTTTTTCCATCACAATGACACCGACCGCCATCAACAGCGACTGTGCCAGTACCGGCAGGAAGGTCATCAGCTGAAGCAGACCCGGTGCTGTAATGGAGCTGACGGGTTCATCGCCCAATATCAGTGCAACAAGACGACCCAGATTGATTGAGCCGACTGTAGCGAAACACACAATCAGCAACAGACGTCCGCGGCCGGCACCACGCAGGCGGATGCCAACGGTAATCACGATCAGATGCAGACACTGGACACAGATAATGGCGGCACCAATCATGGTGCGCGCCGTGATGTTGTCCATCAGCTGGGTAAATAAAAGACCAATAATCACCACCGGTGACCACAACAGGGCATGGGGCGCGCGTTCCCGCCGGAACAGGTAAAGCCCTTCTCCTGCCAGCGCGAATACGGCAATCATCAGCATATTGCCGACAATCACACTGAACACACTGTCAATCTGGCCAGTCAGGCTGAACAACACAAACGCCATGCCGCTGCAAGCTTGTGCTGCCGACATGGCGATTGGACTTCTGTCCACATGAATGGACACACCAGCGATGATTAAAGCCAATGAAAAATTGACAATAATGATCGCAACAAACAGTGTGGTGACGTCAATCATGATGCGGGAAACCGGGGCAAGGGCATCGGACCGTTTTCCAGCATACGGCTCCAGACGCGCTGGCCAATCTGCCAGGCTTCCTCCATCAGTGCCGCTTCATCGATGGTCAGTACCCGGTGGTCACGCATGACAAAACGACCATCGACCATCACTGTTTCAATATCCGACGGTTGCCCGTTGTGAATCCACGCCGACAGAATGCGGCCGGAAGGGGTCAGGTGGGGTTTCATCATATCCAGCACCAGGATGTCAGCTTTTTTGCCCACCTCCAGCGACCCGATGTCGTCGGGCAGATTGACTGCATGAGCACCACCGGTGCAGCAGTCAGCCAGCATGTCCTCCGGTTGCGGCAAGGTGCCGGGTATCTCGTCATTGCGCTGAATGCGTTCGAGTGAGATGGCGGTTTTCATCACGTGCAGCATGTCATTATTGTTGTTGTCGGTGCCCATGGAAATGCGAATGCCCGCCTCGCGCAGTGCAGTGATCGGCGGATTGACACCGCGGTTGGCGGCCATCGCTGCCTGATTGCTGACAATCGTGTTGCTGCGTGCCAGTGCCGCAATTTCGGTATCGTCAACGTAGCGTGCATGGGCGGCAAACAGGCGCGGCCCCAGATAACCATGTTGTTCAAGGAACGTTGCCGGGCGCACGCCATGGTAACGCAGCATAAAGTCCACTTCCGGTTGTGACTGTGTCATATGAATGGTGTAGCCCAGATTGTGCCGGTCGGCAAATTCGCGCACATCACGCAGCAATTGCGGCGAGGACAGCTCCACCAGTGCCGCGGCCGGGAACACTTGCACACGACCATTGTCGTGATCATGCCAGCGCTCAAACAGATCGCTGATGCGCTGCATGCCCTCGACTCGTGCCTGATCGGAGAAACGTGGCGGCACGCTGTTGGCCAGACGCGGCGGTGACATGGGACCGTCCACGGTTTCAATGTCACGCACCGATTCTGCAAACACCCAGCGTTGGCCAGTAGTGACCAGTGCCGCCGCATCATTGGCAATGCCACCCACGTTTTGCACCATGGTGGTTGTGCCCGATCGCAAGCCTTCAATGGCGCCGACCATGGACATGATGGTGGACTCTTCACGGGAGATCAGACTGGCCGGGGAGAACGGCAGCACCAGACTGTTGGGGAAACCAAAGTCCTCGTTGAAACCTTTGTCGAGCGCCTGTTGCAAGTGCGCGTGGCAGTTGATGAGACCCGGCAGCAGCGCCTTGCGACGCCCGTCATAGATTTCTGCGCCAGGGAACTGAGCCAGAATCTGGTCAGTATCGCCAATGGCAGCGATGCGGTCGCCCTGAACCGCCAGCGCGACATCCAGCAGCGTGCGCCGCTCGGCATCGTTGGTGACCACCGTGGTGTGCGTAAACACCACAGTACCACTGGAGGCCGCGCCAGTAGTTTGCGCAAACAGGCTGCGGTTATTCGATGGCAGCAAGCTGGCGCCGGCCACAACAGCGGCACCTGTCAGCAGCGAGCGGCGGGAAAGCAGGGGCAGATCAGCGTTTTTGTTGTTCATGGCAGAGACCCTGTCGGTTTTTGATGACAAACAGTGTAGAGCCAGTCGCGCAGTTTTGGCCATCAATACCTTGATCCAGTTCACAAAATTGAAATTTGCCCGAGTCAATTGGCCATACTTACCATTGCCTTACGAAACTTCACAGGATACGGTCCGGGCAGGGATGAAACGAGGAGCAATTTATGAAGGATCTGTTCAAGTGTTTTGCGATTGCGGCTGTTGTCACCTTGCCCGCTCACGCGCAGCACCAACCACCGCAGTTTCTGGATCTCGATATTCTGGTTGAGTATGAATACCCGGCCGAGATTCAGCAAGGAGACACAGTTCCGGTCTATGCCTGGATCACCAATCATTCAGATCAGGTGATCGTTGCACCTCCGCCGACCTATGTGCTGATGCGCTCGGATACAGACCTGTTTTATATCTCGAATTTCTGCCGGCTGCATTGCTTGTATGCGCGCTCGCGCTTGTTGTCACCGGGCGACAAAGTGCTGCTGCATATGGGTGATGTTTACACTGACCGCCCCGGCTTGACTGAGAGCCAGATCGGTTATGGCGATATGAGGCTGGCCGGTTATACAGCTGATGGGCAGTTGTATACCGTGGATGTGGAGGATGTCCTGCCGATTACCATCATGCCAGGCGACATGCCCAGAAATCCGTTCGTGGTTCTTCCGCCGCCAGCTGCTCACTCACGGGAAGACCCAAATGTCATACGTGACCCCAGCACCGGGTACGACTGGCTGCGTTTTGGCAGTACCGTCGGGATTTCTGCCGACGATTTGCAAACACGCTTGCAACCGGGTGGCGAGTGGGATGGCTTTCAGATCGCCAACCGTTATCAGGTACAGACGCTGGTTCAGAATCAATTGCTGTCGGCGAGAACCTATCTGCCACGCACGCGCATGGATGACTTTTTGGGCCTGTCGGGCCTGACCGCATTGAAGCAACTGGTCGAGCTCTTGCAGCCAACGGGGGAGACACAGTCCAAAAACTTTGTGAAAGGTATTGTCTCCGATTCTGTGCCTCTGGTGGACAACAGTCCCCAGTATGTGACTCTGACGTTGTATGGTGAAAAAAGCATAGGCACGACCTGGTATTCCAGTCCGTTTGGTCTGGAGACAGCGACAGTGGATGAGGCCGCTCTGACGGCCGATCGTGACAATACCGGTGTCTGGCTGGTCCGCGGTGCGCCGGTAAACTGGCACCAGCAATCTGGCAAGGCGACTTACGCCGGTGACTATCTGTTCCTGCCCAACGTGCTGATTGAGGGCAATCACTACCGCGTGGACCTGTTCCGAAAGGAAGGGACGGAGCCAACTTTTGTGATCACTGACATTAGCGCTGCGTCAGCGGCGGATCTGATGCAGCCCGTAACCGTATTTGATGAGGTGACGGGCCGTCTGAGTGTGAATGCCGTTGAAATATTGTCAGACTATCCAGCAGGGAAATACGATCTGGTGCTTGAGATCACACCGGAGACAGATCCTCCCCGCGTCAACCTGGTGAATCTCTCTCCTGTTGCAAACTGACGCTGGAGCAAACTATCTGGCCGCACCCTGCCGGAAATAATCTCCGGTGCGGGTGGCCAGATAGGGTGTTAGCGGGATAGCTTCCTGTTTCAGAAAACCCTGCTGCGGCAACGTGCCATCACGCACCATTTCAATCACAGAGACCACGGAGGCGGAGGTGGTCCAGGCAATCGCTGTACGCTGCTTGCCATTGATCACCAGCGGATAATACGCCCGCACAAACTCCTTGCGACGCAGGCCGCCATCGGTCTGGCCTTCAGCGGCAACATGCACGTAAACCACATCTTCATCCACTGGCGGTTTGGCGTGGGTCAGAATACGGCCGGCCTCGGCGCGGTTTTCACGCATCAGCAGTTCGTGGAAAAAGAAGTTCATCAGTTTGACATGGCCCGGATAACGCATGGTTTTGTAATCCAGATTGTCGATCACACCCAGATAGGTCTCGCACATGGTGCCCAGGCCGCCGGAGGTGGTGAAGGCTTCCAGTTGCACGCCATCAATATAAATCTGTTCAATCCATTCCATCGCAGATACGGATTTGAGGACACCTTCTTCAATCACTTCACAATCATTCAGGTATTCATTCACCACGCCTTCCGGTGACCAGTTGAAGGCGTAACCGAGCAGGCCGGTCGGGTTTTGCGGCAGAGCACCCACGCGCAGTTTGAGTGCGCGCACCTTGTGGAATTTTTGCGCCAGATCAGCTGCAACGATGCCGACAAAACCCGGCGCCAGTCCGCACTGCGGTGCCATGATGCCTTTGGAGGTTTCTGCCAGCGCACGGATGTGTTTGGTGGTAGGCACATCTTCGGTGAGATCAAAGTAATGGATGCCCAGTGCATGGGCTGCGCTGCTGACCGCCTTGTTGAGGTGGTAAGGCAGGCAGGACAACACGGCCTCCTGGCCTTCAAGCAAATTTGCCAGTCCACCGGTGTTGTTGAGGTCTGCTTTTTGTGTGGCAAAGGGCGCATCAATGTCCCGGCTGTCGATGCCAGTCACGGTAAAGCCGCTGTCATGCAGCAATTCAGCCGCCAGATGTCCCACTTTACCCAGTCCCAGCACAGCAATACGGTCAAAACGGTTGTTGCTCATAACACGTGTCCTGAATCAGAAATCAAACTTGACGCCCTGTGCCAACGGCAGCTGAGTCGAGTAGTTGATGGTGTTGGTTTGTCGTCGCATATAGGCCCGCCAGGCATCGGAACCGCTTTCGCGGCCGCCTCCGGTCTCTTTTTCACCACCAAACGCCCCGCCAATCTCGGCACCGGAGGGCCCGATGTTGACGTTGGCGATGCCGCAGTCAGAACCGGCAGCGGACAGAAACTGTTCTGCTTCACGCACATTGAGCGTAAAAATGCACGAAGACAGCCCTTGTGGCACATCGTTTTGCAGCGCAATGGCCTGTTCCAGCGTCTGGTACTTGAGGACGTACAGAATGGGAGCAAAGGTTTCATGCCGGACAATATCCGTTTGTGCTGGCATCAGCACCAGCGCCGGTTTGACATAGGCGCCGGGAGGCACATTCCGGCTGACGGGCTCACCACCGATGACGGTGCCGCCCTGATCGACAGCCTGTTTCAGCGTGTGCTGCATCTGTTGCAACGCGGCCTGATCAATCAGCGGACCAATCAATGTGCCCTGATCCAGCGGATTGCCAATCGGCAGACTGCCATAGGCCTTCTGCAAACGCGTCAGCAGATCGTCGTGAATGGATTCGTGCACAATCAGCCGGCGCAAGGTGGTGCAGCGCTGCCCGGCTGTGCCCACGGCAGAAAACACAATCGCCCGCACCGCCATGTCCAGATCCGCCGATGGCGCCACGATCATGGCGTTATTGCCACCCAGCTCCAGAATCGAACGACCAAAACGGGCGGCCACTTTGGGGCCCACGATGGCCCCCATGCGGGTGGATCCGGTGGCTGACACTATCGGCACCTGTCGTGAACTCACCAACGCCTCACCGACGTCGGCGCCACCGATAACCAGTTGCAGCAAACCCGGCGGTGCATCGCCAAAACGCAGCAAGGCCCGTTCGACAATTTTCATGGTGGCAATGGCAGTCAACGGGGTTTTTTCGGAGGGTTTCCAGATCACCGGATTGCCGCACACCAGCGCCAATGCCGCGTTCCATGCCCACACCGCAACCGGGAAGTTAAACGCAGAAATCACCGCGCAGGGCCCCATCGGGTGCCAGGTTTCCATCATGCGATGGCCGGGGCGTTCGGACGCAATGGTCAGTCCATACAGTTGTCGCGACAGCCCGACAGCAAAGTCACAGATGTCTATCATCTCCTGCACTTCGCCCAGACCCTCAGAGCGAATCTTGCCGGCTTCCAGTGTCACCAGTGCTCCGAGCGCATCCTTTGATGTGCGCAGCTCCTCACCCAGCAAGCGCACCAGCTCTCCCCGGCGTGGTGCAGGCATACTGCGCCAGATCAGGAAAGCCTCATGTGAACGCTGGATCACCGTGGCCATTTCATCAGGGCGTGTCTGGCGCACGTAGGCCAGATCGCTGCCATCAATCGGTGAGCGGACTTTCAGGTCGCCGCCGTTGATGTCCGAGGACGTCAGTCCGGCGCTGGCCAGTAATGCATTGTGTGACATGGGACTCTCCGCGTACGCTGCTGCCATGCTCAATCAGTTTGAACATGTTCATTTTTGTTCAGCCGAGTATAGGGGAGACAGGACAGGGAGGCCAATGGGAAAGGTGCACAGTGCTTCGGTCGGGTGCCAGAAGCACTGTGCTGAACGTCATGCCGATCAAGGTCATGCCTATCAGGGCAGCGCGTACACTACCAGCGCCGCACCACCCGGTTGCAGTTTGCCCATCGGGCCCTCAGCGCCCCCGGTCATCGCCGTTACCGCACCCATAAACGTGCCAGCGTGAATCGTCGGCTGCCCAATGGTCAATGCAATGTACTGCTTGCCGTTGGCCATGTAGGTGACCGGATACGAGGCCGGGATATCGCCGATATTGGTTTCCCACAAGATGCTGCCATCATGGGCATCCAGTGCCTTGAAGCGATGATCGAGGGTGCCACTGAAAATCACCTCACCGGCAGTGGCCACAATCGCGGTGGTGGGCGGTGCCATTTCGCGGAAATCCCACAGCAGTTCGCGGGTTTCCATATTCACGGCCTGCAAGCGGCCAAATTCACCGTCACGGCCCGGTACCGGCACAGGATCCAGTGCGGCACCGGTGGACAGGATGCTGCGGCCGCCGAGCGCGCCGCCCATCATGCACATCTGCGCAATCGGCATGAACAGCACTTTGCTGTCCGCGTTGTAAGAGCTGGCTTGCCAGTTGTGACCACCGGCAGCAAACGGACACACCAGCTGGGCGGACTCGGCAATCGGCGCCGCGTTAGGGTTCATGGTTTTGGCGCCGGTGACCGGGTCAATGGCGCCAATCAGATTTTGCAGACCCAGATCCAGTGAGAACAGGTACTGTCCGGTGGCAGCATCCAGGGCGTCAAACAGCGCCATCTTGCCGGCCGTGACCACGACCTTGCGCAACTGGCCGTTGACAGGCAATTCCATGATCTGACGCTCATAGGTCCAGTCCAGGTCCCACTGGTCGTTGGCCACATGCTGGAAGTGCCAGACCAGTTCGCCGCTGCGCGGGCGCAGCGCCACGGTGGCATTGGTGTACAAACCATCGTTGTTCACGCCGGGCAGATCGCTTTTGTTGAGCAGGGAAGCGGTGTCGTAAGTCGGCGCTGTACCAAAATAAACCAGATCGAGTTCGGCGTCATAGCTGGGTGGCATCCACACCGAACCGCCGCTGCGCGCACTGAGCTCCAGCCCGTTCCAGGTCTCGTCACCAGCCTCACCGGGACGAGGAATCGCATGGAAGCGCCAGACTTCCTCGCCGGTTTCAAGATCCAGTCCCACCATAAAACCGCCTTCGGGCACCATGGTCGCCGTCACACCCTGAATGACCATGCCATTGGCGATCAGCGGGGTAGCGTGCAGCTGATGCGCGCGGCGGCCAATGCGTACGTTGTCCAGTGCCTGATCCCAGATCAGGGCGCCGGTTTTGGCATTGATGGCCAGCACATGCATATCGTTGGTCGGCATGATGATTTTGTCGCCGTGCAGGGCGATCCCGACCTTGGCACTGGGTTGTGCGTCCGGGTGGGTCGGGTGTTTGAAGGTCCACAGAGTTTCGCCGCTGCTGGCATCCATGGCCAGCAAGGTATCGTCGGTGGCGAGCAGGAACATAACGCCGTCATGTACCAGTGGCGTCGGGGTGTTGGAACCGGGTTGCAACGGAATGCGGTACGCTTCACGCAACTGGCTGACGTTGCTGCGATTGATCTGGTCGAGCGGGCTGAAGCCGTAGGTGTCGTAAGTACGGCGCCAGTTCAACCAGTCCCCGGCTGGCGGGTTGGCCAGCATGGCGTCACTGACCGGTGTCATACGTTCAAGCAGCGGGTGGGTGGATTGTGCCAGTGAGATCTGATGCCAACTGGTGGTGACTGCCGCCATACTGCAAACAAGTGCCAACTGCCTGAGCGATTTCATCAATGTTCCCCGTGTTAATTATTATTGAGGTCTGTTCCCGATCGTTGTTTTCTGTTCTCGCTATTCTTCGTCGACACCCACCATGCGAGCGAGCACGGCCTGATCCGACGCCGACAGTTGGCCGAGCAAGCCTTTGGCCACCTGGTCGAAGGTCACTCTGGCATCGCTGAGGATGCGTTCGCCGGTTTTTGTCAGCGTGACCAGACTGACCCGCGCATCGCGCTCGGTCTCCTCTTTGTCGACCAGGCCGATTTTTTGCATCGGATCCAGCAACCGCGTGACCCCGGAGGCACTGAGGCCAACCTGCTGCGCCAGATCGATCCGGCGCAGTTTTTTGTCCGGGGCATTGGCCAGTTGGCGCAAGACCAGAAATTCGGTCACGCTGATGCCGTGCAATGACAGCGGGCCCAGCAAGCGTTTTTGTATGCGCGTATGCAAATTGATCAGATTGAGCATGAGCTCGGCCTGAGGGGACATGTTCATGATTGGCTCCTTGCCAGATGATTGAGCTTGCAAGTATCTGCTCGGTATTGTTGAGCTGTCAAGCATCTATCCCTTGTCTCTGTTTATCGTGTCGCCCGATTGTTCTCGTAGTCCCAGGTGCCTTCTTCTACCCGGGCTCCCTGCAGCACATTCACCAGGCCGTAATTGCCTTCGTGGCAGGCATACTCGTAGAGGATGCCGTCTACCTTGAACATCGGGATTTCCGCCGTTACCGGCGCGGTGAATGCTTTGTCATCCTCAACCGTAAAACGGTAATCCACCCGGTTGTCCGCCATGCGGGTAAACCGCTCAATCAACAGTTTGTCTGCGCTGACACCGACCCCGTTAAAACTCTGGGTTTTGTTGTTGAAGTTGCGCGTTTCCACCACCAGGGTTTCGCCATCCCAGTAACCGCGTGAGTCGCCGTTCCACTGGCGGATACTGGCCGGGATATGCCCTTCGTCGTCCAGGCGCACAATGCGCGCTTCGTGAATCATTTCGTTGAACAGCACCACATGATCTTCGGTCTGGAAAATCTGCAAGTTGTTGTTATAGAGACTGGGCTCAAACGGTGGCACCGAGTTGAAACCCATCAGGCAGCGCTCTGACAAACCCCGGTCTTCCGGGCCGGCCTTGCCGACACCGCCGACCGTGAAGCGAACAGGTCTGACGCCGGGAGTGTCCGGCCCCAATCCGCCATACGCCATTGGAGCGCCTTCAACAACCGGCGGCATACGCCCGTTGGGCGGATCAATGATCAGCGAGGTACGCAGGTTGTAGTCCAGCGGGTTGGTTTCAATCCAGAAGTCGTTATAACCGCCAATGGTGCCGCCGATGATGTCGGTGAGTTCCACGCCGGACTGCTCACGCTGGATGCGTGCCTGTTCCTGCGCCTGCACTTCTTCGAGGGTATAGAATTCGCGGTCGCCCAGCGCTTGCGGTCGCTGCATGGGGATTGATGAACTGAAGTTCCAGACGCCGCGCAACTCGGGGTGCCCCCATTCGGTTCTGGGGGCCTGATAGTCGTTGGCGACGGCGGTGGCAGACAGGGAAATCAGCGCCAGCGCAGCGGCCAGCGGTGCTCGGGAAAACAGACGATCAGGCATCGCGAGACTCCTGTGAATGTTGTTGTTATTTGCGGGCGGTTCTATAGAGTGACCGCCCGATTGCAGCACAGGATACGAGGGATGACAAGTGCCTGAAGGCGGAGCCTGATGGATAAATCAGACGAACGCAATCCAGCGGCCGGCCGCCACGGTGAGCACCCAAAGCAAGAGTGAGAACACCGCACAAAACCGGATGGTCGCCGACAGGGTGTGACGGGCATTGATGCCGCGCCAGTCAGGATGAAGGTGAATACACGCGATGTTGAGCAGGGCCAGGGCAATCAGGCCCAGTTTGATCTGAAACGCTGGATTGGCCAGATAGTTGGCGGCCTGAACACTGAACAGCAAAAACCCCGAGATCAGTGCCAGCACAAGGCCGGCGGCAGCGGTGCGGCTTAACACGGGCGCGATCTCACCCAGTGGCAAGTGGTGCCAACGGCCCAACAGCCGCAGATCCAGCACAACAACACTGCCAATAATCAGCCCAATCGCCAGAATGTGCACTGTGCTGATCAGCGGATAGGCCCAATCCGACTGCCGCAGCAAGGCGGCAATCGGCAGTTGGCTGATCAGTTCGGTGAAGCCATCCATGAGTGTCGGGGCAGGTGGTCTCAGTCTTCCCGGATCAGATCAGGGTAAAAATCAAACTGGCGGCCATCAATGGTGGCGCGCACGGCTTTGATCAGTTTTTCACTGTTGTCGGCAGAGCGGTGGCCGCGTATCAACACGGTGTCACCGACCGCAGCGGATCCTTCCACAAAACCGGCGTCCCGGGTCTGGCGCGGATTGCCGAGATCCACAGTCCAGGCGCCATCGTCAGTGGTGATTTCCAGCCGGGGATGCGGCGGGCCAATGTAAATGCTGGTAATGGTGCCAGTCATTTCGGTTTGTTCATCGTTGGTCCAATCCCAGCCGTGATGGGCCAGGGCGTTGGAGAGTAGCAGTGTGGCAGCCAGCGCAGTCAGGGTAATCCATGCAGTTTTGATCATTGTGATTATCTCCGTGGCGACATCAATCAGTGACGTGAGCGTTGATGAGACAGTGACCTGCCTGACAGCTAACCGGACAAATTCCCAAAAGATTCCCGCGACCGGCAAAAATAGCCGTGACTTCGCGCTTGTTTATCTGGCGGGGGCAAACGTATGCTTCAGTGCACAGTGTTGATGAATCAGGAGGAGGCTCCAATGAGAACAGCGTGCGGCGCTGGCAGCCACGGTGCACGGATACTTTTGCTGGGCGCTCTTTTGCTGCCTGCCTCGTTGGTGCACGCCGACGATCTGGACCCGTTGGCTGAGCGCTACGTCAAGTTGGCACTAGCGCTGGGCGAGATTGATCGCAACGTGGTTGATGCGTACACCGGCCCGGCGCAGTGGCGTGAGCAGGCGCGTGCCGATCAGTTGCCGCTGCCACAGCAACTGGTGCAGGCACAGCAGTTGATGGATGAACTGGCCAACGCAAGTGCGGAGCCCGGTGAAGAAGCGCGTTTGCGACAGCTGCAACGCAATGTACGCGCCTTGCACACCCGTATGCGGATGGCAGGGGGGGAGCGTCTGCCCTTTAATGAAGAGGCACAACTGCTCTATGACGCAGTACCCCCGGACTACAACGTGGCAGACTTTGAAGCTGCGCTGGCCGAGCTGGAGCGCCTGTTGCCCGGTGAAGGCAGCCTCGGTGAGCGTGTGGAAGCACTGCGCTCGCGGTTATACGTGCCGCAGGACAAGGTGCCAGCTGTGATGGAGGCTGCCATTGCGGAATGCCGTGCGCGAACCCGTGAACGTTTTCAGCTGCCGGACAACGAGCGCTTTGATCTGGAGTTTGTTACCGGCCAGCCATGGAGTGCCTATAACTGGTATCAGGGTGATAACCGATCATTGATACAGGTGAATCTGGATCAACCATTCCTGATAACGCGTGCGCTGGATCTGGGCTGTCACGAGGGCTATCCCGGTCATCATGTCTGGGGCATTTATGTGGAAAACGAATTTATCAAACGCAATGGCTGGATTGAGTATCAGCTGTTTCCGCTGTATGCCCCCGGCAGTCTTTTTGGCGAGGGGTCAGCCAACTATGGTGTTGAGCTGGCTTTCCCCGGCGAATCACGCCTGGCTTTTGAGCAGCAGGTGTTATATCCGATTGCCGGGTTGAACCCGGAAGACGGAGCCCGATTTGAGGCCATCAGCCAACCGATGTCGACATTGTCCAACGCGCGCACACACATCAGCCGACTCTACCTCGATGGCGACATCAGCAAAGACCAGGCGGTAGAGCTGGCGATGACATACCGCTTGCTGTCACGCTCGCGTGCGGAACAAAGTTTTGACTTTGACGATACCTACCGCGCGTATGTCATCAACTACACTTTCGGGCTCGACATCGTGCGAGACTATATCAATCGCCATGCAGAAACCGATGATGAACGCTGGGCTGTGTTTGAATCATTGCTCAGAACTCCCACAGCTGCCAGTGACCTGATGGCTGCAGGGCGCTAGTCTGATGCGACGCTCTGATCCTGCTCGCGCAACTGTTTTATCAGCGGTTGTATTTTTGCTTCGCGTAATTTTGTGTAGATCACATAAATGCTGAGCACAAGCAAGGGTGGGCACCAGGTCAAATAGAGCTGCAGCCATGTCTGCAAAGGTTCGGTCGCCATGTTTGAGATCCACATCGGCACCAGGTAAAGGCAGACAAACACGGCGGCAAGCGTTCCTGGAAACAACAGGTTAAATGCCAGAGACCCCCGGCCACGTGACGCCATTCGACAGGCTGTTTGCCTCAGGATCTGCTCGTGTGTCGGGTCGGGGGTTTTCATGCCGGTTGTTCTCGTAAAGGCGCAGGCCTCAACTCAACCACATTGCCTTCCGGGTCCTCAATATAAATCGAGCGGCCCATGCCATCGGCACCATAACGGTCTTCAAAACCGGAGTGTTTGACGTTGTTTTCCTCGAGGTAACGCATCAGTTCACTTTCACCAATGCTCTGAATTCGCAGACAGATGTGATCCACATTGCGGCCGTCCTGAGACGGCGGCCTGCCACCCATTCGTCCCAACGCGCTGTCCACCGTCACCAGATCAATCAGCGCATCACCCGCACGCAGCTGACTCAGGCCTTGCTCCGGCGGCAGTTCGCGTTCCAGCGTGCAACCGAGCACGTCGCAGTAAAAGCGCAACATCTCTGGCAGGCGGGTCGTTCTGAGCACCACATGATCAAGGTTTCTGATTCTGATCATCAATCCCCCCGAATCTTGCCGCCGCTAGCGCTGACCATCAGAGTGACGATGGTATCCATGACATTGGGCTCCAGCCCTTCGGTGTGGCCTTTGTCGATGCGCACCACATCAGCCACAACTCGGCCGTCGGCGCAGTTGGGGTACTCAAAGACCTGTGCTGTACCAGGGCGTGGCAACAGGCCCCACTCGCGTGTGCCCGGGTTCTGACTGCGGCTGTCGTAGGTTTTGCCGGCCTCGGTATCCACGACATCAGGGCGACGAACGCGTGCCTCACATTGAAAACGCTGGGCCAGCAGTGAGGTCTGGGGCAAATCAGAGATTTCGTATTCGCCAGTTGAGTATATGTGTGAGAAATCACAGTCTGGTTCAGGAAGTACGGTGGCCGAAGATGTGCTGCCTTGGGCAGGTGTGCTGGGCGGTGGCGCATCAGCCTGTCGTGGGCGACCTGCATTCGGTGAGCGTGTCGTGGCGCCGCCCAGACGTCCTCCTGACAGGCTCACCAGACCGTCTACCTTGTCCCGGAAGAAGTCTGTGCAGACCAGTCGTCTGGAGGTGAAACCGCCCTGTGAGTGGCCCACAAGCCAAAATGCCCGCACACGGTCTGCACCGACGGATTCAATCATGGCTGACACAATGTTTTGCAGATATTCGTCATCCTCCTCACGCCAGCGCGCCACCGGCGAGTAGGGGGTGGCCATCACCAGCCGGTGTTTTTCCTTCAGCTCCCAGGCCGGAAAATAGGCCCGTTGGTAAGCCGTATTCGAGCCGCCACCATGCAGGTTGAGAATCAGCGTGACCGACTCGTCAGCGCGCAGGTCACAGGGGTAGTCGAGTACCCAGGTGCGCCCGGTGCCCGGTTCAGTCAGTGGTTGCTCAAGATTGGCGTTGCAGCTAGTGTCCAGCAGTGTTGCGGTAGTCTGTGCCTGGCCGCTGACGGCTGCGCACATCAGGCTCAGTGACAATGCCAGTGACAGGCCGGTTTTTTGAAATGCCATGATGAATGTTCCCCCCGGAAAATTATTTTTGATGTGCTGTCGATTTTGCTGTCTGATACTCGACAAAGGTTAACAACAAAACCACAACAAGGAGACAAAAGGATGCCTTATATCGACGGATTTGTAATTCCTGTACCCAAAGCCAACAAGCAGGCGTTTACTGAGCACGCCGCCATGGCCGATCCGATTTTTCTTGAGCTTGGGGCCACCCGGGTTCTGGAATGCTGGGGTGACGATGTGCCCGATGGCAAAGTGACCGACTTCCGCGGTGCTGTCAAAGCCAACGCCGATGAGGATGTGGTCTTTTCCTGGATTGAATGGCCGGACAAAGCGACACGCGACGCCGCCATGGCAAAACTGATGGCCGACGGATTCAGTGACCCGCGCATGGATCCGGTCAAAAACCCCATGCCCTTTGATGGAAAGCGCCTGATTTTTGGTGGTTTTATGCCCGTAGTCCATCTGGAGAAATGAGCATGGCCAACAAACATGGTGATTTTATCTGGTACGAGCTGCTGACCGCTGATCTGGCGGGTGCGCAGGCGTTTTACGGCAAGGTGCTGGGCTGGACCTTTGCAGACAGCGGTACGCCCGGCATGGACTACCATTTCTTTTTTGCCGCCGATGTCGACAACGGGCAGCCGCAAGGTGTCGGCGGCATGATGGCCATTGACGAGGAAATGCAGGCCGGCGGTGCACGTCCGGTTTGGCTCGGGTACATCGGTGTTGATGACGTTGATGCCTGTGTCGACAAACTGGTCAAGGCCGGTGGCAAGGTCATGATGCCGGCGATGGATGTCCCGGGGGCCGGGCGCATGGCGATGGTCACCGACCCGCAAGGTGTGCCGTTTTATGTGATGCGGGGTGACAGCGATCAGACCAGTCTGTCCTTCGCCTTCGACAAGCCGCGACCTGGCCACTGCGCGTGGAACGAACTGGCCAGCACCGATCAGAAAGAGGCCTGGCGCTTTTATGGTGACTTGTTTGGCTGGCAGCAGGATGGCGCCATGGACATGGGGCCGATGGGTGAATACCAGTTTGTTCGCCATGGCGGAGTGATCGGCGCCATCATGCCCAAACCCGCCGAAATGCCGGTACCGATGTGGTCGTACTATTTCCGTGTCAGCGACATTGATGCGGCGGCCAACGCGGTGACAGCCAACGGTGGCCAGCTGATGTACGGCCCGGCAGAGGTGCCAGGTGGTGACTTTATCATCTCCGGCATGGACCCGCAGGGTGCGCCGTTTAATCTGGTTGGGGCTCGACCCACAAAAGCCTGATCAACTCTGGCGCCTGATCAGGGATGATCGGGTGCCAACCTCCCATTCCCCCTCACAAGCCTGATTTGCGCGCGCAAGCCCTCTATCACTCAGGGTCATTGTTTTTTTGCATCTTGATGATGCGATTTTTCAATTTGCCGGCTTCCCGCATAAATACATAAAGTTAATCGTTTTCTGAATATTGATAGAAATTTGATGGGTTTCTGTCGTTACCACCCAGACCATCACTATATTTTTGACACCACTTCCGGGGGGAAATACAAAAATGCGAAAAAGTACATTAGCCATTGCCATCATTGCTGCGATGGGCCTGAGCCCGATGGCTGCCATCCAGAGCGCGAGCGCGCAGGACGCGGCGCCCACCAATGATTATTGGTGGCCCAACCGTCTGGATCTGAGCCCACTGCGCCAGAACTCACCCGCCTCTGATCCCACTGGCGGTACCTTCGACTATGCCGCAGCGGTGGCTGAGGTAGACATCGACGAGCTCAAGCAGGATCTGGTCAATGTCATGCGCACCTCACAAGACTGGTGGCCGGCTGACTACGGGCACTATGGCCCGTTCTTCATCCGTATGTCCTGGCACAGCGCCGGTACCTACCGCACCTTTGACGGCCGTGGAGGCTCAGACGGTGGCATGCAGCGTTTTGCGCCACTGAACAGCTGGCCGGACAACGCCAACCTCGACAAAGCCCAGCGTCTGCTGTGGCCGGTCAAACAAAAGTACGGTGACAAAGTGTCCTGGGCCGACCTGATGGTGCTGGCTGGCACGGTTGCCATGGAAGACATGGGCATGCAGATGTATGGCTTTGCCTTTGGCCGTGTTGATGCGTGGGAGCCCGAAGAAGTGAACTGGGGCCCGGAAGGTGAGTGGCTGGGTGACAGCCGCCACAGCGGCGACCGTGATCTGGCGCGCCCCTTTGGTGCGACTCAAATGGGTCTGATTTACGTAAACCCGGAAGGCCCGAACGGTAACCCGGACCCGCTGCTGGCCGCGCGTGACATCCGTGAAACCTTTGGCCGCATGGGCATGAACGACGAAGAAACCGTGGCGCTGATTGCCGGTGGTCATACCTTCGGTAAAGCGCACGGTGCCGCCCGCCCGCAAGGCAATGTTGGTGTCGAGCCGGAAGCGGCACCCATCGAGCAGATGGGTCTGGGCTGGCAGAACACCCATGGCCGTGGCAATGGCGTGGACACCATTACTTCCGGTCTGGAAGGTGCCTGGACCGTCGCCCCGAACCAGTGGACCAACAATTTCTTCCAGAACCTGTTCGGTTTTGAATGGGAACAGACCCGCAGCCCGGCGGGCGCAATTCAGTGGAAACCCACTGATGCCTCTGCTGCCAATCTGGTGCCGGACGCCCATGATCCAGGCAAGCGTCACGCGCCAATGATGCTGACCACCGACCTGGCCCTGCGTTTTGATCCATCCTACGGCGAAATTTCCCGCCGTTTTATGGAGAACCCGGACGAGTTCGAACTGGCCTACGCCAAAGCCTGGTTCAAGCTGACCCACCGCGACATGGGCCCGCGTTCACGTTATGTGGGTGACTGGACACCGGCTGAAGCGTTGATCTGGCAAGACCCGGTACCGGAAGTGGATCATCCACTGGTCAATGACCAGGATATCGCCAACCTGAAGTCACGCATTCTGGCCTCTGGCCTGAGCACTGACCAACTGGTTCGCACCGCGTGGGCGTCTGCTGTGACCTACCGTGGCACCGACATGCGTGGTGGCGCCAACGGTGCCCGCGTGCGTCTGGCTCCGCAGAACACCTGGGCAGTAAACCAGCCCGATGAACTGACCCGCGTGATCAGTACATTGGAAGGCATTCAGGCCGATTTCAACCGTTCTGCTTCTGGTGGCAAGCAGGTGTCACTGGCGGATCTGATTGTGCTGGCCGGCAACGCAGCCATTGAGCAGGCCGCGCAGCGCGCGGGTCACAGCATTACGCTGGACTTCACACCCGGCCGTACCGATGCCTCCCAGGAGATGACCGATGTCGACTCCTTTGCGGTACTGGAACCCAAGGCCGATGGTTTCCGTAACTACATCGAGCCGGGTCACCCGCGTTCACCGGCCGAAGCGTTGATTGAACGCGCCGCCTTCCTGGAACTGACCATCCCGGAGATGACTGCGCTGGTTGGTGGCATGCGCGTACTCGATGCCAACTATCAGAGCGTCGACCACGGCGTGTTTACCGAGCAGCCCGGTACGCTGAGCAATGACTTCTTTGTGAATCTGGTGGACATGTCCACGGTCTGGACCCGTTCCAGCGCACAGGAAGGCATCTACGAAGGTCGTGACCGTGACTCCGGTGATCTGAAGTGGACGGCAACCCCGGTTGACCTGATCTTCGGCTCCAACTCCGAACTGCGTGCCGTGGCTGAGTACTACGCGGCCAACGATGGCGAGCACAAGTTTGTTGAAGACTTCGCCGAGGCCTGGACCAAGGTGATGGAACTGGATCGTTTTGATGTGAAGTAAGTCTTGTTGGCTGATGCACTCCCGTGCATCAGTCAGTGGGGGGAACTTGAGGCGGCTCTGATGGGCCGCCTTTTTTTTGCCTGGTCACCGGGCTGCCTCGGCAACCGGGCCCAAATTGAACCGGCGCCAGCGCTGGCTTATACTCGCCTGCACACCGATCTCAATAATAACAAGATGGACTATCTGCATGGCTTCGGTCGCAAAATCCGCAAAATCTGCCAAATCTGTTAAAAATCAGACTGATAATACCCAGCCAACGATCATACGGGGCAAAAACCTGCTGCGTGTGCCGGCGCTTTTCACCCTTGTGTTGCTGGCGCTGTCGTTCACGCCACGGGTGATGTCCAACAGCATTCTGATGGTCTCGTTCTGGGCTGCGGTGGCGGTGCTGGCGCTGTGGCAGTTCTGGCTGATCCGGCGTGTGGCCCGTGGCGGCGAGTCACGTCATTTTGTGGTGTCGCTGCGACCGCAGCACTACATACAAGCCTGCGTGCATCTGTCGATTTACCTGTATTGGGGCTACTACTGGGAGCCGGTGCAAAATCATGCGCTGTTGCTGCTGGCCCAGCTCATGTTTGCGTTTGCCTTTGACATGCTGCTGTCCTGGAGCCGCCGCGAGTCCTATCAGTTGGGCTTGGGCCCCTTGCCGATTGTGTTCAGTACCAATCTGTTTCTGTGGTTCCGCGACGACTGGTTTTACCTGCAATTTCTGATGATTGCGATCGGATTTCTGGGCAAGGAATTTGTGCGCTGGAACCGTGACGGTCGCAGGGTCCACATTTTTAACCCCTCAGCGTTTACGCTGGGTTTGTTCTCCATTGTGCTGATTGCCACCAACACCACCGATATCAGCTGGGGGCCGCAGATTGCCGCCACACTGACGCTGGCGCCGGATATTTACACCTACCTGTTTATCTGTGGTCTGGTGGTGATGTATTTCTTCTCCATCACATTGGTGGCTGCTTCGGCAGCCGCTGTGCTGTTCGGGCTCAGCGCCCTG
This sequence comes from Pseudohongiella sp., assembly GCA_036834885.1. GTDB lineage: Bacteria > Pseudomonadota > Gammaproteobacteria > Pseudomonadales > Pseudohongiellaceae > Pseudohongiella. The sequence continues at coordinate 438,710 of DAITNA010000002.1, read as the reverse complement.
TATTTTCACTTTGCCGGTGTGCCGTATTTTCTGGATTCAGAGATTCCGTCCGCCGTCTTTCTGGGCTTGCATCTGCTGGTCACGGATCCGTCCACCTCACCGCGCACGCCCACCGGCAAGCTGATTTTTGGCATATTGTACGGACTCGGTGTGTTTGCCCTGTATTCACTGCTCAGTCTGTTTGGTGCGCCGACGTTTTACGACAAATTGCTGTGTGTGCCACTGCTGAACCTGAGTGTGCAGTGGATTGACCGGATGGTGTTGCCGCTGAAAAATGTGCGTTTTCTGGAAAACATCGGTGTGGGTGTGACGCCCAGCCGTAAAGCCAACCTGATGCACATGGCAGTGTGGATTGTGTTCTTTGGCGCGATGACGCTGATGGGCAGAACCGATGGGCGGCATGTGGGTGACAGTGTGCCGTTCTGGATGCAAGCCTGTGCCGATGGCAAAACCGGTGCCTGTGATCGTCTGCTGCTGCTTGAAACTACCTACTGCAATGACAACTCGGGTTGGGCCTGCAATGAATTGGGCATGCACTATGTCAGGGGCCAGCTGGTGCCGGGTGACATCAATACGGCGCAGATTCATTTTGCCCGCGCCTGTGAACTGCGCTTTCAGGCTGCCTGTCTGAATCTGCTGAACCCGGAAGAACTGAGTCACAGTGATCCCAAAGTGTTTGACCTGCGCCTGTTGCTGCGTGAAGGGGGGTTGAACCTGCGTGATCTGTCTGAACCCGAATTGATGCAACGCGCCTGTGATCATGGGTGGCTGTTTGCATGCGAGAGCAGGAACATGGCCAGCCTATGAAATGGATGAGAAGCGTTTGCCTGGCTGCCTGCCTGTCGCTGGCTGCGACGACTGCTCAGGCGCAAGGGGTGATGCCCGGCACCCAGGTGTCACCGATGTTCAGCGCCAGTCACTGGCAATTGCCGGACGAACCCCTGCTGGGTTTTGTGCTGATTCCGGCAGGCACGTTTATGATGGGCAGCGATCCTGCGCGCGATCGCATGACCTTCACCAACGAGCGCTGGTCACAGTTTCAGCGTCAAGGGGTGGTGGACGAAGCGGCCTTTTACATTCAGCGCTATGAAGTGACCGTGGCGCAGTACCGCGAGTTTGTGCTGGCCACCTCGCGTCCGGTGGCTGCCGGGCAGCTCGATCAGCCCGACAACTATCCGGTGACGCATGTCACCTGGCCGGATGCCCTGGCCTATGCACGCTGGTTACACAGTCAGTTGCTGGCTTCCAGCCAGACACCGGCCGAGCTTAAAAATCTGCTGGAGCAGGGCTGGACCCTCAGTTTGCCGAGTGAGTCTCAATGGGAGAAGGCCGCTCGTGGCCCGGACAATCGCAACTTTCCCTGGGGCAATCAGCCCACACCCAATCCGGCCAATATCGGCACGACCGCCGCTCGTGCAGTGGGAGCCGTGCTGTGCAGTGGCTGTGTGTACGGTTTATCGGATATGAGTGGCAACGTCTGGGAATGGACACGCAGTCCCTATCAACCCTATCCCTACACCGACGCGGATGATCGTGACAGCATTGCCGAGGACGCCCTCTGGGTGATTCGGGGTGGTGCGTTTAACGATGAGATCAACAACGCCCGCGCAGCCACCCGCGGGGCAGCCGATCCCGGCGCACGTCGGGAGTTTATCGGCTTTCGTCTGGTGCTGACGCCGGGCAGCGGCTCAGCCAGGCTGTTTACGCCAACTGATTGAGTCGATGGATCGAATGGTATGAATGACTTTGCAGTCGTATGTGACGTTTCAGAGCACTTTCCGGAGTCACTCGAGGCGTACTGATAAAAGCAGTCGTTGCCATCTCCCAGCGTCAGAAGTAGTATTGAGCCATGTCGAGACTCCATTTCAATCTTTCGATAGCGCTGATTCTGTGTTTGGTGATGCAAGGGACGAGTTTGTCCTTTGCATCAGCAATCGGCGTTGCGGATTGCGGCATGGATATGCGACAGATGATCATGGCACCGATGGACATGGGTGCGGACGAGCACGGTCACTGGGCGATGCGTCATGCCCAGACGCCGCCAGTGCCCATGAGTGATACAGCAGACTGTTGCCATGTTGACGGCATCAGCCGCAGTGCCTGCACTGATATGCCGGATTGTCACTCATGCAGCTCCTTGGTCAGTCTGTCCATTATTGATAACACCGTTACACCTTTCGCACCGGACTCAACTCACAAGCGCTGGCTTTACCCCCCATCCTTCCGCACGTTCTCGCCTCCAGATCTCTGGCGCCCCCCGATAAAAGCCTGACTGTCGATCCAGCAGCGCGAACTCCTGCCCTGTCGCCGGGCGAGAGTGGTGCCTTGTATGTGTTCACTTTCAGGAATATAACGCCATGACCAGCAAAATTGCCCCCGCAGCAGCCTTGCTGCTGATGTCTATTATCATGCCAACGGCATTCGCAGCCGAGTTAAGCTTCGAACATGCCTTGAGCGCTGCACTTCAGCAGAGCCCGGCGCTGAGCGCCGATCGGGCGCGGCAAGAATCAAGTAGGCAGATGCTTATCACAGCCGCCGAACTACCAGACCCAACCCTTAACCTAGGCATAGAGAATTTACCTGTTGAGGGCATGGACCGCTTCCGGTTCAACGGCGACTTCATGACCATGCAGCGCATTGGCTTCATGCAAGAAGTACCGCACCGGGCCAAGCGCGAGGCCGAATCAGGAATTGCACAGGCGCAACTGAATCTTGCCTCCGCACAGCAGCATCTGAGTACCCTGCAAGTCCTCCAGCAAACCGCAGATGCCTGGATCCGGCGACTCAGTGCAGAGCGCAAACTTGCAATGCTGGATGCAGTATTGGCAGAGAACACCTTGCAGATGCAGGCTGTGCAGGCGGCGCTGATCGGTGGCGAAGGCAGCGCTGTGGATATAATCATCGTGCGCCAGGAAACTGCCATGCTACACAATCGCCGAGATGAGTTGCTTGAACAGAAGGAGCGTGCAACGGCAGCACTTCGCGCCAACATTGGAGAGCTGGCCGACGCACCATGGCGCGATGATATCCCGGAGTGGCCGGTGGACAGTGATCACCTGAACGCCAATCTGCACCAGCACGCCGAACTCGCCCTGCTCGAGCCCAGTCTGACATTGCTCGATGCCGAGATCGCCCGTGCCGAAGCTGACGTCAAACCCGACTGGGCGATCGGCATTGCTTATGCCCGCCGCGCCCGTGACTTTGACGATATGTTAATGCTGGAGCTAAGTATAGACCTGCCTTTGTTTGCCGAGCGCCGTCAGTCACCTCGTATCGCAGCAAAACAGGCGCAGAGGCGCGCTATTGAGGCTGATGTTGAACAGATGCGGCGCGAGCATGCCGCGATGGTAGAGACTGATCTTGCACGCTATCGACGCTTGGAGCGCACTTTGCAGCGTCAGCGTGACACCGTCGTGCCCCTTGCCCGCGAACAGGCAGCGCTGATGATGGCGGCCTGGCGAGGCAATCAGAGTAATCTCACAGAGGTCATCGACGCTCGTGCTGCTGTGCTCGACAGCGAACTGTCACTCCTGGTGCTCGAAGAGCAGCTGACACTGCTGCGCGTGCAATTGCACCTCACCTACAACAGCGAGGCTGTCAGCCACCAGCTCACCTACACCGGTCAACTGCAGGAGAACAACCGTGAATAACATCTTCCCACGATGGCTCATCATCGGGTTGGGCGCTCTCGCACTCACAGGGTTTGGTATCTTTGTAGGCGTATCGCTACCATCTGGCCCTGCTCACGATATGGCATCAACCCCCACCGCCAATCCCGGATCGGCGGAAGTACTTTACTGGTACGACCCGATGTATCCACAACAGCGCTTTGATCAACCTGGCAAGTCGCCTTTTATGGATATGGAACTGGTTCCACGTTACGCCAATGCGGGCCAGACCGGCACCGTGTTAAGCATTGATCCTGGCGTCGTTCAGAACCTTGGCATGCGTACTGCACCCGTCATGCGTAGCCGCTTGCAGCGCGACGCCGAGCTGAGTGGTGTCGTCGTACTCAATGAGCGCCGTCGCAGTCTGGTGCAGACGCGCGCCGATGCTTTTGTGGAACGTGTCTGGCCGCTGGCAGCAGGCGACCTGGTAAATGCTGGTGCTCCTCTGGTGGAGCTGCTGGTGCCCGACTGGGTAGCCGCACAACACGAATTGTTGACGCTGAAAGCGAGTGGTCAGGATACACTTGCTGCAGCGGCGCGTGAGCGGCTGGTGCTGCTAGGCATGCCTGACGCACTTTTGCGTGAGGTTGAGCAGAGTAAAAAGGTACAGAACCGCTACATCGTCACCGCCCCCACCTCTGGTCTGCTGCAAGGTGTGGAAGTACGTCCCGGTATGACGTTGAACGCCGGACAGACCCTGGTCGTGCTCAATGGTCTGGAAACGGTTTGGCTGCAAGTGGCGGTGCCAGAGTCTCTCGCCGGCGCCATACAGGCCGACGACACGCTTGTGGTGGAGTTCGCTGCTTTCCCCGGCCGCAAGATGCGGGTGCAGGTGAGTGAGGTGCTTCCGACTCTCAACGCCGCCAGCCGCACGCTGCGTGCACGACTTGAGCTGGACAATTCCGAAGGCACCTTGCGTCCTGGCTTCTCTGCCCGGGTGTTGTTGGCGGGCCAGACGGATGACGATGTGCTGCTGGTGCCAACCGAGGCGGTACTGCACACCGGTCGTATGACGCTGGTGATGGTAGCGGAGGACCAAGGACGTTTCCGGCCCCAGGAAGTACAAACGGGGGGCGAGAATGGTCGGCAAACGATCATCCTGCATGGTCTGCGCGAGGGCGAGCAGGTGGTCGTCAGTGGCCAGTTCCTGCTCGACTCCGAGGCGCAGCTGCAAGGCATTCTTCCCTCTCCTGCAACCGGCACAGACGAGCCTCCGTCAAGCTACACGCCAGGCAACACCTCAGGTACAACATCAGATGTTGGGCTGCATGAAACCGATGGCCGCATCGAGGCTATCGCCGGCGGGCAGGTGCGCCTAGCTCACGGTGATTTTCCTACTATCCCGATGCCAGCAATGACCATGAGCTTCAGGTTGGCGAATGAATCTGTGATTGCCGGGCTCGAGGTGGGGGATGCCGTCCGCATCGTTCTGCGCGACAGTGACAACGGCCTTGTGGTGGAGAGACTGACGCCTCTGCAAAGTGACGCCAATATGCCAGGAGTCGCGCCATGATCGCTGCTCTGATCCGTTGGTCCGTCTCCCAGCGTCTGCTGGTGCTGCTTGTCACGTTATTGGTCAGCGCCTGGGGCGTGTGGGCCATCAGCACCACGCCCGTCGACGCGCTGCCAGACTTGTCCGATGTACAGGTGATCGTGCGCACGACCTATCCCGGCCAGGCGCCGCAACTGGTGGAAGACCAGATCACCTATCCGTTGTCCAGCCGTTTGTTATCCGTGCCGGGTGCCGCTACCGTGCGTGGTTATTCCTTCTTCGGCGACAGCTACGTCTACGTGTTGTTCGAGGACGGCACGGATCTTTACTGGGCCCGCGCACGAGTTCTGGAATACCTGAGCCAGATTCAGGCGCAGCTGCCGGCCACGGCGACGTCCTCTCTGGGGCCTGATGCCACCGGGGTCGGCTGGATATACCAGTACGCGCTGGTGGACCGCACCGGCCAGCACGATCTGTCGCAACTGCGCGCCTTGCAGGACTGGTTCCTGCGTTTTGAGCTGGCGCCGTTGCCGAATGTGGCAGAGGTCGCCGCCATCGGCGGCATGGTGGCGCAGTATCAAGTGATACTCGACCCGGAGCAGATGGCTAATCGCGGCATCAGCCAGCAGGAAGTGACCAGCGCCATCCAACGCGCCAATGCTGAGACGGGCGGAGGGGTACTAACGCTCGGCGAAACCGAACTGATGGTGCGCGCCGACGGCTATCTGCAAACACTCGAGGACTTTCGCATGATTCCACTGCGCCTCGTGGCCGGCGTGCCGGTGACGCTGGGCGATGTGGCGCTGATACGGCGCGGTCCCGAGATTCGCCGTGGCATTGCCGAACTGGACGGCGAAGGCGAGGTCACGGGCGGTGTGGTGATTCTGCGCTCCGGGGGCAATGCCCGTGAAACCATTGCGGCTGTGCAGGAAAAGCTCGACGCGTTGCAGACGAGCCTGCCGCCAGGCGTGGAGATCGTCACCACCTATGATCGCAGCCATTTGATCGATCGCGCCATCGACAACCTCACGTCGAAATTGATCGAGGAGTTCATTGTCGTGGCGCTGGTGTGTGTACTATTTCTGTGGCACCTGCGCTCTTCGCTAGTGGCCATCGTGTCGCTGCCGCTGGGCATTCTGATTGCCTTCATCATCATGCGTCAGCAGGGCATCAATGCGAACATCATGTCGCTGGGCGGGATCGCCATCGCCATAGGGGCCATGGTGGACGGCGCCATCGTCATGATCGAGAACGCACACAAGAAACTGGAGCAGTGGCAGCACCGGCATCCGCATGAGGAGCTGCGCGGTGAGGAGCGCTGGCAAGTCATTACTGATGCGGCAGTCGAAGTGGGACCTGCACTGTTCTTTTCCTTGCTGATCATCACGCTGTCGTTCATCCCCGTCTTCACGTTGGAGGCGCAGGAGGGGCGTCTGTTCGGACCGCTCGCGTTCACCAAGACCTATGCGATGGCGGCCGCAGCCGGCCTTTCTGTCACGTTGATTCCCGTTTTGATGGGGCTGTGGATTCGCGGCTCTATTCCCGATGAAAAACGCAATCCCTTGAGCCGGGGGCTGATCGCCATCTATCGCCCGGTGCTCGGTGGCGCGATCCGCTATCCGAAAAGCACGCTGCTGATTGCGTTCGTCGTTTTTCTCAGCAGCGCCTGGCCTGCGAGTCGCATTGGTGGAGAATTCCTGCCGCTGATGGACGAGGGCGACGTGCTCTACATGCCCAGCGCCCTTCCGGGTCTGTCCGCCCAGAAAGTGGCGGAGCTGCTGCAACAGACCGACCGCATGATCCGCAGCGTGCCAGAGGTATTGCACGTGTTCGGCAAGGCGGGGCGCGCCGAATCGGCAACCGATCCTGCTCCTCTGGAGATGTTCGAAACCACGATACAGTTCAGACCGCAGGAAGAGTGGCGCCCCGGTATGACGATGGCGCTTCTGATCGAGGAGCTGGATCGCGCCGTGCAGGTGCCCGGTCTCGCCAATCTGTGGATCCCGCCGATACGCAACCGCATCGACATGCTCGCCACCGGCATCAAGAGCCCGATCGGTGTGAAGGTGGCTGGCCAGAATCTGCAACACATTGATGCGGCGGCACAGGAGATCGAACGTATCGCGAATACAGTGCCTGGTGTCTCCTCTGCGCTGGCCGAACGCCTGAGCGGTGGTCGCTACGTGGATATTAAAATTGATCGCACGGCGGCAGCGCGCTACGGACTCAATATTGCGGACGTACAGGAAGTGGTTTCGGGTTTGATCGGCGGCGAAAATATTGGGGAAGTCGTGGCGGGCCGCGAGCGCTTCCCGATCAACTTGCGCTACCCGCAGGACTGGCGCAACAGTTTGGAGAGGTTGAAGGCGTTGCCCATCATCGTGCCGGTGACTGACACCGCACTGAACAATGGTGACGACGTCGCGGCGCAGCAAATCACTCTCGACACTGTGGCTGACATCACTGTCACCGACGGTGCGCCGATGCTACGTAGCGAGAACGCCCGCCCCAACACTTGGGTGTACATCGACGTAAGCGGCCGCGATCTCGCTGCCACCGCCACCGATCTGCAAAACGCAATCGCGCAACAGTTGACGCCGCAACCGGGGGTCAGTGTCACTTATGCTGGCCAGTTTGAATTCATGGAGCGCGCCAATGCTCGCCTGCGGCTGGTAGTCCCCGGTACGCTGTTGATCATCTTCATCCTGCTGGTGCTGGCTTTCAATCGCCTTGATGAGGCACTGCTCATCATGCTTACACTGCCCTTCGCCCTCACTGGCGGTATATGGCTGCTGTACCTGATGGGTTATAACTTCTCCATTGCCACCGGCGTTGGATTCATCGCGCTGGCTGGCGTCTCCGCTGAGTTCGGGATTCTGATGCTGATCTATCTCAAGCAGGCTTGGCAATCGCGCATCGATGCGGGTGATCGCAGCGAGAAGGCGCTGCTGGAGGCTATCGATGAAGGTGCGGTCATGCGCGTGCGCCCGAAGATCATGACCGTGGTGACAATTATCGCAGGCCTATTGCCCATCGTGTTGGGCAGTGGCACTGGCGCCGAGATCATGAGCCGCATCGCAGTACCCATGGTTGGCGGCATGATCAGCGCGCCGCTACTGTCATTGCTGGTACTGCCGGCAGCCTATCGACTTCTTCGGGAGAGGTAGACCCTCAGGTGACTGAGCGGACTTTGCACTCGAGGCAATAAATACAATAGGAGCACGCTGATACACTGAAAAGGAAGTCAGGGTGGTGAGTCGCGTAATAAAGTGACTCTGCTTTGGCGATACAAGCCACTGCATGAGCGCCAACTGCTCTGATGCAGCGCCAGCGCCAGCGGCCAATCTGTGTAGGTGTCGCTGAGGGGTAGCAGCAAGATCAGCAGGCACATAAAGGCCTGGAAGCAGGATTCGCCTGATAGTTTTGATGTGGCAGTCCGCAGGTCCTGATGTTGATCTGGCATGTTTAAAAACTGCGGCGCGGTTGCGGATTTGCAGCTATAACTCCCTGAAACGGGTTCAGTCGGAGTCGGCCTTGGGGAGCACAAAAGTTACGGCACTGGATGTTTTTCTTGCTCTGTCAGCATTTCTTGCGCTGATTTATATCATTTTGCAAATCGCCGAAGGTGCTGACAGGTTTTTCTCGTCCGGCTCTACGTTGTGGCTGCCCATCGCAATTCAGGTGAGTGCAGGCGTATTGCTGGTCTTGCGGACCAACCGACACTAACTGACGCCGCCCGACGGCTTACGAGTCTCCCCGCATCATATAGTTAGATGTCATAAATGCCGCGTAGGCAATCAGCTCTTATAACTATAGTCGAAGCGAACTGATCGCGCTGACTTAGTGCGGCGATCTCACCCCAACCCCACCACCCCCGCCACCAGATACATCTTCTTCAAACTCCCCGCGCTGAGCACAAACGGGTAAATATCCATCTGCCCCATGCTGCGGGCGAGCACGTTGAGCGTGCTGCTCAGGTGTATCCAGCGGTTGACCATGGACAGAAATGCGTCGGCGCCAGCCGGGTCGTGGAAGGGACAATCGCTCAGGTCATCCAGGGTAAAGGGATCGCTCTGCAAGCCGGGCGTTTCCAGGCGCAGCCCCATTTGTTCGGCGGCGGCCAGCGTGTCGCTCATGTGCAGATAGTGTGCCCAGGTTTCGGCCCAGTCTTCCCAGGGATGTGAGCTGGCGTAGCTGCTGATATGGCGGGTTTGCCAGTCGGCCGGTGCGCCGTGATCGTAGTGGTCTTGCAAGGCGCTGGCGTAGTCCTGTCGCTCGTCACCAAATACGGCGCGGAACAGTGTCAGCCAGTGGCTGTGTTGCACCAGGCGGTGCCAGTAATAGTGACCGGACTCGTGCCGGAAGTGACCGAGCACAGTGCGATAGGGTTCCTGCAGGCGCTGGCGCATTTGCTCGCGCCAGGCCGGGTCTGCTTCCGCAATGTCGATGGTAATAATGCCGCCCTGGTGGCTGGTATTCAGAGGCGGATCGCCCGGCATCCAGCGCAGCAGTTCAAAACCGAGTCCCTGCGCAGGGTCTTGTGTCAGGTTTTGCACAGGAAGGCCCAGTGCCAGCAGTTGTGCGATCAGGCGGCGTTTGGCCTGTTCACATTCCCGCCACAAGCTGGCGTTGTCGGGCTGGCTGATATCGGGAATCGTCAGATTCATCGCGCAGGACAGGCACAAATCACCGTGGGTGGATGCCAGCCAGTTGCACTGCGCGGCGCTGTCAAAATTGGCGCAGCGCTGTTGTCCGGCATCCGGTGCCAGTGTGATCAGTCCACCGCTGACCGGATCAAAGGCCAGTGCGGCGCCGCAGCGCAGGCAAACCGTGTTGTCAAAAAATATGCGCTGGCCACAAGAGCAGGTTTGTTGATGGTTGTACGAGCGAGCGTGGGTCATGATCTTCCTGCCGGCGATGGAGAAGCTGCCGGGATGACGGTAGACTGTCACATCAGGGCGGGCCGGACAATGGCTTATTCCACCAACACCGCCCGCCAACACAGCGTGATCAACGAGTCTTTGTCATGACATTGCAGAAGAATCCCGGAGCCGTCAAGCGGCACCAGCGCATGATGCGTTTTGGCCAATGGTTTCAGGCGTTGCCGGCAAAAATGACACCGGCGCCATTCCGACTGATGCAGATCAGCTCTGCGTACTGGCAGTCACGTGCCTTGTACGTGGTCGCCAATCTGGATATCGCCAGCGTGCTGGCGCAGCGTGAATTGAGTGCGGAAGAAATTGCGGCGCGCACAGACAGTCATCCGGATGCGATTGCCCGCTTGATGCGTCTGATGGTGGCTATGGGCATTTTTGAGCGCGGAGCCACCGGCGGTTTTGCCAACAACGAGGTGTCATTGTGTTTGCAGGATGAGCATCCGCAAAGTGTGCGAGCGATGATTCTGATGCATCACAGTGAGGAAATGAGCCGGCCCTGGTTTGAGTCACTGGAGCAGGGCATCAATCGTGGTGAACCTCCGTTCCTGCTGACACACGGGCGCGAGCTGTTTGATTACATGGAGCACAACCCGGCTTTTGATGCCCGCTTTGGGCGTGCGATGGATACCGTTGAGGCACTGACCGGTGACACCTTCGCCACCGATGTTGACTGGTCACAGTTTCAGCGTGTGATTGATATTGGTGGTTCGCGCGGCAGCAAGGCGGTGACTCTGCTCAAACATCATCCGACACTGACCGCGCTGGTGATGGACAGGGCGCAGATTGTCGAGGGTGCGCTTGAGCACTGGCGCGACAAGGTAGCCCCCGATGTGCTGGCGCGACTGGAGTTTTGTACGGGGGATATGTTCGAGCGTATTCCGGCGGCACGCAGTGACAAGGATGTTTTTGTGCTGTCGGCGGTGTTGCATGGTTTTTCAGATCAGGACTGCATCACCATTTTGTCCAATCTCAATGCCACGGCACGGCGCTGCGGTGCGCGTATTGCGGTAATTGACATGGTGCTGCCGGAGTCTGGCAACGATTTGGCAGGAGCCCTGTTTGATATGCAGATGTTTATGGGCACACGCGGGCGTGAGCGCACCTTGAGTGAGTGGACACAGATTGTCAGCAAAGCGGGTCTGCGTATCGAAGAAGTGGTCAGCCTGCGTTCCTTTGTCTCGGTGCTGGTGCTGATTGCCGCTTGAGATTATTGCGCGCGCGCGAAATACGTGGCGGCAATCGCATCGTGCATTTCAATAAAATCCAGCTGGATCTCATCCACAAATCCATGCAGGCGTGACGGTTCACTGGCCAGCAGCACAATGTCGGCGGCAGCCAGGTGCTGGCGGCAGGTTTCCACCACGTCCAATACTTGCTCGTGACGCGGCAGCGAGCTGGCGGCATTGGCAAAACGCTCAAGACAGGTGCCAACGGCACGCGGGAAGTGTCGGTCCTGCAACAGAAAACGCAACACATCCGGCCCGCGAATACGCAGGCGCACATGCTGGCGGTACATCTGATAGCCGGTGAGCGACTTGAGCACACTCATCCACTGGATGTTCTCAAATGGGGTCAGTTCTCCCGGTGTACGCGGCAACAGATTGGCTGAGCGCACATCAATGATGCGGGTGGTCATGTCAGCGCGTTCGAGCTGGCGGCCCAGCATTAAAAACGTGCGCACCTGGGTGTAACTCAGCGAGCCCTCAATCAAACCGTTGACGGTCTGGCAACTGCGGATCACACGATTCAGAAACGCATCACGTTTGCGGGGAGTAATACCGGCATCGACCTGTTCACGTACACTCAGGTAAAGCTGGTTGATTTCTTCCCAGATCTCACGCGGAATCACATCACGGGTGGTGCGCAGATTTTCGCGCGCCGCCATCAATGAGCTCAGAATCGAGCCGGGATAACGCAAGTCACCACAGATAAACGACAGCACACTGGCTTCGTCGCGGTTGGCATAGAGTTCATCAAACAGCTGGTCATTGCCGGTGATGGCAATAATTTCTGACCAACCCAGTTTGGTGGAGCGTGGCAAATCCAGCAGCAGATTGCTGTTGACGCTGAGCAGGCGGGCGGTGTCTTCCGCACGCTCCAGATAACGGGCCAACCAGTAAATATTTTCAGCAACGCGTGACAGCATAATCAGTTGTTCTCAGGAATTGATGTCCACAATCCAGGTGTCCTTGCTGCCACCGCCTTGTGAGGAGTTGACCACCAGTGAGCCTTTCACCAGCGCCACCCGCGTCAGCCCACCGGTGGTGACAAAGTGTTTGTCGCCGGACAAAATAAACGGGCGAAGGTCCACATGACGCGGCTCCATTTCGCGACCCACAATGGTGGGGGAGGTCGACAGCGCCAGGGTTGGTTGAGCCATGTAGTTGCGCGGATTGGCCCTGATCAGTTCAGCAAATTTTTTGCGTTCTTTTTTGCTGGCATGCGGACCAATCATCATGCCGTAACCGCCGGATTCATTGGCGGGTTTCACCACCAGTTTGTCCAGGTTGTCGAGCACATACTGACGGTCATCATCAAACATGCAGAGATAACTCGGCACATTCGGAATCAGTGCCTCCTGGCCCAGATAGTACTTGATGATTTTGGGAACAAAGGCATACACCACTTTGTCATCGGCAACGCCGGCGCCGGGTGCATTGCACAGCGCAACATTGCCCTTGCGCCAGGCCCGCATCAGGCCGCGGGCACCGAGAGCGGATTCCGGATTAAACACCTCCGGGTCCAGAAACATGTCGTCAACACGGCGATAAATCACGTCCACGCGCTGCAAGCCATCAATCATGCGCATGTAAACGCAGTCATCATCGCCGACCACCAGATCCGAGCCTTCGACCAGTTGCACTCCCATCTGCTGTGCGAGGTAGGCGTGTTCGTAATAGGCGCTGTTATAGATGCCGGGTGTCAGAATCACGATGGTCGGCTCTTCACCCTGACGCGGTGACATGGACGAGAGCATTTCGTACAGTTGCGAGGTGTAGTCATCCACCGGTTGAATCTGTCCGGTGGCAAACAGTTCGGGTAGCACACGTTTGGTGACGTTGCGGTTTTCCAGCATATAGGACACGCCAGAGGGCACGCGCAGATTGTCTTCCAGCACATACAGCGTGCCGTCCTTGTCGCGCACCAGATCCGAACCACAGATATGCGCCCAGACATTGTGCGGGGTTTTGATGCCCACACATTGTGGTCGGAAATTGACGGACTGGGCCAGAATTTCGGCGGGGAAAATGCCGTCTTTGATGATTTTCTGGTCGTGGTACAGGTCGTCAATAAACATATTGAGCGCCTGTACCCGCTGTTTTAAACCGGCTTCGGTTTTTTGCCACTCAGCCAGCGGAATGATGCGCGGCACAATATCAAAAGGCCAGGCACGATCAATCATGCTGCCTTCGGTGTACACCGTGAAGGTGATGCCCATCAGCTGTATGGCGACTTCGGCGGCGGTTTTGTGGGCAGCAAGTTCGCCGGCATCCAGCCGGGCCAGATAGTCGCAGAGCATGGCGGCTTCCGGGCGCGGTTTGCCATCCGGTCCAATCAGTTCGTCATAAAATCCCTGTGCCGGATAGGCTTCCCAGTTAACGTTGCTCATTCGTGCTCTTCATGCCCATGCGTGGTCTTTATGATGATTGTTTCGCTGTATGGTGAAGCAAGCAATCGGTATACCAGTTTTCTGGTGTGATGTTGTTCACTGTTGTATCACGCCGCCTGATCAATCGGCAACAGGGCCCAATCCGGCTGAAGAAGAAAATAGCAGAGAGACAACTGGCACACGCCTTGCTATTCTCAAACGCACCAGCAGGCAGCCATCTGGCGGGACAAGGTTTATGACTATTCGTGTTGCACTTCGCCATTCCACACATTACAACTTTGATCGCCCGGTCGCGCTGGCACCGCACACCATACGTCTGAAACCGGCACCACATTGCCGTACACCGATAGAGGCTTACAGCCTGAAAATCAGTGGTGGTGAGTACTTCATCAACTGGCAGCAGGACCCGTTTGGCAATCACGTGGCGCGCCTGGTCTTCCCCGAAAAACTGACCCATCTGCATGTGGATGTGGAAGTGATTGCACCGATGACGGTGATCAATCCCTTCGATTTTTTTGTGGAGGAGTACGCTGAAAAATTTCCGTTTGAGTATCCGCAGGCTCTGAAAAAGGAGCTGGCGCCCTATTTGGAAACCGGCCTGACTGACTCACAAGGGCAGGATGGACCGTTGCTGGCGCGCTGGCTGGACAAGGCGCGGCGTGAGCTGATCGGGGCCGAACCGCAGCTGATCACCGGTGTGCTGGTGGCGCTGAACCAGCAGCTGAACCAGGACATTCAGTACCTGATTCGCATGGAGCCAGGTGTGCAGACACCGGAGCATACGCTGTCGCTGGCCAAAGGTTCGTGCCGCGATTCGGCGTGGTTGCTGGTGCATATACTGCGTCGTTTGGGTCTGGCGGCGCGCTTTGTCTCCGGTTATCTGATCCAGCTCACGGCGGATGTCAAAGCGCTGGATGGTCCCTCGGGTACAGACGTCGATTTCACCGACTTGCATGCCTGGACGGAAGTGTATATCCCCGGTGCCGGCTGGATTGGCCTCGATCCCACCTCGGGACTGTTTGCCGGGGAAGGCCATCTGCCCCTGGCCGCCACACCGGAACCCTCCGGCGCAGCGCCGATCACCGGTGCCACCGATCCCTGTGAAGTGGACTTCCAATTTCACATGAGTGTGAGTCGAATCCACGAGGATCCACGTGTCACCAAACCCTATACTGCGGAACAGTGGCAACAGATAGACCAGTTGGGGCAGGTGGTTGATGCACAGTTAAAGGCCATGGATGTGCGTCTGACCATGGGTGGCGAGCCCACTTTTGTGTCCATTGATGATATGGATGCACCAGAATGGACCACGGCCGCGCAGGGGCCGACCAAACGTGGCCTGGCCGAGACGCTGATCAAACGTCTGCGCCCGCATTTTGCACCGCACTCCTTGCTGCATTACCAGCAGGGTAAATGGTATCCGGGCGAGCCCTTGCCGCGCTGGGCGCTGGCCTGTTACTGGCGCCGTGATGGCAAACCGATGTGGAAGGACGAGCGCTGGTTTGCGGACATGAGTCGCGACTACGGCGTGGGCGAAATACAACTGCGCGATTTTGCCAGCCGTTTGCTCAAGCGCCTGGCTGTGCCTGAGAAATTTTTGATTCCCTGTTTTGAAGATGCCTATCACTACCTGTGGCTGGAGCAACAGCAGCCGGTGGATATCGATCTGCGCAGTGAAAAACTTGGCAAGGATGAAGACCGTATTCGTTTGGCCAGGCTGCTCAGTCGCGGGCTGGATACACTGGTTGGTTTGGCCTTGCCATTAACTGCGCAGGCCCTGCCGTCAGCGACCGGCTCAACCAGCGCACGTGGCTGGCTCAGTGGACATTGGCCGGTGCGCCGTGAACATTTGTATCTGATTCCCGGTGATTCCCCGATGGGCTTGCGTTTGCCTTTGTCGGCTTTGCCGGTGAAAAAGCGTGAACTCGACGAGCCGCGATCGGCTTTTGAGAATTTGCCTGATATCGATGACAGCGGCGAAGTCGCCCAGCGTTACAGCGTGGCACCACTGCGTTCGCGACAGGATCGCAGTGGCCTGCATGTGCAGGGGCGCAGCCAGGAATGGCAGGAACAGCAACCGGAGAATATTGCCATCGTTGGCACGGCCCTGTGCCTGGAGCCGCGTGACGGCAAACTGTTTGTGTTCATGCCGCCGTTGCCGATGCTGGAGGACTATCTGGCGCTGCTGGCGGCCATTGAACAAACAGCAGCCGAGCTCGAACTGCCTGTGTGCATAGAAGGTTATGCGCCACCGTCGGATCCGCGCCTGGAAAAATTCATGATTACACCGGACCCCGGTGTGATTGAAGTCAACGTGATGCCGGCGGCTTCGTGGGCCGAGTTGGTAGGCAACACGCGCATCCTGTACGAAGAGGCGCGTTTGTCGCGACTGGGTACGGAAAAATTCATGCTCGATGGCCGGCATACCGGCACCGGTGGGGGTAACCACGTCACGCTGGGTGGACGCACACCGGCGGAGTCGCCGTTTTTGCGTCGCCCGGATCTGCTCGCCAGTCTGCTCAACTACTGGCAGAACCACCCCAGTCTGTCTTATCTGTTCTCCGGCATGTTTATCGGGCCGACCAGCCAGGCACCCAGAATCGACGAGGCTCGTCACGAAAGCCTGTACGAAATGGAAATCGCGCTGGCACAAATACCGCTGCCCTCGCGTGAGGACATCCGACGCGGACACATTCCCGAGAGTGTGCAGCCCTGGCAGGTCGACAGGATTCTGCGGCACTTGCTGACCGACATCACCGGCAACACCCATCGTGCCGAGGTGTGTATCGACAAACTGTATTCACCGGATTCCGCCACTGGCCGCCTCGGTCTGGTGGAACTGCGCGGTTTTGAGATGCCGCCGCATGCGGAAATGAGCCTGATGCAGCAACTGCTGATCCGGGCGCTGGTGGCGCGTTTTTGGGCTGAACCCTACCGTCAGCCACTGGTGCGCTGGGGGACACAACTGCACGACAAATGGATGATGCCGCATTATGTCTGGCAGGATCTGTGTGATGTGCTCGCCGATCTCGGGCGTCACGGTTACGCCTTTGATCCGGCCTGGTTTGCGCCGTTTATGGAGTTCCGTTTCCCGGTGATGGGGGATGCGCGTTACGACGGTGTGCATATTCAGCTGCGCCAGGCCATTGAGCCCTGGCATGTGCTGGGGGAAGAGGCCACGGGTACGGGCACCGCGCGTTATGTGGATTCCTCGGTGGAGCGGCTGGAAGTCAAGGTGCGTGACTTTAACGCGGCGCGTTACCAGTTGGCCTGTAATGGTTGTGAAGTGCCGCTGCAGGCCACGGCGGTGCCGGGTGAATACGTGGCGGCCGTGCGTTACAAGGCCTGGCAACCGTATTCAGCACTGCACCCGATGATCGGTGTGCATGTCCCGCTGGTGTTTGATCTGGTGGACCGCTGGAATCAGCGCTCGCTGGGTGGTTGCACCTACCATGTTGCGCATCCGGCAGGTCGCAACTATGAGAGTTTCCCGGTGAATGCCAATGAGGCCGAAGCCCGGCGTATGGCACGCTTCCATGCCAGCGGGCACAGCCAGGGTGCCATGCCGGCGCTGCGCCGGGTGAGCGCGCCGGATTATCCGCATACACTGGATTTGCGGCGTGCGGTTCTTGATTCATGACAGATGAGCGGATAAGGTTTCAGCCGCACACCCAGACCCCAGACAACAACCGGACACACCATGCAGGCAAGCGCCTCTGATTCAGCGGATTTGTTACTCGATGATTATCGACGCTCCATGTCAGACCATGGTGCCGGCCTTCGCGATGAGCTGATGGATAACGGGCTGCCGCGCTCGCATTGGCACTCACTGTTTCAGGAGTTTCAGCGTCTCGGCGCTGATACGCTGGTCGCCCGCAGCGAAGAAGTGCAAAGCCTGCTGCATGAAAATGGTGTCACCTTTAATCCCTACGAAGATGATCCGGGCCAACTGCGCTCCTGGCGACTGGATTGTCTGCCCTGGGTCATCAGCCGCGAGGAATGGGAAACGCTGGAGCTGGGACTTCAGCAGCGCAGCCGCTTGCTGGCGCGTTTGCTCGACGATTTGTACGGCGAACGGCATGTCATTCACGAAGGGTTGCTGCCCCCCGAACTGGTCTACACCCATCCGGGTTTTCTGTTTGCCGCGGCAGATTCGCCGTCACAGCTGGCCCGGCCACTGCTGATTTTTCATGGCTCGGACGTGGTGCGTGACGAGCACGGACAGTGGCAGGTGCTGGGTGACTGGACACAATCACCGTCCGGCGTCGGTTATGCGCTGGAAAACCGCATTACATTGGCACGGGCGCTGCCCGGCATTTACCGCGATGCGCCACTGCGCAGGCTGGCCGGTTTCCTGCAGGCGCAACATCGCTGTCTGGCGTCGCTGTCCCGCAGTCGGCGCGAACAGCCCAATATAGTCTTGCTGACGCCGGGACCCGGCAGTCCGGGATATTTTGAGCACGCCTGGCTGGCCAATTACATGAATTTTCCGCTGGTCGAAGGCGATGATCTGGTGGTGCGCGAAGGGCAGGTGTCAGTGCGCACACTCGGTGGTCTGGATCAGGTGGATGTTATCCTTCGCCATATCAATGACCCCTGGTGTGATCCGCTGGAGCTGAGGCAGGATTCGCTGCTGGGTGTGCCCGGTTTGTTGCAGGCGGCGCGCAACGGCGAAGTGCACATTGCCAATGCACTGGGAGCCGGTGTACTGGAACACCCGGCACTGGCCGCGTTTTTGCCGGCGCTGTGCCGTCGCCTGCTGGGCGAAGAGTTGATGTTGCCGTGCCGTGATGCGCTCTGGTGTGGTGATGCCGATGCCCTCGCACGTGTGCGACAGTCGCTGGATGAATGGGTGCTGCGCGACATCACCAAACCTGGCAAACAGTTCCGGGTCGACCAGATGGGACTGGAGGCGGTGCAGCAACTGCGCTTTGATTTGAATGCGCGACCGCACCTGTTTACGGCGCAAAAGCCGATGTCATCCTCGACCACGCCCGGGTTTAATCCGCAAACCAAACAGCTGGAAGCACAGGCAGCAACGCTGCGTTTTTTCAGCCTGGTTGATCCGGACGACATCCCGTTGCCGGTAGCACAGCAGCGCTACCGGGTGATGCCCGGCGGACTCGCCTGGGTCGGTGATCCGGGCACGCCGCTGATGAAAAGCCGGGTGGTCAAAGACATCTGGGTGATGGCAGACAAACCGCAGCCGCACATCAGCATGTTAAGACAGGCACATGGCCCCATTCTGGTGACGCGTGATGGCAAGGACCTGCCTTGCCGTGTCGCCGAGAGTTTGTTCTGGCTGGGCCGTTATGGCGAGCGCATGGATATCCGTTCGCGATTGCTGCGTGAATCACTGGGCAAGTTGCTGCAGGAAGATCCGCGTCAGGAGGGCAGTTTGCTGCCTGATCTGATGGTGGCGCTGCATGTGGCTCCTGATCCCGACGATCTGGCCGAAGAGCTGGAAGCGATTGCCCCCAATCCGCGTTTTTCAGCAGAGTATATTCTGGCACGTGACCGCATGCTGGCGCTGCTCTCGGACAGCGATCCGCAGGGATTGCCCTCGGTGTTTTCACATTTTCTGCGCAACAGCCGCGCTGTGCGTGATCATCTGGGTGATGACAGCTGGCGCGCAATCAACAATCTGCGTCAGCGCTGCAACAATCTGTCGCGCACCCGCGGGGTGGTGGCAGGTCAGCGCCAGCTTGAGCAGCTGGTGCTGGATCTGGCCGGTTTTTTCGGCCTGTGCAACGAAACCATGCCGCACCACTATGGCTGGCGGTTTCTGGACATAGGGCGTTTTATTGAGCGCCTGATAGGCACACTGGAACTGTTGAAACTGGCACTGCTGACTGCCACGCAATCGGGCATTCCATTATGGGAAGTGGTGCTGGCCACCACCGACAATTTTACGGTGTATCGCCGGCGTTTCCGTTCACAGCTGCATCCGTCGGCCATCCTCGATTTGCTGTTGTTTGATGAAACCAATCCGCGTTCCGTGGGTTATATGCTCAGACGATTGCAACGTCAGGTCTCGCGTTTGCCGACACAGGCCAATTCGTCTTACCGCAATCTGGAAAACCGGCTGATCATTCAGGCCACCAGCGCCTTGCATCTGGCTGACATCAACATGCTGGCCAATCTGGAACATTCCGAGCATGCTCGCGAGGCGCTGACAGCATTGTTTGATGCCCTGATTGAACCCATGCTGGCCTTGTCGAATGCCATTTCGCACAGTCATTTCAGTCATGTGGAAGCACCGCGGCAACTGGTCACCATGAATGCCAGCGCGGGACTTGATGAGCCGCGTGCGGAGCCTGTGAGCAGTACCATCACCGGGGAGTCGCGATGAAGTATCGCATTCGTCACACCACCCGTTACGACTACAGTGGCCCGGCCACGCTCAGTCATAACGAAGCACGTATGCTGCCGCGCGATCTGCCGTGGCAGCAGTGTCTCCACAGTGCGTTTGCGATTTCGCCGGTACCGATACGGCTGCGTGAACGCATCGATTTTTTTGGCAACCGCGTTGCGTACTTTTCCACCGAAACGGTTCACGACAGCCTGGAGGTCGTTGTTGACAGTGAAGTGCAAACGCTGACGCGACCTGCGCAGGATATTTTTTCCACCATTTGCTGGGAAGATGCGGTATCGGATGTGACCGGTGCGCTGAAAACCGGCAATCGCGATTGTATTGACGCCCGTCTGTTTGTGCTGGAATCACCGTTTGTCCGTCACCAGCAAGCGTTGGCACAGTACGCAGAAGACTGTTTCCAGAGTCGGCGCGATTTGCGCGATGCGCTGCTGTGTCTGAACCAGCGCATCTTTGATGAATTCACCTACGATGCCGATGTCACCACCACCGCGACCCCGGTGCTCGACGTGCTCGCCAGCAAACGCGGAGTCTGCCAGGACTTTGCACACCTGATGATCGGGTGCATTCGTGCCATGGGACTCCCGGCACGTTATGTCAGTGGTTACATGGAAACACTGCCGCCACCGGGACAGGAAAAGTTGCTGGGCGCCGATGCCACCCACGCCTGGGTTGCCGCATTTATCCCCGGCTGGGGCTGGCTTGAGCTCGACCCCACCAACGGCTGCCTGCCCGACGAACGCTACATTATCCTCGGCTGGGGCCGCGACTACGCCGATGTGACACCACTCAAGGGCGTGATGACCGGCGGCGGCGAACACAAACTCACCGTCGCCGTTGACGTCATCCCTGCGCAAGACGACGCCCAGCTGCTGTAACTACTGCTCAACCGTATACGTTACATCAATCGCCTGGCTGCTCCCCGACGTCGCCTGCAATTTGATGCGGTCGGTCACCGTATAATCAATCGCCAGACTGCTCTCGGTTTCAAACAGTCCCACGGCATATCGGATAAAAATCCGCGGTGTGATGTACTTGCCCAGCATCAGGCTGCTGTCGTTGACATCACCGGTGCTGTTGATGCTGAAGGTATCCAGCCCCAGCTGGTTCTGAATCTGGTTGGTGATGCCCTGACCCTGGTTGATACCGAGTGTGGTAATCGCGCCAATCAATGCATTGCCATCCTGCTGCGTGCCAATTTCTGCAATCGGCCGCCCGGTGATCATCACCGCGAGAATATCGCCATCGGCCATGGTCGGTGTTGAGAACAGGCTGCTGTTGATATTGCGGATGGTGCCGTTCATCTGCACCCCGACACGCATGTTTTCAACACTGCGCACCGCGCGGATATCAATGGCCGGATTGTCATAACTGCCCATAAACAGCAACTTGCCCTGCTCGATATTTAACGTACGACCATAGGTGGCAAAACTGCCTTGCACCACCTCCAGCTCACCGTAGGTCAGCGGTGTGGCGTTGGGGCGCTGATTGATATCGAGTTGTCCACGCAACTGGGCATTGAGTCCAAAACCCGCGATGCGCACATCGTTGCCCAACTCCAGCCGCAGGTCACCCGAGACCGGGATGCCGGCCAGCGCAGTGGGTTCCGCCAGCGCGGCATTGCGCACATCAGGACTGCCTTCGGCCTGTATGATCACGGTGTCACTGGAGACATCCACTGCCGTTTCCGGCAAGGTGTTGATCTCGGCATTCAAACGCGGCACATACAACTGGCCACCCAGATGAATGCCTTGCTGGCTGCCTTGCAAGCGCAAATCCGGCGTGATGCTGAACTGCAGCTCAGGCCGATTCGCCAGCACAAAATCGTTGCCGGCCAGGCGCATGTCAATGCGACGGTTTGCGCTGAAGGCTTCATTGATCTCGCTGGAGAAATTAAGGCTGCCATCACCGGATTGCGCGACACCGGACATCACAAAGCGGTCAAGACCATCGCTGCTGATCGTGGCCTCCAGGCCCTCAATGTTGAGCCCCAGTACAGGGACACTCAATCCCGCGTCACTGAGCATGATCTCGCCACCCAGGCGAGGTTCTTGCAACGAGCCGGCAATATTCATGCGTCCGGCAAGTTGCCCGGTCACCTGGCTGAGCTGCGGCACGATGCCTTCCAGCCAGCCCAAATCGTCGAAAGCCAGTCGCAACTCGCCCTGCAATTGCTGATCGGAATCCATGCGCAAGGATGTTTCGGCAGAGCCTCTCATGGCCACGGTCGGGCTGTCCGGATCGTCCTGATAAAAACCGATCTGGCCGTTGCCTTGCCAGATACCGTTGTTCTGGTTGGCACTGAATTGCAGCACCGGCCACACAAATTCGTTGATCACCGGCATCTGGATGGCAGCGTCATCTTCGGCTGCGGGATCGGGCGGCGGCGCATCGCCACGAACATAAAAATGGCCATCGTTGCTGCGCACTTCCATCGTCATCTGCATACTGGCGATGTCATCAATCGGTCCGGACGCGCTGGCTTGCACGGACAACTCGCCCTGTACAGCCATATCAACCGGCAGGCTGAATGGCAATCGCACGCGTTCACGCTCCGGTGTGCCCGGGTGGAAATTCATGTCCAGCTCACGTGCAATGGTTTGCTCGGATTGCAGCAAATTGAACACGGTCAGCGGAAAGTTCATCAACGACATGGACGCCGACAGCTGATTGTTG
Source organism: Pseudohongiella sp. (assembly GCA_036834885.1). Taxonomy (GTDB): domain Bacteria; phylum Pseudomonadota; class Gammaproteobacteria; order Pseudomonadales; family Pseudohongiellaceae; genus Pseudohongiella. Next base: position 415,954 of record DAITNA010000002.1, on the reverse strand, counting down.
TCGTTCAGACTGGCATCAAGGCAAAGGCGGGTGTCGAGCATCTGCCAGCACAGTGTGTCAACCGAAGCATTGCCTGCAACAAAACCGAGTGCAGCAGCCTGGGATTGCTGCCAGGTGCCATAGTCGGAATTGATTTCACTGCTGAGCAGTCGTCCGCGCCAGCCGCCATCAACAGTCCCGCCATCGGCATTCACACGCAGTCGTGCGTAGTTGCTGTCGACCAGCATCAGCACGTTATGGGCATCAGGCTGGCCGCGCAGCCGCAGCATCAGACTGTTGATGGTTTCCGTGCGATCGGCTGCCGGTATGGCAATATTGTTGGCGCGAATTTCCAGCTCATTCATGCCTGCGCGGTTCTGACCCTGAATTGTCAGTACAGGTACTGTAATGTTGTTGACCACCAGATCATTGCCATTGAGATCGACATCAATCACCGGGTTTTCCAGTGTGCCGGTGATGGCGGCATCACCCTGCAAGGTGCCACGCAGTGCCGGATACAGGGCTTGCAGTGCCGGAGCGTCCACGCTCAGCGAGGCCTGCAGATTGCTGGCAGCATCCAGCATGGCATCCAGCGTGATGCGGTTGTCCCCACTTTGCAGTGCAAAGTTGTTGACGTGCCAGCGTTCGCCATCGTAAGTAAATGCCCCACTGCCCGTCAGCAGGTAATCATTCAGTCGCGCGCTGATGCGAGGGGTTGCAAACGCGATTTGCACCGGCGCATCCTCGGCAGCAGCGCGTTGCAGACGGAACTCGCCCAGACTGCTCAGATCACGAATACGCAGGTTGTCGGGCAAGTTGTCGAGATAACTGTCAGGCGCCAGGTCATCCATTTCATAGTCGATGCTGACAATCAGACCATTGGACCAGTCGACGTTGCCGGTCAATGCCAGCAGGCCATTGTCGGTGCGCAGTGCCAGTTCTTCAACATTGAGCTGGTTTCCGCGCAGGTAGGCGCGCAGATTGAGATCAGTTTCGAGCACGATGTCCTGTGTGGGGGTTGCCGTAATGTGGGCAGCGGCAAACAGACCCAGATCCTGTGGTGTTCCCTGGGTGCGCAGGGTCAGCGCATCAATCATCAACTGATCGGCGCCGGGAACCGGCATGGCCTGCAACTCGTGCTCCAGATCCAGGCGCAGTTCAATGGCATCAGTCTGAGCATTGAGCAGGCGGGCCAGATCGAGCACAAGCTGACCTTCCGTGTGCACATTGGCCGGACCAGTGACATCGTGTGTGATTTCCAAGCGGTCGAGATTTCCGCCCAGTGTGAGGGTGCCAGCTGGCGCCCGGGTGTTTTCCAACACCGGCTCGGCATACTGCCAACGCAGTGTGCTGCTGACCGGGTAGGGATTCTCCAGTCTCAGCTCGATGGCGCCCTGGATGTTGACCGGTTCGGTATCGAGCAGCAGTTGATTGATCTGCAACCGGCGCCCGGTCAGGTTGGCATCAAACGCCAGTGCGTTGAGCACAAATTCCTGGCCATCCAACCGCAGCGTGGCACCGTCCAGGCGGGCACTGCTCAGGCGTACAATCACCGGCAGTGGCAAGACCGACTCCAGCACGGTGTCCAGCACCAGCGCTGGCGTGGGCTCCGCCGGTGGTGGTGTACTGTGCCAGTCCATCTGCAAACCGGCCACGCGCAGCGACTCCAGATGGAACTCGCCATCCAGCACTGTCATCGGGTTCCAGCGGCTGTGCAATTGCTCAATACGGATCTCATTGTCACCGCTTCGCCAGCGCACACCGTTGAGGTTCATGCCTTGCAGGAAAGTTCCGTCAGCACTGGCATAGACCAGTTGCTGCTGCTCGCCATTGAGCAGCGCCGTGACTTGCCCGAGCAGCCAGTGGCTGCCGCGGTGAGTGCTCAAGGCCGCTGTCAGGGAGCCGAGCACCAACAGCAGGACAGCAAACAGCACGGCCAGTGTGCGCCAGATCCAGCGCAACAAACGACCCCATGTCACTTCGCGAGTGACAGGCGTTTTGTCGGTGCTCTGATGTCCCTGTTGTGCTTGCATTACAAGTCAGGTCCCATGGTGATATGGAAACGGAAACCGCCATCATCAAGCCCTTTGGCAATATCCACACGAATCGGCCCGATCGGCGATAACCAGCGAACGCCCAGTCCGGCACTTTCTTTCAGGGTCATGTTGCCAAAATCCTGAAACGAGTTGCCGGTGTCCAGGAAAGCAGCCACGGACCAGCCGCCAAAAACAGGCACATCATATTCGATGCTGCCAACCAGCAAATGTTTGCCACCGACCACCTCACCGGCGTTGTTGGCGGCGCCCAGTTCATTAAACTGGTAGCCGCGCACACTCTGGTCACCACCGGTAAAAAAGCGCACCGATACCGGCAGCTCCAACAACTCATCGGCCAATGTGGTGGCGACTTCGCCGCGCACAATCAAACGGCCGGGGCCTGCGCTGTGAATCAGCTTGGCGCTGCCATAGAGCTGCGCAAAGGTCATGTCTGACAGCAGATTTTCATGGGCACCGCTGGCTTGCAGGAACAGTCGCCAGCCATTGGCCGGATAAATCGGATTGTCCGCACGAGTGCGTGCCCAGTTAATGCCGGAAATCGTCGAATTGGTGCGTGTCGGAGCAATCAGACGCTCCTGGGTGACATTGGTGAGCTCCGCTTTTTCTGTCTGGTAATTCACAAAAATATTCTGAACCCAGTTGTTCCAGACCAATGAGCGCCATGTCACACCAATTCTGGCTGTGTTGCTGATGTAGCTGTCAGTTTCCTGTCGCTGGAAACCGGTGGAAAAACGCAGGCTGTCGTTGACCGGATCAGTCAGCGGGATGACATAGCTGAGACTGGGTTCCTGTTGCAGCGTTGAGACCGCCAAATCAGCATTGAGTCGGTGGCCACGGCGGTTGATATAACGGTCTTCGTAGTTCAGGCGCAGACGTGGTCCATTGTCAGTGCTGACCCCGGCGCCGGCGGAATAGGCTCTGCGCGGGCGAGTGGCCAGATCAATGGTCACTGGCACCTGCTGGTTAACAGCCTGGGACAACTGTGGTGTGACAGCGATCTGGTTAAAGTACTGGCTGTCGTTGAAATTCTGGCGCAGCCGGATCAGGGCGTCGGATGCGTAGTCGTCGCCCGGCTCAAAGGTCAGAAAGCGTGCCAGAAAGTCGTCCGACAGCTCTTGCAGCGGACTGATGCTGATCTCGCCAAAACGGTAGCGCTCACCTGGCTCAAACGACAGATTGACGTTGGCCTGGCCTGACAGCATGTCAATCGCCAGTTCCGACTGCACAAAGCGCGCGGCAAAAAAGCCGTTCTCCACAGCATGGCTGCTGAGTGAGGACTTCAGTCGCTCATACTGGCTGTGGTCCAGCACCTGACCTCGCTGAACCGGGATGTCGGCAAGCACTGGCGCAAACAGGGGACGCCGCGCGGGATCCGTGATGTTGATATTGATGTTGCCAAAGCGCACCGGCTCTCCCGGAGTGACATTGATATCAAGCTGCCAGCACCCGGGTGCAGAGTCAGGGTCCTCAGACACCACGGCCTCGGTGAACCGGACCTGATGGCTCAAACGATAGTAACCGATGGCCTGCGCAGCCCGTTCAATGTCTCGCCGGATACCAGGCAACAAACGGTTCAGGCGGCGCAGGTTGGCATTGCAGCGCTCATCCGGTGTGCCCACGTGAGCGCGGATGTTTTCTGCCAGTGCTTCCGGAGCGCCGTTGATGTTGACCTGAGGCGTCAGCGTGCGTGTGCCCTGGTCACCGGCTGCAGACGTTTGCGCCGCTGCTGCCTGCACGAGCACAGAGGAGCCGAGCAGGCAGCAAATAACTGCCGGCATCCCTATTGCCAGTCTGCGTTTTGCCATGTTTATCAAATACTTCAAACTAAATCTCTGTGATATCCCTGGCGAGCAGTCGCCCGACTTGACAGCTTAACCTCTGCAGCCAGGCGATGCCAGTACTGGTCTGTTGGCGTCGCCTTTTTGCGTTCATGGAGTATACTCGGGGTCTCAACAAGGAGACCTGACGATGAGCCAACCGCATTCATTACCGGACGTCAGACGTACCCTGCACTGTGATGGCAGGGATTACGAGGTATTCAGCCTTGCCGCCTTGAAAGAGGCTGGCTTTGACCAGGTTGATCAACTGCCGGTCACGCTGAAAATTCTGCTGGAAAACCTGCTGCGACATCGGGAACAGGGTTTTGCCAGCGATCAGGACATTCTCACCTTGCTGCAATGGCCGTTGACGCGCCAGTCCGAGCATGAAATTTCCTTCATGCCGGCGCGGGTGCTGATGCAGGACTTTACCGGCGTGCCTGCGGTGGTGGATCTGGCTGCGATGCGCGATGCTGTCAGTGCAAAAAAAGGCGACCCGGCGCGCGTGAATCCGCTGAATCCGGTGGACCTGGTGATTGACCACTCGGTGATGGTGGACAAATTTGCCAGTCCCGAGGCGTACCGTGACAACGTGCGTATCGAAATGGAGCGCAACCGGGAGCGTTACGAGTTTTTGCGCTGGGGCCAGAAAGCCTTCAACAATTTCCGCGTGGTGCCGCCAGGCACCGGTATCTGCCATCAGGTCAATCTGGAATTTCTGGCACGTTGTGTCTGGTCTTCGGACAGCAGCGGTGTGCTGCGCGCGTATCCCGACACTCTGGTCGGCACTGACAGCCACACCACCATGGTCAATGGTCTGGCTGTACTGGGCTGGGGTGTTGGTGGTATCGAGGCCGAGGCTGCGATGCTCGGACAGCCGTTGTCGATGCGTATCCCTGAAGTGGTGGGTGTCGAACTGACGGGCCGACTGACCGAAGGGGTGACCGCGACGGATCTGGTATTGACCGTTGCCGAGCTGCTGCGGCGCCATGGTGTGGTCGGCAAATTTGTCGAGTTCTACGGGGCGGGGCTGGATGAGCTGAGTCTGGCCGATCGCGCCACCATCGCCAATATGTCACCGGAGTACGGCGCCACCTGCTGCTTCTTTGCGGCCGACGCGGAAACCTTGCGCTACCTGCAGCTGACCGGTCGTGATCAGACCACCGTGCATTTGACCGAGCAATACAGCCGGATGCAGGGTCTGTGGCGCGATTCCGGCAGCCAGGCCGTGTTCAGCAGTACGGTGCAACTGGATCTGGGCAGCGTTGAGCCCAGCCTTGCCGGGCCGGGTCGACCACAAGATCGTGTGCCTTTGCCCAGATTGGGCGAAGTGACCCGAAAGCAGTTTGCCGGAGGTAACAAGACGACAGTGCCAGTGGCCGGTCACGACTGGAGCCTCAATGACGGCGATGTGGTGATTGCAGCCATCACCTCATGCACGAATACATCCAACCCGGCAGTGATGATGGCGGCCGGATTGCTGGCGCAAAAAGCCGTGGCTCGAGGTCTGGCCGTCAAACCCTGGGTCAAGACTTCGCTGGCACCCGGATCCAAGGTGGTGACTCACTACCTGCAAAAAGCTGGCTTGCAAGATGCGCTGGATCAACTGGGTTTTCATCTGGTCGGTTATGGTTGCACCACCTGTATCGGCAACTCGGGGCCTTTGGCGGACGAGATCGAAGCGGCGATCGACAGCGGCAAGCTGACCGTGAGTTCTGTGCTGTCCGGCAACCGCAACTTCGAAGGCCGTATCCATCCGCGTGTGCGCGCCAATTGGCTGGCATCACCGCCGCTGGTGGTGGCCTATGCGCTGGCAGGCACCACTGACATCAATTTGCAGACGGAACCGCTGGGCGTGGATACCAACGGCCAACCGGTCATGCTGAAAGACCTGTGGCCGTCGTCGCAGGAGATCCGCACGGCGATGGCTGTGGTCAGTCGCGATATGTTTGCGGCCGACTACGCCGATGTATTCAACGGGAATGAGGACTGGAACAGCATGCCAGTGGCAGAGGGCGCCACGTATCGCTGGAATGACACATCCACCTACATCCAGAACCCGCCGTTTTTTGCACCCGAGATGGCGCCGGTATCCGGTGATATCCGCGGTGCGCGCATGCTGGCGCTGCTCGGCGATTCGGTGACCACTGATCATATTTCACCAGCAGGCTCAATTGGCAAAAATACGCCCGCCGGCCAGTACCTCGTGGCCAATGGTGTGGCCCCGGAAGATTTCAACTCCTACGGTTCGCGACGCGGCAATCACGAAGTGATGATGCGTGGCACCTTTGCCAATGTGCGCATTCGCAATGAGATGCTGCAAGGTGTGGAAGGCGGTTATACCCGGCTGCTGATCCAGGCTGACGACAAGCCGGTCAGCATTTATGATGCAGCGATGGCGTATCAGCGCAGCGGCATTCCGCTGGTGATTGTGGCAGGCAAGGAATACGGCACGGGCTCCAGTCGTGACTGGGCCGCCAAGGGCACACGTTTGCTCGGTGTACAGGCGGTGATCGCGGAAAGTTTTGAGCGTATTCACCGCTCCAACCTGGCCGGTATGGGCGTATTGCCCTTGCAGTTTCCAGCCGGTGTAACGCGCAAAACCCTTGGATTGACCGGCAGCGAAGTGATTCACCTGACCGGTCTGCAGGCGTTGCATGCCGGGATGACAGTCACACTGCATATCGAAGCCGCCGATGGCAGTCGCCGGGAGGTGGCGCTGCTGTGCCGTCTCGATACTGCCGATGAAGTGGCGTACTACCGGGCCGGTGGCATCATGCCGTATGTTGTGAACCAGTTGATGAGCTGACGATGAGCCGGTCCTTTCGTATCGAGCATGACAGTCTGGGCGAGGTGCAAGTGCCCGATGAGGTGTTGTGGGGCGCACAAACCCAGCGCTCCCTGCATTTTTTTGCGATTGGGCCGGAGCGTTTTCCCGTCAGTTTTATCCACACGTTTGCCTTGGTGAAAAAAGCCGCCGCGCTGGCCAATCACGAGCTGGGCTTATTGCCAGCTGACAAACAGCGTCTGGTCGCAGCGGCCTGCGATGAAATCATGCAAGGGCGTCATGACACACAGTTTCCGCTGAGTGTGTGGCAAACCGGCAGTGGCACCCAGACCAATATGAATCTGAATGAAGTCATTGCCAACCGTGGCAATGAACTTGCCGGTTTTGTCCGTGGCGCCTGGCAGCCCCTGCATCCGAATGATCACGTCAACCTGTCACAGTCATCCAACGATGTTTTCCCCACTGTGATGAACGTGGAAACCGCGCGCCAGATGCCGGGCCTGCTGGCCGCGCTGGCTGAGCTGCGTCAGGCGCTCGCAGCCCGGCAAGAGGCATTTTCGGACTTGCTCAAAAGCGGGCGTACCCACCTGATGGACGCCACACCCATGACACTCGGGCAGGAGTTTTCGGCGTTTGTCGCGCAGCTGGATTATGCGCAGCAACAGTTGCAGGCAGCGATGCCGGCTGTGCATCAGCTGGCCATCGGTGGCACCGCCGTGGGCACCGGCATGAACACACATCCGCGCTGGGCGCATACGGTGTGTGAACACATCAGCGCATTGGCCGGACTGACTTTCGAGCCGGCGGACAATCGCTTTATGGCGTTGGCCGCGCATGAGGCGCTGCTGGATCTGCACGGTCGGCTGGCGGTGCTGGCCACGTCCTTGTTCAAGATTGCCAATGATATTCGTCTGATGAACAGCGGTCCGCGTTGCGGACTGTCGGAGCTGCGTGTGCCAGCCAATGAGCCCGGCAGTTCGATCATGCCAGGCAAGGTCAACCCGACTCAAACCGAGGCCATGACCATGGTGTGCACGCGTGTGCTGGGCAACCAGACCACGGTATTGATGGCCGGCAGTCAGGGCCATTTCCAGCTCAATGTCTTCAAACCGGTGATCATTCACTGCGTGCTCGAGTCCATTCGTCTGCTCACCGATGCCATGATGGCCTTCAGTCGTTATTGTGTCTCGGGTTTGCAGGCCAACACGGCGCAGTTGCACGCCAACGTCAGTCGCTCGCTGATGCTGGTAACGGCACTGAGCCCGGTGATCGGTTATGAAAAAGCCGCGCAGGCAGCGCGTTACGCCGACGATCTCCAGCTCAGTTTGCGCGAGGCGGTGATACATCTGAATCTGATGTCAGCCGAAGCCTTTGACGTTGCCGTGAATCCGGCAGACATGATTGCACCCCACGAACCCAAACCCTCAGGGAGTCAGGCATGACCGTGCCGGATACATCCACATTGCACAGTATCAATCCATTGACACAGCAGACGCTGGCCAGCTATCCCGTGTTTGATTTGGCTCAGCTGGATGTGGTGTTGCCGCAGGTCAGTGCCGCTCAGCAGGAGTGGCAATTGACGCTGGCACAGGAGCGCTCCGCGTTGCTGCGATCACTGGCAGTTGTGCTGCGTCGACGGCGCGAGGAACTGGCCACACTGGCCACGACCGAAATGGGCAAAACCCTGGTCAGCGCCCGTGCTGAAATCGACAAGTGCGCCGATGCCTGTGACTACTACGCACAGCATGGCCCTGCGATGATCGCCGATGACAGCGTGACACTGGATAACGGTCGGCGGGCCTTTGTCAGTTACCAGCCTCTGGGCATTGTGCTGGCCATCATGCCGTGGAACTTCCCATTCTGGCAGGTGTTCCGCTGCGTAGTCCCGGCGTTTATGGCAGGCAATGCGGTGGTGCTCAAACACGCGTCCAATGTGCCCGGTTGCGCACTGGCGATTGAATCGGTGTGTCGTGAGGCCGGTGCCCCCGAGCATCTGATGCGCACGTTGCTGGTGCCCGGTCATCAGGCCTCCGCGCTGATCGCCCATCCGCTGGTGAGTGCCGTCAGTTTTACCGGCAGTACCGATGCCGGTCGAAAAATTGCCGCCACCGCCGGGCAACACCTGAAAAAATGTGTACTCGAACTGGGTGGCAGCGATGCCTATCTGGTGCTGGATGATGCGGATCTGGACCTGGCGGTGGAAAAATGTGTGACCAGCCGCCTGTTGAACAATGGCCAGAGCTGTATTGCCGCCAAACGGTTTCTGATCGACAACAGTCTGTATGGCGAGTTCACGCAAAAATATGCGACGGCATTTGCACGGCTGAGCTGCGGTGATCCCATGTTGCCGGGCACGGACATCGGCCCGCTGGCGCGTCCTGATCTGGCACAAGACCTGGCTGGGCAAGTGGCTGAAAGTGTGCGACTGGGCGCGGTGCTGGTGTATGGCGGTGTGCGAACCAGCGATGCCAGCACAGACGCATTTTATCCACCCACTGTGCTGGGTGAGGTACGACCCGGCATGCCGGCGTTTGACGAGGAGCTGTTTGGTCCGGTCGCTGCACTGGTGCGGGTGCGCAGTGAAGACGAAGCGATTGCACTGGCCAATCAGTCCTGTTTCGGCCTGGGGAGCGGGGTGTTCAGCCGTGATGAAGCGCGCGCACGGCGCGTTGCCGCGCGTCTGCAAGCTGGCAATTGCGCGATCAATGATTTTGTCAGGTCCGACCCGAGATTGCCCTTTGGCGGTGTCAAAGATTCCGGTTACGGACGTGAGCTCAGTCATCTGGGCTTGCGCGAGTTTACCAACATCCAGTCAGTTGTGATCGGATGAACCTGTCCGATTATCAGCAGCAGGTACGAACGCTGTCCGATCGCCTGATCGAGTTGCAGCGCCCCATCCGTATCCTGGATGCCATCAAATGGCCCGCGGCGGCCAAGGCGGATTTTTTTGCCAGCGGATGCTCGGTGTTGCCGGATGTCCAGCGCAGCTGGTACGAAGGCATCAGTCTGGGGTTCCAGCCGGATCTGTTACGAGACCGCTTTACCGACTTGCGCGCACAGGTGCAACGTTCGTTGGGCCGCAGCGACGGACTGGGCGGCATTCTGTGTGACACTATCGACCAGTATCTGCTGGTGATTGAGCTGCTCAGAGCTCGGGGTACTGTTGATTTTGGCCAGCACAGCCGCGCCCTGTATGGCTCCGCCCGCGATCATTTGCGCGGTGACCGCAAGAGCCTGCGCCAACTGGGCGAGAGCCTGTGCGAGATATTCTCGCTCCCTGCGGCGGAGCACCTCAGCCGTCCCTACGAGCGCCATATACCCGCGGCCACCGCCGTCGACATTCTGCAATCGCGGCTGGGCAACTATTTCCAGCCCGGCGACATCCGGGTGATTCTCAGTGACGGTATTGTCTCGGACGCGGCCGCCGGTGGTGACTACATCAAGATCAATCGCGATGTGGAATTCACTGACATCGACCTGCAAGTGCTGGAAGTGCATGAAGGCTGGGTGCACGTCGGCACCACCCTCAACGGACGCAAACAGCCGTGGGCAAGCTGGCTCAGTGTCGGTTCTCCACGCGTGACTGCCTGCCAGGAAGGCCTGGCCGTGCTCATGGAAACCCTGACCTTCAGTTCGTATCCGCAGCGCGCACTGAAAGTCAGCGACCGTGTTGTCGCGGTTGACATGGCAGAGCAGGGCGCTGACTTCGTTGAGGTTTTTCGCTTCTTTGAAAATCGCGGCATGCGCCGCGATGAAGCCTGGAAAATCACCCAGCGTGTGTTTCGCGGTGGCATGGTGCGGGGCGGTTCAGTGTTCACGAAAGATTTGTCGTATCTGCGCGGTTTTGTGGAAAACGTCAATTTCATGCGCAGTGCGATTCACTCCGGTGTACCGGAAATTTTGCCCATGCTGTTTGTGGGCAAGGTGACGCTGGATGATATTCCGGTTTTATATCAGCACTACCTTGAAGGAACCATCGCCGGCCCCCATTATATGCCTGCGATGTTTAAGGATTTGAACGGTCTTTATGTGTGGTTTGGATTTGCAAGCGGCATTTCTGTGATTAATATGGCGCGGGTGCAAAAGCACTTCCACCGGCTCTTCAGTGGGATGCCCAAGATTGCTCCGCTTTACGACAAAGTGATTGATTCTGCAGTAGATTGAGGAAACGCAAGCATGAAACGAATCGCCCTGTTTTTATTGACCAACATAGCCATACTGTTTGTACTCAGCATTGTGCTGAGGTTGTTGGGTGTTGATCGCATACTGGACGAAAGCGGTAGCGGTCTGAACTACAATTCCCTGCTGGTATTCTCTGCGGTCATCGGTTTTGGCGGCTCGTTTATGTCGCTGCTGATGTCCAAGTGGATGGCCAAGCAGTCCACTGGCGCGCAAGTGATTACCCAACCGCGCAACGCCACGGAACAATGGTTGCTGAGCACGGTGGCTGCCCAGGCCAGACAGGCCGGTATTGCCATGCCGGAAGTGGCCATTTTTGAATCACCGGAAGTGAATGCCTTCGCCACCGGTGCCAGCAAAAACAACTCGCTGGTGGCGGTCAGCACCGGCTTGCTCAACACCATGACCAAGCAGGAAGCCGAAGCGGTACTCGCGCATGAGGTCAGTCACGTGGCCAATGGTGACATGGTCACCCTGACCCTGATTCAGGGCGTGGTGAACACCTTTGTGATTTTCCTGTCGCGTATTGTGGGTCACGTGGTGGATCGTGCGGTGTTCAAGACTGAAAGCGGACACGGGCCTGCGTTTTTTATCACCTCAATCATCGCACAACTGGTGCTGGGTATTCTGGCGTCCATCATTGTGATGTGGTTCAGCCGTCAGCGCGAATTCCGTGCGGACGCCGGTGGCGCATCGCTGGCGGGTCGTCAGAACATGATTGCGGCGCTGGAGCGTCTGCGTGCCGGTCAGCCCTCGCATCTGCCTGATGAGCTGGTGGCGTTTGGCATCAACAATGCGGCATCCAAACTGTTCAGTTCACATCCGCCGCTGAGCGAGCGTATCGAGCGTCTGCGCAACGCACGCTGAGCGTATTTCGCAGAATCAACACGTTTGCATTTGCGTGTACAAAACGGGCAGCTTGAAGCTGCCCGTTTTGTCTTGTGTCGTCACAGGAAAGGTCAGAAATTCAGACGAATCCCGGCCACCAGCCCGTCAGCCGCATCACCGTTGTCGCCATCAAAATAGCCAGCTGACAACGACAGGGCTGGTGTCACGTAAAAACGCAGGTTGGCACGATAACCGAAGGTTTCGTCAAACTCGTCGCCCCCAATGTAATTCACCATGCCTTCCAGTTCCAGGCGCGGAGCCAGCATTGCGCGTATGCCGGCATCAATGCCATAACCATCAGCATCCACCGTGCGGCCGGCAAACTTGAGTTCGCTGCGGACATACTTCACACCCGTCACAAAGTCGGCACGATCACTTAACGGGGTATGAAAGCCCAGGCCTGCGGAATAGCCGCGCAGCTCGGGCTTGCCGGTCCATTGTTGAAACGGGCGGCTGCGGTCATTTTCAGCGGTTGAGGCAGTGCCTGTGACAAAAAAGGAGTTGTTCAGAGACAGGCTCAGTTCAGCGCCATAACCACTGAATTCATCACCGAGCAGGTCGCCTTCAAAATAGTCTGCGCCCAGATAGTTGTATGACAGCCCGGACTGCTGCGCATGCAACGTGCCTGAGCCCAGCATGCCGGCCATCCCGATAACCAGTAAAATCTTGTACTTCATCGTTCTCCCCTCCAGTGTCCTGGTCAAGTCAGTCCATATGATGCGGGTCGCATACCCACATTCGATTGACGCATGTCGGGGGAAATTATTCCGTGAAGCAGTCAGGCAGGTGGCTGTCAGTCCTGGTCTTCGCTGTCGTTGACGGCGCGACTGGCCTGTTTGTCCCAGCCGGCAGCCCAGGCAAACGGTGGCATTTGACGGAAGGCTTCTTTCAGGCGCTGGTCCCAGCTGCGTTTGACCTCACGCAGGAATTCGCTGTCCTCTTCCAGGCGCAGCGGATTTTCCAGTGACAGGGTATCGGTGCGGTAGACCAGAATTTCAATTGGCGGACCCACGCTCAGATTACTGCGCATCGTGGAGTCCATGGACACCAGTGCACACAGGGCGCAGGTATCCAGATTCAGGTCGCGGGTCAGAATACGATCCAGAATCGGTTTGCCATATTTGCTTTCGCCAATCTGCAAGTAAGGCGTGTCATGCGAGCTGGTGATGTGGTTGCCTTCCGGGTACACCAGCATGATGCGGTGTTTTTTACCGGCAATCTGGCCGCCGACGATAAAACTGGCTTCAAAACCGCCAGTGCGGCCGGCGTGTTTTTCCTGTTCGGCGCGGCTGATCGAGCCGACATACTCAGCCGCCTCGCTGATGCTCTCAACGGTCAACAGGCTTTGGGTGGCGCGTTCTTTGATATCGCGTTTGATGCGATTGATGGTGGCCTGGGTGGTGCCGAGGTTGCCAGCTGACATGATGACAAACTGGCGCTGGCCATCGACCCCAAAACGGTGCATTTTGCTGTACGTGCTGACCTGGTCAATGCCGGCATTGGTTCTGGAATCGGAACAAAAAACCAGTCCCGCATCGACAGCGATGGCAACACAATAGGTCATAGTATCTCGCGAAGGCAGGGTGCGGGATCAGGCACCCTGCTCATCGAATATCAGTCATCGATTACGTCGTCTGAGGACTCTTCGTAATAATCGCCATCATCGCTATCGCGCATGAAGCGGTCATCATCCATGTCATCAAACTGGAGCTCGCCATACATGCGCTTCCAGTCCAGACGCTCTTCAGTACGGCGTCGCAAATCGGTCAGGCGACGACGCTGCGTGTTTTTATCAAGCGGCTCATCGTCAAAATCTGACTCTGACGTGAAACCACCTGCGTCAAAAAAATCTTTTGAACTGTCGGTTAATTCGTCCCACGGATGACTTTTCATATGAATACTCTCTGTTAAACCCCGATACGCGGAATCTTTTTGAGAAAGCAGGTTTTGTGCCAGTCTGGGCGTTCTTTTGGAGCGCTCAGGCTGGCCCGGCATTCACGAAGCGAATTATGGGTATATAAGAGAAGATTGCAATAGCCGAAAAACTTTTTTTTCAGCCCCGTTGAAGTCGCTGGACGGCTTGTTCACGCAGTAATTTTTTTGCAATTTTGCCGGTCGCGATGCGCTCCAGCTGTTCGGTTTGCAGCCAGATGTGGCTGGGTACCTTGTAGTGGGCGATGTGGTCACGCAAAAAAGCCTGCAGGGCAGGTTCAGTCACCGAGCTGCCTGGACGTATCATCACCGTGGCGCCGACAATCTCTCCCAGGCGCTCATCAGGCAGGCCATAAACAGCGGCCTCGAACACATCCGGGTGCTCGGACAGGGCATATTCAACTTCGGCACAGGCCACATTTTCACCACCGCGGATCACGATGTCCTTGGCTCGATCCTTGATCACGACAAAACCGTGCTCGTCCAGCAAGCCGATGTCTCCGGTGTGAAACCAGCCGTCACGAATCACGCGGGCAGTCTCTTCCGGGCGGTTCCAGTACCCCTTCATGACGGTGGCGCCTCTGATGCAGATCTCGCCAATCTGACCGTTGGGCAGCACATTGCCGTTGTCGTCTTCAATGCGGATTTCGGTCACAGGCTGGGTCGGGCGGCCTGTGCTGTCAGGCTTGGCCAGATAAAAAGCGCCAGTGATGGTGGCACCGATGGCGTTGGTTTCGGTGAGTCCATAACCCAGGCCAGGTTGCACAATACGGTCAAACTTTTTCTGCATCATGGCCAGGTGCCCTGGCGGACGGGCAGCACCGCCACTTTGCACAATGCGCAGGCTGCGCAGGTCAGTTTTGTCAAACATCGGGGAATTCATCACTTCCCACGTCATGGTCGGAACGCCGTGCAACACGGACAGACGCTCTTTTTCGATCAGCTCCAGTGCCTTTTCAGCGTTCCACTTGTACATCATCACAAACTTGCGCAGGTAAATAAAACTCACCAGAAATTGCGCATGGCTGCCGGTGACATGGAACAACGGCACATTGGACAGAATGCCCGGATCAAATTCCGGGTTCGCCTCCACCAGCTCGGGGCGCAGCTGATCAGTGGCCTCTTTGCCAAATATCCAGCTGTAGAGCGCGTTGACGATATTGCGATGGGTGGACAAAACGCCCTTGGGTGTGCCGGTGGAGCCTGAGGTATACATGATGGAGGCGTCATCATCTGCCCTGACATCCAGGGTATCCAGATCCGTCTGCGGCAGCGTTGCAGCCTCGGCTACCAGGGCGTGGAATTCGGGCAGGTCAGCGCTGCTGGTATCGGGTTTGATCGCAATAATCTGCACATCCACCTGATCCATGACCGGTTTCAGGACATTGATGCGCTCCTGATCGGCAAACAGCACGCGCGTACCGCTGTCTTTGAGGCCGTAGACCAGCTCATTGCTTTGCCACCAGGAATTCATCGGCACCACAATCGCACCAATCATGGTGATTGCCATATAGGCCAGGCACCATTCCGGGTAGTTGCGCGAGCAAATGGCAACCCGGTCGCCCTTGCGGATGCCGTAGCGAGCCAGCAATACCTGTGACATGGCTTCAGCAGTTTCCAGCGACTGGCGGAAGCTGTAGCGCTCGTCCTCGTAAATCAGAAAGTCCTTGTCCGCAGCTTGCAATCCCAGCTGGTAGACCTGGCGCAAATTGGTTGGAACATTGGCGAATACCGTCTGTTCTCTGCCGTTGACCATGGCGGTGGTGACGGCAAGCGGAGAACCCGGTGCTCTGAGCTTGATCACAATATCCTTGAGCTTGGCCAGATCCTGTTCAATTTGTTCAGCTGTGAGCATAGTCTTCCACGTTCTTCTTTCTATCAGGTCTTTGCTTTGCGAGCCTTGACGCAGGGGCCATGACCGGTTGACGGAAGTGCCGCATTATACGTTGACACCTTTCGGAATCAAGGGTTGTCGAGCATCTGCTCAGTCAAATTGGGCGCAGCATTCCGTCACTCTGTCTTCAACCGGCCTTGAGCTCCAGTGTGACTTTGCCCATGACCTTGCGGTCGCGGAAGACATTAAATGCAGCGACATAGTCTGTGAAGGCAAACGACTGGGTGACAATCGGTTTGATCTTGCCAGCGGTGTACAAATCAAACAGTTCCTGGAAGTTGCGCTCGTACTCTGCCGGCTCCTCCTTGCGGAATCGACCCAGAAAGACACCCACCATGGCGCTGCCCTTGAGCAGTGCCAGGTTGGCCGGGTACTGGGGGATACGACCGCTGGTAAAACCGACCACCAGCAGTCGGCCATTCCAGGCGATGCAGCGTGTGGCCTGATCAAACAGGTCGCCACCAACCGGGTCGTAAATCACATCGGCACCGCGGTCGCCGGTCAGGGCCTTGACCTTTTCCTTGAGGTCACCATCACCGTAGTTGAGCAGCTCATCCGGTCCGGCCTGTTTCACAAAGGCCAGTTTCTCATCGCTGCTGGCAGCGGCAATGACGCGTGCACCCATCAGTTTGCCAAGTTCGACCGCGGCCATGCCGACGCCACCGCTGGCACCCAGCACGAGCAGGGTTTCACCGGGTTTGAGTTGAGCGCGCTGTTTCAGCGCATGGTAGGACGTGGTGTATACCATGGCAAAACCGGCCGCTGTTTTGAAATCCATGCTGTCGGGAATCTTGCGCAGCCCTGCCGCTGCGCAGCGCACCTGCTCTGCCATGCCGCCAATGGACGGCGTTGCCATCACCCGATCCCCGACGTTGAAACCCTCCAGGCCGGCGCCAAGCTTGATGATGACACCGCCCACTTCGGAACCGGGCGAAAACGGCATGGGTGGCTGGAACTGATATTTGCCCTGTATCTGCAAGGTATCCGGGAAATTCAGCGAGGCAGCATGAACCTGAACAATTGCTTCGCCTGCGCCGGGCTCCAGATCAGGCACCTCTTCAATCACCAGATTTTCCGGCGGACCATAGGATTTGCATAACAGTGCTTTCATGCGGGCGCTCCTGAAACGGATGTTCGGTTTATAACAGGGTGTCGATTCAAACATGTTTGGCACGGATCGACAACAGACAAGCTCTGGAACTCTGCCGTATAATGCGCGGCATTGTTTCTGACATTTCATCCACTTTCACGGACAGACCTGATGGCCGTCGAACAGATTCGCCGGGCCGTGCTTGCACAAACCGGCATCACCTGCTGGTTTCCGCGCTGGTCCTTGCCGGGCGCTGCGCCTTCGCACCCGCAGTGTTTTGATGCGCCGCCGCAGGCCAGCGTACCGCCCACTGCGGTCGTGGAGTCCGAGCCTCTGAAGCCGGCAACACCGGCGGCAACGCAGACACCGACACCAGACCTCGACGCGATGCGTCGCCTGGTGCCGACAGCCGAGCCGCTCAAGCCGGCGCCGGTTGTGGTTGAACAAAACGAAACTGGTAACCTGCAGCCCCAGGCTGTGACTGCAAGCACAGACGTCCCAGCACCGTTTGCGTTCAGCTGGTTTGCATTGGACAAACGTCTGGCCGTCATGTGTATGCTGCCTTCGGGGGCATCCCGGCTGGCTGGCAGCTGTCGTCAAATGCTGGTGCGACTGCTGGCCGCATTGCATCCATCGCTGCAAAATGTGGCCTTGAGTGAACAGAGTTTCCACTGGCCGTTTGCAGAGGCGCCCGGTTTGCCTGCCGATTCGGCCGCCGCACGGCAGGCAGTGGATGCGTTTGTCGCGCGCCGCCTGCGTGAGCAGAATGCGGCGATGGTGCTGGTGCTGTCCGATGATGTGCCCTGGTTTTTTGTGCGCGATGGTGAAACATCGCCAGCAACCGGTCAGCTGATTGTCCATCCCCGCTTTGGTTTTGCGCTGTTTTGCACGCACTCGTTGCATGCCATGGAGCTTGATGCCG
Source organism: Pseudohongiella sp. (assembly GCA_036834885.1). Lineage (GTDB taxonomy): Bacteria > Pseudomonadota > Gammaproteobacteria > Pseudomonadales > Pseudohongiellaceae > Pseudohongiella. The sequence continues at coordinate 398,408 of DAITNA010000002.1, read as the reverse complement.
GTCTTAAACGGGAGGCATGGCAGGCCCTTCAGCTGGTGCGTGATCGCCTGGCCAGAACCACGGGTGACTGACACCCGGTACCGTTATTTCTGTTGGAGAGTGTCCGCGATTTATGTTCCAGAGCAGCACCGAATCAGGCTCGATTGTTTGTCGCCGCATGCGGCCCAGCGATCTCGATCAGGTCGTCAGAAACGAGGAAATTTCCTACGCAAACCCCTGGAGCAAACGCATATTTCTGGATTGTCTGCGTGCCGGATATGAATGTTGGGTATTGGCCACGCGCGACAAGGTCCTGGCACATGGTGTGCTCAGTGCAGCCCTGGGTGAGAGCCATCTGTTGACGCTGTGTGTCCATCCGGATGCCCGACGCAAGGCCTATGGACGACGGATGTTGCAGCATTTGCTGAAAGAGGCAGCGCGGTTGGGAGCGGATACCTGCTTTCTCGAAGTCAGGCCATCCAATGAAGCAGCACGTGCCTTGTATTACGCACTGGGTTTTGTTCAGGTGGGTGAGCGTCGACAGTACTATCCTGCTGAACATGGCAGTACGTTCAGGGAAGATGCGCTGATTTTGTCCAAGCGACTGGTGTGAGTGTGTCAGATGGCATTTTTAGCGTGTGAATGCGCCAGACAGGAGTAATACTTTGATCAGAACGCTGGGTTTACTGACGCTGGCGCTGTGCTTGATGGCCTGTCGCCAGCCCTTGCAGGCTCAGGATTTGGCGGTTGAGCGCGCGCTGCCAGTGTTGACGCCCGCTCAGGCGGACTGGGTTGCTGACCGCATTTTTACCAATGAGTGCAACCGCCAGATCAGTTGCCTGACCAGCTGGAATGTCGGTGAAGATTTTCCGTCGCTGGGTATCGGGCACTTCATCTGGTACCGGGCAGGACAGCAGGAGCGTTTTACAGAAAGTTTTCCAGCGTTACTGGCGTTTTATCTGGCTCGGGGAGAAGCGCTGCCCGGTTGGCTGTCCGGACTGCCGGGGTGGGATTCTCCCTGGCAAAACCGGGACGAGTTTCTGGCAGAACTGGACGGCCCCAGACTGACGTCACTGCGCGAGTTTCTGTTGCAGACACGCGGTGTGCAGGCTGAATTTATTATTCGTCGCCTGCAGCAGAGTCTGCCTGCGATAGCGGCGGTGAGCGATTCACCGGAAGCGGTCAGTGACTTGTTCTATGAGGTGGCCTGGGCACAAGTGCCGCAGGGCATGTACGCACTGATAGACTATGTCAACTTCAAGGGTGAAGGGACGGCTGACAGCGAGCGCTATCAGGGGCAGGGCTGGGGCTTGCTGCAGGTGCTGGAGCAGATGTTGGCCGAGCCTTCCGATGCGCCGGTCCTGGACCGCTTTGCGCAAGCCGCTCGCAGCGTCCTGGCCCGCCGCATCGACAATGCACCGCCCGAGCGCGGCGAGGAACGCTGGCGACTGGGCTGGAACAACCGCACGCTGACTTACCAGACATCACAATGAGCACAGGCACAATGAGCTACGAACGATCGAATATACGACGCATGGAAGGTTACACCTGGGGCGAGCAACCGTCACAACAGAAAGTGATCAAGCTGAACACCAACGAAAACCCGTATCCGGCGACCGCAGCGGTGGCAGACGCTTTGCGCAATACCAGAGTGGAAGACCTGCGCCGTTATCCTCAGCCCTTTGCCAACGGGTTTCGCGAAGTGGCTGCACAGGCACATGGCGTCAGTATCGACAATATCATGGCCACCAATGGCGGTGATGAACTGCTGAGGCTGGTGATTACCACGTTTGTGGATGCCGGCCAGATCATAGGCATGGCCGAGCCGAGTTACTCCCTGTATCCGGTGCTGGCTGCCGTGCAAGGGTGTCAGGTTGCCCGCATTCCTCTCAACGACGACTGGACTTTGCCGCTGGATTTTGCTGCTCGCCTGAATGCAGAGGGGGCACGTCTCGCGTTTGTGGTCAACCCGCACGCGCCATCGGGCAAGCTGTTGCCGGTCGAGCGGCTGCGTCAGCTTGCGGCCGAGTTCAAAGGGGTGCTGGTGATTGACGAAGCCTATGTCGACTTTGTAGACCCTGAGCTGAATTACAATGCCGTGCCGCTGATTCGTGAGTTTGACAATGTGCTGTTGCTGCGCACCCTGAGCAAAGGTTATTCACTGGCCGGTTTGCGTTTTGCGTACGGCATCGCGTCCAGCACGCTGATTGAGCCCATGCTGTATAAAACCCGTGACAGTTACAACACGGACTACCTCTCGCAGCAGCTCGCACGCGCAGCGCTGCTGTCGCGTGATGAAGCGGCTGTCAGCTGGCTGAAGGTGCGCGAGCAGCGTCTGCGTGTGACGCAGGAACTGACGGCGCTGGGGTTCAGGGTATTGCCCAGTCAGAGCAACTTTGTGCTGGCGACTGCCCCTGATCAGGGCGCCGCTGCCAGCAATGACAGGCAGGCGCGTCAACTGTACCAGCAGCTCAAGGATGACGGGATTCTGGTGCGCTATTTTGATCAGCCCCGCCTGCGCGACAAGTTGCGCATCACCATAGGTACTGCTGAGGAGAACACACAGTTGCTGGCTTGTCTTGGTCGTTACCTGAGCGCCGGCTGATGAGCCCGGACTTGTTCGACAACGTTGACGATGAGCCGTCAAAACCGGCTGTCAGGGCAGTTGCATGCCCACGTTGTCGTCAACCGATGCGCAGGATCATGGGCAAACTGGGACCGTTCTGGGGCTGCTCTGCCTATCCTGCCTGCGAAGGACGTCTGTACGATATTGATGGCAAGCCGTCAGAAACACCGGATGAGCGTTATCGCTGCCCGGTGTGTACCCGACCACTGGCCAGAGCCAGCGCTGATGCAAACTCGACGTCAGGTGATTATTGGTACTGTCTGGGGTATAACAAAGGCTGCAAGGTCAGACTGACGGACGACAATGGTCGGCCCGCCAGGGCCTGGCGCTGTCCTGAGTGCGGGCATCTGCTCAAGCAGCGTAAAAGCCGTAACGGTGTGTTCTGGGGATGTTCACAGTACCCGTTGTGTCAGGCCAGTTTTCCCGACAGGGAAGGACAGCCACGTTTCCCTGAGCCGGGAAAATCCCGGCAGCGTGGCAAACCGCGCCCTTAGAGAGTCAACGTCAGGATATTTATGTCAGATCGTGAATCAGTTTATACACCGTCAAAACGTCACCGACGTTTTCTGATCCGTGCCACATTCGGCGGATTGGTCATCGGGTTGACGTCGTTGTGGGCACTGACCGTGTCTTACGATATTCCGCGCGAAGAGCTGATCCGCTTTCTGACAGGCTCGTTGCTGATGCTTGCCGGGGTACTGGCGACGGCTGCCTTGCTGGTGCTGCTGATCAAGTTGCCGGGTATCGTACTGGCAAAACTGCGTAAAAAAACTGATGACGCGCCGGAGTGATTCAGGACGCCAGCGCCGGGGTCAGCACCAGATACTCACTGATCATCCAGCGTCCGTTTTCCCGAATCAGCGTCATGCGAATTTCTGCCTGGCCAGCACTGAAGCTGGCGTTCATGGTGTAGTGGGCACTGCCAGCGCGATACAGCGTCCATGGCGGTGACAGTGTCAGTTCAAATGTGATGTCTCGAATTTCCTGCAGGTTTCCCAGACGCTGCAGTGCGCGGAAGTATGTGTGGAAAAAGTCGGGGCCTGCGTCAGCCAGCAAACTGTCATGGGCATGGCTCAGCACGGGTTCCGGATCCCAGTTACCCAGTGATCGGGTATTGACATCCAGCACCAGAGCGGAAGCCTCGCTGGCTGCCCGATTGTGTGTCAGCACCAGCGTTGCCAGCACAACGATGCCCGCTATCAGGGCAAGAATAATCAGACGGGTGCGCGGCATGGTCATGATGTGAAAAATGGTCTCTGGCGCCAGCCCGGCGACTGCGTTTTTGGATGGCTGGATTATAGAGCGGAAAACCCCAACAAAAACAGAGAGAAAACGTCAGAATTTGCAGTTGCCCGTGAAAATCCGGGTTTTTTATGCACACGGATGTCAACCCTGTCAACAAAATCTGCTGAATTGATGAAATTGCTGAAAACGCTATGCTTATTTGATAAGTTATTGTTTTTTATATATTTTGTTGTTGTTCAAATTTTGATCAATTTAACTGAAGACAGCACAACACAAGCGTTTTTTGCATTTACGAGCAAGTTATCAACTGACTTATCCACAGATTCTGTGGACAACAAAACGCACTGAAAATGGACACAAAAAATTCGACCCAGTCAAGCATTTGTCGGCCGAATTTTCAGTGATTCCGGTATGCATTTTGCTGGACACAGAATGACTTCTCTGATTGGGAAAAGCGGAAACATTTTTGTCATTGAATTGTTACCACAATGCCCATATAGAGGAGGACAGCTGCCGGTTTTGTGCTGGTGGAAAACAGCGACTGGTGCTATTGTACTTTTGCCTGATCTGATCAGGCACAGGATTCACAGGGCACATGACTCACAAGAGGGCTAACGCATTATGGTTGAACTCTCCAGTAACATCCCCTTTTTATGGCGCCTCAGCCCTGAATCCAGCGAAGGTTTCTGCATGGTTTCGATGGTGGTGCCGTTCGAATCGGAGGATGAGGACGAGGAATCACGTGACCTGACCATTGAGACCAGCGTTGTCAGCTTTTCAGCCGACAGCACACGTGCGGAACGTGAGGAAATGCTGGAATGGAATCAGGACGACATGAGTCTGTTTCTCAAACTCGTGACCTGTCATCAACAGGGCACCAGTGCACCGGTTGCCGAGTCGGTGCGGGTGGATCTGACAGACCCCGATATCATCGACATTATTCACGTGGTTGCGGCGGCCGGATTTGGCACCGCGTATGCCTCCCATGGCTTGCTGCTTGATTCTGTCGGGCGCTACCCGCCACATGCCTGCGATCTGGGCAGCTTTGCAGCATTGAACACGGTAGACGGGTTCAAACGCTGTGTGGTTGTTGATATGGATGGCGAAGATGTGGTGGTGGTACTGATGGAGGAGATTGACGCGGTTTCCATCGGTGAGTACGACCGACTGGATCGCCATGACCTGCTGATGGTCAAACAAACAGATCTGCTGCACCCGGATTTTGCCAGCGATCTGGTACGTCCGCCGCACGCTACACTGCACTGATCCGATTCCTTGACAGCCCGACGTGATCGGGCTTGTCACGTCCTCTGTTTTGCTGTTAATTTCGATTCAATGGTTTTGAACCGATAACAAAAAAACGGGGGAATTGTGTGACTGGTCTGTTCCGGATCTGCCGCTACCTATTTTCACTGCCGCACTCCCTGCCTGAGCGCAGAGATCGCTCCGTTTTTGTTACCGGGCTCATTGTCAGCCTCCTGTTTGCCGCCTGCTCACCATCGCAGCCAGGGGCACCCGGCAACAACCAGCCACCTGCTGATCCTGGTCCGCCGGTTTATGGCGGACACCTGCGTGTTGCGCTCGAAGGTGAGACCAACAACTGGTTGCCCGGGCGCGGCAATCATGTGGCACCTGCCGCTCTGACTGTGGCCATGGCCCTGTTTGATCCGCTGGTCCGGCTGGATCATGAGGGTCGCTTCCAGCCCTACCTGGCCGAATCGCTGGTCCCCAATGACACCTTTGACCAGTGGACGCTGACGCTGCGACCAGGGGTGTTGTTTCATGACGGCACGCCTCTGAACGCCGAGGCCATCAAGTGGAATTTTGACAACCTGCACAAGCGTCAGGGTTCAGTGACCTTTGGTTCCATTCGCGATGTTGAGCGCGTCGAGGTGCTGGATGAGCTGCGGGTGGTCTACTACCTGAGCAAGGGCATAGTGCCGTTTCCGGACATGCTGACGCGGGCGGTGGGTTGGCCGGTATCACCGACTGCCGTGCAACGCTACGGGGATGAGGCCGGTTTGTATCCGGTTGGCACCGGTCCTTTCCAACTGGTCAGCTGGCGCCGCGATGATGCGCTGGAACTGAGGCGCAACGAAAACTACTGGCGCGAAGGCTTACCCTATCTGGACGCGATTACCTTCCGCCCGCTGCCAGATGAAGATGCCCGTCTGGCCAGTCTGATCTCAGGTGACATGGATGCGATTCAAACGCTGCGACAACACATCGTGGCTCGCTTGCGCGGCATGTCCGGCATCCATCTGTACGAACAGATCGGCAACAGCTCGGGCAGTGCGATTTTTAATGCACAGCGTCCGCCGGTGGACGATGCCCGTGTGCGCCGGGCGCTGGCCTACGCGCTGGATCAGGAGGCGCTGATTGAAGTGCTGGGCGGACGGGGTATTTCGCCGGTGCAGACGCAGTATTTCAACGAAAACAGTATCTGGTATTCCCCCAAAGCAGCTGCAGCGTGGCCGGCCCGTGATCAGGCACAAGCACGTGCGCTGCTGCAGGAATACGCCAACGACCCCCAGCGCTCTGATGGCCGCACACCGGGTTCACCGGTGTCCATCGAACTGCTGTGTCTGCCGGAACAAAGCCTGATTGATCTGGCGCAGATGTATCAGGCGCTATGGGTGGCAGTCGGTTTTGAGGTGCGTTTGCGTCAGGTGGAGCAGGCCACCCAGATTCAGAGTGCCATCAGCGGTGATTATATGGTGACCTGCTGGCGCAGCAGTAATGAGCAGGATCCCTACATTATTTTCACCAATGACTTTGGTCCGCCCGACGTCCAGCCATTGAACTACACCAATTTCACCCATCCGGTAATACAGCAGAATCTTGAAGTATTACAACTGGCACCCGAGTACGAGCAACGCTACGCTGCCGTTGAAAACATACTGATGCTGCTGGCCGAACAGGTACCCAATACCTGGACAGGTTCTACGCCCTCAGCAGTCGCGGCCAATCCCAAAGTGCGCAACCTGCGTGACTGGACTTTCCCTGATGGCCGACTGGGTGATGGCATGCCGGTAGCCCAGGTCAGCTGGGCGCAGGTGTGGATCACTGACGAGGAGGCGCCGTCAGAGTGAAACTGCTGCTGAAAAAGCTTCCGTGGCTGATCGGCACCTTGCTGGCTGTTTCCTTTTTTACCTTTATGCTGGTCAGCTTGCTGCCGGGTGATCCGGCAGTGCTGATTCTCGGCTCGGGCGGTGTGTCACCCGAAGCGGTGGCAGCCTTGCGCCTTGAGCTTGGGCTGGACCGGCCCTTGCTGGTTCGATACCTCGACTGGCTGGGCAGCGCGCTGACCGGTGATCTTGGGCGCTCACCGATGACAGGGCAAGCGGTGATGGATTCGATTCTGGCGCGATTGCCAGTCACCATACAGCTGGGGGTGATGGCGATAGTGATTGCGCTGGTGCTGGCGGTGCCACTGGCGATGTTGTCTGCCTACTTTGCCGGCTCCCGCCTTGACCGTGCCATCAGTGGCATCGGTTTTGCGCTGATGTCTGTGCCGGGCTTTATGATGGCCATCTTTCTGATCCTGATCTTTGCGGTCAATCTGGGCTGGTTACCGGCCACCGGCTGGATTCCTTTTTCAGTGTCACCTGGCGCTAATCTGCGCAGCGCACTGTTGCCGGCGTTGTCGCTGGCGATGATTGAGCTGGCATTGTATATGCGGCTGCTGCGAACCGATCTGATTGATACCTTACAACAGGATTACATCACACTGGCACGCGCCAAAGGTTTGCCCAGCTGGCGCATCATGACGCGACATGCGTTGAAGCCGTCCTCGTTTTCATTGCTTACCGTGGTGGGTTTGCAACTGGGCGGAGTGATCAGTGGCGCCATTATTGTTGAGGAAATTTTTGCCTTGCCCGGTGTCGGCCGGCTGTTGTACCAGTCCATCCTGCAGCGTGACCTGTTGATGGTGCAGGGTATCGTGCTGTTTATTGCAACAGCGTATGTGCTGGTCAATTTTGTCGTCGACCTGTGTTATTCACTGCTTGACCCGCGCGTGCGCTATTCGGACTGAGGACGGAGAACAATCATGTCTGCAGACAGTTTGCAAAGGCGACAACCCCAGCGCATCGAAAGCCGGGCACAAAATTTTGCGCGTGCCCTGCAACAGGTGTTTGGTCGCGGTTTCGGGCCAGGTTTCTGGCTGGCCGTACTGTGGCTGGTGATCGTGATGTTTTGTGCGCTGTTTGCCAACTGGCTGCCAGTACGCGATCCGCTGGATCCGGTGATTGCCAATCGCCTGAACGGACCTTTGACCACCAATATTCTGGGTGCGGACGGGCTCGGTCGCGACATTCTGGCACGACTGGTTCATGGTGCGCGGGTCTCGGTGGTTATCGGGCTGACCGCTGTCAGCATCGGTATGGTCATCGGTGGTTCACTGGGCATACTGGCCGGGTATTTTCGCGGGCATTTTGAGCGCGCGCTGATGGCGGTGCTGGACATCATTCTGGCGTTTCCGTGGCTGGTGCTGTTGCTTGCACTGGTTGCATTTATCGGTCAGAGCCTGTTTGCGATTTCAGTGGCTATCGGGTTTTTGTGGATTCCAGCCTATGCGCGCGTGGCGCGCGCCAATACCCTGTCAGTGGTACAGCGCGAATACGTGCTGGCTGCGCGTGCCATGGGTGCCAGCACCCTGCGCATTCTGGTGCGCGAAGTGCTGCCCAATGTGATCCTGCCCGTATTGGCTTACGGCCTGGTCGCCATGGGGCTGGTGATTATTGTCGAAAGTGCGCTGGCCTTTCTCGGGCTCAGTGTCGAAGCGCCACAACCCACCTGGGGTGGCATGATTTCCGAGGGCAAGCGCCACCTGGCCACTGCGGTCCATGTCGCGCTGGTGCCATCCATCACCATGTTTCTGACCGTATTGTCGCTCAACTTTGTGGGCGACCGACTGCGCAGCCGCTTTGATGTGAAGGAGTCCAATCTGTGAGTCAGGCCTTGCTGGACGTCAGCCATCTGATCGTTCGCCTGCACAGCCCGGCAGGTCTTGTGCACGCTGTTGAGGATGTCTCCTTTACGCTGGCTGCTGGACAAACGCTGGGTGTGGTGGGGGAATCCGGTTCCGGCAAGAGTGTGATGGCGCGGGCGCTGATGGGCTTGTTGCCGCGGCGGGCTACCGCGTTAAAAAAAGGCGTGATCAGTCTGGACGGTGACAATATTGCCGACTGGTCTGACAAACGACTGCGCGCCTTGCGCGGCCCACGCATGGCGATGGTGTTTCAGGATCCGATGACGGCGCTGAACCCGGTATTAAAACTGGGTGTGCAACTGGCCGAGCCCTTGCAACTGCATTTGGGCATGAGTCGTCCCGAGGCCCGCCAACGCGCCATTGAACTGCTGACCGCGACCGGTATTCCAGACCCGGAGCAGCGAATAGACCAGTACCCGCACCAGCTCTCCGGTGGCATGCGTCAACGTGTGGTGATTGCCATTGCGCTGGCGTGCAATCCGCAGTTGCTGATTGCCGATGAACCCACCACAGCGCTGGACGTCACCGTACAAAAACAGATTCTGGATCTGCTGTCGTCCCTGCAGAAGGATCGTCGTATGGGGGTGCTGCTGATCAGTCACGATCTGGGCGTGGTCGCCAGCCGTGCTGATTTTATTGCGGTGATGTATGCCGGCCGGATTGTCGAAATCGCGCCAGCGCGGCAGTTGTTCGACGCCATGCTGCATCCCTACACAGAAGCCTTGTTCAATTCCATTCCGCGCCTGAAAGATCCTGCCCACACGCGCTTGCAAGCCATTCCGGGGCGGCCGCCACAACTGGTCAATCCGTCGCCAGGTTGTGCGTTTGCACCGCGCTGTCCTTATGCACAGCAAAAATGTCGCCGTGAAACGCCGCCGATGATTCAGTCCAGACAAGCTGATCACCGTTATGCCTGCTTCTTCCCGGTATTGGACAGGACTCAGGGAGGGCATTCAGATGACTGAGCCGATGCAGCCAGCACAATTGCGCCCCCACAAGCTTGTGGATGCTGCCACCGGTCGTGAACGTGACATTGTGCTGTGCGTTGAACATCTCAGCGTGAATTTTGTGTCGGGCAAGCGCGTTGTGCAGGCTGTGTCCGATGTCAGCCTGGATGTGGCGCGCGGCGAAACCTTGGGACTGGTGGGTGAGTCTGGTTGTGGCAAGTCCACCGTCGGGCGCGCGATCATGCAATTGCCCCCGCCGAGTGCTGGCAAGGTGATGTTCAAGGGGCAGGATCTGGTGTCGTTGTCAGGTGAAGCCTTGCGCCAGACCCGTACCGGTTTGCAAATGATTTTTCAGGACCCGATTTCTTCGCTGAATCCGCGCCGCAAGGTGCGCGACATCATCGCAGAGGGATTGCAGATCTGGCATCGTCCCGGTGCTGACGCCCGCGTGCGTGAAGTCATGGAGGCCGTTGGACTGGATCCGGATACCGCAGCCGATCGCCGTCCACATCAATTCTCCGGTGGGCAGTGCCAGCGCATCTGTATTGCGCGCTCGCTGGCGCTGGATCCGGATGTGCTGATTTGTGATGAGCCGGTGTCTGCGCTGGATGTCTCGGTTCAGGCGCAAATATTGAACTTGCTCGAAGACATGAAGCAGCGATACCAGCTGACGATGATTTTTGTGGCGCACAATCTGGCGGTGGTCAAAAACATCAGCGACCGGGTTGCCGTGATGTATCTGGGCAAACTGTGCGAAATAGGCGAAGTGGAACGTATATACGCAAAACCGACCCATCCTTACACGCGGGCACTGCTGGCTTCGATTCCGGATGTTGATGCCACCGGCAAGGGTTCTGCCACAGTGCCTTTGTTGCAAGGCGACTTGCCGTCACCCGCCAACCCGCCCTCGGGGTGCCGTTTTCGCACTCGATGTCCGCACGCCAGCGCGCGCTGTGCGGCGGAAGAGCCTATGATGCGAGCCGTTGATGGCGGGCAGGGGGCTGATCACTTTGTGGCTTGCCACCATCCTCAGATCTGAATATCGGCCCGTGTCAGGGTGTCGGTGACACCGGTCTGAAACTGTCCGGATTGATCAGTCGATAATCCGGTACCTTGATGTGATCTTCCTCGACCACCGGCATGATGGTGGATGGCACTTTTGCACCTGGTCCCGCTGCAAATACAAACTGCCCTGACATCAGTTTGTTGGCCCGATCGATCACACCCCAGTCCACCGTATACCAGTCCGAAGCCGGCAGCGCTGGCAGTGGCCAGATGAACACACGGTCAGGAACCGGGTTGTAGCGGAAGTTGATGTTGACCACTTTGTCGTCGGCAGTTTTGACCACCAGCTTGACCAGGCTGACGTGATCGGTGAAACGCAGCAGCAAGTTCTCCGGTGCCGCAGGCAATACCTCATCGTGGTCCGGAATATGCTCCACTTCAACATCCCCGGTATAGCGGTACGTGTGCGTAAAATGCTGGGCATGAGCGCTCATGCTGCCGGCAAAAAATACGCAGACCATGGCGATCAGTCGGGTGATACTGCTGGCAGAGGCCAGTGCTGAGTATGTCTGTTGCATGATAGTTCGGTAGCGTCGGGTCACTGTCAGGCCTGATTGGCGATCATGGATGTGGTGGCATTTATATCACGCGCAGCCAGGCTCCAGCAGGGCTTTTGCTGATGAATTTTGAACTCAGCCAGCTGTTTTTCAAGAATTCGTCAGTGATTTGAATAAATCAGCAAGACGTGTGAACCGGTTCATGTTCCAATACAGTCGCTGCGTATGCGTAGTAGTTCCAAAACAGTAACAATAATCAAGGAGGTGTCCCGTGAGGATACTGCAATCCCCCGTACGCTCTACCCATCAGAGTGTCCAGGCCGCGCCCGTTCTTGATTGGGCCGTCCGTTTGATCGCCGCCGTTGGCATGGCATTGCCATTGAGCGTGTCTGCCCAGAGCAGCGGTACCGATGTCACTTTCCACAAAGACATTGAACCGATTCTGCAACGTGCCTGCCAGAACTGTCACCGTCCTGCCGGTGTGGCCCCAATGTCACTGGTGACCTACGATGAAGTAGTCCCCTTTGCAGGACTGGTTGAGTACCGCACCCACCTGCGTGACCGCGCTGGTGCCATGCCGCCATGGTATGCCGAGAAAGATATCGGTATTCAGGATTACAAACAGGACCCGTCGCTGAGCGATGAGGAACTGGCCAAGATTTCAGCCTGGGCGCGCGGTGGCGTACCCAAGGGTAACCCGGCAGACGCACCCGAGCCGCTGGTATGGGATGACCGTGGTGTGTGGACGGCGGGCGAGCCGGACCTGATTATCCGCACTGAAGACATTTTTGTTGAAGGTGGCGCGCCGGACTGGTGGGGTGATATCCCCAGCGTACCCACCGGGCTGACAGAAGACCGTTACGTCAAATCCGTTGAAATCCGCGAGGTCAACGACCGTGACATGAGCGCGGCCGGTGGTACTGTGGGTGGACGCAACATCGTTCACCACATGATCTGGAGCACGCAAGTCTTTAACGAAGACGGTACCTCGGACGGTATCCAGGTGCCCTGGCCGGTGCACGAGATCGCCCGTAACCCGGACATCTTTGATGAAGACGCTGGTCGTCTGCTGCGCGCCAATTCGCATCTGGTGTCCAACTCTGTGCACCTGCACTCCACTGGCGTTGATACCACTGGCCATTTGGAAATCGGTTTCCGATTCCACCCGGTAGGTTACGAGCCGAAGTATCCGCCAGCCTTGATCGGTCTGGGTAACGGTGTGGACATCTCCATCGCCGGCAATCAGGACAAGCAGGAACTGCATGCCTATGCCGTGCTCGATCAGCCCACCAAGGTCGTGACCTTTGAGCCGCACCTGCACGCCCCGGGCGAGCGCATGTGTCTGGAAGCGATCTGGGGTTACACCGTTGAAACCCTGTCCTGTGTCGGTTACGACCACAACTGGGTACGCGGATATACCTTCGGCGAAGATGCTGCACCGCTGCTGCCCAAGGGCACTGTGCTGCACATTGTCGGTTACATGAACAACACCGCAACCAACCCCAACGTCCCGGATTCACGCAACTGGCAAGGTTCCGGCAACCGTTCGGTGACCAACATGTTCATCGATCTGGGCATGCGCGTTGCGATGACCGAAGACCAGTTCCTCGATGAAATGACCAACCGTCGTCAGAAGCTGCAACTGGGCCCGAACGATCATGTGATCGGTTGCCCGCTGTGCCTGGCTCCGCTGGTGGCTCCGATTGAGCCCACCGAAGAAGAGAAGAAGGACATGTCAGAGGCGATGATTCGTTACCTGACCCTGACGGAAGAAGAAAAACAGCGTGCCGGTATCAGTGGCAGTGTGATGCTGAGCCGAGCGGAGGGTAACTGATGTTTGCAGGTGCTTTAATGAAACGTGTCAACGCGGCCGCTGTTGCCGTGCTGGGATTGAGCCTGCTCTGCACCGGAATGCCGGTGCAGGCGCAGACTTACAGTCGCGGTCAGCACATTGAGCCCGCGTATGAAGGCTGGCGTCAGAATGAAGATGGTACCTACAACTTCATTTTTGGTTACCACAATGAAAACTGGCAGGACGAGCTCGACATTCCGGTGGGTGAGAACAATTTCTTCTCTCCCGGTGACGCCGATCGTGGCCAGCCCACGCATTTCCTGCCGCGCCGTAACCGTTTCACCTTTGAGGTGACGGTGCCGGCCGACTGGGGTGACAAGGAACTGGCCTGGACTGTGACCGCTAACGGTGTCACCCGTACCGCCTACGCCACACTGGCCAAGGACTATGTCATCGACAACGTGGTGATTGCGTCCGAAACCGGTTCTTTGGGCGCCGGTACCAGTACGCCGGAATCGCGTGCCAACACGCCGCCACGCATCAGCCTGATGGGTGATGATGTGCGCAGTGTGCGCGTGGGCGAACCGCTGTTGCTGCGTGCTGAGGTACAGGACGACGGTCTGCCCAAGCCGGGCAGCGCCTCGGCTGCCGCTGAAGGTCGTGAACTGACCCGTACGGCACCGACGGAACTGCGCCGTTTCCTGCGTGCACCGACCCGTATCACCGTGGGCAAGACCAACGGACTGTTCCTGTCCTGGAACGTGTACCGTGGTGAAGTGGATGCCGAGTTCTATCCGCCTCAGGTCAAGCCTTGGGAAGATACGCGTGCCAGCGCCAATTCGCCGTGGGGTGCTTACTGGACACCACCACCGATTCCGGAAGATGGTATCTATGAGACCCAGGTCACCTTTGACCGTCCTGGCACCTACATCCTGTGGGCTCGCGCGGACGATGGTGGCCTCTACAACGATTACTACGTCACCGTGAATGTGACCGAATAATTGTTTTGAACGTGTGATCTGCACGCAGCTGCAGTTCGTAATAAAAGACGTTGTGGCGATTGTGCAAAGCCAGTTCTCCGATTCGCTTTGCACAGTCTTCAGCCCTGAGCCTGAAGCCGGACTCTGTCCGCTCTGGCCAGGGCTTTTTTTATCGCCACAAATTGTCTATCTTGCAGCTAAAACAACTACAGCTGATGCCTGCCCATGACCTGGATCCACTCCGCCAGCAGTTTTCTGGCCATTTCCCAATTGCTGTTTTTGGCCTGCCTGTATCTGGTCTACTTTCCGGGCAAGCGTCTGGCACACCTGATTGCGCTATTCAGTATCTGCGTCATTGCCTACATTCTCTCGCGTCAACCGGCGATGCGCGCTTTGCCCATTATCGAACTGCTGGGGCTGATGGCCATCGCGGCACCCGCTGTGCTGTGGGTGATCGCGCGATACCTGTTTGAGGATGAGCGCCGGGTACATCCGCTGGCGTGGATCCTGATTGTGTCGTCTATGAGTCTGCGATTTGCCGGGCAATTGTTGTATGACAGTGGCCCCGAGCGCGCTTCATTTGCGTTTATTTTCCTGTTTTTCCTGCCTCAGCTGATCATGCTGACGCTGGCCTGCCATGTCGTCTACATGGCATGCCGGGGCCGCGAGTCAGATCTGGTGGAGTTGAGGCGGCAGCTGCGGGTGCCGTTTGCGATCGGCATGGGCAGCATTGTCGGCCTGATCATTGGCGCCGGCTTTTTCTGGGACGGCAGCCAGCAGACCGACAGCCTGTACTTTTTCCTGATGTTCTTGCTGATCCTCTTTATCAATCTGGGTATGTTCCAGATTCACAAGGACGCCCCCGATTTGATTCACAGCGTGGGCGAACAGCCTGCACCCACCGTTCAGGGGGCAGCGGCGAACGCGGGTGCTGCTGATGCCGAGATGGCGACTGCACAAATTTCACGGCACGATCAGATCATGATTGACCGTGTGCTCAAAGCCATGAAACAGGAGCGGTTGTACGCGGAATCCGGCCTGACCATTGGTGATCTGGCGGCACGTGTGTCGGTGCAGGAGTACCGGCTGCGCAAACTGATTAACCAGTCGTTGCACTACCGCAACTTTAATCAGTTTTTGAATCGCTATCGTATAGAGGAAGCGGCGCGCAGACTGCTGGACCCGGATGAAGAACATATCCCGATTTCCAGCATCGCGCTGGATGTGGGTTATGCCTCACTGTCTTCCTTTAACAAGGCGTTCAAGGAAATCCACGGTGTCACGCCGTCGGTTTACCGTTCGGGGCAGGCGGAGTAAAATCCGGGGCCATAACAAGACAGTTCCCGGCAGCGCCCGCGCATCCGCATTTATCTCCCATTGACCGATCTGCTCACTGGCTTGAAGCCCTGATGGACACCATGACCGATTCCAAGATTACCGATGATACTCCGGCCCTTAAATCCTTTCGCCGCCTGGCCACCATTACCATCTGTGCGGTGTATTTTCTAATTCTGGTGGGCGCAACGGTGCGCGCCTCCGGCGCCGGCATGGGCTGTCCGGACTGGCCCACCTGCTTTGGCAGTCTGATTCCGCCCATCAGTGAATCCCAGCTGCCCGCCAACTATCAGGAAATTTATGCTGACCGCGGCTATGCCGAAACCCGTTTTAATCCGGTGAAAACCTGGACGGAGTACGTCAATCGCCTGGTGGGCGTGACCATAGGCCTGCTGATTCTGGCAACGGCCTGGCGCTCGCTGACAGTGCGTCATCACGACAGGCGCATCATGATCGCTTCCGTGGCGGCGCTGTTGATGGTGATTTATCAGGGCTGGCTGGGTTCACGTGTGGTTGCTTCCAATTTGCAGCCCGGCATGATCACCGTCCATATGCTGATGGCGCTGGCGATTGTTGGCACCTTGTTGTATGCGCTGGCGCGAGCACGTCGTGGTGTGATGGCGCAAACGTCGGTGCAGGGTATTGATGCCCGTTTCCGCAAGTGGCTGTATATCGTTATGGCGCTGACCTTTGTGCAAGTCACCATGGGTATTCAGATTCGCGAGCTGATGGACTATCTCAACCACACGGTGGGCGCTGATCGCGAGATGTGGATTGAGGCGCAGAGCTGGGTGTTTTATGTGCACCGCTCGTTCTCGGCGGTGGTGTTGTTCGCCAACATCTGGCTGGTCTGGATGTTGTGGCAGTCACTGGGATTGCAACACAGTCTGACACGCCTGGCCACAGGGGCGCTGGCCGTGATTGTGCTGGCGATTTTGTCCGGCGCGACGCTGGGACATCTGGGCATGCCGTGGTTTGTGCAGCCGACGCATTTGCTGAGTGCGTCTCTGATCTTTGGATTGCAGTTTCTGCTGTGGATGGATTTCCGGCATGCACGTGGGGCGGTTGCTGCCTGAGTGCGGGTGCCGATGTCTATGTCGGCAATGAGGGCGGAGTATCGTGGCAGGGCGATCTGCGTCGAAGAACAATAAAGCGCGAAGCGCCGTTCTGAGACCCAGTCGCCCTGGCGCGATGCTCCGCCCGGCAGTGCATCCGTGAGGCCAGCCAAGGGACATGTGCTTCAGGACACGCCTGCAGATCGCCCTGCCACGTCACTCAGCCCTTTGTCACTGCCGGGCCGATAGCAGTGCCTCAGTTCTTGACGAACTTCAGCGTCATGCGATCACTCTCACCGATCTCGATCAGACGCGCACGATCCGCATCTGCAACACCACGCAGCGTCGGTGGCAGATTCCAGACACCACCAGGGTGGTTCTTCGGGTCACGCGGGTTGGCGTTGATTTCCGAGCTGCCGGCGAAGGTAAAGCCGTTGGCGGTCATCAGGTCAATCAGCGTCTTCTCGTGGATGTAGCCGTTACCCGGTACGGTGGGTTGATCGGCTGGCCAGCGGTGATCAACGATGCCTACCACGCCGCCGCTCTTGAGTGCCTCATGCCAGGCTTTGACCACATTTTCGGCGCCCATGCCCAGCCAGTTGTGGGCATTGCGGAAGTCCAGAATCACATCCACGGTGCCAGGTTCGGCGATGCGCGACTGTGACTGGGTCAGCTGCTCTGAAATCACGACATCGCCATAGATCGCCGGGTTGCTGTCCAGCAGACGCTGGAACGCTTCATTGGAGCCGCGCATCCAGCCTTGCAGTGGGGTTTCACTGCGGTCGTAAGTGGCGCCGATGAGGGTGCCGTTGTCCTTGAGGTAGGGCGCCAGAATTTCGGTGTACCAGCCACCACCGGGCCATGCCTCGACAACGGTGTCATCGGCTTCCACACCAAAAAATGTCAGCGTTTCGTAGGGGTTGCGATAGACGTCACGTGCCTTGTTGGCTTCGGAGCGGTGCTCACCGTTGATTGCCGCACGCAGGGCTGTGTTTTCCTGGGCCGCGACATGGCCAACGGCCAGCAGGCCGGCCATCAGAGAAATCAGCGATGTTTTGATAAAGGGTTTCATGGGAAGGACTCCGCCTGGTTTGTTATAAAAAGGGACCTACGCTCAATCAGGAGCGCTTGCCCGAGAGAATACCTGTTTGGCCCGTGCTGGGCCAGACAAAGCAGAAGACCAGACTGCGCCGGGTTTTATGACATCAACCGATCAGTGCAAGGCTCAGGGCTGCAAACAGGGTACCCAGCACAACACCGGCGAGTACGTCCGAGACAAAGTGCACTTTCAGCAATACTCGCGACAGGCCGACCAGGCTTGCCCATACAAACATCAGCAGAGACAGTGCTGGAAACCAGACACTGGTGATAGTGGCCATCATAAAGGCGGCGGTAGTATGCCCGGACGGGAAGCTGAATTCGTCGGACGGGTTGAGCGCAGGCGCCAGTGCCTGTACCACGCGAAACGGGCGACGGCGCTTGAAGCTGTTTTTGAGAATCCAGTACACCGGCAGTTCAATCAGAAATGCCAGCAGGCTGCTGAGCAGAAATCCGCGACCCTGTTCAGGATAAAGCCAGGGCAGCGTTGCACCCATGGCCACATACACATAACCATCGCCGGAACGGGATATCCAGCGGATCAGCGACTCCGTCGGCCGTGAGCGGTGGCGCCGGTTAAGGCCAAGAAACAGTTGTACATCCAATGCGGCCAACCACTGCAATGCCATCGTGCCTCGCGTTATCATGCTCTGGTCCTCCGGTCTGATTGAGATCAGTCTGATCAGGCTTGTTGTTCTTGCAGAGCGTGCATCCATGGCAGGTATAGTGCCTTTGAAGTACGACAGTGATGTGTCTTTTGTATGACAGTTAGATGACAGTTTTTCACCCAAACAGGTAATTTTTATGAGTTTTTCTGAAACAGGCAGTCCCGCAAACACAGACGTGACGCCGCTGATGCCGGTCAAGCAGCTGGAGCAGTTGTTGTACTCGCCGGATGTGTTGTTGATTGATACCCGCTTCAAGCTGGAAGACCCTGCCTACGGTCGTGCTGCCTACGAGCAATCACATTTGCCGCTGGCCCGGTTTCTGGATCTGAACGAGGATCTCTCGTCTGTTGTAGTGCCGGGTGAAACTGGTCGTCACCCATTGCCGGATCCGGACGTGCTGGAAGCACGTTTGCGTGAACTGGGTTTGCATGCCAAGGACCATGTGGTGATTTACGACGATGGCCCCGGATTTTACGCGGCACGTTTGTGGTGGTTGCTGCACTGGCTCGGGCACAAGCGTGTATCCGTGCTGGATGGCGGGTTGGCGGCGTGGAACAAGGCCGGTTTGCCGTTGACCGAAGAGGTGAATGTGCGTCTGTGGCCCGGCAGTTTTGTGGCCCAGTTGCAGCCTGGCATGCTGGCAACGGCTGCTGAGTTGATGACCCCTGAGGGGCTACAGGTGTTGGATGCCCGTGCGCCTGAGCGTTTCCGCGGCGAGATGGAGCCCATCGATCCGGTGGCCGGGCATATTCCCGGCGCACTGTGCTTGCCCTGTGCGGCCAATCTGGGGCCGGACGGCTTGTGGTTGTCAGCTGAGCAGCTGCGCGAGCGCTTCCCGGCGTTGTCTCCGGGGCAAAGCCGTGTGAGTTATTGCGGTTCAGGAGTTACTGCTTGCCATAATATTCTGGCGGCAGTGGTGGCTGGTTTGCCCATGCCGAGACTTTACGCCGGCTCCTGGAGTGAATGGATTACCGATCCTTCACGACCGGTTGCCACCGGCGCCTGATCAAGGGCATACAACTGCTGATGCAGGGCCTTCATGGAATCCTTGACGTAATCCATGAAGGCACGCATCACCGGTGTCGGGTGCTTGCCGTTGGGGTACACAATGCACCAGGATCGGCGCAGCGGAAAACCCTCCAGCGGTGGAATCACCAACTGCCCGAGCTTGAGCTCAGCACTCACACTGAGTCTGGGCAGTACCGCGCGTCCAAGACCGGCCACAACACCATGTTTGATAGCGGCATTGGAACCGAGCTCCAGTCGTGCTTTCAAGGAGAGCTGATGACGTGTGCACCAGCTCTCCAGCGCTTGCCGGGTTCCAGATCCGCGCTCGCGCAGCAGCAAACCTTCTTCCAGAAAACGTCGCGTACTGATGGCGCCCTGTTTTAACAGCGGGTCATCCGCATTCATTACCGGTACCAGCAGATTGTCCAGAAATGGCAGAATGTTGAGCGCGCGTGACTCCGGCACCATGCCCATGATCACCAGGTCGTCGTGATTTTCCGTCAGTCGCTGCAGAGCCTGGGCGCGGCTGAATACCTGCATTTGCACCTGCACTTGCGGGAAAAGCTGCAAAAAACCACGCAACATGTAAGGCACAACGGTCTGCGCAGTACTTACTGCTGACAGGCGCAGCTCACCTCGGATCTGGCCCTGAAGTGTTGCCAGATCCATCTGGAAACGCTCCAGATCCTCAAAAATGGATGCGACATGGCGTGCCAGCTGTTCACCGGCAGCAGTCACGTACAGTTTTTTGCCCACATATTCGAACACTGGCAAACCAATGGCGTGCTCCAGCTGGCGAATCTGTGCACTGACCGCAGGTTGGGTAAGGCCAAGTTCCTCGGCCGCGCGGCTGTAACCCTGGCGTTCATAGACCGAGTAAAACACCTGCAGTTGACGGAAGGACAAGCGGTTGAGCAGTTGGGACAGGGTATAGGACATGGTCTGTGGTGTATGCAGTCAGTTGAAAAATAAGGCTTCTTTGTTATCTATAAGTTATACCTTATGTTTGATAGAAGCAAAATCAATTTTTCCTTTGTGATCGCATGTAATAGTTTAGACGGCCGTTACAAAGCTCCCTCCGACGGAGAACCCCTGATGCTGAAAAAGATACTGATCGCCAACCGCGGTGAAATTGCCGTGCGTATTGTGCGTGCCTGCGCCGAGATGAATATCCGCTCGGTGGCCGTGTATACCGAGCCGGACCGCCACGCCTTGCATGTCAAACGTGCCGACGAAGCGTATTCCGTGGGTTCCGATCCGCTGGCCGGTTATCTGGACGCACGCAGACTGGTGAATCTGGCGGTGCAAACCGGTTGTGATGCCATTCATCCCGGTTACGGTTTTCTGTCAGAGAACGCCGACTTTGCCCGCATCTGCGCCGAACGTGGTATCCGTTTTATCGGCCCTGATGCCGATGTGATTGCGCGCATGGGCGACAAAACTGCCGCGCGTGCCAGCATGATCGCTGCCGGTGTGCCAGTGACGCCGGGCTCGGAAGGCAATCTGGCTGACCTGGACGAGGCGCTGGAGGTGGCAGGTCGCATTGGTTATCCGGTGATGTTAAAAGCCACCTCCGGTGGTGGTGGTCGTGGTATTCGCCGCTGTGATTCGCCGGACGACCTGCGTGCCCAATACCCGCGTGTGATCTCGGAGGCGACCAAGGCTTTCGGGTCAGCCGAAGTGTTTCTCGAAAAATGCATCGTCGATCCCAAACATATCGAAGTGCAGATTCTTGCCGACAGTCAGGGCAATGTGATTCACCTGTATGAGCGCGACTGCTCGATTCAGCGTCGTAACCAGAAGCTGATCGAAATAGCGCCCAGCCCGCAGCTGACGCCGGAACAGCGCCAGTATGTCGGTGAGCTCGCTGTGCGCGCCGCCAAAGCGGTGAACTATGAAAACGCCGGCACCGTCGAGTTTCTGGTCACCGGCAATGAAATCTATTTTATGGAGATGAACACACGCGTGCAGGTCGAGCACACCATCTCCGAACAGATTACCGGTGTGGATATTGTGCGCGAGCAGATTCGTGTGGCGTCCGGATTGCCGCTGACCTATCGTCAGGAAGATATCCACTACCGCGGTTTTGCGCTGCAATTTCGTATCAATGCCGAAGATCCGAAAAACAATTTCCTGCCCAGTTTTGGTCGCATCACCCGTTATTACGCCCCCGGTGGTCCCGGTGTACGCACCGATACCGCGATTTATACCGGCTACACCATTCCGCCGTATTACGATTCCATGTGCCTCAAACTGGTGGTGTGGGCGCTGACCTGGGAAGAAGCACTCAACCGTGGTGCACGTGCGCTGTCCGACATGCGCGTGCAAGGTGTTAAAACGACGGCGCGTTATTACCAGGAAATCCTGCAAGACCCGGATTTTCGCAGTGGTGAATTCAACACCAGCTTTGTGCCAACTCACCCGCACTTGCTGAACTATTCTGAAAAACGCAATCCCGCTGAACTGGCGCTGGTTATTGCAGCTGCTCTGGCAGCCCATGCCGGTGTGTGACCGGACGCGAACAGAGGAACCCTGAAATGAGCAAAATTCTCGTTACCGATGTCATCCTGCGTGACGCCCACCAGTCGTTGATTGCCACACGCATGCGCACCGAAGACATGCTGCCGATTTGTGACAAGCTCGACAAGGTCGGGTATTGGTCACTGGAAGTGTGGGGCGGCGCGACCTTTGACGCGTGTGTACGTTTTCTGAAAGAAGATCCGTGGGAGCGTCTGCGCAAGCTGCGTGAAGCCCTGCCCAACACGCGTTTGCAGATGTTGCTGCGCGGCCAGAATCTGCTGGGTTATCGTCATTATGCGGATGATGTGGTTGAGGCCTTTGTGGCCAAGGCGGCAGAGAACGGTATTGATGTATTTCGTGTCTTTGATGCGCTCAACGACTTGCGCAATCTGGAAACAGCGATTCGCGCTGTAAAAAAATCCGGCAAACATGCACAAGGCACCATTTGTTATACCACCAGCCCGGTGCACACCGCTGATCTGTTTGTGCAGCAGGCGCTGGCGCTGCGTGATATGGGCAGTGATTCCATCGCGATCAAGGACATGGCGGGACTCCTGACGCCTTACGCCACCTATGATCTGGTCAAGGCCATCAAGTCCAAGGTGGATCTGCCACTGTTTATTCACAGTCATGCCACCGCCGGCATGGCAGACCAATGCCAGCTCAAGGCGATTGAGGCTGGCGCCGAGCATATTGATACCGCGATCTCTTCGTTTGCCTGGGGCACCAGCCATCCGGCGACTGAATCGATGGTTGCGGCGCTGCGTGGCACACAGTGGGATACTGGTCTGGATCTGGAGCTGCTGAGCGAAATCGCCGATTACTTCCGTGATGTGCGCAAAAAGTACCATCAGTTTGAAAGCGAGTTTGCGCGTGAAGATATTTCAGTGCAGATCAACCAGGTGCCAGGCGGCATGATGTCGAATCTGGCCAACCAGCTCAAGGAACAGAATGCGCTGGGTCGCATTCGGGAAGTGTTCGCCGAGATTCCGCGTGTGCGCAAGGATCTGGGTTATCCCCCCCTGGTGACACCGACCTCACAGATTGTCGGTACACAGGCCGTGCTCAATGTGCTGACCGGTGAGCGTTACAAATCCATCACCAATGAAGTCAAACGCTATCTGCAAGGCGGTTACGGCCAGCCGCCGGCGGCCGTGGACGAAACCGTACGTACCAAAGCCATCGGCAAGGAAGATGTGATTGAAGGTCGGCCCGCTGACCTGATCAGTGCCGAAATGCACAAGCTGCGCAAGGACATTGGCGAGCTCGCCAAAAACGAAGAGGACGTGCTGACCTTTGCCATGTTCCCGGACATTGGTCGCCAGTTCCTCGAACAGCGTGCCGCCGGCACGCTGGAGCCGGAAGCCCTGTTGCCGGTTGCCAAAACCGGTCGTGCGGTGGAAGAGGGTGTTGCCACCGAATTTATTATCGACGTGCATGGTGAAACCTATCAGGTAGCGATTACCGGTGTCGGTTCACACGAAGATGGCAAACGCCGCATTTACCTGACGCTCGACGGCATGCCGGAAGAAGTGCTGTTTGAACCGATGAATGCCTACGTCAGCGCGGGCAGCGCAGGTCGTCAGCGTGCGACCAAACCTGGTCATGTCACCACGGGCATGCCTGGCAATATTGTTGATGTGCTGGTCAAAGTCGGGGACAGCGTCAAGGCTGGTCAGTCCGTGCTGATTACCGAAGCCATGAAAATGGAAACGGAAATCCACGCCACCATCGCCGGTACTGTCAAAGGCGTGCATGTGGCCAAGGGTGATCGTGTGACGCCTGGTGAGGTGCTGATCGAGATCGAGTAAGCGCCTTGCTTAATAGGCCGCCGCTGGAAACGCCTGAACTGTCGGGGTGTGATCCAGTGCATTGAGTGCGATGGGAGGCGCCTCAAGCTTCAGGTGCGCAAACAGCACGCGGCCATTGTCGGACAATGGCCGTAACGCCTTGCCCTCATCCTGCACCGCGTGCATGATTTTCATGCGCACTGAGCCGCGCACATTCCCGCCAATGACCATGATCTTCTGCGCCTCGGGGTCCACCTTGACTACGATGTCACAATGGGTGCGGGCGCCATCGCCCAGTTGCGTGCGTCGCTCGGCCAGGTTGCGGTAGTTGGGACGGCTGCCCCGGCATAACAAGTCGCCCGGTTCAATCACGGTCTCACCCGGATCATAAGCCGTAAACACCGACGCGGTATCACGGCCATCTCTGGCCCGAATTGCCTGATCGATATACGTGTGATGGGCGATCGCGCGGCGGAATTGGGCGGACTCGCCCAGACCGCTTTCACACATGACCCAAGAGATAAACGCCGCCGACCAGGCATGGCGCCAGCGCGCGCCAACACCTTCTGCGTTCCAGTTGTCATTCTGGCGCTGCACAATCCAGTCGCTGTCCGGTGCTGCCGCCCAGTATCCGGCAATCGAGCTGGCCAAACGGGCACTGTCACCCGCACTCATGCGGCTGAATGCACGTCGTGGCACTTGCCCCGTTGCAGGCTGCGACGCAGGATCAATCCGTGTTTGCTCATCCACGCTGAAGCCAAAATAGGCCCACTCCTGTGTCGCGGTATCCACAATGCGGCGCCGAACATCGTCAAGCGGCAAGCTCCGGCAGCTGCGATCTGTAATGCGCATGGTACCTGGCGCGCCAGTCACGCGCTCCGCCGGTGAGCGGACATCCAGGGTATCAGAGGGTAAACGTTGCAGGGATTCAGAGGGTTGTGCCAGCAGTGAGGTGCTGGCCAGCAGCAGCGCACTGGCATGCAGAAGCGGTTTGAACAGGCTCATCAAGTTGGCAATCCCGGGTGGTTGCTCGCAGATATCTCTACAGATCGGGTTTATACCGGCATTATTTCAGACGGGCAATAGAGGAAGCTTGTTGTGAGTCCGGGTGCGCCATCGCCGCTGGTCGTGATTGCCCATAACGGTTTCTGCCGGTACTCTGTGGATGTTGACGCTTGCCCGTTCACGGGCCCCGACCATCGCCTTGTTTGCCAGAGATCTCCATGACCACACGCAAGCCCCTGTACATTTCCTACGCCGGCCCAACACTGCTGGAAACCCCCTTGCTGAACAAAGGTGGCGCCTTTACTGAACGCGAGCGGCGCACGTTTAATCTGTTGGGTTTGCTGCCGCCGCGCCACGAAACCATTGAAGGCCAGGTCAAGCGGGCGTACCGGCAATATTGCAGTTTTGATGATCCCATCAACAAACATATCTATTTGCGTGCGGTGCAAGACACCAACGAAACGCTGTTTTATCGCCTGATCAGTGAACATCTGGTTGAGATGTTGCCGATTATTTACACACCCACGGTCGGTGATGCCTGTGAACACTTCTCCGATATTTATCGCCGTGCTCGAGGCCTGTTTGTGTCATACGAGGAACGTGAGTTCATGGCCGACATCATGCAGAGCGTGACCAAGGACAAGGTCAGGGTCATTGTGGTGACCGATGGCGAGCGGGTACTGGGTCTGGGTGATCAGGGCATCGGGGGCATGGGCATCGCCATCGGCAAACTGTCGCTGTACACGGTCTGCGGCGGCATCAGCCCGGCCTATACACTGCCGGTAGCGCTGGATGTGGGCACCAACAACCAGACCCTGCTGGATGATCCAATGTACATGGGCGTGCGTCATCCGCGTATTACCGGCGAGGAATACACCGCGTTTGTCGACAGTTTTATTGATGCGGTGCAGGAACGCTGGCCTGGCGTGCTGATCCAGTTTGAGGATTTTGCGCAGCCCAATGCCATGCCCATTTTGCAGCGTCACCGTGATCGTGTGTGCTGTTTTAATGATGATATTCAGGGCACTGCGGCTGTGACGCTTGGCACCTTGCTGGCGGCCTGCCGTAAAAAGGGCGAGAAACTCAGTGCCCAACGCATTGTGTTTGTTGGCGCAGGTTCGGCTGGCTGTGGCATCGCGGAGCTGATTATCAGCGCGATGATGGCAGAGGGGCTGACGGATGCGCAGGCGCGGGCGCAGATTTTTATGGTCGACCGCTACGGGTTGCTGACGGAAGGCATGCAGAATCTGATGGACTTTCAGGAGCGACTCTTGCAGCCCAAAGCCGCGCTGGCAGGCTGGCATTTGGAGGCAGACAGTGAGTACGCCAGTTTGTACGACGTGATCCATCATGTTGGGGCAAGTGTGCTGATTGGTGTGTCAGGCAAGCCGGGCCTGTTCACTGAGCGCGTTGTGCGCAGGATGCATGCGCTGTGTGAGCGCCCCATCGTCCTGCCACTGAGCAACCCCTCGCGCCATGTTGAGGCCCACCCGGCACAGGTACTGGAGTGGACCGGTGGCCGAGCGATTGTGGCGACCGGCAGCCCGTTTGGCAGCGTTGACTACAACGGTAAAACCTATGTGATCGCACAATGCAACAACAGCTATATTTTCCCTGGCATAGGACTTGGAGTCATCGCGTGCAACTCGGCGCGGGTGACCGATGAGATGCTGATGACGGCCAGTATCACCCTGTCCGAGAATGCGCCGCAGGTGGAAGACCCGACAGCATCCATTCTGCCGCCGCTGACCGATTTGCCGCAGATCAGCCGCAAGATCGCGTTTGCGGTGGCAAAAATGGCGATGAGTCAGGGCCACGCGCGCGAGATCCCGGATGATGAACTGGTGGAGATCATCGAACACCATTTCTGGCATCCCGAGTATCGGGAATACCGTCGCATCGCTTCCCGGGCGCGTTAGTTCAACCGTTTGGAAAAGCGACTGGACGCCAGCATCAGGCCGAGCACCGTCAGCACGATCAGCGCGATGGCATCGTATTGCAGGCTCACAACTTCAGCGTCGCGCAGGATGATGCCGCGTGACATGCGCATAAAGTGCGTCGCAGGCAGCACTTCAGCAATCCATTGCGCCGGTCGTGGCATGGCTTCATAAGGGAACAAAAAGCCTGAGAGCAGAATCGAGGGCAGCAGCACAAACACCGTCATCTGCATGGCTTGCAACTGGGTTTTGGCGATGGTGGAAATCACCAGACCCAGTGTCAGGCTGGCACAGATAAACAGCAAGGCAGCCACCGCCAGTGCATCCAGCCCACCGCGCACCGGTACACCAAAAATGGCGTGGCCAGCGCCCAGAATGATCGCAATCTGAACAAAACCGACAAACACATAGGGCAGGATTTTACCCAGCATCAGCTCCAGCGGATGCACCGGCGTGGTAATCAGAAATTCGATATTGCCTTGCTCACGCTCGCGCACAATGGCGGCTGAGGTAAACAACACCATGGTCATGGTCAGAATAATCCCCAGCAGCCCCGGCACAATGTTGACCACCGTGCGCTGTTCCGGATTGAAATACAGCACTACCTCCAGATTGGGAACAGGCTGGACGAAATCCTGATCCATAAACGCCTGTATCGGCATATTGCGCAGCGCGCGCAGGCTGCTGGCAACCATGGTGTCGGAACCATCCACCAGCCATTGTGCTGCCGGTTCCAGTCCCGGCTGTTCACGCGCATCTCGCTGGCGGCTGGCTGCCTGCAACAGCTGCACACGGCGGTCGATATCCGGTGGCAAATACAACACCGCCTTGACCTCGCCGCGCGTTATTGCCGCTTCGGCTTCCGGCAGGTTGCTGTAACGACGGGTAAACTGGACGACCTGGCTCGCTTCAGTAGCCTGGATCAGGCTGCGGCTGGCACTGGACTGTGCCATGTCGACCACACCGGCTGGCAATTGACGCGCATCGGTGTTGATGGCGTAGCCGAACAGCATCAGCTGTATCAGCGGAATCATCACAATCAGTCCGAAGGTCATGCGGTCGCGCGCGAGCTGGCGCAGCTCCTTGCTCATGATGGCCAGAATGCGATTAAACATGGGCGGTCTCCGTATGATGTTTGCCCGTGCTGCTGACAAACACATCTTCCAGACTCGGGCGGACTGTCTCTGCGACACGTGTGCCAATCTGAGGTTGTAACCAGGCCACCGGGTCAGGGATGTTGCTGCGCCGAATCAGCACACGCAGGCGTGTACCAATCTGGGCGGCTGACTTCACCACCGGATTGCGCATCAGCTGTGCGCGCAGTTCGCGCAAGTTGTCGCCGGCGATTTCCACCGTCCAGACATGCATGGCTGCCATCAGTTCCTGTGGTGTGCCGTCTGCACGTTTGACGCCCTCATCCATAATCGCCAGCCGATGGCAACGTTCGGCTTCGTCCATGTAGTGGGTGGACACCAGAATTGTGGTGCCGGCATCACACAGATCAAACAAACGTTCCCAGAACTCGCGGCGGTTTTCCGGATCCACCGCCGAAGTCGGTTCATCCAGAAATATCAGCTCGGGCCGATGCAGCGTGGCGGCCGCCAGTGCCAGTCGCTGTTTCTGGCCGCCGCTCATCGAGCCCGCCAGTTGGCGGCGCTGACCTTCCAGTTCATACAGCCTGATCAGTTCATCACGGCGCACGCGACGTTCGCGTGCGGGCAAGCCATAGATGCGCGCCACAAAATCCAGATTTTCCTGTACGCTCAGATTGTCGTAGAGTGAAAATTTCTGGGTCATGTAACCAATGCGCTGGCGCAGTTTTTCTTCCGCGCCGGGCAGACGTTCCCCCAACACCTCGGCGAAACCGGCAGTGGGTTTGAGCAAACCGGTGAGTATGCGAATGGAGGTGGATTT
This sequence comes from Pseudohongiella sp., assembly GCA_036834885.1. Lineage (GTDB taxonomy): Bacteria > Pseudomonadota > Gammaproteobacteria > Pseudomonadales > Pseudohongiellaceae > Pseudohongiella. Next base: position 369,954 of record DAITNA010000002.1, on the reverse strand, counting down.
GCCACTGCCGTTGGGGCCGAGAAATCCGTAAATGCAGGCGCGCGGGATGTCCAGATCGAGCTGGTCGACGGCCAGTTTGTCACCAAAACGCAGGCTCAAGCCGTGTGCACGGATGGCGCTGCCGTTGTCAGTTGGCAGACTCATGGCTGCAACACTTCAACACTCGTCCCCACGGGTAATGCTGCCGACTCCGGCAGTGCGAGCTCCGTGAGGTACATCAGACGTGCCCGGTCGCGCTCATTGAGGGCATAGTAGGGCGTGTAAGCCGGCTGGCTGTGAATATGACGTACCCTTGCCTCAACAACCGGCAACTGATCCGGCACAACCCGCAAGGTGTCGCCGACGGCCAGCAACGCCCGGGCATCTGCAGGCAGGTACACGCGCACATAGGCCGAGTCTGCGATCAGTATGCTGGTAAGCACCTGGCCTTGCACAATACGGTCGCCGATTTGCCAGGGCAGGTGGTTGATGACCCCGTTGTGGGCAGACACCAGCGTGAGGTCAGTCAGCGTTTTTTGTTCCATCTGTAAACGCGCCTGCGCTGCATCAACGCGTGCACGCGCCTGCCTCAGCTGTTCATCGCGTGTACCATTCTCCAGCTCCAGCAGTTGTTGCCTTGCCTGTTGCCGCTGCGCCACAGCGAGATCGCGGGCAGCAGTCAGCTGATCCAGATCGGCGGCGGTGGCGGCACCGGAATTGAGCAGTGTTTGTACGCGTTGCAGTCGTTGTTCGCTGTCCAGCACACTGGCTTCGGCGCCGGTGACTGCGGCACGGGCGCGCGCAATATTTTCCGCTCGAGGCCCTTGTTCCAGTTCCGCCAGCATGGCATTCGCTTCTGCCAGTTCCGCTTCGCGTTGTGCAATTCGCGCCAGTGCCAGCGTGTTGTCCAGTTGCAGCAAGGTTTGGCCCGCAGCGACGCTGCCACCTTCGCGCACCAGCACCTCAACGATCTGCTCGGATACCGGGGCAGTCAGCGTATGCAGATCGCGCTCGACCACGCCGTACCAGCCAACCGACTCGGGCTGGCACGCCGTCAGCAGAAACAACAACAGCATGATCGCCCGCTGCACCGACAAGTGGACAAGATTAACTGTGCGCATCAAGAGACTCCTTGACCTGAAATGCGGCCGGGCTGGCGGCGGGCAACTGCAAGGCTCGCTGCAGTATTGTCACATTGTGTTGTACCAGTCGTTCCATGTGTTCTGTATCCAGTGCCAGCCCGCTGGCCTGAACCACCATCGGTGGTGCCACCAGCGGGAATGCCATCAGGCTGAGAAAACTCAGCCGCACCAGACGCGGATCCAGGTCGGACGGCAAATGCCCGGCCTGTACCAGCATGTTCTGTATCCACTGATGGGACTGCGCCAGCATGCCTTCGAACAGGCGGTGAACAATCTGATAAGACTCGCTGCCCGGGTCGCCGTGCAGCACGCGCTGAATCAGCCGCGGCAACTCCGGATTGGGCGCCATCGCCTGATAGTAACTGCGCATCAGCGCCGCCAGCCGCTCGGTGACCTGGCAGTGATCGTGATCAGGCAGATGGGAGTTGAGCTGTGGATGTCGTGAGTCGCGCAAACGCTCGCGTACCGGGGCCAGCGTTTCAAGCAGCATCTGCTCGAACAGACCAGCCTTGTTGCCAAAGTAATAGCGGATCAGAGCTGCATCCACCCCGGCGTCAGTGGCCACCGCACGTGTGGAGATGCCTTCAAACCCATGGCGCGAAAACAGGCGTCTGGCCGCATCGATCAGGCGCTGGCGTGCGTCGGAGTCACCGCTGGGGTGGCCGGGTGGGCGAACAGTGTGGGCGTCGGTCATGATCGCGTGCCAATCTAATTCATCAGTTGGTGAATATCCTGATCCTGAAGCAGGCGCTTGTCCACCACGAGAATTCATCAGTCATCGCGTTTTTGATGAAATCTGTCTGCATCCACTCTTGAAATTTTTGCCACTATCCCCAAGTCTGACCACGCGCCCGCAGTCAGACCGTTGGCTGGCGGGTGTTTGCAAGCACGGAAAACAATTGTTGAGCTGCCTGTAGCCGTTACAGGGGCGGATGCAATGTTTGCAAGCCCGCCCTCCGGACCGCTGGTCACCAGAGCGCTAACTGGATGACCTGGACCCTGAACGCTTCGTGACCGCCTGGCAGTTCCTGTTATTGAAACCCAAACCGATTGACCTTCAATAATAAGGAGAACAGCACATGATTCGTGTTGAATCGCTGACCCGGCGTTACGGCGACTTCACCGCGGTAAACAACGTCAGTTTTACCATAGGTCGTGGAGAAGTCGTGGGTCTGTTAGGCCACAACGGCGCCGGTAAAACCACCATCATGAAAATGCTCACCGGGTACCTTGAGCCGACGGAGGGCATGATACAAGTCGATGACCTGATCCTTGGCAAGGACACACGCGCCATCCAGGCTCGCATCGGGTACCTGCCCGAGAATTGCCCGGTGTGGCCGGAAATGACGGTGATTGACTATCTCGACTACCAGGCCACGCTGCACGGTGTGCCCGAGCCACAACGGCTGGACGCGGTGCGGCAGGCAATCCGCCGCACAGCACTGAGCGACAAGGCGACCGCGCCCATACAGACACTGTCTCGCGGGTACCGTCAGCGTGTCGGGGTGGCTCAGGCACTGCTGCACAAACCTGACATCCTGATTCTGGACGAACCCACCAATGGTCTGGATCCCACACAAATTCTGCAGATGCGCGAACTGATTCGCGATTTGTCACAGCACGCCACTGTGATTGTGTCCACACACATCATGCAGGAGGTGCAAGCAGTCTGTGAGCGCGTGCTGATCATGCGCGCCGGACATCTGGTGGTGGATTCGCGAGTGGACGACCTGGGTCGTGATGGTCGTTTGCTGGTCAGTGTCGGCGAGGACGTCAGTGAGCTGATCAGCGCCTTTGGTGATATTGAACATCACGCAGCCAACGACGGGGTTTGGCATTATCGTCTCAAGGCCGCTGCTTCCGTCGCGCCTGAACTGGCGCAGACGCTGGTTGCACGCGGCGTGGCACTGCACCAGCTGCGCGCAGAAAAACGTGATCTGGAATCAGTTTTCGCCGAAGTTAACGCCAGCGATGTCCGCAGCAAGGAGGTGGTCCATGCTTAAACATTCGGATGCGGTGCGCCAGGTCGCCCGCAAAGAGTTCCGCGCGCTGTTTGCCAGCCCGGCAGCTTACCTGTTTATCGCCAGTTTTCTGGCAGCAACGCTGTTCAGCGTGTTCTGGGTAGAAACTTTTTTTGCACGCAATATTGCCGATGTACGCCCGTTGTTCCAGTGGCTGCCGTTATTGCTGATATTTCTGGTGGCGGCACTGACCATGCGCTCATGGTCGGAAGAACGTCGTGCGGGCACGCTGGAAACCCTGCTGACTGTCCCGGTGGCACCATGGACTCTGGTGTTGGGCAAATTCAGCGCAGCGCTGGCGATGGTTGTGCTGGCTGTATTGCTGACCTTGCCATTGCCTGTGACTGTCTCCCTGATAGGGCCACTGGACTGGGGTCCGGTCATTGGGGGCTATGTTGCCACGCTGTTTCTGGCGGCAGCCTACATCGCCATCGGTTTGACCATGAGCGGCCGCACAGATAACCCGGTTGTCGCGCTGATCCTGACTGTGCTGGTGTGCAGTGTGTTTTATCTGATTGGTTCGGATGCACTGACCCGTCTGGCCGGATTCGAGCTTGGCAATCTGCTGGCCGCACTGGGCACGGGGTCCCGTTTCGAATCCATTACACGGGGTGTACTTGATATACGGGACATTTATTTTTACATCTCGCTGGTGGGGGTATTTCTGGTCTGGAACATCTACAGCCTTGAGCGGCTACGCTGGGCTGGCAATCCGGACAGCCAGCGTCATCAGCAGTGGCGTGCTGCCACTGGACTGGCGGTGGCCAACTTTGTGGTCGCCAATCTGTGGCTGGCGCACATTGGCTGGGCGCGAGTGGATATGACCGATGAAAAACGTTACTCGTTGTCAGAGGCCACTGCGCAGCAACTCGCGGCTTTGCAGGAACCTCTGCTGATTCGCGGTTATTTCTCCAACCGGACACACCCGCTACTGGCACCGCTGGTGCCCCAGTTGCAAGATTTGCTGCAGGAGTATGCGGAGATCGGCGGTGACCGGGTGCGGGTCGAGTTTGTGGACCCGACCCGCGATCCGGACGCTGAAGAGCAGGCTGCCAGCCGCTATGGTATTCGTCCTGTGCCATTCCAGACATCGGATCGTTATCAGGCCTCTGTGGTCAGCTCGTATTTTGATCTGGTTGTGGCCTACGGCGACGAATATGAAACGCTGAATTATCAGCAGCTCATTGAGATACGTGCCGGTGGCGAAACTGATCTGGACGTGGTGCTGAAAAATCCGGAATACGTGATCACCAGCGCCATTCGCAATGTCGCCAGCAGTTTCCGGGCCGGTGGAAATGCCATTGACGCGATCAGTGGTGATGTTCGTTTCACTGCGTACATGTCGCCCCCTGAGCGTTTGCCTGAGGCCCTGCAGACGCTGCGCAGTGAGCTTGCAGACCTGCTGGATGATTACCGTGCGCGTGCCGGCGATCGCCTGCAGGTCAATTTTGTTGACCCTGATGGCGGTGATGGCAGCATTGCAGCCGATATTCAGCAGCGTTACGGTTTTGGTCCACAAATCACCAGCCTGTTTGACCCGCAGCCGTTCTGGTTCTACATGGTAGTGGAAAACAACGGGCAAACGGTGCAGGTGCCGATGCCGGACGCGCTGGACAGCGATGCACTCTCGCGCACTCTGGATGCTGCGTTTAAACGACTGGCGCCAGGTATCCTCAAAACAGTTGCCATCGCCAAACCGATGGGAGCCAATACTTCGATGTCTGCCAGTTATCAGTTGCTGGAAACGGCACTGGAAGAAAATGTGCGCCTCACACAGGTAGATCTGTCAACGGGCGTGGTGCCGGCCGATGCAGACATGTTGCTGGTACTGGCGCCGGAAGCACTGGCCGATCGCGAACTGTTTGCACTTGACCAGTTCCTGATGCAAGGCGGCAGTGTGCTGTTGGCAACCTCGGGCATCCATGTCAACCTGGAGTCAGGCCTGACGGGCAATCGTCATTACTCCGGCCTGGGCAACTGGCTGTCGCATCACGGTATCAGCATTGACGAGACGCTGGTGGTGGATCCTCGCAGTGCGGCCCTGCCCATTCCGGTATCGCGCAGCCTGGGCGGCATTCAGATCATGGATTACCAGATGGTGCCGTATGCACTGTTTCCGGATCTGCGGGATGACTCCCTGAATGCTGACAGTGCAATCACCTCTTCGCTGGCGCAGTTGACGGCCAACTGGGTGTCACCGATCACTCTGGACAGTGAGAAGACGGCCAATCTTGCGGTAACCGAACTGCTGCGCAGTTCCGCTGACAGCTGGACACTGAACAGTCTGAATTTGCTGCCAGACTACGCCGCTTACCCGGATGCCGGTTTCCCGCGTGATGGCGAGGTGGGTGCGCACATGCTGGCCGTCGCACTCGAAGGTCAGTTTACCTCGTTTTTTGCCGGCAAGGACTCACCACTGGCGCAGGCTGCCGGTGAGACAGAGCAAAGCGCTGATGAAGCGCAGGCCGATACTGCCAATAACACGCCTGTGGTGACAGGTGTCATTGAACGCTCGCCTGAGTCTGCGCGTCTTTTTGTGGTGGCCAGCAACAGCTTTGCCAATGACATCTCCCTGCAACTGGCCTCACAGGGACTGGGTACCGAGTACACCAAACCGCAAGCCTTTGTGCAGAACGTGATCGATTGGTCACTGGAGGACAGAGACTTGCTGGCGCTGCGCGGTCGCACCGAACTGGCGCGCATTCTGGCTCCGATGGATGATGCCGAGCGCCGGACCTGGGAGAGTATCAACTATGCGCTGGCATTTGCCGGTTTGATACTGGTATGGCTGTGGCGTCGCTCTGCAGCTGCGCGTGATCGTCGTCGTTATCAACTTGTGTTGCAGGAGGTATGAGGGATGACTGGCACCTTGAAACTGTTAAGTGCGGCATTGGCATTGCAAGTGGCTGTCGCCGGGGTCCTGATGCTCAGTGGTCGTTCGGGTGGCGATGAAACAGCAGCCGGGCCCCTGCTGGCGTTTGAGCGCGGCGAGCTGACAGCAATCAGTTTGCAGGGGGAGGACACCACGCTGCAGTTGCGCAAGCAGGATGAGCGTTGGGTGCTGCCGGATCATGAGCAGTTCCCGGTCAACGAAGTGCAGCTCAACACCTTGCTCGACAAGCTGGTGGCCCTGCAAGGCGATGTACCGGTAGCAACCAGTCGCGAGGCGCGTGAGCGCTTTCGTGTGTCGGAAGATGACTATCAGCGGCATTTGCAGCTGTTCAGCGATGACGAGCCGGTCGCCAGTGTGTATGTCGGCACATCCACCGGGCGTGGCATGAGCCATGTACGACTGGATGGCGATGACAATATTCATTCGGTGAGGTTGGCCAGTTTTGACATGCCGGTGGCCGTCAACAGCTGGGAAGACAAAACCCTCTTGCAGTTTGCGCGCGATGATGTGCAACAGATTGCGCTTGAGGGTTTGACAGTGAATCGGGCGGAGCAGGACTCTGAAGGCACTGACGATAGCACAGCAACAACAGCGCTCTGGCAGGCGAAAGAAGGACTGTCTGGCAATGAGACGTTGAATCAGTCAGCTGTGGATCGCCTGGTGGGCGCGCTGGCAAGCTTGCGTGTGGAGCGCCATGTGCCACAGGATGAGGTCGCCTCGCTGACTGTGGACAGCAATCCGTTGTCATTTTCGGTGACGCTGCAAGGGCGCGATGCCCGGCGTTATGAGCTGAGCAAATTGACCGATGAGGAGGGCTGGTTATTGCGCGTCAGTGACCAGCGCTGGGTACTGCGAATAGGGCAGTGGAATGGTCAGAACATTCGCGACAACGCGGCGCGCTCGGCATTGATTGAGCAAGCGCAAGGCGAATCTGCCCCGGCCGTTAATGAAACCACCGATACCAGCTTGCAAGGCACGCCTAACGCCAGCTGACAATCCCGCAGGTGCCTGTGACGGGACAAGCTCCCGTCACAGCGTCACCGCGTTCTGCTGCAATAACGCAAGCAGCGCTTCCGGGACATATTTGCGTGCAATCGTGATGGCGTAAAAGTTTTCATAGGCCTGGGGCAGCATCTGGTACTGATCCAGCACACCCTGTTCAATTTCGTCTTTCACGACCACCGGCGGCAGTACAGCCAGCGAGCCACTGTCGCGCGCGAGCAGACGCAGCATGGCCATGTCATCAGCTTCTGCCCTCACCACGGGCTGGTATTGCCAGGTTGCACACAGGGATTCAAAGGCGGAACGGATGGCGCTGCCGCGACCGGGCAGCACCCAGGTGACTTTGCCATATCCGTGCGGGAAAGGTTTTTTGGGGGCCTGCCCACCGGGTCCCACAATCGCGAGTTGTTGCCGGGCCACGAGTTGGCTCTGCCACGACGGCCCGGCCGTGATGCTGCTTTCTGCCAGCGGACTGACATTGCTGTCACTGACGACGGCGCGATTGGTGAGCGCCAGATCCAGCTCATGCCGGCTCAGTCCTTCCAGCAGACGGTTCATGTCACCGGTAACCAGCGACAGGCTCACCTGTTCATTGGCCAACAGCGGCTGGATAAAGCGTTCGGTGAAATTGCGTGACAGATTGGTCAATACACCAATGGCCAACTGCTGCGTGTGTTGGCTGGCACCGCGCAACAGGATGGATTCCAGCTCCTCACCGGTGCGGAAAATGTCTTGCGCATAGCGCAGTACCTGCCGGCCAGTGTCGGTCAACATCAGGCGCCGCCCGCTGCGGGTAAACAGCTCCACACCCATGGTGTGCTCAAACTGGCGAATCTGGGCCGACAAGGCCGATTGCGAGACGTGCAGCGCTTCCGCCGCCTGCGTCAGGTGGCCCAACGTGGCCACTTTCCAGAAGTAGTAGAGATGATGGTAGTTCAGCCGGCTCATGGGTTTGGTGATCTATTGTTAATATAATGTGAACATTTATAGATAATATATCTATTTTAATTAATTAAACAGCTCTGTCAGACTGCGCGCCATTCAAGGATCTGTGACCACAAAACAGGTTACCCGAACGCCACCGACGGAGAATTATTGTGTTACAAAACTGGCTGCTGCCTCTTGTCCCGCTCAGCATTCCTGCCTTGCTTGCCCTCAGCGCCCTGTGTTTGAACCGTCATGCCACTACTCGCCCGGATGCCCATACCCTGGGCATTGTTCGCCTGACTACACTATTCAGCACACTGGCCAGCGCCGCCGTCCTGCTCTGGTTGCTGGTATGTGCGACAGGTGTTGGCCAGCAGCCGACCGGACAGCTGATCACACTGACCCCGCTGCGTGCGGTCATGCTGGCGCTGGTGCTGGGTCTGGCCGCTGTGCTGCTGCAGTTTTCGCGCAACTATCTGGCTGGCGAGTCCTGTTATACCAGCTACTTTCGCTGGTTACTGATGACAGTGGCCGCTGTCTGTCTGACGGTGATGGCCAACCACCTGATGTTGTTTGTGCTGGGCTGGGCAGCGGTCAGTGTCAGCTTGCACCAGTTGTTGACCTTGTACCCGGAACGTCCGAGAGCGGTGCTGGCTGCTCACAAAAAATTCATTCTGGCTCGGGTGGCAGAGTCTTGTGTGCTGGGTGCAGCACTGCTGCTGTCGATGTCGCATGACAGCTTTTTTATCGACCAGATCCTGCACGCCGTGGCCCAGGCACCCGCCTTGTCGCTCAACGAACAACTGGCGGCGTGGCTGCTGGGTATGGCCGCTCTGATCAAATGTGCACAGCTGCCACTGCATGGCTGGTTGATCAAAGTGGTGGAGGTGCCCACACCGATCAGTGCGCTGCTTCATGCCGGTGTCATCAACCTGGGCGGATTTATGCTGCTGGTGTTTGCGCCACTGTTCGCGCGCTCGGAACTGGCGCAGTGGTGGGTGTTGCTGGTGGCCGGGGCCAGCACCGTGCTGTCCGTGCTGATCATGACCACGCGCATCAGCGTCAAGGTCCGACTGGCGTGGTCAACCTCGGCACAGATGGGATTGATGCTGATGGAAATTGCGCTTGGACTGTACGAGCTGGCACTGCTGCATCTGGTGGCGCATTCGCTGTACAAGGCACATGCCTTCCTGAGTTCGGGCAACGCGGTGAATCTGCATCTGGAACAGCAGTTGCTGCCACGGATGTCAGGTCTGCGTCCGCAAGATGGCGTGCTGACTTTATTTGCAGCCCTCTGTGTCGCTGTTGCCATGGGCTTGACCAATGCTCAGGGTCCGATCAGTCCCTGGTTACTGTTGATGATTGGTCTGATGAGTTTTGCACTGCGCTCAGCCAGTACCTTGAGCTCAGCTGTTCAGGTGGGAGTGCAGGTCATGCCGCTGATGTTGGGGCTGACCGCAGCCTACGTCCTGCTGAAACAGCTGATGATGCAGTTGCCGGAATTTTCAGAGCTGCGCGGGATCAGCAGCTTGCATGCACCGCTGTCGGTGGCTGATCTGGTTGCCATGCTGATGTTCGCGACTATCCCGCTGGTCTCCTGGTTATTGCAGCACCGCGCAGCCAATGCCAGCGTGCAGCGGTTGTCGACACTGCTGTTCTCGGGGCTTTATCTGGATGAATGGTTTACCCGCATGACCCTGTTGCTGTGGCCAGCATCATTGCCGCGTACACAGGACACCCGGCCCGCTTTTCGCACAAACCGCCTGAAACGATCTGCCAAATCCATGCCGTCCACACAGGAGTCCTGACCATGATGGCCGCTCTTGCAACACCGTTGAAACCTGCCATCGAGCTGAGCGCTGCCCAGCAGCAGTCCATTGATCTGGCATCGGGTCTGATCGCGCCGGCCTGGCCACTGGATCAAACCATTGCGGTCAATCCGTACTGGCAATTGAGACACCTGCCCCGGCAACAGGTCGCAGCCCGTATGGCCGCACTGGCAGGCAGTCAAAGTCTGATGGAGCCGTCCTGGTACCGCGACGCCTGGCAACAAGGATTGATACAAGCGGATGACTTGCTCAGAGCCGCCAATGCGGTGCTGCCCTCGCCCGAGCTGCCAATGACGGTTGATGCCTTGCTCAGTGCGCTTGGCAAGACAGTGTTACCGCCAGTGTGGCGAAAAATCTCGGACTTGCTCGATACCCGGCGCAGTCCAAGACAAATGTCCTGGCAGGAAGAAATCCTTTACCAGATCAGCCAGTTCTGCGCGGCGCATTGCCAACAGCAAAAGCCCTTGCTGGCGCGTGTACCCGCAATGCAGGCACAGTCATCACCGGATTTGTATTCACACTGGCTGCAGAACGTCAAACATGATCGTGGCATCAGCGTGCTGATGGCGACACCGTCGCTGACCGCGCAGTTTTTTGCGTTGCCGGGTACGCGTGATGCGCTGCTTGCCACCGCCATCAACGAACTGGGACTGGCCGACGAACACCTCGAACTTTACTGTCATGCCCTGTTGCTGGATGTGAATGGCTGGGCCTCCCATCTGGCCTGGCGGGCCTGGCACAAACAGGGCCCGGACAAGCTGGACGAACTCAAGGATTTGCTGGCGATTCGCATGGCCTGGGAGCTGGTGCTGTGGCGGGACTATTCCAGCCGCCACAATCCGAACCAGCACAGTGTGAGTGGTGCCAACGCAGGCGACAGCTGGCTGCACAAAGTCTGGCAACAGGAAAAAGCCATACTGGCAACTCTGGTTGAGCAACATCAGTCCTCACAAAAAGTGCTGTGGATCTGGGCGCGTGCACTGGAGATGTCGGAGCAGCGAGCCCTGCGTCAGCGTCTGCAACAAGGGCTGCCGGCAGGATTGCAAGACAGTCATGCCGCGCCGACGCAAACCACCGTCACCCTGCAGGCCGTGTTTTGTATTGATGTGCGTTCAGAGCCGATGCGGCGTGCACTGGAGCGTCAGGGCGCCCACATTGAGACAGCGGGTTTCGCCGGATTTTTTGGTCTGCCGATTGCGTGCAAACCGGATGGCACTGAGCTGTGCCGGCCCCAACTGCCGGGTCTGCTGGCGCCGCAATTGACGGCAACGCCGATTGCCAGCGGTCAGACGCTCAGCCGCCATCAGCAACATGCGCGCTGGCAGGGCTGGGGAGAATCGGCACCTGGCACCTTTGCCATGGTGGAAAGTGCAGGTGTGGCCTACCTGTTCAATTTGCTGAAGCAGAGTTTCAAACCGGCAGCGGCAGAAAACCCGGTCAGCGCACTGACCCATCAGGTGCAGTGGCAACTGAGTCGCGACGGGCAGGTACTGGCAGCTGAGGCGCTGGCCGAACTGGTACAGCCGGTATTGATCGCCATGGGGCTCAAGCACTGGGCACCAACGGTATTGCTGGTAGGGCATGGCAGCCACAGCGCCAACAACCTGCAAGCGGCCGGTCTTGACTGTGGCGCCTGCGGTGGTCAGACCGGCGAGGTCAATGTGCGTGTGCTCGCACAAGTGCTGAACAACCCACAGGTGCGTGCTGCTCTGGAGAAGAGTGGTACCGTGATCCCGGCGCACACAACCTTTGTGGCTGCACTGCACAACACCACCACGGATCATATCGCCTGTTTTGATGCCAGGGCCGCCAGCGATCTGAAGCCGACACTGGATGCAGCAACCACGCTGGCCCAACAGCAGCGCGCCAGCCAGTTTGCTGATCTGCAACAGATCTCCTCAGCACCGCAACTGGATCAGGCCTTTGTGCATCGCAGCAACGACTGGTCACAGCCACGGCCCGAATGGGGACTGGCGAACAACAAGGCCTTTGTCATCGCGCCACGCGCGTGGACCCGGCAGACTGAGCTGCAAGGTCGGGTGTTTTTGCACGATTACGATGGCCAGGCCGATGCCGCCAATCATTACAGCGTGCTTGAGCTGTTGATGACGGCCCCGATGATTGTCACACACTGGATTAACATGCAGTACAACGCCTCGATGACTGACAACCACAAGTTTGGCAGCGGCAACAAACTGCTGCACAACGCGGTCGGTGGCAACCTCGGCGTATTCGAAGGCAATGCCGGTGATTTGCGTATCGGGCTGGCGCGACAATCGCTGCACGATGGTGAACGCTGGATGCACACACCGGTGCGACTGGCGGTGTACATCGCGGCACCCGCCGAGGCGATTGCCGACATCGTCGCGCGCCACACCATGTTGCAGGAACTGGTCAACAACGACTGGATTGAGCTCTACCAGTGGCAGGCAGAGGCCGGGTTTGCGCGTCTGTATCAGGGGCGCTGGCACCTTGTGCAGCTTGGTTCATCACCGGCACAACAGCAGGGCGCGGCACGATGAGTTATCAGCTGTCACACCTGCGTGCCCTGGAAGCCGAGAGCATCCACATCATTCGTGAAGTCGCCGCCGCGTTCAGTAATCCGTGCATGTTTTACTCCATCGGCAAGGATTCCACGGTGATGTTGCACCTGGCACGCAAGGCGTTTTATCCCGGTCATGTGCCGTTTACCCTGTTGCACATTGATACCACCTGGGAGTTCGCCGAGATGGCGCGTTTTCGTGACGCACTGGTGGACAAACACCAGTTGCGCCTCAGTGTGTATATCAATCAGGCCGCACTCGCTGCCGGTATTCATCCCATCGAGTCCGGCTCGGTGGTGTACAACCAGCACATGAAAACCGAGGCGCTAAAACAGGCGCTGGATCTGTATGGGTTTGACGCCGCGCTCGGTGGTGCTCGCCGTGACGAGGAAAAATCCCGCGCCAAGGAGCGTGTATTTTCAGTGCGCTCCGCCAGCCATCGCTGGGACCCCAAATCGCAGCGTCCCGAGTTGTGGAACACATTTAATACCCAGCTCAAAAAAGGCGAGACCATGCGTGTGTTCCCGTTGTCGAACTGGACCGAACTCGACATCTGGCTTTACATCCATCAGGAAAAAATTGATCTGGTACCGCTGTATTTTGCGGCCAACCGGCTGAGCTGGGTGGATGACAACAGCGGCCAGTTGCTGGTGCTGGACGACGAGCGTATGTTGCCGTATCTGAGCGAGCGCGAAAAACACAGTCTGCGCGAGCGTCGTGTGCGTTTTCGTACGCTTGGCTGTTATCCGCAAACCGGCGCAGTGGAGAGTGCAGCCGATACCGTGCCGGCGATTATCCAGGAGATGCTGCTGAGCAATACCAGTGAGCGCCAGGGCCGGCTGATTGATACCGATCAGGCGGGCTCGATGGAGAAAAAGAAGCAGGAGGGCTATTTCTGAGACCTTGCCCAAAAGCTGTCCTATAACTGTCATCAAACCGATTTACGCTTGGAGGTCGTTTCTCCGCCACAGGACCTTCGCCGTGAATCACCTGCATCTGCCTGATCAGAAACATTCAGTCTTGTCACGCCGCTCATTGCTGCGGTCAGCCGCCTTCCTGGCTGGTGGTGCGCTGCTGCTGCCAACCCGTTTGTTGGGAGCTTCGCCGGTTGCTGGCTATTTTCGTGACTATCCGTTCAAGCTGGGCGTGGCCTCCGGTGATCCACTGTCCGATGGTTTTGTCATCTGGACACGGCTGGCGCCTTACCCGACCGAGATTGACTACGGCATGGATCCCGAGCCGGTGCTGGTGAGCTGGGAAGTGGCAGAACAGGAAAACATGAACCGGGTCATCCTGTCCGGCACGGCCATCGCATCACCCGCCATGGGGCACAGTGTGCATGTGGACCTGCGTGGCCTGCGCCCGGGCCGGGAGTATTTCTATCGATTCAGAGCGGGCGATTATGAGAGCCGTATCGGTCGCGGCATTACCGCCCCGGTGGTGGGCAGCCCGCTGGATGAGTTCAGATTCGCCTTTGTATCCTGTCAACACTATGAACGCGGTTATTACCCGGCTTATCGCGATCTGGTCGAGCAGGACCCGCGGCTGGTGGTGTTTCTGGGTGATTACATGTACGAAAATAATCCCAACCGCTTTAACGTCCGTCGTCATGAAGGCCCGGAGCCTGTCACCCTGGCACAGTATCGTGCCCGTTATGCCAGCTACAAACTGGATGCCCATCTGCAGGCCGCTCACGCTCATACCAGTTGGGCGTTCACTTGGGACGATCATGAAGTGGACAACAATTATGCCAACGACCAATCCCAGGACTTGGACGATCCCGAAGTTTTTCTGCGGCGCCGTGCAGCGGCCTACCAGGCCTATTACGAATCCATGCCGCTGCGCAGCAGCGCAAGGCCCCAGGGTCCGGCATTGCATCTTTATCAGCGGCTGAGTTTCGGTAATCTGCTGGACTTCAATATCCTGGACAATCGCCAGTACCGCAGTGACCATCCCTGTGACTACGACGGGGGTGGCCCGGTGGTGGATCCGCAGCTTTGCAGTGAGCTTGATGACCCCGCCCGTACCATGTTGGGCGAGACCCAGCACCGCTGGCTGGCCAACAATCTGAGAAGTTCGCGTGCTCGCTGGAATGTGATTGCGCAGCAAACCTTGTTTGCCCAGTTCAATCGCGGTCGCAATGGCCAGACACTCTATTCCACGGACGGCTGGGGTGGATATCCGGCAGCGCGGGACAGACTGGTGCGTGACATCGCCAACAGCGGTGCCACCAATCCGGTCTTTATCGGTGGCGATGTCCATGCCAACTGGGTCACTGATATCAAGGAAGACTGGAGAAATCCGTTATCGCGAACCGTCGCCACCGAGTTTGTCGGCACTTCTGTGACGTCGGGCGGGGGCGATATGGCGGAATATGACCTCACGCTGCCACAAAATCCGCATATCAAGTTTATTGAAACCCGGGAACGCGGTTACAACCTGTGTACAGTGACCGCCAATCAGTGGCGCACGGAACACCGCAGCTGTCCCGATGACGGTATTCTGGATCCTGACACCCGGCTCACCACAACGCGCAGTTTTGTGATCGAGAATGGCCGACCGGGTGCTGTTCTGGAATAAGTGTCTGCGTGAGTCCAGTGATCAATCCGCAGTAGTGCATTCGCGCCATGGCATTTGTTACAGTGCAGCTGTTCGCGGGGATACCAGGGCTGCACTGTCATGACCGCTTATCCGCACTACTCGCAGACAGAAGAGCGACTCAACGTCGGTTTGCACGCATTCGGTTTTTTGCTGAGTGTAGCCGGCCTGGTTGCACTGCTGCTGCGTGCCAATACACTGGATTCAATGCGGGCATTGCTCAGTTTCGGCCTGTTCGGCGTCAGCCTTGTACTCCTCTACAGCATCTCCACGCTGTATCACTGCGCCCAAAATCCGCGGCTGCGCAGCCGTCTGCGGATTGCTGACCACGCCAGTATCTATGTGTTGATTGCCGGTACCTATACGCCGTTCACACTGCTGGTGCTGCAAGGCAATGTCGGCTGGAGTATTTTCGCCGCGTCCTGGTCAATGGCATTGGCCGGTATTGTTCTGAAGCTGTTTTACACGGGCCGATTTCGCCTGTTATCCACACTGCTGTATGTCTTTATGGGCTGGATCATCCTGTTTGCGATGGATCCACTGCTCGCCCGATTCGATGGCACGGGTCTTGTGTGGCTCGCTGCTGGCGGCATTTCCTATACCTTGGGTGCAATTCTTTACAGTATCAGGCGCTTGCCGCTTAACCACGCCATCTTTCATCTGTTTGTATTGCTCGGCAGCGTCTGCCATTTTGTGGCGGTGTATTTCTATATCGCATAAGACCCGAAGATCAGTCGTTGATTGTCTATTGATCCCAACTAGGCCAAAATACGCGACTTTTTACTACACTCAACAGTTCAGACACTCAACAGACCATTGCGGTCCGGCAACCACCCTGACTTATGTCCAATCTTGCTCTTGCCCAGGAAATTGCAACCCGGCGCACCTTTGCGATCATTTCGCATCCAGACGCCGGTAAAACCACCATCACGGAAAAGCTGCTGCTGTTCGGCCGCCTGATCCAGAAGGCCGGTACGGTCAAAGGCAAAAAAAGTGACCGTCACGCCACGTCGGACTGGATGGCGATGGAGCAGCAACGGGGTATTTCCGTGACCTCGTCGGTGATGCAGTTCCCCTATGGCGAGGCCATTGTGAACCTGCTCGACACCCCCGGCCACGAGGACTTCTCCGAAGATACCTACCGCGTGCTGACTGCGGTGGATTCCGCGCTGATGGTGGTCGATGGCGCCAAGGGTGTTGAAGAACGCACCATCAAACTGATGGAAGTGTGCCGTCTGCGCGATACCCCGATTTTTACCTTTGTGAACAAACTGGACCGCGATACCCGTGAGCCAATTGAAGTGCTCGACGAGATCGAGACTGTGCTCAATATCCGCTGCGCGCCGATTTACTGGCCGCTCGGTAATGGCAAGCAGTTCAAGGGCGTGTACAACCTTTACACCGATACCCTGCATGTGTACCAGCAAGGGCAGGGTGACCGTATTCCCGATGATGTACGCATCCAGGGGCTGCGCAGCGCTGAGGCCAAGGCCTTGCTCGGTGCTTATGCTGACGATTTTGCCGATGAGATTGAGCTGGTGCGCGGTGCCAGCAACGAGTTTGATCTGCAGGAATATCTGGCTGGTCGCATGACGCCGGTATTTTTTGGCACGGCGCTCGGCAACTTTGGTGTGCGCGAAATGCTGGACGATTTTGTCAAATGGGCACCGCCGCCGCGTGCCCGGGCCACGGAAACGCGACTGGTTGCGCCCACGGAAGAAGCCTTCAGCGCGTTTGTGTTCAAGATACAAGCCAATATGGACCCCAATCACCGCGACCGCATCGCGTTTTTGCGCATCTGCTCCGGCGCCTACGAAAAAGGCAAGAAACTGCAGCATTGCCGTCTGAACAAGGAAGTGCGTATCAGCGATGCCGTGACCTTTATGGCGGGTGACCGCGAGCAGGCTGAATATGCCGTGTCCGGTGACATCATTGGCTTCCACAATCACGGCACCATTCAGATTGGTGATACCTTTACCGAAGGCGAAATGCTGCAATTCACCGGCATTCCGCATTTTGCGCCGGAACTGTTCCGCCGCATTCGCCTGAAAGACCCGCTCAAGGCCAAGCAGTTGCAGAAGGGCCTGAAGCAGTTGTCCGAAGAAGGTTCGGTGCAGGTCTTTATGCCCATGCGCAACAACGACCTGATTGTCGGCGCCGTGGGGGTGCTGCAGTTTGAAGTGGTGGCCTATCGTTTGCTGGACGAGTACAAGGTGGATTGCATTTACGAGCCGGTGAACGTGTACAGCGCACGCTGGATTGAGTGTTCGGATGCGAAGAAGCTCGAGGAGTTCAAGAAGAAGGCGTATGAGAATCTGGCGGTGGACGGCGGCGATCATCTGACGTATTTGCCACCGACGCGGGTGAATCTGGCTTTGATGCAGGAGCGCTGGCCTGAGATCACGTTCCATGCGACTCGGGAGCATTGACGGCCGCGAGCTATGTTTGTGCGGCATGATGCCACTGATGCCGCGCTGCGAGGCTCCGATACAGCGCTGCGGTGGGGCGGGCGGGACATTCCTCACAACGGCGCTGCGCGCCTGATTGTTGTTCGCTCATGTCCCACCCGCCCCACCACAGCGCTGTTGTTGTGCCAGCGAACGGCGTCGTCGATAGTTGAGTCAGTGAGGCGTCCGGGTCTGTGCGCTGCAGCTGATGCGTGGCACTGACCTCGGATGTTGATCAGCAGCTTGTCGGTAGTGTGTTGCTGCGCTTGGCACCAAAGCAGCCGAGTGGCGGGCCGCCTCAGTCAGATAACAAGCGGTGTGGTGGGCAACCGCTACATCAGGATTGGCGGTGTATTGGCGGGTCATTGCTGAAGGACCGTCGGCGGACAGGACGTCCGCCGTCGAGCCCTACACGGACGTACTTGCGGGCGTGTCCTGAAGCAATGTCCCGCCAACACACCGCCTTGCGTTGATCGAGATGCCCGCCGCACCGCGTTACGCTAAAAACAGGATCGCCCGCCACGCCACAATTTAGAGAAAGCAGCAACACAAGAGACATAGAGACACCGATGACAGACATGACGTTTAAAGTACACGCCACCGACGGCCACGCCCGCCGGGGCACGCTCAGCTTCCCGCGCGGTGAAGTTCAGACACCCGCGTTCATGCCTGTGGGCACCTACGGCTCCGTCAAAGGCCTCAACCCCCAGCAGATCAAAGACCTTGGCGCCGAGATCATTCTGGGCAACACCTTCCACCTGATGCTGCGCCCCGGCACCGAGGTCATCCAGCAACACGGCGATCTGCACGATTTTATTGGCTGGGACAAACCCATTCTCACCGACTCCGGCGGTTTTCAGGTGTTCAGTCTCGGTGCCATGCGCAAGATAAAAGAAGAGGGCGTAACCTTCCGTTCACCCATCGACGGCTCCAAAGTGTTTCTGGGACCGGAGAATGCCATTGAGGTCCAGCAAAAACTCGGTGCCGACATCATCATGATTTTTGATGAGTGCACCCCGTACCCGGCGTCTGAAAAGGAAGCCCAGACCTCCATGGAGCTGTCGCTGCGCTGGGCCCAGCGCTGCAAGCAGGCCCATGGTGAACATCCGTCTGCGCTTTTTGGCATTGTGCAGGGCGGCATGTATGAACATCTGCGCCAGCGCTCACTGGATGCGCTGGTGGCAATGGATTTTGACGGTTACGCCATTGGCGGGTTGTCAGTCGGGGAACCCAAGGAAGAGATGATCAAGGTGCTGGACTACGTCGCACACCGGATGCCGGCCAACAAACCGCGCTACCTGATGGGCGTGGGCACGCCCGGAGACATCATCGAGGCGGTGCGCCGTGGTATCGACATGTTTGATTGCGTGATGCCAACACGCAACGCCCGTAATGGTCACATTTTCACCAGTCAGGGCGTGCTCAAACTGCGCAATGCGCGCTTCCGTCACGATACCCGTCCGCTCGACCCGGCCTGTGACTGTTATACCTGCCAGAACTTCAGCCGGGCCTACCTGCATCATCTGGACCGCTGTACCGAAATGCTCGGTGCCCAGCTCAACACAATCCACAATCTGCGCTTCTATCAGGTGCTGATGCAAGGTTTGCGTCAGGCCCTGGAACAGGGTAGATTTACCGCCTTTACTGAGGCGTTCTACCGAGAGCAGCTGATTCTGGACCACAATCCCGATGCCTGATGCCGGTATTTATTTGCCGCCGGTGACTTGAAAACCGCTGGCATACCGCCATAACCCATTCAACAACAATCACGTTCAAATCATCCGGCTGTGCCGGGTGGTCAGCAGGAGACAATCATGATGGACTTTTTTATCAGCAGCGCCCACGCCCAGCAGGCTGCATCCCCACAAGGTGGCGCCCTGTTCAACCTGCTGTTTATTGGCGGCATGTTTGTGCTGTTCTACCTGATCCTGTGGCGCCCGCAGGCCAAGCGCGCCAAGGAACATCGCGAGCTGGTCAGCAACCTCAGCAAAGGCGATGAGGTTCTCACCAGTGGTGGCATTCTGGGCAAAGTCACCAAGGTGACGCCGGAATACGTGACGGTGGAAGTGGCCAACGGTGTTGAGCTGAATCTGCAGAAAGCGTCTGTAGCGGCGGCACTGCCCAAGGGCACCATCAAGTCCATTGATAACTGACAGCCACTCCCTGTGACTGCCCACGCAGTAAAGGTCAGCCGACATGCTTAACAAATTTCCCTTATGGAAAAACCTGATGGTGGTGGGCCTTGTGGTGCTCGCTTTTATTTATGCAGCACCCAACCTGTTCCCGGACGACCCCGCACTGCAGATTTCACACGAAAACGACACCATCACCGAGATGCAGATCGGTATGGTCACCGATTCACTGAGAGCGGCTGGCATCGAATACTTCGGTGAGGAAATCAACAATCTGGGCGGGCTGGTACGCTTCAACAACCTGGAAGACCAGTTGCGCGCCAAAAGCCTGATTGAGCAAACGTTGGGCAGCGGCTACATCATCGCGCTCAATCTGGCGCCGACAACACCCGGGTGGATGCGTGCCATTGGCGCCAGCAAAATGAATCTGGGCCTGGACCTTCAGGGGGGGGTGCACTTCCTGATGGAAATTGATATGGACGCTGCACTCAGCCGCCGTATGGAAAACACCCTCAGCACGATTCGTCAGGAGCTGCGGGCTGAACGCATCCGCACGCGTCAGATGAGCATTGCAGGCACCAGCGGTATTGAGTTGCGCTTTGATGATGAAGAGTCGCGCACACAGGCTCGCAGCCTGCTGCGTACCGGCTACACCGATCTGCTGGTGCAGGCACGTGAGCGTGACGGTCAGTTTATTCTTGACCTGAGCATGACGCCGGAAAGCATCCAGCAGATGCAGGAAGACACCATTCGTGCCAACCAGACCACCATTCTGAACCGTGTTGATTCACTGGGTGTATCTGAACCGGTGGTTCAGCGTCAGGGCATCAACCGCCTGGTGGTGCAGTTGCCCGGTGTGCAGGATACGGCGCAAGCCAAACGTATTCTGCAGCGTATTGCGACCCTGCAATTCCATCTCGAAGCGGAAGCCGGGGCGCCAGCCTCCAGTTATACCGTCTACGACTATCAGGGCCAGTCGATCCGTGTCGACAATACCGTGATTCTGCAAGGTGACCGTATCAGCAATGTGCGCTCTGCGCTGGACCAGTACGGACAGCCTCAGGTGGTGATCAATCTGGATGCGCAGGGTGGTGAGCAGTTCAACCGCATCACCCGGGAAAACATCGGTCGTCCGATGGACATTCTGCTCAATGAGACCCGCACCCGTACCGTGTTTGAAACCGATGAAGACGGTAATGTGGTTGAGGTACAGGAATCCTATGAAGAAAGCCGCCTGATCAGCCATGCGGTGATTCGTGCGGCGCTGGGCCGCGAATTTGTGATCACCGGTCTGAGCCAGCGCGAAGCCAACGATTTGTCGTTGTTGATCCGCTCCGGTGCGCTGGCTGCACCGATGTACTTCGTGGAAGAGCGCACCGTCGGCCCGAGTCTGGGTGCCGAGAACATCATGCAGGGTGCGCAGGCGGTAGCCATCGGTTATCTGCTGGTGACGCTGTTCATGCTCTACTACTACCGGTTGTTTGGTGTCGCCGCTGTGACCGCGCTCGCCATCAACGTGGTCTTGCTGTCATCGATCATGTCGATTATCAATGCGACACTGACCTTGCCCGGTATCTTCGGTATCGTATTGACCATTGGTATGGCGGTGGATGCCAACGTCCTGATTTTCAGCCGGATACGGGAAGAGGTGGCGGCAGGCATGTCGCCGCAGAACGCCATTGCTTCGGGTTTCTCGCGCGCGTTCTCCACCATTCTGGACGCCAACATCACCACCTTCCTGGTGGCCATGGTGCTGTTCAGCGTGGGTTCCGGCCCGGTAAAAGGCTTTGCGGTGACCTTGATGGTGGGCATCATCACCTCGCAGTTCTCTGCCATCATGGTGACGCGTTTTATGATCAATCTGTTTTACGGCGGTCGTCCGGTGAAATCCCTGTCCATTGGTCCGTCGATCAAGGCCTTGCCCACTGACGGCCCCAACACGATCTGAACACTGACCCGGATTTGATTAACAGGCAAACAACATGGCTCTGATAAAAAACGATATCGATTTTATGAGTCTGAAGGTGCGCCGGGTAACCGGTGCATTGTCAGCGACGGTGATTGTGTTCTTCCTGATCACGATTTTTGTCAAAGGGTTCCAGCTGGGTCTGGACTTCACTGCGGGTACCCTGATCGAGGTGGGTTACACCGAAGCAGTCAACCCGGAGGATGTCAGACGACAACTGGTTGATAACGGTTTTGAAGATGCCACGGTGGTGACCTTCGGTTCGGACCGCGATGTGCTGGTGCGCTTGCCCGTGGATGAAACCGATGCCGCGGCCATGTCCGATGCTGCGTCCTCGCTGGGCACGGATGTGCTTGCGGTGCTGTCCGCCAACAGTGCGACGCCGGTAGAGCTGCGACGCTCCGAGTTTGTCGGTCCGCGTGTCGGCTCTGAATTGACCGAGCAGGCAGCACTGGCGGTGCTGACCGCGATGCTGATCATCATGGTCTATGTGGCCATGCGTTTTCAGTACAAGTTCGGGGTGTCTGCCGTTGCTGCGCAGTTGCACGATGTGATTGTGGTGCTGGGCGTGATCTCGCTGTTCGAGATCAGTTTTGACCTGACCACGCTGGCTGCGCTGCTGGCGGTGATCGGTTACTCGTTGAACGACACCATCGTGGTGTTTGACCGGGTAAGAGAAAACCTGCGCATAGCGCGCTCCAGTGATGTTGAACACATCGTCAATCATTCACTGAACCAGGTGCTCGCACGCTCCTTTGTGACGTCATTCACCACCTTGCTGGCGCTGTGGGCGATGTTCATCGTGGGTGGCGAAGCCATCTACAGTTTCTCCCTGTCCCTGATCGTCGGCGTGAGTGTGGGTTTCTTCACATCGCTGTTCATCGCGTGCAACTTCCTGATGTATCTCGGTGTATCGAAGGAAGACGTGGCGCTGATGATTCGTGAGAAGGGCGACGAAGTGGATTCCATGCCCTGAGAAAATAGGGTCGAAGCGTATATTTTTTGTACAGATGAATTTTGTACATATGAACTTCGGTCGGGACGCACACCGGCCACCGGGAAGTTCCTCACAACGGCGCTGCGCGCCTGACTGTTGTTCGCTCACTTCCCGGCACCCGGTGTGCTCCTGCCAGCGAATGGCTCAGGTGCTTCTGTCACTGTTTCAGGCTGGAGGATCTGACCCGCTCAGCACCCGCAAAACATCGCCCGAATCTGCTTCAGCAGCCCCTGAATCGTCGGCAGCCTCGCAATCTCCTCCTGCTCATCCAGCATCTCCCGCAAAATCTCCAGCGTGGTCAGCGGATTGGCCAGCACAGCACGGAACACAATCACCGGATCGCGCCCGTGTTTGTGCGGGTTCAGTTTGGTACGTGATACAAACGAGCGACCGTGGCCGCGCTGGATTTTCTGGATGCGTTTGGTCAGCACGTTCAATTGATCGTTCACTTCACTGCGCAGGCTAGGAGGCGCATCCAGCAATGCAGTCTGAATGTCGGCTGGCACGTAACGGTAAGTCAGAATGTTCAGCTCCGGCTCGCTGATCAGCTCGAAGTCCGGTCTTGCCTTGATCATGCCTGCAAAGGCTTTGGCCTTTTCAATGCCCTGGTCAATCAGCAGCTCGTAACCCTGCCGTCCGATGATGTGCAGACCGGAGTGCACCAGAATTGCCATGCCCGGACGTGATCCTTCCACGGTATGGCTGCCCAGATCCTTGGAGCCTTTGCGGATGATGTATTCGGCATGGTGCTCAACGCTGGACAGTGTTTTGGGGTCTTTGAACACACAGATGCCGGCGCCCATGGGCACGTACAGCTGTTTGTGCGCATCAAACGTCACCGAGTCAGCGCGTTCTATCCCTTTGAGCAAGGGGCGGTGGCGTGTTGAGAACAGGGTCGGGCCACCCCAGGCCGAATCCACATGCAAGTGAATGCCATGCTCCTGGGCAATGTCGGCCATCTCGTCCAGCGGATCGACGCTGCCAGTTTCCGACGCGCCCACAATACCCACCATCGCCATGACCTTGATGTTCTGAGCCGCCAGGTCGCGGCACTTTTGTGCCAGCAGGTCTGTGCGCACTTTGTTGCGTGCGTCGGTTTCAATCGGAATCAGCGAGCGCCGGCCAATGCCCAAAATATCGGCGGCCTTGCCCAGGGAATAGTGACCGCGCTCGGACACCAGCACGACCAGACCGTTATAGCCATAGTGCTGCATGCCCGCCATCAGACCGTCCTGACCGATACCGGCAAAACCCTCGCGTGGTGCCAGCACGTTGTTGCGTGCTGCCCACAGCGCGGTCAGGTTGGCAATGGTGCCGCCGGAGCAGAAACTGCCGAGCGCGTGTGCCCGGTCATGCATCCAGCGCTGGTAAAACGCATCGTCTTGCTGGTAGATCAGGTGATGGATCATGCCAATCACCTGGCGCTCCATCGGCGTGAATGCCTTGGAGGTTTCCACTTTGACCAGATTCTGGTTGAGCGCCATCATGATCCGTGACAGCGGCAGCATGAAATAAGGCAATGCCGATGCCATGTGTCCAACAAAGCTGGGTGCGGAGATATGGACCGACTGTGCCACCAGTTTATCCATGACAAACTGGATCTGGTCTGACACGAAGGTGGGTTGTTCAGGGATGTGCGGGTCGGAAAAATCGCTTTCAATATCAGCCAGATCGCGCTCGGCGGCAACAATGTGCTCTTGCAGGAATCCGGTCAGATTCTGGGATATGGACTGGTCAATCCTGCCCAGCGTGGAGTCCGGCGCTTCCGGTACCGTGAAAATCCGGTACAGGGACTCCATGCTGGCACGGGCCAGTTTTTTGCTCTCGCTCATCAGACATGCTCATCCGGAAACGGGGGAGCGCAGTATAGAGTAAGTGTTCTATTGATGCACAAGGGAAATCTTGCGCTGTTGACAGTGACTGCCTGCAAAGGCAAGATCGACGCACCGGGCCAGCAGAGTTTTCCAAGAGTTTGATTGACTATGACAACAAGAAATAGCCGCCTGCGTTTTATTGCGCTTTTCGTCCTCCTTGTTACCACACCCTTGCTGACACTGTTTACGACCGCCTCCCATGCCCAGAACGGCTCTTCGGCGTTGTTCCCGCGTCCGCCCGAACTGGAACCGGCGATCCGTTTCTGGACCCGTGTCTATACCGAGATTGATACCGACAGCGGCTTTCTGCATGACGCCGAAGATTTGTCGGTGATCTATCGCCGCGTGGATTATAACCGCCGTGAACTGGAAAATTATCGTCGACGCATCGCCGAGGACCTGCAGATTCTGGCCAGTGGCAAGCGCGACAACCTGACCTTGACCCAGCAGGAGGTACTGGATGCCTGGGGGCCCAATGTCAGCAATGCCCGTCTTCGGCAAGCAGCCAACAATGTGCGTTTCCAGTTGGGCCAGTCTGACCGTTTTGTTGAAGGCCTGATCCGCTCCGGCGCCTACCGCGAGCACATTGAAAATGTGGCACGCGAGCGTGGTCTGCCAATTGAGCTGGCCGCGCTGCCGCATGTGGAATCATCCTTCCACCCCGGTGCCTATTCCCATGCAGCGGCTGCCGGCATGTGGCAGTTCATGCGCACCACAGGCCAGCGCTTCATGCGCATCGACAATATCGTGGATGAGCGCATGGACCCGTATGCCGCCACCTACGCGGCCATGAGTCTGCTGGAGTACAACTACAATCTGCTGGGCACCTGGCCACTGGCCATCACAGCCTACAATCAGGGTGCCGGTGGCATGTCCCGCGCTGTGCGTGAAATCGGCTCCACCAATATTGCTGACATTATTACCCGCTACCGGGGTGGTTCTTTCGGTTTTGCCGGTCGCAATTTTTACCCGCAGTTGCTGGCGGTGATTGATGTGGAGCGACAGGCGCAGGCGCTGTTTGGCTTGCTGCATCTGGATCCGGCGCCCGAATACGATGAGGTTGAACTGGACGCCTATGTCGAAGCCGATGTGCTGGCCTCGGCCCTGGGCGTGACGCTGGAGCAACTGCGTTTTGACAACCCGGCACTGCGACCGGTGGTGTGGGAAGGCGGCAAGCGCATTCCGCGTGGCTACAAACTCAAGATACAGAAACATTCGATCAACGGCAGTCTGGCCTCGCTGGTCAGCCGCATTCCCGGTGGGCAGCTCTATGCCTACCAGACGCCTGACGTGAACTACACCATCCAGAGTGGCGACAGTTTGTCGGCCATTGCCTCGCGCTTTAATACCTCGGTATCGCAACTGGTGCAGCTGAACCAGCTCAGCGACGCCCATCGCATCCGGGTGGGCCAGGTGCTGTTGTTGCCGCACGACACCAACATGGTGACCCAGACGCTGGCAGCGGCCACCGAACCGGCGCCGGTACAGGCCGGTGGCGCTTACACCGTGCGCTCGGGAGACACTTTGTCCGCGATCGCCCGCCGTTATCGCGTCAGTGAGTCCGATCTCAGCCGTTTGAATGGTATTACCGATCCGCGCCGTTTGCGTGCCGGTCAGCAGCTGCGCTTGCCGGCTGACGGTGACGCCCGTGTGCTGGCCGCTGCATTCACCGATGCGGTTGATGTGCCGGCGCCCTTGCAGGCATCGCAGCCACAGACACCAGAGCAGAGTGAACAGGACGCCGATGCCGGCTCAGCCGTGGCCGCCGCCGTTGATGCCGGTCTGGAAGCTGCGCGTGCGCTCGCCACCGATGAGGTGGAAAACGTCAGCGTCAGCAACGAACTGGCATCGCGCGATCTGGCAGCAGATCCCTCGGATTACTCCGTTGCCGCTGACAATTCCGTGGAAATTCAGGTATCTGAGACACTGGGGCATTTTGCCGAATGGGCGGGGGTACGCTCACAGGACATCCGCAGCGCCAACAACATGCGTGCCAACCAGTCGCTGATTGTGGGCCAGCGCATCAAAGTGCCACTGAACGCTGTGTCAAAAGACGAATTTGAACTGCGCCGCCGCCAGTTCCATCTGGCCCAGCAGGAACGTTTTTTCCAGCAGTACCGTATTGAGGACGTCAACCGGCACCAGCTGGCCGCCAATGAGACCATTGATTCGCTGGCGCGTCAGCGCTACTCGGTGCCGCTGTGGTTGCTGCGCCAGTACAACCCGGATCTGGATCTGGCGCGCGTGCGTGCAGGTCAGACCATCATGGTGCCGGTGGTTGCGCGTGCTGACGGGGTCTGAATCCGGTCAGTCGCGAATGTCGTCAATGGCATCAGCCAGCAGACTGACCGACAGTGCGTAACGGAACGCCGGGTTGTAGCGCATGATCGAACAGAAATTGCGATACACCAGATAACCCTTGTCATCCCCTTCATCACCAATCAGCAGGGCTGCCGGCAAATCGCGAGTGGGCAAATTACTGCCATTTTCCCGGCGGACGCCCAGCGTCTGCCAGTCCGGCAGCGGACGCCATGCCCCCATGGTATTAAACGAGCGACAGGTAGCATCCGGTGTCATGCCGGCTTCCTGTGGTGCCACCAGCGACTGTTCACCGCCCGGCGGCAGGCTGACCACGCGGCCCCAGGTCTGGTCGTTTTGCCAGCCATGTGACTTGAGGTAATTGGCGACAGAGGCAATCACGTCAGGGCCCATATTCCACAGATCAATGTGCCCGTCGCCGTCATGATCCACTGCCAGATTGAGGTAGCTGCTGGGCGTGAATTGCGCAATGCCCAGTGCGCCTGCCCATGAACTTTTCATCATGTCCGGTGTGGCGTAGCCCTTGTCGACGATTTCCAGCGCGGCATAGAGCTCATTGCGGAAAAACTCGGCCCGTCGGCCATCAAAGGCCAGGGTGGCAATCACACTGAACAGCGGCTGGGTAATCGGGAATGCACCATAGTTGCTTTCCAGCCCCAGAATGGCGACCACAAAACGGTGCTGTACCCCGTAATGGGCGGAGACTTCGCGGATCATCGTGCCGTGTTCCTGCATCAGCCGTTTGCCGGCCTCAATGCGGGCGGTGTTCACGCGCTGCAGGTAATTGGCATAGGTATTGACGAACTCGGCCTGGGCACGGTCAGCCTGTACCACCTGACGCTCCTGGGTAATCGTCGGCAAGACGGCATCCAGTGTCTCGGCACGAATGCCGCGTGCCAGCGCATCCTGACGAAAATCAGCGAGCCAGGCCGCAAAGGCTGCATCGTTGCCACTGATATCACCAGCGGCGGGCGTTGCATTTTCCTGGGCGCTGACCACCGGCGAGCACCCCAGTCCATGGACGGACAGTAACAGCAATCCCGTCAAAACGGCTTGCCTCAGTGTGCTCGAGCGTGTGCCGGCGGTTGCCGTGTCATCAAGGGTGACTGGTAATGCGTTGATCATGCGGACTCCATCAGCTGTTTTTTCAAGTGCCAGACTTTAGCCCTTGCGCACGGGCCATCACAAGTCTTTTCAAATCTCATCCTGCTATCGTCAGACTTTCAGCAGATCCAGCAGACATTGTTGCCACAACGGTGCCAGACTTGAGGCTTTCAGTGCCAGCACGCTGTCCGGCACATCCGCGGCAGATGGGCGACCTGACTCGGTGCTGTGAATCTGCCGCGCAAAATACACAATCCTGTCCGCTGCGCCTGTGGCCTGTTGTTCAAGGCTGAGTCCTTGTACAGGATAAAGGCCTGCAGCCGGGAGATATTCCGGATACGCCAGAGCATCCGGCGCAATCGCAATACAACCAAGCGCAGCCGCTTCCAGCATGGACAGTCCCTGAAAGTCATGGTCTGCGGTCGACAGCACCATGTCCGCTGCCCGCAGAATCGCCTCGTACTCCTGCCTGTCCTCAATAAAACGGTTGATGCCCGGTTCCATTCCCTGCGCGGCGTAATAATCCGCCAACTGCTGCTCCAGTTGCACAAAGGCCGCTGGCCGTTGCCGGAAGCGCTGACCCAGCAGGTGCAGGCGAAATCGCAAGCCGCGCTGGATCAGCGCCTGGACGGTGAGCAGCAGTCGCTCGGGGCCTTTGTCATGCTCGTGGCGGTGGTTCCAGATCAGCTCGATGCAGGACGCAACTTTGGTTAGAGGTTGTGGGTTTTTGAATCTCACGTTCAGCGACGCAGGGAGGGATACCCGTGAGTCGGACACGCCGTGAACCCATCCATTTAGGTCGACGGCGCTAGCTGACCGCCATGGATGGCGGGAATGCGCGCTTTGCAGGAGCAAAAGCGGGCCGGGGCGCCGACGGTCCGATTCGCGGGAATCCCTCCCTGCATCGCGGCCGGTGCCTCCGTCGGATCCAAAAAGCGAGTCTTCAAGTGGTACTGGAATCACAACTGATTTTGCCTGCAGCAGCGCGGGCAGCCCGGCTGGCACGGCGTCGGGCAGCTTGCGCAGCAGCGCCTCGATGCCGCTGAGAAAACTGCGGCGGTTCCACTCACTGTTGAACGCCAGCCGGTCGGCGCACAAGGCTGAATAAAGATTCACCATCGCCGGCTCCACCGAGGCATGTTGCTGTCCGCTCTCCGGGTATGCGAGCTGGTTTTCGTGGAAATAGAGCAGGGTTGGAATCCGTGCCAGCTCTGGGACAAAACCGCGCAAACTGGCCAGGTCGCACAGTGAGGTGGCAATCACCAGGTCATGGTTGTCAGTCAGCTCGCGGCGGTGGTTAAATGCCCAGCTCAGACTGTTGCCGCGGACGCGCCAGGCAAAATAGCGCGCCGGCAAACTCAGCGTGGTCCAGTGGCACTGCGCAAACATGACATAAAGTTGCTGGCGCCAGTGCTGATGGCTGGTGGCATCGTATGCGCTTAGCAACAGAATGCGTTTGCCAGCAAGTGGATGCACGGGGTCTGACGGTGGGGTATCGATGGAAGCCATGCCCATGGAGTCTTTGGAAAACTGTATGCAATCTAATGATGAAGCGCTGCTGGGTCAATCGCCGCAGGCACTGGTGGCCAGCTTGCCGGACAAGGTCAGCGCCCCGGTTTTTGTGCGTGCTCAGCTGACACCGGGTGCGCCTGCGTTGCGTGATCATAACGGCCGCCGCCTGAGTTACGGTCAACTCGCAGAGTCGGTGCGCGCAGCGCAGCAAGAATTTGAGGCACTGGGGGTCAACATCGGTGACCGCGTGTTGCTGGTTAACGAGAACTGTCTGCCGCTGTTGGTCAGCATTCTGGCCCTCAGTGAACTGGGTGCCTGGCCGGTGGTGGTGAACGCCCGCATGGCCGAGGGTGAAATCGAACGCATTCGCCAGCACAGCCAGCCCCGGCTGGTGGTCTATCTGCTGGATTCTGATGCTGCTGCCGCTCATTACCGCAAGCATGCAACGGGGGAAGATTGCCACTTCCAGATGCTCGCAGGCGGTCAGGCCGGGATTCGGCAGTTTGACGTCAACGCTGCGGAGCTGGAACGTGAACTGACCCGCCAGGGTGTGTTCACCCTGATCTATACCACGGGCACCACCGGTGATCCCAAAGGGGTGATGCTGACCCATCGCAATATGCTGTATGTCGCCGCCGTCAGTGGCGCCCTGCGCGGACTAAAGGCCGATGACAAAATTTATCTGGTGCTGCCTGTGTCCCATGTCTTTGGTATTTCAGCCGTTTTCCTGGCCGCCCTGTACGCCGGTTCCGAATTGATTATTGCTGACCGTTTTGACCCGGCCACTGCGCTGCACAGTTTTGAAACACAGGGTGTCAGTGGTGTGTTTGGTGTGCCGGCCATGTTCGCCAAACTCGCGGACCATGCACGTGAACAGGGCATTTCGGTGGCAGATCGTCAGCGGCTGTGGCCACGGCTGCGCTTTATGTACAGCGGCGGTGCGCCGCTGGATCCGGCCATCAAGGCCAGAACGGAAACACTGTTTGGTCTGTCGCTGCTCAACGGTTACGGCATGACAGAAAGCGGCCCGACCATCTGCCAGGTGCGCTATCACGAGAAACTCGACAACTGCAGTGTGGGGCGGCCGCTGCCCGGACTGGATATTCGCCTGCTGGGACCCGATGGCAGGCAGGTGGCACCTGGTGAGGTTGGCGAACTGCATGTGCGTGGCCCGAACGTGATGAAGGGTTATTACCGCAACCCGCAGGCCACGGCCGCTGTGCTGGATGCGGATGGCTTCCTCAACACCGGTGATCTGGTCAGGCTGGATGAACAGGGCAATGTCCATATTGCCGGTCGCAGCAAGGAGCTGATTATTCATTCCGGCTTTAATGTCTATCCACCCGAAGTGGAAGCGGTGATCTCAAAACACCCGGAAGTGCTGCTGTGTGCGGTGGTGGGTGAAAGCGTCGATGGCAACGAAAACGTGCTGGCCTATGTGCAGCGCGCGGCCGGCAGCCAGCTGGATGCTGACACCTTGCAGGCCTGGATCAAGCCCTTGCTGACCGCTTACAAACGACCCTCGCGCATTGTTTTTATGGACGCATTGCCCACGGCACCCTCTGGCAAGGTGCTCAAACACAAACTGAAACACTGACCTCCGACCTGACAACCGCCCGCAAATCGGGCACAAGGATGCTTCATGATCAAACTTTACGGTTTTCCCATCAGCAACTACTACAACATGGTGAAGATGGCCCTGCTCGAAAAAGGCATGGAGTTCGAGGAGGTGCTGGTTCGGCCCAGCCAGGAAAACGAGTACCTGGCCCGCAGCCCGATGGGCAAGGTACCTTGTATTGAGACCGAACAGGGATTTCTGACCGAGACCGAAGTCATCATCGGTTACCTGGATGACCTCGGGCTTGGGCCTTCGTTTTATCCCGCCGATCCCTTTGAAAAAGCCAAGGTGCGCGAACTGATGCGCTACCTGGAACTGTACATCGAGCTGCCGGCGCGCCGGCTCTATGGTGATGTGTTTTTCGGACGTCCGGCGTCCGATGAGCTCAAGGCCAGTGTGCATCAGGAACTCAAAAAAGGGCTTGCCGCACTGGCGCGACTGGCGCAGTACAAACCGTATCTGGCCGGTGATGAAATGACCTACGCGGATTTTTATTTCCTGTTCAGTATGGGCCTGGTGACACGGGTGACAAAAAAGGCGCTGAACTGGGATGTGTACACAACAGAACCCGGTGTAAAACCGCTGCTGGACTTGCTGGAACAGCGCGATTCCGTTAAAACCATCCGGGAGGACCAGAGCAAGGCGGCAGCCTTCAAGCCCTGATCACCGCAACAGGAACCGGACCGCCCGATGATACCCAGACCCGCCAGCACCGTTGTGCTGGTCAAACAGACCCGTGACGAACTGCAAACGCTGTTGCTGTTGCGCAACTCTGCGCTGGTTTTTGAGGGCGGCGCCTGGGTCTTCCCCGGTGGCAAAGTCGACCGGGGTGACTATCCCGCCGGCATGGATCCGGATGTCGCGCTGGTGCAGCAAGACCCGGCCATTCTGATGCAGGCGGCTATCAATGCCGGTATCCGCGAGACCCGGGAAGAGTCCGGACTGCAGATTGATCCGCAGCAGCTGATCCATATTGCACACTGGACAACACCGGCGGGCATGTCACGTCGGTACGCCACCTGGTTTTTCCTGTGCCCGCTGGAGCAGTGTCCGCCCGTGGTGGTGGACGATGAGGAGATTCTTGACCACCAGTGGATCAGCCCTGCAACAGCACTTGCGGCCCACGGCGAGGGGCGTATTCGCTTGCCGGTCCCCACGGCGCATACCCTCAAGCGCCTGCTGCCATTCACCTCCCTGCAAAGCCTGTGTGCCGACATGCGCAGCAGTGCCATCCATGTGTTTCCGGAAAACTCGGAATACTGCTCAATTCGCTGATTTTGCCCTGATTTGAACAGCTTTCTGACCGGATTTTCCGCGCTCTGCAAACGGGCGCCGGAGCGATGTCCAGTGGCGACAGATTTGCTTGCCTTGCCCGGTCCACTAGTGGGATAGTTGGGTCAAGGGCAAGAACAAAATCGCAGGCAGTCTACTATGTCGAACCAGTCGCCGTCTGAATCGCAGGGTGTTGATTCGCCCGGTCACAAACAGCCGCAGTCATCTCGCTCCACCGCCGCACATCAGGCGACCGTGAACAATCTGCGGGCCGCACTGGCTGCGGTCCGGCGCCGTCGCCAATGGCTGACCGTGTTGCAGCATACTGCATTGCTGGTGGTCGGCATTGTGGTGGTGCTGCTGGCGTTCAGTGTGCTCAGTCTGCTGTTGCCGGATGTGTATGCGCTGCAACTGGCACTGTTTGCCTTGTTCGCCGCGGCCAGCGGTTACCTTGGCTGGCGTTATCTGCTGGGACTGGGGCGCCTGCGCACCGATGACCGGCAACTGGCCAGCTTTGTAGAATCCAGAATCCCCGATCTTGAGCAGCGCCTGCTCACCTCCCTTGAGTTTTCGGCCGATGCCGATGCCGTCCATCGTACCGGGGTCTCGGCCCAGTTTGTTGAACAACTGTGGGTCGATGCCGACGAGCATCTGCGCGAACAACATGAGCAACTGCAGCAGGTCTCCGATACCAGACGTCCGTGGACTGCCGCCGGCACTGCTGCCGGTGTCATGGCGCTTGCGGTGGTGGCGTTTGTCAGTTCTGATGCACTGCTGCGCGCCGGTTCCCAGTTGCTGTGGCCATTTTCCCTGCGACCTGAACCTGTGGTTGAGGTGGTGGAACAGGCGCCGGCAGAACCGGTTGAGCTGCTGATCTCGGTCGAGCCGGGTGATATCCGAATGCAGCGCGGTCGCTCGGCCAGCATCAATGTGCGCATTGAAAACGGCGCCCCCGGCAATGTCCGCCTGCGTATGCAATCCGATCAGCTCAACTGGTATGACGTATCCATGCGCGAGGAAGGTGCCGGCAGCAATGGTGCCGCGTATTCCTATTACATGCCGGCGGTGGAACAGGATCTGGTGTATTACGTCAGTGTTGATGTCCCACCGGGCGCCCCTGGCAGCAGCAATGGTGAGCAGCGTACACAACAGTTCACGATTTCCCTCTACGATTTGCCGCAAGCCGAGCAGATTGACCTGGCTTACAACTATCCGGCCTATACCGGTCTGGAAAACACCACGGAAACCGATGGTGGTGACATGATTGCCCCGGAAGGTACCGAGGTCGCCATGACCGTGACCTTCAACAAGGCGGTGCAATCCGCTGACATAGTGTTTGATGACGATACGCGTGTGCCGCTGACGGTACAGGGTGTTAATGGCAGTGCCACACTGGTTGTGGAGCGCGACACCGGATATCGCATTATCGCGACCGACATGGACCGTCTGCAGAGCGAGGACCCCGACGTTTTTTATATCCGCTCCATTCCTGACCAGCCGCCGCAACTGGCCTTGCGCAGCCCGGG
The DNA here is from genome assembly GCA_036834885.1 of Pseudohongiella sp. Taxonomy (GTDB): domain Bacteria; phylum Pseudomonadota; class Gammaproteobacteria; order Pseudomonadales; family Pseudohongiellaceae; genus Pseudohongiella. The sequence continues at coordinate 336,253 of DAITNA010000002.1, read as the reverse complement.
TCGGGATCAGGATGTCATGCCGCTGGAAGAAGTCATTCTGGAAGTCGATGCCAGCGATGATTACGGTCTGAGTGAATTCACACTGCATTACAGTGTCGTCGGCGCCGATGAACAGTCCATCAATTTCCTGCCTGCTGAACAGACCCGCAGTATTACCGGCAACCAGATGATTTACATGGAAGATCTGGTCGTGCAGCCGGGTGATTTTGTCAGTTACTACATGACACTGGCCGACAACAACGGCTTGCGCGGACCACAGGAAATTGTGTCCGATATTTATTTCCTGCAAGTGGTGCCGACTGATCAGGAATTCCGTCGCGCCAGTGGCGGGCAGCAGGGCGGTGGGGGTGGCGGAGGCGGTGGTGGCGACAACAGCAGCAGTGCGCTGGTGACCTTGCAAAAGGACATTATTGCTGCGACCTGGCGCCTTCGGCAGCAACAACTGACGATGGATCAACAGCAGTTTAACGACGATGTCGCCGTGCTGGCGGAGTCCCAGCGTGAAGCCATGCAGCGCGCACGCATGTCGATTGACCGTTTGTCCGAGCGCATCAATTTTGCCGATGACAGTTACGGCAATGCCGTGACGTTTTTGCAGCGTGCGATTGCACAAATGGAGCTGGCGGCAGCCGAACTGGATGAACAGGCGTTGACCAGTGCCATGCAGCCCGAGCAGCAGGCGCTGCAGATGGTGCTGCGTGCGGAAGCCGAGATCAATCGCACCGATGTCAACTTCCAGCGTCAGGCAGGTGGCGGCGGTGGTGGCGGTGGACAGCAGGAGCGCGAAGATTTGCGTGAGCTGTTTGAAATGGAAATGGGCCAGAACGAAAACCGCTACGAAACCCCGCGTTCTGCCAGCGGTGGTCAGCAAGCGAATTCCGAGGAATCGAGCCGGCTGGAAGAACTGGCACGCCGACAGGAAAGCCTGACCCGTGCGCAGCGCAATCTGGCGCGGCGCATGGAAGACATGGAAGAGGAGCAGCGCCGGCGCGAACTCGAGCGCCTGCGCCGCGAACAGGAACAGCTGAGCAACGAGCTCGCGCAACTGCAGCAGCAGATGTCGCGTCGCCAGCAGATGCAACAGGGCCAGAGTTCACAACAGGCGGGTGGCCAGTCCGGACAATCCGGTGCAGCCCAGACCGCCGCCAACGAGCAGATGCAGCGCGCCTTGCAGCAGATGCAGGAGGCAGCACAAGCGGATTCGCCAGCCCAGGCGGCTGCACGCAGCCAGCGTGCGCTGGAGAGTCTGCGTGAGCAACAGCGCCAGATGGCACAACAACCGGCCAACTCGGCCAGCCAGCTGGCCCAGAATTTGTCACAGCGCGGCCAGCAGCTGATCGAGCAGCAGCGTGCCTTGCAGCAACAGTTGCAGCAACTCAATGAGCAGCAGGGGTTGGGTCAAACGCGTCAGGCCAATGCCAATTCCGACGAAGTCAGGGATCTGGTTCAGCAGCAGGAACGTAACCGCCAGGAGCTGCAAGAGATCGAGCGCATGCTGCGTGCCGTGATTGCACGCGCGGGCAATGAGGAACAGCAGTTGCTGTCGCAGGCCCAGCAAGCCAACCGCGCAATACGGCCGGCGCTGGAGCAAATGGATACTGCCAATCGTGTGCTGCGCAACGGCATGGTCAATCTGGCCATGGATATCGAGCAGGAAGTGGCCGATTCACTGCGGCAGCTGGGGCAGAATTTGCAGGCACTGGGTAACGGTGGTCAGGCCCCGGCCACTGCCAGCGATGATCCGGTGATGCAGGCGGCAGCCGATGCCAGCGCCTTGCGCGCCGAGCTGGAGCGCTTGCAGCAGGAAATCGACGCGCGTCAGGCCGGCGGGCAGGGCGAAGCCAGTATTAACGAGATGCGTGAACAGCTGGAGCGTTCGCGGCAGTTGGCCCAGCAGCTCGCGCAGCAGCTGGGGCAAAACCAGCCCGGCCAGCAAGGTGCTCAGGGGCAATCCCGTCGTGGCCAGCTGGCTGCGCAGCAGCCGAGCCAGCAACAAGGCGGCCAACAGCAGGGCGGTCAACAGCAAGGAGAGCCGCAACCAGGCAGTCAACAAAGCCAGCAGGCAGGCGCGCAGCAGGGCGGTGGTGGACAGATTGCGGGTGGCGGGCGTGAAAGTTCAGAGTTCCGTGACGGTTTCGGCGGCATCCCCGCCGAGGGCGAAGCGGCGCTGTGGGGTAATGCGCGCTCGATTTCCAGTGAAATTACACAGCAGTCGCTGGAAGATTTTATGAATCAGCCCGAGCTCTTGCGTGGCCTCTTGCAGCCGCTGATAGAACTGGAAAGTGATTTGCGCGCCCGTGCAGAGCTGGCACAGATCAGTCGCCGTTTGTTCACGGTTGCTGAAGAGGACATCCCGGATCAGTACCGTCAGCTGGTGGAATCATACTACCGGGCGTTGTCTGAAACAGGCTCGTCTGCAAGAGACAGAACGCAAACAGGAAGGTCGGACACCGCACGATGAGTTTTTTTCTGGATGCATACGTGATTGATGCCATTCGCGAAGGTCGTTTTGACTTCGCCTATGGTCCGCATCCACTCGTGGCATTGTTGCTGTTTGCGCTGATACCGGCACTGGTCTGGCTGTTGTACCGCCGCACCACCCGTGAGATCAGTCCGCGCTGGAAAACATTGTTGATCACGCTGCGTTCAGCCGCGCTGATGATTCTGCTGCTAATGCTGATGCGCCCGGTCATTACCACCTTTGAGGTCAATCCGCAGGAAACCTGGCTGGCAGTGCTGGTCGACGATTCGGCGAGCATGCAGATTGCCGATGCCGCTGGCGGCAGCACCCGGCAACAGGCTGTCGCCTCCGCCTTGTATGGCGAGGATGGCATTCTGTCGTCATTGGCCGAGCGTTATCAGGTCAGAACCTTTGCCTTTGGCCAGTCCTTGCGTCGTATCAACGACCAGGCAGAGTTCAGTGCAGATGCCAACGCCTCCAGTCTTGAGCAGGCGCTGCGGCAAACAGCCGATCAGCTCGGTGGCCTGCCGCTGAGCGCGGTGCTGATGATCAGCGATGGTGCTGACAACGCCGACAGCGATCCGCTGGTCAGCGCGCGTGATTTTGCGGCGCGCGAGATTCCGGTGTTTACACTGGGTGTGGGTCAGGAGCGAATTCCACGCGATGTGGCGATCACACAGGTATCGGCTGCCAACACCATACTGGATAACAGCGTGTTTGATGTGCAGGTGGATGTGAATCACAGCGGCTACAGCGGGCGTCAGGTCACACTCAAGGTGATGGATGGCGAAACCGAAGTGACTTCGCGCCAGCTGACGCTTGGTGCCGACGACAACAGTCAGCGGGTGACGCTGGAGATTACGCCGGAGCGGCGTGAACCGGTGCTGTATGAACTGCGCATCGACCCGCTGGACGGCGAAATTGTCAGTCAGAACAACCGTTATCAGTTCCTGGTCGACAACAGCGAACGGCCTCCGCTCAATATCCTGTATGTGGAAGGGCATCCGCGCAACGAATTCAAATTTATCCGTCGGGCCACTGAAGGCGACAACAGCTTGCGGCTGGCATCCTATCTGCGTACCGGTCCCGGTCGTTTTTATCGGCAGGGCATCAATTCGCCACTGGAGCTTAACAACGGTTTCCCGACCCGGCGTGAAGATCTTTATCAGTACGAAGCGGTGATCATGGGTGATATCGGCCGTGATTTTTTCACCGATGACCAACTGGTGATGCTGCAGGACTTTGTGGCTGAACGCGGTGGTGGTTTGCTGGTGGCAGGCATGCTGGACGATGCCTTCGTGGACAGTGTGTTGGCCGACATCATGCCGGTCACGCTGGTGCGCTCCGATACACTGCCCGGCTTTCTGCAAGGAGGCATACGCCGTGGTCCCCATGCCACTGGCGAGCTGTTTACACCACGCCTGACGCCAGCCGGCGAGTTTTCGCCCTTGCTCAGGCTGGACAGTGATGACGGCATCAACCGCCGGCAATGGGGTGAGCTGCCAACACTGCAAGGTATTTACGTCACGGGTCGACCCAAGCCTGGCGCCACCGTGCTGATGGAACATCCGTCATTGCAGTTCCAGAATCAGGCATTGCCGCTGATGGCCACGCAACGTTACGGCAGCGGCCGCAGCATGAGCATCAATACTGCCAGCACCTGGCGCTGGCAAATGCTGATGCCGGCGGCCGATGAGTCACACGAGCGTCTGTGGCGGCAAATGTTGCGCTGGCTGGCGCAGGACGCGCTGGAGCGGGTCACGGTGAATTTCGACAAGACGTTTTACAACGTCGGTGACACGGTGAATGTCTCGGTCAAGGTGCTGAACGAGCGTTATGAAGCGGACAACAACGCTTCATTGTGGTTGCAGCGCACTGATCCGCTGGGCAATGCTTCCGATATCGCGATGGAGTGGGACATCAACCAGGACGGTACCTATGTCAGCCGCTTTGAAGTGGACGAAGAAGGTGTTTATCGCGTGCTGGTCGATGTTGCCAGTGCTGCCGGTACCGGACTGGAAACGGAAAAACCGGCGGCGTTTGTGGTGACACCGTCCTTGCGTGAATTCAACAATGCAGGGCGTGATGCGGGCCTGCTGGCACGCATTGCCGAGAGTGGTGGTGGCCGTTATTACGATATTTCAGAAGCCAGCCAGCTGCTGACAGAGATTGATCGTGTGCCTGGCGCCTATTCGCGCGAAGTGCAGGAGGATCTGTGGGACAAACCCTGGCTGCTGGCGCTGCTGGTATTGCTGATGTCAGCGGACTGGATGGCACGTCGTTACCGGGGGTTGTCATGACAACATCGTTGTTCAACAAAGCGTGCGCTCTGGCACTGTTGCTGACACTGGCGCCAGTGTTTGCTGTTGCACAGAACACCGATGCCGGCACCGCCGGTGCGGAAGATACGCCCTGGTTCCGCCAGACACCGGACAGCAACAAGTATGCGCTGATTATTGTGGGTGCCGCCGCCAACGACGAGATCCGTCAACGCCTGCGTGGCTGGGCCAGCGACCTGCACAGCACATTGCGCACAGATTATGGTTATGACTCATCGCGCATCGAGCTGCTGATGGATGATGGCGTGAATGTCGGCAATGCCGCAGCCCTGATCACCGGCAGTTCGCGTGTGGAGGATGTGCAATCTGCCATGGATCGTATTGCGTCCGCCTCCGCTGCCGGAGACCAGTTGTCGGTGTTTCTGTTTGGTCACGGCTCCAGCACCTTCGGGGATGCCAAGTTCAATAACGTCGGGCCTGACATGACGGGGCAGGACTTTGCCGCCATGCTGGCAGCGCTGGATGGTGTGGACATGGTGATTTTTAATACCACCAGTGCCAGTTTCGAATTCTCGCGCGAGCTGTCGGTGCTCGGTCGTATCGTGGTGTCTGCCACGCGCTCGGCGGCAGAACGCTATGACCCGGTATTCGGTGGGCAACTGGTCTCTGCGCTGCAGGAAAAGCGCGCCGACATTGATCGCAACGGTCGCGTCTCGGTACTGGAAGTCTACAGCTATGCCAGTGCCCGTGTGGCTGAGTGGTATCGTGAGCAGCAGCGTTTGCCGACTGAAAATGCCGTACTCGATGATTCCGGTGACGGTCTGTTCAGCCGTGAACCGGGTCCGGGGCAGGCCGATGGTCTGCTGGCAGAAATCGCCTGGCTTGATGTCGCTGCTGCCGGTGAGCAAAAAACATCCGCCGAAGCACGACGCTTGCAGGCAGAAATGCAGAATCTGGAGCGCGATATTTTTGTGCTGAGAAACCAGAAGAGCAATTATCTGGAAGAGGACTACTGGAACCGGCTGGAAGCCCTGTTGATTGAGCTGGCAACACGTACCCGGAGATATCATGAATTACCCTGAGCGATCCCGACGTAGCCGCGTCCACACACAGCGCCGGCCAATGTTTGTCGCCGTGCAAAAACTGCTGCGTACCGGTGGTGCCATTGCCGGTTTGGGACTGATGGCAACCCTGCCGATGCCTGATACCGTGTTCAGGTCTGGTGAGTGGCATCTGGCACCTGTGTCTGTCCATGCCCAGACGGTTGAAACCTCGGCGCTGGATTATCTCAACCGTGGCAACGAGCTGTTGTTGCGTGGTTCCTATCTGGCCGCAGTCGAAGCGTTCACCGGTGTCACTGATGCGGCCTGGCGTGAACAGGCAGCACTGGGTATCAGTCGTGCGCATATGCTCACTGGTCAGTATGAGCAAGCGATGGCAGCTGTGCGCCCGTTTATCCGCAACCCGGCCGATGCGCCACTGGCCGCGACGCAAATGGCTGAGCTGTATCGCATGACCGGGCAATCCGCACAGGCTGAGGAATTGCTTGCCAGCATTGTGCAAGGGCAGCTCAATCCTCCGGTTCGCACGCTGGTGCAATACGGTCTGGTGCTCGATCTGCGCGGCAAACTCGAAGAGGCTGCGGCACAGTACAACGCGGCGCTCGCCCGCTACGACAGCGGCATGGTGTTTGATTCGGCCGAGGTGGGCATGGTGGCGCTGGCGGCGTGGAAACTGGATGAGTTTCACGATGCCAATGCGCTGTTTTCGGAGGCTGTGCGGCTGGATGGCAACAATCTGGAAGCCCTGACGCTGTGGGGGGATCTGTTCCAGGACAAATTCAACGATGCAGACGCCGAGACCAATTACACACAGGCGCTGAACATCAATCGCCGTTACGGTCCCGCACTGACGGGCATGGCCAAAATAGGCTCGGCAGAGCGTTATCTGGCCATGAGTCTGGACGCCAATCCGCGCGATGTCGCGGCGCTGGAAACCTATGGCTTGCTGATGATCCGCAACTATCAGGAAGATGCCGGTCGTGGTTATCTGGAACAGGCCCTGCGTATCAATCCGGAATCGGTGACGGCGCTCTCCCTGCTGGCTGCGCTGGCTGCCATCAAGGACGATATGGCGGAGTTTGAGCGCTTGCGCACACAACTGGCGGCATTCAGTCCGGACAGCGCCGACTTTTACACCGGTGTCGCAGATTATCTCGGCAACAACTACCGTTTTACGGAGGCTGTGTCCTACGCCCGGCAGGCCATTGCGCAGGATCCTTCACACTGGCAGGCCCATACCGTGCTCGGAGGCAATCTGGTGCGTCTGGGTGAGGAAGTCGAAGGCAAGCAGCATCTGGAGCTGGCCTTTGACAACGACCCGTTTAACGTGATGACCTCCAACATGTTGCAGGTGTTTGACGTGCTGGAAGGTTACGCGACGCTGGAAAGCGAGCATTTTCGCGTCAACATGAGTCCACGTGATGCACAGATTTTGTGGCCCTATATGGAGCCCTTGCTGGAAGAAAGCTGGGCGCAACTGGTGGAGAAATACCAGTTTGAACCCGAGGTGCCCGTGGTCATCCAGGTGTTCGAGCGCACTGAGGATTTTGCGGTGCGTTCAGTGGGACTGCCCGACATTGGCCCGCTGGTTGGCATTTGTTTTGGCAAAGTGATCACGCTGATTTCGCCTGACACCCTGAGTGCCAACTGGCAGGAAATTGTCTGGCATGAGCTGGTGCATGTGTTCACCTTGCAGATGACACAAAACCGTATGCCGCGCTGGCTGTCGGAAGGCATCTCGACTTGGGAAGAGCGTCAGGCGCGCCCGGAGTGGGGGCGCCGGCTCGGACTTGAACTCACTCGTGCAGTGCAGCAGGGGCGCCTGTTGCCGGTGGGCAATCTGAATCAGGGATTTACCGGTGCCAACAGCAACGCTGACCTGAGTTTTGCCTACTTCCAGTCCTATCTGGTGGTGGAGTACATCACGCAGCAGTTCGGTTTTGAAAAACTGCTGGAACTGATTCACGAATATGCCGAGGTCAGGCCGGAAAGCGAGATGTTTGCCAATGTGTTCGACATGGACATGGCGACCTTTGATGCCGGTTTCAGCGCCTGGATACAGCAGCGCGTGGAGGAGATCAATGTCTACGTGCATGTGGAAGACAGCCCGGACGAGGGCGCTGGCCACGGCCACGGTGTGCGGGAGAACAGCAGCGCCGTACTGGCGGAACTCTATAACAACCAGTCGCTGAGACAGCATATGCAAGGCCGTGTGGATCGCGAGCCACGCGATTTCCAGGCCCATCTGCAACTGGGGATTGTGTTGTTCCGCGAGCGCGAATTTGCGCAGGCGATACATCACCTTCAGATTGCCCACAGCATACTGCCGGATTACTCGGGTTATCCCAGTCCGGCACTGGTGTTGTCACAGGTCTATGAAGCCATGGGCGACAACGAGGCCATGATGGAGCAGTTGAGTGTGATGCTGCAGAACCAGCAACATGATTTTGCATCCGCTCTCAAACTCGCTGATGCCGCGCTCGCCAGTGGTGATACTGAACAGGCCGATTATTATCTGAGCCGGGCGCTGGCCGTGAATCCCTACCGGGTTGAAGTGCATCAGAGCGGTGCGCGTCTGGCGCAGCAACTGGGTGATACCGCGCGTGCAGTGCAGGAGTTTGAGGTACTGGTGACACTGGATCAGCGCGACCCCGTGGAAACCCGTACCAATCTGGCGGCTGCCTATCTGGACAACCGGCAACCGGCCGAGGCGCGTTACACCGTGTTGCGTGCGCTGGAAACTGCACCCGGGTACCAGCGCGCACAGGACATTTTGCTCAGAGCCGTCGAGCAAATTCGCTCAGCCCCGCGCGACAATTCGGGGGCCGACTGATGCATCAGCGGGCGGGCACAGACAAACGTCGGTCACTGGCAGCGTCTGCGCTGCTGGTGACGAGCTTGTTGCTGTCTGCCAGCGCACTGGCGCAACAGGATCCGCGCATCCGCCTGCCTGAGGTCGAGATCCCGCCGGTACGCCTGTCGCCACCGGGTGACCGTGGTGCTGATGGTCTGGTATTCCCGCAAGACTTTGATATTCGCAGTTTGCGTGACAGTTTGCAGTCGTCCGGTGACAACCCTTCAGCAACGGGCGCGGCCGTGACGGCGCCGGCTCCGGAATTCACCTGGATACGCGGGCGTTACGAGAACTATCCCGGCGGTCGGGGTGGGCGTCGCGGTGGCTGGTGGGATACCGATTTTCCGGATGCCGAGCAGAACTTTATGCGCGGCGTGCAGCGCTACACGTTTATTGACACCAGCACCAGCAGCACACGCTGGATGGATCTGACCGATCCGGCCCTTTTCGAGCACGTGTTTTTATACATGACCATGAAACGTGTGCCGATTGGCAGCATGCGCAGTGGCCCCAATTTCAGCCCGGAAGAAGTCGAAGCCCTGCGTGAATTCATGCACCGTGGCGGTTTTGTGATGCTCGACGATTTCTGGGGCGAGGCGCACTTCCAGGATTTTCTGATCGAGATCACCAAGATTTTCCCGGATCGTGAGCTGGTACAGCTGGACATGAATCACGAAATTTTCCGCATGTTCTACGACATCGAACGTGTACCACAGGTGCCGGGTCGTGCGGTGACCTGGGATTACGGCAATGTCACGTTGGACGATCCGCGTTATCCGCCGTCCGTGCACGCGATACTGGATGACAACGGACGTGTGATGCTGGTGGCCAATTTCAATTCGGACATGGGGGATGGCTGGGAACACACGTTTCTGGAAATGTACCCGACCCAGATGACCAACGAAGCCTACCGGCTGGGCATCAATTATCTGATTTACGCGTTTACCCATTAGAACAGGAACTGATCATGACAGACACCGATATCAGCACGGCCAACCTGAGCGACATCCACGTCTCCGGACTTGAGGATCATGACGATCTGGCGCTGGTGAAAAAAATGCAGCAGGGCCGCGACCAGATGATCAGCGAAATTCGCAAAGTGATCATCGGTCAGGAGGCGGTGATTGAAGAGCTGTTGATTGCGCTGTTTGCCGGCGGCCACGTGCTGGTGACCGGTGTGCCGGGCCTGGCCAAGACCCTGCTGATCAAAACGGTCGCGGATATCCTGCAACTGGATTTCAGTCGAATCCAGTTCACGCCTGACCTGATGCCGTCGGATGTCGTGGGCTCGGAAATTGTTGAGGAAAGTGATGGCCGTCGCAAACTGGTGTTTGTCAAAGGGCCTATTTTTACCAATATCCTGCTGGCGGACGAAATCAACCGTACACCGCCCAAGACCCAGTCCTCCCTGCTGGAAGCGATGGAAGAGCGTCAGGTCACTGCAGCAGGTGTCACACACAAGATGTCACAACCGTTTTTTGTGCTGGCCACACAAAACCCGATTGAGCTGGAAGGCACCTATCCATTGCCGGAAGCCCAGCTCGACCGTTTTATGTTCAAGATTGAACTGGGCTATCTCACTGAGGAAGAAGAAGTGCAGGTGGTCAGTGCCACCACACGCGTGATTGATCGCACGGTGTCGCATCCACTGAGCGGCGAGGACATTCTGGCCTTCCAGCGTGTTGCCCGTCAGGTGCCGGCGGCACAGGCGGTGGTGCAATACGCGGTGCGACTGGTCCATGCCACACGTCCACAAAATGAAAACTCGCCGCAGTTTGTCAAAGACTGGGTGACCTGGGGCGCCGGTATCCGTGCGTCGCAGAATCTGGTGCTGGCGGGCAAGGTCAGGGCGCTGCTGCACGGGCGCTATAACGTGTCGTTCAACGATATCCGCGCACTGGCACCGTCAGTATTGCGCCATCGTATCCAGCTTAACTTCCATGCCGAGGCTGAACGCATCACCACCGATGCGTTGGTCAGGCGCGTTCTGGACAGCGTGAGAGAACCGGGCGCCTGATATGAGCCAGAGCACCAACTTCATTGATCCATCGGTCCTCGCCACCCTCGACAATCTGGAGATGCGGGCGCGGGTGATCGTGGAGGGCTTTATAGCGGGACTGCACAAAAGCCCGAAGCGCGGCTTCAGTGTCGAGTTCACCGATTATCGTCACTATATTCGTGGTGACGACATGCGCCATGTTGACTGGAAGCTCTACGGTCGCTCGGACAAGATGTATATCAAGCAGTACGAGGACGAAACCAACGTGCGCTGTTACATACTGCTCGACAGCAGCGCCTCGATGGCCTATGCCTCATCGTCCATGAGCAAACTCGAATACGGTCGCACACTGGCGTCGGCCCTGGCCTACTTCATCATGCGCCAGCGTGACGCGGTTGGACTGATTACCTTTGATGACAAGGTGCGTGACTATATTCCTGCCATGGCCCGTCAAATCCATCTGATCCGTATTTTGCGCAGTCTCAATGACGTCACCGCGCAGGGCCAGACCAATGCGGTGCGTCCGCTTACCGAGCTTGCCGCCACGCTGAACAAAAAGAGTCTGGTGATTCTGATCAGTGACATGCTGGAAGACGAGGAGCGCACCATCAAAACCCTGCAGCAGTTGCGTGCCATGGGCAATGAAGTGATTGTGTTCCATGTGCTGGACAACCAGGAGCTGTATTTCAATTTTAACGAGTCGTCCGAGTTCATTGACATGGAAACCGGCGAGACCCATCTGACCTCGCCACAGGCCATTCGCAATGCCTATCTGGACAATTTGCAGCGCTATCTGGATGAGTGTCGCAAGAAGTGCCAGAGCAGTGGTGTCGATTATTGCCTGCTGGATACGTCGCAGCCGCTGGACAAGGCGCTGGCATCGTATCTGGCGCGACGCACGAGGACTGCCTGAATGGGTTTCCTGACGCCTCTGTTTCTGCTCGGTTTGCTGGCCGCTGCGATACCGGTAGCCATCCATCTGATCCGGCGCGAGAACCCGCCCAAGGTGATGTTTGGCACCTTGCGTTTCATGAAACAGACGACCAAAAAACTCATCCTGTTCCAGCAGATTCAGCAGTGGTTGTTGCTGTTGCTTCGTGCGGCGCTGATTGTCCTGCTGGTGCTCGCCTTTGCCCGCCCGCTGTTTTATCAGGGCAGCATGGCAAGGTTGATCGACGCAGAACCCAAATCGGTGGCGATCCTGCTGGATACTTCGCTCAGCATGCGGGTGGGTGACCGTTTTGAGCGGGCCAGGGCGCAGGCCTTGGATGTGCTGGATACCATGAACCCGGGTGATGAGGCCGCAGTACTCACGTTTGCCGACGGCACGCTTGCTGTGCGTGAGCTGACCACGGATATGGATGCACTCAGAGCGTTTGTGGAGGCGATAGAAGAACCCGGTTATGACCGGGTGCGTTTTTACCCCACGCTGCAACTGGCCAGCGACATGCTTGATCAGGCCCAGCATGGCAATCGTCGTGTGGTGATGATTTCTGATTTCAAAGCCAATGGTCTGAACGATGTGGAATCGGGCTGGATGCTGTCCGCGGGTACCGGTTTTCAGGGTTTTGATGTCGGTGAGCAGCGCATCAGCAACCTCAGTCTGACCGATGTGCGTTCACCGCAGCAGCTGCTGGAGAACCAGAGCGAGTACAACGTGCTGGCGCGTGTGCGCAGCACCGGTACGGTGATGCTGGACCGTGGCAATGTTCAAATGACCTTGACGCCGGTCTCCGGTCCGGAGCCAGCTGTGACCACTCCGCTGCAGCAATTGCTGTTCCCGGAGCGTTCCGAGCTGGTTGTGGATCTGCCCGTCAGTGTGCAGGGCACCGGCGCGTATACCGGTGAATTGCAACTGTCCGGTGATGATTTTGATCTGGACAATCGCTGGTACTTCACGCTGGATGTACTGCCGCGCATGCGGGTGCTGGTGGTCAATGGTGCACCCTCGTCTGACTGGTATGACGATGAGGCGCACTGGTTTGTGTTGGCCCTGCAAGGCATGGACAACTCGCCGTTTGAGGTCACGGTGACGACGGAAGAAGGGTTCTCGCCAGCGCTGCTGCGCGATCAGGATGCGGTGGTGCTGCTGAACACGGCCGAACTGCCGGCAGCGGTTGAGACTGCCTTGCAGCGTTTTGTCGCCGAAGAGGGTGGTGCCGTGTGGCTGGCGCCCGGCGACCGTACGATACCCGCATCGTTTAACCGTCAATTTGCCCAGCTGAGCCCGGCCTTGTTGCAGTCACAACAGGTATTGCCTGCCAGTGACTACCAGCTGATTGCAGACGTTGACCGGCGTCATCCGGCCATGCGTGCACTCAGTGTGGATTTTGGCGCGCGGTTTCAGGGTTTCTGGCAAACGGAGCCGGCTGCCGATGCCAGTGTGCTGATGCGCTTTGATAACGGCTTGCCCATGCTGACAGAACGCAGCATTGGAGAAGGGCGTGCGATGTTGTTGAGCTCGTCGCTGGATCTGGGCTGGAGCAATTTCCCCTTGCAGGGCCTTTACCTGCCATTTGTCCACGAGGTACTGACTTACCTGATTCAGCCGCCTGTGCGTGAGCGCGCTTATCTGGTTGGGCAAATGGTGGATCTGACGGCATTGATGCCGGACAGCGGTGAACTGATCGTCACCGAACCCGATGGCAATCAGGTGCGTGTGCTGGCGGCCAGTCCGTTTTACCGCGCCCGGATGCCGGGACTGGTGCAGGCCGGTGAAGGCGTGATCGCCGTCAATATTGCGCCTGAAGCCAGTGCGCTGGCACGGGTGGATGTGGCCAATCTGACGGACCGTATTCTCAATCCGGAAACCGCACCCGTGATTTCAGAGCAAGTCAGGACAGCCCAGCTCATTGCTGATATCGAACAGCCGCAGCGTTTGTGGTGGTGGATTGTGTTGCTGGTGATGGTGTTGTTGCTGGCAGAAGCCTGGGTGGCCAACCGGACGTTCAGGTGAGAGCGATGGCAGGTAAGCGATGGGTGTCAGACAGGGTGGCAGAAAATAATTCCACGTTAAATAGGGGGGAACAGAGAATGACATCCCACCACCCCGTACTGACGGTTTGTGAATTGCCTACCTGATGTCCGTCAACCGGTCGCCTCACAAACGATGCAGATGGTAGCACAGCACTTTCAGCGCGCAGGGAGGGGGTGACAAAGTGTTGCAAAGTGTTTGGTTTTTTGTAACGAAGACTTACAAACATAAAAAATGCCGCTGACATAACGAACCTTTGTTCTATATGTCGGCGGCATTTTTTCTTTCGCGTGTTCCGCCCCGCACTTACTCGCTGTAGGCCGGACGGTTGCGCGTGAACAACGCCTTGATACGCGCCTTGTGTTCACGCAGTTTGAATGGCATGGCCAGCATCGCGGGTGTGACCACCAGTGTCAGCACCGTACCAAAGGCTAGGCCAAACACCACCGCATTGGCCAACTGCATCCACTGCGTTGCCACTGGCCCGCCGATCTCGATCTGGGCGGTAACCAGATCAATCGATATCCCCATGGCCAGAGGCAGCAGACCGACGCCGGTAGTGAACGTGGTCAGGAACACCGGGCGCAAGCGCTGGACACCGGTTTGCACAATCACATCCATCAGGCTCCAGTCCGGATGGCGGCTGCGCAGGTAGTTGTAGGTATCAATCAGAATAATATTGTTATTCACGATAATACCGGCAAGTGCCACGACGCCCACACCAGTGAGAATTACACTGAAGGTCTGTCCTGTGATCAACAAGCCAAGCAATACGCCGGTGGTGGAGAGCAGCACTGCGGACAAAATCAACAGGGTTTGGTAGTAGTTGTTAAACTGGGTGACCAGCACAATCGCCATCAGTGCCAGCGCCAGTCCAAACGCAACACTGAGGAAAGCCATGGATTCGGCTTGTTCCTCATTGGCGCCGCGGAAGCGATAGTTCACACCCGGCGCCAGCGGATTTGCCTGCAGCCACTGTTCCAGCTCGCCCACTTTCTGGTCGGTAATAAAACCGGGTGCCGGGTTCGCGCGTACGTACACAACGCGCTCAGCATCCACGCGTTGAATCGAGCTCACACTGGGCAGGGGCTCACGTGTGATAAAGCTGCTGATCGGTACCAGACCACCCGGTGTATTGATGCGAATGTTGTCGATCTGCTCGATACCCCGGTATTCTTCCGGGTAACGCACACGAATCTCGACTTCTTCTTCGCTGTCATCGGGGCGATAGTCACCCATCATCACGCCGTTGGTCAGCAGCTGAATTGCTGTGCCAATTTCAGTCATGCTGGCACCGGACATCGCGGCGCGTGCGCGATCGACCGTAATTTGCCATTCGATGCCAGGTACCGGCGTGGTATCGTCGATATCGATCAGACCTTCCATGCCATCTTCCATGTGTGCGCGAACACGGCGTGCTTCGGCAATCAGGGTACGCAAATCGTCACCGTAAAATTCCAGCTGCAACTGTTTGCCAACAGGCGGCCCGGCTTCCGGTGTTGAAATTTCTGCACGTATGCCGGGCAGGTCAGCCACGGCCTGACGGTACAGATTCTCGACCTCAAATCCGTTGACGTCACGCTCACGGCGGTCGGTGAATTCGAGGAAGATGGTACCAACCAGATCCGGTGCTGCGCCCTGGCCACCACCCATGCTGCGGCTGGCACCTGACTGTGTCACGATGCTTTTGTAGTAGCCCACGTTTTCAATGCGTTGTTCAACCTGGCGCACCATGTCGCGGATTTCTTCCGGTGAATAATTGCCGCGCGCAAAAATCTGCACTCGGGTCTGGCTTGGCTCCACCATCGTGAAAAACTCAAAGCCGCGACCAAAGCTGACATAGGACATGACGATGCCGACCAGTATCGCGATACTGCCCAGAAAAATCACACCCGGATTGCGAATGCCAAAACGCAGTATGGCGACATAGGGGCGCTTGATGCCTTTGAACTCGGTGACCAGGGTGTCGTCGTCCGTGCTCGGGTCAATGTCCTTGTGCGCTGTGCGGCTGCCGACAAAGGAGCCGATCAACGGTGCAAACAGCAGCGCATACAGCAGGGAGCCGACGAGCACGGCAAATACTGTGGTGGGTAGATAACTCATGAACTCACCGGCAACGCCCGGCCAGAACAACAGCGGCAAAAAGGCGGCCAGTGTTGTCATGGTGGAAGAAATGATGGGCCAGAACATACGATTGACGGCCTCGCTGTAGGCCTCTTGCCGTGTGCAGCCTTCACCCATTTTTCGGTCAGCGTACTCCACCAGTACAATCGCGCCGTCGATCAGCATGCCCAACGCCAGCAGCAGGCCGAAGATCACCATGAAATTGTAGGTATATCCCATCAACGAGATAAAGATGAACGCAAAAAAGAAGCAGAACGGTACACCCATCGCCACCAGCATGCCCGAACGCACACCCACGGCCGCCACAACCACCATCATGATCAGGGCAATTGCAGACAGCATATTGCCCTGCAAACTGGAGTTCTGCTCAATCACTAGCGGGATGGTGTTGTTGAGATAGGTGATATGAACACTGGGCGGGATCTGCTGGCGCATCTCGCGCACAATCAGATCAATCTTGTCCATCGCCGCAATCAGGTTGGCTCCCTTGCGCTTTTGCACATCCAGCGAGATCGCCTGTTCGCCGTTGGCAAAGGCATAACGCTCGGCATCCTTGAATGTGCGACGCACTTCTGCCACATCGCTGAGCACGACCACGCCGGTGGCATTGGCAGCAATCGGCAGATCAAACAGATCCTGGGCGGTTTCAATCAGACCCGGCACCTTGATCGAGAAACTGCCTTCACCGGTATTGAGTGTGCCGGCTGGAATCAGACGGTTGTTGCTGGTCACCGCCTGCACAATCTGTGAGTTGGTAATGCCATAGGTTTCGAGCTTGCGCGGATCAATAATGACTTCCAGCAGCTCTTCACGGGCGCCGATCATGTCGGCACTCATGATCTCCGGGAGATTTTCAATTTCACGTTGCAGCACTCGAGCAATCTGCAGCAGGGTGCGCTCGTCCACACCGGTGCCACCGAGGGCGATCTGCACCACCGGCACGGTGGCCGCAGAGACTTCCTGTATCAGCGGTTCCTCGGTATTGGCGGGGAAACGGGCCTGTGCCCGGTCGAGCGCCGAGCGGATATCGTTGAGTGCAAAGTCCGGATCAAAGCTGACATCAAACTCGGTCACAATCGTGGCCGACCCCTCGCTGGCAAACGAACGCAGCTCGGTAATGCCGTCGATGTTTTTCAGCTCGATCTCGGCCGGACGTGCCAGCAGGCGCTCGGCATCTTCAGGGGAAATGCCAGGGTGAATGATCGTGGTGATAATCACCGGTACTGTCACGTCCGGATTCAATTCAACCGGAATTGAGCGGTAGGACACAAAGCCTGCCAGCACAATCACGACAAAAATTGTAAACGTGGTTCTTGCGCGCTCGCGAGCAGTTTTGAAATAGTTCATATGCCTGACCAGCCTGTGGAGGTACGCACCGTTTGCCCCGGGAACACCAGCTCCTGACCCAAAGTGATTAACACCACGCTGGGCGGCAAACCTGTCACCCAGAAGCCGGGTGAGCTCAGCGCCGTGCTCTCACCCACAATGGTGACCGGGTAGAACTCGACAATATTGTTGCTGTTGACAACCTTGACGCCGACCATGCCTTTGTCATCCAGTGTGACCGCAGAAGGTGGGACCAGATGGGCCTCAATGTCCGACGCCGCGATGCGAATGTCAGTGCTGATGCCCTGACGAATGGGTTCTGCGGCCGGGTCCAGTTGCACCTCAATACGGTAACTGCGTGAGACTGCATCAGCCGCCCGGGCAATATAGGTCAATCGGCCGGTGACCTGCTCACCGGTGACCATCTGGCCGATGACGGTGCTGCCCAGATCAATCTTGCCCACATTCTGCTCGGGTACCTGACCCACCAGCAGCATGGGCTGGTCGTCCAGCAGCGACGCACACTGGCCTCCCATGTCCAGATAGTCGCCAACTTCCACGGCGCGGGTTTCCATGATACCGGCAAACGGAGCCCTGACCTTGGTGCGCTCCAGCGCCAGTTCGGCCCGGCCAACTGCGGCGATGGCGGCGTCATAGGCGGCTTTGAGCTGCGCCACCTGGACTTCAGAGACCAGATTGCGGGCACGCAAGCTCAGTGAACCTTCGTATTCGAGCCGGGACTGCTCTTCCCGGCTGCGCGCTTCCTGCAGGTCGGCCTCGCGGTTTTCGACGGCGATTTCACACAAGACATCCCCCCGATTGACACGTGCGCCGCGGGCAACCGGCGTGGCGATGACCCGACCGGCTGCTTCCGAGCGTATATTGACCAGTCTGAAGGCTTGGGTGACGCCGCGGACGGCGACTGATTCGGTGTAGGCGGTGGCGTTGCTGCGGGCTACCCGGACGCTGAAGTTGCCAGCGGCACTGGCATCGGCGCTCGCGTTGGCCGGGATGGCGGTCACGGTGGTGTCCATGGGGGCGGCGGCATAGGGGTCTGGCGGCGCCGCCTGTTCGCGCGGGATCAACATCCAGATGGTCAGAAAGATGAACAGGCCGATGGCGACCATATATTGTTTTTTCACGTCAGGCTCCGCTGGATGACTGCTGTCAGGCGATTGGTCCAATGATATTCGTGGTGGCAAGTGTTGCAACGAACAGCGAGACACAGTGACCGCATTGCAGGTTCGGTGTCTCAATCACCAGAGTCAGCTCAGTGGCTGGCCGGGATTGAATCCTGTTTTGTTGTTGGTTTTATTGGCTGGCGCCCCCTGTTTTGACGCTCGGTTCGACACTTGGTTCGACAATCGGGTCTGAACAAAAACACAGGGTTCTGATGGTGTGCGTTGTGGGGTGCCGTTATAACACAGGGTATTTGTTGTCCTGAGTGCCGAAAGTCACAAAAAAGTTTGTCAATTTGTATTCGTTCTCAACAAAAGGTGTGAGGTTTGAACATGAATCAATTCATCAAAGTTTTTCCAGCGATTTTACTGGCGTTTAATGGTGTGGTGTACGTGGCGATTGGCATTATTTTTTCTCTGGATGCCGAACGATGGTTCGGCAATGTGGGCGTCACACTGGCAGACCCGGTTGGATTCACCGAGCTGCGTGCCGTCTATGGTGGTCTGATGTTGGCGATGGGCATTTTTTTTCTGCTGAGTATTCGTGTGCGCAACTGGCTTGTGCCGGGCACGGCGTTTTTGCTGATCAGCTATTTCGGTCTGGTGCTTGCGCGCAGTCAGGGTATTTTTTTGCTGGGGCAGTCGACCCCGGTGATCATGCAAATTTATCTGATTGAATGGGTTTGTCTGATACTGAGCGCGATCGCTCTGCGTATGGTGCTGCGCACTGCCAATCAGATTTAGCCGGCAACCGGTTTTTTTTGCAATTTGCGCTGCAAGGTGCGTCGGTGCATTTTTAACTGGCGCGCTGTCTCGGAAATATTGCCATCATTTTCCATCAACACTTTCTGAATGTGTTCCCATTCCAGTCGACGTACAGACATCGGCTCCTGAAACGGAATGTCGGCATGTGTTCCGGCGTGATCATCATCGAGAGCGGCCAGAATTTCATCAATATCAGCCGGTTTTGCCAGATAGTTGTCCGCCCCCAGTTTGATTGCTTCAACAGCGGTTGCAATGCTGGCATAACCGGTGAGCATCAGCAGGCGAGCTTGTGAGAAGCGCTCACGCAGCGGAGGAATCAGTTCCAGCGACGATTGCCCGGCCAGATTCAGGTCAATAATCGCGTAGTCGAACTCTTGCTCGTTGATGATCCGATAGGCCTGCTCCAGTGTGTTGGCAATGACTACCGAAAATCCGCGTCGCCCGAGTGCGCGGCCAGTGACGCTGGCAAATACCTCGTCGTCTTCTACCATCAGCAGCCGTCTGGCTGTGTCGTTGAACCCTTCAGTCATTTCTGTGTTCCATTACCGGGATGTTTGTTGATAACCGGTGGTGTCGCCAGTGGCAGATGGATCAGCGTCTGCGCGCCCGACTGTACCAGGTTGAACATTTCGATGCGGCCTCCGTGGCGCTGAAGCGTGGAATTGGCCAGAAAGATGCCAAGACCCATGCTGCCCTTGCGCGAGGAAATGAACGGTTCGCCCATGCTTTCCATCACGTCTGCCGGAATACCATCACCGTCATCCTGCACCCGGATCAGTGCCATGCCGGCACTGTTATCACCGCTGCCGGACTCCAGTGAGTAATGTACCTGAACTTGAGTGTGTGCCGCACGGATGGCGTTTTCAATGATATTGATCAAGGCATGGCGAATGGTGATGTCAGCAGGAATCCAGGATTCACGACAGTTGTCATCCAGGGAAAACCGGATATTGGCAGTGGGATGAATGTTCACCACGTAATCGCGGATGGCTTCATGGAAGGCGATGATACGCATGCGTTCGTGCTGTTGCTGGTCACTCTGGTGATAAAACCGCGTCAGCTGATCCAGTGACTGTTTGCAGCGCACCACCTGCTCGCGCAGCAAACGCAGATCCGCCTGAGTCAGTGCATCCGGATCCGACAGCAGCACCGCCATGGTTGACAGTGGGGTGCCCAATGCGTGGGCAGTGCCCGCGGCCAGTGAGCCGATGGCGACCAGTTGCTCATTGCGCAGCTCATTTTCGCGAGCTTTTGCCAGTGTCAGTTCACGGCTGCGAATGGCAGCCGCCATGCGACTGACAAAGGTGGTAATCAGTGCCGCGCTGACCACAAACGTGACCCACATACCGACCAGGTGCAGCTGAAAATTGGGCATGTGCTCGCTGTGTTCATCCATCACAATACCCAGGATCAAAAAAGCAGTGTGGATGACAATCGCAACCGCGGCAAACAGATGTGCCCAGACACTGGTCAGCACGGTCGCACCCACTGCCAGCAACACCAGCAGATAGGAAATCAGCGGGTTGGATGAGCCGCCGGTATACGCCAGCACCACGGTGGCAAACACAAAGTCCAGTGCCAGTTGGAACACGAGTTCGCCATGGCCAATCACGCGGGCATGACTGACGCGCCAGAAGCCGTAGATCAGAGATACCAGGATGCCACACAGGACCAGGATGACTGGCGGCCAACTCAGTTCCATCGGTGACCAGGCATTAAACAGCAGCGCGCCGGACAGGCCGGCAGCGGCGACCAGTGCGCGCAGCATCAGCAGTCGTTGCAGCCCGGTTCTGGGCGCACTGCGAGAGTCATCGCCGTCCGGAAAAAGGTTAAAAAGCCGTTTGAGAGTGGTTTGCGTCATCGCCAGAATTCTACCGTATAATGCCCCGCATGAAGATTACCCCACCTCTGACGGATCTGATCTACCCGCTCAACGTGTATGCTGCGTTGTTGCAGCATCACGCCGGTCATGTACCCGCGCTGGGTTTTGGTTGTCTGGCCGCAGAGCGGGCCGGTCAGGCTGCGCAGGCTTCTGCTTCAGAGATTGCAGCGCTGTTGATTGAAGCACAGCTGCAGCAATACCGGAAGCTGTTGCAGTCGATTGACCTGGAGCGTTTGCAGCAGCTGCGAATGCACAAAGGCTTGTCGGGTCCGGTGCAGGTGCTGGACGTTGGCTGTGGCCGCGGTGAACTGGCGCGACAATTGGCCGCAGCCGGGTGCGCGGTTACTGCTCTGGATTGCTCTGTCACGGTGATCAGTGCGGACCTGCACACAAGCGCAGTGACGGTGGTGGTTGCCGATTTTCTGGCATACGCCGCAGAGGCTTCGCAGCGCGAGTCATTTGACCTGATCATCCTGCAGAACAGTGCCCGCTACTTTTTGCCCATGCAGTACCTGTCTGCGGCAAAACGTTTGTTGCGCCCGGGCGGTGAGCTCATTATTCTGGAAGAATTCATCAGCAATACCTTGGTGGAGCACGAGCCGCAAACCTTGCCGGTACTGGATCATGTGATTGCGCTGGCAGAGCGGCTTGATTTGAGTTTGCAACAGCAGGAAAACCTGAACGCAACGACCCTGCCGTTTCAACAGCTGTTATGCCAGCTTTTTGTGCAGTCCTTCCCGGCGCTGCCAGCGCTGACTGGCTGCCCGCCTGAACAGTTGTACTCCCTTTATCAATCCATGTGCGAGGAAACGGCAGCCACTGAAAGCGGTTTTCATCAACACACACTGCTGTGTTTCTGTAAAACCGATAAAGCGCGACATGACACCTTGTTTCTGGTCCCGGCAACAGATTTGCCGGCCAGCGCGTTTGCCAATGTGTTTGAAAGCAGCTTCGATGTGACGTTCAATCCGGAACTCTGGCACTGGAAGTACAGCAGCGGCCGTGGCGCTTCGGTGGCGGCGCTGCGTGACGGCCAGGTGCTGGCACACTATGGCGGTGTTGTGCGCGAGATGCGGTATTTTGGGCAGGCTTCGCGCGCAGTGCAGATCTGTGATGTGATGGTGCTGCCCGGTGAGCGCAGCTTTTTCAGTCGTCAAGGCCTGTTTTTCAAAACCGCAGCCTCCATGCTGGAACAGTACGCCGGATATCACGCGCAAAATTTGCTGGGATTCGGCTTCCCCAATCTGAAAGCCATGCATGTGGCCGAGCGCCTGAAGTTGTATGAAAAAACCGACGAACTGATGCAGGTTACGTGCGTGCCTGAATCTGCCGCACCACCAGGCTGGCAGGCGCAGCTGGTGGACCCTGCGGATGTCGCTGCCATGGCGGATACCTTGTGGTCGCAGATGCAGGATGGATTTGCTGATGCCATCATCGGTGTTCGCGATGCCCCTTATTTGCACTACCGGTATCAGCAACGTCCGGGGCAGATGTACGAGTGCATGCAAGTGATGGACAGCGGTCAAACCAAAGGCATCGGCTTCCGGCGCCGCCACGGCGATGGCTGGCTGCTGATGGACATACTGGCAGCGCCGCATGATCTTGGTGCTGTGCTGTTGACGCTGCTGCACAGTGATCAGCATCAGGGCCCGGTGTCTTTCTGGCTGACCGGCGGGCAGTTGCATCGCGTACACAGGCAGTCTGCTGATGCGCAAACGATGCTGGCGGTGAGCAGTACCGGCATACAGATTCCCTGCAATCGCTGGAGCCGGGGACCGGATACTGACGTGTTGCAAGGGCGCTGGTGGCTGACAGCCGGTGATATGGATTTTCTCTGACAAGCAGGACAACCATTTAACAACAGGGTAATCATCACAATGAAAAAAATCAGACAGTTTGCGGGTATATGCTTTGTTGCCCTGAATGTATGGGCGCTCAGTGCCAGTGTGTTTGCGGGCACCATCACACAACACAGCATGAACTCGGAGCAGCTGGGCAGGCCCTTGCTGTTTTCGCTCTACACACCGGATGCCTATGAAAATTCGGAACAGAGACTGCCGGTGTTGTATTTGCTGCACGGTGCCTCTGGTAATGAAAACAGCTGGGTCAGGTCTGGCAATATTGAGGCGACAGCCGATGCGTTGATCGCATCAGGAGCCATACCGCCGATGTTGATTGTGATGCCGGCTGATCCCAATTTCTGGTGGGCCGATTCGCATCTCGAAGCATCACAAACCGCGCTGATCCGGGAGTTGATTCCATTTATAGACGGGAATTTCAGAACTCAGGCCAACAGGGGAGGCCGGCTGATTGCCGGATACTCGGCCGGCGGATTTGGTACAGCCAACGCAGCCCTGAAATATCCCGAGCTGTTTGCGGCGGCCGCACCACTGAGCCCCGCTGTATACAATCCGGTGCCGCCGCTGAGCTCATCGGCATCAAGGCACGAATTGTTTCTGAGCAACGGCGAGTTTGACGCAGAGCGCTGGCGTGCGCTGAACTGGGTGTCGGTGATTGATTCGTACCGTGCCCGCGGCATCATCGTGCCGTTTTATATCAACAGTGGTGACCATGACCGCTTTGATATTGCCTGGCATGCAGCGGCGTTTTATCAGACCTTGCGCGAGCACCAGCCAGAGCTGGTGGAACTGCGCATTTTTGATGGTGATCATGATTTTGCTGCCTGGGGTGGCTCGGTCGGTGACGCCATGCAGTACATGGCGCAGTTTCTGCAGCCCTGATTTGAATGGAAAACAGCCCGCTTAGAAGCGGGCTGTCAGACTGACGCGGACACTGCGAGGCTCGACCGGATGGAAGTGGATATCTTCCACCGGCGCGGCTTCGCCAGGCAGCTGGGACTCGTAAAAATACGTGATGTCGCGGTCATCGCTGTCCAGCAGATTCAGTACTTCCAATGCCAGTGACACGTTGGGTGTCACGGCATAAGCCATCTGGGCGTTCATCAGCAATGTGCTTTGACTGAACACCTCTCCGGTTTCAATCAACGGCGCCTTGCCCAGATAACGCACACGCAAACCGCCGCTCCAGCCGTTGTTGTCATCGACAATGACACCCATGGATGCGGTGTTTTTCACCGAGTTGGGAATGCGATTGTCTGTGCCCACACCGCGCAAGCGCGCTTTGGTCCAGGACGCATCGGCGTCAAACAGCAACCAGCTGGTGGGCGTGTACAGGGCATTGATCTCGATGCCTTCGCGCTGGCTGCCATCACTGGCTTCGGTGTTGCCGGCATCACCGACATAGACCAGCTCGGAGTCCAGACGCATGGTAAATGCAGTGATTGCCAGTTGTGTTTTGGGGATCAGCGCGGTACGCATACCGATCTCGATACTGCGTGCACTCGCCAGCGGATCAACAAGCTCTGCGCTCTCGCCTGAGGACGGGTCCTGTACAATGGTGGCGCCACGTGCATCATTACTGTGGAAGCCGCGGCCAATGCTGAAAAACGTTTCAACGCCATCAAGCGGTGTGTAGACCAGATTCAGTTTTGGGCTTAGCAAAGTATCCGACCCGCGTCCGCTGTTGGGGCCCAGCAGATCCGTGACATCAAAGCGATAGTGGTCAGCCCGCAGCGACACCTCTGATCGCACACGCTCGCTCCATTGTTGCTCCAGCGCGGCGTAACTGCTGCTCAATGATTGTTGCACAAAGTCGTCTCGCACACTGTCATAACGGGCACGCTGCTCACTCAGGTGCAAACCGACATGGATATCATCGTAGCGATGCTGCACACCCAGGCGCAGCGTTGTCGGCACTGACAAGGCTGTCAGCACACGGCGATACTCCGCATCCATGCCGGCCACACGGCGGCTGTCGGTTTGCTGAAACTGATCGCCGCGTACCGGATCGTTGGCGAAGTAGGTGAAGTTGGAGTAGAGATCCATCGCATAGTCCAGACCCCAGGCACGGAACTGCCAGTCAGAGACATCGGACAAGGTGTGTTGCCAGTCAAAGGAGAGACTGTGACGACGTGATTCACCGCCATCGGTCGGATCGATATTGCCCCGACGCCCCAGCGTGCCGTTGTCAGCAGCGCGAAGCGGAATCTGGTCGGTAGCGTCCCAGCTGTTGTTGTAGGTCATGCCGGTGATGCTCCACGATACGGCCTCATCCTCCTGATGGTACTTGATGACGGATTTGCGCTTGTCCAGATCCTGATCAAGGTCCCACGGGCCGTTATAGCGACTGAGCGCCGCGGCCAGTGTGAGGCCACCACCAGCAACATCAAACGTGTTGCCTGCAAACACACGTTGATAGCTGTTTTCACCCAGTGTCAGATGCGCCAGTCCCTGTTCCAGCCGGTTGGCATAACTGAAATCCGCCTGACCGGCAGTCGCAAAGTCGCCGCCGTCTGCGTAATAGGGGCCTTTGCGGTAGCTCATGCGGCTGACCAGTTCGGGAATGACAAAATTGATGTCGGCATAACCCTGACCATGGCCATGGGAGGGCATGTTGACGGGCATGCCGTCCAGTCGAATCGCAAAGTCGGTGCCATGATCCAGATTGAATCCGCGCACAAAATACTGGTTGGCCTTGCCTTCACCGCTGTGCTGGGTGGCAATCAGGCCCGGCACAAATTCCAGCAGCTCGGCGGTTCTGGACACCGGGCGCAACTGCAATTGTTTGTCGAACACAATGCCTTCGGTCGCGCTGACCGGTGTGCCGCGCAGATTAAAATCACTGCCCATGACCAGAATTTCCTGTGGCCGGTTTGTCGCGGTGTCTTGCGCCAGTACGCTGTGGGACAACAGGGTGCTGTGTGCCACCAGAGCAATCAGCGAAACACTGGCCAGAGGTTTGTGGTTTTTTATCATGCGGACATCATCCTGCAACTGCGTTGTGAGAAAGCGCCGCATTATAGGGTGCTGTATTGCCGGCAAATGGCAGATGGCTGAATTGGCTGGGATTATTTTGCAGCGCCGGAGCCGAGCTGCGATCGGTTTTTGCAATTTTACGGAGGCAAGGCTAAAGTGGTGTCCACAGCCGGTAAAATCATGAAATGTGGCAAAAAAATGAATTCAAGCCGGGTTTTGTCAGGGAAAGAACATGATCAAGAATAAATCCGCTTCCAACGTCCTCAATACCAATCTGGGCGAGCTGGAGCTGCAGGTTCTGGAAGCGTTGTGGCGCCGTCCACATCTGGATGCACGTGAAGTCCGTGAGTCCCTGCAAGGCATCAGAACGCCGTCGCTGAGCACCGTGCAATCGGCACTGGAACGGCTCTATCGCAAGACACTGGTTGATCGCAGCAAGCACGGACACGCATATACCTATCATGCGGCGGTATCGCGCGGGAATCTGTTGGGGCGCATGCTGGGTGATGTCATACAGCTGTTGCACGATGGCCGCATGGAAACCATTCTCAGCAGCTTTGTGCAGGCCGCTGCCGAGCTGGATGAGCACTCACTGGACAGTCTTGAGCAGATGATTCAGGCGCGCAAACAGCAGGTTGTGACGGCACAGTCCAACAGCATTCCCGTGGCAACACCGGGCGCCGCAGCCCGGATGGGGGAGGAGGACAGGCAGGCATGATCTCTACGCTGGGTTCCCTCGCCCTGATCTGGCTGGGCTTGTGGTGTGTGCTGACCTTGTTGTTGCGGCTGGCATATCCCTTGCTGCGACCGACGCTGATGCGTTTGCATCCTCGACATGGCAGTACGCTGTTGCTGTTGACCTGGGCTGCGCCGGCCACGCTCAGTCTGCTGGCATCACTGATGCTGTATTCACCGCTGGTCAAGGGACTTCTGGTGAGCCCGCATTGCCACGGCAACTGCCTGCAGCATGCACCGCAGACCAGCGCGTTGTCGGTTGCCTTGCTGGGACTGGCACTGGCAGTGATTGCGGTAGGCGGTTTGCTGGCCGGCTTCGTGCGTAACTGGTGGAACGGGGCAAACATGCTGCGTCAGTTCGAGGCGCTGGCCACCCCGAAAGCGGGTTACCAGCTGCTGGACTCATCGTCGCCGCTGGTGTTCACGCTGGGTTGGTGGAATCCCCAGGTATTTATCAGCCGTGGTTTGCATCAGCAGTGCTCCGCGCAACAGCTCTCGGTCATACTCGGGCATGAGCAGGCCCACCGCGAGCGCCGTGACAATTTGCGACTGCTGCTGTTGCGTGTGTTCTGTCTGGTATTGCCGGCGCGTGCACGGCACCGGATCATTCATGACTTGCAGATTCTGAGCGAACAGGCCTGCGATTTTGCGGCCGCGACAAAATATGGCGCACTGGCGGTTGCCGAGACACTGGTTCACGTCGGGCGTCTGGTCAAACATTCTTCACGCCCCGAAAACAGTGTTGCCTTTGATGGGGGCGACCTGGCACTGCGTGTCAAGGCCTTGCTGGATGCAGACGCCAGGTCGGTGCTCAGAAGCTGGCAGATGCTGGCGATCATCATCGTAACCGGATTTGTCATGTTGCTGGCGCTGGATCCCTTGCATCACAGTGCGGAGTGGGCCATGGCGCAGTTGGACAACTCCGGTCTGCATTTTCACTGGTAGTTTGCGGGAACAGGCAGATGAAGCAATTGCCAGTTTTATCAGTATATCCGGGTGTCGTCCTGAGCTTGGGGCTGGTGCTGTTCGCCCAGAACGCACTGGCACAGGACATTGACACTGACAGCCGACCGGCTGCAGCACGACAGGACGAGGGCGGAGTGCTGCGACGGACCCTGGATGATCTGGAACTCGATCGCACCTGGCAATGGCTGGAGTCGCGCCGGGACATCGTATCGCGTAACGTGTCGGTGGTGGGCCGCAACCTCGACGACTGGCTGGCAGGCGAGGTTGTGGGTGAGCGCGCCAACGAAAGTCACCTGCGCCTGCGGCTCAATCAGCGCATTGGCCGTTTTAATACTTACCACTCCAATGCCCGCATCAGCGGCCGTATTGATTTGCCCAGAGCCTCCGAGCGCTGGAAACTGATTTTTGAGACCGAAAGCGAAGAGCAGCGATCGCTGCGCGACCAGCGCCTGGACAACATGAGTTCATCGTCCTTTATCGGTGGTTTCCGCTATGAGCATCCGGAGCGTAATGGCTGGCGTTTTAACCACGATATCGGACTGGATTCCAGTATCCCTATTGATCCGTTTTATCGTTTCCGGATTCGCTACGGCGCTGATATCAACGAAGACTGGTACATCGGTTTGAACAACCGGCTGTTTTATTACCATCATGAAGGCCTGGGTCAGGACACCCGGTTGTTTTTTACCCGGACGGTGACCAACACCCTGAATTTTCGCATTGAATCCGAGGTCAATTATCGGCACAAAACGCGCTTGACCGAGTTTGGTCAATCGATGGCGCTGCATCAGGAGCTGGGTGAACAGGAGACTCTGACGTATGAGCTCGGCCTGATCGGGCGTAACAAGCCCTCCGCCGAGATCGACAACTACTACGCTCAAATGGTGTATCGCAAAGCCATTTATGAAGACTGGCTGGTGATGGAGCTGGTGCCACAGTTATTGTTCGAGAATCGTTATGACTGGAAGCCCGATCCGCGTGTGCAATTGAATCTGGAGATTTATTTCTTTGACGACTGAGCTGGATGACAAGCCTATTTTTATGCGACCCGGACATTGTGCCGGTGATCTGGTCGGAGCGCCGGACTGGCTTGTCAGCCGGGAAGAAAAGGGCCTGGTCGAAATTGACGCGCATTTGCCTTCGCGGGTTTTGAATCCGCGGCAGCAGCTGTTTGGGGGGTTTACCGGCACCTATGTGGATCTGGTGGCCATCTACACCGTGCGCACCCTGTTTCCAAAGCGACAGGAGTATTGGGTCACCACGGTCAACATGCGCATTGACTATCTGGCCCCGGTGCTGGGACCACGAATGCGGCTCAAAGGCGAGCTGATCAATCAGGGGCGATCAACCCTGCTGGTATCAGTGACATTCAGCGACGAACAGCAGAACAAGTTGGTGTACGCGCTGGTGACCCTGAAGATTGTCAAACGGCAGGATGGTTCAGACGGCTGACGACGCGCTTACAGCGCGTCGTTGCCCGTTTCACCGGTGCGAATCCGGATGCTCTGTTCAATATGGGTGACAAAAATCTTGCCATCGCCAATGTGGCCGGTGTTGGCGGCCTTGCAGATGGCTTCGATAGCCTGATCGACCAGTTCGTCGGCCACAGCCACTTCGATTTTTGTTTTGGGCAGGAAATCAACGACATACTCGGCGCCACGATAGAGTTCGGTGTGGCCTTTCTGGCGTCCAAAACCCTTGACCTCGGTCAGCGTCATGCCATTAACGCCCAGTTCGGAGAGCGCTTCGCGCACGTCATCGGATTTGAATGGTTTGATAATCGCAGTGATCAGTTTCATCCAGCGTCTCCAGCCAGCTTCGGTGTGTGGAACGGCGCGACTGTATCATGGCAGGGGGTTTGAGAACAAATTGCACGCACCTGTTCAGGGCTGAACCGGAGCGTCCCGATTCTCTTTGTGCAAGGATTCCAGCCAGGGTTCAAGCTCGTTCCAGTCCATACGGAAAATATGCTTGCCACCCGGAATCAGTCTGGCGTTCACGCGGGCATTGGCCGCTTCCAGCGCTTGCACCAGTGCCGGCATCTGGTCATCCCATCGGAACATATCGTCGTCACCGATGCGCAGGTAAACCGGCAAGCCTTGCATGTCATTGATCAGACTCAGATCCCTGAGCATGCCAGGAATGGCCACCACACCCTGATATTGCGACGGTTGCTGTGCGGCCAGCTCCAGTGCCGAGCTGCCACCGGTGGACACTCCGACCAGCAGCACTTTGCCTGACTCAATATCACTTTCCTGTTGCAGGTTGGCGATGACCTTGGGGATACGCTGCCCGTTGGCACCGGTAAAGGGCTCGTTGTTAGGCGATACCGGCACTGCAATCATCCAGCCGTGCTCGGACAGCTCGCGGCCCAACCAGAACTGGGCCCGCGCCACGTATTCATTGCCACTGCCGGCGGACATCAGCACACACAAAGGCCAGGGGCCTTCACCACTGTTCTCCGGCACAAACAGGAACACCTTGACCGTGCTGCCATCATCGAGCACCAGCTCCTTGACGCGGTCACGGGCGCTGGCAAGCGATGGCAAGGCCAGCACGCACACCAGCATCAGGCTGATGATCCGGCGCATGGCGGCGGTGGTTGTCAAACGAAAGTCAGGCATGGTGTCAGGGGTAATTCCGGATGATGAAAACTGAGCAAATTCACTTTAGCAGAACAGTGGATAGGGTGGGAGCATTGCGCGACCAGCAGAACTCAGGGGTCGACAGTCGGCAAAATCAAAGGCCAACCACTTCCATGCGTTCATTGGCAGACACGGTAACCCGGGTACCATCCTCTGTGACAAAACTGCCCTCACCAAGATTGCGCCGGGCAACACGATAAATCACCGGGGGTTGTGAGGCATCACGGTGCAGCAGCACTGTCACCAGCCGCTGCTGTTCCTGCCAGTACAGGTAACTGTAAATCCCGCCACCGGTCAGCACGACCATGGCCAGGATGACCACGATCATGCGAAATTGTGCGCCTGCTGCTGCCGCTTGCCCTGTGTTTTGGCGGGCTTTGTCGAGAAATTGCTCCAGCGCAGCCGGATCAGCCGCTGGCACCGGCATTGCGCTGGCGGCGGGCTGACGGGACTGAGCCTGACGCTGGCGCCGTTTGCGCAGGTACACAACAGCCAGCACAATCACAAGCAACGTTACAAGAATTCTGACCAGCATGCGGGTTAATTACCTGACAGATGTCTGCACAAAGAGTCGATGCCGTGGATGATACCTTTGAGAGCATACCCATGGCCAGTTGCCCGCGCCAGCAAGCGGTGGTTGTGGCAGCACAGGTGTGCTGACATAATCGCTGCATCTGCCGGTCTTTCGATGCCAGATCTGGCGTTTCCGGCAATTTTCAGGAGGCCAACATGAAAAAACTGCAGGCTGTGGTGCTGTTGCTGCTTGCCGCCGTGTGCGCGCTGGCGGCGGTTCTGACGGCCATCAATCTGGGTTTTATCATGACCCGACCGGACTCGATTTCTGTGGTCAACACGCTGATTGGCCAGTTTGTGGTGATTGTTGGAGCACTGGTACTGGCCAGAATGCTCTACGGGGCTGGCAGATCAAGACTCTGAGCACCTTCCGCGCTATAATCCGGCTTTTTTAACGATGCCCGATTCATGAATGTACTGACCGACACCGAGCATTTTCCAGAGCGTGCGCGTGGCTGTGTTGCCACCATTGGAAAATTCGACGGTGTACACCTGGGCCATCAGCTGATTGTGCGTCAGCTGATCAGCAAAGCCCGGGCGCTGGATGTGCCGTCGGTGGTTATTGTCATCGAACCGCATCCGGAGGAGTTTTTTGCCAGTCATCCGCGGCACTGTCCGCCGCGTTTGAGCGAAGCGCCGGAAAAAGTTGAGCTGTTGTCGGCCATGGGTGTGGATTATGTGTACCTGCTGCGCTTTGATGCCGCGCTCAGCCGCCAAAGTCCACAGCAATATATCGAGCAGATACTGATTGCCGGGCTCCGCATCAAAGCACTGATTGTTGGCAACGACTTTCGTTTCGGTTACCAGCGAGCGGGTGATTTTGCGCTGCTGCAGCAGTACGGCCTAAGCGCCGGATTTGAAGTGATTCAGACCGAGAGCTGTTTTTATGGCGACGTCAGGGTCAGCAGCACCTACGTACGTGAGTGTCTGTCGCGGGCCGATTTTGCAACCGTGTCAGCGTTGCTGGGGCGCGACTATGCCATCACCGGCACCGTGGTCAGGGGCCGGCAGTTGGGCCGGAATCTGGGTTTTCCAACCTGCAATCTGGCGCTGAACCGCAAGAATATTCCGCTGCATGGCGTCTACGCCTGTCTGGCGGTGATCACAACAGCGGACGGCGAGCAATGGCTGGCGCAAGGTGCCGCGAACATTGGCTACCGGCCGACAGTGGGTGGCGCTGGCAGTCAGGAACACGCGAATGGACAAGCCAGTGAGGAAGCCTGGCTGGAAGTTCACCTGCTGGACTTCAACAAAGATATTTACGGCGCGCGGATGCAGGTTGTGTTTCGCCATTTTATCCGTGCCGAACAAAAATTTGATTCGCTGAACGCACTGGTGCAACAGATCAGCGCCGATGTTCAGCAAGTCAGGGCGTATTTCAGCATTTCAGGAGACGACAGCAAGTTCCATGACTGACTACAAACACACTTTGAATCTGCCGCAGACCGAATTTCCGATGAAAGCCAGCCTGTCCCAGCGCGAGCCGGAAATGCTCAAGCGCTGGCAGGACATGGATCTGTACGCGCAGATTCGCCAGCACAGTGCCGGTCGTCCGCAATTTATCCTGCATGACGGCCCGCCTTACGCCAATGGTGATCTGCATCTGGGTCATGCGGTCAACAAATCGCTCAAGGACATGATTGTCAAAGCCAAAACGCTGAGTGGCTTTGATGCGCCGTATGTGCCGGGCTGGGACTGTCATGGCCTGCCGATTGAGCACAATATCGAGAAGAAAAAGGGCAAAGCCGGTCACAAGATCAGCGTCAGCGAGTTTCGCGCCGCCTGCCGCAGTTATGCCGCAGAGCAGGTTGAAAACCAGAAGAAGGATTTTGTCAGACTTGGCGTGCTGGGTGACTGGAACAATCCGTATCTGACCATGAACTTTGTCACCGAGGCCAACATCGTGCGTGCGCTTGGCCGCATCGTTGAGAACGGTCATCTGGTCAAAGGTTTCAAACCGGTGTACTGGAGTGTGGTGGGTGCCTCTGCACTGGCGGAGGCCGAAGTGGAGTACCACGACAAACAGTCGTACACCATTGATGTGCGTTTTGCGGTGGCTGATCCCTCATTCTGGTTGAAAGCGTTTGCGGTGGATGCGGCATCCGTCAAAGGTTTGCCCGTGTCGGTAGTGATCTGGACCACGACTCCGTGGACCCTGCCTGCCAACCAGGCGGTGTCACTCAACGGCGAGCTGGACTATGCGCTGCTGCGCTGCAGGATTGGCACTGATGGTCAGGATGAGCTGCTGGTGATCGCCGCCGATCTGCAAGATGAGGTGATGGCACGCTACGGTGTGGACTCTGTCCAGCGTCTGGGTGTGAGCAAAGGCGCCGCGTTTGAGCGCGCCTTGTTGCAACACCCGTTTGTGGCGCGGCAAGTGCCCGTGCTGCTGGGCGATCATGTGACCACTGACGCCGGCACCGGCGCCGTACACACGGCACCGGACCATGGCATGGAAGACTTTGTGGTGGGCCAGGCCTATGGGATTGGCACGATGAATCTGGTGGACGAAAACGGCGTGTTCAGTGTCGCCGCCGGTGAAGTCGCCGGTGACCATGTGTACAAAGTGGACGAAAAAATTATCGACATCCTCAAGCGCGAAGGCGCGCTGGTGGCGGTCAAAAAAATCACCCACAGTTATCCGCACTGCTGGCGCACCAAAACGCCGCTGATCTATCGTGCAACCCCGCAGTGGTTCATCAGCATGAACGAAAAAGGTCTGCTGGGCAGCGCGCTGGATGCGGTGAAAAAAGTTCAGTGGATTCCGGACTGGGGGCAGGCACGTATCGAGCTGATGCTCAAAGCCAGCCCGGACTGGTGCGTGTCGCGTCAGCGCACCTGGGGTGTGCCCATCACCCTGTTTGTGCACAAGGAAACCGGTGCACTGCATCCGCGTACCGCTGAGCTGTTTGAGCAGGTGGCGCAGCGTATTGAAAAAGCCGGCATCGATGCCTGGTTTGAGCTGCAAGCGGAAGAGCTGCTCGGTGCTGAAGCTGTACAGTACAGCAAAGTCACTGACACACTGGATGTCTGGTTTGACTCCGGTGTCACACATTATGCCGTGCTGGAAAAACGCGACGGTCTGCGCTTCCCGGCAGACCTGTATCTGGAAGGCTCTGACCAGCACCGAGGCTGGTTCCAGTCGTCATTAAAAACCTCGATTGCCATGCAGGGTGTGGCACCTTACCGGCAAGTGTTGACCCACGGTTTTACCGTCGACGAAAACGGCCGCAAAATGTCCAAGTCGCTGGGTAACACGATTTCCCCGCAGGAAGTGTTCAACGAATACGGTGCCGACATATTGCGCCTGTGGGTGGCAGCGACTGACTACCGTGGTGAAATCGCGGTGTCCAAGGACATTTTGAAACGTGTGGCGGATTCCTATCGCCGTATTCGCAACACTGCACGGTTCCTGCTGAGCAATCTCAACGGTTTTGATCCGACCAGCGATCTGGTCGCTCCGGAAAACATGCTGGCGCTGGATTACTGGATCACGCGTCAAACCCAGCTGCTGCGTGAACAGGTCAAAAAGGATTACGACAGCTACCAGTTCCTGAACGTGTATCAGAAAGTGCATAACTTCTGTGTCATCGAGCTTGGCGGTTTTTATCTGGATATCATCAAGGATCGCCAGTACACGGCCAAAACTGACGGATTGGCACGACGCTCAACCCAGAGCGCCATGTACCACATTACCGAAATACTGGTGCGTCTGATTGCACCTGTACTGAGTTTCACTGCCGATGAGATCTGGGAATATATCCCGGGGCAACGCAGTCAATCCGTGTTCCTGTCACTGTTTGATGATGGTTTGCCGATGCTGGCGCCGCAGAATGATTTCAGTGATGAGTTCTGGCGTGAGTTGATGGACGTCAAGACCGCGGTCAACAAGGAACTGGAACAGCAGCGCAACGAGAAAAAAGTCGGTGCCGCCTTGTCAGCCGAGGTGACGCTGTACTGCGCTGATGATCTGTTGCAGCGCTTGTCGCGCTTGCAAGACGAACTGAGGTTTGTGCTGATCGTGTCATCCGCCACGCTGAAACCGCTGGCCCAAGGCAATCATGCCGCAGCCACCGAGATGGCGGCATTGCGTGTCAGTGTGGTGCCGTCGGCGCATACCAAGTGCACACGTTGCTGGCATCACCGTGCTGATGTCGGTGCCAACGCTGCGCATCCGGAGATCTGTGGACGTTGTGTGGACAATATTGAGGGCGACGGTGAGCAACGTTTGTATGCCTGAAGACGACATGGTCAGCAACAACCTGGTACGTGTCGCCGATGGCGCCCGTGTCACCTTGCACTTTTCACTGTCCTTGCCTGACGGTGAGGTGATTGACAGCAATTTCGACAAACAGCCGGCGACCTTCAAGGTGGGTGACGGCAATTTGTTGCCCGGTTTTGAAGCAGCTCTGATGGGGCTCTGTGCCGGGCAGGCAATTGAGGTCTTGTTGCCGGCGGAGCAAGCCTTTGGCGCTGTAAACCCGGACAATGTGCAATCTCTGCCGCGCCAGCAGTTTGCAGGTTTGCTGGCCAATACCACGGATCCGGTCGAGCCGGGCACGGTGCTGGCGTTTACCGATGCCGGAGGTAATGACATCCCCGGTGTGGTGCGCCAGATTGGTGAGTTGATGCTGGTGATAGATTTTAATCACCCGCTGGCGGGGCGCGACATTGTGTTCAAGGCGCATATTATTGCCGTGATTCCGGCAGGGACGCAGACAGTCAGAATTCATGGTTAAACATGGGTTATGGTTAAACATTGATTGGTGAGGTTGGCTGCATGAGTACAGCAAACGCTGTTCAACTCTTTGAAATAGACCGTGTGGCGAATGCTGAAATCAAGCTGGCCAATCCGCGTGGTTTTTGTGCCGGTGTCGACCGCGCCATTGATATTGTGAACCGCGCACTGGATGTTTATGGTGCCCCGATTTTTGTCCGTCATGAGGTGGTACACAACAAGTTTGTGGTCGACACATTGCGCCAGCGTGGCGCCATTTTTGTTGACGAGCTGCACGATGTGCCGGTTGTTGACACG
The DNA here is from genome assembly GCA_036834885.1 of Pseudohongiella sp. Classification (GTDB taxonomy): domain Bacteria; phylum Pseudomonadota; class Gammaproteobacteria; order Pseudomonadales; family Pseudohongiellaceae; genus Pseudohongiella. The sequence continues at coordinate 300,561 of DAITNA010000002.1, read as the reverse complement.
CTGGGCCGCAAACCCATCGTTATTTTCAGCGCCCACGGAGTCTCGCAGGAAGTCCAGCGAGAGGCCGATGAACGCGGATTCCAGGTGTTTGATGCCACCTGTCCACTGGTGACCAAGGTACATCTGGAAGTGGCCCGTTACAGCGCTGAAGGCCGGGAATGTGTGCTCATTGGTCATGCCCGCCATCCGGAGGTGGAGGGCACCATGGGCCAGTACGACCGCAGCTCTGGTGGTGATATTTATCTGGTGGAATCGGTGGAGGATGTGGCGACACTGGTTGTGCGCAATCCGTTGAAACTGGCTTATGTCACCCAGACCACCTTGTCGATGGATGACACCGCCAAGGTCATCGATGCCTTGCGCGAACGCTTTCCCGAAATCGAAGGTCCGCGCAAAAAAGACATCTGCTACGCTACCCAGAACCGCCAGGATGCGGTCAAACAGTTGGCACTGGAAAGTGATCTGCTGCTGGTGGTGGGGTCGCCCAACAGCTCCAATTCCAACCGCTTGCGTGAACTGGCTGAACGCATGGGCTGCGAGTCCTATCTGATTGACCGGGTCGATGACCTGAAACCGGAATGGTTTGCCGGCAAACGCCGTTTTGGTGTGACAGCTGGCGCGTCGGCACCCGAGGTGCTGGTGCAGCAAGTGGTCGAGAAACTCAGGGAAATCACCGGGCAGGCTCCCAAGGAAGTGCCCGGTGTGGAAGAGAACATCGTGTTCAGAATGCCCCGGGAACTGGCACGCTGATCAATCACACGTGATCACTGTTTCCTGATCTGATTCATTCCTGGTCAATTGGCGCGTCCGGAATTTCACCGGCGCGCTCCGCTGCCCGTGCTCCCGACAGTATGCCCATCAGCGCGTAGTTGCCTTCGTGGCAGGCGTATTCAAAAATCGGGTCTTCACTGGCGGTGTAGTTGATCACCGCTGTCCATGGTGTTTCCCAGGTCGTCGGATCTTCAACGGTGAACTGGTACTCCAGCACATCATCGGCAATCCGGGTATAGCGCTCTGTAAACACCCGGTTGGCACCTGCGCCGCGGAACAGACTCTTGTCAGAGAAGTTGCGGCTCTGTACCACCAGGGTGTCACCTTCCCACCAGCCGCGTGCGTCGCCGTGCCACAGTTCAATACGCTCATCCAGTGGCGGTTTTTGCTCCAGCGGAATCACCCGTACATCGTGGATCATTTCCTGGATGATGGCGACTGAGGTACGGCTTTGTACAATCTGGTAGTAGCTGTTGTAGCCAGCCATGATGTAGGGCATGCCCCAGGTAATGCAGCGCTCCTGCAGTGGTCGCCCCAGATAACTGTCGGTGGGACTGAGCCGGCCACTGGCGCGCGCCTGTGCACGTGCCCGGCCTTCCTCGGTCATCGGAGGCAAGCGGCCATTGGGTGGGTCTATGATCAACGAGGTGCGGTTTTCCATGTTGCGGTCCACCATCCACGCGGCATCGTAGTTGCCTGTGCTGGGATCGTAAGAGCGCACTTCGCCGGTGATCACGGCTCCGAGAAAACCATCACCAAACAGGGCATCGCCGCCACTGGCTCTAATCTGTTCGGCTTGTCGCAACAGCTCGGCAAATTCCTCGTCCGTCAGTTCAGCGCGGTCACCAAAAAATTCCGGGCGCTCCAGCGGTGTGCTGCTGTTGTTGGCCCACACGCCCTGGAGGTCGGGGTGCCCGTCGGGTGTGCGTGGCATCTGCCAGTTGCTGTCCTGTGCCTGCACGCTGCCAGCGAGCAGCATGACGATGGCTGCGCTCAGCAAGCAAGTGCTGGCACGGCTGGTTTTAAGGTTCTGCTTCGGGTCAGTCTGATGATGTCTGATCATGATGTTTCCCCGTCGATTACTCGATTTCCTGAATGGTGAAGGGCATGCCGCGCGGCGGTACACGATCCGGCGGTGCATCTTTGTTCAGATAGCCGTAAATCAGTTCTTCTGTGAACTCGACACATTTGAATTCCAGCAACTGCGCATTGGCTTCCATGCGCCGGTACAGCGGGAAACTCATTTTCCACGGGCGGGTAAAGGTTTGCGGATCCCGAATCTCGGCTTCATACAGGATCATGTTTGGACCCGCCGGTGTGTAACGCTCAATGACTTCGAGCTGGTCACTGTGATGATTGCCGGCATGGTCAAACCAGGTGTAGGGCATGAAGTCGGTCACGCGAATCACCAGCGTGTCACCTTCCCAGTGTCCGCGCGAATGTCCCATCCAGGCGGGTACAGGGCCATCAAAATCCGGCTGGTCCATATAGACGATACGCATGGCGCTGGCGAACTCGTAGGCCATCACCACATTGTCAGTGCCTTGCACAATCTGAAACGGGAACGGCAACATGTTTGCCCTGGGGACACCTGGCATATAACACTTGACCAGCGGATCCAGTGCCAGCCAGTCAGCTTCATTCGCCTGTTTTTGTACGAGCCCCGAAGGTGTGTACGGCAGCGGACCATCATGGACCACGCCCAGCGTGGCGGGAATGGCACCAAGAGCGCCCAGTTTCCAGTCTGGGCCGGCCTTTGCTGCCGAGGGTTCGATGTTCCAGTGTGCGCTGCCCAGGGCTTGCCACAAGCCGCTGAAGTCGGGTTTGCCAGCGGCAGTGCGCGGCACTTCCGTCATGACAGTGGTTGAGGATTGTGCCCAGGTGTCCGGCGTCTGAATCAACAACAGGGTGACGGTTGCCGCGAGGGCAACGGTTCGCACAGCTGGGATTAAACCTGGTTTAACACTGGAATTGGCAAGGCCATACATGGCCTGGTCGTTCGGCATACTTGTTCTCCCGCCTGTTGTTCTTTATTGTGTCGGGGTTGATGGTGCAGGCCGAATATCACATGACTGCCATCGTAAATCAATCCATGTCAGGCAGGCGTTTTGTCAAACAGGACCAGATGACCCCGGAATCAAACAGGCTGCTGGTGGCAGTCTACGGAACGTTAAAACGGGGGCTGGTCAACCACCACCTGCTGTCGCGTGCACACTTTCTGGGAGAAGATTGTTTGCACGGGATCACACTGTATGATCTTGGTCCGTATCCGGGCGCAAAAGCAGAGCAGTCACAGGGTATTGATGTCGAGGTTTATGCCATCACACCGGCAGAGCTTGAACAGCTGGACAAGCTGGAGGATTTCCGCGCAGAAGCGCCTGATCAGGGCGAGTACACCCGGGTATTGTTTGATACCGTTTACGGGGATGCGTGGATTTATCTCTACAATCCGGATGTGAGTCACAAGCCCGCCCAGCGTCGGGGGAGCTGGCAGCCGGACTCTCTGATCGGACAGTCTGCATAACAATGCGGCCTCCGGTTTTTCACTACGTTTAATGGAGCTGATGCTGTGAAACTGTTTAATTGTTCGTTGAATACTCCCCGTCTGGTTTTAGTCACCACACTGGCGTCCGCCATGCTGTTGTCGGCCTGCAGTCCGTCGGAAACCCCGGCACCACCGGCGGCAGAAACACCACTTGTTCAACCGTCTGAATCCGCGCAGACAACGGCGGTTGAAACCGAAGAGCAGCTGATTGCGCGCGCGCGCGGCATTCATGAGCGTGTGATTACGCTGGATACCCATGCCGACATCAATACCGCCAACTTTACGCTGGACAACAACTACACCATGGATCTGGACACGCAGGTGACCTTGCCCAAGATGATTGCGGGCGGGCTGGATGTGGCCTGGTTTATTGTGTACACGGGTCAGGGTCCGTTGACTGAAGAAGGTTATGCGGCGGCTTATGCCAATGCCATGGACAAATTCCAGGCCATTGACCGTCTGGTCAGCGAGATTGCGCCCGATACCATTGAAATTGCCTACAGCGCCGATGACGTGCGCCGTATTGCCGCCAGCGGCAAAAAGGTTGCGATGATCGGTATCGAAAATGCGTATCCGCTGGGTACTGACATCAGCAAAATTCGCGAGTTTTATGAACTTGGCGGGCGTTATATGTCACTGGCGCACAATGGTCACAGCCAGTTTTCCGATTCCAATACCGGGGAAGCCAGTGGCGAGTGGTTGCACAATGGCTTGAGTGAGCTGGGCCGCCAGGCGATTGCAGAGATGAACAAGTGGGGCATCATCATCGATGTGTCGCATCCCTCGATGGAAGCCAATCGCCAGTCGATTGAACTCTCGCGTGCGCCAGTCATGGCCTCACATTCTTCTGCGCGTGCGCTCGACCCGAGTGTGAGCCGCAACCTGTGGGACGAGGAGCTGCTGGCCATCCGCGATAACGGCGGCATTGTGCATGCCGTGGCTTTCCGTGCGTATCTGGATTCGGAAAAACATGCGCGCAATCGCGAAGCGCTGCTGGCCTTGCAGACCAGCATCGCGCAAGGACTGGGCTACCGCATACTGACTCCGGCCGAGGTGCGTGCACTGGATCCGGAGGCACGTGCCACGTACAACACTCAACTGGCCGAGATCAATGCACTGGCAGCACCGCGCATTGACGCCGAAGTCAACGCGGTGGCACCACCGGTGGACGTCAGCGATTTTGTGGATCACATCGATTACATGGTCAACCTGATTGGTATTGACCATGTGGGCATCAGCTCTGACTTTGACGGTGGCGGCGGCATTGAAGGCTGGCAGGACGCGTCCGAGACCTTTAATGTCACCCTAGAGCTGGTACGCCGTGGTTACAGCGAAGAGGACATTGCCAAGTTGTGGTCAGAAAATCTGTTCCGCGTGATGGATGAGGTCGCTCGCATCGCTGAAGAAATTCAGGCAGCCGAGGGCGTCTGAGACGTGATTGTGCAGAATGCCTCCTGAGGCATCAGGCGAGAGCCTCTTCCAGGCCACCGGCCCGGAAGACTCTCGCCGCAATCGCCGCCAACAGCACTGACGGCTTGCTGGCAATCAGGGTGAATTGCTGCGAGGCGCGGGTCACACCGGTATAGACCAGTTCTCGCGTCAATATCGGGCTGTCCACCGGCGGCAGTACCAGCGCGGTATGGCGAAACTCTGAGCCTTGCGATTTGTGCACTGTCATTGCAAACACCGTCTCTACCTTTTGCAAACGACTGGGCAAGACCCAGCGAATGCCGTTGGCGCTGCTGCTGTCCTCAAAGGCAACCAGCAAGCGGGTTTGGCCTGGACGGCGAGGATCAGGGCAGGGCAGGGCAATACCCATGTCACCGTTCATCAGGCCCAGATGGTAGTCATTTTGCACCACCATGACCGGGCGACCGGCATACCAGTCTGCGTCGTCGTTCCTGCCTTCCATGTGCACAGCCGAGGCTTGAATCAGTCCATGAGTGCTGAGCACACTGCGTATGTGCAGGTTCAGCGCGTCAACACCAAATTCGCCTTTGCGAACCGCCGCCAGCACCTGAAATCCGGCATGGGTCTGAAGCACATCCCGTGCCCAGGCATCGATTGCGGCACTGCCGGCATCAAGAGGGGGCAGATGTTTTATTTTTTCAAGCCAGGCGCCAAAGCCGTGCTGCCGGTCACAGACCAGTGCGTCGAAACGGGCGTCACTGGTCTGTGACAACATCAGACTTTGCAGTTCAGGATAACGGCCGTCAAACAGCTGCATCACGCTGTCATCACCGGCATTGATGGCTGAGGCCAAATGGCCAATGCCGGGAATCTGGCCAAAACGGTGGCTGTAGCGCAGCATGACAATGGCCTGATCCAGTGTCCGGCCCGGATACGGCAGGGATCGTTCATGCAGTTTGTCAGGAATGTGCTGGTCGCACACTCGGGCCACCCAGGCCACGGTATCCGGGTTGTAAGCGCCGAGGTTGGCGCGGGCGCACAAACTGCCCAGAATCGCGCCCGCTTCGACGGAGGCGAGCTGGTCCTTGTCGCCCAGCAAAATCAGGCGTGCATGGGCAGGCAGGGCATCCATCAGCTGCGCCATCAGTTCAACATCCACCATCGACGCTTCGTCGATGACCACAACATCGGCTGGCAAGGGATTGGCCTGGTCATGGCGGAAAAACCGGCTGTTTCGCACCGGGCCGAGCAGGCGGTGGACGGTGCTGACATCGTGCGGAATGCCATGACTATCAGGCAACAAGGCCAGCTGCTGCTGAATCGATGCACTCAGGCGGGCTGCTGCCTTGCCAGTCGGTGCAGCCAGTTTGATGCGCAAAGGTGACGCGTCGCCTTGCAGTTGCTGCAGCACGTATAACAGCTTGATCACCGTGGTGGTTTTGCCGGTGCCGGGGCCCCCGGTAATAATCGCCATCTGCCGGCGCGTGGCGAGTGCGCAGGCAATTTTTTGCCAGTCGCAGCGCAACAACGGATCAGCAGCCTGTGCGTATGCCGGGTTATGTTGTGACGGGAATACCTGTTGTAAGGCCGTGCGCAGGACATCATCGTTCACGGGTAATATTGTTGCGGTGCGTTGTTGTACTGCTTGTCGCAGCTGCGTTTCATAACGCCACAGTCGCATCAGGTACAAACGTGCGTTTTGTGCCTGTGCTACCAGCACCAGCGGTGTCTCGGCAGACAGTGATGCCTGCTGGTGGTCAGAGAGCGATTGGCAAACCCGACTGTCGTCGCATGCTGCCATCCAGCGCCGTATGTCGATGCGGGCCAGCAACATCGCGGGTGTGACCACCGGCGCTTGTGCCCCGTGTTCCGGTGGCAGCAGCAAGGCGCGGTCAGGTTCGGACAAACAGTGTGCAAGATCCAGACACAAATGGCCGTGTCCATTCTGATGACTGCACAGGGCAACAGCCAGCAACAGCAAGGGCGACAGCGGCTCGCCGTGAGTACTGGCTTCTTCGTTCAGAAAACGTGCCAGTCCGACATCCAGCCATCGTATCCAGCCGGCGTTGGCCCAGCTTTGCAAACAGTCGAGCATGGCGTCGGCATTGTGCAAGGCCGTTGCGACTGCATCCGCTTGTGCGCGTATGTGATCGCTCATGCTGTGCTCCCCTGGTGGATCGTCGGGCTGTGCTGTCCGGACAGAAACAGCTGATCCAGCTGCTCGATAAAAGCCTCAGGTGGTTTGTCGAACACTATGCCTTGCGACGGTGCTTGCCAGCCGCGCAGGAAAAAGTAAACGGCACCACCGATATGCCGGTTGTAGTCATAGTCGGGCAGGCGGCTGCGCAACAAGCGGTGCAGGGCCAGCAGATACAGGGCATATTGCACATCGTAACGTTTGAGCAGTACTTCCTGCGTCATGGCCTCTGGTGAGTAATCCTCATCGCGCGGTCCGAGGTAGTTGGACTTCCAGTCCGCCACGAAATAACGGCCATTATGTTCAAACACCAGATCGATAAAACCTTTGATCATGCCGTTCAGCTGCGTTGGCAGCAGCGCGGGGCGCGCTCTGCCCGGTGACAGATAACGCTGGCACGCGGCATCCAGTGCCGAGGTTGTCATGGCGTGACTGGCAAACAGAAACTCCAGTTCAGCCTGGCAAACAGCCAGCTCGCACAGATTGATGTAAATCTGCTGGTCGAGTCTGAATGTTGTTGTGATAAAGCCACCAAGCCATTGGTCGAGGCGCTGCACGTCATCCTGCCAACCGCGAATGTCGCAGGCACTGCGGATGTGCTGCAAGCGCGCGGCAGAGTCAGCAGCCGCTGTGGCAAACCCGGTGTTGCAGGCCCATTCCAGCACATTGTGCAAAAACGTACCGGGTCCGGGGCCACGATGAAAACCGTGCAAGCCGCTGGCAAAGCGACTGAATGCCGGCCCGGTGCCGACAGCCGTGGCCTGCTCACTGGATACCTCCTCGGCAACCTGATCATCACTGGCCTGTTGTACGGCCATCGTCATGGTGCCGGTTTTCAGTGCCGAGTAACTCGCTATCCACCAGGGCGCAAGCGGTGGCCTCTGCGATACCAGTGCCGGCTTGCTTGCTGGTGTCTTTGGCGCAGGCGCTTGTGGCGCCAGCACCGCCGATATTTCAGGTGCCTGCTCGCACACAATATGTGAGCAGCCATCCGCAAGATTTTTCAGTGCCATCCCCAGTCCGGCAGCATCCAGTGTCGCGCCACCGGCGAGGACATAACCGGGTGCCGTCAGATGCAGACTGGAGGTGTTGCCACGACCGACGGCAGCCATGCCCAGCCAGACAGCATGGCAGGCACGGGTGACAGCGACATACAACAAGCGCAGATCCTCAGCGAGTCTTTCTTCATCCGCACGCTGCCAGGCCGCATCAGCCAGTTTGTTGCCCGCCACTTCCAGACGGCGCTGGCCCGGATGCTGCTCATCCACAATCAGCACGCTGTCGCGACTGCCATCGACCGGTTTGCTGGTGCAGATAAAGGGCAGGAAGACCAGCGGGTATTCCAGCCCTTTGGACTTGTGTATCGTGACCACACGAATCAGATCTTCATCACTTTCCAGCCGCAGTATTTCTTCTTCATCCGGGTTCTGTATTTGCTCTGCCAGATATCGGATCAGTGCCTGTTCGCCATCGTATTGCTGGCTGGCCCGCTGCAGCACTTCTGCCAGATGCAGCAGATTGGTCAGCCGGCGTTCGCCATCAGGGCGCTGCATCAAACGCGTTGGCAGTTCATAGTGCTGCATCAGGATGCGCAGCATCGGCAATACACCTTGCTGGCGCCAACGTCGATTCAATTCGCGGAACAGCACGGTGTGCTCTTCCCACAGCAATTCGTCCAGCGCCAGTTGTTGCAACTGCGCCAGTGGCATATCCAGCGATACGGTGGCCAGCGCCGCACGCAGTTTGAGCTCATCACCGGGCTCGGCGCAGGCGCGCAGCCAGCGCAGCAGATCACTGGCTTCGAGCGAGCTGAACACGGATTCCCGATCCGACAGATACACACTGGCCAGACGATGGTTGAACAAGGCGCCACGTATCTCATCCGCTTCATTGCGGTTGCGTACCAGAATCGCAATATCGCCGGGTCTGACAGGTCTGACGCTGTGTTGGCTGGCATCACGGAAACCGTGATCGCCGTTCGGATTGAGCAGCAGATCAGCAATCACGCTGGCACAGCGACTGGCCATCGCACTGACATAGGCGCCATTGCTGAATGTTTCCCGCTCACTCTCGGGTGCCTGCAAGTGCCACAGGTGCATGGCCGGGGCCACTTCGCCGGCGATGATCAGTTGTTCCGGGCGGCCTTTGGCCTTGACCGGCAGAAATGGCAAGGGATCATCACGGTTTGAGCCATCCTGTGTCCGGAAGCGGAATGCACCTGCAGGCCATTGGTCGGCGTGACTGAACAGATGGTTCACAGCACTCACCAGCGCCTGACTGGAGCGGTAGTTGGTACCCAGATTGTAGTGTCGGTCTGCCGTGGCCTGGCGTGCTTGCAAATAGGTATGGATATCGGCATGACGAAAGGAATAGATCGCCTGTTTGGGATCGCCGATCATGATGATCGCATGCGACCGGGTGCGCCCGTCGCTGTCTGCGATGCGGTAAATCCGGTCAAAGATGCGGTATTGCAGTGGATCGGTGTCCTGAAATTCATCAATCATCGCGACGGGAAACTGCGCGCGGATGCGCACGGCCAGCTGCTCGCCGCGAGGTCCTTGCAAGGCCCGGTCCAGTTGCAGCAGGAGGTCGTCAAAACCCAGCTCGGCTTTTTGTTGCAGACGTTGCGCCAGGGCCTGCTCCATCCAGACAACGGCATGCGCGAGCACGGTTGCGCGCACATCGGGTGCGTCGGATTCGGCCAGGGCCTGCTCCTGTTCACACAGCCTGGCGATGGCAGCCAGTGCCGGATGCTCGGGTTGTGCGGCCACGTCTTTGCCTGCTTTTTTCAGTTTCCACTGATCCTGGGCAAAGCGCTGTATGCGTTTGGGTCGTTCACCACCGCGGGCCCATTCGCGCAGCGCCAACTTGAGCTCAGTGAAGGTGTCGTCACTTTTTGCTTCGTTGAATGTCTGCAGATTGAGCACGGGGCGCCACTGATCCAGTATCGCGTCCAGCTCATCGGATGCCGACAGCCATTGCTGCCGGGCGCTGTCTTCAATCGCCTCAAGCTGCGCCTGCTGATCAACAAACTGTTGCAGGGCCTGCCACAGATGACCACTGGATGTCAGTGTGCGTCCGGCAAAACTGAGCCGCGTACCACTTTTGTTGAGCAAGGGGCGCACAGCCTTCACGAGCGCATCCGGCGTGCTGAATACCTGTTGCACCAACGCCGCCGCGTTGCCATTGAGCACATAAAAATGCTGACGCCAGTAGTCCCTTGTCAGATCGTCCAGCACTTCACGCTGGTTGCTGACCAGTTCTTGCTGGAACAGGCTGCCGCTGTCAAAGGCATGTTCCCGCAGCATGCGATAACACCAGCTGTGAATGGTGGATACCGCTGACTGATCCATGGCCTGCGCCGCCAGTGTCAGCCGCCGTGCACATTGCGGCCACTGATCGGGTGCAAAGCCCTCGCGCAGTTGTCGCAGCTCGGCATCAATCCCGGTCTCATCAACGCCAGCCTCCGGCATAAAACACCGCGCGGCCGCTGCGAGTCTGGCACGGATGCGATCGCGCAGTTCCTGTGTGGCTGCGTCGGTAAATGTCACCACCAGAATCTGTTCAGGTGACAGGGCACGCGTGAAACGCTCATCGTCACCACCATGCTGCAAAATCAGCCGGGTGTAGAGCAGGGCAATGGTAAAGGTCTTGCCAGTACCGGCGCTGGCTTCAATCAGCTGACTGCCGCGCAGTGGAAAGCGGCTGATGTCCAGTGTGCGACTCACGACGATTCTCCGATGTCGGCAACCGCCCGATGTTGTTGCCAGTGCTGCACAAGCCGGCCGTACAGCTGCTGGCTGCTATGCTCAAGACCTTGCTGCAACAAATCGTCGAAGTCGGGCCATAGCCGGAACAAGACGTAGTGATCATCGACTTCACCGCGTTGCTGGTAAGGACCGTAGTACATCTCCTGTGCCGCTGCGACGGGGTCTTTGCCGGATGCCGTTGACAGCAGGGTGCAACCGGTTTTGACACAGGTGGGCAGGGGTGCTTGCAGGTTTTGCTGCCAGAGCGACATCAATGATTTCAGTTCCGCAGTGGCGTCGGCAGCGGGCAACGGGGCCAGTACCTCGTGTGTATCCGGGCCAACAATATGCGTGTTCACGGGGCCGCCCAGTTGCGCGGCCAGATGCGCTGGCCACAAACGTGCCAGGTAATGCCATTTGACACGTGCGCTGCGTCCATCCTTGCCAGACCAGAGCTGGCTGTATAGCAGCTCGCAGCGGATGGCAGAGCGCTGGCCAGCATCGTCAGCCAGATAAATATCGTTGAGCTGGTCATCCAGTGTCAGCGTATCGGACAGCGCCAGTTGCACCGGCAAACTTTGTTGCCGCGGGTGAGCCTGCAGCAAGCGCTGCACCTGTGCCATCGCTGTTTGCAAACGTCTGGCGGTTTCACGCTGGTACAGTGCTGCAAACGGTGGCATCGGCAAGGCCCCCCGACGCGCTTCCTGTGCCAGCATGTCATCCAGCAACTGGTTGATATCAATCGACGACACCTGGCCATCACGGTGTGCCAGCCGCAGCTGCTTCATGACCTTGCTGATCAGCGATTGCTGAAATTGGTATTTGAGCAGACCATCCACAGCAAACACTTCATGGTCTTCTGTTGTCACATCATCATCACTGAAACGAACACCCAACACGTGCTGGAAATAAATCTCGGCCGGCACACGCAGTAATGACTGCAGGTCACCCAGCTGGAGTGTCGCCGGTGTCGCAGTGGACGATGGCATCCGGATGCTGGAGTCAGTCAACGAGTGCGCTGCCGGCTCGCCGGTGTGCACGGGTGCCCACTCACTGGCGTAAGTCGTCAGTGGCGAGGCGGCATCAAAATACTGACGACTGAACGCTTGCAACGGATACTCATGTGTGATGCTGCGCAGCAGATCCTGACCGAAGACATCACCGACATGATCCCGCAGCTGTGCCACCAGCACCGACGGTGGACGCACACTGTTGTCGCGAATGCTGCGGCCACTCCAGCTGACATAAAGGGATTCGCGTGCTGACAGCAGTGCTTCCAGAAACAGATAGCGGTCATCTTCACGACGGGAACGGTCACCGGGGCGATAGTCGTCACGCATCAGGTCAAAATCGCTGGCGGGTACCTGCCGGGGATACTCGCCATCGTTCATGCCCAACAGGCAAATGTGTCGGAACGGGATCGCCCGCATCGGCATCAGGGTGGCAAAGTTCACGGCGCCGGCCAGAAAGCGCTGGCTGGTTTCCTGGTCATCCACCGCATCCATGACAAACTCGCGCACAACATCAATGCCCAGATGCCCGTCAAATCCGGCCTGCTCACATGACTCACGCCAGCGTTGCAAATGCTGCTCCACGCGAGCGATCAGCATCAGATCCTGATCGTTGTCGGCCACCAGGAACTGACGCAGCAGGGCGCTGATGCGCTGCGTCCAGTCTGCGACTGTGGCATCCGAACGCAGTATTTGCCAACTGGTCGTCAGTTGCTGCAACAGATGATCCAGCTTGCCGGCCAGCGCAGCACTGAGCCCGCCAATCTCGTCGTAGGCTTCAATGCAGCACCAGTGTCCGTCACGTCCGCTGGCGTAGCCCAGCAGCATCCGGCGCAGACCAAAGTGCCAGGTGTTCTGCTCCAGCACCTGTGTGTCCAGCGTTGCCGGCAAACCCAGACTGAGTCTGTGCTGTGCGTTCAGGCCCCAGCGTATGCCAGCGGATTCCACCCAGCGATGCAGCAGCGGCTTTTCGTCGGCACTGATATCAAAGGCCTTGAGTACGGCGGGCACGTCAAGAAAGTCGAGCAATTCGCTGACCGCCAGTCGCGATGACGGCAGGCTCAGCAACAGATCCAGTGCCAGATATACGGGAGCCTGGTGGCGCCGCCCCTGATCCGAAATTGTGAATGGAATGTACCGGTTGTCGTCACGGTTGATGCGCCCGAACACGGCCTGAATCGCCGGTGCAAACTGATTGATGTCAGGCACCATGACCAGCACGTCTCGCGGTTGCAAGGCCGGGTCGCGGTTGAACAGAGTCAGCAGGTGATCCTGCAGCACTTCGACTTCGCGCTGAATGCTGTGTGCGATATGAAAGCCGACACTGCCATCCACCTTGCAGCGTGTCAGCTCACGTGCCTCCGCAGCCGGTCGCAGATGAAAAATATCCGCTTGCACACAGGCGAGCAGGCTTGCGGGTGCGGGGGCATCAAAGACATCAATGGCCATCTGGTTGGACTGAAACAGCGCTTCATAGGCGGTGCGCTGATTATGCTGCTCCAGCAGACGCATATAGTCCCGCCCCTGTTTGCCCCAGGCGGCCAGCAGTGGATGCCCGCGTTCGCCGAACGCATCTTCATCAACAATATCGCCCCAGTAATCCGGACTCGGGTTGTGCACGCACAGAATCACCTGTGTGCAACGGGCGATCGCCGCCAGCACCTCCAGTGTTTGGCCCGGCAAGGATGACAATCCGAACACTATCAGCCGGCGCGGCAAACCGGTCGGGCGTGATGAGGCTGAGAGCTGTTCACAGTGCGCCAGAAACTGTGCGTGTACCTGCGCACGCCCACTGTGCTGCAGGGACGCAGGAATATCATCCAACAGGCGACGCCATAACGCCGCTTGCCAGTGCTGGTCAGCAGGCAGATCGGTGTGCTTGCCCTGTTGTGTGATCCGGTCCAGTGATTTGGCCCAGTCATTGAGCCAGTCTGCACGGTAGATTTGATACTGGTCCAGCAGATCGGCCAGACGCTGTGCCAGTTGGAACAGTTTGCGGCCATTGTGGTCGTTTGCCAGAAAATGCCTCAGCGGAGCAAACACAGGTTCGTTGATCAGTTCGGGCAGCAAGCGCAGCAGGCGCCAGGTCAGCAGATCTTTGTCAAATGGGGAGGTCTCAGGCAAATCGCCAAGCACGGCGCGATAAGCTTGCCAGTGAAAACGGCCGGGCAGGCTGATGTTGATGGCCGCCGCAATGCCGCAACCCGATTGCATGGGATCACTGATGTTGCTGTCAGCCGCCAACGCCAGCCGCAGCCATTGCGCGATGCCATTGCTCTGCACGAGTATCACTTCGTTTTCCAGCGGTGCCAGCGGGTATCGGCTTGTCCATTGCACACACAGCTGGCGCAGATTTTCCAGACGGTTGCTTTGCAGCACCATAAAACCCGGCTGAATCATGTTCTGTGTCACTGTTGTTCCCTGTTGTCGTGCGCGTTGCCAGCCGTTTGATGCGATTATTCCCGCGCTTTGCTGTGCAGCTCAAAATCGTGCGCAATCGTAATCAGTTCCGGTTCAGAAAATGCCGTGCCCATAAACGAGATACCGACAGGCAGTCCATCAATAAAACCCGCTGGCACCGTGATGCTTGGGTACCCGGAAATTGCTGCCAGACTGGAGCTGGATACATAATTGACCGCGCCGGGGTTGTCGCCGTTGGCCAGATCAATCGGCCAGCCCGGTGCATTGCTCGGTGCCATCAGCGCATCCAGTCCTTCACTGCGGATCAACTCGTCAATGATGCCCTGGCTGGTCACCTTGCTGAAACGCAGGGCTTCCAGATAGGCAGTATCGGTGAGCTCGCCTTTGGTTTGTGCCTCAATAAAAATGTCCTGGCCAAAGTGAGGCATTTGCTGAGCCGCATTGGCCTCGTTAAAGGCAATGAGCTCCGCAAGGCTGCGATACTGACCACCGCGTCCGGCCAGATAGCGGTTGAGTCCAAATTTGAATTCATAGAGCAGGACCTGGTACTCGGCATCACCGAGTGCCGGCGGAATCTGCGGATTGACATCAATGATGGTGGCACCGGCATCGCGCAGCAACTGCAGATTTTCTTCCATCAGTGCATCCACTGCCGCGTTGCGCCCGAAAAGGTGACGCATGACTCCTATGCGTTTGCCTTGCAAACCGCCGCTGCGCAGCGAGAAGCGATAATCGGTGTACGGCACATTGTGCAGTCCGGTGACGGCATCAGCAGTGTCCAGGCCGGTCATGGCGCTGAGCATGGTGGCAGCATCAGCGACTGTTCTGGCCATGGGGCCGGCGGTGTCCTGACTGTGTGCAATCGGAATGATGCCACTGCGCGAAATCAGTCCCAGCGTGGGTTTGATACCCACAATACCGTTATTGGCCGCCGGGCAAATGATGGAGCCATCGGTTTCTGTGCCCACGGCCAGCACCGTCAGATCGGCAGCGACCGCAACACCGGAACCGGAGCTGGACCCGCAGGGTGTAATGTCCGGATGGTGGGCATTGCGCGTTTGACCGCCGCGGGCTGACCAGCCACTGGATGAATCACCAGAGCGGAAATTGGCCCATTCACTGAGATTGGTTTTGCCCAGAATCACTGCGCCTGCCTCACGCAGTTGTCGCACCACAAACGCATCACGGGCCGGCGTCGGTGCATCCATCAGTGCAAGGCTGCCGGCAGTGGTTTTCATGCGGTCAGCAGTGTCGATATTGTCCTTGAGCAGCACCGGAATGCCATGCAGGGGCGAGCGGATACGACCGGCAGCACGTTCGGCGTCCAGCGCTGCAGCCAATTCCAGCGCGTCCGGATTCACTTCAACGACGGCCAGCAAATCCGGGTTCAGTTGCTCGATGCGCGTCAGATAATGCGTGGTCAGTGTGACCGCACTGAGTTGCCCGGCGGTCATCGCTGCCTGCAAGCTGGCGATGTCAGGATTGGCGGGAATGTCATAACGCGAAACAACTTCCGGCTCTGGTGCCTGATCGCGGCAGGACACCAGCACCAGCATCAGCGTAAAACCGCAGAGCAGGGGCTTTATGCGTGCAGCAGCAAAGACATTCAGGAACCGGGCGGCCGGCAAGCTCAGACGAACATTCATGGTGCGTATTGATCCCCTCAGGATGAAGCTGAGAGGGTATTACTACGGTTTACGCTTGTCCATCGTCCCGAGCTGCCGGTTCCGGTGCGGATCAGCGTTGCGCGGCTTCCGCCTCTGCCTCCGCCATCCGGGCACCCGCCAGCACACCTGGCAGTGCGTAGTTGCCTTCATGACAGGCGTACTCAAAGATTTTCTCGTCCGCAGGTCGGGCATTGAACATCAGCTCACCGGTCCACGGTTCGCTGTACACGGCCGGGTCTTCCAGCGTGAAACGATAGAGGATTTCGCTCTCGGATACGCGGGTGAATTGTTCAGTGACCACCAGATCCTGTGTTGAACCAAAAATCCGGTTCTGCGGATGGAATCCGGTCGTGGTCACGACCAGGGTGTCACCGTCCCAGCGACCGACCGAATCCCCCATCCATTTCTGCATGTGACGGTCGGGTTCATCGTTAAAACGGATAATGCGGGCATCATGGTTCATTTCCGCCAGAATCATCACATGGTCATCGGTTTGCACGATCTGGTAATTGTTGTTGTACATCACGGGCAGCATCGGTGGGCCCGAGTGATTGCCGAATGAAATCAGGCAGCGTTCGGCCAGCGGGCGGCCTTCGGGGCCGTCATTGGCACTCAGGCCCTCAGGCAACTGTCGCCGCAGGCTGATGCCCTGGCGGAAAGGAATCTGGCCATTGGCCGGTTCAATGATGATGGATGAACGATATTCGCCATTGATCATCTGGATGCGGTCGCCGACTTCTTTCCAGAATTCGTTGTAACCGTCGTCGGTGTCACCGTCGTTGCCGCCTTGTGCGCCTGCGCCGGCCTCGCGGTTGGGATCGCTGGGCGCGTATTCGGCTTCAACAAAATCGGCCTGCGCCTGCTCCAGGGCCTGCACCTGCTCCGGTGTCAGTACGCGCTGTTCTCCCAGTGCACGGTCGCGCGTCAGTGGCGTCAGTGTTTTGTTGCTCCAGACACCTTGCAAGTCAGGTTTGCCATTGGGCAGGCGGGGCAAGTCCGATTGGGCCTGGGCTAGTGAAGCGCTCAGCAGCAAGGCAGCGGCTGCCAGTGTCATTCTTGTTGTCATGGTCAGTCCCTCTGATGCGTGTGCCCGCAACAGCAGGCGGTAACAGAATTGTGTCCAAAACTGATTATTCAGCAACAAATTGTTGCAAACAAGCGTGCGGAGACAAATGGCAGGGTTTCAGTAGGTAAAAAGCATGGACAAGCCGGCATTTGGATGGCAGATTCGCGTTCCATCAAAATTTGAACCCGAACAGTAATCAATATCAATAACAGGACTGCAGTTTTGAAATCCTTGTACCCCCTTTCGCTTGCCGGCATGATTTCCCTGATCATGTCCCAGTCGGCGCTGGCCCAGCCAGCACCGGGAATCAACCAGAATAGCGGCGGCCCCATGCCCCGTCTCGGACGCGAGATGCGTCTGCCACTGACACTGGTCTCTGACGATATCGACATCAATCTGGACGGCAGTCTGGATGACAGCGTCTGGGCGGGTATCGAACCCTTTGGTGGTATGGGCGTTGTGGAGCCGGAGACGCTGGTTCAGGCCCCGTATGACACACAATTCCGTGTGTTCTACACCATGCGCGGCATCTACATCGGTGCCATGATGGAACAGCCGCCGGAAACACTGGTGCGTCGTATCACCGCCCGTGACAACCGTGACGTCACCCGTGACCGGATTACCTTTACGCTGGATACCTCCGGTGAAGGCCAGTTTGGTTACTGGGTGAGTCTGGCGCTGGGAGACAACCAGCTCGACGGCACCATTTTGCCGGAACGCCAGTACAACAGTCAGTGGGATGGTGCCTGGTATGGTGCCACCGCCGAGACGGACAATGGCTGGTCAGCGGAGTTTTTTATTCCCTGGGGCCAGCTCGCGATGCCGTACCGCGAAGGCACACGCCAGATTGGTCTGTATTCCGAGCGTGTTGTGGCGCATTTGAACCAAAACTGGGCCTGGCCAACGATTGCCAAGTCCGATGCGATTTTTATCGGCAATTTCCCGCTGCTGGAGCTCAGTGGTGTGAACCCGCGCCAGCAATGGAGTCTGTTTCCGTCAGTCGCCTCGACCTACGATGAGATCGATAATGACTGGGAACATCGCACCGGTGTGGATGTGTTCTGGCGTCCGTCATCCAACTTCCAGCTGACCGCCACGCTGAATCCGGACTTCGGATCCGCAGAAGCGGACGATGTGGACGTGAACCTGACGGCCAGCGAAACCTTCTTCCCGGAAAAGCGACTGTTTTTCCAGGAAGGCCAGGAGATTTTTAATACCTCGCTGCGCTCCAACGGCAGCGTGGGCAAGCGCTTTACCATTTTGAACACGCGCCGTATCGGTGGCCGCCCGCGCACCCCGGAATTGCCGGCCGGTGTCGGCATTTCCGCGCGTGAGCGTCTGCAGACCGCCGATTTGCTGGGCGCAGCCAAAGCCACGGGCCAGTACGGCAGTCTGCGTTATGGTGTGCTGGCGGCCAGCGAGGATGACACCACGTTCCGCGGTACCGATGGCAACCGCTACGAGCAAACCGGGCGTGATTTCACTGCCTTCCGTGTGTTGTATGAAGATCAGGGCGGTGGCGCTGCCTATCGCGGCCTGGGTTATATCGGCACACTGGTTGCGCACGATCAGTCGGATGCGGCCGTCCATGCGGTGGATTTCAAATACCTCACGCAGGGCGGTGTCTGGAACTTTGATGGTCAGGTGGTGACATCGGACTCCGATGAAAAAGGTCAGGGTTATGGTGCCTTTACCGACATCATTTACACACCGCGTGTCGGATTCAAACACACGCTGAACCTGACGTATCTGGATGACACCATCGATATCAATGACTTCGGATTCCAGGAACGCAACAATGCCTGGGAGGCCTGGTACCGTTTCGAATATGTGAAGTCAGGCTTCACCCGTATTCGTGACATTCGTATCAACCCCTTCCTGCGTTATGAGGAAAATCTGGATGGTGATCGCACCAACAACGCGATTCCCGTGGTTGCCACCACCATCACGCTGAACAATCTGGACCGTATCAACCTGAGTTTCCAGCATTTCCCCAAGCGTTATGATGACCTGAACAGCTTTGGCAATGGCAGCTTTGCCACACGTGAGCGCACCAACTACAGCGCCAGTTACACCACCAACACGGCTGCCGTGCTGAGTTACAACTTTGGCGCCGGCCGCTCCACCGAGTTCGCCGGTGGTTACAGCGAGAGCTACGACTTTGGTGTGACCTGGCGTCCGATGCCAAACTTCAGCCTCAGTGGCGAAGTGAATTATCAGGATCGCGATGGCTGGTTGCTGCATCAGGGCGGTCAGGACTTTACCGCTTTCCAGACTGACCAGTGGGATACCTCGTTCAAGATGGAATACTACATCTCAGCGCGTCAGCAGTTGACCATGGGCTTGCAGTGGGTGGGTATCAAGGCACTGGAAGACCGCTTCTTCATTCTGCCCAAGGATGCTCCCACGCGTAATCGTGACCTGATTGAAGGCGCCAAACCGCCGGGGCCTACGGACAGTTTCTCGATTTCCAACATGAACTTCCAGGTTCGTTATCGTTGGGAAATTGCGCCGCTGTCCGATCTGTTTGTGGTCTACTCACGCGCCGGCAACCAGCGCCGTAATGTCCTCAACTTCGGTGACCAGTTTGACAACGTCTGGGAAGAACCGCTGGACAGCAAGCTGGTGATCAAGCTGCGCTATCGCCTGGGCACCTGATATTGGGTACCTGATCTGCGCTGGCGTTGCTGTCAAACCAGCTTCGCCAGCGCAATCAGGGCGCGCTCCAGCCGGGCGTCCCAACGCACGGCGCAGTTCAGCCTCAGACAGTGCCGGTACTTGCCGGCGGTTGAAAACATCACGCCCGGTGCAAAACTGACGCCGGCATCCAGCGCGGTCTCCATCAGACTGAGCGTATCCTGGTCCCCCGGCAACTCTATCCACAACACAAAGCCGCCCGCAGGGCGACTGACCCGTGTTTCGGCGGGGAACAATTGCGTGATCCGGTCTGTCATGCGTGCGACCGCTTTGGCGTATTCGGTGGCCGAGGTGCGCAGGCAGCGCTCGTAATGCCCGTGCTGCAGAAAATGCGCCAGTGCCAGTTGCGCGGGCGTATTCACTGACAGTGTGTTGATAAATTGCAGGTAACGCGCCTTGTCAAATTGCGCACCTGGCACCAGCCAGCCCACGCGCATGCCGGCTGACAGGGTTTTGGACGAGGACGAGCAGTAATACACCAGCCCCTCGGTGTCCCAGCGCTTGATCGGTGCCGGCCGACGCCCGCTGAACGGCAAGTCGCCATAAATATCGTCCTCCACCAGCGGCACTTTGTGTTTGCTCAGACAGCGCAGCAGCGCCTGTTTGCGCTCGTCGCTCAGGCATACACCGAGCGGGTTGGAGAAATTGCTCACCAGAATACAGGCCGACACTGGCCAGCGTTCCAGCGCCATGTCGAGCGCATCCAGCGAGATGCCGGTCACCGCATCCGTCGGGATTTCCAACGCTTTCAGGCCAAGTGACTCAATGACTTGCAGGAGACCGTAATAGGTCGGTGATTCCACTGCCACCGTGTCTCCCGGTCGGGTCAGCATGCGCAGCGCAATCGCCATCGCCTCCTGACAACTGTTGGTGATCAGGATGTCATCAGCGGTGACCTGACATTGATGGCCAGCCAGCCGCCGCGCCAGTTGAGCGCGCAGCTCCGGTGCCCCGGGCGGAAACTCGTAACCCATGCAACGTCGGCGCTGGGTGCGCAGCACATGGTGAAAAGCCCGCTCCATCACCGCGACGGGCAGAAAATCCGCATCCGGCACCGCTGCGCCCAGATTGACGATACCCGGATCGTTGACCGCTTGCAGCAGACGCAGCACACGTTCCTGCCCGGTCACTGCACGCGGACGTGAACTGGCCTGTCCGGTTCTGGGTGCCGGGCGCAGCGCTGGCGGCTGGCGCACAAAATAACCGGCGCGCGGACGCGCTTCCAGCAAACCGCGCTGCTCCAGCTCGCGGCAGGCGTTGACTGCGGTGGAGACGCTGACCTCATGTTGTTCACTCAGCTGGCGCACGCCGGGCAAGCGTGAGCCGGTTTCATAGACGTTGTCGCTGATCAGCGCCTGCAGGCGGTCGGCCAGTTGCTGGTAAAGCATGAAGAATGCTCCTTCGGGTTGCGTGCCCAGTCAATGTGCACAACAGACTAAACTGCCGATCCGGGGCTGTGACGGTACAGATATCGCCAATTAAGGCGATACAGTCCGTTTGGGTGGTAATCTGTACCGGTTCAATTTATGTATTTTATATCTGTATCGTTATCAGGCGTGCAAGCACAATGCCTGCCATGCAAAACAGCCGAGGCGGGAGCATGCGATGGCGTTGGAACAAGTGATTGCGTTGATGGGTTTTGTGGTTGTGATGACCGGTACACCGGGACCCAACAACATGATGTTGCTGGCATCGGGAGCCAATTTCGGTTTTCGTCGCTCTATTCCGCACATTCTCGGTATCACCGCCGGTTGCCAGATTCTGCTGCTGGCCATTGCCCTGGGGCTTGGGCAGCTGCTGATGCGCTTTCCGGCACTCGAGCTGGTGTTGAAGATATTGTGTGGCGCCGCGCTGCTGTATCTGACGTGGATGCTGGTCAAACCGGCGTTTGCGGCCGTGCCGGTGTCGGTGCCGGATATCCCGGTGGACGAGCCGGTGGTCACACGGCCGTTAACGTTCTGGCAGGGTGCGATGTTCCAGTGGGTCAACCCCAAAGCCTGGATGATGATGTTGACCGCCATTGCCACCTACACCCAGCCGCAGTCGCTGTGGAGCAACACGCTGATGATAGGCCTGATGTTTGCGCTGCTGGGCATGCCGGTGATCAGTCTGTGGAACCTGTTTGGCGCCAGTCTGCGCCAGTTTCTGCTGCACCCGCAGCGCGCCCGGTTTTTTAATCTGATGATGGGCGTTTTGTTGCTGGCGTCGATGTATCCTTTATTTCAGTAACCGTGTCATTGACGGAGGTCACAGCTGATGGAACTTGCCTTGAATCATGTGCGTGCCATGGCGCGTTACAACCAGTGGATGAACAGCCGACTGTATGAGCTGGCGGCGACATTGAGCGACAAACAGCGCAAACAGGACATGGGGGCGTTCTTCAAATCCATGCATGCCACGTTTAACCACCTGCTGCTGGCAGACAAGATCTGGATGGGCCGTTTTACCGGTGAACCCTTTGCGGCCAAGGCCCTCAATCAGGAGTTGTACGCGGACTTTGCAGATCTGCGCGCCGAGCGCGAGCGCATGGACCAGCGTATTGTGCAGTGGGCAGATGCCATGACGCTGGCTGACTGGCAGGCCGACTTGCGTTTTACACCCATCACCCAGCCGGTCGAAAAAGTCATGCCAATGTGGCTGGTGGTCACCCATCTGTTTAATCACCAGACTCATCATCGCGGGCAGATCACGACCCTGTTTTCACAGTTGGGCATTGATCCTGGCGTCACGGACTTGCCGTTTATGCCGCAGTGAGATTCAGCGCGCCTGACACCCCGGCCCACTCAGGCGGCTGCGGCCTCCGGGGCCGGGTATCACGTTGATCTGCGTGCTGATGCGCTCCTTCAGGGCGCTGACGTGTGAAATCACACCAATCAGTTTGCCTTGCTGCTGCAGGCTGCCGAGGGTATCGAGTGCCACGTCCAGTGCGTCCTCATCCAGCGTGCCAAAACCTTCATCCAGAAACAGCGAATCCACACGCACATTGCGGCTGGCCATGGCCGAGAGTCCGAGTGCCAGGGCCAGGCTGACAATAAAACTTTCGCCGCCCGACAGATTGCGCGTGGAACGCATTTCTCCGGCCTGATACTGATCGATCACATCCAGATCCAGCGGTTGTTGCAGGTTACGCACCAGCAGGTAACGCTCGGTCATCCTGGCCAGTTGCACATTGGCGTGCTGAATCATCAGCTCGAAGGTCAGGCCCTGGGCAAAGTTGCGGAACTTTTTGCCGTCAGATGAGCCGATCAGTTCATGCAGGGCAGCCCAGCGCGCCAGCTCCGTTTTCTGGGCATCGATTCTGGCAGCCTGCTGGCCCTGTTTGTCGCGCGCCTGGCGATTGTTGTCGAGGTCGCGGCGGATGCCGCCAAGCCATTCACGCTGCTGGTTGACCCGCGTTTGCTGTTCAGCAAGCTGAGTTTGCAAGGTGTCCAGTGTCGCTTCCGTCAATGCCTGCTGTTTCAAACTGTCCAGTTCAGAACGTGTCTGTTGTTGTAAGGCGCCGAGTGCAGCCCCAAGTTGCTGCAACCGGGTAGCCTCGGCGCTGAGATGCTGGCGGGTATCGTCGGGCAAACGGGCGGCGAGATAATCCTGCTCGCTGTCAAATTGCTGCTGACTGAGCGCCTTGCTGAAGTGTTGCTCGGCGACCGAGATTTTTTCGCTGCGCTCTTTGATGTGCTGTTGCAATCGTTCGATGCTCTGCTGCAAGGCATGCCAATCCCGGTCGGCTTGCTCATGGCTGCGCTGCGCCAATACCAGCTGCTGCTCGGCACGTGCGAGCGCCGCTTCCAGTGAAGCCTCCTGCTGCACCGGGTCCTTGTCGCCAAGCAATTGCTCGCGCTGTGCGCTCATCTGCGCCAGTGTCTGCGTGACACTGTCCAGTTCTGCCGACACCGAATCCGTCTCGGCCTGCAAGCGTGACAGGTTGTCGGCCATGCTCTGCAATTGATTGCCCAGGTGCTGCAACAAGGTGAATTGGCTGCGCACATGATTCATCTGTTCCAGTGCGGATCGTGCGGCCTCATCCAGTGTGCTCAGTTGTGCCTGTTCTGCGTCCAGCGTGTCCAGCGTGTTTTGTACAGCCTGCCGCTGTTGTGTCAACGCGTGCTGCTGTGACTCAACATCCTCCGCGATGTTGTCCAGACCGGACTGCTGCCACAGCTGCTGAATCTGCTGTTCAGTTTTGTCATACGCGTGTTGCAGGCGCTGCGATTGCAGGCCGAGCTGGGTACGGCGTTCCTGCAGTTGGCTCTGTTCGGTCAGCAGGGTTTGCAGCTGTTGGCGGCTGTCCTGCAAGGACGCCTCGGCGGTAGCGATGTGCTGACTGGTGCGACTGATGTCGGCATCGGGTTCGTGGACTGCCCATGGATGCTCAGTGGCACCGCAGAGCGGGCAGGGCTGTCCTTCGCGCAACTGTGCACGCTGGGTGTCGAGGCTGCGCACGGTTTTTTGCAGCATCAGCTGCTGGCGCAAGGCGGTCAGTGTCTGCTCCTGTGCGCTGACAACGGCCTGCTGCTGCGTAACACGCTCTGCCAGCACCACCAGATTGTTGTCGAGCACCTGCGAGTCAGCCTGCAGAGCGTGTTGTTGTTGCTGTGTTGACTGCTGTTGTGAACGCCAGTCGGCGATTTTGGCCAGGTGCTGCAAAGACTGATCAATCTGTTGCAGTTGCTCACGCCACTGTTTCAGGTTTTTTTTCTGCATCAGGGTTTTGATGTGGTCCTGCTGTGCACGCAGCGCCAGTCGCTTTTGCTCAAAGTCCTGTTCGTAGCGTGTCAGCAATGAGGTATCGGATTCATCCGGATGCAGGCGCAAGCCGGCCAGCCGCTGACGCAGGTCATGTGTTTGTGCGCTGAATGCATTGACTTTCTCCTGCTGACTCTCGAGTGTCTGAACACAGGTGGAAAAGCGTTCACGACAGTCAGCCACACTTTTTTTCTGTTGTGTAATGCGGCTGTCGAGCACCAGCACTTCACGCAACAAAGGTCGCTGCTCAGTCAGCAAAGCCAGCTGCTTGTCGTGGTGCGATTGTGCGGCTTTGGTCGCCTTGTCGCGTTCGGCGACCAGGGCCTGCTGAGCGGGCAGGCGTGCTGTGCTGGTGGCAAGCGAATTCTCGTCATCGCGCTGAGCCTGTCGCAAGGATTGCAAGGCGCTGTAGTCACCGGCCAGTTCCAGCGCTCGCTGCGCGCGGGCCAGTTGTTCACGTTGTTTGTCAAAGGCGGCATTGTGCTGCTGCCAATCGTCGAGATCGGCCGCGATGCCGGCGAGTTTTTGTTCCAGCTCGACGCAGCGCCGTTTCCACTCGTAGCGGTGCTGATACTGCATCAGCGTCTGTGCCTGCTGCTCGAGTTCCACACTGCGTTGGTGTTCTTCGCTCACCAGCGCGGCTTCCTGTTCCGGTGACAACAACACCAGACCGCGCAACTCGGCTTCCAGTGCGGCCAGGGTGTCGGATTCCTGCCGGTGGCGTTCGTGCACACGAATGGAAATTTCTGAATAGATGCCAGTGCCGGTAATTTGCTCCAGAATCGGCGCGCGCTCATCGGCACTGGCACTCAGAAAGGCAGCGAAACCGCCTTGTGCGAGCATCATCGATTGGGTAAAGCGTACAAAATCCATACCGGTCACGGCTTCGATACGTTTTTCCACCGTTTTGATTTTGTTGTCGATGATCTGACCGGTATCTGCGTTGCTGATTTCGTGTCTGGGCGTCTGCAACTCGCCGTCCGGTTTTTTGCGTGCACGGTGCTGGGACCAGTGACAGCGGAAGGTGCCGGCCGGTGTGGAGAACGTGACCTCGGCGAAACACTCGCCGGTCTGCCGTGTCATGAGGTCATTGCCAGCCTTGTTCACGCGTTCCAGTCGTGGTGTGCGTCCGTACAAAGCCAGACAGATGACATCCAGCAAACTGGTTTTGCCGGCACCGGTAGGGCCGGTGATCGCAAAGATGCCCTCACTGCGATAAGCGGGATCGGTGAAGTCCACGGACCATTCACCAGCCAGTGAATTGATGTTCATCAAACGGATGCCGAGAATTCTCATGCGCTCAGGTCTCTTTTTTTATGACTCCGCATGGTCGTGCTCGTGCAGTTGTTGCAGGATTTCCTGATAGGCATACAACAGATCCTGACGCTGTGCCTCTGGGACGTCGCGGACAGACAAACAGCGCTGGAACACATCCAGTGGCGTCAGGTCATCCAGCGTTTGACCCGGCGCACTGGCCAGCAGGATATTGGCAGCGAGACGCGCATGACGGATACGCAGGATGCTGACCAGTCCAGCGCTGTCGCCCAGTGCGTTCTCCAGTTGCTCGCGCAGATCCGGCACAATCTCGTCACCGGTATACAGAATTTCAACCCAGGTACTGATGTTATCTTGCACCAGTTGCCCCAGGTCACTCAGCAGTCCTTGCAGATTGCCGCGCAATTGACGCAGGCGCTGGAAGCCGGGTACCGGCAGCAGCGTGAGTTGTGGCTGGCGCTGCTCAAAGCACAGCACACAGACTGACTTTTGCTGCAAGGCTTCACCAAAACCCATGGGCAGCGGAGAGCCGCTGTAGCGTACGTGTTCTCGATCACCCACCGCTTGTGGCACATGCAGGTGGCCAAGTGCCACATAATCCAGCATCGCCGGAAAGATATCGACCCCGACATGGGCCAGTGAGCCAACATAGAGGTCGCGCACACCGTCATCGTCGGTCGTGCGGCCACCGGCGGTAAACAGATGGCCCATGCCAATGATGGGTACAGTTTGCTGCTGTGCCGCAGTCAGGCGGGTGTGAATGTGGAGTGCTTCGGCGCAGACCGCCGCATAATGGCTGCGAATGCCATCCAGCAGTTTTTGTTCCTTGTCAGCGATGCTTTCCCCGGCGTCCACCGTGCGGATGTCGCGGTCACGCAAGTAGGGCACCGCGCAGACAATCAGTTCCGGATAGCCGGCACTGTCGCGCAGTACGAGCACCTCGTCTGCCGGTGTGTCGGCCATGGCGCCGACCACATGCACATTCAGCACTTTGAGCAGTGGCGCCGGCGCGTTCAGAAAACTGGGCGAGTCGTGATTGCCACCAATAATCACCACGTGCCGGCAGCCGGTGCCGGCAACACGGGTCAGGAAGCGATAGTACTGATGCTGGGCGCGGTTTCTCGGCGTGCCGGTATCAAACACATCGCCGGCGATCAGCAGCACATCAATCTGCTGATCGCGCAAGGTGTCGATCATCCAGTCGAGCAGCTGGTCAAATTCCTCATAACGTTTCTGGCCGTGCAGCGCACGGCCAAGATGCCAGTCTGAGGTATGCAGAACTCTGATGCTGTGTTGAGTCATGGCGCAGATCGGGCAAGCAGACTGGCGTGAGCCCCCGGGTGATTCAGCAAGCTGTCGAGACGTTGTCTGGCGGCGCCATCTGCTTCCGGGTCTGCGCTGAGGTAGGCTTCGCCCGCGTAGGATTTGGATATGATCTGCAAACCAAACGCTGCAAGACACTCACGAATAGGCAGCGGCTCGGTCCCCTGAATATGAACCCTGAAATAGTCATCAAGATCCTCACCGGCTATCTCCGATACGGCGGACGCGAGATCGGCGGCAGTGTAACGTGTTCCCGTCTGGGCATAGCGCCGGTACATCAGGGTCATCAAGTCGCGAAGTGATCGACGATCAGCGCTCGCTTGGCGGATGCGGGCGTCCAGACAGAGTGACGCAGCCCAGCCCCCGTTATAGACACCTGGTCGATTGGCGCCACTGTTGCTCCCTGCGGATTCGAGAGTGACTTCTTGCCACACCGGTGAGGAAGCGAACAGCAAGTACAAGCCCAAGTGGCTTTCGGCTTTCCTCAGCCAGGACTGTGGGTCGACAACATCGCCGCGCGCCAGGGCCAAGTTCGCCAGGTACTCCGTTCCACCTTCACGAAACCAGGCCGTCGGAGCGCGCTCTGAACTCGCGATAGCCTGTCCGTTCCAGTGGTGCATCAGTTCATGAGCGATGAAATTGGCCCAGATAAGGCGCCCGGTCGCCGTGACTGGCTCCTGCGAAGTAAAGGCCGCGCTACCAGAGAAGGCCTCCCCGTCGTCCTGTGGCGCGTAGAAGAAAGTCATCAGAAATGTTCGGGCAGGCGTTTCAGGGAACATGTCCAGATAGTCAGCCATGGCAGCACTCAGCACAGGACGCATTGCGTCTGCGGCACCTCCTGCTTCACCCGGTAAGGCCAGATTTACATGGAAGTCATCCTGGCTAACACGTACTTCGTTATGATGACCGACTACGAGCGAATTCGACGTCAATGACGTTTGATTTTCAGCATAAAACACCCCGTCATCACCTCTCTGCCAAGCCGAAGAGATTATCATGTTTCCTGGAGGCTGAATGCGAATGCGGGCAGGACGATCCACGTCCGAAACGATAAACAAAGGGCGTGCGACAAGGTACAGTGCGTCGCCTGTAAATTGTCCTGCCTGTTCATTACCCACAGGCCAAGGTAATCGGGTGAAAGAAAGATCGACTTCATAATTCAGCCTGATCGAACTTTCAGGCTGTGCGTCGACTATCCAACCACCGTCGGGACCCGCCTCAACCGGGAGAGTGCCACCCGTTGCAGACAGGGCGATCAGGTTTTGTACCCACGTCTGCCAGCCACGTGCAAGATGTGAGGCACCAATTGGCGCCATGGAAAAATGGCCACCGTGCAGTGTAGCTTCGACGTAAGCTTTATCCAGAGCGTCGTTAAACCTGATCATATAAAAGTCTGTTGATTGCGCTGAATCTTGTTGAGCTGATGCCTGACCCAGCCAAAGCATCAGTATCAGGATTAGCGACAAACTTTTGCAAAGAGTTGCCATCGTAAATCCTCTTGAGTAACTGGTCTGTATGGGTTTTACAGGCAAAGACAATCTACCCCGCCCGGGAACCTGTACAGTTGGACGGACGGTGTCTGGCAAAGGTTGCAAGTTTGGTCTAACGGAACTGGACATACTCCTCCAGCTTGCTTCGTATTGCAGGCAGGATCTTGTCCGAATCGTATGCACCTTCTGTTGCCGCCTCATCCGCCATCATGAACATGGCCATAAACAGTGGCACACTACCGGCATTTTCATTGAGTACAAAGGGTCGGTTTTGCGCAATGATCTCCTGCCATGCCCGGCGCACGTCCTGCCAGAACGCAAACGTGTCCTGCCAGTATTGATCTCCGGCAGAAAAATCGAAATCCCTGACGCGCTCATAACGTGCCACGCCAATTTCTTTGGACAGGTAAGGCATGTTGCCACCGGGCATGCCAGGTGCTTCCAACACAAGCTTGAGGTTTTCCTCTTCCTGTACCCATCCGGTTGGCGTAATGGTATGACGGTTGCTGCCAACCAGCACATCATAGTCCTGACGGTAACTGGATTCGCGTCTTGGCAACGGGCGCCAGGTGGTGTCGCTCAGCCAGCTTGAGACATTGCCCAGGTGTTGCCACTGGCCTATGGCGGCGTAACGCGGTGAATCGTCGACCTGATACACGGACTGCGCCCAGCGACCCTGTGATTCTTGTGTGGTGAACTG
The DNA here is from genome assembly GCA_036834885.1 of Pseudohongiella sp. Taxonomy (GTDB): domain Bacteria; phylum Pseudomonadota; class Gammaproteobacteria; order Pseudomonadales; family Pseudohongiellaceae; genus Pseudohongiella. The sequence continues at coordinate 271,497 of DAITNA010000002.1, read as the reverse complement.
CTGATGCCCGAACTGGTCCTTGCCCTGAAACACCAGAATGGCGTCCTCTTCATACTGCCAGTCCTGACGCCAGTGTTTTTGCACCATCGGTTCCGACACCACGCCATCGGGTCCGACGTATTGCATCACCATGATGTGCTGAAGGCTGATGAAGTCGCCACGATCTTCCACAACATACACATATTCGGTGCCCCATGAGCGATAGGGCGGGTCGGGTTCAAATCCCGGTGTGTAACCCACGGTTTCCAGAAAATCAAAACTGACGCGGTAGCCGCCGGCCATGGCGAGAATGGCACGGCGATCGCGCTCAAACCGGCTGATACCCGGTTCCTGCAATGCCTGCCAGGCTGCCGACGGCTCAGTGTCCAGTGCAAGGCCGGCGCCCAAACTTGTGCCGCCGCGAATTTCGAGTGAACAGTTGTTAATAAATTGCCAGCTGAAGGTGAGCTGGTTGCCGGTTTCGCAGTCGCTGCTTGTTTGCGAGGACGTCTGCCCGTCAGTTTGTGCCAGCGACACATTGATAATCAGACTGAGTGCAACACCGGTTGTTGTCGCAATACCGTATCTGCACAAACGAGTTTGAAACATACAAGGGTCTCCCGGTGACAGGCTTTGCGCTGTCAAGGTCTTACGATGGGTATTGGAACCTTAGCACAATACCCTTCGTGCAGCCTATTCCGGGTGTGAGGAAACCAATCGGGCAAGCTGATCAGAGTGGCAGGCGCGGACAACGCTCGATACCTCCGCCCCAGTCATATTCCAGTTCGTTGATCTCACCCTGGCTGTTGCTTACAAACCGGATACGGTCGCCTCGCGATCCCATCAGAAACCAGTCACTGTCGGCCAGCGGGATCAGATGCTGGGGCAAACCGCCATCGCCCCAGTACAGGGTCAGGCCGTCCTGCGATCTTGTGATCCCGATGCGGGTTGCTGGCGGAAATTGATAAGTCCCTGGAGCTGCTTCAGCCAGTTGCTTGTCCAGTGCGCGAATCTGGCGCAACGCTGGCGGATCAATCGGCTTGCCATTGACCAGTTCAGTCAGATCCGTTTTCATCCGGTTCAACACACCGGTGTTGACGTTGGACAGCACAATCAGCACCTTGCCGCTTTCCGGCCAGCGCTTGAACCAGGCGGCGACACCGGGCGATTTGCCATCGTGGTGGACAACGGTTTCACCGGTTGAACTGTCTTTGCCGACACTGATACCCATGGCGTAATCATGGGCGCCGGGGGTCAGGTACAAGGCCTGTGTTTTCTCATCAAGCACGTCGTGCCGCTGCAGTGCACGATGCCAGTTGAGCAGGTCAAACGCGCTGGTATGCAGTGACCCTGAACCCAGCTTCATGGAATTGTCGAGCACCGGTGCGTTGACCAATGACAAGCCGTGGCCCGGGTCGTAACCGGCAACACGACCGGGCACGATGTCCTCTGCGCGAAAGTGACCGCTGTGGTGCATCCCGGCGGGCTCAAACAGGGTTTGCTGCATAAAGTCCGTGTAGGACATACCACTGACCTGTTCAATGATGCGGGCCAGAATGGCATAGTGCGAATTTGAGTAGCGGTAAGCGCCAGGTTCTGCCTGTGATACCTGCTGATCGATCCATGCCAGCACCTCGTCGAGCGTGACGGCGGAGCGGCTCATCCGGGCGTAGTCGGGGAAATTGTTGTAATCCGCGATACCCGCTTCGTGGCGCGCCAGTTGCAGAACGCTGATGTCAGCGGCTCCGCTGATGCCAGTCGCAAAATCGGGCAGCAACTCGCCGAGCGTTGAATCCAGTGACAACTGCCCCCTGCTGACCAGCACCGCTATCGCAGCACCGGTAAACTGCTTGGTCAGTGAGGCGACATGATAGATGTCGTTGGCGGCGTGAGGTCGCTGGCTTTCAATGTCAGCCATGCCCACGATACTGTGGGCAATAATGTTGTCTGTGTCCGCGATCAGAACCTCACCCATAAAATCCTGATTCTGGTAATGCGCGTTCAGATAAGCGTCCAATGCCATCTGCAGGTTTGAATCGGTCTGGGCTGCCGCTGATGCTCCATAAAAGAGAGCTGGCATCAATAACATCGCAAAACGGAGTGTCATGGCTGGGAACCTCGCTGTAACAGATGCAGGGAACTTTGAATGCTGCGCACGGTAATCACACGATCGCCTGACCCGAGCGTGATCACGCGTTCGTTGTTGTTCACGGATACCGGGGCACGCTGGACGGCAGGCAGGTCGCTCAGCACTGAGCTGGCTTCTACAATGCGCAGCTCAAGCGGCAGATCGTCGGCCAGATAAAGCAGGGCATCTCCATTCCAGGCGGTAATCGCCGAGGTCGACCCTGCGGGCAACTGAACAACATCTACTTGTGCTGTTCCGTCCATCGCGGTCACGGAGAAATCAGCCTGCTGTTCACGCAAGTCAACATCGCCCCGGGCAGACCAGGCTGACACTGCCGCTTGCCGTTGCTCCGTGCGAATTGAACCTTGTTCGCGGACATAGATGTTGATGTCCCAGTCCGCAGGGACTTGCACAGCCAGCGTGTAATGGTGGTTTTGATCGTCCAGCCGGATAAACAGAGTCTCATCAATGCGCACCGGATTGACGGGGGCGGCAGGCATCGCCAATGGCATCAGATTTCCCGGCACCTCAGCGCTTGACGGGCGCGCAGTGGCTTGCCAGGACAACTGCGCGTTTGGGCCGCTGGTGACTTCGATATCTGCCCGCGTCGCTTCAATGTGCAGTTGGCGCACGCCTTCTGTGTTGTCGATGTTTTGCTGCGCCTGTGCTGCCGAAGTACACACGGCGACCGCCAGTGTGAACAAAAACAGTAAACCGGATTTTTCCATGATGTTGCTGACTCCTGCGTCAGGGTTGTTGCCGTTGAAAGCTGGCTTCGATCAGCGGAACTGTTGATGTCTGCACGGTATCAGGCAGGTCTGCGATACTCTCAACTGCGCCGACGCTGATCAGGATTTCAAGCGCTGCCAGTTGCGTATTGGGATCGCGTGCGCTCTGGAATGACAACAGCAATGCCGGCCAGTGTTCGCTCTGAATCTGGCCGGACGCGTTGCGCAAACGCTCCAGCGCCTGCAGGCGTCGTAGCGGCTCAGGTGACTGTGATTGCAGCAGCCAGTTTTCAAGCTGCAAATTCCGGTTGTCACCTTGCTGTTGCCGCAGTTCCCATCCCAGACCAAGACTCAACATCAGCGATGCCGCCAGCGCCACTGGCCAGATCCAGGCAACTCTGCGTGAATGATTGGCGACTGGCCAGCTGTGCGGATACGGGTTCTCGCCAACAAACAGCGACGGCTTCATCACAGGAGCAGGCTCACAGGCCAATGCCTGCCACAGCGGCTCGGCAGTTTCGCCAAGCGCATCTTGCCACTCCGGATTCACGCTATCCTGCTGTTCGGGTGTGTGGTCAGTCATGTTTGTCTCCTGAACGCACGGGGTATGTTGTTTCACTGTCCACAAGCGACTGCTTGAGCAGCACCAGCCCCCGGTGAATGCGAACTTTAATGTTGGATTCAGTCGTGCCAAGCAAGGCGGCCATCTCGCGTATGCCAAGGCCTGAAAACCGGCTCAGGACAACAGCTTCACGCAAGACAACGGGCAAACGCATCAACGCCTCCTGCAAGCTTGCAGCCAGGCGCTCTGCATTGAGCACTGTCTCGGGGCAGGTCTGCCTGTCCTCGCGATAGTCGGTGGATTCCTCATAGACAGTTTCCTGCCAGTGCGGGCTGCCGGTATAAAAGTCACGCCAGCTGTTCAAAGCGATTTTATAAATCCAGGCCTTGGCTTGCTGGCCGCGATACTGTTGTCTGAATTGCCAGACTTTCAGGAATGTTGTCTGCAGCAGGTCGGCAGCATCGTCCGGGTTGCAACCCATTCGTCGCAGGCAGGCAAACAGCCCTGGTGACATCGCCTCATAGAGTCCGTCCAGCGCCAGCTTTTCGCCCGCCTGGACCTGATGCATGAGCAAATCAATCGTTGTGGTATTGGTGTCCATATACCGCTAATACGACAAACTGCAGAAAAAGTTACATTGGCGCAGCAACACGCTAGACTCACGATGACACGTCGGGAGGCCCAATGCAGCAGAAAATCGAGCAGTGTGTTGAACAACTCAATCAGGTGATTCTGGGCAAGGACTCGCAGATCCGCCTGGCACTGTGTTGCCTGCTGGCCGGAGGACATCTGCTGCTGGAAGATTTGCCGGGCATGGGCAAGACCACGCTGGCACAGGCGCTGGCATCGGTGCTGGGCCTGTCGTTCAAACGCGTACAGTTCACCAGTGATCTGATGCCGGCAGACATTCTGGGTGGTTCGGTATTTGATCCTGGCACCGGGCAGTTCCGGTTTCATCAGGGGCCGGTGTTTTGCCAGGTGTTGATGGCTGACGAGATCAACCGCGCCACGCCCAGAACACAAAGTGCCTTGCTGGAGGCGATGGAGGAGGGACAGGTAACTCTGGACGGGGAAACCCGACGTCTGCCCACTCCATTTTTTGTGATTGCAACGCAGAACCCGTCAGATCTGGCAGGTACCTATCCTTTGCCTGAATCGCAAACTGACCGGTTTTTGATGCGCCTGTCACTGGGTTATCCGGACCCGGCAGCTGAACGTGAACTGCTGGCAAGGGTCAGTCATTATCAGGAGCCGACGCCGCTTGCACCGGTCATGGGGGTTCATGACCTGACCTTGTGGCGCAGTGCGATGGCGGCCATCCACTGTGGTGATCAGGTGCTGGATTACGTTCAGCGACTGATTGCGTTTACCCGCGATCCTGCTGTGTGTTCGCTTGGACTGTCGCCTCGTGGTGGCATGGCGCTGGTGCGTGCAGCGCGCTGCCACGCATTGATGCAAGGGCGAGATCATGTGACACCGGATGACGTGCAGGCAGTGTTTGCTGCGGTGGTTGAACATCGAGTGATGCCAGCGGCCGGGGCCAATGACTACAGCACCCGTTCCGACGGACACGCTGACAAGGCGGGATCATGGATATTGGCCTGCGTCGACGTACTGCCGCGCTGATACAGCCCCTGCGCAGCCGCTGGCAGCGACGGCAGTCGCGCTGGCTGGATTTGCGTCTGCCGGCCGAACAGGCGCTGCGCCTGCACCATCGTAACGTCTTTATTTTGCCGACACGCTACGGGGCCGTCCTGAGTATTTGTGCGCTGGTGTTGCTGGTGGTCGCCAATGCCCAGCGCCAGCCTGTGCCGGTGTTGTTGGCCTTGTTGCTGCTCAGCCTGTTTTTTGTCAGTTTGATCCAGTGTTTTCGGACATTGAGCGGCTTGCAGCTGTCATCGCGGCGTGTTGACGGGCACGAGCCGACGCGTGCCTGTTTTGCCGGTGAGCGTGTCAGTTTTACGGTGACGCTGCATGCGGCCAGTGCGCGGCGCAGTCATCAGCAACTGTTGCTGGGCTTTGCCGGCGACAGTCCGCAGACCTTGTCGGTTGAGGCAGGGTCAACAACACGCGCAGAACTGTCGATTCAGGTTGAACAGCGTGGCCTGTTCAAGGCGCCCCGTCTGATGCTGGGCACACTCTATCCCCTGGGTTTGTGGCGCGCCTGGAGTCGGCCGGATCTGGCGATGAGCTGTGTGGTATACCCGCGCCCTCTGGCTTGTGCGCTGCCCGCCCGTCGTGGCGGCCAATCGCCAGGCGATGTGTCCAGAACCGTTCACCGTCATGGTGGTCCGGATGATTTTGCGGGTCTGCGTGACTATCAGGCGGGTGACTCGCTGCGCCGGATTCACTGGCAATCGCTGGCACGCGGTCAGGGTTTGCAAACCCGGCAGTTTGTCCACAGTGGTGAGCAGCAGGTCATGCTGGACTGGGACCAGTTCACCCATGATCACGACCGCCTGCGAGACACCGAAGAAATACTGTCCTGTCTGTGTTACCAGATTGTGCAGCTGAGTGCGCGTCATTGGCAGATTGGCCTGAAAATGCCCGGCCTGGTCATCGAGCCGGCAGCTGGTCCAGCGCACCGTGAGCGCTTGTTGCAGGTGCTGGCGACATGGTGAGCGCGACATACAAACGATGGCAAGATCAGGATCCGGTGATTCCGGCCAGCCTGGTGCTGGCCGCTGCCCTGATACTGCCACCCTTGCAAACCCAGGCCTGGTGGTTGCTGCTGCCGTGTCTGATGTGTGTGATGCTGGGCTGGCGCGTGCCTGCACTGGTGTTGATGCTGGGTGCCAGTCTTTATGCGGACTCGTGGGTCAGCGGGATTTATTTTCTGCTCCTGCTGTTGTTGCTGCTGACCCGCTCCAGTGTCGGGCTCGACCATCCCTTGCGTCGCGCCGGCCTCTCTTTGGTGCAGTCAGCTCCGCTGGTGATCTTGCTGGCCTTGCTGGTGGCAGGGGCCAGCGACCGTTTGCCGGACGCTGATCGATCCGGCAGAGCCCCGACCGGCATCAGTGAACGCATGGCACCTGGCACGGTCAGTGAGCTGGTTGCCGACAGTCGTCTGGCGATGCAGGTGCGTTTTGACAATGACATCCGTTTGCCGGCAGATCAGTTGTACTGGCGTGGGCTGGTGCTGGAAAACTTTGACGGCCAGGCATGGTCGCGCGCGATGCCGCCTGAGTTTGTGCTGGATGCTGACCCGTCACCCGACAGCATCCGTTACCAGGTCAGTCTGGAACCACACCGGCAAATCTGGTTGTTTGGTTTGCATCAGGCGCGTACAAGCCAGTCTGGCATTTATCTGGACAATCGCGATGTACTGGTAGCGCTCGAACCTGTGCGTCAACGCAAACGATACCGCGTTTACTCCGATCTTCAGCCTGACATCGCGCCGTTGCTGGGCGACGAGGAGCGCAGGCGCAATCTGGCGCTGCCACCTAACAGCAATCCGCAAACACAAACGTGGGTGAGAGACTTGCAAGCCCGCTATCCGGATGCACAAACACTGACACAGGCGCTGTTGTCACACTTTAACCAGCAAGCGTTTTATTACACATGGACGCCACCGGTGACCGGTGAGCATTCTGTTGACGATTTTCTGTTCAGCACACGACAGGGATTTTGTGAACATTATGCGGCGGCACTGGCGTTTGCCCTGCGTGTGGCGGGTATCCCGGCGCGGGTGGTCGCCGGATATCAGGGCGGGCGTTACAACGCGCTCACCGGGCACTGGTCTGTGTACCAATACAATGCCCATGCCTGGGTTGAAGCCTGGTATCCGCAGCAGGGCTGGGTGCAGCTGGATCCCACGCTGGCGATTGCGCCAGAGCGTATTGAGGGCGGCATCGACGCGTGGCTGGCCACGGTCCCGGAGGAACAACTGGATGCCCGCGCGCGACTGCGTTTGCAGCTGGCCGCCATTCCCGGTATCAGCGCCACACTCGATGCGCTGGAGGCACTGGAATACACCTGGGACCAGAATGTATTCGATGACAACGGCGATTTGCGTACCGAGCAGGTCACACAATGGCTTGAACAGCGTGGATTGGGTGATGCACCACTGTGGCTGATGGCGTTGCTCTTGCTCGGGGTTGGATTGCGCGCGATGGCGGGCAAGCCGGCGGTCGCAGCCACCACAGTCGCTGCGCTGAAACCGTACCGGCAATTCGACAGGCAACTGCGCAAACTCGGACTCGGCCGCCTGCCGGGGGAAACCATTGATACCCATTTGCACCGTGTTGCCCGTCAATGCCCGCAGCAGTCACAAGACCTGTGCCGCCTGGCGCAACAACTGTCGAGTGCGGTTTACGGTCAGGGCCAAATGCCGGCTCCGGATGTTTACCAAGTGCTGTATCGTGCGATCCGTACCGCGCTGCGCACCTGATTCAGGCATTGCTCAGGTTTTCCTCACATCAGGGTCAGGCTTTTTATCACCGCACGCCGCCACACTGTTGCCTCGTGTTAACAACTGACTTGACGAGGAGATGATGATGAACAACAGGCAGACCCTTGATTCTGATCACAGCGCAGTCAGCCGCCCGGTGCCCTGGCGCCTGATTGGCTGGTCCATCCCGGTTGCACTGCTGCTGTTGCCCCTGATTGCCATGCAATTTACCAGCGAGGTGGACTGGGATTTGCCCGACTTCCTGATCATGGGCACGCTGATGGCGATGGTGGGCGGCGGGATAGAGCTGGCGGTGAAGCTGAGCAAGAACATCCGTTATCGCCTGGCGGCAGTGCTGGCACTGTTGTCCGGCTTTTTGCTGATGTGGGTGAATATGGCCGTGGGTATTATCGGTGATGGCGATCTGCCGGTCGATTTGCCGTATTTTCTGGTCATGCTGGGCGGGGTTGTGGGTATTGTCGCCAGCCGTTTTCGGCCGGCCGGGCTTGCTGTCACCTTGTATCTGATGGTGGCCGCCCTGGTGCTGATTGCTGTTGGTGTCATCGTCACCGGCTCACTGCCACCCTATGCCACTGGAAAAGACGTGCTCGGTATCACGGGTTTTTTTGCAACGCTGTTTCTGGTATCGGCTTTGTTGTTCCGGCAGGCGGCGCGTGATGAGCAGGCCGAGGTTGCACACCATGATCACTAGACTGGCCGCTGTGATCTTGCTGATGGTTGGTCTGTTGCTGGTGGTGTTCATGATCGTCACTGAGAGTGAGCCGGGTGCCTTGCCCTTGTTCATGGTGATTGCCGGAATGATCGCCTGTTGGCGCACGCATAAGGGACGTCGATTGGACTGAGCGTCATCCCTTGTTATGCTGCGCGGCATCGCTTTAACAACACTCTCAGGAACAGGGCACTGGCATGGCCTCCGGTTATTATCAATTTGATGAGTTTTCCCTGCATCCTGAGGACAGGCAATTGCGCTGGCAATCGCGGCCGGTAGAGCTCAATGCGCGTTATTTTGACGCGCTGGCCTTGCTGGTTCGCGAGCCGGGCAAACTGGTGTCACGTGAGCGTTTTTTCGCTGAAGTCTGGGACGGTATTGCTGTCACTGACGAGGCGCTGACCCAGTGCATCAAAACGCTGCGCAAACAGTTGGGCGATGATGCTGCGCGGCCCCGGTTTATTGAGACGGTGCCCAAACACGGTTACCGGTTTGTCGCCGAGGTCAGTTTTTGTGTCGAGTCTGACCCGGTCGCTTTGCAGCCAACCGCATTGGCGGCCGCATCCGGGGCCCGGCTCTCGCCGGTGGGGGTTTTTGCTGCTGCCGGCAGTGCCGGCGGGGCGCTCGCGGGCGTGCTGGGCGCCATGTTGCTGGCTGCCGGCGGACTGGTACAGGCACAAACGGCAGGCATCGGAACGATATCCGCGTTACTGGTGGTGATTTGCCTGTGTACGGCGATTGCAGTGATCGGCGCCGTCGGTGTGAGTGTTGCAGTGGCGCTTGCCCGCCGCGTCTCTGGCGAATCCCTGGTCAGCACCGTGCTGGGCGGTGCGCTCGGCGGCATGTTGACCGGTGCCGCCGGGCAGTTGATTGGCAGTGACGCATTTAACCTGCTGCTGGGACGCACACCGGGTGACATCACCGGTGCTGCCGAAGGTTTTGTGATTGGAGCCAGTATCGGTGGTGGTCTCTGGCTGGCGCAGCGTTATGCGCGCACCTTGGCGCGTGCCCTGCTGATCGGAGCGACCAGTGGTGCTGCCGCCGGTTTGCTGATTATCCTTGCCGGGGGCGAACTCATGGCTGGCAGTTTGCATGCGCTGGTGCAGAGTTTTCCGGACTCACGCCTGCAACTGGACAATCTGGGGGCGCTGCTCGGCGAGGGTGAGTTCGGGCCATGGACGCGCACACTGAGCGGCATGATCGAAGGCGGTCTGTTCGCCGCTTGTGTGGTGCTGGCGCTGTGGTGGCAGGGTGGGCACCGGCATTTCGCCCGGGAATAAAATCACCGGCACAGTCGTCAAAGGTTTGTAGAGACTGTTTTCAGAATCACACTCAAGACGATGAGGATGAGATCATGAGCAGACAAACCATCATGAAGCAACAACGGATGTCCTTGCTGCAGCTGGCTACTGGTGTGCTGCTGGCTTCCATGGTATCCGGTACCGCTGTCCATGCAGAAACCGCCGATGATCTGAGCCGCGATGCACGCATGGCTTTGCAGCAGCTGTACAACAGCAAGCCGGTCGCCGCCGATTTTGGCGAGCATGCCAAGGCAGTGCTGGTGTTCCCGAATATTGTCAAAGCCGGGCTGGTGTTTGGTGGGGCTTACGGTGAAGGAGTGTTGATTCAGGATGGCCGCGCCGACACGTATTACAACTCGTTTACGGGGTCCTGGGGCTTGCAAGCCGGGGCCCAGTCGTATGGTTATGCGGTGTTTTTGATGACGGATGCCGCCATCGACTGGCTGCATGAATCCAAAGGTCTGGAGCTGGGAGTTGGCCCGACCGTGGTGGTGATGGATGAAGGTGTGGCTGCCAATGTGTCGACCTCAACCATCCAGGACGATGCCTACGCCTTTGTGTTTAATCAGCAAGGCCTGATGGCTGGTGTCAGCATTGAAGGCACCAAAATCACGGCGATCAAACCGTGATTGATCTGCACTTGCGGTGACCGCTCCCGGCGCAATCACCGCAAGCGTGTTTTGTGTGAGTTGTGGTAACTTAGTCCTCAAAAATACCGGGGACCATTGACCCATGACCGATTCACCCTGGACAGATGACAAGCTGTCCGTTCTCAATACCCAGTCGCACTTTCGTTTGCGCGGCGAAGCCACCACACGTCTTGAAACCTTTGTTGATGCAGCGTTTGCGTTTTCGGTCACCATGCTGGTGATTTCCGTGGACGATGTGCCGCGCAGCTACGATGAATTCGCTGATGCACTGCGCAGTATCCCGGCCTTTGTGGCCAGTTTTTTTCAGGTCATCATGTTCTGGCTGGGCCATCGCAACTGGAGTCAGCGCTACGCGCTGGAGGATCGTACCGCTATCACGCTGTCGCTGATTCTGGTGTGCGGCATTCTGGTGATCGTGTTTCCGCTGCGAGTGGTATTTGGTGCTGCCTTTGGTTATTTCTCTGACGGTGCGCTGCCATTTCCGTTTCCGGTCGAGTGGCAGGAAATGCGGCGAGTGTTCGTGATCTACGGTTCGGGTTTTTGTGTGATGTGTGGTCTCATTGCCTTGCTGTACATGCATGCCTTGCGCCGGCGCCTGTGGTTGAATCTGGATGCGGCAGAAATACTGATCACGCGATCCAAAATTGTGTTCTGGCTGATTCCTGCCGCCACCGGTTTTGCAGGCATGCTGATTGCCGTGCTGGCGCCTGATGAAGGTGTGATTTTTGCTGGGCTGATCTACTGCCTGCTGTTTGTGTTGTTACCCATTCATGGTCTGCTGGAACGCCGCTACCTGTCCGTGCAAACTCAGGCGGTCAGTACTTGATTGCGGCCCGCTGCCTTGGCCTGATACAGCGCCTGATCTGCCTGTTTCAGCAAATTGGCGGCATTTTGCCCCGATTCAGGAACGGTTGCTGCAACACCAATACTCACTGTGATGTGGCCATAACCTGAATCCAGGTGCGGCAGTTTCAGTGCGGCAACGGCCTGGTGAATTTCATGGGCCACGGACAGTGCGCCGCCCAGCTCGCATTGGGACAGCACGACACAGAATTCCTCGCCACCGTAACGCGCCACCAGATCACCGGGGCGATTGACGCGTGATTGCAGCACCGACGCCAGTGTTTGCAAACAGAAATCGCCAGCCTGGTGGCCATAACGGTCATTAAAGGCTTTGAAATAATCCACATCAATCATCAGGATGGCCATCGGGTAGGCATGGCGCAAGGAGCGCGCCCATTCTTCCGCCAGCACCTCGTCAAAGTGACGCCGGTTGGACAGTCCGGTCAAGGGATCCGAGATGGACAGTTCGGCCAGTTGACGGTTCAGGGTTTGCAGTTCTTCCTCGCGGCGTGCTGCATCCACGGCGACGGCATGGAACTGACGCACAGCGGCGCCCAGTCGCCCCAGTTCATCAGCACCCACCGGTGGCAGCGGTTTGTCGTAGTGGCCTGCGGCGATGTCTTGCATCGATTGGCTGAGCAAGGACAGCCGCGCCAACAGATCGTTGAGGATATGGACATAAAAGAATGCAGCCAGGCCGACAACGCCCAGCGAGGTAATCAGCACCAGCAACCAGATGGCTGTCTGGCTTGACTGCGCAACCGAGGCCGAAGCGGCATCAACGGCAGCCAGCTCGAATTCCACCAGTGCGCTGGCCTGTTCATCAAGAGCGCTCATGATCTGTATATTTTCCGCGATCCAGACCTCGCCATTGGCCAGCAGATCCAGTTCGCGCTGGCGCAGTTGCGGTAGTCCGTTGTCAGACAGTGCCATCTCGCCCAGACGCAGATAGGGTTCGGCAAACTCTCGCGCAACGTCCGGCGGCAAGCGCGACAGGGTGGCGCTGGCATTGTCCATCAAGGTATTGATCACCTCGATGGACAGCGCCAGTGCGCTGGCAGAGGGATCTTGCGAGGCGACCAGAATGCGACTGCCGATGGCTTCAACCAGGGCATAAAAACGAGCCAGCGGAATCAGGGGTGCGGTACGTGCGGCAATCTCGCCAATCTGCTGCATGGGCGGTTCGCTCTGTTGCGACAGCATGGTCATCACCGCGCTGTCGCCCTCGATGATACGCACGCGGTAGGTGGCCAGTTGCTGGAAGGCTTGCAGCAGGGTTTGCAATTCGCCGCGCTGCTGGCGCTGCAACTCGATCAGGGCCAGACGCTCATCGACCAGGGTGCGAAGCTTGTCAAGGTTGTCGTTAAGCTCCGCAACCAGCGCCACTATCTGTGTGACGCCGCTCTCGTCCACGGTGGCACCCAACTCGTCCAGACTGCGCTCAAGTGCGAGCTGGGCGGCATCCACACGGGCCAGTGCAGCCGCTCGTTCGTCGTCGGTGCGCACTGCTATCAGTGCGCCACCACTGGCGGCCAGCGTGTCCCCGGCGCGCGCCAGTCGCAGTGTGGTGAGCGTGGCCGGCAAACGACTGCTGACGATATCGTCAACACCACGAGTGGTGGTGACCGAGCTGATCAGCGCAGTGCCGGTGACAATCAGCATCAGCACGGTCATCACACTCAGGCCAATGATAAAACTGGTGCGAATACCGGGTCGGAAGCGCTTGTTGTTTTGAGGAGGATTATTCAATGGCGACACGTTGCCCATCCTGCCAGCTGAACCAGGACCAGGCCGGATACTGTGTCCGGATGTCGCCTTTGGCGTCAAAAGAAATCGTGCCCAGAATAGTCTCCAGCGGTGCCACACGTATGGCGGCAGCCACGGCATCCGCATCAGTGCTGCCTGCGCGGCGAACACCTTCCACCCAGATTTCAGCGGCAGCATACGACAGCATGGTAAAGCCATGAGGCTCAACGCCCATGGCCCGGATGGCAGCCATCGCCGCCCGCGTTCGTTCGCTGTCGACCAGATTGGCGGCATCAGAGGGAAACATGAAAGGGATACCATCGCCAGCCTCGCCAGCGGTCTCCGTGAATACAGTGGACACCAGTGTGTCACTGGCAATCATGGTGTACGGCGCATTGATTTGCCGCGACTGACGCGCGATCACCGCGCTGTCGAGTCCGGCACCGACCATAAACATGACCTCAACCCCGGCATTCACCAACTGCAAGATTTCATCCAGATACGACGTCTGGCCGGCAACACTGTCCACAACCAGTATGGGGGTCACACCCTGTCGTTCCAGCTCTGCCACAACAGAGCCAGTGAGGCTGGCTGAGTAGTCGGTCGCAAAGCGGAAGATGCCGATCCTTTTCCCGGGATGGCGGTTGAGAATACGCTCGGCCACCAGGCGGCCTTGCTCATCGTCGCGCCCAATCATGCGAAACAGCGTCGGAATACCCATCTCAGTGATGCCAGGAGCCGTTGACGCCGGCGAAATCTGCAGTACGCCGTTTTGATGGTAGATCGGCGCGGTGACCAATGTGGTGGCTGAGCAGGAATGCCCGATCACCACGGCGGGCGGTGCCTGCACCAGATCCTGCGCGAGCTTTTCGGCGATATCGCGGTTGCAGCTGTCGTTGTGTTCGGTGATGCGCAGCGGGCGCTCAAGTAACGCTCCCTGTGTGAGGTGTTGCAGGGCGGCATGCACACCGGTTCTGAACTGGGCGCCGACGGCAAAGCTGGTCCCGACCATGGGGCCGGCGATCACCACATCAATGGGGTCAGCGCCTGGTTCTGCGGCATCAGCAGGGTGCAGGGGCGCCCACAGCAGGACCGCCAGTGCAGCGCTGCTGACCAGTGTGTGATACCGAGTTGTCCGTAATGCCATGCGCTTCCAACCTCGTGTTTGGGCCCGTTGTGGTTACACACCATGGGTCTGTCAGGTTATCGGCACAAGCCCGTTAAAACGTGAGCCTGTTCAGGTTTTATTTTTGTTATTTGTTACAACAGCTTACAGTGACTGCCTATTACATGGCCCGAATCGCAGCCATTTTGGTGTTCAGGGCGTCCAGTGCGCTTTGTGCGGCGCGCTGACGCTCGCGTTCCTGTTCGACCAGTTCAACCGGGGCATTGTTCACAAATTTCTCATTCGACAATTTGCCATTGATGCCCTGCAGGTTTTTCTCCAGCTTGCCGATTTCCTTTTCCAGTCGTGCCAGCTCGGCATGTTTGTCGATCAGGTCTGCCAGCGGCACCAGAATTTCCATCTCCTGATAGAGCTGGGTGGCGCTGACCGGCACGGCATCACCGGTTTTTAACACAGTCAGGCTCGACAGTTTCGACAGTTTCAGCAGGTTTTGCAGATTGTCCGCCAGCCGGCGTTCGTCCTCGGCGCTGACCTTGTTGAGCAGCGCCGGGAAGGTTTTGCCCGGTGCGATGTTCATTTCGCCACGAATGTTGCGCACACCCACAATCACGCCCTTGACCCAGTCAATATCGGCTTCGGCGCCGGGGTTGATCAGCGCGTGTTCTGCCCGTGGGTAGGCCTGCAACATGATGCTGGTATTGGCGGTATCCACGCCGAGCAAGGTGGCAATCTTCTGCCAGATTTCCTCGGTGATAAACGGCATCAGCGGATGCAGCATACGCAGACTGGTTTCCAGTACGGTCAGCAGGGTCAGACGTGCCGCACGGGCTTTTTCCGGCTGGTTGTCGGCGTCCCACAACACGGGTTTGGATAATTCGACATACCAGTCGCAGTATTCGTTCCAGAAGAAGTCGTAAATCACTTGCGACATCAGGTCAAACCGGTAATTGCCCATGTGCTCGTGCACCTGAACAATGGTTTGTTGCAGGCGCGACACAATCCAGCGGTCTGCCAGACTCAGGTGTTTGTCATCCGCCAGGGCCGCCACGTCGGTGGCGGTGAACTGCACACCTTTGTCTTCGGTGTTCATGATCACATAACGCGAGGCGTTCCAGATTTTGTTGCCAAAGTTGCGGAAGCCTTCCATGCGCCCGAGATCGAACTTGATGTCGCGGCCGGTCGATGCCAGCGAGTAGTAGGTGTAACGCAGCGCGTCAGTGCCGTAACCGGGAATGCCATCCGGGAATTCATCGCGGGTGTTTTTCTCGATTTTCTTTTCCAGCTGCGGCTGCATCAGACCTTCGGTGCGTTTTTTCACCAGGTCTTCCAGACCGATACCGTCGATCAGATCAATCGGGTCCAGCACATTGCCCTTGGACTTGGACATCTTCTGACCCTGACCATCGCGAATCAGGCCGTGGATGTAGACCTTTTTGAACGGCACTTCTCCGGTGAACTTCAGCGTCATCATCACCATGCGCGCCACCCAGAAGAAAATGATGTCAAAACCGGTGACCAGCACATTGGTCGGGTGGAAGGTTTTCAAGGTCTCGGGATCATCCGGCCAGCCCAGCGTGGAGAAGGTCCACAACGCTGACGAGAACCAGGTGTCGAGCACGTCTTCATCCTGGGTCAGCGCCAGATTGGCGGCGAGCTGGTATTTCTCGCGCACCTGTTGTTCACTGCGGCCGACATAAATATTGCCATCGGCGTCATACCAGGCCGGAATACGGTGACCCCACCACAATTGCCGTGAAATACACCAGTCCTGAATGTCGCGCATCCAGGCAAAGTAGGTGTTTTCCCACTGTTTGGGCACAAATTCGATATCACCATTTTCAACGGCCTTGATCGCCGGTTCGGCCAGTGACTTGACCGCCACATACCATTGATTGGTCAGGTAGGGCTCAATCACTGCGCCGGTGCGGTCGCCACGTGGCACTTTCAGTTTGTGCGGTTCCACCTTGAGCAGCAGGCCGGCCGCTTCCATGTCCGCGACCAGTTGTTTGCGTGCATCAAAACGGTCGAGACCACGATAGGCTTGCGGGGCGTTGTCGTTGATGGCTGCATCGATGGTGAAGATGTTGATCATCTCCAGCTGATGACGTTTGCCGACTTCGTAGTCATTAAAATCGTGAGCCGGGGTGATTTTGACACAACCGGTACCAAACTCTGGGTCAACATAATCGTCGGCAATAATCTGAATGCGACGATTGCACAGGGGCAGGTCTACCCATTTGCCGATCAGTGACTGGAAGCGCGGGTCTTCCGGATTGACGGCCACGGCGGTATCACCGAGCAGGGTTTCCGGGCGTGTGGTGGCGATGGTAATAAAATCGTCACCGCTGTCAGTTTTGACACCATCGGCCAGCGGATATTTGAAATACCAGAAGAAGCCGTCTTCTTCTTCCGACAACACTTCCAGATCAGAGACCGCGGTGTGCAGTTTGGGGTCCCAGTTCACCAGGCGGTTGCCGCGGTAAATCAGGCCCTCGTCGTACAGGCGCACAAACACTTCCTCGACCGCCGCCGACAAACCCGGGTCCATGGTAAAACGCTCGCGCGACCAGTCAATCGAGCCGCCCAGACGACGGATCTGTTGCGTGATCATGCCGCCGGATTCTTCTTTCCACTCCCAGACTTTTTCCAGAAATTTTTCACGGCCCAGTGGCTTGCGCTTGATGCCTTCGCGCTCCAGTCGGCGCTCCACCACCATTTGTGTGGCAATGCCCGCGTGATCTGTGCCCACCTGCCACAGCGTATTACATCCCATCATGCGGTGATAACGGATCAGCGCATCCATGATGGCGTTCTGGAAACCATGGCCCATGTGCAGGCGACCCGTCACATTGGGCGGCGGAATCACAATGCTGTACGATTCACCCTGACCTGACGGGGCAAAGTAGTTGCGTGATTCCCAGGTCTGGTACCAGTGACTTTCAATCTGCTGGGGCTGGTATGTTTTATCCATGTCTTGACTCGGTAATGCGTAATGGTGGCGTCAAATGCGATTAACAGGCTGGCTGTCGCGGCTGAAAAGGCCGCAAGTATACCCGATGATGCCGGCATGTTCACGGTGGCTGCGGGCTTTGTTGCGGATCGTTGTGGTGATTCTGAGTATGGGAGTGATGACCGTGAGCAGCGCTGATGAACACGACAAATGGTCGGCCCTGCTGCAATCGCATGTGCGTGTGATTGACGGTGGCGTGGCCACCCAGGTCGACTACGCCGGTTTTGCGCGTGACCGAGCTGAGTTGCAGACCTACCTTGCGCAACTGTCGCAGGTCACGCGTGCCGACTTTGACCAGCGTCCGCTGGCAGACCAGTTGGCGTTCCTCATCAATGCCTACAATGCCTGGACGGTGGAACTGATTCTGGGCGCCTGGCCGGATCTGGCATCCATCCGGGATCTGGGCAGCTTTTTGCGCACGCCCTGGCAGCGCGCGTTTATTCCGCTGCTGGGCGACACCGTGTCGCTGGACAACATCGAACACGACATGATCCGGGGTTGGGGCCGATACAACGAGCCGCGTATCCACTTTGCGGTCAACTGTGCCAGCATCGGTTGTCCGGCGCTGCGCCATGAAGCGTTCCGGGCGCAGGATCTTGATGCCCAACTGGACGAACAGACCCGGTTGTTTCTGTCGGACCGTTCACGTAATTATCTTGAGGACAACACCTTGTGGGTGACGCCTATCCTGCGCTGGTACGCCGACGATTTTGAGCGCGGCTGGGCCGGTTATCAGTCCGTGCCGGCGTTTCTGGCCGATTATGCCGAGGCCCTGGGATTGTCCGAGGCGCAGCGGGCGGACTTGCTGGCCGGGCGCATCCGCTTGCGTTATCTGGACTATGATTGGGCGTTAAACGGGATCAGGGATTAAACGGTATCGGGGTTCAACTCGATCACCCGCCCGCCGGCCGCGCGGGCATCCTCGCTATCGTGGGTGATCAGCAGGGCGGGCAAACCGGCGGCGCGCAGTGAGTCAAACACCTGCCGGCGCAGGTTCTGGCGCAAGTGCGCATCCAGGCGCGAGAATGGCTCGTCCAGCAGCACCGCACGTGGCTGAGACAACAACAGCCGTTGCAGGGCCACCCGCGCTTTCTGACCACCGGACAAGGTGTCGGGGTCGCGCTCCTCATAACCGTCCAGGCCCACAGCCGCCAATGCCTGCGCCACGGCGCCGCGCCGGTCGCTGACATGCGAGGGCAGGGCAAAGGCCAGATTCTGCGCCACACTCATGTGCGGGAACAGCAGCGCATCCTGAAACAGCAAACCCACACCACGTTGTTCGGCGGGCAGCTCGTTCAGGCGCTGCTGGCCCAGAAAAATATCGCCTTTGAGGGTAAACGCCGGTGACAAAAAACCCGCGATGGCAGCCAGCAAGGACGATTTGCCTGAGCCGGAAGGACCCATCACCGTCAGAATCTCACCGCCTGCCACCTCAACATCGAGCGCGACCTCACAATGGCCGGGCAAGGTCAGTTGCAGTTGTCGCAAACTCAGAACAGGGCTGGTCACAGATTCACTCCTTGCATGCCACGCCGGTGCCGCCAGCGCAGACGTGGCAGGGCCAGGGCCAGCGCAAACGCGGTCATCGGGATCAATGTTTGTATCAGCGCCCAGACCGCCGCCGGCTGGCGCGCCGCCCCCGAGGCCAGCGCCACCGCCTCTGTGGTCACCGTGGTCACACGACCGGCGCCCATCAGCAGGGTTGGCAAATACAGACCGGCACTGACCGCAATGCCAATGGCCGTCGCCGTGAGCAACGGTGCCGTCAACATGGGCACACGAATCTGCCAGAAGCTGCGCCAGCGGCTGCAGCCCAGCGATGCCGCCAGTTGTGCCCAACGCGGGTCCAGCCTGCGATAGGCCTCCGACAGACTCAGGTAGAGATAGGGCAGCACAAACAGCACATGCGTCGAGGCCACCACCGGCAAACCCGGTGGCCAGCCCGCGCTTTCACTGAGCAAGGTCAACCCGAACAAAAACGCCACTTGTGGCACCAGCAAAGGCACATACAAGGCGGCGGTCAGCAACCGGGCTTGTTGCCCTGAGCGCACTTGCTGCTCCAGTGTCGCAATAACCAACAGCAGGCTGGCCGCCGTGGCACTGACGGCCAGCCACAGCGTTGCCGAGACGGCAGTGCGCAAACCGGGCAGCGCGTTGTGCCAGTGTTGCAAGGTCCAGCTGCCAGGCCAGGCCTGCGGAAAACGCCAGTTGCCGGTGAAGGCCAGCATCAACAGAATCATCACGCTCAGGGCCAGTGTGCCCAGGGCCAAGATCATGCCGGTACGACCGACAAAACCCAGTGCCCGGTGACCCGCTGAACGCCAACCGCGTCCGCAAGCTGCCCGCCAGAGCCATCGCGCCATGTGTTCCAGTCCCAGCCACAACAGCATCACCAGCACACTGATACCCAGTTGCAACAATGCTGCCGCCGACGCCAGCAGGCGCTGGTCCAGATCCGGGTCGTTAAACCAGCCAATGACGCGCACACTCAACGGTGCCGGCAATCCCGGCCCCAGAATCAGCGCGACATCCACCGTCGACGAGGCATAGGCAATCACCGCGAACAGCGGCAGACGGATCAGCGGATACAGCGCCGGAGCCACCGTCCACAACCAGCCGGTGAGCGGGCGATAGCCCATGGAGCGCGCCATCATCAGGCGCCGGGCCGGATCCAGTTGCGGCAAGGCCGCCAGCGACATCAGCAGCAAAAACGGGATCTCCTTGGCGATCAGCGCGGCGGTCATGGTCAAACCACGGGGATCGTTGATGATCAACAGATCCGGTGGCCGTTGCCAGCCGGTGAGCTCAGGGGAGATCAGCCGTATCAGCAGGCCAGAGGGCGCAATCAGCAGCGCCAGTCCGAGCGCGGCGGCTGCATGCGGTATGGCCAGCACCGGTGCCAACAGTCGCATCAGCCATTGCTCGCCGCGTGTGCCCTGCAGGCTGGCCAGAAACAGCATGACCACCAACAGCGCAATCAGCGGTGTCACCAGTCCGGTCCACAGGCTCAGTTGCACGCTGTGCCAAAGACCCGGTTGCTGCAACAAGGTGTCCCAGACCCGCAGCGACAACTGCTCGTGTCCCAGCGCCGGCAAATACGCAAAGGCCGGCAACACAATCGCGGCCAGTCCGAGCAGCACCGGCAGCACCATCATCGCTGCCACCAGCCAGGGCGACAGTTTCAGCATCGTGACACGCTCATGGTTGACCGTAGCGCTGCAACCACTCGCGCTCCAGAATGGGCATCCAGCTCGGATGCGGCTCAGACAATGTTTTGTTCAGCGGCCCCGCAGGTGGCGCCGACGGATGTGACTGGCGGGTTTGTTCAAACAGCTGTTGTTGTTCGGCATCCAGCAGGCTGACATCAATCACCGCCGTGCTCCCCAGGTGGGCCGGGTCCTGTGCACGCAGTTGTGCGGCCGGTGACAGCAAAAAATTCGCCGCCACCATCGCCGCCGCTTTGTGTGTGGCATTAAACGGGATGGCGACAAAACTGACATTGGCCAACGTGCCATTCTGTGGAATGTGTGTCCTGACGCTGTCGGACAGTTCACCACGCCGTACGCTGTTCACCGCTTCCGTCGGGTTGAATGACAAGGCCAGCGAAATGTCACCATCCATCATCAGTTGGCGCAGCGCGGGTCCGGTCGCCGGAAAACTGCGGCCCTGACGCAGCAGATGCGGATGCAGGGCATCCAGAAAATCCCACAAGGGCGCCGTCACCTGTGCCATGTCGCTGTCACTGGCTGGCGCATACAGGGCATGGGTGTCGGTGGTCAGCTCCAGCAATGCCTGTTTCAGAAAGGTGGTGCCGAGAAAATTCGGTGGCTGCGGGTAGGTGAATTCCCCCGGATGTTGTTGTACCCAGTCCAGCAAACCGGCCATGGTGTCCGGCGGCGGGCTTACCCACTCGCTATCGTAATAAAACACCAGATGGGCGCGCAGCCAAGGGGATTCCAGCCCGTCCACCGTTTCGGTGAAATCCTGGCGCACATCGGGATAACGCTCGGGGTTGGTCAATGCAAAATTCGGCAACTGTTCTGACCAGGGGCCAAACAGCAGACCGTTGGCTTTCATGCTGGCAAAGTTCTCGCCGTTGATCCAGAGCAGGTCAACCGCACCGCTGGCGAGATTGCCCGCCTGTTTTTCCGCCAGCACCCGCGCAGTGGCCTCGGCGGTATCACTGAGCCGTACATGCGTCATGTGGATATCAAACTCGCGTTGCAGTTCCGCAGCCACCCAGCTCAGATACTCATTGGTGCGTTGTTCACCGGCCCAGGCGTAAAAGAACAGTTCCTGTCCTCGCGCCTCGGCGAGCACTGCCGGCCAGTTTGCGGGATCGGGATTGGCATGCAAGCGCCATGGCAGCAACAGCATGGCAAGGCACAGTGCGTTTTTTAACAGGGACATAAGACGCTCTTAACTCACGCTGCGTAAGGGAATGCGCAGCTGTTGTTGCGCCAGCCGGTGTGCACGACGTTCGCGCAGCACTGCACCCAGCACCTGCTTGTGGAACTGATCGCAGCCGATACACAAATTCGCATAAGCGCTGCCGTCCGGTGTGGTGGTGTGGCAAGCGCGCAGATAATCGTCCACCGACCAGCCGAAACTCAAGCCCATGCGCTCGGGTTTGCCGGCATTGATCGCTTCCATCGCGGGATGACCGGCAAGGTCGCGCAAAATATCCAGCAGGTTTTCATCGGTGAGATTGCCGAGCGGGGTGTCGGTTTTGATACAACAGGGAAACACATTGCCGTCCGGGTCAATCGACACTTCCGAGCCGTTGTAACCGTGCTCCAGAAAACCCAGTCCACCCGACCAGGCATTGCAAAAATTGTCCTGCATCGTGGCCTTGGACAAATTATTAGTCCACGCCCGGCCACGCGGCCAGATTTTGCCAATCCAGGCATCATCGGTGGCACCAAACAGGCTGTACACCGCTGGCCCGCCCATGTCCATGTCACGGCGCGCATTGTGCTCCGCCACGCTGATCATGCCGGCGTTTTCAAACATCGCGCGCAGCTTGTTGATCAGACTTTGCCGGCGGTCGCCCTGCATGCCAACATGGTAGTCATCCATGCCCGCCGCGGACACTGACCACACACCGATGTCGAGCAGCTCGCGCAGAATGGTGTCGGTCAGCAAGTCGCCGGTGGTTTGTACAATGATTTTGACGCCGCCTGTGTGGCGATAACGCGCCACCAGTGCTTTCAGCGTCGGGTACAACACGCGTTCGCGCACCGGATCCGTGAGCACATCGCCACCGGAGATGATGATGCGCCCGGTGCGTTGCCGGAAACCGGAGGGGTGTTCAGGATCGGGCGTTTGCCGGTCCAGATACTGCATGGACTCGGGCAGGTGGCTGATGATGCGCGGCGCGTTGCGCTCGGCCTCGGCGACCACCTGTTCAAGGTCATCGCGCACATAGGGCCGGAAACGGTCGTCATAACAATGCACACAACGACGGTGGCAGTGCCAGCACAGCACGTAATAAATGGATTCCATCACAGTTGGGTTTTGTCTCCAGTCCGGGTGTCAGAGCATCGTAGAGCTTGGCGTGCAAGTCAATGACCGTGCGTGTCCCACAAACCTCACAGGCTTTACAACATCCTCACATGACAGGCATGCTCCCTGTCATGTTTCATCGTAAACCCCTGGGTTAAACCGAGGGTTAAACCCCGATTGTCAACCCGCACACGGGAACGGAGATTGCCCCATGCACCTGAGCCGACGTCAACTGTTGCAACGCAGCCTGCTGCTGGCCGGCACCGCAGCCGTCACCACACGAGCGCCACTGCTGTGGTCGCAAACTGCTGATACCGGGGCATCGCAGCGCATAGCACAGATCATTCAGGAATACGCGCAGCAGGGTATCCACCGGACTGGCAGCGATGTCGACAACCTCAGTGCCTTCTGGATGCGTGATCGTTTTGCCGCGCTGGACATTGAAGCCAATCTGGATCCGCTGACGCTGTCCCGTGTGGTGATTGACGAAGGCCGACTGGTCACGCCGATGTTCGAGCAGCAGGGTGAGCCCCTGTACGACTGCCACTACACCGATGAGTCCGGCGTGACCGGTGTGCTGGTGGCACTGGGCAGCGAACAGGCGCAAGCTGCGCCGCAAGACAGCATTGGTGTGGTGATGGTCCCGGCCAGCACCGTCAGCCCGCAGCACAGCCTGCTGGATCAGGCGCGGCGCGAGGGTCGTTTCAAAGCCTTGCTGGTGGTCAGTGATCTGAGCTATCCGCCCGAGGGCGCTGCGGTGATCAATGCTGAGGATTTTCGCGAACCGGTGGGGCCGCCCACCTTGCAGGTCGGACACCGGTATTGGGGTCAGATCCAGTCACTGATGCAATCGCAACAACCGGTGACGTTGATCGCCCGCGCCCACCGCGAACAGGCGACAGCTTTTAATGTCAGCGCCCGCGTGCCCGGCACCCACCCGGATTTGCCGCCCGTGGTGGTGATGACACCGCGCAGCGGCTGGTGGCAATGCGCGTCCGAGCGCGGCGGTGGCATTGCTGCGTTTCTGGAAATGGCGCGCACGTTCAGCCTGAGCCCGCCGCAGCGTGATGTGATTTTTACCGCGAACACCGGCCATGAACTCAGCCACATCGGGCTTGACCAGTTTCTGCACAACAACCCCGAGCTGATCCATCAGGCGCGCGTCTGGGTGCATCTGGGCGCCAATTTTGCCGCCAAAGGCTCGGTGATCCGGGTGCAATATTCAGACTACGAGATGGAGGAGCTGGCCAATCTGGTGCTGGAAGAACATCGGCTGACGCCCGGCGTACAAACCCCGATTGGCACCCGACCGCTGGGCGAGGCGCGCAATGTGTTTGACGGCGGTGGTCACTTTGTCTCGCTGCTGGGCAGCAATCCGCTGTTCCACCACCCGGACGATGTCTGGCCGGATGCGGTGGATCTGCCGCAGACGGTGCGCTGGGTGCAGGCGTTTACGGAGCTGACGCGGCAGTTGGCGTTGGTTTGAGCCAGTCCTGTCAGCAGTAATTTCCGGGGAGAGGCAGTGGTTTAGGGTTATGTTTTTTGAAATGTTTGAGTTGTCGTAGTCTGGCTACGATTTGTCGCTACTAAAAAATTGACCGAAATTTTGAAAAGTTGTAATAATCGTAGTATGGCTACGACTAATACAAACAAATTAAATATGCTCTACACCCGGCTGACACCGGGAGCGCCGTTGACGTCAGAAGATCTGGCGGCGCTGGGCATCTCAGCTGATCTCGCCGTTCATTATGTCCGGTCGGGCTGGCTCACTCGCCTTGCGCGCGGGGTTTATTGTCGCCCGAACGATCCCCTCGCACTTTATCCCAGTTTGTTGCTATTGCAGAGCAAATTTGAGGGCTTGCACGTCGGTGGCAAATCAGCGCTGGACTGGTATGGTGTGCGACATTACGTCTCGCAGCAGCCGGTGCTGCACCTGTACGGCTGGAACACCGGCCGATTGCCGGAGTGGTTTACCGAACACTTTCCCGCGGAGTACCACCGAAAGCGTTTGTTCGATGAACGACCCGATGCATTACTGCATGTTGCTCCCTTTGAAAAACGCAGTGGAGCGCCACAGGTTTCGGCTCCGGAACGTGCGTTGCTGGAACTGCTCAGCGAAGTCGGTGTCCGCCAGTCGTTGCAGGAAGCCCGTGAACTGGTTGAAAGCACTTACAGCTTGCGAGCCGATGTACTGCGTGAGTTATTGCAGCACTGTGTCAGCGTCAAAACAGTGCGCTTGTGCCTTCAGCTCGGCCGGGAAGGTTTATTGCCCTGGGTGGACAAGCTCGATCCAGCCACCTTGCCAACAGGCAGTGATCAGCCCTGGGTGTCCCGATCAGCCGAAGGTATTCTGGTACTGAAATCATGAACCCGGTTTATCTTGAAACGGCCCGCCTGCTGACATAAGTTGCCCCTCTGGTGTTCGTGGACGATACCTTCGCATTAAAGGGCGGCACAGCGATCAATCTTTTTATACGCGATATGCCGCGCTTGTCGGTCGATCTTGATCTTGCATTCGTTGATCATACAGTGCCGCGCGAGCAGGCGCTGACTCGTATTAATGACGCCATTTTGCAGGCAGGCGAGCGACTGAAAAAGCGAGGCTTCCAGATACATGTACCACCAACTGCCGCTGGTGAAACCAGACTGTTGGTACGTAGAGGCCATATCGAAGTCAAAATAGAGGTCAATTTTGTATTGCGCGGTACAGTTAGGCCGGTGCATGAAGTGCTATTCCCAAAGTTAAAACATATTCAACATGAGTATCAGCATAACTTTGTAGGGATGACCTCAGACCCGGTGCCACTGAATTTATTGCTTGCAACCCGTGACCGAATGATCAGAGAGCTTCAGACCGGGTTGGATGATAGTGAGCGGAAATTTCTGTTATCGCTGGTGGCTTGTGAACCCAATTGGTCATTGCCGGGCATTGATCACCTGGAGCATCTGCCTGCCATCCAATGGAAGCTGCACAATCTTGTGCTGCTCAAAAACACAAATCCCAAGAAATTCGCTGAGCAGGTGGATGAGCTTGCCACTCGGTTGAAGGGTGTTGCAGTGCCTGTTTCGAAAGGATGGTGAGTGGGAGCGACCAGTTTGCCTAAAATAACTCACCTGGCGCAGATGTTTGCCATGCTGACACAGCAGCTGATGCAAGATTAGGTTTGTATTGGTGGTTTGAGAGGTAGTCCCGCTTTTTTCAGACAACCAAACTCGTTCTGTAAGTTGTAAAAGTTCAGACCTGATCCGACAGTTACCAGTTGTGTGGTGGCGACTGTCAGATCCATACCTGTGGGGCAGCCATCAAACCAACTGCCCCCAACCACAGCTTACGCCCTCTGACGCCGCAAATACTCCACCAGCAACGGCACTGGCCGTCCAGTTGCACCTTTAGACGCACCAGACAACCACGCGGTCCCTGCGATATCCAGGTGCGCCCAGTGGAACTTCTCGGCAAAGCGCGACAGGAAACACGCCGCCGTGATGGTGCCGCCCTTGGGCCCGCCGATATTGGCGATGTCGGCAAAATTGCTGTCCAGCAGCGCCTGATACTCTTCGTTCATTGGCAACTGCCAGACGTGGTCGAGCATGTGCTGCCCCAGCTCCAGCAGCTCTTTGGCCAGCGGCTCGTGGTTGCTCAGCAGTGCGGTATTGACATCACCAAAGGTGGCGACGGCTGCGCCGGTCAGGGTGGCGACATCAATCACCGTGCGCGGTTTGAAGCGCTCGGCGTAGGTGAGGGCGTCACACAGCACCAGACGGCCTTCGGCGTCGGTGTTGAGGATTTCGATGGTTTTGCCGGACATGCTGGTGACTACATCGCCGGGTTTGGTGGCCTGGCTGCCGGGCATGTTTTCGGCGGAGGCAATGATGGCCACCACGTTGATTGGCAGAGCCAGTTCAGCCACTGCGGTCATGGCGCCAATCACTGAGGCGGCGCCGCACATGTCGAATTTCATCTCGTCCATGCCCAGACCCGGTTTCAGGCTGATGCCGCCAGTGTCAAAGGTGATGCCCTTGCCCACCAGGCAGTAAGGGCGGCTGTCGGCCTTGGTGCTGCCTTTGTATTCAATGACAATCAGGCGCGATTCTTCTTTGGAGCCACGGCCCACCGACAACAGGGAGCCCATGCCGAGTTTTTCCATCTGCTTTTCGCCCAGCACTTTGACCTTGACGGTTTTGTAGCGCGTTGCCAGCGCGGCGGCCTGTTCACCGAGGTAAGTCGGGGTGCAGATGTTGCCGGGCAGGTTGCCCAGTTCGCGCGTGGTGCTCATGCCCAGGCTGATGGCTTCGCCAGCGCGAATCGCCTCCTCAGCCTGCTTGCGTGCGAGCTTGTCGGCCGCTGTCAGGGCGACCGCTTTCAGGTGCAGGGCGTCGGCTTTTTTGCTCTTGGTGCGGTCATAACGGTACTGGGCATTGCTGCATTCCAGTGTGAACTGGGTCACTGCCCAGTCGGGCTCGCGGTCTTTGAGCGTCAGTGCGGTCAGTGTCACCAGTGCCGAGCGTGCGCTGGTTTTGTTCAGCACACCCAGCGCGGCCCGGACTGCCTTGCGGTAGTTTTTGGCATCCAGCTTGGCAGCTTCACCCACACCCACCAGCAGCAGGCGCTCGACGTGGGCATGACCGGCCACCGGCACCAGCAGGGTATCACCGGCCTTGCCTTTGATGTCGCCACTTTTGAACACGGCTTCAGCCAGGGCGGCCAGGGTCTGATCCAGCAGGGGCAGGGCCTCAGGGCCAGTTTTTTCGAACACGGCCAGCACCAGGCAATCGGTTTTTTTGTCCACTGTCTTGCTGCTGTGAAGCTGATATTTCATAAATGTTTCCTGCTGCGCGTCAAAATGATGAATTTCGGGGTCTCAGAGTTCAGGGTCTCAGGATGACAAGTCCTGAGGCAATCAAGGCTTGTCATGCTAGAGAAAGCAGCACGGCAAGGCAATGGCGGACGGGAGCCCGGACGCATCAAGTGTACTTTGGCGGCCATGGCGATTAAAATCCCCGCCGGTCAGCACAACGGACAGCCCGGCAAGCGAAACAGCGGTTTACGGAACCGATTGACGGATTTACGGATTTACGGATTTACGGATTTACAGAGAGTTACGGAGTAGTTATGGCGCGCGTGAAAGTCAGTATGCCCGAAGAGTTTCTGTTCACCATGGAATACCCGGTGCGTTTCAGCGACCTTGATTACGCCAAGCACCTGAACAGTGTGGCCATGGTGCATATCCTGCACGAGGCCCGTCTGCAGTTTCTGGCCAGCCTGGGCATGACCGAAGCCAATATTTTTGGCCTGGGCATGGTGGTGACCGACATGGCCATCGACTATCGCTCGGAATCCTTTGCCAAGGACATTCTGGTGATTGAAGTGGGTGTGACCCGCTTCAACAAATACGGCTGCGACATCTGCTTCCAGATCACCAACTCGGCGCTGGAGCGTGTGGTGTGCAATGCCAAACAGGGCGTGGTGTTTTTTGACTTTGACAAACACAAGATTGCACCGATCCCGCCCGCGTTTGTGAGCCTGGTCGGAGAAGCCGACTTCTGAGGACATCCGCACTGTGATTCTGCTCCGATACTTTACCCGGCAGGTGTTTCAGGTGACTTTTGCAGTCTCCCTGATCCTGCTGGTGGTGTCCTTTACCTCGCGTTTTTTGCAGTATCTGGCCGATGCCGTCGCGGGGCAGATGACCACCGACATCCTGCTGATGCTGATGGCCTACCGTTTGCCCGAATTCCTGCTCATCATTGTGCCATTCGCGTTTTTTCTGGCCGTGCTGCTGGCCTACGGCCGCATGTATGCCGAAAACGAGCTGGTGGTGCTGCATGCCTGTGGCTTCAGTCGCAACACCTTGCTCGGCATGACGATGAGTTTTGCGCTGGTGCTCACGCTGGGGCTGGCGGTGCTGAGTCTGTATGTCGCGCCGGCCGGTTTGCAGCAAACCGAAGCGCTGCGGCAATCGCAAAATGAACTCACTGAAATCGACCTGATTGTCGCTGGCCAGTTCCAGGAATTTGCGCGTGGTGAACGTGTGACGTATGCCGAGTCGATTTCACAAACGGCGGTGGGGCGTCAGCTCAACAATGCCTTTGTGGTGCTGCGTGATCCCAATCCACCGGAAGGTGAATCCGGCCTGCGTATGATGGTGGCGGAAACCGCACGACCGGTGCTGGACAGTGCCACCGGGCGCCGTTTTATGTTGCTGGAGAATGGCTACTTCTACGATGGCACACCGGGCGCCGCCGATTATGCGGTGACCGCGTTTGAAGAGCAGGGGCTGTTGCTGCCCGACCAGATGTCGATTGCCCCCGTGCTCGAAGAACGCGCCATGCCGACGCTGGCGCTGCTGGGATCCGACCAGCCCGGTCATATCGCCGAGCTGCAGTGGCGCATTTCTGTGATCCTGCTGATTCCTGTGCTCACCCTGATTGCCGTGCCGCTGAGCCGGGTTGATCCGCGTCAGGGCCGTTTTGCGCGTCTGGTGCCGGCAGCGCTGTTATACGGTTTGTACTTTATGCTGCTGCAAGTGTCACGTGACGCCATGGAAGATGGCAGCCTGCCTGCCATCGTTGGATTGTGGTGGGTGCATCTGGTGTTCACGGCCGGTGGTCTCTGGCTGCTCAGTCGTGGCCGCCCGCGTGTGAAGCGCACAACCACTGCTGCCACGGGAGCGGTGTGATCATGCCGATGCTTGCACGTTATCTGACGCGTACTGTGCTGGCTGCCATGCTGGTGGTGCTTGGCGTGATCAGTGTGATCGATCTGGTGTTCACACTGGCCGATGAAATGGGTCGCACCAATCGTTTTTATACCGGCACCGATGCGATTGTGTATGTGCTGCGCACACTGCCGACCAGTGTGTACGAGCTGCTGCCTTATGTGGCACTCGGTGGTGCGCTGATCGGGCTGGGTGTGCTGGCATCGAGCCAGGAACTGTTGATCATGCAGGCCTCCGGCATCCGCACACCGGTGCTGGTGGGCTGGGTGATGTTGCCGGTGCTGGGTGTGATGTTGTTCAGTCTGGTGCTCGGTGAATGGATTGCGCCGGCGCTGCAACAACAGGCGCAGAGTGAACGGGCGCTGATCATGAGCGGCGGACAGGCGATCAGCAGTGACGATGGTGACTGGCGCAAGATCGGCAATGAATTTATCCACGTCAACGCGATTGCGCCCGGCGGCCGCGAGCTGTTTGGCATTACCGTATTTGAGCTGGATGAGCGTCGCCAACTGGTGCGCAGCAGTTTTGCCGAGCAGGGTGAATATGTAGACGACGTGGCACGTCCGTACTGGCGTCTGCGCAATGTCAACGAGACCCGCTTTACCAGCGAGCGTGTGTTTGCGCGTCAGCACGATGTGTACGAGTGGCAGATTGACATGTCGCCGGAGCTGCTGAGTGTATTGCTGGTGCGGCCGGACCGGCAGTCGATCAGCGGGCTGTACCAGTTTGCGCGTTATTTCGACAGCGAGGGGCTGGACAGCAGCAGTTATTACCTGGCGTTCTGGAAGAAGCTGTTGCAGCCGCTGGCGACCTTGAGTCTGGTGTTGCTGGCGGTGTCGTTTGTGTTTGGGCCTTTGCGTGAGGCCACCATGGGTTATCGGGTGTTCATTGCGATTGCGATGGGGCTGGGGTTTACGATTGTGCAGCGCACGATGGGGCCGGCGACGATTCTGTACGGGATCAGTCCGTTTGTGGCGACGCTGGTGCCGATTGCGGTGTGTGCCTTGATCGGTGTGTATTTGTTGCGGCGCGTTTGATCAGTAGCTGGCTTGGCGGCTCTGGACAGTGGTTTGAGCGGTGGGCGCTGGGGGATAACCCTCGCTGACCGGCCGCATCTTCCGCAAGGGCGCCCGGCGGCGCGGAACTCAACCTCGCCGCTATGCGGCTCGGGATTCGAACAGTCCTACCGCTGATCGGGCGACCTTGCGGAAGATAAGCGCGGCCTGATTGGTCCGCGAGGGTTATCCCCCAGCGCCCACCGCTCTGTCTCTTGATGTGCCAGCCTGCCTGGCGTTTATAGCCCCTGCGGTGAATAGCCGCGCTAATCTCCGCAAGATGTGCGGTGAAAGTTGGCGTACATGCACGAGCTGCAGATTGGCTGGATGGTAATGTTCAGCTTTGAGCTGCAGACGGAGCCTGTTTCGACTCCCGTTTGCAACACTGAAGCCAGAAAGAGCAGCGGGGGGAGGGGCACCATTATCGCGGACCAATCAGGCCGCGCTTATCCTCTGCCCGGATGCCCGATCAAGCACGAGGATTGTCCGAGTCCGGAGCGGCGCAGCCGCGACGTCGAGTTCCGCAGTGCCGGGCATCCGGGCAGAGGATGCGGCCGGTCTGCGATGATGGTGCCCCACCCCCCGCTGCTCCAACCACTGCCCTCAGTCCCGTAAAACTCACAGAGCTGACGTCAGCAATCACCCCAGCGCATGCATCAACCGGTTGATCATCCGCAGCGTAGCCTTCACCCCCGCCAACACCTGATTCGCATCCACCCCGCGCGTCTTCAGCTCACGATCCTCCACCTTCCAGGTGATGATGCACTCCGTCAACGCGCTGATGTTGCCGCCGCGCGGAATATGCACTTCATAATCCAGCAGCGGCGGCATCTCGAACCCATGTTTCTTCAGTATCTTGCTGATCGCATCCGTAAACGCCGCAAAACCCCCGTTACCCGAACCTGAGGCATGGAACTCCTCACCATTCAGGCGCACCCGGATGCTCGCCGTACTGTCCACATCCAGCCCGCTGGAGATATAACAGTTCAACAACTCCACATAACGGAACTCACGGCTTTCCAGCACATCCGCAATGATAAACGGCAGATCATCGGCGGTAATAATCGCCTTGGAATCGCCCAGCTTCACAATTTCCTGCAACACCTTGCGCTGGTCCTCTTCCGACAACTCCAGCCCAAGTTCCTCCAGATTGTTGGCCAATGACGCCTTGCCACTCATTTTGCCCAGCGCATAGGTGCGTTTGCGTGCAAAACGCTCCGGGCGCAGCGCAGTGATGTACAGGCCACCCTTGGAGTCGCCATCGGCGTGAATGCCCGCGGTCTGGGTAAACACATCGGCGCCGACGATGGGTGTATTGGCTGCCACCCACTTGCCGGAGAAGTTCTCCACCATGCGGCTGATCATGGCGATGCGGGTTTCATCAATGGACAGTGTCATGTCCATTTTGTCTTTGAGCACCACGGCCACTTCGGCCAGCGAGGCATTGCCGGCGCGTTCACCCAGGCAGTTGATCGTGCAATGCACGGTATCAATGCCGGCTTTGACAGCGGCCATCACGTTGGCCGTGGCAAGTCCGTAGTCGTTGTGCGGGTGGAAATCAAAACGCAGCGTCGGAAAGCGCGCAATCATGTCGCTGAGCGCGTTGTAGACTTCATCCGGCGTCATCACACCGAGGGTATCCGGCAGCATGAAGTGACCAATGCCGATGTCTTTGACGCCTTCAATCAGTCCGAACACATAGTCGCGACTGTCCTTGTAACCGTTGGACCAGTCTTCCAGATACATGTTGACGTGCAGACCGTTGTCCTGGGCATAGGCCACGGTGCGGCGGATATCCTGAATATGCTCTTCCAGCGTGCGGCCCAGCTGCTCGCGGCAGTGTTTTTCGCTGCCTTTGGACAGCAGGTTGATCACCTTGCCGCCGGCATCACGAATCCAGTTCACGCTGAGGGTATGGTCGACAAAACCCAGCACCTCGACCTTGTCGAGCACGCCTTCCTGCGCGGCCCAGGCATTGATGTCTTTGACAGCCTGTTTTTCGCCCTCGGAAACGCGTGCCGAGGCCACTTCAATGCGGTCAACTTTCAGGGCTTGCAGCAGCGCACGCGCAATCTGCAGCTTTTCTTTGGCGGCAAAGGAAACTCCCTGTGTCTGCTCACCGTCCCGCAAGGTGGTGTCGAGCAGTCGGATGTGTCTGCGTTGCGTGTGTGCGTTCATGCCTGATGGTTTTCCTGAGCATCTGTAATTCAACGGGCCGGGATTCTAGCAGATACTGAAAGCGATCATAAGTTGCTGTGAGCCGTGGCAGGGCTTCAAGTTTGGGCAGCGAACGTCGATAATGCCGGTATGAAAACATCTTCCCCGAATACCGGCTTGCCGGCGCCAACTCCCCGATCGCTGCTCAGAAGCCGCTTGCCGGGACTGCTTTTTTCCTTGTCAGTGAGCCTGATGCCGGTGGTACAGGCCCAGGAAGCCGAGCAACCGCCGCAGGCCGACGCTGACCCCAGTGTTGGTGAGTTGCAGTTGCCGCCGTCATCCAAGCAGCCGCTGCGAGAGGACAGACTGTGGTTGTCTCCGTCACACGCCAGCCATCGTGAAGCGCTGGTACGTGCCGCCCGGCAGGCGTTGCTGCACGCCGAGTGCAATGAGGTGCTGTACGGTGGCCTGAACGAGTTTCGCACGGAAAGAGAAGGCACATCCTTCACCATTTTGTGCATGCGTGATGGCCGCACGACCTTCAACCAGGTATTTTTTGAAGCAGACCTGATGACGGATGAGGATATTCAGGCCCGCACGCCTGGCGGCGGTGCCGAGTTGGAACGATTGCGATCGCTGATGCAGCAGCCAGGTGTGCAGCCGGTCCAGCCGCCGGCCAGTCAGCCGCCAGCACAACCTGACACCGGCCCGCCGCCGGTTGTCTTCTGATCGTCGCTGCACCCAATCCTCTGTATGGAAATCCAGGAATGTCCAAGATCCCCCAGTTTCAAAAAGATGCCAATGGCAAAATCATCCGGCGTGTCATCCCGGATTCAGAGCTGGGGACACTGCCCCGAGCCGGGCTGCTGCGCCGTCTGGCAGCCTTGCTGTACGACATGTTCCTGGTGCTGTCGATCTGGTTTCTGTGTGGGTATGCCATCATTTTTGCGTATGGTCTGTTCGCGCCCAATACCTCTGAGCTGGTGAATGGCCAGGTGGTGACGCCGCCAGTGCTGTCGGCATTGCAGTTCATCATGATGGTGAGCACAGCGGTGTATTTTTATGTCTGGTTCTGGCTGCGCACCGGGCAGACGCTGGGCATGATTGCCTGGCGAATCCGGGCGGTCAGTGCAGATAACCGCCCGATGAGCCTGAAACAGGCACTGATTCGCTACGCGCTGGCGTGGCCGGCATTCTGGTGTTTCGGGCTGGGATACCTGTACATGTACACCAACAGGGAGCGTGATGCCATGCATGAGAAGTTTTCGGGCACCAAGACCGTGTTGTTGCCCAAGGATGCACGGCCATTCTGATCCCGGCGCCAGTTCAGGCCACCGGGATCAGCTTTGGTACGGATCAGGCGGGCGGTTGTCAGGCGGGCACAGGCAGTTTACGCAGGGCTTCGACAACGCGATCGCCAAAGGCCTGGGTATCAATCATCTTGACGCCACTGCCCGGTTTGGACAGATCCGGAGTCGAGTAACCGTCAGCAAACACACTCTGCATGGCATGCCAGACGTTTTTGGCTTCCTGGTCCATGCCAAAACTCATTTCCAGCATCATCGCGACCGAGCCGATCATGGAGTAGGGATTGGCGATGTTTTTGCCGGCGATATCCGGCGCTGAACCATGCGACGGTTCATAGTAGGCCTTCTCGTCACCCAGGCAGGCAGAGGGCATCAGGCCCAGTGAACCGAGAATACCGCCGCCCTGATCGCTGAGAATGTCACCAAACATGTTTTCCATGACCATGACATCAAAACGGCCGGGGTTCAGGCACAGGTAGGTGGCGGCAGCGTCGACCAGAATGTGCTCGATTTTGACTTCCGGGTAATCCTTGCCGACTTCTTCAATCACGGTATTCCACAGCACGCTGGATTTCAGCACGTTGCTCTTGTGGATGTTGTGCAGCACTTTTTTGCGTTTCATCGCGGTGTCAAACGCCACCTTGGCGATGTTGCGAATCTGGATTTCGTCGTATTCCAGCACTTCGCGTACATAGCGCACGCCTTCGGCTGTGGTGCCGGTTTCTTTCTGGCCAAAATACAGGCCGCCGACCAGCTCACGGATAATCATGATGTCGATGCCGTCACCAATAATCTCCTGCTTGAGCGGAGAAAAGTGCGACAGACCCTTGGGCAGGAACACCGGACGGAAGTTGGCATAGGTGTTGTAGCGGCGTCGCAGCGGCAGCAGCGCACCGCGCTCGGGTTGCATGTCTACCGGGATTTTCTGGGATTCAGCGTGGCTCAGACCAATCGGGCCTTTGAGAATGGCATCAGCTTCATCACAAACCTGTTTGGTCTGGTCCGGGAAGGGATGACCGCACTCAAAATAGGCACTCGCACCAAAGGGGGCATGGACCAGGTCGAAGGTGATGTGGTTGCGCTCGGCCACCAGGTTCAGCACCTTGACGGCTTCCTTCATGATTTCCGGGCCAATGCCGTCACCGTCCAGCAAAGCAATTTTGTAATGGCTCATGCGTCATCCTGTTGTATCTGATCAGTCAAATCGGGGTGTTTGCCGGGCAGGCGCCCGGCAGGAAAAGGCGCGTAATCTAGCACGATACGCGCACACTGAACAAGAAAACGGGGTTTGGGGCGAGATCAGGCCTAACAGGCACAGACCAGACGAGGTCAGAACAGAACCATCACCTGACGGATGAAGATAATGGCCAGAATGACAATGATGATGTAGCTAACGGTGTCGCTGACTTCAAAACCAAAAAACTTTTTAGGCTTGTCGCTTTTCTTATTGGCCATCTGATTCAAGCCCTCCTTCTGGGCTATCCGTTTTCAAGGGGCTATCCACTGTCCGAACTGGTGCTCAGATTGACGTCATGTCAGTCATCCAGCGCATTCTGGCACAGAGTTCAAGGATTTGACCAGCTCCAAACAGGGGGATAGATCAGGGTATTTACATTGCTGACGGTCATCGGCATGCTCAGTGCCAATCAAAAACACGTCGAATTGACGCTCCGGAGGATTTTTCATTGCAGCTGAAAGCCGGTTTTGCCCTGTTATGCCTGTCTGGTTTGCTCGCCTGTTCGGGCGATTCCAATACCGATACCCGATCGGTATTGCCTGAAGGCTTCTCGCGCCTGTCTGAACTCGACGCCAGTATCCAGCAAGATATGCGCTATCTGGGTAACAACAATTTCCTGGGGCGACCGGTTGCCGGTTACGAGGCGCCAGAGTGCATTCTCAGCACTGCGGCTGCCGAGGCGCTGGTCGAAGTGCAGCGTGCCGTGCAGCAGTTGGGTTTGTCGTTGAAGGTTTATGACTGCTTCCGCCCGCAACAGGCAGTGAACGATTTTATGCAATGGGGCGCTGATCTGGCGGACCAGCGTATGCGGGAAAGTTATTACCCGGAGGTGCCCAAGTCGGAATTGTTTACGCTGGGTTATATTGCCGAACGCTCCGGCCACAGCCGCGGCAGCACAGTAGATCTGACCCTGGTCCCGGCCGGATCCGTCATTCCGGCGCCAGATGCGTTGGCCGTGGTGTATGACTGTCGCGCGAATATCACGGAACGTTATCCCGACAACAGTCTGGACATGGGTACCGGGTATGACTGTTTTGATCCCAGGTCGCACACGGACAATATTGTGGTGGGCGCCGAGGCGCTGCGTAACCGGTTTTTGCTGCGCGAGCTGATGGAGGCAGCCGGGTTCACCAACTACGATCAGGAATGGTGGCACTACACATTGAACAACGAGCCGTTTGCAGACCAGTATTTCGATTTTCCGGTGAACTGACAGCCAGGTTGTTGCAATGACCCCGACCCACAAGGATTTCTGGTTTTTGCCGCTGGGTGGTTGTGGCGAGATCGGCATGAATCTGAATTTGTATGGTCATGCCGGCAAGTGGCTGATGGTGGATTGTGGTGTTACCTTCGAAAAGCCCGAGGGAGCCATCAACAACCGTGTTGAAATGCCGGACCCACTGTTTATCAGCAGTCGCCAGCCTGCGCTGGTCGGCATTATTGCCACCCATGCGCATGAGGACCATATCGGGGCGCTGGCGCACTTGTGGGATCAGTTCCGGTGTCCCATTTATACCACGGCGTTTACGCGGCAGGTGCTGCAACGCAAATTCCGCCAACAGGGCATTCAGGCGCCGATTGTGACGGTGGCACCTGATGAAGTGCTGTCGCTGGAACCATTTGCGATTCGCTGGCTGCCGATTACCCATTCAACACCGGAAACCTCGGCCCTGCTGATTTCCACGCCGGTTGGACATGTGTTGCACACCGCAGACTGGAAGCTGGATCCGGCGCCAATTGTGGGCGCTGCACTGGACAGCAGCCTATTCACTCAGCTGGCGCAGCAGAATATCAACGCCATTGTGTGTGACTCGACCAATGCGCCGCAGTCTGGCAGTTCTGTCTCAGAGGGCGAGCTGTTCGAAGCGCTGCTGGCGGCTGTGCGCGCTTCCACAGGACGTGTGGTGCTGGCGTGTTTTGCCAGCAATATTGCGCGGCTGCAGACACTGGGCAATGTGGCGCATGTGTGCGGTCGTTATCTGGGGCTGCTCGGGCGCTCGTTGCACAATATGGCGTCCTGCGCCCGCGCTGCCGGTTACCTGCGCGAGCACTTTAATCCGGTCGACAATCAGGATCTGGCCTGGTTGCAGGCACAGGAGCTGATGCTGATCGCCACCGGCAGTCAGGGTGAGCCCAATGCTGCCTTGCATCGGCTGGCCATGGATACGCATCCGGATATCAGTCTGGAAGCGGGTGATCATGTCATTTTCAGTGCCAAAACCATTCCCGGCAATGAGGCCGATGTGGAACGACTGATCAGCTTGTTCACGGCCAGAGGCATTCG
This sequence comes from Pseudohongiella sp., assembly GCA_036834885.1. Taxonomy (GTDB): domain Bacteria; phylum Pseudomonadota; class Gammaproteobacteria; order Pseudomonadales; family Pseudohongiellaceae; genus Pseudohongiella. The sequence continues at coordinate 234,043 of DAITNA010000002.1, read as the reverse complement.
TGTGACACATGCCGGTCAGCTGTCGTCGGCTGACAAACCCCTGCATGCATCGGGTCATCCCTGTGCTGACGAACTCTTGCACATGTATCGCTGGGTGAAACCCACGATCGCCATTCCTGTGCACGGCGAAAACGAACATATGCGCTGCAATGCCGCGATTGCAAAAGCGGCCGGTGTGCCGTTTCAGTTGCGCGGCAACAACGGCGACCTGTTTGACCTGCTGGGTGCCAAAGTCAAACGCGGCGCAGCCCCGGTGGGGCGATTGTGGCTGGATGAACGTACCGGCCACTTGCAACAGGTCGTGCCGGAATAACTGCGGTACTCCTGCGTTGTCAGCAGAAAGGCAAACTCGAAAGTCGTGCACGTGCCCAAAACAAACAGGTATAGTGCTGCCTGAGCGCGTTATTGTTTGCCAAGGTCAGGCTGATCTTCTGCGTTCGCCGGTTTGGCTGGCGCAAAGGAGGAACAATGAAAAGGGTGTTTGTGGCACTGAATGTGCTGGTGGCGGTGGTTACCAGTGCCATCATTTATGTTCAGTCGCAGCAGGACAGGGATCGGGTCATTGAGCAAGCCTATGGCGAGCTGGAACTGGTTGCCACCGCCCTTCAGGAACACACGGAACAAACCCTGACGGCACTGGATCTGAATGTGTCGCAACTGATACTGCAGGCTTATCGTTTTGGTTTGACCGATACCAGTCAGCGACCAGTGCTGGAACAAGTGGCGGCAAACCGTCAGTCCGTCTCAACCAATACCTTGTCCTTCTACGTGCTGGATGCCAATGGCTGGGTGTTTGCCAGCTCGGATGGTTCTGCTGACGTCAATCAGTCTTCCACGCCCGAATTTCTGTTTCATCAGGCCAGCCCGCCAGAGCCGCTGTCAATCGACAGCGTGGTTCATATCGCACCACCTCGAATCGCTGAATTCGGTGCTGCGCAAGGGCAATGGGTAGTCCCGGTCAGTCGGCGTGTGCCGCTGCCGGATGAGGGTTTCGCCGGTGTTGCCGTTGCCCTGGTCTCGCTGGATCACTTGCTGAATTTCTACGATGCCATCAGGCCCGATGCCGAGGGCTCAGTGGGTTTGCTGAGCCGCAATGGCATGGTGATTGCGCGCAGTCCCATGGACACCAGTTTGCTGGGCGTGGATGTGTCGGAGACAAGCCAGTTTCTGGCGCTGGACGACAACGGGCAAGGCGGGCGGGTGCAAGACCTGATGCGCAGATCTTCCATACCCAGAATTTCTGCGTTCCGTTACGCCTGGGATGGGCAATTGATTGTGTATGCCAACGCCGTTGAATCCGCCATCCTGCAGGACTGGCGTCAACGCCTTGTCGCCGCGATACAAATCGGATTGCTGGTTACAGCCCTGTTTGCCGGTTTCAGTATTGCCAGCCTGATGCTGACCAGCCGGCAACGGCGCTGGGCCGAACAAACGTTGGCGGCACAGCAAAAAGCCCTTGATGAGCTCAAGGCGCGCCGCGATATGGAAGAGCGTTTGCGACAGTCACAAAAGATGGATGCACTGGGACAATTGACGGGCGGTATCGCGCACGACTTCAACAATTTGCTAACGGTTATTCTGGGCAATATTGATGAGTTGCTCGATTACCTCAAGGACAAGCCGGAAAGCATACGCAGTCAGGCTGACGTGATCCGCCTTGCGGGCGAGCGCGCGGCTGAATTGACACATCGGCTGCTGGCGTTTGCGCGCCGTCAACCACTGGACCCGCGCACAATTGACGTCAATGCGCTGGTGTCTGAGGTCAAGCAGCTGCTGAGCCGAACGGTCCCTGAAAATATCAATATCGAACTGGTCAGCAGTCAAACGCACTGTGCCGCCATGGTGGATCCGCATGAGTTGCAGAACGCCCTGATCAATCTGGCGCTCAATGCGCGTGATGCCATGCCTGACGGCGGCAAACTGACCATCGAAACCGATCTCGTTGATGTGGATGATGACTATGCAGTGCGCAATGATCTGACCCCTGGCCACTATGCTCTGGTGGTGGTGTCAGACACCGGCCATGGTATGCCAGCGGAGCTGATAGAAAAGGTATTTGACCCGTTTTTTACCACCAAAGCCGAAGGCAAGGGATCGGGACTGGGTTTGGCCATGGTCTATGGTTTTGCGAAACAGTCCAACGGTCATGTCAAAATCTACAGTGAACCGGGCGAGGGCACGAGTGTGCGCCTGTATCTGCCCGCTGCGGATGAATCCGGTTTGCCGGTGCAGGCTGACAATACAAAACCGGCTCGCAACAAAGGCGGCAGCGAGCGCGTCCTGCTGGTGGAAGATGACGATCTGGTACGACAATTCACATTGACTTGCTTGCGTCAACTGGGTTACCAGGTGACCGAGTGCAGCACCGGTGAAGACGCTATCAGACATCTGAATGATGGCGCTACCTTTGACCTGCTGTTTACCGATGTGGTGCTGGCCGGTGGCATGTCAGGCAAACAGGTCGCGCAGCAGGCCTTGCAGCTGCAACCGTCATTGAAGGTGTTGTACATGTCCGGTTATACCGAGAATGCGATTGTGCATCATGGGCGACTCGACCCCGGTGTACACTTGCTGAACAAACCGTTCCGTCTGGGCACGCTGGCAGAGAAGCTGAGGCAGGTGCTGGAGCATTGACGGCTGCATCGCAACCGTGGTGCAGCAACGCTGCCACGGTTGCGACTCACCGATACAGGAAATATCAGGCGGCGGGCAAGGCATCCACGGTTTCAATCATGCGACGACGCATGGCGTCGTCCGGCAGACGGCCGAGCATGCCACCAATATTGTCTTCCATGTTGGTCGGTCGGCTGGTTGCCGGTGTGACTGCGGTGATTGCCGGATTGCCCAGTACAAACTTCAGGAAGAACTGCCCCCAGGTATGGGCATCAAACTCATGCGCGTAATCAGGCACAGGGCGATCACCCACACGCGCCCACAGCCGGGTTCTGCCAAAGGGGGCGTAGTTCAGTACCGCAATACCACGATCGACTGCCAGTGGCAAAATCACGTCTTCCACGTCACGGTTGTCCACCGCGTAGTCGATACCGATAAAGTCCAGCGGTTCGCTGCGCATGACTTGAATCAGACTCTCGTACTGCTCCGGGAAGGTGGTGGTGATGCCCATATAACGAATGCGACCTTGCTCTTTCAGCTCACGCAGCAGTGACAGCTGGGTTGCCGGGTCGCCCATATTGTGAACCTGAATCAGATCGATTACAGGCTTGCCCACGCGCTGGAAAGAGGCTTCCAGCTGTGCGCGTGCTGCGTCCGGATCAGCACGGCCACCATCGCGACCCGCCACGTTGACTTTGGTTGCCCAGAACAGCTGTTCCTGAATGCCCAGCTCCTGAACGATGCGACCGGCCACTTCTTCTGATGAGCCATAGCTGGGCGCCGTGTCAAACACACGACCACCGAGTTCGTGCATACGCGACAGTACCGCGCGCAGCGCACTGACGTCTTCACTGCGGGCAATTTGCGCAAAGGTGGCGGAGCTGCCGAGACCAACGGCTGGAATGGTTTCGCCGGTCGAAGGAATTGCGCGAGTGATCAGGCTGGCTTGCTGGGCATAGGCCAGGAAGCCGGGGCTGAATGCCATGGCTGCACCGGCGCCGAGCGCTGCGCCCATAAACTGGCGACGGCTCAGTCCAGCGGCGTGTGTCCGGGAGTCGCGTGTTCTGTCAGTCATCGTCAATATCCTCATTGTGATTGTTGGCAGGGTGGTGATTTCGAGACCGGGTGAGTGTACCTGCTGTTTCAACTGTCTGACAATTGTTCTCATCCGGTATACTGCCGGCCGCGTATTGCCGCTTTGAGCCTTGATGTTGCGAGCACCCATGACGACACCGATCCGTGATCACCGATTTTTACAGTGGGTACTGACCCTGCTGGCGCTGTGGTATTTGTGGTCAATTTTTGTGATGCCCAACCGGCTGGACTGGCTGCAGTGGTGGTACCTGTTTTATCTGCCCATGGAAGTGCCGGTATTGGCGGCCTTGCTGCTGTTGCCCGGTCGCGCCCGACGCTGGAGTCTTCTGGCAGCTACTGTGATTGTGTCGGCGGGCCTGATTTTCCGCTTGTCGGACATGGGCGCGTTTATGGTTTTTGCCCGACCGTTTAACCCGGTACTGGATTTGTACCTGCTGTCGTTCGGCTTTGACTTGTTGCAAACCAGCATCGGGCTGGCCGGTGCTGTGCTGGTGTCCGTGCTGGCACTGATGCTGGTGGTAGCTATCATTGTGCTGACGTATGCCGCGCTGCGGCATGTGCAGACTGTGTTGCTGCAAGTGCCTGCGCGTGCCGCGACTGTTGCCGTCGGTTCGGTTTTTTTGCTCTGGGCGGTGACCTATGCCAGCGGCTGGAGCAAATCATCGCGTTATTTTGTGGATCAGCTGCTGATGCATGGAGACAAAGTGGTCACCAGTCTGCACGAGCTTGAACAGTTCGAGCAGGCGATTGCCGTGGACATCTATGACTCGGTACCTGGTGAGCGTCTGTTCACGGCCTTGCGCAACAAGGATGTGCTGGTCATTTTTGTTGAGTCTTATGGCAGGGTATTGCTCGACAGCGCACGTTACGCGCCGGTGATCCGGCCTGAACTGGCGAGGGCGGGCGAGACGCTGGCGCAGCACGGCTATCAGAGCGCCAGTGCATTTCTTGCGTCGTCAACCATTGGCGGTTTGAGCTGGCTGGCACACGGCACGGCGATGTCCGGTTTGTGGATAGACAGCCAGTTGCGTTACGACGCCCTGATGCTGAGCCAGCGCGCGTCACTGATCAGCCTGTTCGGACGTGCCGGTTGGCGAACCGCCGGTGTCATGCCGGCCATCACCATGGCCTGGCCCGAAGGTAAATATTTCGGCTACGACCAGCTTTATGATGCTGCCGCGCTGGAGTATCGCGGTTTGCCGTTTAATTACGTGACCATGCCGGATCAGTTTACGCTGGCGCGTTTCCAACAGCGCGAACGCCAGGGCTCGGCGGCTCGGGGCGAACGCAAACCGGTGATGGCAGAGATTGCGCTGATTTCCTCCCATGCACCGTGGACCCCGATTCCGCAGGTGATTGACTGGCAGGTGATCAGCGACGGCACCGAGTTTAACGCTCAGGCCAGCACCGGCTATCGCCCTGAACAGGTGTGGTCAGATCTGGACTTGCTGATGAACCAGTACCGGGATTCGGTGGTGTATGTGATCAACACGCTGGTGTCCTATGTGCTGGCGCATGGAGACCGGGATTTGGTTGTGATGATCATGGGCGATCATCAACCGATGCAACTGATTGCCGATGGCGCCAGTGTGCCGGATGTACTGACACATATTATCAGCGCAGATCCCGAGGTGATGGCGGCCGTGGCAGACTGGCAATGGACGCCGGGTATGCTGCCGGCCGATGACGCACCGGTGTGGCGAATGGATACGGTGCGCGATCGCCTGGTACAGACCTTCTCGCCGGAATTGTGAAACGTCAGTGTGCAGGCAGCGCCAGCACATCCACATGCCCGACCAGACAGGTGCCGTCTGCAACGTGTGACAGGCGGAACCTTTTCCAGTCAGCCAACGCACTCTGATCCAGCCCGTAACCGTCACAGACGGCGTCATGAATGCCATGAATCAATGCCGTGACCATGGCAGCATGGCGGCCATCCAGCAACCAGGGGCTGTCGGCAGTGTGAACGCTGTAACCTGCTGACTGCAGTGCTGTCTCCAGATACGCCGGTGATTGTGGTCCCAGTGCCGGACCCAGGCCCTTGTCGCGCCGTTGATCCAGGTTAAATGCTTCCAGTACAGCCTGATCCAGCGCATGTGCGGGAGACCATTGTGTGCGGCCGTCGTAATTGAGTGCGGCGTAAACCGCGCAGTGTTGTTGTGACACGCGCTCAACCAGTGCATCAACAATCTGCGCCGATACCAGATCAAACAACGCCGATGCCGACAGCAAGGTGATGCCACCGAGCGGCAGCTCCTCCGGATGACGCAGGTCTGCTTCGTAGTCTTCCACGCTTTCATCGCGCGCGTGGCGACGCAGAGCTTCATTGAGCAGGGCAGGATCGTGATCTACAAGGCGCCAGATGCATTTTGTCGCGCCCAGCTGCGTCAGCGCCCGCAATGTTGACCCGGTGCCGGCACCCAGATCCACAATCACCGGTGCGATATCACGATCGGCCATCAACCACTGAATGACGCGGGCAGCCAGTTTTTTGTCCCGTGCTGCAAAATCGGCCGGTTCCCGCAGGTCCAGCCAGTCAATTGAAAATCCACTCATGAACGCGATTCCAGCAAATGTTGCAGTAATTGATGCACTCGTCGTGCGGTGTCCGGCCAATCGGGCAATAACAGTGCTGCCCGTTGCGCGCCCTGTTGCAGCTGATGGCGCGCTGATGTGTCTGTGAGCAAGGTGCGCAGCGCGGCGGCCAGTGCCTGATCATCATCCACCGGCACCAGAGCCCCGGCGTCCGCAGGCACGACATCGGGCACAGCGCCGGCGTGGGCAGCGATAATCGGCAATCCGAAGGACAGTGCTTCCGCAAACACCATGCCGTAACCCTCAAAGCGTGAAGGCAGCACAAATATATCCGCCTGGCGGTATTCGGCTGACAGATCAGCCACACTGCCAGCAAAGTGAATACGCTGGCCAAGCCCGCTTGTCTCACTTTGATGCCGGATTTGCTGGCTCCATGACGGATCAAAATGATCGCCACCGACAAAGCGTGCCTGCCAGGGCAGATCCGCAACGCGCGCCAGGGCGCGAATCAGCACATCATGTGCCTTGCGTGGAATCAGCGTGGCTACCGTCAGCAGCACGGGTGGATTGCCTGCACAGGGCGCAAACTGCTGTCTGCGGGTGCCGGGCAAGGCCACCGTGATCGCCGGGGCAGGTACCCGAAAAACGTCCATCAGCAACTGCGCTGTCGCTGTGCTGGTGACCACAACAGCCTGCGAGTGCTGCAGGCTGTTGGTTTCCGAGCGCAGGCGGGCATCGCGTGTGTTGTTGTCAATGCCGGACTCAAATGCCAGCGGGTGGTGACACAGCGCAATAATGCGCAAACGCTGGTGTTCGTGCCGGATGATCTGATCCATGACGCCGCCGGCCAGGCCGTCAATCAGCACCAGACTGTGGTCGGGAATGGCCGCCAGACGCTGTGCCGCGTCAGTCAATGCGGCATCGTCCGGTGTCGGAAAGCGGGCACTGAGGGGGACCACCTGAACATTGACGCCGAGATCACCCAGCGCTTTGATCAGTTCGCGGTCATAGGCATAACCGCCGGTCAGCGCGGTGAGATCACCGGGGATCACAAAATACAGGCTGGTCATGGTCAGGGTGATCTCTGTGGCAAGGGCAGTGTCAGACTGGCGGCGATTGTAGGCAAATTGTGTCAGCGATTAAACCGGTTGCCGTTTTGTTTCGTATGAACGGGCGTGTTCAATCAACCGGAGACGGATCACTGCCCCGGATGCCAGCCTTGGCAGGACCTGCAACAACAGGTTCCACTTTGACTTGCATGAGGCAGCGCCGTAGTATGCCGCACTATGTCAACCATCAGCATTATCAAGCCCGCCCGCACCCGACCCGTGGTCACCCGTTTGGCCAGCGGCCGCATTCCCACTGCCCACGGTGACTTTGAGCTGGTGTATTTCAGCAACTCCGTGGACAACAAGGAGCATCTGGCCTTTGTCAAAGGTGATGTCAGTGCGGGTGAGGATGTGCTGGTGCGTGTGCACTCCGAGTGTTTTACCGGGGATGTGATGGGCTCGCTGCGCTGTGACTGTGGTGAACAGCTGCAACGCGCAATGGCCATGGTTGCTGCAGCCGGTCGGGGCGTGATTGTGTATCTGCGCCAGGAAGGTCGGGGAATTGGTCTGAAAGCCAAACTCGAGGCCTACAATTTGCAGGATCAGGGCTACGACACGGTCGATGCCAATCTGATGCTGGGTCACAAAGCTGACGAGCGCGAATACTCGCTGGCTGCAGCCATGCTGGATGAGCTTGGCGTGCGCTCGGTGCGTCTGATGACCAACAACCCGTTAAAAATTGGCGCGCTGCAGGCTGACGGTGTCAACGTGCGCTCGCGAGTGCCGGTGGAAGTGCCGGTCAATCCGGACAACCACGCGTATCTGCTCACCAAAGTCAATCGTATGGATCACATGCTGGCCTTGCAGCCAGGTCTGATGCAGGCAGCCAATAGCAGTGTGCTGGCAGCAGCCACCCAGGCGGCAGTTCAGTCTGCCCTTCCTCAGGAAACGCATGAACCTGAACTGGCAAATTGAGCACTGGCTTGCGCAACAGCGCGAACTGTTCGCGCATGAACAGCAAGACAGACCCTTTGTCAGTTTGAGTTACGCCCAGAGCTGGGATGGCAGCATTACCTTGCATTCCGGCGAATCGCTTGCATTGAGCAGCCCGCAGTCCTTGCGCCTGACCCATCATCTGCGCAGCCTGCATGATGGCATTCTGGTGGGTATAGGGACGGTGCTGGCTGACAATCCGCAGCTGACCGTGCGTGAATGGCAGGGATCTGACCCTCAGCCGATTGTGCTGGATGCCCATCTCAGAATGCCTGCCGATGCACGGCTGTGCCAGCGTGCTGACAAAGCGTGTTGGATATTAACCAGTGCTGTCGGTGATGCGCCTCTCAATGCCAATCTTGACCTGATCCGCTTGCCTGGCAACGAGCACGGACAAGTGTGCTTGCACCGCGCATTGCAAGAGCTCAATCGACGCGGAATCCGCAGTCTGATGGTGGAAGGTGGCGCCAATGTGATCACCGCGTTTCTCAAACAAAAGCTGGTGGATGCCATCATTGTGACGGTGGCGCCGAGGCTGGTGGGTGGTTACAAGGCGCTGGGTGATCTGGGTGCCGGCAATCAGCGTGAGTTGCCGCGGATATCACCGGTGTTCACTGAGCGCCTGGATGATGACCTGATCATGTGGGGACGAGTGTGTTACCCATCAGCAGCGGGAGCGTTGTGATGACAGCGCCGGTGCGAGTGCAGCAGCTGTGGTTTACCGGGGTTCACCGTGTGGAATGCCGCGAGGGTGAGCTGGCGCCTCCGGCAGCTGGTGAAGTCGTGGTCAAGACCCGGTGTTCTGCAATCAGCGCGGGCACTGAACTGCTGGTATATCGTGGCAAAATTCCTGCGCAGATGACGTTGGATGCCACGCTGGATAATCTCAATACTGCGGCTGACAGCGGCTCGCTGTATCCCCTGCAGTACGGGTATGCTTGCGTTGGTGAGGTGTTATCTGCGGGTGATAATACCGATGCTGCCTGGATCGGTCGACGTGTATTTTCATTTCAACCCCACGTCTCACATTTTGTGGCGCCAGTCAGTGCCCTGATCCCGATACCCGATGACGTGCCGGATGACGCAGCCGTGTTTCTGGCCAATATGGAAACAGCGGTAAATCTGGTGCAGGACGGCGCCCCTGTGATCGGTGAAAACGTGGTGGTGCTGGGGCAGGGTATTGTCGGTTTGTTGCTGACTGCAGTGTTGGCACAGCATCCGCTGGCGCAGCTGCTGACACTGGATGCGCTGCCACAACGGCGCCTGCTGTCCTTGGAGCTCGGTGCCAGTGCCAGCGAGGATGTGGTGGTGCCGGCAGCAAGCTTGCAGGCTCGCTACTTTTCGGAAGCGAGCCGCAATGACATCAAGTCAAACGGCGCTGATCTGATTTATGAAGTCAGTGGTGTGCCTGATGCCTTGAACACAGCGATTGCACTGAGCGGGTTTGAATCCCGCATTGTGATTGGCAGCTGGTACGGCACGGCGACGGCGGCGATTGCACTGGGCGCCGAGGCTCATCGCAACCGTTTGCGCATCAGTACCAGCCAGGTCAGCACACTGGCGTCGGGCCTCAGTGGACGCTGGGACAAACAACGCCGCTTCCAGACTGTGTGGCAGATGATACGCCGCGTCAAACCGCAGCAACTGATCAGTCATCGCGCTACGCTGGCAGAGGCTGCATCCGTTTATCAGCGTTTACACGAGCCACATCAAAGCGGTGGCGATATCACACAAGCCATTTTTGTTTATCACGAGGACACTTGATTCATGTATACCGTGGCGGTGACACGCGATTTTATTGCCAGACATTTTCTGGTGGGTGGTGACTGGGGCAGCGAAAATTTTCCGCACGCCCATCATTACAAGGCGGAGATCAGCATTGAAGCCGAACAACTGGATCAGCACGGTTATCTGGTCGACATTGTTGACATTGAAGCAGCGCTGGATTCGATTGTGGCCGAGTACCGTGACAGCCTGCTTAACGACAAAGCCGAATTTGCCGGTCTCAACCCCAGCATTGAGCACTTCAGCCGGATTATCTGTGAAGCCATGATGGCGCGTTGCAAACGTCCGGTGGCAGGTGGCACGCTTAACGTAAAACTGTGGGAAAACGCGACCTGCTGGGCCGCTTACCGAAAACGGTTCTGAGCCACGCGTTTTTCTGCCGCCCGGTTATCGGCAACAAACGCAAGCCCGGCCAGCAACACAAGCACGTCGCGCATCCGCATCAGCGCGATCACCGCCAGCGCTGCGCCAGCCGGCCAGTCCAGCAACTGGAACGACCAGAACACCGAGGCTTCCAGTGTGCCGATGCCGCCTGGCAGCGGCAGCAGCAGTGCCAGCCGCATCGCCACCAGCACCAGAATGACCGCGACAATCTCCGGATCCGGTACAAAAAAACCAAGCACCAGCCACATTTCCAGCACAATCACCAGCCATGCCAGCAAGGACAACAGCAGCGCGCTGAACAACACGCCTGTGCGTGAGGAGGCGCTGACCGGTTGTGTGGGCGCGTCAGCAGCTGGCCGTGAGTCCTCAGGCAGTGTGCTCAACGCCGGACTTTTTAACCAGCGCCGAGCGATGTGATCAACCCGCTCGCGCAGCCACATCGGGTTTGCGGCCAGCCACCAGAGTGCCAGTCCGCATGACACCAGCAGCATCAGCAGCAAACCAAGCACCGACAACAGCGGGTTGCCACCGATGCTCTGCAGCAAGTCTGAGGTTAGCAGCAGAAACACGATGCCAAGCGCCAGCATCAGAAAATTGATCCAGAGCTCGTAAAAGCGATCCAGTCCCAGCGCTGACAAGGCGTTGTGCAAACCCATCCGGCAGCGTTGCATCAGCCACCAGATCTGGAACGGTTCACCGCCGAACTGCGGGCCGGGGGTGATAAAACTGATGCACTGGCCCGCCTGTCGTATGCTGAGCAAACGCCAGAAACCGGGTTGTTGACCGACGACTTTGCACAGTACTTGCCAACGCCAGCTGCTGACCACAATCAACAGCAGATTCAGCAGCAGCCACAACAGCCACTGGGGCCAGGTCAGCGCGCGCACACGCGACCACATCTCGGCCATGGGCATCTGACTGAGTGTCCAGCTCACCAGCGCCAGTGCAGTCAACCACAATACTGGCGCCAGACTTTTGCGCAGCCACGGGTATACACGTGACATCAGGCACCATCCTGGCGGTTAACCCATTCGTCATCGTCTTGCCACAGGCTGAAATGTCCGCAGCCCAGCAGCACAATGGCAATGGTCGAGTACATCAGGACAAACAGGGCGGGTGACAACACAGGAGCGGTCCATGCCAACATAAGCAGCACCATCAAGGCGCCCGCCCGGCCCAGTATGCCGCAGACAATCAGCAGAGCCGCAGACCATTCCAGCAGCAAGAGCACCCCCTCCAGAGGCAGCACACCCATCACCAGCATGACGGTGATCAGTACCCTCAGCAGCGGCAACAGCAGGGCGTTAACAGCGCGCTCCAGAGTGGAGAAAACGCGTTGTGTCAGGTCGTCCTCCATGCGCAGACGGCCGCTGACGACGCACCAGTCGACGACAAAACCGGCGAGCAGCGGCAACATAAAACCGACACCGGCAGGCACCGTGATGCTGGCCTCAAACGGTGGCCACAACACCACGGCAACATAGCCCATCTGAAAGCCGGCCAATGTGCGTCGCAGCTGACTCGGCGCCAGCGGATAGACCGGATCACCACGGCGTTGTCGCACAGTCAGCCCCAGCACAAACAGATAGTAGGCCACACTCACCAGCAGATAGACGGGGTGAATCTTGCCAAGCTGCACAGCCAACAGTGGCGCCACCAACAGACCCAGCGCATCAAACACCGTATCCAGTTCGGCACCGAGCAGGCTGCTACGATCCGTGCGGCGCGCGACAAAACCGTCAATACGATCAAGGATGGCGGCAACCGAGTACAGCGCTGCCGCCAGCCAGATCAACAATGGCGCCGGTGCAGGGACCAGCAGGAAACCGCCGGTGGCAGCAATCAGCCAGCCTCGGGCAATGCTGATTGTGTTGGCCGCACCCAGATCCGGGTATGGCTCGCTATCGGGAGACCTGCGATTGGATGACAGTCGAACAGCCGTTTGTTGTACCACCAGTGCCCACAAGGCTGTTGCTGCCAGCCACCAGCTGCCGGCAGTCTGCACGTCGTACCAGCGCAGCATGCCCGCACCAAGCCCGCACAATACCAGCAAACCAACAACGGCAATGACGGTGAGTTCCTGCTTCATATGCTGGCTGTGTGTCATTGCGCTCTGGTATACCTGTTGATCAGCTGATGTTCATGATGGCGCCAAAAATGCCACCGATGGCCATGATGGCCGAGGGCAGAAATGTCAGCATGTAGCCCAGGCCACGCGATTTTGGATCTTTGACATAAGCGCGCAGGTACAACTGCCTGCCAGCGATGAAGATCACACCGAGTGCTGCTGCAATGTCAGCGCTGATGTACGTGGCAAAAACAAAGATGGATGGCAGAAACAGCACCAGGCTTTCCAGTGTGTTCATGTGCACACGGTAATAACGTTCAAAAACCGGATCGCCGGAGACTGCTGGCGCCTCCACTTTGTACGTCGTGCGTGCCTTGCCGACGAGCACGCCAAAGTACGTGTACTGAATCAGGGATAACAAAACCACTATCGCAACCAGTTCCATGAGTTTTCCTTATTCTGTTGTTAATGTCTGTTGTCAGGGTTCGCGGGTGAATTATCAGTCAGCGGTTGTGCTGCCAGCCTGATGTCGCCGATCATAGGCACGCCGCTTTTAATTCACAAGCGGCAAGCCGGTTGTTGTCAACACAAAGGAAAAACCATGTCCGCAACGGATGATCACGGTTCTGATCCCGTGGCTGCCCCAGTCGCAGCCAGCGCTATCGCCCAGTATTACGACAGCAATACCGGGCCGTTTCTGGCACTGGGTGGCAGCGGCGAAGTCGCCGCCATTCACCGGGCAATTTATGCGCCAGGCGTGCAAACCAGGGCGCAAGCCTTCAACTATCTCAATGCCTGCGTTGCGCAAGCAATCAAACCCTGCATTGAAAGCTCTCACTCCCAGGTTCAGGCCCAGGTACTGGATCTGGGCTGCGGGGTCGGCGGTACCTCGACCTGGCTGGCGCAAACGCTGGCCGTGGGTGTCACCGGCATCACCATCAGTGCAGCCCAGCAAAAGCTTGCAACCGGGCGCGCGCAGCAACTGGGTCTTGGCCATCGGTGCCGTTTTATACAGGCTGATTTTGCCGCCATGCCGGAATTGCCAACCATGGATGCAGCCTTTGCCATTGAGTCGTTTGTGCATGCCGGCAGCGCCGACAGTTTTTTTGCCATGGCTGCCCGGCAACTGCGCAGTGGTGGTCGCCTGGTTATTTGTGACGATTTTCTTGCGCCCCGGAACCCGCCGCAGGCGCACAAATGGGTCAAGCGATTTGAGCGCGGCTGGCATCTGAACAATCTGGGTACCCTGGACCACGCCATCGCGGCCGCTGCCCGTCACGGCTTGCACCTGATCAACACCGAGGACCTGTCGGCGTTTGTGCCCGGTTTTTATCCACCGTTGTTATGGTCGATGCGGCATCTGACGCGACTCCCGCTGCCATGGCCATACTGGCACAATCTGGCCGGCGGCACGGCGCTGCAATACTGCATCAAACAGGGGTGGACGCGTTATCACGTCCTGATACTGGAAAAGGCGGCATAAACATGGCAGATCAGTCATTCTGGCAGTAGATTCCGGATGATTTCCGTTGTAGCCTTCCGGGTGAAATCTGAACCGGTTCACGGAGAAAAAATACAATGCTACGACGTTCCTCCCTGTCATTAGCCATTTCCGCCCTGACTCTGCTGGCAGCAGGTCATGTGGCCGCACAGCCCCCGATTGTCCAGCCCGGTGCGCCGGGACAAGGCAGCCGCCAGATCAGCGTTGACGAAGCCTCTGCGCTGGCTGGCACCCGCATCACTGATGCTGATGTCACGTTCATGCAGGACATGATTCACCACCACAATCAGGCCGTCGAGATGGTGGCTCTGATTGACGCGCGCTCCCAGAATGAAGACATTCGCACGCTGGGCCAGCGCATCGCTGCCTCACAAGACGACGAGATGCAGTTTATGCGTGACTGGCTGGCGCAAAACGGCCAGCCTGAAGCGCGTGAAGGTGCTGACCATTCTGAACATGCCCATCACAGTGGTCACTCCACCATGGTGGGCATGCTCAGTGCACAGGAGATGGCCAGCCTGGCCGCTGCGCAGGGCAATCAGTTTGATACCTTGTTCCTGCGCGGCATGATCAAACACCACCAGGGCGCAGTCACCATGGTGGATGAGCTGCTGGCCAAGGCCGGTACTGCCCAGGACCCGGTGCTGTTTGAATTCATCTCCGAGGTGAAAACCGAGCAGAACAGCGAGATCGAGCGCATGGCGGCCCTGCTGGCCACCCTGTCACCGGATCCACGCGTGAATCTGGGCGCCGGTTATTACGATGCCGGCCAGGCCTCGATGAACATGAATCTGGTGGCGGCCCTGCCCAAACCCGATGGCTTTTTTGATCCGGCCAACCCGATGGGGCTGCCGATGAGCCGTCTGAATCAGGCCGGTGAAGAAGTCGACGAAGACGATGAAGAAGCCGAGCCGCGTCCCAGCCTGCTCGATTTTGCCAATACTGACATCGCCTTCCACAACGATGTGATGATTGCCGGCAACTATCACGGCTTCAACATTTACGACATCACCAATCCCTTGCGCCCGCAGCTGCTCAGTTCCGTGGTTTGTCCCGGTGGTCAGGGCGATGTGTCCGTGGTCGGCAATCTGCTGATCATGTCGGTTGAACAAAACCGTGGCCGTCTGGACTGTGGTCTGGAAGGGGTGGCCGAGCGTGTCAGTGACGAACGTTTCCGTGGCATCCGCATTTTTGATGTCAGCGACTTCCGCATGCCGGTACAAGTGGCCGCCGTGCAAACCTGTCGCGGGTCACACACGCACACCGTGGTCAATGATCCTGATGACAGCGGCAATCTGCTGGTCTACATCTCCGGCACCAGTTACGTGCGCCCCGGCGAAGAGCTGCAAGGCTGCGTGGATGAGACCCCGTTCAAGGATGAAAACTCGGCACGCTTCCGCATTGAGGTGGTCGAGATTCCGATGGCACGCCCGCAGGACGCACGCATTGTCAGCCGGCCGCAGGTGTTTGCTGATGCCAACACCGGCGTCATCGCCAGCCTGTGGGAGGGCGGTGACCATGGTCCCGGCACCAACAGCACCGCAGAAACCAATCACTGCCACGACATCACAGCGTTCCCGCAACTGGGTATTGCTGCCGGTGCCTGTTCCGGTAACGGCATTCTGTTTGATATTTCCGATCCGCTGAATCCCCAGCGTCTGGATCAGGTCACAGACACCGGTTTTGCGTACTGGCACTCAGCCACGTTCAACAATGACGGCACCAAGGTTCTGTTCACCGACGAATGGGGTGGTGGCTCGCGTGCGCGCTGCCGTGCCTTTGATCCGATGAACTGGGGCGGCAATGCCATTTACGACATCGTGGATGGCAAACTGGAATTCCGTGCGCATTACAAACTGCCTGCCCCACAAAGCGAGCAGGAAAACTGCGTGGCACACAACGGTTCACTGGTGCCGGTTCCCGGCCGTGACCTGTTTGTGCAGTCCTGGTATCAGGGTGGCATTTCCATCATGGATTTCACCGATTCCGCCAACCCGGTAGAAATTGCCTACTTTGACCGAGGCCCTGTGGACTCCGAAGAACTGGTGATGGGTGGTTACTGGTCGTCCTACTGGTACAAGGGGGCGATTTACGGTACCGAAATTGCCCGTGGCGTGGATGTGTTTGAGCTGGTGCCCAGCAATTTCCTGTCCGAGAACGAAATTGCGGCAGCCAATTTGACCGCCACACAAGGTCTGCACAATCCGCAGCAGCAGAACCGCATTGACTGGCCGGCCGATCCGGTGGTGGCTCGTGCGTACATGGACCAGCTGCGCCGCGACAATGCGCTGTCACCGGCTCAGGATGATGCGCTGAATGCAGCACTGGATGCCGGTAATGCCGGTGAGTTGCGCTCACTGGCGGCAGCGCTGCGTGAAAACGCCGGCAGTCGTGAGGGCATCACGCAGCGACGTTATCTGGCGCTGGCTGACACGGTGGAGAAAATCGCCGCACGTTAATCCATGGGAGAGTCCGTATGCGCGTGTCACCGCGTTTTGCGCAGTCGCTGTTTGCGGGTCTGTGCGCTTTGCTGTCGGCTTCGGCCTTGCAAGCGCAGGACCTCGACAATGTGCGGGTGACACGGCTTCTGGACCACCCCATCATCACGGCGCAAATGGACGAGCGCATGGGCAGCAACATTCAGGGGCCTTCGCTGATCCGTGTACCAGACTGGGTCAGCGAGCCGCTGGGTGAGTATTACCTGTATTTTGCTGACCACAAGGGAGACTACATCCGCCTGGCCTATGCCGACGCGTTGACTGGACCGTGGACCGTTTATACGCCTGGCACACTCACGCTGGCGCAGTCACATTTTCCGCAGACCTGTCCGCCCTGTTCGGTGCCGGACAACAGCCCGGTGCCAGCCTACGCCCATATCGCATCGCCTGATGTGATTGTGCGTGAGGACACACAGGAACTGGTGATGTACCTGCACGGGCGTGAGCCCATGGTGCAGGTGACCCGTCTGGCGGTGTCCAGCGATGGTGTGAATTTTGAGGGCCGCCCGGAAATCCTCGGGCGACCCTATTTCCGCACGTTCAGGTATCGCGACCATTGGTACGGTCTGGCCATGCCCGGTTTCTTTTATCGCTCGCACGATGGTTACAGCCAGTTTGAAGAGGGACCGCGCCTGTTTAATGACGACATGCGCCACTCGGCTGTATTGGTGCGCGGTGACACACTTTATGTATTCTGGACACAAGTGGGGCATGTTCCCGAGCGCATTCTGTTAACTGCCGTTCAATTGTCACCCGACTGGACGCAGTGGCGTGAGCTTGACACCGTGGAAGTGCTGCGCCCGGAACGCGAGTGGGAGGGGGCTCATTTGCCACTGGCGCCGTCGGTGCGCGGCGACATCACCGTGCCGGCGAATCAGCTGCGTGATCCGGCCATTTACGAAGAAAATGGTCAGGTCTATCTGCTGTATTCTGTGGCCGGTGAAAGTGGCATTGCGATTGCCCGTGTGGATGGAATTCCTGCGCCCTGAGCTGTGCCTGGTCACAAACTGAAGCGTTCGCGCAGATACCGTGCAATCCCGTCTTGATCATGATGCCCGATGACACCGGTGGCGGCTGCCTTGACAGCGTCTCTGGCGTTGGACGGCGCATACGACTCATCAGCCATCGCAAACATGCTCAGATCATTGTCACTGTCACCAAAACAGATCACACGACTCACACCCAGTTGTGTGTTCAGCTGGCTGAGCGCATTGCCCTTGCTGGCCAGGCTGTGGTGAATGTCCATCCACATCAGATCGTTTTTTTCCATCGCCATGCCGGAGTAGGCCACCAGGTGCTTCTCATTGGCAATATTCAGTTCAACGGCTCCAATCTGTGCGCGTTTGCCGAGCATGCTGATGTTGGTGACCTGTACATTCAGGGGCATACCACTCAGCGATTTTACGTTGGTGGCCAGTCGTGAATAGAACATGTCCAGCAGACGCTGCTCATGATCATGCAACACAGGCGGGTGGTAAATATAGTGATGGTGCTCAGGTGTCACACAATGCACAAAGGGGGTGACACCGGCGCTCAGCGCAGCAGTCATCACATGGTCGGCTTCAGCCCTGCTCAAAAAATTGCCCAGTGACAGTGATGCGCTGCCCGGGTCCCAGACCAATACACCGTTGATGTAAATATGCGGCAGACGAAAGCCATGACCGTGAATGATTTCCTGGGCTGAATGCAGATTGCGCCCGGTGGCCACGGTGTAGGCGATATTGCGTTCGGCCAGCAGTCCCAGGGTCTCCGCCGTAAAGCTGGAAATCCTGTGATCTGCGTTCAGCAGTGTGCCATCGAGATCAAATACAATCAGTTCCAAGGTGAATGCCTCTGCAGCTGCTCTACCCAACTTGTCGGTTGCGCTCGCCATCGTGTCTGTCGCTTGCCGCAGCATAAACCATGCAGGTGCAAGCTGCCATCAGCTGATGCATACTGCGTGGCATTGAATGAGAGCTCAAACAGGGGAACCATCACATGGACTGGGACAGGCCAAACGCCCATAGCGTCACCATACACGTCGCAGACAGCGACATTGACGAGCTGGGTCATGTCAACAATGCCGCCTATGTCCGCTGGCTGGAGCGCTGTGCCTGGCATCATTCGGAACAGCTGGGGCTGGGTGTGGCGGAGTACCGCCAGCTGGATCGCGCCATGGTCGTGCTCAGACACGAAATTGACTATCTGGCAGCGGCGTATCAGGGAGAACAGGTACAGGTGGGCACCTGGATTGTGGAAACCGATGGCCGCTTGCGCCTGACGCGCCAGTTCCAGATTGTCAGGCCTGCTGACAACATGACTTTATTGCGCGCGCGCAGTACCTTTGTCTGTATTGAACTGAGTTCGGGCAAAGCGCGTCGCATGCCGGCCGACTTTGTGCAGACTTATGGCAATGCGGTACTGATGTCCGGGAAAGAATAAAAAAAGGGGTAATGCCATCGTGATAGCAAAATTCTGTTTTCTGGTGTGTGCCGCAGGCTCCATGGTGCTGTCGGTCAGCAGTCAGGCGCAGCAAAATGCCGGTATTCCAGGTCGTCTGGATCGTCTGAGCATGGCGGAAAAAATTGAAAACGGACGTGGTTTTCACAGTCACCAGTCCGATATGTCAGAGCCATTCCGGATATTGGGCAACATCTACTATGTGGGTGCCACCAACCTGGCGTCCTACCTGATCACCACCTCTGACGGCCATATCCTGATTGATACCGGCGTGCAAAGCATGCCCGCCGGGATTCGCGACAGCATGGACAAACTCGGGTTCCGGGTCGAAGACATCAAAATTATCCTGTCCAGTCATGCGCACTTTGACCATGTTCAGGGGCACGCCATCATGAAACGCATGACGGGTGCACAAGTCATGGCTCTGGACGCCGATGCGGATGCACTCGAAGCCGGTCAGGATTTATCACCGCTGGGGTTTGAGGGCTGGGAGCCGGTGCAGGTCGACCGCCGTCTGGCCGACGGCGAGTCGGTTGTGTTGGGCGGCGTGACATTGACACCCACGCTGGCGCCAGGTCATACCCCGGGCTGCACAACCTGGAGTCTGGATACGGTCGACAGCGGACAAAGCTACACGGTTGCGTATTTTGGTTGTAATGGCCCCAATGATGGTGTGCAGCTGATCAACAATCCGCGATTCCCGACCCTGGTAGACGATGCGCTGTCCGGTTTTGACAATATGGCACGGCTGGATGTCGACATTTACCTGACCGGTCACCCGCAAGCGCCGTTTGAGGGTATCGAGCACCAGATGCGTGTACAGATGCGTCCGCATCCCTTGTTGCAACAGCAGCCCTGGGCCGAGTTCATCGCTGAGCGTCGGGCCGATTTTGTGCGGCGTGTGGAGACAGAGCGTGCGCTGCTGAACGGCAACAACCCACAATAACAAGCCACGATAACAAATACAGGAATCACCATGAGCACTTCCAACAGTCGCAAGCGTCGGTACCATCAATCTTTGTTTCTGACGGCCAGTTTGGCACTGGGCGTGTTGCCCTTGTCCGCTTTTGCACAATCTACTTTGATTCATGCGGGAGCCCTTTGGGACGGCACGGGTGCCGGCATGCAAGAAGAAATGACGATTGTGGTCAACAATGGTCAGATTCAATCCATCGCGCGCGGTTTCCAGCAGCCCGGCGCCAGCGATACGCTGATCGACCTGTCGGACAAAACGGTATTGCCGGGACTGATTGACTTGCATGTGCATATAGAAAGTGAGACCGCACCCGGTTCAACCATCAACCGCTTCACACTCAACCCTGCAGACATCGCGTTTAATGCGTCTGTCAATGCTCGCCGTACCTTGCACGCAGGATTTACCACGATACGTGAACTTGGGGGAACCGGTGTCAATATTGCGCTGCGCAATGCCATCAATCAGGGCAAGGTCGATGGCCCGCGGATCATTACCGTGGGTAAAAGTATTGCCACCACAGGAGGCCATGCCGACCCCACCAACGGCTGGCGTGATGATCTGATGGGGGCACCTGGCCCCGATCAGGGCGTGATCAACAGTCCGGAACAGGCACGTGAAGCCGTGCGGCAACAATATAAAAATGGCGCCGACCACATCAAAATTACCGCCACCGGTGGTGTGCTCAGTGTCGCGGCCAACGGGCAAAACCCGCAGTTTATGCTTGACGAACTGGAAGCGGTGGTAGAAACCGCGCGTGACTATGGCATGCACGTCGCAGCTCATGCACATGGCAAGGAAGGCATGTTGCGCGCCATTCGTGCCGGTGTGCATACCATTGAGCATGGTACGTACATGGATGAGGAAGTGATGCAAGCAATGGTCGAGCACGGTACCTGGTATGTGCCCACCATTTCTGCCGGCAAATTTGTTGCCGAACAGGCCGACATCCCTGGCTATTACCACCCGCTGGTAGTACCCAAGGCCAGAGAAATTGGTCCGCTGATTCAGGACACCTTTGCCCGTGCCTATCGCTACGGCGTCAAGATTGCATTTGGCACCGATGCCAGCGTGTTTCCGCATGCCCAGAATGCGCGTGAACTGGCGTTTATGGTAGAAGCCGGCATGCCCGAAGATGAAGCACTGCTGAGTGCCACGTCGGTGGCGGCAGGTGTGTTGGGTCTGGAGTCACAGATTGGCAGTATCGAGGCCGGCAAAAGTGCTGACATCATTGCTGTCAGCGGCAACCCGCTGCAGGATATCAATGCCATGATGAATGTGCAGTTTGTGATGAAGCAGGGCACGGTGTATCGCGACTGACGTTATTGCGATCAAAATCAACATGAGTTATCAGGAGTCAAAATTGCAACAGTCATTCTCATCCAGTCCTGCCATGTTCAGGGCCAATCCGTTGGGTTTTATTCTGGCCATGTTGCTGGTGCCCTTTGGCATCGGCCTGATTATTTTGCTGTACTGGTATCTGGTCTGCAAAACCACCACGCTGGAACTCAATGACAATGATCTGATGTACAGCAAAGGTATTCTGAACAAGGATCGCGTTGAGATTGATATCCGCAGCATCCGCACGGTCCGGGTGTATCAGTCTTTGCTGAACCGGATGTTCGATGTGGGTACCGTCTCGGTCTATACCGCCGGTGATGCGCCCGAGATTGAAGTCAAAGGCATCCCCCAGCCCAACGACATACGGGAGATGATCAATCGTGCACATCCCTGATGTGCGTGTCCCTGAGATGAGGGTTGCTCAGTCCCGGTGAATCACAGCGATGTTTTTACCGGACTGTTTGGCTTGGTACATGGCTGAGTCAGCCTGACTCAGCAGTGCAATAGTCCCCACCAGTGCAGGCCGGGTCCGTACGTTTTGAATCCTTGGCCTATCTTAAGCCAATCTTAAGAATGCAAGCGCATGATCTGATCCGAAACAGGAGAAAAATCATGCCAACGCTTGCTCAGCTACTGCTTGCAAACGCAGATCACAAAGATCTGCTCGCCCGATTCCCCCAGCACAATCTGGAACTGGTGATTTGTTCCTCGCGCGATGACGATCATGATCTGCGCGCGCGCATGGAATCCGTTGTGACCGGGCATTTTGCCCGGATTTATGGTGCCAGTGTCAGCCGTTTTATGCCGATGCTGCTGGGTTTGCGACAGCAGGGGCAGATTCTTGCCGTGGTGGGGCTGCGCCCGGCCGCTGACGAGGCCCTGTTCCTGGAGCAGTATCTGGACGAACCGGTTCCGCAGATGATCAGTCGTCGGGGGTTGGCGGCACCACGCGATACCGTGATCGAAGTGGGCAATCTGGTGTCGACCTCACCCGGCCTGGCCCGTCTGCTGATTGTTGCGCTGACTCATTACCTGCAAACCGCTGGTTTTAAGTGGGTAGCGTTTACCGGCACCCCGGCGTTGCTGAACAGTTTTTCCCGTCTCACCCTGAGCCCGATTGACCTGGGTGTTGCCGATCCCTCGCGTCTGGGAGCGGGTGTCGCAGAGTGGGGCAGTTACTACGACACTCGTCCGCATGTCATGGCCGGGTACATCCCGGAAGGGTTTGTGCAGCTGTGCAGCAACCAGATCTTCCAGCGTCTGGGGTATCAGCCGCTCTACAACACATATGAACTCAATGATGCCGGGCAGGAGTCGCACTATGTTTGCGCGTGAGCTGTTTGCCGGGCAACTGGCGTCGCATGCCTGTCTGGTGCCGGATCGGCTAGCCGTGCAATCGGAAGCGGGCGATATGACCTACGCCGGGCTGGTGCGAGAGGTGGCCAGTCTCACATCACGTCTGCAAGACTCTGACGTGGCGGTGGTGGCGCTGGCTGAGCTCCCGCCAGCACAGTGGCTGTGCTGGGATCTGGCCTTGCTGGCAGCCGGCTGTGTGTGCGTGCCGGTGCCCGGATTTTTTTCCGGGACCCAGGTGCAGCATTTGTTGCAACAGACGGGTGCCGGCTTAATTGTTGGCCAGACACAGTTGCCGGATACCGTGCTTGCTGCGCTTGGATTCACACCGGGAGACCTGGGCTGGCAGCGCAGACTTGCGCCGCGGCCATTGCCAGCTGGCACTGCAAAAATCACTTTCACTTCCGGCACAACCGGGCAGCCCAAAGGTGTCTGTTTGTCCTCGCAAGCACTGTTGACAGTAGCAAACAGCCTTGAGCAGGCCACCGCATTTATGCCGCTTGACACTCACCTGAGCCTGATGCCGATGCCAGTGTTGTTGGAGAATTTGGGTGTATGGGCTGCGCTGAAACGTGGCGCTACCATCCAGTTTCCTGCTGTGAATGTGTTATCCGGCAGCCGCGAAGAGGCGCAGCGTTTCGTGAAAGCTGTCGCCAGCTCTGATGCCGGCAGCATGATACTGGTGCCGCAGCTGCTGGATATTCTGCTGGCAGCTACAGCCTCCGGTTTCACGATGCCGGCAAGTTTCAGTTTTATTGCTGTTGGTGGTGGGCGTGTACCGCTGTCGTCACTGGCGCGGGCGACTGCTTTGGGGTGGCCGGTTTACGAAGGTTACGGTTTGTCTGAGTGTGCCTCGGTGGTGGCTCTGAATACACCATATCACCAGCGAGTCGGCACCGTCGGCAAACCCTTGTCGCACGTCCAGGTAACGCTGGCCGATGACGGTGAAATTCTGGTCAGTGGCGCGGGTGTATTGGGTTATCTCGATGCGCCGCATGATCCCCGGCAACCATGGCCAACCGGTGACATCGGGCACTTTGAGAACGGTTTTCTGGTCATCCATGGCCGCAAGAAGCATCAGTTCATCACGGCCTACGGGCGCAATGTCAATCCGGAATGGGTGGAGTCTGAACTGTGTTCCACCGGTGTGATTCGTCAGGCACTGGTCTGGGGAGAAGGGCTGTCGGTGAATCTGGCTGTCCTGACCCCATCCAGCGACAGTATCCCGGATGTGCAACTGCAGCAGGCTGTGGATCAGGTCAACCAGAGTTTGCCTGACTACGCTCGCGTCAGCCGCTGGTGCCGCGCACGGGAGTCCTTTACAACCGCCAACGGTTTATTGACCAGCAACGGGCGTGTGCGCCGCCAGGAGATCATCGCTGCCTATGCTGATTTTTTCTCCAGCCCGGCGATGCACAGCCATCACCCAACCTCAGTGGAGTGTGTATGAATTTTTATCAGGAATTGCAACAGGCAACTCAACCCGACAAACAATATCTTTTTACAGCCCCTCTGATTTCAGCGGCGCTGAAAGGTCAGGTGGACGTGCGCAGTTATATCGCGTTTCTGGAACAGGCGTACCATCATGTCAGTCACACCGTGCCCTTGCTGATGGCGTGCGGTGCTCGCCTGCCAATGCGACTGGAGTGGCTGCGCGGCGCCATGGCCGAGTATATCGCGGAAGAGTATGGCCACCAGGAGTGGATTCTGAACGACATCCGTGCAGCTGGAGGCGACGCCGAGGCTGTGCGCAATGGCCGACCGGCGCTGCCCACGGAACTGATGGTCAGTACAATGTATGACCGCATCAACCGCCAGAATCCGGTGGCGATGTTGGGCATGATCTATGTGCTGGAAAGCACCAGTACAGAGTTGGCCACGCACGCGGCGGGCAGCTTGCAGCAAGGTCTGGGACTGCCTGAGGCAGCATTCACCTACCTCAGTTCGCATGGTGCGCTCGATCAGGAGCACATGAAGTTTTACGCCCGACTGGTCAATCGCCTGAGTGATGAGACAGACCGTCAGTGTGTGATTGATACCGCCAAAGTGATTTATCGCCTGTATGCTGACATGTTCCGGGAGCTGCCTGACTTTCCAGATCAAATACAGCGCGGACGTACAACAGTGCTGGAGGTGCCCCATGCATTTGCAGGGTAGTGTGGTGCTGTTGACCGGTGCCACGGGTGGCATGGGAAAAGCCATGGTGCATGAACTGGTACAGGCTGGTGCACGTGTGATCATGGTAGGTCGGGACATGGCCATCTTGCAGGATTTGGCGCAGCAATATCCAGGCAAACTGGAAGCGCTGTCGGCTGATCTGACAGTGGCAGCTGATCGTGAGCGCGTGGTTGCCCGCATGCAGGGTTGTCAGGGCTTCAACCTGCTGATCAATGCCGCCGGTATCAATCACTTTGCCTTGTTTGATCAGCAGAGTGAACAACAGATAGTGGATCTGATTTCCGTCAATGTATTGGCCAGTCTGTTGATTACGCGTGCGCTGTTGCCATTGTTGCGCCGCGCCCCCAAAGCCTGTGTTGTCAATGTCGGTTCCAGTTTTGGTTCCATAGGGTATCCCGGATTTGCGGCCTATTGCGCTTCCAAGTTTGCTTTGCGCGGGTTTTCCGAAGCGCTCAGGCGTGAGCTGTCGGATACCCATGTCGGCGTATTGTATCTGGCACCTCGTGCCACTCGCACCGCGATGAATTCCCCTGCGGTTGCGGAAATGAACGCGGCGCTGGGCGTCACCATGGACAGCCCTGCCACAGTGGCACGTGCCCTGATTCATGCGCTGAAGCGCGATCTGCAGGAAGTTCATCTGGGTTTTCCCGAGAAAATTCTGGTACGCCTGAACGGTTTGTTGCCAGGCGTTATTCATTACGCGCTGCGCAAACAATTGCCAGTGATTCGCAAATTTGCCGAGACTGAAACCGTCAATGTGGAGAAACACTCATGAAAAAAGTACTGATGTTTTTGTTGTTGATCACCGTCGTCAGCCCGTTCAGATTAATGGCCTCGGACTATGTCCAGTTGCAAACCCAATGGGCTATCGTCAACTACGACACGGCGCCTGAGCACAAGTCAGCGTCATTTGCTGTGTTGGCAGCCGATGCAAAAAAAAGTGTCGAAGCCAGTCCGGATGATGCCGCGCTGCGCATCTGGTACGGGATTATCCTCAGCAGCTGGGCAGGTGTTGATGGTGGACTCGGAGCGTTGGGGCATGTCAAGGAGGCGCGCAAGCAACTGGAGAAAGCGCTGGCGCTTGACCCTTCTGCGCTGGAGGGTTCTGCGTTTACCAGTCTCGGTGCCTTGTACTATCAGGTACCGTCCTGGCCACTGGCGTATGGCGACAAGGAAGAAGCGGAAAGACTGTTGCGCCACGCTCTTGAAGTGAACCCGCACGGGATAGACAGCAACTACTTCATGGGCGATTATCTGCTGCGGGAAAAACGCAGCGATGAGGCCAGGCAGTACCTGAACCACGCGCTGGAAGCAGCACCGAGACCGGGGCGTGAGTTGGCGGACCAGGGCCGTCGCGAGGAGATCCGTCAGCTGCTGGCTCAACTCGATTGAACGCGCTGCTGCCTGAATAAGGCTACAGGATGGGGAGAACATCACAGTCATGCGTATTCTGCTGGTCGAAGACGACGAGGCACTGGCACAAGGCATACTCACAGCCTTGCACGGGGAAGCCTATACGCTGGACTGGATCAACAACGGGCGCAGTGCCCTGCACGCCATCAGCAGCGAACACTTCGATCTGGTCGTGCTGGATCTGGGGCTGCCAGGCATGGATGGTCTGAGTGTACTGCGTCATGTTCGCGATCGTCGCCTGAGCATGCCGGTACTGATTCTGACCGCGCGCGATGGCGTGCGTGATCGCATTGCCGGTCTTGACGCGGGCGCGGATGATTATCTGATCAAACCCTTCGATAACGATGAGCTCAAGGCGCGACTGCGTGCGCTGTTACGGCGCAGCGCTGGCCGGGCTGCCCCGGATATCGAGGTGCATGGTGTGACATTGAATCCCGGTAACCAGCAGGTCAGTTATCAGGGGCAGGTGATTGGTTTGTCGCGCAAGGAGTACGTCCTGTTGCATGAATTGATGATGCAAAGTGGTCGTGTGCTGACCCGTGATCAGCTGGAGCAGGTGCTTTATGGCTGGGGCGAGGATGTCGAGAGCAATACGCTGGAAGTGCACATCCATCATCTGCGCAAAAAGCTTTTTCCCGAGTTGATACGGACCTTGCGCGGGGTGGGTTACATGATCGAGCAGCCGGCATGATATCCATTCGTCGTCGTATTCTGTTGCGTGTGATGGCCATTCTGGTGGCTGGCGCTCTCTTGCTGGGCTGGTTCAGCTATCGCGATGCTGCGCATGAAGTGGCCGAACTGTTTGATGCCCAGCTGGCGCAGAATGCGCGAGTTCTAACCTCATTGCTGCAAGTACCACAGTCCATGATGGATCACGAAGCGATGGCCAGAGCGCTGGTGGAATCTGCGGATTATCATCCTGCACTCGGCCATCACTATGAGGCCAAACTGGCTTATCTGATCAAGGACCAGGCAGGTCAGATTATCGCCGGTTCCTTTACTGCGCCCGATCCGGTTACTGTCAGCTGGCAAGCCGGTTTTTCTGATCTCGAGATTGACGGTTTCAACTGGCGGGCTTATGTGCTGGATCAGCAGGACAGCCCCATCACGGTTTGGGTTGGCGAGCGCGGTGATATCAGGGCGGAAACGGTAGGCAAGATTGTCATGGGTACACTGGTGCCCGATATTATTGGTATTCCGCTGATGTTGCTGCTGGTGTGGATTGCCATCGGTACTGGCTTGCGTCCGCTGGAACAACTGGCACGTATCATTCGCGACCGCGATCCCGACAGTCTTGTCCCGGTGATGCTCGCCGATTTGCCAGCCGAAATCGAGCCCATGCAGACTGCACTCAATCGTCTGTTGCATCAGCTGGATCAGTTACTGGCGCGGGAGCAGCGTTTTATTGCCGATGCAGCCCATGAACTGCGCACGCCACTGGCGGTGATGAAAGTTCACCTGGACAACGCGCTCACTACCCACGATCCGGAGCAACGCGACAAGTCACTGCAGCATCTGCGTACAGCAGTGGATCGGGCCACGCGTCTGGTGTCACAGATGCTGGAAATGGCGCGGTTGTCAGATAATCAGGCGCGCGAGCTTGCGATGGTGCCGGTTCTGGAAGAATGCCGTCTGGCGCTTTCGGAAATCATGCCGCTGGCGCTGCAGAAACATCAGGATCTTCAACTGCTGGACAGCCCGCTCACCGAGTCGCGAGTCCCGATGGAAGCCGGTGCACTGAAAACGCTGGTCCAAAACCTGGTGGGTAATGCCATTCGCCATACACCAGACGGCGGGCGCATCACACTCAGTGTCGGCCGCCGCGAGCAATCCCTGTGCCTGTTGGTGGATGATGCTGGTCCCGGTATTCCGGAGTCTGATTTGCCCTATGTGTTTGAGCGCTTTTTCGCCCGCGGCAACGAGCACGGTGCCGGTCTGGGTTTGTCGATTGTGCAACGCATCGTGCAGCGCCATCACGGTTCCGTGCAGCTGGCCCGCAGCCCCCTGGGTGGTTTGCAGGTGCAGGTGTGTTTCCCTGTGCCTGACAATTCCCAACCCTGATATTCTAAATATTCGAACAATATGCTCAAATAAATCCAATTTATTTGGATAAGCACTGTCTGTATCGTTTGCACATCGACTGACACACAGCGTCGACAACAAACGAATCGAATGCTTGACACAACTCAACAGACAGGTGAAATCATGAGCAACACATTGATCAATAAAGTATTTGCAACAAACGCCGGATGGGGCGCAGTCGCCCTGAGAGTACCCGTCGGGGTGATTTTTGCGGCCCACGGTGCGCAGAAACTGTTTGGCTGGTTTGGGGGGTATGGTCTGCAAGGTACCGCCGGCTGGCTGGAGAGTATTGGTCTGGCGCCCGGCATGCTGATGGCCTTGTTGGCTGGTGGCGCCGAGTTTTTTGGCGGACTGGCGCTGATTGTTGGCGTGCTGACCCGCCCGGCGGCGTTTGCGCTGGTGATTGCGATGCTGGTCGCCATTTTTAAAGTGCACTTTGCCAACGGCCTGTTCATGGCCAACAACGGTTACGAGTTTGGCCTGGCCTTGCTGGCGGCCAGTGTGGCGCTGCTGATCAGCGGTGCTGGCCGCGCGTCGGTTGATGAGCTGATCAGCCAGCGCGTGTAAACCGCCATAAACTATTGACCATCTGACAGATGCCCGGCATGGCCGGGCAGGGAGAAAGACCATGTTTGAAGTCATCCGTTCCGCTGATCGTGGCCGCGCCAGTTTTGGCTGGCTCAACAGCAAACATACGTTTTCCTTCGGCAGTTACTACAATCCGAAGCAAATGGGATTCTCCGCACTGCGCGTCATCAATGACGACGAGGTGGCACCTGGTGCCGGTTTCCAGACCCACAGTCACAGCAACATGGAAATCATCAGCTATGTGCTCGAAGGGCGGATTGCGCATCGCGATTCAACCGGTAATGAGGAAGTGCTGCCCGCAGGCGAGTTTCAGTTGATGAGTGCAGGACGCGGTATTGCTCATAGCGAGTTCAACGCCAGTCAGCGCGACCGGTTGAAGTTTTTGCAAATCTGGATTGAGCCGAACGAGTTTGATGGCGAGCCAGGTTATCAGCAAAAAGATTTCGGTCAGGCTCATGGATTGACCGAGGTGATTACCCCGGATGGTCGCAACGGCACCTTGCAGATCAAGCAGGATGCCACGCTGTCACAGTTGTTGTTGTCGTCCGGTGACACCCTGGAGCTGCCCGTCAAAACCGGACGTGCGTATTATCTGCATCTGATTGAGGGTGAGCTGGCGCTGGGTGAGACCACACTGAGTCCCGGTGATGGCATCAAACTGGTGAAAATCAGCAATCTGAACGCGATCGCCCAACACGGACCGGTCAGGGCATTGTGGTTTGATCTGCCGGGTTAAACCCGCTGGAGACAGAGGCATGGCACGTTCAACGGTAGAACAGTGGCGTATGTTCAAGGCAGTAGCGGACCACGGCGGCTTTCATCAGGCCGCCGAGGTCATTTTTAAAAGTCAGTCCAGCATTCACCACGCGGTACACAAACTGGAGGAAATGCTGGGCGTGACCTTGTTTACCATTGATGGCCGACGCACGCGTCTGACACCGGCTGGCGAGCAGTTGCTGCGCCGGATCAATTATCTGCTGGCTGAAACCGAACGCATGGAGAATGTGGCACTGAACCTCAAGTCCGGTGTCGAATCCTCGTTGCATATCGCTGTGGATGAAGCCTTTCCCAAGGACATTCTGTATCAGGCACTGGCGGCGGTGTCTGCTGAATATCCGTTGATTCGTATCGAGCTGCTGGAGACGATTCTGACCGGTGCCAACGAATTGCTGGCGCAGGGGCGCGCTGAAATTGCATTGTCGCCGTATACCATTGCGAACAATCTCAGCGAGGACATATGTCAGGTCACCTTTGTGGCGGTCGCGGGTCGTGATCACCCACTGAATCAGCCGCCGCGTGAATTGACGCTGGAGGAGCTTAAAAATTGTCGCCAGATTGTGTTGCGCGACTCCGGTGTGCTGGAGAAAAAAGATGTCGGCTGGCTGGGTTCAGAGCAGCGCTGGACAGTCAGCCATGTGGCGACTTCCGTGGAATTGTTGCGCAAGAATCTGGGGTTTGCCTGGTTGCCGGTCAATGCCGTGCAAGCGTATCTGGATGACGGCTCGCTGCTGCCGCTCAAACTGCCCCGCGGATCGACCCGGTCAGCCAGTATTTACCTGAATTTTAATGATGCTGAAACCTTGGGGCCGGTGGCCCGCGCATTTATCGGGTATATTCGCTACCTGAGTCAGACCCGATAATCTTCCAGCGCTCGTGTGACGGATTTATGCCTACCTTGATTCCGCGTTTTTTGCTGCTGTTGCTGATGCTGCTGGCGACAGCTTGCGGTATTCAGGAGCCGCCACAGACCTTTGATCAGGCACGCCAGGCACTGCGTGACTATGTCTATTATGACCGAAGTGACGACGGTGATTTTTATTGCGGCTGCAGCTGGGACTGGACCACCAATACCGGGGGGCGTGTGGATCTGGTGTCTTGTGCCTATGAGATTCGCGCTCAGGAGTCGCGCGCGCAGCGCATTGAGTGGGAACACGTGGTGCCGGCGTCCATGTTGGGTCAGCACCGCCAATGCTGGCGCGACGGTGGCCGTGATAACTGTAATCGCACTGATCCGGTGTTCAACCGCATGGAAGCCAATTTGCACAATCTGGTGCCAGCGGTGGGGGAGGTGAACGCGGATCGCTCCAACTACCGCTTTGCGGAGATTGCCGGTGAACCCTCCAACTACGGTGCCTGCCGCTTTGAGGTCGACAATCGTCAACGTCTGGCAGAACCGGCTGATGCCGTCAAAGGGCAGATCGCCCGCATTTATTTTTACATGCACGACTATTACCAACTGCCCTTGAGTGAGGACGAGCAACGGCTTTATTTACGCTGGCACCAGCAGTTTCCGGTCTCCGACTGGGAGCGCGAGCGTGACCGGCGCATTGCGCGCCTGATGGGGCATAACAACCCTTATGTCACCGGTGAAAAGCAATGGATCCTTGCCGGCGAAGCTGGCGTATAATCCGATACCAGTCTTACCGATCCCCGTCTATTTCAATGCCTGCTTACTGGAGCGATCATGGCTTATCAACTCACAATCAATGGTCAGACACACGAGCTGGATGTCGATGGCGACATGCCGCTGCTGTGGGCTGTCCGCGACCATCTGAAACTGACCGGCACCAAATTTGGCTGTGGCATGGCGCAGTGTGGCGCCTGCACCATCCATCTGGACGGCGTGGCCACGCGCAGCTGTGTGCTGCCGGTATCCAATGCGGTCGGCCGCAGCATCACCACCATTGAGGGCTTGCAGTCACCGCAGGCACAGGCTGTGCAACAAGCCTGGGTCGCACTCGGAGTGCCGCAGTGTGGCTATTGCCAGTCCGGTCAGGTGATGTCCGCCACCGCCTTGCTTGAGCAGAACGCCAATCCGTCCGACGCCGACATTGATGCTGCGATGTCCGGCAACATCTGCCGTTGTGGCACCTATCCGCGCATCAAAGCCGGTATCAAACAGGCCGCCAACCAGATAGCCGCAGTCCCGTTCACCAATGCTGCAGGAGCCGTATGATGAATCTGAACCGGTTTTTGAAAACAGAAGCAGCTGTTGACAGCAGTCGTCGCCGCTTTCTGAAAGTAACGGCGGGCGCTGGTGCCGGTTTGGTGCTGGGTGTGGGCATGACCGGCACTTCCGTGCAGGCGCAGCAAGGTGGTGTAAATGCCGGTATGACGCTGAATGCGTTTGTCAGCCTTAACCCGGACAATACGGTCAAAGTGCTGATCAAGCATCTGGAAATGGGTCAGGGGGTTTACACCGGGCTGGCTACCTGTGTGGCTGAGGAAATGGACGCCGACTGGTCGCAAGTGGTGTGTGAACACGCCCCGGCGGATGTCGAAAAATACGCCAACCTGCTGATGGGCATGCAAGGCACCGGTGGCAGCACCGCCATCGCCAACAGTTTTATGCAAATGCGCCAGGCAGGCGCCGCTGCACGAGCCATGCTGGTCGCTGCAGCCGCTGAACAGTGGCAGGTACCGGCCAGCGAGATTCGGGTCAGTGCCGGTGTGGTGTCTCATGGTTCCAGGTCTGCCACATTTGGTGAGCTGGCGTTGGCGGCAGCGCGTCAGCCTGTGCCTGATACCACGTCGCTGCGCCTGAAATCGCCGGCCGAGTTCACGCTGATTGGTCGGGAAAATACCGAGCGCAAGGACGTTGGCAAACACAATGGCACCGCGATTTACACACAGGATGTAATGCTGCCTGGCATGTTGACTGCCGTAGTAGCGCACTCGCCGCGTTTCGGTGGCAAGGTGCGTCGTTTTGACGCTACCCGGACACTGGCTCACAAGGGCGTGCAACATGTGCTGGAAATCGACAGCGGCGTGGCCGTGCTGGCAACAGACTACTGGAGCGCGACCAAAGCACGCGAGCTGCTGACGGTTGAGTGGGATGATTCAGCGGCTGAAACCCGCAGCTCCGCCGACATTCTGGCGCACTACCGCGAACTGGTGAACACAACGGGCGCGGTCGCAGAATCGCACGGTGATGCCGATGCCGCACTGGCGCAGGCCAGCGACGTGGAAGAACTGGTGTTTGAATATCCCTATCTGGCGCACGCTCAGATGGAGCCGATGAACTGTGTCGTCCGTGTGGACAGCAACAGTGCGGAGCTCTGGTACGGTTGTCAGAGCCCGACTGGTGATCAGGCCGCTGTCGCACAGCTGCTGGGCATGGATCCGGCGCGTGTCACCATCCATACCGTGTTTGCCGGTGGTGGTTTTGGTCGACGAGCCAACCCGGCTTCAGACTATGTGCTGGAAGCCGCGCGTATTGCACGCCAGGTGCCAGGTATCCCGGTCAAGCTGGTGTGGTCTCGCGAGGATGACATGCAGGCGGGTTATTACCGCCCGGCCTATGTGCACAAACTGCGCGCAGCACTGGACAACAACGGCAAACCGGCGGCGATGCAGATCCGCGTGGCCGGGCAATCCATTATGGCGGGAACTTCCCTGGGCGCCATGATGATCAGCAACGGCATTGACACCACCTCGGTCGAAGGCCTCACCGAGTTCAGTTATGAGGTGCCCAGGCGCCAGGTTGAACTTCACTCGCCCGAGATTGGCGTGCCGGTGCAATGGTGGCGTTCGGTGGGACATACCCACACCGCGTTCAGCAAGGAAGTGTTTATTGACGCACTGGCCAGAAAAGCCGGCGTGGATCCGGTGCAATACCGTCTGGACCTGCTGGCCAACAATCCGCGCGAGACCGCGGTGTTGAAGCTGGCGGCTGAAAAAGCCGGTTGGGGCACCCGTGAATTGCCGGCCGGCTGGTTCCGCGGAGTGGCGGTGCATACCTCGTTTGGGTCCACTGTTGCCGAGGTTGCTGAAGTGTCGGTGCAGGGCAACACGTTCAAAGTGGAGCGTGTGGTGGCGGCGATTGATTGTGGTATCGCAGTGAACCCCGGCATTGTGCGGGCGCAGGTGGAAAGTGCCATTGCCTACGGGCTGTCGGCAGCGCTGGCGGATGAAGTCACACTGACCAACGGCAATGTGGATCAAACCAACTTCCACACCTACCGTGTGCTGCGCATGAACCAGATGCCGGTGGTGGAGACCCACATTGTGCCATCCACGAACGCGCCATCCGGTGTCGGCGAACCCGGTACACCGCCGATTGCTGCAGCGGTTGCCAACGCCCTGGCTGCAGCCACGGGCCGTACCCTGACGCGCTTGCCATTGACACTGGCCTGAAAGCCGTCGGGTCAAACGGCGGTCTGCTTACGCTGAACCGCCTGTTCCGGGCGCAGCATGGGGCACAAAACTCGTGCTACCATGTTGGCCGCCCGGATTAGTCTACGTCAGGAACAGGATTCCGGCGTTCCGTCTTCTTTATCACTGCCATTAAAGGAAGGAAATTCTCATGTCACGTACTTTTCTGAAGACCGCACTGGTTGCCGGTGTGCTTGCCGGTTTTCTGGGTAGCGCTCAGGCCCAGAACACTGCACAGTTTGCTGGTGTTCAACCCTCCGTATTACATGATTTCCGCGTTGTGACCGTTGCTGAAGGTCTGGAAGTGCCCTGGTCAATGGCATGGCTGCCGAATGGCGACATGCTGGTGACGGAAGCCAAAGCGGGTCGTCTGCGCGTGATTCGTGATGGCGCCTTGCTGCCAGAACCGATTTCCGGCATTCCTGAAGTGTATTCCATGGGCCAGGGTGGCCTGTTTGATGTGCTGCCGCACCCGGATTTTGCCAACAACCAGCTGCTGTACCTGAGCTACTCCAAGCCGCTCGGTGGCCGTGATTCCACCACCGTGGTGATCCGTGGTCGTCTGGCCAATGGCGCCCTGAATGACGTCGAAGAGATTTTTGTGGCCAACGCGGCTGGCGCCAGTCACTTTGGTGGCCGTATGGCGTTTGATGCCGATGGTTATCTGTTCCTGACCCTGGGTGACCGCCAGGCACCGCCGTCCGGCGATCTGGAAAATCACCCGGCACAGGATCTCTCCAATCATCACGGTGTGATTGTGCGCCTGAACGATGACGGCTCCGTACCGTCGGATAACCCCTACGTTGGCCAGTCCGGCGTTGAACCGGCGATTTACAGTTACGGTCACCGCAGCCCGCAAGGTTTTGCTATTCACCCGGATACCGGTGTGATACTGATGACCGAGCATGGCCCGCAGGGCGGTGACGAACTGAACATCGTCAAGCCGGCGACCAACTATGGCTGGCCAGTGGTCGGTCATGGGGTGAATTATGGCCCCGGAGCGCCCATTCACCAGTCCAAGACGCTGGAAGGCATGGAAGACCCCATCCATTACTGGGTGCCGTCGATTGCGACATCCGGTCTGGCGATCTACACCGGCTCACGTTTCCCGATGTGGCATGGCAGTGTGTTTGTCGGCGGTCTGGCTGGCCAGCAGCTGGCGCGCCTGACACTGACCGAAGATGGCAGTGATGTCATCACTGAAGAAACGCTGTTGCCCGGTATTGGCCGCGTGCGTGACGTTCGTCAGGGCCCGGATGGCCTGATCTATGTGGCGATTGAAGACCGTTCGCGTCAGCCTACCGCCATTCTGCGTCTGGAACCGGCGCAGTAAGACCAGCTCTGTGAGTTGACACAAAAAAGACCCCTGACAGGTTTCCCGGTCAGGGGTCTTTTTTTCTGACGTCTGATTACTGCCCGCAATCCCCGCCAAACTCATTGCCACCGCCGCAATACGTGTGGTGCTGCAACTGGATATGAATCCCGTCCGGATCCGAGAAATACACCTCCGGTGTGCCACCTGGCGCGCCACCGCGCTCGGGCATGCGCATGCTGACCCAATGTTGCAACGGCGCCGCCGGCTGGCCCTCCTGTCGCGGGCTGAGACCGTAATCGGTCAGGGTCTGCAACAGGGAATCGACTGAAAAGTTCTCCATGTTCAGGCTGGCGTGGTCAATGCGTCCAGGTTGTGCCGGTTGCCCCGGTTGAGCACCACCGACAAACATCAGAAAGTGGGTGCCATCGCCCACACCGAGCAACGGGAACGTACCCTGATACGCCTGATACTCGTAGCCGAACACCTTCTGATAGAACTCGTTGGTGAGCTGGAAGTTGGAGACATAACTGGTCATGTGATTGATTTCGCGCAGTTCGATCAGACCCGGACCCGGTGCCGGCTCGGGAGAGCAGGGTGCATCGCCCATACCGCAATCACTCGGGCTGGTCAGTTGCACCACGATGCCATCACGATCGGCAAAAAACAGCTCATGATTGTCGGCCAGCATGGTGTCGCCTTCGCCTGGCATACGCGCCAGCCAACTGTGCAGGGCACGACTCAGCGCCGTCGTTTGCCCGGCTTGCATGCTGTCCACTGTGCGGTTGAGCCCATGTTGTGACAACTGGTTCTGCAACTGATAACGATCAAATCCGGGCGCTGCCAATCCGAAATAACTGATGTGCGGTTGCTCGCCGCTGCGCACAGGTGAGAGCGTGAAATATTCGGGGCCGTCGCCAATTTGCAGCACAACTTTGTCACCAATGCGTGCCGCGACCGGCGAACCGAACAGGCCCTGATAAAACGCCACCGATCGCTCCACATCGGTCACCCGCAGACCAAAGCTGTGCAAGCCTGTGGTGGTGATCGTTGGCGCCTCGTCAGCCTGCTGGGCGATACTGACGGATGTCAGCGGCAGCAAGGACAGTGCAAAAAGCAATTGGCGGCGAGAGTGTCTGATACGAGTGTTCATGGTACTGCTGTCTCCTCGAAGTCTTCGTTGTTTGATGTCGGCAATGAATATGCATTCACAATATCATCCACTACCGCCCGGAATGAAGGTGAATAGTTCTGTCGTGTGGCCAACCAGCTGCGGCGTACCACCTCATTGCGCATGGTGGCACGCCAGCGCTCAAGCCGCGGTTCAAATTCGTCCTTGTCAAACAGCTGTTGCTGGAACTGGTAATACGAGTTTTCCCATTCGCGCCAGACACCCGCGAGAAAATACGCATGTTGTACCGCTTCCCACGGTTCCAGTTCCTCACCGGCGCCGACCTTGGCCAGCGTGTTGGCCAGTTCAGCTTCCGTCGCAACCCACTCGGAAAACATCATCTGCTTTTCCGAAATGGCGTCACGTGTCTGAGATTTCATCATCTCGGTATTCTGGCGAATTTCAAGGCCCAGAAACACAATACCCATAATGACGGCGATGCTGGTCGACAGGTTCAGCCAGTCGATATATTTACTGCTCATGCTGGTTTCCGTTTTTCCCTGGTTCAAACGCGCTGTGTTCAGACCGTTGGCAGGAACCGGCGCAGCTCCGTCCACGTAGCTTCCGGGCTGTCAACCTGGAAGGTATGTCCGCCGGGAATACCTTTACCTTCGGCGCGAGTGGCTTCCATCTGCCAGATGCTGAGGATGTCATACTGGCGTCCCATTGGCGCATTGAGTCCCCACAGCACATTCAGTGGGCACTCAATTTTTTTGCCAGCTGCCAGTTCAGCCTGATCGATCTCCATGTCCATGCGTGCAGAGGCGCGGTAGTCCTCGCACATCCCGTGAATGGCCGCCGGGTCCTTGTAAATTTCGGCATAGGCTTCACCCACAATGCCGGTGCCACCACCGGTAATAAACATGCCGGTGCTGGCAATCACGTTTTCAGGAAACGGAGCGGGTCGCAGGAACAGGAACCAGTGGAAATAGGTTTCGACAAACAGACGTGTGGTATTGGCATACAAGTAATGCGCCGGCACAATGTCCAGCACCGTCAGATTTTTCACACGCTGCGGATGATCCAGCGTCAGGCGTCGTGATACCCGGCCACCGCGGTCATGACCCACCAGATTGAATTCATTAAAACCCAGCATGCTCATCACATTGACGTTGTCCTGCGCCATCGTGCGCTTGGAGTAGTTGATGTGATTTTCGCCTCCGGGTGGTTTGCTGCTCCAGCCATAACCACGCAGATCGGTCAGCACCACGGTGTAGTCCTGCGCCAGATTGACCGCAACCTCGGCCCACGACAGGTGCGACTGTGGAGCACCGTGCAGCAACAGCACGGGCGGGCCACTGCCACCAACCAATGTGTGAATGGAGACCCCATTGGTGTCCATGGTCATGGTCTCAAAGCCGGGGAACAGAGCGGCATCGAGCTCAGCTCGCGTCATGGTGGCGGTTGCGTTCTGCGGCCGCGCCAGTTGTGGCGCGGCCAGCAGGGACGAGCCCAGCAGCAGGGCACTGTTCTGCAAAAACTGGCGGCGGTCCTGGCGCAGTACGGTTTCCATCAGGGTCTGGCTGGTTGGCGGGCTACTGGCATCGAGATGGTCTTTCATCGCGGTCTTCCCCTTTGTTATTGATTGCTGTGTTGTGGTGCGGGTGGCCATTGGCAGCAATGTAGCAGATTGAGGGGAACAGGGGGAGGGTGGTGGCATTGACATGGGCAAAAGAAGGGAAGAGCATCTAGAGTATCTCTGGTGCGAAAGGAAACCGCATCATGTGCTACCACATGGAGGTGTCATGCCACAAAAGATCAGGGATTTGATCATTCAGCTTGAACGCGCCGGCTTCCAGAACAGGGGCGGTAAAGGAAGCCATCGAAACTTTACGCATCCCAATGTTTCGAGACCTGTAACCATATCCGGGAAATCGGGTGATGACGCCCTGATTTATCAAGTCAGGGCTGTTACAAAGGCAATAGAGGAGTCCATGTTATGAAAGAAAGTGCAAAGTACGTAAAAATCGTTGAATGGTCTGAGGAAGATCAGTGTTACATCGGGAGTGCGCCTGGATTGATTTACGGTGGATGCCACGGCGACGATGAGCGAGAGGTATTTGCAGAACTTTGCCAGATTGTCGAGGAGGTTATCCAGACTTATAAAGTCGACGGCAAGCCGCTGCCACCCCCGACGGCAGGACATGATTACGCAAACAAATTGTTGTCGGTGGCTTGAAAAACCCGGTTGTTTGCTCAATGGATGTCATGAGTCTCGTCCCACATGTACCGGCTTCTGCACAATCATATAAGTGTGTAATTCGGGGCGCTGGTCATACTCCAGATGTCGGCACTCACAACCCAGGCGGGTGATCAACTCCAGAAAACCACGAGTCCCCAGCGTCGAGTAATACATTGTTGGCCCCATGGCCTGATTGCTGTGTTCACCGGACTGATCGGTGCCACCAAACGAAAAAATCAGCACGCCACCGGGATTCAGGCTGTTGATCAGTTTGCCAATCACCGACGCTTGTTGGGCCAATGGAACGTGCCAGATACTGTCCCATGCCGTAATAAAATCGTAGTGATCGGGAATCTGCCACTCACAGATATCGGCCTGATAAAACGTCAGGGCCGGGTGTCTTTGTTGGACAATGGCCAACATCTGCGCAGAGACATCGACACCCTCTGGTGTAAAACCTTCACTCAGCATCAATTCCGTCAGTCGACCTGTGCAACCGCAACCGACATCCAGCGCCTTGCCGCGCTGCAGTGTCCAGCCAATCGCACGCTGATGTTGTGCGATGCCGTTGTTGCGATTGAATTGCTCGTTGTCCCACAAGTGAGTGATTTGATCGTAGGCCTTGCCGACGTCACCGGGTTTCATTTTTATCACCGGATGATTGCAATCGTTGTTTGAGGTCTGCATAGGCCGCGTGAATCAGGTCAGTCAGTGCAGCCGTGTCAACACCAGAGCCGGGTTTGAGTTTGACATGGCGCATGTACTTGCCGGTGCCCGTCAACAGTTTTGCCGGATCAGGCAACTCTGCACCCTGAAAAAAGCCAATGTTCATGTGCGCCTTGAACACATCAATATACGCAAACGCCGCGCCCTGCACACAAACTGTCGGCTGGTAATCGTGCAGCGTTTCCTCCACATCATCACCGCAGGCACGCAGCACCTCAAACCACTGCCGTGCCAGATCGCCGAGTTCACCGGGAGCAACCGCCAGCCAGCGTTCAACGGCGGGGTGAGGCTTGAGGGTGTCGTTGAGGTGGAAGAGGGATCTCATCGTGGCTCCTGCAAGCCGATTCAGTGAATGGGCGTGAGTATACTGCACATCATCTATCGCTCACGAGAGATGGCTCCTTGCCGCCAATCTGCTACTTTCGGGGCATTGACAGCCCGGAAGGAAGGCGAGACGATCGGGCCAATTCATCAGGCCAGGGCCTTCCTGGCAAACGATAAAGGCAACCCGTTCAGGGAGAACACTATGAGAATGCTCGGCAACCTGCTGTGGTTTATCCTTGGTGGTGTCATCATGGGGCTGGCCTGGTGGCTGGCTGGTCTGCTCGCCTTCATCACCATCATCGGCATCCCCTGGGGTCGCGCCTGTTTTGTGATCGGCAGTTTTTCATTTTTCCCCTTTGGCAAAGAAGCGATCAATCGCGATGAGCTGACACGGGAGCAAGATATCGGCACCGGTCCGCTTGGGGTGATTGGCAACGTGATCTGGTTTGTTGTCGCCGGCATCTGGCTCGCCATCGGCCATCTGATGGCAGCGCTGTGTTGCTTCATCACCATCATTGGTATTCCGTTTGGGATTCAGCATCTGAAGCTGGCGGGCATCGCGATTTTTCCGATCGGTAAAACCGTGGTCAGCAAAGAAGTGGCCATGGCGGCGCGGATGGGAATGCGGGGCTGAGGCATTTGACCAGCAGACTGCCTGGTTATTTGTAATGGAGATTACGGAACTTGTTTGTCGTCATATTTCGAGCCCGCGTGCGCAAATTGGATGCCGAGTACTCAAAGACCGCTGCCCGGATGCGGGAGCTGGCCCTGACGGAGTTTGGTTGCATCGAGTTCTGTGCTGTGACGGAAGGCTCAGAGGAAGTTGCACTGTCATACTGGCCGTCGGAAGAGCACATCAAACGCTGGAAGGCTCATCCTGAACATATCGCTGCCCAGAAAATGGGTCGGGATAAATGGTATGAATCCTGGTCAGTTCAGGTGGCGGAAGTCACCAGAGAATATCGGGTGACCACTTGAGTGCTTCACAGCATCATTAAACTGAACAGAAAATTTGGTACCGGAGGTCGGAGTCGAACCGACACGCTTTTAAGGGCAACGGATTTTGAATCCGTCGTGTCTACCAGTTTCACCACTCCGGCATGAGTGTCGCCTGTCGGGTTTGATACCCTTGGGCTGGCGGAAAAGGCGGCCATTATAACAACATTGGTTTGTCTGGCAATGCCTCAATTTGTCCCGGTTTCTGTGCGGTCGGCACTTGGCATCGAACGGACATTCGGGCACACTTGCCGCCCTTATGCAGTTATCCGACTTTGATTACCACCTGCCCGACGAGCTGATTGCGCGTTATCCGGGCGAAACCCGCAGCGGCAGCCGCCTTTTGTGCCTTGATCGTCACAGCGGCGCTGTCAGTCACCACATTTTTCGCGACATACTTGGCATGATCCGGCCAGAAGACTTGCTGGTCTTTAACGACACCCGGGTCATTCCGGCGCGTCTGTTCGGTCACAAGGCCACGGGCGGGCGTATCGAGGTATTGCTGGAGCGATTGCTGTCCGAGCACGAGGCGATGGCGCAGGTGCGGGCCAGCAAACCACCGGCGACGGGCATGATCCTGAAACTGGTGTCAGCCGACAGCAGCGAGACGCTGGATGCTGAAGTGCTGGGCAGGCAGGGTGAGTTTTACCATCTGCGCTTTCCGAGTGAACGTCCATTGGTGGATCTGTTGGACCAATTTGGACACATGCCGCTGCCACCTTATATTGACCGGGCAGACGAGCAGTCTGACCAGACGCGTTATCAGACCGTCTACAGCCGCCATCCGGGTGCGGTTGCGGCGCCTACGGCCGGTCTGCACTTTGATGATGCCTTGCTGGATGCTCTGAAAGTCAAAGGTGTGGATCAGGCATTTTTGACCCTGCACGTGGGCTCGGGCACGTTCCAGCCGGTGCGCACGGACAATGTGCTGGCGCACAAAATGCACTCGGAATGGATCAATGTGCCGGCCGCTGTCGCGGAACAGGTACGCGCCTGCAAACAGCGTGGCGGGCGCGTGATTGCGGTGGGTACCACCACGGTGCGCAGTCTGGAGTCGGCCGCTTTAAAAAGTCTGCAAGCCGGTCATACCGATCTGCAGGCCTGGTCGGGAGATACCGACATCTTTATTTATCCCGGTTTTGAGTTCCGGGTGGTGGACGCGATGATCACCAATTTCCACTTGCCACGCTCGACACTGATGATGCTGATCAGCGCGTTTGCGGGGCGTGATGCGGTGATGGCGGCCTATGCGGAGGCGGTGCGTGAGCATTACCGCTTCTTCAGTTATGGCGATGCCATGTTCATTTCCTAGTGTTATACTCTGGCCCCTCAATTTTCCACCGTTATCCATCATTTATCTTGATACAAGGATTTTGAACATGGCTAAAGCAC
This sequence comes from Pseudohongiella sp., assembly GCA_036834885.1. Lineage (GTDB taxonomy): Bacteria > Pseudomonadota > Gammaproteobacteria > Pseudomonadales > Pseudohongiellaceae > Pseudohongiella. The sequence goes on along the minus strand of DAITNA010000002.1, from coordinate 191,898 downwards.
CCGTTCGTGTGGCTGTTACCGGAGCCGCCGGTCAGATCAGTTATTCCCTGTTGTTCCGTATTGCTGCCGGCGACATGCTGGGCAAAGACCAGCCGGTGATTCTGCAATTGCTGGAAATCACCCCCGCGCTGGAAGCCCTCAAGGGCGTGGTGATGGAACTGGAAGACTGCGCGTTCCCGCTGCTGCGTGGTGTGGTGCAGACTGATGATCCGAACGTGGCGTTCAAGGATGCTGACTACTGCCTGCTGGTGGGTGCACGTCCGCGTGGTCCAGGCATGGAGCGCAAGGATCTGCTGGCTGCCAACGCAGCGATTTTCTCGGTACAGGGCAAGGCCATTAACGACAATGCCAGCCGTAATGTCAAAGTGCTGGTGGTCGGTAACCCCGCCAACACCAACGCGCTGATTGCCTACCGCAATGCACCGGATCTGAAACCGGGCCAGTTCACGGCGATGACCCGTCTGGACCACAACCGTGCCGTTGCCCAACTGGCCGAAAAAACCGGCAAGCACAGCACCGATGTGGATGGCATCATCATTTGGGGTAACCACTCTGCCACCCAGTATCCGGATGTTCACCACACCACCGTGGCAGGTAAAAAAGCACTGGATCTGATTGATCAGAACTGGCTGACCGGCACCTTTATTCCGAACGTACAGCAGCGCGGCGCAGCCATCATCAAGGCACGTGGTTTGTCCTCGGCGGCCTCTGCGGCTAATGCTGCGATTGAGCACATCCGTGACTGGGCACTGGGTACCAACGGCAAGATCGTCTCCATGGGCATTCCCAGTGACGGCAGTTATGGCATTGAAAAAGGCCTGATTTACTCCTTCCCGGTGACCTGTGCCAACGGTGAATACACCATCGTTCAAGGTCTGGCGGTGAATGACTTCAGCCGTGGCCTGATGCAGAAAACCGAACAGGAACTGCGTGAAGAGCGTGACGGCGTCGCGCATCTGCTGCCCTGATCGCTGAGGTCCGGATTCATCCCGCGCCGTTGGGGATGAATCCGGCACCGGACCTGCGTCCATGAAATCCCGCCTCTTCGGCTCGGCAACAAACACATCTCCTTCCTCTTCGTCGTCGCGCGAGTGGCAGTTCTGGATATTCCAGCTCAGTGGCTGGGGACTCTGGGTACTGATGCTGGCCATGCGGGACATGACCTTTGTTCCCTCTGAATACATGCTGGAGCGCATCAGCGTATTTACCGTGGATGCGTTGATTGGTATCGCGTTGACGACCGGATTGCGTTATTTGTACCGCGCTGTCTGGGAGACCGTGGTCGTAGTCAAGATGCTGGCGGTGCTGCTGGGCTGTTGGGTGGCCTCGCAAGCCTGGCGCCCGATCAAGGTGTTGATCACTGATTCGGATTTTGGCGCCAGTGTGGACATTACCGACTATGGCTGGGCCAGTTTCAGCAGTTTTGTACCCATCTCCATGTCGATTCTGTTGCTGTGGAGCATCCTGTATTTCTGTATCAAGTATTACCAGCTGTTCCAGCGTGAGAAAGAAAAAAGTCTGCGTTCCGAGGCGCTTGCCCATGAGGCACAATTGCGCATGCTGCGCTATCAGCTGAACCCGCATTTTCTGTTTAACACACTCAATGCCATCTCCACGCTGATTCTGGTGCAGTCTACGGATCAGGCCAACAATATGGTGACGCGTCTGAGCAAGTTTCTGCGTTATTCTCTGGAGCATGATCCGCTGGACAAGGTGGATCTGGCACACGAGCTGAGTTCGCTGCAGTTGTATCTGGATATCGAGAAGGTGCGTTTTGAGGAGCGATTGCGACTGTCGATTGATGTCAGCGCAGCGGCTGAAAAAGGCCTCGTGCCCAGCATGTTGTTGCAACCGCTGGTGGAGAATTCGATCAAACACGCGATTTCGCGCAGTGAGGATGGCGGTACAATCTGGATCAGCGCGCAAGTTACTGATAAAAAGCAGCTGTCGATTACGGTGGCAGACGATGGGCCAGGCTCGGTGAATCACCCCGGTTCAATCGGTGTGGGCTTGAAAAATATCCGTGATCGTCTGCAGGAGATTTACGGTAAAGATCATGAGCTGGTGTTTGCGGCGCGCGAACCCAGAGGATTTCAGGTAAAGGTAGTGATCCCCTATGAAACCCGATAACACTATGCAATCCGATCAGTCGACTCAGAAAATTCGTGCGGTGGTGGTGGATGATGAATCACTGGCGCGCAAAGGTTTGATGCTGCGCCTGGATGAACTCGGGCAGGTTGAGGTGGTGCGCGAGTGCCAGAACGGCAAGGAAGCGCTGGAGGCAATTGCCGAGCTGACGCCGGATCTGGTGTTTCTGGACATTCAGATGCCGGGCATGACCGGTTTTGATGTGGTTGAGCGGCTTCAGCAAGACAATATGCCGCTGGTCATTTTTGTCACGGCTTATGACGAATATGCGGTGAATGCGTTTGAAGTGAACGCAGTGGATTATTTGCTCAAGCCGATAGAACTGGAGCGCCTGGCGGCGGCGGTGGACAAGGCGCGTTTTCAACTGGGCGCCCAGCGCTCTGATGACGAGAAAAAGCGCTTGCTGGATATTGTGATTGGCCTGACCGGCAAGTCTGAACAGGCCGTATATGAGCTTATACAGTCAGGCGCCAGCCCGGCCCAGTACGGTGAAAAACTGGCGATCAAGGACGGGGCATCCACGACCTTTGTGCCGGTGCGTGACATCGACTGGATTGACGCTGCAGGTGACTACATGTGTGTGCATGTGAAGGGTGAAACACTGATCATGCGCACCACGATGAAAGAGCTGGAATCACAACTGGATCCCTCGGTTTTTCAGCGTGTGCATCGCTCCACCATTGTGAACCTGAACCGTGTGGAGAAAGTGTCTTCGCACATCAATGGCGAGTTTCACCTGACCTTGAGTTGTGGCACATCGCTGAAGATGAGCCGGTCTTACAAGGACAAGGTACGGCACTTCTTTTAAGAAATAGGGTCGAAGCCGGGCAGAAAATAGGGTCGGCTTCGACCCTATTTTCTGCCCAGCCACTATTTCAGGTGATTTAACGGCAGCGCCGTCGTATCCAGCACTTTGCGCAAAATAAAGCTGGAATGCACGTCAGCAACCCCTTCAATACGGGTCAGGGTGTTGAGCAGAAACTCCTGGTAGTAGTCCATGTCCGGCACGATCACCTTGAGCTGGTAATCCGCCGATTGGCCTGTAATCAGCAGACATTCGACAATTTCCGGGTGTTTGCGAATCTCCGCTTCAAAGCGTTCGAACCGGTCTGGCGTGTGCCGGTCCATGCTCACCGTGACCAGCGCACTCAGCTTGAGTCCCAGCAGGGAAGGATTCAGCACCGTCACTTGCCCCTGAATCAGCCCTTCGTCTTGCATGCGTTTGACACGCCGGGCACAGGGTGTGGGTGACAGACCGACGCGCTCCGCCAGGTCAGTATTGGTGATACTGCCGTCAATTTGCAGTTCGCGCAGAATGCGTTTATCGAGTTTGTCCAGTTCCATAAGATTGCCTGAATGCCACAATATTTCCAATTGGTGACTTTGTTCACTAATAATCTATATAAATTTGGCTAAAAGCTCCAATATATTTGTGTTTTATCGAAAAATAGCGGTGGAAACACTCCTGCGCTGTGACTAATCTATGCAACATCCGACGCGGCACAGGAATCTGATGATCTCAGACCGGTGCCACCGCAGCAGAAATGTGGATGGGCAGTAAAAAGCGGTTTTTTACCCAAAAACCGGACTGGTTTACTGACATCCTGACGAAAACAGCGTCAGCAGGCCAATCGGACAGCTATCTTGCTTGAAAAACACCGCCCGGCGAGGTCTACAGGACCAGTAGCCGGGCTGTTTTATGTAAGAAACATACAAACCTGAAGGGATAACGAGGTAAACCGGATGTCTGCGCAAAACCGTTTTAATCATCGCAAATATGTCGCCTTTCCGCCCGTCGGTCTGAAAGACCGTACCTGGCCGGATCAACTGATTACCAGGGCTCCGCGCTGGTGCAGCGTCGATCTGCGTGATGGCAATCAGGCGCTGATTGAGCCGATGTCGGTGTCGCAGAAAAAACAGATGTTTGACCTGCTGCTGGAGATTGGTTTCAAGGAAATCGAAATCGGTTTTCCGTCAGCATCCCAGCCTGATTTTGATTTTGTACGTTATCTGATCGAAGAAAATCGTATTCCCGATGATGTCACTGTGCAGGTGCTGACGCAGGCTCGTCCAGAGCTGATTGCACGCACCTACGAAGCGCTCAAAGGCGTCAAGCGCGCGATTGTACACGTGTACAACTCGACCTCAGTGGTACAGCGCCAGAAAGTATTTAAAACCGACAAGCAGGGCATTATTGATATTGCCGTCGCTGGCGCGCGTGAGGTCAAAAAACATGCGATGCTGCATCCGGAAACCGAGTGGACTTTCCAGTATTCACCGGAAAGTTTTACCGGCACGGAAGTGGATTACGCCGTTCAGGTGTGTGACGCTGTGGTGGAAGTGTGGCAACCGACCCCTGAGCACAAATGCATCATCAATCTGCCGGCTACCGTGGAAATGTCCACACCCAATGTGTTTGCAGACCAGATTGAATATTTCTGCCGGCATGTCAAAAATCGCGACAGTATTGTGATCAGTCTGCATACGCATAACGACCGTGGTTGTGCCGTGGCGGCGGCTGAACTGGGTGTGATGGCCGGCGCCGATCGTATTGAAGGCACACTGCTGGGCAACGGCGAGCGCACCGGCAATATGGATATCGTGACGATGGCGATGAACCTGTACAGTCAGGGTATTGATCCGGAGCTGGACTTCAGCGACATGGACAAAATCTGTGCGGTCAGCAAAGCTTGCACGCAGATTGATGTGCATCCGCGTCAACCCTATGCTGGTGATCTGGTGTTCACGGCATTCTCCGGTAGCCACCAGGACGCGATCAAAAAGTGCCTGGATATTTATGAAGAGGGCAGTACCTGGGAGATAGCTTATCTGCCAATTGACCCGCGGGATCTGGGGCGCACCTATCAGGATGTGATCCGTGTCAACAGTCAGTCCGGCAAAGGTGGTGTGGCTTATGTGCTGCAGAGCAAGTTCGGTTTTAATTTGCCGCGCTGGTTGCAGATCGAGTTCAGCCGGGTTGTGCAGAAAGAGGCTGAAGTCACTGGTCAGGAAATTTCACCTGACAAGATCTGGACGTTGTTCCAGAGCACATACCTGAACAATCAGCAAAGTGTGAAGCTGGACAGTTTTACCTTTGAGAAAAATGGTGGACGCGAGCGTTTCAGCGCAACGCTGAACAGCTTTGGCAAGCAGTTGCCTATCCAGGGCGAAGGTGATGGTGTGATGGATGCTTTTGTGGAAGCGCTGAAAAAAGCGACAGGCATCGAGTTTGAGATCATGGAGTACGGTGAGCACGCGCTGAGTCAGGGTGTGGATGCCGACGCTGTGACTTACATCCAGCTCAAAAGCGGTGTGCAGCGTTACACCGGCGTTGCCATCAGCCCGGATATTGTGTCGTCTTCACTGAACGCCTTGCTGCGGGCGGCTGGTCAGCTGATGCAGGATTCAGTGCAAAGCTCTGCCGCTTGAGCGGAGAATGGAAATGGGGTCAGACCCAATTATGTCAAGCCATAATTGGGTCTGACCCCATTTCCATTTCTCAGTCAGGCAAGGCACACTCAGTCAAACTTTTTTTGCTGTGACTGCGACCAACCGGCTGACACCATGGAACAAACTGACCTTGAACTGATAGAAGCGACCCTGGCGGGTAGCGTGACGGCGTGGGAAACGCTGGTCAGGCGCCACGAGGGACGCGTCTACAACCTTGGTTTGCGGTTATTGCACAACCCGGATGATGCACTGGATCTGGTACAGGAAGTGTTTCTGGGGGTCTATCGCAACTTGTCACGGTTCCGCGGTGAATCGCAGTTCAGTACCTGGCTGTTTCGTGTAGTGCACAACAAGGCGGTGGATCTGATGCGCCGGCGGCAGGTTGGGCCGGTGACGGAGTCGGGACTGGATGAGTTGCCAGAGCCGGTACAGCACGAGGCTGACCCGCAATCCCTGTATCTGGCGTCCGAGCAGAACCATCAGATCAGCCTGTGTTTGTCGCGTCTGCCTGTGACCCAGCGTGTGGTGGTTGAATTAAAAGTGTTCCAGTCACTGACGTTTGAAGAAATCGCGGTGCTGCAGGATATTCCGGTCAACACGGCCAAGACCCGGTTTTATGCCGCACTCAAAAGTCTCAGAACCATGATGGAGATGCAGTCATGAGTTGTCCCCGAATCGACCTCAGTGTCGCCAATCACTTTGATAACAGTCTGACACCCGAACAGCGTCAAGAGCATGCAGAGCATCTGGTTGTATGCGAGATCTGCCGTCAGGAAATTGCACAGTTGGAAAACATTCCCGGCCAGCTCAAACGCTGGCATAACGAGCCGGTGCCTGCGTGGGACAGTCGTGCCATCATGAATCCGCCCAAAGCCCGGCGATCCTTGCCTCGACGTCATTTGGGCTTGCGCAAACTGGCGCAGTGGGCACCGCTGGCAGCATCCCTGGTGCTGGCGGTTGCCGTGCTCACCCAAACCCGACTGGCGGTGTCGGCCGACGGCTGGTCAATCAGTTTTGGCGCGAATGCGCCATCGTCCTCACTGGACACAACTCGGCTCAACGCCTTGCTGACCGCCCACGCAGAAGCGCAACAGGCGGCTACCCGGCAGTGGGTGGAAACCGCCCTGCGCACACACGGAGAAACCACTGCCGACAATCTTTACCAATGGATGAACTGGATGGAACAACAGCGGCAGCAGGATGTGCAACGCATGGAGGCCGGTTTCCGGCAGTTGCTGGACCGTGATTTCCAGACAGTGGATTCTGTCAGGCAGCTGGCCTCTTATGTCATGTATCAGGAGTTGCCATGAACGCCACTCGCCCGTTGACGTTATCTGCACTGGTTTTGTCGCTATTGATGGCGACAGATACGGTTGATGCTCAAACCCCGGTCGATGACACACTCGCCATGCGGCAAGCGGTTGAGCTGCTTGGCACCACATTGGAAGAGGGGCTGGGGCTGAACGAGCGTCGTGGCATTTTCTCTCCCCGTGCTGGCGATGTACGTGGACGCTATCTGCCCCGGCAGGGTGTGGTGCTGGAGATCCTGACACCGTTGCATAATCGTGGTGGTGCACTGGACACTCTGGACAGCTCGCTGAGTCAGCTCTCCAGCCAGCTGGATGGCTTGTTGCAACAGGGGGCAGTGCCACGACCTGATTTTGAAGCGATGCGTGACCAGTTGGCCTTGTCCATGCGAACAGATGAGGTGTCGGCTTTTTACCGGTCGTTTTTACAAGGGTTGGCATCGCAAGACATCAGCGTGATCGAACGGGGTCTGGCCGCTGCCGGTGACACCCTGCAATCGCTTCAGGCCATGGGTCATCTTGACGCCAATGAGCGCGAGCGCCTGACCCAGACTTTGCAGGATTTGCGCGGGCAGTTTGCGCAGCAGATGCAGGCCATGGACACGCTGCGTCAGCAAGTGCGTGAGCAGGCGGCACAGTCCGGGATTTTGCCTGACCAGTCGGTACAGGACGCCTGGGTTCAGGCGCGCACCAGTCTGGAGCAAGAACTGGCTGCATTGCGTGTCGAGGTCAACGGCCAGATGGCTGCGCTGCAACGGGCGCGTGAGCAAGCAGAGGCGCTTCGAGAGCAGCAGGCAGCGCAGGCGCTGACTGAATTCCAGTCGCGTCTGTTTGCTCTGTTGTGTGACTATTCGGCCGGCTTGCGGGCGTTGCCCGATGATGAGGTGCTCAATGTGATTCTTTCTGGTGTCGGCGATTTGTTGCCATCAGGCGAGCGTCGGGATCTGCTTTTTATCATTGAGAAGGACGCACTTCAGCGCTGCCAGCAGGGCCGAATAAGTGCTGCGGAATTGCAGACTGTGTCAACACAGTTCCAGTATTAGCAAAATGACATCCAATCCACAGGCTTGTGGGCCTGTTAAGCCCGGGTTTTATCTTATAGAATGCCCCCACGCGTGGTCGTTAAGATAATAACAAGCCTCACTCTGCACTCTGATGTTGCAGAGCGGTAAGGAGAAAAAGATGGATTGTCCGAAGTGTAATGCAAAAATGACAGAGCGATCAGTGGAAGTACTGCATGGTACAGTAGTGATCGATCAGTGCACCGGTTGTCATGGTCTGTGGTTTGACAACGGTGAAGCGGAACAGCTCAAAGAGTCCTGGATGTCGGATTTCCTCGACAGCGGTGACCCCCGAATCGGCAAAACCTACAATCGCGTGCGCGATATTCACTGCCCGCGTTGCCAGAAAATCATGCAGAAAGTGAATGATTCACGTCAGCCTCATCTGGAGTATGAAGCCTGCCCGGAGCACGGGATGTTCATGGACGCTGGCGAATTTACCGATTACAAGCATGAAACCCTGATGGACATCTTCAAGGGTCTGATTGCGTCACTCAAGCGTCGTCGCTGATCACATGCCCTGGCCCGACACTGCCGGCACATTGGCCGGCAGTTCGGCGCACCAGCGCGGGTGATACCAGATGGCCCTGTCTGCGCAGGCGGCTGGCAGTTGCCGGATTCTGCCCAGATCCATCCAGCTGTTGTCCGGGGTGTGAAAGTCAGACCCCACTGAGGCCCATAATCCAGCCTCTGTTGCCAGCGTCCCCAGCATAGCCAGCTTTTCAGGATGCAGGTTGGAATAACTGACCTCCAGGGCATCGCCTCTGCATTGCGCAAATTCTGCCAGTAACCTGCGCAAGCGTGCGCGATTGAAGGCATATCTGTCCGGGTGTGCCAGCACGCTGATACCGCCGGCTTCACGGATGACATTGACTGCATCACCCATACTGCACCAGGGGATGCTGCTTTGCAGTCGCCCGCGTTTACCCAGATATTTGCTGAACGCTTGCTGTTTGGATCCGACGTGACCCGCATCCACCAGAAACCCGGCAATATGGCTGCGTCCAACAGACTCGCACGGCAGCTGCGCCAGATAAGTCATCAATCCGGTTATGCCGGTTTTGTCGAGCTGGCGCGCAATGTCCTGCGCACGCTCGTGGCGCAGCGCCTGTTGCCGGGAAAGCAGCACATTCAGGGGGGGATTGTCCAGATCGAACAGCAGGCCAACAATATGGATCTCTCGGCCTTCCCAGTGTGCTGAAATTTCAACGCCGCTAAGCAGCGTCAGCCCGTCGCCGTTACCATCCAGCGCCAAGGGGGCCAGTCTGCGGTGGGCAGCAATGCTGTCATGGTCGGTAATGGCCAGCTGCCGCACCCCCAACTGCTGCGCGCGTGCCACCAGCGCCTCCGGGCTCAGCTCGCCATCGGATAAATAAGTATGTGAATGCAGATCAATCATGGCCGGCAGCCTACGGCAGCAGGCGAGTCTTGTAAACCGCAGCAGAATCGTCTGTGCGTAATAGTTGATTAAATTACTGTGGTATTCCATAATCCCGCACAATTCATGAGGGTATACGGGATGAAGCTGACAACCAAAGGGCGTTATGCGGTAACGGCTATGCTCGATCTGGCGATCCATGCCGACAGGGAGCCAGTGACCCTGTCTGACATTTCCATGCGTCAGGATATTTCCCTGTCGTATCTGGAACAGCTGTTTGCTCGCCTGCGACGCAGTGAGCTGGTGCAAAGTGTGCGCGGCCCAGGTGGTGGTTATCGCCTTGGGCGCGACACCCGGCAGATTGCGATTGTTGACATTATTGATGCGGTTGATGAATCCGTTGATGCGACCCGTTGTCAGGGGCAGGGCAATTGCCAGCAGGGTGAAATCTGTCTCACACACCATCTATGGGAAGACCTGAGTCAGCAGATCCACGATTTTCTCAAAGGGATCAGTCTGGCTGATCTGATGGCCCGTCATGATATACGCCAGATTTCTTCCAGTCAGGATGAAAGGCGTGAGTTGATTATCCGGGATATGCGACTGTCGTCCTGACAGTGCAGTCTGTTCAAACGGGAAATGTCATGAAGTTGCCGATTTATCTTGATTATGCTGCCACCACGCCGGTTGATCCGCGCGTGGCAGCGTTGATGGCACAATGTCTGACGTTGGATGGTCATTTTGGCAATCCGGCTTCACGCTCGCATGTGCTGGGCTGGCAGGCTGAGGAAGTCGTGGAAACGGCCCGCCGCCAGGTCGCTGACCTGCTGCACTGTGACCCGCGCGAAATCGTGTGGACCTCGGGTGCCACCGAGGCTGATAACCTGGCGTTAAAAGGTGTGGCGGCATTTTATGCTGACAAAGGTCGCCATATCATCACCTCATGCATCGAACACAAGGCGGTGCTGGACAGCTGCAAGTATCTGGAATCGCAGGGTTTTGAGCTGACTTACCTGAAGCCGGACAATGCCGGGCGCGTCAGCCCGGAGCAGCTGGCTGCCGCGATTCGTCCCGACACGGTTCTGGTGTCGCTGATGCACGTGAACAATGAGATTGGCACTGCGAACGATATTGCGGCGCTGGGTGAGGTGACCCGTGCACGTGGCGTGCTGTTCCATGTGGATGCTGCCCAGAGTGCGGGCAAATTGCCAATCGATCTGGGACAGCTCAAGGTTGATCTGATGTCGCTGTCTGCGCACAAGATTTATGGCCCCAAAGGGGTTGGGGCGCTGTATGTGCGGCGCGAACCACGTGTCAACCTGGTGGCGCAAATCCATGGTGGTGGGCACGAGCGCGGGATGCGCTCAGGCACGCTGGCCACACACCAGCTGGCCGGGATGGGGTTGGCGTTTGAGTTGGCCTCGCAGCAGATGGCTGAGGAAAATCAGCGGCTTGCCTCGCTGCGTGCGCGCTTGTTGCAAGCCTTGTCGGAGTTGGAAGGATGGCAGCTTAACGGCCATCCGCGCGAGCATGCGCCGGGCATTATCAATCTGGCCTTTGAGGGTGTGGATGGCGAGTCGCTGCTGTTGTCCTTGCGTCAACTGGCGCTGTCGTCCGGCTCGGCCTGCATGTCTGCGACGATGGAGCCGTCCTATGTGCTGCGTGGTATCGGGTTGCCTGATGACCTCGCCCAGAGCGGTCTGCGGCTGTCACTGGGCCGATTCAGCACACAAGCCGATGTCGACACTGCCGCTCAGGCTCTGATTCAGTCAGTGCGCCAGCTGCGGCAGGTCAGACAGGTCAGTAGCCACTCTCTGTAGAATTCACAGCGCATAAGCCAGTATAATGCGCGCCTTTTCAGACTAGTGACAGGCTTTGGAGCTTAACAATGGCAATTGAACGTACCTTATCAATCATCAAACCGGATGCAGTCGGCAAGAATGTGATTGGCGAGATTTACTCCCGTTTTGAGAAAGCCGGACTGCGTATTGTCGCGGCCAAAATGGTACAGCTGACCGATGAAACCGCCGGTGGCTTCTACGCTGAACACAAAGAGCGTGGCTTCTTCAAGGATCTGATTGCCTTCATGACCTCCGGTCCGGTGATGGTGCAGGTGCTCGAAGGTGAAAACGCGGTTGCCCAGAACCGTGAGCTGATGGGTGCAACCAACCCCAAAGATGCAAAACCCGGCACTATTCGTGCAGACTTTGCGGTCTCCATTGATGCCAATGCTGTGCATGGTTCCGATTCGGCGACCTCTGCTGCACGCGAAATTGCCTATTTCTTCAAAAACGACGAAATCTGCCCCCGCAAATAAGGCGGGCTTTGTCGCCGTTGCCACAAAGGTGAAGCCATGAACAGTCCGGTGACAGACCAGACGGCTGACAAAACAAATCTGTTGGGAATGAGCCTGCCGATGTTGCAGGCTTATTTTCAATCGATTGATGAAAAGCCGTTCCGTGCTGTTCAGGTGATGAAGTGGATTCACCAGCGAGGCATCACTGATTTTGCGCTGATGACCGACATCAGCCGCGACCTGAGAGAAAAACTCACTGCTCGTGCCGAGGTTCGTCTGCCGAAGATTGTGGAAGAGCATCTGGCGGCGGATGGCTGCTACAAATGGATTGTGGAAGTCGCCAGCGGCAGTCGCGTCGAGACCGTGTTTATTCCGGAAGCGGGTCGTGGCACCTTGTGTGTCTCCTCTCAGGCCGGTTGCACGCTGGATTGCAGTTTTTGCGCCACCGGCAAACAAGGATTTAACAGCAATCTCACCACGGCTGAAATTATTGGCCAGTTGTGGTGGGCGAATCACCGTCTTGGCGGTTTTGCCGAGGCCCGGCCACATGCGGGCAAAACTCACCGCGCGGTGAGTAATGTGGTGATGATGGGCATGGGCGAACCTCTGCTCAATTTTGACAATGTGATGGCTGCACTCAGCCTGATGATGGAAGACAACGCCTATGGTCTTTCCAAGCGACGTGTCACCATCAGTACTGCCGGTGTGGTGCCGGCTATCGACAGGCTCAAGGATTTTACCGACGCTTCGCTGGCCGTATCACTGCACGCGCCCAATGACGAGCTGCGCAACCAGATTGTGCCGGTGAACCGCAAATACCCGATCCGGGAACTTCTGCGCAGCGTTGCTGACTATATGGCTAGTCTGCCGGACAAGCGTGTTCCCGTGATTGAATACACGCTGATTGCCGGCGTCAATGATCTCAAGCAGCATGCGCATGAACTGGCAACACTGCTGCAGGACTTTCCCTGCAAGATCAACCTGATTCCATTTAACCCGTTTGCACAATCCGACTACCGTCGACCGAGCAATAATGCGATCAACAACTTCCGGCAAATTTTGCAACAGGCCGGATACACCGTGACCGTGCGTACAACACGTGCTGAAGATATCGGCGCGGCTTGCGGGCAACTGGTGGGTGATGTGGCTGATCAGACACGCCGCAGCGAGCGTTATCGCCGCGCGGCGACAGCCGATAAAGAAACGGTGAGTCAGGGTGGCAGTCGAATTTTTACCCGCGCCGATAATCTGGCAGCGGCAAGTGACCAATGATGAATACAGCAGACAATCAACAGGAAGAATTGGCGTGTGCCGATGATGTCGCCGAACCCCCATCCGGTGGTGTGAAGCGATCGCCTGGCAATATGCTCAGAGCCCAGCGTGAAACACTGGAGCTGAGTGTGCAGCAGGTGTCAGAACAACTGAACCTGACCATGCATTATCTTCGCTGTCTGGAGTCCGACAGCTATGACAAGCTGCCGGGTGATGTGTTTGTGCGTGGTTATATCCGCACCTATTCCCGACTGCTCAGGCTTGATCCGGATCAGGTGTTGATGATTTACGACGAGTATAACTCGCACAAGATTGCCCGCAAGGAAGAGGCGATCAAACGGCGCGATCGCCGGATACAGGATCGCAACCGGCCCTGGATTATTTTTTCTGGCATTGCCTTTGTGGCCGTTGCGGTTGCACTTTGGTATCTGAGTCCAGGGCAGGCCACCGATACTGTGGCTGATGCTGGCGAGGCTGATGTGGTATTGGAAGCGGCGGTGTCGGTGCTGGCTGCGTCTGCCAACCGGTCGACGACAGCGGAAGCGGCGCCGCTTGACGGACAAGTGCCAGTGCAATCTGCGGAGCAGTCGCCAGAGCCTGCACTGCCGATTCTGCCGGATGTGATACCGGACGACGTTGCACTGGCGCAGCTGTCGCCACAACAGTCACAGGTGCCAGAGCACACAGATAATCATAATGGGCATCATACGGAAGATGCTGTTGCCTCAATCGTACAAAGCTGGACAGGCAGTGATGAGCTCACACTGCATTTCAAACATGACAGCTGGGTGGAAGTCGAACACAAAGGTGGTACGGAAGAGCACGCGGACACCCGACACGCTGGAGAGACGTTGACAATCTATGGCACCGCACCCTTTGCCGTGTTGCTGGGTGACGCGCGGGATGTTCAATTGTCATTTAACGGACGTCTGATTGATATCAGCAGCAATATCCGTGCGGACAATTCCGCGCGACTCAGTATTGGCATGTAAGACAGGTTTTTGAACCACTATGATGACATCTTCTCCGATTACCCGCCGTCAAAGCCGTCGCATCATGGTTGGCAACGTGCCGGTTGGCGGTGGTGCTCCCATCTCCGTTCAGAGCATGACCAACACCGAAACCTGTGACGTCGACGCCACGGTGGCGCAGATCAAACGACTGGAAGCCGTGGGCGCTGACATCGTGCGTGTGTCAGTACCCTCCATGGAGGCTGCCGAGGCATTCCGCAAAATTCGTCAGCAAGTGTCTGTGCCGCTGGTGGCTGATATCCACTTTGATTATCAGATTGCGTTAAAAGTGGCCGAGTATGGTGTTGACTGTCTGCGTATCAATCCGGGCAATATCGGCAGCGAAAAACGCATTCGCGCGGTGATAGACGCCGCTCGCGACAAGGGGATTCCGCTGCGCATTGGTGTCAATGCCGGATCGCTCGGCAAGGTGTTGCTGCGCAAATACAAGGAACCATCAGCCGAAGCTATGGTGGAGTCCGCGCTGACGCAGATTGATATTCTGGACAAGCTGGATTTCCAGGATTTCAAAATCAGCCTGAAGGCTTCTGAAATTTTTATGACCCTGAAGGCCTACCGTACACTGGCTTCACAGATTGACCAGCCGCTGCATCTGGGGATTACAGAAGCCGGTGGTTTGCGCTCGGGCACCGTGAAGTCTGCCATTGGTCTGGGCGCCCTGTTGATGGATGGCATCGGTGACACCATCCGCATTTCGCTGGCGGCCGATCCGGTGGAAGAAATCCGCGTGGGTTTTGACATTCTCAAAAGTCTGGGACTGCGCAGCAAAGGTGTAAATCTGGTGGCCTGTCCCAGCTGTTCACGTCAGAACTTCGATGTGATTGGTGTGGTCAATGCGCTGGAAGCGCGTCTGGAGGATGTGATTACGCCGGTAGATGTTGCCGTCATCGGTTGCATCGTCAACGGACCGGGTGAAGCCAAAGTGGCTGAAATCGGTTTGACAGGTGCCACGCCGCACAATCTGGCCTATATCGATGGCAAACCTCACCACAAAGTCGACAACGACAAGCTGGTGGACGAACTGGAAGCCATGGTGCGCGCACGCGTGGCCGCCAAACTCAAAGCCGAAGCCGAGATGGCGCCGGGTGGCATCATTGCCCGCGGCTGAACGTCACCCCAGGCCAAACACACGTCAGAGGCAGGCAGCAGGAAGCAATCAGACATGAGCAAGATTCAGGCAATACGAGGCATGAATGACATTCTGCCCGCCGAAACACCGGTATGGCAGTATCTGGAGCAGGTGATTGCCGACGTTGTGCAAAGCTACGGTTATCGTGAAATCCGGTTTCCGATACTGGAACAGACACAACTGTTCAAACGCTCTATTGGTGAAGTGACCGATATTGTTGAAAAGGAAATGTACAGCTTCACCGATCGTAACGGTGACGATCTCAGTTTGCGGCCGGAAGGCACTGCCTGTTGTGTGCGTGCCGCTGAGCAACATGGTTTGTTGTACAACCAGCAGCAGCGCTTGTGGTATCGCGGTCCGATGTTTCGCCATGAGCGTCCGCAAAAGGGGCGTTATCGCCAGTTTCATCAGGTGGGCGTGGAAAGCTTTGGTATGGCTGGCCCGGATATTGATGCCGAAATCATTCTCGTTTCAGTGGCTTTGTGGCAGGCATTGGGTCTGACTGATCACGTGCGGCTTGAGATCAACAACATTGGTACGGCCGCTGACCGCCGCGCTTACGGCGCAGCACTGACAGCGTTTCTGAGACAGCACGAGCAGGCGCTGGATGAAGACAGTCGCCGGCGTCTGGGCAGCAACCCGCTGCGTGTGCTGGACAGCAAAGTGCCCGAAACACAGGCTCTGCTGGTGAACGCGCCGCGTTTGTCCGATTTTGTCAGTCCGGAGACGGTTGTGCATTATCAGAAGCTTAAGCAGTTGCTGGCAGCCAATGGCGTCAGTTTCACCGAGAACGAGCGTCTGGTGCGCGGACTGGATTATTACAACAATCTGGTGTTTGAGTGGATCACGTCGGCACTGGGCTCGCAGGGCACAGTCTGTGCTGGCGGACGTTACGATGCGCTGGTTGAACAACTGGGCGGGCGCGGCACACCGGCAGTGGGACTGGCCTTTGGCATGGAGAGGCTGGTATTGCTGATGCAGGAGACTGGCCAGATTCCTGACCATGTCCATCGCACGCTGGATGTCTATGTGCTGTATTCGGATGATGCTGTGCAGGTTGCGGCGCTGTCACTGGCTGAACGTTTGCGCAAGGATATTTGCGGGCTGCGTGTTCAGGGGCACTGTGGTGGTGGCAAGTTCGCCAACCAGCTCAAGAGGGCATTTGGCAGCGGGGCCACCGTGGCTGTCATTGTGGACCCTGCGGGTGACAACACCGCCGGGTTGCCCGGACTGGATGTCAGTTTGCGTGTGCGGGCACTGACAGATGAAGCGGCAGCCGAGAGCATCGACTATGCCGGTCTCGTCGAGCATTTGCAGACGGGAGTGTGACCGGCAGTTTCCGGCGCAAGTGAATCTTGACACCGGGGGGATGCTGAGACAGGATGCCTGACCGTGCCGCTGTCACGTTTGTGGCAGCCAGATACTTGATAAACCAATGGATAGACAGATTTTCGTACAGATGACAGGCACGCGTGATGCGTGTGACATTTCGACAGGAGCAGTTTGTGGCGATCAGTGCTGAAGAAGAAGAAACCCTTGATGCGATAAAACGCTGGTGGAATGACAGTGGCAAGTTTATCGCCATGGGTATCATGGCGGTCGCCGTGGTCTATTTCGGTTGGCAGTTCTGGGTCAGCAGCCGCAATAATGTCACTGCGGAAGCGTCGGCGCTGTATGACCAGTTGACGGGCATTGCGGTGGCTGAGCCGGGCACACCGATTCCGGAAACCGATCGTACGCGTGCGCTGGAACTGGTCAGTCAGATCAAGTCCGACTACAGCGGTTCCATCTATTCCCTGTACGCGGCTTTGTTTGGTGCCCGTCTGGCCGTGGAAAACAATGATCTGGCAACCGCCCGGCAGGAGCTGGAATGGTTGCTGGCCAATACCCGCAGCGGTTTTTTTGGCAGCACCGATCCGACGCTGGTTGCTCTGGCACAACTGAGACTCGGGCGCGTTTTGCTGGCGGAGGGTCAGGCAGCCCAGGCGCTGACCGTGATCAGTGGCGCTGAGCCGGGGGCACTGGCCGCCGATTTTGACGAGTTGCGCGGCGACATTTACCTGAGTCAGGGACAGCGTGACCAGGCGCTGACCGCCTATGAGGCAGCCCGGAGCGCCGGCAGCGGCAGTCCGGTGTTGCAACTGAAACTGAATGAGCTGCAAGGCAGCACCGGGGCGCAGTGATCGCGCGGAACTGAGTTATGAGCCAAGTCGTTGTCAAATCCCTGATAAGCCTGTTTCTGGTCACGGCGTTGAGCGCCTGCAGCCTGTTTTCGCGTGATGAGACCGAACAGCCGGCGGAGTTGCAGCGATTTGACGAGCAGTTCCGTTTGCAGCGCCTGTGGTCTGTTGGTGTCGGTGATGGCCAGGGCCGTTTTTACAATCGTCTGGGCCCGGCTGTTGATGGTCAGACAATTTACATAGCCGCAGCCGATGGCACGGTCATGGCCATCGACAAAAACAACGGTAATGTACGCTGGCGTCAGCGCACCGGTGAGAGCATCACCGGTGGTGTGGGTGCAGCCGCTGGCATGGTCTTGTTCGGAACGCGTGATGCACGGGTGATTGCGTTGAACCAGAGCGATGGGCAGCAGCGCTGGGCAACCACAGTGAGCAGCGAAGTCTTGTCAGCCCCTCAGACTGATGGTCGTTTGGTGGTTGCCCAGACTGGCGATGGCCGTCTGGTGGGTTTGAATGCTGCTGATGGCCAGCAGCGTTGGGTTTATGAAAGCACCGTGCCGGCCTTGTCGCTGCGTGGCAGCAGCAAGCCGCTGATCAGCGGCAGCGTGGTAGTCGCGGGCTTCGCCAACGGTATTGTGGCCGGTGTGGATGCCAACAATGGTCTGGTAATGTGGGAAGAGCGTGTCGCGGTGCCTCAGGGGCGTTACGACATCGATCGTATCATCGACATCGACGGTGACCCGATTCTGGCGGGGTCCACGGTGTTTGTCTCCAGTTATCAGGGCAACCTGATGGGGCTGGACCTGATGACCGGTCGTATTGTCTGGGGTATGGCCGGTTCCAGTTACAACTCGCTGGCACTGGGCCTGGGGAATATTTACTGGGTGAACAATTTCAGTCACCTGTTCGCGATCCAGAATAATACTGAACGCACTGTGTGGGAGAATCGTGACCTGCGCCTGCGCCGCATCACATCGCCAACCACAATCAACAACTATGTGGCGGTCGCAGATTTTGAAGGATATCTGCACATGATTTCCCAGATTGACGGACGCATTGTCAGCCGCGTCAGAGTCGATTCCGACGGTGTCAGGGCCAATATTGTGGCCGATGGCAACGTACTATATGTCTATGGCAACAGCGGGCGACTTGTCGCACTGCGACTGCCCTGACAACACTGCGCGGCCTTCGGGCCGCGTCTACTTTCCGGATTACTGAATCGTATGAAACCCGTACTGGCCCTTGTCGGCCGCCCGAACGTGGGCAAATCAACATTGTTCAATCGGCTCACCCGCAGTCGCGATGCACTGGTGGCCGATTTCCCCGGTCTGACCCGCGACCGCCAGTATGGTGAAGGCAAAGGCGGTGACAAACCCTATATTGTCATTGATACCGGCGGGCTGGAAGGCGGAGAAACCGGTATCAACTTTGAAATGGCTTCGCAGTCGCTGCTGGCGATTGAAGAGGCGGATATTGTGCTGCTGCTGGTTGATGGCCGTGCCGGTCTGAACCCGGCCGATACCCAGATCGTTGAACATCTGCGCAAAATTGGCAAATCAGCGTGCCTGGTTGTCAACAAAGTGGATGGCATTGATGAAAACATCGCCATGGGTGACTTTTACGGCCTGGGTTTCGAAAAAGTATTCCCGATCACGGCAACCCAGGGGCGAGGTGTCAAACGCCTGCTGGATTATGTCTTGTCCGGCTTTCCCGAGCCCGAACAAGAGGAAGAGCGCGCAGAGCAGGGCATTCGTATTGCGATCGCCGGCCGCCCCAATGTTGGCAAATCCACGCTGGTCAACCGTATGCTGGGCGAAGAGCGTGTCGTGGTATTTGATCAGGGCGGCACAACCCGTGACAGCATTTACATTCCGTTCGAGCGCCACGGTCAACGTTACACACTGATTGATACCGCCGGTATCCGGCGTCGCGGCAAAACACATGAGACCATTGAAAAATTCTCTGTCGTCAAATCACTGACCGCGATACAGGATGCCAACGTGGTGGTGCTGGTGGTTGATGCCCGTGATGGGATCGTGGAGCAGGATCTGCATTTGCTGGGTTATGTGCTGGATGCCGGTCGGGCACTGGTGATTGCGCTCAACAAGTGGGACGGCATGGATCAGGAGCAGAAAGATCGTATCAAGAGTGATATCCGGCGCCGTTTCTCGTTTGTGGATTTTGCCGCGATTCATTTTATTTCTGCACGGTATGGCACTGGTGTGGGTGATCTGTATCCGTCAATTCACACGGCCTATGACTCTGCCAAACGTCAGCTCAGTACCAATGTGCTGACACGTGTGTTGCAGGATGCCTGCATGGACCACTCACCGCCCATGGTCAATGGTCGTCGCATCAAATTGCGTTATGCCCATGCAGGCGGCCAGAATCCGCCCGTGATCGTCATACACGGCAAGCAGACTGACAAAGTACCCGAGCACTACAAACGTTATCTGGAAAAAACTTTCAGAAATGTGCTTAAACTGGAAGGTACGCCAATCCGGATTGAACTGCGCAGTGATGACAACCCTTACGTTGAACATGAAAAAGGGCTGGATGCGCGCCAGGTCGCGGCCAAACGCCGGATCGCCAAGAACCGCAAGGACCCGGATGGTCCGCGCAAAATCAGAGAGCGCAACAAACGGGATTAATCACCATGGCGGCCAGCATGCGGCACAGAACCTCAGTCATACTGCAGCGCTGCGTGTCATGTGCGCTGTTGATACTGTTGTCAGCGTGCAGCGATATGCCGGAACACCTGGCACCTACCGGATTTGCTGTGACGGCCCCTGAAACATCCGTCAGTTTTGATCAGTACGTGGTTGACACGCGTGCGCAACTGGAACAGGCGCTGACGCTGGTTTACGAGCGCGCTGGCGGAGCCCCCTTTGGTGACAGCTACCCGCTGGCCAGAACGCTGGAAATGCGTGCGCCGTATGAAATTCGGGAAGCACCACAGTGTGAACCGCAGGCTGCGCGCACCGGTTATTTGCTGATTCATGGTTTGACCGATTCCCCCTATTTGCTCTCGGCTGTGTCGCGTGTGCTGGCCGGGCGATCTCCCTGTTCTGTGGTGCGTTCGGTGCTGTTGCCCGGGCATGGCACAACACCCGGGGACAGTCTGGTTGTGCATCGCAATGAGTGGCGCCAGATCACCCGTTATGGCGTCGACAGTTTCCGCGATCGCGTCGATGAACTGTATCTGGTCGGGTATTCAGCAGGTGCAACATTGGCAGTTGAGTATGCCGACCGGCACCGTGATGACGATCTGCTCGCAGGGCTGATACTGCTGTCCCCGGCAATGGCCTTGCCCGACGCATCGGTGCGACTGGCACCTTATGTGCGCTGGTTTGTGGACTGGCTGGGTGTTGAGCAGGAACGTGATGCCGCCAAATATGAAACACTGGCAATCAACGCAGGTGCCGAGTTTTACCGACTGGTCACCGAGTTGGACTGGCCTGCGATGCAGGCGCTGGAGATCCCGGTAGCGATGGCCATCAGCGGGGCTGATACCACAGTGGATGTGTATGCCGCCGAGCAGTTTTTCTGTGACAAGGCACCACAGATGCGCCGCCAGTTGATCTGGTTTCCAGCCGCTGACGGCAGTCATGACACCCGCCTGGATTGCAGCGGCATCATTAAACAAACCGTGGTCGATGCAGAGCAACGTACCGTCAGTGTGTCCCATGTCGGCGTGACCATGCCGGCGACGGATCCGCATTATGGTCGTGATGCCGGTTACCGTCAGTGTTTGCATTACCGGGAGTCGCCTGAGCGCTTTGAACAGTGTTTGAACGATGATGTCGACACTGTCTACGGCGAGCGCAGTTTGCTGGTGGACGGGCTATATGAGGGGCGCCTGCTGCGACGAGCGACCTTTAATCCTGCGTTTCATACCATGATGCAGCAGATAGACTGTTTTCTGGCGGGGCAATGTCCATGACGGCGCAGCGTGGCAGTATTGTCTACGAACGCGGAATTGTCTGCATTGACACCGAGCTGTTCCGGACGGGCCTGGCCTGTTGTTATCTGATCGTGGACGATGGTGAAGCCGCATTTGTCGACACCGGCACCCGCAACAGTGTGCCCTTGCTGATGCAAGTGCTGGCCGATCAGGGGTTGCAGCCCGGGCAGGTGCGCTGGGTGATGCCAACGCATGTGCATCTGGATCACGCTGGTGGTGCGGGTGCGCTGATGCAGTTGTTGCCCAATGCCCGTATGCTGGTGCATGAGCGTGGCGCAGCGCACATGATTGATCCCGCCAAACTGCAGGCCGGTTCACTGGCCGTCTACGGCGAGCAGCGCTATCAGGCGGCTTTTGGCAGTCTGGTACCGGTGCCGGCACACCGTGTGCAAACGGTCCATGACGGGGACCGATTTGCGTTGGGGCGTCGCGAACTGCACATTGTGGATACACCCGGTCACGCCCGCCATCACTACGTGGTTTATGACAGCGCCAGTGCCGGACTGTTTTGCGGAGACAGTTTTGGTGTCAGTTACCCTGAGCTCAATACAGGCCGGCAGCGATTTATCTTTCCGCCATCCACCCCTGTGCAGTTTGATCCATCTGCCTGGCATCAGACGATAGAACGCTTGCTGGCCATGCAGCCGGAGGCAGTCTACCTGACGCACTTTGGTCGTCATGCTCATGTGAGCGAGTTGGCGACAATGTTGCACGAAGAGATTGATGCCTACGTGATGATGGCCGAATCACATCAGGGGGATCAGCCGTTGTCGGAAACATTGATGCAGCGCAGCCTCAAACATCTGTCTGACAGACAGTGCCCGCAGTCACCGGCGGTTATCCGGCAACTGCTTGCGGGCGACATGGATCTGAATGCACAAGGTTTGCTGCACTGGTTGCAGCGCAGCGCGCACTGAGACAGCAGACAGCCTTCACGCCGGTTCTGTCAGCTGACACCCCTGATGCTTGCATCCAGGCTGATTTTGCCCGGACCGTAGGCAAAAATTGCGAAGTAGGTAATGAAGTACATGGCTGCCAACTCACCATTGTTCAGCGTCGGGAACCATGCCGGGTGTGCAGTCAGATAGGCCATGACCATCAGAATCGCCGCCAGTGCAGCCACCCATCGTGTAAACAATCCCAGTACCAGCAAGATGCCACCGAACAGCTCAATGGCACCGGCAATCCACAGCATGTTGATGCCCAGATCAATGCCGAAAAACCCCATACCGCCCAAAAACGGTTGGGCATTTTCGCCAAACATTTTGGGCCAGCCATGGGTCAGGAACATCGCGCTCGCCAGAATGCGCAGCAGTGCCCAGGCGGCAGTCTGGCACTTGTCAGCGATGGCGTTGACAGAACGATCAAGATTGGTCAGGACAGACATAACAGCTCCTTGGGCGTGGTCGCCCGGTTATTGTTCTGATGTGCCGGAGAACAGCTCCAGCATAGACTTAAAAATCTGCTTCAGCTACTCTTTCACCACGCCCTTGCCCCCAAGCCTGCACTGTAATGACTGAACTGATCAGAAGAATTACCGCTCCCCGATTTGATTTGCGCCCGCAGGAGCGCACGCTGGCATGGCGACTGCATATTGATCTTCCGCTGTTGATAGCGCTGATACTCGTCAGTCTGGCCGGATTGTTTGTGCTGTACAGCGCGACCGGTGAAGACAGCGGCGCTGTCATCAATCAGGCGATCAGGCTTGGTGTCGGTTTTCTGGTGATGCTGGTGTTTGCCCAGATTCCCCCGCGCACATTCAGCTATTGGTCCCTGCCGCTGTTTCTGTTTGGTGCGGTGCTGCTGGTGCTGGTGCTGTTTTTTGGTGTCATCGTCAATGGAGCCCAGCGCTGGTTGCCAGTGCCGATGTTGGGGCGCTTTCAACCGTCTGAAATCATGAAACTTGCGCTGCCTATCACGGTAGCCTGGTATTTGAGCCAGCGTACCTTGCCCCCGAAAATACTCGATGTGGTGGTATGCCTGCTGATTGTTGGAATACCCAGTGCCCTGATTGGCACACAGCCGGATTTGGGCACAGCCATCCTGGTGGCTGTCGCCGGTTTGATTGCGCTGTTTTTTGCGGGATTGTCATGGCGCCTGATTTCGTTCGCGGGGGTGATGGCCGCTATTGCGGCGCCGCTGATGTACATTTATGTGCTACACGATTATCAGCGTCGCCGCGTCGATACCCTGTTTAATCCGGAAGCGGATCCACTGGGTGCTGGCTGGAATATTATTCAGTCCAAAATTGCCATCGGCTCCGGTGGTTTGATGGGCAAGGGCTGGCTCAATGGTACACAGTCGCGCCTGGACTTTTTGCCGGAATCATCCACGGATTTTATTCTCGCCGTCATTGGTGAGGAGCTGGGTTTGATTGGCATCACGGTTCTGCTGGCGCTGTATCTGTTTATTATCGGGCGTGGTTTGTTTATCAGCTGGCAGGCCTCTGATACCTTCGGGCGGTTGCTTGGGGTGAGTTTGTCGCTGACCTTCTGCGTCTATGTCGTGGTAAACATGGGAATGGTGTCCGGTCTTTTGCCTGTGGTCGGTGTTCCATTGCCGCTCGTCAGTTACGGGGGTACTTCGGCAGTGACGCTGCTGGCCGGGTTTGGCATTCTGATGTCCATTCATACCCATCGGCGCCTGTTGCCACCCTGATCAAACGATCACGCACCTGCAAAAACGATCGGCCGCTCTAAAGTTTTGATGCCACGTTGCCGTTATCGTGGGAATGGACAAGCTACTTTCTCTTTTCAGGCGGCGTCGGCCCGAACGCACTCCCAACGGCAATAACCTGTTGTCAGTGCTGCGCGCCGTCAATGAGCAGCAAGGCGATCTGTCATTGCACATGCAGGAGCGTGGCAACCCGCACCAGCTGGAATCTGCGCGTCTTTTTAACCAGTTTATGGAGCGACTGCGAGTCGCGCTGGAAGACCTGCGTTTTCACACCATTGGCGTCACACTAACGTCCGCCCGCAGTCGCCAGATTGCCGAGCAAGCCGGGCGTGATGCGGCGCGTCAGGAAGAGTTTTCCGAACACATCTATCGTGCCAGCGAAGAGACCGCAACCGCCATCGCAGAACTGTCGCGCTGGACCAGCAATATCGCCGACCTGAACTCACGGAATCTGGACACCGCCCAGGTTGCGGTGAAGGATCTGGTTCACGCCAATATACAAATCGCTGGTGTCGGTGCCATGATGCAGCAGTTTCATGGCACTGTAGAGCAGCTGGAAAAAACCTCGGCCAATATTCGCACCATTCTCGCCACTGTTCAGGGGTTTGCGGCGCAAACCAATATGCTGGCGCTTAATGCGGCGATTGAAGCGGCCAGAGCGGGGGAACACGGACGTGGTTTTGCTGTTGTTGCAGATGAAGTGCGCGTGCTGGCTGTCAAGGTGCGAGGGTCGGCTGACGAAATTGGAGATCTGCTGGAAGACATGATTCAGGTGGTCAACCGGACCTCGCAGGGCAC
Organism: Pseudohongiella sp.; assembly: GCA_036834885.1. GTDB lineage: Bacteria > Pseudomonadota > Gammaproteobacteria > Pseudomonadales > Pseudohongiellaceae > Pseudohongiella. The sequence goes on along the minus strand of DAITNA010000002.1, from coordinate 167,208 downwards.
GGAGCAAATGATCAGCGAAAGCGCCCAGGTTCAGGTGGCGATTGACAAGTCTGCCAGCGAATTTACACGGATGGTCGGCGGTTTTGAGGCAACCCAGTCGGATCTCTTGCAAGTGAGCGCCGCAGCCGAACAACTGTCAGTGAACAACCAGGGGATTCGTTCACGCAGTCATGAGATTCGTGAACTCAGTTCGCGTATCCGTCAGGAGCTGGATACCAACGACCGCCAGACCCAGCAGTTGCTGGATTCCACCGACAAAGCACTGCACAAGTTGTGTCAGTTCCGTATCGGACGCGGTGAGCTTGAATCCGTACTGGAAACACTGGAGCGGCGCCGTGATCAGCTGGAGCCCGAGCTGGCGCGGTTGCAGGCTGCCGGTGTCAACATGTTTGATCGCAACCATGTGGTCATTCCCGGCACCAATCCTGTCAAGCATGATGTCAGTTACGCTCTGGCCTTTCGCAAAGCCTGTCAGCACCTGATTGATGCCTGGGCCAAAGAGAATGATGGCGCTTTGTATTGTTTGCCGCTGGACAGCAAGGGTTATGTCGCAGTGCATCGCAGCGAGTTGTCGCACGAACCCTGTGGCGACCCCGCCGTTGATCTGGTGAAAAGCCGCCATATGCGGTTTTTCCAGAGTCGCGACATTCCGTACATGGGGCGTTTCAAGTTGCAGAGTTATCTGCGCGATACCGGCGAAGTGATGTTTAATCTGTCTGTGCCGATTCATATTGGCGGGCAGTATTGGGGCGGCCTGTTTCTGGGGTTGCCGGCCGCCCGCCTGTATCAGGATTAACTGCTTGAACGATTGACCAGCGCAATCATGTCCACAGGATTTTGTGGAACCGGTGTCATGCGGCCATTCACAAACAGGGCCGGTGTCCCACGCACACCGGCGCGTGTGCCACCGCGCTGGTCATTGCGCACTTTCTGAATGACAGCATCCGAGCGCATCGCTTCATGTGCTTGTGCAACGTCCACGCCAATCTGCTCAAGATAGGCGTCAAACTCTGCTTCCACTGAACCCAGTGTCGACCAGTACGCCTGATTGACAAACAGTTGGTCGTACATTTCCCAAAACTTGCCCTGTTGACCGGCTGCCTCTGCATACAGGGCCGCTGTCCACGCAAAACGGTGGGTGCTGGTCAGCGGGTAATGGCGGAACACGAGCTGCACTCTGTCCTGAATGCGCGGCCAGGCCATCGCCATCATCTGATGCTCGACGGCACAGGCTGGGCACTGGAAATCAGCATAGACCACGAGCGTAATCCCCTCCGGATTACCTTTGACATGATCGGTGTCAGCAACCTGATCGGGCGGATAGGCTGTGCCTTGGCCAAGCATGCCATACAGGATACCGATCAGGAGCAGTGGTGCCAGAATCACCAGCGCGATTCGTCCAAGTTTCTTTTGTCGCTCCGATTTTTTTTGTGCTGCCTGCTGTTTTTGTTCCCGGATCAGCTTCTGCTGCTCGCGTTTGTTCATGTTGTTCTCCACACGTTGCTGTACTGCGATAACCGGATCTGCCGACCCGATTACCTGTCTGATTCGTTCGCTTCAATACGCTCGACCGTGCTGATAATGCGGCCATCCTGAACGACAGTGCTCAGGCGATCACCGGGTCTTATCCCGCTGACGGTTCTGACCAGCTCACCACTGACAGTCTGGGTGATACTGAAACCTCTGCGAATTGTATGCAATGGGCTGATGGCATCAAGGCTTCGTGCCGCCATTTGCCAGCGATTGCGATGTTGTTGCAACACCTGTTGCATGGCGCGTCGCAAGCGCGTATCCAGCCGGTCGAGTGTCTGGGCCTGATCCTGCAGGCGACGACCCGGATGAATCAGGCGTCGGGACAACCAAACCAGCTGTTGCTCGCGTTCGCTGATCAGCCTGTGCATCAAACGATGCAGCTTCTGTTCAGTACGCAGCAACATTTGCACAATGGCTCCCTGGTCAGGACTGAGCAGTTCGGCTGCGGCGCTGGGCGTGGGTGCGCGTACATCGGCGACAAAATCAGCAATGGTGACATCAGTCTCATGGCCGACTGCACTGACCGTCGGCAGCGGACATCGATGCAGTGCACGTGCCACAGCCTCGTCGTTAAATGCCTGCATATCCTCCAGTGAGCCTCCGCCGCGTGCCACGATCACGGCGTCAAAACCGAGCTCCTGACGCCGATCAGCCACCATGGCCAGCGCTTTCAGAATGGCCGGTACCGCCTCCGCACCTTGCACGGCCACCGGCAACACAGTGACCTGCATGCCGGCAAAGCGGCGCTTGAACACACTCAGTATGTCCCTGATGACAGCACCAGTGGGGGACGTAATCACGGCGACATGTCGGCAGTGCGCAGGCAGTGGCTTTTTGTGTTCGCGGTCAAACAGCCCCTCGTCCAGCAGCTTCTGTTTGAGCGCATCAAAGGCTTTTTGCAAGGTGCCGGCACCGGCATCTGCCATGCTGTCCAGAATCAGCTGATAGTCGCCACGGCCCTCGTAAAGACTGAGTTTGCCGCGCACGGTAACCTGCATGCCATTGACTGGTCTGAAGCGCACGCTCATGTTGCGATTGCGGAACATGGCACAGCGTAGCTGCGCGTTGCTGTCTTTGAGTGTCAGATACCAATGGCCAGAGGCGGGGATGGACAGGTTGGAAATTTCACCTTCCACGGTGACAGCGGGAAAACACTCTTCAAGCAGCTCTCTGGCCAGCGAGTTAAGGGCGCTGACCGTGAAGACGGTGGCGTCGCTGATGGGACTTGTAAGCGTTTGATTCATGTCGACAGTTTACCTGACCCACCCCGGTCTGTATAATCGCGTTTTTGTGGATAGGTGAAAACTTATGTTACGCATTGCCGAAGAAGCACTGACCTTTGATGATGTTCTGCTTCTGCCCGCCCACTCGTCTGTTCTCCCCAAAGCTGTCAGCCTGAAGACCCGCCTGACTGCGAGTATCACCCTGAATATTCCCCTGATGTCCGCGGCCATGGATACCGTGACAGAAGCTCGTCTGGCTATTGCCATGGCTCAGGAGGGTGGCATCGGTGTGATACACAAGAACATGAGCATCGAGCAACAGGCGAGGGAAGTGCGCGCCGTCAAGAAATTTGAAAGTGGTGTTGTCAAGGATCCCATCACGATTGCGCCGGATGCCCGCATCTCTGACCTGATTGCACTGATGCGCGAGAACGATATCTCCGGCATGCCGGTGGTAGTCGGGCGCCAGCTGGTCGGTATTGTGACCAGCCGCGATGTGCGTTTTGAGACTAATCTCAACGCACCGGTTGAAGCGATCATGACGCCGAAACAGAGCCTGGTGACGGTCAAGGAAAACGCCACCCACGAACAGATCAAGACCCTGCTGCACCAGCATCGCATCGAAAAGATTCTCGTCGTTAATGATGCCTTTGAGCTCAAGGGACTGATTACACTCAAAGATATTCGCAAGTCGGAAGACTTCCCGAATGCCTCCAAGGATCAACAGGGACGTTTGCGTGTGGCTGCCGCGGTGGGTACCAGCTCCGACACTGTTGATCGTGTGCATGCGCTGGTGGAAGCTGGCGTTGACGTGATTGTGGTCGATACAGCCCATGGCCACTCCGCCGGCGTCATTGATATGGTGCGTCGCATCAAGGGACTGCATCCGGAACTGCCAGTGATCGGCGGCAACATCGCCACGGCACAAGCTGCGCGTGATCTGGCCGAGGCAGGTGCCGATGCGGTCAAGGTGGGTATTGGCCCCGGCTCCATTTGCACAACCCGTATTGTGACTGGTGTGGGTGTGCCACAAATTACTGCTGTTTCCAATGTCGTAGAAGCACTCAAGGACACCCAGGTCTGTGTGATATCCGACGGTGGTATTCGCTTCTCCGGTGATATTGCCAAGGTGATTGCTGCTGGTGCCCATGTGGTGATGGTCGGAGGTCTGCTGGCTGGCACTGAAGAGGCGCCAGGTGAAGTGGAGCTCTATCAGGGGCGCAGCTACAAGGCTTATCGTGGAATGGGGTCACTTGGCGCCATGGCCCAGAGTCAGGGTTCCAGCGACCGGTATTTTCAGGATGCCGCATCCGGTGTCGAGAAATTGGTGCCGGAAGGCATTGAGGGTCGTGTGCCATACAAAGGCCCGATGTCCGGCATCGTACATCAGCTGATGGGTGGCCTGCGCTCCAGCATGGGGTACACCGGTTGTGCCGACATTGACACCATGCGCACCAAGCCCGAGTTTGTAAAAATCACAGCCTCGGGTATGCAGGAAAGCCATGTGCACGATGTCAGCATTACCAAAGAAGCACCGAATTACCGTCTTAGTTAAGTTAACCTGATTGCCGTTGGCCGTTGTTGACCGGATGTTGCACACATGCAGCGGTCAGCAGCGGTTAATGGTTTATTGCAACCAGAGCCTTCCGACATGAGCCAGCACAATATCCACAGCCAGAAAATCCTTATCCTCGATTTTGGTTCGCAGTACACCCAGCTGATTGCACGTCGTGTGCGTGAACTGGGTGTGTATTGTGAAATCTGGGACAACCAGTGTGATCAGCAGGAAGTCCAGGCGTTTGCCCCGCAAGGTGTGATTTTCTCCGGTGGCCCCGAGACCGCCACTCTGAGTGATTCGCCCCAGATTGCCCGGTGGTTTTTTGATCTCGGCTTGCCATTGCTGGGTATTTGTTACGGTATGCAAAGCATGGCCGAGCAGTTGGGCGGCAAGGTCGAAGCGTCTGACAAATCGGAGTTTGGTTATGCCGAAGTGAATTTGCCAGCTCCGGGTGCATTGTTTGCCGGTATTGAAGATCGTATTGCAAACGGTGGTGTGCCCCAGCTGGATGTGTGGATGAGCCACGGCGACAAGGTGGTCAAATTGCCACCGGGCTTTGTCGTCAGTGCAGAAACCGCGAGCGCACCGATTGCAGCCATGGCTGACGAATCACGCCGTTTTTACGGTGTGCAATTTCACCCGGAGGTCACACATACGCTGCAAGGTCAGCGTATTCTGGAACGCTTTGTTCGCATTATCTGCGGTTGTGAGGCATTGTGGACATCCGCCAACATTATCGAAGATGCCATCAGCAAAGTTCGTGAACAAGTGGGCTCCGACCATGTCTTGCTGGGTTTGTCCGGTGGTGTGGACTCTTCTGTGGTGGCGGCACTGCTGCATCGCGCCATCGGTGACCAGTTGACCTGTGTGTTTGTCGACAATGGCTTGTTGCGCCTGAATGAAGGTGACCAGGTGATGGCCACCTTTGCGCAGAACATGGGTGTCAAGGTGATCCGTGTGAATGCGGAAGAGCGCTTCCTGTCAGCTTTGGCCGGTGTGAATGATCCGGAGAAAAAGCGCAAGATCATTGGTAATACGTTTATTGAGGTATTTGACGAAGAAGCCGGCAAGATTGCCAACGTCAAGTGGCTGGCTCAGGGCACGATCTATCCGGATGTGATTGAGTCTGCCGGTTCGCGCACTGGCAAGGCACATGTGATCAAGTCCCACCATAATGTGGGCGGTCTGCCGGAGAACATGGCGCTGAAGCTGGTTGAGCCGCTGCGTGAACTGTTCAAGGACGAAGTACGTAAAATCGGTCTGGAGCTGGGGCTGCCTTACGATATGGTTTATCGCCACCCGTTCCCGGGCCCCGGCCTGGGTGTGCGTATTCTTGGCGAAATCAAAAAAGAATACTGCGATACGCTGCGCCGCGCCGATGCGATTTTTATTGAAGAGCTGCACCGCAGTGGCTATTACCACAAAACCAGTCAGGCCTTTGCTGTGTTTTTGCCGGTCAAGTCCGTGGGTGTGGTCGGTGATGGCCGACGGTATTCGTGGGTGATTTCACTGCGTGCGGTAGAAACCATCGATTTTATGACGGCTCGCTGGGCGCATTTGCCCTATGAGCTGCTGGAAACCGTCAGCAACCGCATCATCAACGAGATTGCGGATGTTTCGCGTGTGACTTACGACATTTCCAGCAAACCGCCGGCTACGATAGAGTGGGAGTGAACTGAACAGATTCGAGGTGGCACATAGATGGACCCGTTAAGCTCATTGATCGAGTGGATCGCCATCTATGGGGTATTCGGTTTGCTGGCATTGGGCATCTTCGAACGCTTTGTGCCCATATTGCCGTCCTATGGGGTGCTGGTCGCCATAGGTATTGCAGCCGATGAAGGTGCCTGGTCCTTGCCAACAGCGATCGGTGGATCGGTTTTTGGCAGCATGGTTGGCTGTCTGGCACTGTACTGGTTTACGCTCTCTCTCAGTGAAGAACGCATTCACCGTCTGTTGGTCTGGATAGGGAAGATGACGGGAATTTCGGCGGCTCGTATCGACAGAACCATCATGTTGTTTCGTGTTCACCAGCGTGGCCTGTCCTATGGCATGCAACTGGTGCCTTCCATTCGTCTGATCTCCCCTGTGATTGCCGGCTTGTTTCGGGCCGATGCCAAGGCCTTTGCATTGGCAACGCTGCTGGGCATCCTGTCCTGGAATGGCCTGTTTATCGGTGTCGGTTACGCGGCTGCGAGCATCGCACCGGAAACCAACGCGTCGGCACTGGCGCTTCAGGTCGTGGTGGTATTGCTTGTGACTGAATTGTTGTTGGCGCTGATCTGGCGCTGGTACCACGTGTCTTCCGGGCGCAAATGATGCCGGTTCAGGCATGGTCTTCGGCGTTGATCGCAGTGCTGGTTGGTTTTGGCGGCACTATCGCGCTGGTCGTTCAGGCCTTGCAGGTGTTGGGGGCTTCGGCACCACAGATTGAATCGGCGGTCACAGCCCTGTGTCTCGGTATTGCGACAGCAGGTTTGCTTTTCTGCTGGCGTCTGAAAGTTCCCGTGGTGCTGGCATGGTCGACACCTGGAGCTGCCTTGTTGGCGGCCACTGCGCCGGGTTTGTCGTGGACAGCTGTTGTGGGTGTTTTTGTCGCCTCGGCAGTGATGATGACCGTGACAGGCTTGGTCCCGACTCTGGGACGGCTGGCTCAACGTATCCCGGCCGCGATTGCCTCAGCGATGCTGGCCGGTGTGTTACTGCCGTTTTGCCTGACGTTGTTTGCGACCGCGGCAGATGATCCGCTGCTGGTTGCGGTTGTGCTGTGCGTTTTTATCATAGCCCGCTTGCGCGCTCCACTTTATGCCTTGCTGCTGGTGCTGATGGCCGATGTGGTGCTGGCCTGGTCAAGGGGGCAAATATCAGAGCTGCCAGCGGGTTCACTGCTGGGATCACTGGCCCCGATGGCACCGGTATTTGACGGCCCTGCCATTGTGAGTCTGGCATTTCCTTTGTTTCTGGTCACTCTGGTGTCACAGAATTTGTCCGGACTCGTCGTGTTGCGCGCGGCAGATTTTCATCCCCAACCTGGACCACTGATTGCCGGAACCGGACTGATCAGTGTGTTGATGGCGCCGTTTGGAGCGCATGCGATCAATCTGGCGGCGATTACCGCAGCGATTTGCACCAGTGCCGACGCCCACCCTGACCGTGAGCAGCGCTGGAAAGTGGGTATGATCTATGCCGGGTTCTACGCATTGCTGGCGCTGTTTGCCCCGCTGCTGGTGCGCTTCTTTCTGGCGTTGCCAACTCCTGTCATCAGCGTGCTGACGGGAATTGCACTGATACCCTCGTTGATGTCAGCCATGGACACCATGTTTCAGCACAAACAAGACCGCGAGGCGGCACTGGTGACATTTCTGGCGACCGGCTCAGGTCTCACGCTTTGGGGGCTTGGTGCTGCATTCTGGGGGATCGCTGCCGGATTTGTTATGCTGGGCGCCCGACAGTTGTTCAGCAAGTCCTGAGGATCAGACATGATTCATCTGGTGGTCATTCTGCCGTTTGTTGGCAGCCTGATTGCTGCGTTTTTGCCAGCGGATGCCCGTAACAGGGAAGCCTGGCTTGCCGCGGCAGTGACCGCTATTGGTCTGATTATTACGCTGATGCAATACACCAGCATGGGTAATGCTGGCGTGGTAAACCAACACTGGCACTGGTTGCCTGAATACGGGCTGAACCTGAGTTTGCGCATGGATGGTTTGGCCTGGCTGTTTGCCGTGCTGATTCAGGGTATCGGATTGCTGGTGATTTTGTATGCACGTTATTACATGTCGCCCAAAGATCCGGTCCCGCGCTTTTTCTCATTTCTGCTGGCGTTTATGGGCGCCATGCTCGGACTGGTGCTGTCCGGCAATCTGATCCAGCTGGCCATTTTCTGGGAGTTGACCAGCCTGATCTCATTTTTGCTGATCGGGTACTGGCATCACCGGATTGACGCAAGACGTGGTGCGCAGATGGCTTTTGTGGTGACAGCAGCCGGCGGATTGTGTCTGTTGGCGGGCATGGTATTGCTGGGTCAGATCGTTGGCAGCTATGAGCTTGATGTGGTGTTGGCATCAGGTGATATGGTGCGTGAGCATCCATGGTATGTGCCTGTGCTGGTACTGGTTGCCCTTGGCGCACTCACCAAAAGTGCACAATTCCCGTTTCATTTCTGGTTGCCTCATGCCATGGCCGCACCGACACCGGTATCGGCGTTTTTGCACTCAGCTACCATGGTCAAAGCCGGCGTGTTCTTGCTGACCCGTTTCTGGCCGGTACTCTCTGGCACCCCGGAATGGTTCTGGCTGATAGCCGGAGCCGGTGTCTGCACCATGTTGCTGGGGGCATTTTTTGCCATCTTCCAGAATGACCTCAAAGGGCTGCTGGCCTATTCAACGATCAGCCACCTTGGCCTGATTACCGTGCTGCTCGGCATCAGTACACCACTGGGTGTTGTGGCTGCGATTTTTCACATGATGAACCACGCCATTTTCAAGGCGTCCCTGTTCATGGCTGCAGGAATTATCGATCACGAAACCGGCACACGCGATATGAAAATTCTGCGCGGCTTGCGTCGGAATTTGCCGATTACCTCCAGGCTGGCCATCGTCGCTGCTGCTTCGATGGCGGGTGTGCCGTTGTTAAACGGTTTTTTGTCCAAGGAAATGTTTTTTGCCGAAGCGCTCAGCGTGGGAGGCAGCGACAACTGGTGGATGTCATGGGCAGCGCTGGCCATGGGAATTTTTGGTGTGACCTATTCACTGCGATTTATCAGTGTGTTTTTTGGCAGCCCCGGTGACCAGATGCCTGACGATGTGCATGAGCCGCCGCACTGGATGCGCGTGCCTGTTGAGTTGCTGGTACTGCTGTGTCTGGTCGTGGGTGTTCTGCCAGCGCTGACGGTCGGTGTGATTCTGGAGCATGCCGTGTTTGCTGTGCTGGGCGATCAGACGCCTGACTACAGTCTGGCTGTCTGGCATGGACTTAATTTGCCCCTGTTGATGAGTGCCGTGGCGCTGGTTGGTGGTGTTGCGCTGTATTTTGGCTTGTGCAGACTGGTCAATCTGAAACAGACGAGCGCTGTGCCAGGTTTGCAGAAACTCGATGGTGCCAAACTGTTTGACCGTACCCTGTTTGGATTGTTCAGGTTTTCCGGGTGGTTAACGCAGCGTACGAGTACACAGCGATTGCAACCGCAGCTACTCGCGCTGCTGGTGGTCATGGTCGCATTGGTTGTTGCACTGGTGCGCTGGCCAGCCTTGTTCATCGATGTTGACTGGAATCTGGATACACTGACTTTTGCGTTATTGTGGTTGATAGGCTGCATTTGTGCGATTGCGGCTGCATGGACTGCCAAGTATCACCGGCTGGCGGCACTCATACTGGTTGGTGGCACGGGTATTGTGACCAGTCTGACGTTTTTGTGGCTGTCAGCGCCGGATCTGGCTCTGACACAGTTGATGGTGGAGACGGTGACAACCGTGTTGATCCTGTTGGGCTTGCGCTGGTTGCCACCGCGTTTGCCCAGCGAGGCCTTGCCTGAGGATATTGTCACGCAGATGGATGCTGAAAACCCGCTGCGAGCACGACTGCGCCGCTCCCGCGACGTCCTGGTTGCGGTCGCCTGTGGGGTGATGGTGTCAGTTGTCACCTATGTCATGCTGAGCAGGCCGTCATCTGTCACCATCAGTGATTTTTTTGTGCTCAACGCCAAAACCCAGGGCGGTGGCAGTAATGTTGTCAATGTTCTGCTGGTGGACTTCAGGGCATTTGATACCCTGGGTGAAATCAGCGTACTGGCCATTGTGGCCGTAACCGTCTACGCGCTGCTGCGCCGGTTCCGACCGGCACCGGACAGCACGGTGCCACCACCACCGCAAACCAACGCGCTTGACCACGCGATTACACAGACGCCGGCCCAGCACGCGCAGCAGGGGTATATGCGCATTCCCGCAGTCTATCTGCGTTTCCTGTTGCCGTTTACTGTGATGGTGGCTGTGTATTTTTTCTTGCGCGGACACAATCTGCCTGGTGGTGGTTTTGTTGCTGGCCTCAGTTTTGCGGTCGCGCTGATTACCCAGTACATGGTCGCAGGAGCGGTCTGGGTCGAAGGCCGTTTCCGTTTGAATGCACACAACTGGCTGGCCCTGGGGTTGTGGACTGCCGTGTTGACCGGATTGGGGGCATGGCTGTTGGGTTACCCCTTCCTGACCAGTCATACCGCACATGTGTACCTGCCTGTGTTTGGCGAGGTGCATTTCCCAAGTGCCTTTGTGTTTGATCTGGGCGTGTTTATGGTGGTGGTTGGCATGGCGATATTGATGCTGATTGCACTGTCACACCAGTCTGTGCGTAGCCATCGTGCCCCCGTAGCAGCCCGTGACAGTGCTGTCGATAACGCCTCCGAGACCACGCAAGCCCGTGAAGGAGGACAGCACTGATGGAACTGATTCTCTCAATCGCCATCGGTGTGCTGTTTGGCTCAGGTGTCTGGCTGGTCCTGCGACCGCGTTCGTTTCAGGTGTTGACCGGCTTGTTGCTGATGTCCTATGCCGTCAATCTGTTTATTTTTGTCTCAGGTTTTATCAGGGTGAACATGCCGCCGCTGACGCTTGGCGACGCTGTCCCCAATCCTGCTGACTTTGCTGACCCGTTGCCGCAAGCCTTGGTCCTGACTGCGATCGTGATCGGTTTTGCAACCACCGCACTGTATCTGGTACTGATGCTGGGGTCTCGCGGGATTACCCGAACTGACCATGTGGACGGCAAGGAGGACAAGGAGTGAGTCTGCCCCTGAGCTCACATCTGATTATTTTGCCAGTGCTATTGCCACTGCTGGTTGGTGCCGTGTTAATCAGTATCAACGAGACCCGGCATAATCTGAAGTTCGCATTGAATCTGGCGTCCCTGTTGCTGCAACTGCTGATTGCCGTGAGTTTGCTGGTACTCGTGGACAACGAGTATTGGCGCGATGGCATCGGCGTTTATCTGGCGGGCAACTGGGCGGCACCCTTTGGCATTGTGTTGCTGGTGGACAGGCTGGCTGCGTTGATGCTTGTGCTGGCCGCAGTGCTTGGCAGCTGTGTCCTGCTGTACTCGATGTCACGCTGGAGCCGCATTGGTGTGCACTTTCACTCGCTGTTCCAGTTTCTGTTAATGGGACTCAATGGTGCTTTCCTGACCCATGACCTGTTTAACCTGTTTGTATTCTTTGAGGTCATGCTGGCGGCGTCATACGGCTTGCTGTTGCATGGTTACAACCTGCCGCGCATTCGTGCGGGCATGCAGTTCATTGCGATCAATTTGCTGGCATCGCTGATGTTTCTGATCGGTGTGACGCTGATTTATGCGGCAACAGGCAGTCTCAACATGGCTGATATTGCAGTAAGGGCAGGGCAAGCGGAATCCGTTGATGAGGGGCTCCTGCAGTTGGGCGCTGCCGTATTGGGTATTGCGTTTCTGGTCAAAGGTGCCGCCTGGCCGCTCGGTTTCTGGTTGCCAACAACGTACTCGGCGGCATCGCCACCGGTGGCAGCGATGTTTGTGCTGATGACCAAGGTCGGTGTGTACGCCATTTTACGCCTGTGGTCGCTCGCCTTTGGCGGTGAGCAGGCATTTCTGGCCGGTTTTGGCAGCGAGCTGTTGTTCTGGCTTGGTATTGTCACCATCGTGTCCGGGGCGTTTGGTATGCTGGCCTCCGATCGTCATGGTCGTCTTGCCGGGTATGCAGCGATCATCTCCTCGGGGACTTTGTTGGCCCTGATTGGGCTTGATGACAGCCGTGTGCTGGCGACGGCGCTGTTTTATCTGATTGCGTCCACGCTGGCGATGTCTGCGTTTATGCTGCTGGCGGAACTGGTTGAACGCAGCCATAACCCGGTTGAGGCCTTGCTATCGGTAACACGGGAGGCCTTTGACTTCGAGGAAACGCCTGAACAGCCGGTAGGCGTCAGCATCCCGGCCAGTTTTGCGCTGCTGGGATTGTCATTTGCCGTGTGTGTGATGCTGATCACCGGTCTGCCGCCTTTGTCCGGGTTTCTGGCCAAACTGGGTATGCTGACCCTGTTGTTATCCGGATCAACCGGCTCGCAAGGTACGGTGCTTGCCGTGGTGATCATCGCGGCCGGGTTGTGCGCAATCATTGCATTGCTGCGTTACGGTGTACGCACATTCTGGGCAGCTGGCGCGGGCAAGGCGCGTTTGCATATTTCGGAGGTGATCCCGGTCAAGTTGCTGTTGCTCGGCTGTATCGTGTTGACGGTGCTGGCGGCACCGGCCTTCGATTATGCTGCCCGTGCTACCACCCGTCTGCATGATTCTGCTCTGTATGCCCGCGCCGTGTTGGCGCAGCCGGTGATTCCCGGCCCCACAACAGGAGTCAGTCTGCCATGAAGCGCTGGTTTCCGTTACCGTTGACCTCGGCGTTGCTGTTTGCAGGCTGGCTGCTGCTCAATCAGAGTCTCGGTGCCAGCCAGCTGCTGCTGGCAATTTTGGTTGCAGTGGCCGTGCCGCTGCTGGTGAAATCGCTGCAACCGCTGAGCGATCCGGTAATCTACCGCCCACGGGCATTGTTCAGTTTGCTGGTCATGGCCATGGTTGAAATTATCCGCTCCTGTTTCAACGTCAGTCGCATCATCATGTTCCGCAAATCTGACGGCATACAGTCGCAGTTCATCCGTATCCCGCTGGAGATGACCAACAGCTACGGATTGGCCATGCTGTCCTGTCTGATCAATATCACACCGGGTACTGTGTGGGTGGAGATCATGCCGGACTCCGGTGAGCTGTCCTTGCATGTGTTCGATTTGCATGACGAACAGTGGTGGATCAATACCATCAAGTCGCGTTACGAGAGGCCTTTGATGCTCGTTTTCGAGAATCATGTCCACAACAATGAGGACGCACGATGACGGCCTTGTTGAGTTTGTCGGTGAATGTTGTGCTGGTCTGTGTGGTACTGGCGATGCTGTGTTGCACACTTCGCATCCTGCTGGGACCTTCGGCGCATGATCGTATTCTGGCGCTGGATACGTTGTGGATGTGTGGCATGTTGCTGGTCCTGGTGCTCGGTATCCGCTTCGGCAGCGAAATTTACTTTGAGGCGGCGCTGGTGATTGTGCTGATCGGCTTTGTGTCCACCGTTGCGCTGGCCAAGTTCCTGATGCGAGGGGAGGTGATCGAATGAGTCCAGTCGAAACCTTGCCCGCGTGGGCCGCTGTGCCCGTCAGTTTGTTGTTATTGCTGGGGGGATTTATCATCCTGACTGGTGCCATCGGTTTGCTGCGATTGCCGGTTTTCTACCAGCGAATTCATGGCCCGGCAATTACCGTGACGCTGGGAGCCGGTTGTGTGCTGATTGCATCCATGATTACCTTTACCGTATTGCAGTCCCGTGTGGTCATTCACGAGTTGCTGATCAGTGTGTTTATTTTGCTGACAGCGCCGGTGGTGTCCATGCTGATCATGCGTGCTGCGGTATACCGCGATATGCGCGCTGGCAAACTTGATCCTTCGGAGTATTTGCGTGAGTCGGAACAGCGATCAGACTGATGTGGTCTTTATGCGCGAGGCCTTGCGGCTGGCAGAACAGGCCTCGGCGCTGGGCGAGGTGCCGGTGGGAGCGCTGCTGGTACGAAATGGTCAGGTGATCGGCCGGGGTTTCAATCAGCCGGTTTCCAGCCACGATCCAACAGCTCACGCGGAAATCCGGGCATTGCGTGAAGCCGGGCAGGTGGTCGCCAATTACCGTCTGCCGGACACAACCCTCTACGTCACCATTGAACCCTGCACCATGTGTCTGGGTGCCATCATCCATGCCCGGGTTGAACGCATCGTATTCGGTGCACCTGAGCCGCGCTACGGGGCACTGGTGAGCGGGCAGAAACTGCTGGAAAACGCGCCGTTTAACCACTTGCCGGCAGTGCAGGGGGGGGTGCTTGAAAACGAGTGCGCCAGCCTGATGAAGGAGTTTTTTGCACGCAAACGCAAACAGGCCGCCCAGGCCCAGCAGCAATAATCGCCTGATTTTTGCCTGCTGATGGCGTATCATAGCGCCTCCCCACTGGCATACCGATTCACTGACATTCAAGGCAATCAGACACAATGCTTGTTCTCTCTGGCAGCACCGCGCATTCCGAATTTCGTCTTCGTAAACTTCTGCGTCAGATTCAGCTGGATATTCCCGAAGTGGAAGGGCTGAGTTCCTGTTTTGTCCATATCATCGACAGTGATCAGGGGCTGGATGATGAGCAGATGTCCGTGCTTGAGCAGCTGCTCAGTTACGGCGACCCGGTCAAAGACGGCCAGGATGAGGGTCTGTTTGGTGTGTTCCGTCTGGTTGTGCCGCGCCCGGGTACCATTTCGCCATGGTCCAGCAAGGCCACCGATATTGTCCGCAATTGTGGCCTGACCACCATCAATCGTGTGGAACGCGGTATCGCCTGGCAGGTGTCGCTGTCTGAGCCAATCAGTGATGCCAGTCTGCTGGTGCTTGATGCCCATTTGCACGACAAGATGACACAGGCAGTGCTCAACGATGTGGAGGAGGCCAGTTGCCTGTTCTCGCATGCGCAGCCGGCAACAATGACACGCGTTGATGTGCTCAGCCATGGACGCCAGGCGCTGGTGGATGCCAACACGGCCATGGGGCTGGCGCTGGCAGACGACGAAATGGACTATCTTGCCGATGCCTTCACCCGTTTGGGTCGTAACCCCAGTGATGTTGAGCTGATGATGTTTGCCCAGGCCAACTCCGAGCACTGCCGCCACAAGATTTTTAACGCCAGCTGGACTGTGGACGGTGTTGAGCAGACGCATTCACTGTTTGCGATGATTCGCAATACTCACCAGAAGTCGCCGGCCGGGGTGTTGTCTGCCTACAAAGACAACGCCGCCGTGATGGAGGGCAGTGTCGCCGGTCGCTTTTTCCCGCAGCCACACACCCATGAATATGCTTATGTGAGTGAACCGATCCATATCCTGATGAAGGTGGAAACACACAACCACCCGACAGCGATCGCGCCATTCCCGGGCGCCGCGACTGGCAGTGGTGGTGAAATTCGTGACGAAGGTGCTACTGGCACTGGTGCGAAACCCAAGGCCGGTCTGTGCGGCTTCAGTGTATCCAATCTGCGTTTGCCGGAATTTCCGCAGCCCTGGGAAGAAGATTTTGGTCGCCCGGCGCATATTGTGTCGGCGCTGGACATCATGCTGGAAGGGCCTATTGGTGCGGCAGCGTTTAATAATGAATTTGGCCGACCCAACCTGTGTGGTTATTTCCGCAGTTACGAGGAGCTGGTGCCGTCATACGATGGCTCCGAAGTGCGTGGTTATCACAAACCCATCATGATTGCCGGTGGTCTGGGCAATATCCGTGAACAACATGTGCAGAAAAAACCCTTTGCTGCCGGTGCAAAACTGATTGTGCTGGGCGGTCCTGCGATGCTGATTGGTCTGGGTGGCGGTGCTGCGTCGTCGATGGCGTCCGGTGCCAGCAGCTCGGCGCTGGACTTTGCATCGGTGCAACGTGAAAACCCGGAAATGGAGCGCCGCTGTCAGGAAGTGATCGATCGCTGCTGGCAGATGGGAGAGCACAACCCGATTGCGTTTATTCATGATGTGGGCGCCGGTGGCCTGTCCAACGCCTTGCCGGAGCTGGTCAAGGATGGTGAGCGTGGCGGTTCCTTCCTGCTGCGCAATGTCCCCAACGCAGAACCCGGCATGTCACCGCTGGAGATATGGTGCAATGAAGCACAAGAGCGTTATGTGTTGGCCGTTGCACCGGAAAATCTTGACGTGTTTGAAAAAATTTGTGAACGCGAACGCTGTCCGTTTGCAGTCGTTGGCGAGGCGACTGAAGAAGAAGTGATTCGTTTGAAGGATGATCACTTCAACAATTTGCCGATTGATTTGCCGATGTCGGTACTGTTTGGCAAGCCGCCGCGTATGCATCGCAATGTGCAAAGCAAACCTGTCAATCTGATTGCGTTGGATACTGCACAGATTGAACTGGCTGAAGCCATAGAGCGCGTGTTGGGATTGCCGACAGTGGCCAGCAAAAACTTTTTGATCACTATCGGCGATCGTACGGTTACCGGACTGGTAGCGCGTGATCAGATGGTTGGTCCATGGCAAGTGCCAGTGGCTGATGTGGCGGTCACCGCGGCATCATTTGACAGCTACACCGGAGAAGCCATGGCCATGGGTGAACGTACCCCTGTGGCACTGCTCAATGCTCCGGCCTCCGGTCGCATGGCTGTTGCAGAGGCCATTACCAATATTGCTTCCGCTGCCATTGCTGACATCAGCGAAATCAAATTGTCAGCCAACTGGATGGTGGCAGCCGGTCATCCCGGCGAAGACGCGCGTTTGTACGAAACAGTCAAGGCGGTTGGCATGGAGTTCTGCCCCGCACTGGGAATCTGTATCCCTGTTGGCAAAGACTCAATGTCCATGCGCACAGTCTGGCAGGATGAGTCTGGCAATAAAAAAAGCAACACGGCACCTTTGTCACTGGTGATTTCCGCTTTTGCACCGGTCACGGATGTGCGCAAGACCTTGACCCCGCAGTTGCGTGTAAATCACGGCGAAACCGATTTGTTGCTGATTGACCTGGGCCATGGCCGCAACCGGATGGGCGGTTCGGCGTTGGCGCAGGTTTATCGCGAGATTGGTGATCAGGCGGCCGATGTTGATCGCCCTCAGGATCTGAAGAATTTCTTTGCATTGGTCCAACAGTTGAACAGTGATGGCTTGCTGCTCGCTTACCATGATCGCTCGGATGGTGGTCTGATGGTGACTCTGGCCGAGATGGCTTTTGCAGGGCATTGTGGCATTGATATTCAGCTGGCGGAGTTGATGCAAGGTGACAGTAATGTCATTGATGTACTGTTTAATGAAGAAGCCGGTGCGGTGTTGCAGGTGTCACACGATCAGTTGGGTGCTGTACTCAGTCTGGTGGAAGAGTGGGGGCTGTCTGACTGCACCAGTGTGATTGGTCATCCCACCACGATGGACAGCATTCGTATCTTTAACGCAGGCCGTCTGTTACTGGAACGTTCACGCACTGAGTATCAGCGTTTGTGGGCCAGAACCAGTTACGAGATTCAGTCGCTGCGTGACAACCCTGACTGTGCCCGTCAGGAGTATGACCGTCTGTTGGACAAGACTGATCCGGGTTTGCATGCCCGTCTTGGTTTTGATGTCAATGACAATATCGCAGCCCCTTATATCAACACCGGAGTGCGCCCCTCTGTGGCTGTGCTGCGAGAGCAGGGGGTAAACGGCCATGTTGAAATGGCTGCTGCGTTTGACCGCGCCGGATTCCGTGCCGTTGATGTACACATGAGTGATCTGATGAGTGGCGCGGTCAGCCTTGATGCATTTAATGTGCTGGCCGCCTGCGGAGGTTTCTCTTATGGTGATGTGCTGGGTGCCGGTGGTGGCTGGGCCAAATCCATTCTGTTTAATGAGCCGCTGCGCCGTCAGTTTGAAGCGTTTTTTGCACGTCACACAACGTTGTCACTGGGTGTTTGCAACGGTTGTCAGATGATGTCATTGCTGCACGAGCTGATTCCGGGCGCAGACAACTGGCCGCGCTTCGAACGCAACCGCTCCGAACAGTTTGAGGCGCGCGTGAGTCTTGTAAAAGTGACATCCAGCCCCTCCGCATTCCTGCAAGGCATGCAGGACTCGGTATTCCCGATTGCGATTGCGCACGGTGAAGGTCGTGCCAGTTTTACAGATGGCGATGGCCTGAGTCGTTTGAAATCCTCACAAGGCATCTCTGTTCAGTACGTCGACAACTATGATCAGGTGACAGAGCACTACCCGGAGAATCCCAATGGCTCTCCCGCCGGCGTTGCCGGTGTGTGCAGCAAGGATGGTCGTGTCACCATCATGATGCCGCATCCTGAACGCGTTTTCCGTGCTGTGCAAAACTCATGGCGATCACAGGATTGGGTTGAGGATGCACCGACGATGCGTATGTTCAGAAATGCGCGTGCCTGGCTGAAATAAAGATTCGAAACAGACACATGTACAAACTTTGTTTTTACGTACCGCTTGAGCATCTTGAGTCCGTCAAACAGGCTGTGTTTGCGGCTGGTGCTGGTCGTATTGGCAATTACGATCACTGTTGCTGGCAGGTGGAGGGCGAGGGGCAATTCAGACCACTTGATGGCTCACAGCCGGCAATAGGTCAGCACTATCAGCTTGAGAAGGTTCGTGAATGTCGTGTTGAAATGGTATGTGACGAAAGTCATATCCATGCCGCTGTCGCAGCACTCAAGCAAGCGCATCCTTATGAAGAACCTGCTTACGATGTGATTGCGGTGCTGAATTTATGAGCGCGTTCCAAAACTGAATTTGTTCATTGGCAAATAGACGCGTCCTGTCGCATGTGTCTGTTACAGTTTGTTGCAATGTTGTGAGGCGTTCGCTTATCATCGCGCTCAGCAATGACCCGGTTGAAAAAAATATCTGGGCTAGCTGTCAAGGGAGGGGAGCACGGAGCACAATGCGTTTACTCGCTTGCCATGGATGGTTGCAGGATGCACACGGCCCCGGCATGGATGCCCAGGGCCGTTTTAATATCAGCGCCTACCAACCTCGCTCTCACTGATCAGTTTTATCTCGGCCTTGCGTTCAGCAGAATAGTGGACGTCATACATGCGCACCGGAAAGTGCTGTTGACGCCTGTCTTCGAAATACTGTCTCAATGTTGATTTCACCACCGCAAACGCAATGTCCTGCCAGGGGATTTCCTCTTCCCGGAACAGGCGTACTTCAAGGCTTTCGCTTCCCGGTGCAAATGACAGGCTGGTCAGTCGTGCGCGAAAAAACAGATACACCTGGTTGATATTGGGCAGATTAAAGATGCTGTACAAACTGTCGGGGAGCAATTCGATGCTCGCTCCGGCCTCCTCAGCCGTCTCCCTTACTGCGCCTTGCCATGTCGTTTCACCGTTTTCCATAAACCCTGCCGGCAAGGTCCACAAACCTTTGCGTGGTTCGATGGCTCGCCGGCACAGCAACACCTGGTCGTCCCAGACGGGCAGGGTGCCGACAATATTGTTGGGGTTCTGATAAAACACGATATCGCAGCTCAGGCAGCAATATCGCAGTTTGTCGTCGCCGGGGGGAATGTGGTGCGTGATCGGGCCGGCACAGTGCTGACAGAATTTCATGGGTGTGAAGCTGGCTCAAGGAGGCTGGTGACTGGCAGCATTGTATACCATGCCGGTAGATGCCGTGGTTGTCAGCGCCGCGACCGTCAATGCCTGTTGTGACGCCCGCTGTCCGATGTTCTTGGTGTCAGTGGGACAATATCAGCATTAAAAGGTTTCTGTCGTGCGTGAATGGCATCGGATGAATTGTTGAGGCAGAAATTCAGCTCGGAGAATGCCTCCTGCATCATATCCGAGAGTTTGAGAAAGCGTGCTGTGGGGTTGCCGGCGCGGCGCAGCTCCATATTGATGCGGAATTGCAGCCCTGCCAGGCGTCGGCGGGTGTCATCCGACGCTCTGTCGAGCAGTTCATTGGTCAGCTTTTGCCGGAGACGCTCCAGCGCCTCCGGGTCCTGCTGGTGTAACTGCATCAGGGTGTCAAAGTCAGGCAGATCTGACATCAATCACTGGATCCTGTTGATCTCGCAATGCAATCTGAACTGACGCGATGTGATGTAAGCTTCCGCGTTGCGCAGACGTTGCTCGGTTGCATGCAGGCGCTCGGCACAGGCCTGGATGCTGAAGGCATCCGCGGGGCGCTGGCGAGCACTGTCCGGCTCATCAGCCCGAGCGTTCTCCGGTGCGTTTGATGAACCTCGACGTGACTTTTGCAAGGATTTCGGTTCCTTGTCAAGCACAATCCAGCAGATCACATAAGCCCAGAATGTCACACCACCCAGAATGAAGATGGACACAAACGTCACCAGTCGTACAAGAAACGTGTTGACGTTCAGGTAGTCCGCAATCCCTGCGCAAACACCGCCAATCCGGACATTGGTCCTGCTGCGATACAGCGGCTTTTTCAGATCAAAACGTCGCCCTGATTCTGTCTGCATCCTTGCGTCCTCCACTGATTCTGCGGATTCCTGTTGTGCGCTGTTGTCGTCGCTTGTCTGTTCACGCTCCGGAGTCCCGGCGTTGCCCGGCATGTAGGCGCTCATCGCTGCCTTCAGGCGTTCGGGTCGTTTCTCATCTTCGATCAGCCAGTACAGCAACAGATAGACCAGAATCAAAAACGGCGATACCAGGCAGGCGATGATGTAGATGACTCTGACCAGTGCTGGTGGCACCTCAAGGTAACGTGCGAAACCTCCGCACACCCCCAGCACTTTCTTGTTTTCGCGATCCAGACGCAGTGTTGGTCGCTGGTACGAGAATTGTGGGCCCTGCTCAGCGTTTTTGCTCATGCTGTTCCCTCCAGCCCGGAACCTCGGCATCCAGAATTGCTTCCAGTGTGTCGATGCGATGATTCATGGCATCCGCCATGGCGCTGAGTTCACTCAGCTCGTAGGCCCGGGCAACCGCAGGGAGTTTCTTTTCCTTGCGCTGGTACAGCAGCACGACCCAGATCGTCACGAACGTGCCGCCTACGGCAACCAGTGCGATGACAAATTCGAAGAATTCCATGAGCCGTGTCCTTTACTGTTTGTTGAGTTTGGCTTTGATGGACTGCAGTTCCTGATCGATCTTCTCCTGATTGGCCAGCTCTTCGAACTCATCCTGCAGGCCGCGCTGCTTGATGTTCATGCTGTCCACCTGACCTTCCATCAGATCAATCTTGCGCTCGTAATACTCAAACTTGTTCATGGCACTGTCAATACTGAAACTGTGCAGCTTCTGATTGATGTCCACGCGTGATTGTGCCGCCGAGGTACGCATCAGCAGGGTCTTCTGACGGGCGCGAGCGTCGGTCAGTTTGGCCTGCAACTGGTCGATTTCAGTGCTCAGTTTTTCCAGCGTCTCATCCAGCTTGTGCAGTTCTTCCTCCAGCATTTGCACGGTATTGTTGACCGCTGACTTTTC
Organism: Pseudohongiella sp.; assembly: GCA_036834885.1. Taxonomy (GTDB): domain Bacteria; phylum Pseudomonadota; class Gammaproteobacteria; order Pseudomonadales; family Pseudohongiellaceae; genus Pseudohongiella. The sequence continues at coordinate 145,879 of DAITNA010000002.1, read as the reverse complement.
CACCAGTGCTGCCCGAGCCAGATCTTCCCTGTCTTTTGCCAGAGCCAGTTCGGCCTTGGTCTCCCACTCGGCAGCCTGACGGCGAAGCTGGTCAATACGACGAATCACGGTTTTCTTCTCGGCGATGACCTTGGCTGTGCTGCTGCGCACCTCCACCAGGGTTTCCTCCATCTCCTGAATCATCATGCGAATCATCTTTTCAGGATTCTCCGCCTTGTCGAGCAGGGCGCTGATGTTGGAATTTATGATGTCGCTCAAGCGTGTGAAGATGCCCATACGTTTATACCTCTGAAAGTGAACCTTGTTTGTCCCGGTGAACCTCGATTGCCCTTTGGGGCGCATCATCAAAAGAGACGCATCAGGTGTTTAGCAGAATGCATGCCAAGTTTTTGTGGTGTTTCAAGTGGCTGATATATATAGAGATTTCATCGTTATCCTGGTGCGTCCAAATCCGCGCTTGGTGGCCTCTCGCAATAAGTGGTATTTTTCGCGACATATTAGCCGTCCTGTAAAGGAGTAAGACGGATGAGTCCGGAACAATCGCTGCCGCGTATGATCGGAGAGTCTGCCAGTTTTCTGGAGATGCAGGAACATGTGTCGCGTGTGGCCCCGCTGAACAAACCCGTCCTTATTGTGGGCGAGCGCGGCACCGGGAAGGAATTGATTGCAGCGCGACTGCATTACCTGTCCAGTCGCTGGCAACAGCCATTTCTGAAGATCAATTGTGCGGCATTGAGTGAATCCTTGCTGGAGGCCCAATTGTTCGGGCATGAGTCTGGTGCCTTTACCGGCGCAAGCTCCCAACGCAAAGGCTATTTTGAACGTGCTGATGGTGGTTCTCTGTTTCTGGATGAGCTGGCGACTACATCGATGGCGGTTCAGGAAAAAATCCTCCGCGTGATTGAGTATGGCGAGTTTGAGCGCCTGGGTGGCAACCAGACCATCAAGGCTGATATCCGACTGATAGCAGCCACCAATGAAGATTTGCCATCGCTTGCGCGGGTCGGCCGGTTCCGGGAAGACCTGCTGGACAGGTTGGCGTTTGATGTGGTGACGCTGCCCCCGCTGCGCTTGCGCTCGGAAGATATCCTGGTGTTGGCCGAGCACTTTGCCATCGGGATGGTGAAAGAGATGGGGCATGAGTTTTTCGCCGGCTTCAGTGAAACCGTTCAGCGTCAGCTGCTGGCCTACAGCTGGCCAGGCAATATCCGTGAACTGAAAAATGTAGTGGAACGAGCCGTCTACCAACATCCGCAGCGCACCATTACGCGACTGGTATTCAATCCCTTTGACTCACCCTACAGACCTTCAGCATCCGCAGTGGCAAAATTGTCTGCGGATTCAGGCCCTGTGCCGGCTGATGTGCAGGCGCCTGCGGCAACGGTTCAAAACTTGCCTGTCTCGCCACCCGCCATGACGGACGGTGGTCTCGATTTTCGCGAGCATATTCAGAATTATGAGACAGAACTACTGCGCAAAGCGCTGGAACAATGCCAGTTTAACCAGCGCAAGACCGCAGACTTTCTTAATCTGAGTTATCATCAGTTGCGAGGCTATCTGCGCAAGTACGATTTGTTGTCCTGAATGCCTGGCGCGCTGGCCACGGCTCTGTCCGGTCACTGGATGGAGCCATGACGCACAGACACCGTTACCCGTCAGCAAAGGTCTGAATATGGAGTTTCAGTTTCCGCCGATCAACTATCTGTACCTGGTGTCCTGTGTGATGGCAGTGTCACTGGTTATTTTCAGTGCCCGGCAGACGCACAATTTTGGTGCCCGTCTCTGGGTGGCAGTGATGGTCGGATTTGCACTGTGGACCGGTGGTGAGCTGGCTGCCAACATGGGTACTACACTGGCCTGGCAACTGGGTTTTCAGCGACTGGTCTATCTGGGTGTGATTTGTGCAGTCACAGCGTGGCTGATGTTCGCCATTTATTATGCCGGGCAGGAGCGCTGGCTGAACGCACGTGTTGTCAGCATGTTGCTGGTGGTACCGGTGTGCTCGGTGGTGATGGTCGCAACGCTGGATTATCACAACTTGCTTTATACCCGTGAAGAGCTGGTGCTGCGGGGTGACTATTATGTGCTGGAGCTGGAGTACGGTGTCGGTTTCTGGGTCCAGATTATTGCCTGCAGCTATTTGTACACGCTGACCGGTTCCTGGTTGTTGCTGCGCACCAGTGTGCGCCGCCCCGGTGTTTACCGGGGGCAGTCCGTTCTGGTCGGCGCTGCTGCCTTGATGCCGGTTGTGCCCAATATCCTCTACGTGGCTGGTGTTGATATCGCCGGCGGGTTTGACCCGACGTCGATCTTTTTTGTGATCAGTGCTGTGCTGGTCACACTGGCAACCCAGAAGTACCACTTTCTGACGCTGGCACCGGTGGCCCGTGATCTGGTCTTTGACAGTGTCAATATCGCTGTTGTGGTGGCTAATGGTGAGCACCAGATCACCGATGTCAATCCGGCGTTTTGCGAAATCAGCGGTGATTCTCTCAACAATCTGGTCGGGCGGTCCGTCAACGATGTGTTTGCACGCTCTTTTGAGGGTATCGATATCGACCGTGTTGATGCCAACTGGCAGGGCAGGCTGAGTTCGAGCAGAGACCAACGCCAGTTTGATGTCACCAGCATGCCTGTGATCGGTTATCACCGCGAGAAGATCGGCTATCTGATTCTGCTCAATGACGTCACGCTGATTCAGAAAGCACTGGATGAAATCAATCGCCTGGCCGGGACTGATCTGTTAACAGATCTGCCCAACCGCCGAGCCATGCAAAGCTGGTCAAAACCGTCAGATACCGGCGCCAACGATGGTGGCCAGTCACTGATGGTGGTTGCTGATATAGACCACTTCAAGGATCTGAATGACCAGCATGGTCATGCGGCAGGGGACAAAGTGCTGGCTGCCATTGCTGCACTGGTACGAAGCAGCATTCGCCCGACCGATCAGTTGGCACGCTGGGGTGGTGAAGAGTTCTGCCTTGTCCTCAATGACACCAGTCCCGATGCCGGTATGGCGGTGATTGAGCGACTTCGCCACCGTATTGAACAGTACCGGGTCGAGCATGAGGGCGTACAGTTGGGGATCACCATGACGTTTGGAGTCGTAGCGCGGCAACCCGGAGAGAGCATGGACGATTGTATCGCTCGCGCCGATGCAGCCATGTATGAAGGCAAACGTTCCGGTCGCAATACCGTCGTGGCTGCGTTCTGATGGTTGTGCTGCAACGTGATGACATCGGTTTGCCCACACCTGGGCTTGATCTCTGGTGGGTGACTATGCCCCCGGTTGATGTTGATCAGTGGTTGCTGACCTGGCGTTCCATGTTGGGTGAACAGGATATTGAGCGTTTGCATCAGAGGCGCTTGCCCAAGGGACAAGCACAATTTCTGTTTACCCGGCTGGTGCTGCGCAATCTGTTGTCGGCTTATCACCCTGCCGTTGCGCCTGCCCAATGGCAATTTCTCAAAAGTGACACCGGTCGGCCTTATTTGGCGCCTGATCAAAGCCCGTTGTCGTTTAATCTGAGCCACAGTGGCGACAAGCTGCTGGTTGCTGTCAGCCAGTATGGTGACCCCGGCATTGATGTTGAAAGTGTGCAGCGCGAAGTACAGATTCAGAGCGTCGCCGAGCGTTACTTTTTCCCGTCGGAAGCCCGGCATCTGGCCTTGCTGGCGACAGCGCCACAGGCGCAACGCGACTGGTTTTTGCGCTTGTGGACACTGAAGGAGTCGGCAGTCAAGGCGACTGGACTGGGTTTGTCCAGAGCCTTGCGCAAGTTTGAGTTTGGCGAAGCGGATGAACTGACTCTGTGGCATCAGCTCCATCAGATGCCGCCAACTGACATCAGATTCTGGTCTGGCTGCTATCAGGGTTTTGTGATGGGGGTGGCCTGCAAAGCGCATGCCGGCATGTCAATACAGACGCTGGTCCCGGTGATGAGAGAGTTGCGCTGGCCGTTGACAACAGATTTGACTGACATGCCGGGCGTGGTCGAGCTGCAGTGGCGAGCCAGTCAGAGCAGGAACTCCAGCACGAACTTCGAGCCGTAAAAACCCAGCAACAGGAGGAGAAAACCGCTGAGCGTGCCACGGATCGCGGTAAGGCCGCGCCATCCCAACTGGTGTCGTCCCCACAACAGTGTGGCGAACACCAGCCAGGCCAGCAAGGAGAAAAACATCTTGTGAGCCAGACCCTGTGCACCAAAGTCGCTGACAAAAACAAAACCCGCCACAATAGCCAGACTCAGCAACAATTGTGCTGCCCACAACAGTTCAAACAGCAATCTCTCCATGTCCTGCAGAGGCGGGAACTTCTTCATGACAAAGGCAACATGGTGGTGTTTCAGCTGGTAGTTCTGGAAGGCCAGCAGGCAAGCCTGAAGTGCGGCCAGTGTGAACAGGCTGTAGGCGACAATGGACAGGATGACGTGTGCAGCGATGCCGGCGTCCAACTGCTGCGCCGGATAAGTGCTATTGACCAGCAATGACAGCACAATGCTCAGAATCGCCAGCGGGAAAACGCCCAGAATCAGGTTGCCCGACGGTCGCCGCGCACTGCTGAGCAAGGTCAAAAAAACAATGGACGCAAAAATCAGGGTGCTGACTTCTGTAATACCAAAATGGTAGGCGCTGTCGCGGTAAATCAGTGTCCATGCACTCAGTGCGTGTGCCAGTAAACCAATCAGCCCTGGCACCAGCACGCGACTTTGCGTGCGCAGACGACCAGCGCCAGATTTCAGTGATTGGCTCTGCAGGCCCAGTGTGAGCAGATACAGTGCCACGGCGGCGATACCGGAAATGCTGGTAATGGGCATGGGATGGAGCGTTCCTGCAGTGTTTCAGTTAAACCACGACGGCCAGAGTGTCGCACAACTGCCGATTGCGTTGAAGGCATTTTTCATTAAATGCGAATCTTTCCCGAATGAGATTGCCAGCCAGCCCGGCTCGTATGGCGACTCCGGCCTGGTCTCTGTCAACCTGAGCCCGGAAGCGGGTGCGACCGGATGCTATTGTCGCAGGGGGGTATCAGGGTGATAATAGCCGCCTTCAAAAAGTGACACCTCAATCCAGCAAGTCAGGGGCATAACCAGATGTTTGAAAGCTTGACCGAACGCCTCTCGGGCGCACTGCGCAAAATCAGCGGCAAGGCAACGCTGACCGAGTCCAATATCGAAGAAGCCCTGCGTGAGGTTCGCCGTGCCTTGTTGGAGGCCGATGTTGCATTGGCTGTGGTCAAGGACTTTACGGATCGGGTGAAGCTGCGCGCAGTGGGGCAGGAAGTTTCCAAAAGTCTCAGCCCCGGTCAGGCCTTTATCAAAATTGTACAGGCCGAGCTGGAAGCGGTCATGGGATCCGCCAACGAGGAGCTGAACCTGAATGCGCAGCCCCCGGCCGTGATCCTGATGGCTGGCCTGCAGGGTGCCGGTAAAACCACCACGGTCGCCAAACTGGCCAAATGGCTGAAAAGCCACCGCAAGAAGTCAGTTATGGTCGTCAGCGCGGACGTCTATCGTCCGGCGGCAATTGCCCAGTTGCAGACGCTGGCCAATGATGTGGGTGTCAAATTTTTCGCCTCTGACATCTCGCAGAAGCCGCAAGACATCGTTCAGGCCGCGATAAAGGAAGCGCGCAAAGCCTTTGTGGATGTGTTGCTGGTGGATACCGCCGGCCGTCTGGCGATTGATCAGGAGATGATGGCCGAGATCAGCGAGCTGCATAAAACGCTGAATCCGGTCGAGACCCTGTTTGTTGTGGATGCCATGACAGGTCAGGATGCCGCCAATACGGCGCGCGCATTTAATGAGGCGTTGCCCTTGACCGGGGTGATTCTGACCAAGGCCGATGGTGATGCCCGTGGCGGTGCTGCGCTGTCTGTGCGTCACATCACGGGCAAGCCGATCAAGTTTATTGGTGTCGGCGAAAAATCTGACGCGCTGGAGCCGTTTTATCCCGACCGTATTGCCTCGCGTATTCTTGGTATGGGCGACCTGCTGTCGCTGATCGAGGAAGCCGAGCGCAAGGTAGACAAGGCCAAAGCGGAAAAACTGGCTGGCAAGATCCAGAAAGGCAAGGGTTTCGATCTGGAGGATTTTCGCGAACAGCTGCAGCAGATGAAAAACATGGGTGGCATGGCGAGTATTCTGGACAAGATGCCTGGTATGGGCATGTTGCCGCCGGGCGCGGCGGCCAAGGTGGATGACAGACAGTTCCGCCGCATGGAAGCCATCATCAACTCCATGACACCGCGTGAGCGCCAGAACCCGGATATGCTCAATGGCTCGCGCAAACGCCGCATCTGTGTTGGTTCAGGCACCCAGATACAGGATTTGAACCGTCTGCTCAAGCAGCATAAGCAGATGCAGAAGATGATGAAAAAAATGAAAAGCGGAGCCTTGGCCAACATGATGCGAGGCCTCGGGGGCATGCGTGGTCCCGGTGGATTTCCCGGTGCCGGTGGTCCGCCCCGGTTCTGATGGCTCGATGCAGCCCTGGCCGGATTGCAAATAACACAGCATCTGGTGTGTTATTTGTTGAAAAAGCACAAAGATTTCTTCCCTCTCGAAATCATTTGGCTTAGAATGCTGCACTTTTTCCGGCACTGTGCCGGGAATATCTATTTTCGTACGAAGATAACTTTAGGAAGAGTAGTCTATGGTCACAATCCGACTGGCTCGTGGCGGCGCCAAGAAAAAGCCTTTTTACTACATTACCGTTACCGATTCGCGCAACGCCCGTGATGGTCGTTTTATCGAGCGTGTGGGTTTCTTTAACCCGGTAGCGCGAGGCAAGGAAGAGCGTCTGCGCGTTGATCTGGATCGCGTTAACTACTGGTCTACCCAGGGTGCGCAGCCCAGCGAGCGTGTTGCTGCCCTGCTCAAGGAAGCGGCTGCCGCTGTTCAGGCTTGATCGTCAGGATTGCATCTTGACCGGGCAGGATAGTGCAGCGGATGAGCTGGTAAGCCTTGGGCGTATTGGTGCGCCCTATGGCATCAAAGGCTGGTTCAAGCTGGTGTCGTATACACAGCCCCGCGAGAATATCCTGCAGTACACCCGGTTTACCGGCAGCCTGAATGGTCGGCTGCGGTTGCTGGAAATGGATGACGCAAAACCGCATGGCAAGGGGCTTATTGCCCATATGCGCGGTTTTGATACACCCGAAGATATACGGTTGCTGACCGGACTTGAACTGATGGTGTCCTTGTCCGAGTTGCCCGAACTGGACGGTGATGATTACTACTGGCATCAGCTGGTGGGTTTGCTGGTGCGGAACCGCAGTGATGTGTTGCTGGGACGCGTTGACAGTTTGCTGGAAACGGGCGCAAACGACGTGCTGGTTGTCAAACCGTGTGAAAACAGTGTGGACAGGCACCAGCGACTGATCCCATGGTTACCGGATCAGGTTGTGATCAAAGTCGACCTGGTATCGCAGCAAATACTGGTGGATTGGGAAGCAGATTATCTGATCTGACGCCGATGCAGGTAGGACTGATGCAGGTAGGAATAGTCACGCTGTTCCCCGAGATGTTTGCAGCCGTGACCGCCTGGGGCGTCACAGGCAGAGCCTGTCGTTCCGGACTGGTCGATGTCGCATGCTGGAGTCCCAGAGACTTCGCCCACGACAAGCATCGTACAGTCGACGACAAGCCTTTTGGCGGCGGCGCCGGCATGCTGATGAAGACAGGGCCGTTGTGCGAGGCGATCGCTCAGGCAAAGGCCTGGCATCAGGCACCGCCCACCGTGATCTACTTGTCGCCACAAGGGCGCAAGCTGGATCAGGACGGGGTGAACCTGCTGGCTCAGCGACGACATCTGGTGTTGGTCTGCGGACGCTATCAGGGCATTGATGAGCGTGTATTGCAGACAGAGATTGATGAGGAGTGGTCGATTGGCGACTACGTTCTCAGTGGAGGTGAGCTCGCCGCCATGGTTATGCTGGATGCCATCATCCGCTACCAGCCTGGCGCGCTCGGGCACGAAGAATCAGCAGGTCTGGATTCTTTTGCCGATGGCAGTACGGGTTTGCGTTTGTTGGATTGCCCGCGATATACCCGCCCGCAGACGTTTGCGGGGATGTCAGTGCCTGAGGTGCTGACAGGTGGCAACCACGAACAGGTCAGGCGCTGGCAGTTGAAGCAGCGACTGGGACAGACATGGTTGAAGCGACCGGATCTGCTGGCTCAACAAAGCCTTGGCCAGCAGGAGCAGGCGCTTCTGAATGAATTTATCAGTGAATACGGTACTTCGCCGTCCTGAGCCCAGACTCAGTGCAGGTGAAGGTATCAACAACCGGGAGTACGGCAATGAGCAACAGCAAAATTATTGAGATGATCGAAAGCCAGCAAATGACACGTGAAGTGCCGGAATTCAGCCCCGGTGACACTGTTGTTGTTCAGGTAAAAATCAAGGAAGGCGATCGCGAGCGTCTGCAGGCGTTTGAAGGTGTGGTGATCGGTATCCGCAACCGTGGCCTGAACTCCGCTTTCACCGTGCGTAAAATCTCTCATGGTGTTGGTGTTGAGCGTACCTTCCAGACTTACAGCACGATGATTGACAGCATCACCCTGAAGCGTCGCGGTGATGTACGTCAAGCCAAACTGTACTACCTGCGTGACCTGTCCGGCCGTGCAGCCCGTATCACCGAGAAGCTGGACAAAAAAGTCAGCTGATCAGGAACAGCAGGCATCACCGTCGGTATTCGAATGTGATTACCTGCAAAAAAAGGGGCTTCGGCCCCTTTTTTTTCGTGTTAAAGTCAGTGTCGATGAAGTCTGGAGACAGCACATGATGAACAGAAATTCTTACCGTCGTCGCATCGCGGCCACCGTTTTTGCAGGTCTCCTGGGTGCCGCTGTTGCCAGTGTTGTACCTTCGCTTGCTCTGGCCCAGGACACCGGGACGCCGGCGTGGGAGCAGACCCTGCGCGATGCCATCAACACCAGTCTGGGTGCTGTCACGCAAGGCCAGCTGCGCGTTGAGCAGGTGCGCGAAACGCCGATGGAGGGTTTGTACGAAGTGGTCATGAGTTCGGGCGAGATTCTGCTTAGCGATCGCACAGGGCAATTTCTGATTGCGGGCGAGTTGTATATGACTCGCCCCGAGGGGCTGGTCAATCTGACCGCGCAGACAAAGCAGCTGCAGACCAAGGCGCTGATTGATGGTCTGCCCGAAGATCAGATGATTATTTTTGCACCCGAAAACCCCAAAGCCACCATCACCGTGTTCACCGATGTTGATTGTACCTACTGCCGCCGCTTGCACCACGATATTGAAGCCATCAACGCGCGCGGCATTGCGGTGCGTTATGTGGCTTATCCCCGAGGTGGTGCCGAGTCGTCAGCGTTCCCGAAAATGATTTCTGTGTGGTGCGCACCTGATCGCCAGCGTGCACTGACACAGGCCAAGAATGGCCAGAATCTGCCCGAGCGGGATTGCCAGAATCCGGTGCTGAACCATCACGCCCTGGGCAACCGGATTGGCATTACCGGCACGCCGGCAATCATTTTACCGACCGGCCAACTGGTGCCCGGTTATATGGAAGTTGATCGTCTCAGCGCGCTGGTGCTGGGTGAGCAACCATAAGATTTGAGTCAACAATAAACCACCAATACAAATCCTGATGCCAGTACCGGTTGCTGGTGTCTGTGGTCATGAGTGTGAGGAAAACGTGAGTCAGGAAAGTGAGAAGCAGTGTCTGCGCATAGGTCTGTGTGGTCTTGGAACAGTGGGTGGAGGCACATTGCGTCTGCTCAGTACCAAAAAGGCGGAAATCACCCGCCGCGTCGGGATGAATCTTGATATTGTCCATGTGGCCACCCGTCGCCCGGATGCTGCGCTGTCAGCGTCCGGTATCCGGGTCAGCACAGATGTGTTTGACGTGGCACGTAATCCCGAAGTCGATATTCTGGTTGAATTGATGGGGGGGTTCGAGCCAGCGCTGGAACTGGTCCTGCTGGCAATAGAAAACGGCAAACACGTGGTGACTGCCAACAAGGCGCTGATTGCTGTGCATGGCAATGTGATTTTTGAAGCCGCGCGCAAAAAAGGTGTGGTTGTTGCCTACGAGAGTGCCGTGGCAGGTGGTATCCCGATTATCAAGGCCTTGCGAGAAGGTCTGGCTGCGAACTCCATTCACTGGCTGGCAGGCATTATCAACGGCACCAGCAACTATATTTTGACCGAGATGGGCGAGCGCAAGCGCAACTTCCCGGAAGTACTCAAGGAAGCCCAGCAGCTCGGTTATGCTGAAGCGGACCCCACGTTTGATGTGGAAGGGATCGACGCGGCGCACAAACTGACCATTCTTGCCGCCAACGCTTTTGGCATTGCGCTGCAGTTTGACAAAATCTATACCGAAGGCATCAGCAAAATTACCACCAGCGACATCATGTACGCCGAGGAACTTGGCTATCGCATCAAGCATCTGGGCATCACACGCATCACACCCAAAGGTGTGGAACTGCGAGTGCATCCCACGCTGGTTTCCGAGCGTCAGCTGATTGCCAACGTCAATGGCGTCATGAATGCTGTGGTGGTCAAGGGCGACTCAGCCGGCAGCACGCTGTATTACGGCGCCGGCGCCGGCGCCAATGCCACGGCATCATCAGTGGTGGCTGACATCATCGATATCGCACGCGCAGGCAAGGACGAGCGCGCCGGTGCGCTGGTGCCGCCGCTGGCATTCAGCAATCTGCGTCACGATCTGGAAATTCTGGATATCAGCGAGATTGAATCGGAATATTACCTGCGCATACCTGCGTATGACAGAGTCGGTGTCATGGCAAAGATATCCCAGGTACTGACCAATTACGGTATCAATATTGAAGCCGTCATTCAAAAAGAGCCACATGGCCCTGATGCTGAAAAAGGCATCGTGCCGGTAGTGCTGCTGACCAGCCGCATTCTCGAAAAAACCATGAACATTGCCATTGGTGTGATCGAGAGCCTGGATGAAGTGGCCGACAGCGTCACCCGCATCCGGGTTGAGTTGTTTGATGACGAAAAAGCCTGAGGTCGACCTATGAAATACATCAGTACACGCGGTCGTTCACCGGTCTGCAATTTTGAACAGGTGCTGCTGACAGGGCTGGCTCCCGATGGCGGCTTGTACGTGCCGGAGACATTGCCGGTATTTTCGCAGCAAGAGATTGCTTCTTGGTCCGGTTTGCCCTATGACCAGCTGGCATTCAAGGTAATACAGCCGTTTGTTGATGGCGAGATTCCCGACGATGTGCTGCAACAACTGATCAGCGACAGCTATAAAGGTTTTGCACATCCGGCGGTCGCACCGCTACGAATGCTGGATGTCAATGAATGGGTGCTGGAACTGTACTGTGGCCCGACGCTGGCGTTCAAGGATTTTGCACTGCAATTGCTCGGCCGCCTGCTGGATTACGTGCTGATTCGCGACAACAAAAAAGTCGCCGTACTGGGCGCAACATCCGGTGATACCGGATCCGCTGCACTCGAAGGTTGTCGTCACTGCAAGAACATTGATCTGTTCATTCTGCATCCTTACCAGCGTGTGTCGGAAGTCCAGCGTCGGCAGATGACCAGTGTGCCCGGCGACAACGTGCACAATATTGCCATTCGCGGCAATTTCGACGACTGCCAGCGCATCGTCAAAACCGCTTTTGGTGACCAGTCGTTCCTGCCGGCAGATCGTCAGCTGGTGGCTGTGAACTCAATCAACTGGGCCAGAATCATGGCGCAGATTGTATATTACTTTTACGCGTCACTGAATCTCGGTGGTCCGCTGCGTCCGGTGTCGTTCTCTGTGCCAACCGGCAATTTTGGTGATATCTATGCCGGTTACCTCGCCAGAGGCATGGGGCTGCCGATCAGGCAGCTGATTATTGCAACCAATCGCAACGATATCCTGCACAGGCTGATCAGCAATAATGAGTATTCACTGGGAGAACTGGCACCAACGCTGTCGCCCAGCATGGATATCATGGTGTCCAGCAACTTTGAACGATATCTGTTTGACCTGTTCGATCGTGATGCCGAGGCGGTGACTGCCTTTGTAACCGGCCTGGGCAAACAGGCGCAGCATCTGGATGACGCCCGCTGGCACAAGGCGCGTGAATTGTTCTCCAGTCTGGGTGTTGATGACGATACCACCTGTGAGGTCATCAGGCAGGTCTATGAGGCGTCAGGCTTCCTGATTGATCCGCATACCGCAGTTGGGGTCAAGGCTGCACGAGTCTGCAATCAGGACAAGTCTGTACCCATGATTACACTGGCAACGGCGCACCCGGTGAAATTTGCCGATGCGATCAGTCGTGCCGGTCTTGACTATCCGGCGTTGCCCGCGCATATGCAGGATCTGTTTGAGCGTGAAGAGCGTTATGATGTGCTCGACAACAGCATTGGAGAAGTGACGCGCTACATGCGCAGCAAACTTTGATCAGTACCAGCAACGGAGTGACTATCAGTGCTGATTGAACGTCGCCCGGTTCCGCAGCAGCCAGCCCTTGCCGGGCTGGCACCGCTGCTTGCCCGCCTTTATGCCGCCCGTCAGATCTGTGATCCATCCGAGGTCACGCTGGATATGGCAGGCTTGCTACCTCCCGCCGGGATGAAGGGCATGGCGCAAGCCGTGACCTTGTTGTGCGAGTTGTTGCAACGACAGGGCCGCATTCTGATTGTCTCTGACTTTGATGCCGATGGGGCAACCAGTTGTGTGCTCGCTATTCGCGCCCTGCGCTCGATGGGGTTTGCGCACGTCGACTATATTGTCCCCGACCGATTTACTTATGGTTATGGCCTTAGCCCGGCCATTGTTGATCTGGCGCTGGCGCGCCGACCTGATCTGATCATGACCGTCGACAATGGTATTTCCAGTATCGACGGTGTCGCTGCTGCGAATGCTGCCGGTGTGCCGGTGCTGATCACCGATCATCACTTGCCCGGTGCCGAGCTGCCTGCCGCTGCCGCCATTATCAACCCCAACCAGCCCGGCTGCGAATTTGCCAGCAAAGCTCTGGCCGGTGTCGGGGTTGTGTTCTATCTGATGCTGGGTCTGCGCGCACAACTGCGGGACACTGGCTGGTTTGCCAACGCGGGTATCGCTGAGCCGCGTCTGGCAGATCTGCTGGATCTGGTGGCGCTGGGTACCGTGGCGGATCTGGTGCCGCTGGATCGCAACAATCGTATTCTGGTCAATGAGGGGCTGCGAAGAATTCGTCAGGGCAGAGCCTGTCCAGGTCTGTTGGCTCTGCTCGCATTGGGCAAACGCTCATTGCCGGCGCTGGTGGCATCTGATCTGGGCTTTGCGGCAGGACCACGACTCAACGCAGCCGGACGTCTTGATGATATGTCGCTCGGAATCGCCTGTTTGCTGTCCGATGACCCCGACGAGGCACAGCAACTGGCCCAGGCGCTGGACGCGATCAATGAAGAGCGCAAGCGCATCGAAGCAGACATGAAAGAGCAGGCTTTGCAGGTGCTGAGCGACAGGCAGACGTCTTTGTCGTTGGCGGGTGATGGTGCGTTGCCGGCCGGACTTTGCCTGTACGACCCGGCCTGGCATCAGGGGGTGATTGGTATCGTGGCGGCTCGGGTCAAGGAGCAATACCACCGGCCGGTTATTGTGTTTGCCGACGCTGGTGTTGACGAACACGGGCATGCCCAGGTCAAGGGGTCGGCGCGATCTGTTGCGGGGCTGCACATTCGTGACCTGCTGGACGAGATCGCCAGTTTGTCGCCCGGCCTGATCAGCCGGTTTGGCGGGCATGCGATGGCTGCCGGCCTCAGCTTGCCATATCAACGCCTTGATGAGTTTCGCCATGCCTTCGAGACGGCCGTTTCCCGTCATCTGGATGATGCTGCACTGCAAAAACGCCTGCTCACCGATGGTGAACTGCTGCCCGCTCAGTTGGATATGGCGACGGCGGAGCTGCTGCGAAATGCCGGGCCCTGGGGGCAGGGGTTCCCGGAACCCCTGTTTGATGGCGAGTTCGAGGTGCTCGGCCAACGTGTGCTGGCTGATCGGCATCTGAAATTGCTGGTCTCTCCGCCGGGTCTGAGACAATCAATTGATGCGATTGCATTTAATGTGGCGCCCGCAATGTTGCAGCAGCCATTCAGATATGTCCGGCTGGTTTACCGGGTAGATATCAATGAGTTTCGCGGGCAACGCCAGCTGCAGCTGATGATTGAGCATCTGGAGGCGCAGGGCGCTGTAAACTTTTATCACAATAAGGCCTGACACCTGGCTTGCCAAAGCGCTACAATCGAATCAATTAACAGCTTTAACGGAAAAAATCTTTTGTAAATAACTGCTTGCACAAAACCAACAACAGATCGCAGCAGTCAGGCAGAATTCTGGAAAGCGTCTGGAGAGTCACAATGCAACAAGGCAGGTATCTTCACCCTCTCATTGAGCGAGTATGTCGCGCTGCTGCGCGATGCGGCGCGTTTTCTGCCAAAGCAGAGGCGGCTGGAAACTGGCTGATTGCACTGCTGTTGGGTATGGTGATCGCAGGCCCTGTGCAGTCAGAAGTGTTTGTTGGCGAGGAAATCGAGGTAGAACTGGTTTCCGAGTCCGAGAACGTGGTGCCGGGACAAACACTGTGGACTGCCATTCGCCTGAAACCCACAGAGGGATGGCATACCTATTCACGCTGGCCCGGCGATAGCGGTGATGCCACCATGATCCACCAGTGGACACTGCCCGAAGGCGCCAGTGCCGGTGAGATTCAATGGCCGGTGCCGACCTGGTTGCCGTTCCCCGGCAGTGATCTGGTGACTTTCTCCTATAAGGGTGAAGTGCTGCTGATGGTGCCGGTCAGTGTGCCTGCTGATCTGGTGGCCGAGCGTTTTCAGGCCTCGGCCCACGTCGAATGGCAGGTCTGTGACCAGATCTGTCTGATCGGCGACACTGTGGTATCGCTGGATTTGCCGGTTGATGGCGAGACGCTCCGGCCTCATCCCCAGTGGGCCTCTGCCTTTGAGCAGACCCGCGCCAACTTGCCGGTACCCGCAGACGCCCATACGCTGGATGCCCTGTTTGCAGTCGGTGGCGACCGCATCAGTTTCTCCGTGACCTCCAACGACCGTGCATTTGCCGATGTCACCGAGGCGTGGTTCTTCCCCGACCAGCGCCGTATTCTGGATCCGGGGCCGTTGCGTGATGTGACATTGTTCCCCGGGCTGGTTCAGATTACCCATGGCCAACCCCGTCGCATGCTCACTGATTTGACCGAGGTTGGTGGCTTGCTGGCAGTCCAGCGCGCTGACGGCAGAGTTGAAGGTTTTCTGGTCAACGCGGACGTGGCAGATGTTCAGGGCCTGGCAGCGATAGCCGCTGTTGCGGCTGAACAGCAAGGGGGTTCCTCCCGCTTCTCTGGAGGTGGCAGCCCGGCCAATCTGTTTATTGTTCTGCTGTCAGCGCTGGCGGGTGGTGTCATTCTGAATTTGATGCCCTGTGTGTTCCCGGTGCTGTCTATCAAGGTGTTGAATCTGACTGCAAAGGCAGATGCGTCCGCGGCCAAGCATCGTATACATGGCCTGATGTACACGGCTGGTGTGATTGTTGCGTTCCTGGTCCTGGCTTCTGTGCTGCTGGCGCTGCGTGCCGGTGGAGAGGCTGTGGGCTGGGCATTCCAGTTGCAGTCCCCGTGGTTTGTATCACTGCTGGTCTTTGTGTTTTTTGTCATGGGACTGAGCTTGTCTGGCGTCTATGAATTTGGTACCCGGTTGATGGGGGTTGGTGGCAGCCTGACCGCTTCTGGTGGTTATTCCTCGTCGTTTTTTACCGGGGTACTGGCGACTGTTGTGGCCAGCCCGTGCACTGCACCGTTTATGGGAGCTGCGCTGGGTTTTGCGCTGTCTCAGTCCTGGCTGGTGGCGATGCTGGTCTTCGCCTTCCTGGGCCTGGGTATGGCGCTGCCATTCCTGATCCTCACCTTCAGTCCGGCACTGATGAAGTTTATGCCCAAGCCCGGTCAGTGGATGGTGACCTTCAAGGAACTGATGGCCTTCCCGATGTACGCTGCGGCGCTCTGGCTGTTGTGGGTGCTGGGCATGCAGACAGGTGTGAATGGCATGGTAGCGGTTGCCGCTGCGGCGCTGGCACTGGCCATGGCTCTGTGGTTGCTGCAAAAAGCCTCGCTGGCTGCGGGCAACTGGCGGGTGGCCAATCGCGCAATCAGCGTGGTGCTGATACTGGCAGCGTTGTCCGTGCTGCGTACACCGCTGCTGGAAGCCAGAACCGGCGGCATGGCCTATGATCCGGATGAAGAAATTGATATGGCCTTTGAGCCTTTTGCCGCCGCCCGCGTGGCTGAGCTGCGTCAGGCGGGCACGCCGGTGCTGGTCAACATGACAGCAGCCTGGTGCATTACCTGTCTGGCCAATGAACAAACAACCCTGAGCACCGCGCGCGTGAAGGACGCCATGGAACAATATGGGATTGCCTACATGAAGGGTGACTGGACCAATCAGGATCCGGAAATCAGCAAGGTGCTGGATGAGTTCAATCGGCCCAGCGTGCCGTTGTACATTCTGTATCCGGGTGATCCGGCTGCGGAGCCCAGAATACTGCCGCAGCTGCTGACACCGTCAATTGTGATTGATGCCTTTGCATCACTGTAAAATTTGTTTGTAGCAATTGACCCGGGCAGGGCAAATGATCCGGCACAGGGAAGCGGGTCATTTGCTCCTGCTTGCATCGGTCTTCCCTTCCGATAATGCCAGACAGTTGGCAATCCCTGAGTGTTGCGCTGAATTTGTCACCCGGTTGCAAGACGCTCCTGCAAGTCTCTGAACTTGGGAGTATAATCGGCGCCCTTGTGCCAAAGAGCTGTATGACGCCAACCCATAACGCCCGTATTTTTTGAATGCCGATGGATGCACCGATGAAAAGCAAACAGATACGCCAGAAATTTCTGGATTTTTTCAAATCAAAAGGTCATGAAGTAGTTGCCAGCAGTTCGCTGGTGCCGGGCAATGATCCCACATTGCTGTTTACCAATGCGGGCATGGTGCAGTTCAAAGATCTTTTTCTGGGTGCCGAAAAGCGCGCCTATTCCCGCGCCACCAGTTCACAGCGCTGCGTGCGTGCCGGCGGCAAACACAATGATCTGGAGAATGTCGGTTATACCGCGCGTCACCACACATTCTTTGAAATGCTCGGCAATTTCAGTTTTGGTGATTACTTCAAACGTGATGCGATTCACTACGCCTGGGAATTTCTCACTGTTGATCTGGGCTTGCCCAAAGAAAAACTCTGGGTCACCGTATTCAGGGATGACGATGAAGCCGCTGATATCTGGGTCAACGAGATTGGTGTTGCCGCAGATCGTGTGACGCGTCTGGGCGAGAAATCCAATTTCTGGGCGATGGGGGATACCGGTCCTTGCGGGCCCTGCACTGAAATTTTCTACGATCACGGTGAGGAAGTTGCCGGTGGACCACCGGGCAGTCCGGATGAAGACGGTGACCGTTACATCGAGATATGGAACCTGGTGTTTATGCAATTTGATCGCCAGCCCGATGGCACGCTGGTGCCGTTGCCAAAACCGTCAGTGGATACCGGCATGGGTCTTGAGCGTCTGGCCGCTGTATTGCAGCATGTTCACAGCAATTACGAGATTGATCTGTTCCAGAATCTTCTGAAAGCGGCTGCTGACATTACCGGCGTACAAGACACCGGCAATACGTCGCTGCGTGTGATCGCTGATCACATTCGCTCCTGTGCATTTCTGGTGCTGGATGGTGTCACGCCGTCGAATGAAGGGCGTGGTTATGTCTTGCGTCGTATTATTCGTCGTGCTGTGCGCCATGGTTATCAGCTGGGTGTAAAGGATATTTTCTTTTATCGCCTGGTTGCCGCACTGGTTGCTGAAATGGGTGACGCCTATCCGGCGCTGGCGAAAGAACAGGCGCGTGTTGAAAAAGTGTTGCGCGAAGAAGAGCAGCAGTTTGCCCGCACACTGGAAAACGGCATGCAAATTCTGAGTCAGGCCATCGCCGGTTTGTCTGGCAAGGTGCTGGCAGGCGAAACCGTGTTCCGGTTGTATGATACCTACGGATTTCCGGTGGATTTGACCGCCGATGTCGCGCGTGAGCACGGCCTGACGCTGGATATGGACGGGTTTGAAAAAGCCATGGACGTGCAGCGCCAGCAGGCGCGTGCTGCCAGTCAGTTCAATGCAGTGGAGAAACTGGCCATTGAATCCGCACGGGGTACTGAATTTGTGGGTTATGACCATCTGCGTCATGACGGCAAGATTCTGGCGATTTACCAGAATGGACAGTCAGTCAATGATCTGATCGGCCATGCCGACGCTGTTGTGCTGCTGGATGTCAGTCCGTTTTACGGAGAGTCCGGTGGCCAGGCCGGCGACCGTGGCGTGCTGGAAATCCGGCAAGGCAATCAGGTTGTCACCCGCTTTGACGTGACTGATACCCAGAAGCAGGGTGATCATGTGCTGCACAAAGGTCGCCTGCTGCAGGGCAAGCTCAGTGTAGGCCAAAGCCTCAGCGCGGAGGTGGACGCCGACACCCGTCAGGCCACCATGCTGAACCACTCGGCGACACACTTGTTGCATGCAGCGCTGCGCAAGGTGCTGGGCGAGCATGTCACCCAGAAGGGCTCTCTGGTGACGGCAGATCGTCTGCGTTTTGATTTCTCCCATCAGGCCCCGTTGAGCACAACGGAAGTCCAGTTGATTGAACAACTGGTCAATGCCGAGATCCTGCGCAACAACCCGGTGAAAAAAGAAATCATGTCCATTGATCAGGCGATGGCCAAAGGGGCCATGGCCCTGTTCGGCGAAAAATACGGTGATCAGGTGCGTGTTGTGACCATGGGTGATTTTTCGACGGAATTATGTGGCGGTACACACGTCAGTCGTACAGGTGACATTGGCCTGTTCAAACTGGTAGCCGAGACCGGTATCGCAGCTGGTGTGCGCCGCGTCGAAGCGGTGACTGGCATGGGCGCCCTGCAATACATCGCGCGTGAAGAGTCAGTGTTGCGCTCGTTGTGTGAGCTGTTGAAAACCGGTGAAGACACCTTGCTGGATCGCGTACAGCAACTGATCGCCCAGCAAAAGGTGCTGGAGAAGTCACTGGATCAACTCAAGGCAAAAATGGCCAGTGCCGCCGGCAGTGACATTGCCAGTGAGGCTACTGATATTGCCGGTTTCAAGCTGTTGGTCAAACAGCTGGACGGGTTCAACAGCAAGACCTTGCGCGACATGGTTGATCAGCTCAAGAACAAGCTGGGCAGCGCGGTAGTTGTGCTGGCGACGGTGGAAGAGGGCAAGGTTGCGCTGGTCGCTGGCGTGACGCCGGATCTGACCGCTCGCCTGAAGGCGGGCGATATTGTTAACCATGTCGCCAGCCAGGTTGGTGGCAAAGGAGGTGGACGTCCAGATATGGCCATGGCCGGTGGTACCGAACCGGCTGGACTGGACATGGCGTTGCGATCAGTTTCTGATTTTGTGATCAAGTTCACTTGACAGGACGGGTTGCAATCTGTCGCGTGATTATGTTTAATCACCACCCACTTGGGTAATTGACTTTTATGGCGCTTTTTGTTCAGAAGTTTGGTGGCACCTCGGTCGGGAACGTCGAGCGCATCGAAGCAGTTGCTGACAAGATTGTCGCAACGCGCGCTCAAGGTCACGACGTGGTGGTAGTGGTATCCGCGATGAGCGGTGAAACCAACCGTCTGATTGCGCTGGCTGAACAGATACAGTCGATACCAACACCCAGAGAACTGGACGTTCTGGTATCCACCGGTGAGCAGATCACCATTGCCTTGCTCTGCATGGCGCTGCACAAGCGCGGGTGTGAGGCCAGATCGTTCACAGGTGCCCAGGTCAAAATTCTGACTGACAGTGCGCATACACGAGCGCGTATCAGGGAGATTGATGCCGACCGTATCCGTGCCCAGCTGGCACAGGGCGCTGTTGTGGTGGTTGCCGGTTTTCAGGGAGTGGATGAGGGCGGCAACATTACCACACTGGGACGTGGTGGCTCGGACACATCGGCGGTGGCGCTGGCAGCTGCGCTAAAAGCGGATGAATGTCAGATCTATACTGATGTGAAAGGCGTATATACCACCGACCCTCGTGTAGTTGAGGACGCCCGTTTGCTGCGCACCATCACCTTTGAGGAGATGCTGGAGCTGGCCAGTCTGGGTGCCAAGGTACTGCAGATCCGGTCTGTGGAGTTTGCGGGTAAATACAAAGTCCCGCTCAGGGTTCTATCGAGTTTTGAGGATGATCCGGGTACGTTGATCAGCCTTGAGGAAAACAGGGAAATGGAAGCGCCAGTTATTGCCGGTATTGCGTTCGCACGTGACGAAGCCAAGCTGACTGTCAGCGGTGTGCCTGATGTGCCGGGAATAGCTTACAAGGTGCTGGGGCCTGTCAGCGATGCCAATATTGATGTTGATGTGATAGTCCAGAATGTGTCAGCTGATGGTACGACTGACATCACATTTACGGTCAAGCGTCAGGATATTGAGCAAGCGGCAGCATTGGTGACCGGGGTCGCTGCCAGTATCGGGGCGCGCGGTGTTTCCGTTGATCGCAAGATTGCGAAGGTATCGCTGGTGGGAGTTGGAATGAAATCCCACGCCGGTATTGCCAGCCGGATGTTCAGAACATTGGCAGACGAAGGCATCAATATTCAGATAATTACCACGTCAGAGATCAGAATCTCAGTCGTGATCGACGAAAAATACCTGGAGCTGGCTGTGCGATCGTTGCACACAGCATTCGGGCTTGGGGGAGAAGCAGCGGCGTGATCAGGTCACTGGTCTGTCAGCTGATGAAAAGGTGGCGCAAGCCGCGCGGACGTTTGTTTTGGGCAAATGACTGCAAAAACCCTGTTTGTCCGGTCTCTTTAATCGGAGCGGGCTGACCAGATTAATAACGCAGTACTAAACGTATTTCCGTGAATCCTTTTCAGGCAGCTGAAAGGAATGTTGCATGGACATCATGACTGGGAAAGGAGAGACATCATGTTAATTTTGACACGCCGGATTGGTGAAACCCTGATGGTTGGTGATGATGTAACGGTCACCGTGCTTGGTGTAAAAGGCAATCAGGTACGCATTGGCGTGAATGCCCCCAAGGATGTGGCAGTACATCGGGAAGAGATCTATCAACGTATCCAGAAAGAGCGCGGAAGCTCGGATGGAAACGACAATCAGAACAATGTGTGAAATTTAAACTTCTGCTCTGCCATTTCTCTGAACTTGTGCTATGATTGCGCCCGATTTTGGAGAGATGGCCGAGTGGCTGAAGGCGCGCCCCTGCTAAGGGCGTATAGGCTAATCCCCTATCGAGGGTTCGAATCCCTCTCTCTCCGCCATTTAAAATGTCTCTGCTGCAGTTCGCAGCACTTCTCCACAAAATAATTCGTTACCCCGGTCATAAAAAAATACACATGCTACGTACGTCATCGCAGCTGTTTTAATCTGCAATGGCTAATGGTTTTTGTGTGGGGGAACAGGGCGAAATTGCCGCAATCGAAGGGAAAAACCAGCCGGATCCAGTTATAGACTCGCGGCTGGTTTTAATGTTTCTGTTATCGTTTTTATCATCTTGTATCCCGCGTATGTTTGTTTTTATTTGCTACTTTTCGGGTTGACATCCAGGTCATGACAGCATGGTGTGTGACGGATTACTGCTCGGCACCCACAAAGCTGAATTTCAGGCTGGAACGTACAGGAATGGCTTCGCCAGCATCTGCAACAACGGGTTCGAATTTCCAGGATTCGATCGCGGCCAGCGCTGCGCGGCTGAACAGATGAAAGCTGGAGTCTGCGATTGCCGGTTCAGCAACACTGCCATCAGGCATCACAGTGAATTCAACAACGGTATAACCTTCCACTCCGGAGATCTGTGCGCGGCGCGGGTATTCCGGGATGGCAGTTTCTACCGGACGCAGGTCCTTGCTGCTGTAAAACATTTCTGCCGGGTTGGCATGGGCAACGCTGGCAAACAGTGAACCTGCGACCAGGCTGATAACGGCGGCTGACTTGAACTTGGCTGCTTTCATTGGATAACTACCTCTATGTTGATTGAATTAACGGAGTCTGGTTCGGCTTTTATCCACATCCTGTGGTAAGCACAATTCGTAGTTAGCAATGGTCGTGCCATGTTTGAAAAATATAATAGTTACAATGAGATACTCATTTTTGGGGGTTTTTTGTAGCCGATGACATCAAGCGGTTTGCTCCCTTTTAAGGCGGCGCGCACAAAAATGAGTCGCAAATGACATTATGTTGCCAGTGTTAATGACATCAAGTTGTCGTATCCAGCTGACGGTTCTGTGTCCATAGAAATGAGACGGGTCTGCACGGTGCCAATCCCAAAGTGAATGGATTCATGTTAAGGTTTCTGCGCTCGCGTTGGACAACAACAATCAAAACCAGACGAGGCCCTCCATGCGTATTCGTGTTCTGCCGCTGTTTATCTGCCTGAGTTCACTGCTTGCCTGTTCTGAGGGCGACTCTGACAGTGGGCAAAATCCGCAAGTGCAGTCTGGCGTGACAGCCAGCATCACACTGACGATTGTTTCAAGTCGCCCGGATCAGGTGTCGGGTGGCACAGCGCTGGTCAGTCTGGAAGGGCTTGGCGCAGCCACACAAGCTTCTTCCCTGCAGTTTATGGCCAGCGGTACACCACTGGACATCATCAGTGTCAGGCAGACGCCCGACGGGCCACAATGGTTGCTGTCGGGGTTGCCTGATGGCCCTTCGGTGCTGACAGCAAACGGTGCCAACGGTTTGTCCGCCACCCTGGAAATTCGTAATCATCCCATCACAGGCCCCATGTTCTCCGGGCCGCAGCAATATCCCTTTGTTTGCAGCAGTGTGCTGGAGTGGGGCAAGCAGCCGCTGGTAGATCATCAGGAGGAGTGGGGCTTCCCGGTCTATGGTGACGACGGAGAGTTGATCGGCTACAGCAAGGACTGTTCGATAGCGCCTTTTGTGGAGTATCACTACCTGGATACTGAGGGGCAATATCAGCCGATGCCGGCCGATGGATCGCGACCGGCCGATATGGCCACCGCTACCTTGACCGACGGCCGGCAGGTGGATTTTGTGGTGCGCTGGGAGCGTGGCACGATCAATCGTTTTCTGTACAGTTATGCGGTGCTGGCTGATCCGCAGATGGGCTCAACCGACCCGCTGGAGCCGGGTACGGTGCACTGGAATGGCCGGCTGCTGTATCACTTTGAGGGAGGCGTCGGTGTCGGGCGGTTTCAGGGGCGGGTAAACGCGAATCGGGCGCGCCTTGCCGAGGCACTGGCACAGGGTTATGCCGTTGCGTATTCGTCCGGTAACCGGACTGGTGAGCACTACAACCTGCAGGTGGGTGGTGAAACCGCCCTGATGGTCAAGGAGCACTTTATCAAGCGCTTTGGCGAGCCGCTGTACACCGTGGCCATTGGTGGTTCAGGGGGGGCTATCCAGCAGTATGTTTATCAGCAGAATCACCCCGGGCTGATCGACGCCGGCGTGCCGCAATACGCCTATCCGGATATGGTCACCCAGACCATCCATGTCGGGGACTGTGAGTTGCTGGAGCACTACATGGATGTGACCGACCGCAACAATCCCAAATGGCAGCTTACAGCCAACCGCAGTCTGCTGATTGGTTTTAACTCGACTGATGCTGTGCCAGACCCGCTAGCTGAGCTCAAGCGCCAGTTGGGTTATGGCAGCGCGCCGGGCTCCAATGAATGCATTCCGGCCTGGCGTGGCCTGACACCGCTGAGCATGAACCCGCACTATGGCCAGGTACGCGAGCAGGACAAGATGCATCCGCCGGGCATCATGGATGATGTGCAGTGGACGCACTATGACGACCTCAGAAACATATACGGTGTGGATGCCAACGGCCAGGCTCGTGTGCCATGGGACAATGTCGGGGTGCAATATGGTCTTGCGGCCTTGACGGAGGGCGCGATTACGCCGGAAGAGTTTCTGGATCTGAATACCCGTATTGGTGGCTGGAAGCACCCATCGGACATGGTACAGGAAGGTTTCCCGTTTCTGGGTGACCCGACGCCGGACAATTTTGATCCCTGGAGTCGTCGCAACATGATGTTGTCCGCCACTGATGCGCCGGCGCCGCGCACGGTGGGCGATACCCAGGCCATCCAGGCGCTGTATCGCTCCGGCATGGTGTTTGATGGTCAACTGAATATTCCGGTCATTGACTGGCGCCATTATCTGGAAGACGAGCTGGACATGCACAATTCCCATCAGTCCTTTTCGGCGCGCCAGCGCATCATCAATCGTATGGGTAATGCCGACAATCAACTGGTCTGGTTTACCGATGCGCGTCCAGCCCGTGCGCACGACCAGACCATGCAAGCATTGGCTGTGCTGCATGACTGGGTGATGAACATCAAGGCCAATCCGGAGCTGGGCGTCGCCGGTAACAGACCTGCCTCTGCTCAGGATGCCTGCTTTGCAACCGATGGCAGTCTGATTGCCCAGGGCGATGACGTCTGGCAAGGCATTCTGGATGATGCGGCTCCCGGCGCTTGCACACAGGCATTCCCCGTGTATTCCACGTCCAGAATTGTTGCTGGTGGGCCGATTGAAGGCAGCGTGTTCAAGTGTGCACTCAAGCCGCTGGATACGGCGTTGAGCGATGGCACGTATGGCAACTGGGTGCCAGACACTGAGGCGATTGCACGCCTGCGTGCCATTTTCCCGGATGGTGTGTGTGACTATGACCGACCTGATCAGGGGCGGCCTCAGTAAATCACGCCGTTGTCAGCGCAAGGCGCGCCTGAGCTGTTCGCGGTGGAAATGCGAGGTCTCGTCAATGTCTGCGATCAGGCGGCACTTGCGGACAGGGATGTTGCTGCCCACAGGAATTTCATTACGGCAGACGATGCGTTCTTCGGGTGGGACGGTGGCATTGTACTGCTCCACCTCAGCATCGGTTGGCAGACGACGTTGTGCCGTTGTCTGTGTCTCGCTTGTACTTTGGCATGCAGCAAGACCCAGGCTGAAGACCAGCAGCCACCAGCAGGTTCGGTGGATGCTGACAAGTTTGCTACGATCGGTGCGGCATCTACTCATGACAATTATCCCCGATACATGGATTACGTGCGTCTGCGGTAAAAAACGGGCGCTGCAGACCTGAGTCCGCCCAGTTTGCCTGCATCACAGAGGGCGCCTCTGACAACAGCTCCCCCGGTGACTGGCAGGGATCTGGCAACAGTACCAGTGAGGGCACAGGCAGTGACTGCGTCTGCCCGAACAGTATGCCGATCAGTGATTCAGGACATGAAGATATTGACGCAAGTTCAAGTGCCTGATGATAAAAGTGAGTGGATTCCGTGCTGCGACCATGTATCAGCGCCCAGTCGCCGCGCAGCGCCATCACCTGGGCTGTCAGCTCTGGCATAACCTCGGGACGAGAGTAGTACGCCACAATGCGCTCCATCAGTTCAACGCCGATTTCTTCGCTGCGACGTTCCCTTTCGCTGCCGGGCAAGGACCAGCCACTGATCAGTGCGGGTTGGTCCGAGCGTGTCTCAAAGCTGGTGAGCCAGCGCTGGCTGGCGTGTCGATTAATGGTGTAATGGCCCAGCGCAATCGCGTAGTAAAGCGGTGGCAGCAGATGTTCGGTGCCGGCGACCGACTGCAAGCTGCTGATCGCACGCCAGTACAACATCCGTGCCTGAATCAGGTGCCAGCTGCGTTGATTGCCATCAGTGGTCATTGCGGCGTGTTCATGCACGCCGGCAACGCGTGTGAGCTGATCGGACAGTTGCAGGGGGGCATCCCCGTAAACACGGTTGGCAAGCCATTCGTAATACGCCAGCAATGGCAGCAATGCAGACCAGTTGCGCTGGCGCGTCCGGGTGTTGGCTAATTGTTCCAGTATGGCGAATTGTGCGGGATCAAACAGGCCCAGATTCGCCCGTGTCTGCTCAAGCAAGGTGCCGAGCATGGTTTCAGCATCCTGCAAACGCCCGGCGCTCTGCATCTGATGGGCCAGTTCGAGCTGTATGCTGATGGCCGCAGCAGATCCGTGATCTGTGCGTACCGTCGACTGGGCGAAGCCGGCGAGGGGAACGGTCAGCAAAACAAGAGCCATTCCCGCGCGCAACGGCCGGAACCAGGAGGACAACAGATGTGGTGTAAAAACAGGCATTGCCTTGCGCTCCAGAGCGATCCAGCAAATCCCTTTTGACGGTATTAATGCGCCTTCCCGTTGTTACTGTCAATTTGCTTTGCCGGATCAATCGGCAGAGTTTTTAAGGCTGGATTTATCGCCGATTATCCGCACAATAGATCCTGCTTACATGTTAACCAGGGGGAAACCATGAAATTCGAAGAAATACGCCGCATCTGCGTAGTAGGTGCAGGCAATATGGGGCATCAGATTGCGCTGCAGGCAGCCATCTGCGGCTATATTGTCACCTGCACAGACGTCAACGCCGAGACCTTGAAAAAAGCGGATGACTTTGTAAACAGTTATCTGCCCGGTCGCGTTGAGAAGGGCCGGCTGACGGCAGAGCAGGCAAAACAAGCGCGCAACAATATCCGGTTTGTCGGGTCGCTGGATGAGGCCGCTGCCCAGGCTGATGTGGTCATCGAGGCGGCAACGGAGGTGCTGGCACTCAAGCGAAAAATCTTTGCCGAGCTCGACAAGATAGCGCCGGCCCATTGCATTCTGGCGACCAACAGCTCCGCGATTGTGAGCTCCAAAATTGCTGATGCCACCCAACGACCTGACAAAGTGGTCAACATGCACTTTTTTAATCCGGCGCTGGTCATGAAGCTGGTTGAGGTTGTCAAAGGCCCGCACGTGTCTGATGAAACTGCAGATCTGATCATGCAGTTGAGCAAGGCCCTGCAGAAAGTGCCCGTGCTGCTCAAAAAGGAAGTCGACGGTTTTCTGCTCAATCGCATTTTTGCGGCGATTTCACGCGAAGCCATGTGGTTGCTGGAAATGGGTGTCGCCGAGGTGGAAGACATCGACAACGCCTGTGTCTACGGTGCTGGCCACCCGATGGGACCATTCCGCCTGAATGATCTGACCGGACTGGATCTGAGTTACATCATGCGCATGGAGAAATTCCGCGAGACCGGCAACCCGGCTGATTTGCCGAATCCGCGTTTGGTCGAACACTACATGAAGGGCGAGTACGGTGAGAAAACCGGCAAGGGCTGGTACGACTACAGCAAAAAATCCTGACACCCGGGGCGAGTTAAGGTAAAAAATAAAAAGGGAGTAAAAACTCCCTTTTTATTAATAGGTTGTGACTGTTTTGAAGAATCAGTGTTCGGTTGGTCCGGACAGTTCCGCCGCCAGATCCGCCGGTTCAATCTCCAGGCCGGTCATCTCAATATCCCAGTTCGGGCCGACCATGGCGTTGTCTTCGTGGATACCCGGCAACCACTCGGTGAGGAAGTCTTCCAGCGTAATTGAGCGGGGCTCGTAGTTGTCCCACTCGTCGGTGCACAGTGCAGCGGCGTAGCGCTGGTCGGACCAGAACGGAAACACTTCGGTATCTTCATATTCAATAGACGGGCAGATGGCCCAGCCATCCTCGCCGTAGAGTCCCCAAACCAGTCCGGTCTGCTGAACCTGGGTCAGAAACAGTTCATAATTGGCGTCTTCGTTGTCCCCCAGAGTGGCGGG
Source organism: Pseudohongiella sp. (assembly GCA_036834885.1). GTDB lineage: Bacteria > Pseudomonadota > Gammaproteobacteria > Pseudomonadales > Pseudohongiellaceae > Pseudohongiella. The sequence goes on along the minus strand of DAITNA010000002.1, from coordinate 118,232 downwards.
AATGGTATTTTCCGTGCTCATATTGCGTTCTCCTGCGCTGAGGGCGGCGATTGTAACGGAACAAGGCTCAGGATACAGCAAAACCTGATCAGGGAATCAATGGCCCGTGTGCCAGCAGCAACAGGAAAGCAGTGTTATGTCATCTCTTGCAACAGAAACCCGCACCCAATCACCTTGCCGTGCACCCGTTGTGGATGCCTCGGTCAGCCCCAGTGGCAGCATGGAGTTATTGTCACAGCAGGAGGTTGAGCGTCTGCGCCTGATCGGACACGGCCAGATCTATGAGTTGTTCCGGCGCTGTGCGCTGGCGGTGCTGAACTGTGATGATACCTTCGACAGCGCGGAGGAGGTGTACAAGCGTTACCCCGATTTTCAGATCGAGATCGTGCAGCGTACTCGCGGCATCAAGCTGCGATTGAAAAACGCACCTGCCTGCGCCTTTGTCGATGGCGTCATCATGAGTGGTGTGCGCGAGCACCTGTTTGCCGTGCTGCGTGACATCGTATTTGTGTCCAGTGAGCTCTATCGGCCAGCGGACGCCTTGCCTGCCAGCGAACCTGCCAACTATGAAAGCATCCGCCTGAAACCGGCCTATGGTGAAGATGCTGACGCCATCAAGAACCTGGTGTTCGATGTGCTGCGCAACGCCAGCCTGTTCCAACCCAGAGTGCTGCCACACCTGGTGGTATGCTGGGGTGGGCATGCCATCAGCCGTGACGAGTATGACTACAGCAAGGCGGTTGGCTATCAGCTGGGTTTGCGCGGGCTGGATATCTGCACCGGCTGTGGCCCCGGCGCCATGAAAGGCCCCATGAAGGGCGCAACCATTGGGCATGCCAAACAGCGCATTCGCATCGGTCGTTACATCGGTATCAGTGAACCCGGCATTATTGCGGCTGAATCACCCAACCCGATTGTCAATCACCTGATTGTCATGCCGGACATCGAAAAACGACTGGAAGCCTTTGTGCGTGTTGCCCATGGCATCATAGTTTTTCCCGGCGGGGTGGGCACCCTTGAGGAAATCCTGTTCCTGCTAGGTACCTTGATGGATCCGGCCAACGCCGATGTGTGCCTGCCTGTGGTGTTCACCGAGCCCGCCATCAGCAACGGCTACTTCCGCCGCATCGACCAGTTTCTGGTGCAGACGCTGGGCGAGCAGGTGCGACAGTATTACCAGATTATCGAGAACGACCCGGTGCGCGTGGCACAGGTGATGAGAAAAGGCATGAACCGCGTCAGCGACAGTCGCCGTAAAAGTCGCGATGCCTACTACTACAACTGGTTGCTGCATATCCCGGAGGAGATGAAGTCTCCGTTTGAGGTGAATCACAGCACCATGGCCAATCTCAAGCTGGGTAAAAATACACCGGCACCGGAGTTGGCTGTGAATCTGCGCCGGGCCTTTTCCGGCATCGTGGCGGGTAATGTGAAAGATCAGGGGGTTCGCCTGGTGCGCGAGCACGGGCCGTTTGTGCTCAAGGGAGACGCCTCCGTCATGCAGGCAATGGATGCACTGCTGCGCGACTTTGTGGACGCAGGCCGGATGAAGCTGATCAGGGAATCCTACAATCCTTGTTATACTATCCAGCCTGAATGAGAGCGTGGACAACGTTCGGCTGAATAGTTGACTAAATTAGTCGGATACTGAATAATCCGCGCCATTTACGAGGTAGATCATGAGTGAACAAGTCGAGAGCCTGATCCGCAAGGAATATGCTGCCGGTTTTCACTCGGCGATTGAGTCTGACACGCTGGCCCCCGGTCTGGATGAGGACACTGTGCGTTTTATCTCCGCACAGAAGCAGGAGCCGGAGTGGATGCTGGAGTGGCGCCTGAAAGCGTTTCGTCTGTGGCAGGAAATGACCGAGCCAACCTGGGCGCATGTGCATTATCCGGCCATCGATTTCAAAAGTATTTCCTATTACAGCGCTCCCAAAAGTCTGAAAGACAGACCCAAAAGTCTGGACGAAGTGGATCCCGAACTGCTGGCCACCTACGAAAAGCTGGGTATTCCGCTGCATGAGCAGGAAGCGCTGGCCGGGGTTGCGGTGGATGCGGTGTTCGACTCCGTGTCGGTGGTCACGACCTTTCGTGAAAAACTGCACGAAGCCGGTGTGATTTTCTGCCCGATCAGCGAAGCGATTCGCGAGTATCCGGAGCTGGTCAAAAAATACCTGGGCTCGGTGGTACCGCAGCGCGACAACTTCTACGCGGCATTGAACTCGGCTGTTTTCTCCGATGGATCGTTTGTCTACATCCCCAAGGGCGTGCGTTGCCCGATGGAGTTGTCGACCTATTTCCGTATCAATGAACTCAATACCGGGCAGTTTGAGCGTACGTTGATTGTGGCTGACGAAGGCTCTTACGTCAGCTATCTGGAAGGTTGTACGGCGCCCATGCGCGACGAAAACCAGTTGCATGCCGCCGTGGTTGAGCTGGTGGCGCTGGATGACGCGCAGATCAAGTATTCCACTGTGCAAAACTGGTACCCCGGTGACAAGGAAGGCAAGGGCGGTATCTACAACTTCGTGACCAAACGCGGCGTAGCCCATAAAAACGCGCGCATTTCCTGGACGCAGGTGGAAACCGGTTCAGCGGTGACGTGGAAGTACCCCAGCTGTGTGCTTAAAGGTGACAACAGCGTTGGTGAGTTTTATTCCGTGGCGCTGACCAATAATTTCCAGCAAGCCGATACCGGCACCAAGATGATTCACATTGGCAAAAATACCCGTTCCACCATTGTGGCCAAGGGTATTTCTGCCGGGCGTAGCAACAGCGCTTACCGTGGCCTGGTGCGTATCAATCCAACGGCTACCGGCGCGCGCAACTACACCCAGTGTGACTCGTTGCTGATTGGTGATCGTTGTGGTGCGCATACCTTCCCGTATATCGAGAACAAGAGTCCGACGGCGGTGATTGAGCATGAGGCGACCACATCCAAGGTCAGTGACGATCAGCTGTTTTTGTGCCAGCAGCGCGGACTCGATGCTGAAAAAGCCGTGTCGATGATTGTTAACGGATTTTGCCGCGAAGTATTCAAGGAATTGCCCATGGAGTTTGCGGTGGAAGCCGGCAAACTGCTGGAAGTCAGTCTTGAGGGCTCGGTCGGTTGATCTGACCTGACGCCTGAACCCATCCAATAAACGGAAATTGATTATGCTGGAAATACGTGAGCTGGTTGCCCGGGTTGAGGGTAAACAGATTCTGAACGGACTGAACCTGAGCATCAAACCGGGTGAGGTGCATGCCATCATGGGGCCAAACGGCGCAGGCAAAAGTACACTCGGCAATGTGTTGACCGGACGTGATGGTTACGAAGTGCTGTCCGGAGAGGTGCTGTTTAACGGCAAAAATCTGTTTGACCTGGAAGTGGAAGAGCGCGCGCGCGAAGGCCTGTTTCTGGCGTTTCAATACCCGGTGGAAATTCCGGGTGTCAGCAATATGGAATTTCTCAAAGCCTCGGTGGATGCGCGTCGCAAACATCTGGGGCTGCCCGAGCTGTCCTCATTTGATTTCATGAAGCTGGCGCGCGAGAGCACACAGAAAGTCAATCTTGATCCGGCTTTCCTCAAGCGAGGTGTCAATGAAGGTTTTTCCGGTGGCGAAAAAAAGCGCAATGAAATCCTGCAAATGATGTTGCTGGAACCGTCGCTGTGTATTCTGGACGAAACCGATTCCGGTCTGGACATTGATGCGCTGCAGGTGGTCGCCGCCGGTGTCAACGCCATGCGCAGCCCCGAGCGCAGTTTTATTGTGGTGACGCATTATCAGCGCTTGCTGGATTACATTGTCCCGGATTATGTGCATGTACTGGCCGGTGGAAAAATTGTGCGCACCGGTGACAAGGAACTTGCGAAAGAACTGGAAGCCAGAGGTTATGGCTGGCTGGAACAAGAGGTCGCCTGAGCATGTCACAGCTTTTTCAGCAGCGTGCGCTGGCACTGGCTGCGAAGCAGATGCCCGTGGCGGCCGTGCAGGATCTGTTGCAGCCGCTGCGCAGGCAGGGAGCACAGGACTTTGAGCGGGCGACATGGCCCGGTCGCAAGCTTGAGCACTGGAAATACACCCCGGTTCAGTCGCTGAGCCGTTTTGAACAGGCAGACTGGGCCGACGGCTCTGCTGTGCACGCTGAGCATTTGCGATCGCTGATGTTCATGCAGGACGCGACAAAACTGGTGTTTGTTGATGGCCAGCTGGATGTGGCATTGTCCGATCCATTGCCAGCTGGCATCACCCTGTTCTCTGAGGCAGATGAGGCTGCGCGTGCTGTGATTGCTGCCAATCTGGGTAAAGTCATGGGCAGCGTCGATCCGGCACGACGTAATCTGTTTGCTGCGTTAAACAACGCCTGGACTGACGACGGCCTGTTGATTCATGTGCCACGCAACACTCGTCTTGAACAGCCAGTCTATGTGTTGTCGGTCAATTCGGCAGCGACCTCGGTCAGCAACCTGCGCATTCTGATTGTGCTGGAGCAAGGCGCAAATGCCGAGGTCGTGGAACATTTTGTGAGCGCAGATGGCAACAGCTTTGTGAATGCCCTGACAGAAATTCAGGTCGGCGACAATGCGCATCTGCATCACACGCGCCTTAATCTTGAAGCTGAAACCATCAACCATATCGGTGCTGTGCATGCCAACCTGATGCGTGATGCCAGCCTGAAAGCCTTTGCGCTGGCAGAAGGTGCAACACTCAAACGCATTGATTACCAGCTCAATCATTGCGGACAAGGCGCATCGCTGTCATTTGACGGTGTTTATCTCGCCCGTCATGACCAGCTTGTTGATTACCATACCTGCATAGAGCACCGTGTCCCTCATTGCACCAGTCAGCAGGTTTTTCGCGGCATTGTGGGCGACAGGGCACGAGCGGTGTTCAACGGTCGCATCCATATTTTTGAAAATGCCCAGAAAACGCTGGCCGAGATGAACAATCGCAACTTGCTGACGTCCAGCACCGCAGAAATCAATACCAAACCCGAGCTGGAAATTTACGCTGACGATGTCAAATGTGCCCACGGCGCAACCATCAGCCAGTTGGACGAGACAGCATTGTATTACTTGCAAAGTCGCGGTATCAGCCCACAGCAGGCGCGCATGATGCTCAGTTTTGGTTTTGTGAACGCGTTGCTGACATCGTTGCCACACGAGTCGCTGAGAATGGCATTGGAAAACTGGTTGCGCGTCCGTTTCACGGAAGACCGCAGTTTGGTCAGTGACCAGACTTGTGCGCCCGAAACAGGAGTTTGAGTCGTGGATATACAGCGCATCCGGGCTGATTTTCCGATTCTGAACCAGAGCGTCAACGGTCATCCGCTGGTATATCTGGACAATGCGGCAACCACACAAAAGCCGCAGTCTGTCATTGATGCATTGGTCAACTACTACAGTCGCGACAACAGTAATGTGCATCGTGGCGCCCATACACTCAGTGATCGAGCCACCGCTGCCTTTGAAAACGCTCGCCAGACACTGGCGCGATTCATCAATGCCGCGTCCACAAAACAGATTGTCTGGACAAGAGGCACAACCGAGTCAATCAATCTGGTGGCAGCCAGCTGGGGTGGCGCCAATCTGAAACCGGGAGATCGCATTCTGGTGTCAGCGCTTGAGCACCACTCCAATATTGTGCCCTGGCAGTTGATAGCTGCCAAAACCGGTGCCGAGGTGGTTCCAATCCCGGTTGATGAACAGGGTGTTATCAGCCTGGATGCCCTGCGCCAATTATTGGACTCGCGTGTCAGACTGGTTGCGGTCAATCAGGTGTCAAATGCGCTGGGCACCATCAATCCGGTTGAACAGATCATTGCGCTGGCACATGCGGCTGGTGCTCGCGTGCTGGTCGACGGTGCACAAGCTGTTGCGCACTGGCCAGTTGATGTTCAGGCAATGAACTGCGATTTTTATGTATTTTCGGGCCACAAACTGTTCGGTCCCACCGGCATCGGCGTGCTTTATGGCCGTCTTGAACTGCTGGAGCAGATGCCACCTTATCAGGGTGGTGGCGAAATGATTGAAACGGTCAGTTTCCAGGGCAGTACCTGGAATCAGTTACCGTACAAATTTGAAGCTGGTACCCCGGATATTGCCGGCGCCATCGGCCTTGCCGCTGCAGTGGATTACCTGAACACACTGGATCGCAAGGCACTGGCCGCGCATGAGGACGCACTGCTGGCCTATGCCACTGAAAAAGCCTTGCAGGTGCCGGGTTTAAAAATCATCGGTACGGCCCCATCTAAAGCAGCAGTACTGGGTTTTGTGCTGGAAGGGGCGCATCCGTCAGATATCGGCATGTTGCTGGATCAACAGGGGATAGCGGTGCGCACCGGCCATCATTGTGCGCAACCGGTTATGCAGCAATTCGGAATTCCTGGCACTGTGCGTGCCAGTTTCAGTTTTTACAATACGTTTGACGATGTTGATCGTCTGTTTGCTGCGCTGGAAAAAGTACGACAAATGCTGTTGTAATCAATCGTCGCTGTGAGGAAACAGGATGAGTGTCGAAAATTTTGATCCGAATACAGTGAAGCTGCCGGCCGTGTCGGTGACTCCGTCCGCGGTCGAGCATTTTCGCCGCCAATTGAAAAAAGATGGCACCGCGCGCGCGGTGCGACTCAGTGTGAAACAGAGTGGCTGCACGGGTTATATGTATGTGGTGGATTTGGTCCCTGACATGAATCCGTCTGATTTGCGGCAAACCCTGGGTGATGGCGTTGAGCTGCTCATTGATCGGGGCAGTCTCTCCATCGTCAACGGCACCCGGATCGATCTGGTGACCGAAGGTGTTAACCGTCAACTGCGTTTTCTGAATCCGAACGCCAAAGACCATTGTGGTTGCGGCGAAAGCTTTTCGGTCAACTGAGCGAGTCCGCATGCAAAGACAAATGGTTGTGGCACAAGAGGACTGTCCGGCACGTCGTGTGCCCGATGGTACGCCGGTCACTATCCCTAAAAACAGCTTTGTCAGTATCACCCAGGCGCTCGGCGGCAACTACACGGTAGTCCATCAGGGGCAGATGTTGCGGGTTGATGGTACCGATGCCGCCAATCTTGGGCTGAAACCCGAGACGCTGAGTTTTCCGCCGGCAACGGACGACCTGATCCATGAAGAGCAGGTATGGCAGGCCCTGGGCACGGTGTTTGACCCGGAGATTCCTGTGGATCTGGTTAATCTGGGTCTGATTTACAAGGTGGTGATCGATCAGGAAAGCAAGAGCGTGTTCATCGACATGACACTGACGGCGCCCGGTTGTGGCATGGGGCCGGTGCTGGTCGGCGATGTTGAGTATCGCGTACGTAAAGTGCCGAACGTCAATAATGTGAAGGTTGAACTGGTGTTTGATCCGCCCTGGAGTCGCGATCGCATGAGTGAAGTGGCGCAACTGGAAACCGGGATGTTCTTCTGACGATGAAAAAATTCGGCAGCGATATCACCAGCGCAGACATCATCGAAACCCTGTCATTTTTTGACAGCTGGGATGATCGCTACAAATACATTATTGATCTGGGCAAGGAGCTGCCTCCGATGGCGGCTGACTTGCATACGGATGACAAATTGATTCGCGGCTGCCAGAGCAAAGTCTGGCTGGCCCATGAAGAGCAGGGCGGGCGACTGTTTTTTACAGTGGATAGCGACGCGTTTATCGTCAAAGGCCTGCTTGCGATCGTGTTGGCAGCCTACAACGGCAAATCGCCTGCAGAGATTCGTGCCTTTGATATACAGGGCTACTTTCAGCAAATTGATCTGATGCGCCACCTCAGTCCAACCCGTGGCAGTGGGTTGCAGGCCATGGTCGCCCGAATCCAGTCGCTGGCTGTCTGATCAACTGCGATAGTCCAGCACCCAACGTGCATAAGCCTGCTGGGCGCGGTTATTCTGATCCGCTGTCAACGCTTGTTCCAGCCGATTGACCAGTGCGATGGCCGCACCGACTTCGTGGTCGCGGGCCAGCAGCGCCCATTTCAGGGCTTCTACCTTGTCCTCAACCACGCCTGTGCCCTGGTCGTACAGGGTTGCCAGACGATATTGCGCCTCGCCGTTGTCATATTCTGCCGCGAGTGCATACCAGACGGCCGCCTCGGCATAGTGGCTGTTACGGGTAATCAGATTGGCTGGCCAGAAGTCCAGCCATACCGGGTTCACCCCCAGCTGGTTGTAATACAAGGTGCCCAGATTCACCATCGCATTCACATGACCTTGTTCAGCAGCCAGCCGGGTCCAGTGGTAAGCCTGTTGATAATCCTGTGAGACTCCACCTTCGCCACTGAAGTACATCACACCCAGATTGTACTGGGCGATCGCCAGTCCGTTTGTGGCTGCCTCCGTGAACAATCGCAGTGCGGTGGCATCGTCACCGGCCTCGCGTGCCTCCAGCGCGGCATAATAGGCGCTGTAATCCGGCAGTTCGGTCCCGGCATCGGCGATCTGCACCTGGGCTGACGCTGGCGTGGGCAGAAACAGCAAGCCCGCCAGCAATGCGGCACCAACCAGCAACAGCCTCCGCAGCCAGCTGGCACCGGAATCGGTTACAGGAGGGTTTTGCAAGCCTTCAGCAAGATCGACAAGGGGGTTGATCATGGTGCCGTTTGGGTACTGGTCGCCCGACGGGCATTAAAGTCTTCGATCCACTGCTGAGCCTCTGCCTGCATGGTTTGCACAATGTCAGGGGCCAGCATTTCCTGCACCAGCACGGCATTGGCCGCGGCAGTCTGGTCACCGGAAGCACCCGCCAGCACAAACCATTTATAAGACTGGGCAATGTCTTGCGGCAGCTCGGGCAGGCCTTCAAACAACAGCACAGCCAGGGCAAATTGAGAGGGCGGATCTCCGTTGTCTGCCGCTTTGCGGAACCATTCCACAGCTTTGGCGGCGTCCGGTTCAATACCCACACCATTCAGGTAGATCACGGCGACGTTGTACTGGGCATTACGACTGCCCTGTTCGGCGGCCAGTGTCAGCCAGCGCAAGGCCTCCGTGCTGTTTTGCAGTACCCCGTTACCGTTAAGGTAGCGGTTGCCAAGTTCGAAGCGGGCCTGCAGATCACCTGCCTCCGCGGCCTGAATCAATGCTGACAGCGCTTCCGGTGATGTGCCCGGATTGCTGTCAGGCGGCTCTGCGGCCTGTATCAGCGCCGGCAGGGTAAGCAGCACGCACAGGGCCAATACACGTTTGAGATGTTTTGTCATGCTGGTAATCAGAACTGTTCGTACAGGACGCTGGTGTCGTCATCAGCGAACACCACACGGTTCGCCTGCTCCAGCCACTGCAGTGCGGATTGCTCGGCCTCTACCAGCTCCGACTCGCTGACGCTGTCACGCAGCATTTCCAGAGTGGCCAGGGTTTCGCGATTACCGTCGAGGTAGGCCAGTGTCAGCCACTTGATCGCTTCCACCAGATTGGGGCGTGTACCCTGGCCCAGACGATACATCTCACCCAGTTTGTACTGGGCTGCAGCGTTCCCGGCCTGGGCTGCATCCTGAAACTCCATCAGGGCGACATTGTAGTTGCCAGCCTCATAGGCGGCCATGCCGCGGTCGTAGTCTGCCCATGCAGGCAGTGATGCAAGAGACATAAATCCGGCGATCAGCAGAGCGCCCAGTTGTTGTTTGAATGATACAGCCATGATGAAACCATCCGGAGTTGATAAAGAGTAGGCCCGAGTTTAGCACGGCAAAAGCCGCTCATGAAAATTCGGCTTCTTTGAAAAAAGTGCTTTGCAAATGATCTCAGTTCTATATAATACGCGCCCTGTGCACCCGTAGCTCAGCTGGATAGAGTACCTGACTACGAATCAGGTGGTCGCATGTTCGAATCATGCCGGGTGCGCCAGAATACAAAAAGGGGGTTATCCAACGGATAACCCCCTTTTTTTATTCTGCCGGGCCTGGCTACGAAAGAACATGTGTTCGACTGATTGCATCGCAATCAGGACGCCCGAAGGGCGCCCCCGTAACGAAGTGCAGGGGGTGAGCAATCCGCCACAGCGGATTGCGAATCAATCATGCCGGGTGCATCGAAGATGCAAACGGTTTTGAATCAATCATGCCGGGTGCATCGAAGATGCAAGCGGTTTTGAATCAATCATGCCGGGTGCATCGAAGATGCAAACGGTTTTGAATCCATCATGCCGTTTGTGTGACACAAACACCATTCAACCTGATCTGGAGATTTATGCTCAAACGATTATCCGTGTTGCTAACATTGCTTGCTGCCTGCGCGGAACCCACACTGGATGCACGAAATGCCGACGCATTATGGTTCTCGTTCGATCTGATTGCGCAGCAAAACCCCGAGTTGGCCCCCGAGCTGGAGCAGGCCATTCTGGATATCAGGCACTATGTGAATGTTGGCGCAGGCAGTCGCAAGATCGAAATTCTGGGAGTTGGTCCCAGCGAGGAAGACAAACGAATTCAGTCAGAGCTGATGATTCAGGCAGCCCTTCAGGGCAAAACGGCCAGCGATGTGATCAAACTGGCACGGGCCCTGAACAATGGCGATGATGAAGCAGAAAGTCTGCTGTTGTCGCCGGTATTTTTCTGAATGTGACAAGCAACCTGTCTGTACAAAACAGCAACCACACCATTGGCATGGCTATTGATAAATTCCCTGGCTGCGCAGGTAGTCCTCATAATTGCCCTTGAAGTCGATCAGTCCCGAGGGCTGCATGTCGATAATACGGGTCGCCAGTGAGCTGACAAATTCGCGGTCGTGGCTGACAAAGATCAACGTGCCCGGATAATTTTCCAGCGCCAGGTTCAGCGCTTCAATCGATTCCATGTCCAGGTGGTTGGTCGGCTCATCCATGATCAGCACATTGGGATTGATCAGGCTGAATTTGCCAAACAACATGCGTGCCTTTTCGCCACCGGATAACACGGGCAAGGTTTTGTTGACCTCATCGCTGGAAAACAGCATGCGCCCGAGTGCGCCGCGCACAATTTGCTGATCACCTTTGGTCCACTGCTTCATCCAGTCAAACAGGGAAATGTCTTCGACAAACTCTCTGCTGTGATCCTGCGCGAAATAACCGATCTCGGCTTGTTCCGCCCATTTTATTTTGCCGTCATCAAGCGCAATTTCAGACATCAGACAGCGCAGCAATGTGGTTTTGCCGGCGCCGTTGGGTCCGATAATGGCAACGCGCTCACCGGCCTCAATTTGCAGGCTCAGGTCTGTGAACAGTGGTCGGTCAAACGCTTTGCTGGCTTTTTCCAGAATGACGGCCTGCCTGTGCAGCCGCTTGTTTTCAGCAAAGCGTATATAGGGGCTGACACGGCTGGAAGGTTTGATGTCGTCGAGCTGGATTTTTTCAATCTGTCGCGCACGCGATGTTGCCTGTTTGGCTTTTGAGGCGTTCGCCGAAAAACGGCTGACAAATGCCTGCAGTTCGGCAATCTGTGATTTTTTCTTTGCATTTTCATTGAGCAAACGTTCACGTGCCTGAGTGGAAGCCAGCATAAAGTCGTCATAGTTGCCCGGGTAAAGTCGCAGCTCACCGTAGTCCATATCCGCAATATGGGTGCACACTGCATTGAGGAAGTGTCGGTCGTGCGAAATGATGATAATGGTACTGTTGCGTTGATTGAGGACTTGCTCCAGCCAGCGTATGGTGTTGATGTCCAGATTGTTGGTGGGTTCGTCCAGCAACAACACGTCAGGATCGGAGAACAGGGCCTGTGCCAGCAGCACACGCAGTTTCCAGCCCGGCGCAACTGCGCTCATCAGACCGTTATGTTGTTCCAGCGGGATATCCAGACCCAGCAGCAGTTCGCTTGCGCGTGACTCGGCGGTGTAACCATCCATCTCGGCAAAAGGCACTTCGAGCTCCGCCACAGCCATGCCATCTGCTTCAGTCATTTCCTCAAGCGCATAGATGCGATCGCGCTCCGATTTGACGCGCCACAAGTCCTCATGGCCCATGATCACAGTATCCAGCACTGTGAACTGCTCGTAGGCAAATTGATCTTGTCGCAATTTGCCCAGTCGAACATCCGGCTCCAGCATAACCTGGCCGCTGGTAGCGTTGAGATCGCCACCGAGAATTTTCATCAACGTGGATTTTCCGCAACCATTGGCACCAATCAGGCCATAACGCTTGCCTTTGGCAAATTTGACAGAGACGTTTTCGAACAAAGGCCGGGAGCCGAACTGCATGGTAAGGTTTGCGGTGGAAATCACGGGAGACTCTGATGCTGGCTATAAAGAAAGGCGCGCATACTAGCAGATTTATGCCGCGCGGTCAGATTGTCCGTGTTCAGCCTGTTATGTGTTGATGCCGGTCAGAATGACATGAGCTGATTGCAGATGTTCAGCAGCTTCATGGCCAAGTGGGGTCAGGCAACCGCCATCCTCATGTTCCACCAGGTCTTTGGCGTACAGCCGCTTGGCCGCTGAAATCATTTTGGGATCCGCATTGCTGTGTACTTTGAGACCTACACGGGCGCTGCTCAGGTCAAATTTCATCAGCAGCTCTATTTCATCAATCAATTCGGTGCTTAAACTCATGATATCCCCTTGGTGAATTCCTCACGGGTTGTTATTAGTCCGTATTCTGCGCGCCTTGTGCCGCTGAAAGTACCACAGATCAGTCAGATCGGGTGGGGTTTCTGGAGGCATTCATGGGGCAACTGTTACATACCATGATTATGTCCGGATTGTTGACAATCCTTGGTCTTGGGCGCATGATTTTGCCTGTTTCAGGGGAATTCAACAGGCGATTATCTACAATTGAGTGAAATTGAGCTTGCGGCTGCAAAAGCATCCGGTCAGACCTTGTCTGACGATGCCTTCGAGCAGATACAGAACGCTATTGTCACCGGTCAGTTGGCACCCGGCAGCCGGGTCAGTGAACAATACCTCAGCAGCACCTTTGGCATGGGTCGTGGGCCGTTGCGTGAGGCCATTCGCCGTCTTGAGGGACGCCGCTTGCTGGTGCGCACGCCGCACGCCGGTGTGCGCGTGGTGTCACTGGGTTTTCAGGAGCTGATTGAGCTGTATCATGTGCGTGAGGCGCTCGAAGGCATGGCTTGCCGTCTGGCTGCACTCAACATGAAGGATGAAGACATAGCCGGTTTGCAGCAGGTGCTGGCAAAGCATCAGCAGCATGCCGGATTGCATACCAATGAATCCTATTACCAGCAAGAAGGTGAATGGGACATTCATTACCGCATTATCCAGGGCAGCGGCAACCGCATGCTGCATGAGCTGTTGTGTGAAGATCTGTACCATTTGCTGCGCATGTACCGGTACCGCTTCTCTGCCACACCGGAGCGGCCTCAGCAGGCCTTTGTTGAACATCACCGTATTATCGAAGCCATCGCAGACCGCGATGGCGAACTGGCGGAGATGCTGATGCGCCGCCATATCAGTGCCTCACGGCGCACCATTGAAAAGTCGATGGAACAACGTATGCAGGTTTTAGCCACAGGAGATCACTCATGAGCCTCAGTCCGGGTCAACGTTTCAGACAAGCTGTTGCAGAAGAGCACCCGCTGCAGGTGGTTGGCGCGATCAATGCCAATCACGCACTGCTGGCCAAACGCGCAGGCTTCAAGGCCATTTATTTGTCCGGTGGTGGTGTCGCTGCCGGATCGCTGGGGCTGCCGGATCTGGGTATTACCGGACTCGATGATGTGTTGACGGATGTACGTCGAATCACCGATGTGTGTGACCTGCCACTGCTGGTGGATGTGGATACCGGTTTTGGTGCCAGTGCCTTTAACGTGGCGCGAACCGTCAAGTCCATGATCAAGTTCGGCGCGGCCGCAATGCACATCGAGGATCAGGTGGGTGCCAAGCGCTGCGGACACCGGCCGAATAAAGAAATAGTCAGCCAGCAGGAAATGGTTGATCGCATCAAGGCAGCGGTTGATGCACGCACCGACAGCAGTTTTGTCATCATGGCACGTACCGATGCGCTGGCAGTTGAAGGGCTGGAGTCAGCACTGGAACGTGCTGCCGCCTGTATTGAAGCCGGTGCTGACATGATTTTTCCGGAAGCGATAACCGAGCTGTCCATGTACAAAATTTTCACCGAAAAACTGTCAGTGCCCGTGTTGGCCAACATCACCGAGTTTGGTGCGACACCGCTATATACCACAGAAGAATTGGCGGGTGCCGGTGTGTCGCTGGTGCTGTACCCGCTGTCGGCGTTTCGTGCCATGAACAAGGCTGCCGAAAATGTCTACACCGCCATTCGCCGTGATGGCACACAAAAACATGTGATTGATACCATGCAAACACGTGCTGAATTGTATGACCGCATTGATTATCACCGTTATGAAGAGCGACTGGATGCGTTGTTTGCGCAGCAGAAAAAATCATAAACGGACCGAAACAGACAATTGGCGACAACAAGCAGGAGAACAACATGGCTGATGCAAAAGTATTGAGTGGCGCCGGATTGCGCGGACAGATTGCGGGTAAAACCGCTTTGTCGACCGTCGGTGTGTCCGGCTCCGGTTTGACCTATCGCGGTTATGACCTCCAGGATCTGGCCGCGCACTGTGAATTTGAGGAAGTGGCGTTTCTGATCCTCAAGGGCCATCTGCCCACGCAAGCTGAACTCTCGGAGTACAAATCAAAACTGAACAGCTTGCGTGTGTTGCCGCAACCGCTGAAAGAGGTGCTGGAGCGACTTCCCAAAGAGGCCCATCCGATGGACGTGATGCGTACCGGTTGTTCAGTGCTGGGCAATCTGGAGCCGGAGAACACCGCCACCGTGGGAGTGTTCCCGAATCAGCAGGCCATTGCGGATCGCCTGCTGGCAGTACTGCCGTCGATTATCTGCTACTGGTACCGCTTCAGTCATGACGGCGTGCGTGTCAATGAAGTCACCGATGATGCCTCGATTGGTGCGCACTTTTTACATATGTTGCATGGCAAAAAGCCCAAGGCTCTGCACGAGCAGGTGATGAACGTGTCACTGATTCTCTACGCCGAGCATGAGTTCAATGCCTCAACCTTCACCGCGCGCGTGTGTGCGTCAACCCTGTCGGACATGCACAGCTGTGTCACGGGGGCGATCGGTTCCTTGCGTGGCCCATTGCACGGCGGTGCCAATGAAGCGGCCATGGAAATGATAGAAAAGTTCACCAACCCGGCGCACGCCGAGCAGGAAATGCTGGGCATGCTCGCACGCAAGGAAAAAATCATGGGCTTCGGCCATGCCATTTACAAAGAGTCCGATCCGCGTAATGCCATCATCAAAGCCTGGTCGGAAAAACTGGCTGCCGATGTTGGCGACACAGTGTTGTACCCGGTCTCAGTGCGCTGTGAAGAAGTGATGTGGCGCGAGAAAAAACTGTTCTGCAACGCCGACTTTTTCCATGCCTCGGCTTATCACTTTATGGGTATTCCCACCAAACTGTTTACCCCGATTTTTGTGATGAGTCGTGTCACAGGCTGGGCAGCCCATGTAATGGAACAGCGTGCGGACAACCGGATCATTCGCCCCAGTGCGGAGTACACCGGACCTGCACCCAGGACCGTCACACCGATACATCAGCGTTAATAGCGGCTGTCAATTGACACCATCCCGGATACCACCATGAATCATTTGTATCGAAAACCCTTGCCAGGCACTGCGCTGGATTTTTTTGATGCCGCACAGGCTGTGAATGACATCAAAGCCGGTGCTTGGGATACGCTGCCTTACACCGCTCGTGTGCTTGCCGAGAATCTGGTGCGTCGCTGCGAACCATCGACCCTGACCGACTCACTCAGGCAGCTGATTGAGCGGCGCAGCGACCTGGATTTTCCGTGGTTTCCGGCGCGTGTGGTCTGTCACGACATTCTGGGACAAACGGCGCTGGTGGATCTTGCCGGATTGCGTGATGCGATTGCTGAGCAAGGTGGTGATCCGGCGCTGGTGAATCCGGTGGTGCCTGTACAGCTGATTGTAGATCATTCACTGGCCGTTGAATGTGGGGGTTATGATCCGCAGGCGTTTGAGAAAAACCGTGCGATTGAAGACCGTCGCAACGAAGACCGTTTTCATTTTATTGACTGGACACGCAAGGCCTTTCGTAATGTCGACGTGATACCCCCGGGCAATGGCATCATGCACCAGATCAATCTGGAAAAAATGTCACCGGTGATTCAGGTGATGGACGGTTTGGCCTTTCCCGATACCTGTGTGGGCACCGACAGCCATACCCCGCATGTGGATGCGCTGGGGGTTATCGCGATTGGTGTGGGCGGACTCGAAGCTGAAAATGTGATGCTGGGGCGGGCATCGTGGATGCGTTTGCCGGAGATGGTCGGAGTAGAACTTGGCGGACGTCTGCAGCCCGGTATCACCGCCACCGATATGGTGCTGGCACTGACCGAATTTTTGCGCAAACAAAAAGTGGTGGGCGCCTGGCTGGAGTTTTTTGGTGAAGGTGCAGCAGCGCTGACCCTCGGTGACCGTGCCACGGTATCCAATATGGCGCCGGAATATGGGGCCACGGCGGCGATGTTTTTTATTGACCAGCAAACCATCGACTATCTGCGACTGACCGGTCGTGAGGACAGTCAGGTCCATCTGGTTGAAACCTATGCCCGACACACCGGTTTGTGGGCTGACAGTTTGCGCACGGCGCACTATGAGCGCGTCCTGCGCTTTGATCTGAGCAGCGTCGTGCGCAATATGGCTGGTCCCAGCAATCCGCATGCACGCGTGGCTACCAGTGAGCTGGCAGCCAAAGGCATCGCGCGTGATCTGGCCCAGGCCAACGCGCAAGAGGCAGAGGGTTTGCTGCCCGATGGCGCTGTGATTATTGCGGCCATCACCAGTTGCACCAACACCAGTAACCCGCGCAATGTGATCGCCGCCGGTTTGCTGGCGCGTAATGCCAACCGATTGGGCCTGACACGCAAACCCTGGGTCAAAACCTCGCTGGCGCCCGGTTCCAAAGCGGTGCAGTTATATTTGCAGGAAGCCGGTCTGGAGACTGAATTGCAGGCGCTGGGATTTGGTGTGGTTGCGTTTGCCTGTACCACCTGTAATGGCATGTCCGGTGCACTCGACCCAGCCATTCAACAGGAAATCATTGAGCGTGACCTGTATGCCACCGCAGTATTGTCAGGCAACCGCAACTTTGACGGTCGCATTCATCCCTACGCCAAGCAGGCCTTTCTGGCGTCGCCGCCGTTGGTGGTCGCCTACGCGATTGCCGGCACCATCCGCTTTGATATCGAGAAGGATGTGCTGGGCACGGTGAACGGTCGCGAGATCCGTTTAAAAGACATCTGGCCCTCCGATGCCGAGATTGATGCCGTGGTCAAAACTGCGGTCAAACCCGAACAGTTCCGGCAAGTGTATATTCCGATGTTTGATCTGGACCGCGCCCAGGCTGAGGCAGTGCCGCCGCTGTATGACTGGCGCCCGATGTCGACGTACATCCGGCGCCCGCCGTACTGGGAAGGTGCGCTGGCAGGCGAGCGGACATTAAAAGGGTTGCGGCCACTGGCCGTGCTCGGTGACAACATCACCACTGACCATCTGTCGCCATCGAATGCCATTTTGCTGGACAGTGCCGCCGGTGAATATCTGGCCAAAATGGGTGTGCCGGAAGAAGACTTCAACTCCTACGCCACACACCGTGGGGATCACCTGACCGCACAGCGTGCGACATTTGCCAATCCCAAACTGATCAACGAAATGGCGGTTGTTGATGGCCGGATCAAACAGGGCTCCCTGGCACGGGTGGAACCTGATGGCAGCGTCATGCGCATGTGGGAAGCCATTGAAACTTACATGGAGCGGGGGCAGCCGCTGATTATTATTGCCGGGGCCGATTATGGTCAGGGTTCTTCACGTGACTGGGCCGCCAAGGGCGTCAGGCTGGCCGGTGTGGAAGCGATTGTGGCGGAAGGTTTTGAGCGTATCCATCGCACCAACCTGATTGGTATGGGTGTGTTGCCGCTGGAATTCAAAGCGGGCACCACTCGCCTGACCCTGGGCATTGATGGCTCCGAGGTGTTTGATGTGATCGGTGAACGCAAACCGCGCAGTGAGCTGACGCTGGTGATTCATCGTCGTGATGGCCGTCAGGTGCAGGTGCCGGTAACCTGCCGCCTGGACAGTGATGAAGAAGTGTCCATTTACGATGCGGGCGGAGTGTTGCAACGGTTTGCGCAGGATTTTCTCGCCGCCTCGGCACAAGCAACACCAGGAGCACAATGATGGCTGCACAACGTCGTATCCCTGCCAGCTATATTCGTGGTGGTACCAGCAAAGGCGTATTTTTTCTGCAACAGGAATTGCCGGTCGAAGCGCAGCAGCCCGGCGCTGCGCGCGACCGATTGCTGTTGCGTGTGATCGGCAGTCCCGATCCTTATGGCAAGCAGATTGATGGCATGGGCGGTGCTACGTCCAGTACCAGCAAAACCGTGATTCTGAGCAAAAGTACAAGGCCCGATCATGACGTGGATTATCTGTTTGGCCAGGTGTCTATCGACAAGGCCTTTGTGGACTGGAGCGGCAACTGCGGCAACCTGTCGGCGGCCGTGGGAGGCTTTGCCATCAGCAAGGGTCTGATCGAGGCGTCACGTATCCCGGATAACGGGCACTGTACGGTACGCATCTGGCAGGCCAATATCGGCAAAACGATTATTGCCCATGTGCCGATTGAAAAGGGTCAGGTACTGGAAACCGGTGATTTTGAACTGGATGGTGTGACCTTCCCGGCAGCAGAGGTGCAGTTGGAGTTTGTGGATCCGGCTGATGATGGTGAGGAGGGCGGCGCCATGTTTCCCACCGGCAATGTCGTGGACCAACTCGAGGTGCCGGGCGTGGGCACGCTGGCGGCGACATTGATTAATGCGGGCATTCCAACCATTTTTGTGAATGCGGCCGACATCGGTTATCAGGGCAGTGAACTGCAGGATGCCATCAATAACGATGCCCGCGCGTTACAGAGGTTTGAAACCATTCGCGCGTATGGTGCGGTCAAAATGGGTCTGATTCGCGATCTGTCAGAAGCCGCTACCCGACAGCACACGCCCAAGGTGGCCTTTGTCGCACCCCCGCACACGTACACAGCATCCAGTGGCAAAACGGTGGAGGCCTCACAGATTGATTTGCTGGTGCGCGCCTTGTCGATGGGCAAATTGCATCATGCCATGATGGGCACGGCCGCCGTTGCGATTGGGACTGCGGCCGCCATTCCCGGCACGCTGGTCAATCTGGCGGCCGGCGGGGGCGAGCGCAGCACTGTCTGTTTTGGTCATCCCTCCGGCACTTTGCGTGTGGGTGCGGAAGCCCGACAACAGGGCGGTCAGTGGGTGGTCAGCAAGGCCATCATGAGTCGCAGCGCCCGTGTGCTGATGGAGGGCTGGGTGCGGGTGCCGGTCTGAGCACCGGACACCCGGCCGCTGTCACGAGGTCAGTCGTCCGACATAACTTTCATACAGGCTGAGCCGCCCGGGCTTGTTGTTGCTCAGATACACCGCATGCATGGGAACAGTGTGTCTGAGTTCAAACTCATGAGTCTGCTGCAAGCGTTGCAGCAGGTAGTCGCGCACCGCTTCCTCAAATCCACGATTGATGTAAAACTTTTCCTGATACAGGTCGCCCAGCAGCGCCCAGTAATGTTCATCGTCCAGCGCTGTGTCCTGAATCAGGATCTGGCGGCTGTGTTCCTCGCTGTTGGTATAGGCCAGCGTCATCCAGCTTTGTGGCAACGCGGTGGCCATATTGATACGAATGCGTGAGACCACATCCAGTGGACCACAAATCATGATCTCGTCATGACCACTGCACAGCGTGACGCCAAAAGGTGTGGAGCGAAAATGGCTGGATCTGAGTTTTTCTGCCAGAACTGTTGTCATTGTGTTGTCCCCGTTAGCCCGAACCCGTGACAAAAAAAATCGGGTTCTGTCACCAGGCAGACGAATACCGCGGCCACTCTATTCCCTGCAGTTAAAACTATTTTTTCGGCCTGTGCTGCTTACGGCTCCAGTACGTAGAAACCGGCCACTTCCAGCTCCACCACAATATTTTCTGCGCTCTGGTTATGCAGGTACCAGCCATGGATGCCGGTAAACGGGGCCGTCAGGCGTCCACTTTCATGGCCCTCATTGTGTTTTTTGTAGAACATCAGCAGGCCGTCTTCGCCCGGCTCGCGGTCTGTGTGGCCGTGGAACTCGACATTGAGCAGGCCGGGCAACTGCATGTCCACACTCCAGCGATAGACCACGGTATCGCCTTGTTGCATACGCAGCTTGTATTCCAGCGCCTCACCGGCTGGTACCGAAATCCGGTAATGCCCGTGCAGATAAGGCACCGTGCTCTCGGTAAATGTATTGTCTGACAGCGGGTACTCAATCCAGCCGTTCACTGCTTCCGGGACGGGAGCCGTGTCGGTCGGCTGGCTGCAGGCTGTTATTCCAAACGCTGCCAGCAACAGCGGCGTCAGCAGCCGGGTTTTGAACATGGGTGCCATAGTCAACATGCTTTTTTCTCCCCAAAAGATCAGACCTGAATACGCCGTCGTTGTCGGCGTGAGTTCAGACTGGTGACATCGCGGTAAATCCGCCTCAGCGCCATCCAGGTGCCGGTCGCACAGACAAACGTGACACCGGCTAACAGGAACATCACAACAATATCCCAGAGCGGGCGCATACGGATCAGTGCAAAATCAAAGTCATGCAAGCCGGTACGAAGCCAGCGTGACAGCCTGCGAGTGTTGTCCACGCTGCGCACCACCCCGGTGTCCGGGTTGATATAAAGTCGGGTACTTTCGCTGTCATCCAGCAACACCCGATAAACCGGCAGATCCACTTCACGCTTGTGGCCATAATAGTAGTTGTCTTCCGTGTGAAGCAGGCCTGCGTCCAGAATGGGCACGTCCAGTGCCCGAACCGCGGCTTCAATCTGCTCCGGCGTCAGCGGTGATGGCTCGCCCAGGGTGTTGTAACGAACTGTTGAGCCATCACGGGAGTGACCGAGCAGCCAGGTGCGCTGCTCAAACCCTGCAGGGGTGATCTGTACCAGATCGGTCTGACCGGACAGTTGGTGATCTCCCCGTGTCACGCTGGTCAACAACCGATAGATGTCACCCCATCGCGCCTGGCCACCCAGCTCCCTCTGATACAAACGTGCCTCATGACTGCTGCCAGCGAGCCAGCCCCAGGGGTTCATGGTCAGCAAGCCACTGAATACCCAGGTCAGCGTCAGTACCCCAAAAACAAGTCCGCTCAGGTGATGCCAGTACCATAAGCCGGTATAAGGCGAGATGCGCTGCCGTGACGCGCGGCGCCCCAACCCCAGGCGCTGGATACCCACGTACAAACCGGTAGCTGCCAGAAAGCTGCCGAGCACCGAGGTCCAGATCACGACTTCGGTCCAAAGTGCCGCATTCATGCGCAGCATGCTCGGGTACAGCCAGTGCGGAATCGCGCCGAACCACGACAACAGACGCTCACGCCGGTTGGTTTGCTGGAACACCTCGCCAGTACGGCCATTGATATAGAGTTCGGTGCCCGCCGCATCGTTAATCGCCACGTGCCAGGCCGGGGCGTTGCGAGGTGCATTTTGCAAGGTCCACTGGTCGCTGTTGATGACGCCGAGCAAGGACGGCTGCCCGTGCCAGCCGTTGCCACGGGCAAAGTCGCGTGCAACGGCCAGCAACTGGTCTTCGGACAGTGCTGGCAACGCTTCCCCGGTGCGCAAATTGATCACCGTCGCAGGATCGTTATTGCCGCCGGACACCCGCAGGACAGGGTGGTCCAAGAGCATTTCGATACGAAACGAGCCGGCCGGCGTGTCCTCATGTGGTCGAAAATCACCCAGCGTACAACACGCATCCAGCCCCAATGGCTTCAGGCCACGCAGGCGCTCTTCCGGACTGACGTCGGGAAATGCCTGATACATCATGACAAAACCGGACAGGCACCACAGTGTCATCAGCAAACCCACCGCTACCGCCAGATAACGATGGGCAATCAGGATTACATGCATGTCAGAACTGGTAACTGTAGTTGATATGAACGGTGCGCGGTGGAGCCAGGCGTTGCCACAGAAAGCGCTCCTGCGGACTGGACCCGGCCAGAATCGCCGAATTCATTGCCGTGGCGTACTCTTCGTCGAGCAGATTCTCCAGTCTCAGGGTGATCCTGTGTTTTTCTGCCGGATCCAGATAGGCGTGAACGCCAGCATCCACCACATAGTTGTCACCGTAGGTTTGCAGACCAAAGCCTGTGACATTCGCGGTTTTTTCGCCGATGTACTTGACGCCGATATTGGCTCCCACAGGCCGTTGTGCAGAACGCCAGGCCAGTGATCCGCGGTACTGTCGACGGGGTCTGTCCTGGATTTGCATCCGGGTGACCCGGTCAATTTCCTTGCTCCAGGTGTAGCTGACATCAAAGGACAGCGTATCGCCGAGCGGGCCGTTCAACAGCACTTCGACGCCGCTGACGTCGGCTTTCGCAGGCAGATTCACGAAGGTACGTGTAAAGCCGGCCGGGAACTGAGCTGACATATCCACCGGAATTGGTGCTGTGGTGATCAGATTGTCGACGCTGCGCTCCCATGTGCTGATCTGCCAGTTGAGCAGGCGCCCGGCCACGTCGAGATTGCCGCCCAGGGACAGGTTGACACCGACACTCTCTTCCGGAGCCAGTTCCGGATTGCCATGCGTGCAATTCTGTCCGCTCGGGCAGTGGATGCGGTAGAGATTCTCGGCGCTCGGCAACACAAACGAGGTGGCGACGATACCTTGTACATACAAACTGTCACTGATGTCGTACACGCCGGAGGCATTCCAGACGGTGGCGTTGTTGCCACCGGTTTTGTTGTAGCGCACTCCGGCAGCGAAGCGGGCACGGGCAGAGAATTCGTCCCTGCTTCTGAACTGGGCATAAACCGCATTCACCTCTTCGCGTTGTCTGGCAATTAACAGCACATCGTCCTGCCCGGTGTAGGTCTGGAAGTCATAACCCACGTGAGTATCAAACCAGCGCTCGCCCTTGATGACCGCGGCGGCGGTGAACCCCTTGTCTTCATAGCCCCAGTAGGCGGATGCGCCGGGCGGTGTGTAGTAATCGGTATCCCAGCTGTGAAAATAGGCCTTGGCCAGCAGATTGAGACGACCGGCAGGGACATAATCCAGCTTTGCGATCAGGATGTCTTCGGTTCTGTCGTTGACGGAGACGTTGCTGACGTTCGGGTAGTCCAGTGTGGCTTCGGTATGGATGCCGGTCAGGCTCAGACTTAAATCCCCGGTAAAATCGTAGCCGTATTTGAGTCCCGCACTGTTCACATCATAGGCGCGTTTGCGATTGACGGCTGTGGGCTGATAGTTGTCATAGATTTCGTAACCATCGGTCTGATCACGGGATACCCAGCCGACAAATTTGTGACTGCCAACAGCGGCTCGTCCGGAGACGTTGGCTCTGACGGCACCATGGCTGCCGGCTCCGAGGGTGATCTGGCCATCCGCGGTATCGGAAAAGCCACGTGTCACCACATTAACCACACCGGCAATGGCTTGTGTGCCGTACATCAGGCCGTGCCCGCCCTTGAGTACTTCGGTGCGTTCAATCATGGCTGAGGGCAGGGTGTCAGCAGGGCTTGTGCTGTTATAAAGCCGATTGTTGATACGCACGCCGTCCACAGTCCAAAGGATGT
Organism: Pseudohongiella sp.; assembly: GCA_036834885.1. Taxonomy (GTDB): domain Bacteria; phylum Pseudomonadota; class Gammaproteobacteria; order Pseudomonadales; family Pseudohongiellaceae; genus Pseudohongiella. Next base: position 94,612 of record DAITNA010000002.1, on the reverse strand, counting down.
CGCCTGGACGGGACCCTTGCATCTGCACATTGACGTAACTGAAGGCACCGGCCTGTGTGGTCAGATGCAGGCCCGGCACCAGCATTTCGAGGGATTGGGCCACATCGACAAATCCGTGCTTGCGAATTTGTTCTTCAGTCACGATCTCAAGGTCGGCGCCGAAGCGCGCCAGCTCCAGTGGCAGGGTAGTTTCCAGGCTGCGTTCGCTGACCAGAATTTCTGCGGGCGCTGGCGGTGTACTGGCGGCGGCAGTTGTAGTGCTGCTCTGGGCACTGGCCGGTTGGGGAACCAGGCCCGCGATGGACAAGGCCACTGCCGGGACAAGCTGGCGCAATGATACGGGAGGTGGTGTGTAAAACGTCCTCATCAGGGCAATTTCCTTGGATCTTTGGCAGAAATGCCGTGAGCATAAGGCAAAGGCTTGGGAAATCTGAGGACTTAACTGTTCGTTAACGGTTCGTTAACGTTTTTATGTTTTTGAAATAAAAGACTATAGTGGCAACTTGGTGGTGTGCTTGATTTCCTCCATGACAAAGCTGGCGGTGACATCAAAGAGGTCGGCATCAATCAGTTTTTGGTATAAACGATCATAACCGGGCATGTCAGCCACCACGGCCTTGAGCAGATAGTCGATCTGGCCACCCAGGCGGTACACCTCCAGCACCCCTTCGACCGATTGCACCACGTCATTGAATTTTTTTGCCCACGCAGCGTTGTGCTGATTGGTGCGTATGCTGACAAACACGGTCAGCCCCAAGCCCAGTTTGGCTGGCTCCAGCAAAGTCACGCGCTGGCGAATGATGCCGCTGTCTTCGAATTTCTGGATGCGTCGCCAGCACGCCGATTTGGACATGCCAACCTGCTCGGCCAGCTCAGCCACTGACAAACCGGCGTTGTCCTGCATCAGCTTCAGCAGTTTTTTGTCCTGGGCATCCATGATTTGTCTCCGGTTTGTCTGATAGCGCCTGAGTTTCGGTACATTATTCCGAAAGTATTTATATATTTGAAACAAAATTTCGAATATTTCAAGTTGCTTCATACAAATGGGAACAATGTTTCAGGCCCGGACACGTACACTGATGCCATCGTCTGAACAAGCTGTTCTGCAACAGCGCATACCGGTACCACAGCACTTATGAACGAACTCATCCTCAAAATCCGTCAAGGCCTCATCGGTGCCCGGCACCTCATTGACACGCCGTTCGGCAGCAAACCGCTGGTGTATGCCGATTACACCGCATCCGGGCGCAGCCTGGATTTTGTTGAAGACTTCATCCGGGATCAGGTGCTGCCGTTTTATGCCAACACCCATACCGAGACCACGCTGACTGGCGCCCGCACCACGGCGTGGCGTGAGTCGGCCCGGCAAGCCATTCGTCGTGCGGTGAATGGCAGCTCGGATGACAAGGTCATTTTTTGCGGCTCAGGTGCGACAGCCGCCATCAACAAGCTGATTGATGTACTGAACTTGCGCTTGCCGGCTGAACTGGATGCCCGTTGCTGCCTGTCAGCGTCCTTGCCGGAAAGCGAGCGGCCGGTGGTGTTTATTGGCCCCTATGAACACCACTCGAATGAACTGCCCTGGCGTGAAAGTATTGCTGATGTCGAGGTTATTCCGCTGGATACTGTTGGCGCGGTGGATATCGCTGCACTGGAGCGCGCCTTGCAAAAGCATCAGAACCGGCGTTTGCTGATCGGCAGTTTCTCGGCGGCATCCAACGTCACCGGCATCAAAACCGATGTCATGGCAGTGACGGCCGTGCTCAAGCGATACGGCGCGCTGGCGTGTTGGGACTATGCGGCGGCAGGTCCCTATGTCGCGATCGACATGAACGGCGACCATGCACTGGACGCGATTTTTCTGTCACCCCACAAATTTGTCGGTGGACCCGGTACACCCGGTGTACTGGTGGCCAAGGCACACCTGTTTCGCAATCAGGTGCCGGCGGTGGTCGGTGGTGGCACGGTGTCCTATGTCACGCCGCTGGATCATGTGTATGTTCGTGATGTCGAGCGTCGCGAAGAGGGTGGCACGCCGGCCATTGTGGAGGCGATCCGTGCCGGTCTGGTGTTTTCCCTGCAACAGGCAGTCGGTACTGACCTTATTCAGGCGCGAGAGTCACGGCTTGCCCATCTGGCCATGGCACGACTGACCCGTTGCCCGGGTATTGAGGTGCTGGGCAGCCCGGATGCGGAACGCCTGCCGATCTTTTCACTACGCTTTTTCTATCAGGCTCCCGACGGCAAACGCCAGGAGCTGCATTATGGTTTTGTGGTGTCCCTGCTCAATGATTTGTTCGGCATACAGGTGCGTGGTGGTTGTTCATGTGCCGGACCCTATGCCCACAGCTTGCTGGGCATGGACATGGTGTTCAGTCGGCAGGTGGAGGCCGCAGTGAGCTGTGGCGTGGGTGTGCTCAGGCCGGGTTGGGTGCGACTGAATTTCAACTACTTTATCGCTGATGAAGAATTCAATTATCTGCTGGATGCCTTGCAACTGGTGGCCGAACACGGCTGGAGACTGTTGCCCTTGTATCGTTACGACAGTGCCCATGGTGTGTGGCGCCATCGGCAGCAGGCAGTCCAGCGCGAGGATCTGATTGGCAAACTGGACTGGCAACAGATCACGACCACAGCGGGCGACGAGGCGGGCGCCGGTCAGTCCACAGCAGCAACGCTGGCTGATCATCTGGCTGCTGCCCGCGAGGTGTTGCAGGCGGCTATCTGCCAGGCCGATGCGGCACAACCGGTTGCCGAGGATCTGTGCCTTGGCGCCAGCCACGAAGCCCTGCGTTGGTTCATGCTGCCAGGCGAGGCGGCAGAGGCAGTACGCTCTCACGCAAGATCCTGACTTCTGGCCAGTATTTGCAACGAATTGTAGCCTTTCTCGGAGATCGGCTGCGGCGCGGTTATATTCCTTCTCAAAGCCATAACAATTAAAGGACTCTGCGTTCTCAAAGCACGGGTCCGCCATCAAGAGAGGGAAACATGCGCCAACACAAAAAAATCTGGCTGGGCTCACTGACATTGCTGGGGGCTTCAACGGTCGCCAGTGCGCAGGATGCCGTTCCACAACTGACCCGAGTGGATGAGGATCGCGTCGCCATAGAACTGGATGGCCGGCTGGACGAAGCGATCTGGCAACAGATTCCTGTGATGGACGGTGGCATGCGAGTGATCACCCCCGATACGCTGGTTGATGCTTCACTGCGCACTGAGACCCGGGTGTTCTACACCGAGCGCGGCATTTATGTTGGCATCATGAATTATCAGCCTGAAGACTCACTGGTTGCCCGTATGACGCCACGTGACACACGACTGGAACGCGACGGTGTGGTGGTCAGTATTGACGCCTCCGGTGAAGGCCTGTTCGGGTACATGATGCGGGTCAATCTGGGTGGTTCCAAAACCGATGGCACTATCTTGCCCGAGCGTTCCATGAATATGCAGTGGGACGGATCCTGGGATGCGGAAACCAGTGTGGTCGACGGCGGCTGGGCGGCGGAGTATTTTATTCCCTGGTCAATGATGGCGCTGCCACGTGCCCCCGGCAATGTGCGCCGTATTGGCATTTACACGGAACGGCAAGTGGGACACCTCAATGAAACCTGGTCATCCCCGGCATTGCCCGACACCGTGAACGAGTTTCTGTCTGCATTCCAGAAGTATGAACTGCAAGATATTGAACCACGTACCCAGATTACGTATTACCCTTATGTTTCTGCGACACATGACGCGGTGCGTGGCGAAAACAAACTGCGTGCTGGTGCGGAAATCTTCTGGCGTCCCACTACCAATACCCAGTTGTCAGCCAGTCTCAATCCTGATTTCGGTAATGTGGAATCAGACGATGTGGTGGTCAACCTGACGGCTTATGAAACCTTCTTCCCGGAAAAGCGTGCGTTTTTTCTTGAAGGGCAGGATGTGTTTGCTACCTCGCCGCGCAACCAGAACGCAAGAGGGCCAGGTGGCCCAACATCCATGCTAAACACGCGCCGCATCGGCAGCTCGGCTTTGTATCAGGTCCCGGCGGGTGTGCGGGTTGTGGATACTGATCTCAGCGCGCCGTCAGATTTGCTGGGTGCGCTGAAGTTTACCGGTCAAAACGGTGCGCTGCGTTATGGCGTGCTGGCGGCAGCCGAAGATGACATGTCAATCCGTGGTGAGCGAGCGGATGGCAGTGTGGTGCGTATTGATGCTACCGGACGCGACTTCGGGGTCGGACGGCTATTGTATGAAGACACCGTGGGCGGTGGCCGCCGCTCGATTGGCTGGATGGGAACATCGGTGTCACATGATCGCGTTGATGCCACTGTCAACGGTGTCGACATGCACTATTTTTCAGCGGATTCACGCTGGATTTTTGATGGTCAGGTACTGGCCAGTGATGTCAATGATGTTGAAGGTTACGGCGCCATTGCAGATCTGATTTTCAGACCGGCCCGTGGTGTGTCGCACCGGATTGCCGCCGGTTATCACGATGACAAACTCGAGCTCAACACACTGGGCTTTCTGACCCGTAATGACCTGATGCACATGGACTACAACTACACCAGGGACCAGTCCAACATTGAGGGGCTGCGCTCGCGCAACTATTCCATTTTTGTGTTCAATCACTGGAATGGCAATAACGACTGGGTGCGTCAGGGCGTGTTTGGCACCCTGAACCAGACGTATCTCAATAATCATTCCACCATGCTGAGTCTGCGGTACTACCATCGCCGGGTTGAAGACAGGCTGGGCCGTGGCAGCGGCGACTATTATGTGCCGGGACGCTGGCAGCTGGTTGCCAACTGGGAAACTGATCCAACCCTGCCGGTGCGTTACAGTCTGGGTGTGGATGCCAATACAGAAGACCTGGGTGAAAAATTTCTGACCACAACCGCGGGTATCAATTATCGTCCGGTCAGCAATTTTTCAGTGGCACTGGATCTGTCCTATGCCGAGCGCGAGGGACTGCTGGTTTATCGCGGCAATGGCCGTTACACCAGTTTTGAAGGTCATCAGTGGTCACCCAAATTCACCCTGGACTACTTTATCAGCGCTCGCCAGCAGTTGCGCTTTGGTATGCAGTGGACAGGTCTGAAAGCCTTTGAAAACAAATTTCTGCAAGTGAACCCCAACCGCATAGAACCCTTGCGTGAAGTGGCCAAACCGAATCTGACCGATGACAGTTTTGTGATCAGCCGTCTGAGTTTCCAGGCACGCTATCGCTGGGAAATTGCGCCATTGTCGGATCTGTTTATTGTGTATACCCGTGGTGGCAATCTGCCGGGCAGCGCCTTCGATGACTACAGCGGACTGCTCTCCGAGGCGTGGTCCGAGCCCGTGGTGGATACGCTGGTGGTCAAGCTGCGCTACCGTCTGGGTTCCTGAGCTTTGCCCGTCGCGCCTGCTGTATCAGCGGGCGCGACGGGGCTGGTCAGCGTTGCTGATTTCTGCTTAACTCGATCCGGAATATCCGGACAAGAACAAGAGAGCAGAACATGCCAAATCCGTCCCGCCTGAAGTATCCCCGCCTTTTGCCCCTCTGTGCCGTACTGATATCAAGCCTGTTGTCATCGCTGGCATGGTCACAGTCTGATCATCCCGGACAGCAGATTTATCAGACCTATTGCGCCGGCTGTCATGCCGGAGGTGATTCTCGCGCAGCCAGCCTGAGAACCCTGCAATCCCTGAGCGCCGAGGCACTGGAATTTACCCTGACCCAGGGACTGATGTCGGCACAGGGATCAGCACTCAGTCCCGATCAGCGTGCGACGCTGATTGAGTATCTGGCAGCCACCGAACCGGGTACTGACTGGATCAGCAACAACCTGTGCTCGCCGGAGCAACGCAACATCAATCTGTCACAGATTGCGATGCCGTGGTCTGGCGTTGACCTGAATTCATCACGCAATCTGTCAGCCGGTGTGGCAGGGCTCGACAAATCGGCGCTGGCCAATCTGGAACTGGCATGGGCGATAGTGTTCCCGAATATTGCCGGACTGCGATCGTCACCGGTTGTCACCGCCGACACGCTGTTTTATCCCGCTGCCTCGACCGGTTATGTGCTCGCGATTGATACTGACAGCGGTTGCATCAAATGGAGTTATGACGCGGGTGCTGCGCTGCGCGCATCGGCGACCTTGTCCGATGTGCAGGCCGATGGTCAGCGCTACCTGATTGTGACCGATGAGCAGGCACGCCTGCATGCACTGGATCCCGCCAACGGCGAGTTGCTCTGGCAGCGTTCCGGCGAAGTGGATGCCGGTGTCGCAACCCGTTTGACCGGTGCACCCTTGGCGTGGGAGAACCGGCTCTATGTGCCGGTGTCGGCATCCGGTGTGGCACGTGGTGCTGATGCCGAGCATGAATGCTGTGACGGTCGTGGTGCGGTGATGGCGCTTGAGATCAGCAGTGGTGACCACATCTGGACCTGGGTCACCATGCCTCCGGCCAGTTACACCGGCGCGGTCAATTCGGCGGGTGCACGCCTGCGCGGTCCCTCAGGTGCGCCGATCTGGTCAAACCCGACGCTGAATCCCAAACGACGACTGCTTTATGTCACCACCGGTGAGAACACCTCCTTGCCGGCAACTGACACCAGTAATGCGATCATTGCGCTGGACATCGATAGCGGTGAGCTGCGTTGGCAGTTTCAGGCGGTTGCTGACGACGTCTGGAACATGGCGTGCTCCGGTCGCAATCCCGGCCCCAATTGTCCTTCGGAGGCAGACAGCATCCGCAAGGACTGGGACTTCGGAGGTGCTGCGGTATTGGTGACATTGCCTGATGGCAGTGATCGTTTGCTGGCCGGGCAGAAATCCGGTCATCTGTGGGCGCTGGATCCGGACAATGGTGCGCTGCTGTGGCAGCAACGCGTTGGCGAAGGTGGCGCTCTCGGGGGTAACCATTGGGGCATCGCGGTGGACGGTGGCAAAGTGATTTTGCCGGTCAGTGATCCCAATCGCAGCGACGATGTCAGTCGCGCCGGTCTGCATGTCTTTGACATCGCCACAGGCCAGCCTGGTTGGGAGCTGCGCGCACGTCCTGATTGCGACAATGGCCGTGCGGATGTGGTGCCCAGCTGCGCCCAACGCTATGGTTTCTCAGCGCTGCCGCTGGTCGTGGACGGTGCCACGATTGCCGGCAACATTGATGGCCGACTGTTTATTGTTGACAACAGCAATGGTCAGCTACTGTTTGAATTTGATACGGCCACCACCTTTGCCGGACTCAATGGTCTCAGCGGGCAGGGCGGCTCGATTGATGCGCATTCGGTGGCGGCGGGCGCCGGCATGGTCTTTGTGGGTTCCGGTTACGAGCGCTTCAACCAGCAGCCCGGCAATGTACTGCTGGCATTTCGCCCGCGCGTCAACAGCAACTGAGCTTGTCAGTCTGTTGCAGTGGCAAGTATGGAACGGCCTTGCTGACGGCTTATTGCCGTCAGCAACACAATCTGCATCAGTATCAACACGGCCAGAATCCACGGGCTGGACACAGTGCCGGCGATCAGAAATCCGCCCAGACACAAGGCGCCGTTGGCCAGTGCATAAGGCAGTTGCGTCTGAAAGTGTTCGAACTGGTCACATCCGGCCCCGGTGGCAGCGAGAATCGTTGTCTCGGAAATGGGTGAGCAATGATCCCCGAACAAACCACCGGACAAAATCGCGCCAATACACACCTCCAGTGGGGCGCCGATGGCAACGGCAGCAGGCAGCGTCAACGGAATCATGATGGCATAGGTCCCCCAGGATGATCCGGTGGCAAACGAGATCAGGCAGGACACTGCAAAAATCATCACCGGCAACAGGGCCGGGTGAATGGTTTGTGACGCTACCGAGGCAACATAAACATCAGTGCCCAGCATGGCCAGCAAATCGCCAAGCGCCCACGCCAACAGCAACATGATGGCAACCTGGGTCATGCGGCCAACGCCATTGAGGTATTCGCGCACACTGTCCATCACTTTACGTGAACCGTGGACGGCCATCAGAATCAACAGACACAAACCCGCTGCGATATAAGCGGTCGACAAACCGGCACGAAAATCGGCACCGCTGACGCGCCCAAATGGAAAACCCAGTGGCACCAGTGTCCATGCCAGCACAATGCCAAGCACCAGCAGGGGCATCCAGATAAACGAGGCGCGGGCATTGGGGACAATCAGATTCTGAGCGCTGCCGCTGTTGTCAGCAGACGACGAGGGTGCTGTTGCCTGTTGCGCCCGGTATTCCGATCGGCGCATCGGGCCAAATTCTGCACCGGTGATGGCCATCACCGGAATCGCTAGCACGGCCAGCCAGGCATAGAACTGATAGGGCATGGCGGAAATCAGCGCGGCGAAATCACTGGTGTCCAGTTGCAGGCTCTGGAACTGCTGTTCCAGCAGGCTCATGATATACACACCCCAGCCAATAAAAGGCACCAGCACAGCCACCGGTGATGCGGTCGAGTCGATAATCCACGCGAGTTTCGCGCGCGACATTTTCATATTGTCAGCCAGAGGGCGAAACGCCGGGCCCACAATCAGCGGTGTGCCCAGATCGGAAAAAAATATCGTAATACCGCCCAGCCACACGGATATCTGCAGACGCAGCCGGGTAGTGATATAGCGGGTGACCCGCGAGGCAAACGCTGCACCGCCGCCCGAACTCTCCATCAGCGCGACGAAGCCGCCAATAAACGCCAACAGCACCAGCACTCCGGCGTTGTAGCTGTCAGTGACCTGTGGCACCAGATGGTCCCGCACCAGAATGCTGACACCAGAAAGCAATGACAGTCCGTTGATTTGCAATACACCAATAAACAGGCCAATAAACAGGCCGACGATGACATTGCGTAAACTGATGGCAATAATCAGGGCGCAAACAATGGGGATCAGGCTGGTGATATCAGGCGCGGTTGCTGGCATGGTGTGGTCCTTGTCATTTGCCTTGCATTCTTGCTGTTGACAGCACAAAGCGCAACATCGGAATGTGCGTGTCGTGTACAACGCGCACTTGAAGCCGGGCAGGGAAGTCAGCACACTACGCGCTTTTTGTCAGCCGACGGTGTCGGCCATGTTGAGGCGGCTCGCAATCATGACCCAAACCGGCCACCTGTATGCCGACCTGTCCAATTATTACGATCTGTTCTGCGCTGGTGTTGACTACGGCGAGCAGTGTGAATTTGCGCATCGCGTGTTTCGCTCGTTTTCCGGTCAGGCTCCGGCTCAAAACTCGCGCCCGGCTGCACAGCCGCGTTATCTGGATCTGGCTTGTGGCACCGGTCCACATATTGCGCATATGCTGGCTTATGGCTACCAGTGCAGCGGGTTGGATAACAGCGCCGATATGCTGCGTATGGCGCAGGCGCGCTGTCCACAGGCGCAGTTTATTCATGCTGACATGGCAGCGCTGGCACTGGACAACTGCGTGGAGCTGGTGAGCTGTTTTTTGTATTCGATTCACTACAACCATCCGCTGCCAGCGCTGCACCAGACGCTGGCCCGGGTTTGGCAGGCCCTGGTACCCGGCGGCGTTTTTGTGTTCAACATGGTGGATGTGCGCGGCATCAACAACCACCATGTTGTCAGCACTGAACTTGAGCATCAGGGGCATCAACTGCGTTTCAAGTCCGGCTGGACGTATTGTGGCCAGGGTGATGCGATGGCATTGCATCTGATGGTGGAGGACAGCTACCAGGGGCAGACCCGGCAATGGCAGGATGTACATACGATGGCTGCCATCACCGTTGATGAGATGCAACACTGGCTTCAGCACTGCGGCTTTGAGGTGACCCTGCTTGAGCATGACTACCGTTCTTTGCAAGTGTTTGGTGGTGGCAGTTTCAACGTGCTGGTGGTGGCGGTGAAACCGGTTTCGGGATAGAGTCCTGTGTTTTCACCAACAGGCACACAGAGGTAGTCAGCCATGACCACAATCGGGACACCGTTGTCTGCGCATGCAACGCGCATCATGTTTCTGGGCAGCGGGGAGCTGGGCAAGGAAGTGGTTATCGAATTGATGCGTCTGGGCTGTGAAGTGATCGCCGTGGACCGGTATGCCAACGCCCCGGCCATGCAGGTCGCCCATCGCAGCCACATGATCAATATGCTGGATGGTGCTGCGCTGCGGGCGCTGGTTGAACGTGAAAAACCGGCATTGATTGTGCCCGAGATTGAAGCGATTGCCACCGATGAGCTGGTCGCGCTGGAGCAGGAGGGCTGGCATGTCATTCCCACCGCACGCGCAGCGCGCCTGACCATGAACCGCGAGGGTATTCGCCGGTTGGCTGCAGAGGAGCTGGGCCTTGCCACATCACCTTACCGGTTTGCACAAACCGTTGAAGAATACCAGGCAGCGGTGGCCGAGATCGGATTGCCCTGTGTGGTCAAACCCATCATGTCATCGTCGGGCAAAGGTCAGAGCACCGTGCGTACAGAGGCGGATATCAACAAGGCCTGGGACTATGCCCAGTCAGGTGGACGCACGGGCAAGGGCAAAGTGATTGTTGAGGGTTTTGTCGATTTTGATTACGAAATTACGCTGCTGACGGTGCGCCATCGTGACGGCACCTCCTTTTGTGCTCCTGTTGGGCATCGTCAGGAAAAAGGCGATTATCGTGAATCATGGCAACCGCAAGCGATGTCAGTACAGGCCTTGGCCGAAGCGCAACGCATCGCTGATGCCGTGACCTCGTCACTGGGTGGCTTGGGCATATTTGGTGTGGAGCTGTTTGTCAAAGGTGACCAGGTGTATTTCAGCGAGGTGTCACCTCGCCCACATGATACCGGGCTGGTGACGCTGATCTCGCAGAACTTGTCCGAGTTTGCCTTGCATGCGCGCGCCATTCTCGGATTGCCGATTCCGGTGATTCATCAGCTGGGCCCGTCAGCGTCAGCGGTGCTGCTGGTGTCAGGGCATTCCAGCGACATGCAGTACGGAAACCTGCATGACGCACTGGCAGAGCCGGATACGGATTTGCGTCTGTTTGGCAAGCCGGAAGTGGCCGGTGAACGCCGACTGGGTGTTGCACTGGCTCGCGACATCAGCACGGATCAGGCCGTGGCCAAAGCGTTGCGGGTCATCAGTCGCATCCACGTGGAGTTATGAGACGTGATGTTGTGACAAGCGGGCACGCCTGATCAGGGCGTGCCGGACAGCTCGGTAATCTTCAGCGTACCGCTGATATAGTCACCATCATTGTAGGAACCAATCCAGATATCGTAACGACCGGATTGCCCGGCACTCATTTCTATCAACGGATTGAGGCTGCTGCCACCATCGTCATTACACAACCAGCGCCCATCTGGTGTGTTGACAATCAGTGTGGTGTCTTCGCCACTGTCATCAGCTTCAAACAGGATGCGCAGCAATCCGCTGTCGCTGCCCCAGTTCAGGCGAACATCCGGCGCCACTGCGGCATAACCGGTACATTCACTGCCGTAATCGCCGCCAGCGACATCCACAGAGCCGCCGGCTACCACGCTGATTTCATGCGGGTCAGGTACAAAACCGGGATCCAGATCAACAACGCCGGAGAACGGTTCCAGTGACCAGTCAAGACGCGATTCGCCAGCGCTGTCGCTCACATCAGCACTGTCGTCCAGCGAGCCGTTATTGATGGTGAGCACACCATCAATCATGTCATCGCTGTAGTAACTGCCAACCCAAATGTCGTATTGGCCGGTGCCGGCATCGGGAAACCACAAACCGGGATCCAGCGTGTCAGAATCGATGTCGTCATTGCAGTACCATTCACCATCGGGTGCGTTCACAATCAGTGTGGTGTCAGACTCATCCAGTGCAACAAAAATCACACTGAGATCACCAACAGGGTCGTCGAGTTGCAGTCGCAAATCAGGACTGCTGCTGGCATAGCCTGTGCAGCTCTGGCCCAGGTAGCTAACATCGACACTGCCGCCGGAGAGCAGATTGGTATGGCTGGGCTCTCCGGCATTGCTGAAGTCCATCGTGATGGAACCGTAGGTCGGGTCTTGCGAGTAATCCAGTTCACTGGAGTCTGTCGCACCGTCCCATGAGGTGAGCAGACCATCGCCATCGTTCATGATGGCCATCACCAGCGGGACAGCCAGCAGACTGCCCAGGCGGCCACCGGTTTCGTATTCGGTTCTGACGCTGGTCGGGATGCCGACAAATTCTCCACGTGTGTTCAGTGCCATGCCGCCGCTGTTGCCGGGAGACATTTCGGCGTTGGTGCGATACCACATCGGCAGACGTTCACCCTCATAGTCACCAAACTGCACAGAAGAGATTGTACCGGTGGTATAAACCAGCTCATCGTCGCCAATGCCGGGGTAACCAAAGATGGCAATGTTGTCACCACGTCGCACATCGCTGTCCTTGCTGTTGCTGTCCTGAAGTGGGATATCCGGCACGGTAAAACCGAATTCGCCGCGCCTCAGTTGCTGCACGGTGACAGGATTGCCGTCCAGATCAGTGCTGAGTCTGAAAACCGCAAAGTCGTAAGTGTCAGAGAAACCGGTCAGCGTGGCGATGAACATGGGTTGTGCGGGTGCATTGACATCGGTCAGAACCGCAATCGTTGCCTCATTAAAACCCTCGACCACATGCCGGTTGGTGAATACCACCGCTTCGTTGTCCAGAATGATCAGGGTGCCTGATCCGGTACCGTTATCGACACGCACCTGGACAGCCGCTCTGGATACTGCATCGACGTCGTAGGCCGGGGTCGTTTGCGCCTGCGCCGACAGGGGCAGCATCAGTATCCCGACGAGCAGGTATGCCAGTGGCAGGGGCCTGCGACAACAAGCGCTCAAACGCACAGTAAAGAAATGCATGATCCGATTCCTGCCGGTGTATGAAGATGGCGCCATTATCATTCAGGCCTTATCAAAAGAAAATCCGCCTTCCGGGGTGAATTTGAACTTTTTCCGGCTTATGATGGTTTCACAAATGGTTGACGTAACGGGACATTAAAATGAGAACAAAACCGATGTCAGGCCTGATTGCCATCACCGCATGTCTGCTGGCTGCCACATTGTTGCGGGCAGCGGGCCTGCAAGCCCAGCCGGCGCCCTCTGACGATGGACAGCAATTTGATCCGGTACGCACTGTCAACATCCTGCAGGAGCCGCGCCATCGCACGGTGATGCAGGATGGAAATCTGCGCCTGCTGGATGTCCAGATCAATCCGGGTGATACGACCTTGCCGCACACCCACGACTCCGCCATTCTCTACACGTTCATCAGCAATGGCGAAGGACCGCTGAACGGGCGTGTTTCCAGCATCACCACCTATGTTCAGGAACAGTACACGCACCGGGTCAACAATCCGGGCCCTGGCCTGTTCAGAATTATCGCGCTGGCCAATTACGGTCCGGCCGTGATGGCGGTGGATACAGGTCAGATTGACTTGTTACCACAGCTGGAAAATGAATGGTTTCGCTCGTACCGCCTTGAACTGGCGCCTGGTCAGTCAAGTGCAAGTTATCTGCACACCAACCCGGTGGCGATTGTTCAGGTCAGCGACGGGGTGTTGCATGTCAGTCGCGGGGATGGCATTACCCACGAGCTCAAGGCCATGGGGGATTGGGCGTGGCGCGAAGCAGGTGTGAGCTATCAGATTCACAACCGCAGCAACCAGAGCGTATCGGTGGTCATCAATGAAGGCAAACGCTGAATGTTCGTGCCAGATCAGTCGTCGTACTGAATAGTCCGGTCTATTCTGAACGGACCCCAGGCCTGACACAGCGGCATGATTTCCATCGCGTTGATGTTGACGTGAGGTGGCGTGCTGCAGACCCAGAAAATAATATCGGCCACATCTTCCGGACTGAGCGGGCGAGTGCCGTCATAGACCTTGTCAGCCTGCTCGCTGTTGTGTTTGAAGCGCACCAGCGAGAATTCGGTTTCGGCCAATCCCGGTTCAATATTGGTCACTTTTACTTTTTTGCCCAATACGTCCGCCCGCAACTCCCGGCTGAACTGCTGTACAAACGCCTTGGTGGCACCATACACGTTGCCACCAGGGTAAGGCCAGTTGCCCGCCGTTGAGCCGATGTTGATGATATGACCCCGGTCTCGCGCCACCATGCCCGGCAGAATCAGACGGGTCATACGCACCAGCGCCATGACATTGGTGGCAATCATGGTTTCCCAGTCGCGAATGTCAGCCTCGTGGGCGGGTTCCAGCCCCAGCGCCAGCCCGGCGTTGTTGATCAGAATATCAGGCGCATTAAAAGGTGGTTCAAGCGAACCCAGCGCCTGTTCCAGCGCCGCCGCGTCAGTGACATCGCAGCCCAGCACTTGCACATCGCAAAGATCCCGCAATTGCTCTGACAGTGCTTGCAGCCGATCTTGCCTGCGTGCCAGCAGGACCAGACGGTCTCCGGCCTGCGCGAAGCGTTGGGCACAAGCCCTCCCAAATCCGGATGAGGCACCGGTGATCATGACGGTTCTTGTCATTGTTGAGCGACTCCTGCTGACACTCAGCCTGTCAGTTGTTTATTGTTCGTTGCCTGGTGTTGTGAATACTGGCGCAGATGATCCTTGATGGCGTCACCTCGCGCAAGTCGAAGCCGCAGTGATGCCGCCAAGGTGGCGTGTCAGCGAAAGGGAAAAAATGACGGGGGCAGAAACTGCCCCCGTAAAAAACGCCGGACCAGCAGGAAGCAGTGATGATCCGGCCCCTACCTTCCATGGCAGGCACTGCATTGATGGGTGTGTGGCATCCATGCAGCAGGTATCGTCCTGATACCCATTCTGTTTATAGATCATGTGTTCGGTGCGCGCCGGAATTTTTCAGAAAATTTTTCCATCCGGCCTTGAAAATGATTTGGACGACCTTAAATAAGTCACAGGACAAAGGCTCTCGAGGAGGTTTGTCCGGTGTACCTGATCCCCTGGATAGGTATTTAAAACTGAAGAAATAATCTTATTGCTTGATGAGGATTGGATGAGGATTTTGTCATGAGAACATTTGATTTTGCTCCGCTGTATCGTTCCACCATTGGTTTTGATCACCTGAGTCAACTGCTGGATTCCATCGCCCAGCGCGAACAGAACCAGCCCAGCTACCCGCCATACAACATTGAGCGGCTGGCTGAGGACCAATACCGTATTTCCATGGCGGTCGCCGGCTTTACTGACAGTGAGCTCAGTATTGAGTCCGAGCGCCAGACGCTGAAAGTTCGCGGTGAAAAAGCCGCTGACAATACCGAGCGCCAATACCTGCATCAGGGAATTGCCGCGCGCAATTTCGAGCGCGTTTTCCAGTTGGCCGACCACATCAAAGTGGTGAATGCCCATCTGGAGAATGGCCTGCTGCATATTGACCTGCGCCGCGAGATTCCGGAAGCGATGAAGCCGCGCCAGATCCCGATTGCTGTCAACGGCAATCGCCTGATCGAAGCGAAGGCAGACGCTGCCAGCTGATCCCCCGCAGGAAGGTTTTGATTGATATTCGCCGTTAGAGGCAGCCTTGGAGCTGCCTCTTTTTTTTTGCGCACGTGTTATCAAGCCCCTGTTATTGACTGCCTGCGACAATGTGTCGCAGCGTACGGCAGGGGATTCCCCGCAGGCTCGGGTTAAAATCAGACCTGGCTTGACTGCGATGAGGATAACGCTGTGACTGTTCTGCCCTGTAACCGATTGTTGCGCTCACTCACGCTGGTGTTAGGATTCTGCGCTGCCAGTGCTTCCTCTCTCCTGAACGCCCAGCCAGCCGCGCAAGCCTGTGCTGACAACAGTCGCATTTCTGTCCATTGTGGCGAGGCTCCGAGTGCCTGGCAGACACCTGATGGTCGTTTGTGGGTTGTGTTTGTCCAGAATCAGATAGCCTGGCTGGTGCATTCTGATGACAACGGAGCTGGTTTCAGCGAGCCGGTCGCAGTCAACTCATCCCCGGAGGCCATTGAAGTCAATGGCGAGAATCGTCCCAAAATTATTGTGGATCGCAGGGCCGGTCGCAGCGATGTGGTGTACGTCTCATGGACGCAAAAAACCGCGGGCATGCATACCGGTGATATCCGCTTTACCCGTTCCCTCAATGGTGGTGAGGATTTCGAGCCGGTGCGTACCATCAACGATGACGGTCTGCTCACCAGCCATCGCTTTGACAGCCTGTTTTTGAGTGAATCCGGCCACTTGTACCTGAGCTGGCTCGACAAACGTGAACTGGAAGCGGCTGCTGCACAGGGCCAGGACTACACTGGCAGTGCGGTGTTCTACACCGTGTCCAGCGATCAGGGCGCCAGTTTTGCGCCCAACCGCAAGGTGGCTGACCACAGCTGTGAGTGCTGTCGCATCGCGGTGGCGCCCCACGGTAACGACGGTATGGCGCTGATGTGGCGACAGATTTTTGATGGCACCACGCGCGATCACGCGATCAGTTATGTGGGACCGGAGGGCGCTGCTGCCGGATTTTCGCGTGCCAGTGAGGATGACTGGCAGATCAACGCCTGCCCCCATCATGGTCCAGCGATGGTGCAGCAGGGTAGTGAGGATGCTTACCACTTGAGCTGGTTCAGCGCGGGCAATCGCCACAAGGGCATTTATTACGG
Source organism: Pseudohongiella sp. (assembly GCA_036834885.1). GTDB lineage: Bacteria > Pseudomonadota > Gammaproteobacteria > Pseudomonadales > Pseudohongiellaceae > Pseudohongiella. Next base: position 78,102 of record DAITNA010000002.1, on the reverse strand, counting down.
CTTTCATCGTCTGGCCGACGGCGAAACTGTGCGGGTGACACAGATTGACGGCAGCTCCGGTGCAGCCCACCCGCAACTGGCGATCTGGCAGGACGAGGTATTGCTGGTGTGGAAGCGCTTTGATGGCAGCAAGACGGACCTGTTAGTGGTGCGTTCGGTTGACAGCGGCAAGAGCTGGTCTGAGCCACAGGTGCTGGCTTCCACCTCCAATGCCTCCGATCACCCGCTGCTGGTGATGGGACCGCAAGGACCTGCTGTCAGCTGGCTGACCCGCGCTGACGGCTATCGCTGGTTGCCGCTGGCCGACGCGCTGGCGCTCAATACGGAAGCGGACATCCGTCCGTTTCTGGCCGACACCTTGGCGACCCTGAAGGCGGAGCGTGCAGGGCAGCCATTTATTCTGGCCTTGTGGTCGGTGGATTGCCCGCCATGCATGGTTGAGCTGGCCATGCTCGGGCGCCTGAAGGCCGAGAATCCCGAGCTGCCGCTGATTCTGGTGTCTACCGACAATATCGCGCTGCGCGAGGACGCCACCGACTTTCTGATGGATTTCGGGCTTGATCGCATGACCTCTTGGATGTTCGCCGATGCCTTTACGGAAAGCCTGCGCTTCAGTATCGACCCGCAGTGGTACGGTGAGCTGCCCCGGGGATATCTGTTTGACAGCCAGCATCAGGCACACGCCCACAGTGGCATCATGAGTGAGCAAATGGTGCGTGACTGGCTGGGGATGTGAGCGATCTGCCCAGTCTCTGACGGACGCGATTTTCTGAAGTATACTCGGCGCAACCATCTCAAACAGGGAGTTGCCATGAAAGCAATCGGGTATACCGCCAATGGGCCACTGACGGCCTTCGAGACCAACCGTCCAGCCCCCGGACCCCACGACCTGCTGGTGCGTATCAACGCGATAGCGGTCAATCCGGTGGACACCAAAATCCGCTCACGTGTCTCCCCACCGGCCGATCAGCCCAAGATTCTGGGCTGGGATGCCGTGGGCATTGTTGAGGAAACCGGTTCAGCGGTGACCCGATTCAAGGCCGGAGACCGGGTCTGGTATGCCGGCGATGTGACCCGCAGTGGCTGCAACGCCGAATTTCAATGTGTGGACGAGCGCATTGCGGCGATTGCGCCCAAAACCTTGTCTGATGCGGAAGCTGCCGCGATGCCGCTGACTACCATCACGGCTTGGGAAATGCTGTTTGACCGTTTGCAGGTGCCGCAAGGCAGCGCCGCCAATGATCGTGTTGTGTTGATTGTGGGCGCATCCGGAGGAGTGGGTTCCATCATGGTCCAGTTGGCCCGGCATCTGACCTCGGCCACAGTGGTGGGAACGGCCTCACGTGAGCAGAGCATGGCCTGGGTCAAATCACTGGGCGCCCACCATGTGCTTGATCACAGCAAATCGCTGGCAGATGAGCTGAAGGCTACTGGCTTGAATGATGTCACGGATGTCGCGGGTATCAATCGCACCGGCCATCATTATGCCAATCTGGTCGCCATGCTGCGGCCGCAAGGACGACTCGCACTGATTGATGATCCGGCCGAGGTGCTGGATATCAAACTGATGAAGCAGAAGAGCCTGTCGCTGCACTGGGAGTTTATGTTTACCCGCCCGATGTTCAAAACCGCTGACATGGACCAGCAGCACCAGTTGCTGGGTGAGGTGGCGCGACTGGTGGACAAGGGCATTCTCAAAACCACGCTGGGTGAACACCTGGGGCGCATCACGCCGGAGAATCTTGAGAAGGCGCACAGTCTGCTCAAATCCGAGCACACCATGGGCAAGCTGGTGCTGGAAGGTTTCTGACACACGCTGCCATTTCTGATCACAACGACACACACTGGAGTTTTCATGTCACGTTTGCCGCCCGTACTGCAGTCCCTGCCGTTTCCCGTGGTGGGTTCCCCGCTGTTTATCATCAGTAACCCCAAACTGGTTATTGCGCAGTGTATCAATGGTGTTGTGGGTTCGATGCCGGCACTGAATGCCCGCCCGGCTGAACAGCTGGAAGACTGGCTGGCGGAGATAACCGAAACGCTGGCGGACTGGAATCAGAAAAATCCGCACAGCCCGGCGGCACCGTTTGCGATCAATCAGATTGTGCATAAAAGCAACGACAGGCTCGAACATGACATGGCGCTGTGTGCCAAGTACAAAGTGCCCATCATCATCACCAGTCTGGGTGCGCGTGAGGACGTCAATCAGGCCGTGCACAGTTGGGGAGGCATTGTTCTGCACGATGTCATCAACAATGTGTTTGCCCACAAGGCCATCGACAAGGGCGCTGATGGTCTGATATGTGTGGCAGCTGGCGCTGGCGGTCATGCCAGCGTGAAGAGCCCGTTTGCCATGATCCAGGAAGTGCGCCAGTGGTTTGATGGTCCGGTATTGTTGTCGGGATCGATTGCCACCGGAGGTGCGATTCTCGCTGCGCAGGCTATGGGTGCAGACCTCGCCTATATCGGCTCACCCTTTATTGCGACCGAAGAAGCCAGGGCAGTTGACGACTATAAAAAGATGATCGTCGAAAGCAATTCCGATGACATCGTGTACAGCAATTTCTACACCGGTGTGCACGGCAACTATCTCAAGGGCAGCATTCGCAATGCCGGCATGGACCCGGACAATTTGCCCGAGTCTGATCCCAGCAAAATGAATTTTGGCGGTGGTGGTGAAAAACGTGCCTGGCGTGACATCTGGGGCTGTGGGCAGGGGATTGGTGTGATTCGCGAGATCACTCCGGCGGCTGTGTATATCAACAGACTCAAGCGTGAATATGCCGAAGCCAGAGCGCGCTTGTGTGCTGTGTAATCGTTTGAACATACGGGTTGACGCCTGAACAGGCCAAGGAGTGACGAAGGTGACACCGGCTGTACGTTTTTACTGGATGGTGACCTTGTTGCTGATGCCAGCCAGTGTGTTGGCATTGTTGGCTGCAACCGGATTTTCTGCAGACCCTCTTACTATGTTGCAACAACCTGTGCTGTTGCTGGTGAGTATTGTTCTGCTCGTGTTCAGTGCTGTCGGTTTCTACGATTTGCATTGGGCCGACAGTAACCTGCGCAAAAACTACCCGGTGTTTGCCTACATCCGTTTTATGCTGGAAAGCATTCGTCCGGAGATTCGACAATATTTTATTGCGGACAATCTGGAGGAGACACCGTTCAACCGTGAAGCGCGTGATCTGATTTACCGACGCGCCAAACGCCTCGACGACACACTGCCGTTTGGTACCGAGCGCGATATTCTGGCAGAAGGTTATTTGTGTATTTTCCATTCCATCAACGCCCGTCACATCGATCCGGAACAGGCACGGGTTGTGATTGGCGGACCACAGTGCAAGCAACCGTATTCAGCATCCCTGTTAAATATCTCGGGCATGAGTTTTGGGGCACTCAGCAACAATGCCATCAGTGCGCTCAACAAGGGTGCCCGTTTGGGCGGTTTCTATCACAATACTGGCGAAGGCGGCATCAGTCCTTACCACTTGCAACACGGAGGTGACCTGGTCTGGCAGATTGGTACCGGTTATTTTGGTTGTCGTCATTTGAACGGACGGTTTAATGACGAGGCCTTCCGTATCGCGGCATCACAAGATGTGGTGAAGATGGTGGAAATCAAGCTGTCTCAGGGTGCCAAGCCCTCACACGGTGGTGTGCTGCCGGGCGCCAAAGTCAGCGCAGAAATTGCGCGTATCCGTCTGGTGGAGGTGGGTAAAACGGTATACTCGCCCGCCAATCATCCCGAGTTTGATACCCCGGAAGGTTTGCTGCAGTTTGTACAACGATTGCGTGAACTCAGTGGCGGCAAGCCAGTGGGTTTCAAGCTCTGTGTTGGTAAAAAATCCGAGTTTATGTGCATCGTCAAAGCCATGCTTGCCACAGGCATTCTGCCGGACTTTATTACCATCGACGGTGCAGAAGGAGGCACAGGCGCCGCGCCGGTCGAGTTCAGCAACAGTCTGGGCATGCCGTGTCTGGAGGCAACGTATTTTGTCTCGCAGGTCTTGCGAGGTGCGGGCCTGCGCGAACAGATCCGGTTGATCAGTGCCGGCAAAAATGCCAGCGGTTTTGACATGCTGTGCAAAATTGCACTCGGTGCGGATGTGGTGAATTCGGCGCGTGCGATGATGCTTGCGCTGGGCTGCATACAGTCCAAGTCCTGCAACACCAACAAATGCCCCACGGGTGTTGCCACGCAGGATGAAGCACGTGCAAAAGCGGTGAACGTTGAATTGCGTGCTGAACGCGTGCGTAACTATCAGCACGGTACGGTGTCAGCGTTTCTGGAACTTTGCGGTGCGCTCGGTTATGACTCGCCCTGTCAATTGACACCAGCTGATCTGTATCAGCGCACTGAGAACGGGCTGCGGCACTTTGACCAGATTTATACGCCACTGCTGCCGGGGCAACTGCTGCAAGAGTCCATTCCTGCGGCGTATGCGGATGACTGGATGAAAGCTGAACCGGGTCGTTTTGTGTAAGCGTCCGGTCTAGACAATCGCAAGGATGAGCCAGTCAGCAATCAGCGCCGGCTTTTCCTCATGTTCGATTTCAATCGTGGCAGCGTGACGCATCAATATTTCACCCGGTCGTCTTTCTTCAGCGCTGATCAGCCTGAAGCGCCCGCGAATCCGGCTGCCAATTCTCACCGGACTCAGAAAACGCACTTTGTCGAGTCCGTAAATAATACATTGCCGGGTGCCCTGTATCTTTAACGAGCCATTGGTAGCGAAAGTTGTCAGCAATGACAATGTCAGCATGCCATGGGCAATGGTGCCGTCGTAGCAGGTTTCGCGGCTGGTGCGCTCGCGGTCTATGTGAAGGAATTGATAATCACCGGTCACATCCGCAAACTTGTTCATGCGTTTCTGGCTGAGCACAAACCACTTGGTTACACCGACTTCCTTTCCTATGTAGTGATGCACCTCTTCCAGAGGCACACGCAGCGGCATGCTGTGATCAGCAAGGGTCAGGTAGTTGGTTTTAACGTAATTACGCAGGGCCGTATCGGGTGTGACACGGGCAGACTCGTTGAGATAGTTGCGTAAATCCTGCAAATAGTCCGGTTGCGCCATTTTTATTGTCGTCAGTTTTCGGGGATTGGGGCGTCAGGCGTTTCAGCGATAACAGCTTGTCACTCGCTGACAACGTGTCAGATTATCCTGAACCTCCAGCCAGACTGCAATCGTTGCTATTGACTTTTCACAGAGCGTTTGTTCAGCATTGTACGCTCGTGTGCGCGCCATTTCGGTGCAAAAATGTGTCGTGTTTCGGTGCAAGAAGGCCCCGATTCTGCGTCAAAAATATTTTTATTTTTTATATCAGTCTTGTCTGTTCATAATAAAACATGATATCAGCTTGATTGGACTTGCACTGATATGTGTCGATGTTCTTGAGCAAGTCCATCCGTTGATGACAACAGCAATCGCTTGCCTATTTTTTATTGTGATATTTTGTGTCGCACCTGGCACGCTGGCCTGCCTTTGACAACGCTTCCCTTCAGTCTGTTGTTTGTTGTTAAGTATTGATAAACAAACAAAAATAAGCCGATATTCTGCCTCCTTCATTTGCGTCGAGTTGTTACATGTTTGTAATCCGGTTTGTAACTTTATTTTAAAACCGCGGTGATGAATGCATTCATCTGTATAGTAAGGCGCTCGGTAAACCTGCCAATCCCCATTTTCATGGCAGGCGCACCGGGAAACGCCACATCCACGTCTATCCAAAAGACTATCCAATAAAATAAAGAGGAGAGAGGCTGTAGTATGTATAGCAAAAATCGCAAGCGTTACCTGAGTTACCTGATCCAGACCTGCATGGCAGGTGCACTGGCGGTGCCGGGTTTGACTGTCGCTCAGCAGGGTGCCCCTGAACTGGAAGAGGTTGTTGTCACCGGTTCATTCATCCGCAACAGTGCCTTCGCTCAAAACAACCCGGTTGATAACGTCAGCCAGGCCGACATTCTGGCCTCTGGCGCTCCCAACATGGGCAACTACATCCGTGATCTGAGTTACACCCAGAACACCAACACCGTCAACAGTGTTAACGCCAGTGCATCCGGCGCGCAAACATCGGTGGGAACAACCTTCAACCTGCGTGGTCTGGGCGAAAACAGCACCCTGACCCTGATGGATGGCATGCGTTCGGTCGATGCAGCCATCAACACCCTGATTCCTGAAATTGCCATTGACCGTATGGAAGTCGTACTGGACGGTGGTTCAGCGCTGTACGGTTCTGACGCGGTTGCTGGTGTTGTGAACATGATTCCGGTGAAATCCTATGATGGCTTGCGTGTACGCACCAGCCACCAGCGCGATGAGCCGGGTGATTTTGAAGACAACAAAATCGGCATTCTGTGGGGCCGTACTTTCAGCAATGGTCTGGAATACGTGGTGGCAGCCGATCACGGCGAAACCACACCGCTGATGAACCCTGAGCGTCCACGCCTGCTGCGCGCCTCGTATGGTTGGGCCACCTCTGGCAACCCTGGTGTGTATCGTCGTGTGAACGGTGCCAATCCGGTTCCAGGTCAGTTGCACGGTGGCACAGTGACCGGTGGCAACCTGCTCGACCCCAGCTGCGGCACGTTCAACGACGTGACCGACTTCGGTCAGAATTTCAACAACCCCAGCGGTATCGTGCGTCCGGGTAACAACTGCTTCTTCAATTACTCTCAGCAGTGGCCTTTGGCTTCCGGCAAGCGTGAGTCCAATTTCTATCAAAACCTGAACTACGAGTTGCCCAGCGGTGTGCGCCTGAACGCACAGATGTCATTGGCCAACCGTGCTTCCGACAGCCACCAGACGCTGAGTTATCAGCTCAACGCCAACAACCGTAACGGTCTGGTCGTGCCGGCCAATCACCCGGCCAACCCCTATGGTTTTGACGTAGTACCGTACGAATGGCGGCCTTTTGCCAATGCCGGCACATTGCCGTCGTATACTGATCCGGCAACCGGTGCCCGTCTGAACAAGTACAACACCTTGATTCAGCGTTATAAAGTGGGCGCGATGTTTGACCTGAGCTCCTCCTGGACAGCCAACAGCTTCTTCAGCTACCAGCGTTCACACACCCATACCCGTCAGAACTCCATCAACATGACCCATCTGCAGGCGGCATTGATTGGCCGCGGCGGTCCTGCGGGTAATGAGTGGTTCAATCCCTTCGGTTCTGCCGATGTGCGCTCACCGTTCTACAATGCCGCCAGAACGGCTAACAGCCAGGCACTGGTGGACTGGATTGCACCGTCTATCCGTTACCGTACTGGCAAGGCCGAGCTGACCGTGTTCGAACTGAACGCAACCGGTGATCTGATCGAGCTGCCGGCAGGCATGGCGCAGATGGCGGTGGGTTACCAGATGCGTGATCAGGCAGAGTCTGACTTTGCGCATCCACTGTCTGAAATCCGCCAGAACTACAACGCCAGTATTGCTGACTCAGTGCCGGTCGATCGCCGTTATGGCAGCCGCGTACAGGCAGCCTACATGGAGTTCGAAGTTCCGCTGGCTGAGACCATTGATGCACAGATTGCTGTACGTCATGAGCGTTTCACCACCTATGGTCTGGCAACAACAACGCCAAAAGTCGCCTTGCGTTGGGAAGTGCTGCCGACACTGGCGCTGCGTGGCTCAGTGGGCGAGAGCTTCCTGGCGCCTACCCCTGCCAGCGCGCGTCCGTTCGACCCGAACGAAAACTGCGGCGAGATCTTCTTCGGTTCTGATCCGCTGACCGGTGGTGTGCTCAACGGTGGTGCAACTTGCTCCTCCGGTAACCCGAACCTGAAGCCGGAAACGTCCGACATCTGGAACGTGGGCTTTACCTGGGAGCCGCTGGACAGCTTCTCGTTGAGCATGGACTACCAGTCTATTGAATACGTGGATCGTATCCGTACGCTGGGCACCGTGGACATCGTTGCCATCGAGTTCCAGGAGATGCTGAAAGCGATCGGCGCGACTGCGGCCACCTACAGCAGCGCTCCCGGCTCAGCAACCCGTCAGGCCGCCAATGCCTGGGTTGCCGCTGGCGGTACTTCTCTGGCCAGCGTCACGCGTGACCCGGCGACCCAGCGCGTGATGCGTGTGGTCAGCCAGGCGAAAAACGTCAGCAGTGTCTGGGTAGACCTGTTTGACGCGCGTGCGCGTTACAGCTTCGACACCAACAACTGGGGTTCATTTACCACCACACTGAGCGCGACGTACAACACCAAGTACGAGTATGACGGCGGTCAGGGTGTGATTGTGGATGCACTGGGTATGCAAAACGATACCACCGGTATTGTTGGCCCGGTTCCCAAGCTGAAAGGGCAAGCCCGTCTGGCATGGAACCTGAACAAACACAGCGCATCATTCACCTGGAACCACCAGGACTCTGTCGAGTTTGACGCCATTGTCCAGAATGCGCTGACAGGTACTCCGCCGCCCAGTGACGACACTGTTCGCAAGTGGACCACTGCAAACGCCCAGTACACGTACCTGTTTGACAGCTACCTCGACAGCGACATCACACTGAGCCTGGGTGTGAACAACCTGTTCGACCGTGAACCACAGCGTCTGCCGATGCTGGGTGGTTTCGCAAGCCGTCTGCACGCGCCGTGGGGCCGTCAGTTCTACGTCAGCCTGGAGTGGGAACCGCGCATGTAATCATGTTCCGCCGGCTGCGGCTGGCGGGTTGATTGACAGCGTTGAACAAAAAGCCCGGCATCGCAAGATGCCCGGGCTTTTTTGTTTGTGCGCTGGATGTTTCGGCGTGATGTCATCGGCCTGCGGCAGGGGGAGCAGCGTCTGAAATTGAAGGGGTCAGAATCCCGGTTTGTCAGCATCAAAGCCTGACGGTGCCAGAACATGTTTTGCGAACAATCAGACGCGCAGCGTCGTGAGCAAAAATGTTGTGGCAGCGGCGGGCTGTGTGGCACTGATTTCAACCAGGCAAGTGATTGCCATGCCGTTGAAGTGTTGAGGGGAAGTAGCCACGTCATCGGCCTGCGGCAGGGGGAGCGGGTCTCAGAACGGCGCTTCGCGCCTGATTGTTCTTCGACGCGCACCCCCTGCCACAGGCCTCCGGTCAGTGCGGCTCGAACTTCCCATCACATCGGGATGTATGCAGCATTTTGTGAGTGCTACGCGATGGCGCAGCGCCTGGAATTGGCTGAGTCAGAATCCCGGTTTGTCAGCATCAAAGCCTGACGGTGCCGGAACATGTTTTGCGAACAATCAGACGCGCAGCGTCGTGAGCAAAAATGTTATGGCAGCGGCGGGCTGTCTGGCACTGATCTCCAAAAAATTATCAGGATGCCAACAAGTCAGAGCCCAGTCGAAGGAAAGGATTGAGGATAGAGCAGGGCGAGCCAATAAAAACGGTCGGGTGGCTGTACGGGAGGGGGGCCACCCGACCGTAGTGCACTTAACGGTTTGTTGCAGTGATCACTTCAACTTCAACAAACATCAGCGGACCTACCAGACCGGCAACCTGAACGGTTGAACGGGCAGGCAACCGCGGCTGCTCTGGTGTGCCCCAGAACATACGGTAGGCTTCCATGAAGCCGTCAAAATCCATCTGGCCACCCAGTGCCGGGTCACCCACCAGGAACACAGTCATCTTGACCACGTCACCCATGCTCAGACCCAGTCGCTCCAGATCCGCCTGCATACGGTTGAATACACTGATCGCCTGGGTCTTGGTGTCACCGTAAAACTCCGGTGTGCCACGCTCGGCATTCGGGTTGGCAGGAGCAGGGGTCACGCCACTGTGGAAAATAATGGACGCGCCAGGGCCCACTTCAACCGCGTTGGCGATCGGGAAAGTGCCCGCGTTCGGGTGAATAATCACATCCTGAGCCATGGCTGGCGCCGCAGCGATACCGCAAGCCAGTGCAGCGCCACACAGCGCCTTTTTAAAAGTGGAACGTACCATCTGAATCTCCTTATGGGTTTTACTGCCTGTTAAAACGTGTTTGCCGGTCGCCTCAGCGGCCAAGCGTGTTGATGTAGCTGACGATATCCTTGATCGCCTGATCGTCCGGAATACCCTGAGCCATCAGGCGCATCTGGCTGCCTTGCTGGTCACGGGAATCGTAGCCACGGAATCCTTCTTTGAAATTTCTGATCTGATTGACCAGATAAAAATCATTCTGACCACGCAAAGCTGGTGCCTGCATTGCCTGATTACCTTCGCCGTTGGCACCATGACAGGCCGCGCAGGGCTGGTACAGGGTCTGACCGCGGCTTGCATCGCCATCAGTCAGGGTGATTTCGGCAGGCTTGTACTCCCAGGTTTCCACCCAGTTCAGAATGTCCTGAATACTCTCGTCGCTCAGAATCACGGCCATCGGCTGCATTTCACGGCCCGGCAGATCCTGTGGATGCGTGCCTCGAAGGCCATCGCGGAATATTTCCAGCTGTCGTTGCAGATACCAGCGCTCCATACCCGCCAGTCGGGGAGCATCAATACCAATGTTGCCCTGGCCATCAGTGCCGTGGCAGGTCAGACAGAACCGGTCACTGACTTCCACGCCGTCTACGGTTGCTGCCTGTGCGGTTGTGCACAGTGCGGCACCCAGCGCCAGATTTAACCAGAATCCTGCTTTTTTCATACCTAAAGTACCTTGAGCTTTGTTGAACCGTGATCAGTCGTCAGGGCAGGTGGCCACAGGCCATCATCGTGTCCCTTGTGATCTGTCTGTATAAAAGAAATTGTTACTACCGGATTTATTGCGTACTGCTTGTTGTTTTTTCTGCTTTTTCAAGAGAGGGACGGGTTACCCCGTCCCTTCCTGGGATGCCTTCAGATCAGAACAAAGTTCCGGATCAGAAGTTTACCTGTACGCGGCCGTACAGGAAGCGACCATTCGGGCTGAAGCCTGAAGAGGTCAGGTACTTGTTGGACGTACCGGAGCCGATGTCGATCGGACGGATCTTCTCGGGCGCTGTGTTGAAGACGTTGTCTGCACCGATGATGAAGGTGTAGTTGTCGTTCAGGCTGTATGCCACTTCAGAGCTGAAAATGATTTCAGACTGGGCCCAGTAGTCGCGTGTCGGGTCTGCAGTCACCGGTACAACAAGGTACTTGTCGTAGTAGTTGGCCTGCATGGTCAGACGCCAGTCACCAAAGGTGTGGTTGGCGCGGAAGTTACCACGGTTGCGCGGAATCTGGTCGGTCAGCGACAGTTGGTTGGCACGGTTCAGCAGACCCGGAGAGAATGAATCCAGTTCCTGCTTGGTCCAGGCCCATGAACCGTTGAACTGGGTACGGCTGTTGCCCCAGTCGTGGGTATAGGACGCGACAACTTCAACACCGGTGTTGGTGGTATCCATGTCGTTGGTGTAGTAGTTGAAACGGGTGATGGAGCGAGCACCAGTGATACCGGAAGCTTCGAGCTGCTCGGCGATCGCCGGGGTAATGTCGAAGTTACTGGAGTTCAGGATGCGGTCTTCCATCACAATGCGGTAGTAGTCAACGGTCAGGTCAACACCACCCACTTCCCATGCCAGACCCAGAGAGAAGTTCTCTGCGTTTTCCGGGGTCAGCGGCTTGCCACCGAATGCCACAGCAATCGGGTTGGTCGGCGGAATCTGGCCCTGGTTGATGGTGATGCCGGCGTCAACACCGGTGGAGATGTTCACGATGTTGGCCTGGCCCGGTGACGGTGCACGGAAACCGGTGCTGTAGGTTGAACGGATGTTCATGGTGTCAGTCAGACGGTAACGGGCAGAGACTTTGCCTTCCGTGGTGTCACCAAAGGTGTTGTAGAAGTCTTCGTAACGCACCGCAGCGCCCAACAGCAGACGCTCGGATACATCCAGTTCCATATCCACGTAGAACGCCCAGTTCTTGCGGTCCCAGGTGCCCTGAGCGATCGGGGAGAAGCCAGGGAAACCGTCAGAGCCGACGTTGGCACCCTGAACAGCGTATGGGCCGACCTTCCAGGCCGCTTCGTCTTCGTTACCGACCTTGAAAATCTCACGACGCCACTCAGCACCGTAAGCGAAGTTCAGCGGCGCGTACATGCCCACATCAATCGGCGTTACAAAGTCAAAGTTGACTGTGTTTTCGATGGTGGTGTAGATACCCGGGTTGAACGAGGTCGGAGAATCCGGACCCATGGACGGGTTGGTGGTGTTGTAGATGAAGAACTCAACTTCGGAGAAACCGTTGTTGATGCTGACATCGTAACGGGTACCGTTGCTCAGCTCACCACGCACACCGGTCACGTTGGACATGTCGACAATGTCACCACCGAACACCGGGGTGTATCCGCCCGGGAACCACTCGAGGAAAGAGAAGCAGTTCGGGTTGGCGCTAACCTGACGCAGCACTTCCAGAGAAGAGCCCGCGTTCGGGTACACACTGCGCGGAATGGTCGGGCAGTTGCCGGTGCCATTGCCAGTGGTGTCCAGAATCAGGTGGTTGGCGCCACGGGTGAACAAACCACCGCGGTTTTCAGCCGGACGGTAGAAGAAGCCCAGCTCGTTGCGCTTCTCGCTGTAACCACCGAAGGAGTAAAGCTCCTGGTTGGCAGACAGCTGGATACCGGTGTTGGCGACGATGTTGAAGTTCTCGACATCCGGCAGACCCTGTGTCTGTGCATTTACAGGGACAGCCTTGTTGCCGGCGTTGATGATGGCCTGGGCATCCAGACGCTGAACGGAGCGGTCACTGCGCATCTGGTTGGTCACGTCAAAGCTGATGCTCGCGAAACCGTCATTACCCAGCGGCAGACCGACGTTACCGGCGACGTACTGCAGGGTGCCGTCTTTGGTCTCGGTATATTCACCGGTTTTGTATTCGAAGGACGCGCCTTCGCTGTTTTCTTTCAGCTGGAAGTTGAATACGCCAGCGATCGCATCGGAACCGTATTGTGCTGATGCACCGTCACGCAGTACTTCCACCTGGCGCATGGCGATCGGCGGAATCATCTGGATGTCGGGGAAGTGAGTACCGGAGCGGCCGTACTGGATGACCGCGGAGCGGTGACGACGCTTGCCGTTGACCAGAACCAGCGTGTTGTCGGCAGGCAGACCACGCAATGTGGTCGGACGTACCAGTGAGGAACCGTCGTTGATGTCCTGGGTCTGAACGTTGAAGGTCGGAACCAGGTTGCGCATCAGGTCGTTAATGTCGGAGGTACCCTGATCCTGGAAGTCCTGAGCAGAGAACACATCAACCGGAGCAGCGGTGTCCATTGCAGCACGAGGTGCAGCGCGGGAGCCGGTTACTACGACTTCTTCGAGCTCTGGAGCAGCGCCACCCTGCTGGGCATAAGCAGCGGGTGCGACCGCAGCCATGGACCCGAGCAGCACAAACGCTGACGAGAGTGTGCAGAGTTTTGGAGTCTTTTTCATTGATTTTTCCTTCTTCTGTAGTAAGTGCGTCTTGTTCATGAACCGATTAAGAGCCTGCCGTTTTTGATCACTATTATTGTTGAGTATAGCTTCACGGCTGACCCGATTATGGGAATATGCTCCCGCCAAAGTCCTCCCAAAAACCTTCTCAATACCTACTAAAACGTTCTCAAGAGCAGATAACACGCGGGGTCTGTCCATTTCCCAAGCCGCCATGCCAAGGTCAGGCATGACGGAAATCAGCATAACTGAGTTTGTTCGGGAATAGAACAGAAAGTCTTGATCTGGCGCAGACTTACTGACTTTTGGCCTATTAATGGATGCGAATGGTTTCCAGCGTGGATGCCTGGCTCAGGCGCTGGGTTTTGTGATGGTTGAATTCAGCCCACTGTTGCTCGGTCCACAGATTGTTGCGCAGCAACATCTGGTTGTTGTCGTAGGCATCGCGGGACTTGCGGCTAAGGCCAACGCCCGTGACAGCTTCCATCTGCATGACGCCTTCCATCAGACGGTGCTGCCAACTGACACCGGCCCCGAGCGATTCAAGCAGGTTCTGGTATTCAACCGACGCCAGCACCTGGTCGGGGAAATACTTTTCAGCGCTATGGGTCACGTTGAACAGGCGGCGCAGCTGTACCGGTGGCAGGTTCTGCCAGTAGAACACGCCGCGTTCAATATCACCGGCCATAAAGGCCAGTACGCCGTTGTTGTAGTAAAAATCAGGGTCTTCCACCATGGCGGCGAGATACTCGGCAGAACCGGGCTGGATGTTGCCAGACAGGAAGCCCGTCACGACCTCCGAGTAGTGCGCAAGAATGCCTTCACTGTCGACCTCACGCTGCTGGTTCAGGTAGATTTGCGCTTGTCTGAAGTCTCCCAGCATGGCCAGATTCACCGCCACGGAGCCCAGAATCGACACATGGAATGGGCGCTTCTGCAACTGGTTCTTGCGAGCCATGACCGCTTCCGATGGGGTCAGCACATTGATGCGGTAACTCCAGACTTCATCCGGAGAAATTTCATAGGGACCTACCTCCGGCGCCTGTGACAGCAAGCGCGCAGCCTCGTCATACAGTCGGGCGCCAATGAGCAGCAGGCCGTAGTGAGCCATGGCAAACGGAGGTGGGTTGCCTGACAGGATCTGTTCCCTGAGTTGCATTTCCTGCTGGATATAGCTTGAGCCTCGCATGCGCAACTTGATGGCTTCTATCGAGTCCAGAATCGGGCTGTCCGGGTTGATACGGGAGATCTCCCGATGAACATCCAGCACAACCTCATACATCTCGTTGATCTTGTCGGTGCCGCTGTACACCGCCAGATTGTTGGCCGCCGTGGCCAGGCCGTGATAGGCGTTCAGGAAGTTCGGGTCCAGCTCGATGGCTGACCGGTGGTAGCTGATGGCGCGCTCCCAGTCTGCCGGGTTGAACTGGTTGTTGTAGAACTCCCCGCGCAGGAAGCGCTCGTAGGCGAGCGGATTGGTGGTGCCCCAGTCCATCATTTCCGTGCGTTCGGTGTCGTCGAGATACACGCTCAGTGCGCTGACCACGTTACTGACAATCTGATCCTGCACGGCGAAAATATCGTTCATGGGCAGGTCAAACTGGTCAGAATACTCGCGCAAGCCGTCCTGGGCGCGTGCCAGTTGCACAATCACGCGCAGGCGGCCATCCGATGTCATCACGCTGCCTTGCAGGACGTGATCGGCATCGCGCAGATAGTTGCGATCATCGCTGAAACCGCTATCAATCAGTCGGCCCCCGGTGCTGGTCGGTGACAGCACCTGCAGGTGACTGATTTTGGAGAGGCCATGGATCAGCGCCTCGCGGATGCCTTCGGCCAGTATCTGGTTTTCATCGCTGAAGTCGCGTGAGGCAAAGGGCAGTACCGCCAGTTTGACCACGCCATCGGCTTCCGGTGTGGATACCGGAGAGCGCCACAGTACCGGCACGGTCAGCACCAGCGCACACAGTACCGCGGCAATGGCAACGCGGCGCCACCAGGACTCGGGGGATGAATTCACGCTAAGGCGCGCAGGCTCGGGCTTTACATTGGCCTCCACGGTTTTGCCTGAGTCGGCGGCGAGCGGCTGGTCAACGGGGACTGTCCTGACTTCGGCAATCAGCGTGTAGCCGCGCTTGGGCACGGTTTTGATGTAGCGCGGCTGGTGCGCATCATCTTCCAGCGCGCCGCGCAGCTCTGCGATGGCTTTGTGCACGGCGTGATCGGTCGCAATCGGAGAGCGCCAGATGGTGTCGAGAAATTCGCCAGGGCTGACAACCTGACCGGCGTGGCTGATGAGCAGACGCAGGACATCCATGCTGCGAGGCGTGATTTTTGTTTCCGTGGAGCTGGCGGAGTCGGTGCCGATTCGGGAGACCGTACAGGTGCCCGGCGACACCAGCCAGTCACCGACCTGTACAGGAATATTGTCGACGCTGATAGTAGTTTTTTCAGTCATATGATCAGGTTCTTGTTTGCCGATATGCAAACAAAATCGGCATAAAAGGTCAAGCTGAACGCGTTTCAGGCTGTGGCGAATATGCAGTGTTTTTGCAATTCTTTGTGCCACATCAAGCCGCAGGTATGCTTTTGGCATGCAAAATAGAGGCCACATGAAAAAGTGCTGTTTGCAGTATCATACAGGCTGTTTTGGCCTCAATCTGGTGCCCGGTGTCTGCAATTGCACCGCACAAGTGCGTCTGAACAGCTTGTTTTTCATGTATTAGTAGGTTTTGGGAATCTTTTGGGCAGGACTTTGATGCGGGACATGGCGATAATGCCAGCCCATAAGCAGTCCGGAAGATTGGTCCGGTTTATAAGAAAGAGTGTTCGCAGAGGAATATGTCCGTGTCTAAACCTGTTACCCGTCGTGAATTTCTGAATCTGATCGCTGCCACTGGCGGCACTGCCGCTGTCCTTGGCGTGGGTGGTGTTCTGGGTCTCATCCCCGCCGGTACCGTGGCCAGCGTGCCTTCATTGATGCCGTTGAATGGCCAGCAGAAACGTATTGTTGTCCTCGGTGGTGGCATATCGGGTCTGACAGCGGCCTACGAGCTGACCAAGGCAGGCTACGACTGCACCGTGCTGGAATCCTCGCATCGCTGCGGCGGACGTATCATGACGGTACGTCATGGTTCACTGATTGACGAGATCGGCAACCCGCAGATCTGCAAATTTGACGACGAGCCACACCTGTACTTCAACTGCGGCGCCGCGCGTATTCCCAGTTCGCACAAAAACATCCTGCACTACTGCAAGGAGTTGGATGTGGCGCTGGAGCTGTTCATCAACGAGAACAAGCACGCGCTGGTACATGACCCGGCGCTGAACGGCGGCAAGCCGATGCGCAACATCGACATCAGCACCAATATGCGCGGCTTTATGGCTGAGCTGATGTACAAAGGGTTTAACAATGCCGAGCTGGATCAGCCTTTCACGACAGAAGAAGCCGAGAAGATGCTGGCGGTGATCCGTCAGTTTGGCGATCTGGACGCGGCGGGCAAGTACACAGGCAGCATGCGCAACGGCCCGGTCGGTGACAGCGGTTTTATCACCGAGCCGGTGCAGAAAGAAATGATCAATGTGCGCGATATCCTCAAAGCCAGTGTCGGCGCGCTGCGTTCAGTGCTGGGCGAAAACGAGGGGGAAACCGGCCCGATGCTGATGCAACCCATCGGCGGTATGGACAGAATTACCGAAGGATTCCTGCGCAAACTCGAAGGCAAGGTGGAATACCACGCCATGGTGATGGCGGTTCATGACCGTGGTGATCATGTCGAGGTAACTTACGACCAGAACGGCCAGCGTCACACCATCAATGCCGACTACGTCTTCAACTGCATCCCGTCACACCTGATGGTCGGTATCGAAGCCAATTTCCCGGACGAATACCGTGCAGCGATGAAAGTGATTCGCCGCGGTGTTGCCTACAAGGGCGCATTCCAGATGAAAGAGCGCTGGTGGGAGAAGGAAGAGATCTATGGCGGCATTACCTGGACCAATCAGCCGATCCGCCAGATCTGGTATCCGTTCCACGGTTTGCTGAAACAGAAGGGTGTCATGCTGGCTGCCTATGATTATGGCAATGGCATGGACTTTACCCGCATGACGCAGGAAGAACGTATCGAAGCCATGCTGGCGCAGGGTGAGAAGATTCATCCGCAGTACCGCCAGATGGCAGAACATGGTGTCACTATCGCATGGCACCGCATGAACCACATGCTGGGTTGCTCCGCTCGCTGGGGTGCCCCGACGCCGGAAAACGAGCGTCACTACAATACACTGCAACAGCCCACTGGCCGTCACTACATGATTGGCGACCAGATCAGCAAGAAGTCGGCATGGATGGAAAGCGCCATCATGTCAGCGCACTGGGCTATTGCACACATGGATCAACGCGTGCGGGCAGAAGCCGGCGTGCGCTGATGGGGTCTGTCAGGGTCCGGGGATTGGACTCGGTCAGATTCGTTTGGGTAGTACTTGAAGTTCCTCTTGATGGGTAGTCCCTGGGGCCGTTCAGATTCGTCTGACCGGCCCTTTTTTTATGTCGACATTCGATGCGCGAGCACCTTGTCAGGATTTTGATCTGCGTCAAAACGCCGGGCATCCCGTTGATTAGTATGGCGCTGTCAAAAACGTGTACAGGCAGTCTCCGCGATGTGTTGCGGGCAGCTGTCGACTAAAAACAAGGGGCATAAATGAAAACATCATCCAGTATTCGCAAATTTCTGATCACAGGCAGTGTGCTGGCAGGCGTGATGCTGACCGGGCAAAGTGCCATGGCGCAAATCGAAGGGGTATACAAATCTGATGCCGGTGACGAGTGCACACTGACCATTTCCCAGATCAATATCCCCGAGCCGCAGTTTGGTGATGCCTATTATCGCCTTGAATCGCGTGGTGTGGCCGCTTGCATGTGGGACGGTGTTGGCATCTCCCAGTCCACTAACATGGCCGGTTCCTATGTGACTTTGCCGCCGGTATTCAACCGGGTCTATCTGTCTGTCAAACAGCTGTTCGGACCCACCAGTCCCAAGATTGAAATTGTCCAGCGCAATGAAGCGGGTGAGCACCTCATCACTGTGACTTATACACGCCAGTAATACTGGTTATTTGGTACTGAGGCCAATTAAATCAGTGGATTGCGGTGAATCGGCAGGGCTGGTTCACCGCTTTTTTATCGCGCCGTCACCGGCCTCCCGCCCGAGCGTTTCTGACGCAAGTTGAATCCATTCACAATCGGTTGAACTGTTCCAACAGCTGGTTTAGTCTTCTGTGGTTTTCGACTAAACGCGCCAGGAGCAGACACAATGACAATGCAAAAGACTCCCCTCTTAATGCACAGGCTGATGGATCGGGGGGCCATGTTGCAGCCCGATGTAGAGGTCATGACCGCCACCGCTGATGGGGTACGCAGTCAGACCATGCTGGAAACCCGCAATCGTGCCCATCAGCTGGCACATGCATTAAACGATGCCGGCATCAAAGTCGGTGACCGCGTTGCCACATTTATGTGGAATGGCGCCCGTCATCTGGAGGCCTACCACGCCGTCGCCTGTATGGGTGCGGTGATTCACACACTGAACATCCGTTTGTCGCCAGTGGATCTGGAATACATCATCAACCACGCGGAAGACCGCATTATCATTGTGGATGCTGACGTGCTGCCGTTGCTGGAAAAACTGGCCGGTAAAATGCCGACGGTGGAGAAGATTGTTGTGGCGGCCGAGCCTGGTTTCGAGAACTGGTCGACAACACTGCCCAATGCGATAGATTACGAAGCCTTTATCAAAGGCAAACCAACAAAATACAACTGGCCCGACATTGACGAAAATTCGCCCATGGGTCTGTGTTACACCAGCGGGACAACTGGCAAACCCAAAGGGGTCATGTATACCCACCGCGCCAATTACCTGCACACCATTTCAATTGCAATGACCGACGTGATGGGACTGTCGGCAACCGATACGCTGCTCGGTATCGTCCCGATGTTTCACGCCAACGCCTGGGGACTGCCGTGGGTGGCAACCATGCTCGGCATGAAGCAGGTGTATCCTCACCGTTTCATGGTGCCAGATCATCTGGCGCGTCTGATCATGGACTGCGAGGTCACCATTTCTGCCGGCGTGCCGACCATCTGGCAAGGTGTCAAGGCCCTGATGGAAGCCAACCCCGGCAAATACAAGTTCAATGCGCTGACCCGTCTGACCTGTGGCGGCTCTGCGCCGCCGCCGTCACTGATTGAATGGTACTGGGATGCATTGAACGTGGAGATGGTACAAGGCTGGGGCATGACTGAAACCAGCCCGCTGGCGACGATCAGTCGTCGCACCGGCAAACGCAAGCATCTGGCCATGTCGGATGCCGATCGCGCCGCCAATCAGGCTAAAGCCGGTTTGCCTATCCCCGGACTCGAAATCGAGATATTTGATGACAAGTGGAACGTTTTGCCACATGACGGTAAAGCGTTTGGCGAATTGTTGATTCGCGGTCCGTGGATTTGCTCGGAGTATTTCAACAATCCGCAGCCGGACAAGTTCCGTGACGGCTGGCTGATTACCGGAGATGTGGCCAAGATTGATCCTGAGGGTTACGTGATTATCACAGACCGCTCCAAGGATCTGATCAAGTCCGGTGGCGAGTGGATTTCGTCAGTGGATCTGGAAAATCATATTGTGGGTCTGGCAGGTGTCGCGCAGGCTTGTGTGGTCGCGCATCCGCATCCGCGCTGGGATGAGAGACCGGTTGCGTTGGTCATCAAGAAGCCTGGTGCCGAGGTGACTTACGAAGATGTGCTGCGGCATTGCGAAAAGAAATTTGCGAAGTGGCAGTTGCCGGACGATGTCTTGTTTGTGGATGCCATTCCACTGACGGCGACTGGCAAGATGGACAAGAAAGTGGTGCGCGCCAAGCTTGAAGCTGACGGATATAAATTGCCGGACCAGCGTTGACAGAAGACAGAGCCACTGCCTTCAGCGGCTCTGCCCCAGCTCCAACGCTGGTGCAGGCTCTGACTGCTCAGCGCGCTTCAGCGTCAATCGGCACACAGCCGGCACCACCAGCAAGGTTTGAATTGTTGAAGCCAGCAGCCCCGAGATGATTGCCCACGCCATCGGTGGCCACAGCGTTGATGACGACAAGGCCAGCGGCAACAGACCTGCGACCGTGGTTGCCGTAGTCAGCAGAATCGGACGCGTTCGCCGTATCACCGCATCATTGACTGCTGTATTGATATCAACTCCGGCCTTCAAGCGCGTATCCACCAGATCCAGCAACACAATCGCGTTATTCACCACGATACCTACCAGCGCAATAATGCCCAGCAGCGGTTGAAATCCAAACGGTGAATCACTCAGCACCAGACCCGGGAAAATGCCGGCAGCTGCCAACGGTACGGTCAACAGAATGATGCCAACCCGGCGAAAGGAATTGAACTGCAGCAGCAGGAAAAACAGCAACAGAAGAATGCCAATTGGCGCTGTTCGCAGAATTGCCTGATTGGCCTCGCCCGAACTTTCCAGATCGCCACCCAGCTCCATACGCGTTCCTGCCGGCAAGGGTTCATCGGCCAGCATCAGGTTCAGCTCATCCAGAATCTGGCTGAAACTGTAACCGTCAGCGAGACCGGCGGTGACACTGAAGACGCGCTCGCCGTTGCGGTGCTGAATGCCAGCCACTTGCCAGTCCGCTTCGACACGAGCAATCAGACTCAAGGGGATGGCGTCACCACGGCTGTTGTAAACATAACTGGACAGCAGGGCAGACAGGTCTGTCCGTGTTCCGTCTGTTGAGCGCAGCACAATCGGCACTGGCTCCCGTTCCTGACGGTATTGTTCAGCCGGAATACCAAAGCTGCGCGCGAACAGCGTGTCTGCAACATCAGCGCGACTCAGCCCGTATCGCTGGGCACTGGCGTCATCCACGATGACATTCAGCACCGGTGTGCCAAGGTCCATGTCGTGCCTGACATCCACGGCGCCAGGCGTTGCCTTGATCATGCGGAAAATCTGCTCCGTTGCCGCCAGGCGGGTCTGGTCATCACTGTGCATCAATCGTACTTCCACCGGCGCTGTGCGCGGAGGGCCTTGTGCCAGTGTGCCGGCAACAATGTCCACTTCCGGCAGTTGCCGAGCTGCATAGTCGCGCGCCCACTCCATCAGGGCAGCAGTGTGTTCCAGCGCACGCATGTTAACCACCAGTCGTGCCCGGTTGGGCGCACGCTCGGAGTTGGGCAGGTTGTAGTAGAAACCTGGCCCGGTGGCGCCGACAAAACGATGCACACTGAGCACGTTCTCCTGTTGACGTATCAGCTGTTCAAAATCGGCAGACATATCACTCGTGTAACGCTGGTCAGTCCCCTCCGGCAAGAACATCTCGATGACTACCTGAGGCCGGTCAGCGTTCGGGAAAAACTGTACATTCAGCAAACGGATGGTGAATGCGCTGGCGGATACGATTAGCAGACCGGCAACAATAATCAGACGCGGATAACGCTCACTGATGGTTGCCAGTGACTGGCCCAGTTCACTGAACCAGACGTCCCGGCGCGCCGGTGCCGGTTTCAGAAACCAGGCCACGAGCAGGGGCGCAAAGCTGATCGCCAGCACATAACTGACGCTGAGCGTCAGCATGATCATGACCGGGATACCGCGGGTAAAATCTGCAGTGCCACCGGTGGAGAGCAAAAGCGGAGTAAACGCGGCCAGTGTGGTGCCGGTAGAGGCACCGAGTGGCCCGGCCAGCTCTCTGACCGCTGCCGTCATGGCCTCACGGGGCGAGTGTCCCTGATTCAGGCGATCCTGTATGTTTTCAACCATCACAATCGCATTGTCGATCAGAATGCCCAGCGAAATGACCATGCCAATCACGGCGATCTGATGCAGTACGCCGCCGCCCTGATCGTAGATACTCAGGCTGATCAGGGACACCACGGGTAACATGGTTGCGACCAGCACTCCCATGCGCCAACCCATGCCAAGCAGCACCACGGCTGTGATGATAATCATGCCGACCAGCAGGTTCATCTGCAGGTCATAGAGCCGGCTGCCGACCTGATCCGGCTGAAAAAACAGTTCACGAATTTCCAGCGGAGCAAATTCAGCCTCGATTTGTGCTACCCGTGCGCGCACATCCTCACCAAAGCGGATAGCGTCGACCTGATTGCTGCGTGAGTAGATGTTGACAGCCACGACACGTTCGCCATCCATCCATGTTTCCGGCTGTTCAGGTTCTGCGGCGGTGCGCCACACGGAAGCAAAGGCCGACAATGGCACGCTGCCGCCGTCAGGCAACGGAATCTGGGTCGCAGCCAGTTCCGCCACATCGTCAAACTCAGTATTGCCTATCAGGCCAATGCGCTTGTGGTCGATCACGATAAAACCACCGGGGCTGACCTGGTTGCGTTGGGCCAGTACTCCGGCGATGGTGGCTGGAGTCAGTTGCAACTTCGCCAGCTCAACGTCATCCAGCGCGATCGTGATTTGCTCGTCGGCATCACCTTCGATGTCGACACGTGACAGACCGGGGATGCCGGCCAGGCCACGTTTGAGTCGTTCGGCAGCCTCACTCAGTGTCACCACGGAAGGATCACCGGCCAGTGCCAGTACAACAGCGGGCAGGCCGGTCAAACGATCGTCCAGCGACATTTCAAGCACGCCATCCGGAAACTCCAGCTGCGCTCTGTCCATGGCCTGACGCACCCGTTCCCAGGCCGGGTCGGTGTCGTAGATGTCTTCGTTCAATCCAATGCTCAGCAGAGCCACACCGGTGCGTGCCACGGCGTTGTATTCACTGACTTCCTCGACCTGGGAGATCTCATCTTCCAGCGGTTCCAGAATCAGGCGCTCCAGCGCTTCTGCAGTCGCGCCAGGGTAGAGCACCGTAATCAGCCCGTTACGGGATGGAAACTGGGGATCTTCCTGCCGGGCCATGTTGTTGAAAGACGCCAGCCCCGACAGGCACAACATGAACATCACCAGCATGACAAGGCGGGGACGGGCGAGAATGCTGTCGATCATGGCAACACCTCCACCGGATCACCGTCGGCCAGACGCGTCAGGCCGGCATAAACTACCTGATGTCCTTCGGACAACACGCCCGGTCTGATGACGGCAAGCTCGCCCTGAAGTTGTTCAACGTCAACGGGTACACGCTGTGCCCGAGCGTTGTCCACGCGGAACACGGTAAGACCGTCGGCGGAACGCATGACAGCGCTCAAAGGGATCACCAGTGCCGGCTCGTGCCGTTGTGGTACACCGATCTCCAGAGCTTCACCGGCGCGAAAGTCGGTGTTGTCCAGCGACAGGATGACCGGATACAGGGCCGATTCACCCGAGTTGCCCTGTCCGATTTCAACAATGGTTGCGGTCTGTGGCGCTCGGCTGCCCAGGCTGGACCAGGCAGTGAGTTGCTGACCGACCGTGAGATTGTCCGTCAAATGGGCTGGCACCCGAATTTCCGTTTCCAGACGGGCATCGGACGCCAGTCTCATCACCGCCTGACCCGGTTGGGCGTATTCGCCGGGTTCGAGCAGGATGGCATCAACGGTTCCTGCAAACGGTGCCTGCAAGGTGGTTTCCGCCAACAGCTGCTGTGCCTGCATCAACCCGGCAGCGGCGTTGTCTACCGACGCCGTGAGGGCACTGACGCGCGTGTGCTGCTGTTCCAGCTCCTGCAAGGGAATCACGCCGCGCTGGTAAAGCGTTTCCAGCCTGGCCAGTTCATTCTGCGCCTGCAATCGGTCTGATTCCAGCTGGCTGAGACGGTGTCTGGCGGCTTGCGCTGCCGGCTCCAGACCCGGATTGTAGAGCTGCATCAGGGTCTGGCCAGCCTCGACATGCTGGCCGATTTCGGCATGACGATGCTGGATAACACCACCCACCTGAAACGTCAGGGCAGCACGCTGGCGTGAGCGGCTGGTGCTGGCAAAGCGTAACAAAGGCTGCTCGTCAGTGACTTGCACCGGTGCAACGCGAACAGGGATGGCCGGAGAGGTTGCTGCTGACGGCGCTGATATGTCTGCACCGGTATCTGCACACCCGCTGACACTGAGCATGATACCCAGCACGATGACCAGCATCAGCAGGCTGCGAAGCCCGACAAAGGTTCGTAACAGCGGCGCAGAGCTTCGCAAGCGGGCGATCAGGGACGGGCAATTGACAGGCATGGTCATGGCTCCATGATTGACGTTCTTTGACATAATGTCATTGAATGACGTATTGTCAATATGCCGGTGGTACTGGTTTGCTCCAGTACGATCTGTGACAATTCAAACAAGACAAAAATGACGGATCTGGTATGAGTTCCACAACGGGTATGAATCTGAAAAACCGGCGCGAAAAGGAAAAGCTCGAACGGCATGAGGAAATACTGGACGCGGCTGAGCGTGTGTTTTTCCACAAGAGCTTTGAGCACAGCACCATGGATGAAATTGCGCGTGAGGCCCAGCTCAGCCGGGCTCTGCTTTATGTCTATTTCAGGGACAAACTCGCCATCATGCGCGGCATCATGCTCAGGGCAGGGCGCTCGCTGCAGGGCCGGTTTGAGCAGGCCTTGCAACAGCATCACAACGGCCTGATGCAGATCGAAGGCATAGGACATGCCTATCATGCATTTTCACGCGAGGAGCCTGACTACTTTGATGTGTTGACCAGCGTAACTACCTTGCCAGGACCGGAGACCATGGATGCCCAGATCATGGCCATGGACCATTGTCGCGAACGTATCAACGACATCATGGTGGAAGCACTGCGCAATGGGCTGCGGGACGGCAGCATCAATCCGCAATATGTGACCGATCCCTTGCAAACCGCATTTTTTCTGCAAGGGGCTCTGCACGGGGTCATTATGCAGACACGTGGCCCGAAATCCGCGCTGAGCACCTATCCTGACGCCCATCAGCTGGTGCTCTACACCATTTCCATGCTGACCCGTTCCATGCAAAACAATACCTCTGTATTGAGTAGCCGTTGATGACTTCCCTGATACTGAACCGGCGTGATATCGACTTTATGTTATATGAATGGCTGGAGGTCGAGCAGTTGTGTTCGCTGCCGCGGTATCAGGATCACAGCCGTGAAACATTTGATGCAGTGCTGGATTTATGCCAGCAAATGGCGACGGAGCACTTTGCAACACACAACAAAAAGAACGACAGTCATGAACCCTGGTTTGATGGCGAAACCGTACACATGATCCCGGAGGTCAAACAGGCGCTGGATGTCTTTGCAGCGGCGGGTCTGGTGGCGGCGGGCCAGGATTATGAACTCGGTGGCATGCAGTTGCCGACACTGGTCGAAAAAGCCTGTTTCGCCTGGTTTCTGGCAGCCAACGTCGGAACCGCAGCGTACCCGTTTCTGAGCATTGGCAACGCCAATCTGTTATTGACCTATGGTACGCAACAACAGATCGACACCTGGGTAAGGCCGATGATGGATGGGCGCTTTTTTGGCACCATGTGTTTGTCGGAGCCGCAAGCAGGCTCGTCATTGGCCGATATCCGCACGCGGGCCGAACCGCAAGACGATGGCAGTTATCGTTTGTTTGGCAACAAGATGTGGATCTCCGGCGGCGAACATTCGCTGTCACAGAATATTGTGCATCTGGTACTGGCAAGAGTGCCCGGTGCTCCGGCAGGCGTCAAAGGTATTTCTTTGTTTCTGGTGCCCAGACAGCTGCTGGATGATCAGGGCAATGTCGCCGGGCGTAACGATGTGGTGCTGGCAGGGCTCAATCATAAAATGGGTTATCGCGGCACCACCAATACCTTGTTGAATTTCGGTGAGGGCAAGTTCACACCGGGAGGCAAAGCCGGTGCCGTGGGCTGGCTGGTGGGTGAGCTGAACAAAGGTCTGTCGTGCATGTTCCACATGATGAACGAGGCACGTATTGGTGTTGGACTCGGCGCTGCCGCCCTGGGTTACACCGGGTATTTGCACGCGCTGGATTATGCGCGCCAGCGCCGTCAAGGGCGCGCCCTGTCAAACAAGGATCCGCTGTCAGACCCGGTCCCCTTGATTGCACATGCCGATGTGCGCCGCATGCTGCTGGCACAAAAGGCATATGTCGAAGGGGGTCTGGGGTTGAATCTGTACTGTGCGCGGCTGGTTGATGAGCAGCGTCATGCACTGGATGAGGATCTGGATCGCCTGACCTTGCTGCTTGATATGTTGACGCCGATCGCCAAGAGCTGGCCCTCGCAGTGGTGTCTGGAAGCCAACAACCTGGCGATACAGGTGCACGGCGGCTATGGGTATACCCGGGATTACAACGTCGAACAGTTTTATCGTGACAACCGGCTCAATCCTATTCACGAGGGAACTCACGGCATACAGGCGCTGGATCTGTTGGGGCGCAAAGTGGTCATGCAGGACGGTGCCGGACTTGATGCCCTGGTCCAGCGGATGCAGCAAACCAGTGCCAGGGCGTCAACGCTTGCAGGGCTGTCCGATTTTGCCGCACAGCTTGATGCTGCGATTTTTCGCCTCTGTGATGTGACAAGACAACTTCATGGAGCAGGCCATGCTGAGTTGACGCTGGCCAATGCCTCGGTGTATCTGGAAACCATGGGGCATATTGTGGTGGCGTGGACATGGCTTGAGCAAATGCTGGTGGCCCATGGCCGGGAAGAAGATTTTTATCGCGGGAAGATGCAGGCGGGACAGTACTTTTTTAACTGGGAGCTGCCAAAAGCAGCGCCATGGCTGACGCTGCTGGCAGATCTGGATACCACCTGTCTGCATATGCAGGACAGGTGGTTTTGATCGGGGTCTGTTACTACAAAGCCGCTATTACAGGCCTACGACGTTCTCGGCCTGCAGGCCTTTGGCGCCTTTGGTGACGGTGAATTCTACACGCTGGCCTTCAGCCAGAGTTTTGAAACCACTGGACTTGATTGCGCTGTAGTGTACGAACACGTCCGCGCCGCCATCCTGCTGGATGAAGCCAAAGCCCTTGGATTCGTTGAAGAATTTAACCTGACCGGTCACTGTATTTGACATATTGCCATTCCTTGAAAAATAAATTGCTAAAATTTGAACGCGCAACGGCGTCGACATGACGACGTTGATAAGCAAATAAATACGATTACAAATATGAGATACAGGACGAGGGTCTTATTGCGGCACTGCTTATTGCAGACATTCGTATTGCAGACATAAATATAGCCGGTTTTATGGCTTGCCGGGCAGTCTACAGCAGTACTGCATCAAGTCAATGATTATTTTATAAAAGATTTTTGTGTCTCCATGCTGCCGCTGCCTGAGCGGATCAGTGTGCAGGATTACATTACCAGGCACGCTGGGTTATTATCCGGCACTGAACTGAACGGCTGTTCTGGGGGAGCCATGCTGACAATACAAAAACAAATGCGAGTAAAAACAGTGCCTGCCCTGATGGCGGGGGCGATGAAGACGGTTGTTTCCATGATGCTGGCGAGCCAGCTGGCAACGGTTGCCTGGGCCGACAACCTCTCGTACGGGCCCGCCGAATCGGTCGGTATGTCGTCAGAGCGGCTTGAACGTATTGCGCCGGTGTTGCAACAGTATGTTGACAGTGGAGAGCTGGTGGGTGTGGTCAGCATGATCGCGCGCCGTGGCCAGATTGTGCACTTTGACGAGTATGGTGTGCTGGACAGGGACACCGGTGCCCCTGTTGCCAAAGACAGTATTTTCCGAATTTACTCGATGACCAAACCGGTGACATCGCTCGCCATCATGATG
Source organism: Pseudohongiella sp. (assembly GCA_036834885.1). Classification (GTDB taxonomy): domain Bacteria; phylum Pseudomonadota; class Gammaproteobacteria; order Pseudomonadales; family Pseudohongiellaceae; genus Pseudohongiella. The sequence goes on along the minus strand of DAITNA010000002.1, from coordinate 50,042 downwards.
TTGTATGAAGAAGGCAAACTGCAGCTGACCGATCCGGTTGAACGGCATTTGCCCGCATTTCGCAATGTGCGTGTTGCCGGTCCTGGCGGGGCGCTGGTCGCACCCGAACGCCCGATGACTGTTCAGATGTTGCTCACACATACTGCCGGTCTGACCTACGGCGTCTTTGGCGACACCCTGGTAGATCGCCAGTATCGTGATATCGGCGTGATGACCAGCCCGGACAACACCACGTTTATCGAGCGTCTGGGTCAGATTCCGTTGCAGTACCAGCCAGGCACGCGTTTCCACTATAGCGTTGCAACCGATGTACTGGGCGCACTGGTGGAAGCGGTATCGGGTCAAACACTCGGCGAGTTTTTTGAAGAGCGCATTTTTGCGCCGTTACAGATGGTAGACACCTCGTTCCAGGTGCCACGTGAAAAACTGGCGCGTTTTGGTACCAATCACACGTTTAATCCGCAAACCAACCAGCTTGAAGTCAGTGACAGACCGGCGAGCAGCAATTTTGTCAATCGCCAGACGTTTGAATCCGGCGGTGGCGGCCTGTTGTCCACAGCGGAAGACTATATGCGTTTCAGCCAGATGTTGCTCAATGGCGGCGAACTCGACGGTGTGCGAATTATTGGCAACAAAACACTGGAGTACATGACGCGCAATCATCTGGGTGGCATTTTTGGCGACGGTGGTGTGCACGCGCCGGATTCGCTGGGAACCATGGCCAAAGGCACCGGTTTTGGTCTGGGTTTTGCGGTGGTTGAAGATCAGACAGCGGTGGGCGGTATCGGCTCCGACGGTGAGTACTACTGGGGAGGTGCCGCAGGTACCATTTTCTGGATAGATCCGGAGGAAGACCTTGCCGGCATTGTGATGATCCAGCACATGAATGTCCGCTTGCCTTTGCGTGCGACGTTCAAGGCGCTGACCTATGGCGCCATTATCGACTGAATGTCAGTCAGATAAAGCCGGACAAAGTAGCCGGCAACCAGATCAAAGGTGGGGAGAGGACATATTCAAATGCGCTTGCATCAGGCAAGTGATCGCGTTGTCATCAGCGGAGCAGGGCTGTGGACACCCGATCATGTGATTACCAATGAGGAGCTGGTAGCAGCTCTGAACGCTTATGCTGATCGCTTTAACGCGGAGCATCAGGCTGACATCGACGCTGGCAAGGTCAAGGCTGTGATGAAATCGGATGCCGATTTCATTGAAAAGGCCAGCGGTATCAGGCAGCGCCACGTTTACGTGAAAGAAGGCATTTGTGACATCAATCGCATGCGCCCGCTGATTCCCGAGCGTGGTGAGGATGAGCTCAGCCACCAGGCTGAGATTGCCTTGCATGCTGCACGCGCGGCCATCGCTTCAGCTGGCAAAACAGCAGCGGATATTGATGCAGTGATTGTCAGTTGTGCGTATACCGAACGGGCATATCCGGCCATTGCCATCGAGGTGCAAAGTGCACTGGGGATAGATGGATTCGGTTTTGACATGCTGGTCGCATGCTCGGCCGCCACTTTTGCCTTGCACCGGGCCTGGGAGATGGTGAAGTCCGGCTCCGCGCGTGCGGTGCTGGTGATCAACCCGGAACTGGTGTCTCCACAAATCAATTACTGTGATCGCGACAGTCATTTTATTTTTGGTGACGTGGCCACAGCTGTGATTGTAGAGCGGGCTGATCTGGCCAGCAGCACACATCGCTTCGAGATTCTGGGTACACAGGCAAAAACCCTGTACTCAAACAACATTCGCTCCAATTTCGGCTACGTGTCGCGCGCAACGGACGGTGATCCGTTTGGTCCTGACAAACTGTTCCATCAGGAAGGTCGTTCGGTGTTCAAGGAAGTCTGTCCAATGGCCGCAGAACATTTGTCGGATCATCTGGCCTTGTATAACAAAACGCCCGCCGACGTACGTCGCTGGTGGTTGCATCAGGCCAATATCAACATGAATCAGCTGATTTCAAAAAAATTGCTCGGACGCATGCCAGACGCCGATGAAGCGCCGATTGTGCTCGATCGCTACGCCAATACGGCGTCAGCCGGATCGGTGATTGCATTCACCCTGCATCATCAGGATATGGCATCCGGTGATCTTGGTGTGTTGTGTTCGTTTGGTGCCGGCTACTCGATAGGCAGCCTGCTGCTGCGCAAACTTTAACCTTTAACACTCAAGTCTGACGGGCCTGCTGGCAGCCGCAGTTTAGACAGGAGCCATTACACGATGTTTGCAGTGTGTCTTCCGGTGAAAATCAACAAACTCGCTGCTGGTGTTGCCGCGGCATCGTTGTTGTGCGCGCTGGCGTGGTCGCCTGCTGCCGCGGTCACTCCCGCCGAACGTGGGCAATGGCAAGCCGCCATGGGTGAATCGGGGCTTCGCCGCATCTACTCTGCTGGCGGTGACATGGGGGAAATTGTCAACCGTGTGGTCAGTTATCAGACTGCAGCACGCGTCTGGCAGTCACAGCAGAACCGCCCCAACCCGCCCGCGCCCGGTGACATCAGTTCACGCACGGACAGTTGGGCTGCACAAAACGACACACTGATTCCGATTGCTGACCAGTTGGCGCGTCCCTTGTACGCGCGCGTCATGGTGCGCCTGGCTGGACGCGAAGAAGAGGGGCTGATTCGCAGCCGCAGTGACCGGCTTGATCTGGGCGTGTTGTATGCGCCGACCAGTCGCTCTTACATCGGCGTGGGTATCGCTGCCGAAGAGAGCAGTTCGGATGTGTTGTACGCCGATGGCCGTGCCCGTGGACAAACCTTCGGTCCGCGTTTTGATGCTGGCATTGTGTTGGGTCCAGTGTGGGCGGCCGGAATTCGTTATGACTATCTGCATTACAACGGCGAGAGTGAGGTCAATGTGCAGACGCCGGTTGGTCGTCTGAATATCTCGCGGCCGGCCTGGTATCAGCGGCAATATTTGCAGGCCAACCTGAACGCGCGTTTTAACCGTTCGCGTTTGTCATGGTTGCCGGAAGGTGCCACGTTGACTTTTGCCAATACGCTGCAGATGATCCGCACTCATCACGATACGGTGACCAACAGTTTGGGCCAGCGCACCAGCGAGCCGTTTGGCAACAATGAGAACCTGACGCTGCTGCGCAGCGGCTTGCAGTTGAACTGGTCGTTGACGGCCGATGGAATCTGGACAGCCTTCAGTCAGGTCGCGTTCGATTATGAAGTTGAAACCAATATGAACTTCCCGATCGACGACAGGGCAGGGGTTGTTGCCAGCGCTGCCGTTGTGCGTCAAATCGGTCGCGGCAAGCGTGTGCAGGTGCTGCTGGACAGATTCCAGCACATGAATGATGATCGCAGCCGCAACTCGATTACGCTGATTGGTGTGATAGATTTCTGACATCATCGGTGTCAGTCTGTGCCGGTTCCTGCGCCAGCTTTTCCTGCTGGCGCCCCAGCCACAGACCGAGCGCTGCCCACGCAATAGCCATCGGCACAACAACCAGCGTCAGCGCGTAAAGCCCCATGCCCAGTTTGGCCAGCGCGCCTTCGGTTTGTGCTCCCACGGCATCTCCGGCACGATAAACAAAGGTATCGATAAAGGCCTTGGCCTTGTATTTGTCTTCTCTGGGTACGACGGTAAACAGAGTTTCGCGCGCCGGACGCATGATTGCGCGCTGGACCGCTCTGAACACAGCATCAAAAATAACCAGCAATACCAGCGAGCTGACCATCGCCAGTCCGATAAATCCCAGCGCGGCAGTGATGGGTGCCATGGCCATCGCAAAGCCGACACCAAAACGTTTCATCACATGACCGGCAACGATCAGTTGCAGAATGAGTGTGGCTATCTGGGTTGCCATGTCCAGTTGTGCGAAAACCCCGGTTCGCATATCCAGATCCTCACCCAACTCTGCGACCATCTGCAGTCTGGTGAAGTAGATAAATGTGACAACAATAGCCAGAATCAAAACGTAGACAGAGCTGCCCAGCAGGTAGGGCGATTTGAAAACGGATTTGAATCCTTCAAGTGCACGTCCGCCAATAATGGCGTTTTCGGAGACGTCCGGCGGGCTGTCCGGATCTTGCGCAGACAGTTTCTGACGCTCAGGTTGCAACACGGCCACGCCCCATGCAGCGGCGATGGCAAATACCAGAAACAGTGCCGCAATGACCAGCAGCATGGCAGAGCCAAGCACCTCTGCAAGTTGCCAGGCAATGGCTGAACCAAATATGGCGCCAACGGTGCCGCCCACGGCGATCACGCCGAATATGCGTTTGCTTTGTTCAAGCGAGAAGCGGTCCGCCATTAATGCCCAGAACACCATGGTCAAAAACAGATTGAAGACACTCATCCACACATAAAAGATATTTCCGCTGACGATGCCGACTGCATCTTCCGCAAACAGCAGCAAACCGGCAAAAATCAGCAAATTGATGGCAAAAAATGCGTAGGTGGTGGCGATGAATGTCAGTCGTCGGTATCGGCTGACCAGCCACCCGAACACCGGGTTGGCAAACAGGGTAACCACCAGCGTCATCATGAACAGCCATCGAATGTCGTCAAGTCCGGAGCGCATGCCCAGTGCATCACGGGCTGGTCGCAGAATCATCAATGCGGTCAGAATAAAGAAGAAGTACAGCGCAGCCATCATAATGGGCGCAATCTCTGACGGCCGGACATTAAAATATTGTTTCAGAATGTTTGCCATACACTTCCCGTTAGCACAGTGATATTTGTCGGGTCGTTGTTACAACCAGCCCTTCAGCTTGAAAAAGACATAAGGCGCAACACCAGACAGAACCATCAGTCCAAGCGCCCAGGGATAACCCAGTTGCCACTGCAATTCAGGCATCAGATCGAAATTCATGCCATAGATGCTTGCAATCACCGTCGGCGGGAGGAATACGACCGCTGCGATGGAAAAGATCTTGATAATCTGGCTTTGCTTGATACTGATGAAACCTTGTGCAGCATCCATCAGGAAGTTGATTTTGTCGAATACAAAACTGTTGTGTGGCAGCAGCGAATCAATATCGCGCAGCAGTTCTCGCGCAGTTTCGGCATGCACGGCGGACAGTTTGCCGCGTCTGAGCAAAAAGCTGAGTGCGCGCTGGGTATCCATCAGGCACAGACGTACCTTGCCGTTGGTATCTTCCTGACGTGCCAGTTCGTCCAGCGCCTCTTCAATCGGACTGTCGTTGTCTTCGAGTACAAGGTTGCTGGTTTCTTCCAACTGGGTGTAGACCTCTTCCAGGGTATCGGCGAGGTCGTCAATCTTGATTTCAAACAGCGCCAGCAGGATGCTGACCGGATCCTCGGCCAGACCCCGTTGTCTGCGTGCGCGCATGCGCATCAGGCGAAAGGCGGGAATTTCGCGCTCGCGCAAGGTGATCAGCTGGGTATCCGTCAGTGTGAATGCAACACTGCTGTTGCGATGGCGCTCATCGTATTTGTGCAGAAAAAGCGAGTGCACATGCAAACCGGCTTCGTCCTGATAGGAGCGCGCGGATGCTTCGATTTCCTCGACATCCTCGGTGTCGGGCAACGGCTGGCTGTGCAGACTTTCCATCAGCTCGCGCTCTTCGTCATCCGGATTGACCAGATCAAGCCACAGGGACGATGCCAGCGTTTCACGCGTGATATTGTCGTCCTGTACCGGAATCAGATGTTGCTGCGGGTCGAGCTGATAGCGGGTCAGCATAGGCTGTTACCTCCGTATTTCTGGCGCGAACTATACACCAATACGGTGCGCCCCAGCCACCCGAAGCGGGCCGTGGCGGTTGCCGTGCTCATCCTGTCGCAAGCTCGTCGTGCAACTGTTCGTTTTGAGCGGTGATTCGGTTAACATCGGCCCCGTTGTGACAACCATTTTTCAGCCCGGTCAGACAGAGGTGTGAGTCAATGAGAACAAGTTTGAAAGTGGCACTGGGCCTGATGGCCGGTGTCGTCGTCAGTGTGTCAGATGCCGCTGAGAATCTTGATGGCGAAAGTCTGTACAACCAGTATTGTGCCATGTGTCATGCGGCACCAACGGACGATCGCACACCTCGCCGGGAAGCCCTCTCGAGTTATACCGCCAACAGTGTGTTCAGAGCATTGACCGAGGGTGTGATGGCGCCTCAGGGGGCTGCGCTGAGCAATGAACAAAAAGTGGTGCTGGCTGAACACCTGACCGGGTCTTCGCTGCAAGCCGACAACATTGCCGGGCTGGCTCGTTGTGAGCAACCCATGCCGGCGCTGGATCCGGAGGCACCAGGCACCTGGAATGGTTGGGGCAACGGCTTGAGCAATCCGCGCTTCCAGTCTGCCCGGGACACCCGTATTTCAGCCGATACGATCGCCGACCTGGAACTGGTCTGGGCTTTCGGACTGGATAACGCCAGTGTTGCGCGTGCGCAGCCGACCGTAGTCAACAATGTCATGTTTATGGGCAGCACGACCGGGACGGTGTATGCCATGGATCTGGCAAGCGGCTGTGCCTACTGGACCTATGATGCCCCGCAAGAGGTACGCGCCGGTATTACCATCGTCGAGTCAGCACAGCATGGCACACTCGCCGTCGTGGCCGATGTGTTCAATAACCTGCATGTATTGACAGCCGATGCCGGAGAGCTTGTCTGGAGTTCGCGCGTGGATCCGCACCAGTACGCTCGCAGCACCGGATCGCCGGTCGTCTATGGCGATCGCATTTTTGTGCCGGTATCGTCCGCCGAGGTAGCCGCCGCGGGTCGTCCCGATCATCACTGCTGTACCTTCCGCGGCAATGTGGCTGCGTTTGACCTGAATTCAGGCGAAAAACTCTGGCACACCTACATCATGGAAGAAGCGGTGCAGGTGGGTGTCAACAGCATCGGCAATCCGGTGATGGCGCCATCGGGGGCGCCGATCTGGCAAGCGCCCAGTATCGACCCTGAACGTGGCGTGGTGTACGCCGGCTCAGGCCAGAACTATACCCGTCCGGCCAGCGACAGCAGTGATGCCGTGATTGCGTTTGACATGCAAACCGGTGATATCCGCTGGATGCATCAGACCATGGGCGATGATGCCTTTACCATGGCTTGCGCCATGGGCGGCAACCACCCCAACTGTCCGAACGCCGGCCCCGATGTGGATATCGGAGCACCGATTGTCACCACGACACTCTCCAACGGGCAGGATATTGTGGTCGCCGGTACCAAGGGTGCTGTTGTGGTAGGGCTGGATCCTGATCGTCAGGGTGAACTGCTGTGGTCTACCCGTGTGGGTCGCGGTGGTGCGCTCGGCGGGATTCACTGGGGTATGAGTTTTCAGGGCGACATTTTGTACGTGCCGGTATCGGATCGGGGTGGCGTCAACGACGCCGCGACGCCCCGTCAACCCGGCCTGCACGCCATCGACATGAAAACCGGTGAGGTGCTGTGGTACGCACCGGTACCCGAGCGTTGTGTTGAGGGCGTACAGGCTTGCATGGATGCCTATTCGGGTCCCGTGACCAGCACGGATGGACTGGTGATTGCCAGTTCACTGAGCGGTTATCTGTTTGCCCATGATGCGCAGACTGGTGAACTTGTCTGGGAATACAACACTGTGCAGGATTACAACACCATCAATGGCATTGCCGCTCGCGGTGGCGCGATTGATGCAACCGGCCCGGTTTTATCCGGTGACTACATGACTGTCAGCAGCGGCTATGCTACATTCAGCCAGATGCCGGGGAATGCGGTGCTGGTATTCCGATTGAAAACACAATAAGACTGAAACCGATTTCAGGGGGACTCCATGAAGAATTTGCACATGACCGGATTGTTGGCCGCCGCAGGACTCCTGCTGGCCGCTTGTGGCCCGGCAGAACAGTCTGCGCCTCAGAACCAGGCGCCATCCGCCGAGGTGGCACAAGCGCCGGCGGTAACCATTCCGACGTACGCAGCGGCGGTTAATACCGAGCGTCTGGTCAACGCTGACAGTGAACCCGGGAACTGGATGGCAGCCGGTCGCAATTATTGGGAGCAGCGCTTCAGCCCGCTTGATCAGATCAACACATCAAACGTCAGCCAGCTGGGGCTGGTCTGGTCTGCAGATCTGGACACCAGCCGCGGACAGGAGGCCACGCCGATTGTTGTGGATGGCGCGATGTACATCTCGACCGCCTGGAGCATGGTGAAGGCCTATGACGCCAAAACCGGCCGTTTGCTTTGGGAGTATGACCCGCAGGTTGATCGTGCGCGCGGTGTTGATGCCTGCTGCGACGTCGTCAATCGGGGTGTTGCTGTCTGGGAAGGCAAAGTCTTTGTGGGCGCGCTGGATGGTCGTCTGATCGCGCTGGATGCCAAAACCGGTCAGGAAGTCTGGAGTGTCGTCACAGTCGACCAGAGCAAACCCTACACCATCACCGGTGTGCCACGTATTGTGGATGGCAAGGTGGTGATAGGCAACGCAGGTGGAGAATACGGCGTGCGTGGTTATGTCACGGCGTATGATGCCAACACCGGTGAGCAGCACTGGCGTTTTTACACCGTGCCCGGCAATCCGGCCGATGGTTTTGAGCAACCTGAACTGGAATGGGCCGCCGATACCTGGAACGGGGAATGGTGGTCCATGGGTGCGGGCGGCACCGTCTGGGATTCCATGGCCTATGATCCGCAGTCGCATTTGCTGTACATCGGCGTTGGCAACGGCTCGCCCTGGAACCAGGAACTGCGCAGCCCCGGCGGCGGTGACAATTTGTTTCTGACCTCCATTGTAGCCATCAACCCTGACGATGGCAGTTATGTCTGGCACTACCAGACCACGCCGGGTGAAACCTGGGACTACACCGCAACCCAGCAAATTATTGTGGCGGATCTGGAAATCGGTGGCGAAGTGCGCCGCGTCGTGATGCAGGCACCCAAAAATGGTTTCTTCTATGTGCTTGATGCGCTGACCGGTCGTTTGCTGTCGGCAGAGAAGTTTGTGCCGGTCAACTGGGCGACCCACATTGATCTGGAAACAGGTCGACCGGTAGAGATACCGGAAGCGCGTTACAACATCACCGGGCAGCCGCTGATTGTGCAACCGGGACCTCTCGGCGGTCACAACTGGCATCCGATGTCGTTCAGCCAGAAGACCAATCTGGTGTATTTGCCGGCAACGGAAAACAACATGGGTTACGTGGCACAGCCGGAAATGGAAATCTCCGAGCGTGGCTGGAACACGGGCACTGACTTTGCTGCCGGCGCGCGACTGGTTGCTGCCGCTGGTGATGCCGCTCCTGTGCGCCAGGCCTATCTGCTGGCCTGGGATCCGGTAGCGCAGCAGGAAGTCTGGCGCGCACCACAGCTCATTCCAACACATGCGGCAGGTGTTGTATCCACCGCTGGTGGTCTGGTCTTCCAGGGTAACGGTGCAGGCGAGTTTGTCGCCTATCGTGACACCGACGGTGAACGTTTGTGGTCTGCCATTACCCAGTCGTCCACGGTGGCTGCTCCCATTACCTATATGATTGATGGTGTGCAGTATGTGGCGATCGTGACCGGTTCACGGGCGCTGCCACAGGAAGGCCCGGGTGCTGTTGGTTCAACCACACGTGCCTCCAGCAACAATTCGCGCCTGCTGGTCTACGCGCTCAACGGCACACACCAGTTGCCCACACAAGTGATCACTGCAGAAGAGCGTGCACTGAATCCACCGCCGCTGATCAGCAACAATGAACAGCTGGCGCAGGGTGAACAGGCCTATGGCCGTTACTGCAGCGTCTGCCATGGCAACAATGCGGCCAGTGATGGCGCCGGTGTATTCCCGGATCTGCGTTACTCGGCACGTCTGCATAATCTGGATGCCTGGAACTCGGTCGTGCTCGGTGGTGAACTGGCGGCTGGTGGCATGGTGTCCTTTGAGGGTCAGCTGACACCATCGGATACCGAAGCGATTCTCCAGTACGTCATCGGCCGCGCGGTTGCGCTCGCTGAAGATCTGGAAACCCGCTGATCTGATGGCGGACGTTACCTACTACAGCTACCTTGACTCACCGGTTGGCAGCTTGCTGCTGGCCGGTGACGGTCAAGCCCTCAGCCTGATCAGTTTTCCCACCGGCAAAGCCGTACGTCAACCAGCAGCCGACTGGATGCGTCGTAATGATGCATTCAAACCGGTCAAGCAGCAGCTTGCTGCCTATTTTGCGGGCGAGCTGACCCGTTTTGACTTGCGACTGGCACCGGCCGGGACGCCTTTTCAGTTGGCCGTGTGGCGCGCGCTGGACACCATTCCTTATGGTGAAACCCGCAGTTATGGCGACATTGCCAGACAAATCGGCAAACCGGAAGCCAGCCGGGCCGTGGGTGCGGCCAATGGCCAGAATCCGTTGCCGATAGTTTTGCCTTGTCATCGTGTGATTGGCACCGATGGCAGTCTCACCGGATTTGGCGGGGGCCTGCCCTGCAAACAGTTTCTGCTGCGTCTGGAGCAGACACACGCGCCGTTCAGCCTGCAGGGGTAACCCGGGGTCCCTGCATTTTCTCTGATTGAATAAGCAATCCGCTTTTTCTTGGTTCGGACCAGATCCTGCTGCTGCCACAATGGTGGGCATATTTCAGCAGGAGTCTGTTTATGTCCGTTTTCAAAAAGCTGGCCGCGGTGGCGGTCTCTGCATCCCTGTTGTGGTCGGCGACTGCCGTTGAAGCCCAGACCAGAACATTGCTGAACGTCTCGTACGACCCGACCCGGGAGCTGTACCGTGACTACAACAATGCGTTTGCGCGTTACTGGCGCGAACAGACCGGGGAGACCTTGCGTTTTAACATGTCCCATGGCGGCTCCGGCAGCCAGGCGCGTGCCGTGATTGATGGTTTGCAGGCCGATGTGGTGACCTTGGCACTGGCCTATGACATTGATGCCGTTGCTGAATTGTCCGGCAAGTTGCCGGCCGACTGGCAGCAGCAACTGCCCAACAACAGCTCGCCATACACCTCTACCATAGTCTTTCTGGTGCGCAAGGGTAACCCCAAGGGTATCCAGGACTGGGATGACCTGGTCAAACCGGATGTCGGCGTGATTACCCCGAATCCCAAGACGTCTGGCGGTGCGCGCTGGAATTATCTGGCTGCCTGGGCCTATGCACTGGCGCAGCCGGGCGGCAACGCCGAGACCGCCGAAGCTTTTGTGAAGGCTCTCTACCAGAATGTGCTGGTGCTGGACTCCGGTGCCCGCGGCTCTACCACCACCTTTGTGCAACGCGGTATTGGTGATGTGTTCCTGTCCTGGGAAAACGAAGCCTTCCTGGCCCTGAATGAGCTGGGCCCGGACAATTTCGAAATTGTGGTGCCGTCGATTTCAATTCTGGCAGAACCGCCGGTCGCTGTGGTCAGTGAGAATGCCCGCAGCAACGGCAACGAGGCAGCGGCGCGTGCCTATCTCGACTATCTGTATTCGCCAGAGGGGCAGGCGATTGTGGCCAAGCACTATTATCGTCCGCGCGAGCCCCAGCATGCTGCCCCTGAGGATGTGGCGCGTTTCCCGGACGTCCATCTGGTGACCATTGATGAGGTGTTTGGCGGCTGGCAAAAGGCACAGCGTGAACATTTCAGCGATGGCGGTGTGTTCGATCGTCTGTATGCCCGCTGATGCGGCGATTCACGGCAACCTCGGAGTTGATCCTGATGCACCCCTCAACTTCAACGGCAAGCGCAACCCCTCATGTTCTGATTGTGCCGGGTTACCAGGGTAGCGGTGAGGCGCATTGGCAGTCCTGGCTGGAGCGTCAACTGCCACAGGCTCGGCGTGTACAGCGTATTGACTGGTCGCAGCCGGTGTTGTCGGTGTGGGCCGGGGAAGTACGCCGTGAAATTCAGCAGGCCCGCCAGCCGTTCTGGATTGTGGCGCACAGTTTCGGCTGCCTGGCAACTGCTGTTGCTGTCAGCGACAGGCCGGAGAAAGTGCTGGGCGTGATCCTGGTGGCACCGGCAGACCCGCGGCGTTTTCACCTGCTCGGCTGTTACGGCGAGCACGCGCCGGATGAGTATGATGGCAACAGGCGTATCCCTGTGCTGCGTGTGTTGCCACTGCGTCCATTGCCGGTCAGCGGGCTGCTGATCAGCAGCGACAACGATCCCTGGTTGAGCACGGCGGCGGCAGCAGAGCTGTCAGCAAGCTGGGGCTTGCCGCAGCAATCCCTCGGTGAGGCCGGACATATTAACGTTGAGTCTGGTTATGGACCGTGGCCGTGGTTGCTCGACCACCTGAACCATCTGCACCAGGCGCGAGCCAGCGATGCACTCGAACCGGTGATGGATGCCCGCATGCCCAGAGGCCGCGGCAGCGTGCTCGCTCATATCCGTCAGCTGACCCGGCAGCAGATGGACAGACACATAGTCTGATTCTTCATAAGCAAAGCCATTTTTATTATTTTGCGTGCAGTAGTGCTGGCGCTAGACTGCGCCGCATTGTGTTTGCCAGCAGGGAGTAGACCCCATGCGCCGATCGAGCAGCTTCAGTGTTTTGCCGGGCTTTGGCCTCAGTCTTGGATACACCCTGGTGTATCTGTCACTGATTGTGCTGGTGCCGATGTCGGTGATTTTTATCCGCGCCAGTGAACTGGGCTGGGACGGCTTTTGGGCCGTGGTGACAGAACCCCGCGTGGTAGCGTCCTACAAACTGTCGTTTGGAGCGTCGCTGGCTGCCGCGCTGATAAATGCGGTGTTTGGCCTGGCGCTGGCCTGGTCACTGGTGCGCTACTCCTTTCCGGGCAAACGCATTGTGGACGCTCTCGTGGACTTGCCGTTTGCGCTGCCCACGGCAGTGGCCGGCATCGCACTGACCGCGTTGTACGCCCGTAACGGCTGGATAGGCCAGTTTCTGGAAGCGGAGTGGGGCATCAGGGTGGCGTATACCCCGTTGGGCGTTCTGGTCGCGCTGGTGTTTATCGGCGTGCCTTTTGTCGTGCGCACGGTACAACCCGTGCTGGAAGATATGGAAACCGAACTGGAGGAGGCGGCGGCCAGCCTTGGCGCCCGCCGCTGGCAGACCTTCCGCCATGTGGTGTTGCCGGTGGTGTTGCCAGCCTTGCTCACCGGATTTGCACTGGCGTTTGCACGCGCGGTAGGTGAGTACGGTTCGGTGATTTTTATTGCGGGCAACATGCCGATGGTGTCGGAAATCACGCCACTGATCATCATCACGAAGCTGGAACAATTTGATTACGTTGGCGCAACAGCGGTGGCGGCTGTGATGCTGGTGGTGTCATTTCTGATGCTGCTGGCCATCAATGGCCTGCAAGCCTGGACGGCGCGTCGTACCGGGAGGTCACTGTGATGGCTCACAGCAAACAGGGACGTCAGACCCGGTTCGAACGTCAACTGGCCACGCGTGAAAACAGCTGGGTGAAGTGGGGCATCATCTCTGTGTCACTGGCGTTTTTTGTGCTGTTTCTGATCATGCCACTGGCAACAGTATTTTTTGAGGCGCTCAGACGTGGTCTGGGAGTGTATTGGGAATCGATTGTGGAGCCTGATGCACTCGCGGCAGTGCGGCTGACGGTGTTGGCCGCCCTGATTTCCGTGCCGCTGAATCTGGTGTTTGGTGTGGCTGCGGCGTGGAGCATCAGCAAATTTGATTTTCCCGGCAAACAGCTGCTGGTCACTTTTATTGATCTGCCATTCTCGGTGTCGCCGGTGGTGGTGGGTCTGATGTACATGATGTTGCTCGGCGCCAACAGCTGGTTTGGCGGCTGGCTGATTGAGCATGGATTTACCGTGATTTTTGCCGTGCCGGGCATAGTACTGGCCACGGTGTTCGTGACGTTCCCGTTTGTGGCGCGTGAACTGATTCCGCTCATGCAAGCCCAGGGCCGTGAAGAGGAAGAGGCCGCAGTGGTGCTGGGCGCCAGCGGTTGGCAGGTGTTCTGGCACGTCACGCTGCCCAATATCAAATGGGCTTTGTTGTACGGTGTGATCCTCAGCAACGCTCGTGCGATGGGCGAGTTCGGGGCGGTGTCGGTGGTGTCGGGAAAAATTCGTGGCCTGACCAATACCATGCCTCTGCATGTCGAAATTCTGTACAACGAGTATATGTTTGCGGCGGCTTTTGCCGTGGCCTCGCTGCTGGCCTTGCTGGCACTGGTCACGCTGATTCTGAAAACACTGGTTGAAGGGCGTGTGGTGCAAGCGGCATCACACCGGGAGCGCTAACATGGGCATAGAGGTTCGCAATATCCACAAACGGTTTGGCAATTTTGTGGCACTGGATGATATTTCCCTGAATTTTGACCCGGGCAAACTGGTGGCTTTGCTGGGGCCGTCCGGTTGCGGAAAAACCACCTTGCTGCGCATCATTGCCGGACTTGAACAACCTGACCGTGGTCGTGTGTTTCTGGACGGTGACGATGCTTCCGATACCCATGTGCGTGAACGGCAGGTTGGGTTTGTGTTTCAGCATTACGCACTGTTCAAACACATGACAGTGTTTGACAACGTCGCGTTTGGCATGCGTATGAAACCACGCGCACAGCGGCCAGCACCGGCACAAATCAAAGACAAGGTGCATCAGCTGCTGGATCTGGTGCAACTGGACTGGCTGGCTGACCGTTTTCCGTCACAACTGTCCGGCGGCCAACGTCAGCGCATTGCACTGGCGCGCGCACTGGCGGTTGAACCCCGTGTACTGTTACTGGATGAACCGTTTGGTGCACTTGATGCGAAGGTGCGCAAAGAATTACGGCGCTGGTTGCGCAAATTGCACGACGAGCTGCATATTACCTCCATCTTTGTCACCCATGATCAGGAAGAAGCGCTGGAGGTAGCGGACGAAGTCGTGCTGATGGACCACGGACACGTTGAGCAGGTGGGAACGCCTGATGCGGTCTACAGCCGGCCGGCATCCCCGTTTGTCTACAGTTTTCTGGGTTCAGTGAACCGGTTTCAGGGAGTGGTGGACAAGCATCATGTGGTGGTCGCAGACGGGCAGCGCATAGCGCTGCCGGAGTCGACATTTGCGACGGGGCAAGCCGTGCAATCGTTTGTCCGGCCGCACGATCTCGATGTAGTGACGGACACTCACACTGTTGAGGGTGTAGCCGCCAGAATCGTGCGCATCCTGTCCTTTGGTGTCACTGTCCGGCTGGAGCTGGAAGGGCTTGATGGACTGGCCACTGAACACTATGAAGTGGAACTGACACCCGGTCAGATGCAATCCCTCAAAGTCTCTGAAGGTCAGGTGGTACGTTTGCTGCCGCGTCAGTTAAAAACCTTTGCTGCTTGAGATAAGAGGGACAGGACATGAACTTTCAACAACTGCGCATTATTCGCGAAACCGTGCGCCGCAACTATAACCTGACCGAGGTGGCCGCCGCGTTGTATACCTCGCAGTCCGGGGTGTCCAAGCACATCAAGGAGCTGGAATCCGAGCTGGGTGTGGAGCTGTTTTTCCGCAAGGGCAAACGTTTGCTGGGATTGACGGAGCCAGGCAAGCAAATGCTGCGTTTTGTTGAACGCATGTTGCTGGATGCCGGCAATATCAAAAATATCGCCGAGCATTACGCGCAACAGGATGAAGGTCAGCTCACGGTTGCCACTACCCACACGCAGGCCCGTTATCGCCTGCCGGAAGTTGTGGTGGCGTTCAAGAAACTCTACCCGCGCGTGCACCTGAAACTGCATCAGGGCAGTCCGCTTGAGATCAGCCGGATGTTGCTGGAAGGAGACGCTGACATTGGTGTGGCCACCGAAACACTGGGCAATGTCCCCGAACTGGCGTCATTCCCGTATTACACCTGGCACCATAATGTGATTGTGCCGGAAGGCCATCCGCTCAGCCAGGAAACGCAGCTGACTCTGGCGCGGCTCGCCGAATTTCCTGTCGTGACTTACCACGAAGGTTTTACCGGCCGCGCTGTCATTGAAGAGGCTTTCCGGCGCGCCGGTGTACAGCCGGACATCGTGCTCAGCGCATTGGATGCCGACGTTATCAAATCCTACGTCAGACTGGATATGGGCGTAGGGATTGTTGCTGCGATGGCGGTAGCCTCTGAAGGAGAACCGGGGCTGGTCTCACTCGAGGGCTCGTCGCTGTTTGCGCAGAACACCACCCGTATTGCCGTGCGCAAGGGCAATTTACTGCGTCGTTACGCGTATCACTTTATGGAGTTGTGCGTGCCAGCGCTCACCACCGAAAAAATACTGTCGAGTATTGATGTCGACAGCTGACAGAGGCAAGGTGCTGTCAGCGTCCTGGTCACGATGTTGACAGCAGCTGCCAGGCTGGCGCCAGCACGCTGCGATTTCTGCCTGCATTTTTTGCACTGTACAAGGCCGCATCACAATGATCGAGCCAACTCTTGTGGCCGGGCATCAGTCGATTGAACTCACTGATGCCAATGCTGACGCTGATGCGTAGCAGTTTTTCTTCCCACTCTATTGACAGTTGCGAGATCTGATGACGCAGCCGCTCCGCCATCACAAGGGCCTGCTGCCCGTCGGTTTCTGTCAAAATGATTGCAAATTCTTCGCCGCCATAACGACCGGCGATGTCGGTATTGCGCAGCGTTTTGCGAATCTGTCTGGCTACTGCACGCAGGACCTCATCGCCCGCGCTGTGGCCATAACTGTCGTTCAACACCTTGAAGTGATCAATGTCAAACAGCAGCAGGGATGACACCCGTCCGCTGCGGCGGCAACGCTGAAATTCATGCTCAAGATTCTCTTCCCAGAATCCGCGATTATTGATGCCCGTCAGTCTGTCCGTACGGCTGAGCAGCTTCAGGGAATGATTGGCCTCTTCCAGTGCAATTTTTCGTGTTGCAACGTCAGTGACATCAAAAATCTGCATGCACACCTGGGCGACTTGTCCACCGGTACCCATCAGGGGAATCAATGTGATGTTCTGGTACATCATCGGGGAGTGGCCGGTCAGCGGGCGTGTGCTGCGGAATTCAAACACGCGCGGATGCTCTTCCCAGGTGCAGAAGCTTCGGCTTTGCAGGCGAAACACCGAATCGATTTTGCGCTGCAACCACTGCGCTGGCAAATCCGGGAACAGCTCGAACAAATGGCGGCCACGGGCATCGCTGGTGGCAATGCCGCTGTGATTTTCCATAAAACCGTTCCACAACGTGATACGGTAATCACGGTCCAGCATGATCAGACCGTTATCAAGCGTTTGCAGCAGTTGTGCCAGCAGGTGTTGATGTGTGATGGCATTGCCTGTGGTTGTGCTCATCAGGCCTGTCCTCCGGCATCGGAGATCAGCAGCTCCACACGCGCCTGCAATGTGCTGACCGACTCTGCCGTGAACAACAACAGCAGCAGACAGTCGATGTCAGGGTCACCCAGTTGATAACTGATAGAGACAGCCAACACCGGATTATTGTGAGCCGTGCTGTCCAGCAAGGTTTCCAGATGTTGTCCTGTGCCCAGCAAGGCCGGGTAGCTGTGGTTGAATTCCAGATCCAGTTGCTGGCTGATCCCTTTGAGGCAGGCGCCGACAAGTAGCTCGGACAAATCACTGAGCAGTCCCGGCACAGAGCGCGGTTGCCCGGCACTGTTTTTGTCCCTGCTGCTCAGCAGTTGCATCAGGCCGTCCATTTGCTCATCGCGCAGCAGCAGGATACCTTCACCGGATACTCCATTGCCGCGAAAGCCGTGTGATATGCCACTGATGCCATCATTGAGCTCATCACTGACAAATGATGGATCCACGGGATGGGGTTTGTGAAACGGGAGCTTGCCCGGCAACTCGGCGTAATTGCACAGAAAAACCCTGGGTACCGGCAAGCGGACAAAGCTGCCGAGCAGCTCACCCAGATGACTGCCTGCCTGTCCCATGGCGACATTCACAACTTCGCCCAGGGCTTCATGAAAGGCGGGGGTGGGCAGATTGTCGGTTCCGCTGCGATGATGTTCTGCACCGGCATCTGCCAGCGTCAATATGCCGTAACGCCCCAGAATCTCCTGCAATTGCGTCGCAGTAACCGGCTTTTTGATAAAGTCCAGAGCGCCTTTGGCCATGACACGATGCCGTGCTTCGGTTTGAATGTCTCCGGACACAACCAGGACCATGGTGGGCAGATCCCGTGCCCGAATGGCATCCAGCACCTCATAACCGTTCATCACCGGCATATTCAGATCCAGAAACAGCAACTCGGATTTGCCCGCTGCAATCGCGGTCAGCGCCTCACGGCCATTGGCTGCAAAGGACACGTCAATATCCCAGTGTTCGGGCAGCGCACGTGCCATCTGTCGTCGCGCCAGCGACGAATCATCACAAATCAGAACTTTCAGTGTCATATCAGAATGGGCTCCATCCCTTGTATATCGTCATTTGCCAGCTTTTCCCTCAGCTGTGATCAGCTCAAATGTGTTTGCAGTCACACTGTCAATAAAAAGAGCGCCAATGTAACACACTGTGACAAATAATCATCGGACAAAATTTTGCCCCGGCAGTATACTCCCGCGCCACAGCCATCAGACACTCAATCACAACGCAGGAGCGCAGACCCATGAAGCTGATCACGTTCAGCCGCTTGAAGACCCTTCAAGCCCGTTGAGGCGGTGCCTGTTTTTGCAGACTGAGTTCTGATTCAGTTTCATTTCCTCCCGCCTCACACCCCGATTGAAATCCGTTTTCGAGTTTTCATTGTTCCGGCCTGCCACGCGCGCCGGAAGTGAGGTCTGTTCTTATGTTGTCTCGTATCAAGGCTGGTTTCAGCCTTTTTAAACAGGCGCTGGTTGGCAGCGCAACCATCAACTACACCGAAGGTTCCATTGCACGAGCCAGTTTTCTGCTGGCAGTCCCGATGATTCTGGAAATGGCGATGGAATCCGTGTTCGCGATTGTGGACATCTTTTTTGTTGCCGGCCTGGGGGCAGAAGCTGTGGCTGCCGTGGGTCTGACCGAAGCGGTGATTTCGCTGCTTTACGCAGTGGCCATTGGTGTGAGCATGGCCGCCACGGCCATGGTTGCCCGCCGTATTGGTGAGCAAAATCCGGAGGCAGCCGCCATGGTCGCCGGCCAGGCGATCTGGATAGGTGCGTTCATTTCACTGTTGGTCGGTACGCTGGGGTACTGGTTTTATGCCGATATCCTGCGCCTGATGGGCGGTGATGAATCACTGATCAGCACCAGTGCCAGCTATACACAGATCATGCTCAGTGGGTCGTTCACGATTGTATTTCTGTTCCTGAACAATGCCGTGTTTCGCGGAGCCGGGGATGCCAGTATTGCGATGCGCGCACTGGTTCTGGCCAATGGCATCAACATTGTGCTGGACCCCATTCTGATTTATGGCTGGGGACCAATACCGGGGATGGGAGTGGCCGGTGCAGCGGTGGCGACCAACATCGGTCGGGGAATCGGTATTGCGTACCAGCTGTATTACCTGTGCAGCCGTGGCAATCGCTTGCAGATCTTGTGGCGCCATCTGGTGCTGCAGTTGGGCATTGTGTTGCAGTTGTTGCGTATCTCGGTAGGTGGTATTGCACAGTTTCTGATTGCCACGGCCAGTTGGGTGTTTTTGATGCGGCTGGTAGCACAGCATGGCAATGAAGCGGTGGCAGGTTATACCATCGCCATTCGGGTCGTGATTTTTGTGCTGCTGCCATCGTGGGGGCTCAGCAATGCCGTGGCCACGCTGGTGGGACAAAATCTGGGGGCAGGCAAACCCGAGCGCGCGGAGCAGACTGTCTGGGAGATTGCCCGATACAATCTGGTTTACATGGTCTCGGTTGCGCTGGTCCTGATATTTTTCCCGGCCTGGGTGATGAGTTATTTCAGCGATCAGGCCGACGTAGTCCTCAACGGCATGCAGAGCCTGCGTATCCTCAGTTATGGATTTGTTTTTCTGGCCGTGGGTTCTGTGGTGACGCAGGCTTACAATGGCGCCGGTGATACCATGACACCGACCTGGATAAACGGTTTCAGCTTCTGGATCGTGCAAATTCCGCTGGCCTGGTCGCTGACCTCGGCGGCCGGTTGGGGGCCTGAAGGTGTATACTGGTCCGTGTTTATTGCTGACATGACCATGAGTCTGATCGGCACCTGGTTGTTTATGAGAGGCGGCTGGAAATCCAGATCCGTCTGAGCTCGGGAATTACTGATTATGCAAAGCAGTCAACACCATATCATGACACGCGTTGCCGGCTGGCTGACTGAGGGCAAGGCCGTCTGGTTGTGTACCATTCTCAAGACCTGGGGGTCATCACCACGCCCGGTGGGTGCGATGATGGCCTGCACACTCGATGGCGAGATGGTGGGGTCCATTTCCGGTGGTTGTATTGAGGAAGATTTCCTCAAGCAGCTGCGCGAGGGTGAACTCAAGGCGCGTTATGAGCGTGAGAAAAAACCGTTTATGGTGCACTACGGTGTCTCGGCTGAGGAGCAGGCGCGCTTGCGCTTGCCTTGCGGGGGGCAGCTGCATGTACTGGTGGAGTTTATTCAGGCCACACCGCACAACACATTGGTGTTGTCGGCGATTGATCAAGCCCTGAACCGTCACCAGCGTATCAGTCGTCGTGTGGACCTGGTCACCGGTCATATTGATACGGTTGACAGCTCATCCGATGAGGCCGTGATTCTGTCCCACGACAGCATGTTGCACAGCCTTAGCCCGCGCTACCGCCTGTTGCTGCTTGGGGCGGGTGACGTGGCACGTTATGTGGCTGAACTGGCGTTGAGCATGGATTACGATGTCACCCTGTGTGATCCGCGCCCGGCGTATCTCGACAACTGGTTTGTGCCCGGTGTACAGATTTCATCGGACTTGCCGGATGATGTGGTGCGCGATCAGTTCAGCAATCCATACAGTGGTGTGATTGCACTGGCGCATGATCCGCGAGTGGATGACATGGCACTGATGGAAGCGCTCAAAACTGATGCGTTTTACATCGGCGCCATGGGGTCGGAGCGGACCTCGGCCAACCGGCGTTTACGCCTGCCTGAGCTGGGTTTGAGCGAAGAGCATATCGCACGCCTGCATGCGCCCATCGGTTTTATGATTGGCAGCAAAACCCCGGCAGAAATTGCCATCTCGATCATGGCCGAAGTGACAGCGGTCAGACATGGTGTCATGACTTAGTATGACCCGATGCGGTTGATCCATAAAAAAGGCCCGGTACACTGACGTATCCGGGCCTTTTTTATTGACTATCGACGGTCAGACTCAGTCCTTGTGCAGATCGCCGTAATCTTCGTCGTAGTCGGCCATCGCGGCAGCGATCACTTCTTTTGCGCGCTCAAAACCGTAGGCTTCACCAATGGATACCTTGTTGGTTTTACCCGGCACCATTTTGTAAGTCTGGAAATAGTGTGCAATACGGTGCACCAGTGTCGGCGGCAACTCGGAAATATCATTCATGTGACCAAAGGCGGGGTCGTCCTTGATCACGGCAATGATTTTGTCATCGGCTTCGCCGCCGTCATTCATCGGCAGGCCGCCCAGCACTTTGGCCTTGATGATGATTTCGGAACGATCGATGGCGCGCTCGCTGATCACACAAATATCCAGCGGATCACCATCACCGCACTCGGAACCTGGCATCAGGTCACGCACACGATTGCCACAATAGGTGCGCGGAATAAATCCGTACAAAGTGGGCTGCTGCGCTGAGGTGGGCTGGGGACGATCGATAAACAGGTATCCACTGTCTTTGTCGATTTCGTATTTCATCTGGTCAAACGGCGTGATTTCGATATAGGCATTAACAACGCGGGGAACATCGGGACCGGCGGAGATGCCATGCCAGGGATGAGGACGAAAACGTGAAAATGTAGCTGATTTGCTCATGACAAGTCAGATTCCTGTGGCTGTTGATAAATTCGGTTAGCGGGCGGCGCCCTTCGGAAAGCGGCGCATTATAACAACTGCCTTTGAGAGTGCACAGGCAAAATGCCGGGGATCAGCTGATGGGCCAGTTGCAGTAGCAACACGTCTTGCCCCCACGCGGCCGAGGCCATGACGCCAATCGGCAAGCCATCCGCCCGGCGGTGCAAGGGCAGGCTGATCGACGGTTGCCCGGTACCGTTATACAGACCGGTGAATGGACTGTAGCTGGCATAACGACGGGCGTATTCACGGATATCCGCGGCGTTCATGTCCAGCCAGCCCAGAGCGGCTGGCGGCAACGCCAGCACGGGCGACAACACCACATCGTAACGCCCGAAGAACGCTTCCATCTCGCGCTCGGCCGCCTTGAGGGTATCGAGCGCTTCCAGATAGGCAGCAGCGCTGGTTTGTATGCCCCGGGCACACATACGGCGGCTGGATTCAGACAAACCGGCCTTGTCCAAGGAGTCAATGCCCGCAACCATCATCGCACGGCTGACAATCTGGGCGCTGTGAACGTTGATCACGGTCGCCATGGCGGCGCCGACTCGTGCATAGTCGACAGGTGGTGTGGCTTCTTCAATCGAGTGTCCCAGATGAGAGCACAGGCGGGCAGCTTGTCTCAGCGCTGTGAGACAGTCTTCATGCACCAGGCCATCACTGGGATGACCGGTTTGCAACGCGATGCGCAGCGGCTGCGGTGCGCGTATATGCTGATCAAAGCAGGACTCTGCCATCGGTGGCAGCGCAAACAGCGCCGGTTTGCGCAGTCGCAGCACATCCAGAAAGGCTGCGCTGTCGCGTACCGAGCGGGTCAGCACATGCCCCACACTGAGTCCGCTCCAGGCCGCGCCGATGTCTGCCTCCACCACCGTCAAACCGCGACTGGGTTTGAGGCCTATCAGTCCGCAGCAGGCTGCCGGTACCCTGATTGAGCCCCCGCCATCACTGGCGTCAGCGGCAGGTACCATGCCGGCCGCCACCGCTGCCGCTGATCCGCCGCTGGAACCACCGGTGCTGTAACCGGGCTTGCAGGGATTGTCACAGACACCAAAAATGGAATGCTCCGTTGTGATGGTCAGGCACAACTCCGGTGTGTTGGTGCTGCCAAACATCACCAGACCAGCGTCGCGGTAACGTTGCACGATGGCGCTGTCGCGCTCGGCATGATGTGATTTGAGCATCTGCAAACCCCGGGTATGGGGCCAGCCTTTGACGGCGTTCACCTCTTTAACCAGAAAAGGCACCCCGGCAAGCAGGGTATGGGCCGTGGCCTCCAGGCGCGTCTTGTCCAGGCGTTCAGCGGCCAGGTATGCCTGCTGTTCATCCTGGAATACCACGGCATTCAGAGCCGGATTCAACTCTGCACTGATGGTCAGTGCACAGCCCAGCAACTCTGACGCACTGACCTCCCCGCGTTTGAACAGGTCTGACAAGCCAATGGCGTCGTGGCGAATATAGTCCTTGTAACTGATCATCCAGAGACCTCCGTTGACGGCGCGGCAGCAACAGCCCAGTCGCGCAGGATGTCCTGCTGATGCTGGTTATGTTCCGGTGGCGGCCCACTGATACGGCTTTGAGTGCGGCTGAATCGCGGTGCCGGCGCAGGCTGCCAGCCGCCACCCGACGGAATAAACGTCTGCCGTGCGCGGTTATGCGCGTGCAAGGGAGCTTCTGTCATGTCCAGCACCGGGGCAAAACAGACGTCTGTCGCTTCCAGCAGCTCACACCAGTGTTGTTGACTCTGGCTGGCAAACAGCTGCTCAAGCCGTGCGCGCTGCTGTGGCCAGTTCATCGGGTTATGGCGTGCCTGCATGGCGTCATCGGCCAGATTGCAGCGCTGCAGCAGTTCCGCATAAAACTGGGGCTCCAGCGCAGCGACGCTGATGAATTTGCCATCGGCACAGCGATAGCAGTCGTAGTACGGCACGCCACCATC
This sequence comes from Pseudohongiella sp., assembly GCA_036834885.1. GTDB lineage: Bacteria > Pseudomonadota > Gammaproteobacteria > Pseudomonadales > Pseudohongiellaceae > Pseudohongiella. The sequence goes on along the minus strand of DAITNA010000002.1, from coordinate 26,382 downwards.
CAGCAGGTTGTGTCCTGGCTGCGTTTGCCACTGACCCGCGTTCATCATGCCGTAAAACAGCGTCATCAGACTGGCAGCGCCATCGATCATCGCGGCGTCCACCACCTGTCCCTGACCGGAACGGCTGGTTTCCAGCAAGGCCGCCAGCACACCCATCGCCAGATAAAGCGCACCACCACCGTAATCACCTACCAGATTCAGCGGCGGATGGGGATGGCCATTTTTACCTGCCATCGCATGCAAGGCGCCAGTGAGTGCAATGTAATTGAGGTCATGGCCGGCGGCAGCAGACAAGGGGCCATTCTGTCCCCAACCGGTCATGCGGCCGTAGACCAGCCTCGGGTTGCGAGCGAGACAGGATGACGGTCCCAGTTGCAGACGTTCCATGACACCCGGGCGATAGCCTTCTATCAGCGCATCCGCCTTGTCGATCAGGGACAGCAGCAACTGCCGGTCATGATCCTGCTTGAGGTCGAGCGCAATTGAGCGCCGGCCACGGTTGACCGGATTGTCGCTGTGTGCCGCTGGTGTGCCGGCACGATCAATGCGGACGACATCAGCGCCCATGTCGGATAACAACATGCCGCAGAACGGGACGGGCCCGATACTGGACATTTCGATGATTCTGAAACCGTGTAATGGGCCCATAACAGATGTTCCGTTCAGCATGACTTCAGGCGGTTGCTTTTGCCAAAGTCTTCTTACATTCTTGCCTGACGATGTTTGACTGCCATTTGATGCGATGACGGGGTTTTACCATGCAATTACGCGAAAAAACAGCTTTCGTAACCGGTGCCGCGTCCGGCCTTGGACTGGCGGCTGCCCGGCGGCTGCATGCCGAGGGCGCGAAGCTGATGATGTTTGATCTGAATGCGGAACGAGTGGCCAAGCAGGCGGCGTTACTTGGCCCCGAGGTTCAGTGGGCGGCCGGTGATGTGGCAGATGAGGAACAGGTGCAGCGTGCGGTCAACACGACGCTGTCGCACTTCGGCGCCCTGCATTTTAATGTCAACAGTGCCGGTGTCGGCGCCGCAGCCAAAACCGTCGGGCGTGACGGGCCGATGGCACTGGAGCAGTTTTCCCGGGTGATTCGTGTCAATCTGCTCGGCACATTCAATGTGCTGCGCCTGTGCGCGGCCGCCATGGTCAAAAACCCGCCGCAAAATGATGACAATGAGCGTGGCGTCATCATCAATGTGGCCTCAGTCGCCGCCTGGGATGGTCAGATGGGGCAGGCAGCGTACAGTGCGTCCAAGGGCGGGATCGCCTCCATGACTTTGCCAATTGCCAGAGACCTGGCACGTGACGGTGTGCGTGTCATGACCATTGCCCCCGGCATTTTTGCGACACCGCTGCTGATGGCGTCACCGGATCCGGTCAAACAGGCACTGGTAGAGATGATTCAATTTCCAAAGCGTATGGGACATCCGGATGAATTTGCAGATATGGTGGTACAGATCATTCGTTGCGCGTATTTGAACGGTGAAACCATTCGTCTCGACGCTGGCATTCGCATGGCGGCGCGCTGACAGCGACTAACCCAGATCACAATCCGGAATCCAGAAACCATGTCACAATCAACACAGATTTCAGCCTCGTTCCCTCATGTCGGCAGTGATGAAGCACCGTGGATGAACGAAGAATTGAGAATTTTGAAGGCGCATATTGCGCGGTTTTTCCAGCGTGAATTTGTGCCACATGTCCAGCGTTGGGACGAGCAGGGTATCGTTGATCGCGATGCCTGGCTGAAGGCAGGGCAGGCCGGCATTTTGTGTGCCTCGATTCCTGTTGAATACGGCGGTGGTGGTGGCGATTTTCGTCATGAGATGGTGATTGAAGAGGAAATGGCCAGGGCTGGCGTTACCGGCATTGGCAACTCGGTGCACTCGGGTATTGTGGCCCACTACATTCTTCGTTACGGATCGGAAGCGCAGAAACGCAAGTGGCTGCCACGCATGGCCAGCGGTGAGCTGGTGGGCGCGATCGCGATGACGGAGCCGGGCACCGGCTCAGATCTGCAAGCCGTCAGTACACAGGCAAGGCGCCAGGGCGAACATTATGTCATCAGCGGCCAGAAAACCTTTCTGACCAATGGCCAGCTTGCCAATCTGATTTGTGTGGTCACCAAAACCGATCCGCAGGCCGGTGCCAAAGGTGTCTCACTGATCATGGTGGAAACTGACACGGTTGAAGGCAAGGGGTTTACCCGCGGCCGCAACCTAGAAAAGATAGGTCTCAAGGCACAGGATACCTCCGAGGTGTTTTTTGATGAGGCCCGGGTGCCAGCGGAAAATCTGCTGGGTGATCACGAAGGTCTTGGTTTTGTGCAATTGATGGAACAGTTGCCGCAAGAGCGCCTGATTATTGCGGTCAGTGCCTGTGTTGCCATGGAGCGCGCGCTGGCCTATACCCGGGACTATGTCAAGCAGCGCAAGGCCTTTGGCAAACGCATTCTGGATTTTCAGAACACGCAGTTCCGCTTGGCCGAGCGTCTGACTGAGGCCCGCATTGCCCGTGTGTTTGTGGATGATTGCGCGATGAAACTGCTGGACGGAAAACTGGATGCCAGCACAGCTGCCATGGCCAAATGGTGGACCACACAAAAGCAGTGTGAAATTGTCGATGAGTGCCTGCAGTTTTTTGGCGGTTACGGTTACATGATGGAGTATCCGATTGCCAAGATGTACATCGATGCCCGTATCCAGAAGATCTACGGGGGCAGCAACGAAATCATGAAACTGCTGATAGCCAGGGAGTTATAGATCCATGCGGTTTGCGCTCAGTCTTTGGGGCGCAGACTCAGTCCTGTCAGCGAATCAGGCGACTCCGTACCATGGCCGCCTTGCAATTGTATGCGAAGGCGCAAATTGTTTCGGGAGTCGGCGTTTTTCAGCGCCTCTTCTTCGCTGATTCGGCCCTGTTTCCAGAGTGCAAACAGCGCCGAATCGAAGGTCACCATGCCTTGCTCTTCCGATTTTTCCATGACCAGTTTGATTTCATCCACCTTGCCCTGTTTGATCAGATCAGCAACACGGGGAGTGCCCAGCAATATTTCAAACGCAGCGGCGCGTTTGCCATCCACGGAAGGAATCAGGCGCTGCGAAATCAGTCCGCGCAGGTTCAGCGACAGGTCGAGAAACAATTGCCGATGGCGCTCTTCAGGGAAAAAATTGATGATGCGATCCAGTGCCTGGTTGGCATTGTTGGCATGCAGCGTTGACAGACACAGATGCCCGGTCTCGGCAAAGGCCAGGGCATGTTCCATGGTTTCGCGGCTGCGGATTTCGCCAATCAGAATGACATCAGGCGCCTGTCTCAGGGTGTTTTTCAGGGCAGCCTCATAAGATGCGGTATCCACACCGACTTCACGCTGGCTGACCACCGAGCGTTTGTGGGGATGAATAAATTCAATCGGATCTTCCACCGTAATGATGTGGCCACCACTGTTCTGATTGCGATAGTCGATCAGTGCCGCGAGTGAGGTGGATTTGCCCGAACCGGTACCGCCAACAAACAGCAGCAGACCGCGTTTTTCCATCACCAGTGATTTGAGTATGTCCGGCAAACCCAGGCTTTCCGGTGATGGAATGCTGGTTTTGATGTGGCGAATCACCAGACCAATCTCGCCGCGCTGACGGAAGGCATTCACACGAAAGCGGCCGATATCAGGATGCGTCAACGCAATATTGAGTTCCTGCTCGTGCATGAACTCATCATATTGGACCGGGTTGCAGGCCTCGGACAGCAGTGTTTGCATTGATTCCGGTGTGAGAGCCTGGCCTTCCAGTGCCTTGAGCTCTCCGAACAGTTTGACACTGGGTGGCGCGCCCACGGTCAGAAACAGATCGGAGGCTTCCAGCGCAATCATTGACTTCAGCAAATCGTGCAGAGGCATACGTATGTGTCCGGTCAGAAGCGGCGTTCGGTGTACCAGTTGACGTCGCGTGAATATTTATCCACTTGTGACCAGACATCCAGCGTCAGCGCAAACAGTGCCATGCGCACCAGCACACCGTTGTCAGTCTGCCGAAAAATGGCCAGGTTGGGATGCTGATTCAGATCATTGTCCAGTTCGTTGGCATCATCGCGGGAATCGCGCGGCAGCGGATGCATGATCACCGTATTGGGTCGGCAGTAGCGGGTGTATATGGCTTGATTCAGGCGAAAGCGGCCCCGGTAAATATCAGCTTCCATCTGGCTGCTGAAGCGCTCTTCCTGAATACGGGTCAGGTAGACAATATCGTTGGCTTCCAGTCCATGCTCCATATCTTCGGTTTCTATGACCTGATGGCCTCGTGCCCGCAATTCCTCAACAATGTCTTCCGGCATGCGCAGCTCTTTGGGTGATATCAGTGTGAACCGGATCTTCTGGTAGAGACTGACCAGTTGTGACAATGAGTGCACGGTGCGGCCATGCTTGAGATCGCCGATCATGGCAATGTGCATGCCATCAATGCCCTGATCACGTGATTTGAGTTCTTTTTTGATGGTATACAAATCCAGCAGCGCCTGGCTGGGATGTTCATTGGGGCCATCACCGGCGTTGAGCACCGGCACTCGACTGGCTCGCGCAAATTCAGCGACTGAGCCGCCTTGCGGGTGACGCATGACAATGACATCACTGTAGCCACTCATCACGCGACCGGTGTCGTACAGGGACTCGCCTTTGGTCAGTGAGCTGGCCTTGATGTCAGTGGTTTCACGTACTTCACCACCGAGCAGATTAAACGCACACCCGAAGCTGACGCGGGTGCGGGTGCTCGGTTCAAAAAACATATTGCCCAGAATGGCCCCGTCAAGCACTTTGGTGACACGTTCGCGATGGGCGTAGGGCCTCATGCTGTCGGCGACCTCGAATATACGTTCAACGTCCGGGCGTTCAAACTGGCTGACACTGAGTATATGGGCTCCGGGGAAATGCATAAGGCTGGCATCCTGTTCAAGGCGGTTGATCGACTGGCTGCAAATGGTACTACAGATGCCACGCGTATCTGAATAGAGCGGCCGATATGTTGCAGGTGATTCTGCTATAGTCTGCCCTGCATCGGAGACAGACAAGGCAGCCATGACAAAAAGTATTTACTGGCATGATTATGAAGCTTGGGGCGCGGATCCCAGACAAGACAGGGCATCGCAATTTGCCGGCATTCGTACCAGTCTTGATCTGGAAGAAATGGGTGAGCCGCTGATGATGTACTGTCAGCCCGCACCGGATCGTTTGCCGCACCCGCGTGCGTGTCTGATTACCGGCATCACGCCGCAGTACGCACGCAGCCACGGTGTTCCCGAAGTTGAATTTGTCCGCCGCATTCACCAGCAATTCTCCGAGCCCGGTACCTGCGTTGCAGGTTACAACAGCATACGCTTTGACGATGAGCTGACTCGTCAACTGTTGTACAGAAATTTTTACGACCCCTACGAGCGCGAGTGGAAACACGGCAACAGTCGCTGGGACATTATTGATATGTTGCGTTTGTGTCACGCGGTGCGCCCCGAGGGCATCAACTGGGTGACGCAGGATGACGGTTCACCGGTATTTCGCCTGGAGCTGTTAAGCCAGGCCAACGGCTTGCTGCATGATGATGCGCACGACGCCCTTGCCGATGTGCGGGCAACCATCGGCATGGCTCGCAAAGTCAGGCAGGCACAGCCCAAACTGTTCCAGTTTGTTTTTGATCTGCGCAGCAAGCAGCGCGTGCTGTCGATGATTGACTTGCGTGAGCAGAAACCGCTACTGCATGTGTCAGCGATGTATGCCGCCAGCCGATATTGCATTGCTCCCGTGATGCCGCTGGCCTTGCATCCGGGCGAGAGCAACGGCGTGCTGCTATATGATTTGTCGTGTGATCCGCGACCATGGCTGGCGATGGATGAAGAGCGGCTGCACTATCATCTGTTTACCGCCAAACGTGATTTGCTCGATGGCGAGACACGCTTGCCGGTTGCTGTCATGCATACCAATCGCTGTCCGGTCATTGCACCGCTTGCAGTGCTCGATGACTGTCATGCGCCATTGCCTGGGATGGATCTGGCGGCTGCCCGACAACACTGGCAACTGCTGCGTCACAATCCGGGGTTTTGCCAGCGGCTGCTGGCAGTTTTCGGTCAGCGCCAGAGACTACTTCCGGATGTTCACGATCCGGATCAGCAGCTGTACAGCGGGGGATTTTTCTCCGATGCTGACAAGCGTCTGATGGCTGATATTCGCCAGCTTGGTGCAAACGAATTGCGACTCGAGCAGCCGCGACTGCTGGCTGCCATGCGCGATCAACGCTTGCCAGAGATGCTGTTTCGCTATCGCGCGCGAAATTTCCCGCACTCATTGACGCAGGATGAGCAAATGCGCTGGAAACAGTGGTGCCGTCACAACTGGATGCCATCGCCCCAGGCTATGGCTGTTGGCAGCACAAACCCGGAAACACTGGATCTGGCCCGTTGCAGGGCATTGATACGAGAGGAACGGGAAGATCCCGCCAACACCGGAAAATCCGCCATCCTGGACGAGCTGGAGCAGTGGCTGTCTGGCCTGGAGCAATGGGCGCTGAGCTCGGACTGAGTGTGTGACAGCCCTTGCGGCGTGTTTGCCTGTGTTTGTCAAAGCCGGTAGAATCGCGCGCTCGGTACATCAACTCGGTAGATCTAAAGAGCCAGGCGTTATGGATCCATTCAAGGACATCAGACCTTATCACGATGATGAAGTCCGCCCCGTGCTGGATTCTTTGCTGGCCAACCCGGACTTTATTCGCAGTATTGCCAGTTTCAGTTATCCGCGCTTCTATCGTTTTGCACCGGCGCTGCTGTGCTGGCTGACACGACGAAAACTGACTGTCCAGTTAAAAAGTGTGGACAGTGTCAAATCCATGCAGGCGGTGATAGCGCTGTACATGGACGAGATGATCGAGCGCACAACCTCATCATTGACCCACAGTGGTCTGGACAAATTGTCTCACCGGAAATCCTACCTGTTTATCAGCAATCACCGTGATATCGCCATGGATCCGGCGTTTGTCAACTACATGCTTTATCATGCCGGTTTTGACACGCTGTTTATTGCCATCGGTGACAACTTGCTCAAGCGTCCTTTTGTGACGGACCTGATGCGGCTGAACCGCAGTTTTATTGTCAGGCGATCGTTGAAGGGGCGCGAGCTGCTGAAGTCATCAAAGCAATTGTCGGAATACATCCATCACTGTATTTCCGAACATCGCAATGTCTGGATTGCGCAGCGCGAGGGGCGCGCCAAGGACGGTATAGACCGGACAGAAACTGCCTTGCTGAAAATGTTGGCCATGGCGCGCAGGCCCGAGGGGCTGGCACAGGCGCTATCACCCTTACACATTGTGCCGGTGTCGATTTCGTACGAGTTTGATCCCTGTGACGGACTGAAAGGCAGTGAGTTGTACCAGAAAACAGAACTGGGCAGTTACCAGAAAGACGAACAAAGTGACATCAACAGCATTGTGACCGGCATGGTGGGTTACAAGGGCCGGGTGCATGTGGCTTTTGGCGAAGAGCTGGTGCTGGACAGTGACGATGATCAGCAAATTGCCTCACAGATAGACCAGCAGATTATTCATCAGTATTGCATGCAGCAAACCAACCTGATCGCGCTGCGCAAGTTGCGCGCCATGGATCCGGATTATGTGCCGGCATTGGCTGATGATGGTGAAACCCTGTTGGCGGATTTTGTACCGGATGCCGAAGTACAGGCGCGTTTCGAAGCCAGACTCGATGCCATGGATGAAAAAGTCAGGCCTTATGTGCTTAAAATGTATGCCAATCCGGTGATCAGTCGTTATGCAAAAGCAGCGGGAGATCCGTTTGCGGCGGTAACGCAAGACTCCGCGCCGGCGCTTTGACGCCGGCATCGTGTCAGCTGGATATTGCTCCGGACAGGCAAACTCAAAGTTTCTGCTTCAGACCTTGCAGACGATGTTGCAGGGTGCCACGCGCCAGCTCTGACAAGGGTCCAATCGCCAACAGCTCAAGTTCCATGGCCTGCAGGCGCTGGGCTTTTTCTTTGGCCCCCGGTTGCAGGCGGCCGAGACCACGCTGCAACTGATTCAACTGTTGTTGCATACGAATGGCCTTGTCAGCGGCTGGCGTGTCTGCCCCCAGCATGATTTCTGCCTCCACACACAACTCGCGTCCCCGTTGCTCTTGCTGGCTGGTCAGTGCAGCCAGGGCGTCAGCGCTTTTGATTTGCTGCAACTGCTTGAATCGCTTCTTCAGAATCTGATCCAGCGCATCGTCGGCAATTTTATCGAATGCCTGCCATTGTTGCTCCAGTGCTGCGATGTCGTCCGGCAGTTGACCGTCAAGAATCTGCTGCTCCAGAGCCGCGCAAAAGTCTGCGCGTGCTTGCACCTGTTGCTGCATTTGCAGGGTTTTCTTGTCCGGAGTTGCACGCAAACGCGCCTCATACTGCCGCGACAGTTTGCTGAATTGTTCTTGCAAGGCTTTGCGCTCGGCCTTGATATCCGGCGTCATGGCTTCGCGAAATGCGGTGCTGAGACTGTTGTATTGTGACCGTGATTCGCTGAATGCTTCGTCATCCAGTGCCAGCAGTGCCCCGATGTTGCGCAGGATCTCACGCGCGGCCGAACTGACCTGTCGAGTCTGCTGCTTTTTCTCCTTACCGGCTTCGTCGCGCCGGGCAAACAGGGCATCACAGGCTGCACGGAAGTCAGCCCACAATTTTTTGTCATCCTTGAACGAACCTGGGCCAAGATCTTTCCACTGTTGTTGCAGATGTTTGGCTTGCTGTATGGCGCCAGCCAGATCTTCGTGTGTCACCAGTGCCTTGGCCTGATCAATGAGCGCCTGCTTGGCGCTGTTGTGTGTCTGTGCCAGTTGACGACGATGTTGTCGCAGTGTGTTGAGCACCGCATTAAAACGACCTTGCAAGGCATTGATTTTATTTTGTGCAACAGGGGCGTACTTTTTCCAGTCCTCACGTGCCTGATTTTCCAGACGGGTCAGCTCGTTCAGATTGACCGCGCCACTGTCTGTCAGTGTGGCGGCAAAGGCTTCCAGCTGTTCACAAATATTGTTGCGCGCGATCAGGTTGGCGGACTGTTTTTCCTTGCGTTCCTTGAAGTACTGTTTGCAGGGCTCAAACGCCACTCGCGCCAGCTCACTGAACTCTGTCCACAATGCGTCATTGTCATCGGAGTGACCCAGGGTTTTCCACTCGTCTTGCAGAGCTCGCACAAGTTTTGCTTTTTGCGCCGGTGGCATGCTGTCGTCAGTCAGCGGCCGCATTTTGTCGATCAGTTCTTTTTTCTTTTCGGAAGAGGCGAATTTTTTCCAGTCCAGCAGTTTGGTCAGCTCTTCCTTCAGCGGTGTGATGGCAGCCAGCAAACGCGCCTGGTCTGCGGCATTAATACGCTTGAGCTGATTCTGGCTGCGATCCAGCAAGCTCTGGGCTTCCGTGACACGGCCTTCGGCGATGCCCGTTGTCACGCTGACAATATGCTGTTCAATTTCGACGACCATTTTACGCTGCCAGGCATCGTATTCGGCAAGACGCGCATCAAGCACACTGGCCAGTTCTGACAGTGCTGCCGCATCCTTGTCGTGATCTGCCTCTGTTGATGCCAGGCTTGTATCCGCCACCAGCCGTTGCAGACGTTTTTGTAACGCCAGTAATGTGGGTTGGTCCTTGTACGAGGTGCCGTGAATTGCACTTTGCAGCCGAGCCCTTTCATCAGGTTTCTGCGTCGGCGGTGTGTCGGCAGGAGCTGCCTGTGCATCAGTCTGTTCGACAGTTTGCCCGACTGCTTGATCGTCAGCCTGTTTGTCAATTTGTGCATCAACAGGCAACTCAACCTGGGTGTCAGCACTGGGCTCGGTTGCAGTTGTTTCTGTCTCGGGTGTTGTCGGCGAAGTCATAAATCACGGCTCTCCCTGAATCGGCCCCGTATCATATCAGACGAGTGCTATAATCACAGCAGACTCTTTAGCAAGGTATCCGCAGCGACCATCAGGGCGAAAGCGGCCCTACACAAGGTTGTATTCATGCTTCCGCAACAGATCAAGGACGACATTCAAACGGCCTACAAACAGATACTGGCGCGCAAATCACTGCGTCCCAGAAGCGGGCAGCGCCTGATGATTGCAGAAATTGCCAAGGCGCTCGGCGACATCAATCCGACAGTCGATAGCAGCACGGATGGTGAGGTGACTGGGGCAGACGAAGGTGGTCATGGTCCGGTGGTGGTGGTAGAAGCGGGCACGGGCACTGGCAAAACCCTGGCCTATGTGCTGGGTACCTTGCCGTTGGCTCGGCATCTGGGCAAAAAAGTTGTGCTGGCCACAGCAACCGTTGCACTGCAGGAGCAGGTCACCTTGCGGGATCTGCCGGATATTCTCAGCCATAGCGGTTTGTCGTTTACATACACTCTGGCCAAAGGGCGAGGTCGCTATCTGTGTCTGTCACGACTGGACCAGTTGCTGCGCGGTAACGCCAGTGAGGATGCGATGCTGGCTCTGTTTGGCGAGGTATTGGGCGATAGCAGTGCCGGCAATCAGGCATTGTATGAATCCATGCTGGAAAAGATCGGTGCGGGTCAGTGGAAAGGTGACCGCGATGACTGGCAGGGCGTGATCAGCGATCGTGACTGGGCGCCGGTCACCGTAGAAGCCGGGCAGTGTGCCGGACAGAAATGCAGCAATTTCAGCCGCTGTTTTTTTTATCAGGCGCGCGAGCAGGTTCAGAAAGTCGATTGTGTGATCGCCAACCACGATCTGGTGCTGGTGGATCTGGCGCTCGGGGGCGGCGTGATTCTGCCGGATCCGGCAGAGACTATTTATATTTTTGATGAAGCCCACCATCTGCCGGATAAAACCAACCAGCATTTTTCTTCCAGTACGCGTGTGCGCGGTACCCTTGCCTGGCTGGACAGTTCGCTCAAAACCCTGGCCAGACTCGCTGCCGACAACAAGTTGCCTGACAACGCCATTATCCGGCGCGAGTGCGCCGAGCTGGAGAGCCTGCTGAAAGCGTTGGCTGAAACGCTCGGTTTTGCGCTGGTGCAGCTGGAAGGTTTGTATGTGGCGCACAGCTCACAACCGGCGGCTGACAGCGAGACCCTGACCTTTGAGCTTGGGGTTGTGCCGGATTCGTTGCGTGAGCAGGCGCAACAACTGGCATCGCGGTTCACAGTTGCCACGCGCAGTCTGCGCGATATTGCCAGCGCGCTGCGGCGGCAGATTGAAGAGGCCGAGACCTTGCCGGCACGCCAGCAGTCCGAATTGTGGTTTCCCTTGATTGGCGGCATGGTGACCCGTGCCGAGGCCAATGAAAAACTCTGGCAGGCATTCGCCCGAGTGGACGAGCCGGGTGAGGCGCCCTCGGCACGCTGGTTGTCGGCCCTGTATGCCAGCAATCCGGGTGAGGACACCGGCCAAAAGCGGCGGGGTGGTCAGGCTGCCCAGGGTGAACCCGATGATCTGGTGCTCAGTTGCAGCCCGGTACTGGCCGCCAGGACACTGATCGAACACCTGTGGCAACGCTGCGCCGGGGCAGTGCTGACCTCTGCCACCTTGTCCGCACTGGGTACCTTTGACATCTTGGCCATGCGCGCCGGTTTGCCGGCACACACGCGTTATCACCGCATCAGCAGCCCGTTTGATTATGCCAACGCGGCCCGGCTGGTGATTCCGCGTCTGAACTGCGACCCGACCGATGCCAGGGCGCATACCGCTGCCATCGTTCAGTGGCTGCCCAAAGTGCTGAAAAAGGAAGAAGCGTCGCTGATGCTGTTCAGCTCACGACGCCAGATGCTGGACGTGCTGGAGGGTTTGCCGGATGAGTGGCGAACGCTGGTCTTGTGTCAGGACGATTATCAGAAAGCGCAGTTGCTGGACTTGCATCGCCAGCGCGTGGATGCTGGCCAGCCCAGCATCATTTTTGGTCTGGCCAGTTTTGCGGAAGGCGTTGATCTGCCCGGGCGATACTGTGAACATGTGCTGATTGCCAAAATTCCATTCGCTGTACCCAATGACCCGATTGAAGCCACGCTTGCGCAATGGATAGAGCAACAGGGTAAAAACCCCTTTATGACACTGTCGGTACCTGAGGCATCGTTCCGTCTGGTACAGGCTACTGGGCGCCTGCTGCGTAGTGAAACCGATTCGGGGCGCATTACCGTGTTTGACGAAAGACTGGTCAACAAGTTTTATGGCAAATCCATTCTGGCATCGCTGCCGCCATTTTCCTGCGAGATTTTTCCAGACAATCCCGGCCTCTGATGGCCAGCGGCATGCGGTGCGGTAAAGCCTGATCAGCGCCTGGCACGCGTGTAGGGCACACCATTGCGTTTGTCGATCAGATAGCCGGCAGCAAGACCGACAGCAAAACCGATTGCTGTCAGCAAGATCAGATTACCTGCCAGCGCACCCAACCCGAACCCGATAAACACGCCACAGGTGAGGCACATGGCCATGAAACTGACGGGCTTGAGGTTTTTCCCTGATTTTGCAGATTTTCGGCGGCTGGCTCTGGACATGGATTCAGGCTCCAGGATTGGTTGATGAAGCAGGCTCTGGCAATGTCAGTGGTGCGACACTGTTGACTGCAGTGGAGGTGTCCAACTGGCGAAGATGATAAACACGGACACTGCTCTCGGGCTGGCGACTGATGCTGTTGGCGAGCGACAAACTCGACACAATGCGGCCAATCACAGTGTGTGTGCCCATCAGCCACGGTGTGTCCTGCAGCGACAGCAGCAATTCACCGTCATTGGTGCCCGGTCCATAACTGGCCAGCATGACGCTGCCGGTCAACGGGCGGCGTGATGGCAGGCTGTTGTTGTAGCGGTACCCGCTCATTTCATGCAGTTGCAACAGATTCAGTTGGCGCAGGCGCTGCAACACCTGTTCCTGACGCGCTGCCAGCTGGTCACTGCTGCTGATGTTCATATTGCGATACAAGGGTAGCAGTACCCGCTGCTGGAAATCGTTCAGATCCCTGATGTTCATCCATAGATGGGGTGTTCCGGTGCTGTCGAGCAGGGCTTGCTGTTCCAGTCCCAGACCGCGTGCGTTGATTTCATCGGCCATGGCCGGGGCACGTAACCTGCCTGCACGTTCAACAGCGCCTGTTTGCAGGAAGGTCGCCGGTACAACCCGATGAAACACCAGCCCGTCGTAGTAACGCTGGCCTGCCAGCTCGAGTACCCGCCGGACGCTGGCCGGTGCGGCATCCGGAAACAGCTCCAGATAAAGATCACCTTCTGATGTGCTGAGCTCCAGCAAGGGGTTGCGGGCATTTTCCATCAAAGGGACGAGCTGGGCTGCGATGGCAGTTTCCGGAGCAGGTGTTTGAGACGCTGGCATTTGCGGACTTTGTGCCTGTGCAGCAAGTATGGACAGCATGCCCAGGCAGACAGTGACCGCCATCGTGACCAGGGCGTTTATCACAAGGCGGGCATCACGGGCAGGTTGATCTGTTTTGCAGCAAGTTTGCATACCGTCACATTGGGTTGCGGGATCAGGAAAACGCATTGTAGGTAAGGCTCGGAATGTGGGCAAGCTCAGGCAGTGGTGCGGGTCAGTGCTGCCAGTGTTTCCGGGGTGTCGATATCGATCAGGATACCGCGGTCGCGGGTTGGCCATTCCAGTACCCGGTGTCCGTGATCACGAATGATGTGACGCCCGCCGTTGTCGCCGTGGCTTTGGGCCAATTCATTAAAAAAATCGCGACCAAAGCTGACAGGCTGACCTCGCTGCTGGTCAAAGACAGGTATCAGGATGCGATCGGGGCCGCTCCCCTGAATCAATTCGCGCAATGTGGATGCTTGTACAAGCGGCATGTCCGCCAGGCAGATCAGCACACTTTGCCAGTGCTCCGGGACCTGTTGAATACCAAACGCCAGGCTTTGACCCATACCGGCTTCGGCGTCCTCACATAACACCAGTGTCTGTTTGCCCGATGCCGGCAGACTGTCGTAGACACCATCTTCTTTGAGCTCTTTCCTGCCAACAACAATAACGTTATCAGTGACAAGCAGAATATTCTTGAGAGTTTTCTGGAATATGGTGAGACCGTCAGGCAACAGGGCTTTGAGTTTGACGCCGCCGAAGCGACGGCTGAAACCAGCCGCGAGCAACAGCACACCACAATGATGATCGCCGCGGTTGTGGCTGCCCTCGTGGTGGTCGCCATGTTGGTTGTGCTCGGAGTGCTCCATCAGGGTTTCCTGTACATTGGTGTCCGGTCCTCATGGCATGGCGATGAACCACAAAGACCGGACCCTCTGTAATCGGGTAAGGGCAGGGAATCAGTCCCAGCTCAATGCGCCACCTGTCTGATATTCAATCACACGGGTTTCGAAGAAGTTCTTCTCTTTGCGCAGGTCCATAATTTCGGACATCCACGGGAAGGGGTTTTTGACACCCTTGAACTGCTCCGGCAAGCCAATCTGCACCAGACGGCGGTTGGCGATGAATTGCAGATATTCTTCCATCATCACGGCGTTCATGCCCAGTACACCACGTGGCATGGTGTCTCGGGCATATTCGATTTCGAGCTGGGTTGCCTGCAGAATCATCTGTGTGGCTTCACGCTTCATGGCATCGTCCCACAGGTGCGGGTTTTCAATCTTGATCTGATTGATCATGTCGATGCCAAAATTCAGGTGCATGGATTCGTCGCGCAGAATGTACTGGAACTGCTCTGAGGTTCCCGTCATTTTGTTGCGGCGTCCCATGGACAGAATCTGGGTGAAACCACAGTAGAAGAAGATGCCTTCCAGACAGCAATAAAACGCAATCAGGTTCTTCAGCAGCGCTTTGTCAGTGTCGACCGTGCCAGTGGTGAAGTTGGGATCACTCAGCTCTTTGGTGTACTTCAGGCCCCAGGATGCCTTCTTCGCGACCGAAGGGACCTCATGGTACATATTGAAGATTTCCCCTTCATCCATGCCCAGTGATTCAATGCAGTACTGATAGGCATGGGTATGAATGGCCTCTTCGAAGGCCTGGCGCAGGATGTACTGGCGGCACTCCGGGTTGGTAATCAGGCGATAAATGGCCAGCACCAGATTGTTGGCCACCAGTGAATCTGCGGTGGAGAAAAAGCCCAGATTACGTTTGACGATCATGCGTTCATCGGGCGTCAGTCCGTTGGGGTTTTTCCACAACGCGATGTCCGCGTTCATGTTGATTTCCTGCGGCATCCAGTGGTTGGCGCAGCCATCCAGATACTTCTGCCAGGCCCAGTCATACTTGAACGGCACCAGCTGATTCAAGTCAGCGCGGCAGTTGATCATGCGCTTGTCATCCACGGTGACGCGCTCGGTCCACTCGCCCAGCTCCTGCTCGCCGGCGGAGGTGTCCAGATCTTGCAGTTCATGCTGAATGCGCTGCATCACACGCTGGTTGGCCGCTTCGGCTGCGGCATCGCTGGCAGTTTTGCCCGCTGCCGGTGTGACCGCCGCTTCTGCTGCCGAGCTCATGTCCATGGCTGTCATCGTGCGAGCTGCCGCCATGGCTTCTGAGTAACTGGCTGCCGCCTGTGCAGACGCAGCGGTTCCCGCACCCGCGCTGGCCACAGTGGCGGCCGGCGCTGCAGGTGCAGCATTCTGCGTTTTGACCGTGGCGGGCGCTGCCGGTTTGGTATCCAGCGCACCCGGGTCTTCGTAGAATTCATCCCATGAAATCATTGTATGCCTCTGAATATTATCTGGTTATTGACTTATTCGCGCTCTCTGTTAACTACTGGCATGCTTCGCACTTTTTATTAACTACTGACATGCTTCGCAGTCGGGATCATCCAGTGAGCAGGCCTTGGGGACAGCGGCTGGTTCCGGGATGCTGGAGACTGCGTTGAGTTTGCTGCCAGACACCGTGGATTTCTCGGTGCTGGTGGCTGCCAGTGAGCGCAGGTAGTAGGTGGTTTTGAGGCCACGCAACCAGGCCATGCGATAGGTCACATCCAGTTTTTTGCCGTTGGCGCCGGAGATGTACAGGTTCAATGACTGTGCCTGGTCAATCCATTTCTGGCGACGGCTGGCCGCATCGACCAGCCAGCGCGGTTCAATTTCGAACGCGGTGGCATAGAGATCCTTGATGTGCTGCGGAATACGGTCAATCTGCTGCAGGCTGCCATCGTAGTATTTGAGGTCGTTGACCATCACGTTGTCCCACAGATCCAGTGCCTTCAGGTCGCGCACCAGGTAGGGGTTAACCACGGTGAACTCACCGGACAGGTTGGATTTGACGTACAGGTTCTGATAGGTCGGCTCAATGGACTGCGATACACCGGAAATGTTGGCAATCGTTGCCGTGGGTGCTATCGCCAGTACGTTGGAGTTACGCATGCCAACCTGGGCAATACGCTGGCGCAGCGCATCCCAGTCCTGGGTCTGGCTCATATTCACATCCAGATATTGTTCACCGCGCACCTGCTGCAGCATTTTCAGGGAGTCGATTGGCAAAATGCCCTGGTCCCACAGTGAACCCTTGTAGCTGCTGTAGGCACCACGCTCTTCGGCCAGATCAGTTGAGGCCTGAATCGCGTAATAGCTGATCACTTCCATTGAGCGGTCAGCAAATTCCAGTGCCTGCTCCGAACCATAGGGGATGCGTTGCACATACAGTGCATCCTGGAAGCCCATGATACCCATGCCTACCGGACGGTGCTTGAGGTTGGAATTCTCCGCCTGCGGCACCGAGTAGTAGTTGATGTCGATCACATTATCCAGCATGCGCACCGCGGTTTTGATCGTGCGCTCCAGTTTGGCAACATCCAGCCCGCCTTCTTCAGTGACATGGTTGACCATGTTGACCGAGCCGAGGTTGCACACGGCAATCTCTTCTGCACTGGTATTCAGTGTGATTTCCGTGCACAGGTTGGAGGAGTGGATGGTGCCTACGTGTTGCTGCGGAGAGCGCACATTGCAGGCGTCCTTGAACGTGATCCAGGGATGGCCGGTTTCAAACAGCATGGACAGCATCTTGCGCCACAGGTCTTTGGCACGTACGGTTTTATAGATTTCCATCTGGCCAGCTGCGGCTTTGCGCTCATATTCTTCATAGGCGCGCTCGAAGGCCTCGCCATGCAAATCATGCAGTTCCGGTACATTGTTTGGTGAGAACAGCGTCCACTCGCCGTCTTCAAACACACGCTTCATAAACAGGTCCGGAATCCAGTTCGCGGTGTTCATGTCGTGGGTGCGACGACGGTCATCACCGGTGTTCTTGCGCAGTTCCAGAAACTCTTCAATATCGAGGTGCCAGGTTTCCAGATAGGCGCAGACAGCGCCCTTGCGCTTGCCACCCTGGTTCACAGCGACGGCTGTGTCGTTTACCACTTTCAGGAACGGAACAATACCCTGGGATTTGCCATTGGTACCCTTGATGCCGGCGCCCAGTGCGCGCACCGGTGTCCAGTCATTGCCCAGACCGCCTGCCCACTTGGACAGCATGGCGTTATCCTTGATCGCGCTGTAAATGCCGTGCAGATCATCCGGCACTGTGGTCAGGAAGCAGGAGGAGAGCTGCGGGCGCAAGGTGCCGGAGTTGAACAGCTGCGGCGTCGAGACCATATAGTCGAAGCTGGAAATCAGGTTGTAGAACTCGATCGCACGGGCTTCACGGTCTTTCTCGCGCAGCGCGAGACCCATGGCGACGCGCATGAAAAATATCTGCGGCAGTTCAAAACGGATGCCATTGCTGTGAATGAAATAGCGGTCATACAGCGTCTGCAGGCCGAGATAGGTGAACTGGGTGTCGCGCTCGGCCATCAGGGCGTCAGCGAGCACATCCAGATCAAATTCCAGCAGCTCCGGTGACAGCAGCTCCAGTGCCACACCTTTTTCGATGTAGGGACGCAGCACGGTGGCATAACGGTAGTTCATCTCGCCCTGTGTGGCGCTGTCGGTCAGGCCGAGGAAGCCCAGCGCTTCACTGCGCAGGGTATCGAGCAGCAGGCGAGCGGTGACATAGGAATAGTTGGGGTCCTGTTCTACCAGTGTGCGCGCGGTCATCACGGCCGAGGTGCGCACATCCTCCAGCTTGACGCCGGGGTAGAGGTTCTTCAGGGTTTCTTCATAAATCGCATCGGCAGACACACCTTCAAGGCCGACACAGGCTTCATCAATGACGGTACGCAGTCGTACGGTATCCAGCGGACCCTGGGTGCCATCGGGGTAGGTGACCTGGATGCTGGATTCCGCCGGCTGTTCACGGGCGCGTTGCTGCTCACGCAGGCGCGCATGCTCGGCCCGGTACAACACGTAAGCACGGGCGACCTTGTGCTCGCCGGTGCGCATCATGGCCAGCTCAACCTGATCCTGTATCTCCTCAATATGGATCGAACCACCGGAGGGCATGCGACGCTTGAAAATGGTCGTAATCTGGGACGCCATCTTGTTCACTGTTTCGCGCACACGTGCAGATGCCGCCGCCGGGCCACCTTCCACCGCCAGATAAGCCTTGGTAATCGCCACGACTATCTTGGATTCATCATAGGTCACCACAGCCCCGTTGCGTTTGATGACACGCAACTGACCGGGAGCGGTGGCTGGCAATTCCTCATTCGCCCGCATGCCCGGACGGGGGCTGGCCGTGCTGCTGCCATAGCTGGGGGTATTGGTCTGCATTGGATTCTCCATGATGTTTTTATGCTGTCGTCAAGCGAGTCTGGTTACGGTATTGCGATCCGGTTGCACCACAAGCCTTGCCAGCGGATGAAAAGTGGCGTCGTTGGCAGAAAACTACAATATATAGGTGCTTTTTCGGGATAGAGCACAAGATAGTGCGGTCACCAGGCGAATGCAAGTGCTTTTTATGTGGATAGGCTGTGGATAAGATGTGTTTAAGCGGATATGGCAACCACTATATCTAGTGGTGTGCAGGAATGGCCATCGGTTCGGCTGCCCAGCCGGTAATGCTCTGTTCCAGCGCTTTCATCTGGTCCAGCAGGCCGGCTGCATCGACCGGGCGGCCGTACAGATAACCCTGCACAATCGAGCATTGATGATTGTGCAGGAAGCTGGCCTGCGGCTGGGTTTCAACACCTTCTGCAACCACTTGCAGGCGCAGGCGCTGGGCCATGGCAATAATCGCGGTCGCAATCGCGGTGTGGCGGGGGCTTTCCGGCAAATTGCTGACAAAGGAGCGATCCACCTTGAGCTTGTCCACCGGCAACCGTGTCAGGTAGCTCAGTGATGAGTACCCGGTACCAAAATCATCGATGGCAATGGTGACGCCCAGCGCTTTGAGCTCGGTCAGAATATCAATGGCCTGCTCAATATTGTCCATCAGCATGCTTTCGGTGATTTCCAGCTCCAGCCAACGCGGATCAAGGCCGGTTTCACGCAGGGTCTTGCGCACCATGCTGACCAGATTGCGATCACGGAACTGGCGCGCAGACAAGTTGACAGCGACTGTGTAGCCGCCCATGCCGTTCAGCTGCATGCTGCGCAACTGGCGACAGGCCTGCAGTAAAACTATCTCGCCCACTTTGATGATCAGACCGGTTTCTTCCGCAACCGGAATGAAGCGGTCGGGCGGAATCAGATCAACCTGTTCATGACGCCAGCGCACCAGCGCCTCAAAGCCGCAAATGCGTTTGAGGTTCAGATCAATCTGGGGCTGGAAAAACACCACAAAATCTTCGTTATTAACAGCCAGTCTCAGTTCATTTTCAAGCGACATGCGAGCTTGCGACTCAATATTCATGTCATCTGTGAAGTATTGAAAATTGTTGCGACCCTGGTCTTTGGCGCGATACATCGCCAGGTCCGCGTTACGCATCAGGACACTGGCGTTCATGCTGTCTTCCGGTGCAACCGTGATACCTATACTGCAGCTGATCGTAATCTCCTGCTCGCCCAGTGTGATCGGGGTTTGCAGTGACAGCAGAATCTTTCGGGCCACCACGCTGGCAGCTTCCGCGTGACCAATATCGGAGAGCAGGATCGTGAACTCGTCGCCACCCAGGCGGGAGACAATGTCTTCCTCGCGCACACAGCTGCGCAGACGTTGGGCAACAGCGCACAGCAGTTCATCGCCGGCATCATGGCCGAGGGTGTCATTAATGCGCTTGAACTGGTCCAGGTCCAGAAACAGCAGAGCCATGCTCTTGCGGTTGCGCCGCACGCGCTTGAGACCCTGTTCCAGGCGATCCCTGAACAGGCGGCGGTTATCCAGTCCGGTCAGCGGGTCATAAAACGCCAGCTTTTCCATCTGGGCCTGGGTTTCCACACGTTCGCTGATGTCCTCGATGTTCAGCACGATATGACTGAGCGCGCCAAGCTCATCAAGAATGGGGGAGGCCGTGACTTGTTGCCAGAAGCGATCACCGTTTTTGCGCACGCTGACCATAAAGGTTTCCCAGCTTGCCCCCAACTGCATGGCTTCCTGCAAGGTCAGGTTGTTGGCATCAGTGAGCTGTTCATTGTTCATCAGCTCGGCAATGCGGCCAACGGCTTCCGCGCTGCTGTACCCGGTAATCTGTGTGTAGCGGGGGTTGACGTATTCGATGACACCACTGCAGTCGGCTATCACAACGCCACTGTGGCTTTGTTCAACGGCACTGGACAGGATGCGCATGGATTGCGCATTAAGGTGGGCATTAACGCGGCGCTGGTTCGGGCTGGACAGCATCCAGCCGCGTCTGCCCAGTTCAAGTATGACCAGCATGACCGCAGCGAGGACGACCAGGCCAGCTATCAGCAATGTTGCCACCGTCATTGTCTCAATCCCTGTCCCTGCGGTTTGTTGTTGTCAGGCCTTCAGGTTTGTGTGCACAGAAACTCCAGCAGTGCCTTCTGGGCATGCAGACGATTTTCCGCTTCATCCCAGACCACGCTGTCCGGGGCATCCAGCACTTCTGCCGATACTTCCTCACCACGGTGAGCAGGCAGGCAGTGCATGAACAGCGCATCCGGACGCGCGTGCGACATCAATTCGCGCGTGACCTCATACCCCTTGAAGCGTTGCAGCCGGATCTGACGCTGTTGCTCATGTCCCATTGATGCCCAGACATCCGTTGCCACCAGGCTCGCACCTTTTACTGCGTCGGCCGGGTTACGCACAATACTGACCCGATCGCGCGTGCGGTCGAGCAGATACTGGTCCGGCTCAAAACCTTCCGGGCATGCAATCACCAGCTCAAAATCAAACTGTCGGGCAGCGTTGATATAGGACTGACACATGTTGTGCCCATCACCGACCCACGCAACCTTGTGCCCTGCAATGTCACCCCGATGTTCAAAAAACGTCTGGATGTCAGCCAGCAGCTGACAGGGGTGGAAATCATCCGTCAGCGAATTGATCACCGGCACACTGGAATGACGCGCAAACAATTCCAGTTTGGCGTGCTCATAGGTTCGGATAGTGATGACATCGACCATGCGGGACAAGACTTTAGCGCTGTCCTCTATGCTCTCGCCGCGACCAAGCTGGGTGTCCGACGGAGACAGGAACAACGAGGCACCACCCATCTGCGTCATGGCCACTTCAAAAGAGACGCGGGTTCGGGTGGAGGATTTCTCGAAAATCATCGCAAGCGTCTTGTTTTTGAGCGCCAGCTCGCCGGACAGCGGATCCTTTTTCAGCGCAATTGCACGGTGAATAATGTGTTTGAGTTCGACCGGGCTGAGATCCAGCAGGGTCAGAAAATGTCTTGTTGCCATGTTGATACGGATTTCCCGGGGTTGCGTTTACCTGGCGCCAGGCGCCGGGTTTCGGGCCGAGTCTGCGTTCAGCGCTCAGCAGAATTACCGGAGACGATAAGGTGCTGACAGTAGATGGCGCCGGTAATGAAGCTGGCTATCTTATATTAAGAGTCATGACGGCGGCAATTGTCGGCGAAACAGCCGGAATCATGTAGAATGCCGGCTCTTTGTGATCACCTTTGACAAGCTGTAGCAAGCGCAGGGCAATTATATGAGTATCGAACAGACCATTCGCGACCAGATCAGTTCAAACAGCATTATCCTTTATATGAAAGGCTCACCGGATCAGCCCCAGTGTGGTTTTTCCGCGCAGGCAGTACAGTGCCTGATGGCCTGCGGCAAACGCTTTGCTTATGTTGATATCCTGACCAATCCGGAAATTCGCGCCACGCTGCCGAAAATGGCCAACTGGCCGACTTTCCCGCAACTCTACGTGAATGGTGAGCTGGTTGGCGGCTGTGACATCATCACTGAAATGCATAACAACGGTGAATTGCAGCCGCTGATCGACAGCGCCAAATAAGTCACCTGGCAGGATGTGCCTCTGTGTTTGCAGAGGCACATGTTGCTTGTTATTACTGGCCCTGATTCACAGGCCAACCGCCCATCGCTTGCCAGCGGTTCACAATCTTGCAGAACAGCTGCGCCGTTTTTTCGGCATCGTATTTTGCCGAGTGCGCCTCTTTATTATCAAAACTGATACCGGCTGCCTCGCAGGCCCTGGCCAGCACGGTCTGGCCATAGGCCAGACCACTCAGTGTCGCAGTATCAAAGCTGGAGAAAGGGTGGAAGGGATTGCGCTTGAGATCATGGCGCGCAACGGCGGCATTGATAAATCCATGATCAAAATGCGCGTTGTGAGCCACCAGTATGGCGCGTTTGCAGCCATTGGCTTTCATGGCTGTGCGAATCACTTTGAACAGGTCGTTGAAGACATCTTTTTCGCCGCGAGCAATACGCAGTGGGTGCCAGGGATCAATGCCCGTGAACTTGAGTGCAGCCTCTTCGATGTTGGCGCCTTCAAACGGAATCACGCGGTGAAAGGACGTTTGCTCGATGGCCATCACGGACTTTTCGTTCATGCCCAGGATCACCGCTGCAATCTCCAGAATGGCATCGGTTTTGGCATTGAACCCGCCACTTTCAATATCCACCACCACCGGCAGGTAACCCCGAAAACGGGCCGCCATCAGGCTGTCAGATTCGAGGTTGTCATCAGAATCGTACATCAGTTATGTGCTCCGCGTGAGGTGGTCTGCAGCTTCCATGGCATCTGTTCTCCAGCTTTGAGTGGCACCAGTGTGCTGTCACCAAAAGCGTAGCTGGCCGGCACAGTCCAGTCTTCGCGCACCAGCGTGATGGTATCGCGGTTTCTCGGCAGGCCGTAAAAATCAGGACCATGGAAAGCGGCAAACGCCTCCAGTTTGTCGAGTGCGCCAGCCTGCTCAAAAGCCAGCGCATACAATTCAATGGCGGCGTGTGCGCTATAGCAGCCGGCGCAACCGCACGCGGTTTCCTTGGTGGGTTGGGCGTGTGGTGCAGAGTCGGTGCCGAGGAAGAAGCGTGGATGCCCGCTGGTGGCCACCTCAATCAATGCCTGCTGATGGATGTTGCGCTTGAGCACGGGCAGGCAATAAAGATGCGGTCTGACGCCTCCTACCAACAGGTGATTGCGGTTGTAAAGCAAGTGCTGGGGTGTGATGGTGGCTGCAATATTGTCTGCTGCAGATTTGACGAAGCTGGCAGCATCGGCTGTTGTGATGTGTTCCATGACAATTTTCAAGCTTGGAAAACGCTGGGTCAGCGGCAGCAGGGTTGTGTCGATAAAAGCTTTTTCCCGATCAAAAATATCCACATGATTGTCGGTAACCTCCCCATGCACCAGCAGGGGAAAACCGGTTTCAGCCATGGTTTCCAGTACTGCATAGACGTTCTCAATGGCGGTCACACCACTGTCTGAATTGGTGGTGGCGCCTGCCGGGTAGTATTTGACCGCCTTGACATGCTTGCTGTTGACGGCCAGCCTGATCTCTTGCGGTTTCAGCTGGTCAGTCAGGTACAACGTCATCAGAGGATCAAAGTCTGATCCGGCTGGCCGCGCCTGCAGTATGCGTTCGCGATAAGCCAATGCAGCTGCCGTGGTTGTCACCGGGGGTTTGAGATTGGGCATGACAATGGCGCGATGAAAACGTTCAGCGGTATGCCGGACCAGATCGGGCAATACGTTGCCGTCACGCAGGTGCAAATGCCAGTCGTCAGGTCTTGTGATGGTCAATTCTTTCATGGTTCTTGCCTTGTTTGGTGTTCGTCTTGCGTAGAGGCCGTAAAGTTTCACGCGGCGCTGCCGATCACAGAGTCTGACGAGCTTCGCCTTGCGCTGGATGAGTCACTCAGGTGAGCGTCTGGCTGAATTCGGGAAACTGATGGAATCTGCACCCAGAGTATGAAAACGCGGCACAAGTTTACCTTATCCTGGCACATGATGCTCTGTGTCATACCCGCAAGCTGTGTTGCGGTCTCCGGCGCTTTTGCCGCCGGACCGGTCAGTTCCTATTACGCCGACTTTGATCATGATGGCTGGCGCACAGAGTCGTCTGTCTTTGAATGCCGTCTGATACAACAGATTCCGGGTTTGGGTGAGGCCGTGTTTTACCATCAGGCCGGTGAAAACCTGACGTTTTACCTGCAAGCTCCGGACAGTCCCATGCAGGCTGGTCGCGCGTTGCTGAGCTCCTTGCCCCCGCTGTGGCGCCAGGACTTGCCAGTGCGTGACATTGGTTATGTGGATGTCGAGCGCAGCCGTCGCCCCGTCAGTCTGGATGCTGCTTACAGTCGGATGGTAATGGCTGAGCTCGATCGGGGGATGGTGCCGACACTGATGCGCCGCGCCTGGTACAACGAAGAAGAGTCGGTGCATGTGGGCCTGTCGCCAGTGAATTTTACCGAGGCGTATCGTGAGTATCTGGGCTGCACCGGCCAGCTGCTGCCGGTCAATTTCGCCCAGATCGAGCGGTCAACGGTATTCTGGCGCGCCAATCAGCGCGAGCTGGACAGTGCGATGCGTGAGCAACTCGACAATATTGTGACCTATGTAAAAGCTGATCCCGGTGTCAGTGCTTTCGAAATCAACGGCTTTACCGATGGCTCTGGCAATGCCCGTGACAACCTCGAACTCTCGCGCATTCGCGCTTTTGTCGTCCACGACTATCTGGTGTCACAAGGCATTGATGAGAGCATGCTGACCACCCGTTTTTTTGGTTCCACACCGGAATTCAGGATTATCCGGGATGAGCGCAATGCCGCTGATCGTGACCGTAACCGTCGTGTGACTATCCGTCTGCTGCGCCAGTGATACGGTTCCGCCGCCGTTGCCCCTGTCGAAAACCGCTGTTGATGAGAGTACAATGGCGGCCTTTTCAAGCACGCACACGCAGGAGCGCAGCATGTCTGGCATCAAAAAAGTGGTACTGGCCTATTCAGGCGGACTCGACACCTCGGTCATCGCCAAGTGGCTCATGGAAACCTATCAATGTGAAGTGGTGACATTCACCGCAGATCTGGGGCAGGGCGAGGAGCTGGAACCGGCGCGCGCCAAGGCCCAGGCCATGGGCATCAAGGAAATCTACATAGAGGACCTGCGCGAAGAGTTTGTGCGCGACTTCGTCAATCCCATGTTCCGTGCCAATGCGCTGTACGAAGGCGAATACCTGCTGGGCACCTCGATTGCACGCCCCCTGATTGCCAAACGTCTGGTGGAAATTGCCAATGAGACTGGCGCCGATGCGATTGCTCACGGTGCTACCGGCAAAGGCAATGATCAGGTTCGCTTTGAACTGGGTGCCTATGCGCTGAAACCGGGAATCCGCGTGATTGCGCCATGGCGTGAGTGGGATCTGACCTCGCGCGACAAGCTGATGGCGTACTGTGAGGCCCACAACATTCCGGTGGAGAAAAAACGTGGACAAAAGTCACCGTACTCCATGGATGCCAACCTGCTGCATATCTCCTACGAAGGTGATCTGCTGGAAAATCCGGGTGCCGAGCCGGAAGAAGACATGTGGCTGTGGTCTGTGTCGCCAGAGAATGCGCCGGACAAAGCCACGTATATTGAGCTGACCTATGAGAAAGGCGATATCGTTGCGGTGGACGGCGTTGCCATGTCGCCCGCCAACGTGCTGGCCCTGCTGAACAAAATTGGTGGTGCCAACGGCATCGGCCGTGCTGACATTGTTGAAAACCGTTATGTGGGCATGAAGTCACGGGGCTGCTACGAGACCCCCGGCGGCACCATCATGCTGAAGGCCCACCGGGCGATTGAATCATTAACACTGGACCGTGAACTGGCACATCTGAAAGATGAACTGATGCCGCGTTATGCCTCGCTGGTGTACAACGGTTACTGGTTCTCGCCGGAGCGCAAGGCGCTGCAGGCTTTGATCGATTACTCGCAGCAGTACGTCAATGGCAAGGTGCGGCTGAAACTGTACAAGGGTACTGTTGCGGTGGTGGGTCGTGAATCCGCAGACTCCCTGTTCGACGTGAAGATCGCCACCTTTGAAGATGATGCTGGCGCCTACAATCAGGCGGATGCCGGTGGGTTCATCAAGCTCAATGCCCTGCGTCTGCGTATTGCGGCTGGCAAGGGCCGCAAGGTGTAAAAGCACGGGGACGGGAAATGGGGTGGGAAATGGGG
>DAITNA010000001.1:704360-1196505 GCA_036834885.1 Pseudohongiella sp. | reverse complement strand
GATCCAATTATGGCTGTTGCCATAATTGGATCTGACCCCATTTTCCACCCCATTTTCTGCCCTGTTTAATAAGTAAAGCTTGCATTTATTATTGTTTTACAATAATTATGTACCATCAAACATAAATGGAGGCTTTGCCATGTCCGATGCTGAAGAGCTTAAAAACGCGCAAAATCTGGCCGTCACTGCACAGACCTTCGCAATTATCGCGCTGGTCACGCTGACGATTGCGATCATCACCAAAGGTGGCTTCACCATCGCCGCCAATCTGTTTGATGCCGACACCAGTTGGCGTACCGCTATCCAGAACAGCGGGCTGGTCCTGATTGAACTGCTGCCTGCTTTCCTGTTTTTCGAAGCCATCAATCAGTTGCGCAAGGCACTGACGACATTTGGTCAGGGCGAATTCTTCAGTCGCGCCAGCGCCCACCATGTGGCTGATGCAGGTACCAGTGCCATCTGGGCCATGGTGGCCGTCATGCTCATCACGCCCAATCTGCTGGCCTGGGTACAGCATCAGGGAGGTTTTACACTGCGCATCGAGCCCGAGTATCTGGGCATGCTGGCCTTTGCCATTTTTGTTTGTGTAGTCGGCAAGATTCTGGTTGCCGCAACTGACATCAAATCCGAAAACGACGCCTTCGTCTGACACGAGGCATGACCATGAAACAGATTATTGTCAGGCTCGACGTCATGCTCGCACTGCGCAAAATGCGCTCAAAAGAGCTGGCCGAGCGTATCGGCATCACCGAAGCCAATCTTTCCCTGTTGCGCACGGGTAAAGTCAAAGGTGTTCGCTTCGATACCTTGGCCAAACTCTGTGAAGCACTTGATTGCACGCCCGGTGACCTGCTGGACATCGCCAATGCCAGCCCGTCCGGTGTGGACAGCCCCGTGGTTCAGGCGCAGAATGGAGACAACTCACAAGGAGAATGACATGAACGACCCGCATGTGATTGTGATCGCGCTGACGCCGATAGTGATTTGACTCGCAACAGGCTGATCGCATGGAAGTACCGCGTATACCCCCAGCTTTGATGTTATTGGCTGCAGCAGCTTGCCTGCTGCTGGCCTGCCCGCTGAACGCTGCGGAGTCCGATGCTCTGTTCAACGTGAGACTGGCCCATCACAGCAACATCCCCAATGCAGCCAACCACAGCAACCGGTTTGGTGATCGCCTGATGCAGATCGATTACCGTCACGACTGGCGGTTTATCACCACCCCCGGCAACTGGTTCAGCTCGGGTGTACTGGCGCAAGTCGATCTCCATCAACGGACACGCGGGATGAATCGGGCAGCTGCAGGATTTGCGCTGGGATACAGTCACAAATTTGGCCTGGGGCCACAGGCGCCGCGGGTGAGTTTTCGGTCCCAATTCCTGTATCAGCACTTTGAAGGCTCCTTGCGCCGTGGGCTCAGCCAATCCTGGTCGCTAAACCTGAGCCGCTGGTTATCAGAGAACGTTCTGCTCAGCGGCAGTTGGTCGTGGTCAGATCGTGCTGCGCCACTGCAGCGAGCTCTGCGTGTCAACCCCGCGTTTGAAGCCGATGTGTTTGAACAGGATCAGCAACAATGGTCACTGCAAACTGACTATCTGCTCAGCAATGGCCATGCGCTCACACTCAGCACCAGCTTCATGGAGGGTGATGTAGCGGCCAGCGCCAGACCTGGAACACCACTGCGGCAAATTGCTACAGCCATCGCACGTGATAACGGGATTGATCGCAACTATCTGGCGTATCGTGTCAGTGCCCGCACACGCAGTGCAGGTCTGCAGTGGAGTATTCCTTTAACCGGCGACAGCTCGATGTCATTAGGCAGCGAAAGACGACTGGCGCGTGCGGATGCTGGTGTGCGTTATCAGGAAACACGTTTTTTTGTCGATTATCTGGTGAGATTCTGATCATGTTGAACGCATCGCATGGCCTGAAAATACTGTTGCTGTCTGCGCTGACAACCAACACCCTTGCCGGTGAACTGCAAGTACTGGTCACGGACGAGCAAGGCAATCCCAAACCGGATGCCGTGATTGAATTGTTCTCGACAGGCATCCTCATCCCGCCCGACTGGCCCATGAGCGGCGTGATGGATCAGATTGACAAAGAGTTTGTGGGCCCGGTGCTGGCTGTCGTGGCGGGCAGCTCGGTCAGTTTTCCCAACAGTGACGATGTACATCACCATGTCTATTCGTTTTCGCCTGCAAAACGGTTTGAACTGCCTCTGTATACCGGCAATGCAGCGGCGCCTGTTATCTTTGAAACCGCCGGTGTCGTTACCATCGGTTGCAATATTCATGACTGGATGGTCGGTTATATTTATGTCGGACACTCTCATCTGATAGCAGTGACCCAGGCCGATGGTAGCGCCCGCATCGCCAACCTGCCGGATGGAGCGTACACGGCAAAACTCTGGCATTCAGGGCTCGCGCCGGGCCAGGACGGCCTGCAGTTTGAAGTTTCGATTGCGGGCAACAACAGCGTTCAACATGAGATCAGCCTGCAACAACCACCCGCACAAACCCTGCGCCGCGCGCCCTTGCCGGGCTTGCGTCAATACTGAGAGCAACCATGGCCCTGAACGTTGGAATCTTGCTGTTTGAAGATGCCGAGGCGCTGGATTTTGCTGGCCCCTATGAAGTATTCACCACCGCCAGCCGTGTCGCGCGTCGGCGGGGTGCAGACGAGGACAGATTTACAGTGTTCTCGGTTGCCCAACATGCTGAACCGGTGCGTGTGCGTGCCGGCCTGCAGATTGTGCCAGATCACATATTTTTTCAGCATCCGGCGATTGATGTGCTGATCATCCCGGGCGGGGTTGTTGATGCAGAAATGGAAAACAGCAAACTTCTGGAGTGGATACAGACCAGCGCTGCACCGGCAAAAATCACCGCCTCCGTGTGTACAGGTGCTTTTCTACTGGCGGCGGCAGGCGTATTGACCAGCGGCCCGGCCACCACACACTGGGAGGACATCGCTGATTTGCGCGAGCAATTCCCGGCCCTGCAGGTGCAGGAGGGTGAGCGCTGGGTCGATCAGGGCAGACTGGTCACATCAGCCGGCATCTCGGCCGGCATCGACATGAGTCTGCATCTGGTTGCCCGCCTGGCCGGGCAGGAGCTCGCGGTTGCCACCGCCCGCCAGATGGAGTTTGACTGGGCACCTCGCTAGTTGTCCCCCGTCTCATCCGGCACCACGAGCTCCAGCGTCTCCTTGATTTCTTCCATCACAATATAACTTTTTGATTCACGCACACCGGGCAACTTCAGCAAAATGTCGCCCAGCAATTTTCGGTAGGACGCCATTTCGGAAATCCGTGCCTTGATCAAATAGTCAAAATCGCCTGACACCAGATGGCACTCGAGCACATGTGGCAGCTTGATCGCAGCACGGCGGAAGTCATCAAAGATGCTGGCGGATTTTGAACTCAGGCTGATCTCCACAAACACCAGCAAATTGGCCTCCAGCTTCTGCGGATTCAGGCGCGCACCATAACCCAGAATAAATTTTTCGCGCTCCAGCCGCCGTACCCGCTCCAGACAGGGTGTGGTCGACAAACCCACCCGCTCGCCCAGCTCGACATAGGAAATTCGCCCTTCCCGCTGCAGGATGCGCAGGATGTTGCGATCGATATTGTCCAGCTCCCGGCTTGAGGCTCTTCGTGTTTTCATGCTTTTTCAGTCCTTTTTTCTATAAAAGGCAAATTTAAAAGAATATTTCTCTGCGATAACCCTGTTAAACAAAAAATACATGCAGTTGCTTGCTCTTACAATAGTGACGCTTGCCGGCTTGCCGAAACCATGCCGGACAGCCCCCCAATAGCGAGTCGCCGCAGGAGCTGACCGATGAAAGTGATTGTGATGGGCAGTGGTGTGATTGGCGTGACCAGCGCCTGGTATCTGGCCAAAGCTGGCCATGATGTGACCGTGGTGGACCGCCATGGCGGACCAGCCCTGGACACCAGTTTTGCCAATGCCGGCATGATTTCCCCCGGTTATTCCGCGCCATGGGCAGCGCCCGGTGTGCCACTCAAGGCCATCAGCTGGATGTTGTCAGCACACGCACCGCTGATTTTCCGCCCCACTTTGGCGCCCGCACAGTACCGCTGGATCTGGCAAATGCTGATGCAGTGCAACAGCCGCAGTTATGCCTTGAACAAATCACGCATGATGCGTCTGGCCGAGTACAGCCGCGACTGCCTGGCCGATTTGCGCGCGGACACAGGCATCAATTACGAGCATCGTGAACTGGGCACCCTGCAGGTATTCCGTACCCGCAAACAACTGGACGCTGCCGGCAAGGACATCGCTGTGCTGAAGGAATGCGGTGTGCCGTTTGAACTGCTGGACACCCAAGGCTGCGTGGCGGTTGAACCCGGCCTGGACTACAGCGTTGACAAGATTGTGGGCGGTCTGCGCCTGCCGCGCGATGAAACCGGTGACTGCCACCTGTTCACAACACGGCTGGCGGATCTGTGCAAACAGATCGGCGTGAAGTTTATGTTCAACACGCCCGTGGATGAGCTGCTCACAGACGGACAACGCATCACCGGTGTCCGCAGCGGCGAGCGCGCACTGACAGCTGATCGTTATGTGCTGGCATTGGGCAGTTACTCACCGTCGCTGTTAAAAACAGTGGGCGTGGATCTGCCGGTGTACCCGGTCAAAGGTTACTCAATGACCGCGCCTGTGCAGCAGGAAGGCCGTGCTCCGGTCTCCACCGTCATGGATGAGACTTACAAGGTGGCCATCACACGGTTTGACCAGCGCATTCGCGTGGGAGGCATGGCAGAGCTGTCCGGCTACAACACCGGATTGCCGCAGCGCCCGCAGGCGACCCTGCGCATGGTGGTGGACGATCTGTTTCCGGGCGCTGCTGATATTACACAAGCTAGCTACTGGAGTGGTTTGCGGCCCATGACACCGGATGGTACACCTGTGGTGGGCGTCACGGCGCTGCCAAACCTGTTCCTGAACACCGGTCACGGCACGCTGGGCTGGACCATGTCCTGCGGTTCGGGCCAATTGCTGGCTGACCTGATCAGCGGGCAGCGCCCGGCCATCAATACGGAAGGGCTGGATATTTCGCGTTATGGCAAAGTACGTGGCAGCACCTCAAGTGCTGCCGTTCCCGCCGTTTGAGCGCATCAAATAATGCTACCTTTTGGTTGCCTTTAGTCGGATCATGATCCAGAATAAATGCAACCAGGAGGTTGCTTATGACTCATTATTCAAACAATCAGACACCCGTTGTTGACGAAGACAAAATCATCAAAACCATCGATATCAAGGCGCCGGTGTCGCGCGTCTGGCTGGCCATCACAGACTATCGGCAGTTTGGTGAGTGGTTCAAAGTCAAACTCAACGAACCCTTCGCGCCCGGCTCACGGTCAACCGGTGTCACGACCTACCCCGGGTATGAAGGATACCCCTGGCTGGCAACAATTGAGTTTGTCGAGCCGGAAACGCTGTTCAGCATGCACTGGCATCACGACAAGGTTTTTCCGGAGTTACCCTACGACCAGCAGCCCACCACCCGCGTGGAATTCAGGCTGGAGGCCATCGCCGGAGGCACACGTCTGACCATTATCGAATCGGGTTTTTCAGCACTGCCTGAAGCCTACCGGGTGTCACAGATTCGCAGCAACACAGAGGGCTGGAACATTCAGGCCGTCAACATTGCTGACCATGTTGCGCAACACCCGTAAACAGGAACTGTGTCATGGTTTTGCACAGTGATGCGGCCCATGTGTTTGCTGCGCTCGGTGACAGCACCCGACTGGAACTGCTTGCACGTCTGCAAGACGGACAGTCGCACGCGATCGTTGAACTCACCGAGGGCACTGGACTGAGCCGACAGGCCATCAGCAAACATTTGCTGGTACTGGAGATTGCCGGTCTGGTGCTGAGTGAAAAAGTCGGACGCGAAAGTCGTTATGTGTTACACCGCCCCGGTTTTGATCAGGCAAAACACTATCTGGAGCTGGCCTCGCAACAGTGGGATGATGCACTGGCACGGCTCAAACAGTATGTGGAGCCCAACAATCATTAAACAGCGACTCACTGAACGGCGATGATCGCATTCCACTGCGCCTGCGTGACTGGCATCACCGACAGGCGACTGCCTTTCTTGACCAGCGCCAGCTCGCCGAGTGCTGGCATGGATTTCAATTCATCCAGGGTCACCAGTCTGGGCAATTTGCGCACAAACACCAGATCCACGGCATCCCAGCGCGGGTTGTCCTGTGGACTTTTTTCATCAAAATACACGGATTGTTTGTCAAACTGCGCCGGATCAGGATAGGCCGCACGCACCACCTTGACGATACCCACCACACCGATGTCCTTGCAACTGGAATGGTAAATCAGCACCTGATCACCCACCGCCATCTGCCGCAAAAAGTTGCGTGCCTGATAGTTACGCACCCCCTCCCAGACGATCGCTTTTGTGGGAGCAGCCGCAAAGTCATCAATGCTGCATTCCGACGGTTCCGTTTTGGCTAACCAATAAGTCATGACACACTCCGCGGGTTAAATGACTGTTCTGAGCATTTGCAGTGCCAGCACAATAATCAGCGCAGCAAACAGTTTTTTCAAGGTGGGCACCGGCAGGCGATGCGCCAGTTTGGCCCCGACAGGCGCCGACAACAAACTGGCAGCCGCCATCGCCAAGACGGCGGGCCAGTACACAAAACCCAGCGTGTGCGCTGGCAGTCCCTGACTGGCCCAGCCGTTGATGATATAACCGGTCGCGCCTGCCAATGCAATCGGCAACCCCACGGCCGCCGAGGTACCGATAGCGGTTTGCAATCGCACATTGCACCAGCTCAGAAACG
This sequence comes from Pseudohongiella sp., assembly GCA_036834885.1. GTDB lineage: Bacteria > Pseudomonadota > Gammaproteobacteria > Pseudomonadales > Pseudohongiellaceae > Pseudohongiella. Next base: position 1,189,673 of record DAITNA010000001.1, on the reverse strand, counting down.
GCACAGTCATGGTGCCGCCACCAATGGCGACCAGTGCGGAAATGCCGCCGATGCCGGTCCCTACCGCCGACAAACCGATCCATCCCGGCAGCTGACGTGACGGACTCGGTTTGCGGTTCAGAATCATCTGCGCCGCCACATAAGACATAAACAGACAGAAAAATATCGCCAGTGGTCGTGGTGACAGATACGCCGCCAGAAACGTGGCACTGAAGGTACCCAACAAAATGCCGGGAGCCAGCCCGCGCACGGCAGGCCATAACACCGCACCGTGTTGGTGGTGTGCGCGCAAACTGGCTATCGAGGTGGGAATTATGGTGGCCATCGAAGTGCCGAGCGCCAGATGCACCAGATACTCCGGGGCAAATCCCTGCGCCGCAAACAGCACCGTCAACACAGGCACCATGACGGCACCGCCGCCGATGCCAAACAGGCCTGCCAGCAGTCCGGTCACCAGTCCGAGCAGCAGATAGGCAAGAATCCAGGTGTCAATCATTCATGCTTTCTCACATATTTCGCCGGTATTGGCCGCCGACTTCGAAGAAGGCATTGGTGATCTGACCTAGCGAACAAGTCTGCACGGCATCCATCAGCGCGGCAAACACGTTGTCGTTGTTGATGGCAGCCTGCTTCAGACGCCTGAGCGCGTCGTCGGATTGATCAGCATGCCGCTGCTGAAACTCGCGCAACCGGCGAATCTGGCTTTGTTTTTCATCATCCGTGGAGCGTGCGAGCGCCAGCGTAAACTCTCCGCCGTTGTCGTCACCGGCCGGATTCAGGAAGGTATTCACACCGACAATCGGTAATGAACCATCATGTTTTTTGTGTTCATACAGCATGGACTCGTCCTGGATTTTGCCGCGCTGGTAACCGGTTTCCATGGCACCGAGCACACCACCCCGATCAGAGAGGCGCTCGAATTCCTGCAACACGGCCTCTTCCACCAGATCCGTGAGCTCATCAATCACAAACGCACCCTGATTGGGGTTTTCGTTTTTGGCCAGTCCCCACTCCTTGTTGATGATCAGCTGAATAGCCATGGCGCGGCGCACGGATTCTTCCGTGGGGGTGGTGATCGCCTCATCGTAGGCATTGGTGTGCAAACTGTTGCAGTTGTCGTAAATCGCAATCAGCGCCTGCAATGTCGTGCGGATGTCGTTGAAGGCCATTTCCTGGGCATGCAACGAGCGGCCGGAGGTCTGGATGTGGTACTTCAGCTTCTGGCTGCGGTCGTTGGCACCGTATTTGTTACGCAATGTGGTTGACCAGATCCGGCGCGCCACCCGCCCCAGCACCGTGTATTCCGGGTCCATGCCATTGGAGAAAAAGAACGACAAATTGGGCGCAAAATCATCAATGTGCATACCTCGCGCCAGCCAGGCTTCAACAAAGGTGAAACCATTGGACAAGGTAAAGGCGAGCTGGGAAATCGGGTTGGCGCCGGCTTCGGCAATGTGATAACCAGAGATAGACACTGAATAAAAGTTGCGCACCTTGTTGGCAATAAAATATTCCTGAATGTCACCCATCAGTTTCAGGCTGAATTCGGTGGAGAAGATACAGGTGTTCTGGCCCTGATCCTCTTTCAGGATATCGGCCTGCACCGTGCCGCGTACGGATTCAAGAGTATGAGCCCTGATCTGCGTGGCCTCCGATGCTGAGGGTTCGCGCCCCTGCTGTGCACGAAACTTGTCGATCTGCTGCGCAATCGCGGTGTTCAGAAACATGGCCAGAATTGTCGGCGCCGGCCCGTTGATGGTCATCGAAACCGAGGTTGCCGGGTGGCACAGATCAAAACCGTCATACAGAGCTTTCATATCGTCCAGCGTCGCAATCGAGACCCCCGAATTGCCGACCTTGCCATAAATATCAGGGCGCTCATCCGGATCGAAACCGTACAAGGTCACCGAGTCAAACGCTGTCGACAAACGCTTGGCCTGGGAATGTTCAGACAAGGCTTTAAAACGGCGATTGGTACGAAAGGCATCGCCCTCACCGGCAAACATGCGAGTGGGATCCTCACCTTCACGTTTGAACGCAAACACACCGGCTGTATAAGGGAAGCGACCCGGTACGTTTTCCAGCATCAGCCAGGTCAACACATCACCGTGATCGTGAAAACGCGGCAGCACAACCTTGGGCACCCGCGTTCCTGACAGGCTCATCCATGTCAGCCCGGTGCGCAGCTGTTTGCCACGAACTTCGGTCACCAGCTCGTCAGCGGCATACTCTGCCTGCATCGCCGGCCACTGCGCGAGCAAGGTGGCGCATTCACTGTCCTGCCTCTGTCGCCGCGACGTGATCAGAGCCTGTAGCGTGCCGGTGTCAGCGGTGGGCGGCAGCATGGTCAAACTGGCTTGCAGTTGCTGGATTTCCCGCGCCAGAGCGGCTTGCTGTTTGACATGACGCCGGTAGCCACGCACGGTTTCTGCAATCTCGGCCAGATAACGCTGTCGCTGAGAGGGCACAATGGCGCTCTGCCGTGTGGACACACGCGTAGCCACCGCAGCCAGTCGGCTGTCAAATACACACAAGCCTTTGCTGCGCAGCACCGGCAACAAGGCCTGATACAGCGCTGTGACGCCGTCATCATTAAAACGTGATGCGATGGTGCCAAATACCGGCATCTGATCCGGCATGCGATCGAATGCCGCGCGGTTGCGCTGCACCTGTTTGCTGACATCACGCAGCGCATCATCGCCGCCCTTGCGATCAAACTTGTTGATCGCCACCACGTCGGCGTAATCCAGCATATCAATTTTTTCCAGCTGGCTGGCGGCACCAAACTCGGGAGTCATCACGTACAAGGAGGCATCTACATACGGCACAATGCCGGCATCGCCCTGCCCTATACCCGGCGTCTCGACGATCACCAGATCAAAGCCACCCGCACGCACCGCCGCAACAATGTCACGCAGGCAGGATGGTACTTCGGTTTCTGAACGACGGGTTGCTATCGAGCGCATGTAAACGGCGGGATGGTAGATGGCATTCATGCGCACGCGATCCCCCAGCAAGGCCCCACCGGTGCGACGGCGTGTAGGATCAATCGCCAGCACTGCAATTTTCAAGGCATCAGCACTGTCCTGTCGAAAACGCAGAATCAACTCATCGGTGAGCGAGGATTTGCCCGCGCCGCCAGTGCCGGTGATGCCCAGCACTGGCACCTGGCCGGCCAGTTTTTGTTCGCTGGCTCTGAGGAGATATTTGCCCGCTTCATCCACCTGGTCATTTTCCAGCGCAGAAATTACGCGCGACAAATGCACACGGTCCGGGGCCTGCAGCCGATTCATGTCCACCGTTTCATAGACACGCTGCGCGGTCGCCACCCGGGCCAGCATATCGTCAATCATGCCTTGCAGCCCCATGCGCTGACCGTCTTCCGGCGAGTACAGACGTGCAACTCCATAGTCATGCAGATCCGCCAGCTCCGAAGGGATAATCACGCCACCACCGCCGCCAAAGACCTGGATGTGACCTGCTCCGCGCTGACGCAGCATGTCGACCATATACTTGAAATACTCGATATGGCCACCTTGATAGGAACTGACGGCAATGCCCTGCACGTCCTCCTGAATCGCGGCCTCAACCACTTCCTGCACCGAGCGGTTATGGGCCAGATGAATGACCTCCGCACCGGATGCCTGCAACATGCGGCGAATGATATTGATGGCGGCATCATGGCCGTCAAACAGACTGGCTGCCGTGACAAATCGGGGGTAAAGAGCGGGCGACACGGCAGACTCCTGAACAGCTGATTTGAATGAATTGTTATGCTGGCTTATTATATTGACGTTAACGTCAACGTCAATCAAAGCCCTGAAGGCCACAACACATGTCCGATATCACCCAGATTCTCAGTGACAGTTTCCTGCGCAGCAACGCGCTGGACCCGCGCGACAATCGCGGCCACAAGACTTACACCATCTCCGATCTCGCCCGCGAGTTTGACATTACCACCCGAGCAATCCGTTTTTACGAAAGCGAAGGTCTGCTCAACCCGGATCGTGATGGCCGCAACAGGCTCTACAGCCAGCGCGACCACACCCGTCTGAAGCTGATTCTGCGCGGCAAACGGCTGGGATTTTCCCTGGAGGAAATCCGCGAGATGTTTGATTTGTATGACTCGGCCACCGGTGAGCTGGCACAGTTGCGGCATGTGATCGATAAAATTCAGGCGCGCAAAAACGTCTTGCAGCAGCAGATGGAAGATATCCACCTGAGCTTGCACGAACTCAAGGAATTTGAAAGTCAGTGCCGCAATCGCCTGCGACAAATGCGCAGCAACCACTGACTCTTTCTCCACACATCCAAAAGGTCAATTCATGAGCAAAGATACTGTTGTCATTCTTGGCGGCGCACGCACTCCGGTGGGTGCATTTCAGGGCGTATTCAGTGCCGTAACCGCCCCGGCACTGGGTGTGGTGGCTGCACGTGCAGCGCTGGAACGTTCAGGGCTTGATACGGCACTTGATAATACCGTGATTGACGATGTGCTGATGGGTTGTGTGCTGCCGGCCGGACTGGCGCAAGCACCGGCACGTCAGGTGGCACTTGGCGCCGGACTCGCGGTCAGCACGCCGTGCACGACGGTCAACAAAATGTGCGGCTCCGGCATGAAAACCGTGATGATGGCTTGTGACCAGATCATGGCAGGCCATGCCAACTCAGTGCTCGCGGGCGGCATCGAAAATATGACACTCGCCCCCTATCTGATTCCCAAAGCACGTGGTGGTCTGCGACTGGGTCATGGCGAACTCAAGGATCACATGTTTCTGGATGGCCTTGAAGATGCTTACACCGGCCGCCTGATGGGCAGCTTCGCGCAGGAAACAGCTGACAAACACGGTCTGACACGCCAGCAGATGGATGATTACGCCATTGCCTCGCTGACGCGCGCCCAAACAGCGATTCGCGAAGGCTGGTTTGATGCAGAAACCGCCACCGTCACGGTCAAAGCCGGCAAAGCCGAAACCCTTGTGAAGCACGACGAACAGCCGGGCAAAGCCAATGTCGACAAGATCCCGACCCTGAGGCCGGCTTTCTCCGCAGACGGCACCATTACCGCTGCCAACTCATCGTCGATTTCCGACGGCGCCGCTGCGGTGGTGCTGATGCGCGAAAGTGTTGCCCTGGGCCGCGGTCTGAAACCCATGGCTCGCATCGTGGCGCAGGCAAGTCATGCGCGCGCGCCGGGAGAGTTTACGATTGCGCCTATTGGTGCGATTGAAAAAGTGCTGAAACAAACCGGCTGGTCCGTGCACGATGTGGATCTGTTTGAAATCAACGAAGCCTTTGCCATGGTCCCCATGCTGGCCATGCGCGAGCTCGGTATTGATCACAACAAAACCAACATCCACGGTGGGGCGTGCGCGCTGGGCCACCCGGTCGGTGCCTCGGGTACGCGTATTGTTGTGACGCTGATGTATGCCTTGCAAAAACTCGGCAAAACCCGCGGTGTGGCGAGTTTGTGTATTGGCGGGGGAGAGGCTGTGGCGGTGGCGATTGAGATGGTTTGACGGCCAAGGTTCGGGGTTGTGACTCACAACCCCGACACCGCCAACTCAATCCGGCTCGCCGCTCCGTAGATCACCGATGGCTCGGTATGCAAACGCTCCGGCGGCACCAACCCGGTCCAGGCCGGGAAAATGGAATCCATGTGCTCACGGATTCGACGTGTGACATCGGCATTGGCACCGCTGCCCTCCATGCGCTCCAGCACACTGTAAGCCACGCGCATAAAACCGAATGAGTCCTGATATTCGTGCGCATTTTCCAGCACCAGATTGTCTCCGACAGCGATGTCGTACTCGGCGGCGGCAGTGCTGACCAGATCCACAATCACATCACCCAACAGGCGCGGAGTCACTGTAGTCACGGCCTGCTCGGCGGCGCTGATACCTGCCAGCAGAGTCTCATAGGCAGCTTCAACTTCCGCCAACGGACGACGCTGCTCAACGGTAACAGCCAGCGTCCCCATCTGCTCACCAAAACCAGGTGCATTTCGTGCTTCCAGCGCGGGAACCAGCTCTGCGTAGATCTCACTTTCCGGGTGTTTCATGTGAGTTTCAGAATTGGCGGCATCGCCTTCGCGGTAGAGCTCAACACCGACCATCAGGTGGCCACGGATAAAACCCAGCTGCCCCAGATACACGGCATCACTGGCGATAGAGTCTGCGCTGCTGGCACCTTCACCACCCTCGCCACCTTCTTCGGCAGCACCGTGATTCATGCCTGCGTGCTCATCGGCGGGTCCGCTGCAGGCGGTGATTGCACCGGCCATACAGACCACACCCAGCCCCAACCAGAGTTTATGTCGGGTTTCCATTCTGTTGTCCTCGTTTGTTGAATTGCACTGTCTGGATTGATTCCATATACTGCTGGCAGCATACATCAATCAATAATCATTCTCAATTGCATCAAGCGAGTTTGTGACGGTGATTTTACCGATTGGCCAGATTCTGCCACCCGAGCTGCTGCAACGCTGTCAGGCCATGGCTCAGCGCGAGGAGCTGTTTGTGGATGGGAAGACCACGGCCGGCTGGTACGCCCGTCGTGTCAAGCACAACCAGCAGGCACGTCCCGATCATGCGGTGCAGTCCTTGCTGGACGATATCTCAACCGTGTTGCTGGGACATGAACTGGTACAAGCCGCCGCACGGCCCAAAACGCTGGTCAGACTGCTGCTCAGTCGTTATCAGCCGGGTATGGCCTATGGTGAACACGTGGACGATGCCCTGATGGATAGGCAGCGGACCGACCTGTCACTGACCCTGTTTTTGACACCGCCAGCCAGCTATGAAGGCGGTGAGTTGATCATCAATGACGCCTCGGCCGATCGCGCCTTCAAACTGGACGCCGGCGACATGCTCTTGTATCCGTCCACCACACTGCATCAGGTGGCACCTGTCACCCGGGGACAACGGCTGGTGATTGTCGGCTGGATACGCAGTTATATACGTGATGCCGCCAGACGCGAACTCTTGTTTGACCTTGAGCGCAGCATCGCAGCGCTGCGCAGTGATCCTGCGCAGCAGCCCACGCTGGCCCTGCTGCTGAAAAGCCGCAGCAACCTGCTCAGGATGTGGGTAGAAGATTAGCTGGTGTAGCGCAAACACCAAATTCGGTTATGATTGGGCCATGCTGACTCGTGGACGGTGCATGATGCCAAACAACAAACCCAGCCTGGAATCTTTGCAAAATGCAATCCGGCGTCTTGCCGAAGGCCTGGAACGCTATCAGCGCGACATCAGCGACACCCAGATACGCGATGGTCTGGTGCAACGATTCGAATTCACCTATGAGCTGGCTCACAAAACACTGAAGCGTTACCTGGAGTACACCTCGGCCACGCCTGAGATCTATGACAGCATGCCTTTCCAGGACATGATCAGATCAGCGAACGAACAAAATCTGCTGCGCAGTGACTGGCCACGCTGGCGGCTATTCCGGGAAATGCGCAGCAAAACCAGTCACACCTACGATGAAGATATCGCTCTTGAGGTTGTATCGGGCATTCCTGCGTTTTTGGATGAAGCTGTTTTCCTGCGCGACCGGTTGCTGGAAAAATTGACGTGAATGTCGAAAAACCTGCCATTGACGTCACTCCCTCTGAGTGGGCGATCATCCAGACAATCCTGCAAAAACATGTACCGGATCTGGATGTCTGGGCGTTCGGCTCGCGTGCCCGATGGACTGCAAAACCTTACTCCGATCTTGATCTGGCCATTATCACTCTCACTCCCCTGCCATTGGCGGTGAGCGCCGCCATGGCAGAAGACTTCTCGGAATCAGACCTGCCGTGGAAAGTCGACCTGGTGGATTGGGCAACGACCAGCGAATCATTCAGGCAAATTATCGCACGGGATAAAGTTGCTATTCAGTCGTCACGGACCAGGTGTTAGGCCCCAGGTTATAAGCCCCGATATCACGCAGAGTTACGCGCTGCATTGATGTTGCCAAACAGTGTTCGCACCACCATTTTCTCGTACACCGCCAATGACTCCTGATCATCTTCCTCACGACTTTCACGCAGGCGGATCAATGCATACTGCTGAATCATCAGCAGCGGCATGACCACACGCTCGCGCAATTGAATACTGAGACGGCTGCGCGGGTTGTCTTCCAGCAGCTGCGACTGTCCGGCGACTTTCAGCACCATCTCGCGGCTGAGCATGAACTCGTGATAAATGTCCTGCCAGAATTCACCAAAGCGCGGATCCGATTCCATGTAGCGGGTGAGTTCAAAGTTGGTTTTGCTCATGCTTTGCATGCTGTTGGCAATCAGTGCGCGGAAAAAGCGCGAGCGTTGATACAAGTCCAGGCAAGCATCCAGCCGCCCGAGTTCTTCCTGGGCCTTTAACGCCGTACCCAGGCCATAAAAGCCTGGCACATTCTGTTTGAGCTGGCTCCACGCACCCACAAACGGAATTGCGCGCAAGTCTTCAAACTTCAGTCGATCTTCACCCGTGCCGCCGCGCTTGGACGGCCGGCTGCCAATATTGGCCATGGCGTAATACTTGAGCGTACTCATCTCTTCCAGATACGGAATAAACAGCGGGTGCTGCTTGAACGCTTCATACTTCTCGTAACTGCGTTCGGCCAGATCGCGAATCAGGTTGCGCTGCAAATCATCCAGTTCGCGGTCAGCACGATCAATCAGATTGTTTTCCAGTCCGGCCGTCATCAGCTGGCCAAGATTGTGTTTGGCCGCATCCTTGATGCCGTAATACGAGCTGATGGTTTGCCCCTGCACGGTCATCTGAATCTGGTTGCTTTCAATGGTTTTGCCATGTGCCGCATAAAAAAGATACGTGTCACCACCACCACGGGCCGGCGGACCGCCACGACCGTCAAAAAAGATCACTTCCAGCCCGGCATCACGCGAGACTGCAGTGATGTTTTCCTTGGCGGAATAAATCGCCCAGTTGGCCATCAGGTAACCACCATCCTTGGTGCCATCGGAAAACCCCAGCATGACAGTCTGACGTTTGCCACGATGGTGCAAATGCGCCTGATAGTGCTGATTGGCGTAGAGTTTTGCCATCGACTCGCCACCGCCCTGCAAATCGCTGACGGTTTCAAACAGTGGCACAATATCCACATTGACTGGCGTATCACCCCAGGCACACAGGCGCATTAACGCCATGACTCTGGCGACATCCAGCGGCCCGCGGCAGTTGCTGATGATGTAACGATGCGCGCCACGCTCACCGTTACTGTCCTGAATCTGGCGAATCACTGCCATGGATTCCAGCGTGTCGCGCAGCACCGGATCATCGGTGACATCGCTGTTCAGCTGTGCGTTACCCCGACAACTGAACAGCAAATCGATCTGCTCCGCCTCAGGCCGTGAGGCAAAGTCGGCCGGCAATACACCGGGCATTGTTGCAATCAAGGCATCGAGTGCACGTGCAATCACCCGACTGTCCTGACGGATATCAAGACTGGCAAAGTGCAGGCCAAACAGCAGCACCTTGCGACGGAAAGACTGTATCTGCTCCACAAACATGGACTGAAAGTGCTCAACGACCAGGGCTTCGGCCTGATCCAGCGTGGCAACAATGTCATGCAGCCGCACTGGCTCACGCTGCGCCCTGTCAGTGAGTTCGTCGTGAATGCGTTTCTCCAGCTTGTCCAGCAGCTCGTACACCCCGGCGAAGGTGAGGCGACGTTTGATTTGACGCAGATCCTGGTGATAACACTGCAAAATGCTCGAACGCAGGCGCGCTGCCACTTTGAGCGTTGTCCCGGTGGTCACAAACGGGTTGCCGTCGCGGTCACCACCAGGCCAGAAACCAACGCTGACCAGTTCGCTGTTGCTGTTGACCTGCCCGGGATAACGCGCGGCCAGTGGATCCACCAGATCGCCAATGGCCGGGTAGAAAATGTTGCCCAGATACCAGGTCAGCAGCACAGCCTCGTCATAAGGTGTCGGCTTCTGCTTCTGAAAAAACGGTGTGTTGCCCAGTTGCTGCAACAGGTCACGCACCTGGCCTATATGAGCGCCGGAAATGGCATCCGACAAATCCGAAATAATGGCCAGGACCTGGCCCGGATAAAACTGGGTGGGGTGCGCCGTGAGTACCACACGGACACCAAAACGCTGCAGCAATTGCGCGAGCTTGTCAGTGCGGCCTTCGTCGGCAGCGCGTTCTGTCAGGCGTATCAGCGAGTTTTTATGCTCAATCTGATGAATCCGGCTATAAGCGGCATCTTCCAGTGCATCAATCAATACCACCTGGCGCTCGACATACTGGATGATCTTGAACAGAAACTGGACTTGTTCTTTTTCACCAAAGTGGCTGCGGTGCTGCAGGAAAAAATCACGGATGATGTCGACCGGGTTCTGACCCTGCTGCAAACCGTCTTCACAGGCTTCTGTGAGCAGGGGCAACAGTGTCCCCGTCTGTTCCACGGCGTCCAGTGGCAAGGTCAAAAACAGGCTGTTGTACAGCTGAAAATTCAGGCCAACCAGCTCTTCAAACAGACGTGCAGTCTGATCACTCATCGTAATAGCTCATCCAGTGTCAGGCCGTAACTCGGCGCAAAGGTCTCCAGAAAATACGTCACTTCCGGGCTGTCGATTTTTTCCAGACGGCGCCGGACGTCCTCTTCTGCGCGTGCAAATTCGGTATTGCCCGCCTGCACTTCTGCGCGGCATTTTAGCCAGGCACAAATGGTGTCGGCTGACTTGATAATACGGTGAACATCGTCAGCAAGCTCTTCATCAATCAGCACCTTGCGAAAATCTGCTTGCAGATCGTCAGGTAACAGGTTCAGCAACTCATAACCGGCCTGCTGTTCAATGGCCTTGTAGGCGCGGGTAATTTCCGGTGAGTGGTATTTGATCGGTGACGGCATATCCCCGGTAATCACCTCGCTGCAATCGTGATACAGCGCTGCCACCACCACGGCGTTAACGTCGAGCTGACCACCAAAATAACGATTGCGTACCAGCGCCAGCACATGGGCGATGGTGGCCACCTCCCAACTGTGCTCCATGACGTTTTCGTTGATGACGTTGCGTTTCATGCCCCAACGCTGCAGCCAGCGCAGTTTGCTGATATAGGCAAAAAAGTGACTGCGCGGTGTCGGCTTGGGCGGAGATTGAGGCATGGCTGCAGGTTGTTCCATCGGTGAATCAGTTGTCATTCTCCGCGCCACCGGGCCGCGGAGTCAACCGGCTGGATTACGGTGAAAAGCGCCGGTAACAAGATTGCTGCGACAGACTCAGTCCATGCAGGATTGGATGATATGGCCGTCACTGCTAAGATGGCGTGGCATTATTCTCAGCAGAAGGTTTTTATGACGCCATCACAGCACCCGCAGCCGACGCAAAATCCGTTGCTTCGTCTGATCTCAGGCCACTATGGTCTTGCTCTGACCTATTGGACGCTGTTCTTTCTTGCTTCCGCGCTGTTTTTTGTCGGGGCCAGCTTCGCCGTTGCCGAACGTGACTGGCAAACATACCTGGCCATGCTGGGGGCATTGCTGGTGTGGACGTTTCTGCTGCTGATCGGTGTCAAGCGCGGCTTTCGTGGCGAGGATCCGGGCAAGGCGCTGGGCCGGATCGCCATGCTGTTTCTACTGCTGGATATGACCAACGCCCTGGCGACTCTGAGTTTTTACTGATCACTGTCCGGGACTTCACCCTCGACACGCTTCCGTCTGCCTTTCAGCACCGGCTTTTCGTGAACCATGGCGGCAGCGCCTTCAGCACTGCGCCAGTCGCGTGCTGACGGGTAGTGTCTGATGGTATCCACGGCCGGAAACAGCTCACCCACATCCACCTGAAACGCTTTGCACAGCTGCTCCAGTGTCAGCAGCGTGACATTCTGGTCCTCATTTTCAATACGCATGATCGTGGACTGTGCCACCCCGATTTTGCGCGCAAAAGCCCGCTGCGGCATGCTGCCACGGCGCTGACGGATAAACGCTGCCAATCTCGAACGCAAATGAACCATACATGGTTTATACTTCCTATAACGAACCACAAGCGGTTCATTCTCTATTTCCGGTTCTGCCAGCAGGAAGCAACGGTCGGTCGGAAGGCAGGGGTATGCAGTTGACTCCCATGGATTCAGCTGCATGCTCCCGACCACCCCCTGCTCCCGCCCCCCTGCTCCGAATCACGTCCAGAGCTCTGTTGCACCAATGTTTGCCCGTCTGTGATCGCTGCTTTATGCTTGCCGGGACTTGCGTAAAACAACAACGATCCTGCACAGGAAACCTGCCATGTCCCAAAACTCTTCATCTGACAGCCATCTGCCTGCCGGACGCACTCCGGGTGTACTGGGCTGGATCGAGCACACCGGCAACAAATTGCCTGACCCGGTGTTTATCTTTTTCTGGCTGATCGGTGCAGTCATTGTATTCAGCGTACTGGCGGCGCTGATGGGGGTCTCGGCCGTTCATCCAACCCAGTTGCAGGCCGACGGCAGCCCGCTGATCGTGCAGGCCGCCAGCCTCCTGTCGGCAGAGAATCTGCAGCGCTTGCTGACCCAGATGCCGACCACGTTTGCCCACTTTCACCCCATGGGTTATGTGTTGCTGGTGATGCTGGGCGCCGGTGTCGCCGAGCGCAGCGGCCTGTTTGCCACCGCGATGAGCAGCGCGGTGAAAAAAGCCCCGATGTTCATGCTGACACCGATGGTGGCGCTGATAGCCATGCTCGGCAACCTGGCGGCGGATGCGGCTTATGTGGTGCTGATTCCGCTGGCCGGTGTGATTTATGCCGCCGCCGGGCGTCACCCGATCGCAGGTATTGCCGCTGCCTTTGCCGGCGTCTCCGGCGGTTTCTCTGCCAATCTGATGCCAGGCCAACTCGATGCCCTGCTGTTTGGCATTACCGAAGCTGCGGTGGAAACCCTGGATCAAAGCTGGGTGATGAACATCGCCGGTAACTGGTTTTTTATCGCCGCCATGGTGTTCGTCTTCCTGCCTGTGATCTGGTACATCACGGACAAAGTCATTGAGCCGCGTCTGGGCTCTCCCAAAGCGGTCATCGCCGGCAGTGCGCTTGGTCAATCGCTGCGTGAAGACGGCACGCTGACCGACGCCGAGCGTGCCGGCTTGCGCCGCGCAGGACTCGCAGCATTGGGTATCATTGCGCTTTGGCTGCTGCTGTGTTTTGCCCCCGGGACTCCGCTGATCAATGAGGAAGCGGGGGACGCGCGCCTGCAACCGTTTTATCAGTCATTGGTGGCTGCGTTTTTCCTGCTGTTTCTGGCCTGTGGCTGGGCTTACGGTTCCGCAGCTGGCAGCATCAAAAATCACCGCGATGTCGTTAGCATGATGTCAGGCGCCATGGGCGACCTGGCCTATTACCTGGTGCTCGCATTTGCCGCTGCGCACTTTGTGGCCATGTTCAACTGGTCCAATCTGGGACTGATTTTTGCGATCAACGGCGCCGAAATGATTCGCACAGCAGAGCTGCCGATGCCGGTGCTGATCAGCCTGATTGTGCTGCTGACAGCGTCTATCAACCTGTTTATTGGATCAGCCAGCGCCAAATGGGCCTTGTTGGCGCCGGTGCTGGTGCCGATGCTGATGCTGCTGGGTGTCAGCCCGGAAATGACCACAGCGGCCTACCGTGTGGGTGATGGCGCCACCAACATCATCACACCGCTGATGCCCTACTTCCCGCTGATTCTGGCGTTTTGCCAGCGCTGGAACAAAAACTTCGGGCTGGGTTCGCTGGCCGCGACGATGATTCCCTACAGTATCTGGTTGCTGATCACGGGTCTGATTCTGGCGATGGTCTGGATTGGGCTGGGATTGCCGCTGGGGCCTGGGGTCGGATCTGATTATGTGTTGCAGACGCTGAACTGACGAAAATCGAGGCCCCATGGTATGGGTGCTTTGGCACAGCAACGTGACATAAGGGTTCAGTGTCAGAGCACCCGGCCCGCCGCCATGGGTGAGGTTCCTCGGCTCTTCGCCTCGCTCACATCACCCATACCGTCGGGCCTGGATTGGCAATCGTTATTGCACTGACGCCGTGGCTACCGGCTGTGCTGGTTCCACATACTGCCAGCTGATGGAACCGAAGAACATTTCATCCCAGCTCTGCTGTCCCCATGGCACCAGTCGATCCGGATCCGGGTTGGCTTTGTTCTGGGTGGAGTTGTCAAACGCGCCAGTTGCCACAATCACTGTGCCAGCCGGCACCAGCTTGGGCTCGCGCAGCTGATATCGCAGCTGCCAGTTGTAATTGTAGTTGGCAATGTTGATCAGCTCTTCACGGCTGCCATCCGGATAAACCGCTTCAAAACGCATGCGCTTGCCACGGAAGTGCATGTGTGGCAGGAAGGCATGCAGATAGGCGTCGCGTGGCACAGTCACGGATTTGGTCTGCTCAAAGTCAGGATCGTGCGGTGGAATGGGCGTCCAGTCCGGCGTGAAAATGCAAGCACACTGGCCTGACATGCGTTTTTCCGGCACATATCCCTCAGGGTAGAACCAGATGCCGATCTGGCTGGCATCCACAGTTTCACGACCATTGGTGGTGTAGTGCAGTTGCAACGCCAGTTGTGAACCGGCGCGCAGCAAACCACCGGTATTTTCCGGCTCATGATAGGGTTCGGCACCCGGTATGTACGCCGTGATGCTGGGGTCATCGGGGTTTCCACCACCGAGGAAGCGCTGACGGCCAGTGGCCTCCGGCGGAATGATGCTGTTCAGTGTATGGTGCAGCACAGTGCGGTCACCCGCGATGTACTGACTGGCGCGGACCCAACGGTCCTCGGTCAATCCTTCAAACGGCGCCACCACATTGATGTAATCCAGCACACCGGTCGCCGGAATGGTTTGCGCCGGCACATTCACAATCAGATCAGGCTCACCAAAGGCCCATTCGGTTTCCGGCCAGGTCAGATCGGCCAGTGGATCGGTGGCACCGTCTTTGGGTGAACCCTGTGCAATCCAGTGCAGCACCGTCTGCTGATCTTCCGGGCTGATGGTGTAACTGTTTTTGAAGTCACCAATGTGCGGATCAATCTGCCCTGGTGGCATGCGTTTGGTCATCAGCACTTCACGAATCATCGGTGACCAGCCCTGCGCCATCGCGTGACTGTTGAGCGCAAATGGCGCAATGCCGCCTTCGCGGTGACAGCTGGCACAGTTTTCTGCCAGAATCGGCGCCACTTCGTTGGCATAGGACACCTGACGTGCCATATTGCGGTCGCGGGCCTCAAAACGCACCGCATCACCATCAAACGCCAGCACCGGATTGGCGATCTCGCGGCCGGCATCAATATCGGCCAGCGCAGCCTGCAAACCTGATACCGGGCCACGATAGACCAGGCGGAAACTGCGCGGGTCATACACCAGCGCTTCACCCGCGGCGTGCACGCCCATGGCTTCCGAGATCAGTTGGGCGTCATCAATCAACACCGGAATGCTGTCGATAGCAGGGCCTACCGCATCAATCACAGAGGCACGTGCCTGTCCGAGCGGGTTCAGCATAAAAAACTGGAAGTCATCCTGATGCTGGGCATGCAGGGACTGAAACGCAGGCAGGGCCTGGTCAAACGCTGCACTGCCATTTGCCTGCACCAGCAACACAACCGCCTTGCGATTGTCATACCAGCTCATGTGGTGGAAGTAACCATGCTGATCCAGCAGGGCAAAATCACCGACACGAGCGCCAAGCTCAGGGTTGGGGGTTTGCGCGGTCAGCGGGGCTGACAACGCCGTCATCAAAACAGCAGCGGAAAGCAGGGAAATCGGATTCAGGGAGCGCCTGAACGCTTGGGTGTTCATACATTCCTCCAGCGCTTGCAGGGGGAGAGAACCGCAGCAAGCCGTTCTTGATCTGTTGTTGTCATTGTTGTGAAACAGCCGGTGCCAGATGCTCACCGGTGGAGCGGACTCGTCCTGAATGCCTTCAGTTTTCCCTTTAACGTCCTGACGCTAGCACGGGGTCAAAACAAGCGCAATAGCACTGCCGCCAGCCTGACAGCACTTGCGACAAGCGGAGGGCTTGGGAAATGAGAGCGGTTTCCGGTACACTCAGCCCTGACCCATAAACCCGAACAACTGTTCTACATAATTCAGAAGGACCCATCATGAGAGAAGCAGTCATTGTGGCAACCGCCCGCACCCCTATCGGCAAGGCTTATCGGGGCGTATTCAACAACACCGACGGCCCGACACTGGGCGGCCATGCGATTCGCGAAGCAGTCAAACGCGCGGGTATTGCGCTCGACGAAATTGATGACGTTGTCATGGGTTGCGCCGTCCAGCAGGGCACCACGGGCTACAACATAGGCCGACTCGCTGCCGTCGCGGCCGGTCTGCCCAACACCGTGTCCGGCATGAGCATGGATCGACAGTGCGCCTCCGGTATGATGGCGATTGCGACCGCCGCCAAGCAGATCATCGTGGACAATATGGACGTGGTGGTCGGTGCCGGCCTGGAGTCCATCAGTCTGGTCCAGAACGATCACCGCAACAAATACCGCACGACGGATGAAAACGTACTAAAGCTGTCCCCGCATGCCTATATGCCCATGTTGCAGACCGCTGAAGTGGTGGCCAAACGCTACGGCATCAGCCGCGAAGCCCAGGATGAATACAGCCTGCAAAGCCAGCAGCGCACCGCCGCCGCCCAGGCCGCCGGCAAGTTTGACCAGGAACTGGCCCCGATGCCGTCAGTGATGGGGGTGGCAGACAAGGCCACCGGCGAAATCAGCTTCAAGACTGTCACCCTGACCAAAGACGAAGGCAACCGCCCGGAAACCACACTGGAAGGCCTCGCGGGTCTCAAACCCGTGATTGACGGTGGCTGCATCACCGCCGGCAATGCCAGCCAGCTCTCCGACGGCTCCTCAGCCAGCGTATTGATGGACAGCAAACTGGCTGAAAAACGCGGCCTCAGCCCGCTCGGCGCCTATCGTGGCATGGTCGTCGCAGGCTGCGATCCGGACGAAATGGGCATAGGCCCGGTATTTGCGATTCCCAAACTGCTCAAGCGCTTCAATCTGAAGATGGACGACATCGGCCTGTGGGAGCTCAACGAAGCATTTGCCGTGCAGGTCCTGTACTGCCGTGACAAACTCGGTATCCCCAACGAGTTGCTCAACGTCAACGGCGGTGCCATCTCTATCGGTCACCCCTACGGCATGAGCGGCGCCCGCATGGTTGGTCACGCCCTCATCGAAGGCAAACGCCGCGGTGCCAAATACGTCGTCTGCACCATGTGCGTCGGCGGCGGCATGGGCGCAGCCGGCCTGTTTGAAGTGTATTGATCGGAAGGAGCCTCGGCGCGCAGGACGTGGCACTGAGCGACATGGCACTGAACAAGGTTCAGGTGGGGTAGTACCGCTGGCCGACCGTCGGCTAAACCACTGTCGAGGCATGGTCGTGCGCCGGGGTGAGGTCTGAAGGAGCCTCGGCGGACAGGACGTCCGCCGCGGAGCCCCACAGGGATGTGCTTGTGGGCGTCTCCTGAAGACCTCATCCCGGCGCACGGCCGGGCCGTCATGGTGAAGCGCCTCAATCACACCGCAAACAACTGCGACTCGATATCCGCAAACGCCTTGAACTCCAACGCATTACCCGACGGATCCAGAAAAAACATCGTCGCCTGCTCCCCCGGCAAACCCTTGAACCGGATATACGGTTCAATCACAAACTCAGTGCCCAGCGCACGCAGCTGCTGCTCAAACGCCGCGAATTCATCCATCGTCAACACCACCCCAAAATGCGGCACCGGAACGCCATGCCCGTCAACATGGTTGGCATGCTGATTGACATTGCCGTCCCTGCCCAGATTCGGATTCAGATGCACCACCAGCTGATGACCAAAGAGGTTGTAATCAATCCAGTGATCGGAGCTGCGCCCCTGTGGCAGTTTCAGGCGCTGACCATAAAACTCGCGCGCCTCCTCCAGGTCACGGACCGGGATGGCAAGATGAAAGGGTCTGGGCATAGTGATTACCTGCTGATAGTTTGGTGAGTTGTTGCACCGCAGTTTACTCGGCTGGGGGTTTGGCACGAAGTGATTTGATGGTGGCCAGTTTGCGCTTTTTGTCCAGCCGCTCACGCCTGGCGGCAGCTGGCACTCGCGTGGGTGTGCGCGGCGGATCCACCTCGCAGGCCTTGCTGATCAACAGTTGCAAGCGCTCAATAGCGTCATCGCGGTTTTTCTCCTGCGTGCGAAAGCGCTGAGCCTTGATCACAATGACACCGTCGGCGCTCATGCGGCGGTCGCGCAAGGCCAAGACCTGCGCCTTCACATCGTCTGGCAGGGATGATGCTTTCACGTCAAAGCGTAAATGAATGGCAGATGACACTTTGTTGACATTCTGGCCGCCCGCACCTTGTGCACGAATCGCCGTCAACACCATCTCATGCGGCTTGACGTCCGGCACCTGAAACTTGCTCATGACCCATCCTTCAAAAGCGACAACAGTCTGTCATGCACCCAAATGGTCGCGCCCCAAAACGGTGCCGCCATCACCAAAAAGAACCAAAATGAACAGCCGTTCAGCGCCTGCCTGATGCAAAATAACCCGGCACGCTGCCGCGAGGCCACACGATTAAAATATATTTCCTTTCTTTTCAATGCACTAACACTTTTCATAAAAACTGGCACAGCAAATGCATTTATCTGATCAAGCACTGGCACTCCCCGCCGGTGGCTTGAATGGAATTGACTCTCCCCTTTTCCATTGATGGGTGATAACTCGCCCACGTGAAGAACGAGTGCTTCACGTGGGCTTTTTTTTGCCCTGCCTCCAGCATAACTTGCGACAGAAAGCCGTCCACGGCTCTGCTACACTGTGCGCCTTGCAATTTCCACACTGTCGCAACAGGCTGTCTCATGTTCAAGCCCCGCAACACCTCACGATGTCTCGCTGCTCTGCTGGCGTTCGCCATGGTGGTCTTGCCGTTGAGGGCCGCAGCATGGGATGCCACCGGACATCGCCTGTCCGCCTACGTTGCCTGGGAGTTCATGTCGGAAGCCGCACGCAGCAACACCCTCACAATCCTGCGGCAACACCCCCGGTTTGATCAGGACTTCCTTGCAGCGATGCCAGAGGGTATCCAACAAGCAGACACTCCGGTGCAAGAACGCTGGCTGTTTGGTCAGGCGGCGATCTGGCCGGATACCGCTCGCAGCTTTACCGGCGCTGACCAGATGCGCTACAACCACCCGGAGTGGCACTGGATTGATGGCGCCTGGCTACGTGACGAAGCAGTGCGCCAGGGCAATCTTTATGTGGACACCCCGGCACTGCCACCCATTCAAGGTGCCCCGGCGCACACAATACGGCGGCGTGCGCAAGCGGAGAATATTGTCACCGCCATCGACTGGCTGCGCTTTGAACTGCAGAATAACAACGATAACGCCGACCAGGCCGTTGCGCTGAGCTGGCTGGCCCATCTGATTGGCGATATCCATCAACCCCTTCACACCGGTGCGCTGGTCTCAGCTCGCCTCTATGCCGATGGCGATCGGGGTGGCAATGCCATCCGGGTCCGCGGCGGCAATCTGCATTCGGTGTGGGATGGTGCGCTGCGCGAACAGCGCCTCGAACGCACCATGCCTCTGCTGCTGGACATTGCACGTGAATTCCGCAGCGACAACCGCAACCTTGAGTTTGCCCATACGCGCTGGTTACAGGAAAGCCGTGACCTGCTGCTGGGCGGCGTCTATCCGGACGCTGTCATCAGTGATGTGTTACGCAGTGAAAATACCGGTAACCAGCCGGGAACCATTAACCTCGGACAAGCGTATGAAGAGCAGATGCGCGCAATCGCCGCGCAGCGAATTGCCGAAGCCGGCGTCCGTCTTGCCCAAGCCATGGAATCGTTATGAGACATTACTCTTCGTTTTTGTTAAGCACCTGCCTGTTGATGAGCAGCCTTGCCAGCTACGCGGCTGAACCGGAAGCGCCGGTCATGATCGAAAAGCCGCTGTGGGAACTGGGCCTGGGCGGTGGCGCTGTGGTGCAGCCGCATTACCCGTCGTCCAGTGAGTACCAGACGCGTGGCCTGGGGTTGCCCTATGTGGTTTACCGTGGAGACATTCTGCGCATCGGAGATGGTGGTGGCGCACGCGCTATTGCCGCCGAAAACGGCAACTATGAACTGTCCCTGTCGCTGGATGCTGCCTTTGATGCCGACAGCGAAAACAATGAGCTGCGTGAAGGCATGCCGGATCTGGATTTTATTTTTGAAGTGGGTCCCCAGCTGATTTTCCATCTGCAAAAATTTGAGTTCAGTGATACCAGCCGGTCGGAGATTCAGCTGGCATTGCAAGCCAGAGCTGCATTCTCGACAGATTTCGGCCGCCTCGACCATCACGGTTATGTGTTTGAACCCATGCTGCGTTACCGGCACTACGGTTTTTTTCATCCGCAACTGGAAGCCACAATTTCACTCAAACCCTTGTGGGCGACGCGTGATGTTCATGGTTACTTTTATGATGTTGCCAACGAATTTGCCACCGGCACGCGGGACGCCTACCGGGCGAGCGGCGGGTATTTTGGTACCGGCCTGAATTTCTCCGGCACCTGGCATATCAGCAACAAGGCGCGCATGTTTCTGGGCATTCAGACCACGTATCATCATGGCGCCAGCAACATCAACAGCCCGCTGTTTGAAAAAAAATTCAATGCCGGCATTGGTGTTGGTCTGATCTGGTCGCTGGTCGAGAGCAAACGCATGGTTATGCGGCTGTAACGCTCACAACAAAATAATGGATGGTTGTTATGGCAGAGCCGCTCAAAAATCGTTACGGCCCGGAAATTCCGCACCGCATTGCCGACATGATCAGCGCCGCCTGGCCGCGGTTTGAGCGCAAGAAATTTCTGGCCTTTGTACTGCCTGCGTATGAGTCGCTGGAGCTGATGCCGCGCGGCTGGCACATGGCGGACGGCCTGTATCATGCACTGCCTTCCCATTACGAAAAAGCCGTGGATATTTTGCTGGCATCGTTGCCGCCAGCGCGCGCAGCACTGGCTGAAGACTCCGCCACCGCTGATCGTGAAGGCAATACGCTGGCACCGTTTCTGTTTATGCCGCATACCTTTTTTGTGGCGCGTTATGGGCTCGACCATTTTGAAGCATCGATGCGTGCGCAGTATGAATTGACCCAGCGTTTTACCGCCGAATTCAGCATCCGACCGTTTTTGCAGCAACACACAGCGGCCACACTCCAGCGTCTGGAAAGCTGGCTGGACGATCCCAGCGAACATGTGCGCCGGCTGATATCGGAAGGCACCCGTCCGCGTTTGCCGTGGGCGTCACGCCTGCCTGCATTTCAGAAAGATCCGGCACCGGTATTGCACCTGCTTGAACAGCTCAAGGACGATCCGTCGCTGTACGTGCGCCGATCGGTCGCCAACAACCTCAACGATATTGGAAAAGACAATCCGCAGGCCATGCTGGCTACCGCCAGGCGCTGGATGCAGAGTGCCTCGCCAGAGCGGGCCTGGATTGTGAAACATGCGCTGCGAGTGGCCATCAAAAATGCCGATCCGCAAGCGCTGGCGCTGATGGGATTTGGCGGCAAGGCGTCGGTGGCCGTTCTTGATCCGGTGATCACACCGGCGCAAGTTCGCGAGGGCGAATCGGTGACGCTGGCTTGCACCCTTCAAAGCACGGACAAAGCAAGCACCGGCAAACGCAAACAGGCCTTGCTGGTCGATTTTGTTGTGCACTACGTCAAAGCCAACGGCGAAACGCGGCCCAAAGTGTTCAAACTGACACAAACGCAACTCGAGCCGGGAGAGCAATTGCCGGTGTCCAGGAAACTGTCGCTGGCACCGATGACAACGCGACGCCATTACAGCGGTGAACACCGCGTGGAACTGCTGATCAATGGTCAGGCGTTTGCGCTGGGCAGTTTTATATTGCGTGCCGACGCATGAACCCCAAATCCAGGTGATCCTTCCAGCGCCCGAGCAGCGGGCGGACGGCTTTGCCACCAGCACCGCAATTGCCATAACTCATCAGCGCGCCGCCGTCGGCCGTTGCCAGCAGAGCCAGTGCCTTTGCCTGCGGCTGATAGTGCTCCAACGCCGAGTGTTCCAGCAGTGCGTGCACATTATTCGCGAGCACCGGGCCATGTCGCACGGAAAACACACCGGAACGCTGACTGTCGGGAAGGGCTGCCGCATCACCGGCCACCAGCACACGGGGGTCTGAGAGCGACTGCAGACTGGCATTTATCTTTAAAAACCCGGCATGGTCACAGGCCAGTCCTGATGTCTGATACCACGGCAGACAATGGGCACCTGTAGCCAAAATCAGCGCATCCGGCCTCCCCAATGAGTGACTGCCTGAGCATACCTCGCCCTCGCGTATTGCCGTAATGCGTGTGTGCTGAACACAGTCAATCCGCTGCTGTTGCAGGCACTCAAGCGCCAGGGTACGGGTGGCAGCGGCGTGCGAGGCCAGCAAGACGGAAGCACACACCACTTTCAAAGGGATCGCAGGAAAACGCCGCCGCAGGGCCATAGCCAGCTCAAACGCTGCCGCTCCACCGCCAGCAATCATCAGCGTGTGTGGTGATGTGCTCTGCCAGTGTTGCCAGTGCTCAATAAAATGAGGAAACGGCTTGGCAGGGATCATCAACACGGAGCCATCATGATCAGCCGACAGGCCGGTCATTGAGCCGGTGTTGATCGAGAGCACATCGTAGCCCAGACCTGTGCCATCCTCCAGAACCAGCTGACGCTGCTGACAATGTAGCGATTTGATATTCGCCCTCAATAGCGTGATGCCTAGCGCATGACACCAGGGGTTCAAATCAACGGCGCATTGTTCCAGCCGGAAACGACCTGCAATCAGACCCGGCATCATGCCGGAATACCAGGCGCGAGGCTCAGGGGTAATCATCACCGTGCCCTCAGGCGGGCGGTAGCCCTGGTCGCGCCAGTACCGCATCATGACCAGATGGGCATGGCCGGCACCGGCCAGCACCAGCGGATGACGGTATTGATTGCCAGATTCAGGCTTGGTTTGTGACACGTTCAAGGATTACACTCCAGTGAACCGGATGAACCGGCATTATCGCAAACGCCCATCACAATAACAGATTGACAGAGAAGCACAGCATGACTGAACGGCCCGCAGACTTCAGAAGCGATACCGTCACACGCCCCACCGCCGCCATGCGCGCTGCCATGATGGCGGCCGAAGTTGGAGACGATGTCTGGGGTGAAGACCCAACCGTAATCCGTCTGGAGCAAACGCTGGCGCAACGCGCCGGTATGGAAGCGGGCTTGTTCATGCCCTCGGGCACCCAATCGAATCTGGTTGCACTGCTGACGCACTGCGCGCGCGGTGATGAATACATTGTGGGACAACAGGCGCACACCTACCGCTATGAAGGCGGTGGTGCCGCCGTGTTTGGCGGTATTCAGCCACAACCCCTTGATGCCAACGACTTTGGCGGACTGGATCTGGACAAGGTGGTTCAGGCCATCAAACCGGATGATTTCCACTTCGCCCGCACGCGTCTGCTGTGTCTGGAAAACACCATGCAAGGCAAAGTGCTGCCGCTGGACTACCTGAAACAGGCACAAGAGCTTTGCCGTGAACACGGACTGGCCCTGCATCTGGACGGTGCCCGTGTCTTTAATGCCTGTGTCAAACTGGGTGTGGAGCTGAGCACGGTCACCGGCTGTTTCGACACGGTCTCGATCTGCCTGTCCAAGGGCCTCGGTGCACCCGTGGGTTCGGTATTGTTGGGACCGCACGATTTTATTGCGCAGGCCCGGCGCTGGCGTAAAGTGGCCGGAGGTGGCATGCGGCAAGCCGGTCTGCTGGCAGCCGCCGGACTGTATGCGCTGGATCACCACGTTGAGCGACTCGCCGACGATCATGAGCGGGCTGCACGGCTGGCCGATCGTTTGCTGGCCGCGGGATACCGTCTGCAACGCCCACAGACCAATATCATGTTTCTTGAAGCCAGCTCATTGCCACGCGAGCAGCTCTCAGCGTGGCTTGCGCAGCATCATGTGCTGGCTGATTGTCTGGGGCGTGAGCATATTCGTCTGGTCACGCATCTGGACATCAACGACGATGATATTGAGCACGCAGCGCAAGTTTTTGAACACTTTGCAGAAAAACACATCAAAGCCTGAGGAGCAGGATATGAAACGCCACAACACGCATACAGGTGCTCGCATGTTAGGTTCTGTCAGTGTGGTATGGATGTGCGCTCTGATGCTGCTGAGCGCGTGTGCCGAAGCACAGCGTGAAAGCGCACGCGAGGCCAGCGACGATGAGCGCATGATCAGCGACCCGCGTGTCCAGCACCGCAGTTATGTGTTTGAACCGACAGGCGAGACGCTGCCATACGCTGTATTTGTGCCGTCATCGTATCAACAGGGTCAACCGGCACCTTTGCTGGTCTCTCTGCATGGACTCGGGCGCAGCCACGACTGGCTGATGGGTTATGAGGGCTTTCTGGACTATGCCGAAGAGTACGGATTTATTGTGGTGACACCGCTCGGTTATATCCGACGGGGCTGGTATGGCTCACGCCCAACCGAGCCGGCCGACATCGCCAGTTACAGCGAACAGGATGTGATGAATGTGATTGACCTGATGCGCGAAGAGTTCAGCATCGATGCCTCACGTCTGTATCTGTGGGGACATTCGATGGGTGGTGCCGGCACTTATCACCTTGCTGTGAACAACCCCGGCATGTTTGCTGCGCTGGCCGTGGTTGCTCCGGCGCCACGAGCGGATTTGTCACCCACAGTGCTGCACGCCGTGCGCAACACCCCCATACTGGTGCTGCAAGGCACTGACGACGAACTGGTGCCGGTTGCTCAGACCCGCTTGTGGGTGGCCGGGATGCGCGGCATGGGCATGCCGCACATTTACATTGAACTGGAAGGCGCCGATCACACGGATTTTATTGCCAGCAACCGCGAGAACATGCGCAAGGTCATGAACTTCTTTGACATCGTTGACAAGCAATGACGTGTCAGTACGTTGGTGGCCATTCGGGCCAGGACTCTTCGACACGCTCGTAGTCCAGCCAGGGCACTTTGTGTGAGGTCCAGATTGCGCGTTGAGGCCTCACGCCCGGATCATCATCCAGTGTGGCGACACGCACAATCATGTAAGGCAGCGCCGGCTTTTCTGCCACCAGTTGGGAACCACAGATTGAGCAAAAGTGGCGAAATTTTCCCGGAGACGATTCATAACTGCTCAATTTGTCCTGTCCACCGAGCCAGCGAAAGTGTTCACGCATAGCCACACCGGAGGTATTAAACGCAGCGGCGTTGGCCTTGCGACAGGTATAACAATGGCAATGTCCCAGGGGCTTGCTGAAACTGTCGACCTCGTAACTGACTGCCTTGCACAGACAACTGCCTTTCATGACATTTTCTCCTAATGCACGTGATCCCCACGATCCTGCAACAACAGTTTGACTTCGTCTGCCTCAAAACGATAGTCCGTACCACAAAACTCGCAGGCGATATTTACGGCGCCGTGTTCTGCAACAATACTCTCCACTTCTTCGCGACCAATGGAGACCAGCGCGCGCGCGGTGCGCTCCCGTGAACAACTGCAGCGATAATAAAAATCCCGGGGCGCAAACAGTTGCACCTGCTCCTGATGATACAGGCGATGCAACAGTGCCTCATTGTCCAGAGAATGCAGCTCGGTGGCCGTGATGGTTTGCGCCAGCACCAGCAGGTGCTCCCAGCTGGCGGTGCGTTCATCAGCGTTTGGTTGTCGGGCAGCTGGCAACTGCTGCAACATAAAACCGCAGGCCTGCTCTTCATTCACCGCAAAATAGAACCAGGTTTGCAACTGCTCGGACTGCTCAAAATAGGTTTTCAGCGACGCAGCAAGCGACCCACCCTCCAGTGACACAATACCCTGGTACGGCTCGGACCGTGTGGAG
Organism: Pseudohongiella sp.; assembly: GCA_036834885.1. GTDB lineage: Bacteria > Pseudomonadota > Gammaproteobacteria > Pseudomonadales > Pseudohongiellaceae > Pseudohongiella. The sequence goes on along the minus strand of DAITNA010000001.1, from coordinate 1,163,788 downwards.
TCCACCGTCATCACCAGCACACCATCACCGGTCAGCGCATCAAAGTCGCTGTGCCGGGGGACTTGCTGGTAGCGCGCAATGCCACGCACAGCGCCATCACTGGTGCACTCGGACATGATCAGGCTGAGTTCGCCATTACCACGCACCTGCAACACCAAGCGGCCTTCGTATTTGATAGTGGAACCCAGCAGCGCAGCGGCGGCCAGAAATTCGCCCAGCAGTGCGCTCACCGCTGGCGGATACGCGTGGTTGCTGACCGTGTCAGTGTAACTGCGGTTCAGCCGCACAATTTCTCCGCGCACATCCGCATCCAGAAACAGGAAGCGTTGAGACTGGTCTGAGCTGGACTGCGACATGGATTCCCCCGGTGACATCATCTGAAGCCGGTATTTTACGCCGGTGCGCCTGGCATTAGTAGCCGCAGAATTTGCTGATCCCGGTGTTATAGGGTAACTTTCCTGCTTTCACATTCCGATGTAACCGATTTCTGCGAGTGGATAATGCGACGCTTCACCCTGTCTGCCGGCCTCTTTGTCATGCTTGTTGCGAGCCTGTTGATGTCTCCTCTGATGGCGCACGACATGACCGATATAGCCCGTGACCGCATGGCCGAGGGCGGCTTCCTGAATGTCATGTGGACCGGCGCCGAGCATATGCTGAGCGGTTATGACCACTTGCTGTTCCTGCTCGGCGTGATGTTTTTCCTGACGCGTTTTCGCGAGATTTTCCTGTTTGTGACCGCGTTTACCCTGGGGCACACCCTCACCCTGATTTTTGCCACCTTTGCCGGGATCACAGCCAATCATTACCTGATTGATGCGGTGATTGCGATCACGGTGGCCTACAAAGGCTTTGAGAATCTCGACGGGTTCCGGCGCTGGTTCGGCTTCAACGCGCCCAATCTGCTGCTGATGGTGTTTGTCTTCGGCCTGATTCACGGGTTTGGTTTGTCCGCCCGTCTGCAGGCAGTCACTCTTGCCGATGACCCTGCCCTGCTTGGCAAAATACTGATCTTTAATCTGGGTGTTGAAGTCGGCCAGATTATCGCGCTGATGATCATGGCGGTGGTGATTCGCGCGTGGCAACCCTTGCGGCAATGGCACCGGATCAGCCGCGCCTGCAACCTCGCCCTGGTGTTATGTGGCATCGGTTTACTGGCGTTTCAGCTCAACGGCTACTGGAGCGAACAGCAACAGAACCGCCGACCGGCGCTGGAAGTGTTTACGGACATTGATCAGGTGATGGGCCGCGTGATTGCGCCAGCCACCGATGCTGACATGACACTGGCTGACCTGCCGGTTGCGGTGATCAATGCGCAAGGACAAATCGAGCAGCAACTGCGCACCGATACCGCCGGCTGGTTCACCTTCAGCGCGGACCCGGCACAATCCTATACCTTGCAAATCACACTGCCCGATGGCGATCCGCTGCACAGCCCCTTGCAGATGGGACAGGCGGCGGATGCACACGAGCATGAAGAGGGCCTGCATATTCCGTTTTATGTGTTTGTGGCGGCCCTCATGCTGCTCAGCCTGATCCCGGCGAGACGCTTTGCGGCAACGGCCTGACGCATGACGTTGCCAATCAACCGGTCACCAGCACCATGCTCCAGTGTCAGCAGCGACTCCGGATGAAACTGTACCGCAGACCATGGCAACTGCCTGTGCTCCACCGCCATGACGCAGGTCTGCGGTGTGTCCGTGGTCGCGGTGACCTCAAAACACGCGGGCACCTGAAGCGCGTGCAGTGAGTGATAACGACCGGCATTAAACCGCAGTGGCAAGCCTTCAAACATGGCCGAACCCGTGTGGGTGATCTGACCCGCCCTGCCATGCACTGCCTGTGACATCACACCCAACACACCTCCACTGTATTCCACCATTGCCTGCAAACCCAGGCACACACCAAACACCGGGATATGGCGCTGCTCGCACAGTGCCAGTGTCGCAGCACAGTCAAAATCCGACGGTTTGCCCGGTCCCGGCGACAGCACGACCAGATCGGGCAGGTCTTGCGTTTGCTTCAGATAATGCCGCGCCGCCTCCGGGCGCAATGTCTGTACGCTGGCACCTTGTGCACGAAACGCTGAAGCCAGCGTCAGCACAAATGAGTCCTGATGATCCACCATCAACACTGTCAGTGTCGGTGCGGACGGCATTGGTGACACCGACGCCAGCGTCAATACCGGTGACTTCTTCTGCACGGCCTGCAACACATCCAGCAGCGCACTGGCCTTGAGCCGGGTCTCGGCTTCCTCTTCCTGCGGATCGGAATCCATCAGCAAGGTCGCACCCACACGCACATGCGCCATGCCATCGAGCAAATGAATCGTGCGCAAGGTCAGGCCCGTGTCCATGTTGCCGTCAAAACCCAGAAAACCAAACGCTCCACCGTACCAGCCGCGTGCCGTTTTTTCATGATCCTCCAGAAACTGCATGGCGCGATACTTGGGTGCGCCGGTCACGGTGACAGCCCAGGTGTGGGTCAGGAAGGCATCCAGTGCATCAAAAGGCGCCTGCAATTCCCCCTGAACATGATCCACCGTGTGGATCAGACGCGAATACAGTTCGACCTGGCGCCGCCCGACGATACGCACGGAACCCGGGATACACACCCGGCTTTTATCGTTGCGGTCGACATCCGTACACATCGACAGCTCGGCTTCGTCCTTTTCCGAATTCAGCAACTGACGGATCTGCTGGGCGTCATGCAAGGCATCCCGGCCACGGGCGATAGTGCCAGAGATCGGACAACTTTCGACACGGCCGTGCTTGACCCGCACAAACATTTCCGGGGATGCCGAGATCAGTTGTTCGCCGTCACCCAGGTTGATCAGCGCACCATAAGGTGCCGGGTTGTCTGTTCGCAGACGCTGAAAAATATCACTGGGCAGTGCCCGGTTACGCAGGCTGAAGGTTTGCCCCGGCACCACTTCAAACAGATCGCCCTGTTCAAAGCAGGTCTTGGCCTTGCGCACAATGGCTGCGTACTCTCCCGGCGCATGATCTGATTGTGGCACCTCATCATTGATGATGTGGCTGTCTGTTGCGGGCAACACAGACGCCGACACCCGCCGTTTGAGACCACCGGTGGTTTGCAGCCGGCCATGAGCATCAGCGCAAACAAAATCATAGGAGAACAACTCACAGTAACCCGATACCGGATCACGCAACAGAATTTCATCCGGTAAAAACAGCACCAGATCCCGTTGCGATGGCGGCCGCGGCAAACGTCTACGGATGGGCTCCAATTCAAACGCGAGGTCGTAGGCGAAGGCGCCATAGAGCCCGAGATAACGGTCCTGATCGCTACCAAAGTGCGTGATCACAACTCTGATCAAGTCAAACAGCCCTGGGCGACGCGTGCGCATTTCTTCTGACACATCCGCTGCTGGTTGCACACTGTCCATCGAGACCAGCACCTGCTCATCCGCGGCGAGCACCCGGACGCCATCACGCTGCTCAAAGGCCGTTGCGAGTGTGGGCAACAGAATGCGCCCGCGCGCATTCAGCGCCTCCAGTGTCAGCATGCGGTTTTTGGCACTCAGGCGCAGGGGCGGGTTCACCACCAGCAAATCCCGTGGCCGATAACGCCCCGGATATTCGCTGTTGCAACTGAGCAACACACCGGGACTGTGATCCAGCATCCTGAGTCGACGCTGAAACTCCTCGCTGTGATCCATACGATGTATACGCCGGCTGATCTGCACGCCGCCGTGACTGGTGTAACGCTGATAGCTATGTTCTGAAAAACTGAAGTCTGACGGTTTTGGGTCTGACGGTTTTGGGTCTGACGGTTTTGGGTCTGACGGTTTTGGGTCTGACGGTTTTGGGTCTGACATAGTTAAATCCCCTTGCTGAAATCAAGAGGCTGCCATCGACACAGACGTTATCCGTCAGCGGCTTTGTCAGGTTTTTCTGTCAGACCGGAGGTCTTGGGAGTCAGATTTTGAACGTGAGTCAGGCCGCCTTCGTGTCGGGGCAGCCTGAAAAACCTAGAGAGTATCCTGTGCGTTTTTCTGGCGTCCCGTTGGGCTAAACCACCAGAAATAAACGGACTGAATCAGGGTTTGTGTGTAAGCAGTTGTGTTCATGGGCGGCAGTGTGGCCGAGCCACACCACGATTGTCAAGGCTCACCCAAGATCTCAATCACAAGACACTTGTGAGGCGATCACGTCAATTTCAAACGCAATCGCGTTACCAAAATCCAGTCCGGGCACCAGACTGCGGGCCGGCAGCTCGGCACCATGGCGCTCAAAAAAGGCGCGATACAATCGATTCATGGTGGCCAGATTGGCCGGATCGCTGACGTACACGGTGGCGCGCTGAATATGCGCCACACTGCTGCCAGCCTGAGCCAGCACCCGCTCAAGCCGACTCAAGGCCTCCAGCATTTGGGCCTCAAAATCCGGTGCCGGCGCCGTTGACGCAGGATCCACCCCAATCTGACCCGAGACAAACACCAGCCCCTGGCTGATCCGGGCTGCGGCATACATGACACCGGGCGCGGGTTCCAGAGCCGCCAGATCGCGGGCAGCGCAGATGTCGGCATCACTGGCCGCGATGGCAGCGGTCGGCAACATCAGGTTCAGGGCGAGCAGCAACAGGGCAAGCGATGTCTTGGGCAGTGTTTTCATAAGGATCACCAGGGAATGAGTTTCCCGTCATATGCAAAAAATTTGCCGGAGTCAGCAACAGGGCAATCCTGAATCAGCTTGAGCAATCCGCTGACACTGGTCTGTGTGTCGATCAGGGCGCCGGGGCCACCCATATCGGTCATGACCCAGCCCGGATGCAGGGGCAATACCACAAAGCCTTCGTTGGCCAGGTCAATCGCCAGCGATTTGACCGCCTGATTCAGCGCGGTTTTGGCGCTGCGGTACACATAGGCGCCGCCGCTGGTGTTGTCCGCGATCGACCCCATTTTGGAGCTTAAAAACGCAATTCGTTTGTCCGTGCCCTGTCGCAGTGCAGGCAACAGCGCCTGTGTCAGCAACATCGGCGCGATCACGTCTACCCAGAGCACATCAGACCAGTCGCGACCACGCAGTTTGCCGAGGTCGGCATCGCGCGGGCCGTAGACACCGGCATTGTTGATCAGCACATCGACCGGTTGTTGCCCGACCGTGCGTGCGAAGGCCTGGATACCGCTTTCGGAAATGAGGTCGAGCGGAATCAGGGTGAGCTGTGGTTTGTGCTGGCGGGACAGTGTTTGCAGGGCAGGCACAGCATCGGGGTCGCGGGCGGTGGCGACCACGTCGTGGCCCTGGGCCAGCAGCTGTTTGACCAGTTCGAGGCCGATGCCGCGGTTGGTGCCGGTGATGACGTAACGTGACATGTGAAACTCCTTGAGTACTTCTGTGCGAGAGTCAGATAGTAATTCAGTTTGGTGGTGAGTGCATGCGGACCGTGGTGCGGAGAGCATCGTCATCCGGGAGGGTGGGCAGGCTTTGTAAGGGACAGATCGGCTGCATCACCGGGCGGGCCCTCCGGCGGTGCGGAACTCGACGTCGCGGCGTTGCCGCTCCGGACTCGGACAGTCCTACCGCTTTATCGGAGGTCCCGCCCGGTGATAAGCGCAGCCTGATTGATCTGCTCCTTACAAAGCCTGCCCACCCTCCCGGATGACGATGCTCACACTCCGAACCCCTCACCAAACTGGTCTCACCACCGCAACAGACTGACTTCTGACAGGTGGCTGGCCTTGACACTCTGCGTTACACTCCTGAACGTTTGTTCGCCAGCCACCTTGGCGCAACCCGATTAGCAGTTTCCGAATTCCAACAAAACAGATCGAGGCACACCATGAAGAATAGAACCCTGGTCACCAGCCTGCGCCACCTGCTGTGGAGCTCAGCCCTTGCGCTGGCGTTGCCACTGACCCTGAATGCCGCCGAAATTGAACGCACCACCCCGGAAGCCGCCGGCTTCAGCAGCGCCGGTATTGAAGCGCTGCAGCAAGGCATGCGCAGTGCTGTGGACGAGGGCAATCTCGCCGGCATCGTGACTGCCCTGCTGCGCGACGGCAAGCTTGTACATACCGACGCCTACGGTTATCAGGATCTGGAAAATCAGATTCCGGTCACCGAAGACACCCTGTTCCGCATTTTCTCCATGACCAAACCCGTCACCGGTGTTGCGCTGATGATGCTGGTCGAAGAAGGCAAGCTCACGCTGGATGACGCCGTCTCCCGCCACATCCCTGAACTGGCGGGTCTGCAAGTGGCGATTGAAGATGGCCCCGGCGGCTTTCCGGTGACCGAACCGGCTCACCATGAAATGACCGTGCGCGAACTGATGTCCCATACCGGTGGTCTCACCTACGGCATGTTCTCGCGCTCGCAAGTGGACTCCATGTACGTGGCAGCCAACATCCTGGATGCCAACGGCACCTTGAAAGACATGATCGACAAACTGGCCCGCATTCCGCTGCGCCAGCAACCCGGCACACTCTGGCACTACAGCGTTTCCGTTGACGTACAGGGTTACCTGGTTGAAGTGCTGTCCGGTCAGACCTTTGAAGAGTTCCTGCACGAGCGCCTGTTTACACCGCTGGGCATGACCAATACGGCGTTCTCCGTGACTGACGACAATCGCGCGCGCTTTGCCAAAATGTACCAGTCGGGCCAGAACGGACTGCAAGCACCCGGTGACAATCTCGGTGGTGACTATCCGCACCCGGCCACTTTCTTTGGTGGCGGCGGCGGACTGGTGTCCACGATTGGCGACTACATGAAATTCACCCAGATGCTGTCCAACGGTGGCGAACTCAACGGTGTACGCATTCTGTCACCGGAATCGGTAGAACAGATGCGCAGCAACCAGTTGCCTGCCGGCATGGCCGAGATTCCCGGTTATCCAGGCAATCAGTTTGGACTGGACTTTGCCATTGTGGTTGACCCGGCACGCAACAACGGCATGAGCGCAGGCAGTTACTGGTGGTGGGGCATTGGTGGCACCTGGTTCTGGATTGATCCGGTCGAGAATCTCACGTTTATCGGCATGATCCAGAATCGCAATCTGATGTATGCGCGGCAGTTGCAGGCGCAGAGCAAGGAGCTTGTTTACGGGGCGCTGACGCAGCGCAAGTGAAACAAGCGAGCAATGAATAACGCAGAGCGACGGTCGGGGGCAGTGGCCTCAGACCGGCCGCATCCTCTGTCCGGATGCCCGGCGTTGCGGAACTCGACTTCGCGGCTGCGCCGCTCAGGACTCGAACAATCCTCACGCTTTTTCGGGCATCCGGGCAGAGGATAAGCGCGGCCTGATTGGTCTGCGACCACTGCCCCCGACCATCGCTCTGCTCTACACAGGTACGCGCTGCAGGTTGTGCTTGCCTCCCGATTATTTACCCCAGAGCTTGGCTAGCCATTAAGCTTCTAAAAATCGGACCGCACAGTTATTAGATACTGGTAGTCGTAATCATCTAAGCCGGCCAATAAAGGCGTTTGAGTGGCACCAGGCGCTTTGTCTCTGCATCCGTAGATTCATAGTTTTCAATCAGGGCACGAACCAGATGATCCAGCGTCCAAAGCGCCAGAGGTATTGAGGCACGATCAGCCTCGTACTGTGCATCTTTGGTAAAACCACCAGTACTGACATAAAGCCCCCTGTCATCCTTGTGGCGCCCTCCCAGAAAACTGCGTATTTCACCGCTACCCATCTGACCTTTGCGGTGCTTGACCTCAACTATAATTCTTGGGTGCTCAAATCCAAAGCCGTCAGGCGAGGCAACGATGTCTTTACCACGATCAGCACCCGCAGGAGAGACTTGGGTTTTGTATTTCATTGCCCTGAGAATGCCGGCGACCAGATGCTGCATTTCGTCCCAGTCCAATTCGCTGACGATATCTTTGATGCGTTCAATTGCCTGTGAATCAATATCTGCCAGTGGGTCAGTAACTAACTCTTCGGCCTCTTGAGTCTTTGACGCTGGTTTCCCAACGAGAATTGCAGTTACTTCCGATGCTACTGCTGGCGGCACTTCAAAAACTGTCAAAGTAGATCCCAGACTGTTTCTGGCTGATGAACTGAGGTGATCTCGTTGAACCTCGGTGGTGGACCAATTCACTTTGCGAACTAACGGCAATCCAACATCAGCTGATTGAGGCCGATGCTCTGCCTGCCCCTCAATCGAGCCCACTAGATAGGTCCGATTCGCAGGAGAATATGTTACAACTTGATCGCCAACCTGAATCTCATTCACAAAGCGCCAGACCTGAGATGCTGTTGAGATTATGGTACCTTGCTTGGCCGCTGGCTCTGCTGCCTTGTAAACAGCCATAAGTTCTTTGCGGGTAATCCCTGGTTTGGCATGAGCAGCAAGTTGTGCCCAACCAACAGCAGCAACCCCATGCTCACGGAATGAGTCGTATAAACTGCCTCCCTCGCCTCTGACCATCTACATTCTCACCACTGGTTATGCCTCCGAAAATCTTTCCCTTTTTCAGGTATTGCGTTATTGGCTAGCATGCTACTACAGATGTGCACATGATGTTCAAATCGCCTGCAACACTTGTTGTAGTGTGCTGTAACACACAAAATCGGGAACACAACCACTGTCGTCGCTGGAGAGAGACAACCGGTGGCACTGAACACAGAGCAGAGTGCTGGCCGGGGGCAGTGGTCGCAGACCAATCAGGCCGCGCTTATCCTCTGCGTGGATGCCCGATCAAGCACGAGGATTGTTCGAGTCCTGAGCGGCGCAGCCGCGAAGTCGAGTTCCGCAGTGCCGGGCATCCACGCAGAGGATGCGGCCGGTCTGAGGCCACTGCCCCCGGCCAGCGCTCTGCCCCTCTGACGTTTAACCCGGCTCCGAGACCTACCCTGGTGCGTCAACAGACCACCGGCACCGAAACGTCGCACAACCCTCGCCAATACTGCGAACAAACCATACACAATCAATCGGTTAGCACATCAAACCGACTGGCGCACATCTTGCTTCCTTTACCGCTAAGAACAACCGAAGGAGTGCACCACGATGCTAGCCCGACTCACCACGGTCGCATACACGACCGTTTATTCCCGTATCAAACCCCTGATCGCGTCCCTGGCGCTCGCCAGCGCCGCCCTGCTCCCCATCGACGCCGCCGCCATCGACCTGCGCAGCGCCACCGTACAGGACATCAATCGCGCGTTTGAGGCCGGCACCCTCACCTCCGAAGAACTGGTACGACATTACATCGCCCGCATCGAAGCCTATAACGAACAAGGTCCTGCACTCAGAGCAGTCATCAGCATTGCGCCCAATGCACTCGAGCGTGCCCGCGAGCTTGATGAAGAGCGTCGGCGCAGCGGCCCGCGCTCGCCATTGCACGGCATTCCGATTATTGTCAAAGACACCGTGGACACCATTGACGCACCGACCTCAGGCGGTGCCATCGGTTATGCCAACACTTACCCGCCACTGGATGCCACCATCATCCGCAAGGTCAAGGACGCCGGTGCCATCATCCTCGGCAAGGGCAATCTGGATGAATTCAACCTGGGTTCGAGTGGCGAAAGCTCCGTGTTCGGGCAAACCCTCAATCCGTATGACCTGACCCGCAACCCCGGTGGCTCCAGCTCAGGACCCGGTGTCAGCGTCGCTGCAGGATTCGCCGCGATTGGTATAGGCACCGAAACCGGCGCCTCCATTCGCAGCCCGTCATCCAACTCCAGCCTGGTCGGACTGGCACCCACACAGGGCTTGATCAGTCGCACCGGCCTGTTGCCGATTTCCTATACTCAGGACCGTGCAGGTCCGATGGCACGCAGTGTGTGGGACGCGGCGCTGTTGGCAAGTTACATGCGTGGGCTGGATGGCGCTGATCTGTTTACCCATGCCTCACTCGGCAAAATTCCCGAGCAACCCTATACCGATTTCCTGCGCGAGGACGGATTGCGCGGTGCCCGTATTGGTGTGCTGCGCGACCTGTTTCGTGAGGGTGAGCAGTACGCTGAAATCAATGGCCTGATCGAAAAAGAAATTCAGGTGCTGATTGAACAAGGCGCTGTGGTGATGGATGGGCTCAGCACCGGTATTGATCTGGTCGCGTTTTTCCCGCTCGCGCGTGCCAGCACGGAAGAATTTCTGGAAGCCTTCCGCATCTATGCGGAACGACGCGGTGATACCTTACCGTATCCGACACTGCAATCCCTGGTGGATTCCGGTCAGATGCTGCCACGGCTGCGTGACAGCTATCAGCGTTATATCGATGAAGGCCCGACAGAATTCGACGCCCTTTATCTGTCCAAACTGCAAAACCGGGAAACCATTCGTGAGCTGCTGATCGAGTTGATGGACCGCTACGATCTCGATGCGCTGGTGCATCCCTTCAAGGGGCTGGCCGCGCCGCCTCTGGGCACCGGTGACCGTGGCCCACGCGACAACCCGATCAGTGCAATCACCGGACTGCCCGCACTGGTGGTGCCTGCCGGTGTCAATTCCGAAGGCTTGCCGATTTCGATTGAATTTCTGGGACGCCCGTTCAGTGAACAGGTTCTTTTCAGGCTCGGATACGGTTATGAGCAGGCCACGCATCACCGCATCGTGCCCGACACCACGCCACCGCTGCCCGGTGAAGAGATCAGTTTTTAATGCTTAATCATCCCTCAACAGGAGAATCCGGTATGACAACGTTTCGCCCACTAAAAACCGTGTTATCGATTGCGATTGCGAGCGCATTGCTGTCGTGTGCTCCCGCAGAACCACCGGCCAGTGCACAAAGCACAGCAGCTGCGCCCGTCGAAGTACAAACATCCGAGATTATCCCGCTGGAGCTGCAAGGCAGTGACATTCGACCGGAAGTCGGCGGCCTGAATGGTGCGGTAGTCTCCGAACACCCGCTGGCCTCTCAAGCCGGTTATGAAGTGTTGCGCCGGGGTGGCAATGCGATTGATGCCGCTGTCACCATGGCGGCGATGTTGACGGTGTTGCGTCCACACATGAACAGTGTCGGTGGTGATGCCTTTGTCTTGTACTACGATGCAGCGACACGCGAAGTCAGCGCACTCAATGCCTCAGGGCGCGCGGGCGAACTCGCCACGCCGGAATTTATTGCCGCGGCAGGCAATGAACGTATGCCATTTTCCGGCCCGTTAAGCATCACTGTCCCCGGCGCGGTGTCGGCGTGGGAGGAAACATTGGCACGCTACGGTACGATCAGCATGGCGGAAGCCTTGCAGCCAGCCATTGATATCGCTGAAAACGGGTTCATGGTCACGACGACGCTGGCAGAAGATATGGCCAGTGGCGCGCCCCGACTCAATGACGCCGGCAAAGCTATCTACATGAAAAACGGTGAGCCTTTTGCACCTGGCGACATTCTGGTCAGCCGTGATTTGGCCAACAGTCTGCGCATGATTGCCGAGCAAGGTGCAGCAGCGCTCTACGGCGGTGAGTTGGGCAATACCATCGCAGAGTATCTGGGCAGTGTCGGTTCACATCTGACTGCTGCCGATTTCGCCAGTCACCAGCCAGAATGGACCACGCCTGCATCAACGTCCTTCCAGAACAGCACGGTGTATACCGTACAACCCAACTCACAGGGGCTGGTGCTGTTGCAAATGCTGGCCATGCTGGAAGCTCGCGAGCAGAGCCAGTACGCACACAATTCAGAGGCCATCCTGCACGACATGATTGAAATCACCAAACTGGCATTCGCCGATCGTGATGACTGGGTGGCTGACCCGGCCTTTGCGACAGTGCCGGTTGATCGCTTGCTGGATCGCACCTACCTCGCCGAACGCGCGGCGCTGGTGACGCCAGCCGCCAACAACGAAGTGTACTCAGGCATCAACCGCAGCAGCGTCGATCACATCGGTGATGCCGGTCACGCTGGTGGCGACACCGTCTATCTGATGGTGGTTGACCAGCAAGGCAACGCAGTCAGCTGGATTCAGAGTTTGTTCGGCACGTTTGGAGCCAACGTGGTTGTACCGGGCACCGGGATCGTGATGCAGAATCGTGGTGCCGGCTTCACGCTGGAAGCTGAACATCCCAATCAGATCGCGCCGGGCAAACGGCCCTTCCATACCCTGATGGCGACGATGGTGACGGATGCTGCAGGTGATTTCCAGATGACCATAGGCACCCCCGGCGGTGGCGGTCAGCCGCAGTTCATTTTCCAGACACTGGCCAAAATCATGATGTTTGACCTGACACCTCAGCAAGCAGTGGAATCACCGCGTTATCGTCTGGGCAATGGCAATGAGGTAGGTATTGAAGTCCGTGTGGATGCCGCGGTGACCGATGCCTTGTCTGCTCGCGGGCATATTGTGGAGCCGGGTTACGGATGGACAGCGGACTATGGCAGCATGCAGGTGATTGAACGTCTGCCCAACGGCGTCTTGCGCACCGGCGCCGACATGCGCCGGGAAGCGGCGGCAATGGCCTGGTAAGCAATTCAGTCAACACAGGCAAAAAAAGAGGCGGAACAGTTAAGCTGTTCCGCCTTTAAATTGTTTCGACTCTTATCGCACTCTTTACAACACTTCAGGCTAAAACACTATCGGCTAACGCATCTCAAGACACACTTTCTTTCGTACCTTCTTCCTTACCCTCCTTGCCTGTGCCTCCCTGCACGTTCTCCCTGGACCTCCCTGAATCCTGTCGCCCTGACCGTTAATGCACGTGCTCAATCTCATCGCTGACGGCATTGACGGTAACGGTGGCCATGCCTTCGGTCCATACCACAAAACCGGACTTGATCACGGTATTGATGTTGCGGATGTCGCTCATATTGGCCAGTGGATCTCCATTCACAATCAGGATGTCCGCCAGATAGCCAGGCACTATACGACCGAGCTGGTCACCGGCGCCCAGGGCATCGGCAGCATGGCTGGTCGCCGTTTGCAGTGTTCTGGCCGTGGAGACACCAGCATTGGCGTAAATTTCGAGCTCTTCATGCAAGGATGAGGCATGTGGCACAAACGGAGAGTCAGTGCCGGCGACAATTTTTGCACCGGCAGCAATCAGACGACGCAGCGTCTCTTCACGCGACGAGATATCGCGTGTACCACCCCGGCTGTTGAGCGCCAGTGTGGGTGTAATCACCATGCCCGCCTTGCCGATCAGATCAATCACATCCTGATAGGAACGGTTCAGGCGTGAGGTCACCAGCGAGAAGCCGCGACGACTGGTCGCACCAAAGTGTTCCAATTGATCCACACCGTTGGCCACGGCCGGAAACAGCTCGTGCGAGGACACCGGAATGCCAGACTGATGCGCCAGTTCGATCACCGCTTTCTGTGTGGTGTAGTCCTGGCGCACATAACTTTTGTACATGTCCAGTTGCAGCGCCGATGACAAGCGCATCGAGTGTTCGGCACGCTCGATATTGCCAACGGTTTCTGACACCCCATAAGAGACACGTGCTCCCTCATTCAGCGGGCCCGAGGTAAACACACGCGGACCCGGGCGACGACCACTGGCTTCGGCTTCCCGGCGTTCAACAGCCTGATAGGGATCATTGCCGGTTTCACGCACGCTGGTGATACCGTGACTGAGATAGACTTGCCCCAGCACAATGCCTTCGGTATTGGACTGATGGGTATGGCTTTCAATCAGACCGGGCAACACGGTTTTGTCGCTGGCATCAATCAGGCGACCCGCAACCGGCGCACTGCCTGCCGGTCTCACCGAAGCAATCACTCCATTGACCACTTCAATATCCACATTGGTCTGATAGCTGTCGGAGGTCGCATCAAACAATCTGCCAGCACGGATGGTCAATGTTTCCGGCGCCAGCGCCTGTGTCCAGGTCGGTTGAATGTCGAGCACCCGGGTCTGCGCACTGGCCTTGTCATAGTGCTTGATCTGTGCGCCATCCAGATAAATCAGTGACTGGCCATCGGCAGACCAGCTTGGATTTTCGCCGCTGTCAGCAATCAGCGTGGCCTCGCCCAGCGTGCCATCAGCCGCCAGTGGCACTGACCACAGTTGTCCATCGATGCGGTAAACCATGTCTCCGCTCACTGACCAGGCGGGCCGGTTGAACTGGCGCCGTCCCAGCGACTTGTCCGGCACCGGGGACACCCACACCGGATCGCGCTGACCATCGGCAGCAATCAGGTAAATCGCATTCAGTCCTTCACGAAAACGGCTGTTCATCGGCAAGCGATGATAGATGGCGAGTGTGCTGCCATCGGGCGACCACGCGGGCGCACTGGGTCCGAAAATGGCTTCAGAGACTTCAGTGCTGGTACCGCTCGCCAGATCCAGCACCTGAACCGCACCGGAGATAAAAATGCTGTTGCCTACATCGGTCAGGTACGCCAGACGTCCACCGTCCGGTGACCACACTGGCATATTGGCGGGTCTTTCCGTGTCCGTGACACGGCTTGTGGTACGCGATGACAGCTCCATCACCCAGACATCCGCCTTGCCATCACGGTCAGAGACGTACGCAAGCCGGCTGCCGTCGGGTGACCAACTGGGTGACAGGTCCATGAACACATCATCGGTCAGGCGTACTGGTGTTTGCACACTGGCCGACAGGTCCACATGCCACAAGTCCCCCAGCGCAGCAAAGACCACTTCGCTGCCATCGGGAGAGAGCACCGGATCAATAATGCCCAGAGCCTTGCGTGGAGAGGTATCAGCAAACTGGTACTGGCGACGCACATACGGCGTGCGATCAAGCACAACGTCGGCGTTGAAACGGATTTGACCATCGTCAGCACCGTCTGCATCGAGCATGCGCACAGCACCGTCAGCTGTGTAAACAAGGCCACCATCGGGTTTCAGGGAAGGTCGGAACGGGAACACATCACCGCCATCGACCAGGCGCTGCGCCGCGCTCCCATCCAGCGGCACACGTGCCAGATGTCCCGCCGTTGCCCCGACAGACACCACGTACAAGGCTGATCCGTCCGGCGCCCAGGTCGGCGCACTCAGAATGCCCTCGCTGTACACGGTTCTCGGTTCGGCGTTGCTGCCGATCTCTTTAACCACCAGTCTGTCCTGCTCGCCATCAATCACAAAGGCTAGCAGATTGCCATCCGGAGAAAGCGCCGGGTACACCGCATTACCCACACCGGAAAAATACGGACCTTGTGGTGGCTGATAGCCGGTATCGATATCCGTGGTCAGGCGCGTGCGTGCACCCGTGGCCAGATCGTGTCGCCAGATGGCATAACCGGACTCTTCATCACTGGAATACAACACAGCGCTGCCATCCGGTGAGAAGTCCGGGTAGCGCGCATCACTGGAGCCGTCGGTCAATTCCACCAGCCCGGAACCGTCTGCGTTCATCAGCCACACGGTGAAGCTGTCTTCCGCGAAGGCGTAAAAAGTGACCAGACGTCCATCGGGTGACCACACCGGTTCGTAGGCATCCATCTCTGCCGGTGTCAGCAGCGTTGCTTCACCCCCACTGACCGGAACTGCCCAAAGCCCGCCCTGCAGACCGAGCAACAAGGTAGAACCATCCGGCGATACCGCCGCTGACATGTTGGTGCCTTCGGTCATACTGACTTCTACCAGAACGCGATCCAGCGTCTGATCCTGGGCAAGGGCTACCGTCTGGTAGCCCCCGACGGCGCACAACAACAAGGCTTGCAGCGTGCGGGTTATCAATCGTTTTTTCATACACTGTCCTTCATGCAAGTCGTGTTGGTTGTGGCTCAGGCACTCAGAACGAGTGCCTGACCCCGGCATAGACATAACGTCCGACCGGTTGATGGATATTGCCCAGGTAGCCGCCCTGGGCCAGCGGCGGATCTTCGTCAGTCAGGTTGCGTGCACCCACTTTCAGTGTCGTGGTGCCGTCACCGATCAGACCATCAAACGTATACTGACCGTACAAGTTGTAAGTCTGCAAGGAATCAACCACCCAGGGGTTGAGGTTGGCATCCAGCACAGCATCCTGAATCACACTGTCAATATACTGCGTCATGAAACCGACCTGCCACTGTTCCATTTCCCAGGTCGCAGACACCGTCCACTTCCACTCCGGGTTACCGTTGGCACCAATCAGGTCGGTCGCACCGGTCACTGGCACACCGGGATTGATCACACCATCCTGACGCGCCTTGAGCAAGGTGAGACGCACCTCATCCGCATCCTGATAGAAATCCATCAGTTTGGTGGCGTTGATATTCAGATCGAGTGAACCGAAGCGGCCAAGATCTGTCTGATAAACAGCCCCCATGTCCAGGCCAGACACCAGCAAGGGCAGCAGGTTGGTAAAGGCAGCATCCACGTACAACACCTCACCGGCTGGAGTCAGACCAGTGCCTTCATAGGCCAGTACATCTGCCGGGGTCGGTGCACGACGAACCACGTTGGGATTTGAACCTCCCTGCAGACGCAGCAGGTAATCCAGATTGATGGCTGTCTGGTCGTCCATCACTCCGACAATACCTGACTGCTCAATTTCCCAGCGATCCAGCGTGAAGGTCAGGCTGCCGAAACCGGCTGGCAGGAACTGCGGTTCAAATACCAGACCGTAAGACAGGCTTTCAGATTCTTCCGGCTTCAGGTTGGGGTTACCAGCCCGCTGGCTGGGCACACCATAGCTGGCTGTGCACTGTGAGAAGTTGGTAATCCGGCCCGCACGCAAATCGGCCTCACAACGCACGTTGTCACGACGACCAATCAGACGCTCCAGTACCTGCTGGTTCAATACGTCCAGGTTGGGCGCTTTGAAACCTTGTGACCAGGACGAGCGCAAACGCAGGCCATCCACAACATCCCACGACATCGCCACTTTGGGTTTGGCTACAGAACCCACATCGTTATAGTCTTCGTAGCGGCCGGCAAACTGCAAATCCAATGCCTGCACAAACGGTACTGCCTGATCCTGACTGATGACCGGCACGGCAAATTCAATAAACGCTGATGCCACATTGCGACTGCCTTTGACATCCAGTGACGGGCTGTGGCCCATCAAATCACTGCCGTACAAAATGCCAGTCACCCTGTCTGTATAGGTCACGGAAGTGTCCTGCCGCGGATCACGGTCATCGACATATTGCTCACGGCGCAGTTCAACACCACCGGCAAGACCCACCGGTCCAGCCGGCAAATCAAACAACTCGGCCTGAGACAGTTTCAAATCCCACAATGTCAGTTTGGCATTGTTCTCACGCACCGCATTGATCAGGAAGCTGCGCGCGACTTCCGGGCTGTTGGCCGGAGTCGGTTGCGGATTGGACCACCACACCGGATCACCACCAGCAAACGGGTTGTAGGCAGCGGGTGTTGTCAATGACAGTGCTTGCTGTGTCAGCGAGCTGCTCGCATGTTCCTGCCAGTCACGCACATTCGCTTCGTTGTACAGAATGGCTGATTCCCAACCCCAGGTGCCAAGTTCCCCACGAAGACCACCCAACACACGGTACTGGTCGTTTTTGACATTGATCAGGCGCGGACCAAAATCGGTGAACACATAGTTGCGGATGGTCAGCGGCAAACCGGCAGCCGGAATGTTCAGGCCGGGCAAACGATTGGGAGAGCCAACCGGTCCGAACGGGTTCCAGTAGTTGGAGGCCGGAATGGTAATCGGTGTGGACGCCAGTGATGATGGCGGTGTACTCAGCAGATTGGTTTCAGCGGTGTAGTAACCGACTTCGCCAAAAAATTGTGTCGTGTCAGTGATGTCATAATTGACGAAACTGAACATATTGTACCGGTCGGTTTCTGGCAGAATACCCACACCTTCCAGTTGCCGACTGTCCTGTCTCATCTCGCGTCGCGCGTTGGTTGTCACTGCGCCGGCACCGTAACAGATGCCGCTGTTGATGGTGTACGTGCAACCGGGAATACCGCGGGGCTGTACAACAAAATTGCCAGCCACATCGGTGACGGCGACACCATTGGAGCGTATCTGCCCGGAAGAACCCACTGCCTGGAATCCACCCCAGGCGGAGCCTGTACCGCGCTGGTCAAACACAACGCTGCCCTCAAACGAGGTACCGACCACCTGACTGCGACGATCCAGTGTAGCCAGGTACGGATAGTCGGATGCCAGCGTAGCATCCTTGTGAGACGCACCAATAAACAGTGATACGTTGCCGCGACCATCGGCGAAATCACTGCCCCAGACTGTGTTTGCAGTCCACTCGTCACCTTCGGCCGAGCCAAACTGTACGTCGAGCTCTGCGCCGGTAAAATCTGAACGCAGCACGTTGTTGACAACACCGGCGACGGCATCGGAACCGTACAAGGCTGCGGCACCGTCCTTGAGAATTTCAACACGCTCCAGCCCCATCACTGGCAGTGCGTTGACGTTGTAACCAAATACGGGTGTTTCGTTGTCTGTTTGTGCTGTCGGGTGCACCACGGATCGGCGACCGTTCAGCAACAACAAGGTGTTGCCCTGCGCCAGACCGCGCAAGCTGACCGTGGCCACATCACCACGCGCCGCGTTCGAGTTGCCACCGCCCAGATAAGTACCATTAAAGGTGATATCGCCTGCTTCCGGAATGGAGCGGAACAAGTCATCACCGGATACCGCTGCTGTATTGCTGATTTGTTCACTGCCGACAACAGACACCGGCAGCGCGCCGGTAATACGCGCACCACGGATCTGTGATCCGACCACAACCAGTTCTTCGATGACAGGCTCATCCTGTTGAGCAAACGTGTTCCCATGAGCTGTTGCACCCAGCACCAGTACAATAGCCAAAGACAATTTGTGTTTTTTTGGTTCACTCACCTGATTTTTGTTCACGGCCTTACCCCACTGAAAATTGTTACGCCTGTTCATAAACACGATGTGTCGACATCAATCAGCGACAACACGCTGATGCCCGACAACGGACAAAGCAGCTTTCAGGCCAGAATTTCACAAGCACAGGGAAGGAGCAGAGCGAAGCAGTCGCGCACCATTTCAGCGACAAGGTTCAAAAACATGGGGTCATGAGCACCAGTCAAGCGGACGAATACACGTGGTTTTGCCCGTTAAACGACCAAGGCTCGGTCGCATCAATATGATGCGCGGTGGCATCAGGAGTCCGATAAAAAAATGTTGGCGCACCGATTTGGACAGGGCTTGAGCAATGAGCGGGGACAGGAAGCAGGTGCACCAGGCTCTGTTTGCGCACACATTCAGCGCAAGCAGGCACCAAGTTAAACCAGTGCTGCACTTATCTGCGCAGCACCATCAACCAGCGCCCTATGTTGAGAATACTGGCCAGTGCCCCGGCAAAGTAGGTCAATGCGGCCGCCTTTAATACCTGGCGCGCACCTTTTTGCTGTTCCGGGGTAATGTATTCACCCTCTGTCAGGATAGGCAAAGCCTTGTTGAAACTGGCGTCCCATTCCTCGGGCAACACAATCAGATAAACCAGCGAACCGGCCAGTTGCAGGAGCACGCTGAGTCCGATGACCGTACCAATCGCCAGCGGCGAGCGCAGCACAATGGCCGCTACCGGCACCGACACCATCAGGGCAATACCCCATTTGCCCAGCTTTGACGCGAGTGGAATGTATTTCTTGCGCAGTTCAAAAATGGCTTCGTTGCGAAAGAACTGTATGGCGTGCCCGACCTCGTGGGCAGCGACGGCCACAGCGGTGATTGAACGACCGTGGTAGTTGGAGGGGCTGAGTCGCACGGCTTTGGCGGCAGGGTCAAAGTGGTCGCGACCTTCGTCCGTCTCTTCCACCACAATGCCTTCCAGTTGGAAGCGTTGTACCAGATGCTGGGCCAGCTGACCGCCGGTGCCTGGCATGTCGGGGACCTCGCGGTGGTGTTTGCGCATGACATGCCGTACCCACCATTGCGGCAGGTAGGCCAGCACAATCATAACAATTCCGAGAATGGCTAAAGGCATGGTTCAGTTCACCCGTTAATACGTTATTAGCCGGAGAGCAGAGGCATCAAGGAGCGGGGCGGAGCTGTGGTGTCAGACCGGCCGCATCCTCTGGTCATCCGACCGGTGCTGCGCAACTCGCCCTCGCGCGCTTCGCGGGCTCGGAGCTCAGACAGTGCTCGCACTGTTTCGGTCGGACTCCCGGCGGATAAGCGCGGCCTGATTGGTCTGACACCACAGCTCCGCCCCGCTCCTTCATGCCTCTGCTCTCCGGCCAACGCGCCTGCACATACCTGGGTCACTCACAACCCGAATCAAAACCCCCGCAAACTCGCGTAACGATCGCGATGGTACAAGATATCCCCCAGCGTTTGCTGCGCCACTCTCGCCCGCTTCATAAAAAAGCCGATGTCAAACTCGTCGGTCATGCCGATGCCTCCATGCATCTGCACACCTTCGTTGGTCACCAGCGTCGCAACCTCGCCCAATTTTGCCTTGCACATACTGGCCAGCGCTGGAATGTCCTCGGCAGCCTCACCACGATCCAGCTCATTCAGGGCTTTGCGCACCAGCGATTTGCACAGCTCGATTTCGCTGTACATGATGGCTGCACGATGCTGCAGAGCCTGAAAGGCGCCAATCTGCACACCAAACTGCGTGCGCTGCCTCAGGTACTCGACCGTGCGCTCAAACACCTCCTGCGCACTGCCCAGCATCTCGGCCGACAAACCGATGCGCCCGATGTCCAGTGTACGCTCCAGTGCAGGCCAACCGGCGCCTTCGGGGCCTAACAGTGCGTCTGCACTGATCTCTACGCCATCAAACATCACATTGCCCGCACTGCGACTGTCTACCATAGTCAATGGCTGAACGTGGATGCCGGCGGTATCAGCAGGGACAACAAACAAACTGATACCGTCACGGTCCGCCACCTGACCTGATGTGCGCGCGACCACGATCAGATAGTCGGCCTGCGGCGCATCCAGCGCAAAGGTCTTGCGGCCGGACAAACGGTAACCGGCAGCAGTTTTTTCGGCGCGCACGGCAATGTGATCAGGCCTGTGCAGTGAATGCTCTTCCAGCGCGAGCGCGATTACGCTTTCACCCGCAGCGATGGCGGGCAACAGCGCTGATTTCTGCGCCTCACTCCCTGCCAGATGGATCAACGATGCACTGAGCAATACGGTGGATACCAGGGGTGTCGGCACCAGCGTGCGGCCAGTTTCCTCCAGCACAATACCCAGCCCGGCATAACCAAACTCGAACCCGCCGTACGTCTCGGGGATTGCCATCCCGGCCCAGCCCAGTGCAACCATCTGCTGCCATAACTCTCGTGGAAATCCTGAGCCGTCGCGGGCATCACGCTGTTGACGCAATACAGACACTGGCGCCTGTTCACGGCAGAACTGGCGCGCAGATTCCTGCAGCATGATCTGGTCATCGTTCAGTATTAACGTCATGCGCCACCTCCCTGAGGCTTGCTGCCGGATTTGTCGAGCATGGATGTCATATCAGGCAAGCCCAACACCCGTTTGGCAATCACGTTGAGCTGAATCTCGTAGGTACCGCCTTCGATTGAATTGCCCTTGGAGCGCAACCACTCACGTGTCACGGCCAGTTCCTCAGCCGCAAAATCGGACGCATCGTCTGTCAGCGACTCCCAGCCCAACGCCTGGGTACCCACTGCCTGCAACAGCAGCTCGTAACGGCGTTTGTTGAGCTCGCAGCCGTAGTTCTTGAGCATGGATGACGTGGCGTTAGGGCCCTTGCCGAGCTTTGCCTCCTGCGCTGAACGTTGGGAAGTCAGTGCAAACGCCTCACTGTCGATTTTGAACTGCGCAATCTGATCACGCAGTGCCGGATCTGACAGTTTGTCGGTATCGCCACGGTACTTCATCGCAGCTTTTTCCAGACTGTTGCCCAGACCGCCACGATTGTTGCGACCACTGCTCAGGCCAAACCCGGAAATCATGGTGCGCTCGTGCTGCAGCAGCCGCTTGGCAATGGTCCAGCCGTCGTTCAGGCGACCGACCACGTTGCTTGCTGGCACACGCACATTGTCAAAAAATGTTTCGCAGAAGACCGAATTGCCACTGATCAGTTTGATCGGCTTGACAGTGACACCGGGGGTTGTCATGTCAAACAGGATGAAGCTGATACCGCTGTGTTTGGGTGCGTCAAAATCGGTTCTGACCAGACAGAATATCCAGTCAGCCTTATCAGCATAGGAGGTCCATATTTTGGAACCATTGATGACGTAATGATCACCATCCAGTATCGCTTTGGTGTTGAGCCCGGCCAGATCCGAGCCGGCCCCCGGTTCGCTGTACCCCTGACACCAGCGAATCTCGCCACGCACAATTTTCGGAATATGCTCCAGCTTCTGTTCATGCGTTGCCATTTCCAGCAACACCGGCCCCAGCATGCTGATGCCAAAACTGACCAGAGGCGGACGTGCGCCAATACGCTGCATCTCTTCGGCAAGGATCAGGCTTTGCGCCTTGTCCAGCCCACCACCGCCGTATTCGGCCGGCCAGGTCGGGCAGGTCCACCCCCTGGCGGCCATACGATCCAGCCACAGTTTGCTGTCAGGATGTTTGAAAACGGCATTGCGACCTCCCCAGACCACTTCGTCTTCAGGCATGGGTGTGCGCATGGAAGCTGGACAGTTGGCTTCCAGCCAGGCGCGGGTTTGCGCCCTGAAAGATTCCAGATCAGACACGGTGAAGTTCCCCTTGATTGATGGTTTCGACCACTCCTGGCAATGACCGAGCGGGCACTCGGAGTGTAACAATGCACCTGAGCACAATCCATCGTTGCGCAAGACAAAGAAGTCGTCTAGCGTCTTAGCTAACCGAAATTAGCTAACCTGGTATTGTCATGGAAACTGTCAACATGCACGAAGCCAAGTCTCGCCTGTCGCAACTGGTGGCCCAGGCGCAAGCTGAGGGTTTACTGCTGATCACATCAGACGAGCGCGTAGCGCTTTATCCGGGACCGATACGCCGTATTTGATGAGTACAACGGACGTCGACAACAGGGGACCTTACTGGCCAAGACGTCTCAGTAATCTGGGCAAGCGCCCATCGATGAACATCAAGCCGACAAAAATCACGATCATGCCAATCAGATGAGACGGCAGGATCACTTCGCCCAGAAACCAGAACCCGAGAAAAATCGCCGATATCGGCGCAATCAGTGTGGTGGTGGAGAAGTTGGTGGCACCCACCTGCGGCAACAGGCGGTACATGATCTGAAAAGTGAACGCCGTTGAGATCAGCCCGATCGCCAGCGCTGCCATCCAGGTGGTCGGCAGCACCATGATGGGCAAGCCCTCGCCCACCAGAGCCACAGGAACCGAGACCACTGCGGCTCCGGTCAGGGCAATTGAGGACAACGCGGTTGCCTCGACATGGCGAAAACTGCGCGCAATATTCAGCGCAAGTGCATAACACAGGGTGGCCAGCAGGCACGCGGCAATCGCCCACAGCTTTGAGTTGCCTTCCATTTGCAAGGCAGGCGATGCCAGGATCGCAACACCGGCAAATCCAGCCACAACACCAACGGCCTTGCTCCAGCTCATGCGCTCACCATCAAGCCAGTAATGCGACACAATCACGGTCATGATGGGAGTGAGGGCATTCACAATGGCGGCAACACCACTGGCCAGATTGGCCTGCGCCAGCGGAAACAAGGCAAACGGGATGGCGTAATTCAGGACACCCAGCATCCCCAGTTTGAGCCACAACGCTGGCGCGCGGGGTATTGCCTTGCCCCGCATCAGCAGGAACAGCCAGCAACCGGCTGCACCAATAGACACCCGCAAGGCAGTGACCCATAGCGGCCCCAGCTCTCGAATCAGCAAGGCATTAAAAATAAACGATCCGCCCCAGACTGCACCCAGAAATACAATCCAGAACCACTGAC
Source organism: Pseudohongiella sp. (assembly GCA_036834885.1). Taxonomy (GTDB): domain Bacteria; phylum Pseudomonadota; class Gammaproteobacteria; order Pseudomonadales; family Pseudohongiellaceae; genus Pseudohongiella. The sequence goes on along the minus strand of DAITNA010000001.1, from coordinate 1,140,124 downwards.
GTGGAGTCATGACTTTTTGCCCAGACAGAAAAACCGACGCATTATGCGCCGATTTGCCAGCTCGGCCCAGCCGAATCTTGCTGTACTGCCATGTTACGCAGTGGCTGTATGTATTGCCCGGTCATACGGCCTATACTCCACCACTGATTCATCGCCCGTCAGGTGTTTTTTATGACAATCCAACGTATTAATCCCGGCAAACGCTGGTCCGACATCACCGTGTTTAACAGCACCGCCTATTTTGTCGAAGTCCCCGACTCCGACCTCAACGCTGATATCGAGGGGCAAACCCGGCAGATACTCGAGCAGGCAGAAAAATCACTGGCCAAAATCGGCAGCGACAAAACCCGGCTGCTGTCCGCAACCATCTACCTGACCGATTTCGCTCATCTCGCGGGACTGAACGCAGTCTGGGACAACTGGCTGCAAGACGGCACCGCGCCCAGCCGCGCTTGTGTCAAGGCGGAGCTGGTTGATCCCCGTTACCTGGTGGAAATCGCGTTTGTGGCGGCGTGTTAGTCCACAATCGCCTGATTGACCACGTTGTGAAACCCTTCGCGCAGCCGGATATGACTGTAAGGCCGGATCTGCGTGAGAATAATCGCAACCAGCTCTTCTTCCGGATCTACCCAGAACAGCGTGCCGAACGCGCCGCCCCAGGACACCGAGCCTTCGGTATCGGAGGTGTGCGCCACCGCGCGATCCAGCACCACTGAGTATCCGAGGCCGAAGCCCATGCCAGGACCACTGAGCCAGAGCGGCAAATCACCGGTGTGATTGGCGAAAATCAGTTCCACAGTTTTGGGACCCAGAATACGCACACCGTCCAGCTCACCGCCGTTCAGCATCATTTGCTGGAAGCGCACATAATCATGCGCTGTTGATACCAGACCGCCAGCGCCTGAAAAAAAGGCACGTGGCCCGGACACATAATTGCTGCGCTCATCGCCCACTTCCGTCAGCATCATGCGGTTGCCATTATTGGCATCCGGACCGTACAGCGTGGCAAAACGATTGACCTTGTTTGGCGGCAGATAGAAATGGGTGTCCTTCATCTGCAGCGGCTCAAAAATGCGCTCGCGCAAAAACGTGTCCAGATCATCACCTGAAATCACTTCCACCAGTCGGCCCACGACACTGGTGGCTGCAGAGTATTCCCAGCGTGTGCCAGGCTCATAACGCAGCGGCAACGTTGCCAGCCGTTGTGTCCAGCTGTCGAGTTTTTCATCACCTTGCACACGCGAGACTTCGGTGTAGCGCTCAATATCACCACGATAGCTGTTCATCAGTCCTGCCGTGTGGGTCAGGATATGCGTAAACGTAATGGGATTTTTCGCAGGCTCCAGACGCGTACTGCCATCCGGATTTTCAACCTCGACCATCATGTTGCTGAACTCGGGTAACCAGTCCGAGATTGGGTCATCCAGCTGAAACCAGCCTTCTTCATACAACATCATCAAGGCCACTGAGGCGATTGGCTTGGTCATCGACGCCATACGGAAAATGGTGTCCGTGGTCATGGGCAAGTTGCGTTCAACATCCTTCATACCCTGTGCGCTGAAATGCACGACTTTGCCCTTGCGTGCTACCAGCGTCACCGTGCCAGCCACCATCTGGTCATTGATATAACGCTGCGTGAAGGCATCAATACGCTGCAAACGCTCAGATGACATGCCCACCGATTCAGGCTCAGCCATCGGCAGCCCCGACGGTGGCGTCTGGGCCAAAGCGACCATCGACACAGCCGACAAAGTCAAAGCAGCCAGCAGGGTTCTGGCGGGCGCAAGCAAAAAGCAGGTCTGTTTAATCTGTGGCATATGACACCTCAATATTATGATTGTTATTTTATTGATTCAAAAAACGCAGCATCTCCTGGCTCAGCAAGTCCGGAGATTCCAGATGCGGGTTGTGCCCGACGTCAGGGAACAGCGTCAGCGAGCCATTCGGCAGCAGATCTACCGCTCGTCGGGTTGCTTCGGGATAATTTGGACCATCTTCAGCCCCACCCACCAGCAGCGCTGGCACTGTGATTTGCGGCCAGAATGCGTCGACTGGCAACGCGGTCAAATGGCTGTTCATCGATCTCACCAGATTCAGCCGATGAAAATCACCGCTCAGGGCATGGCCATAACGAATACGCACATGCTCCATATATTCCGGGCGCCAGTTCACGATGCGGTTCTGTTCCTGACGCAAATTGGCCTGATAGTGCGCCTGCAAATCAGGCTCGGCGGCACCGGCGCCCGGCTCACTCCAGGCTCGGCCGCGGTCTGATGCATTCAGCGCAATCGGGTTCACCATGATCAGATGGGTGAAACGATCCGGATAAATATGCACATAGCTGCTGGCCAGACGCCCGCCCAGGGAATGCCCGCCAATGGCTGCTTGCTCAATCCCGAGATGATCGAGAATCGCAATTACGTTTGAGCCATGCAGCGCAACGTCATAGGGAATAATGGGTTTGGATGAGCGCCCCCAACCCAGACGGTCAATCGCAATCACCCGGAAGCCGGCCGCAGTCAAGGCCTTCATCGTGTGTTCCCAGTACCAGCTGTAATAACTGCTGCCGTGCAACAAGACCACGGTGCGACCATTGGCTTGTGCCGTCGGCGCTGCATCCATGTACGCAATGCGGACATCCTGACCATACAGATTGCGATGCAGAAAGTGCACAGGATAAGGATAGGGTATTTCTTCCAGATTGATGGACACTGGCCCCCAGTCAGCGGGCGGTGTGGCCGGTGGTGTTTGAGCCAGTGCAGAATTACTTGTCAACGCAAGCATTGCAAAGGCTGTTAACAGAGACCGTTTTGCGAACGCAAACCAATGGGTAAGCACAGACATGCCAGCATCCTCGTGGAATTATTGTGACGGGTATTCAAACACGATTGACCGACTTTGCACAGATCAACTGATATTGGACATAGCACCACGACCGGCTTGTCTCACGCAGGAGCGCTGGCCACCCGGACACAATTTCGACCGGCGTGCTTGGCCTCATACATGGCCACATCCACACGGGAGATCAGACGCTGCAAACTTTCGTGACCATCCCATTGGGCTACGCCCAGACTGGCAGTGACTCTGATCCGGGTCGAGGCCACCGATATCTCCGCCGACGCTATCGCCTGACGTATGCGCTCGGCAATCGCTGCAGCCTCTTCGACAAGGACAGCAGGCAGCAACACCAGAAACTCCTCACCACCGGTGCGACTGAACAAATCCAGCGGTCGCAACGCATTGACCACGGGTATCGCGATCGAACGCAGCACCGCATCACCGGCTTCATGACCATAGTCATCATTGATTTTCTTGAAATGATCAAGGTCAAACATAATAACCGACACCGTGGATTTCTCTTGCCGACAACGTTGCAAAACCCGTTCAGCGTTTTCGTAAAAGTAACGCCGATTGGTGATACCCGTCAGAAAATCCAGTGACGCCAGTTTTTGCAACTTTTCGTTGGCTGCATTCAGCGCCTCATTGGCAGCCTGCAGTGACTCGGTGCGCTCTTCTATGCGCTGTTCCAGCTGCGCACTCTGCTGGCGAATTTCCGTCAGCAATACCGCAAGCCCGACAGAAACAATCGTCACAATGATCAGCAGTTCCTGTGTCAGCCATACCGCGTATTGCGGATTGGTGGCCGCGTAGGGATAGGTTCCATCGACCAGGCTGTCCACTGCCAACGAGGCGATCAACGCGACCACCAGAACGGCACCGGGCACGCCCATACGGACAGCCGCCCAGATGCCAAACGGGAGTACAAGCGCCGGGGGCAGGTAAAACTCAAAATAGTTGCCAGCGTTTTCTTGCAGAAACAGCGGGCCGGCGAGCAGCAGCAACAGGCACAACAGCAGAAATTCGCCAAACCGGCGCCAGCTGACAACCGGGAGGCCATCTTTTAAAAAGTGCACAATCCCTATCAGCAAGGGCGTCAGCAACAATAACCCAAGGGCGTCACCCAACCACCAGAGCCGCCAGTGTGACAGGTAGGCACTGCTATCTTGCTGCAGCAACACATAAATCCACGCCCCGGCCAGCGCCGCCAGCGCTGAGGAAACAACCGGCCCGAACAGGAGAAAACGTGCGGCATTGTTGATTCTGTCAAATGCAAACGAAGCGCCTGACCAGCGCAATATCAGATAGGCCGCCAGCATGGCTTCTGACAAATTCACCACGCCAAAACCGGCGGCTGCCCATAACGGAAATCGGGTACCGGATACGATGAGTTCGGCAGCAAACGCCACCACCGCCAGCAGCCACCACTCGGATTTGGGTCTGAGCAGAAACGCCGACAACAACACCGCATTGGCTGGCCAAAGTACCGCAATGCCGGTGGAGGTAATGGTGAAGGTAGAACCAATCCAGGCGCCAGCCAAATAGCCGATTCCGGTGATCAGTGCGGCTATCATGGGGTGCATCACGAGCTGACGCATCAAGAGCTCCGGTCTGGTGGGCGGTGTCGAGGTGACTCATTAAACATCAGTCACTGACTAACCACCACCAGAACCGGCGCGTAGCCAGAATAATTTCAAGCCCGCAGCACTACACGTCCCTGAACTTTGCCGGCTTTAAGATCCGACAACGCTTGCGTGACCTGATCCAGCGGACGCTCTTCGATACGAATCGGGGCAATCTTGCCAGCTCGAACCAGCGCCATGAGTTCGCCCATCTCCTGCAGGCTGCCCACGTAACTGCCCTGAATGATGCGGGCACTCATGGGAATAAACGGCAGTGGCACGTTCAACGCCCCGCCGTAGAGCCCGACGATAATGATCTTGCCACCCTTGCGCAAACAGCCCATGCCGAAATTGACCGACGCTTCGGCGCCGACAAAATCAATCACAGCATACGCGCCGCCATTGGACAGTGTTTTGATCGCTTTGACCGAGGCCTTGTCGCCGGAGTTAAACACTGCTTTGGCGCCAAGCTCTTTGGCGGCAGCCAGTTTGTTGTCGTCGATGTCGACCACAATCGGCTGCAGACCCTGCGCCAGCGCAACCTGCAAGGCCATCATGCCAACGCCACCGGCACCAATCAGCACCAGTTCGTCACCCTCGACCAGTGGGCCCACTTTTTTTAATGCACTGTAGGCTGTCAAACCCGAACAGGCGTAGGTGGACGCGAGTGAATCCGACACAGATCCCTTGTCAAACAGGTAACGCGGATGCGGTACCAACACATGGTCGGCAAACCCACCCTGTGCCATGGTACCCAGGCCGCGGCCCGGTGTGCACAGGTGCTCTTCGCCACGACGACAGCTGGGGCACTCACCACAACCGATCCAGGGAAACACCACGCGGCGATCGCCCACGTTGACGCCCGTGACTTCTGGCCCGACAGCAACGACTTCGCCAAAAATCTCATGTCCCAGCACCAACCCGGGCCGTCCCACTTCCAGTTTTTTGTCGTTGCCCAGATTGAATTCACCGTCGTGCAAGTGGATGTCGGAATGACATACGCCACAAGCCACCATTTTCAGCAACACTTCAGTGCCCTGGGGCACCGGTGTTGCCGAGTCAACTCGCTGCAGCGGCGCACCGGGCGCCGCAGTCTGATAGGAAATCATGTTCAGCCTCCCAGGCTGTTGTCGGGTCTGACAAACCGGAATCAGGCGTTCTCTTTGGCCCAGTCGGCAAAGGTCTTGCCTTCACTGGCGAGTTTGGCCAGCAGTGGTGCCGGTTTCCAGTAATCTGTGCCCAATGTGCCGGCAAACTCGTTGATGCGATCCACGACCTTTTTCAGACCGACCTGGTCGGCATAGCACATGGGGCCACCCTTGGCGACCGGGAAACCATAGCCGTACAGGTAAACAATATCGATGTCGCCCGGACGCTGGGCAATGCCTTCTTCCAGAATCAGTGCACCTTCATTGATCAGCGGGAAGAACAGGCGGTCGACGATTTCGTCTTCGCTGATCTCACGTTGCTTGATACCCAGCTCGGCCGCTTTCTGTTTGATCAGCGCTTCCACTTCCGGATCTGCCTGACGCGCGCGCGTGGCCGGATCGTATTTGTAATACCCGGCACCTGTCTTCTGACCCATGCGGCCCATTTCCACCAGTGCAGTGGCTATGCAGTGTGTTTTGGGGTCATGGACAACATCGGTTCGAGCCTGGCGCGCCTTGTAACCGATGTCCAGACCGGCCAGATCGCCCACCGCCAGCGGGCCCATGGCCATACCGAATTTTTCAGCCGCGGAATCGACCTGTGTGGGGGTCGCACCATCGAGCAGCAGCATGTGTGCCTGACGACCATAACCGGTCAACATGCGGTTGCCAATAAAGCCGTAACAAACGCGTGACAGTACACAGACCTTGCCAATTTTTTTCCCGATCTGCATGACCGTGGCCAGCACATCGTGGGCCGTTTGATCGCCTCGCACCACTTCCAGCAGCTTCATCACGTTGGCCGGGCTGAAAAAGTGCATGCCCACCACATCCTGTGGACGTTTGGTGGCTTGCGCGATCATGTTGACGTCCTGATACGAGGTATTGGTCGCCAGAATGCAGCCGGGTTTGCACACCGCATCCAGTTTGCTGAACACTTCCTTTTTGACGTCAGGGTTTTCAAAAACAGCTTCAATCACCAGATCAACATCAGCGATGTCCTCATAACGGGTGGAGCCGGTGATCAGGCCCACGCGCTTGTCCATATCTGCTTCGGACAATTTGCCCTTCTGCACGGTGATGCTGTAATTCTTTTTGATCACGCCAAGGCCACGCTCCAGTGCTTCAGCGCTCAGTTCCACGAGTTTGACCGGGATACCCACATTGGCAAAACACATGGCAATGCCACCACCCATGGTGCCGCTGCCGATGATGGCGACCTTTTTGATGTCGCGCACTGCAGTGTCTTTGGGCAGATCCTTGATCTTGGCGGCTTCACGCTCGGCGAAAAACGCATGGCGCATGGCTTTGGACTGGGGTGAGCTCACCAGTTCCATGAACAGTTTGCGCTCGACTTCCAGACCGGCATCAATCGGTTGACCCACAGCCGCTTCCACGCAGGACACAATACGATCCTGTGCGATCTGGCCCCTCGCACGTTTGGCAAGCTGCTTGCGGTAATTGTCAAAGAAGCCGGGTTCGATACTCGCCGGATCAATCGTGATGTCACGAATGCGCTTGAGCTTGGCGCCGGACTCCACCAGATCCCGGGCGTAGGCCAGCGCTGCTGTCTGCAGGTCTTCACTGCCCAGCACTTCATCAATCAGACCCATGTCGCTGGCCTGGCGCGCTGAAATCGGGTCACCGGAGGTAATCATTTCCAGTGCGGCTTTGACGCCGGCAATACGCGGTACACGCTGCGTACCACCGGCACCGGGCAGAATGCCAAGCTTGACTTCGGGCAGGCCAACTTTTGCCGATGGCACGGCACAGCGGTAGTGACACGCCAGTGCGACCTCAAAGCCGCCACCAAGCGCAGTGCCATGAATGGCTGCAATCACCAGCTTGGCCGAGGTTTCAATCGCTGTCAGCACATCCGGCAGCGACGGCGCCATGGGCGGTTTGCCGAACTCGGTAATATCAGCGCCGGCAATAAAGGTGCGGCCGTCGCACAGCAGCACAATGGCTTCGGACGCATCTTTTTGTGCGCGTTGAACGGCGGTCAGAATGCCTTCGCGAACGGCCTGTGACAATGCATTCACGGGCGGGCTGTTGACCTTGATCACACCGATATTATTGATGACTTCGTAGCTGACAACACTGGACATGAGTGCATCCCTCACCAGGAGAAAAAGAAACGGTTAATTATTCAGGAAGCGACGGTCAATCCAGTCGCTCGATAATGGCGGCAACGCCCTGACCAATACCAATACACAGGCTGACCAGCGCATAACGACCGCCGCTGCGCTCAAGCTGACGTACCGTACTCAACGCGATACGCGCACCGGAAGCGCCCAGCGGGTGTCCCACGGCAATGGCACCGCCATTGGGGTTAACGCGAGCATCGGCGAAGTCGACTTCCAGCAACTTCAGGCAACCCAGCACCTGCGTGGCAAACGCTTCGTTGATCTCGATGATATCCATATCCTTCAGCGTCAGGCCAGCACGAGTCAGTGCCTTGCGTGCGGCAAACACCGGGCCCAGACCCATGACACGCGGCTCAACACCAGCTACCGCACCGGCAATGATGCGGGCACGCGGTTTGACACCATACTTTTCGCCGACCGCACGATTGCCAATAATCAGGGCCGCAGCGCCATCATTGATACCGGAGGCATTGCCGGCGGTGACCACGCCACCTTCAAACAGGGGACGCAATCCCGACAGCGCGTCCAGCGTGGAGTCAGGGCGCGGGTGTTCGTCGGCATCTACCACCAGTGGTGGTTGCTTCTTGCCACGTGACACTTCAGTAGCAATGATCTCACCCTTGAAAAAGCCGGCAGCTCGGGCGGCCTCATAACGCGCCTGTGAACCGGCAGCAAACACATCACTTTGCTCACGGCTGATACCCAGATCTTTGGCGATGTTGTCTGCCGTCTGCGGCATGGTGTCATCACCAAAATGTTTCGAAATCAGCGGATTGGTAAAACGTGCACCCAGCGTGCTGTCAGCAATCTGCTGACCGCGATCAAACGCGGACTGGGCCTTGGACAGAATCAGCGGCGCGCGACTCATGGATTCAACACCGCCGGCCAGAAACAGCTCGCCTTCGCCGGCCTTGACGCCGCGACTGGCGTCGAGCACAGCCGCCAGACCCGAACCACACAAGCGATTGACCGTCAGTCCAGCCACGCTGGTTGGCAGCCCTGCCAGCAGGGCGGCAAAACGCCCCACATTACGGCAGTCTTCACCGGCCTGGTTGGTGTTGCCCATGATCACATCTTCGTAGGCCTCGGGGCTGAATGTATTGCGACCCACCACAGTACGGATCACATGCGCCAGCAAATCATCCGGGCGGATGGATGACAGGCTGCCACCATGGCGGCCGAAGGCGGTGCGGGCACCATCGTAGATAAAAGCTTCATGCAATTGACTCATAAATCTGCTCTCGTGTTCCCCATGACAGACGGTTTAGACTGGCCCGCATGGTAGCACAGGCCTGCGGAGCCTGACATTCGACTCCGGACGATCGTTCGGGGTATTATGCCGAACTTTCGTTCGGTATATAAGCCGGCACAGAAACCATTTGTACAACCCGCTCTCTGCCGATGTGTTGCGGAGGCGTCAGCCAAGGGGCCAGATATGATTCGAGACCAGGAAACTCTTAACCAACTTATTGATATGGTTAACCGTTTTGTGCGTGAACGGTTGATACCGGCAGAGCATAAAGTGGCAGAAGAGTACAAAGTGCCCGATGACATCATCCAGGAAATGAAAGAGCTCGGCCTGTTTGGCATGACCATCCCGGAAGAATACGGCGGGCTCGGACTGACCATGGAAGAGGAGATTTACGTGGCCTTTGCGCTGGGTCGCACCTCGCCGGCTTTCCGCTCCATTTTGGGCACCAACAACGGCATCGGATCAGCCGCTGTCGTGTTTGATGGTACTGAAGAACAGAAACAAAAATTCCTGCCCAAATACGCCAGTGGCGAATGGGTCGGCTGCTTCTGCCTGACGGAACCGGACGTGGGCTCCGATGCAGCCGCACTGAAAACCACCGCTGTGCGCGATGGTGATCACTACATCCTCAACGGCACCAAGCGCTACATTACCAATGGCCCGGTTGCCGACACCTTCAACGTGATGGCGCGCACCAACCCGGAGATCAAAGGTGCACGCGGCATTTCTGCTTTTATTGTTGAAAAAGGGACACCGGGCATCATTCTGGGTGCTGTCGACAAAAAGATGGGCCAGGCCGGCTCACTGACCTGCGACGTTATATTCGAAAACTGCCGCGTGCCCGCCGCCAACCTGATCGGCAAAGAGGGTGAAGGGTTTATCACCGCCATGAAAGTGCTGGATCGCGGCCGCCTGCACATCGCCGGCTTCAGCGTCGGCGTCGCCGAGCGCCTGATTGAGGACGCGTTGCGTTACGCCATGGAACGCAAACAGTTCGGCGTTCCGATTGCGGAACATCAGTTGATTCAGGCCATGCTCGCCGACTCCAAAACTGAAGCTTACGCTGCGCGCTGCATGGTGCTCGACGCCGCACGCAAGCGCGATGACGGCCAGAACGTCAGCACAGAATCAGCTGCCTGCAAACTCTTCGCCACCGAAATGGTGGGCCGCGTCGCCGACCGCGCCGTCCAGATTCACGGCGGTGCCGGTTACATATCCGAGTATGCCGTTGAGCGTTTCTACCGCGATGTGCGCCTGTTCCGCCTGTACGAAGGCACCAGCCAGATCCAGCAGATCATCATCGCCCGCAACATGATCCGCGAAGCCTCGTAGCAGCAACCAGCGGCACCACTGGACTGGATGGCGCGGGAGGCGCGGAGGTGATCAGGTGCGCGACCAATCAGGCCGCGCCTATCCTCTGCACGGATGCCCGATCAAGCACGAGGATTGTTCGAGTCCTGAGCGGCGCAGCCGCGAAGTCGAGTTCCGCAGTGCCGGGCATCCGTGCAGAGGATGCGGCCGGTCGAGCACCTGATCACCTCCGCGTCTCCCGTGCCGATCTGATTACCACCCTAACCAACCATCCCCATGATTTGTATCAGTTTTATGACAACCCCAAGACCACCTTTTTGCACAAAATGCGCAAAAACCGCTTGTAATTACGCAAAAACTACTTAAACTGCTCCCCCTCTGCGAAACATCGGTCTTGTCACAATACCTCGCGGACATCTCCGGGTCCGGAGCTACCGGACGGTTTTTTTGTATCAACAACACGCATGGTGTGGAGGCTTATAGTCCAGACGGCAACTGCTAATTCAGCATCACAGACGGTCTATGAGTTCACCGCCATCTTTTTTTGGGGCAAGGATTATGAGCACAATCTCCTCCATTAAAGAGACTCTCAACACTAAAACCACCCTGGCGGGCAACAGCAGTGCCAACGAGAGCGAATGGCCGACCTTCTCAGCAGAACCGGAAGCAGAGCCTAAAGATCACTTCATCCAACGCAACGGCCTGGAATTTGCCGGCACCCACCTGCTGATTGATTTCTGGGGCGCCCAGAATCTGGCTGATCTCAACCTCATGGAAACCAAATTCCGTGAATGCGTGGAAAAATGCGGCGCTACCCTGCTGCATATTCACCTGCACCACTTCACACCCAATGGCGGCATTTCCGGCGTCGCTGTGCTGGCTGAATCCCATATCAGCGTACACACCTGGCCAGAACGTGGTTACGCGGCTTTTGACATCTTCATGTGCGGCGATGCCCAGCCCGAGAAAGCCATTCCCGTCCTCAAGAGTGCGTTCAAACCCGAGCGCGTGATTGTCGGTGAACAGCTGCGCGGCCTCACCCAGACGGCGTCTGACAATTGAGTCAGGCGCCTGCACCAGAGATGTGGACAGAAACCCTGTACTCTGCCTACGGGCAGAGTTTCAGGGTTGATGAAGTGCTGTTTGAACACAAATCAGAACACCAGCACCTGCTGATTTTTCGCAACGAACAGTTTGGCCGGGTGATGGCGCTCGATGGCATCGTCCAGACCACAGAAAAAGACGAGTTCATTTACCACGAAATGCTCACCCATGTGCCGTTGATCGCGCACGGAGAGGCCACACGTGTGCTGATCATTGGCGGCGGTGATGGCGGAATTCTGCGTGAAGTCTGCCGCCACCGCTCAGTCTCACATATCACCCAGGTCGAGATTGACCAGTCTGTGATTGATCTGGCCCGCAAGTATCTGCCCGCTCACAGCAACGGCGCTTACGACGACCCGCGCGCCCATATCGTGATCGGGGACGGTTTTGAGTTTGTACAAACGACCTCCGAACGTTTTGATGTCATCATCTCCGACTCTACCGACCCGCTGGGACCGGGTGAAGTGCTGTTCAGCAAGGACTTTTATGCCGGTTGCCAGCGCTGCCTGAATCCGGGCGGCATTCTGGTCACACAAAACGGTGTGCCCTTCATGCAAGCCGGCGAACTCAGCAATACTGCAGCCCGTTTGTCGCGACTCTTCAAGGACTGGACTTTTTACAGCGCGGCGGTGCCAACCTATATTGGCGGACTGATGACGTTTGCCTGGGCCAGCGACGATCCGGCAGCTCGCCAGGCAGATTTGGCAACACTGCGCCAGCGCTGGCAAACCGCCGACATCCAGACGCGTTACTACACACCGGAACTGCATCAGGCGGCATTTGCCCTGCCCCGGTATTTGCTGGATCTGATCAAGTAAGGCTATGCTGCACCTGTCATCCGCCGCTTGACAGGGAGCAGTATGGCTGTCGCACCGCTCAGAATCCTCACACTGAATATTCACAAAGGTTTTGCGCTCGGCCCACGCCGACTGGTGCTGTCCCATATCCGGGATCATTTGCGCGCCAGTGAAGCCAATCTTGTATTCCTGCAAGAGGTCGTGGGTGACAATCAGCGCCATCGCCGCAACATCCGGCAGTGGCCCGAAGTCAGCCAGCTTGAATATCTGGCCGACACCGTCTGGTCGCATCATGCCTATGGCAAAAACGCCATTTACCAGCATGGACACCACGGCAATGCCATTCTCAGTGAGTTGCCGTTTATCAACTGGGACAACATAGACGCCTCCTTCCTGAACTTCTCCCAGCGCGGCTTTTTGCACGGCACGATCGCGGGCAACATCCATCTGATCTGTATTCATCTGGGTCTGCTGGAGAGTGAGCGCCGGCTGCAAACATTCCGTCTGATTGACTATGTGCGCCGAACGGTGCCACAAGAGCATCCGCTGATTATTGCTGGTGATCTCAACGACTGGCGACGAACCACTCATCGCGCACTCAAAGAACAATTGGGTGTTGTTGAAGCCTATGAGCATTGCCATGGCCGATGTGCTTCCACCTTCCCCGCGTTTTTCCCGGTACTGGCAATGGACCGGATTTACCTGCGTGGATTCAGGCTGCACGACTGTCAGCGACTGTCAGGTGACAATTGGCGCGAGTTTTCCGATCATTGCGCACTGGTGGCTGATGCTGTGCTGGTGGAAACCGTGCCATGAATACGCTGATTGCATCTGACTGGCTCTACTATGTGTTGCCGCTGTTGTGGCTGATGATGGGTGTATCGGCCGCCGCGCACGCACTGCTGAACAAACGCGACTCCAAGGCTGCTTTTGGCTGGACAGCGTTGTGTCTGGTGCTGCCGCTGGCGGGCGCCTTGATTTATCTGCTGTTCGGCATCAACCGGGTACACAGCCGCGCACACCGTGACTACCACGTCAAAGTCCCGCGCGAGGGTTTGCTGACCATTGCGACGCCGCCGAATACTGATTTCAGGCCCTTGTCCAATATCGGGGAAAATCTGACAGGCAAAGGCTTGAGTGAATGCACAGAGTTTCACATGCTGGAGAATGGGGAAGCTTTGTACCCGGCAATGCTCGCCTGCATCAACGGCGCACGCCAGCGGGTGCTGCTGGCCTCTTATATTTTTGACAACAATGAGAGCGGCATCGCCATCGCCGAGGCGCTGGCAGCAGCGGTCAGGCGTGGCGTGGAAGTAAAAGTGATCGTTGATGGTCTCGGCGAGTTCATGAGTTTCCCGCGTATTGGCTCGCGACTGAAGAAACTGGGCATCCCGTTTTTGCGTTTTAACCCGCTGTCGCTGATACCTCCCGCACTCAATATCAATATGCGCAGCCACCGCAAAATGTTGATTGTGGATGGCGAGTGGGCATTTACCGGCGGTCAGAATATTGGCAATCGCCATCTGGCTTCCGCGCTCGACAATCCACACCGGGTACTCGACATCCACTTCCAGCTGCGCGGAAAAATTGTGGACGAGCTGGAATGGGCGTTCTGGCAAGACTGGCACTACTGCCTGGGTGACGACAATGCACCGCCATTCGCCGGCTGCAACCCGCATGATCCTGATGCGCAGATATGGAGTCGCGTGGTGCTGGACGGTCCCAACAAAGACATCGACAAACTCAATCATCTGATTGTGGGTGTGATTTCCGCTGCGCGTGAAAAAGTACTGATTATGACTCCGTACTTTCTGCCTACCTTTGATGTGATTGGCGCACTGATTGCTGCACACCTGCGCGGGGTCAAGGTACAAATACTGCTGCCAGGGCACAACAACATCAAACCGGTACACTGGGCGATGCAAAATACATTAAGACAGCTGCTGGAGTCCGATCTGGATATCCGGTATCAGCCAGCCCCGTTTGTGCATTCAAAACTGCTGCTGGTCGACGACAATTATGCCTTGGTGGGCTCAGCCAATATTGACCCGCGCAGCCTGCGACTCAATTACGAGTTGGGATTGGAGATTTTTTCGGCGCAGGTCAACACCCAGCTGTGTGAGTACTTTATGCGGCGCAGCGCCATCGCAACGCCGGTAACCTTGCAAGCCATCAACAGCAGGTCGTTGCCAGTGAAGCTCAGAGACTCCCTGGTCTGGCTGTTTTCACCGTATCTGTGAACCCTTCAGGTTTGATCACCAGGACATCCTGATCGACGTGATCCAGCAATTTCTCTGCTGTGCTGCCAACCAGAAAACGATCAATCGCAGAGCGTGACACCGCACCCATGACCAGTACATTGGCATCGACTTCCTGCAGGAATGCCGGTAGCGACTCCATGACCTCACGTTCATCAATACGCAGTTGCTGCTCCGACAGAGCAAATGCGGACAACAACCCCGCTGTTTTGTCACGGTAGGCATCAATGTCGGGACGGACGGGATAAAGCCCTGATACCGGGGGCTGATAACAGGAATGGAACAGATACAAACTTCCGTGGCAGGCCTCTGCCAACAATTTGCCGGCTGCTGTCAGCAGCTGGTCCAGCTCGGCAGGTTTGTCATTGGCATGATTCGGATCCACTGCCACCACAAAGGCAGGATGCTCGCTCCACGGCTTGTCTTTGACCAGCAGCACCGGGCAGGGGCAGAAACGCAGCAACTGCCAGTCCTGATGCGATAACAGCAGACGCGAAATTTTTTCATGATGGCGTGAGCTCTGCACCAGCAGATCCGGTTTGCTCTGCAGCACTTTGTGAATAATCTGCCGATAGGGCGGATTGCCCCACAAGGCGTCGACAGTCACTGTAAACCCTTGCTGGCGTATAACGGTTGCCATGTCCTCCAGCAGCTGCCGATTACGCTGTATATGTTCCTGCCGCAAGATAGCCGCTTGCGGCGGATCAAAGTAATAACCATCCTCCAGATAACTGCTGTGATCACAAATCAGCAGCTCCAGTGCCGCACCCGTCTGCCGCGCCAGCCTGATTGCTTTGTCCAGTGCCAACTGCGTGTCCTGACCAGGCTCTACAATCACCAGAATTGTGTTCACTGCCAACATGGGTTTCTCCTTTATCCAGGCACCGTTATACCAGCAGAGTAAGCCAAGCGTCGCTGCGTGGCAATTGGCATGATGCGCAATAATGAGGCATCAGGCAGACCAGGGACTCGTTATTTTCCAGGGGCTCAGTTACACTCTGGCACAACGTCAGTATTCACCAGGCAGTTGACGGGTGAGATAGTGTGGCCGGATCTGTGGAGGTTGATGTCATGAGCTACCATAACCTGATTGTCGCGATTGACCTGTCCAACGAGTCAGACAAAATCATTGAGCGTGCGCTGGATTTGTCAGGCAACAATGCGGCTGCCCTGACACTGGTTCATGTGGTCGAGCCAGTGGCAGCGGCCTATCCAATTGATGCCTATGCCATCAACATGACAAAACTTCAGGAGGAAGCGATGGCAATCGCTGCACAGCGACTTGCAGGCTTTGGCTCCCGGTATGGCATACCGGAGCACAAGCAACTGGTGCTGGCAGGTGCCGCCGCCACTGAAGTGCGCAGCAAAGCAGAAGAGACAAAAGCCGACCTTATCGTCATCGGCAGTCACGGCACATCGGGCTGGAAACTGTTGCTGGGCTCAACTGCCAACAAGGTGTTGCATGCAGCACCCTGCGATATCATGACCGTCCGCGTCGGCAATCAGAGCTGACTTCTGCCGGGTTAACCACGCCAGCCATATTATTCAATGCAGACAGGATACCGATGTCAGAACATAATTACAGCACACTAAAAACGGAATCCGGCTTGAACCACAGGGGCTCTCCATTTGTCAGCAGCGCTGCCAATCCGGCTGCCCGAGGCCGCCCTTGCCCGCACAATCCGGGTGTCAGTTGCAGCAATTGCCGACTGAGTGACCTGTGCCTGCCTATTGCGCTGAACAAAAGTGAAATAGTGCAACTGGACGAAATCATTGAACGCAATCGCCCGTTGCGCAAAGGTGAACATCTTTACCGTCAGAAAGATGAATTCAGGTCGGTGTTTGCCGTGCGCAGCGGCAGCTTCAAGTCCTATATTCTTGGGCCGGATGGCCAGAGCCGCGTCACCGGCTTTTTTATGCCGGGTGAAATTATTGGCATGGATGGCATTGGCAGTCGAACCCACGGTGTCTCCACGATGGCGCTGGAACACTCGTCAATTTGCGAGATTCCGTTCTCACAACTTGAGCGCCTGAGCCAGCAGTTACCCAATCTGCAAAGCCGTTTTTTTGCCATCATGAGCAATGAAATTGTGAAGGATCAGCAGATTCACACGCTGCTCAGCAGCTACACAGCTGAACAGCGCCTTGCCTCGTTCCTGCTTAGCCTGTCCAGCCGTTATGCACGCTGCCAGTTGTCACCGGATCGTTTTATCCTGCACATGACACGCAGCGACATCGGTGAATACCTCGGGTTGACGCTGGAAACCGTCAGCCGCGTGTTTTCTGCGCTGCAGAAAAAAGACATCATCATGGTCAAGAGCCGGGAAATCGAAATTCTCGACATGCACCGGCTCAAAGCCATTCTCGGCGAGTGATACCGGCCGCTACAGCAGATTGACCGGGATCTTGAAGTACACCGTGCCGTTGTCTTCGGGCGGCGGCATCTGACCGGCACGGATATTCAACTGTATCGACGGCAGTATCAGACGCGGCATCTCCAGTGATTTGTCGCGCGCTTCCCGCATCGCTACAAAGTGTGCCTCACTGACGCCTTCATGGACATGGATATTGTGCCGCTTCTGCTCGCCGACGGTGGTTTCAAAGCGATGTTCGCGCTGTCCGTTGGGATAGTCATGACACATGAACAGACGCGTCTCTTCCGGCATCGCAAGCAAACGCTGTATGGAGTGATACAGCGTGTGCGCATTACCGCCGGGGAAATCGCAGCGCGCGGTGCCAACATCCGGCATAAACAAGGTATCGCCGACAAACACCGCGTCACCAATTCGCCATGACATATCGGCAGGCGTATGACCCGGCGTGTAGATCACCTCGCCTTCCAGCTCCCCCACCGTGAATGTTTCACCTTCGGCAAACAGTTTGTCGAACTGGCTGCCGTCAACCAGAAACTGCTTTTCCAGATTAAACACATTGCGGAAGATTTTTTGCACATCAACAATGCGCTCTCCGATCGCAATACGGCCACCCACCTCGGCTTTGATATACGGTGCTGCTGACAAATGATCTGCATGAGCGTGTGTTTCCAGAATCCAGTCCACCGTCAAGCCGTGCTCACGCACAAACTCAACGAGCCGGTGCGCGCCATCATGTCGAGTGCGACCCGATTTGGGATCATAGTCCAGCACCGGATCAATGACAGCGGCGTGACCACCTTCACGGTCAAACACGACATAACTGAAGGTTTCCGAGTCCGTATCCAGAAATGCCTGCACAATTGGCTTTTTCATCTTGAATCTCCTGTTCCGGTTCATTTGCAAATAAATTACTTGAAAACATTATATTTTAAAATATATTATTTGCATCATAACCATTTATCCTGATCAGGATCAAAATATGCCGGCGACAACACAAGCGTTAGCGCAAAGCTTTGACACCATGACGCTGAACATTCGTGATATGAGACACAACGCAGCCGACGCCGTAGCGTTGCTGCGCACACTGGCGCATGAAGATCGCCTGATGCTGCTGTGCCAGCTTTGTATGCAGGAGATGTGCGTAAGCGAGCTGGAAACCACGCTTGGCATCCTGCAACCCACGCTGTCGCAGCAACTGGGTGTGCTCAGGCGCGAAGGGCTGGTAGAAACACGACGGGAAGGCAAACACATTTTTTACAAGGTCAGCCCCGGGCCGGCCCTGCAAATTCTCAAGCAATTGCACGATATCTACTGTTAACAGGAGGCACTCGTATGACCATAGACTGGGCTGGTTTTACTCCCTGGACAGCACTGGGAGGCGGTGTACTGATTGGTGTTGCCGCCGCCATGTTTGTGCTGCTTAACGGCCGCATTGCCGGTATCTCCGGGATTGTCGGCGGACTGCTGAACCCGCAGCGCGGCGACATTCTGTGGCGCGCGCTGTTTGTCGCCGGCATGGTGCTGGCGCCTTTGGCCTGGCTGGCCTTTGCCGAGTTGCCGGAGATGACCATTGATGCCGGATACCCGTTGCTGATTGTGGCCGGACTGATCGTGGGCATCAGCACCCGTTATGGTTCCGGTTGCACCAGTGGCCACGGTGTGTGTGGAATTTCACGGCTGTCACCGCGCTCGATTGTTGCCACGCTGGCATTTATGGGCACGGGGTTTGTCACCGTTTACATCATGCGTCATGTGCTGGGTTTGTAAGGGGAGGCGCCAAACATGAATAAACATTTTGTATCCGCATTTCTGACCGGTCTGATTTTTGGCCTCGGCTTGCTGGTTTCCGGCATGAGCAACCCGGACAAGGTACTGTCCTTTCTGGATCTGTTCGGGGTGTGGGACCCATCGCTGGCTCTGGTCATGGCAGGAGCCATTGGTGTGGGCGTGATTGCATTTACGCTCGTGCGCGGGCGCACACACTCTCTGTTCGGGGAGCCGATGCGACTGCCAACGCGCAAAGATCTGGACAGCCGTCTGGTATTGGGCAGCTTGGGTTTTGGTGTCGGTTGGGGACTGGCCGGTTTTTGTCCGGGCCCGGCTCTGGTGGCACTGGGCACGGCTGCCCCCAAAGCGATTGTGTTTGTCGCTGCCATGCTGGCGGGCATGGCGATCTACGAAATGATTGAGCGGGCTCGCGCCAAAGCCTGAACGCCATGCGCGAAGGCGGGCGCCTGTATCAGTTGAGCAGATTGGCTGGCGAGTACTGATCCGTCAGCACACGGGTACCGGTATCCCAATCGGGCCGTGTGCTGAGCTGGGCCGGAAACTCAAGAATATTCACCCCATACGGGCGCAGGCGCTCAAACAGACGCCGGGCTGGCATATTCAGCTCTGCCGCTGCCGGCAATGCCTGCTTGCGTGCCAGAATGATGCGGTTACCACTGCCCGCTGTTTTAAAATTGAAGAATTCTCCAAACACGGCGGCGTATGTCACCGATTCGTAGTCATACAATCGGCTGCTGGCAAAGGTATTGGCTATCACCACACCATCGTCAGACAAAATCTGACGCACTTCCTGCAGGAACTCCCGGGTCAGAAGATGCTCCGGAATGTATTCGCCGGAAAACGCATCCAGCACAATGTAGTCATACTCCTCATTACGCAAACCGGCACGCTTGATAAACACACGGGCATCCACAACGTGTGTCAGCAGTTGCTCATCTTCCCTGTAATTGAAGTATTCGCGCGCAACACTGACGACCGCCGGATCCACCTCCAATACATCAATATGAGCCTGGGGAAAAAGCTCGCGCATCACGGTTGGAATGGTGCCGCCACCCAGACCTGCGACAAGAATTCGCCGGGGTTGCTCATTCAGCAGCAATCCGGCGAAACTCATGCGTGTGTAGTTGAATACCAGGCGGCGCGGATCACGCAAATCAATGCAGGTCTGGTTCATGTCGCCGCGATGCACGTTAAACAGCATACAACGCTGGTTGTTGAACTCTGTGACCACGATATCGCGGTATTGTGAGGGCTCTTCATGAATCACGGTACGTTGGGCACTGACCGTGGTTGCAAAAAATCCACCTGTCACAATCACCACGGCCACCAGCATCAGGTATCGCATCAGCGCTTCTCCCCGGCTACCACAACCGTTGCTGCACACAAGAGCAAGGCAATCACACAACCCCACATCACCTGATCCAGCGTGAACCAGAGCACAAAATAAAAGGATGTCGCCAGCGTGCCCAATGCGCTGCCCAGTGTTGACACAAAATACAGCAGACCGGCCACACCACCACTATGTTCACGCGTGGATACCAACAGGCGTACGGAATACGGAGACACCATGCCCATGACACAAATGGGCAGAAAATACAGCAACAGTGCTGTCAGCAAGGAACCATACCGGGGGTCTTCCACCGACAGAAAAATCCGGTTCATCACCGGGTCAGCCCAGAAAATGATGGGCAGCGTGAGCACAGCAGCCGCCACAAAAAAACTGGCAAACTGACGCACATCAGAGCGCCGGGTCGACAGACGTCCGCCCCAAAGATAACCCAGCGACAGCGACAGCATAAAGACGGTGATGATGCTGCCCCAGACATACACGCTGCTGCCAAAATACGGTGCCATGACACGGCTGCCCAGCAGCTCGATCGCCATGATCACAAATCCATTGATGAATGCCACGGCCAGAATGGCACTGCGGCCCAGACTGGAATCAGCGATGACGCGTGCGTCGTCAGAGGGAGCGTTGTGTCGGTTTTTTTTCAAGATGGTCATCACTTCAACAACAGGCCTGGCAGGGATGCAAGCCAACAAGGCTGCCAAGCGTACCACAACAATTGCCAAAAGCGGGACATGAGCGTATGCTCGCCGCCCTGCACTCCCTTATAACAATACCTGCCGCTGTCCGCTCCCGTCTGAATCGGAAACAGCGTATCGCTTTGTTGTCTGGAACCCCTTTCTGGAACCGCTCGCTCATGTCGTCTGTATCCCAGTCTCCGGCCCCGTTAAAACTCAGCCTGTTCAAACTGGCTGGCCCTACCATTATCGGCAATCTGTTGCTGTCGCTGGTGCATCTGGCAGCGATCAAGATCGTGGCTGAACTCGGCGCAGAGGCGGTGGCTGCTGTCATTGCGGCCGACCGGATCTACATGGCCGTCCAGTTGATCATTTTTTCGATTACTGCCGGCACCACCGCGATGGTGGCTTACGCCTGGGGCAGTCGCAATGTCGACGAAGCAGACCGGGTGGTGAAAATGTCATCTGTACTGACACTCGCAGCGTCGCTGGTGTTGTGTGCGCTGATACCGTGGTTATCGACACCGCTGGTAGCCATTTTCGGTTTACGTGGCACCATGCTGGAAGAGGCCTCGCTTTATCTTGAGCTGCTGATTTACTTCAATGTCTTCTTCTCGTTTCTGGCAGTGATCAGCGCCGCGCTGCGCGCCGCAGGAGATGCGCTGACCCCGGTCTGGATTGCAGCCATCGGCAATATTGCCAATATCGTGCTCGCTTACATGCTGGTGTATGGCATCGGGCCGTTCCCGGCCATGGGCATTCAGGGAGCTGCGGTGGCCGCCGGCTTGTCTTATGCGCTGGTCACCGGCATTTTCTACTGGATGTGGCGGCAGCGGCGTCTGTTGCTGAAACCACAAAAGCAGGCATTCATGCAGCGCGAGCGACTGCACAAACTGGTGCGGATCGCAGTGCCTGCCGGCATAGAGCAATCCATTTTTAATGTGTCCATCATCGCGTTTATGTGGGTGGTATCGCTCTATGGTACCGAGGCATTCACTGCCTACGGTATTGGGGTCAACATCCTCTCCATCTCGATTGTGATCGGCATGGGTTTTGCCATCGCAACCGCTACCATGGCGGGCCAGAATCTTGGCGCCGGTTTGCCTGACGAGGCCGAGCGCGCTGCCTGGCGTAACCTGAAAATCTCCTTCTGTACCATGGCGGCGATCGGGTTGGTGATCGGAATCAACGCACGCCTGATCGGCAGCTTTTTTATCAGCGACCCGCTGGTGCTGGATTATCTGGTAGCACTGACCGTGATGGTCGCGATTGTGCAGCCGATGATGTCGATCGAGTTCACACTGGGTGGTGCGCTGCGCGGGGCTGGTGACACACGCTCGCCAGCCCGGATTACCTTGACCGGCTTCCTGTTCGGACGTGTTGTGCTGACCGCCGTGTTCTTCTGGCTGGAGCTGGGCGTGTACTGGGTCTATGGCGCCCTGATTGCTGACTATGTGATCAAATCCAGCATGTACTTCTATATTTTCCGCAAAGGCCGCTGGAAAACGGCCATGGCCGGAGCGCGCTGAGTGCTGCTCTTTGAAGGCATATTCCCGGTGCTGGCACTGGCCCTTGCCGGTTATGCCGCCGCCCGTTCGGGCTGGCTCCAGATGCCCGAGTATGTGGCCCTGTCGCGCTTCACTTTCAATCTGGTGATCCCCTGCCTGCTGTTTATCAACATGGCGCATGCCGATATCCCGGCCAACTTCGGGGTGGATTTTCTGCTGGCTTTTTATCTGGCAGTGATCAGCGTTTATGTCATCGCCGCCATCATTGCTGCGCTTTTATTCAAGGCCAATGCCGCGTGGCAGGCAGTGTTTGCCATGAGCACAACCTACTCCAATACCACGGTGGTCGGTATTCCGTTGGTCATGCAAACTCTGGGCGAGCAGGCACTGCTACCGCTGTTTCTGATTATTGCCACACAAAATCTCGTGCTGTTTTCTGTCGGCACCGTGGTGGCTGAGCGTGAACACTTTAATGCGCGCGCAGTATTGCACAGTATCAGCCGCTTGCTTAAACAGCTGCTGGGCAGCCCGCTGACGGCCAGCTTGCTGGCAGGTCTTGCGGTCAATCTGCTCGGCATCCCGATTTATGCACCGCTGGATACCAGTCTTAGCCTGATGTCGCAAGCCGCCATTCCCTGTGCCTTGTTTGTGCTGGGCACTACCTTGCATCAATACCGCGTTGGCGACCAGCTCAAACCCGCGCTGCTGATCACTGCACTGAAACTGGTGCTGCTGCCAACGCTGATGGCAGTATCCATGTTGGTGATTTTTGACATAGACCCGCTGTGGGCCAAAACCGCAATCCTCGGTGCCGCGATGCCAGTCGGCATCAGCGCCTATGTCTTTTCCATACGGTATGACATCGGGCAAGCACCCGTTGCAGCGGCCTCCGTCATCTCAACGCTCGCCAGCCTGCTGCCGCTGACACTGGTGCTGGTTTTGTTGCCTTGAAAAAGTCGGCACTCTGTTGATGCCTGTTCTTCTGGTATCGGTTCGTGCTGACCCGATTGAGCAGCATGACCTCACAAACGTGAGCGGCCAATCACCTGCTCACACATCTGCCGCAAACTGTGTACCTTGTCGATCAGACGCGCGAAACGCGCGTCTCTGGTCAGCCCTTGTGCATAACGCACATAAATTTGCTGTCCAATACCTGCCAGTCGGAACAGACCAAAACAGAAATAGAAGTCGATATTGTCCACAGCGATACCGGTGCGTTCACTGAAGCGCGCGACGATCTCCGCGCGCGTTGGTGCGCCCGGAGCATCGCTTGGCATCGCACGAAACTGACGGAAGAACTCGGGATCCCCGGCTTCAGCCCAGTAACCCAGCGTGCAACCGAGGTCCATCAGCGGGTCGCCGACCGTGGCCATTTCCCAGTCCAGCACACCAATCAAGTTCATCGGATCGTCCAGCGACCAGATCACGTTATCCAGCTTGTAGTCGTTATGAATAATGCTGACAACACCGCTCTCGGCCGGCATCTTGTCGCGCAACCACGCCATCACTGGCTCAAAATCAGGCGCATCGGGCGTCATTGCCGCGACATAGCGTTTGCTCCAGCCCTCAACCTGACGACTGACATAACCCTGCGGTTTGCCAAAGTCACTCAGACCCGCCTCGGCGAGATTGACGGAATGCAGCTCACCGAGCACATCAAACAGTTTGAAAAACTGCTGCCGAACCTGATCCGGTGTCAGATTTAAACCAGCCGGGTATTCACGGCGAATCACCAACCCTTCGATGTAGGACATCAGATAAAAATCGCACCCGAGCACCGACTGATCATCACAGAAGTGCACGGGCTTGGGTGCATAGGGGAAGACTTTTTCCAGCGCAGTGAGGACGCGAAATTCGCGCCCCATGTCATGAGCCGATTTGACTTTACTGCCAAACGGAGGACGACGCAGCACCCATTTGTCAGAACCACTGCTGAGCAAATAGGTCAGGTTGGAATACCCACCAGGAAACTGCCGCACCTGAAGATCATTGACTTTGCTGCCCAGCACGGGGCTCAAGTGCTTGCGCAGAACATTCAGATCCAGCTCCTCGCCTTCGCGGACACTCTGTGCCTGATCAACCAGTTGATCGCGTTGTGACATGCGTTCCCCCTTTGTTGTTAAATTGCACGAACGTTTTCCATAACGTGTTTCAAAACATCCGGCTTAACGAAACGTAATCAGCTCGCGCAACGCCGGTGTTTCCAGATGGGTCAGCGCATTAAACCCCGCCAGCGATACTTTGCCACGCCCATAGACCAGTCGTGTCACCGAGCTGTTATTGACCATCCAGTTGGTTGCCACCGCCTGATTATCCGGCAGCTTCAGCGCATGCTGCAACGCCAGTGCGATGACTCCACCCGAGGTCGAGACCAGCACCCGTGAACCTGATTGGTGTTTGTGCATCAACTCATCAAGCGCTGAATGCACACGCCGCTGAAAATCCCGCCATGGCTCGAAATCGTGGTCCTCATCGCGCGCAACCAATGTGCCATCAATCCAGTGCCGGGTGGCGGCCTCCAAAATCAGTTGAAAACGTTTGCGATCACGCACCGGCTGCCCCGACGCCTCTGCAAACCCTTCGCGCGCGGCATGATCGCGCAGATAGATACGAATCAGCGACTCGCCATTGTATTCATCCAGTGCCGGATGGATATTCACTTCGCCAGACTTGACGTGCGGCAACAAAGCCGAGGCTGTTTGCTGCTGACGCTGCAAGGTACCGGCGTAACACACATCAAACTGCTCGCCCATGGTGAGCCAGTGGCGAGAGAGAATCTCCACCTGCTGCAAGCCCACAGGACTGAGCTGGTCGTAGGATGTTGCGCCGAATGAGGCTTGCCCATGCCGCACCAGTATCAATTCACTCACTCGAACCATCTCCTCCTGAACAACACCCGCCCTGCCGAACAACGGTATCGGATAAAAAAACGGGCTGGCCTGCATTTGCAGTCAGCCCCTTTTTGACAAGTTTTCTCATCAAGCGTTAAAGCGACGCATAACGCGCCAGATGGTAATCCGTGTTGCCAAACTGATGTTCAATGGAGGTCAGTCGCTTGAAGTAGTGTCCGACATCCAGTTCGTCGGTGACACCGATACCACCATGCAACTGCACAGCTTCCTGGCCCACTTTACGCATGGCACGTCCGACACGCGCTTTGGCGGCTGCCACCGCTTTGGCTTTTTCCCCATCGCCAGCAGAACTGTCGAGTTTCATCGCAGCCATAATCACTATCGAGCGTGCCAGTTGGCACTCGATAAACATCTCGGACATACGGTGTTGCAGTGCCTGGAATGTGCCAATGGCTACACCAAACTGTTTGCGGGTCTTGGCATATTCCACCGTTTTCTTCAGCAGACAGTCCATGGCACCCACAGCCTCCGCACTGACTGCCAAGGTCGCTCGATCCAGTGCTTTCTGCAGTGCGGGCAGCGCATGCCCTTCTGCGCCGAGCAGCGCATCCGCATTCACTTTGACATCGTTGAAATGAATCTCGGCCGCGCGATGACCATCAACCGTTGGATACTCGCGTTTGCTGATACCTGTTGAGGTTGCATCCACCACAAAAGCGGAAATACCTTCGCTGTCGAGTGTGTTGCCACTGGTGCGTGCGATCACCAAAAGCTTGTCCGCCGAGGGGCCGTTGAGCACCAGGATCTTGTCACCCTTGATGATGTAACCATCGCCATCGCGTCGGGCGCTTGTCGCCACGCTGGCCAGATTGTAACGGCTGTCAGCCTCGGCATAGGCTGTTGCGACCTGCAGCGAGCCGTCCATGATAGAACCCAGCAGCGTCTCTTTCTGCGCTGCCTTGCCCAGCTCAGTGATCAGGCCTCCACCCAGTACTGCGGTTGCCACAAACGGCTCAACCACCATGCCTTTGCCAAACTCTTCCATCACCACCATCAGGTCCACCGCAGAACCGCCGAAACCGCCATCTTCCTCACGGAAGGGCACGGTCAGCCAGCCCAGTTCGGCAAACAGCGACCAGTTGTCATCGCTGTAGCCTTTGCCGGATTTGATGATTTTGCGTCGAGTGTCAAAATCGTATTGGCCACCCACAAACTTTTGCACACTGTCCTGCAGCATCTGCTGCTCATCACTGTATGAAAAATCCACGACTTTACCCCTTGAATGATGCGGTCATCTGCCAGTGTGCAATCACAGGCCAAGAACTGCTTTGCTGATAATGTTTTTCTGGATCTCGTTGGATCCACCGTAAATGGATTTTTTACGGTTGTTAAAGTAACTGTTGGCGCTGGCAGCCAGTGAACCGTAGCCGACACGCTCACCCTCAAAGCCGCCAGTAAATTGCGCGGGCAAGTGCGGCAGACAGTGCCAGGCAGCGACCTCCATGTAGAGTTCGTCAATAAACTGGGTAGCTTCGGTACCGACCACTTTGAGAATTGATGACTCCGGCCCCGGCGCCTTGCCAACACTGACAGCAGCCAGTGTGCGCAGCTCTGCGTACTCCAGCGCCAGCACCTGAATTTCAACTTCTGCCAGCTTGCGCGCAAATACCGGATCATTCAGCAGGTTGCCACCGTGACCATCCGGCGTGCGCGCTGCGAGATCGCGCAGCTTGCGCAGTTTGAGCTTGGAATTGGGCACCTGTGCAATGTTGGTACGTTCATGTGTCAGCAGCACCTTGGCGTAAGTCCAACCCTGATTCTCTTCGCCAATGAGGTTTTCGACCGGCACCCTGACATTGTCAAAATGCACTTCGTTAACTTCCGGCTCATCGTCCAGCAGATAGATCGGGGAGACTTTGATACCGGGGGTTTTCATGTCGATCAGCAGAAAGCTGATGCCTTCCTGCTTTTTGGCGGTGTTGTCGGTGCGCACCAGGCAGAAAATCCAGTCCGCGTACTGGCCGAGGGTAGTCCAGGTTTTGGTGCCATTCACGACGTAGTGGTCGCCGTCACGCACTGCGGTCGTTTTTAATGAGGCCAGATCAGAGCCGGCATTGGGTTCGGAGTAACCCTGACACCACCACACATTGCTGGCCAGAATATCTGGCAGGAAACGCTTCTTCTGCTCTTCGCTACCGTAGGTGTAAATCACGGGGGCAACCATTTTGACACCAAAAGCCACTGGCTCCATGGCGCCATACAAGCCCATTTCCATCGCAAAGATGTACTTCTGGGTCGGTGTCCAGCCGGTTCCGCCATACTCCACGGGCCAATTGGGTGCGACCCAACCTTTTTTGTAGAGAATCTTTTGCCAGCGCACAAAATCGTCTTTCTCCAGGCGAATGCCATTGTCGACCTTGTGCTTGATGTCCTGCGGAAACTCCGCTTTCAGGAAGTCCTGTACTTCCTTCTGAAACTTCAACTCTTCAGCAGTGAAATCAGCATTCACAGGGATTCTCCAAAAACAAAATTTGAACAGATCGGTGCGGCAACAACCTTAAGGAGCCCGACTTTATCACTTTTCCCCAAGCTTGAAAATGAATTTTCCGAACAGTTGCTCTGGGTTTTGCCAGCGACTTTGCCGGTTGACCCCTGTGGCCATTCGTCGATAATGGCGCCATCAAATCCGGCGGGTGTGGTCAGGGGAGTATGTCATGGAGTGGCTTCAGATTGTGGTGCTGGCAGTGGTGCAGGGCGTCACCGAATTCCTCCCGATCTCCAGCTCCGCCCACCTGATTCTGGTCCCCGTGCTGACTGCCTGGGAAGATCAGGGCCTGGCTTTTGACGTGGCTCTGCATCTGGGCAGTCTGGCAGCCGTGCTGGTTTACTTTCGGCGTGATATTGCAGCGATGTTTGTCAGCTGGATGCGTTCGATTGTCAGCCGTCAGCTTGATGATGATGGCAGGCTGGCCTGGGCTGTCCTGTTTGGTACCATCCCGGTCGGATTGGCTGGATTGGCCTTTGAAGACACGATCTCCACAGTGCTGAGATCACCGCTGTATCTGGCTGCCGGCATGATTGTGTTTGGTTTGCTGCTGGGTTGGGCGGACTGGAAACACCGCGGCACACGCAGCGAGCGGCAGATGAACTGGAAAGACGTGCTGGTGATTGGCCTGGCCCAGGCCGTGGCCCTGTTCCCCGGCACATCGCGCTCCGGCATTACGATGACGGCGGGCCTGTTGCTCGGCTTCAGTCGTGATGCTGCCGCCCGCTTTTCATTTTTGCTGTCAATCCCGGTCATTCTGATTGCTTGCGGCTTGCAAACTTACGAACTGGCCAGCAGTGACATCACACCTGACTGGATGGCCATGCTGTCGGGAATCGTGATCTCAGGAATCAGCGCTTATCTTTGCATCCACTACTTTCTGGCATTTATCCAGCGTATCGGGATGCAGCCTTTTGTGGCTTACCGGTTGATACTGGGTGTAGTGCTGATTGTTGTGTTTATGTAAACCGGATCGAGCGCACCGGACGACTGCCGGCAATCGCCACCACCAACGCAAACACCAGCAACACCGGCACCACAAACAACATCAGTGCTTGCGTGCTCTGCGCAGTCAGGCCGAATACTCCCATCACCAGGTAGACCAGCGCCGCCAGAATATGCAGGAACAAGTAGCTGACGATCAGACGATGTCGCAAACGACTGACAGCTGGCGCCTTGCCGGCAAGCAACCAGGTCAGTGCCATTGGCAGCCCGAGCAAGTCTGTTGGCCAGAACAGCAGCAAGTTGATATTGCCGTGCAAATCCATGTGGGAAGACAACCACCAACCCAAGGTCATGATCAGGCCGTATACACCACTGAACAGTGTCACCGTCACGCCGATCAAACCCATGAGACGGTAACTCAGTGCAGCTGCTCGCAGCGTAAAACCGGGCTGGCTGCTGAAGGACGCAATTGAGGCTTTGCGCACACTCAACAATAACAGCAACGCCGGCAGCAACAATACGACAACCACAAAATAGGGATTAATACCGGGTGGCGGCGACTCGAATTGCGCCAGCACCTCACTGTCAGTCAGCAAGCCCAACCTGTCCAGTTGCTCTCGCAGTTGCGCCGGCAGAAACATTTGTTCCCACTGACTCATACGGCGATCGATGCGTTCATTCATCAGCACATCCAGCGAGAATGAAATCACCGGCAGGCTGGCGTAGTGTGCGGTAACCTCATCACGGAAGGTATTGCTGCTGGCACTACGGCTGCGCTCGGCAATGGTTCCGCCCAGCGCTTCGTCAAGATAGTCGCGCACGCGCGTCGTACAGTTGTCGAAGAAATAGTCGTAATCGTAAACACGATTTTCCTCGCGCAGATTCCACGCCAGGCGCTGATACAACCGCATTTTCTGCACTGACGTCAGCACCAGACGATCCTGCCACACCGTGCGGCCCTCAGCCTGATAACGCGCAAACTCCCAATGCGGAGGCGAAACACCGAGCTGGTACTCCATAATGCCGCGCGCAAAATTGGCGGCAAAACGCACCTGCCCTATGCTGGTATCAAACAACCCCCAGTTGAACACCATGTCGGTGCCAGAGTTTTCGTCAACCAGTCGTAACGCGGTATGACCGAAGTTGTCCCAGACATTGTCGCCCACATCCACCGTGATCAGATAAAACTCAACGCGGCTGAAATCCACTGGCATACGGATACTGGCAACATTATCGATCGCCGTCTGTGCTGAACCTGAAGCTGCTTGCTGTGATGACGGCGAGGGCTGCTGCGACAACACCGGGGACGGGCAGACAAACGCAACAGCAAACACCAGTACCAGCCAGGCAACAAGGCGGGTAATCAGTGAATCGTTGGAACGCAAGGTTGAATCCTGAGTGGATTCACATGTCGAGAACAAGGAAATCAATAGAATGCCCGTGATGTATCAGTCGGATTTTTATCGAATTTATAGTTGCTGTCGGGCCGCACAGCCAGAACAGCGCCATCATATCAAAGAAAGCTCTGTGATCAAGCATCGAAAATTGCTGCCGGGTGACCGGGAAGGCTTCCTTGCCGTGGCAGGCGGCAATGCCTATGATAAATGCATTTGCTGAAGCAGCTTGCGGAGATTGATGCCATGAATGGTGCCAGAGCCCTGATAGAAACCCTTGCCAATTGTGGTGTTGAACTTTGCCTTGCCAATCCCGGCACATCCGAAATGCACCTGGTTCAGGGCCTGGATCAAGTACCTGGCATGCGCAGTGTGTTGGCCCTGTTTGAGGGGGTCTGCACCGGCGCCGCTGACGGCTATGGCCGCATGACCGGCAAACCTGCCGCCACGCTGCTGCATCTGGGGCCGGGCCTGGCCAATGGCATTGCCAACCTGCATAACGCACGCAAGGCGGGTACACCCATCATCAATCTGGTGGGCAACCATCCCCAGTTTCACATGGGCTACGATGCGCCGCTGACCTCCGACATTGATACCCTGGCGCGCAATTTTTCATGCTGGATCAAGTCGTGCAGCACGGCTGATACGCTGGCGCAGGACGGCGCTGAAGCCTTCACTGCCAGTCTGCGCGCAACACCCGGCTCACAAGGCCAGATCTCGACACTGATCCTGGGCGCCGATGCGGCCTGGGGTGAATCACCGGGACCAGCCCGCCCCAATGGCATCCCGCGCCGCGCACCGGTTGATCCGGCCAATATTGAGCAGGTCGCACGAGTACTGCAAAGCGGTGAAAAGTGCGTGATGATTCTCGAGCATGATGGTGTCAAAACCGCTTCCGTTGAATGGGCTGGGCGCATTGCCGCCAAAACCGGTTGTCGCATCATGTCAGGGACTTTCCCGGCGCGAGTGGATGGTGGCGCAGGGACGGTAGAACTGGAACGCATGCCCTATTTTCCCGAACACATTCTGGCGGCATTTGCAGGGGTACAGCACCTGATTCTGGTTGGTGCACAGACACCCGCGAGCTTTTTTGCTTATCGCACCACTCCCAGCCGACTGGTGCCCGAGGGCTGCAGCGTTCACACGCTCGCACGCATTGAGGAAGACGCCTGCGCGGCTCTAGAACAATTGGCTGAACGCGTGGGCGCACGCCAAAGTGAAGCGCGCCGTTTTCAGGCGGCAAAACCGGCCGTCCCGGCGGGCGAGATGAATACCCGCAACATGATTCAGGCCATTGCAGCAACGCTGCCTGAAAACGTCATCGTGGCGACCGACTCCGGCCTTGGCAACGCCACCCATCCGGCTTGCCAGACCTCGGCCCCGCACAGTTGGTTGAGCCTGACCGGCGGGTCGATTGGTCAGGGCAGCCCGGTGTCAACAGGTGCCTCCCTGGCATGCCCTGACCGGCGCGTACTGGCGCTGTTGGGTGATGGCGGTGCTGCCTACACGATACAAAGCCTGTGGACACAAGCCCGAGAGCAACTCAATGTCACCACCGTGATTTTCGCCAACCGCAAATACAATATTCTCAATATCGAATATGGCAGGCTGGGTGTCACCGAGGTCGGCCCGATTGCCGCCAGTCTGTTTGATATTGGCAACCCGGATATCGACTGGGCGATGATGGCGAACAGTATGGGTGTGCCGTCGGCGACCGCACGCAACGCCACCGAACTGGCAGATTTGCTCAGGCGCAGCTACGCTCAACCGGGGCCGTTCCTGATTCAGGCGGTGTGCTGACACCCACACAGCCTGTAATCTGGCGATTTTTGCCAACTTATGGGCAATGCAGCCACAGAGTGTGCCTACGGCGCAATGGCAGGCACAGGCAAAATGCACAGACGCTTGATTTTTATGACTTTATGAATCTGGCACAGTTCTCGCTTGGCCTTGCTGGTAGTTTGAACCAACTGACTGATTGCCGGTACCCTGACCGGCTGGAGCCCAACGCTATGAACCTTATCAAGAACCTCTGCACACTCATTGTTTTTGCCGTGCTGTTTGTACTGGCATTACCGCTGATTGGCGCAGGGCTGGGGCTGGTTGTACTGTTTGGCGCCGTGATCATCTGGCTGCTGCCAATTCTGATCATCCTGAACTCGGACAAAACCAGCGGCGGTGAAAAAGCAGCGTGGATTCTGGCCATCATTTTCCTGTCCTGGTTCGCCTGGATATTCTACTTCTTGCTGGCCCCCATCAAACCCCGGCGCGACTACTGGTACCAGTAATATGATTCAGGGCTCCGACGCATGGTTGAACCAGGTTCAGGAAGATATTCTTGAGCCTGAGCGTCGGATCATCGACCCCCATCATCACCTGTGGCGCAAACGCTTTGACCGGGACTACCTGCTTGAGGATCTGTGGGCAGACACCGGCAGTGGGCACCGCATCGAACAGACCGTGTTTGTGGAATGCCGCGCGTTTTATGACAAGGAAGCAGAACCGTCGCTGCGCTCTCTGGGGGAAACCCGGGTGATTGCTGATATTGCCCGGCAAAGTCGCAACCATGCAGGCAAAGCGGTGATCAATGGCATTGTTGCCCATGTTGATTTGCGCCTGGGGGAGCAACCCGGGCGTTTGCGCGAACTGCTGCAAAGCCATATCGAAACATCGGGCGGTTTGCTCAAGGGCATCCGCCACGCCGGCGCCCACGACAGTCGCCCGGAGGATCTGCTGATTCCGGGGCAAGCGCCACCCTATCTCTACGGCAAGGAAAGTTTCCGACAAGGACTGCGGGTGCTCGGTGAGATGGGGCTCAGCTACGATGCCTGGCACTACCATCACCAGAATGAAGATTTCTGCGACCTGGCAGAAAGTGTTGGCGACACCACACTGGTGCTTGACCATTTTGGTACACCACTGGGCGTCGGCATTTATCGCGGTGCGCGAGATGCCATTTTTGAACAATGGAAACGCGACATCAAACGTCTGGCGCGCTGTCCCAATGTGTACGCAAAACTGGGCGGGCTGGCAATGCCGGACAACGGGTTTGGCTGGGACCGCCGCGAACGGCCAGCGGATTCAGACGAACTGGTACGCTGGCATAAAAAGTTCTACCTGCACACCATTGAGTGTTTTGGGCCAGAACGCTGCATGTTTGAAAGCAATTTCCCGGTTGACCGCTTGTCAGTCAGTTACCCGGTTTTGTGGAATGCATTCAAAAAAATGGTCGCCGATTTCAACGAGCAGGAAAAACACGCTCTCTTCTACGGCACTGCCGCTAGGGTCTATCGACTTACGACACCCGTCGCTTGACGCGTTTGACCACACCACTGCTGGTAAGTACAGTCTGCCCATTCACTTCCAGCACGGCGCGCACAAACACCAGCGATCCCCCCTTGCGCATCACTTCGCCGCGCCCGATCACCAGATCACCCTCAAACGCTGGCCCAATGAACTCATTGTTGCAACTGACGGTGATCACAGACTCCTCGGTACCGCCATCAATCGCGGCAATACACAGCGTGTAATCCGCAAACATCATCAGCACACCGCCGTGCGCTGTCTTGTGTGCATTGCAATTTTGCGCCTTGACGCGAAAGGCCGTCAGCACCTTGCCCTCGTCAACCGAAAAAAAGAACGGCCCGGTGAAATCTTCGGCGGTATCACCCACCCAGTGCCGGAAGTGAGCCGGGACACCATAATCTGCGGCATTGATCATCTTGCTGTTCACTCAGTCCTCATCCTCATCATCACCGGTGGCGACATCGACCACAGCGCCAGCAACCTTGAACGGCACCTTGGCCACTTCCAGTGTAACGTCCACCGCAGCGCCAACCGCAGTGCCCAGACACCCCGTCAGTTGCACAAGCACCACAAACACCAGAACGCGTTGAAGCCATGACTTGATCATAAACCACCTTCGTCTGTTACTCATTTCCTATCGCCAACCAACAGCGATCACACATGCACACTGCGCCGGGGCTCAAACAGAGTAATGTCACCCACCCCGTCACCGTGCACCACCAGCCGGCGCAAAGCGTCACCGAGACGCTGGCTTTGTTGCAACACAGTCTGCCAGTAGCGGATACGATCCTGCTCAGGCAGGCGGCGAAAATCGTTGCGATCAGGGATTTTCCCCAAGGGCAGGCTGCGCACGAATGCACGCGAAGGCGCTACCAACACCACATTGTCGAAATGGTGAGGGTTCGCACGGCGCCACCCCGCAAAACGGTCAAACCATCCTGGCACCACCCCCGCATAAAAGTGCGGGTACAGTACCAGCCCCGGTAACTGATTAAAAGGCAGCGCCAGATGATAGTCGGTAATACCGCCATCACGATAAATCGCGCCGGGGACATCCGGGACACGCACACGCTCCATCACCTGGGGAATGGAACCACTGGCCATCAGTACCTGCCGCAGATTCTGCTCACTGATGTGTCTCCAAACCGTGGGCAAATCGCGCAACCAGCTTCTGTCAGGGTTATCCTGCGGCGGATGAAAGACATGGCGCTCAAAAAAGCCGGCCAACGCACGGCGGCTGGCCAGATTGCCAAACGCGGCCAACACCAGTCCGGTATTGAGTGCAACCCGGTTGTCGGAGCGCAACAAACCACGCGCGCGATCAGCAATGACATACAGACGTCTCGACGGGTTGCTCACAATACCCTGCGCCCCGCCCGGCCCAAGCATATAATCCAGCATCAAGCCGGCTTCGCGGGAAATTTCATGGCGATCAGGGTGCGCCGAGTAGGTCTGGCCGGCATAGCGCTGAGCCAACCGCTCCAGCGCAGCCAGCGGCTCCGGATGTGCGTGGCATGCCATGCGCCAGGCGCCAGCGGACGAACCAATCAACCGCAAGGGCTGCTGCCTGGCTGCGAAGAACTCACCTGCCAGATAACGATCCATACCGTAGAGCACAAACCATTTGGGACCACCGGACGCCCCTGCCAGCCAGCTGATGTCTTCGGCACGCAATCCATTCGCTCGCACTTGCGCCAGCGCACGCGCACCGGCAAAAACCCGAATATCCGACATAAGACCTGCTCCGCTGGCATAGCGCACATTATCATTCCGACTTATGATAAAACGCGCGCGCTGTGTCACAAATTATTACAGCTTTAATACCCCAAGGCATGGTTTGATGACGCAGGACCTCGGTAGTATTGCAATCAAATTATGTTGTGCAGCAGGTTAACAGTTATGAATACACGATTCAGCCTCAGAACGACTGCGCTGGGCATGGCATTGACCGTGCTGCCAGCCCTGTTTCTGGCATCCTCCCCGACTCTGGCGCAAACCGGAGCCACTCAACAGGAGCGGGCCATTGCCGGCACCAACGAGTTGGCCCAGCGCCACTACCGTCGTGGCAATACCTACAACAATCTGGAGCGTTTTGACGACGCCGTCACCGAGTATCAACTGGCCGTGGCTGCCGACCCGAATCTGGCGGATGCCTACCGTAATCTGGCCAATATCTTTCTGGCGCAGGAGCGCTTTGATGAAGCGATTACCAACCTGGCGCGTTTTATCGAGCTTCAGAACAACCAGCCCAGCACGCCACTGACAGCATCGCTGAAAACCATTGGCGAACTGCTGCGTCGGGCCGAGCGTTTTGACGAATCCATTGCCTACGATCTGAGGGCGATTGCAGCGGACCCGCGCGACGACTCGCAAGTGCACCTGATGGCCAATCGCTATGACAACGCCGGCCACACTGAAAAGGCCATACAAATTTATCAGCAGGCTGTTGAGTCCATTCCGGACAACGCGTTTATGAATCGCAACCTTGGCCGTTTGCTGGAGCGCGAAGGTCGGCTTGAAGATGCGCTTGCGCAGTATCGCAAAGCTGCTGAAACCGATACCAGTGCACAGTATTACCGTGAGCTGGTGCAAAACCTGGAAACGCGATTGTCTCAACAGCCCGGCTCCGCCATCGCACAGGGTTAATCCGGGTTTAGAGTGCTCCGGAGGCGAACATCAGGCGCTGCAATGCCTGTGTTCGCTCTTGTGATGACAGGTCGGCCAGCGCTGCAACAGCCTCATAGAAACGCTCAAAATTCCCGTTATTGTCCTTGTACAACTGCTCAAACGCAGGCACATAGTCAAAATAGGCAGCTACCGTTGCCATCTGCGCGTTGTTGATCTCGCTGGCAAACCAGTTGCCGTAGGCCGCTGCATCCGGTCCACTGCGCCAGTGCTCCCGCATGGCCTGGATGATCTGTTGTTTGCGGTTTGCCATCTCGTCACGGCTCATCGCGTCTGAGTCATACAAGGTGCGTAACTGTTCCCGGTACTGTGCCACATGCACGGCAAAGCGCTGCTGCACTTGCTGCGCATCCACAATCTGTTGCACCTGATGCTCTTGCCCGCGCCTGGCCAGCCACAATTGCAGACCCTGACGCTCAACAAAACTGGCAAAACTTTCGTTAAACACCGTATCACCCGGCAGATAAACACGCTGATGTGCGAGCTCGTGGAAAATCAAACCGGCAAGCTGATTGTTGTCGCGCCGCAGCACTGTGGCCGGCAAGGGATCACGGAACCAACCCAATGTTGAGTATGCGTCCACACCACCGACATAGACATCGTAACCGTCGGCAGCAAGCCGACTGGCGTACTGATGCGCCGCCCGCTCCGAGAAGTAACCCCGATAGCCGACGCACCCTGCAATCGGAAAACACCAATTCAACAAGTCCACAGAATTCCACGGCGCCGCGAACACATTCCAGACCAGATGGTCGCGACCGGGGTCTACAAAGGTGGTGAAACTGCCCTGGGCAGGCAGCATCAGCTGTTGCTCTGCAAACTGTCGAGCCGCATCGACCAGCATCAGTTGTTCGCGCCGCACCGGATCAAGCTGAGGATTTTGCAGCAGATCACTGATCGACTGGCGTGCGAGCAGAATGGCAGCTTGCCCCCGCACGGCCTGCGCATAGTAGGAAACATGATCACAGGCTGTCAGCACTGCTGCTAACAACAGTAGCAACAGCCCGCGAATCACGGCTCAACCAGCTCGATTTCAAAGATGTGCGACCACAACTTGCCAGTCACATACAGTTGGCGGGTATCCGCATTCCAGGCGATACCGTTAAGTACCGCTTCACTACCTCCGGTTTGGGTCTGATTGACCAGTCCAGTGAGGTCGACAACACCGGTGACCTGGCCCGTTTGCGGATTGATACGGACAATCTGCTGGCTCATCCAGACATTGGCCCAAACTTCTCCGTCGATGTATTCCAGCTCGTTGAGCTGATGTACCGGCTGTCCTTGTATGCGTACAGCAACCTGACGCAGCGGCTGGAAGGTCTGAGGATCGATAAAATAAAGTTGATCGCTGCCATCACTGAGAATCAGCTGCTCGCCGTCATAGGTCAAGCCCCAGCCTTCGCGTGGCCAGTAGTGCGAGGTCAGCGGCGCAAAACTTTCCAGGTCATACACAAACACCATATTCTCGCGCCAGGTCAGCTGGTAAATCTGATTGTTTGCCAACGCAATCCCTTCACCGAAATAACGTGCCGCCAGTGCCCGGCTTTTGATCACACTGCCATCAGATTTGTTCAGGTGCAGCAAGGCCGACTCACCATGGCGGCCGGTGCCTTCATACAGCTCTCCCTGATGAATAAACAAACCTTGAGTAAAATAACGGTTGTTGTGTGGCAAGGTTTCAACGATACGATAACCATAAACCGGCACAGATTCCTGACTGCCCGCCATCGGCTGAGCCACCGCGCACGACAGCGGCAACACGCAAACAGCGAGCAAGACTGCTACCAGCGCACGGCGGTGTAATTGCACAAACAACATGGTATGTTTCTCCGCGGCCTTATGCCGAGAACGCCAGTCTATGCAGGAGATGATCTGATGACAAGCCAATGCCTGTTCTGCCGAATCGCCAGCGGCGAAATTCCATCAATACGTGTGTATGCCGACGAAGACGTCTATGCGTTTCGTGACATCAACCCGGCCGCACCTCAACATATTCTGGTGATTCCACGCAAACATATGGCCAGCCTGAATGATGCTGACGATACCGACCAGGCACTGATGGGCAAACTGCTGCTGACCGCGCGCCAGATTGCCCACGACCAAGGGTTTGCCGACGACGGCTTCCGCACGGTGATCAATACCGGTAGCTACGGGGGGCAGACCGTATTCCACCTGCACGTTCATGTGCTGAGTGGACGCCATCTGGGTTGGCCACCGGGCTAGACTGACAAGCCAGGGATTATCCGGATATCGCGGCGGCCTTGAGGGCGGCCAAACCGGCCGCCGTGGCAGGAAAAACTCCAAGCTCCGTGATCAGACCGGTGACCAGACGCGCAGGTGTCACATCAAAACCAGGATTGCTCACCGCTGTTTGCGCTGAAGCGATTCTGACCCGGGTCAACCGCCCATCCTCCTGCTGCCCCTGTATGTGCGTCACTTCGTCCGCCGAACGTTCCTCAATGGGGATTTCGCGCACACCATCCATCATCCCGAAATCCACAGTGGAGACTGGCAAGGCAGCGTAAAACGGTATGCCATTGTCGTGCGCTGCCAGCGCTTTCAGATAGGTCCCGATTTTGTTGCACACATCACCGGACGCCGTGGTGCGATCACTGCCGACCAGACAAACATCCACCTTGCCGTGCTGCATGAGGTGGCCACCCGCATTGTCCACAATCAACGTGTGCGCAATCCCGCTGTGCGACAATTCCCACGCGGTTAATGATGCTCCCTGGCTTCGGGGCCGGGTTTCATCAACCCAGACATGAACCGGTATACCTGCCAGTTTGGCCTTGTACACCGGTGCCAGTGCAGTGCCCCAGGCACCGGTTGCGAGCCAGCCCGCGTTACAGTGTGTCAGCACGTTCAGCACAGCATCGTCACCCTCGCGGGCACTCTTTTGCTGATACAGCGTTTGCAGGATTTCCAGCCCGAAGTCACCAATGGCGGAACAGGCCGCTGCATCATCGGCCAGGATTTGTTTGGCCAGCACCAGTGCCTGCTGTGCCTGGCGATCTGCTGGCAAATCCGTCAACTGCCCAAACATGAGATCCAGCGCCCAGCGCAGATTAACGGCGGTAGGGCGAGTTTTTAACAGCCGCTCGCAGGCGCTGGCCAGACTGCCATGATCAGCCCGCAAAGCCAGATAGACACCAAAGGCTGCAGTAATGCCAATCAATGGCGCGCCTCTGACTTTCATGCTGATGATTGCCTCAGCCGCCTGCTCCAGGGTTTCAAGGGTCAGCACAACGGTTTCAAACGGCAAACGGGTCTGATCAATGACAGACACCGTGCCGGTCTGGTCATCAAACCACAGTGTTGTCGGGTGAATCGGGGTACTCATGGGATTTCCTTGGCGCTACAAATACAAAACGCACCCGGAGGTGCGTTTTGCCAATCAGATTGCTGTCTTTCAGACCACAATCGCTGAGGTCAAGCCTGCTGTGCTTAAACCCTGCAGGGCCAAAACCATCAGGGTTCGACGATTGAGATACCGGTAATGCCAGCCTGACGCGCAGAATCCATGATCAGGACCAATGTATCCACATTGGAGCGCGGGTTTGGCCGAATGATCACTGTTGCCGCCGGGTTTTCCGCTTTCAGACGGTCAATGTTCGCGCGGATCTGGCTCGGCAGAATCGCTCGCGGCTCACCATTGAAGGTGATTTCGTTATTCTGGCTGATTTCCACCAGAATGTTGCGGGGCTGATCTTCCTGCTCTGGGGGCGGCGGTTGATCGTTGTTCTCGTTACTGGCCGCGTCGATGGCTTGCTCGGACAGGAACGTTGCGGTTACAACGAAGAAAATCAACAGGATAAATACAACGTCGAGCATTGGAGTCAGGTCAATGTTGCCTTCATCCGATTTTCTAGCACCAGCCAGCTTTTTCATTATTAGCTACCACTTTTACTTTAACTATTTGTTTTTATTGGCTTTTTAAAGAACTCACAAAAAAGCCGTCAGGTCACGCAAACGAATGAACAGGCGTCCCGCAGACCTGGGGCCGTTCAAACAATGGCCCCAAGTATACCTGATAAATGTCAGGCGACAACAGGCAAAGATCAGCGCAGGGATTTCAGCGTGAAGGTCACGACATCCACCAGCTGTTTGGCTGATTTGCCTTCACGGGAATGCACTCGCAGGCCGCTGAGCAGGTTCATCAATACATCGGCTGCCAGCTCACTGCCCACACCGGCACCCAGCTGACCTGCTTTTTCAGCATCCTTCAGGCGCGCAACAAACGCCTTGCGAATCACACCGTAATAATTTCGGATCAGCTTCTGGATTTCCTTGTCGTAGTTAATGCTTTCGCAGAAAGAATTAACCAGCAGACATCCCATGCTGCGACGTTTGGCTGTGGTACCGGTGACAGACAGGTCGAAGTACTTTTCAATCGCGACCCAAGGTGCCAGTTCGCCATTATTCAGGCTGGCAGCCAGTTCTGCGTCCACCAGCTTGCCATAGTGTTCAAGGCAGGATTTGAAGAAGGTATCCTTGTCACCAAAGGAATTGTAGAGCGTGCCACGGTTGATCCCGGTCACGTCCAGCAGTTTTTGCACAGAGCTCGCTTCAAAACCTTCGCGCCAGAATTGCTCCATGGCATTCGTCAGTACATCTTCGTAAACAAACTCAACCGGTCTTGCCATAATTATTCACACACTCTTGATATTTTCAGGGAGGTAAAACGGATACTTCATGCATACCGCCAATCATGTGTGTGGATTCTAGACTACGCGCAAAGCTTTCTGCATCCAATGATACAAAATGCCACAATTCGACAGAGATTGACCGACAATACCGAAATAGTGTCGGTATATCGCAATCAACAATGAACCTGGCGTTCACAAATGGGTTCAAGGATCATCCATTCCCAAACGGCGACCTTCACTCAGATGGCAGACAGCGCCGTGTAGACAACGCCCATCAGGCCGCCAATCACCCCACCCCAGACCACCAACCAACCCAGATGTTTGCGAATCATTTTCTGGACCAGCAGCCGCACCTGCTCCGGAGTAAGTTCATCGAGCCGGCGATCAACCAGCTCCTCCAGTCGGGCGATAACGGCGTCGCTGTGAGTCATCTGCGTCAAACGATCGGAAAACCGGGCCTGAAACTCATCGGACTGAACCAGGTCGTATAAAAAGCCACGCATACGCTCATTAAAGGGTTCACGCAAACCGGTCAGTGCTTTTGCGCCGCCCACAAAGCCCAGCATGCTGCCGAGCGACGATTGCATGATTGCATCAACAAGCGAGTCAAAGGCTTTGTCGAGATTGATCTCGTCAACCATCTCCGGCAGCAATTTGTTAAAACCGTTCTGCATCATGGATGAGGCATCAAAAAACCGGTCAATCGAATCACTGCTGAAAAATTGCTGCATGATCATCTCGCGAATGCCGCGTTTGAACTCTTCAAAATGCAGGGCAATCACACCGGAGCCATAAAATCCGGGAACTTTTTCAAACAACATGTGAATGGCCAGCGAATTGGTCAGTGCACCGGACAGGGCAAACAACCCGGCGCTGAGCGCCCATTGGCCGGCACTGGCCGGCATCAGATAACCCGCAACCACCAGCGCCGCCGCCAGCACATTGGTCAACAATCCTTTATCCATACCTTCTTGCCCTTTCAGTTTTTGATTCGACGATGCCGGGCCACTGGCATGCGTTGCCGAATGTCACGCTGGGCATCTTTGTCCATGTCCGCAATCACAACACCCTCGCCGGATGGCAGCTTGTCCAGCACCCGCCCCCAGGGGTCAACGATCATGCTGTGACCAAAGGTCTCGCGGCGCTCGTTGTGCACGCCACCTTGCGCTGCTGCAATCACGTAAAACTGGTTCTCGATTGCGCGGGCGCGCAACAGTGCTTCCCAATGGGCTTCCCCGGTGACTTTGGTAAATGCGGACGGCACTGTCACCATATCAACGGCGTGACTCAGGTAGTAGCGATACAACTCCGGAAAACGCAGGTCGTAACAAACAGACAGCCCCAGCCGCCCGCAGTCAGTGTCCACAAACACCGGTGCCGAACCTGGCTCAAAGCTGTCAGACTCAGCGTAACGCGCCTGTTTGTCACTGACTTCCACATCAAACAAATGCATCTTGTCGTAACGCGCTGCAATCAGCCCTTGCGGCGAAAAAACCAGTGACGCGGGGCGCACACGTCCATCAGTCAGTTTTTCCGGTGGCTGCCCCGCGATCGCCGGTCGCGTGATCAATGGCAGGGTGCCTGCCACCAGCCAGATACCATGATCGCGCGCTGCTCGGGACAACATACCCTGCAGCGGCGCTGTCAGATCACCTTCGACCTCGGCAAAACGTGCTTGCGGGCCACCATCGAGCACCGCAAAATTTTCCGGCAAGACCACCATGCCAGCGCCTGCCGCAGCCGCTTGTGCGATCAGACGGCGCGCGCTGTCGGTATTGCCTGCAATATCTGCGCTGCTGACCATTTGCACAGCTGCAACGCGTTGAACATTAATTGACATAATTTAATCTCCCATCCGGGGGCATTGAGCTCAGCTGCCGTTGGCAAACACCTGATACAAGCGCGGCTCTACCGTCTCCCATGGACCTTCAAGGGTGTACTGTGCACTGGTCAGGCTATCAACCTGTTCACCAAAAATTCTGTCGAACAAAAACACACCGATCGCCAGCTGCCAGTTGATCAGGTTATTGAGCACAGCCAGACCACCGAGCCATGGAATATTGTCACTGACAGGCAAGGTGATAAACAGATCCGCATCGATGGTTTGCTCGGCAAGATCAATCTCGCCAGCCAGCTGAAACAGACTGGCCGGTCCAATGATCTGCAAGCGATCAGTAATGTTGACAATACCGTTGCTCAAGTTCACCTGGCCGGTAATTTCGTCATACGACAATCCTGAGCGCAGGAAATCATCACTGAATCTCAGACGCCTGACCACCGCATCAAAGTTCAGAATGCTGATCAGCCTGAGAGCACTGTTGGCAACGCCGGCACGTTGCTGGAAACGACCGTTGTTGATGCGAATATCGACGTCGCCGTTCAGACCCAGCGCGGAGAAGTACGCCGGACTGCCGTCCCAGTGCAGTCGCGACTGGAAACTGGCGGCAGCACTTTGAAGACTGGGAGCGTACCCATATGCACTCAACACCGGGGCGAGATCGGTCGCGGTAATGTGTGCATTCAGCACGCTGCGATGGACTTGTCCGTCATAAATCCAGCGAAATTCCGCCGGCTCACTTTCGCTGCCAATCGACAACCCACGAGCATTGACGCGTAATCCGGTAAACACGGCGCCACTGTCATCGGATTCAAGACTGAAGTGCCATTCGCCAAAATCCGCCCCATTCAGCGTGAACTGGCTGACTGACAAATCCAGTGTCGGAAAATTTCTCGGGTCCAGCGTCGCCAGAGGATCCTCTCTCGGCAGCTCATATTCCACCGTTGGCAGATCTTCCAGATCAAGCTCGGTTGCAGCAGGCTGGGGCTCTGGTGCCGGTTCTCCCAGATGCAGGTAATCCAGCGCGACCTGCCAGGGCTGGCCAGTGGCGACCGGATATAACATCGTACCTTGCACATCTTCACTGACAGCTGTGATCTCCCAGGCCTGTGGCAGTCGTCTTGCACTGAGATTGACTGCTTCGAACTGTTCATCAGCAATGAGCAGCTCGCCCACCGACACGCCTGCCGTGCCCTGCAAGGACGACCACCATGAGGTACCGCCCGAAGATGCTGTCGCCAGATTTGCCGTCAACAATTGCGCTATCGTTTCTTGCCACTCGGCATAATCAACACGCTGCAGGGTGCCCAGCAGTTCCACACCAGGTGCCGAGGGATTGAGGCGCCGCACACGCACACCGTCTGCAGTCGAGCCGAGGAAAATCAACCCGCTTTCCGGGCGGCCCTGATTCATCACCAGATTCATTTGCATAACGTCACGCCAGCGCATGTCTATGACAGGTCCGGCCGGGCGGAACTGCAGATCTATTGCCATCGGTCGCGGGACATCTGCCGCCTTGCCAAACGGAGCCGGCAATTGAACCTCGGCCCCCTGAAGTTCTGAACGCAGCGCGAGCACGGGCCACTGCGGCGCCGCTGATGAGGTCCGCATGGGCAATGTCAGCGTCGCATCGTACACAAAATCACCATCCAGACGGGTAAGCAGTGGTTTGATCGCAGCAGGCAGCCCCTGCCAGTCAATCAAGGTGTCTCGCCGAGCGTTGCCAGTCCAACTCAGCTCGGAGGATCGCGAAACCTCACCCTCAGGTGCTGAGGTCGCCAACCCGTCTGCCCTCAGGCTGGCAATCACTGGCTCGCCAAAGACAGTGGCAGAAAGGTG
Source organism: Pseudohongiella sp. (assembly GCA_036834885.1). Lineage (GTDB taxonomy): Bacteria > Pseudomonadota > Gammaproteobacteria > Pseudomonadales > Pseudohongiellaceae > Pseudohongiella. The sequence goes on along the minus strand of DAITNA010000001.1, from coordinate 1,095,899 downwards.
CTCGCTTAGCAGCCCTTGTCTGTCCGTGTAAGCCAGCCTGCCCGTCAACTGTTCCAGGGGAAGATGAAATTCCGGAATGAACAATTTGTTGTTCTCAAACGCAAACGACAAGGCAACTTCCGGCCTGGCGTTTTCTATATACAATGGAATACTCAACGCCAACTCAATATCGGTATCACCCTCCGCCTGCCAGCTTGAAAAATACTGGCCGACACCTTCAGTCACTGGCGTCTGTTGCAAATACTGCAACCCTTGCGCGGCACTGCCACGACCTTGGCCACTGACTGTCAACCAGCTGCCGCCACCCGGATTGGGCCGCACAGTGGCGCGACTGGCATCAAACTGTATGCCCAGCGTACTGCCAGCTTCCGCAACAATATCGACAATACCGTTGTTGATGCTGACAAAACCGTCGAGTTCATCCAGTTGCGGCCACGCCGGATCGAACTTCAAGGTACCATCTGCCACACGAAAAAACATTTGCAGCGTGCGCTCGGACGGCTCGGCTCCGCGCTGCACGCGGCCACGGTAGACCAAACCACTGCCAGCACCCTCGCCTCCCAGCACAGCAGAGTTGACCCAGGCCAGAACACCTTGCGCCGAGCGCGGCGCGCCGGGCGCCGTGGGTAAATAGGGTGTTTTACGACTGATATCCGCGCGCAACACACCGACCTTGAGTTCCAGATCGATATAGCGCTCGCTGCCGTTATGAATATCGGTGGCAAACTGCGCACGCCCGGACACGATATCCGACTCGGCCACGATGACACCGCTCGACAGGCGTATGGTGCTATCCTCACCACCATTGATACGGATGCCAACACGACCATTGACACGATCGTAATCCCAGACATCATTAAACAGATTGGGCAAGTGCATGGACAACGCTGAACTGTCTACCTCGACAAAGCCCTCACCAACGACTGCCGCCGAATCGAAGCTGAACTCGGTATACGCATCCACGCCCCACAAGGAGGGCGAGCCACGGTGCGCGGTAATACCACCATCACGAATATTGGCACTGAGCCCAAAAACCGCCGGCTGGTTTTCCGGGAAGGCGGCATTGAACCTGAGTCTTTGCAGTTGTCCGCGCGGATTAAAACCGCTGACCTCCTGCTTGAGCGTTGGGGACAGCGGCATATCGCGCAAAATGGCCGATACGATACCGATGTCAATCACATCGGCACGCAACTCCGCAGCCTCACCCGGCTGCAGTGCCAGTGACAAATCACCACGAGGCCAGGTACGCGAGTCATGCTCAAAAGCAAGATCGTCCACATAGATATGCCAGCCCTGCGCATCCGTTTGTCGTTGAGCAAACAAACCAGCCACTCCCAGGCGTTCCAGTGTGACTGAATTGCGTCCGGCATCAACCGTATTCACATCCAGCGTAACGGATGATTGCCCGCGAAAAACCAGATCCTGCACACGACCGTCAGCAAGGCCTGCCCAGAGCTCACCTCGCATCGACAGGGCACCCATACCAATGGCATTGTCAACAGGCAAACCGGTCACTGGCTGCGGCAATGTTGCACTGGCAGGGAGGAAGGTGGTGTAGTCCGCCTCCGGCAGGCGCAGATAGATATCACCACCAAGCTGGGCAAGTGTCTGCCCGCGCAGCTGAGCCTCCAGTTGAAGGGTTTCACGGCTTTCCTGCCACTGTGCTTGCAAACGGACACGATGTTGGCCCGCTTCGCTTTGAAATTGCAACGACGCCTGCTCAAACTGACTCAGGCGGCCATCAAGATCTGTAAACCGGATGCGTGTCTCGGTCAGATCAAGACGCGACAATCGCGTCAGCAACTGGAATATCAGTTCAGGATCAGGCACCGGTCCAGTGCTGGAAAACCCGGCCAGCAACCAGCGACCGTCGGCCTGCTGATCAAAGCGGATGTCCAGCGCTTCTATAGTGGTGCTGGCGATCACCAGACGGCGCTGGCGCAAGCTTTCCAGCAAAGAGGGGGCGAGTGACACGCGCTGCAACTGCAGGGCATTGTTGTCACCAATGGCAAGATCTTCCAAAACAAACCGGGGGGCAAACTGCAGCCATTCCCCGGTCAGACTGCCAATGCTGACTGGCATACCAAGTTCGGTTTCAAGACGCTGCCCAAGGCTGTCCTTGTAATTGGCAAGCAGCGGCACCAGCTGTCGACCGGCACTGACATACAGTGCCATCAACACCAGCAGCGTAAACAACAGCACTGTCAGCATCCTGAGCACTGATCGAGCCAGGCTGCGTGTTCTCCGGAGTATCATGGTCGCCTGTGTGTTCCGGGCCCGTGAAGTGTGAGCCAGTGAAGCCGCTTGTCTCCAATCGCTGTCAACACATCAAGTGTCAAAACAGCACAACATCATATTGTTCCTGAGTATACATGGGTTCAACCTGGAACCGGATGGTTTTGCCAGTCAGTACCTGGAGGTCCGCCAATGTACTGGATTCCTCATCCAGCAGACGGTCGACCACCACCTGGGACGCCAGCACCAGCAACTCGTCGTTTTCATAGACCCGGGCAACACGCACAATTTCACGAAAGATCTCATAACAAATCGTCTCGGCAGTCTTTAGCCGGCCACGCCCGTGGCACACAGGACAGGGGCAACACAGTATCTGCCCCAAACTCTCGCGCGTGCGTTTACGGGTCATTTCAACCAGACCCAACTCGGAAATGCCGGTCACCGAGGTTCTCGCATGGTCCTTTTCCAGCGCCTTGGTCAATGTCCGCAAGACCTGACGCTGGTGCTCCGGATCATCCATGTCAATAAAGTCCAGGATGATGATGCCACCCAGATTACGTATACGCAGCTGGCGTGCAATTGCCGTCGCCGCTTCCAGATTGGTTTTAAGCACCGTCTCTGCGTGATTCTTGCTGCCCAGGTACGCCCCGGTATTCACATCAATGGTGGTCATTGCTTCGGTCTGGTCAATAATCAGATCACCACCAGACTTGAGTTTGACCTGCCGCCCCAGGGCTTTGTCGATTTCGTCATCAATGCCGTAGAGATCAAAAATGGGGCGCTCGCCAGCATAGAGTTCCACCCGGTCTTTGAAGTCCGGAATAAAGTCGTGCACAAAGCTGGAGATCTCCTCAAATGCTTCGGCGGTATCAACACGAATTTTTTCAATACCGGGAGTGATCAGATCCCGCACAGCGCGCAGATACAGCGGCAAATCCCGGTACAACACGCGGATTTCGCGACTTTTGTTAATGCGGCGTTCTACAGCTGCCCAGAGCTTGCGCAAAAAGCGAATGTCTTCCAGCAACTCGGCTTCACTGGCACCTTCCGCTGCAGTCCGGATGATGAACCCGCCCTTGTCCTGCATGTCCTCCTTCTCGACGCAGGCCTGCAACAGCGCTTGCAGACGGCTGCGCTCCTCCTCGTTTTCAAGACGCTGGGAGATACCGATGTGAGGATTGCGCGGCACATAGACCAGATGTCGGGATGGCAAGGTCAGGTGAGTTGTCAGACGTGCGCCCTTGGAGCCGATGGGATCTTTGGCCACCTGCACCACAATCATCTGGCCCTCATGCAGCAGTGTGGTGATATCCACCGGCTCGCCTTCACGCACTTCGAGTCCGTCCGCACCAATCGGCGCAATATCAGCGCTGTGCAAAAACGCAGCGCGCTCCAGCCCGATATCTACAAACGCCGCTTCCATACCGGGCATGACACGCACGACCTTGCCCAGATAGATGTCGCCGACATAACCACTGCGACTGCGACGCTCAAGGTAAATCTCCTGCAGCAGGCCATTTTCGATCAGCGCAAGACGTGTTTCACGCGGTGTGACGTTGATGAGAATCTCTTCGCTCACGCGATACTCCCCTGTGCCAGTGTCAGCCGCTCAAGGCCGGTCGCTACCGAGAATATGGCCAGCAGCTCGGCCGTTTCATACAGCGGCAAACCGACAACACCACTGTAACTGCCTTCCAGGCAGTTGATAAAAAGCGCCCCCAGCCCTTGCACAGCATAGGCACCGGCTTTGCCCTCCGGTTCCCCGCTGGCCCAGTAGGCGTCGATATCGGCCTGGGACAGTGTCCGAAAACCAACCCAACTGCTGGAGAGGCGCAGTTGCGAATGCTCACCCTGCATGACACAAACCGCTGACATCACCTGATGTCGACGCCCGGACAACAGCGCAAGCATGCGTGCAGCATCGGCTTTATCTTCCGGTTTGCCCAGCACAAGGTCATCAACCACCACAATGGTATCGGCGCCCAACACCGGTCTCGCCTGAGCCTGACGCTCGCGGACATTCACCACAGCCGCCTTGGCACGTGCCAGGCGGCACACATAATCCGTGGGCGACTCCCCCGGTTGTTGAGTTTCATCCACCGGCTGCACAACGACCTCAAACGGCACGCCAATTTGAGTGAGCAACTCACGCCGACGCGGGGAGCTGGAGGCCAGCACCAGAGTTTGCGAGCGAGGGGAAGACGGGGGCAATGTCATTGATGAGTTTCCTGCTTGTGGAGGCCAGCGCGGCAGATAACGAGGCTCAGCGCACGTCGAAACCACGGCGCAACTGTCGTAACAACAGGAACAGCCAGGGCCAGACAAACGCGCTGGACAACGCTCCGAGCAGGAACAGCATGCCGCCGGGAGCTGTCTGTGCGGTCATGACCTTGATCCAGTAGGTGCCGGTCATCACCAGGCCGACCAGCGCCAGCACAATGCCACTTTGCTGCAGCGAAGAAAACAAACGCAGACGCTGGTGCAAACTCAGTGTGATATAGGCCAATACGGCAAAGGTCAGTGCGTGGATACCCAGCAGTGACCCTTCAAGAATATCGGTGAACATGCCCGCCATCCAGGCCGAACCAATGCCGATACGATACGGCAGCGCCATGACCCAGTAGATCAGCACCAGCATCACCCACTGCGGCCGGTAGTACATGGCCCAGTCCGGGAACGGCACAATCGCCAGCAGGTAGGCAATCAGAAAGCTCAGCACAATGACCCACGTACCATTGGTTTTGGGCGTCATGGGTTATCTCCGGACCGGGCTTCAGTGACCGGTTCAACAACTGGCTCAACGACCGGATCGCTGTCGGTTGACTCCGTCACAACGGGTTCGGTGGCAACGGGCTCAGCCACAACGGTGCTGGTGTCATTGACACCCTGCACACCGGGAACACTGAGGGAGCTTTGCTCACCGCCCTCAAAGATCACCGGCGGGCCCACAATCGCTTCATCGTCGGGGATCACCAGCATGACATGGCGGGTTCTGTCCATTTGCGCCAGCGGACGCGCCCGGATGATGGCGAAGGGTTGGCCCGGGTCATGGACGACACTGGTCACCTGCGCCACCGGATAGTCTTTGGGAAAACGTTGCCCGAGACCTGAGCTGACCAGCAGATCACCTTCTTCGATGTCAGCCGTGATCGGCACAAACTCCAGTTCCAGTCCCGGCGCCTCGCCCCGGCTGCCGCGGGCAATCGCACGCTCGCCGTTTCGATTGACCTGAACGGGCGTACCATGTCGTGAATCAGTGATCAGCAGTATCCAGCTGGTAAACGGCAGAACCTCCTCGACTTGCCCCATCAAACCATGGGCATCCAGCAAAGCCTGCCCTTCGGTCACACCGTGATAGGCACCACGATTGATCAGCACACGCCGGGACCCCGGATCGTTGGAGACATTGATTATTTCGGCCGTCATCACCCTGCCCTGCACCGCCTGTGACGCTTCCTGCAGTTCTCTCAGGCGGCTATTCTCGCTGGCAAGCCCTGCCAGCAATTGCAGCTCGCGCTGGGCAAACAGCAGTTGCTGGCGCAGGCTGGCGTTTTCCTCCAGCAAATCCCGCTGGGAAACAAAGGCGTCATCAATCCAGGCGGAGATGCGGGCAGGTGTGTCGGCCAGCCAGTAGACCGGCGTTGTGAAGTAGGCAACCATGAAGCGGACGCGGTCAGGAAAGTCATACCGGTTGTCCGCAAACATAACAGCAAGGGCCAGTGCCACAAAGGCCACCAGCCGGTATTCCAGCGATACCCCTTTGATGAATAAGGTTTTAATAACTGAACCTCTAACAAAACTCTGGCCCGTCAGGCGTTAATCCAGAGTCAGCGCATCCATCTCATTGGAATCCATCAGTTCCATCGCCTTGCCGCCACCACGGGCCACACAGGTTAACGGATCATCGGCAACTATCACCGGCAGGCCGGTTTCTTCAGACAGCAGTTTATCCAGATCTTTCAGCAGGGCACCGCCGCCTGTCAGTACCATACCACTTTCGGCGATATCCGAGGCCAGTTCAGGCGGAGACTGCTCAAGCGCACTTTTGACAGCCTGCACAATCGCCGACAAGGGCTCCTGCAAGGCTTCCAGAATCTCGTCGCTGTTCAGGGTGAAACTGCGAGGAACCCCCTCGGCCAGGTTGCGGCCACGGACATCAATTTCGCGCAGAATGCCTTCAGAGGGATATGCGCAGCCAATCTCTTTTTTGATGCGCTCGGCGGTGGCATCCCCGATCAGGCTGCCGTAGTTGCGGCGCACGTGAGTAATGATGGCTTCATCAAAGCGGTCGCCGCCGATACGCACCGATTCGGCATACACAATACCGTTCAGGGAAATGATGGCAATTTCAGTGGTACCGCCACCAATGTCCACCACCATGGAACCACTGGGCTTTTCAACCGGCAAACCGGCCCCGATGGCGGCGGCCATGGGTTCTTCAATCAAACGCACTTCGCGGGCACCGGCGCTGATCACCGACTCCCGGATGGCGCGGCGCTCCACCTGTGTGGATTTGCAGGGCACACACACCAGCACACGCGGGCTGGGAGGGAAGAAACTGTTTTCGTGCACTTTGGTGATAAAGTGCTGCAGCATTTTCTCGGTCACCTGAAAGTCGGCGATCACGCCGTCCTTCATCGGGCGAATGGCGGTGATATTGCCGGGGGTACGGCCGAGCATCCGCTTGGCATCCGCACCGACGGCGGTCACTGTTTTCTGGCCATTATGGTTGCGGATCGCAACCACCGAAGGCTCATTAAGCACTATCCCCTCACCCCTGACATAGATCAGGGTGTTCGCTGTTCCCAGGTCGATAGACAGATCGTTCGAGAACATTCCTCTGATTTTTTTGAACATTGAATTCCTGCTAACCTCAATAATGGCACTAGCGACCCGACCACCGGATCACCGAGCCTGCCATGTGATGGCAGACAAATAATTCTCTGGACAGTTCCCGCTGCCGGTGGCGCTTGTCAAAACAAGGCATACTTCCCGGCGATGACGTGCTGTCGCTGATGAACTGTAAATTCGCTGATGTGGCAGGGAACGATCGTAAACCTGGAAGGAAACTGTTGCCTCTGACCGGCCATAATCCCGTATAATCACGGCTTCTCCAGCTACAAGATACGCACTCTAGCAATGCTCATCTGATAGGGCAAGTATCATGAACAATCCGGTTTTGCGGCGGTTATGTCACGACACTGCAGCCACGCGAAAGGCCGGCATTATTGCATACTCCGGGAGCCATTGAATGGCCTTAGACAAGAACGAAGTGGAAAAAATTGCACACCTGGCCAGACTCCAGATCAGTGAATCTGATGTGCTCGAAACAGGCCAGCGCATTTCCAATATTCTCGCGATGATTGACCAGATGCAAAGCGTCGATACCTCGGCGGTGAAACCGATGGCACATCCGTTTGACGCCGTACAGCGACTGCGTCCTGATCTGGTCACGGAAAGCAATCAGCGTGACTACCTCCAGAAAATCGCCCCCGCCACGCAGGATGGTTTGTATCTGGTACCCAAAGTCATTGAATGACAGCTCGTTGAATAACTTCACCGGTCCGCTGGGATCAGGCAAGGAACAAGACGTTTATGTTGAGCAAAACTGTAGCTGAGCTGGCCGACTGCCTCGCTCGGAAAGAAATCTCGTCACGCGAGCTGACCGAGTCCTATCTCGATCGAATACAACAGCTTAACCCCGCGCTGAATGCCTACATCACGGTGACGGCAGAGCAGGCCCTGGCGCAGGCAGATGCCGCCGACGCCCGCCGCGCGCGTGGCGAGGCTGGCCCGCTGACCGGCATTCCAATTGCTCACAAAGACATTTTTTGTACACGTGATGTGCTGACCACCTGTGGCTCGCGCATGCTGCACAACTTTGTTGCCCCCTATGACGCCTGTGTGGTCGAGCGCCTGGAACAGGCCGGTGCCGTCATGTTGGGCAAAACCAACATGGATGAGTTCGCCATGGGTTCGTCCAATGAGACCAGCTGGTTTGGTGGTGTGCGCAACCCCTGGGATCAGGCCCGGGTACCCGGTGGCTCATCGGGCGGCTCGGCTGCCGCCGTGGCAGCTGACTTGTGCGCCATGGCTACCGGCACTGACACCGGTGGTTCGATTCGCCAGCCTGCCTCGTTCTGTGGCATCACCGGGCTGAAACCGACCTACGGGCGCGTGTCGCGCTTTGGCATGATCGCGTTTGCATCCAGTCTGGATCAGGCCGGGCCACTGACCAAGAGCGCGCACGATGCTGCATTGATGATGAATGCGATTGCCGGCACGGATCTGCGGGACTCCACCTGCCTTGAGTTGCCTGCTGAAGATTTCACAGCGGAACTGGACAAGCCGCTGACCGGTTTGCGCATCGGCTTGCCCCGCGAACATTTCACGACTGATCTGAATCCTGCCGTACAGAACATCCTGCGTGATGCGATCAAGGTACTGGAGTCGCTGGGTGCGTCATTCAGGGAAGTGGATCTGCCCAACAACCACCTGTCCGTGCCTGCCTACTACGTGATCGCTCCGGCTGAAGCCTCCGCGAACCTGTCGCGATACGACGGCGTGCGTTTTGGTTATCGCTGCAAAAATCCGGTCAATCTGGATGATCTGTACAAGCGCAGCCGTGGTGAAGGTTTTGGAGACGAAGTCAAACGCAGGATTCTGGTGGGCACCTACGCGCTGTCGGCCGGTTATTACGACGCCTACTACATCAAGGCACAAAAAATCCGCCGCCTGATCAAGAATGATTTTGACGACGCCTTCAAGTCAGTGGATCTGATTCTCGGGCCGACCTCGCCACACACCGCGTTCAAAACCGGTGAGAAGGTCAGCGATCCGGTAACCATGTATCTGGAAGATATTTACACAATCGCCGTCAATCTGGCGGGGCTGCCCGGCATGTCGTTGCCTGCCGGTTTGCTCAATGGTCTCCCCATCGGCATGCAGCTGGTCGGCCCGGCACTGTCGGAAGCGCGCCTGCTTAATGTTGCACACCAGTTCCAGCTCAATACCGACTGGCACACCAAGCGAGCGGAGGTTTAAGTCATGAGCTGGGAAACTGTGATTGGACTGGAAGTGCACGTCCAGTTGGCCACCAAAAGCAAACTGTTTTCGGGCAGCGCTACTGACTTCGGCGCGGAACCCAATACCCAGGCCAACATTTACGATCTCGCACTGCCTGGCACATTGCCGGTGATGAATGAGGAAGTGTTGCGCATGGCAGTCAGCTTTGGACTGGCGGTGGACGCAGAAATTGGCAAGCGCTCGGTATTTGACCGCAAGAATTATTTTTATCCTGACCTTCCGAAAGGTTATCAGATCAGCCAGCTTGAATTTCCGACGGTGGGTCGTGGCTCACTGAAAATCCAGCTGGAAGATGGCAGCGAAAAAGTGATCGGCATCACGCGCGCGCACATCGAAGAAGATGCGGGCAAATCCCTGCACGAAGACTTCCAGGGCATGTCCGGCATTGACCTGAACCGCGCCGGCACACCGCTGCTGGAAATTGTCTCGGATCCGGATTTGCGCAGCGCCAAGGAAGCCGTTGCCTATCTGAAAAAACTGCATGCCATCATTTTGTATCTGGGCATCTCCGACGGCGATATGTCGCAAGGTTCCATGCGTTGTGATGCCAACGTCTCTGTGCGCAAAAAAGGCGCCACTGAATTTGGCACACGCACTGAAATCAAAAACGTGAACTCATTCCGCTTTGTCGAAAAGGCCATCAACTACGAAGTTCAGCGCCAGATCGACCTGATAGAGGATGGTGGGCGCGTGATCCAGGAAACCCGCCTGTACGATTCGGACAAGGATGAAACCCGCTCGATGCGCAGCAAGGAAGTCGCCAATGATTATCGCTACTTCCCGGAACCGGACCTGTTGCCTGTGGTGATTGACGAATCGTACATCGCTGCAGTGCGGGCTACCCTGCCGGAACTGCCGGATGCTCGCAGCGCACGCTTTGTCGCCGACTATGGCCTGAGCCGGTACGACGCCAATGTGCTGACCAGCAGTCGCGCGATGGCGGATTATTTCGAAGAAGTCGCTCGCCTGTGTGGTGATGCCAAACTGTCAGCCAACTGGGTCACGGTCGATTTGCTCGGCCTCCTCAACAAGCTGGATCTGGACATTGCGGCATCACCGATCCAACCGGTTCAGCTGGGCACCATGATCAGTCGCATCAAGGACAACACGATTTCCGGCAAACTCGCCAAAACCGTGTTTGAAGCATTGGCGGAAGGCGAGCCGGATGTGGATGCGATTATTGAGTCGCGTGGACTGAAGCAAGTCACCGATACCGGCGCCATTGAAAAACTGGTGGACGATGTGCTGGCTGCCAATCCGGATCAGGTCGCACAGTATCGCGGCGGCAAGGAAGCGGTGTTCGGTTTTTTTGTCGGACAGGCGATGAAACTGTCCAAAGGCAAAGCCAATCCGGCGCAGCTCAATGAACTGCTGCGCAACAAATTGAAGGCAGACTGAACATGATCGAAGAAAAGAAAACAGGCAAAGAACGCACCCAGCCCGCCACTCGCAATGAAGAGTGGAGCGATGAACGCATCAAGGCATTTCTGGCAATGCCGGCACCGGAAGGCGTGCCACAGGATTATCACGTCCTGCTCAAAGCGTACCGCGGCATGCTGCCGGAGCAGTTTGAGCGTTTTGTCGGATTTTTTGTCGATGCCGGCCATGACATCAATGTTGCACTGGGCAACGGCAGTACCTTCCTGGATCACGTCAGTGAACACAGAAGCTCAACGGCCTACCGCGACATACTGATCAGTGCCGGTGCACGCTCCGGCAAAAATCACTGATCAGAGCCATCGCGCCCCGGACTCAGCGTCTCGGGCGCGGACGCGCTCCGCCACCGCCACTGCGCCCGCCACGGGCATGCCCACTGCCCTTGGCGCCGGATTTGGATTCATCCTTGAAATGGGAAGGACGACTGAAAGCCGGCGGCTCTGCCAGCAAGGCCTGATCCGGATACACACATGGCAGTTTCTGCCCAAGTGTCGCCTCGATATTGGGCAGCAGAAATGAATCTTCCTCGCAGGCAAAACTGATAGAGGTGCCCACAGCACCGGCGCGACCCGTCCGGCCGATGCGATGCACGTAGTCATCGGCCTCTTCCGGCAGACTGTAGTTGATCACGTGTGTGACATCATCAATATGCAGGCCTCGTCCAGCAACATCCGTGGCCACCAGCACCTTGATCTTGCCATCGCGGAACTCTTCCAGCGTTTTGACACGTTTGTTCTGCGCAATTTCACCCGACAGCAAGCCACAACTGACCCCATGGCGATACAGATTGTCAGCCAGCTTGCGCACCTGATCCCGCCGATTGTTAAACACAATCACTTTATCGGCACCCTGTACGTTGATCAGGTTATACAGCAACTTGTATTTGTCATCTGTGGTCACCAGATACACCACCTGCTCAACCGTGTCAGTTGCCACACGTTCAGGCTGAATCTCTATCATCACCGGATCCATGGCCCAGCGCGTGGTCAGCTCGAGAATTTCCGGTGTAAAGGTCGCACTGAACAGCAGCGTCTGGCGGCAATCCTTGTGCGGCGTACGTGACACGATATTGCGCACCTGCGGGATAAACCCCATGTCCAGCATGCGGTCCGCCTCATCAATCACCAGCAGCTCCACCAGCCCGAGATAAAGGTGATCGTTCTGCAGAAAATCAATCAGCCGCCCCGGTGTTGCCACGACGATATCCACCGGGCGTTTATCAACTTGACGCAACTGGCGCTGGTAGTCTTCACCACCAACCAGTGTCACGACATGCAAATCGGTATGTTTGGTGAGATTGGCAGCATCACTGGCAATCTGCATGACCAGTTCACGGGTTGGCGCCAGTACGACCGCGCGCGGCTCACCAATATACCGGGTGTCCTGCATGGGGTTCTTGAGCAAGTCGTTAATGATGGTAATCAGAAACGCCGCCGTTTTGCCGGTACCGGTTTGTGCCTTGCCGGTAACATCATATCCGCGCAGCGAGTAGCGCAAACTCTGCGCCTGAATTGGCGTGCAGTACTGGTAGCCCAGATCGGCAATCGCTCTTTCCAGCGCCGGCTCCAGATTGAAGGTGCTGAATGGGATATTGAGAGCGGCCGGCTTGACCGGTGCCAGGTCGGGCTCGGCATTGTCTTGCCGGGGCTCCGTCTGAACATCTGTTGCTATTTCTGTCAGGGTGTCTGTTTGTATCGGCAGTTCTGTCTGTGCTTCCGGGGCCACTTGTGGCTCACCGTCTTCTGTTAATTGCTGCATCTGGCCTGGCCTGCTTCCTGAATTTTTGTGGCCCGGAGAGTCGGACCTGAGTTTATCGTGTCTTTATTAAAAGTGTCGGCATCATAGCGCCTGATCGTTTACGGCATCAAGCATGGTGCCGGGCACATACCGGGCACTGAGGGTCGCGTGGCAGGCGCAGCTCACGCCACTGGCTGCCAAAGGCATCAAACAACAGCAGTCGTCCAGCCAGATCCTGCCCCAGACCACTGAGCACCTTGATGGCCTCAACCGCCTGCATGCTGCCAATCACCCCAACCAGCGGCGCCAGCACACCATTGCGCGCGCAGCTCATCTGCTCGTCATCGCCGCCCCGGTAAAGGCATTGATAACACGGGCTGTTGTCGCGCCGGCTGTCAAATACGGCCACTTGCCCCTCCAGTCGTATCGCGGCACCAGACACCAGCGGAATACCCGCGTCCACACACACGCGATTGATCATAAAGCGGGTGCTGAAGTTGTCACAGGCATCCACCACCAGATCGACCCCTTGCCTGACCAGGTCGAGCAGAGCGGCTTCGTCCACACGTTTGTTGATACAGGTGATGCGGGTGTCGTGGTTAAGCGCGGCCAGCGTGCGCGCCGCGGAATCCACCTTGCTGACGCCCACGGTCTGCTCGGTGTGGACAATCTGGCGCTGGAGATTGCTGAGATCAACCTGATCATCATCCACCAGTATCAGGTGGCCAACGCCGGCAGCCGCCAGATACATTGATACCGGGCTACCCAAACCACCGAGTCCGACAATCAGCACGGTGGCTTCCAGCAACTTCTGCTGCCCTTCCACATCAAAGGCGGGCAGCATGATCTGACGACTGTATCGCAGCAACTGTTCATCGTTCATCGTCGGACTCCCTGAGTGACGCGCTCGTGCCCACCCAAATCGCGCAGACTTTTCACCTGCTCAAACCCGGCTGCGATCATGATGTCGCGCACTGCCTGCGCCTGGCGGTATCCATGCTCCAGCAGCAAGACGCCACCGGCATGTAACAATTTACCAGCTTCAGTGGTGATATGCCGGATATCCTTTAATCCGTCATCGCCAGCGCTGAGGGCAGAGCGTGGCTCAAAGCGCAGATCACCTTGCTGTAAATGCGGGTCATCCGGCGCGATATAGGGCGGGTTACTGACAATGATGTCGGGCGACAGCCCGGCGGGCAAGGCATCACACCAGTTGCCTTGCAGAAACTCGACATCAGCCAGCTTCGACAACTTGGCATTGAGACGGGCAACCTGCAAGGCGGCGGCACTGGCATCGGTTGCCATTACCCGCCAGTTGGGGCGCTCGGACGCAATCGCCAGCGCAATCGCACCACTGCCGGTACCCAGGTCAACGACGGTTAATGCAGTGTTGTTGTCGGCCATCGCCAGGACAGATTCCACCAGCAACTCAGTCTCCGGGCGTGGAATCAGAACGTCCGGTGTAACCCTCAGATCCAGCGTCCAGAATCCCCTTGTACCAGTAATATATGCCACCGGCTCACCGGCTTGACGCCGCACCACCTGTGCCTGGAACGCTTGCCATTGAGCGGGGGACAGCAGCATGTCTGCCTCAGTAATCAGACGCGATCGGGAACAGTGCAACACATGCATCAACAGATATTCTGCATCGGTTCTGGCATCGCCGGTGTCTGGCAAGAAAGACGCATCAATCTGAGTGGCAGCCCATGCCAGCGCTTGCCTTACAGTTTGTGCTTGCGCTGCGGTCATGATCTCAGGCTGCCAGCTCGGCGAGCTGATCCGCCTGATACTCCTGAATCAGCGGCTGAATGACGGCATCCAGATCGCCCTGCATGACTTCATCCAGCTTGTACAGCGTCAGGTTGATGCGATGGTCGGTGACACGTCCCTGGGGGTAGTTGTAGGTCCGGATGCGTTCGGAGCGATCGCCGGATCCAACCAGCAGACGCCGGGTATCTGACTGCTGTTTGTCCGCGGCCGCCTGCTGCATGTCGTTAAGACGTGCGTGAAGAAGAGACATGGCACGTGCACGGTTTTTATGCTGGGAACGCTCGTCCTGACACTCGACAACAATCCCGCTGGGAATATGGACGATGCGGATTGCGGAATCGGTTTTGTTGACGTGCTGACCACCGGCACCACTGGCACGAAAGGTATCAATGCGCAGGTCGGCCTTGTTGATTTCAACCTCGGCCAGCTCATCGGCAGCCGGCAGGATCGCAACCGTACAGGCTGATGTATGAATGCGCCCCTGGGTTTCGGTTTCTGGCACACGTTGCACACGATGCGCACCGGATTCAAATTTGAGTTGGCCGTAAACCTGGCGCCCTTCAACACGAGTGATGATTTCCTTGTAGCCACCATGCTCACCGGGACGCTCACTCAGCACTTCCATGCGCCAGCCCTGACGCTCGGCATAACGCGAATACATCCGGAACAGGTCGCCGGCAAAGATCGCGGCCTCATCACCGCCGGTACCGGCCCTGATTTCCAGAAACACGTTCATGCTGTCCTTTTCATCTTTGGGCAACAGCAGTTTTTGCAGGGAAATTTCAAGCGTTTCCAGCAGCGACTTCAGCGCCTTGCATTCTTCCTCTGCCATCTCGCGCATGTCGGGATCAGCATCCTTGAGCATGTCCTGCGCCAGCACCAGATCCTCTTGCGCAATCAGATAGCGTTTGAACTCCAGCACAATCGGTTCGATCTCGGCGAATTCGCGCGACAGGCTGCGAAAACGTTCCTGATCGGAAATGGTATCAGCATCGCTGAGCAGCGCTTCCAGCTCCTGGCAGCGATCGGCAATCAGCTCCAGTTTCTGATAAATGGATTCTTTCATCGGTTTTCATCCGGCTGCCGGGGATCAGACTCTCCCAGCTCAAACAATTCCTGGGTCAGGCGCACCAGGTCATCACGACCGTCCGCGCTGGCCTTTTTCATTTGCACGCTGGGTGCATGGATCAGTTTGTTGGTGATGCCGCGTGCGAGTGCCTCCAGCACCTTTTCTGCCGGAGTACCTTTCTCCAGCGACCTGAGGGCTTTCTCAAGCTCGGCCTGACGAATGCTGTCCGCCTTGTCGCGAAATGCCCGCAAGGTGGCCACTGCGTTTAATGCGCGCAGCTCTTTCAAATATTCTTCAACGCCACGCTCGATGATAGCGCCCGCCTGTTCAGCGGCTTGCGCCCGGCTTTTGACATTGTCCTCAATGACATCACGAATATCATCAACACTGTACAGGTAGGCATCATTGATCTCGCCCACCTCCGGTTCGATGTCACGCGGTACCGCCAGATCCACCAGCAACATGGGTTTGTGGCGACGCTTCTTGATGGCGCGCTCGACAGCGCCTTTGCCCAGCAGCGGCAACTGGCTGTTGGTCGATGACACGACAATATCCGCGTGGATCAGCTCGTCCGGAATATCGGATAACAGCACGCCACGAGCCCCGAATTTCTCGCCCAGCTTGACTGCGTTCTGCAGTGTCCGGTTGGCCACTACAATGCTGCGCACCCCCTTGTCGGTCAGATGACGGGCCACCAGCTCAATGGTGTGCCCCGCCCCGATCAACAGGGCGTGCAGAGACCCCAGATTGGAGAATATCTGCTCGGCCAGCGTCACCGCCGCATAGGCCACAGAGACTGGGTTTTCGCCGATCGCGGTGTCAGTACGCACTTCCTTCGCGATGGAAAACGCTTCCTGAAATGCCCGTCCCAGTTGCATGCGGGCAACACCCAACTCCTTGGCAACGGCATACGCAGACTTGATCTGTCCCAGAATCTGCGGTTCGCCCAATACCATCGAATCCAGCCCGCAGGCGACGCGCATCAGGTGACGGATAACGTCAACTCGCCAGTGAAAATAACTGCAGTTGCCCAGCTCGGCCCGGCTGACGCCATGATAATTGCTGAGCCAGTCCAGCAACTTGTCCTGTTCAGCCTGAAGCAGCTCGGGATCGAAGGGGTGATCCGGATCATCCTGATTCTGGCTGTCGCCATCAACACCGCGGCTCAGATCAACATCCACATACAGCTCGGTGCGATTGCAGGTGGACACGATCACAGCTTCACGCACATGCTCCAGCGCCGTGACATGCTGCATGGCCTCCGCCATCTTTTCAGGCGGGAACGCTACCTGCTCACGCAG
This sequence comes from Pseudohongiella sp., assembly GCA_036834885.1. Taxonomy (GTDB): domain Bacteria; phylum Pseudomonadota; class Gammaproteobacteria; order Pseudomonadales; family Pseudohongiellaceae; genus Pseudohongiella. The sequence goes on along the minus strand of DAITNA010000001.1, from coordinate 1,079,264 downwards.
CGCCACATTCGCGGTATTGTGATTGATGCCAAGCAGAACCAGCGCCATGAACAAGAGCCTGAATTGAAAAGTGCGCTATCTTACTAAAAACCGGCAGCGCTTGCCCGTACAAATACCGAATCAGATCAAACCGGAAAATCTATGGCCGCACGTATTATGCGGGGCACCCGGTCTCCATTGTAGTCTTGCCCGGGAACTGTTGTTACAATCCGGCGGTGCCCGCGGCACCCCGAACTGGACTTTATGAAAACGCTGCCTATCCGTCTGTTACCCCTGTTTGCGCCAATGTTAGTGGCCTGCGCCGGCATTTCAAGCCAGCCTGTCCTCCATTCTGACACCGATACCGCCGCCGAAACCTCGGCCAGAGAACCGTCATCTGACGTCGCTCAAACCACCGCTGCCACCCCGCCAGAACCTGTGCAATATGGCAATTTTACCCGTGAACAGCTGGAGGCTGCGCTGCTGGGTGAATTTGGCGCGATGCGGGGCTATTTGCCAGATGCCGCTGAGACCTACTTTAATCTGGCACTGGAAACCGACGATCTCAACATCATCAAACGTGCGATGGAGTTCAGCTCGGCGCTGGGCAATACCGATGCCATGTCAGAGCTGGCACAGCGCTGGCTCGCCCTGGAGCCGGACGCCATGGAACCGCATCTGGTACTGGGTTACCAGTTGATGGAACAGGGTTTGTACATCCGCGCCCTGCCTCATCTGGACAGGGTCATGAGCCTTGGTGGACAGGTTGACTTTACGGCGCTGTCAGCGCGCACTTACAACCTAGAGAACCGCCAGCGCGCTGTGCTGATTACGGAACTGACAGCGATGGCGGAGCGCTATCCACAAGAACCCACGCTGTACTATGCCCTGTCCCAGATCCATGACCAGAGCGGCATGGGCGAAGAAGCGGCGAATTGGCTGCAGACAGCCCGCGAGCGCTTTGGCGACAACCCTCGCACGGGTTTGCTCGAAGCCCAATTGCTGCAGAACATGGGCCGTTCAGACGAAGCGGAAACTGTGCTCGCCCGGGCAGTGGCAGACTACCCGGAGCACCGTCTGCTGCGTTACAGCTATGCGCAACTGCTGGTTCAGCACAACAAGCTGACCGACGCGGCGGAGCAGTTTGAAATCCTGATGCAACAGCAACCGGGCGATCTGGAAACCCTGTACTCACTGGTGCTGATCAATCTGGAACTGGAAGCCTACGAGAAGGCTGAACCCCAGTTAAGGCAACTGATTGAGGCCGGACACCGGCTGAGCGAGGCCAACTATTATCTGGCGATTATTCTGGAGTCCCGTGGCAATCGCATTGAGGCACTGGCGCGGTACCTTCAAATCAGTCGGCAGTCCAATGCCTTTCTGGCCGCGCAGCGACAGGCCATGCGCCTGATGGTGGAGCTGGAACGCTTTGATGATGCGCGCGAATGGTCTCGGCAACTGGCTGCCAGCGATGCCCGTCTGGCACCGGTGATGCCGGCACTGGAAGCCGAAGCGCTGGCCAATGCCGGACTGGATGAGCGCGCCCGCGACACACTCAATGCTGCCCTTGAAGATTTCCCGGACAATACCGACCTGTTGTTTGCACGCACGCTGATCAGCGAGCGCTTTGATGACATGGCGATGGTAGAACGCGATCTGCGCCACATTCTGTCGCTGACACCGCAGGATGCCCGGGCACTCAATCATCTGGGGTATGCCCTGACCATCCGCACTGACCGTTATGAGGAAGCTCTGGAGCTGATCGAACAGGCCATTGCCCTGCAACCTGATGACCCGGCAATCACTGACAGCCTGGGCTGGGTGCAGTACAAACTCGGTCACTATGACGCCGCACTGGAAAACCTGCGCAAGGCCTACGCCGCCTTCCCCGATCACGAAGTGGCTGCTCACCTCGGCGAGGTTCTCTGGGTCAGCGGCAATCAGAGCGAAGCTGTTGAAATCTGGGCTGCTGCACTGGAAGAGTTTCCGGGCAGTGAATTTGTCACCGAAGCCGTTGAGCGCCTGCTGACGGATGAGCAGCGTGCTCGCCTGATGTCTCAGCTTGAGCCGTCCACATGAGTCTGCATCGACTTTTGCCACTGGCAGTCCTGATTGTGCTGACGGCCTGTACCAGCACGCCGCGCATGGATGCTCCGGTCAACCCGGAATGGGAACAGCGCAAGGCCGTGCTGGAGTCACTAACCGAATGGGAGTTTACTGGCAGCATCAACGTGCGTGACGCCAATGAGGCCCACTCGTCCCGTATCCGCTGGCGCCAGCAGCAGGAACAGTACCGCATCAATCTGTGGGGCACGTTTAATGTCGGAGCTACCGAAATCAATGGCCGTCCGGGTGAAGTCCGCATCGAACAGCAGGGCGAGGAACCCATTGTCACCGAATCCCCTGAGCAAATGCTGTACGATCGCATCGGCTACGAGCTGCCCGTCACTGAACTGAACTACTGGATCAAGGGCATACCGGCACCGGGCGCCAGCGAGGCCATGAGTTTTGCCGAGAACCTGCAGTTGCTTGGTTTTGAGCAGGCGGGTTGGCGCATTGACTATCTGGGCTACACCAATTTTGGCGCTGAATCGTTGCCCACCCGTATCCGTATCCGGAAAGATCCGCTGCGGCTGGATTTGATCCGCCTGACCTGGACCCTTCCCTCCGGAACACCGGCCTCATAACCCAGCCATGACACATCGCAGCCTGACTCTGCCAGCCCCGGCGAAACTGAATCTTTTCCTCCACATCACCGGACGGCGTGAGGATGGCTACCATCTGTTGCAAACCCTGTTCCAGCTGCTCGATTACGGTGATGAGCTGAGCTTTCACTTGCGCGATGATGACCGGATTCTGCTGCACTGCGATACGCCCGAGCTGGCTACCGACGACAATCTTGTGCTGCGCGCTGCTCGCCTGCTGTGCGAACACAGCGACAGTTGCCAGGGTGTCGACATTGAGCTGATCAAACGCATACCGGCGGGTGCTGGCCTGGGCGGCGGCAGCTCGGACGCCGCAACGACGCTGATTGCCCTCAACCATCTGTGGCAATGCGGCCTGAGCCAGGAACAATTGCAGAGCCTCGGGCTGAGTCTGGGCGCGGATGTGCCGGTGTTTGTGAATGGTTGTTCGGCATGGGCAGAAGGCGTGGGGGAACACCTCACGCCCGTTGATCTTCCCTCTATTTATTACCTGGTTTTGACACCGGCCTGCCATGTTTCAACGGCCAGGATTTTTTCACATCAACAATTGACACGCGATACAAAGGCCATCAAAATGGCCGCCTTTCTGGCAGGGCAGTCCCGAAACGACTGTGAATTGCTGGTCCGACAGCTGTATCCGGAGGTTGATGCCGCCATCCAATGGCTGAGTCAGTTTGCCCCGGCAAGAATGACAGGCACCGGTTCCAGTGTGTTCGCAAGTTTTGACGATGAAGCTGCCGCCAGAGCAGTACTGGCGAAATTGCCGACTGACAAACACGGACCGTTGAAGAATATCAGCGGTTTTGTGGCTAAGGCAGTCAATGAGTCCGCCGTGAGGACCCTGGTTAAGCCAGACTGAATGTGCAACAGCTGACATCGCGGAATCTGCGGTAGGCAAGCTGAGGCACAATCGCTTAGAATAGCGACGTTTTTTGGGGTGTCGCCAAGTTGGTAAGGCATCAGATTTTGATTCTGACATGCGTTGGTTCGAGTCCAGCCACCCCAGCCAAATTCCCGGTTTGCCCGGTTCAGCCCAGTAAACACCAAAACAAAAAGTGACTACGATCAATGACCCGGGCGGGCATGACCATCAAACGACCACTGCTTAAATCGAAACAGAGCAATCGCTGGACGTCTCCTGCCGGCAAGTCTGAAGGTAATAATCCCATGGCCAATAATCTGATGGTTTTCACCGGCAACGCCAATCCCGTGCTGGCGGAAAAAATCGCCCGCTATATCGGTGTTCCGCTGGGTGATGCACAGATTGGAAAATTCAGCGATGGTGAGGTCGCGGTTGAAATTCGCGAAAACGTGCGTGGCAAAGATGTGTTTATCATCCAGTCTACCTGCGCTCCGACCAACGACAGCCTGATGGAGTTGCTGCTGACTGCCGACGCCGTACACCGCGCCTCGGCCAACCGCATTACCGCTGTCATCCCCTACTTTGGTTATGCCCGTCAGGACCGTCGTGTACGTTCCGCGCGTGTGGCGATCAGTGCCAAAGTGGTGGCTGACATGATTACTGCTGTGGGCATCAACCGTGTCTTGACTGTTGATCTTCACGCCGAGCAGATCCAGGGTTTCTTCAGTATCCCGGTGGACAACGTTTACGGTTCTCCGGTACTGACCGAGGACATTGAACGACAGAATTATCAGAACCTGACGGTGGTATCACCTGACATCGGTGGCGTGGTGCGTGCGCGTGCTGTGGCCAAACAACTGAATGTCGATCTGGCTATTATCGACAAGCGCCGTCCGCAGGCCAATGAAGCCCAGGTCATGCACATCATCGGTGAGGTCAAGGATCGCACCTGTCTGATTGTGGATGACATGGTGGATACCGCCGGCACCTTGTGCAAAGCGGCAGCAGCTCTGAAAGAGCATGGCGCCGCCAAAGTTGTCGCCTACTGTACCCACCCGGTCCTGTCCGGCAACGCGGCTGAGAATATCGCCAACTCCGTGCTGGATTCACTGGTGGTCACCGACACCATTCCGCTTAGCGATGCAATTAAAAAGTGCAACAAGGTACGACAGCTGAGTATGGCTCGCCTGCTGGCGGAATCCATCCGCCGCGTGAGCAATGAAGAATCAATCAGCGCCATGTTCGAGAATTCTGGCGTCTGATTTTCACAGAGGCTGCCGACACGTTCGGCGGCCTCTTTTACTGACAACGTTTGTCGGACCGGTCGCAAGTCTGGCAAACGTTTTAAAAACCGGAGAGACATCATGTCCAATGAGTTTGAACTGAATGCCAGCGCCAGAAACGACCTGGGGAAAGGTGCGAGCCGCCGCCTGCGTCGTCTGGCTGATCTTGTACCTGCCATCATTTACGGTGGTGAAAAAGCGCCGGAATCCATTTCCATTCCGCACAAAGACATTCTGAAGGCCACTTCGAATGAAGCGTTTTTCTCACACATCATCACCCTGGTGGTGGATGGCAAAAAACAGCAGGTTGTGATCAAGGCGCTGCAGCGCCACCCGGCCAAGCCGCGCATCATGCACGCTGACTTCCAGCGCGTTGACCGCACGCACACCATCCATGTGAAAGTACCGGTGCACCTGATCAATGAAGACAAGTGCAAAGGCGTCAAACTGGGCGGCGGCTCTATCCTGAAGACCATGGCAGAACTGGAAGTTGTCTGCCTGCCGCAGGACCTGCCTGAGTATCTGGAAATCGACATGACTGACATTGGTGTCGGCGAGTCTGTGCACATTTCCCAGATCAAGTTCCCCAAAGGCGTTTCCAGTGTCGATCTGGCACACGGCCATGACTCTGACCACGCTGTGGTCACTGTGCAGGCGCCGCGTGGTGGCTCAGCTGAAGGCGAAGCCCAGGCCTGATAGCCACCAACATGAGCACTGACAAGCTCAAACTGATTGTGGGCCTGGGTAATCCGGGCCCGCAATATCGTTACAACCGGCACAATGTCGGTGTCTGGTTCGTGGATTCCATCTGTCGTCAGTACGGCGGCGAACTCAGGGCAGAAACCCGTTTCCACGGGCTTTGTGGTCGCGTCAGCATAGACGGTAACGATGTTCGTCTGCTCTTCCCCACTACCTTTATGAACCGCAGCGGTCAGTCTGTTGCCGCGCTGTGTCAGTATTTTGATATTGAGCCGGCCCAGGTGCTGATTGCCTATGACGAAATCGACTTTCCAGTCGGCACTACACGCATCAAAGCCGGTGGCGGTCATGGCGGCCACAATGGCATGCGCGACATTATCAACGCCTTTGGTGGCGCCAACGGCTTTTACCGCTTGCGCATTGGCGTAGGACATCCGGGCGACAAGAGCAAGGTGGCCAATTACGTGCTCAGTGATCCCGGCAAAGATGACACCATACACATAGAACACGATATCGGGCAGGCCATAAAAGTACTGCCCCTGATGGTCAACGGTCAGTGGAATCAGGCCATGTTGCAGCTGCACAGCAGCGCTGCTCCGGCGAAGAACACTGGCACTCCAACATAATCCAGTCTGTTACAGGAATTACGCTCATGGGTTTCAAGTGCGGCATCGTCGGATTGCCCAACGTCGGCAAGTCCACCCTGTTTAACGCCCTCACCAAATCCGGTATTGCGGCCGAGAACTTTCCGTTCTGCACCATCGAACCGAACAGCGGCATTGTGCCCATGCCGGATCCACGTCTGGATGCACTGGCTGCCATCGTCAAACCCGAGCGTGTTGTGCCCACCACCATGGAATTTGTTGACATCGCTGGTCTGGTGGCCGGCGCATCCAAAGGCGAAGGGCTGGGCAACAAGTTCCTGGCCAACATCCGCGAAACTGACGCGATTGCCCACGTGGTGCGCTGCTTTGAGGATGACAACGTGATCCACGTGGCCAACAGCGTCAACCCCAAACGCGATATCGAGATTATCGACCTCGAACTGATCATGGCGGATCTGGAAAGCTGCGAAAAGCAACTGCAACGAGTCGCGCGCATGGCCAAGGGCGGCGACAAGGAGTCGGTAGCGCAAAAGGTTTTGCTGGAAAAAATGATCCCTCACCTCACCGAAGGCAAACCCGCTCGCAGCTTGCTGAAAGATCTGTCTGACGACGAGAAGCGTCTGGCCAAGACCTTCCATTTGCTGACCACCAAACCGGTGATGTACATCGCCAACGTCGCCGAAGACGGCTTCGAGAACAATCCGCTGCTCGACGTGGTGCAAACCATCGCCAATGCCGAAGGTGCCATCGTGGTGCCGGTGTGCAACAAGATTGAAGCGGAAATTGCTGAACTCGACGACGTGGAAGAAATGCAGATGTTTCTGGAGAGCATGGGCATGACCGAGCCAGGCCTGAACCGCGTGATCCGCGCAGGTTACTCACTGCTCAACCTGCAAACCTACTTCACGGCTGGCGTGAAAGAGGTCCGCGCCTGGACTGTCAAGGTCGGTGCCACCGCCCCGCAATCAGCAGCAGCCATCCATACCGACTTCGAGAAAGGCTTTATCCGCGCCGAAGTCATCGCCTACGACGACTACATCCAGTACAAGGGTGAAGCCGGTGCCAAGGAAGCGGGCAAATGGCGTCTGGAAGGCAAGGATTACATTGTGAAGGATGGCGATGTGATGCATTTCCGGTTCAATGTTTAGTCCTGCAACGCAGCCATGGCAGCGCCCAAAATCTTGACAAGCACGCCTCAGTTAGACAGAATGCGCGCCTTGCGATGGCTACGTAGCTCAGCTGGTTAGAGCACAGCACTCATAATGCTGGGGTCAGTGGTTCAAGTCCACTCGTAGCTACCACCCCTTTTTCCGAAGACCCGCAGCTTCCCCGTCTGGACCAGGCAACACACATGACCCAGGGCACGGATACGCAGAAGCAGAAGAAATCCCAGGGCGGGTTTCTTGGCAATCTGGCCTTCAACATCATTATCCCCGTGATTGTGCTGTCGCGCTTCAGTGGCGATGACAGCCTTGGACCGGCCTGGGCCATTGTGGTTGCCCTGTCGTTTCCAATTGCTTACGGTTTGTGGGATCTCAAAGGCAGCGGCAAGGTCAATCCGTTCTCGGTGCTGGGCATTGTCAGCGTCCTGCTGACCGGCGGCATCAGCCTGCTGGAACTGCCACCGCGTTATATCGCGATCAAGGAAGCCGCCATCCCCGGTCTGATCGGACTTGCCGTGCTGGTCAGCCAGTACACGCGCTGGCCTCTGGTGCGTACCCTGATCCTGAACGCGCAGCTGATCCGGGTTGATGATCTGGCGGCGGCACTGGCCGCCAAAGGCAATACGGCTCTGTTTGATCGCCGGCTGACACAGGCGTCCTGGATAGTCGCCAGTTCATTTTTCCTGTCATCCACACTCAACTATATTCTGGCCACCCTCATTCTGGTCAGCCCGCCAGGCACTGCAGAATTTAATGCCGAGCTCGGCCGCATGACAGCGCTGAGTTACCCCGTCATTGCCATTCCCAGCATGATTGTCTTGATGATTGCGATCTGGTTTGTCTTTGCCAGCATCAAACGCCTGACCGGGCACAGCCTGGAAACCTTCCTGCACGAGCATCACTGACGCCGGCAACACGCCTGCACATCGCTTGATCTGAATCAAAACGACCGTTCTGTTACCTGCCTACACTCAATACCCGTAGCATTTGCAGGGTTTTTATACTCCCTCAATACAGATTGATCCTTGATTCAGGAGATTCACCATGAAAGCTGTCGGCGTTGTCATGTTAGCCAGTGCGCTGTCCATCAGCAGCTCGCTGGTATCCGCACAAACCATGATTGAGGGAGTGTACCTGTCACCATCCGGGGAAAACGGACGCGGCGCCTGTACACTGGAAATCCGCAGCCTTGGCAAGTCGCCCAAATACGGTGACGACATCTACGCCCTGATATCCACCGGCGAGGGTGCTTGCGAATGGACCGCTGTGGGGCTGGCCAAAAACTTTGCCGTGAGCGCCGGCATGGTCAACAGCGGTGGGCACAGCGGTTATGTTAATGTGAAGTGGCCTTTCGGGCCCGGTGGCGGCAAGCTGGAGTTGTCGGCCTATGACCCGGATGGCACGGCGCGCAATACCCTGCAGTTTACCCGCGCAGACGCCAAATAAGCCTTGGACTAGAGCGCAGGCTGCAAGGGGAACACTACCAGGTGGTCCATTTCCACCTTGATCCCGATGTGCGAATCGCGCGCGTGCGCATGGTGGCTGGGCACCAGACTGAGCACGCGCGCCCCGCTATCCAGCGCGAGTGTGTACAGGAACTGTGAGCCCCGAAAGGCCTTGTCCACCACCCTGGCCGTAAAGCTGCTGTCATCGTCGTGAATCACATCATCCGGGCGAATCAGCACGGATACCCTTTGGCCCTGTTCGAACGCCAGGGCTTCATCGCTGCTGAGAATGCCCAGCTCCGTGTCCACATGAAAGGGATCGATCACCGTGCCGGGCAGGAACACACCTTCACCGACAAAGTCGGCGACATAGGCATTGGCAGGTTCATGATAAAGCTGGAAGGCCGGGCTCCACTGCTGGATGGCGCCCGCTCGCATCACACCAATCTCGTCTGCCATGGCAAAGGCTTCGTACTGATTGTGGCTGACCAGAATCGCGGTAATACCGTCATTTTTGAGCACCACGCGAATCTCGCGCGCAATCTCCTCGCGCAGCTCGACATCCAGACTGGCAAAGGGTTCGTCCAGCAGCAGTATGCGTGGACGCGGCGCCATGGCGCGGGCAATCGCCACACGCTGTTGCTGGCCACCTGAGAGCCGGTGTGGCCACGCATCCAGCAATTCGGCAATGCGCAACATGGCAGCGAGCTCCTCAACCCGTTGACGACGCTGCTCGCGATTGAGCATGCGCAGACCAAACGCAATGTTGTCGCGCACATTCATGTGAGGAAACAGCGCATAGTCCTGAAATACCATGCCAACCTGGCGCTTTTCGACTGGCAACTGCCAGCCTGCCTCACTGACCTTCTCCCCCGCGATACGGATCTGTCCTGAACTGACCGGTTCAAAACCGGCAATAGCCCTGAGCAACGTGGTCTTGCCGCAACCACTGGGACCGAGCAAACAACCGATGTCTCCCTGTTTAAGCATCATGTCCACCTGATGGACAATCGGGGTTCGCTCAAGGGCAACAGAGACTTTGTGAAGTTCAAGCGCGTTTGTCATGACCGGGCCGTGATGCTGAAATGGAAAGGCTGATGATAATAACAGGGATGATGCCGGCGATGACGATCATCAGAGCGGAGGCAGCCGCCTCGGTCAGACGCTCCTGATTGGCCAGTTCATAAGTGCGTATCGCCAGGGTATTGAAGTTGAACGGGCGCAAAATCAGTGTGGCCGGCAACTCCTTGAGCACATCCACAAACACCAGCAGCGCCGCCGTCAGCAAACTGCCACGCAGCATCGGAATATGAATGCGTCGCAATATTTGCCAGGAACCCAGGCCCATGGAGCGACCGGCGTCATCCATCCCCGGTTTGATTTTGCCAAGCCCGGCATCCAGCGTATTCATCGACACCGGCAGAAAACGCACAACGTAGGCAAACACCACGGCAATCAGCGTTCCACTGAGCAAGAGGCCGGTGGCCGTCCCAACGTTGGCTCGCATCCAGGCATCAACGGTATTGTCAAACCACGCAAACGGAATCAGCACACCGACCGCAATCACCGTGCCGGGTACCGCATAACCGAGCCCAAGTATCCGGCCTGCCCCCGTCATCACAACACCGGGCTGCAGCCGCTTCGCATAACTGATGCCGAGCCCCAGTATCAGCGCGATCACCGCCGCCGTTGCCGCCAGACGCAAACTGTTAAACACCAGTTGCCCGAACACACTGAAATCCACCAGGGCGCGGGTGTCCCACGCCCACCAGGCCAGTTGCAGGAACGGAATGAGAAAGCCGAATGCAACCGGGGCAAAACAAACCAGCATCGCCGCCAGCTTGCGCCATCCTCTCAGACGGATACGTGGCAAACGGGAGTAGCGCGAGCTGGTGTGATGATAACGGGCGCGACTGCGCGACCACTGTTCAGCAATCACCAGCGCGAGAATAAACAACATCAATACCGCTGACAGCTGTGCGGCTGCAGCCGAGCTGCCCATGCCAAACCAGGTTCGGAAGATACCGGTCGTAAACGTGGAGAGACCAAAATATTGCACGGTGCCGTAATCAGCCAATGTCTCCATCAACACCAGTGCCAAACCGGCCACAATCGCGGGTCTGGCCAGCGGCACGGCGATCCGGCTGAATGCCCGCCAGGGGTTGGCACCGAGTGTCCGGGACACTTCCAGCACACACACCGACTGCTCCAGAAAAGCCATGCGCGACAACAGGTACACATAGGGGTACAAGACCAGCGCCAGCATGGTGATGGCACCACCGGTCGAACGAATCTGTGGAAACCAGTAATCGCCGAAACGCAGATCAAACGTCTCTCGAATAAAACTTTGCACCGGACCGGTGACGTCGAGCATGCCGGTGTAGGTGTAGGCGATGATGTAGGCAGGCATCGCCAGCGGCAGCACCAGGGCCCATTCCAGCCAGCGGCTGCCGGGAAACTGTGTCATGGTCACCAGCCACGCCGGGGCCACGCCCAGCATGAGCACCAGAATGCCCACGCCCAGCATCAACTGCAGGGATTGCCCGACATAGGACCACAGCAGGGTATCCACCAGATGCTGCCAGACACCATCGCTGGAACTGGTCACGGAGGCAAACACGGTCAGCACCGGAATACTCAGCAACACACATAAAACAACAATGGCGAGCAGCGGGGCATGTTTGCCCGCTCTCGCCATCATGTTCTGGAAACTGGATCCGGAATTGTCTGTGGTGTGATCTGACAAGGGTGAACCTGTTAACGCCAGCCTGCTCTGTCCATCAGGCGGACAGCTTCGGCATTATGGATACCGAGCTGATCGAGCGCAAGCGAGTCGGCCTTGAACTCCCCCCAGGACTGCAAGGTAGCACTGACAGGCACGCCGGCACGTACCGGATACTCATTGTTCACTTCGGCGTACCAACGCTGGGATTCATCATTCACCATGAACTCCATCAGCTGGACAGCGGCATCCTTGTTCGGGGCATGGGCACTGAGGCCAACACCACTGATGTTGATGTGGGCACCACGATCCTGCTGGTTTGGCCAGAACACCGCCACTTTGGCTGCCTGCTCACGCTGTGCGGCATCGGTCGCGTTGATCATGCCGGCAAGGTAGTAGGTGTTAACAATCGCCAGCTCACACTGACCAATGGCAACAGCTGCAATCTGGTCACGGTCACCGCCTTGCGGCTGGCGGGCAAAGTTGGCGACAAGGCCTCGCGCCCAGGCTTCTGTCGTTTCTACACCGTGATGAGCCACCATGGCGGCACCCAGTGACTGGTTGTAAATATTGCTGGAGGAGCGCACACAAATCTTGCCACGCCATTTCGGATCAGCGAGATCTTCGTAGGTGGACAGTTGCGAGGGATCCACACGCTCACGGTCATAAACCACTACGCGTGCACGCAGTGAGGCGCCGAACCAGTAGCCTTCGGTGTCACGGTATTGGGCCGGAATGGCCGCTTCCAGCGCATCGGAATCGACCGCCTGCAACAGGCCCATGTCCTTGGCGCGCTGCAATCGGCCGACATCCACAGTGAGCAGCAAATCAGCGGGAGAGTTGGCACCTTCCAGCTCCATCCGGGTAGTCAGTTCATCTGCACCAGCGGTGATCAGATTGACCTGAATGCCGGTTTCGGCTGTAAAACGGTCCAGCAGGGGTTTGATCAGATTTTCTTCACGCGCAGAGTAGACGTTGACCTCTGCCGCCGAGGCAGAAAAACTGCTTGCCAGCGCGGAGGCGGCAAGCATTGCCAGTAACAGTTTTTTCATAAAAAGACTCCCGGTCCCGATGAATGCGAAAACGGGCTAATGATAATCCTTATCATTTGGCTTTACAATCGGTATTACTGATTGGCCGCGTCGGCTTCGGCCCGGCGCTCACCTGCCAGAATGCCCGGCAACCCGTAGTTGCCCTCATGGCAGGCATACTCGTAGATCCGGCTGTCGCTGCTGTTGAAGCTCATCTCACCGCGCCAGCTTTGTGTGTAATACACCGGATCCTGCACCTCGAATTCGTACAGAATCTGGCTCTCCGAGTAGCGACTGAAACGCTCGATGATTTTACCTTGATCAGACAAAGGAATCTGTCCGCCTCCGGCCTGCTGGGGATGCAGGCTGACGGTTTCCACCACCAGCGTGTCACCCTCCCACCAGCCGATGGAATCACCCAGCCACTGCTGCAGCTCACGCGGGCGGTGGCGCGCACTGCCGGGTTCGGTGATGGGAATAATGCGGGCATCCTGATTCATCTCCACCATGATCATCAGATAGTCCGGTGTCTGCACAAACTGGTAATGATTGTTGTACAGCACGTTGAGCATGGGTGGCCCGCCGGTGCCGCCAAAACCGATCAGGCAGCGCTCACCCAGCGAACGGCCTTCCGGACCATCATTGCCACTGAACTTCTCACGGAACTCGCGCCTCAGCACTTGCCCTTGCTCAGAATAGGGAATACGACCATTGTCCGGCTCGACCACCCATGATGTCCGGTATTCGCCCTTGACCAGACCAAACGTGGTACCCGGATCAATCCAGAATGCGTTGTAGCCGCGTCCCATGTCCAGATCCGAGCCATCCAGCAATTCCCCGGGTTGCAGGTTGTCATCGGTTGCCAGTCGAACATTTTGCGGATGCGAGGCAGTGACGCGAGCCAGGTCCTCTGGCGGAATCACCAGAGCGTCGTAGCGCGGAGAGCGTTGCAGGTCGGTGATGGATGCATTGGTCCAGATACCCTGAAAATCCGGACGCCCATCCGGCGTTCGCGGGGGCTCATACCCGGTAGTCTGTCCATGCAATTGCAGCGGCGCAAAAGCCGTCACACACATCAGAGCCAGGGGAAAAATACCGCGGCGGGAATCGGAAACCATGACAATGCCTCATTTATCGTTATTATCGGATTGACCTGTGCCAGAAACTAAACCAGCCACTGTGCAAGATCAACTCAAAACGCGCTGGAATACCCTGTTTTCGAGCACGAATGCCGGTTGCGGCTCGACGCTGCGTGTGCGTATCATGCCGTCAGTTCAATCAGACATCCGGACCCGTCACCATGTCACTCATTCGCCTGCACCGCCTGATCGTTGGCCTTGTTTTTACACCTGTGCTGTTTGCCTGTTCGCAGCCCTCTGACACTGCTGCAACCGGTGACACAGGAGTCGCCGCTGGCGCAACCGCCAACTACAACCTCACCATGGATATGGCCGAGTTTATGGCTCACGTCGTGGAACCGGTAGCAGATTCACTCTGGCAGTCTGCCGGCTGGGTACTGGACCAGCATGATGGCTATTACGAGCTGTATCCCACCAATGATGAAGAGTGGTTGCAGGCACACAACCGCAGCGCGCTGATCGTGGAGCTGGGCAATGCCATGTTGCTGCCGGGTCGTGTGCAGGAAGGCCCATGGCGCACGTATGCCGAAGCCATGAGCACCGTGGGCATTTCACTGATGGCAGCCACCGATGCACAAAACAACGAAGATTTTTTCCAGGCCGGCGCTCAGCTCTATAGCGTATGCACAGCGTGTCACCAGGCCTACAATCCTGAAATTCTGTCGCGCTTCTGATGCGCCATGACAACTGAGACGATGCTGCGCGCAATCGCGTTACCGGTGACCGGCAAGATGCTGGCGCTGTTGGCTGTTATTGCCGGCTCAGGCGCGGTGATGGCGCACAGTATTGCCGGCGGAGACGCCGCCTTTGTGACCTCCAATGCGGGCGCCGCCATCGTTCCCTTTATGTATCTGGGCGCCAAACACATGGTCACCGGGTACGATCACTTGCTGTTTCTTGCCGGCGTGGTGTTTTTTCTCACACGTCCCATCCACATCCTGCAATATGTGTCGCTGTTTGCGCTGGGACACAGCCTGACCCTGATTATCGGAGTGCTCGCTGACCTGTCCATCAATGCCTATGTGATTGATGCCATCATTGCGCTGTCTGTGGTGTACAAAGCGCTGGAAAACATGGGGGCCCTGGAGGGTCTTGGTCGCTGGCGACCCAATACACGCGTGGCCGTGTTTGTCTTCGGTTTGTTTCATGGACTGGGTTTGTCAGCCAGCTTGCAGGAGTTGAACCTGCACCCGGACGGTTTGTTACTGAACCTGCTGGCTTTTAATCTGGGTGTGGAGTTTGGCCAGTTGACGGCGCTGGGGCTGATTGTTTTGCTGTTTGCCATCTGGCGACGTCACCCGCGCTTTTATGATATGGCGTTTGCCAGCAATACGGTATTGATGGGCGCCGGTTTTGTGCTGATGATGTATCAGCTCGCGGCCTGGCAATGGTCAATCTGATCAAACGAATCTGAACCACTCAACCCGCAACAGGGAACTGCACATGCCTGCTGACGCTTCTCAACATACACCTGATGATTTGTCGTTCCGTCGCCGACTGGCGGTTGCGATCAGTGCCGCCTTTGGTGGTGCATTGCTGATTTTTCTCGGCATTGTGATGCCGGCAGAGTTCAACCGCGATCCGCTGGGCATCGGTGGCATACTCGGCCTGACCGGCATGATGGATACCACAGCCAACGCCTTGCACGAACAGTATGAAATTCACAAATCGGATGAGATCGAATTCATTCTGGAACCCTTCCAGTCGCTTGAGTACAAATATCAGATGGACCGCGGCAACACGCTGGTGTTCAGCTGGCGTGCCGACGGCGAACTGTACTATGACCTGCACGCGGAAAATTTCGAAGTGCCTGATGGGGAAGAAAGTTACGCCCAGGCCAGCAGCGCAGAACAAATGGGCGCCTATGAAGCCGCATTTAACGGCATGCACGGCTGGTTCTGGGAAAACCGGACATTCCAGACTGTGACGCTAAGACTGAAAACGTCCGGTTTCTACGTCAGCGCCACCGAGTACGGCAGTCGCGGCAGCACCGACCGCACACTGGCGCCCGTGTTTACTGACTAACGCGTTGCGGTGTGACAGCTTTCGCAAGACTCGTACAGTGTATTGCCCAGTTCTTCCAGCACCGCTACGTTGCGGTTTTTTGCCGCTTCGAATGCAGCCAGCGCGGCCTCCTTCATCATCACGGTATCTTGCAGCCAGCGCGCATCCGGGCGCACATAGCCCGGGATCAGCAACAGATTGGCTGACTCAGCCAGCATCAGGGCTTTGTCCTCCAGGTCGCGCCAGGCTTCGTCGCTGGCGGGCGCTTCTGATGCCACCGCAAACACGGAATTCGACGCTGGCGTCACCAGACGCCTCATCATCTCGGCCATGGTGCTTGTTGCTTCAAGGTTTGTGTTCTCCGTGGCCATGGCAGGCCATACGCTGGCTGCCAACACAACGCTTGCCGTGAAAACCATTCTGCCCACTGTTCTGTTCACCCTGCCACTCTCCTGATCATTGCATGGACTGTCTGTTCCATTTTGGCAGATAAAAAAAGCGCCTGATTGACCGTAATCAACCAAGCGCTTTTTGGGTCGGAGCCTTGTTATGCTCCGATCATCAGACGATCTTATCTGTCGTCCGGATCAGATCCGTCTTGCGGAGCACCGATACCGGAAGAACCCATGAACAGTTTGCGTCCATCCGGGAAGGTGATGTCACGGCCGTTGGCGCGACAAGCCGGGGTGCACAGACGGTCTTTTGACTGGTAACCGGTGACCACGATTTCGGTACCAATCTCCAGTGAGTTACGGGTGATACCACGGCGCAGCAGTGTATTCGGTGTACCACCTTCTGCCATCCACGCTTGCTGGGTGCCATCTTCATTGGTGTGAGCCAGATGGATCCAGGAGTGCGGGTTGATCCACTCGACTCGAGTGATCGGACCGCGCAGAGCGACTGGCAGGTTGGCATCAAATTCAGCTGAAAACGCGTGGTGTGCGGTTGCTGGCGATTGCATGCCAACGGCAGCAATGCCACCGACAACTGCCACAGCAGCGACAAGCAGTTTCATTTTCATACAGTTTCCCCTATTCATTACGCTAAGTCATAAAGCCTTGCTTGAGATCATCTTACCTCAGGTCGCCAGTGGCTTCCATCGGGGTTTCGGTCTGCCTGGCGCCAATATCGGCGCCTTGTCTCAATTGTTATTGCCGCACTCAGAACGGCATTGTCATGCCTTCGAGCGGCTGCCCTTTGCGGAAGCGTCCGAACAACAGCTCCTCTACAAACTCCACACATTTGAATTGGGGGAGTTCAAAATCTTTTTCAAGCCGGCGATACAGCGGCATGGAAATTGTCCATGGTTCGGTGTACAGCTGCGGGTCTTCGATGGTCGCCGAATACTCGATGGTGTTGCGATCAACCATGTTGTAGCGTTCGGTCACCTTGGATTCCCAGGAACGATAGTTGCCCGCACGGTCGTACCAGGTCTGGTCGATCAGCCCGGTGACTTCAACAACGAAGGTGTCACCTTCCCAGTAGCCGTAAGACTGTCCCATCCAGGAATCCAGAGGTGCTTCACCCGGATCTTCCAGATAGACATTACGGACCGCTCCGGCAAAGGAATAGGCGATAAAAAATGCACTATTGCTCTGGAAAATCTGGAACGGATGCGGCAGGTAAGTTGCGCGCGGTACTCCGGGCATAAAACATTTGATTTCCGGATCGCGCTCAAGCCAGTTTTCGCGGTTTTCATCGCGACGCGCCAGCGCTTCCGGCTTGTAGGGAATGTAGCCATTGTTGGTGGTAATCACACCCTGACTGGCTGGTACCGCGCCGACGGCGCCCATCGCAACCACCTGGGGAGCAGGCACCGGCACAAAGTCACCCGGCACCATGGCGTGGGCCGACTTCGGTGGTGCAGGCTCGAGATTGTTGTTGGCCGTGGTGAGCACTTGCCAGATGCCGTTGAGATCTGGCTTGCCATCCGGTGTTCGCGGAACGGCACTGGTGGATGCGACCGCGGTCTGTGCAGTCGCATCGCCGGTTGCCGTTGTTTGGGTCTCACTGGGCGCACAAGCGAACAGCCCAAGCGCAGCCATTGTTGTAATGACCGGCAACTTGCCTGTCCAGCTATTGAATGAACCGCCGGTTTTGGTTCGCATAAGCATATTATTATTCTCCTCCCCTTGTGACCCAACGATATAAGCACTTCAAATTTTGAGTGTCAAGCGTGAGATAAATCACCCAAATCCCATTTATGAAGCGTTATATATCCCAGTGATGTCAGCGCTTGGTCGCTGTGAAATTGCCCTGCCCCATATCGCCCAGATTCAACACGCCTTTGAGTGTGCCATCTGCTTGCAGCTCACCCTCGTACTTGATTGACCCCATCTGGCTGCTGAGTGAAAACTCAAACTTGTTGCCATCTGCCTTGCCGGTGAAATCGGTGTTGCCCAGCTGCCCCGCATAATTGCCGGTGATGGCACCATCGGCCGCCTGTTGCATGCTGACCTGCGCGTTACCTGAGCCCGCGCCCGGAATTTCAACCGCAAAAACCCAGTTGCCACTGACATCAGCAAACGCCATGTTGCTGGCCAGCATGCCAATACCCGCGATCATCAATACTTTTCGAATCATTTCCTTTTCCCTTGTCACCACAGTGACCACGATTTTAGTGTGGGAATAAAGGTAACAGAAACGAACTCGCAAAAGAGCACCGACCTCATCGTCTTCGGCGTGAAAACCCCGCCGCCCGTCGCAGACGATGGTTTATTGCGGGGGGTCAACCCTGTCGGCGCGAGAACCATTGACACGAAACCAGCCGGCAATGCTGTAGCGGTCACGGCGCGCCGCAGCCACTTCATGCGGCACACAATCGCTCAGAAAGACCACAATGCTGCCATAGGCAGGCTGCACCCGCTGCACAGGCTGCTCACCGGTTTCATCGTAGATCAGCAGCTCACCACCATCGGCGGATTGCCAGCCGGGATTGAGGTAGGCGACCAGCGACAACACCCGCCGGGCACCACGCTCGGTTTCATCCGGCCGGAATGTATCCAGATGTTTTTTGTAAAATGCGCCCGGGGCATAGTGCGCAAAGTGCGACTCAAACGAAAACAGCCCCATGAACAGCCGCCGGTTCAGATAACGCTGCAGGCGTGCACTCCAGTCCAGCCATGCTCGCTCCGCCGGCGTTGCGCCTTCAATCCAGCGGATTTCATCGCGGCGGATAAAACTGTTAATCGTGTGGGCGTGACTGCGCCCCACACCGGCCGAGGCAAAATCGTCCGGCGTCATGGCCCGGACTTGTGCAAACAGCATTTCCGCCAGCTCAGCAGGCAAGGCATTGGCAACGACAACCCACGACTGCTGCGACAATGCCGCTGCTATTTTTTCAAAACAACTGTCGTCGTCACCGAATGAGGACTGGGCAAGGTTCAATCAGCACTACTCCAGACTGTTTTTCATGATCTGATCAAGATAGGTGCTGGTGCGTGTCATTTCATAACGGCGGAACTTGATGCGCGGATGCAGTTCACGCATGCGCGAGCTGAGCAGACCGTGAGCAGAATGCAATTGCGCATCGGTAATGATGCCATTGATGTCACATTCACGGGCCAGCTTGAGC
The DNA here is from genome assembly GCA_036834885.1 of Pseudohongiella sp. Classification (GTDB taxonomy): domain Bacteria; phylum Pseudomonadota; class Gammaproteobacteria; order Pseudomonadales; family Pseudohongiellaceae; genus Pseudohongiella. Next base: position 1,060,053 of record DAITNA010000001.1, on the reverse strand, counting down.
AGGCGATCAAAATTCACAATAAAGTTTTCCGTGTGTGTGGTGCGAATCTGTGTGCCGTAAAACAGCGGCAGCAAATCTTCACCGCGACCGCCCAATGTCAGGAATCGCCGGGAGAAAATTTCGAAATCACCGGTCGCAAACTGATGCCACATCTCGGCAAATTCAGTATCGGGAATTGAGCCATCGCCTTGTGCGCCTTTGCTGGACAACAACAGCAATCCGGTAATGCCCCCCAACTGACGACGGGTATTGTCCGCAATTTTGAAAAACGTTTCCTGCCGGGCGTTTTTCTCATTGGCGGCCAGTGCTTCAGCCTGACGCGCCGACACAATATTGCTGTGGTACAACTCGCGGTTGTTCTGCGCGAGAATGGTTTGCTGGATAAACAGACCGATTACCAGCCACAAAAATGCCAATGGTGCAAAAGCGCCTTCGAGGAAGTTGCCCATCTGATCAATCGGCAGTACAGCAAATTGTTGCCAGCCCACGGTGCCTGAGATGTAGAGAGAGCCCGCAAGCAACCAGAGCAAGGTGACCACCAGGCCAAACTGGATACGCCAGTCCTGACGGTAAAAATCCTTGATTTCCAGCTTGGGTGGCAGAAATGGATCAGTGTCCCGGATGGCATCACTGAGTCGGGAAGAATCGTTCTGGTGCTGATCTGTTTTGGTTTTGTTTTCCATCGGGGACCCCGCAAGAGGCGCCAGCATACTGTGCCGGGCCAACCGGGGTCAATAAAGTGCAACCGGCTCAACGCATGCCTGAGGCCAGCAGCTCATCAAGCTTGTTGCGAATGCCCAGATTGGCTTGCCGGCAGTCGTCCACCCGGTGTTCCTCAGCATAACGTTGCACGCGCGCCGTCAATGTCGGCAACTGCGCAAAAAAGTCCTGCAATACCTCATGACTGACCTGCGAAGCTCCGCGTCCGAAGCCCAGCTCTTCCAGACACAAAGCATTCAACTGCTGCTCGAACTGCCCCTGCATGGGCAACGCCAGATAAGGTTTGCCCAGATAAATCGCCTCGCTGATCAGGGTAAAGCCGGCCGTCGCGATCACAGACTTGCAGGTAGCCAGGTCGCGCACAAATCCCTCACTGCTGAACGCCTTGAACTCCAGATTGCCGTCCATACCCTGGTAGCTGACGCCATAAATCACAAAGCGCTCTTTCGGGAACTGCCGAAGCACATCCAGCAAGCTGTCAAAATGGTTGGTGACATAGACCAGATGATGTTGCCCTGGTATCGGACGGGCAGTGAGTACTTCGCGGCGAATAATCGGCGGAAACAAAAAGGTGCGCGAGTTTTTCAGTTCACCATAGTAATAGGTGGTTGCCAGTGCGGCTGACGGCGGCGGCACCATCAGGCGAATCACGGACGCAGTGATCCAGCGCGACCACAGCAAACGCAGCGGTGAGCGATAACGCATGTAGCGCATCCTGTGCTGGTTATCCAGACTGATCAGCGGTATGCGGTAAAGGCGCGCCAGCCAGGCGGTACACGGCTCAAAATCGGTAATCACATACGCTGGCTGGAAATCACGTATACACGCTCGCAAGCGTTGCAAGCCGCGCCAGATCGCCGGCAATCTGCGCACATTGTGCCAGAGCGTGGTCAGCGGCCTGACCCGGTTGTTCATGCTGACAATATGCAGGCCTTCAATCGCCAGCGTGTCGAAAACCGGACTGAGGTTGCGGTACCCGCGATCATAACTGACCATTTTGAGTTCATGCCCCTGCTCCAGCAGGTGCCGTCCCATCTCCAGCGCCCGGGATGAATGCCCCGAACCCTCCCCTGATACGCCGTAAAGAATACGACTCATCGTCACTGCTGCTCCTGCCTGAAAAGGCTGTCTGGCTTTGGGCGACAAGCTTAGACTTCAATTGTGACAATCTGGTAAATCAGACATCACCAGAGACAGCGCCGAATTGCCATTGTGCGCTGAACAGCCGATAATTCGCGCCTGATTTGCGAGGATATTGCCGATGTCGGACAAAACAACAAGCGCTGCACCTGCCACACCCGCCTTTGAGGAAACGCTGGCCAGCCTTGAAGCGCTGGTCTCGCGTATGGAAGACGGAAAAATGAGCCTGGATGAGGCGCTGGCGGCCTTTGAAACCGGAGTACGCCTGACGCGCGAATGCCAGCAGGCTCTGCAGGCTGCTGAATTGCGCGTTCAGATGCTGAGCAGCCCCGATGCTGCTCCGGAACCTTTCGTATCAGAGCGCCCCGGCACGCTTGCCGGAGAGTAGCCATGTCCGACACCACCAAAACCTTCCTTGATCGTTGCAGAACCCGCTGCGACGCCCACATGCAGGCGCAACTGGATCAACTGCCATTTATGCCTGCTCGCCTGGTCGACGCCATGCGTTACAGCAGCTTGCTGGGCGGCAAACGTATCCGCCCTGCGCTGGTATACGCCAGTGCCCAAGCGCTGGGGGCGGCACAGGAACACGCTGATGCGGCGGCAGCAGCGGTTGAATTTATCCATTGTTATTCACTGATTCACGATGATTTGCCCGCGATGGACAACGATGATCTGCGCCGTGGCAAACCCACCCTGCACAGGGCGTTTGATGAGGCAACCGCGATACTGGCTGGTGATGCCCTGCAAAGCCTTGCCTTCCAGCTGCTGGCAGAGGCTCCCGGTGTTTCTGCCGACACCCGCCTGGCCATGGTTGCCGTGCTTGCCCGTTCGGCCGGCTGTGATGGCATGATTGCCGGCCAGGGCATTGACATGGCCTCGGTTGGCAAACAGCTGGATCTGGCAGCACTGGAGAACATGCATCGCCTTAAAACAGGGGCGTTGATCAGCGCCAGTGTGGAGCTGGGCGCGCTCAGTGCCAATTCTCGCGACAAGCAGATCATCCATGCCCTGCGTCACTACGCTCGCTGCATCGGGCTGGCCTTTCAGGTCCAGGACGATGTGCTGGATGTGATCAGTGACACCAGTGTGCTCGGCAAAACACAAGGTGCGGATATGGCCCGCAACAAACCGACCTATGTCAGCCTGCTGGGCCTGGAAGCTGCACAGCGCAAGGCGCAGGACCTGGTGACTGAGGCCATTGCCGCACTGACACCTGTAGACGGTGACTGCACCTGGCTGATCGCGCTGGCAAAATTCATAACATCGCGTCAGCATTGAGGAATTCAGTGTTTGACGACAACTTTTCAATTGATTAACGTAGCACACCCGACGCGCAAGGCTCTGACACAATGCTTGATGAAATACCGCTGACCAGGCCCGAAACCCCTTTACTGGACCAGATCAACAGTCCGGCGGACCTGCGCGCGATGGATCCCGAGGTCTTTCCCGCGCTAGCGCGCGAACTGCGCAGTTTCCTGCTGTATTCCGTTGGCCAGACCGGAGGGCATTTTGGCGCCGGCCTTGGCGTGGTGGAACTGACCATTGCCCTGCATTATGTGTTCAACACCCCCGACGATCGTCTGATCTGGGATGTTGGCCATCAGACCTATCCGCACAAAATCCTGACCGGTCGACGCGAGCGTATGCTGAGCATGCGTCAACCCAACGGGCTGGCCGCCTTCCCGACGCGCGAAGAGAGTGAATACGATGCATTTGGCGTCGGGCATTCCAGCACATCAATCAGTGCCGCACTCGGCATGATGGTGGCAGCGCGCCGGCAACAGCAGGATCGCCATGTGATTGCCGTGATCGGCGACGGCGCGATGACGGCCGGCATGGCCTTTGAAGCACTGAACCATGCCGGTGAACTGGATGACAATGTGCTGGTGATACTCAACGACAACAACATGTCCATCTCACACAATGTGGGCGGCTTGTCGAGTTACTTCGCACGCATGTGGGCCAGCAAACCCTACAACTTTATCCGCTCCGGCAGCAAAAAAATGCTGTCAAAAATTCCGCCGGCGCTGAAGGCCGCGCACCGCGCGGAAGAGTACATGAAAGGAATGGTGTCACCCGGCACCTTGTTCGAGGAAATCGGATTTAACTATATTGGCCTGGTCGATGGTCATGACCTCAATCGCCTGATTGAAGTACTGGGCAATATCAGGGAACTGCGGGGACCGCAGCTGCTGCACATTGTCACCCAGAAGGGCAAAGGTTACACCGCGTCTGAAAATGACCCGTTTGGCATGCATGCGCTGACAAAAATTGAAGCCAAGCCGCGCAAACCCCAGGACATCAAGGTTGACAGCCCGACGTACTCCAAAGTGTTTGGCAACTGGCTGTGCGACATGGCGGCACAGGATAAACGCCTGATGGCCATCACGCCGGCCATGAGCAGTGGTTCAGGCATGGATGAGTTTGCCGAAAAATTCCCCGACCACTTTTTTGATGTGGCCATTGCCGAACAACACGCGGTCACGTTTGCTGCGGGCATGGCCTGCGACGGACTGAAACCGGTAGTCGCCATTTACTCGACTTTTCTGCAGCGCGCCTATGACCAGCTGATTCACGATGTGGCGCTGCAAAATCTGGATGTGTTGTTTGCGATTGATCGCGCCGGACTGGTTGGCGAAGATGGCCCAACCCATGCGGGCAGTTTTGATTTGAGTTTCCTGCGCTGCATTCCCAATATGCTGATCATGACGCCCAGTGATGAAAACGAGTGTCGGCAGATGCTGTTTACCGGACACCAGTATCAGGGGCCAGCAGCGGTGCGTTACCCGCGCGGCAAAGGCCCGGGGGCAGTCATTGAAAAAACCATGAGCGCCCTGCCCATCGGCAAGGGAGTTGTGCGGCGCAAAGGACACACAGTCGCCATTCTCGCTTTTGGCAGCCTGGTACAAACCGCGCTGGCTGCGGGCGAGGTACTGGATGCCACCGTGGCCGACATGCGATTTGTCAAACCCATGGACACAGCGCTGATTGAACAACTCGCCACCCAGCACGATCTGCTGGTCACCATCGAAGAGAACACCATTGCCGGAGGTGCCGGCTCTGCTGTCAACGAATGGTTACTGGCCAACGACTTCCGACTGCCAGTGCTGAATCTGGGCTTGCCTGACACATTCATGGCCCATGGCCGCGTGCCGGACATGCTGGCCAGTGTGGGTCTGGATCGTGACGGTGTGCTGGCATCGATACGCAACAAACTGGCACGCTGTCAGCCGGTATCACGCGCCGGCAGCTTCCCGGCCGGCATCTAGGCCCGCAAACGCTTCACAGGAAGGTTATGGAATCGCGCGAACAACGTAATGAGCGCCACAAAAAAGCCATGCAGCGCAAAAAAGCGCATGTCGACCAACGCATCGCGGCGGCGACCATCGACAAAGGGCTGTTGCTGGTGCTGACCGGTAATGGCAAAGGCAAAAGTTCCTCCGCCTTTGGCATGCTGGCTCGCAGCGTCGGCCATGGCCTGCGCTGTGGCGTGGTCCAGTTCATCAAAGGCCAATGGGAGTGTGGTGAACATCTGCTGTTTGGATCGCATCCGCTGGTCGAGTTTTACGTGATGAATACCGGCTTCACCTGGGAGACGCAGGACCGGGAAGCCGATATTGCTGCCGCTGAAAAAACCTGGGCACACGCCGAAGCGCTGTTAAAAAACCCGGCAGTCCGGGTAGTGATTCTGGATGAGCTGACCTATATGCTCACCTACGGTTATCTGAATGCCAACAGAGTGCTGGACGCGTTACAAGCCCGCCCGGCTGACAAGCATGTGATTGTGACCGGCCGCAACGCCAGCCAGAGTCTGATTGAGCTGGCAGACACCGTGAGCGAAGTGACCGATGTCAAACACGCGTTCAACGCCGGCATCAAAGTTCAGAAAGGCATAGACTACTAACGCTTGTTAACAACAGACGCCCGATGCCACACTCAAACGCCCGATGGCTGACCAGCCTTGTCATCAGTTTCTTGACCAGCACTGTGCTTGTGACTGCCTCCCGGCCGGCACTTGCCCAACTCAGTGTCCGCGATGACAACGGTGATATGGTCACACTGCAGCAACCTGCGCAGCGCATCATCAGTCTGGCGCCATCAATGACTGAACTGCTGTTCAGCCTGGGTGCAGGTGATCGTATCGTCGGCGTGATGGATTTCAGCGACTTTCCGGCACAAGCCCGCCAGTTGCCGATTGTCGGGCGCTTTGACATGCTGGATATGGAGCGCATCATGGCCTTGCAACCGGATCTGGTTGTGGCCTGGCGCAGCGGTAATCCACGGGCGTCGATTGAGCGCCTGAAAGCACTTGGTGTCAATGTCTACGTCGCCGAACCTGAGTCACTGTTCAGCATTGCAGGACATCTGACCCGTCTGGGCGATCTCACCGGGCAACAGGAAGAGGCTCACGTCTTGCGCGAGCACTTCGAACAATCGCTGGACTCACTGCGAAACACCTATTCACAGCGCACCGGGGTCTCCGTGTTTTATCAGGTCTGGCACTCGCCCATCATCAGCGTGGGCGGCGCGGAGCTGATCAACGACATGATCACCCTGTGTGGCGGTCGCAATATTTTTGCGGAGCTGCCCGTTGGTCCCAAGATCAATCTGGAAGATGTGGTGCAGCGCAATCCGCAGGTGATCATTGCCAGCGGCTCAACTCCGGAAGCGCCTTCATGGTTAAACGAGTGGTTGCAATGGCCGCAGCTGCATGCCGTGCAGAATGGCCATCTGTATTCGATTGCGCCGGACATTGTGCAGCGCCACAGCATGCGGGCACTGCAAGGCGCTGCGCAGATGTGCGCACATATTGATCGGGCTCGCTGACGGGCAGACGCCCCATCAGTTTTTAAACAGATGTCCCATCACTTCTTAAGCAGATGTCCCATCACTTTTTGAGCAGATGTCCCATCTTTTGCATTTTCACCGCCAGGTAGTCCTGATTGTGCGGGTTGAGACCCGTTTCGATGGGAACACGCTCGACCACCTCTACCCCCAGTGATCGCAAAGCATCGACTTTGGCCGGGTTGTTGGTCATCAGGCGTACCTTGTTGACTCCAAAATGTGACAGCAAAGGTTTGCAAATGTCGTACTCGCGGCCATCTGCCGCAAAACCCAGCTGCACATTGGCTTCTACCGTATCAGCACCGTGATCCTGCAAGGAATAAGCCCGGATTTTGTTCAGCAGGCCAATACCCCGGCCTTCCTGCCGCAGATACAAAATCATCCCGCGCCCGGCTTCCGCAACTTTTTGCATCGCAAACTGCAACTGAGGCCCGCAATCGCAGCGCAGACTGAACAGCGCGTCACCGGTCAGGCACTCGGAGTGAATACGGCACAGCACCGGCTCCGGTGTTGTGATATCACCCATACTGAGCACCACATGCTCTTTGCCAGTGGCGATATCCTCAAAACCGTTGATGACAAAATCGCCCAATGCGGTGGGTAAATTGGCATTGGCAACAAACCTGATTTCCACGTCACAAACCTCTTACAAAATCCATGCAGCCAGCAGCTGCAAACTGATCATGGCCATCACGCCGGCCAGCACGTCATCCATCATAATGCCGACGCCACCATGGACATGGCGATCAACCCAGCCAATCGGCCAAGGTTTGACAACATCAAAAAAGCGAAACAACAAAAAACCCAATATGACAAACAGCCAGCCGGGTGGTGCCAGCAGCATGGTCAGCCAAAAGCCGGTAAATTCGTCCCAGACAATGCCACCGTGATCGTGCACGCCAAGGTCACGCGCGGTCTTGCCACAAAGCCACACACCAAGCACGAAGCTGGCAATCACAAACGCGCCGTAACTGACGACATCCATGGCCGGCAACAACAGATAAATCAGCACAGCGACCACTGTCCCTGCAGTGCCGGGCGCGATCGGCGATGCTCCGCTACCAAGCCCAAAAGCCAAAAAATGAACCGGATTGCGCCAGACCGAGGTGGGCGTGTGTGCCATAGTCAATCAACCCTCGTTAATGTCGCGTCGTCCGCCTGCGCAAAGTGTGCGTAACCTTGCCAGGCCGGAGCCTGCACCCGGCCGTCAGGCCACTGCAACACTATGCCTTGCCCGGCCCTGAGCTGGCCAACGCGTGTAAACTTCACGCCCAATGCCGCCATGCTGGTGATGGCAGCTGCTTCGTTTTGCGGCGGGATGCAGACACACAGTTCATAGTCATCGCCGGCGCTGAGCGCCAGTCGCAACTGTTCGGACTCAGGTATGCAGGTTCGAACCACGGCAGAAACCGGCACAGATTGTGTATCCAGCACTGCACCCAGGCCACCACTGGCATCCAGAATGTGTTGCAAGTCCGAGACCAGTCCATCGGAAATATCCAGCGCCGCTGAAGCCAGCCCTCTGAGTGCAACCCCAGCATTGACTCGCGCATCCGGCTGGTAAAACGCGCGTAGCAAAGCCTGTTCACCCGAGTGATCAAGGTGCTGGCGCAACAGACGGGCGTCCTGCATCAACCACCACAGCGCAGCACCGGCCTCGCCGAGATCACCTGTCACATAAACCGCATCACCGGTCCGAGCCCCGGATCGCAGCAAAGCCTGGCCCGCAGGCACCAGTCCATGCACCTGAATGGTGATGGAGAGTGACCCACGTGTGGTGTCGCCACCTACCAGCGGGCACTGGCAAGCAGAGGCGACCTGCGCGAGACCGTGGCTGAAGGCCTGCAACCAGTGCTCGTCGGCACGCGGCAAGCTGATCGCCAGCGTGAACGCCAGCGGTTCAGCGCCCATCGCAGCCAGATCACTCAGATTGACCAGGAGGCAACGCTGTGCCAGCAAAAAAGGATCAGCATCAGGCGGAAAATGTACGGATTCATTCAAGGTGTCGATCGACATCACCAGCTGGTAACCGGCAGGGACAGACAATATCGCAGCGTCATCACCCTGCCCAAGCGCCACGTGGGCGCGGGCAAAATTCAGATTTGCCGACGCAAAAAATCGCCTGATCAGATCAAATTCGCCCAGTGCCACGCTGCTCCAGCGCTCTCAGATCTTTGGCGGCACGATCGAGCACGCCGTTGACGTATTTGTGACTGTCGGTCGCACCAAACACCTTGGCCAGCTCGACAGCCTCATTGATGACAACCTTGTACGGCACATCAATACGATGCGCCAGTTCATACATACCCAAACGCAGCAAGGACAACTCAATAGGGTCCAGTGCTGACAGTTCACGATCCAGCCACGGCGTCATCTGCTCATCAAGTTCAGCAGCATGCGCCACCACTTGCGGGAATACTTCCTTGAAAAAATCGCGGTCGATTTTGCCTTGATAGTAAACCAGAAACTCGGCCAGAATCTCATTCACGGGTGCTCGAGCAATCTGCCACTGATACAGCGCCTGCAACAGCATGCGCCTCGCTTTCTGGCGATCACTGAGTTTTTTCTTTTTGCCACCGTCATCCATCAGATCGGGTTTGCCCGACGGGTCAGCATTGTCTGCGTTGGCACTTGTCAGATCAATCACGCTGTCAGGCTCCAAGCTTGCTGATCACACTGACCATTTCCAGCGCGCTGAGGGCAGCTTCTGCACCCTTGTTGCCCGCTTTGGTCCCGGCACGCTCAATGGCCTGTTCAATGCTGTCAACAGTCAGTACACCAAAGGCAATCGGCACGCCGGTGTCGAGACTGACGTGAGCCAAACCTTTGACACACTCTCCCGCCACATAGTCAAAATGCGGTGTGCCACCACGGATAACCGCGCCGAGCGCCACCACGGCATCGCATGGTCGCTTGGACAGCACCTGACGCGCCAGCACTGGCAACTCGAAGGCGCCAGGTGCCATGATAATGGTGATATTGTCTTCGGATACACCATGACGACGCAGTGCATCAACAGCGCCTTCGATCAGTCGGTCAACAATAAAACTGTTGAAGCGTGCGGCCAGAATAATAAAACGGCCATTGCCGGGAACAAAATCTCCCTCAATTCTGCGAATTCCACTCATGCTGCTGTCCTCATTTTTTCAAGTCTTTATCTTGCCAATCGGATGTTGTGTTCAGGCCGGCACATCAAACTGCACAAACTCCACCACTTCCAGGTCAAAGCCGGTGACTGCGTTAAATTTCGCGGGATAACTGAGCAGGCGCATCTTGCCAACCCCGAGTTCACGCAGGATTTGCGAGCCGGTACCAATGGTCACATCACTGCCTGCATGACGGTGCCGGCGCGGGATGACTTTCTTTTTGCCCAGCACACCCGCGATGCTCTCGTTGATGTCTTCATCGTAGTCGTCGCCGCTAAGCAGCACAGCAACCCCTTTTCCTTCAGCGGCAATGCGCTCAAGCGCCCGACTGAACGACCAGCTGGTTCCTCCGGGCACAATCACATTGCACACATCGCGCAACGTGCTGGCAATATGCACACGGACCAGTGTTGGATCATTTTTTTGAATATCTCCCCGGCTAAACGCCAGATGTGTCCCACCGGAGATCGTATCCTCAAAGGTGTGCAACACAAAATTGCCGTACTCGGTGGCGATCTCGTTGCTGCTTTTTTTGACCACCGTATGCTCGTTGGCAATACGGTAATGAATCAGATCGACGATGGTGCCAATCTTGAGTCCGTGTTTTTCCGCAAACACTTCCAGATCGGGACGACGTGCCATGGTGCCGTCTTCGTTCATGATTTCCACAATCGCAGCTGCCGGCGTAAATCCGGCAAGGCGCGCCAGGTCACAACCGGCCTCGGTGTGTCCGGCACGGCGCAGCACACCACCGGGCTGCGCCATAATCGGGAAAATATGACCGGGTTGCACAATATCTTCCGGGCGAGCCTCCCGGGCCACCGCAACCTGGATCGTGCGCGCACGATCGGCTGCTGAAATACCGGTAGTGACCCCGGTTGCCGCCTCGATGGATACGGTAAAACTGGTGTTGTAAGGGGTATTGTTCTTGCTCACCATCAAGGGCAGATTGAGCTGCTCACAACGCTGGCGGGTCAGGGTCAGACAAACCAGACCACGCGCATACTTGGCCATAAAGTTGATGTCTTCCGGGCGCACACGCTCGGCCGCAATAATCAGATCGCCCTCGTTTTCGCGGTCCTCATCGTCCATCAGGATGACCATCTTGCCCTGACGAATGTCTTCAATCAGCTCTTCAATCGTGTTCAGTTTCATAATCGGTTTCTACAGTTGGAAAACAGTCCCTGATCGCACTCAGGTCTCAGTCAAAGCCATGCTCGGATAAAAATGCCTGGGTCAAACCCGGGCTGCTGGCGGGATGAGCCGCCTTGTCACCCAGTACAAGACGTTCCAGATAACGGCTGATCAGATCCACTTCAATATTCACCGGCTGGCCGGGACGATAGGTATGGATAATCGTGGCCTGTTGTGTGTGGGGGATGATGTTAACACCGAATACCGCACCGGACACAGCGTTCACCGTCAGGCTGGTACCATCCATGCATACCGAACCCTTTTGCGCAATGTACTTGGCCAGTTCATCCGGCACCCTGACCTCAAGGCGCCAGCTGCCGCCATCGTCACGCTGGCTGACAATTTCGCCTACGCCATCAACATGTCCGCTGACCAGATGCCCGCCGAGTCGGGTCTGCGGCGTGAGCGCTTTTTCCAGATTCACTTTGGAGCCCGGTTTCAGGTAACGAAACGTCGTCAGACTGATGGTCTCGTTGGACACATCTGCCGAAAAACTCTGATGGTCAAAGGCTGTGACTGTGAGGCAGCAGCCATTGACAGCAATGCTGTCGCCGAGTTTGACATCACTGAAATCCAATGCAGGACAATGCACACGCAAATGCCATTCGCGATTGCGCAACGCCAGTTCCCTGACTTCGCCGAGTGCTTCGATAATGCCGGTAAACATACCTGTGTCCTCGATTAACCCGTCCTGGTCAGCACGGTTGCTGTGATACGGCAATCAGCGCCCAGCCGGGTGACGTCAGTAATGGCCAGTTCAAGGCGCTCGCTCATCCGGGTCAGACCCGGCAAGCGCAACAATGGCATGGCATCACTGCCCAGCAGGCTCGGTGCCATGTAAATCACCAGTTCATCCACCAGACCTGCCTGCACCATGGCACCACTGAGTGTAGGGCCAGCTTCCAGCAAAACCTCATTGCAATCGTGGCTGTTGGCCAGCGACAACAGCACGGCGTGCAGGTCCAGTTTGCCATCTGCAGACAGCGGTGCTGTCTCGATCATTGCCAGTTCAGCCGGGTAGACGGCTGCGCGCTCGGCAACAGCCTCTCCGGAAGCAAAAATCAGCGCTCTGCCCGGAGAACCCAGTACGGCAGCGTCAACCGGTGTGCGCAAATCCGAGTCAAGGATCACTCGCAAAGGCTGGCGATGCGGGTCCACCGCCATCAGGGCCGGCGCCAACTGCTGCGGACGGACACGCAGCGACGCATTGTCGGCCAACACGGTATTGATGCCCGTCAGCACCGCACAACTGGCGGCGCGCAAACCTTGCACATCGGCACGAGCATCCGGCCCGGTAATCCATTTGCTCTCGCCCGAGGCCATGGCCGTGCGGCCATCAAGACTCATTGCCAGTTTGCAGCGCACCCATGGCAAACCGGTTCTCATGCGCTTGATAAAACCCGGGTTGATGGCATCTGCCTGCACCGGGCTGGTTGGCCCGTGTACACGAATTCCAGCCTCACGCATACGCTGCAGACCGCGCCCGCAGACTTGCGGATTCGGATCTGCGCCAGCAAAAATCACCTCAGCCACGCCTGCCTGAATCAACGCTTCGGAACATGGCGGGGTACGACCAGTATGCGAACATGGCTCCAGCGATACATATACGGTGGCACCTCGTGCACGATCGCCTGCCTGCTGCAGCGCGTTGACCTCCGCGTGGGGCTCGCCGGCCTTTGTGTGGAAACCTTCGCCGACCACGACCCCGTCACGCACGATGACACAGCCCACGCGCGGGTTGGGCGCGGCGGTCAGCACCGACTCTGCAAGTGCAAGTGCTCTTGCCATCGCGGCATCGGGGTTGATGTAGTCAGTTGTCATTGGACAGGCGATCAATCTCGGCCCGGAACTCGTTCAGATCCTTGAAGCTGCGGTAGACCGATGCAAAACGCACAAAAGCGACTTCATCCAGTTGTCGCAACTCACGCATCACCTGCTCGCCCACCAGGCGCGAGGGCACTTCGCGCTCACCGGTAGCCCGGATATGGTGTTTGATGCGGTTGACGGCCGACTCCACCGCTTCAACACTGACCGGGCGTTTTTCCAGCGCCTTATTCAGTCCGGAGTAAAGCTTGCCCTCATCAAACGGTTCGCGATTGCCGTTCTGCTTGATAATACGGGGCATCACCAGCTCGGCGGTTTCATAGGTGGTGAAACGCTCTTCGCAGGTAATGCACTCACGTCGACGCCGCACCTGGTCGCCTTCTGCGACCAGACGCGAGTCAATCACCTTGGTATCCAGCGCGCCACAAAACGGACAATGCATGGTCAGGTGTCCCGATTAGTGGCGGTTACGCGTTTTTGTAAACAGGGAAGCGCGCGCACAACGCTTTGACTTTTTCACGCACGGCATCAATCACGGCTTCGTTGTTGATGTCATCGAGAATGTCACACATCCACTCGGTCAGCTGGGCTACTTCAGCTTCCTTGAAGCCGCGCCGGGTCACTGCCGGCGAACCGATGCGCAGACCGCTGGTGACAAACGGAGGACGCGGATCATTGGGCACCGCGTTTTTGTTTACCGTGATATAGGCACGACCCAATGCAGCATCGGCATCTTTGCCGGTGATTTCCTGTTTGACCAGGCTGAGCAGGAACAGGTGGTCGTCAGTACCGCCAGAGACCACTTCAAAACCACGCTTGATAAAACCCTCGGCCATCACACGTGCGTTTTTTACCACTTGCTGCTGATAGGTTTTGAACTCGGCACTCATGGCTTCCTTGAAGCACACCGCCTTGGCCGCAATGATATGCATCAGCGGACCGCCCTGACTTTCAGGAAATACGGCAAAATTCAGCTTCTTTTCAATCTCGGGATTGGCCTTGGCCAGGATGATGCCGCCACGAGGTCCGCCCAGGGTTTTGTGGGTGGTGGTGGTGGTCACATCAGCAATCTTGACCGGACTGGGATAAACACCGGCAGCCACCAGCCCGGCAATATGGGCCATGTCAACCAGCAGGTAGGCACCCACCTTGTCCGCAATCTCACGGAACTTCATCCAGTCGATGATACGTGAATAAGCCGAAAAGCCGGCCACGATCATTTTGGGTTTGTGCTCCAGCGCCAGGGCTTCCACCTGTGCGTAATCGATCTCTCCGGTCTGCTCATTAATACCGTACTGCACGGCGTTGTAGATGCGACCGGAGAAGCTGACACTGGCACCGTGCGTCAGATGCCCGCCGTGGGCCAGACTCATGCCCAGCACAGTATCACCTGGCTTCAGCAAAGCCATGTATACAGCGGCATTGGCCTGTGAACCCGAGTGCGGCTGCACGTTGGCGTAGTCAGCGCCAAACAGCTGCTTGGCACGCTCGATGGCCAAAGTCTCCACAATGTCGACGTACTCACAACCGCCGTAGTAGCGCTTGCCGGGATACCCCTCAGCGTATTTGTTGGTCAGCACACTGCCCTGAGCTTCCATGACGCGCGGACTGGTGTAATTTTCCGACGCGATCAGTTCTATGTGCTCTTCCTGGCGCTGGCGCTCGCCTTCGATGGCAGCGTACAGGTCCTGGTCAAAGTCTTTGATGGTCATGCTGGTCGTAAACATGCAATTCCCCGCTAGGTGGCAAATCAGAAGCTCGTTGGGCTGCCGCGAGCGTTCGCAGGCGCCGTGTTTGATGGTGCGGCATTTTACATGATGTCAGGGCGGCGAGCACCCGGAAAATCCGGCCATTGTGTCAACCCCGGGGACAGTCGACAGAACCGGCGGCATTGCCTATAGTTGAAAGCGCAACCGGTCTGATGGCCACAATCAAAAAACAACAATGACAGAACAACAAAGGCACCACATAACAAGGGCAAGCGATGGAAGCGCCGTTTTATGAATTTGCAGCTCGATAGCACCACTCTGGCGTTGATGTTCATCACCCTTGCGATGACCTCGTTCATCGTGATGCTTCTGATCTGGCGCATCAATCGGGACATGCCGGGCGTGCTGTTCTGGATGATCGCAACCCTGCTCAACACCTCATCGGCGCTCACCTCCCTGATTACCGCCCGCAGCGGCAACATGGACGGCTGGACCATCATTCTGGGCGTCACCATGAGCCTGACCGCCAATATGCTGGTGCTGGAAGGCGCCTTGCGATTTCGTGGCTTTGAATCGGTTCGCCGATGGCAAGTCTTTCTGACACTGATCCCGCTGTTTGCGATAGTCAGCTGGATCACCCGGGCAGACCCCGCCGCACGCAGCGCTCTGCACGATGTCCTGACAGCCACGTTCCAGATCTCAGCAGGTATGACACTCATATGGCGCACCAACGGCCAACGCGAACGTCAGGCCAACCTGCTGGCTGCCAGTGCCAGCATGCTGATTGGATTGCTGATTGGCTGGCGACTGCTCCTGACGCTCACCGGCAGTGCGTTGGGTCAGGGCGGGGCCGCTTCACCGGCCACCCAATGGTATCTGTTTGCGGGCGCCAACCTGCACGTGGCCTGGATTTTTGGCTTGAGCGTGGCCTGCTATTTCAGATCCCGGCAGCAAGTGATGTCGCTGGCGCGCGAGGATGCACTGACAGCACTGCCCAATCGCCGCTGGATCGATGAAAAACTGTCTGAAATCCTGACCGAATCTCAGCGCAGCGGCGAAAAATTTGCGCTGATCATGCTGGATATCAATAACTTCAAGATGGTCAATGACCAGCACGGTCACAGTGCCGGTGATCGTGTGCTCACCGAGCTGGCCCGACGCCTGCGCAGCGCCGTGCGCGACTCCGATTTCGCCGGCCGCCTTGGGGGAGACGAGTTTATTGTTCTGGCCCGCTGGATTGACACTGATGCCGTGCTGTCTCAACTGGTGGAACGCCTGCGGCAGGATTTGAACGGCAACATGCCGCTGGACAACACCTGCGTTGATATCGAAGTCAGTATTGGCACCGCGGTGCTGCCACTTGATGGCGCCACCGCCGATGCGCTGCTGCGCTGTGCTGACACCTCCATGTACCGCGACAAGCTGGCACAAAAACAGTTGACTGACCGCAAGTAAGGCCTCGGCCAACATGCTAGAATCGCCCGCATTTGATTCCATGACCGGAGATTGCTTTTCCTATGGCACAGTTTGTTTACACCATGCACCGCGTGGGCAAGATTGTTCCGCCCAAGCGTGAAATTCTCAAAGACATTTCCCTGTCGTTTTTCCCTGGCGCGAAAATTGGTGTGCTGGGCCTGAACGGTTCCGGCAAATCTACCCTGCTTCGCATCATGGCGGGCGTGGACAAGGAATTTAACGGCGAGGCCCGAGCGCAGACCGGCATCAACGTTGGTTATCTGCCACAGGAGCCGCAACTGGACCCGAGCAAGGATGTGCGCGGCAACGTCGAAGAGGGCATGGGCGAGATCATCAAGTTGCTGGAAGAGTTCAACGCCATCAGTGACCGTTTTGCCGAGCCGATGAGCGACGATGAAATGAACGCACTGCTGGAGCGGCAGGGCGAACTGCAAAACGCCATCGACGCCGCCAACGGCTGGGACATCGAGCGAACGCTGGAGCGCGCAGCAGATGCCTTGCGGTTGCCGCCCTGGGATGCTGATGTCACCAAACTGTCCGGGGGCGAAAAGCGCCGCGTGGCCCTGTGCCGCCTGCTGCTGTCCAACCCGGACATGTTGCTGCTGGACGAGCCCACCAACCATCTGGACGCCGAGAGTGTGGCCTGGCTGGAGCGCTTCCTGGTGGAATTCCCGGGCACTGTGGTCGCCATCACGCACGACCGTTACTTCCTGGACAATGCTGCTGGCTGGATTCTGGAGCTCGACCGCGGGCACGGCATTCCGTACGAGGGCAACTACACGACCTGGCTGGAAGCCAAGGAAAAGCGCCTGGAGATCGAAGCCAAGCAGGAAGCCGCGCGCGAGAAGACCATCAAGTCTGAACTCGAGTGGGTGCGCAGCAACCCCAAAGGTCGTCAGGCCAAGAGCAAGGCGCGTATCGCGCGCTTTGAAGAGCTCAATTCCCAGGAATTCCAGAAGCGCAATGAAACCACCGAATTGTACATTCCGCCGGGACCGCGTCTGGGCGACAAAGTGATTGAGGTCAAAAACCTGACCAAAGGCTTTGGCGACCGTGTGCTGATCAGCGATTTGTCGTTCTCCGTTCCCAAAGGCGCGATTGTGGGCATCATCGGGGGCAACGGCGCAGGTAAAACCACCTTCCTGCGCATGCTGACCGGTGTTGAGCAGCCTGACAGCGGCAGCATAGAGCTGGGTGACACCGTCGATCTGGCCTACGTTGACCAGAGCCGCGACTCGCTGGATGGCAGCAAGACCGTATGGGAAGAGCTGTCAGACGGACAGGATATCCTGCAGATTGGCCGTTACGAGATCCCCTCGCGTGCGTATGCCGGCCGTTTCAACTTCCGTGGCGGCGACCAGCAGAAGTTCATCAAGGACCTGTCTGGCGGTGAACGCAATCGCCTGCATCTGGCCAAACTGTTGAAACGTGGCGCCAACGTGCTGCTGCTCGACGAACCGACCAACGATCTGGACGTGGAAACCCTGCGAGCCCTGGAAGAAGGCTTGCTGAACTTCCCGGGCACCGTGATTGTGGTGTCACACGATCGCTGGTTCCTGGACCGTATCTGCACCCACATTCTGGCGTTTGAAGGTGACAGCCAGGTTGTCTTCCACGAAGGCAACTACACTGACTACGAGGCTGATCGTAAAAAACGTCTGGGCAGCGACTTCCAGCCCACTCGTATCAAGTACCGCAAACTCGCTTGATCCCTGCTCTGTGACGGGCTTCAAATTGTGAAGCCCGTCACTGTCCCGACATTTTTCTTTCAAATCGTTCAAGCCTGCGATCTGGCGGCCGATAGCTCACGCGAGGGTCACAAAACCGCAAACCGATCATCACAGGCCAGCTACCCGGTAGCACATAGGCGCATTGAGAGAAAAACATGTCAGAAAACACTGGCAATCCAACCCGTCGGGCGTTTACCCGCATCTTTTTTGATGCTGAAACGGTTGTTATGCAGGGCGAGCATATCTGGCCCGTACAACTGGTGGATATCTCATTGCGCGGCATTCTGATACGGGTACTGCCCGATCAGTCCCTGACGCCCTCCGCGCCCGTGGAAGTCAGCGTGCATCTGGGCGGAGGTATCGAAATTCGCATGGATGGGCGTATTGCCAATCAGCGTGACGATATGATGGGTATTGTCTGCGAACACATCGATGTCGACAGCATGACGCACTTGCGTCGTCTGGTGGAGCTGAACATGGGCGATACCAGTTTGCTGGAAAGGGAGCTGCACGCCCTCACCTGAGTGCCAAACCCCTTCAGGCACATACCGCCAGCGCGCCACTCACACCTTCAGCGAACCCCGTAGCGCTTTCATTCTGGCCTGGCGCTCTTCGTAGCTCAGCGGGCGCGATACGCGATTCTCCAGCGCCTGCACCACGGGCGATTCCAGCTCCTCGCCTCTGACCACGCGATCACAGAATTGCCTGTAATTGTACGCAAACAACGGGAATACCTTGTCCTCAGGCTCATTCGCCAGCACAAACCAGTCGGTGGCGCGCCCCGCGTGATAAACCGCGGGATGGCTCCAGTGCCAGGCTGCCTTTGGTGCCGTAGCCCGGCAGGCTTCGGTGTAGGCATCGCGCTCTGACGGCAAGCCGAACAGTTCACGTCCCTGTTCGCACGCGCGAATCATCGACGATACCGTTGGCAGGTACTCCTGGGTTTTGACCAGACGGCGCGCGGCCGTGACCAGCTGCAGCGGGTGGAAATCCTTCAAACACTCCAGCCAGTACTTCTTGGCCAGAATCAGTCGATCCGGGTCGGCATAGGCTTTGTAATACTGGTTGTGGTAAGCCAGTTCAAACTCGGCAAACACCTGATTGATGGCATCAACCAGATCCGGGCCACCGGCACTGCGAGTCGAGTCACTCGGCCCAGCTTCGGTCTGTGAACCGCCGGAACGCGGCTTCAAGGCCTTGCCGGCCTCGTTCAGCAGGGAATTGATCTTTTGCATGATGTCCTGTCAGGCCCGTACCCAGCGCTTCCGGCCGCCGAGCCCAGGCAAATTTTATGTATTGCAGAAAACGTGTGTTCCACGATGCCTGGGCCTGACCGGTATCTCGCCAGTACAGCACGAACTCGGGCACGCGTGCGCGCGCAAATTCCTCATCAATCTCGGCCAGTCGCAGAATGTCGTAGACACCGGCATCCGGTTGCCAGTTGTCGGGTATCGGGCGCGGCAAACCATCCTGACTGCCCAACACCTGATAACGCGCCCACTGTCGGCGGATGTGCTCAACAAAGCGGGTGTTCCAGGCACCTTCCTGCGCACCGCGCTCGCGCCAGTACAACACAAACTCGGGCACGGCATCATCAATAAATGCCTGGCTGACTCCGGCTCGACGCAAAATCGCCACAGCATCCTCACTGGGCAGCCAGTTGGCATCCATCGGGCTGTCCAGCGCCGCACTGCCACGCCGGGTCTGCTGGTTACGCCACTCACGCAACACATGTTTGTAGAACGCATTGCCCCAGGAAAATCGCGACTGTGCACGGTCACGCCAGTACATCACAAATCCGGGCACCAGCGACAGCGAGAACTCATCCGGCACGCCGTGCTGTCGGCACATCGCCAGCCACTCACTGTCCGGCTGCCAGTCACTGGCAATATACGCTGCCTGGCCCTGACGAGCGCGTTGTGTATTCAGGGCAGCGGGCACCGGACGTGGTGGTGGTACCGGCAACGCGGTATCGGTTGCGCGCTGGTTAATGGCAAACAGCCAGCTGTCCTCCCGACCGGTTTGTGCGTCCACCAGAATCAGACCGAGATCCATCAGATTCTTCTGCACCCGCTTGATGTCTATCCACGCCCAGAACGGCAAGGCGTCCAGCAGCGTTTGCTGATCCAGCTCCAGCCAACGCAAACCCTGGCGCGACTGGCAGTCGCGATGCGCCATCAACTCGCTGAGCACATGCAACAAGACCGCCTCTTCCAGCCCGATGGTGGCTGCCAGTGTCGGCGATATAATCAGCGGGCGTTCAGGGATCAGGGAAGATTGCATGACGGATCAGGTTTATTCCGGGCCTGGCGATGTCTCAACAGTGAGCGCAGAGCTTAACACAGTCGGCTGGCACAGCGGCATCAAGGCTGCAATGAACAGACACACCAACGTAGACATCAGCGGTGGCAACAGCCATCCGTCATAGACCCATGGCAGCACGCTGCACAGTCCCCAGAACACACTGGCCTGCCAGACAGATTCCCGCCGCGCCTCCAGGATATGGCCATTGAGCCACAGGCCACCGCCGAGCGGCACAAAGTGTGCCAACGCCTGCCAGAAGCTGCTGGCGGGTACTGCCAGCAGAAACCACACCGTAAACACAATCAGAAACACATGCACGCCCAGCACAGCCAGCGCCAGTCGGGCCGGAATATCAGGATTGAACTTTTGCTGTGTTTCTGGCAGGCAGCGTGGCAACGGGAACCGCTCGGCCACATCTGTCGGGCGCCAGCCAGTCGGCATGAACCAGATGCGCAGTTTGTCGCGCCAGTCGCGTGCATGCCAGCAGTCCTGGAGCAACTGCCAATGCACCTGAGCATTGGCAAAAAACGGATTCCAGCTGTGCAGTGCCTTGCGCACACCGTAGGCACAGGGTTGCTCAGGCAGTTCAGCCTGATACGTACCAAAAAACCGATCCCAGAGAATAAACACGCCACCGTAATTGCGATCGATGTAGGGATCGTTGATCGCATGATGGACACGATGATTCATCGGCGTGACAAAGACTTTTTCCATCCAGCCCAGCGTCCCTATCAGGCGTGTGTGTACCCAGTACTGATAAATCAGATTCAGCGAACCCACTGTCACGACCACTTCCGTCGGAAAGCCGATAAACAGCATCGGCAGATAAAACAGCGACCCCACGAGAAAACCGTTAAATGGCTGGCGCAGCGCTGTGGTCAGGTTGTACTCCTCACTCTGATGATGCACCACATGAATCCCCCACAACACATTGATGCTGTGCTGGGCCCGGTGATTCCAGTAGTAGCAGAGGTCATACAAGACAAAAGCAACGACCCATAACAACGGTGACATGGTCAGCTCACCGTGCGGCAGCACCTGCCAGAGCGTGGCGTAGGCAAAAAAACCGGCAAACCGGGTGGCGAAACCCATGGTCTGGCTGAGAATGCCTGTACTCATGGACGCAACGGCATCATTGAGACGGTAGACGCCTGCTCCCCGGCGATGGCTGATCGCCATTTCCACCAGAATCAAAAGGATAAAAAGGGGTATTGCAGCCAGAATCAAATTCATTGGTTTTGTTGTTCAGCTGATGCAAACTGGCACTGACTATAGCACCCAAATCAATTCGGGAGCCAACTCCTCATGTCGCCAGCGGATTCAGCACGCACCAGTGTCCTGCGACTGCGCGAAAGCATCTTGCAGAACACGTTGTGGGCCACCGCCATTCTCGCCAGCATTGCCTATGTCCCCAGCGTGATAGCCTCGGTCCGTGCCGATATCCATATCCTGGTTGTGGCTGACACCATCGGCTGGGCTGCCACGCTGGTGCTCGCCCTATGGCGAAAACCATCGTTTAAGTGGCGGGCCCTGTTTTTTATCGGTTGCTGGATATTGTTCGGACTCATCCTGCTCTGGCTACTGGGGCCGATTGGGCCCGGGACGGACTGGTTGCTGGTGATACCTGTATTGTCTGCGCTATTTTTCGGTTATACCGGCGCGTTTATCGGCATAGGCTGCATAGTACTGGTGACCGTCGCTTACGGACTGCTGCTGGCCTTGGCCAGCGTGCCCAACCCATTGAGTGATGTGCTGGTCTACGATCTGTTTTCGTGGGCTGCGGTGTCCGGAACACTGATTTTTCTTGCCGCCATGGTGTCGGTTGCAACGGCACGCTTGCTGGATGGACTCGAACAGTCCCTGGTTGCACAAGAGGAAGCACGCCAACAAATAGCCGAGGCACTGAACGAGCGTGAACAACTGCAAGAGCAGTTGTTGCACTCACAAAAACTGAGCGCACTGGGCACGATGGCCAGCGGCATCGCGCATGACTTCAACAACTTGCTGGTGCCAATACTGATGGCCAGCGAGGCTGCTCGCGACGATGCCCGGGCAGGCAGCGCCCAACAAGGACATCTGGACAACGTGATTTTGTCGGCGGAGCGGGCTCGGGATCTGATCAGGCGCCTGCTCAGCTTCAGCCAGAATCAGCAGCAAAAAACCATCCCTGTTGCGATTGCACCCGTTTTGCGCGAAACGGCTGCCTTGCTGCGCAGCTCAATGCCTTCCGGCATCCAGATTGACTGCCAGATTGAGAACGCAGCCGCCTGCGTTATGTCAACGCCGGATGCTTTGCAGCAAATCACAATGAATCTTGGCACCAACGCCTGTCTTGCCGTCAAGGCTGACGGTGGCAGAGTCATCTTGCGACAACGACGGGACCCGACAGCGCAACGCATCCTGATAGAAGTATCCGATACCGGGCCCGGCATTCCGGCGCATGTTCAGCCACATATTTTTGAACCTTTTTTTACCACACGAGCACCGGGCGAAGGCACCGGTCTGGGTTTGTCGATTGTGCACCGTCTGGTCAGCGATATCGGTGGCAGAATCACATTCAGCTCGATGCCCAGGCAAGGCACCACTTTCAGCGTCAGCTTGCCGGAAATAAATCAGACAACGGTACCGGCGGCAGCACAGGGATCTGTGGATGCACACAAGGCACGAATCCCCTCGTTGAGGATACTGGTTGTTGACGACGAAGAACTGGTAAGAGCAACGCTGCGTATGATTTTGCAGAATGCCGGCCATCAGATTGTGGAGGCTGATTCCGCGGCCGCAGCGCGGGCGATGCTGGAGCAACCCGACAACCATTTTGATGTGTTGGTCACAGACCAGACCATGCCTGGCCAAAGTGGCTCAGCGCTAGCCCAAACGCTGGCGATTGAGCAACCGGATCTGCCCGTTATCATCATCTCTGGCAAACTGGATCATGAGATACGGGAACAACTGAAAAACACGCGCGTGATTGCGATCCTCGACAAACCGTTTAACCGCCGCACCTTGCTTGACGCGCTGGCATTGTTGCCAATTGACCTGCACACCAACAACCCGGGAGATAGTTAATGCTGAATTCGTTTACACAGTTTGTCACCACAGCGGCGAATCCTGCTGGCCGGATTATTCTGGGCATTTATTTTTTGCTCCCGGGTCTGATGAAATTCACCCAGTATGATTTTCATGTGGAGTACATGGCCTCTCATGGCATGGTATTCATCCCGTTTTTCTTGATCCTGAGCGGCATCATGCAGGTTGGCGGTGCCTTTGCCCTGTTTGCCGGTTATCAGGTACGGGTGGTGGCGTTTCTGCTGGCAGGGCTGACGCTGGTCATCAGCCTGGTCATGCATGACTTCTGGACCATGGAAGCCGGGTTACAGCGTTCGCACGAAACGCAAAACTTTTTCAAGAACATGGGCATTATGGCCGGTTTACTGATACTGACCAGTGCCGGCGCGGGCGCCTTCAGCCTTGATCGTCGCCTCAACCGGGTCTGAACAAGTGTCGGCACCGGGACATTTTTTCTTGCTGCACTCTTGGAAAAAAGCCCGGGTTCTGACATATAATGCCGCCCGTTCAGTCAGGGCGGCGTCAGGCAGCCCGACCAGAACAACAGCCGGTAGTTGTCCAAGTCGGAGTGTAGCTCAGTCCGGTAGAGCACCGCCTTCGGGAGGCGGGGGTCGGAGGTTCGAATCCTCTCACTCCGACCAATTTTCTGATAATCGGCCATGATCTCTCCGTTGCGTTTCTACCCGCCACAGGCCGCCCAGATTCTGATGCTGTACCATCAGTTGCAGGCGTTTGAACAAGCATCCCCTGCACAGTTACTGTCGGTACAACAAAATCAGCTGTTGTCCTTGTTAAAACACGCCGAAACTCACTCTACATTTTGGCAAGAACGTCTGCGAGCCGCGGGTTTCGATGCCCGCTCAGCCAATACCCGGGATGCCGTGGATGCCTTCCAGCGTCTGCCAACACTTGATCGGGAATCATTACAAGAACACAGCATGACCATGCGGGCTCACTGGCCCGGACTCGATCAACGTAAACTTATCGTCGCGAGCAGCTCAGGCTCTACCGGTGTGCCTGTGCGTGTTGAAAAAGACGCATCCACTTATATGCCACTGTATTCAGCCATCTCCTGGCAGGAAGGGCTGTGGCATCAACGTGATCCACGGTTGCCGATAGCGGTGATAGGCACCGGTCTCCAAGCGGCCAAAGCCGGGAGTTGGGGACACATGTATAGCGCTATGGGTTTGAATGGCCCAAGCGAAGTAAGAGCAGCTGAATCGGCATCCATATCAGAACATCTGGACTGGCTGATGGCAACGCGCCCGGCCTACCTCAAATGCAGCCCGAATCTGGCAGCCGAGCTGGCGCAATGTGCACTGGATCGCAGCGTAACCCTGCCTCTCAAGCACATCATTTCCCAGTGGGAAAGGGTGACACCGCGACATCGTGAGTTATGCCAGCGCGCCTTCTCTGCGCCTGTCGTGGACCGCTATTCCTGTGAGGAAGCCGGCTGGCTGGCACTTGCTTGTCCACACCAGTCATTGCATGTGACCAGTGCAAGCGTGCTGCTGGAAATTGTTGATGACAACAGTCAGCCCTGCCCCCCAGGCGTACCTGGCCGGGTACTGATCACGCCTCTGCAATCATTTGCCATGCCCCTGATACGCTATGAACTGGGCGACATTGCGCAGTGGGGGAATGCGTGCACCTGCGGCCTGCCAATGCCTGTGATTGGCAAACTCTGGGGGCGCGTCCGGCATATGATCGACACTCCGGACGGACGACGCATTCCCATGCCGTTTCTGGGCGACGAGCTGGGCAAACTGCCGGCAATACGCAGTTTCCGCATTCAGCAATATCAGGACGGGACGCTGGAATTGTTGGCGGAGACGGCTCAGCCATTAACAGAGACGGAAAAGACCCTGATTAATGCGATCTTTGCCCGCAATGGTTTGGGCAGCGCGCCGCTGCTGATTCGGGACCAGCAACAGATTCACTGGGGCACAACACGCAAACGAGAGGAGTTTGTTCGCGTTGCCGGGCTGGCTAGCCAGCAGGGCGCACGCTACAATCCATCGCATGAATAATGACGCCATTGCACCGGAGCCACACCAGATGCTGTCCCGATTGTTATCCACCCTGCTTGCGCTGGTCTGGATACTGACGGCCCTGCCCGCCAGTGCGGCCGAGAACTACGATGTTGAAATTGGCCTGCAAGCCTTCGAGGCCGGCGACTACGCCACGGCTGAGAGCAACTTTACGCAAGGTGCCATGCTGGGACACGCCTTGGCCCAATTCAATCTGGGCCTGATGTACCATCAGGGTATTGGTGTTGAAAACGACTATGAGCGCGCCATGCAGTTGTATGCGCTGGCCGCGCAGCAAGGCATCAGCGCGGCGCAGTTTAATCTGGGTTTGATGTATGACCGCGGTGAAGGCGTACCACAAGACTATCGCGAAGCGTACTTCTGGTATCAGCAGGCCGCTGATGCCGGGAACCCGGATGGCCAATATGCCGTGGGGACCATGAATTTTTACGGTCAGGGCCGGCGCGAAGATTTTGCAGAAGCCCTGCGTTGGTATCAGGAAGCAGCGCGACAGGGTCATCGCGATGCCCAATACAATTTGGGCGTGATGCACCTGAACGGCTTGGGTACCGAAGCCAACTCGACTGTTGCACTGAGCTGGTTCAGCATGGCGGCCGACAATGGCAGTGCCGACGCCCAGTACAATGCGGCCATGCTGTATGCCATGGGTCAGGGCACCGATCGCAGCTTCGTCAAGGCACGAGACTATTTTCTGATGGCGGCAGAACAGGGTTTGCGTGATGCACAAACCCAGTTGGGTATTTTGTATGCATCCGGTGATGAGAACGAAGTGCCTCGCGATTATGCTCAGGCCTATGAATGGTTCAACCGCTCGGCACACAGGGGCGACTCCACGGCGCAGTTCTTTCTCGGGCGCATGTACGCAGACGGACTTGGTGTCGAACAGGATCTTGTCAGCGCGCACATGTGGTACGAAATTTCTTACCGGTTTGGTTACGAACAGGCGGTACGCGCGATGAATCGATTGCGCGGGCAGATGAACCCGCAACTGCTCAATCACGCCCAACTGATGGGTTTGCGCTGGATGACACGCTATGCCATCCGTTATCCTTCGTCGCTGCGACAGACTCGCAATGCGCCGGCTGACGATGCGGTCAACTCCTCAGGTTCCGGTCCTTCGCAGGCCTGATCATTACGCGGGTGTAGCTCAATGGTAGAGCAGAGGCTTCCCAAGCCTACGACGAGGGTTCGATTCCCTTCACCCGCTCCAGTTTTTGCCAGTTGCGATCATCCGATGATGCTGTTTCACAAACGCTGAACCCGGAGCTCAGCGTGTCATCGCACAAAACAGCTCGAAATAGGTGGGAAAGGTTTTGGCTGTGCAGCCCGGATCATTGATAACAATCGGGCTGTCACCAAAGGCTGCCAGCGAAAAACACATCGCCATGCGGTGGTCATTGTAGGTATCGATGGTGGCTGGCTGTATGACGGCCGGTGGATGAATGGCAATGTAATCGTTGCCTTCTTCCACATCAGCGCCAACTTTGCGTAGCTCTGTAGCCATCGCTGCAAGCCGATCCGTTTCTTTCACACGCCAGTTGTAGATGTTGCGGATAACCGTTGGCCCTTTGGCAAACAAGGCGGTGGTTGCAATGGTCATGGCGGCATCCGGGATGTGGTTGAGATCCACATCGATACCATGCAGTTCACCACGACTGACTTCAATCCAGGTATCGCCCCAGACAACCTTGGCGCCCATCTGCGCCAACACATCAGCGAACCTGGCATCACCTTGCACACTGGCAGTGCCCGTGCCATGAACACGGACAGTGCCTCCAGCAATCGCTGCTGCCGCCAGGAAATAGGATGCTGATGAGGCATCCCCCTCCACCATGATGTCGCCAGGTGCCACATATTGTTGCCCCGCAGCGATCACAAAGCGCTGGTAGTCGTGATTTTCCACCGACACACCAAAACGCTTCATGACATCCAGTGTGATGTGTATGTAGGGCTTGGAGACCAGTTCGCCTTCCACCGTAATCTCAAGATCATCCCGGCACAGCGGTGCTGCCATCAACATTGCAGTCAAAAACTGGCTGGAGATGCTGCCGCGGATGCGAATACGGCCGCCCTGCAGGCCATGTCCATGAATACGAAGCGGAGGGAATCCCTCTTGTCCCAGGTACTCAATGGATGCACCGCAGGCTCTGAGCGCATCGACCAGATCCCCGATAGGTCGTTCGGCCATGCGCGGCTCACCGGTCAAATCAAACTCTCCCTGGCTGGCCGCCAATGCCGCTGCCAGAGGACGCATGGCAGTCCCCGCATTGCCCAGAAACAGCGTCAGCGCCCGATTAGCGTTCAGCGGCCCGGATCTGCCCTGCACGACACAACGGGTTCTGTCATCGCTGAGAGTGACACTCACACCCAGCGCAGAGAGTGCGTTCAGCATGTGACGCACATCATCGCTATCCAGGAGGTTGCTGATGCGGGTTTCGCCCCGGGCCAGCGCCGCCAGTAACAGAATGCGATTGGACAGACTCTTGGAGCCGGGCAAAGTCACATCCCCTTCGATATGACTGACCGGATTCAGCCTCAGGCTGGGTTGTGACGCAGTGGACATGGTATGGGATCCGAGGGTGATGCGATTGTCAGGGCAAAACGGAACTGTCCGCCATGGCAGATTGTTGGCCACGTGTGGTGCCCTGATGTTTGAGACGATTCTCCCAACGTTTGCGGGCAAAGCGCCGCATATTGGGAATGTCGTCGGTTTCGTCCATGATGGGTTGACCGAGAATAGTCTCCAGAACATCTTCCATGGTGACCAGTCCCAGCCAGGTACCGTACTGGTCATAGACCAGACTCATGTGCTGGTGCTCGGCCAGAAAGCTTGTCATGACTGACTCGGCGCTGACGTCATCGGTGACAATTTTGACGGGCTTGACCAGTTCGCTGATGGGCATCGAGGGTTCTGCATCCAGCAGTTCGGCACGGAACACGATGCCCTGCGGATGCTCATTTTCGTCCAGCACAGGATAACGCGAGAATGCTGTATCCCTGAGCTCTTCCAGCACCTCACCCACGGTCGCTTCACTGCTCAGGTATTCACAGACTGTACGCGGCGTCATGATATCTCTGATTTTGACTTCGTGCAGATCCAGGATATTGGCGATCACCCGACGCTCATCTTCGTCCAGCTGATCGGTGTCACGACCAAGATTGGTCAGGGCCTTGATCTCGGACCTGAGATCCACATCGTGAGCATTGCCCGCCCCCATCCAGTCGGTGATTTTGTCCGACAACATGATGAAGGGCTTCAGGATAAATATCATGCCGTTGAGGGTTGCAGGCAGAATGGGGACCAAGGTTTGCCAGTAACGGGCTCCAAGTGTCTTGGGAATAATTTCAGACAGCACCAGTATCAGGAATGTCATGATGGCTGACACAATGCCCAGGTAACCATCGCCAAAGACAATACCCACTTGCGCACCGACACCGGCAGCACCAAAGGTATGAGCTACTGTATTGAGTGTAAGAATGGCAGCCAACGGCTGGTCTATCCGGTCTTTTAACTTGCGTAGTTTCTGGTAGAGATCCGGTTTGCTGTACTTGTATTTGACTATGTGGCTCGGCGTCAGCGTAAGCAGCGACGCTTCAAGCAGAGAACAGATAAAAGACGCACTGATGGACAGGACTGCAATAACAATTAAAGTGCCCATGGAGGCTACTTGGATCTCCTTAATAATGGAAGGAATTCGATCCTACTATAGATCATGGGACTGCTCAACGACTTATTCCGGGTCAAGGCTTATGACCCGGAACCAAGAGCCATCATGCATGCAGGGCCGCATTAACAGCCTGCCGGGGTGACTGCCAACGTTGCCAGAACTTCTCGTGAAAGAAATACACCACCGTGTTGATGGCGGGTTCGATCAGCGCCACCGCACCACCGACCCACACATCACCGGTCATGGCCCAGGCAACTGTGAACGCGGTGCCCATGTGGAGCACGGCAAAACTGGCTGTTTTCTTCATCTTCAGACGCCTCCTGAGGCCCGAAATAACTCACTTTCCGATGACGTCAGGATAGAGCGCAGGAACAGTAAACGGAATTACCGTATTTCTATCTTGATGATAACGATTATCAATAACCACCAATCGCTGTCCCACGCCCCCCAAAAAAAAAGGGCCGGCATATCGCCGGCCCGTGGAGGCACTTACCTGTCGACCTTGATCTTGTCAGAAGTTCAGTTTGATACCGGCACTGATATTGCGACCCGGCATCGGGATAACATTGGCCAGGAACGAGGTATGGTTTCTGACTTCTTCATCCAGCAGATTCGAACCACGCACAAAGACGTTGTACATCGCCCCTGCCGGCGCATAGTTCAGGCTGAGGTTCACCATGTCATAGGCCGGCGTTGCGGTTTCAAACAGGGCGATACGCGTAGGTCTGGCTGAGCGATAGTATTCCAGCTCAGTGCGCGTGGTTTCACCGACCTGCGCGGCCAGTCGAACACCATGACGGCGGGGCGGAATACGTGGCAGACGGTCAGCACCTTCCAGATCAACGCGTACCTGATCGGTAAAGACCTCACCGGAGAGCACATTGTTGAACTGATAACCCAGTTCAAGCTCATAACCGGTGAACTCGGCGTCACGCTGGGTGTACTTGATCAGGCGGAAATCTTCGTACTGATCCAGGGTACGGGCGTAGATGTAGTCATCCACATTGTTGCGGAACAGACTCAGGCTGTACGTGAACGGGCCCTCCACCTTGCGCAGACCCAACTCAAAGTTGTCTGCAGTTTCCTTGCGCAGCGGCTGGTTATTCACCGCACCACCGCAGGTCAGCGGATGGGGAATCAGACCACATTCATAGGTATTACTGGCAATGTGTACGCCGCGCGCGTAGAGCTCCTGAGCATGCGGCAGACGCTGGGCGCGGGCATAGGTCAGCGACATGATTGTGTCTGATGTCACATTCCAGATTGCAGCACCCGAGTAGGAGAACGCAGAGTCGCTGAAATCGGGACGGTTTCTGGGATCGTTGACCGGGCTATGCTCCTGACGGTCGTAACGCGCACCAGCTTCAAGATGAAGCTGGTCACTCAGCTGATAGTGCTCCACCACAAAAATACCGGTTGCGCGTGAATCAGTCACCGGCATAAAAACATGCTCACCACCATTTTCAAAACGGGTGTCAGAGAACTGAACGCCAAACAGTCCCTGCCAGCCCATGACAGAGGCATGGTCAAATTCGATGCGGGCTTCGTAACCGTCATTTTTGAACAACGCAGAGACTTCGTCTTCCTCAATCTCGACATGCTCGTACTCGGTATTGTTGGCGCGGAAACGAACTTTATTGATGCCGGCAAAGGGATTCAGAAATTCGCCGCGGATATCCACACGACGACTTTCCAACGCAATCATCGGCACCTCATGTTCATGCTCGTGATCGTCGTCATGATCGTCTTCGTCGTGATCATCATGACCACCACAATGCAGCTGAACACCATGCGGGTGGCATTCGGCGTATTCTTCCGAATGCCCGGGAATGCCGTAGTCATCATCACGATAGGAGTAGGCAAGACCAATATAGCCACGCTCTCCAATCCAGGAGGCACCAACACTGGTGTTGCGATATTCTGCTGCCGTGCCATCAACACGTGACTCATCCCAGTCTGGCGCCTTGTAGTTGTCGGCATCACGCAGTGAGCTCTCAAAATGCAGGGCGATATTGCTGCTGATGCGACCGGTCAGCCCAATCGCGCCAGCCTTCTCATCGGCCACGGTATTACCGCGCAGCGCAACAAAACCTTCGTAACCGTTTTCAGGCATCGCTGTGGGAATCTTGTCGTCCAGCACGTTAACCACACCGCCAATCGCGCCACCACCGTACAGCAAGGTGGCCGGTCCGCGTAATACTTCCACGCGCTGGGCGAGCAAAGGGTCAACAGTGATGGCATGGTCAGGAGACACATCGGACGCATCCAGTACCGAACTGCCATCTGACAGAATTTCTGTTCGTGGTGAGGTTTGCCCACGAATCACCGGTCGGCTGGCGCCACCGCCATAACTGTTGGCATGAACACCGGACAGCCCATCAAGCAAATCCCCCAAGGTGCCCCCACGCGTCAACAGCGCGTCACGTTCAAGCACATCAAAGGGGGCGACTATGAGATCAGCGCTTTCATCAACACCCAATGCAGTGACTCTGATTTCTGTAACGGCCGGCTCCGAGGCTGCAGACTGAGCGAAAACATGACTGCCCGACAACAATCCGGCAGTGGCAACAACACTGATAGCAAGGCTCAACGGCGCTTTTTTGAATTTCATAACATGATCCCTGATTTGTTCTGTGGGTTTCGAAAACCCAAGTATGCTACAGCATATCATTTGCTGACTGGAAGCATTAATTTGACAAAGTCATCACAAACAGCCCGGCCAACGGCGGCCGGCTGTCTGTATGACGGGAACTGCGCTGGACTTAACCGCCCAGTTTCAGGAAATTCAGGAACTCGCGACGGTTTTTGGGACCGTAGGTGCGGAAATGTGGCTGGGGATCCTCGCGATAGGCAACCCGACGCTGACTGATGACATCACCGGCCAGATGCGTGGCAATTTCGTCAGCTGAAATATTGTAGGGACGCGCGGCATTCAGACCAAATACCTTGCGCCTGAGCGCGGGCGTGATTGGCGTATAACCAAACTGCTCCTGAAACTGCGCCGATATCTGGAAAGTGCGAAACGCCTGGATTTGATCCTGTGGAGAACCGTACCAGATGGAATCGGTACCCCAGAGCACATTGTCTTCCCCTACGTAACGAAACAGCTTGCCCAGAGCATGCGCTGCAGAATCCGGGTCCCGCATCAGCAAACGCCAGGTGCTGCCCAACTCGGCATACACGTTGCTGTTCGGGGCCACCTCATTGTCCAGCAGCGACTGAACCAGCGAATCAATACCCATGCGGTTCTGCCCCGGCGCAAATGCCTGCTCGGCAACCGAGTTGTCAAAACCGGAGTGGTAGATCAGAAAATTCATATCCGGATACATGCGCGCCACAACGCCAACATCATCGCAACGACTGTGCTCTATCGACTGCGGGCCAAAAGGCAAACCTTTGTGGATACAGATGTTGCGCACACCCAACGCTCTGGCACGCTCGATCATGGCCAACCCCGGATCTTCATGCAGCCAGAATCCGACACCGCCCGGACCAAATTGCGTGTAGGTCTTGAAGGCACAGATGTCCCAGCGTTCGGCCAGCTCGTCCATGCCCTCCAGATCACCGTCCTGATTGGGATTGACACGACCATGGATCATCAGGCGTTTGCTGCCATCCAACTGCGCCACAATGTTGCGGGTTTCATGCGCATCTTCAATGGTCACCGGCTCGGTTTCCTTTGTCGAGGGCACAAAGCTGAGCACCATGATGTGGGTATCACTGTCAAAAAAGACATCCTTGATGAACTCGTCGGCGCTCAGGCAATTCAGGTAACTGCGATTGCCTGGCTGGGCAGCGAGTTCGCAGCTGGCCTTCTCCATACCGGCGAACGGGCGAGCGTTTTCAGGAACCAGTTGCAACCAGGCACCATTCGGATTGACATAGTGACCTTGCACATCAAAGATAAATTCGTTCCCTTCGACCTCTTCGGCAGCCTGGTACAAATCCAGAGCGGACTGCGGGCTGACCTGATAGAAACCGCCCAGTTTTCCGGCAGCGGCGTTGGCCTGATTGATGGCGAGCAAGGTGCTGGCCACACCGCAGCTGGAAATGAGAAAACTGCGGCGGTCGACGGCTTTGTGTCTTGCATGTTCCGTTGCTTTTTCGTGAGCCAGCGCATTGGCCTTGATGTTGGTGGCTGACAACGGCATCGGCTCGTACTCGCCGTTGGAGGTGGTATCAATTTTGATTGGCAAACGTGTGCCTTCGGGATCAATCCTGTGTTTCATCGCAATACCTCCACAATCGAGTCAGTTGACGGGAACTTGCTGAAGACGCCAGAAACAAAAAACCCGCCGGGTTCTCACCACGGCGGGTTTTTCAGATCAGTCGATTGAACCGATCACCACACTCGACATGATCAGTCCGGCAGAGCCAGCGCTGTCAGTGTGCTGCCAGTCTGAAGGACAACATACTGCTTGCCTTCATGCTGGAAGTTCATCATGCCGTAACGGCTGACATCCGGTGTTGCCACTTTGCCAAGCTGTCGACCGGTTTCCTTGTCGACCGCGTACAGGGCTGCACTGCCATCACTGGAGGTGCTGGAGTACATCAGCATGGTAGACGTGACCGTCATCGGTGCAACAGTACCGCTGCCGGTGTTACCGACGTCAATACCCGCCAGAGCCGGGTGATTCTTCACGCGGTCCGGTGTTTCACCGATGGGAATCCACCACTTGTGATCACCGGTGTTCAGGTCGATCGCAGTGATACGGCTGTACGGCGGCTTGAACAGGGGCAGACCTTGCGGGCCACGAACCAGTGCGGAGCGCAGCGGTGCGTATTGTGCGAAGGTGGTACCTGTTGGCAGCTCCAGTGACGCATCACGCTCCTGGGCCGGCGCCATGATACGGTTGGTGCAACCCTTGCGGGAGGTCACGAACAGCGTACCGGTTGTCGGGTCAGCAGCAGCCGGACCGTCAATGTTCACACCACCAACGTCACCCGGGCACCACAGTGCTGCGGTTTTACCCAGGTCGTTGTCACGATGCAGCGGCGGATGGAACAACGGTCCGATTTCAAACTCGGAAATCGCTTCGATAGCCTGCTGGCGCAGTTCCGGCGTGAAGTCGATCAGATCGTCATGGGTCAGACCCTGCATATCGTAAGGAGCCGGCTTGGTCGGGAACGGCTGTGTAGCCGACAGGACTTCACCTGGCATCTTGGACTGCGGTACCGGACGCTCTTCGATCGGCCAGATTGGCTCGCCAGTCTCGCGATTGAAGACGTAGGTAAACGCCTGCTTGGTCACCTGGGCCAGAACCGGCACAGTACGACCGTTTTGCTGTACATCCAGCAGCACCGGCGCAGTCGGGGTATCGTAGTTCCAGATATCCTTGTGAACCAGCTGGAAGTGCCACTTGCGCTCACCGGTGCTTGCGTCCAGAGCAATCACACTGGAGCCATACAGGTTGTCGCCCTGCAGGTGACCACGGTAGAAGTCGATAGTCGCGCTGTTGGTGTTGACGTACACCATGTTCAGCTCGGGATCGGCTGCCATCGGAGCCCAGGAGGAGTTCTCACCGGTGTAACGACGCGGATCTTCGATCTGGTTGCCATTGCCGTCTTTCCAGGTGTCCCAGCCAAATTCGCCGCGATCCGGAATAATGTTGAACTTCCACTTGAACTCACCGGTTTTGGCATCAAAACCCAGAATGTCGCCCGGGATGTTTTCAATACGGGTCTGGTTGTAACCTTGCTCGGCAGAGTTACCCACAACCACGGTGCCGTTCACAACGATGGGCGGCGATGAGGAAGTGATGTAACCGGTTTCCAGCGGAATACCGTAGTACGGGTCAAACTCGTAACCCATGTAATCTGCAATCACTTTCTGCAGGTCAACAACGCCGGTTTCCGGGAAGCCTTCAACACCGATGGGGTGACCGAAACCTTCCAGCGGAGCGCCAGTCTTGGCGTCCAGCGCTGTCAGGAAAAAGCCCGGGCTGATGATATAGATGACACCTTTGCCATCCACTTCCGCGTAACCGACACCCTTGCCGTAGTCTTTACGCATGGAGTATTCGTGACGGAAGGTGTGCGGCTCACGGTAGGACCAGATGGTCTCGCCGGTTTCCGGATCAATAGCCACAACGTGACGACGATCACCTGCTACGGTGTAGAGGATGCCATCAATGTAGCTGGGGGTGGAACGACCGCTGGTAGCCTGGAAGCTCGCGCCGTCCCAGACCCATGCGGTCTGAAGGGATTCAAAATTTTCGGGAGTGATCTGCGATGCTGGGATGTAACGGGTATGCGCGTAATCAGAGCCGAGTGTCAGCCACTCAATGCTTTCACCTTCCTGAGCGGAGACCAGTACAGGTGCTGCCAGCGCCAGACCGGCAGCCATTGACACCAGGCCGGTCAGGGAAGGCTTACGGGCAAACCCGCCTGCCAAACGTTTACTTTTTATCTTCACTTGCAACTCTCCTCATCAAGCCAAAAAACAACTTTCAGCTATGTGGTTTTCTTTTTGATAGCGCTCCTGTTATCTCCAGGACCGTCCCGTTATCGCCCGTAACACAGTCTGCCGCCCCCCTTCAAAGACAGTCTGACTACGGGCTTACTGGGTTTATATCCCAGTAGAAAGGACTCCAGAGCATACTCCCTTGTCCCGGGCAAGTCCATAATATCGGCCCCGTGAGTCGACCAAGGTGGCTGCCTGAGCGTTGTTTTGCTAACTTGTGATCTGACAATCCCAGCTTATGCACCAGGAACGATCACAATGACGCCCGATACCCCCTCTGATGTCCATCTTAAACTCAGGAACCTGACCACAGAGGACTACCCTCAGCTCGCCCGCCTGATGGAGGCCGTCTATCCGGATATTGGTGGCGCCTGGCCACAGGCATCCATCGAGCGACTGATTACCGAATTCCCGGAAGGGCAGATTGTGATTGAGGACTTTGGCAACCTGGTTGCCTGTGCGCTGACCATCCGCTGCGACTACGATCGTTTCAGCCGCCAGCACACCTATGAAGATCTGATCGGCCGAAGGGAGCAGATCAAACACAATCCGGAAGGTGACGCCCTGTACGGCATGGACCTGTTTGTCGACCCGGAGTACCGCGACTTGCGCCTGGGCCGTCGCCTGTATGATGCACGCAAGGATCTTTGCCGCGATATGAATCTGCGGGCGATTCTGGCGGGTGGGCGCATCACCAACTACCACAAGTACGCTGAACAAATGTCACCACGGGCCTACATTGAAGCGGTTGACTATAAAGAGATTCATGACCCCATCCTGAGCTTCCAGCTGGCCAACGACTTTGAGGTCAAGCGCCTGCTCAAGGATTACAACCCCAAGGATGAAAAATCCCAGGGCTACGCCACCCTGCTGGAATGGAACAACATCCTGTACGAGCCGGAAACACGCGATCTGAGCCAGCGTCGCAAAACCGTGGTGCGTGTTGGTGTCATGCAATGGCAAATGCGCGTCACCGAATCGTTTGAGGAATGGCTGTCGCAAGTTGAATACTTTGTGGACACCATGGCGGACTACGAGTGCGATTTTGTGTTGTTCCCCGAATTTTTCAACGCTCCGCTGATGGGTCTGGGTGACCAGAGCAACCAGTTTGAAGCCATCCGGTTTCTGTCCACGTTTGCGGCACGCACACTGGAAGCGCTGTCAGAGCTTGCGATCACGTACAACATCAACATCATTGCCGGCAGCATCCCGGTGATGGAAGGCGATAACCTCTACAACAAAGCCTATCTGTGCCGTCGCGATGGCACCGTGGATTCACAAGCCAAGCTGCATATCACTCCCCACGAGCGCCGCGACTGGGTCATCGATGGTGGCAACAACCTCAAAGTGTTTGATACCGACGCAGGACGCATTGGCATCCTGATTTGTTACGACGTGGAATTCCCTGAGCTGTCACGCCTGTTGGCCAAAGATGGCATGGATATCCTGTTTGTGCCGTTCTGGACGGATACCAAAAACGGATTTTTGCGGGTACAGCGCTGCGCACAGGCACGTGCCATCGAAAACGAGTGTTATGTGTGTATCGCAGGCAGCGTTGGCAATTTGCCACAGGTTCACAACGTGGATATTCAATACGCGCAGTCAGCAGTCTATTCGCCGTCTGACTTTGCGTTCCCGCACGATGCGGTGATCGCCGAAAGCACACCCAATACCGAGATGGCGCTGGTTGCGGATCTGGATCTGGACAAGCTGGTACAGGTCAGGCACGAAGGTTCAGTAACCAATGGTCGGGACCAGCGCACGGATTTGTACGATGTGCGCTGGGTAGGACCGCTTCGCTGAGCCCGGTACTACTCAGCCGGCTGCTCGACATGCAGCGTGAAGGCCCCGGTGAAACCGGGGTCATAACTGTTCACAAAAATTGAGTACAGCGTATGTTCGGCCGTAAATGTGATGCGCGAATCCAGTGAGGTTTCCTCAAAATCATCGTTTTCCAGTGACAACATGACATCGGAACAATTACCCACCCCAAGCATCAGGTAACTGTCGAACACACTCGAGCGCAAGGTGACTGAGTACTGCTGCCCGGCGACCGTATCCAGATGAAAACAATCCGCATGAGACCCATCCTCCATCATCGGATGGGTCGCAAGCAATTCGCCACTGATGGTCTCACCCAGCGCCAAATGGGTTCCGGAATACATGCTGGCTTCCAGCGCCGGCTGCGCAGACAGCTTGCCCGCCACGATCAGGACTGTTGAAAAAACGCCAGCGACGACAGCTGCCTTGCTCATTCGATTCACAATATTAACCTCGATATTTACGACTGCGTTTCCACAATAACACGATACGCGGCCTCGGGGCAGCTGGTCGCCAGACAGGCCTGCACTTCCTGCAACGCAGGATCGACATGTGCGCCCAACTGCCACGGTGTATTAACAAGCAGCATGCCCGAACCGTGCATGCCAAACTCTTCTGTCTGCCGTGCTGTGGCCAGCGTCATCACACGCACCCCCGGAAGAGCGCCCAGCGAGCTTACCAGCGACTGGCTATGGTCACGTTGGCGTCCCAACATGGGAAACCAGACAGCAATGACGCCTGTGGCCCAGCGTCTGTGTACTTCCCGAACCGTTTTGATGACACGATCGTAGTCACTCTTGTCTTCGTAAGCAGGGTCAATCAACAACACCCCGCGCCGGGGTTCGGGAGGTGACAACGCCACCGCGCCTTCAAAACCATCTCGATGATGAATGGCCACTCGCTTGTCAAAATGAAAATTCTGGCGCAGCTCAGTAATCTCGGTGTTATGCAACTCCATCAACACCAGCCGGTCCTGTTCTCGCAGCTGTGACAAGGCCAGCATCGGTGAGCCCGGATACAGCAACAGCTCTGCTCCGGCATTTTCCGGTGCTGAGTTGGCGACCAGACCCAGGTACTCCCGCAATAATGGATTGGAAAGCTGCTGCTGACGATACAGCGACCACAGAGGCAATACCCCACTCTCGGCTTCGCGCGTCTTACGGGCCTGCGCACTGTCCAGCCGGTAAAGTCCATTGCCGGCATGGCTGTCCATCACTACAAACGGCTTGTCTTTGACGCGCATCTGCTGGAGCAGCGCCAGCAGCACCAGATGTTTGAGCACGTCGGCATGATTGCCCGCATGAAAGCCATGACGATAACTGAGCATGAATGATCCACTGAAACAAAAATCGGTTTCGTATTATCATGCACGCCTTTGAAACTGGATACCCGCCTGTCATGTCTGACGTTGAACAAACCCTGAGTTTTTTTGCCAGCTGCGCCAAAAGTCTGGAATCCCTGCTGGAAGAAGAGCTGCGCGCCTGTGGTGCACAGGATATTCGTCAGACCGTTGCCGGGGTTTATTTCACCGGCACCTTGTTTACGGCCTACAGGGCGCTGATGTTCTTGCGCGTTGCCAACCGCATTGTGCTGATTATGCAAGAGCGACTGGTGACCGATGCCGACTCCCTCTATGACGCCGCCAACAGCGTTGACTGGCTGGTTCACATGGACAGCCAGAGCAGTTTTGCAATTACGGCCTCCGGCAGCACGGATCACCTTCGCCATACCCAGTTTATTGCACAGCGCATCAAGGATGCGATTGTGGACCAGTTCCGGGAACGCGGCTTGCCCAGGCCGGATGTGTCCAAAGAGTCACCGGATTTGCGTATTCATGCAGTCATCAAGCGTAACCGCCTGATGCTGGGGCTGGAGCTGATGACCGACAGCCTGCATCGACGCGGTTACCGTCTTGAACAGGGTGACGCCCCGATGAAGGAAACACTGGCAGCTGCGTTGCTCATTCGTGCGGGCTGGCCAGCATTGATGAAGCAGGATTCTGCGGTGCTTTACGACCCCATGTGCGGTGCCGGCACCTTGCTGATTGAAGGCGTTCTGATGGCGCAGGACATCGCGCCGGGACTACTCCGGCAAGCCTCATTGTCACGCTGGCCGCACCATCGGGCGGATCTCTGGCAACTGGTCAAGGCGGAGGCAGAGCAGCGCCGCGACCTGGCCAGAGACTGGAATGGCCAGGCGCTGGGCAGCGACCAGGATCTGCGCGCACTCGGCATGGCACGCCGTAATGCCGAGCGCGCCGGGGTCTGGGATCATATTGAGTTCAGCTCAAGCCTGCTGGCTGATGCCAAGCCTGCGCGCCACCCCACCCTGTTGATCACCAATCCGCCTTATGCCGAGCGGCTCGGTGAAGATGCGGAAGTCATGCAGCTGTACCAGCAACTGGGCAAGCTGATACGCGAACACGCCGCTGGTGCTGAGGCGGCGGTATTCACTGCCCGTCCCGAATGGGGCAAATTGCTGGGCATGCACAGCCACAAACAGTACGCATTGTTTAACGGTGCCCTGCCTGCCAAGCTGCTGCTGTTTCACGTGAACGCAGAAACAATCTACCAGCGTCCACAAACCGGTATGAACCCGCGCGCATTGGCGGAAGCCGCACTGGATGAAGGTGGCCTGATGCTGGCCAATCGCTTGCGCAAAAATCTGAAAAACATAGGCCGTTGGGCACGTCAACAGGGCATTTCCTGTTATCGCCTGTACGACGCTGACATGCCCGAGTATTCGTTTGCCATTGACGTATACACAGATGAACAAGAAAGCGTCCATGTGCATATGCAAGAGTACAAGGCGCCGGCCTCGGTCAGCGAGGCCGATGCAAGCTTGCGCCGACGGCAAGCGGTGCTGGCCGTGCAATATGTAATGGACCTCAGCCCGGACAAGGTCATAGTCAAGGTGCGAGAGCGCCAGAAAGGCAAACAGCAATATCAGCCGCATGAGCGCGACGGGCAGGATCTGGTGGTCAGGGAAGGTGATGCGCGCCTGATCGTCAATCTGGAGAAATACCTTGATACCGGGCTGTTTCTGGACCACCGTCCGATGCGCCGGTTTGTGAACCAGCAAGCCGCTGGCAAAGAGTTTTTGAACCTGTTTTGTTACACCGGCTCTGTCACCGTCCAGGCTGCACTGGGCGGTGCCACGCGTACCGTCAGCGTGGATCTGTCACGAACTTATATCAACTGGGCTCGCCGTAATCTGGAATTGAATGGACTGGATCCGCTGCTCAATGAGCTGGTCGAACTCGACTGCATCACTTACCTGCAAAGACTGCCGGGTTCGCGCCGGCGTTTTGACCTGATTTTCCTCGACCCGCCTACCTTCTCAAACTCCAAAAGCACAGACAATGTGCTCGATGTGCAGCGCGACCATGTGATGCTGATCGACCTGTGCATGCAGAGTCTCAAACCGGGCGGTCTGCTGATTTTCTCGAACAATATGCGACGCTTCAAACTTGACGATGGGCTGGCAGAGCGATACCAGATCGAAGACTTCAGTGCACGCAGTCTGGATCGGGATTTCGAACGCAACCAGCGCATCCATCAAACCTGGTTGATACGGGCGCGCTGATCGTCATGCATGGAGCGTATCAACGATACGGCCATCAGCAGCAATAACACACAAAACGGAAAACCCATGGCGGTCACCACATTCTGCAGGACCGGCAGTCCGCCACCCAGCAGCAGCGCTGATGCTATTGCACCAATCATCAGTGTCCAGAACAAACGCTGCCAGAGCAGCCCGGTCTGAGTGTTGCGCTGTGACAACTGATCCATCACCATCGCCGCTGAATCCGTGGATGTGGTCAAAAATACCAGAATGACCAGCATGCTCAGACAGGCACTCAGCATCGGCATTGGCAAATTGAACAGAAAGTCAAACAGGGCAACAGCGACATCGGCCTCAACGCGTGATGTCAGATTAACACCACGGTGCATTTCCATGTCCATCGCCGTCATACCAAACACGGAAAACCACAACAAGGTAAACAGCAGTGGCGCGCCCAGTGCCCCGAGGATGAATTCGCGCACGGTTCTGCCGCGCGAAATACGCGCAATAAAGATCCCAACATAGGGAGCCCAGGAAATTGTCCAGGCCCAGTAAAACACCGTCCAGTTCTGCTGCCAGTTTGTCCCCTGATATGTCTCTGTCCAGAACGACATCCAGGGCAGGTTTTGCAGATAATTCCCAAAGTTCTGCACAATGCCTGATGTGATAAACAGTGTAGGCCCCGCAAACCATACAAACATCATGACGAGCAAGGCGAGTATTATGTTGAGCTCGGACAGGCGCTTGATCCCCCGGTCAAGACCCAGCGCGACTGAGACGCAGGCCACTGCGGTAACTGCCAGTACAACCAGTACCGGAAAGTGGCCACCTGGTGCCAGATCAAAGACATGAGACATCCCCCCAGTCAACTGAAGAGCGCCCAATCCGACCGATACCGCCACACCAAACAAAGTACCCAACAAGGCAACCACATCTATAGTCCAACCGGGCCAGCGATAAATATGGTCACCCAGTATCGGATAAAACACACTGCTGATACGTAACGGGAGATTGTGCCGGTAGCTGAACCAGGCAATGGCCAGTGCAGGCATCACAAAAATAGTCCAGGTATGCAGCCCAAAATGGTACAGCGCGATGGTCATTGCATGACGTGCTGCATCCGGACTTTGAGCTTCAACATCCAGCAACGGTGGATTGGCATAGTGACTCAAGGGTTCAGCGACGCCCCAGAACATCAGGATGGTGCCAATACCGGCTGCAAATAGCATGGCAAACCAGGCCCGGTGGGTGTAGTGCGGAGTTTCGTTTGCGTTGCCAAGGCGCTGTTCGCCATGGCGACTGCAAGCCAGCCAGATCAGACAAACCAGCAAACTGCTGACAACCAACACATAGAACCAGCCGAAATAGCGGAAGGTAAATTGCCCCAAGCTGCCAAAAAAAGCAGCCATGCCAGTATTAAAGATCAGCGCCAGCACCAGAAAAACCAGAGCCAGCCCCGCCGCCGGGAAAAATATCTGAGGAATCGCACTGAGCCCCCAAAACCGGTTGAGTTGATTATTCATCGTCTTTCTCCGTTTTGTTGTCGTCAGCGCTTACCCGGCAACGGGCACGCTGTGGCAGCTTGCCGCTGCCATAAAGCCTCCTGAAGGCGTCAATTATCGCTTGTATCGTAGTAATTCAGTCTAAACCAGCTCGGCCAGAATGGATTTATCGTAGGTTTTGATCTGATCAGCTTTGCCAACCTGCATCAATTTGACCCAGTCCGGATTGGCAATCAGTGCTCGCCCTACAGCAACCAGATCAAATTCCTTGTTACCCAGACGCTCCAGCAAATCATTGATGTCAGCTGGCGCTGCCTGGCCGCCCTGGAATGTGGTAATAAATTCCTCATTAAGGCTGACGCTGCCAACAGTAATTGTAGGTTTGTTCAGCAGCTTGCGCGTCCATCCTGCCAGATTCAGGCTGGAACCTTCAAATTCCGGTTCCCAGAAGCGGCGCGTACTGCAATGGAAAATATCAACGCCTGCCGCCGAAATCGGCGCCAGCACTTCCAGCAACTCCTCTGGCGTAGTCGCCAGTCTGGCACTGTAGTCCTGCTGCTTCCATTGCGAGAACCGGAAAATAATCGGGAAATCTTCGCCCACCTCAGCGCGAATAGCCTGCACTATCTCAACCGCAAACTGGCTGCGGCGTGCCCGCGAACCGCCGTACTTGTCCTCACGCTGG
The DNA here is from genome assembly GCA_036834885.1 of Pseudohongiella sp. Classification (GTDB taxonomy): domain Bacteria; phylum Pseudomonadota; class Gammaproteobacteria; order Pseudomonadales; family Pseudohongiellaceae; genus Pseudohongiella. Next base: position 1,017,142 of record DAITNA010000001.1, on the reverse strand, counting down.
TTAAGTCCTTCCCACAGGAAGTTGTCAACCAGATAACCGTGGGCGCCGTGAATCTCTATGGCATCAAAGCCAATCTCTTTGGCGCGTCTGCCTGCAACCGCAAACGCACGAATAATCTCTTCGATCTCACTGACGCTCAGCGGCTCGCCCACCTTCTTGCCGGGCAAGGCAAATCCGGAAGGTGTGGCGCTTGGATAATCAGGAAATGGACCGGTACCGGGCTTGCGGGCACAGCCAACGTGCCAGAGTTGCGGCGCGATCTTGCCACCGGCCTTGTGCACAGCTTCCACCACCTTGGCCCAACCAGCCAGCGCCTGATCGGTATGGAAATTCGGGATACGGCTGTCGAATGACGCGGCCTTGTGATTGATGGTGGTGCCTTCCGTAATGATCAACCCGACATCACCTTCGGCCCTGCGTCGATAATAATCCACAACATTTTGGCCCGGCACACCGTCGGGTGAGAACTGGCGGGTCATCGGGGCCATCAGCACACGGTTTTTGAGGCGCAATTTGGGGCTTTCGAACGGGGTCAACAGTACATCAATACTCATGGGTTCAGTTTCCTGTCTTGAAAATGACGAGCGATTGTTCTGATATATGAACGAAAAAGGGCCACTTCAATACGAAGCAGCCCTTTTTTTTGCTCACCCGGGTTTTCAACCCCGGCTGAAAACCACGTTAAACCTTATTTTGGCAGATCCGTGTAAGAGAAATAGCCAATAAACATCTCTTCCCAGCTCTGCAAACCACCAGGCACTGTCACATTCGGGTCCGGGTTCCCGAGATTCCACTGGGAATTGTCAAATACACCTTCCACAATCACGCGAGAACCCGCAGGAATCACCATGGGCTCTGCCATGCGATAGGTGGGCTGCCAGGCAAAGTTGTAATCCGGGATATTGATAATATCTTCCGTGCGATTGTCCGGATAAATCACACGTGCCGACATGGAGCGCCCGCGGTAGTGCATGTGAGAGCGGAAGCCGTGCAGGACGATATCCTGATCAAAAACATGGCTCGCCGCCATTTCATGGTTCATGGCGCCGGCAGGAATCTGGATGTTCTGTGGACCATTGGCTGCCACAGAATAGGTATGATACTCCAGCTCCGGCTCCTCGCCCTTGTCATACAGCCACAAACCTACACGAGTGCTGTCGACCGCTTCCTGGCCAAACGAGGTGTAGTGGATGCTCATACGCAGCGCGGACCCTTCCGGCACTTTGATCCCGGTACCCGCAGGATACTCGGTGGCGTATTCCTTGCCTGGTGCATAGCCCTCCAGGAATTCGCGACGAGGATCGTTGTCTTCCTCGTTAATCATGCCCTCATGGTCACCGTCTGCGGCCACGACATAGGACAGCAGATGGTGCAGCACACGCTTGTCACCGGGAATAAACTGAACCGCTTTGACCCAGCGCTCCTCGCCAAACTCAAGCGGTACAACCGAGTCGATATAATCAATGACGCCAGTGGCAGGCACAGTAAATGATGGCACTTCAACAATGTAATCCGGGGCTGTGCCGTTGTAGGTCCACTCGCTGGCCGGGGGCTGGATTTGTGTCAGTGGATCAACGCCTGCCATTGCGCTGGCACCGAGAACTGATATCGACGCCGATACCGCAATACTCAGCAAGGTTTTGCTCATGGTTCTGCTCCTCTTGTTCAATGGGGTAAACACCTTCTTTGCGCTCTGATGGCATGGATGCTGCCAGCCATTGGCAAGAAGTGTCTCTCTCACGGCACACGGGAAGTTTGATTTTGCGCAAACTCGGAGGGCAGAAAGCAAAAAACCGCCTGGGTTTCAGGCGGTTTTTTGTTCTGGATCAAATGTTCGGGGGCGGATTATTCCGGCACACTGGTGTACGAGAAGTATCCGATGAACATTTCTTCCCAGCTCTGTGGGCCACCCACCGCCATAACAGTCGGGTCAGGGTTGCCAAGGTTGTACTGGGAGTTGTCAAACAAACCTTCCACAACCACACGTGAGCCGGCCGGCAATACCATGGGCTCTGCCATGCGGTAGGTCGGCTGCCATGCAAAGTTGTAGTCAGCAACGTTGATGATGTCTTCTACGGTATTGTCCGGGTAAATCACACGGGCGCTCATGGATTTGCCACGATAGTGCATATGGGCACGGAAACCGTGCAGCACAATCGCATCCTCAAATACATGGCTGGCCGCCATTTCGTGGTTCATCGCTCCCGGTGGAATCTGCAGATTCTCGGCACCGTTGGCGGACACGGAATAGGTGTGATATTCCAGTTCGGGATTCTCATCCTTGTCATAGAACCACAGACCGACACGGGTGTTGTCGATGGTTTCCTGACCGAAAGAGGTGTAGTGGATGCTCATGCGAAGCGCGGAGCCCACAGGAACCTTGATACCGGTATTGGCCGGGAACTCGGTTGCGTACTCCTTGCCAGGCGCATAACCTTCAAGGAATTCACGACGCGGGTCGTTGTCTTCCTCGTTGATCATGCCTTCGTTCGAGCCATCATCGGCGACCACGTAGGACAGCAGATGGTGCAGAACACGCTTGTCACCCGGAATGAACTGGACGGCCTTGACCCAGCGCTCATCTTCAAATTCAAGCGGGATAACAGAGTTGATGTAGTCGATGACGCCGGTCGCCGGTACGGTGAACGACGGTACTTCGACGATATGATCCGGCGCAGTCCCGTTGTAGGTCCATTCACTCTGCGGAGGCTGAATCTGAGTCAGCGGATCCACGCCAGCGTGAGCCTGAACCCCCCAGGCTGCTGCCAGTGCAAGCGCAGCGGTCAAACTTGTTCTTTTCATTGTAATGCTCCTCTTATCGGGATTAAGCGCTGGCTGTGCTGCCCAGACGAGGCTGAAACAACACAACAGGGCTTGGCGGTTTTTTTGCATTCTGCATACAAACTACCTTGCATTACAATTGATCCTAAACCAGCAAATGCATCAAGACAACTCACGCCAGCAGGGATTTGCAACAAAGTGTAGCAATCACTTGACAGTTTTGGGCGCCCAGAAATGCAAAAGGCCGCCCCTTTTCAGGAACGGCCTTTATTATTCAATCACTTACAGTGATTGTACGATCAGATTAACGCGGTGAACCTGCATTGATCCAGTGGATCAGCTTCTGACGCTCTTCCACCGGCAGGTTGCCGGCATTGACCCACTCACGCACGGTGGGGTCAACCTGCATCGGGGGCATACGGCCAGTCATGATGACTTCACGAATCATCGGGCTCCAGCCCTGAATCATCATGTGGCTGTTCATCGCGAACGGACCAATACCACCTTCAACGTGGCAACCAACACAACGCTCGATCAGGATCGGCGCAATTTCGGTTTCGTAATCAGGCAGGTCAGCCATGTGTGCATCGCGAGCCGGGAACGCCAGTTCGCAACCGGCAGCTGCAGTGGACTCTACAACAGCTGTTTCCATCTGACGGCTGTCGGCGCCATCAGCAACGATTGCACCCAGAACCTGGCCCAGAGGAGCATTGGCGGGGTTTGCCGGCAGCGGACCACGGTAAATGATGTTCATACGAACAGGGTCAACAACAACAATCTGACCAGCGTGGGTAATGCCCAGGCTTTCGGCAACCAGTTGGGTCTCGTCATCCATAATCGGGAAATCATACTTCCATACCGCCTCTTCAGCGCGGATGCCTGCACGGTCATCATTCACGGAGGAGTTCAGCATCAGGAAGCTGACACCGCGGTGATCCCAGTTGGTGCGCAGCTGCTTGTAGCGAGCGATGTTTTCCTGGTTCTCGGTGCAACCGGACTGCTGGGAAACAATAACAACAGCCTTGTTGAACGCATACTTGCTCAACTGATGGGCTTTACCGGTGTTATCGATCAGAGTGAAGTCACCCACGCGATCGGCTGCCTGGGCGTTAAAACTGAATGCGGCGGCCACAGTGAACATCGCCAGCATGCTGAATTTTTTCATGATGAACAAACCCTCTTTCTCTCTCTGGATATTTCTGCAAAACAGCGCCCCTTTGGGGAAGGCACATGGTTCTGCGACATATTATTGTTTTCGTTGATGGATCACACAGCAAGACATGCCGGAGCAAGTTTACTGTATCAGTGGTAACAAAATCTTAATCTGGCGCAAACTTGAGGCGTGTAATTCATTACACCGCTTCAACACCTGACAATCAACCACAACAGATACTGATTGTCTCAAAAAAACACTTTCTGTCTCAGGCAAATAAAAGGGGCCGCTCCGTCAGGAAGCAGCCCCTCTTGTTTGTGCTGCTCAAACAGTCACTTTCTTACAACGACTTAGTCGTTAGTGGTGTAAGAGAAGTAGCCGATGAACATTTCTTCCCAGCTCTGCAGGCCGCCGATTGCGTCTACAGTCGGGTCAGGTACACCCAGGTTGTACTGGGAGTTGTCGAACAGACCTTCAACAACAACGCGTGAACCGGCCGGCAGAACCATCGGCTCAGCCATACGGTAAGTCGGCTGCCATGCGAAGTTGTAGTCAGGCACATTGATGATGTCTTCTACGGTGTTGTCCGGGTAAATCACACGGGCAGCCATGGACTTGCCACGGTAGTGCATGTGTGCACGGAAGCCGTACAGAGTGATCTCTTCGTCAAACACGTGTGTAGCGGTTGCAGCGTGATCCATTGCACCAGCCGGAATACGGATCTGGTTCATCGGAGTGGACACTGACCAGGTGTGGAATTCGTACTTCGGCTCTTCAGCCTTGTCGTAGAACCACAGGCCTACACGGGTGCTGTCGGTAGTTTCCTGACCGAAAGAAGTGTAGTGGATGCTCATACGCAGAGCTGAACCTTCCGGTACGAAAATACCAGTGTTGGTCGGGAACTCTGTTGCGTACTCTTTACCCGGAGCATAACCTTCCAGGAACTCACGACGGTCGTCGTTCACAGTCTCGTCGATCATGCCATCTGCAGCATTCTGGCCGTCAGCTACAACATAGGACAGCAGGTGGTGCAGAACGCGCTTGTCGCCCGGAATGAACTGGACGGCTTTTACCCACTTGTCTTCGCCGAATTCCAGCGGAATGACGGAGTCGATGTAGTCGATTACGCCGGTAGCCGGAACGGTGAAGCTGGGAACATCAACAACGTAGTCAGGCTGTGAACCGTTGTAGAACCATTCGGCGTCTACAGGTTTAACCTGGGTCAGTGGGTCTACACCGGTTGCCGCATTAGCCTGAAAGCTAACTGCAGCCGCCAGAGCGAGCATAGCTGTCATACTGGTCTTTTTCATAGTGGAATTCCTCCCGCAGGGTTGAGCGGCCAAAGTCTATCTGGGACTACCCCTGACAGCAACTACCGCCGTACTGTCTTCTAATCTGCATCAAGTACTACGTCTTCAGCATTGCGATGGATCGTATCCGAAGTTTTCGGGGGAGTACAACGATTGTCTGCTCATTTTTGCAACAAAGTGTGTCGCCCCCCCAAACCATCCACATACTCCAACATAGCGCCAGACTGGACGGAAAACAATAACCGCAGCAATTACTTGCGACACCATAACAAATCCCGGAAGATGAAGAACACCCGCCGCCGGGTGCTCCTGACCCACTTGTAAACCCTGCTCATACAAATGCGCTTTACAAGCCAGTCCGGACAACCGGCAAATGCATCTTTGATAGCGTGAGCTGCAGCACACACGACACCTGCGGCAGCTCGGGCACTCCGAAACGGGGGAGGATCCAACGTGAACCGAACAGTACCAGTCCTGTTGCTGACATGGCTGCTTGCCCCAGGTCTGGCCAGCGCGGCCTCCGAACAAGACTGCGTCATTTTGCTGCACGGACTGAGCCGCACCAGTTTTTCCATGCAAAAGATGCAAGACGTCCTTGAGGGCCATGGCTACACCGTCAGCAATGTGCATTACGACTCGCGCGATGGTCGAATTGAAGAGCTGGCGCAATCTGCAATCAGCCAGGGGCTGGATGGCTGCGCGCAACACACAGAAGGCCGAGTTCATTTTGCAACCCACTCACTGGGCGGCATCCTAGTCAGACACTACCTGTCACGTCAGTCAATCGCCAATCTGGGGCGCGTAGTGATGCTGGCGCCACCCAATCAGGGCAGCCAGATTATCGATGTTTTTGGACGCGTTCCCGGATTCGAGCTGATCAGTGGAGAGCCAGCCTCCCAACTGGGCACAGCAGGACCTGACAGCGTGCCGGCACGGCTACCCCCAGTTGACTTCGAACTTGGCGTGATCGCAGGAGATCGCTCCATAAGCCCGATATTTTCCTGGACACTGCCGGAACGTGATGACGGCAAGGTCACTGTAGAAAGCACCCGTGTGGAAGGTATGCGTGATTTTATTGTGATGCCTTACACCCACACATTTATCATGCAAAGACAAGCCGTTATCGAGCAAGTTCTGCACTTTTTGCAGCACGGACACTTCCTGCACGATGCCGGTGGCAGCAACGATACCGAAGCCATGTAGTATTACTACAAAAGCATGCAAATGCGCTCAGATATCGACTGATTGCTGCCAGTTCACGTCAGTATCAGGTTGTCAGACACTGTCTCCGAGCTGGATTTAAAACCGGGATTGCATTATCCTTGCGCGCCTCTAAAGCACGCACTTCGCATTCCACTGCTGACGAAGAATCCGGGAACCATGAAACAAAAATCTGATACCAGCAAAGCCACAAAAGCCACACGCCAGAAATCCACAAAGTATGTTTACAACTTTGGTCGCCAGACTGATGGCAACGCGAGCATGCGTGCTCTGCTGGGCGGCAAGGGTGCCAACCTGGCGGAAATGGCCGCCATCGGACTGCCGGTTCCACCGGGATTTACCGTCAGCACAGAAGTCTGCACGTATTTTTACGAACATGGACGCAGCTATCCCAAAACGCTGGCCAAAGATGTCCAGCAGGCCATGGCTCTGATTGAAGACCAGATGGGTCGTCAGTTCGGCAGTCGGGACAATCCGCTGCTGGTCTCCGTCCGCTCCGGTGCCCGTGACTCAATGCCAGGTATGATGGATACCATTCTCAACCTTGGCCTGAATGACAATACGGTTGAAGGCCTTGCCAATATCTCTGGCAACCCGCGTTTCGCCTGGGATTGCTATCGCCGATTTATACAAATGTATGGTGATGTTGTGATGGGCGTTCAGGCCGAGGACGAAGAGTCTGAAGATCCCTTCCACGCCCTGCTGGATGACATGAAAAGGTCGCTGGGCAAGGAACAGGACAACGAACTCACCGCCGGCGACCTGCAAGAGCTGGTGAATCGCTACAAGCTGCTGATTTCAAAAACCACCGGCAAACAGTTCCCGCAGGATGTGTACGAACAACTGTGGGGCGCCGTGGGAGCGGTGTTTGGCTCATGGAAAAACGAACGCGCCATTCTTTACCGCCAGCAGTACGGCATTCCTGCCGAGTGGGGCACCGCCGTCAACATTCAGGCCATGGTGTTTGGCAATGCCGGTGACGACAGTGGCACCGGTGTTGCGTTCACCCGCGACCCGGCCACCGGCGAAAAAGTGTTCTATGGCGAATACCTGACCAATGCCCAAGGTGAGGACGTGGTGGCCGGCGTGCGCACCCCCAAACCGATCGCTGCGATGGAAAAAGAGCTGCCAAAGAACTATGCCGACCTGGAAAAAGTACGCAATCGTCTGGAAAAACACTTCAAGGACATGCAGGACTTTGAATTCACCATTGAAGGTGGTCGCCTGTTTATTCTGCAAACCCGTAACGGCAAGCGCACCGGTCTGGCGGCCATTCGCATTGCTGTCGAGATGAACCGCGAGAAATTACTCGACCAGAAAACCGCCTTGTTGAAGATCCCGGCAGAGTCCGTCGACTCCCTGTTGGTGCCCGTCTTTGACACCAAAGCCCAGAAAGAAGCCCAACTGATCTGCAAAGGCCTGCCAGCCGGCCCCGGTGCCGCCACTGGCCGGATTGCGTTCACGGCTGCCCAGGCCGAAGTCGAAGCGCGCAAGGGCAATAAAGTGATTCTGTGCCGCTCGGAGACTTCACCGGAAGATCTCAAGGGCATGCTCAATTCCCAAGGCATTCTGACCACACGCGGCGGGGTATCGTCACACGCGGCGCTGGTCGCACGCCAACTGGGCAAGGTCTGTGTCTGTGGCGCCGGTGACATCACCATCAACTACGAGAAAAAGACCCTGAGCGCCAACGGCGTTGTGCTGCGCGAGGGTGACTACATTTCCATCAACGGCACCACGGGTGCGGTGTACAAAGGCCTGATCGACAGCGCTGACTCCGAAGTCAAACGCGTGCTCGAAGGCCACATGAAACCGGAAGACAGCTACACCTATCAGCTGTTCCACACGGTGATGGAGTGGTCAGACAAGTACCGCAAGCTGCGTATCCGCACCAATGCCGATACGCCCGCGATGGCACAACAGGCGGTAGCTTACGGCGCCGAAGGCATCGGCCTGTGCCGCACGGAACACATGTTCTTCGAAGGCAGCCGAATTGACGACATGCGCCAGATGATTCTGGCCGTCGACGTGGTTCAGCGCCGCGAAGCCCTGAAAAAACTGCTGCCCATGCAGCGCAAGGATTTTGTGGGGCTGTTCAAGGCCATGGCAGGTCGCCCGGTCACGATCCGTCTGCTGGATCCGCCGCTGCATGAATTCCTGCCCCAGGACGATGCTGTGCGGCGCCAGCTTGCAGACAAACTCGGTTTGCCGCTGGAGTTTGTGATTGATCGCATCAAGGCGTTGCATGAAGAAAACCCGATGCTGGGTTGCCGCGGCTGCCGTCTGGGCATTCTGTATCCGGAAATCACCGAGATGCAGGCGCAGGCCATTTTTGAGGCGGCGGCTGAAGTGATGAAGGGCAAAAACCCCATTGAAGTACAACCGGAAATCATGATCCCACTGGTCGGCTTCAAGGCAGAACTGGCTGACCAGTTGGCCATCGTACGCCGCGTTGCAGATGAAGTGATGAAAAAGAAAGACATCACCATCAAGTACATGGTTGGCACCATGGTGGAAGTGCCACGTGCCGCCATTACAGCGGATGAAATTGCCGAGCAGGCGGAGTTCTTCAGCTTTGGTACCAATGATCTGACCCAGACCACGCTCGGCCTGAGCCGTGACGACATGGGCATGTTTTATGACCAGTACACGCAGAAAGAAATTTACAACAAAAACCCCTTCGCCAGCCTGGACAAGACTGGTGTCGGCAAACTGATGCAGTTTGCTGTCGCCAACGGCCAGAAGACCCGCAAGGATCTGAAGCTGGGCATCTGCGGTGAGCATGCCGGTGATCCGGACTCCATCGATTTCTGCCACAAGCTGGGCTTGCACTACGTCAGCTGTTCTCCGCCGCGCGTGCCCATCGCACGTCTGGCAGCTGCACAGGCAGCGCTGCGTTCAGAGTAAGCACGCCAGCCCACTGATCAAAAAGGCCTGTCCGCTAGCGGATGGGCCTTTTTGTTTTGGGCCCTGATACCAAAAGCTCGTTGGACCACTCACGACTTGGCGCCAAACTCCGAGAGTCGAGCAAGAGCCGCCAGGCGGGGACAGGCAGGTGCCGGGACCAATCAGGCCACTGACCACATCAATCCGGCGCCGACTGCCGCTGCTGCAACAAATACATATTGCGATACAGCCCTTCGTGCGACAGCAGTTGTTGATGGGTTCCACGTTGCGTGATTTCACCGTGATGCAACACCAGAATCTGGTCAGCGGCCGTGATGGTGCTCAACCTGTGCGCGATCGCAATAATGCTGGTGCGCCCCTTCAATTGCATCAGTGCCGACTGAATCACCGCCTCGGTATGACTGTCGATGTTCGCCGTGGCCTCGTCCAGAATCAGGATGCGCGGCTCATGCGCCAGCGTACGCGCCAGCGACAACAACTGGCGTTGCCCGGTAGAGAAATTGCCACCGCGCTCATCCATCGGTGTGTCATATGCCTGTGGCAGTGACATCACATAGTCGTGCAATTGCGCCTGCTGCGCTGCTCTGACAATCTGATCATCACTCATATCCTGCCCCAGGGAGATGTTGTCACGCACACTGCCAGTTGTGATAAACGGATCTTGCATCACAACCCCCACCTGATTGCGCAGGCTGTTCTGGTCAATTTCGTGCAACTGGTGACCGTCCAGCAGGATCTGCCCCGCCTGCGGTGCATAAAATCGCATCAGCAGACTCATCAATGTGCTTTTCCCGCTGCCGGTGTGTCCGACAATCGCGTAGAACTCACCCGGTGCCACCGCAAAGCTGATATCGCGCAGCACGCGGTTTTCGCCGTCGTAACTGAATGACACCTCGCGAAATTCCACGCGCCCGTCGCGAATCATGTGTGCACCGGGGTGTTCCTCTTTGCCGCCATCCAGAATCTCGAACACCCTTTCTCCCGCAACCACAGCCTGCTGCAGCATGCTCAGGCGCTGGGTCATTTGCATCACCGGCTCCGTGATTCGGGACAGGTAGTTGATAAACGCATAAATCACGCCCACTTCGACCGCACCGGTAAATGACTGCGTGCCGAAGTACAGCAGCACACCGGCCAGCGTCAAGGTACGCAGCAAATCCGGCATCGGGCGCAGCATCAGAGCGTCAAGCTTGAGATTACTCATGCGGGCACGGAAGTGACTCTGGCTGGTGTCCTCAAAACGCTGCTGAAAGCGCTTCTGCTGGTTCATCAGCTGAATCACTTTCATGCCCTGAATCGACTCGCTGAGCGTGGCATTGATCTGGCTCAGAATGCTGCGTGCACGGTGATAACGCGGCGCACTCATGCGCTGATAGTACACCATGACCACCAGCATCACCGGCATGATGATCAGGCAAACCAGCATCAGGCGCACATCCAGCAGCGCCATCGCAACAAAAATACCAACGATCAACACAATGCCTTGCGCAAATGTAGCCACTACATGCAGGAACAGATCCTTGATGGCTTCGGTATCGTTGGTGATACGTGAGACCAGCTTGCCTGTCGGGCGATGGTCAAAATACGACAGCGGCTTGCGGACTACCGTGCTGAACACCTGGGACCGCAGCGTGCGCACCACCGAAAATGCCAGCTCATTCAGCCGCATCGCCTGCCAGTAGCCGGCCCACGCCGACAGCGCATACAAGCCGGCATAAGCCAGTGCCAGCACCATCAGATCACGCGCCGGGTAATATGACTTCGTGACGTAATCGTCCAGAAATATCTTGACCAAAACCGGACCCAGCACCTGCCCCAACGTGCCCAGTACCAACAGCACTGCGGCCTTGCGCAACAAGTCGGGATGCGCCAGGGCATACGACAGCAAACGGCGCAGTGAGCGCCTGTCCACCCGCTTTGGCAAATCATCGTCCTGATTCAACGGCGCGCTCCAGTCTCTGATAGTCCACCATGCGGGCGTACCAGCCTTTGGCCGCCAGCAAACTTTGATGAGTGCCCTGCTCACGAATTTCGCCGTGAGCCAACACGACAATCTGGTCAGCATCTTCGACAGCCGACAGACGATGACACAGAATCACTGTGGTTCGCCCCTGACGTGCCTGTTTCAGATGGCACAGGATATTGCGCTCGGTGGTCACATCCACGGCCGACAGTGCGTCGTCCAGCACCAGTACCGGAGCATCCAGCAGCAAGGCTCGGGCGATCGCAACCCGCTGTTTCTGCCCCCCGGACAAAGTGACGCCACGTTCCCCGACCAGGGTGTCGTACGCGGCTGGGAAACGCAGGATATCCTGCTCCACCGAAGCCAGCCGCGCGACGGCTCTGATCTCGTCCATCGTGGCACCGGGACGGCCGAGTGCAATGTTTTCAGCAATGCTGGCAGTAAACAAAAAGGCATCCTGTGGCACCACCGCAATCATGCCGCGCAAGCCCTCAAGCGAGTACTCCGTCACTGGATGACCACCGAGATCGACTCGGACCTGTTCATGGTCGTAGTAACGCAGAAGCAGATTGATCAATGTGGATTTGCCGGCACCCGTGGCGCCCACCACACCCAGCATGCTGCCTTGCGGTACATGCAGATCAATATTGCTCAGAGCCGGCGAGGCCGCCCCCGGGTAAGTGAATGCTCCAATCTGCCAGTGAACATCGTAGCGGTCGGCATTCTGGCGAGTCCCGCTGTCGACCACGGGTGACCTGGCCTCCAGCAACGCGCTGATGCGCGCATAGGCGGCGCTGCCGCGTTCGACCAGATTCAGCAGCCAGCCATAGGCAAACATCGGCCAGATCAGATACCCCAGATACATGGTGAAGCTGGTGAGTTGCCCCAGCGTGATGACACCCTGCGCAATCAGCCATGCACCCATGCTGATCGACAGCAAAAACGACATGCCAACCGTGACAAAAATGGCCGGATCGTAGAGAGAGTCGGTCGCTGCCACACGCATATTGGCTTCTGCGGCCCGGTCAGCCACCCGCATAAAATCAGCATCTTCACGCTGCTCCCGGCCGAACGCGCGAATCATGCGGATACCCGACACCGATTCCTGAACCCTGTCATTCAGGTCGGAAAAGCGCTCCTGCGCATCACGAAAACCATCGTGTAACCGGGTGCTGATCTTGTAAAAAAACCAGGCCATCAGTGGAAATGGCAACAAGGCGATCAGCGTCAGCTCCCAGCTGATAAACACCATCATCACCGCCAGCACGAGAACACCGGTCACAACACCATCGAGCCCGGATAGCACGCCTTCGCCCGCCGTCATTTCAACGGCAGTGACATCATTGGTGGCGCGCGCCATCATGTCACCGGTACGGTGATGATTGAAAAAGCCGGGAGCCATCAAGGTCAGGTGGCGGTACACCTGCTGCCGGAGCCGTTCGGCCAGCTGAAATGACGCGCTGAACAAAAACAGGCGCCAGAGAAAGCGCATGATGTAGATCACAATGCCCAAACCGGCCACTGCCAGCACATACCCGGCAAGAGATTCAGCCGTCAGGCTGCGTGCCAGCACCTGATCAATCAGCTGTCCTACCAGCCAGGGTATGGTCAATTCCATGACATCCACGGCAATCAGCAGCAGTGAAGCCAGCAGATAACGCCGCCATTTTTCACGGAAGTACCATCCCAGTTTCAGAAAAATATCCATAAGCGTCCGGTTCTGCCTGGCTTCCACAGGATCAGTTGTGGTGCAGACGGGTATTATTGACAGTCAGCCCAAAAAAGCCAGCCTGAATCGGGTCAATTCAAAAAACTTCGTTTTATGTGCGGGATGCGTTTGTTACAATGCGCGCCATCAGCGGCAGCCCTCACCAGAGTGGCTGATCGACTGCCTTGAAACCGTAACCTCCTTTTTACTCTTGCCCAACCATAGCTTGCCCAGCGCTTGCTGAAGGAGTCACAACCAAGAATGAGCACTGAACCCATCAAGATCGAAGATTTCTACCCGCAGGAAACCTTTAACCGCATGAAGGCGTTGGCGGACACCAAAGAAACACCGTTTGTGGTGATCGACCGTCAGACCATCAGTGAGCACTATGATCAGCTTGTGGAGTTTTTCCCGTATGCTGGCATTTATTACGCGGTGAAGGCCAATCCGGCGCCGGAAATCATCACGCTTCTGCGTGACAAGGGTTCAAATTTTGATGTTGCCTCGATTTACGAGCTCGACAAGCTGCTCAGTCTTGATGTGAGCCCGGATCGCTGCAGTTATGGCAACACCATCAAAAAAGCCAAAGATATCCGCTACTTCTATGAAAAAGGTGTGCGTATGTTCGCCACCGACTCGGAAGCTGACCTGCGTAATATCGCCCGCGCTGCGCCCGGCTCACGTGTGTACGCACGTATCCTGACCGAAGGCAGCCACACCGCAGACTGGCCGCTGTCGCGCAAGTTTGGCTGCCATACCGACATGGCCATTGATCTGATGATTCTGGCGCGTGATCTGGGTCTCGAGCCCTACGGCATTTCTTTCCATGTTGGCTCCCAGCAGCGCGACATTGGCGTCTGGGACGCTGCCATTGCCAAGGTCAAGGTGATCTTCGAGCGTCTGGCGGAAGAGGATGGTATCAAGCTGAAGATGATCAATCTTGGCGGTGGCTTTCCGGCCAACTACATCACTCGCGCTAACACGCTGCCGACTTATGCCGAAGAAATCACGCGCTTTATCCAGGAAGACTTTGGTGACGATTTCCCGGAGATCATTCTGGAGCCGGGCCGCTCGCTGATTTCGAACGCCGGTATTCTGGTGTCCGAAGTCGTACTGATTTCCCGAAAATCCCACACGTCGCTGCATCGCTGGGTCTTTACCGATGTAGGCAAGTTCTCTGGCCTGATCGAAACCATGGATGAGAGCATCAAGTATCCGATCTACGTCGAGAAACAGGGTGAAACCGAAGAAGTGATTGTTGCAGGCCCTACTTGCGACAGCGCAGACATCATGTACGAACAGTACAAACCCCATTTACCACTGAATCTGTCGACCGGTGACCGTTTGTACTGGTTCTCGACCGGCGCTTACACGACCAGCTACAGCGCGATTGAATTCAACGGCTTTCCACCGCTGAAGTCCTACTTCGTCTGATTTGTAAAAAGGGGCTGGTAAAAAAGGGGTCGGATCCAATTATTCTTCAAATAATTGGATCCGACCCCTTTTTATTCAAAGAGTTCTGCTGCACCCGCGCCATAAAATCCCGCTCTGACAATGGTGGCGCTATGAAGTAACCCTGCAGGTAGTCGCAACGATGCTCGCGCAGGAAGGCCGCCTGACGATCGTTCTCTACGCCTTCTGCAACAACCTTGATGCCCAGTTTCTCTGCCAGCAGCAGAATGGTTTCGACCAGGGTGGTCTGTGTGGCACGCTCACCCAGCTCGCTGACAAAAGAGCGATCAATTTTGACTGCAGACACCGGGAAGCGAGAGAAATAACTCAGCCCTGAATAACCGGTTCCAAAGTCATCAATCGCAATGCTGACTCCGGCATTGTGCAGCTGCTGCAACACTTTTCGGGTGTTGCCCAAGTCGTCGACCAATACTCTTTCGGTGATCTCGATGGTGATGGCAACTTCGCGCTCCTGCTCCAGCACACGCAACCAGTCCTGTGCGTCATCATCGCGCAATTGCAGCAGCCGTGGAGAGACATTGACTGACAAACTGATGTTGCAACCCAGCCTGGCATTCAGATCCCGAATAAACCGAATCGACTGCTGCAACACAAACAGATCAATACGATTGATTAACCCGCGCTCCTCCGCAACCGGAATAAACACATCCGGTGTCACCCAGCCACCCCCGGCACGCGGCCAGCGCACCAGTGCTTCGCAACCTTCGATGCGTCCGGTGTGCGCGTTGGCAACCGGTTGATAGTACACCTCCAGTTGAGAGGCATTGATGGCAACCACCAGCTCGTTGTACAAACGGTGTTTCTGTTCCGATTCCTGTTGCATGGCCGCGGTATAAAACTGCCAGGCATTACGGCCGGATTTTTTGACTTCGTACATGGCCTGATCCGCTTTGATCAGCAAGGTGTCCGGGACATCACCATCATCGGGATAAAACGACACGCCGATACTCACGCTGCAATAGACTTGCCGCTCATCAATGACAAAAGGTTTGCGCATGGCCACCACAACCTCATCGGCAATACGCGATGCCACACTGGCGGAAAACACATCGACCAGCAATGCAACAAATTCATCGCCGCTGTAACGCGCAACAGTATCCACCGAGCGCACACAGGCCTGAATCCGGCGCGCTGATTCCACCAGCAGTTCGTCGCCAGCATCATGTCCAAGGTTGTCATTCACTGACTTGAAGTTATCCAGATCCACAAACAGAACGGCAATGCGTGTGCTGCGCCGCCGGGCATGCAGCAGCGCAGTCTGCAACCTGTCCTGAAACAAGGCACGATTGGGCAATCCCGTCAGCAAATCGTAATTGGCCTGATACTCAATCAACTGATCAACTTTTTTCTGCTGGGTGACATCCTGAATGGCACCAATCAGCTCTGTGCTGCTGTCATCCAGGCGATGCGCTTCGGCCTTGAGGTGCAACCAGAAAACCTCGCCTGTTTTTCGGCGCAGTTCCAGTTCCTGATCAATCCGGTTCAATGAGCGTGCAGCGTTGCTGATGCAAGCCGCCACCAGTTCCCGGCTCTGCGTATCCAGCACATGACAGAACTGATCCATGCCAATATCTGTGACGTCTGCCGGTAACGACATAATCTCGCGAGCCTGCGGTGACACCTCTGTGAAACTGCCCTCCGCCCAGCGCCAGCCACCTACGCGGGACACTGTTTCCACTGCGCGCAGAAAGCGCTCGTTCCTGAAAATGATCGCACGCAGCATCTGATTGCTGGCGAACTGCCGGAAACGCAGCATGAGCAAAATTGACAGCAACAACCAGGCGCTCAGCGTGGTTGTCCGCAACGCAACAATACCACTGCTGAACGCACCTGCCTGAGCCGCCGGTGCCGCTGCGATTTCCCAGAGGCTGCCCCCTGCTGTCACTGGCATGAGCACAGCACCCGGATGAGTGAAAGTCGACTCGGACCCAAAAAACACCTCGCCACTCATGATGTCGTCATTGCCACGAATGGCAACCTCGATATCCGGATCCACATCATGCAGGCCGGCCATTTCGTAAATGGTATCGGCCAGCATCGGCGAAGACACAATGCCCCACAAGCGCTGCACATTATTGCTGTCAGTGACAAAAACCGGCGCGCGTCCGACAAACGCCCGGCCACCCTGCACAAGCTCGAAAGGTCCTGCAATCACCATGGTGCCCGTCTGCACAACCTTGATGACCGCATCGCGCTGATCCTCGCGTGTCATGTAATCCAGACCAATAACGGCCTCATTACCCCGTTGCGGATAAACATATCGCACCACAAGATCCGGGGCTGCAGCCAGATTGACCAGCGCCGGTTCGCGGGAGATCACCGTCTCTGCATACTGGTTAAATTGCGCGGGAGTAAAATCGGGGTAAGAAGAGATAAACGCCGCAAGGCCGTTGATCAGTGACAGGTTATTCGCGAGCGTGCTTTCCAGCTGATACCGGATGTTGCCCAGTTTCTCGGCAACATCTTCACGCTGTGCATCTAGCTGCCGTTGTGTGTAACGCGATTCCAGAAAAACTTCCAGGACCAGCATTGCAACTGCCAGCAAAAAGAGCGACCACAACATCGCACGACGGCTGGATTGCCAGACTTTCAGCCGCTCAATGGACTTTCTCACCGCTGGCATCAAACACCTCGGCCGACACGTTTACTCCATGTCGCACACTTTGAGTCACCGTACAGTAGTTTTCAAACTGGGACAGCACCTTGTCCAGAGACTGCAACTCATCCCTGTTTTTGCCCAGTGTCAGCACAACGGCGACATCAGTCACACGCAAGAAGCCATCAACACGCTGGATCAGCCCGGTGACCTTGCCACTGAGTTCGCCCGGATCTTCCTTGTACTTGCGCAGCGCAAACAGCAAGCTCGCAGCCATGCAATTGGCAACAGCAGCTGCCAGCATTGCCGCTGGCCCTGGCCCTTCGCCATCGCCAAGCGGCGGGGGTTCGTCAGTCATGATATTGCCAAACTCGCCAAAATCGATTTCAAACAGATAGTTCTCCAGCAACTTCAGGCTGACCTCAAAGCGCTTGCCTTCTCCACTCATCGTTTACGACCTCATTAAACGAACTCTGCAATCTTCCGGATCAATACCAGACTCAGGCTTCCGGCAAATCATCCATCATGATACCCAGCGTGTCTGATTTGAATTCGCGCCGGTACAACACAAAGACCACAAACACTGACAAACCCATCAACAGCCAGGCATTGAGAAACCAGCCCAGCGCCGCCATGGCGAAATAGTAACTGCGCAGGCCATTGTTAAAGTTGCCCGATGCCTTGGAGGCCATTTTTGAGATGGAGTCGACATGTTTGGCCATTTCCTCATCGGAGGGTTTCAGTGAGCGCTCAGGCGCACCGCCAATCATCACGGAGACCAAACCGAACTGACGCAGAGACCACGTGAATTTGAAAAAACCATAAACGAACAGGAAAACCAGCAGCAGCACTTTCATTTCCCACTCGCCGCGCGTGCTCTGATCTGAAAACGGCAACTCGTTAAGCATGCCCAGCACGGCATCCGATGAATTCATCAATGTCACCAGACCCGCCAGTACCAGTAGCGAGGACGACGCAAAAAAAGACACATTGCGCTCAAGATTGGCAACGATGTTGGTATCAGCGATGCGGTTCTCCCGCATCATGGCCATGCGTATCCACTGTTTGCGAAATCGGTGCATTGCGTAGGCAAGGCAAGGTGTGTCGGCAGCACGTTTTGAGGTGTAGTACAGATACCCCCGAAAGCAGGCCAGAAAAAACGCCAGCGCAAACAGGTTGAGGGTGTTTGATTCAATAAAATTCAGGTACGTAGACTGCATGTCTGACCAACGCTCTCCATGGGTGTCTGTCTGCCGTGCCGCTGTCCGGGGCGGCAGCTCGCACCGGCAGACAGTAAACCAGGCGATGGTCTTTCACAAGCCCTGAACAGACGGGTATCACACCCTGAAGCGGGTGACCAGACCGCGCAAGCGCTCGGCCAGTGACGCCAGTGATTCGCTGGCCTCACCGGATTGCTCCACACTGCGGCCCGTGCTTTCCGCAACATCACTGATACCATGGATATTGCGATTGATCTCGCGCGCCGCAGCCGTCTGCTGCTCGGCGGCACTGGCAATCTGATGAGTCATTTCCTCAATCAGTCTTACTCCCTGGGTAATGCGCTCCAGCGCATGATCAGTTTCTTCAATTTTCTCGACCATGTACGTGGCGCCATCACGCGATCCCTGCATTACCCGCTCGGCTCGCATCGCACCGCTTTGCAGCTTTTCGATGGTGGACTTGATTTCGGTCGTTGATTCCTTGGTGCGACTGGCCAGCGAACGGACTTCGTCAGCGACCACAGCAAACCCGCGCCCGCTTTCACCCGCTCGCGCCGACTCAATCGCTGCATTCAGCGCCAGCAGATTGGTCTGCTCGGCGATGTTGTGGATGACCTGGGACACGCTGCCAATCCGGTCGCTGTCACTCTTCAGCTCGGTGACAACACGTACGGCGTTTTCGATGTCTTTGGCGAGTGCCTGAATCGCTGCAACAGTTGCCGCCACCACCTCGCGGCCGCTTTCAGCATCCTGACTGACCTGCCGCGCACTGCCGGCAGCACGCTGGGTGTTGGCAGCGACTTCTTCCACAGTGGTGGTCATCTCGTTCATGGCGGCGGCAGTGCCATCAATGCGGCTGTTCTGATCCACGATGCCCTGACTGGTGATGTCATTCACCTGTGTCAGTTCGGTCGCCGCTGCTGCGACCTGTTCAGCATAACGGGTCACCTCATCAAGCATCTCCCGCAGGCTGGCCTGCATGGCTGCAATGGATGCCAGCAGGCTGTCACGGTCTCCCGCTTTCAGTTCCACCTCGCGCGTCAGGTCCCCGCTGGCAACCTGCCGCACCACCTCGGCGGCATATTCGGGATCACCACCCAACGTGGATGCCACACTGCGCGCCAGTATCAGGCTCGCGGAGATCGACAAGGCCAGTACCACACCGGTCACCGCCAGCAGCGTGACCAATACCGATCGCAGCTCGGCGAATGCAACGTCTTGCCGCACCTCCTGTACCAGGCCCCAACCCAGCAAGGGCATAAAGTTGTAACTGCCGACCACTGGCGTGCCTTGCGCATTGATGTACTGCCCAACGCCACTGCGCCCTGCACGTATTGCCTGCGCAGCCTCAGTATTGACCGCCTGACTCATGCTCTGGATGGATGCCGATGGTGTCACCGGTATCGCAGACGAGTCCAGCAAGTACGCCTCCGAACCAGGCCCACGGGTGAGCTCACTGACACGCGACAGAATGGTGTCTACACGCACGGCCCCGCGCATAACGCCGACAATTTGCTGGCCGACACGGATCGGGATTGCCACCGTACTGACCGTATTGCCAGTGGCGCGCGACACGACCGGCTGGGAAAACGCGTTCTCACCACGCATGGCCTGCTGGAACCAGTCGCGATCAGCCACGGCAAAGGCACGCGCCTCATCGCGCGGCATGACCCGGGTGAACTGACCGTTATATTCCACACCTACGACGCCAAAACCGGACGTATCCACCAGGAAAATGGTGTCGTAATACCCCTGGGCATCGGAGATACGTTGCAACAGTTGTTCGAGCAGTTCAAGCTGGCTGAAACGGGCGGCATCCAGCGAGGCCAGATACATCATCTCGTCCTGACGGGCCTGGGCCCATTGCAGAAAAGAGTTCACATTCAGACTGCCGGATGTTTCCAGTTCGTCCAGTGTGGCGCGGGTGAATGAATTGCGATATGACACATAAAGCAGGCTGGCGACAACAACAACAGCAACCAGAACAACACTGGCCATCATGAGGGTCAGTCGGCTGGCAAAACCTAGGGTACGTGAGCTATGGGTGGACATCTTGCTATACTCCGATACGAAGCGGGTCGGATGACAACAGGAAAATGGACCATCCGCCTCTGACACGAGTATCGGCGAGCGTGCTGCTTACTTGAACAAGTGGTTGCTCTGTGACGTGGGAGTTGCGCGGACAGGACGTTTATGTACAAAAGAAAAATCTTTTTTATCAGTGCGTTAACCGCTCTTATGGTCATTGGATTCATGGCCACCAGCCTGACCAGCTACTTCGTGGCTCGCGATTCGCTGTCGCGCAATATTTCCGAACAGATGCTGCCGCTGACCAGTGACAACATCTATTCCGAGATCCAGCGCGATTTGCTCAGGCCCATTCTGATTTCCTCAACCATGGCCACCGATACTTTTGTGCGCGACTGGGCCATTACCGGGGAACAGGACCCCAGCCGCATCATTGCCTATCTGACAGAGATCCAGCAGCAATACGACACCATTACCGCTTTTTTTGTCTCCGAGGCCACACGTCAGTACTACCATCCAACCGGCATTATCAAAACCGTCACCGAGGCCGATCCGGCAGACAGCTGGTATTTCCGTGTGCGATCCATGCGCCAGCCCTACGAAGTCAATGTGGATACCGACACAGCAGATCGCAGCCGGGTCAGCATATTTATCAACTATCGCGTGTTGAACTACGCTGGTCAGTACATCGGCACAACTGGCGTGGGCTTGTCGGTGGATGCCGTGACGCGCCTGATCGACACCTACCAGGCACGTTACAACCGCTCTATCTATTTTGTTGACCGTCAGGGAAATGTGACGCTGACTGGCAGCAATGACCCCAGAGCCGACCGTATTCAGGACGAGCCGGGTGTGCGTCTGGTCGCCACCCAGCTATTGAGTTCGCCCAGCTCCTCACTAACCTATCTGGATGAACAGGATCACGAGATTTTCCTGAACAGTCGCCTGGTGCCCGAGTTCGACTGGTATCTGATTGTGGAACAGGATGGGTCGGACAGTGGTGCCCGCCTCAACAACACCTTGCTGGTCAATATTCTGCTGTCCGTGGCGATCATGGCGCTGGTGCTGGTGATTGCGCACTTTACGCTGCGCTCCTACCAGCGTCGCCTTGAGGAGATGGCCACACGCGACCGCCTGACCGGTGTTGCCAACCGTCATCTGTTTGAAATGATTTTTGAACACCTGACCCGTAACACCCAGCGTTATCCACGCCCGGTGTCCCTGATCAGCATAGATATCGACCACTTCAAACAGGTCAACGACATGTACGGCCATCACGCGGGTGATCTGGTGCTGCAAGGCGTGACCACGCTGATCAAACAGCATATTCGCGACAGTGACACGCTGTGCCGCTGGGGTGGTGAAGAATTTGTGTTGTTGCTGGACCACTGTCCTATTGAAGACGCCATGCTGCGTGCCGAGCGCATCCGCGAAGCACTGCAAACCCACTCGATTGCCTTTGGCAAGACCTCACTCAAAATCACGCTGAGCATGGGCGTAACAGATTATCGTCAGGGCGAAGCGCTGGAGATGTTTATGGCACGTGCTGATGCCGCCTTGTATCAAGCCAAGGAACAGGGGCGTGACCGGGTTGTGCGGGCGGACTGAGTGCGGGATGACCCAATCAGGGCAACGCCGCCAGCGCCTCTGACAGTTTGCTGACTCCGATGACTTCCATGCCCTCAATAGCCTGTCGTGGACAGTTGGCTCGGGGCACGATCGCACGCTTGAAACCATGTTTGGCTGCTTCTTGCAAACGCTCCTGACCACTGGGTACCGGGCGGATTTCACCGGCAAGGCCCACCTCACCAAACACGACCAGCTCGCGTGACAGGGCGCGGTCGCGAAAACTGGACACAATCGCCAGAAGCACCGCCAGATCGGCGCTGGTTTCCGTGACCTTGACACCACCGACCACATTCACAAACACATCCTGATCGGCCATAAACAGACCGCCGTGCCGGTGCAGTACAGCCAGCAACATGCCCAGACGATTCTGATCCAGACCAACGGCCAGACGCCGGGCATTACCGCCCTGACTGCCATCGACCAGCGCCTGGATTTCCA
The DNA here is from genome assembly GCA_036834885.1 of Pseudohongiella sp. Classification (GTDB taxonomy): domain Bacteria; phylum Pseudomonadota; class Gammaproteobacteria; order Pseudomonadales; family Pseudohongiellaceae; genus Pseudohongiella. Next base: position 994,715 of record DAITNA010000001.1, on the reverse strand, counting down.
CCAGAAGGGGTCGGGTGCCTTCCCATAACACCATCACCAGCGAACCTGGACTGTCTTCATCGCTGCGCGCCAGAAAAATCGCCGAAGGATTTTTGACCTCCTTCAGACCTTTTTCCGTCATCGCAAACACGCCCAATTCATTCACCGCGCCGAAACGGTTTTTCTGCCCGCGCAGAATACGGTAGCGCGAATCGTTACCGCCTTCGAGCATAACAAAGCAGTCAATCATATGCTCAAGCACTTTGGGCCCAGCAAGCGAACCATCCTTGGTCACGTGACCGACCAGGAACAGGACCGTGCCGGTTTGTTTGGCATACTGGATCAGGTACGCAGCACATTCACGCACCTGGGATACACTGCCCGGCGCCGAAGGCACGTCTGCGCTGTGCATCACCTGAATGGAGTCCACCACCAACAGACGTGGCTGCTGTTCTTCGGCGAGCCGGCAGATGGTTTCGACCTGGGTTTCCGCCAGCATTTTGAGATTTTTTTCCGGCAAACCGAGTCGGCGTGCGCGCATGCCCACCTGTTGCAACGACTCTTCACCAGTGACGTACATCGCCGGCATCTGCTGCGCCAGTGTGCACATGACTTGCAGCAGCAAGGTGCTTTTGCCGGCACCGGGATTGCCGCCAATCAGAATAACCGAACCCGGCACCAGACCTCCGCCCAGCACCCGATCCAGTTCACTCAGCGATGACGTAAAGCGTGGCACCGCTGCGACGTCAATCTCAGACAAGTCCTGCACTGCGGCAGAGGTCTGACCCGCGTAGCCCTGTTTGCGAAAATCAGCCTGCACGGCAGGCGATGCATTGATTGCCGCACCCACACTGATCCGCGTCAGGGTGTTCCAGGCTTTGCATGCTGTGCATTGCCCCTGCCACTTGCTGTACTCAGCACCGCAGTCTTCACAAACATAGGCTGTTCTGGTTTTAGCCATTGGTATGCCTTACCGGTAGAGGAATTTGACTCGCGAGGTCACCTGACAGAACAACTCGTACGCAATGGTGCCGGCGAACTGCGCAATGGTATCCGCTGGCAGTTCAGCACCCCAGCTTTGTCCCCACAACAACACCTCGTCACCGGGTTGCGCAGGAATGCCACGCAGATCAACAGTCAGCATATCCATCGACACACGACCGGCCAGCGGTGCCTGCCAGACCTTGCCGGCAGCGTGAATCAGCACCGGTGTACCAGAAGGCGCATGGCGGGGATAGCCGTCTCCGTAACCAATGCCAATGATGCCCACCGGCATGTCTTCCTGACAGTGATACGTGGCGCCATAACCCACGGTGTCACCGGCTTTGACCTGGTTGATGGTGAGCAAACGCGACTTCAGACTCATCACCGGCTTCAAACCGTGTGACGATCCCGGACGGTCACCCATCGGCGAAGCACCGTACAACATGATACCCGGGCGGACAATATCGTGATGCGCCCGTGGCCAGTCCATGATACCCGCCGAGGCAGATTGACTACGCGCACAGTGCCCGGCGCCCGGCAAGGACTGCGTAATCCGTATAAAGTTATCCTGCTGCGCTTGTGCCAGCGGATGAGCATGTTCATCGGCAGTCGCAAAATGGGACATCAGCACCCTTTCACCCGGCACATTCAAGCTCAGCAGCCATGACCATATCTGGCGCAAATCATCCGCTGGCAGCCCAAGCCGATTCATGCCGGTGTTGATTTTGAGCCAAATGTTCAGTGCAGGCAGATCACCGTGTTGCTGCGCCAGCCAGGTCTTTAACAGATCGGCCTGCCAGCGCGAATGCAAAGTCCAGTGAAAACCACCGCGAATCAGGGTATCCAGTTCGACAGCCGTCAGCGGTCCGCGCAAGACCAGTACCGGTGTGGCCGTGAACGTCTCGCGCAATGCCAGCGCTTCATTCAGGGTGGCAACGGCGACCAGATCACCGGCGTTTAGTGCAGGTGACAGCGCAGCCGCCACCGCATGTACACCATGTCCATAGGCATTCGCCTTGATCACTGCACATACCCGCTTGCCCGGTGCAAATTCGCGCGCCTTGCCCAGATTGTGCTGCAGCGCCTGCAGATCAATATCCGCCCAGCTGTGTGCGTCAACCATAGCTGTCGTCGTAGTCTGGCAGCGCCAGATTGTCAAAACGGGTGAATTGCCCCATAAAGCCCAGCCTCACCGTACCAATCGGGCCATTACGCTGCTTGCCGATAATAATTTCCGCAACACCTTTATCCTGTGTGTCCTCGTTGTAGACTTCATCGCGATACACAAAGGCAATGATGTCAGCGTCCTGCTCGATCGCACCGGATTCGCGCAGGTCTGACATCACCGGACGTTTGTTGGGACGTTGTTCCAGCCCACGGTTAAGCTGCGACAAGGCAATCACCGGGCATTCAAATTCACGCGCCAGTGTTTTTAGCGAGCGCGAAATTTCAGAGATTTCACCTACACGGTTGTCACCAAAACCCTTGATCTGCATCAGCTGCAAATAGTCGACAACCACCAGCGCCAATCCGCCATGCTCACGCACAACCCGGCGGGCGCGCGCACGCATTTCGGTCGGACTCAGGCCCACGGTGTCGTCAATCAGCAGCGGCCGGTCTTTGAGTTTGGCAATGGCGGCTGTCAGTTTGGGCCAGTCTTCGTCTTCCAGCTGACCACTGCGCAAACGGCTCTGGTCAATTCGACCAACAGAACTGAGCATACGGAAAATCAGGCTTTCGGCGGGCATCTCCAGACTGAACACCAGTACCGGTTTGTCCTGATGCAAAACAGCGTGCTCGGCCAGATTCATCGCAAAGGTCGTTTTGCCCATGGAGGGACGACCCGCCACAATAATCAGGTCTGACTTCTGCAAGCCGGAGGTTTTTTTGTCCAGATCCTTGTATCCGGTGGCAAGACCGGTAATACCGCCCTTGGACTTGATCAGCTCATCAATTTTTTCGACGACTTTGGTCAGCAGCGGATTCACCGGTTGCGGCCCGCCATCGCGGGCGCGGTTATCGGCAATCTGGAACACTTTCTGCTCGGCAAAATCCAGAACCTCGGCGGCTTCACGGCCAGCCGGGTTGAACGCATTCTCGGCAATTTCACTGGACACACTGATCAGCGTACGCAGTGTGGAACGTTCGCGAATGATATTGGCGTAGGCGCTGATGTTGGCAGTGCCCCGGGCATGACTGGCAAGATCGCTGAGGTATTCGATGCCGCCAGCTTCTTCCACCTGATTCAGGCTGTCCAGCGCTTCAACCAGTGTCACCACATCAATCGGTTTGCTGGCCTCAGCCTGGCGCTGCATCACCTCAAAAATGATCTGGTGCTCGTGGCGGTAAAAATCGCGGGGCTGCAGCACCTCGGCAACGTTGTCCCAGGCCGAGTTGTCCAGCATCAGGCCACCCAGCACAGCTTGCTCGGCTTCCACTGAATGCGGCGGGACTTTAAATGCCGGCGTCGTAAAGGCCGACTGAGGCTCCCTGATCTCTGTTTTTATACGTTCTGACATCCTGCCCCCGGATTCCCTGCCTCAAGGCAGACAGCATCCCCCAAAAAAAAGCACCGCAGCCCGGAGGGCGGCGGTGCCTGTATTCTCCCACCAAGTTTCCGGAGCCACAACCCGGAAGCCTGCTGTGTTGAGCTGAGCCGCTGATTAAGCGGGCACAACTGCAACAGTGATGTTCTCTTCCACTTCGTAGCCGAGGTCGATGGTCACAACCCACTCGCCCACTTCACGGATGGCGCCGTTGGGCAGACGCACTTCGGCTTTGGTGATTTCAGCACCGGTTGCTGTGACGGCATCCGCGATGTCACGGGTACCGACAGAACCGAACAGCTTGCCTTCGTCGCCAGCGTTGACAGAAATGGCTACTCGCAGATCCTTCAGCTTGGCAGCACGTGCCTGCGCTTCAGCCACTTTGGCATTGTGCGCAGCCAGCAGCTCGGCGCGACGGGCTTCAAAATCAGCCAGATTCGCCTTGGTGGCCGGTACCGCTTTGCCCGTGGGGAACAGGAAGTTACGTGCATACCCCGGACGAACGTTGGCGGTATCACCGACGCTGCCCAGACGACCGATCTTTTCCAGCAGAATTACGTTCATGATGTTTTCCTCAATTAAACCCTGATTCGTGTTCAGGCGCCGGTCTGGCTTATGCGACTTCTGAAGTCGTACCAGCTGTCAATCACAGCTGCCACCGCCAGCACTTGCGCCAACATCGGACTCAGCAGCAGCATATAAAATGCAACCAGCCAAAGCCGCGACAGTTTCTTCAAACCTACCAGCCCATGCACCAATGCCAGTCCGGCAAAAAACAAGGGCACCCACAAATATAAAATCCAGCCTGTCAGCACTGTGGAGCCAAAGCTGGCGAGCAGCAACAGCGCCATCAACAGCAACGCAATCGATGGTTGCAGCCTGAGCTGATGAAACTCCTGCTGAAACCCGCCCGGGTTATACAGCACGGCTTGCCACCAGCGCGCGACTATCAGCAGGCAGATGCTCATGATCATGGACATCAGGCCAAACAGCCTGATCAGCGCATCGCGCAGCACATCCATACTCATCTCTGGCTGTTCCGGAAATCCCCCGGCAGCCATGAATGCTTCCAGCTGCTGCATCTGCAACGCCACCAGTTCCGGGCGCAGTCGCAGTGCCATCTCGGTCAGCACACCGATCAGAACGGCTGCCAGCAAGGTGTATTGCCAGGATGCTGTTCGTCGCAACACTGCCGCCAGAGCCATGACTCCGATCAGCAGCATCAGCGGGCTGATATCCCCTGCTATCGCCCACCCCACCAGAGGCAGGGCGGCCCAGGCTGTGATCAGCACGGCCTCTTTCGGGCCATGCCGCAGTAACACCAAACCCAGCAGCGCCGGTGCAAGCATATTGAGCAGTGGAAACAGACCGCAGACCAATACCGCCACTATCGCCTGTCGGCGACCTGTCATGGCATATTGCGCCAGTGCCCGCATAACTGCTCCTTACACCTCGGTTATTCTGCTGTACAGATCAGCACAATAACCCCGAGCAACAAGGTTTTTAAACGTAAAACTTATACGTTGTGGCTGTCAGTGTACGGAATCAGCGCCAGATGACGGGCGCGCTTGACCGCAACTGCCAGTTGACGCTGGTAACGCGCCTTGGTTCCGGTGATGCGGCTGGGAACAATCTTGCCGGTCTCGGAAATGTAGGCTTTCAGCGTTTCAATATCTTTGTAATCAATCTGTACGGTGCCTTCTGCAGTGAATTTGCAGAACTTGCGACGACGGAAAAAGCGTGACATGGTCAGTATCCTTTAAAAAAAGCGGTGATCAGTTGTTGTCTTCGTCGCTGTCATCAGCGTCGACGTCGTCAAAGTCTTCATCATCAGACTCATCATCGCCGTCACGGGCAGCTGCTTCTTCTTCAAGGCGACGCTTCTGCTCGGCGCGCGCACGACGCTCGCGGCTTTCACGCTCATTCTTCAGAATCAGTGATTCTTCGGTAACCGGGCCATCCATCTTGATAACCAGGTGACGCAGAATTGCATCGTTGTAGCGGAACAGAGTAACGATTTCGTCCAGCACTTCCTGACCACATTCCACGTTCAGCAGAATGTAATGTGCCTTGTGCACTTTGTTGATCGGGTATGCCAGCTGACGACGGCCCCAGTCTTCGTGACGGTGAATTTTGCCACCGGTCTCGGTAATCATCTGGGTGTAACGCTCAACCATGGCCGGAACCTGATCGCTCTGATCAGGGTGTACAACAAATACTACTTCATAGTGTCTCATAGAGACTCCTTATGGCAATAAGTCTTCCGCTTCAAAAAAGTATCGGTAAGACAAGGAGTTAGCTTTGGTTTTCCCGATCGCCGCCCGATATTGGACAACATGAAACCGCCTTGCGACAGGATTTCCGGGACCGCGCATTGTAGAGAAGGCGCCCGGCACTTGCAAACGCTTTTTCGGCTGCAAGCCAGACAGGACGCTGCTGTCAGGTCTTCTGACGGCGCTGGCGCACCGCTTCAAACAGGCACACACCGGCCGCTACTGACACATTGAGACTGCTGACCACACCAGCCATCGGAATCGAAATCAGGTAATCACAATGCTCTCGCGTCAGCCGCCTCATGCCTTTGCCCTCGGAGCCCATGACAATCGCCACAGGTCCTCTGAAGTCAGCTGCATAAAGGCTGTGATCAGCCTCGCCGGCCGCACCATAGATCCAGATGCCTCGCTGCTGCAAGGCAGCCAGGGTCCGACTCAGGTTGGTGACAGACACCAGGTTGACCTTTTCTGCAGCGCCACTGGCCACCTTGCGCACGGTCATATTCATTGAGGCTGAATTGTCTTTGGGCACAATCACTGCATCAGCGCCCGCTGCATCCGCCGTGCGCAGACAGGCACCGAGATTATGCGGATCGGTGATTTCATCCAGCACCAGCAGCAAGGGCGGATGGTCGAGCCCGTCAAGCAGTTTGACCAGAAATGCTTCATCGCGCACGGTGTCACGCCATTGACACAACGCGGCAACCCCCTGATGCACAGGCACGCGACCGCCCCTGCTGTCGCCCTGAAGTTTTTTCTCCAGTGCAGCTTTGGGCACCACCTGCATGCGCAAACCCAGCTCCTGCGCCAGCGCGCGTACCTCTTCCAGACGCTGGTCGGCACGCTCTTGCTGGAACAGCAACTCAATGACATCTTCAGGGTTCTGCCGCAGCAACTCGGTAACCGAGTGAATCCCCACTATCCATTCACGCGACGCCATCAGTCACTCCGCGCCTTGTTTCTGGATCGACTGCGCCCGCCTTTTTTTCCAGCGCCGGGTTTTGCAGCCCCGGGTTTGGCCCCAGCCGTTTTGGACGCCCCTGCTTTGGCAGATTTGCCGGCTTTGGATGCAGGCTTCGGCGCCGCTTTTGCAGACCGGTCGGTTTTGGTGCCACGCCCCGCTTTGCCAGTTCGGGCGGTTTTTGCGGGCTTGCCGGTTTTGGCGCCAGGCGCCCTGACCACGCCACCATCGAGAATCTGCAGATCAATCTTGCGCTCGTCCAGATCCACACGCACCACCTTGACCATCACACTGTCACCCAGACGGTAACTGACACCGCTATGCTCGCCGCGCAGCAGTTGGCGCACCGGATCAAACAGGTAGTAGTCATTTTTCAGCGCGGTAATGTGCACAAGCCCTTCCACATAAATGTCGCTAAGCTGCACAAACAAGCCAAAACCGGTCACCGAACTCACAGTACCCCGGAACTCGTCGCCGACCCGGTCTTGCACGTATTCACATTTGAGCCAGTCCTGCACGTCGTAGCTGGCGGCATCGGCACGGCGCTCGGTCATCGAGCAGATTTCACCAAAGTGCTGCATGTCTTTGGCCTGATACGGATAACCCTCTTTGCGTGACAGTTTCACCGCGCCTTTTATCTGACGAATCTGGTTTTTGTGTTTGCCGCTACGGATCAGATAACGCAGCGCACGATGCACCAGCAGATCCGGATAACGCCGGATTGGTGAGGTAAAGTGAGTATACGCTTCGAAGCCCAGCCCGAAGTGACCGATGTTGTCCGGCTGATACACAGCCTGCAACATTGAGCGCACCAGCATGGTCTGGATGAGGTTGGCGTCCGGCCTGTCCACAATTGCCTGCAGCACACGCTGATAGTCTTTGGGCTCGGGCTTGGCTGATTTGGTCAGAATCAGCCCCAGCTCTCGCAGGTACATATTCAGGTTTTCGAGCTTGTCCGGGTTGGGCCCCTCATGGACGCGATACAACACCGGCAGCTCGGACTCCTGCAGGAACTGGGCTGTGCAGACGTTGGCGGCCAGCATGCACTCTTCGATCAGGCGATGCGCGTTGTTGCGTACCACCGGCACAATTTCGCGGATCTTGCGGGTCTCGCCAAAAATAATGCGGGTTTCCTGTGACGAGAAATCCAGCGCGCCAGCCAGTTGCCGCGCTTTCGACAACTTCTCATAGACGCCGTACAAGGTTTCCAGATGAGGCACCAGCGCCGCGTACTTCTCGCGCAAACGCACCCGACTGCGTTCGCGTGTTGGCGAATCGGCCGGCTCCAGCATCTCTGCCACTTCGGTATAGGTCAGGCGCGCATGTGAAAAAATCACCCCCTCGTAAAAGCGGTAGTCGGTGACTTTGCCGCTTTTGCTCAGATCCATTTCACACACCATCACCAGACGGTTGACCTGCGGCTTGAGTGAGCACAGTCCGTTGGACAACACCTCCGGCAACATGGGAATCACATGCCCTGGAAAATACACGGAGTTGCCACGGTTCTGTGCTTCCAGATCCAGCGCCGAGTCCGGTTTCACATAGTGCGACACGTCCGCAATGGCGACAAACAGCTTGGCCGTGCCTCGCGGGCCAGCCTCACAGTACACCGCGTCGTCAAAGTCCTTGGCGTCCTCACCATCAATGGTGACAAAGGGCAAATCGCGCAGATCCACCCGGCCGGCCAGATCTTCTTTGGCAACGTCTTCAGACAAACCCTTGACGGACTTCTCAACGTCTTTGGGCCACTCATGCGGGATACCGTGACTGCGCACGGCGACGTCAATTTCCATGCCGGGCGCCATGTGATCGCCCAAAATTTCCGTGATCGCCCCGACGGCCTTGCGGCGCTGGTCGGGATAACTGCGGATCTCGGCCACCACAAACTGGCCGTCTTTGGCGTTACGCGTATCCGCTTCGGGAATCAGAATCTCCTGGCTGATACGACGGTTGTCCGGCACGACCAGACCAAAGCCATGATCTTTGTAGAAACGGCCAACCACCTGAGTAGTGCGCCGCTCCAGAATCTCAACCACCATGCCTTCCTTGCGGCCACGGCGGTCCATACCGGCCACGCGCGCCAGCACTATGTCGCCATCAAAGACCTTGAGCATTTCCGCCGGGCCCAAAAACAGATCGCCCGATCCCGTCCCGTTCACGGGCACCAGATAGCCGGTGCCTTCCTTGTTACCCTGCACCCGGCCTTTGATCAGCTCCATCTTGCTGGCCAGGCCATACACACCGCGGCGCGTGCTGATCAGCTGCCCGTCCCGTGCCATGGCAATCAGGCGACGGCGCAAGGCCTCGGCCTGCTCCTCGTCATGCACCAGATCCAGGGTTTCACACAGCCGGTCATAACTGACGGGCTCAGCAATCTGTTCCATGGTGGCGAGGATAAACTCGCGGCTGGGGATGGGTTTTTCGTATTTTTCGGCTTCGCGGGACGCGTAAGGGTCTGCTTTCAGGGAGGGTGTGGCGGGCTTTTTTCTGGCCATATCATTTCTCGTCGTATTCATGTGTGAACCAGTATACACCCGCAACCCGTTGAATCCTGCAAGAAACCCCAAAGAATTTCAAAAAGCCCGTTGACAGCCAGAAATCAGATGGGCAAAATGCGCGTCCTGAATTGATCCAACCCCTAATGCCCAGGTGGTGGAATTGGTAGACACACCAGCTTCAGGTGCTGGCGGCTTCACGGCCGTGGAGGTTCAAGTCCTCTCCTGGGCACCATTACACAGTCCAACATCATCCCAAAAAGTTTATTTTCTCCTTAAAAACCAATAGCTTTTGGCATTTTTGCGTCCATTATCGTACATTGCGGTTTGGTGGCATCCTGAATTTTTAGTAACATCCATAGCAACAACAGTAATCCTGGGCTCAATCTGTTGTTGCTAAAACGGGGATGTAGCTACCATGGCACGCGTAACCAAACCGCTTACCGATACCGAAATCAGACAGGCCAAACCCAAAGATAAAGAATACAGCCTGGCTGACGGCAAAAACCTGTACCTGCGGGTCCAGGCTTCAGGCAGCAAAGTCTGGATTCTCAACTACTATCGACCCGGCACCCAGAAACGCGCCAATATTGGTCTGGGCGCCTACCCGGATGTATCCCTGGCAGCAGCACGAAAAAAAGCCGATGAGCTCAGGGCCGTTCTGGCTGAAGGCATAGACCCCAAAGAGTATCGTGACGACAAGAAGCGCACGCAGTCAGAGTTATACGCCAACACCTTTGAAAGCATTGCCCGAAAGTGGCTGACGCTCAAGGAAGGCAAGGTTTCGACCGCCTATTACGACAAAATCATCGATCGGTTGGACAAATACATCTTTCCAAAGATGGGCCGCACTCCAATCCACAGAGTGACAGCTGTTGCAGCCATCGAAATCATTCAGCCCCTGGCAGATGACGAGAAGCTGGAAACCGTTAAAAAGATCTGCCGCTGGGTCAATGAAATCATGGTCTATGCCGTCAATACCGGAGTAGCTCAAGCCAACCCCCTGGCGGGCATCGGCAAAGCCTTCAGCGCCCCCAAAGTAACCAATCTGCCTACCCTGCGCCCTGATGAACTGCCGGCGCTGATGTACGCCATCCAGCATTCGAATACCAAATTGGTCACTCGCTGCCTTATCGAGTGGCAGCTGCATACCATGGTTCGCCCAGGTGAGGCTGCCGGCACGCGATGGGATGAAATCGATCTGAACAAGAACGAATGGACCATTCCGGCAGAGCGGATGAAAAAGAACAAGCCTCATATTGTCCCTTTGAGCCCCCAGGCAATTCGGCTACTGGATGTATTGAAACCTGTCAGCGGCCACCGGGAGCATGTTTTCCCTTCCGACCATAACCCAAGAAAATCCGCCAACTCACAGTCGGCCAACCGGGCACTGGCAAGGATGGGGTTCCATGGCCGGTTGGTTTCCCATGGACTGAGGGCACTGGCCAGCACCACCCTGAACGAGAAGGGATTCGATTCTGATGTCATTGAGGCGGCATTGGCCCACATCGACAAGAACTCCGTGCGGGCGGCATATAACCGGGCTCAGTACCTGGAGCGCCGGAGAAAAATGATGGATTGGTGGTCTGAGCACATTGAGCAGTGTGCGACAGGGCGAATGCCTGAAAGCTCTGGAAAGAAACACCTAAACCTGGTGAGTTAAAAGAGAATCATCGAATGAGCGCTTCTGACGCCGAAACAGCAATACGACAATGGTTCGCCAGTAGACTGCGAATCCAGCTTTGCACCGGATCTGACATCCCCCGAGCACTCTACAATTTTGATCCCGCGATGCATCACTTATTTCGCGTATCAGAAACCGAACAACTCCGTATTGGCGGTAGTCGTTATATCGCTGTCAACAAACAGGATGGCAGCATTTCCGACCTCGGCTTGAATGGTGAATAACTGTGTTCCGCCCTTTGCTGAACCTTTGCATTTACCCTTATCCGAACCTTACCTAATCCTTACTATTTACCCTTGTCTGAACCTTGTCTAAACCTTGCCATAGCCTGGAACATACGTTTTTGTAATTTAAAGACTTTTCATAAAAACGTAGACCTAGCTCAGGTCAACAGCACTTCTCGGTTTCAGGCGACCAAAGAAGTAGTCATTTGTGTCCGGTAAACGCTTCCATTTCGACCGAGTTTTTGCCAGATAGCTCAAGTGATAAAACGCTTCCTGGAGACTTTGCTCATCTCCGCGAAAAACCATGTGCGATTTACTGAAGCTGGGGCGCATATAACCACGGGTCTCCAGAATCTCATTAACCAGATGTTGAACACCGATGCGGCTACGAACCTTGTTGCCATCGATCAGAATAGCGATATGGTAATGTTGAATCCCTGCAGACCCGGTTTCTCGAACCCAGCCACCAGCAACCCTCGCAAAACCATATTTCCTGGCCAGTCGCTTTTTGAAGACGGCCATCAATTTGGACACACCTTCGTTTTTTGCCTCATAGTCGTGACAGTGGACAACAAACTGAACCACGAATACCTTGCAGTGATAGCTGAGCATCGCTGACAAGTTTGACTCGATCGCGCGTAGGATCTCGACATAGCATCCTTGCTTCTTCGACTTATTCGCATTGATCTTGTATTCACGGCCACTCAGTGTCACGACGCTATCCATGGTGACGCGCTTCATGCCCACGCCTCTCGCCAGATACTTCCATGTATCTGACTGAGTAGATCTTCTTAAAGATAATATTAAAAACCGGGTCTACGGCCACCGTTCGAAATGGGCATTTGCCGCACCAGCTCTGGGAGAGCCAAAGAATCCACAAATAAAAACAGGGGTAGAATTTCGGTCGTTTATCCGACTGTTCAGACAGACACGGCAAGGGTCCAAACGCCCATTTAGACATGACGCCCTCCCTGGGTCGGCGCCCGATCGGTCAGAATCACATCATTTTGCGCGATTTTCGCGGACTGCTGAGAATTCCCCCGTATACCCCTTATCGACCTACATCCCGGACTGACATTGTACAAAGGGCACGAAAAAGAGCGGCAATTTGCGACTTGCTGTCGCCAAGAGCCGGTACCGGCGCTTTTGTCGTAAATACAGGACTTGCAGAATGCGTTAACTGCCGGTCTTAGGCGAGTGTTGATCGAGATCATCACACACCACCCTTGCGAGCAGACTGACGACTCAGTTCGATCTGCTCTTTGATCCAGCCTTGAACCTCGCTTTCGACCCATCCCACCGCGCGACCACCAAGTCCTATCGGGGATGGGAAACGGCCTTCTGAAATGCGCAGGTAAATAGTGCTGCGTGAGAGCCCTGTGCAGTTTTTTACATCTGGAAGTCTTAGTATCGAAGTAGCCATGTTTGCGCCTCCTACGGCGTAATTGAACATGGCTGGATAATGAATGGGCTGATTAGTCTTTTGACCTAATTCGGTTTTCGTCTTTCCGATTTCGGTTTATTTGCTTCTGCTTTCCAATGCCGATTCTATTTGCTTAAGTACGCGATTAATTGTGTCGTCAGTAACAGGGGCACCAATCTCTTCGGTCATTTTCTGGATCGCGGCAGAAATACCTCTCTGTTTATAATCAACCCTCGCCTGCCGGCACAGTGCTGCGATTAGTATCAGCAAGGTATTGCGCTCCTTGCTTCCAAGTTTATTGCCCTCGTCAGCATGAGGCTTGGTGTTCTGAATTCGGGCAATTGCTTGCCTTTCAGATAGAATTAGCGAATCCAGATGTTCACGCTTGAAAAGTAGAAGATTTGGGAAATCAGAAAATAGTCTCCCCCATGTCAGCATTTCGAAGCCATGTTTGTAATCTGGAGTTTTGTGCCCATCCCATCGAATGTATACCGGCACATCAGCGCAACTTTCGAAGCTCTCATCATTCATGTATGAAAAAATCCAAACCGCCTCGCCCTTCCCACACCCTCGTTGCATCTGGTTGCTAGAAAAAGGCTCAGGCATAAGAAGTCGGAGTAGCTCACCGGTATCATGACGCAGAAGATTTTGATCAACGGGCTCAACATTGAATAATGAGTGCGGATATGATTTGGCGTTATCTAACTTCAGTACATAGGTTGCCGGATCTTTGAAGTCTAATTGCATCTCAAACTGACGCGACGTGTAGGCCCTTACCAAATCAGGTACCGACACTTCGATATCCGACAATTTCAGGTAGGACAATGCCTGGGTGGCATTCAACCAATCATGTAAGTGCAGAAAGTGAGCCATACTGACCAGCCTCGATAATAGCCTGAAATTTCTAACAATTACTCGGATTTACCAAATCGCCGCTCTGAATAGATGCAAGCACTCATGGCGACACCCGTACCTCGGTTAGAAATACTGTCTCTCTTGTTCTCTATATTAATGTTTCCCACTTGTCGAGCTCCATTTGTCGGATGCATTTTCGAAGCCCGTCTTTAATGACTTGATAGGATCGCAAAAAACTAATAACTGCTTTCGAATATCAGACGGTCGCCCTGTTAGATCAACAGTCGCAAACCGAATGAGGTGTCCCTGGATCAGCACTGTCTCGTCAACCATCTCGCCGATGGCGGGATGCAACAACAATCCACTCGCGTGATCTGCAAGCGCATCGCCACACCCAACCTGAGAGCGGAGATAGGCGTAGATTTGGTACAGATAGCCACTGCGCAAGCTCTCCTCACGATACCAGCCGCCAGTCACAATCGAGGTGAACTTGGTATCAATGACGATCCGCTGCCCGCTTAGCGGATGGTCGAGCACAACATCAGTACGCATCGTTGGCAAAATTTTATCGATGCCTGCCGTCCTCTGCTCAATCTGCCAACCCAGCGTCCCGCCGCAATAAACTTTCCAGCCCTGCGGACTCAACACAACTTCGTAGAAGCCGCCAACCGCACGCTCGAACAAACGGCGTACCCAAGTCGCCTCCCGGTCTGGCAGAGAGAGCGTATTTGCACCGGATGCCTCCGTGGGTAGCGTTAGATCAAACGCTAATTTTGCAGCAGCAACCATGAACCGATCGTCGGCATCGTTACGGCCAAAGCGGTCTGTGCTGATTTGAGCACGAGTCGGTACCTTGCCCGACACTCCCATCGCCTTCATGCCCCCCGCAAGTGCGCGGCACCGATAGGCAACGTCCTTCCTCTGAACGATTCTGGAGATGGACTCCAAGGCTGCGCGGACGAAACGATTGCGTGGGGTGTCGATGGTGAGTTCGTCGAACCGGCAAGCCACCAGGCCTCTATCCATCAACTGATGGCGTTCGGTGGTCAATACGTCGATCCGGCCACGCACTCGATTGATTACTGCGTCACGAGATCGATATCCAAGACTCAAGCGGCGACGCTGTCGCACCTCAACCGCGTGGGCAAGGATCTCCGCAACTAGATCCGGCAGATCGTCCGGGCTGTCTTCCAAGCCGATCTTGCCGATGCCGCGAGTGCGGAACAGGTCAGAGGCGTAGAGCATCAGCAGCCAGAGGTTGCGCACCGGAATACGTCCGATGAACCCCTCAGCGCTCACTGACGCACTTCCCACCTGCTCTTCGACGGCGGTCATCACCAGCCCTGCGTCAGCCGTGCAATCGCCTTTTGTGATTCGTCGGGCGCGTCGAACCAGTATTCATCCAGCAACGGGCCAATCTCCGTCTCCACGACCTGCTGGAACCACTTCTTCGTGTCTCCCGCCTCCAGTCGATGTGCGGGTGTCACATAGCTGTGACCAATCCGGAATGGCTTGCCAAGGCGCGCGTCCGCCGCGATCTGTTCGTTCAGAGCGGAGATACGGCGTTCAATATCCTCGACCAAGCCCGGATCGACAGCACACTCCTTAACCACCCACTCCCGCCAAACCTGGCCCAGTCTTGGCTCCAGCCCAACGAAAGCAAAGCGGCGACGCAATGCCAGATCGACCAGTGCAAGTGATCGGTCGGCGATATTCATGGTGCCGACCACATAGAGATTCTCGGGAATATGGACGGGACGTCGTTTGCCGTCTGCATCTGGATAACAGAGTTCCAGCGCTTCGCTGGGTGTCCGCTTGCCGGCCTCAAGCAGCGTCAGCAACTCGCCGAAGATCTGCGCCGGGTTTCCACGGTTGATCTCCTCGATCACCACAACAAACTTCGACGAAGGGTCCTTCGATGCGGCCTTGATAGCTTCCATGAAGACACCGTCCGCCAGCGACAACTTGCCTTCGCCAGTGGGGCGCCACCCTCGAACAAAGTCCTCGTAGGACAGGTTGGGGTGGAACTGCACTGCACGGACCTTGCTGTCGTCCTTCTGCCCCATTAGCGCGAACGCGAGCCGTTTGGCTAGCCAGGTCTTGCCAGTACCCGGAGGCCCCTGAAGGATGAGGTTCTTTTTTGTGCGCAGACGATCGAGCAAGCGGTCAATCTCGGCCCGCTCCAGGAAACAGCCGTCCTTGAGGATGTCCTCTACCGAGTAGGGAACGATTGGCGCTGCCACCTGAAAGGCTTCGCGAACTTCACCTTCAGTTTCCTGTTCTGCTCCGGCATTGGTAACGATATCGCGAGCCGGCACAGGCTCGTCAACCGCGTCTTTGTACATCCAGGACGCAAGCGACAGGTCTGGGAAACTGTGGACCGGATAGCCGTCTTCACCGAAGCGCGACCGCAAATCGTCCAGCAACTTCAAATACTCGCGTCCATCACAGGGACCTTGCTGGCCACTGATGGCAACATTCAGGCCGAGCCGCTTGTTGATGTAGTGGCGCGACTGGCTATCAAGAGTGAGGAATTCCCACGGATGCGCCCAGTAGAGACCTGTCGAAAGGTTCCATGCGACACCCCATACTTGGGTTGCCTTGTCATAAGCGCGGATGAATGCATCTCGAGTGTCGGCTTGATCACTCTCAAGCATCTCGTTTGCGGCTACGAATACCCTCCATAACTCGTCAATATCATCTGCCCCGCGTTTCTCTGAATAAGCAAAAAACCAGGACCGCTGATTGTTTAGCACTGGAATCCCTTCAAATGATGTCGGCACCGGAACCGTGACCCCGAGAAACTTGGCCAGCTCGCCTGCTATCAGTGTTCGATTCGCATCGGTCATCGTCCGGTTGAATATGCCCATAGCGGTAAATGGGCAAATATCGTTTAACGGCCCCACACTTCCATCAGAGAATTTGTCTTGCAGAATTTGAAACGTCGGAACCTGCCTGCCGATTTCGTGAATGGCTGCTACAAGCGGTGCTCTTTTATCCGCATAAGACAGCAGCTTTTCTGCCACCGCCTCATAAAAATCCGTCCACCCGAAGCGCTGCTTTTCTTTTGAGGTTGTGCCGTAACGTGCCCTCCAAAATGGCTCATTCCGGAAACGATCTATATCCTGAGGTTTGTCATCGAACGTAAACGCAATCAACGCGTCTGCCATCCACTCACCAGGTACAACGCGCCAAACCGTGCCGCGGTGAGTGTTGAAATACCACTCCCGAACCGGTTCCACTTTAGTCCAATCAACCTTTACACGCTTTCCGTCATTGTAATTCTCTACAATGGTGCCGATCGCTTTGATGGCCATCACTGAGACTGTACGTCCTCGATTATCGAAGGGCAGCCCGTGCTTGCGTGTGTACGCCGCCTTGATAGCAATTCGCTCCCCGGCCCGCATTGATCTCACCAGATCGAAGAACTTGTCATCGTAGCCGTTCTCCCAAATTCCTTCTGCAAGAAATCGCGGCATCTGATCATCGGTACCGCCGTAGCTGGCGCCGACAAACCAGGTTGCATGCGGTGCACTATCTATCGTCTGAGTGGTCATCCCCCGCCCCCTTTAGTAATACTGCCGGATGTAGCTGTAGGCCTTCTCGAACAGCTCTTCATCCGCATGCAGCTTGTATTTGAAGAGGGCTTTGCGCAGGGCCTTCTTGACTTCACGCTCACCGGCCTGCGTGCCTTGCCAGCCCGGGAAACGGACCAGTCGCACGATCTCGTCGATGTCCGCGACCACGCGTTCGACCATGATGGGCGTCTCGGCCGTCTTGACCTCGTTGAACAGATCTGTGAGCGCCGCCTTGCCGCGATCCTCGTCCTCTTCGGGCGGGACCTCCTTCTCGGCTTGCAGCGTCTCCTTGGCGATTTCCAGTAGCTGCTTCAGAAATTCGACGCTGTTGATCTGGCCAGACTCGAACCGGTCTTTCAGTGCATCAAGCCGCTCCGACAGCTTCTTGAACTTGGGGTTGCCGCCATGCCCGCGCAGCCGGCGCTTGAGCTTGATCTCGATCTCCTTGGCCTTCTTCGGGTCGGGGTTCGACAGCACGGCCTCCAGCAGATCAGCGTCCAGCACTAGGGTGTCGAGGTCATCCCGCACGGCGTCCACATGCACGTTCTGGTGGATCAGCTCGATGGTCTTGGCGCCCAGCGAGTGCCAGATCAGCTTGCCGTGGCCACTGGAGGGCTGCACCGACTGGTACACCTGCGACAACCACTTGTAGTCCTTTTCGAAGGGGCCCAGGACGGTGTCCGGTGACAGCGCCTCCCAGATCTTGTTGAGCACGCTGTACTCAGCAGCAAAGTTGTCTCGCACCTCGTTGTTGGGCAGGCACTGCTGCGCGGCGATCAGGCCCTCGTAGCCTTGCACGCTGCGATCGCAGCCGGCGAAGAAGGCTAGGCATTTCTGCATGGCTTCGGGCAACTTGTCTTTCAGCTCCTGGATGTTGCTGACCACCTGCTTGACGCTCTGGTCGTCGAACTCCAGCGCTGCTGCCACGTCATCGAAGATGCCGAGGTAGTCGACGATCAGGCCGTGGGTCTTCTGCTCGGAGTAAGTGCGGTTCACCCGGCAGATGGCCTGCAACAGCGTGTGGTCGCGCAGCGGCTTGTCCAGGTACATGGCCTGCAAGATCGGCGCATCAAAGCCGGTCAGCAGCTTGGCCGTGACGATAATCAGCTTCAGCGGGTCGGCCGGGTCGCGGAACCGATCCAGCAGTCGCTCTTCTTCATCGCGGCTTCGGTCGTAAGGCGCGTACTCAGGGTGTTCTTTTTTGTCCGCCGCCTGCACCGACATCACGATGTCTGTAGCCTCGGGCGGCAGCAGCTTGTCCAGCTCGGCCTTGAACAGCAGGCAGGACTCGCGATCGAACGTTACGATCTGGCCCTTGAAGCCATTGGGCTCCACCTTGGTCTGGAAATGCTCGACGATGTCTTCGCACACCTTGCGGATGCGCTCAGGCGTCTTCACCAGCACGGCCATCTTGGCGGCGGTTTTAGCGAGGTTGTCCTTGTCGAGATCCGACAGGCCGCCGGTCAGGTCTTTGTAGGCGGCGTCCAGGGCGGCCTTGTCGATGTGCAGATCGATCAAGCGCGGTTCGAAGTGCAGTTTCAGCGTGGCACCGTCGCGGATCGACTCCTCGAAGCCGTACCGGCTCATGTAGCCCTTCTCGTCTTCGTCGGCACCAAAGGCGTAGAAGGTGTTGCGGTCGGCGCGGTTGATCGGCGTGCCGGTCAGGCCGAACAGAAACGCATTGGGCAAGGCCTCGCGCATCTTGCGGCCCAGGTCGCCTTCCTGGGTGCGGTGGGCTTCGTCCACCAGGGCAATGATGTTGCTGCGGTCGTTCAGGCTGCCGGTGGCCTCGCCGAACTTGAAGATCGTGGTGATGATGATCTTGCGCACATCCTGCGCCAGCAGCTGCTGCAGCTTCTCGCGGCTGTCCGCCTTTTCCAGATTGGGAATGTCCGCTCCGGTAAACGTACCCGTGATCTGACTGTCGAGATCGATCCGGTCCACCACGATCAGCACGGTGGGATTCTTCAGGCCGGCATGCATGCGCAGCTTCTGCGCGGCAAAGACCATCAGCAGAGATTTGCCCGAGCCCTGGAAGTGCCAGATCAAGCCCTTCCTGGGGTAGCCTGCCAGCACGCGCTCGACGATCTTGTTGGCCGCTTCAAACTGCTGGTAGCGGCAGATGATCTTGATGCGCTGCTTTTTCTTGTTGGTGGCGAAGAGGGTGAAGCTGCCGAGGATGTCCAGCATCACATGTGGGCGCAACATGCTTTCAGCGGACAGTTTGAGCGACTTCAGCGGGTGGTGCTGACCATCGTCACCGTCGCCATCCAGATGCCACGGCCCCCAATCCTTGACCGGCAGGCCGATGGACCCGTAGTGGTAAGCCTTGCCCTCGGTAGCCACCGAGAACACGTTGCACACGAACAACTCCGGCACCAACTTCTCGTAGTCGTCGTGCACCTGCACCGCGCCATCGACCCAGCTGATGCACTTCTTGACCGGCGTCTTGGCCTCGATCAGCACCAGCGGCAGACCGTTGACCAGCAGCACCAGATCAGCACGGCGTTCGGTAGGACCGGCGCGGTAGGTGTACTGCTGGGTGACGATGTACTGGTTCTGCGCCAGATCATCCAGGTCGATCAGCCGCACCGGCACATGCTCATTGTTGTGGCCGAAGGGCATCGAACGCTCGCCACGCATCCAGGCGGTCATCTCCTCGTTGGCGCGGATCAGCCCATCCGATCGCACCGACAGCACGATGGCGCGCAGCTTGTAGAGCACCTCGTCGGCACGGTCGGGTTGAGCGGCAATCTCGGGGTTAAGGCGAATCAACGCCTCGCGCAGCCAGGGCTCGACCAGCACTTCCTGAATCTGGCGCGGCACCTCAGCCGAGGCGGCGTAGCGCCAGCCGATGCCTTTGGGGCTGGGGCCATAGCTGGCTTGAGGTTCCTGGGTGACATTGGCAGGAACAGCTTTGAGCGGCCCGGCGAGCAGATCGCGGACGTAGGCTTCGACGGTGTTGGCCTCTGTAAAACTCATGGCAGCACCCTCTTTTGCATTTGTCGCAGCAGATCTTTTCTCTGGCGAAATATCTCCACCGAAATATCGATATCCCGCAACACTTTAACCAGCTGGTGCTGGGTAGATATCGTGGGAATAGCCACTTCGATTAGCTCCAAATCTCTAGTGCTGATGTTTGGCTGCGCGCTACCTGCCGCCAAACTCAAAACTTTGCTCGATGCCTGAGATACCAACTCGTTTAGCAAATAAGGCTCAATAACATTCATATCAGCCAAGCCGAATCTCGCGACACGCTGGTTAAGCAATGCGGGCTGATCATCTTTGTATATCCCAGTTTTCCCCGTAGTGGCACCGGACAGCGCCATTAGTAGATCACCATTTTGCAAGAGAAATTTTCTACTCTGACTCAGATGTTCGTGTGGAAGCCTCGGTGTATCTTCAGTTACCTTGACTAGCCCATCCTGAATATTGCTTATTCGGACAAGCGGTATGCCAGATGCGCAGAATTCAGAGCTCTTAAAGGCATATCCACCCTGAATGACGCAAACGCTGCCAAGTTTAACTTTGGCCGCATTGATCTGCGCATCCTGAATAAGAGAATCTCGGAGACTCTGCGCGGTTTTAAGCGCCATCTCATATGATTCCTTAACAGCCTCAAAGTTGTCGAGCAGAGCGGAGATCTGTTTCTGCTCTTCTATCGGCGGCAGCGCAAACTCGAACTTCGCCAGATCAGAGAAGTTGATGTAGGGATTGACTGAACCTTTGGAGTTCTTGACCGAGAAGTCATTGAATGCCTCAGTCTGCATCAGGAACGGCAAGAACTCCGGCAGAAGTTCATCTGAGTTCTTCGACTCCAACACGAAAGTCGTGTTCGCACAGATACCTTCAAAATCAGCTACCGCCACCTTTCGCAGATAGGTTCTGCGCGAGCCATAGAGAACTTGTCCGGGCTTGAAGCGCATGTGGAAGGCTGGCCCCAAGTAACCCGAGCCAATCTCACCCCAGCGACGGAGTCGAAGGTCGTCGGTGTCCATATGGTCACCAGCGATGTAACGCTCAAGGCCAGAGGTCTCGGGATCGGCCTTCTCTTTGCATTGGCGGACCACATCGCCAAACTTCACTCGACGCCAGCCAGGCTTTAAGTCCCTTTCAATCATTACGCTTGTCCTCTGGGGCAACATACGCCTGGTGTGGATGTTTGGCGCTTTCCGGGTAGCGGAAACGTAATTGGCCGTCACGCACCATGGGGATCAGATGCTTGTTACGCAGATAGTCACGGTCTTTACCCAGCAAGGTTGCAAGTTGATCGCCGCTCTGGGGCGCCCACTGGCACAGGCGGCGGATGCCGTCACGCAAGGCTTCGCTGCTGATCCGGCCCTGCAAGGTTGCAAGTAAGGTTGCAAGCTCAGGCGGCAAGGTTGCAAGCTGAGAGTTGCATGCTTGCTGGCCCGCTACCGCCTCTGCAGGCTGAGGCTGGCCAACAGGAGGGGTGTCTGCTGGGACATCCAACGGCAGCTCTGACTGTGCGCTCTCCAGAGTCGGACGAGGCTCATTACCGGCCAGGGTGTAATAGGTGCGACTGCCTGCACCCCGCTTCTCAAGCAGGCCCCGGTCGCGCAGCCGGCGCAGTACCATGCTGGCGGCCAGGGTATCCGAGCCACAGAAGTCGCGGCAGGCGGTGTTATCCACCGCGCCGGTTGCCCGCACATAGATCAGCACCTTGGCTTCGTCGGGGCCCAGTGTGCTGCCCGCATAATAGCGCAGCCAGGTGTGGTCTTCTTCGGTGAGCAGGTTGTGCAGAAACAGAGTGAGCTTAAATTCATTGGCCTGCCGGTCTGAGTGGAACTCTGGCAGCGGCAAGCCTGCATCCGCAGCCAGGCGACGCATGGCACGAATCCCCGTACCCTTGGCTTCGGCCAGATGCAGATCATGCAGCACTGCTGCAATGGCTGGGTTGCGCAGACGTGAACCTGGCAAGCCCAGCTGCGCTGGCTCCTTGAGGGAGTAGCCGACGTTACGAATTTCGATGCGGTTGCCGTAGCGAATGATCTGCGTTGGGCTATGTAGGGTGTAGTTGCGGTGCATGGCGGCATTGGCCAGCGCCTCGCGGATCACCTTGCGCGGCAGAATGGGCTCTTGCACGCTCTGTAGCTGGCCCTCTGGCAGGCGAAAGCCTTTAGGTAGCTCATCAATAATGCTGGCTTCGGCGAGCGGCAATGCCAGTATCAGGGGCTTGCGGATGTCGATGGATTGGAAGCGATTTTCTGGATCTTCGACCCATTCGTTACCCGGCACACGTATGTAGTCAATACGCACCATGGGCAGCAATCTGCGCAAAGCTAGCGGTTTACCGAACAAAACGATGCCAGCCAATGTGGGTTGCAAGGCACCATCCACACGCCTCAGTGCCCCCAGGGCTTCGAGCATGTCTTCGTCGCCATAGTCCAGCTCTTCGGCCTGGGGGTTGATGCGGGCACGTTCACGCCGATACGCGGCAATCGCGGTCGGGTCAAAGTCGTCGGCGCGGGCATCAGAAAGAATGCTTGAATCAGGGCCATGCAAGGGCTGGCTTTCACCGCGCAACACCCAGAGGTCTTCATCGACGCAGCGCTGGTCGCTTGAACCGATGCGGCGGTAAGCGCCGCCTGGTAGGCCCGTGGCTTTTTTGTAGACGGGTTTGTGAGTGACGTCAGCCTCGGGCACATACACCACCAGCAGCGTCTTGCCACCCACCTGCTCCAACTGCATCTCTGGCCGCAGAGCGACGTTGAGCATGCTGGCACACTGGCTGGCGAGATCACGCTGCACCTTGTCCGGATCGGGCAACCCCACCGGCCGGTACACGGTATCGCCCTTGTCGTTGATCGCCCAGTCCACGCCCAGTAGCAGGTAGCCGCCATCCAGGCCGGGCTCGTTGGCAAAGGCGATGACCGTTTCCATCACCGACTTGCCAATGTCGCTGGCACGCTTGGCTTCGATGCGGGCGGACTCGTCTACCGCATTGAGTTCATCCAGTAGATCGGTAGCGCTACGCATCGGCAGCCTCCTGAGCGACGAGGCCATCGAGCGTTTCGACCAGCGTATCCATCTGTTGCCAGAACGCGCGGCCGTCGGTTTGCCATTGGTCCCAGGCCGAGCGCAGCGATACTGCGTCACCATTGCTGTCGGTGGCGATGGCGGCAGCAATGCGCTTCACATACAGCGGGATCGAGAGGTTGCCGGCATTGGCGCCGATTTCGGCCAGAGTGGCGACCTTGGCGAAACCAGGCACATCCGCAAACGTCTTGTAAGCATTCAAGATGCGCTGCTGGTGCTCAGGCTTGAGGAAGCTCTGCGCCCGTTCCCGGGTGACCTCGTTCACCGCGTCGATAAAGATCACCTTGCCCTTGCGAGCGGCGGCCTTCTTGCGGTTGCAGATGACGATGCACGACTCCATCGGGGAGTTGTAGAAAAGATTGGGCCCCAAGCCGATGACGGCCTCGACCCAGTCCTGCTCGACCATCTTGGCGCGCATGACCTGTTCTTCGTTACGGAACAACACGCCGTGCGGCCAAAGCACGGCACTACGCCCCTTAGCGGTAAGACTGGTCAGGATATGCTGCTGGAAGGCGTAATCGGCGCGGCCTTGCGGCGGTGTACCCAGGGAGTTGCGGCCCCACTTGTCACTGCTCCAGGCCTCGCGATTCCACTGCTTGATGGAGTACGGCGGGTTGGCCAGGATCACATCGAACTGGCGCAAGCGGTCGCCTTCGATGTGCTTGGGTTCGGCCAGGGTGTCACCCCGGATGATTTCGAAGTCCTCCACGCCGTGCAGGAACAGGTTCATGCGGGCGATGGATGAGGTGATGAGGTTGCGCTCCTGCCCGTAGAGCTTGAGCGTGCGGTATTCGCCGCCCGAGCGCTTCACTTCGTCCAGCGCTGAAATCAGCATGCCGCCGGTACCGCAGGTGGGGTCGTATATCGACTCGCCGGTCTGGGGCGCTAGAAGCTGCGTCATCAAGTGGACGACGGTACGGTTGGTGTAGAACTCAGCCGCCGTGTGGCCGGAATCGTCCGCGAACTTCTTGATCAGGTATTCGTAGGCGTTGCCCAATTCATCTTCGGGGACGTTGGCCACCGAGAGTGTCTGCGTCGAGAAGTGCTCGATGAGGTTCTTCAGCGTTTCATCTGGCAGGCGCTCGCGGTTGGTCCAAGGGGCATCGCCGAAGATACCGTCGAGCAGATCGGGGTTGGCGGTCTCGATGGCGCGCATCGCTTTCTGTATGGCTGCGCCGACGTTCTTGGGCGCTTGACGCACATCGCTCCAATGAGCGCCCTCAGGAATCTGGAAGCGGTGGTTCTCGGCGAACTGCGCGTAGGAGAGGTCGCCGCCTGAATTGGCCAGGGCTGCCTGGTATTCCTCCTCCCACACATCTGACACGCGCTTATAGAACAGCAGCGGAAAGATGAATTGCTTGTAGTCGCCGGCGTCGATGAGACCGCGCAGCAGCACGGCGGCACCCCACAGGTAGCTTTCGAGTTCTTGTTGAGTGATGCGCTTGCTGCCCGAAGCTTTCTCTTGTTCCATCTGGGCAAACTTTTCCTTCAGTCGAGCGCGCGCCGCATTAGCCAGTTCTTCAGTAAATATCTTGTTGTCTTTGAATGGGCGGTCCGAACTCATTGCAGCCATCCCCCTTCAGTCATGACCTGCGCGAGCCGCTCTTCGGCTTCACGGCAGCGGGTGAGCGCGTCCTTGAATGCCGCAATGGCGTCGGGTAACGGCGGGATGTCTTCTTGCAATGGCGGCAGGACGTAGCGCGAGATGTTCAGCGTCCAGTCTTCGGATTTGATCTCGTCGAGGCTGACCACGCGAACCGAATCCTGCACATCGGCAAAGCCGCGATACCAGCCGAGGATCTCGGCGGCGTGCTCGGGCTCCAGATAGTTCTGCGCGTGCCCCCGGCGGAACAGGCGTGACGCATCGGCGATCAGCACCTTCTCCTTGTGTTTGGCTGGCTTGCGCTTGCGTAAGACCAGGATGCACGCGGCCAGGCCGGTGCCGTAAAACAGGTTGGGCGCCAAGCCGATCACCGCCTCGACCAGATCCATCTCCAGCAGCTTCTGGCGGATGTTGCCTTCCACACCTTTGCGGAACAGGGCGCCCTGGGGCAGCACCACAGCCATCCGACCGCTGACGTCGGCCATCGACTTGACCATGTGCTGCACCCAGGCGAAGTCACCGCTGGATGAAGGCGGCAGGCCAGCAAAGTTGCGACCGAAAGGATCGTTCAGCCACAGGTCCTCGCCCCACTTTTCCAGCGAGAACGGGGGGTTGGCGATCACACAGTCGAAGGTGGCCAGTCGGTCGACCTCGAAGAAGGCTGGGTTGCGCAGCGTGTCGCCGCGCACCACCTGGAAGTCCTCGATGCCGTGGAGGAACAAGTTCATCCGCGCGATGGATGAGGTAGTGAGGTTCTTCTCTTGTCCGTACAGTTTGCCCCACAGGCGCTTCACGTCGCCATGCTGCTCCTTCACGTGCTGCACGGCGGCCAGCAACATGCCGCCTGTACCGCAGGCCGGGTCGTAGATGGTCTCGGCTTCTTTGGGATCGAGCATGTCGATCATCAGCCGCACGACGCTGCGCGGGGTGTAGAACTCGCCGGCCTTCTTGTTGGTGGCGTCGGCGAACTTCTTGATCAGGTATTCGTAGGCGTCGCCAAGCAGATCCGAGTTGACGTTCTTGTTGCCAAACGGCAGCTTGGAGAAGTGCTCGATCAGGTCCTTGAGCAAGGCATCAGACAGCCGATCCTTGTTCGACCACTGTGCATCGCCGAACACGCCGTAAAGGGTGTCGGGGTTGGCCTTCTCAATCTCGCGCATCGCGCGCTGCAGGGCCGTACCGACATTGCTGGCCTTGGTGCGAACGTCGTTCCAGTGGCAGTCTTCCGGGATCTGGAAGCGGTGCGACTCCGCAAACCAGGCCAGTTGCTCGTCGCCGGTCTCATCAACGATCTCCTGGTACTCCTCGTCCCAGACGTCGCAGATGCGCTTGAAGAACAGCAGCGGGAAGATGTAGGTCTTAAAGTCGGCCGCATCCACCGGGCCGCGGAGGATGTTGGCGGATTCCCAGAGATGTGATTCTAATTTTGTTAAGTCTATTGTCATCCACGGGATTCTACTGACGTCCCTATTGAATGTCATTAAGCCATCTGGCTATTCAAGCTATTAAATCCATTGTATTTAATGGTGGTTCCTCGAGACAAACTTGAGCGCCTATTTATTATGTAAAGCGCTTGTCATATGAATAGGCCGGCTTGTCGATTGTCACCGACAATGCATAACTGACCTGCGAGGGGTGGCGCCTGAGAGTGCGTTTCCGTGACCACAAAGACCAATCTCATTGTCCAAGCGTCAAATAGTACATAATAGGATTGAATTGGCATGATGCCGGTCGCAGTAGGACTAACAGGTAATACCCACAAGTAAATAAGGGGTAATCGACATGGAGATGCCGCCCCCCCCCCAAACCACGAGCTGTGAACTGATGAGATCATAGGAATATCATGAAATTCGACTACGATCGTCAAAAAGAAAAAGAAACGGAGGTCCTCAAAGACATTGAGAATATCTTACGTGAGGCCGGCTTCGGAGAAGGGGCTATACGAATAATCGCCCAAGAGCTTATGACAACCGCAGTTAGAATCACTCCTCCTGAGAAGGAGCCGATAGTGATGGACTTGGTCACATTGAACACCTCAGGGCGTGGAGGTGGCCGCAGCACGAAGCCTGGAAATATTTTTTTAAACATCGGCTCCTTAATTGATGCTGTATCAAGCGGTGTCTTCACCTTTGCAGCACTTACTCAGATGCCTTGGGCCGCTCCACTTGCCTTACTGCTACTCTGGAACAATATGTGGAGAAGCTGTCAGGTCAGGCTATCGGAAGCGGAAGCGGTAACACTCTGGGTTATGTGGGAGGGGAGAGATCCGAAAAACAGAGTAAAGTTGGAGGATATCAAACCAGCTGCGGACACCCATGCCGACAAATATCAACGCCCTAAAATGTCCGAGAAGGACATCGAACACGCTCTTGAAAATCTTCGCAGCATTGGATGCATCGACCTTGTAGACCCGGAGAGCAATACTTGGTGGTTACGTGAGTGGATTGCCCCCTCTTATCGATGACTATTCGTCTAAGAGGAAGGCTACTGCTGCAGGTCAAGCACCGCTAGCCAAACCGTATAGCAACAAGAGAAGCAACAATTTAATTTATATATAATTATTTTTTATTTTAAAATCAGTACTATGAAATACATATTAAAGTCCTCTCCTGGCACCATCTTCCGAATGAATCCCCTTTCTTCTCAAGCTTGCATTGGCGTGTTATCAACATATAGCCTATAGTCAAAGCGAGGGAGGATACGGTTATGGCCAACTCTAAATCCAGTGATACTCATGCTTCTGCAAGGTTGTTTAACAACCGCAGCCAAGCTGCTGCCATGCTGGCTGACTCTGGCGTAGTTGTTTCAAAAACGGGCGGCGCCTATCGCGACCCCGCGTCAATCATTCGCTCCAACAGAGCACAAGAGCAATTAAAGGCTATCTCTATCATCAGAGAACGTAACCGCAAATAAGTCAGCATCAATTCACAACCAGATATATAGAGGTGTAGCAAATGGAACTTGGCTACTCACCGCTGTTCCTGCTTGGCTTGGTTGCAGGATTCAACTTCATCAAAGAGTGGGAAGTCACTCGCTACCAGACAACATTATGACGGAGCTTGTGCTGTTGACGTTGGTTGTTTCACCAGTCACGGCCTATGCCTTTGCCAAACTGCTCAACATTTTTGCCAACAAACTTGAACACTACTACGATGCTCTCAAGGAGAACGAGTTTGAGTGCTTGCTGGTAACTGCGATGACCACGGAATTCATGGTGATGATTACCATGGAGGACGACAAAGTGTATGTCGGATGGGTTTATCAGATATCAGATCCTGCCAAGGCGGAAAGGAAATATTTCAGTATTATTCCCGTCATGACAGGGTTTCGAAACGAACGCCGTGAAGTCGAATTTACGACCTACTACAACGACCTGTATCAGTTAACCAACGATGAGCTAGCGCACTTAAATATCAACCACTTTGCAGTCGTGCTTCCCGTTCAACGGCTCGTGTCTTGCAGACTGTTTGATGCTGATGCGT
Source organism: Pseudohongiella sp. (assembly GCA_036834885.1). Classification (GTDB taxonomy): domain Bacteria; phylum Pseudomonadota; class Gammaproteobacteria; order Pseudomonadales; family Pseudohongiellaceae; genus Pseudohongiella. The sequence goes on along the minus strand of DAITNA010000001.1, from coordinate 966,568 downwards.
ATTCAAGGTTTGAGCGAGCGAGGTTAGTTGAGTCAACGCCCGCCAACCTGTCCTCCCCCCTCTCCTTGTAGGTCCTACTACTGCCTATAATTTTCCATTCAGTTGTGCGATTGGCGGGCCTACCGCTTACAACAGCGGCTGCAGCACTTGGGCTTTAAAGCCTTAGCTTTCCGTACCGTTGGTGGCCATACTTTGTGCTTGGCAGTTATCCGAAATATTCGGATAACTGCCTGCTCTGCAGCACATCGCACTTCTCCAATCTTGCACTATCAGGTAGCCTTTCCAGCTGACACCTAAACAGAATCACGAAATATGGCGACAGTAATCACTGCCTCACGACACCTCGCCCTGACCGGCGTACTCTGGTTTTGCCTAGCCGTTATTCTGGTCCACCTGATCCGTGACGATCTGTCTATCTGGCGCAGAACACTGAGTCTGTACGCGGTAGGACCAGCCAGCTGGGTACTGACGCTCGGCTTTTTTTCCATCGCTATCACCCAGCTTCTGATCGCGTTTCGCCTGTTTCGGCTCAAACGATCCGCGAGTGACACCATTTCCTGTGTCCTGCTGACAACTGCCGCGCTGGGCATTGTGCTGGTCGCACTGTTTCCCTACACGAACAAGCTGCCACACAACACCGGAGCTGCGTTACAGCTGGGACTGTTTCCCCTGTTTTTGCTGATGAGGGCAACGCTGCATCGCGATGAAGCGCTGTGGCGATTCACCGTGTGGTGCGCTGTACTGAGCACCAGCTTTTTTCTGCTGCTGGTGTGGAACGGAGAAACCGACTACAACATCGGCACCACAGCGATGGCACAGAAAGCGCAGATCGCTGTTAACACATTGTGGCTGCTGGTGTACTCATGGGTCTGGCCAGCACACAACACTTACCACACCAGATGAAACTGCGTCTGGCGCCGATACACCCAATGGCGCGCACCATCGGCATCCAGATAGGCCTCTTCTTCCTGACGACAGTTCGCTGCTTCGCCGCCCCATTCGGGAATGGCGCGAGTGGCCTGCAGTTCAATAGAGTGCCAGGTTGACGGCAATAAAATGTCATCGCCGCGGATCGGCACACCTTCCTGCGCATCCCAACGTCCGATCAGCGGGCCGGCACCGTGTCCGTGATCACCAATCGGGTGCGTGTACACGGTGCCTGTAATGCCCTCGGCACTCATGCGTGCCAATGTTGATGCCAGAATGTCATTGCCTGTGCGACCAGGCACCATTTCTTCCAGTAACAGCTCTTGCATGCGATTAGAATCAGCCATGCACTGCTGCAACCCCGCCGGCGCATTGGTCTCGCCCGGCTTGAGCACATACCCCAGATGTTGCGTGTCGGTGTGCAGGTTCATCGCCACCAGGCCAAAATCGGTCCACAACAGATCTCCGGGCTGAATCACTGTGTTGCCACTGATGCGACCATCGCCCTGCCGCGACACATCCACTGAAGGATGGAACCAGGCCTGATAGCCCAATTCCTGCGCACGCTGGCGTAACCACCAGGCCACATCGTCAGTGGTGGTCACGCCGGGGGTAATGACGGCATTGGAAAACGCCTGCGCAATCAGCGCGTGCACTGACTCCATGATCTTGCGATAACGCGGCATCATCTCGGGAATGCGCAGCGCGATGTAATTCACCGCCAGACGAGGCTCGCGCACCACACGATCAACATACGGACCCAGTGCCTGCTCGAGCACTTCGCGCTCACCGGCATGCAAACCATCGGAGAAGGCCCATTCCGGATCAATATTGAGTGCGATATTGCGCGGATTGCGGTCTTCGACCAACTCACGCAGCAGTTGCCACTGTTCATCACCGACCAGTTCACTGGTGGCCTGAGTCGGCGCAGGACGTGGGGATCGGTAGGCTTCAAACACACCACCCTGACTGGTGCCGCCCAGCGCCAGCCGCTCCACACTGCCGTCCGGTTGCAAGGTCATCACGTAAATGGAGCGACGTCGCGCCGCAAACGTGGTCGGCGATGTGATGGACCAGAACACCGGATCTTCGGCGTATTCACGCATTGAAAGTATCCACATGTGAATCCCGTACTCGGCCATCAACGCCGGCAGCACACGATTCAGGCGCGCCTCCAGCCATGCCTGCTGCTCGACGGCCTGCTCGCGCAATGTTGGCAAGGGGTGCACTTGCGCCGGGCTGTTGTCCGGCACCTGGATGGGCGGCTGGGACAATGCGGGCATGGCAAACACAAAAGAAAGAACAAGCAAAGACAAGGTAGTGGCTGGTTTCATCGAGTTATCCAGTTGGCCGGGCAAAAATCGAACGTTATCGCCTGGGCAGGAGGCTGTCCAGTTTGGTGAGAGCCTGTTCTCGCTTTACATCCCGAATCGTCAAGACTACAGTCTGTCCAGCCAGCATCAAAACCTCCACATCATAATAATCAGTGGGAGCGTCACCATGCACTACGTCAGACTCTCTTCAGTCAGACCTTCTTTAGTCAGACCCTCTGGAGTTGTTCGCAGCATCTTTGGAATCACACTGGCCTTCGGCTGTGCAGCCGCCCTGTCCCAAACCAGCGAACGCCCCGAGCTGGGCGGGATCTGGACCAACGCCGCACTCACTCGCCTGACCCGGCCAGCGGGCGTCGATCAACTGGTGGTGACGCCTGAACAGGCGCAACGCATTATTGCCAACACCAGCGTCGCCGGTTTGCCCGCTGGCGAGTTCGAGGCATCAGGCACGGAAGGCAACAACGCCCCGCCTGCCGCTGGCAGTGAAGACTTTGGCTTGCGTGCCTACAACGACTTCTGGATTGATCCGGGCTCCTCACTGGCGCGTGTGCGCGGCGAATTGCGCAGCTCCTACATCATCGAGCCTGTCAACGGCCAGATCCCCCACCTGGACACACCCCGCGCTGATTTTGAACGCCGCAACTTTGGTGTGCGTTATGCAACCGGTGTCGGTGACATGTCAGGCCCTGAAGCCCTGCCGCTGGCCGAGCGCTGCCTGATCGGTTTTGGCAACACCGCCGGGCCCGGCATGATGGGCACGCTGTACAACAGCACCTACCGTTTTGTGCAGACGGACGACTACGTGGTAATCGAAGTGGAAATGGTGCATGACGCCCGCATCATTCCGATTTACCCGGATGCGGCCACCGCCCGCGCCAATCTGCGACCAGCAGCGCTGCAACAATGGTTTGGTGACTCACGCGGCTGGTATGACAACGGCCAGCTGGTCGTGGAAACCGTCAACATCAATCCCCAACAGATGGCACAAAGTGCTGTGCCCATCACCGCCAACGGCAAAATCACCGAGCGCTTCAGCCGTTATTCCGATACCGAAATGGTCTACCAATTCACCGTTGAGGACGACAATCTCTACAGCCAGCCCTGGACTGCCGAGCTGAGTTTTCACGCCAGTGCCGGGCCGATGTATGAGTATGCGTGCCATGAAGGCAATTATGCGTTGCCGGGCATTCTGGCGGGTGCGCGGCGGTTGGAGGTGGAAAACGCCAGCCCCACGGAATAAACCCCGCGCCCCAACCGTTGAACCCCTGTCTTCCAACAAAACGACAGAGGTAAAACATCATGAAGACCTTCATGCGACAACTGAGCTTTTCCTGGCTGGTATTGATGGTTGTGCTGGGTTTGGGCGGTCTGCAGACCGCTTATGCCCAGGGCAATTCTGGCAATGCGCCTGGCAAATCGGCGATGGCGCCGGGCAAGAACAAAAATCTGGGACATGGCAATGCGTCTGATGGCATCAAGGCCATTATTCATGCGAACCGGCAAATTTTTTACTCCGGCGATCTGCTCGAAATCGGTGTGCGTTTTCCGCGCGGTGCCCAGCTGATTCAAAGCGGTGAGGTCGATGCCTGGCTGGTGATTTTTGATCCGGACGCTGCCATCACCGCTGTGCCGATCAGCTCGGAAGCCAGCGCAAACACCAAAAACCTGTTCCGCATTGATGAAGTCGATGTCGAGTTTCTGCCGGAAGGTGTCTACCAGATGGGTGTGGTACTGACGGTACCTGATGGCGATCCGCTGGATCTGGCCGACTGGTACAACGGTCTGCTTGGCCTGCAGGCGGTACGCGGCATCACCGTCAGTGAAACACTGATCGAGATCGACGAGGACGGCGACGGCATGGTGGACGACGACACCAGCGGTGACGGCTTTGTGGATGACGACAGTGATGATGACACCACTGATGACAGCGACGATGACGCGGATAACAGCAGCGATGACGACACCGGCACCACAACACCGTAATACGCAGCGGCCATCAGCAAAACCAGCAATAAAAAACGGGGCCATCGGCCCCGTTTTTATTTAGCGACTTGACAAAGAAATCACAACGCCGCCAGCGCTGCATTCAGCGTGGCCGACGGGCGCATAGCCCTGGACGCCAGCGCAGGATTCGGCTGGTAGTAACCACCAATCTCGACCGGCTTGCCCTGCACTGCGATCAGCTCTTCCACAATTTTGTTTTCATTGCTGGTCAATGTGGCAGCCAGCGGACCAAAGCGTTTGGCCAGCTCGGCATCCTTGCTCTGCGCAGCCAGGGCTTGCGCCCAGTACAGGCACAGGTAGAAGTGACTGCCGCGGTTGTCGATGCCGCCCACCGCACGAGACGGGGACTTGTCGTTGTCGAGGAACTTGGCAGTGGCTTCATCCAGGGTGTCAGCCAGCACTTGCGCACCTTTGTTGCCGGTGGTTTGTGCCAGATGCTCTAGTGACGCGGCCAGCGCGAGGAATTCACCGAGTGAATCCCAGCGCAGGTAGTTTTCTTCGACAAACTGCTGCACGTGTTTGGGCGCGGAGCCACCGGCACCGGTTTCAAACAGACCACCGCCGTTCATCAGCGGCACAATCGACAGCATCTTGGCGGAAGTGCCCAGCTCCAGAATCGGGAACAGGTCGGTCAGGTAGTCGCGCAGCACGTTGCCCGTGACAGAAATGGTGTCCTGACCGGCCTTCATGCGCTGAAGTGTGAGACGTGTCGCTTCCACCGGAGACAGGATCTTGATGTCCAGTCCGCTGGTGTCGTGATCCTTCAGGTAAGTGTTCACCTTCTTGATCAGCTCGGCATCGTGTGCGCGCTGGCTGTCCAGCCAGAACACCGCCGGCATGCCACTGAGACGCGAACGCGACACTGCCAGCTTGACCCAGTCGCGGATCGGCGCATCTTTCACCTGGCACATGCGCCAGATGTCACCTTTTTGTACATCGTGTGAGAACACGGTGTCGCCGGCTTTGTTCAGCACCACCACGGTGCCATCGGCCGGAATTTCGTATGTCTTGTCATGTGAGCCGTACTCTTCGGCTTTTTGTGCCATCAGGCCCACGTTCGGGCAGGTGCCCATGGTGGCCGGATCAAAAGCGCCGTTGTCGCGGCAGAAGCTGATGGTTTCCTGATAGACACCGGCGTAGCAACGATCGGGGATCATGGCCAGTGTGTCCTGACGCTCACCTTTGCGATCCCACATTTTGCCGCCATCACGAATCATCGCCGGCATGGAGGCATCGATGATCACATCGCTGGGCACGTGCAGGTTGGTAATGCCTTTGTCGGAATTGACCATGGCCAGCTCGGGTTGCTTGTTGAACACGGCCTGAATGTCGGCTTCAATGGCGGCGCGCTGATCGGCCGGCAGCGTGGCAATTTTGGCAACGACATCACCAAAACCGTTGTTCACATCCACACCCAGTGCCTTGAACGTGTCGCCGTGTTTGGCAAACAGATCCTTGAAATACACTTTGACAGCGTGGCCGAACATGATCGGGTCAGACACTTTCATCATGGTGGCTTTCAGGTGCAGGGACAGCAGCACGCCTTCCGCCTGTGCTGCCGCCGTTTCTTTGGCGTAAAACGCCTGCAGTTTGGCCGCGCTCATGCGCGCTGCATCCACCACTTCACCGGCCTGGATTTTCAGGCCCTGTTTCAGTACCTGCTCGCCCGCAGCGGTTTTTAGCACAATACGCAGTTCGTCAGCCGCGGCAAATGTGGCGGACTTTTCACTGCCGTAAAAATCGCCATCATCCATGTGCGCCACACGGGTTTTGGAGTCTTTGGCCCACTTGCCCATTTTGTGCGGATGTTTTTTGGCGTAGTTCTTCACGGACGCCGGCGCACGACGGTCGGAGTTGCCTTCACGCAGCACCGGGTTCACGGCGGAACCCTTGATCTTGTCGTAACGCGCCTTGATGTCTTTTTCTTCGTCCGTTTTGGGCTCAAACGGGTAATCCGGCAGCTTGTAACCCTGATCCTGAAGCTCTTTGATGCATGCGGTCATCTGCGGCATGGAGGCGCTGATATTGGGCAGCTTGATGATGTTGGCTTCCGGGGTATTGGCCAGCTGACCCAGTTCAGTCAGGGCGTCACCAATACGCTGTTCCGGCGTCAGGTACTCGGGAAAGTTGGCAATAATGCGGCCTGCCAGCGAGATGTCACGGGTTTCTACTGCCACACCGGCAGCGCCCGCAAAAGCCTGGATAATAGGCAGCAGGGAGTAAGTCGCCAGACGCGGGGCTTCATCGGTATCGGTGTAAATGATCTTGGAGCTGTCGATTGCCATAATAATTCCTGTTCGATCAGTTCGTACGGAAGGGTCAAAAAAAGTGGGGCGGATCATATCATTTCAGGAGGGATTTTCCCAAACGGGCCAGTTGCCCGGCGGTTTTGGCCAGATGCTCCGGGGCCATGTCCATGGCCTGAGCCACACTCAAGGGGCCAGGCGCAATCGCAAAGGCGGCGGTCAAGCCCAGGTCATGCAAGGCTTGCAGATCGTCTGCCACCCGGCCGGCCAGCCCGATCACCGGCACACCGTGCTGTTGCGCCAGGCGGCATACCGCGGCCACGGTTTTGCCAGCCGCCGTCTGCGCATCCAGGCTGCCTTCGCCTGTGATCACCAGATCACAGCCCGACAGTTGCTGCGCGAGTCCCAATACTTGCATCACCAGCCCGGCGCCAGACTCGATGCGGGCGCCCAGCATCGCCGCCAGCGTGCCCGCAATACCACCGGCCGCGCCTGCGCCAGCAAAGCCATGCACGGCCCAGCCCTGCCTGGCCGCCACCGCGGCGTAGTGCTCAAGGGCCTCAGCCAGTTGTTTGACCTGACTGGTTGAGGCACCTTTTTGTGGTGCAAAGACGGCGGCTGAACCGTGCACACCGAGCAGATCGTTGCTGACATCGGTGGCCAGCACAATGTCGACGCCATGCAGGCGTTGCCTGGCCGCCGCCACATCAATCCGCGCAAGTTCGCTCAAGGCAGCTCCGCCGGCGGGCAGTGACTGTCCGCTGGCATCACAAAAACTGGCGCCCAGCGCCTGCATCAGCCCGGCCCCGGCATCGGTGCTGGCGCTGCCGCCCAACCCCACAATCAACCGTGAGGGCCGGTGCGCCAGGGCCGCCTGTATCAACTCACCCGTCCCGCGGCTGCTGGCTCGCAGGGCGTCGCGTTGCGATGGGGGCACGCGCGCCAGACCGCTGGCCTCAGCCACTTCAACCACCGCCGTCACACCCGGTCCCAGCGCACCTGCGGGGATCAAACCATAATGCGCCGCGACCGGTTCACCCAGTGGCCCGGTCACGGTACACCGGTGCAAACTGCCACCCGCTGCGCCAACCAGCACCTCAGTCGTGCCTTCGCCGCCATCGGCCAGTGGCATTTCCAGCAGTTCATCATCCGGCGCAACCGCGCGCCAGCCGCGTGCAATCGCGCCGCTCACTGCGGCCGCACTCAGGCATTCCTTGAATGAATCCGGGGCAATCAGTACTCGCATGCTTACCTGCCAAGATGGCTGGAGAGTCGGGAATAAAGTTCATCGCCATCCGTTATGGATGACGTAGGCACACTAATTCAATCTCTACTGGAGAGGCAAAAATAAAATGCGATTCTTAACCCTTATTCTGACCGTGATGTTGACTCTGCTGGCGTTGACTGCCTGTGGGCCACAGGATTCCGCCAGTGCCGAGGGTGCTGGGGCAAACACTGCAGAGCAAGACAATACTGCGCAAGAACGTGAAGCGACACCGCCAGCGCCGGCTCCGGCGCCTGCATCGGTTGTTCAGGCTCCACCGGTATGCCACAGCTGCGGCGTCGTGCGCTCGGTGACAGCAATCACTGAACAGGGCCAAAGCACTGGCACTGGTGCCGTGATCGGCGCTCTGGTGGGTGGCGTGGCCGGCAATCAGGTCGGTGGTGGCAGCGGTCGCAAGATAGCGACAGCGGCCGGCGTGATTGGCGGCGCTCTGCTGGGCAACAACATCGAGCAGAACCGCCGCTCAACCGTGTACTACGAAGTACGCATCGATATGGACAACGGCACTCAGCAGGTCATCAACCTGCAAGATCCCTCGGGCCTGATGGCCGGGACACCAGTGTCCGTGATCGGTGGCAATATCAGCCTGCGCTGAGTATTAAAACCTGACTGTCACACCGGCAAACAATGAGCGCGGCATACCCGGCGCGTATTGCGCCTGACCACCGGAAATGGACGCGGTGGTCGCCCAGCGCTCATTGGTCAGGTTGGAAACCCGCGCAAACAACTCAGCCGATTCGCTCAGGCTATACGCCGCGCGCAGATTAACCAGCTCATAACCCTCGTATTTTTGCGTGTTGGCCGGATCCATCCAGTACGACCCCATGTGTTGCCACTCGGCTTCCAGATTCAGTGCGGGCAACCACAGCGGTACATACCCCAGCGTGACATTGGCAGTACGACGCGGTGCTGAGGTCATCTCTTTGCCACTCAAGTCAACCGCCGCGCTGGTGACCCACTCACGATATTCATGACGCGCGTAACTGCTGGCGATATCCAGGCGCAGCCCCGGCATGATCAGCCAACCCAGCACCGCTTCGATGCCCTGATGTTCGCTCTTGCCGTTATTGGTTTGCGTCGGACCGACACCACTATTCAAGGTGAGAATGTCATCGCTGGTGGTCATGTCGTAAACCGACAGATCCCACATCAGGCGCGGGCCAACGCGCCCTCTCAGACCTGCTTCAATGCTGTCCGCCACTACCGGTTTCAGCCCCAGCGAATTGAGGTTGGCGCCCTGACGGAACAGGTTGGACTCCTGCGGCACACGGAACGACTGTTTGTAACTGACAAAACCGTTCAGGCTGTCGCTGAACTCGTAGGTCATGCCCAGACTCGGACTGAGCCGTTCGTAATCCACGTCCGCATCAGCAGGCCGATAGAAAGTGCGAATGCCGGCGGGCAAGCGGGTGGCGAATGCACCACTGGACAGATTGTTTTCGTATTGGAATCCGAAGGTGTCATAACGCAAGCCGGCAGTGACGCGCAGGCGCTCAGTCGGCGATGTCTCGACCTGAACATAGGGCGATGCCTGCCAGAAGGTCACGTCGTAATCGTAGATGATGCCTTCGGAGGTGTAGGACTCAAAAATGCCGGCCACACGGCGCGGGATAATGCGTTCTTCCTCGCGGAATCCCGGACTGTAGTCCAGATCCACGCCAGTAATCACGCGCGTGCGCAGGGGTTCAAAGTCATAACGGTACGTGGCCAGCAAACCCGCTGACTGATACCCGGTGCTGGAATCGGTGGGATCATTGTTCAGCATAAACGTGGCCAACAGATCCATCTCGCTCTTGCGGAAATACGGCGTGACGGTGATCAGCGCAGGCCCCTGTTCCAGACTCCATTCGGCCGAGCCGCGCAGGCTTTGTACCTGGCGGTAAGCAAACGGGAACACGTTGCGCGTGGGATTGTTCAGAAAATCGGACAGCGGCAATGCGCTGTTGGCACCGGTTTCCTGATCAATGCGGCTGGCGGAGAACACGGCTTTCAGGCGGCTGCTGTTGGCAAACTGATGGTCTGCGCGCAGAGTCAGGCTCTGCCGATCGTAAGCCGTGTCATCGCGCCAGCCGTCACTGTCAGTCAGGTTGATGTCAGCGCGCACACCGGTCTCGCCCCAGCTGTTGCTGACCGACCCCATCACCCGACGCCAGCCGGCATCACCGGTTTCAGCACTCAGACGCCCCTCGAACACCTCGGACGGCGCCCGGGTCAGCACGTTGACAATACCGCCTATCGCATCGCTGCCCTGCAAGGCAGTGCCCGGTCCACGGGTCACTTCAATACCGCTGGACATCGGCATATTGATTTCATACATGGCATTGTGATTAAAAAAGCCGGAGGCGCGAACAGGGACGCCATCCTCCAGAAACAGGTAAACCGGGCTGGTGCCAATGGGTTGGCGAATGCCGGTCAGATGGCCTTCACCGTTGGTTTGTTGCACGGTGACACCCGGGATGCGGTTCATGATTTCGGACGGATGCGAGGGTTTGACGTAGTCGACGGTATCGCCGCTGATGACGCTGACCGAGGCTGGTGTCTCGGCACGCAGGGTGGCCTCGCGACTGCCAGTGACCACAATTTCTTCCACCTTCAGCTCAGTAGCCGCAGGCTGCTGGGCGTGAGCCACGGAAGTCGCGCTGGCAAGCGCCACCAATGCCAGTACTAGTGGTTTGCGCCTGAAACGGATGGTATTGAACGACGAACGGATGACTGCTGATGACATGAACGCTGACCTCGGAAATGGATAGCTGTTGTCATGCTGCCACGGTCACCGCCAATTTTGGATGCGACGCAGTGTCGCAGCCGGTAGTATGGAAAGCCCCGGTAGTATGAAAAGACAGCAGGACACAAACCAACACAACTCAGGAAACGGACACCAACGATGACCCGCACCACCTTGCGCAGCACATGGCGACGCTATCTGCATACGGGCACCATACTGGGCACAGCCGTCATGCTGTGCTCGGCACTGACAGCCTTGCCGGTCTACTCGCAAGAGCACAGCAGCTCCCAACGTGAGGTGTATGTGCAGGCACGGGAAGCACTCAGCCGTGGGCGTACCACCGAACTGGAGACACTGCTGCCCCAACTGGCTGACTATCCGCTACTGCCCTATCTGGAGTACCAGCAACTGCAGCCGCGCTTGCAGCGACTGGCCGCATCAGCGCAAGCAGATACATCCGCTGTGGATGACTTTCTGAACCGCCACCGCGATTCCTGGCTGGGAGACCGGCTGGAACGGGAATGGGTCGCTGCGCTGGCCGCACAATCACGCTGGGCGGATGTTCGACGCTACCATCGCCCGGAAAACACCACCACCGTGCTCACCTGCCATGCTCTGCACGCGGCCCTGAACGAAGGTGACCATGCCGCGCTGGACGCCGTGGAACCGCTGTGGAATGTGAGCTTCTCACAAGCCAATGAGTGCGACCCGGTGTTTGAGGCGTGGCTGGCGCAGGATTTGCTGACACCGGCCATTGCCTGGGATCGCTTCAGCAAACTGATACAAGCCCGTCAGCTGAATCTGGCCCGTTATGTCTCGCGTCTGATGCCGGAACGCGAGCGGATTCTGGCCGAGTTGTACTTGCGCATGGATGCCCAGCCCGAGCGTGTGCAGAACGATGCTGCGCTGCTGCGCAAAGAGCCGGAAGTGCCGCAGATTATCCTGCACGGTGTGCGTCGGCTGGCCACCACGGATGCACAACGCGCATTGAGCGCACTGGACAGATACCGCGACGAACACACGTTTGATAGGCAGCAGTGGCAAAGCACACGCCAGTTTGTTGCGCAGCGATTGCAGTTGCAGGGTTTTGTTGCCGACGCCGAAGCCCTGGTGGAGGCTGACCCCGACCTGCATACCGAAACACTGGTGGGCTGGTTCCTGCGCGATGCCCTGCGCCAGCAGGACTGGCAGCGCATGTTCAGCTGGTTGCAGCGACTGCCGCCCGATGCCAGACAATCCGAGCGTTGGCGGTATTGGCAAGCGCGCACGCTGGAAGAGCTGGACGCCGCCGGTGTGGATCACAACGAAAGCCGTGACCAGGCCGAAACCATTTATCTGGAACTGGCGGCACTGCGCAGCTTTTACGGGTTTATGTCAGCCGATCGCATGGGCCTGCCCTATGAGCTGGTCGATCGCCCGGTACCGGTCAACGACAACGATGTCATGGCGCTGTACGAGATTCCATCGATCGCACGCGCCTATGAGTTGTACATGATTGGTGAAGAAGTCGCGGCGCGTAACGAATGGCAGTACGCCACCAATCGCATGACGCAGGAACAGATCATCAGCAGCGGCCGCCTGGCCGATAGCTGGGGTTGGCATCGCAATGGCATACAAGCGATGATCCGCGCCGGTTACTGGGATGATTTGCAACTGCGCTTCCCGTTGGCCTATACCGATCTGTTTGCTGCCTCAGCCAATGAATACAATGTCCCGCTGGAATTGCTGATGTCCGTGGCACGGCAGGAAAGTGCGTTCATGCATGATGTGCGATCTGGCGCTGGTGCGCTGGGCCTGATGCAGCTGATGCCCGCGACCGGGCGTGAAACGGCGCAAGCGCTGGGCATGCGCGTCAACAATCAGGACTTGCTGGACCCGGCCATCAATATTCGCCTGGGCAGCCACTACTTCCATCGCCTGCTGCAGGATTTTGATGGCAATCGCGCACTGGCGGCTGCGGCCTACAACGCGGGTCCCAACCGGGTTCGGCAGTGGCTGCGTCAGACCGGCGCCAATCCGCTGGCGCTGGACGCCTGGATTGAAACCATTCCGTTTGCCGAAACCCGCACCTATGTTCAGAACGTGCTGGCATTTCAGGTGATTTACGCGTACCGGCGCGGCGAGTCGGTCTCGTTTCTGACCTCAGCGGAGGCGGCCAGCCGCTGGTAACCATCTCCGTGTCAGGGCAATACCGCCGTAATCGCCGCCGCCAGCTCGGCACGCCGATAGGGCTTGGACAACACCGGTGAATCGGAGCCAGGCAGACGCCCCTGTTCAGCCAGTTGCGCGGCATACCCCGAGGTGTACAGCACACGAATGCCCGGCAGCAGTTGCTGCACTCTGGCCACCAGTTCGGGCCCTGTCATGCCGGACATCTGTACATCGGTAAACAGCAGATCGATGGCTTCCTCGCGCGCCATCATGGCTTTGATCAGGGCCAGTGCCGCCTCACCGCTGCCCGCGGGCACCACGCGATAACCCAGTGTCTCCAGATTGTGCTGCGCAATCTGGCGCACCAGCACATCGTCTTCCACCAGCAAAATGCAGCGGGAGGTCGCCGCTGGCACCGCCACGGGTGTCTCACGGGACGGCTCCGGCTCGGCGATGGGTGCGGCGCTGTGTTCCGTGGCCACCGGGAAATACAGGGTAAAACAGGCGCCCTTGCCCGGCTCGGACTCCACCAGAATATAACCGCCAGACTGGCGCACAAAACCATAGACCATCGCCAGACCAAGACCAGAGCCCTTGCCTTCCGCCTTGGTGCTGAAAAACGGTTCAAAAATGCGTGACATATTCTCCGGACTGATCCCGCAGCCGGTATCACGCACTTGCAATTGCACGTATCGCCCGGCCGGGATGGTCAGTCCGCTGATCTGTGTGTCGTGGTCATAAACAACGGCGAAAGTGCTGATGTCCAGCGAACCACCGGCCGGCATGGCGTCACGTGCATTCACACAGAGATTCAGCAGCGTATGTTCCAGCTGCGCCGCATCCACCAGCGCCAGCGGCAATGATGTGCCGGTGTGGATGCGCAAACTGATCGCAGATCCCACGACCCGATCCAGCATCATGCCCAACCCCGACAACAAGGCATTGATGTCGACCGCACGTGGACTCAGCGACTGCCGCCGCGCAAACGCCAGCAGCCGCTGGGTCAGTTCAGCACCACGCTCGGCTGCGCCCACTATCATGCGTGCCAGATCTCTTTTTTGTGGATCCGAGGCCAGCAGCTCCAGCAGGGTTTCACCATTGCCAAGCACAATGGTCAGCAGATTGTTGAAGTCGTGCGCGATGCCGCCCGTCAGTTGACCAACGGCTTCCAGACGCTGGGCATTACGCAAACGATCCTCCAGCGCTGCGCGCTCGGACACATCGGTCAAGCCGCCGACCATGCGAATGGCGACGCCGTCTGCATCACGAATCAGCAGACCTTTGTCTTCGACCAGCGCCCAGCTGCCATCGGCTCGGCGCAAACGGTAGGAAGCGTGCCAGCTGTCACTGTCACGGATCGCTGCATCCAGACCGGCCAGCACTCTGTCCCGGTCATCCGGGTGTACCAGTTCCACCCAGCTGTTGTGATTGAGCTGGGTGTCATTCAGCCGATGACCAAACAGCTGGGCAAAACCGTCTCCCCACCAGCTCAAGCCGGTGCGTATGTCCCAGTCCCAGACAGCATCGCTGGTGGCCTTGGCCAACAGGCGAAAACGCTCCTCACTTTCGCGCAGAGCCGCCTCGGCCTTTTCACGGCGCACAATGTCCTGCTCCAGCAAGGCGTTGGCTTCAGAGAGTTGCAGGGATTTTTCTTCCAGTTTGCGAATCAGGGTTTCGCTGTAGTGCCGCAGCACATCGGCTTCGTTGGCGCGGCTTCCGCTGGCTGCTGCCGGCCCCTGATTGGCGGGGCGAGCCAGCACTTCCTGCATGCGCTGCAAAAACACATCGGGTTCGGCCGGTTTGAGGATAAAGGCATCGGCGCCCAGATCCAGCGCCAGCTTTTCATCTTCGGCCTCGGTATAGGTGGCGGTGTAGACAATAAACGGCAGTGCCTTTAAGGCCGGATCCGATTTCCAGTGCCGCAGCAGCGTATAACCATCCATGACCGGCATCAGCAGGTCGGAGATCACCAGGGTCGGAGCAGACTGGCGCGCCAGCACCAGAGCCTCCGCACCGTGGCGGGCGACAGTGACCCGGTAGCCGTGTCCGGTCAGCAAGGCCTGCAAGTAATAGCGATTCTCTTCCTTGTCATCCACCACCAGCACGTAGCTCACGACTTCAGCTCCCTGACAATACGTTCAACATCCTGTACAAAAGTTTCCGGATCAATTGGTTTCTCAATGTAATTGTCACAACCGGCTGCCAGCGCTTTTTCGCGGTCACCGGGCATGGCGTAAGAGGTCACGGCAATAATGGGCGTATGGGCCAGTTCCGGAATCTGGCGCAAACCCTGCGCCACATCGTAGCCGTGCATGCCAGGCAGTTGTATGTCCAGCAAAATCACATCTGGCTGCAGCGTTTGCGCCATGCGGATGCCACTGATGCCATCAACAGCCGCACTGACCTGATGTCCGCGCGCGCCCAGCAGAAAACTCAGCAGGTAACGGTTTTGCTCGTTGTCCTCGATCAACTGCACACGCAAACTCATCTCTGACATCCTCAGGCTGTTGGCGCTGACTGCATTGGCAAACCCAGCGGCAACCGCAGGGTAAATTCACTGCCCCGTTGCCACTCACTGCTGACTTCAATCCGGCCACCCATCAGATCCGCCAGTCGCCGGCAAATGGCCAGGCCCAGCCCGGTGCCTTCATGCTCACGCGAAAGCCCGGTATCAATCTGGCTGAACGGTCGGAACAGATTCTGCAAATCTGTCGGGCGAATACCAATGCCGGTATCGCGAATACGGACACACAACTCCCCGGCGGTCACATCGGCCTGCAGACTGACTTCGCCGCTGTCGGTAAACTTGATGGCATTGCTGAGCAGGTTCAGGACAATCTGTTCCACACGACGACGATCACTGACCATCTCGTTCAGCTGATTGCCCAGTGTGACAGACAATTTCAACTGTTTTTTGTCCGCCTGCGGTTGCAGGCTCGCTGCCACGCGCTCTATGGATTCTCTTACGTTGAAGTGGTCGGGCCGGACCTGCAGTTCGCCGGCTTCAATCTTCGACAGGTCGAGTACATCGTTGATCAGATCCAGCAGATGCCGCGCACTGCCCCGCACCATGCCAAGCTGACGCTTTTGCTCTTCGTTCAAGGGGCCGGCCAGTTCCTGCAACACAATGCCGGTAAAACCGATAATGGAATTGAGCGGGGTGCGCAGCTCGTGCGACATGGTGGCCAGAAAAGCCGATTTCAGGCGATCTGCCGCCTGTGCCCTGACCACGGCCACTTCCAGCTCACGCGTGCGATCCACCACCTTTTTTTCCAGCGTTTCGTTCAGTTCACGCAGCGCTGTCTCCTGCGCGATACGCTCACTGATATCGCGCAGAATCGCGGTATACAACACGCCCTGGCGGCTGTTGACCTCGGATACTGCGGCCTCTACCGGAAAGCTGTCGCCATTGTGGCGGATACCGGCCGTCTGAAATCGCACCTCACTGAAGCGGTCAATGCCCGCTGGCAACAAACGGCCAACCGGACGACCGAGCACGTCACGGGCATCGACACCAAACATACGTTCGGCAGCGTTGTTGAATGAACGGATGCGCCCGCTGACATCCACTGTGATGATGGCATCCATCGCCGAATTGATGACAGCGGAGAGTTGGCTGCGACTGGCACTGAGGCGTCGCTCGGCCGAGTGCAGTGCTGAAAACGCTCCCTCAAGGGCGCCAAAGTTGCGCCACAGCATGTAGAGCAGCAGCAGGGAGGTCATCAGCACAAAAAACAGACCTTTGTATGTGCTGATACGGGTAAAGAGCTCAGGATCTGACACCAGCGCCAGCAACAACAGGTCAGAAAAATAAATCCACAGGAAAGAGACAAACGCATACACACCCGCAATCACCCAGGATCGTGAGCGCAGGCGCCATGTGAAAGGTTTTCGTTTGCTGGATGGCATGCCATCGTTCCCGGATGATTGTGTTGTTATTACCGTCCGCGCCCTTCGTTACACCAGCGGTGTTATACCAGCTTTGCACGCTGCCAATCCATGTTTGTCGACGCCAGAGTTTGACAAAGTGTGGCAGCGGCTGGAGCGATACCAGACTCGGGGGTATAGTGGCGGCCTTGTTATTGACCACGGAATGCTGCTTATGAATTTCAACCGTCTTCAGCGCTGTTGCGCCGCCCTGACGCTGGGCCTGCTGCTTTGTCTGCCTGCGGTGTTGTCAGCCCAGCCTGCGCGCCAGCCCACTGAAGGCAATCCGGTACGCACGCCGTTCTCCACCGAGGTCCAGCCGGCATGGTTGACGCAAGTGCTGCCGCAGGCGGAAACCTTCTCTGAAAAAGACGGTGAACCTCCGGTTTGGCAAGGTTTTCGGCGCAACCCGGACACCGGCGCAGAGGAGCTGGTCGGTTATGCGTTCCTGAGTGCAGACGTCCCGCCGGAGGAGCGCGGTTACAGCGCCCCGATTGCGATGCTGATTGGCTTGAACATGGACAACCAGATCAGTGGCATCAAGGTGCTGCGCTACGTGGAGTCCTATGTGAACACGGTGGGAGACTTTGTCGCCGACCCGGTGTTTCAGGCCCAGTTCCAGAACAAACATGTCGCGGATGATTTCCGTCTGTACAGTGATATTGACGGGATCGCCGGTGCCACCGTCACCAGTTTTGCGATCACCCGCGGCGCACGGGAAGCAGCACGTCGTGTGGCACTGGCCTACAACAATTTCACACCGGGCGATCCGGTGGCACGCGCCCGCAGCGAACGCGTGCTGGAGGAGATGAGTGAACTGGGCTGGGATGATCTGGTTGAACAGGAGATCGTCAAAAGCATCAGCATGCCCATCCCGGGCGGCAGCTCACTGGAGCTGACCTTTACCTATCTGGGGCACGAGGCACTGGGTGAGTACTTTATTGGCCGCACTGCCTACGCACGCGCCGAGCGTGATGCCAGTGCCCGGCTTGGTGGCACCCAGATGGTTCTGCTGGCCGTGGGCGGCGATGGTTTTGGACAGTTCCGCACCGACCGCCTCTCCATTCAGCAGGGCGATGGTCCGATACGGCGTGTGCTGCCCAACCGGCTGGTCACCGCAGGCAACGCCGATGAAGGCATGATTGCCGGACGTGCAGCCTTTGCCGGCGCCATTGTGCTGGACGAATCCATCGACCCGGCACAGCCCATCCATTTTTATTACCAACCATTGGGCAGTCTGGAACCTTATGAACTGAGCTACCAGACCACCGGCCTGGGCCTGCGCCTGGCGCAGGGCGATCCGATTCTGAGTGAGCGCGAAATAGCCCGCATTGAACGCGCACAAAACAGTGCTTTGCTGCGCTTTCTCAACGATCCGCCCTGGGGCGTGACACCGTGGGATCGGGTGATTTACCTGAGCCTGGTGTTTGCACTGGCGATGGCGGCGTTTTTCACCAAACGCGCAGACCTGCGCTGGGCAGCACTGGGTGCCACCACACTCTACCTGGGCATCATTGATGGCGGATTCCTGTCGGTGTCCCACATTACCGGTGCGCTGCTGCAAGGCCCGGGCATCTTCCTGAACAACCTGCCGGTACTGATGATTGTGGTATTTACCGTCGTGACCACCTTGCTGTGGGGGCGCATCTTCTGTTCATCCTTGTGTCCGTTCGGGGCTGTGCAGGATTTTATTACCCGTTTCACACCCAAACGCTGGTTGATCAGAATCCCGCAGAAGGTGCACCTGAATGCGCTGTACATCAAATATGCCGTGCTTGCATTTATTGTGTTCATGGCACTGGCGTTCAACAACGTGATGGTGTTCCCGTACTTTGAACCCTTTGGCACGCTGTTTTTCCTGAGCGGCTCTGCCATTCTGTTTGCGATTCTGGCCGCCATCCTGCTGGCCTGTGTGGTGGTGCCGCGCTTCTACTGCCGGTATGTGTGCCCGCTGGGCGCAGCACTGGGCGTGGTGTCCATCATCAGTCCACTGCGTATCAAGCGCGTGCCACAGTGCACGGTGTGCACCGTGTGTGAACATGCCTGTCCGACTGGCGCGATCCAGCGCGAAAAAATCGACTTCAAAGAATGTGTGCGCTGTGATGTCTGCGAGGCCAAGCTGATCAAAAAGGCGGGCTCATGCCGTCATGACATGAGCAAAATTATTGTGCGCCACAAGGAGCTGGCGCCGTCTGGCCAATGACCGTTGATGTCGGGCGTTCAGTCCAGCTGAATGCCCAGTGCATCGACATAACGCTGCTCGGTAATCAAGGCGGGTGACAGCCGCCCGGACAGCAGTTGCTCCACATCACGGGCGATCATGTCCATCGCCGCAAGCCGCTGCGACGGTTCCGGCGCTGCAACCATCAGGTCGCCCCACAGACTGAGCATCGCGGTATCAATCTCGCGCACATCGTTGTCTTTGGCCCATTCGGCGGCAATCAGGCGACCCAGGCGGTCGCGCTGGCGAGCGGCACGGCGCGCCTGCTCCGGCGCCAGCCCTTGCAAAATCGCTGGCGTCATATCGTTCCAGCCCATGGACATGAGCTCGCCACCTTCGTAAAAGCGCACCACCCAGTTCAGGTACTCGATATCGGACTGCAGGTGACGGTTCTCGTGATCCCGCTGCCAGGCCTCAATAAACAGGGCCTGATCCGGTACGGTTTCCGGCCACTCTTCCAGAATGGTCCCGTCATGCACACCAAAGCCGGCACAACCGGGCAGCACCAGCGATACCAGCAGCCAACTGACGGGGCGAGCGAACATGGAACTCATGGTTTTCATGATTTTGGGGCTTTTGATGCAATTTGGGTTCTGCGATGACTTTAGTCCATTGCCGCCGCCGGTGGTTCCGGCTAGGCTGGGATGGACAACAAAAGTTACCACAAGAGACAACACTATCAAACAGGAGCAGTCCATGACTGACAACCATACACCGGCACGCCGTTTGCTGCCGTTTCCAACGACCCGCAAACGTCTGGCCATTGCGGCCATGTTGACCGTGATCACCGGCGGCGCGGCCATCACCCAGCTGATGGCACAAAATAATGAGCCGATTGCCATTGATGAATCCACCTTTGACTGCATCACCGAGATGACACCGGTGCGCGGCTTCTTTGTCGACAACCTGCTGGGTAATCTGGACGCCACCCTGGCAGTTGCCAACTCCAGCACCGGCGGCACCTGGCCCACAGGTTCCGTGGTCCAACTGGTACCGACAGAGGTGATGGTCAAGCAACCCGAAGGTACCAGCCCGGCGACCAACGACTGGGAGTTCTTTGAGCTGTCCGTGAGCGCAGAAGGTTCAGAGATTGTGACACGCGGGTATACCGATGTGGTGAACCGTTTTGGCGGCAACTGCCTGGGCTGCCATATCAAGGCGGAACCGCAGTGGGACATGATCTGTGAACAGAACCACGGTTGTGATCCGATTCCGCTGACACGCGAAATGCTGACCACCATCCAGCAGAATGATCCGCGTTGCAACCGGCCGGATTGAATCCGGCCAGTCGACTTATGGTGACCGCAGCTGGCGGAAAAATGCCCGAATATCCGCCAGCAGCAGTTGCGTTTCTTCCAGCGCCGCAAAATGCCCGCCACGCGGCATCTCGGTCCAGCGCACAATGTTGTACGCCTGCTCGGCCCACAGCCGTGGTGTCAGGTAAATTTCTTTGGGAAAAATGGCACCGGCGGTGGGCACACTGACAAAGCCCAGGGGTTCACTCAGCGGCACGGCACGGTTTTCGTAATAAATGCGTGCCGATGAGGTAATGCTGCGGGTAAACCAGTACACACTGATATTGGTCAGCAGCTCATCCTTGCTGAACTTCTCTTCCGGATTGCCGGAGGGCAAATCACTCCAGCCATGGAACTTCTCGACAATCCATGCCGCCAAACCGGCCGGTGAATCGTTCAACCCTACGCCCAATGTTTGCGGTTTGCTGCCCTGAATTTGCTGGTATGCAGTTTCATTGGCCATAAACGCCTGTCGTGCATCGCGGCGTGCGAGATCGGCTGCCGGTGTTTGTTCGCGAATCGCAGGATCTGCCGGTGGATTGGCCAGTACAAAATTGGAGTGCAAACCGATCACACGATCCGGATAACGGGCGGCGTGCAATCGATTGATAATCGCGCCCCAGTCGCCGCCTTGCAGACCATAACGCGAGTAACCCAGCCGCTGCATCAGAGCCGCCAGCGTGTGCGCCATTTTCTCCGGGTTATAACCAGGTTCTGCCGGTTTTTCTGAAAAGGCAAAACCGGGCAAGGACGGCGCCACCACATGAAAGGCATCGTCCACCGAACCGCCATGCAACTCAGGCCGAGTCAGTGGCTCAATAAGTTTGTGAAACTCGACAATCGAACCGGGCCAGCCATGCGTAATCATCAGCGGCGTGGCGTTGGCATGCGGTGACCGTACATGGATAAAGTGGATATCCAGCCCGTTGATGTCGGTGACAAACTGATCAAAACGGTTCAACTGGCGCTCTTGCTCGCGCCAGTCGAAGTCGTGTTGCCAATAGTCCAGCAGCTCTGTCAGATACGCGGTATCGGTGCCGTAGGTCCATCCGGTGTCGGGCAACATCTCGGGCAGACGACTGCGCGCAAGACGCTCGCGCAGATCTGCGATGTCCTGATCGGCAATCGCAATGGTAAATGGCCGGATGCTGTCATCAGCCACAACGCTGGCACTCCACAACAGCGCCAGCATGACTGCAATCCTGATCAAGGTCATCACTCGGACTCTTCGCCATCCAGTGCCCCGTCAACCGGCCCCTGCTGGCCAAGTTCCTCCAGCTTGCGGGCACCGGCCAGAATGCCGGAAAACGCGTAATTGCCTTCATGGCAGGCGTATTCGTACATCATTTCACCGGCAGGGCGGCGCTGCATGGGAATTTCTGCAGTCCATGGCTGCGCAAATACGGTCGGGTCTTCCAGCGTCACGCTGTAAATGATTTTGCCGGCATTCTCCAGCCAGAAGCGCTCGGTAATCACCAGATGCTCACTGGCACCGCGAAACGTCTGCTGCGGATGGAAATGCCGGGTTTCGACCACCAGCGTATCACCCTCCCAGCGCCCCACGGATTCCCCCATCCAGCGCTCGGTGTCGTGCGCCGAGTGGGATTTGTTCAGCGGAATAACACGGGCGTCGTGCACCATCTCCACCAGAATCATCACATGATCCGGGGTCTGCACGATCTGGTAATTGTTGTTGTACATCACTGGCAGCATCGGCGGGCCGGAACTGGAGCTGAAGGCCAGCAGGCAACGCTCACCCAGCGGGCGCAGCTCGGGCCCATCAAAAGGCTCTACACCGGGGCGTGCACGCCATTGCGCAATCAACCCCTGCGGACGATCACCTTCCACAAATGGAATCTGGCCATCCGGCGGATTGACGATCAGCGAGGTACGGTACTCCCCGTTGACCACCGCGACATTGGTGCCACGATCCAGCCAGAACAGGTTGTAGCCGGCATCGGTATTGCCGTCACTGGGTGGCGGACGATTGGGGTCACTGGGTTGGTTGGACATCTCAACACGCTGACGCGCCCGCTCTTCATAAGCGCGTGCCTCTTCCGCACTGAGTGCACCCTGCAGCCCAAGCTCGCGTGGCCGCTCCAGTGGCGTCTGCGTCTGGTTGGTCCACAAGCCTTGCAGATCGGGACGGCCATCAGGTGTGCGCGGCAAATCCGTACTGGCCGCGGACTGGCTGTGAGCGTTAAACGCGAGCAGGCACAGGCTGGTGGCAACTGCGAGCTGCCAGGTTTTGCCGGACAGATATGCCGGGACGATCAATCTGCGGAGTTTTGTCATTGTTGTACCCGCCGGTTTTGACTGATTGGTTTGGACTGCAACCTTATAGTAGACCGCACCGTCAGATCGGGCAATGCCAGACCGAACGCTTGCGCTGTGTTGCTTGCTGGCATCGGTCAAATGCGCTTTACTCCTGCAACATGCCCAATCAACAGGACCTGCCCATGCTGCGCCGACTTCGCCCTGCCCCATTTCATCTGGTCGCGACCATCCTGCTCACCGGCCTGATCAGTAACGCCGTGGCACAGCCGGGGAGTATGCCCGCCTCCGCCACTACCGCCGTACAACAGCAATCGCTGCGCTCCACACTGCCCTTTGCGGACCAGCGTGATCTGGAAGAATCACAACGCGGTTTTATCGCAGCACCGGATTATCGACAGATTCTCGGTGCGGCGGGCAACGTGGTGTGGGATCTGGGCCGTTACGACTTCCTGCTCAATGGCGAGCAATACGATTCCATTCACCCGTCGCTGCAACGCCAGGCCACGCTCAACATGAACTTCGGCCTGTACGAAGTGGTGCCAGACTTTGTGTACCAGTTGCGCGGTTTTGATCTGGCCAACATGACACTGATCCGGGGCGAGCGCGGCTGGATTGTGTTTGATGTGCTGCTGACCTCGGAAACCGCCAGCGCCGCGCTGCAGTTTGCCAACCAGCAGTTGGGAGAACGTCCGGTGACTGCGGTGGTGTACTCGCATTCCCATGTCGACCATTTTGGTGGGGTGCGCGGTGTCATTGACGAGGCCGATGTCATCACAGGGCGTGTGCAGGTGATTGCACCGGCCGGGTTTATGGAAGAAGCGATTTCGGAAAATGTGTACGCCGGCAATGCCATGAGCCGGCGAGCGTCTTACCAGTATGGCAATCCGTTGCCGGCCAGTGCGTTTGGTCAGGTAGACTCCGCCATTGGCAAGGCCCTGGCACGCGGCACCACCGGACTGATTGCGCCGACCATGGTCATCCGTGAGGACTTTGAGGAGCACGTGATTGACGGCGTGCGCATGGTGTTCCAAAACACGCCCGGCACCGAAGCGCCGGCGGAAATGAACACCTGGTTTCCGGATCAGAAAGTGTTCTGGGCCGCTGAAAACATCACCGCCACCATCCACAACATTTACACCTTGCGTGGCGCACTGGTGCGCGACGCACTGGCCTGGTCACGCCAGATCAACGAAGCCCTGTACCGCTTCGGGCAGGAGGCCGAGGTCATGATTGCCTCGCATAACTGGCCACGTTGGGGCAACGCCCGCATTCAGGAGGTGATGCGTGACCAGCGCGATGCCTACGCCAATCTCAACAATCAGGTGCTGAATCTGGCCAATCGCGGCGTCACCATCAACGAGATTCACAATGTCTATCAGGTGCCGCAATCACTGCAGCAAAGCTGGAGTGTGCGCCAGTACCACGGCTCGGAGTTCCACAACTCACGCGCGGTGATCAACCGGTATCTGGGTTACTGGGATGGCAATCCGGCCACGCTGGCGCCGCTGTCTCCCGATGAGTCAGCCCCCTTGTATGTCGAGATGATGGGCGGCGCCAGCGCCATCATGAACAAAGCGCAAAGTCTGTTTGACGAAGGCCAGTACCGTCACGCGATGGAAATCCTCAACAAGCTGGTCTACGCCGAGCCGGATAACACCGGGGCAAAGCAGCTGCTGGCAGCCACCTTCGAACAGCTGGGTTACCAGTACGAAAGTTCCAGTATGCGCAATGTGTTTCTGGTGGCGGCACAGGAACTGCGTCGCGGCGTAGCGCCTGCCGGACCCGCGCGCGGGACCAGCCCGGATCTGGCGCGGGCCATGAGCACATCGCAATGGTGGGACGCTGTTGCGACGCGAGTGGACAGCGCCCGCGCAGCCGGTATCCACTTTGTCATCAATTTTGTGTCACCTGATACTGGCGAAAACATGATCATCGAAATGAGCAACAGTACGCTTACCCACATCAGCGGTTATCAGGTCAGCAACCCGGATGCCACCATCCGCATCAACCGCAGCGAACTCATTCCGGTGATTGCTGGCCAAACCACGCTGGCCGTGCAACTGACGTCAGGGCGCGGTGAGGTGACCGGCAACGCTGCAGTGCTGCAGCAGCTGAATTCAACACTGGTGGAGTTTGACCCGGCCTTTGAAATCATGCCAGGTACCAAGAGTGAGCCCTGATCAGTACCCGGGGTTAATGGCCTGGTTTCAGTGATCTGGGGTCAGTGATCTGGGGCTAGTGAAGCGTGACGTGCGGCTCAAATTCAATGCCGAGCAACTGGTGTCCGTTTAATGTCAGGCGTCCGCGATAGCGCTCATGACCGGTGGACGAAAACTCAAAGCTGTACTCGCGCCACCACTGAGGCCAACCGGATTCAGCGCGGGTCAGCCGGCTTTTTTGCAGCACAATGCTCTGATCCAGCAGCTGCAGTCCCAGCAACTGGCAACGCTGGGCGGCATACATCAGCGCGACGGCCTTGGCATCACGCGAGCGCCACCATTGGTTGATGGCCAGGCCGGCCAGTGCCAGTAAGATCAGATCGGTCAGGGTCATGAGTGTTTATCTGTGACTTATGTCTCTGGAGTGATGAACCGGGTAATGATTGAATTGGGCTTTGCATGATAACGCAATGCCATCAGGGGGAACGATTGTCATGACATGTGATTCAGCTTTTCCAAGACCCGCCGGGTTTTTTGTCATCATGACCGGTTTGCTGCTGGCAAGCCTGTTCTTTTTCAGCAATGCGGCCGCACAGACAGGAAATCAAGCCATGGGCACAACAAATAACGACACGCCGCCAGTGGCCGGTGTGCAATTCCGCTTTATCGAAACCAATGGCATCCGCATGCGTGTGGCCACGGCAGGTGACAGCGGCCCGCTGGTCATCATGGCTCACGGCTGGCCGGAATCCTGGTATTCGTGGCGGCACCAGATCGTCGCGCTGGCCAATGCCGGCTACCGCGTGGTGGCGCCGGATATGCGCGGCTATGGTGCCACCGACGCCCCGGCCAATGTCGAGGACTACAACATTCTTGAGCTGGCCGCTGACATGGCTGGTGTAGTGGACGCTTTTGGCGAGGAAAAAGCCATCATCATGGGTCACGACTGGGGATCGATTGTGGCCTGGCATTCCGTACTGCTGCACCCGGACAAATTCTCGGCGCTGGTTGCAATGAGTGTGCCCTACTCCGGCCGCCCTGCGCAGTCGCCGCTGGTCAGCTGGCAACAGACCTATGGGGACAACTTCTACTACATTCTGTACCACCAGGAACCCGGCGTGGCGGAAGCCGAGTACGATGCCGATCCGGAGGGCCTGCTGAGCCGGCTGTACCTGTCACCGGACTCCCCGCGTGAGGCCCCGGTCATCACCGACCGTTTGCGTAGCGCCGGTGGCTGGATTGGCCGCATGGGAGCTCCCACCGGGCTGCCGGACTGGCTGACACGTCAGGATCTGGATTACTTCGTTGCCCAGTTCCGCGCCGCAGGCTTCCGCGGCGGTGTGAACTACTACCGCAACTTTCATCGCAACTGGGAACTCACGCCGCATCTGGCCACAGCACGCGTGACCGTGCCAACACTGTTTATTGCCGGTGAACAGGACGTGGTGATTGGCCGTGCCACCCAGCCGCAATTACAAGGCGCCATGAGTCGGGTGGTGGATGATTTGCGGGGCGTGATTCTGATTCCGAACGCCGGGCACTGGATACAGCAGGAAAAGCCGGCGGAAACCAATGCTGCCATTCTGGAGTTTCTGGGCGGCCTGTCACGTTGACAGGCGCCTGAGATACCCGGCGCCGGGTATCTCAGGCGCCGGGTTCAATCCCTGTCGGCTTGCCGTCGAGACTGACCGTGTTTTTCTGTTGCCAGTAGGCTCTGATGCCATCGCGGCCCTTGTTCAGCGCCCACTTGTCCAGCGTCGGCCTGTCTCCCGCAAACTCGTAGTACGGAACTGCAAAACCGCAGGATGTCTGTACCATGCTGACATCTTGCACAAAAATCTGGCGCGCGCCGGTGTAATCGGGAAACTGCGCAAAAAGATCCGCCCATTGCGGCTCTCCCGGCGATACCATGCGGGCCGTGCCATAGAGACGCATGATCACCGGCTGTTTATCAAACGAGCAAAACATTATCGTCATGCGCCCATCTTCCAGCACATGGGCAGCGGTCTCGTTACCACTGCCGGTCAAATTCAGCCACATGACTTGTGAATGGCTGCGCACCCTGAAACTGTCCATACCTTTGGGTGAGACATTGATCAGGCTGTCAGCGGTGGCGGTGCCTACAAAAAAGATCTTCTGCTGGCCAATGAAGGCGATGTGATCATCGGTCAGCGCTTTGAATTTTTCACCCATGACATGCAAGCTCCTGCATCGAAGTGCCGTCACTATAACGCAGTTTCACGCGAATTTGTTGTCAGCCAAATTGCACTGTTACCACCGATGACGTCGACTCATTCGCAGCCAACATCAAGCGCGTGCAATCGATTGACGGCAACGCCGGGTGCATCAACCAGCCTTGCATGCTGTCACACTCGCAGTCCCTCAGCACTTCAAGCTGCTCTGCGGTTTCCACGCCTTCAGCCATCACTTGCATCCCCAGACAATCGGCCAGAGTCACCAATCCTTTCACTATCGACGTGCTCTTGGCGTCGACACCGACATTGCGGACAAAACTGCGGTCAATTTTTAATGTGTGCAAGGGGTACATTTGCAACGACGCCAGTGATGAATAACCAATCCCAAAATCATCGATGGCGACATGACATCCCAAGCCCACAATCCGGTTCAATATTCTGGATACCATCTCGGGATCATCCATCAGCACAGACTCTGTCAATTCCAACCCCAGCAAAGAAGGATCTATACCGGCACTTGCCAGCAAAGACTCGATAAAGTCACACAGTTGACAGTCCTGTCTGAAATGCAAGGCAGAAATATTGACTGAAACCCTGACAGGCAAGCCCAGATCGCTCCAGATTCGAATCTGGGCGGCTACGCGCTGCAAAATCCACTCGGTAATCGGGACAATCAACCCGCAGGCCTCCGCCACCGGGATGAATGTGTCAGGCGGCACCCAGCCAGATTCGGGGTGGTGCCAGCGCAACAAAGCCTCAAAACCCACAATCGTCTTGTCTGCAATTCTGTACTGCGGTTGAAAGTGTAACAGCAGCTCATCGTTCTCAAGCGCAGTCAGCAAACGGGATTTGAGCACCATGTTCTGTTGCTGACGGGTGCCCATTTGCTCGCTATACAAGCAAGAGGTTTTGCGGCCGGTCGATTTGGCGTGATACATGGCAATATCTGCCTTGCTTAGCAAGCTTTCTGCGTCCAGTGCATGTTGTGGAAACAGCGCCACACCGACACTGGCGGAGACACGAAACTGGATATCGCCAATCATAAACACATGATCAAGGGCAGCCATGATGCGGTCTACTACCTGAACCGTGTCATCCGGTGTTCGCAGCTCCGGTGCCAGCACAACAAATTCATCGCCGCCCAGCCTCGACACCGTGTCACCCTCGCGCAATGCCCGGCTGAGGCGCCGTGACACGTTGATCAGCAACTGGTCACCATAACCGTGCCCCCAGCCATCATTGACATCTTTAAAATTGTCGAGATCAACCAGCACTAGAGCGACCGATGTGCCATGACGCCTGGCATCTATCAGATGACGCTCAAGCCTGTCTCTGAGCAAGGTTCTGTTGGGCAGCCCGGTCAATGCATCATGATTGGCTCTGTGCTGCATCTCCTGTTCAAGCCTGTGACGTTCCGATACGTCCCTGATAAAGGCTGTGAAGTGGGTGACCGCACCTGTTTTGTGGAAGCCAAGCGCCACATCAACAGGCATTTCGCTACCATCCTTTCGTCGAGCGTACAGCCCCCTGAGCGCCGACATGGGTCGCCCTGTTGGTTGATAGGAGAATCGTCCGCGCAAACCTGCATGTGTGGCTCTCAGGCGCAGTGGCAGCAGAATCTCAACTTCCTGACCAATCAACTCATCGGGCTGGTAACCAAACATGACGCGAACTTGCGGATTGACAAACCGGATGATGCCATACTCATTGACGCCAACAATTCCGTCAGGGGCATTCATCAGCAGATCATCCAGTTGGGAAGCATAATGGCTCAACTCTTGATGTGCCTCTCGCAGACGTTTCACTGGCAAGCGGATACTGTTGAGGAAAGTACTACGATAGACAAACATGTACGCCGTTGCCGTATAGAGCAATCCGAACAAGGCACGGATATCGGTACGCTCGACAATCACAACAAAAAATACTTCACCGGCTATCAGCAAACAAACAGCCAGCGGCAAACCACCAGAAACCGCTGTCTCCGCCTGTCGCCACTGCTTGACGGATAGCCACAGGGCCACCATGTGCATACCCAACAACAGGGTTGAAATCCATACTGGCGCCATCACCCCTCGGCCCGGGTCGCTGGCCAGCACAAGCCAAAGCACGACTGCCACAAGAACCAGGGTAGCAACCAGCATCAGAAACCGCATGTCATCCTGATAAGCAACAGCGCTGGCAAACTGTGGCAACAGGTACATCAGAATACCGGTTGCAGCAGCCATTCTGGCCAACGCCCAGAAATGCGCTGAAAAATGCGGCGACGCCAATGCCTCCACGGGAATGCTGGCAGCATGGGCCAACATGTGAAATGTCGTTAACATGCCAGTAGCCAGAAATGCCAATGCCATCAGCACTGAAGCTCGAGGCCTGCGATCATCCAGCCCGTGCCAACCCACCACAAAAATACTGGCGCAGACGACGATGGCAAAGACTTCAAGCAAGGGATGCAGAAAAAAGACTGACTGACGCAGCACCTGACTGATCCAGTCAGCGGTATCCATCGAGAACACCAGCGCCGGAGCCGCAAGCAGCATCAGCCATGCCGCCGCAAGCAGCCACCGGTCAAGTGATACTTTTCTTATATACTGCAGTCCAGACATATTTTTATTGGTGTGCTCTTGTTAACCCGTCTGTCTTATTGCAGAACGTGCCACAAAAATCTCAAGGTCTGAAGCATCACAGTTCAAAATCAGAAAAGTTGGCTGCAGCTGTCAGCGCAAGCAGATAGTGTTATCGGAATTTTCTGACAACAGGATCAGGATTCTGTCAATTTGTGCAGCAAGGCGTATCTCACGAGTGCAGCCACAGACTCCACCCCAAGTTTCTGCATGATCCTGCACTTGTGTGTACTGACAGTCTTGGGTGAGACAAACAGCTTGTCCGCAATGGCATTGATTCCCATGCCATCAACCAGCATCAACATGACTTGCATTTCACGTGATGACAGCCTTGCATGGCGAGCCTGTTGTTTTGGTTCACTCATACTCATGATCAGATCAGCTGTCAGCGCCGGGTCCACAAAAGTCCCTCCGGCCAGCGACTGGCGTACTGCTGCAAGAATGGTGGTCGCTTCACTGCTTTTGCAGACATAAGATTTACACCCGGCAATCAAGGTGGCCTGCACGATGGCAGGATCATCAAACATTGAGAACACCATGATTGGCAGCTCAGGGATCAATTGCCTGACGCGCTGCACCAGATCCACACCGTTTGCGCCGGGCATGGACAAATCCGTAATCAGCAGGTCTGCACGCCACAGCGCCTCGCAATTCAGTACCTGCTCTGCGGTTGCGGCTTCTGCGATGACATTAACCGATGTATCCGTGGTTAACAGGCGCACCAGGCCCTGTCTGACCACAGCGTGATCATCTGCAACAACAATGCCACGAACATTACTCATAGCGCACCGCCCGCGGAAAATCCGCTGGTCAACGGCAACGTGATTTCCACGGTGGTACCGGCACCGTGATGGCTGTGGAATGTTGCAGTACCTCCAAACATCAACGCACGCTCGCGAATACCAGCCAATCCAAAGTGCCAATTGTTGTCTACAGCAGCCGGATCAAACCCGCGACCGTTGTCACTGACGGTCACACTCAGCTCGGTTTTGTCCTGGGTTATCCATACCAGCACCTCGCTGGCATCCGCATGCTTGATAATATTGGTGACGGACTCCTGCAACACCCTGAAGATCATGGTTTTTAATGCTTCCGGCAAATTTCTGTCATCGATTTTGCATTGCAATCGATAACGGATACCGTTGCGCTGCAGCCTCGCCATGAGCAACCAATCCGCTGCAGACTGAAGACCAGCGTCCAGCGCCGGTGGTCGCAGGCTGGCGGCAACCTGACGGGATATGTCAACCAGCTCACCGACTGTGTGTCCCAACCATTCCAGCTCACGACAAAGTGCGCCATCCGAGTTGCCAAACTGCAACTGCATCGTCGCCAACTGCAAGCGCAATGCTGTGAGATGTTGCCCCATCTCGTCATGGAGTTCGCGGGCTATCACACGACGCTCCTCTTCCCGGATCAGTTCGTGGTGTGCTGCGAGTCGGCGTATCTGCTCGCGAGAGCGAATCAGTTCCAGCTCACGCTCCTTTGATTCAGTCATATCCTGAACCGTGCCAAGACACACGCATTGTGTTCTGTCGTCATTCCACATCAGCTCTGCTCTCTCGCGCACCCAGCGGATGCCTTGTTTCACACAAATCCTGTGCTCTATATCGTAAGAATCCCCCGTCAGAGCACGCTCCCAGTGCGTCAACACCAAGCTGCGGTCATCCGGGTGGATACACGCCAGAAACTGTTCCATACCGGTCACGGTACCCGGTGTCAGCTGAAAAATTTCATAACACTGAGGCGACCACTCCAGCACACCCTCTGGCAGTTTCAGCCGCCAGCTGCCCAATTGGGCCTGTGTTTGAGCCTGCGCCAGCATCAGACCATGCTCATGCAAACGGGCATGTGCGTGGACGCTGCCATCAACCACACTGACAATGCGTTGATAGATGATCAGAAAACAGAGCAAGACCATGAGCAGAATAATCAACAGCACGGCATTCCAGTCTGCTTGTACTGTATAACCGATTGCAGCAACAACCGTCGCCATAATGATAAGACTCAGCATGGCCGATACCCGGAAGAAAACTCCCTGGCCAATATGGTTTGCTTCCCACATCAGGTATTGGCGTGAGCGCAGCAACACTCTACCGCTTGCCAGGCTGGCGAGCAGCAATAGCAGCGTAGTCACTGGACTGAGGTTGCCCGGAACAGACGGCAATAACGTGTAAATTGCAATCCCTGTCAGTTGGGCAACAAAGGCAGCCGTTGTTATACACGAGGCAAACAATGTTGCAATGGCGGCAAACACCCAAGCGACCATTGAGGGTTTGAAGCGCAGAAGATGCGTGATTCCGAGCAGGACAACAATATGGGCAGCCGGCCAGGACATGCGGCCTGGCCATCCAAGGTCGGATCCTGCAGTATTGATGGTCAGTCGCCACCAGCCATCCGCGGGATACCACAGGACGATGGCCTGTACGAGCGCAACAACTCCCAACACAATCGTCACAACTGCCAGCGCAGGGCCAAGGATCGAATCCTGGCGATCACTCTCTGGCCTGAGCAAAATACCGAGCCCGATAAAACCGAGCATGGTGTTCTGGCCAATCTGAGCAAGGGCCGGCAGTTGCAGCGCTGCACCTGACGGCAACATCCAGGAGCTTGCCATCAGTGCGCCGCCCGCCATCACAAGCAATGCCCCTATCCGATGCGGTGACAATATCTCAGCCAGCACTTTCTCAACGCGAGAAGGCGCGTGATAAGGCCTGATTGCCTCAATCATCATGGTGGTTTCTGAACATCACTGGGGCCATAGACTTTTCGGATCGGCGATTTTAAAGCGTGCATCGCCAGCCCGGAACTGATCCAGATCAGGTAAACAGCAAATTTTGTGTAGGAATTTGCTGATTTTTTTGTCGTCCTTCGCCTGCAAGCACCTCCCGACAATCAGCAGATATTTAACTTTGCGGCACTGGCTAAAGAACAACACAAGCGATGTCGACTACCCGACTGATCTCCATAATTCGGATAACAACAACGGGATAGGTATACGCGATGAAAATCATACTGATGCCAGTCATTGGAGCACTGAACCGGTTCTCGTACAAAGGCAAACTGCTGTTGATGTTTCTGTGCGTCATGGGACCTCTCGGCATCCTGTGCACATTGATCATTCGAGATGTCAATAACGACATTGATATGTTGTCCAATGAATCGGCAGGGGTCAGCTACATCGCAGCGGCGAGATTACCACTTGACCAGATTCAACAACATCGCGGTGTCATGGCGACGTTACTCAGTGGCACAGACAGCGGCTCAAGATCCCGTGCAGCTGAACTGGGCAGCTCCGTCGACAATAGTCTGACAACACTGCAAAACCTGGATCGCCAGCTCAGTGGAAGCACAGGCACTTCATCGCGGACCCTGGCGATTGTCCAGCGCTGGCAGCAAATACAGGCTGTCGCCAGCAGTGCGTCGGCCGATCAGAGTTTTGAGATGCACTCTGAGCTGATCGACCAGATATTGCAGTTGATTGCATATGCAGCTGACCAGTTTGAAATCACGCTGTCTCCTCATCTGGACACCTATTATCTCGGTGATGCGATTGCCCAGCGGCTACCGACCCTGATAGAAGCCATGGGTCAGGCAAGGGCACTCGCATCAGGCGCTGCAACACAAGCGTTTGTGTCTGACAGTACACGCATTGAACTGGAGATCTTGCTGAGTCAGGTTGAATCATTCCGTACAGCATTAATGCGAGGCCTGGACAGTGCATTTGCAGCAAACCCTGATATCAGAGCGTCACTCGCCCAGTCACTTGCACGCAGTGAGGAATCAGCCGCAGCACTGACTCAGCTGCTCAGAACACAAATACTGGATACACCTCAAATTACTGCGACCGGCCAACAGATCTTCGACGCCGCCAGTGAGTCCATCTCCGCAAACTATGCGTTGTTCGATGAGATTGTTCCGCAGATGCATATGCTGCTTGCCCAGCGCCATGCCGAGGCCCGATCGTTGAGGACTTTGGACATTCTGATTGTGACCAGCATTTTGCTGGCTCTGGCCTACCTGTTTGCCGGTCTCTATTTTTCAATCAAAGACAGCGTTGAGGATATCTCAACAGTTGCATCGGCAGTGTCGGCCGGCGATTTGCGTGCACGCGTCCCGATCACAACCAGCGATGAAATGGGCAAGATCGCAGACAGCATCAACAGCATTACTGTCCAATACGAAACCCTGATCAGCAAATTCCGCGCCGCAACCGAACAGCTCGCCGCAGCGGCGGAGGAGCTGTCGAGCGTTTCGCGCCACAGCGCGGACAACATCCAGCACCAGCGTTCGGAAACCGACATGATTGCTGTCTCAATCAATGAAATGAGCGCAACTGTTCTTGAGGTGAGTCGCAGCACAAACAACGCGTCATCAGCTGCCATGGACACTGATCAGCTTGCTACAGCCGGAGCCAGCATTATTCAAAAAGCAGCCGAGGGTATTGTTGAACTGTCGCGCGAGATGCATGAGTCTGCCGAAGGCATGCAGCGCGTCTCTGCTGACAGCAAAGCCATTTCCAGCGTGCTTGATGTCATTATGGGTGTGGCCGAGCAAACCAATCTGCTTGCTCTTAACGCAGCCATTGAAGCTGCCAGGGCGGGGGAATATGGCCGTGGTTTTGCGGTGGTCGCCGATGAGGTGCGTACACTGGCCAACCGCACCAAAGATTCAGCCACTGAAATTGATGCCATGATACGAACGTTGCAGAGCGGTGTGACCGAAGCTGTGCGGATGATGGATAAAAGCAGAGAACGTGCTGACGGGGCTGTGTCGCAGGTAACTCAAGCGACTGAAGCACTAAACCGCATTATTGCAGCAACTGGTACCATCAAGGATATGAACATTCAGATAGCGGCATCATCAGAGCAACAAAGCGCTACAACCGAAGAGCTGAATCGCAACGTTACCAGAATTCGGGACATTGCCGAACAGTCAGCAGCCGGTGCCGCGCAAACCACGGTCGCCAGTGACGAGCTGGCCAAACTTGCCAGCGACCTGCAAAACTCGATATCGTGGTTTACTGTATCGCGATAAGAGTTTTGCTCGCATGGCTACTATTCTGATCACCGGCTTTACCCCTTTCGCCGGTCGTGCAGTCAATGCCTCATGGCTGGCTGCGCACTGGCTGGCGGAGCATCACAACACAGTGCACACCATCAGAGCAGCACTGCTGCCAGTGATCTGGGGTGCGCCAGAACAGATACTGAAAGAGCTGGTAAACAGCTATCAGCCAGACCTCGTTATCAGTCTGGGCGAAGGCCATCCAGAGCGTTTTGCCATTGAGACCCGTGCCAGAAACCAGCGCAGTCAGCGTGAAGACAACTCGGGTAAACTGCCCCCAGCTGCTCTGGTGTCAGAACACGGCCACAACCTCTACATCAGCGCCGTGGATACACCCGCATTGGCACAGCGACTGATAAAAAAGGGATACCCGGCACAATCATCCGATGATGCCGGGGCATTCCTGTGTGAGGAGACATTGTATTGTCTGGAGGCCATACGCGAAAACACCAGGCCCGACATGAGAGTCGTGTTTTGCCACCTGCCGCCGTATGGCACATCATTGCAGGTGGCAAATCAGCAAGTCCACTGTGACCAGCCATTGCTCAGCGCGTTTGTGAGCGATCTGCTTCAGGCACTGACCTCAGACTAGATCATCGACTGCTGATAATTCTCCAGTCCAACCGAATCAATCAGCTTGAGCTGGGTTTCCAACCAGTCCACGTGTTCCTCTTCACTTTCCAGGATGTAAACCAGCAACTCACGGCTGACAAAGTCCTTGATCGACTCGGCGTAAACAATACCCTCTTTCAAATCCGGGATGGCCTGCAGCTCAAGTTTGAGATCGCACTCCAGCATCTCGCGTGTGTGCTCGCCAATAAACAGTTTGCCCAGACTTTGCAGGTTGGGCAGACCTTCCAGAAACAGGATTCGCTCGATCAATTTGTCGGCGTGCTTCATCTCATCAATGGACTCCTCATATTCCTTGTGCGCCAGCTTGCCGAGCCCGCGATCCTTGAACATGCGTGAGTGCAAAAAATACTGGTTGATGGCCACCAGCTCATTGCCAAGGGCTTTATTGAGATGTTTGATCATGGTTTTGTCGGCTTTCATGGGAACCTCCTGTAGCGCTCGGACAATGATGTCTTCAGAGCCCACAGACTGCCCCAGCCGCGTGACAAAAGTCAAGCGATAGCCAACTTAAGTGATTGACAAATAAGGAAAAGAAACTGATAACAAGAATGATTGTGCTTTGTGTTGCGCGCCAGGAAAACCCATCACGCAGCGTAAGCCTGTCAGGCAGCGTACGAGAGTGCCTTGCACTGCGCAGCAGTGGCGACTTCCGCAATGATTTCGCGGGCGTAACGACCGCAGCGTCCGCAATCAGCGGCCAGACCGAGTTCATTGCGCAATTCGGAGAAGGTCGTCACACCGTCTTCACAACGCTGGCGAATCTCTTTGTCAGTAATCTGGCGGCAGATACAAACGTACATAGTCAAGGCTCTGGGAACGGTTTGAAAGGCTGTGTTGCCCCAATGCCGCGCAGGATAAATGCAAATAGGAATGATTGTCAATACTGGGAGCATTTGTATCTGTGTCGCCTGTTTCCGATACTGGCCTGTGCTTGTGAAGCTCAGGTATAGTGATCGTGGATCCCCTTTGTCATACCACCACAACAAGAAGAAACGGCCATGAACAGAATTGCCGCCCTTGTCATCAGTTTGATGAGCCTGTCCGCAGTGCAGGCACAAACCACAACGGATATCCCCAGAACACCGGAGGGACGCCCTGATCTGCAAGGTTTCTGGAGCAATGCCACACTGACGCCACTGGAGCGCCCGACCCGGTTTGCGGACCG
This sequence comes from Pseudohongiella sp., assembly GCA_036834885.1. GTDB lineage: Bacteria > Pseudomonadota > Gammaproteobacteria > Pseudomonadales > Pseudohongiellaceae > Pseudohongiella. The sequence continues at coordinate 930,342 of DAITNA010000001.1, read as the reverse complement.
CCGGGCGATGAGCGCGGAAGAAGCCATGGCCATGCAGCAGGACGCCGTACAGCGCGATATCGCTGCTGATGCCCCCAGTGATCCCGATCGCCCGCCGCCCTCCGACGGCAACACCGCAGCGGCCTACAATTCGTTCTGGCTGGACCGCGGCACCCAGGTGGTTGAGGTGGATGGCGAGTACCGTACCTCCATGATCATTGATCCGCCGGATGGTCAGATCCCTTACCGCGAGGGCGCTCCGGAGCAGAACTTTATGGAGCAACTGCGCGACATTCACGGTGACGATGCATTTCTGGGGCCAGAGATGACCACTATCGGCGAGCGTTGTCTGTTGTTCTATGACTTCCGCACCTCAAACTCCAGCGTTGGCCCGCCAATGATGCCGATGATCTACAACAACAATTACCAGATTGTGCAGACCCCGGATCATGTCGCCGTGCATGCTGAAATGATGCACGACACCCGCATCTTCCGTCTGCGCGGCGAGCATTTGCCGCCTGAGGTATACAAATGGATGGGAGACTCGGTCGCGCGCTGGGAAGGCGACACCCTGGTGATCGAAACGCGCAACATGCACCCGCAACAATCCCACTTTGGTTCCGGGCCGGGACTGCAGGTGACAGAAAAACTGCGCATGGTGTCCGCAGACAAGATTGTCTACAGCTTTACCATGAATGACGAGATTGCCTACAGCCAGCCATGGACTGCCGAAATGGTGTTCCACCGCTTGCCGGCAGGCGAGCGCATTTACGAGTTCGCCTGCCATGAAGGCAATTACGCGCTACCCGGTATTCTGGCTGGCGCAAGACGTCTGGAGCAGGAGCCGTCGACACCATAATGTCGCGGCCTCTGGCGGGGCCTCAGAAAGGCCCCCGCTCCCACGGTCCCCAGACGGCAAAGGTAATGCCCGGGGTCTGAATGTTGAAGAACATCACTTCACCGGACGGGTCAAAACACGGACCACAAATTTCGCGGTCACGATAATCACCGGCTTCACACTGTTTACCGGCTGCGGCAATCTGCTCAGTGCTCAACACGATATTGTTCTTGGCAAAAATAAAGGTTTCACCGCTGGGTTGCAGACCCAGAATGCGCTCTCCGAAACCGAAGTCATCTTCCGCTCCGCCCCCATCCTCGGCCAGCGCAATTCCGCCGCGCGGGCTGACCGCCATGTTGTCCGGGTTATTGGCCATGCGCTGGTTTGTGGAGGCAAACAGACAACGCAGCGTGCCGGCCACCGGATCCAGCATCCAGACGGCGCCATCACCATAACCGGCCCGACCGCGCTCATCGACACCGGCACTGGTGTCGACGATATAAATCATGCCTTCAAAATAGAAAATGCCCTCACCGCGGCTGATACTCAACGCGCCAGCGTCACGAGCCTGCAAATAAGGCCCACTGGACTCGTTCTGCGGATCGGCATCCGGGTTTTCGATATCGACCCACTCAATGCGGTGGCTCTCGCCCAACTGCGGCGCAAACAATTCAGCGCCGGGATTGCCCACAATACGCGCCGCCTGCAGGCGGCCGCCTTTGGCCAGCGCACCGGCCGTTTGTGAACGGTCATTGGGCACAAAACGGTAAATCGGTGATTCGTTGCGATGATCTTCCGTCAGGTAAACCAGACTGTCGCGTGGATCCACAGCGGCCGCCTCGTGTTCGAAACGGCCCATGTCAACCAGCGCTTCACCGGTGGTCTGCGCCGGGTCGGCAGTGACTTCAAAAATATAACCATGCTTGCGCCCGCCACTGGCGGTCAGATCCATGATGGTTTCCTCACACGACAGCCAGGTGCCCCAGGGCGTGACGCCTCCGGCGCAATTGACCAGCGTACCGCCCAAACTGGGCACCGTGCTGATCTCGCGTTTGTGCTGCCGGGAAAAACGGATCGTGGTATTACCGCCTGCAAGATGCGCGCCCTCTGCGGTGGTGGCGCGGCTGTAACAGGCCGCTGCCGGGATCAGCTCGCCTGTGCCGTTTTCATGGTTGCGCACCAGCACAATCTCATCACCTTCAACAGTCACCACGCCCATACCATCATGACGTGCTGGCACCGGTGAGCCATCGGCCATGCGATCACCAGTCCATGACAGGGTGGCATAGGAAAAACCTGCCGGCAGTTGCAACAGCGGCAAGCCGGTGACCGTGTCATTGACCGGAGCGATTGGACCATAGGGGCTGTCGGCCAGACGGGAACCCGGTCCCTGCGCAGCGGATTGTGCTGCCATGGCTTGCAAACTTTGCGCAAGCGGCGCCAGCACGCCCGTGGCCAGCACTGCGCTGCCTTTGAGCAGTTTGCGGCGTGAAAGATCAGGTTGACCGGGTTTATTCATGTTGTCTCTACTCCAAATCAGTCAGGTCAGAATTTACAACCTGCAAGTAAATCATTGCTATGTGACATACCGATTACAACATGGTTACCAACTGGGCAGTGAACCAGCGCTCGCTGGCCAGCGTAAACAACACCGCATCACGAAAGTGGCTGCCGCGCCGATAAAGCCGGAAGACAGGGATCTGTTGTCAACAGCGCCACTTTGGCCAGTCACACCGGCAGTGATAAGACAACCATTCACAGAGCTGACACCATGAACCGCCCGATCTCTGATACTTACCAAACCGATGGTGCCGACCACAGCACCCGTTTTTACCAGCGCGCCGACCGTATCATGACCGGCGTTCTTGGCATATGCCTGGTGTACGCCCTGGCACTGGCACCCTGGCACGGCACTTGGGGCAGCGCCTTGCTGGTCGGCGGACTGACGCTCGGGGGCACCGTATTGCTGCTCAACACCATGGCAGGAACACGGTTGCTACGCTGCGTGATTGCCACCGGCTTTATGGTGATGTCAGCGCTGCATATCCATCAGAGCCATGGCACCGTAGAAATGCATTTCTCGATTTTTGTACTGCTGGCCCTGCTGATTTTTTATCGCGACTGGTTGCCGATTGCCGTGGCCACAGCCGTCATCGCCGTGCACCACTTTCTGTTTTACGCGTTGCAAATCAATGGCGTGGGTGTCTATGTGACCGAACACCCGATGCTGCACATGATTTTTATCCACGCCGGTTATGTGCTGGCGGAAGCTGCCGTGCTGATTTATCTGGCCCAACTGCTGCAACGCGACGCACGCGAAGGGGCCGCATTGGCCGATACCACGCAAGCAATTTCAGCGGATGGCAAATCGCTGGATCTGTCACGGAGAGCCCCTTTCAGCAGCGTTGTCACCGATGCGTTCAATACGTTTCTGGACCAGCTGGAAGGTCTGGTGACACAGGTCAATCGCCGCCTGGCCTCCTTGCGTGACATGGGTCAGGCACTGGCACATAAATCAGCGCAAGTCAGCATCAGCGCCGAACGGCAGGCGACCGAAAGCGAATATATGGTGCAAGCCATGCAGGAGATGAGCTCGGCCACCGCCGAAGTGGCACGCAATGCAGAACAGGCAGCGTTCTCGGCGCGCGCGGCTGATGCCCATGCCCAGAGCGGCAATCAGGCCATGCAGCACATCAAGCAGGAAATCTCGTCGCTGAATCAGGACATACAGTTGACGGGAGATGCTGTGGTTGGTGCAGCCCAGTTGGCCCAGGACATCCATCAGGTGATTGATGTCATCCGCGGGGTGGCTGAACAAACCAACTTGCTGGCACTAAACGCGGCCATTGAAGCGGCGCGCGCTGGCGACCACGGCCGCGGATTTGCGGTGGTTGCCGACGAGGTACGTAACTTGTCGCAGCGCACAGCACAGTCCACCAGGGAAATTCAGGATTTCATCGAGCGACTGCAACGCGCTTCGCAATCAGCCAGCGATGCAATGGCGCGCAGCCAGTCCTCCGTACAACGCTGCCTGGATGCAGCCGATGCCAGTGCCCGTACGCTGTCAGGCATGGCTGGCGAGATCAGCCAGATCTCGCGCCTGAACGACATGATTGCCGCTGCCACTCAGGAACAAAGTGCTGTTGGCGACGATGTGGCTCGTCACCTGCGCGAGGTCGATGGCATCGCGCGCTCCAACGCCGCCCAGGCGGTTGATCTCGCCGCAGTGTCGTCAGAGTTGCAAGCGCTCAGCGTCGAGCTGGACGAACAGATCAAACGTTTCAGGACCAGGCCGTAAATCAGGCGCCACATCACCCGCATTGGCACCGATGTTGTGATACGGAGACACCATGAGCTACGCACTGAGAATATTCTTCGACGGACGCTGCCCGCTGTGTGCGCGCGAAATGAACCAGCTCAAGCGGCTGGACACGGCAGGCAAACTGGATCTGCAGGACATTCATGCCGATGACTTCGCGCAGCGCTTCCCCCATATCAACCCGGTAGCCGCAGACAAAATCCTGCACGGCGAGACCGCAGACGGAGAGTTGCTGCTGGGTCTGGACGTGACCTGCAGAGGCTGGCAACTGGTCGGGCGCGGACACTGGTTTATGTGGATGCGCTGGCCACTGATCAGGCCAGTGGCTGATCAGGTCTATCTGCTGTTCGCACGTCACCGCCACCGCATATCACGCTGGTTTGGGCGGCGGGATCGTGTTGTCTGTGATGAGCGTTGTCGTCCACAATCATGAAGATGGCATTGATTCTGGGCGATCAGCTCAGCCACTCCCTGCCCGTGTTTGCTGTACTCGACAAGCACACTGACCTGCTGGTAATGGCAGAAGTCGGCGCCGAAGCCACATACACCTGGCATCACAAACAAAAGATTGCGCTGATATTCAGTGCGATGCGGCACTTTGCACAAGAGCTGCAGCAAGCAGGCTGGCATATCGATTATCACAAGTACGACCCGCAGCAGCCACAGCTGTCACTGCTGGATGTGTTGCACGCTGTGTGCGAGCATCATCACCCTGAATCCCTGACAGTGACCGAGTGCGGCGAATACCGCCTGCATCATCAGATGACGGTGACCTGGCAAAGTGCGCTGAACATTCCTGTTTTTATCCTGCAGGACGATCGCTTTTTCTGCAGCAAAACACAGTTTGCCGCGTGGGCTGACGGGCGCAAACAACTTCGCATGGAGTACTTTTATCGCGAGATGCGCAGGCATAGTGGTTTGTTGATGCAGGGCCAGGAACCGGTGGCGCAACAGTGGAATTTCGATGCCGACAATCGCGAAGCGTACCGCGGCGAGGTGGCCATACCGCCACCTCTGCGCTTCGCGCGCGATGACGTGGATGTGGCTGTTTGCGCACTTGTTCAGCAGCATTTCGCAGAGCATCCAGGTTCACTCGCGCACTTTAACTGGCCGACAACACGCACGCAGGCCCTGACTGCGCTGTCACATTTTATCGAGCACCGTTTGCCGCACTTCGGCCGCTTTCAGGATGCCATGCAGCAGCACGATGACTTCATGTTCCACAGTTTGCTATCGACCAGTCTCAACTGTGGACTGCTGTTGCCGCGCGAAGTCTGTGATGCCGCTGAACAAGCCTGGCATCAGGGTCTTGCCCCGCTCAACGCGGTTGAAGGTTTTATTCGCCAGATTCTCGGGTGGCGCGAGTATGTGCGTGGACTGTACTGGCTGAAGATGCCCGATTATGCCGACATGAATGCCCTTGGCAACACTCGCGATCTGCCAGCATGGTACTGGACTGGTGAAACCCGCATGAACTGCATGCGGGCGTGCTTGCGCAACACACTTGATCATGCCTATGCCCACCATATCCAGCGACTGATGGTGACTGGCAATTTTGCCTTGTTGACTGGCATCGAACCCCGCCAGATCTGCGACTGGTATCTGGCGGTTTATGCGGATGCCTACGACTGGGTTGAACTGCCCAATACTCTGGGCATGGTCATGCATGCCGATGGCGGTTTGCTGGCCAGCAAACCGTATGCAGCCTCTGGCAGCTATATTCACCGCATGTCCGATTACTGCCAACACTGCCCCTACAATGTCAAAACAGCGACTGAGCACGACAGCTGTCCCTTCAACAGCCTGTACTGGCACTTTATTGAGCGCCATGCCACACAGTTTGCCCGCAATCCGCGCATGAGCATGATCTATCGCAGTTATCAGCGTATGCCCGCTGAAAAGCGTCTTGCCCTTGCGCAAAAGGCCGAGTCCTTGCTGGAGACAATTGATGCGCTCTGAGTCCGCATTGGTGATTGGCGCCGGCAGCAGCATTGCACAGGCGCTGATTGATGAGCTGTTGCAGACACATGTCAACAAAGTCGTTGGTGTCAGCCGTCACCCGATGGCCGCTTTGGATAAGCTTGACCAGTTGATCTGCGACTATAGCGAGGAAGGTATCGCAGATGTGCTTGCGTCATTACGCGGCAACGCTGCGTCATTGCGCTACGTGTTTGTCTGCAACGGGATCTTGCACGACCACAGGCACCAGCCGGAAAAACGCCTGGAAGATCTGGACAGCGAAGCACTGACGCAGCTGTTCCAGGTCAACGCAGTATTGCCGGCGCTGTGGCTGAAAGCCCTGCTTCCGCTACTGAGCCAGAGTACCGGCTGTGTGCTGACCGTCTTCAGTGCACGTGTGGGCAGTATCGACGACAACCGCAAAGGCGGCTGGTACAGCTACCGGGCTTCCAAGGCGGCGCTGAACATGCTGGTGCGTACCGCCGCTGTGGAATATGCGCGCAGGGCTCCTGCGGTGAAACTGCTGGCCTATCATCCGGGGACGGTGGATACCGCACTGTCGCGCCCCTTCCAGCGCCATGTGCCAGCGGCACAATTGTTGACACCGCCCACTGCCGCGCAGAAGCTGATGACCGTGGTGAGTTCACTAACACCGGACGGCGAAGCCTCGTTTCTGGACTGGTCCGGCAAACAGGTTCCATGGTGAGCATGGGTGGTTGAAATGCCGATTGGGAGAATAGCCGTGTTCAGAGCAGTTGCTGCGGTACTGATGGTTGTGATGGTGATTGCGCTGAGCGCCTGCACAGGGCGGCCACCGGGCGGCCTGCGTGTTGTCGACAACTTCAATCTGGAGCGATATGAAGGACGCTGGTACGAAATCGCACGACTCGATCACCGTTTTGAACGCGGTTTGTCGCGTGTCACTGCCGATTATGAACAACAAACCGATGGCAGCGTGCGCGTGGTCAACCGTGGTTTTGACGAACGCAGCGGTGAGTGGGAAGAGGCCATTGGACGAGCCAGATTTGTCGACACACCGGATCAGGGGCGTCTGAAGGTATCGTTCTTTGGGCCATTTTATGGCGCCTACAACATCGTTGCGTTGGATCAGAATCGTTATGAATGGGTTATGGTGACAGGTCCCACACGCAGCTATCTGTGGATTCTGGCACGCTCTCCCAAGCTTGATCCGGCGATTTACAACCGCCTTGTGAATGTGGCACGCGAAGCCGGTTTTGCAACTGAAGAGCTGATTGTTGTTCAGCATGGTGATGGCGCCAATGACTGAGGCCACTCGTGTTGCCATCATCGGCGCCGGGCTGGCGGGTTTGGTCTGTGCTCGCCGTTTGCACGACGCCGGCTGGCCTGCTGTCGTATTCGAAAAGTCACGCGGACCCGGCGGGCGCATGAGCACACGGCGGCTTCCTGATCGTAACAACTGGCAATGTGATCATGGCGCCCAATACTTCACAGCGACACACCCGGAGTTTCTTGCACAGACAGGACAGTGGCTGGACGCCGGCGTGGTAGCACCGTGGCGGGCGAAGCTGCATGTTTTTGGACCGCACAACCACAGTCACAAACCTTCGCCCGAACGTTATGTGGGCATGCCCCGGATGACATCACCCGCGCGCGAGCTCGCCACCGGACTCAACGTGTTGTACAACGCCCGCGTCACAGCTGCCCGCCGTGCGCCTGAAGGCTGGTATGTGCAATCAGCTTGCGGGCCCGCATCCGGCCCTTTTGACTGGTTGATTCTGGCAATACCGGCGCAGCAGGCAGAAGACTTGCTGCACACCCTGGGCGATACCCTGGTATCTGATTCACTGCTGACGGCATGCCGGCAATTTCCACTAAAACCCTGCTGGGCCCTGATGGCCGAACTGACCTCCCCATTGGACGTTGCTTTTGATGCGGCATTCGTCAATCACGACCCGGCCAGCAGTCATGCCCATGTGCTGAGCTGGATGGCGCGTGACAGCAGTAAGCCCGGACGACCGGGCAGTGAGAGCTGGCTATTGCATGCCAGCGCGGCCTGGTCGCTGGAACACCTTGAAACCAACAGCCAGCGGGTTGCTGCTGCCATGCTGGAGGCGTGGGCACATCTGCTGGGTGAACCACCTGGGGTACTGCACTGGCAACTGCATCGCTGGCGTTTTGCCCGACAATCAGATGCCACTGCAGGACCTGGCTGCGTGATGGATGCGCAGGTACAGATGGGGCTTTGTGGCGACTGGCTGCAAGGCGGTCGTGTTGAAGGGGCCTGGCTCAGTGGCCAGCAACTGGCGCAGCAGCTTTTGGAAATCACTGACAGGACCAGTGGCTCTGTTCATCTGTGATTCAGACTCAGTGGTGTATGCTTGGCACAGGATGACGTTAACGTGGCTGGTGCGCTGAAGCAGAACACGGAATAAGCCGCCCGGTCAAACGTCATAGGGGCTATATGACAACATGGCAAAAAAGGAGTCTTGAACATGTCGACGCTCATCAAATCAGCCGCTGTGCTGATCTCTGCAGCCACACTGGCGGCTTGCACCACCATCAACCCTTACACAGGTCAGCAACAGACCAGTCGTGCGGTACAGTATGGCGCCATCGGAGGCGTGGTATGCGGACTGATTGGCGCAGCCGAGAGCGGGCAGCGCGCCCGTAACGCTGCCCTGGGCTGCGGCGCCATCGGTGCCGGTGTGGGTGCGTATATGGATGCCCAGGAAGCTGAACTGCGACAGCAGTTGCAGGGCACCGGGGTACAAGTCCAGCGCAACGGCGATCAGCTGGATCTGATCATGCCTGGCAACATCACCTTCAATACCAATCAGTACGACATCCGGCCTGACTTCTACCCGGTACTGGATTCGGTCGCTCAGGTGTTATACAAGTTTGTCGACACTCGCCTGCAGGTCACAGGTCATACCGATTCTACCGGCGCACGTGATTACAACTACAATCTGTCCAACCGCCGTGCCGCCAGCGTGGCCAACTATCTGGCCAGCCGGGGTGTTGATCAGGGACGACTGATTACACAGGGTGTAGGTCCGGATCGTCCGATTGCCAGCAATGACACCGAAGCGGGACGTGCGACCAACCGTCGGGTGGAGCTGCAAATTATTGCAGTACAGCGCTGAGCCTTGTCGCAAAAACGCTGGGAACCGTCAATTGCCCGGCTTCGGCCGGGCGTTGATCAGCTGGATCAGATTGCTGGCATACAGCAGCGCCGCCAGCGCAACCACCAGAGCAATACCAAACCACTGCACGGCGTAGGCAAAATGTCCGCGGGTTTCAATGCGCGGTGGCGTCCAGTGACGATTTTGCACACCGGGCTGATCAGCCTCCAGTCGCACCACCCAGGGATACACCGGCTCGCCCAGCAAGCGACCGGCCTGTGCCACGTTCAATCTCGGTAACCGTACAGGCCAGTCTGTGTCGACAACCTCGCCCGGTGCCGGTTCGAACTCTGGCACAACAATCTGACCGCGAATCTGTTGCGGCCCGTCTACAACAGGGACTGGCGGTCGATCTGATCCGCTGCCCGCACTGATCCAGCCTCGGCTGACCAGCACCAGCTCGCCGCCGTTATCCGGTTTGAACGGCGTCAGCAGTTCATAACCCGCCTGCCCCTGAAAAAACTGGAACAGCACCAGAAACGAAATCCCGTTTTGATACTCACCCTCCAGCACAACACGCGTCATATTTCCGGGTACTGACGTACTGTCTGCGATCGCAGCAAAAGGCACCGGTTCAGCCACTGCGCGTGCCCTCAGTTCATCAGCCATCGCCTGCTTCTGGTCGGCACGATCCAGCTGCCAGAACCCCAGACTGACAAACATGCCAAGGCTGGAACACAAACACAGAAAAATCAGCGGATGAAACTTCAGTCGAAACTCACCAAACCTCAGTTCCCGCGTGCGAATGCCCAACAGATCCATGAACACCTCTTGTTATTGTTGTGATCATTGCTGCCAATACTTGAGCTCGTGGCCTGACATCATCGCGCTACTGCGGGATGCTGATATCCACTGTCTGCACCTCTCCAAATCGACTGAGCTGGTCGCCCAGTTCACGGCCGTTGCCGACCACCAGAATTTTTAACGCATCCGGCCTCAGATAACGCTGGGCAACGCGCTGCACATCGGCAACGGTCACTTGCTGGATCTGTGCCACCAGTTGCTCAAACGTGTCAGGGGGCAAACCGGCATAATCATTGTCCATGCGTTCGCGCAGCACCGCACTCACGCCGGGGTACTGGAATACCAGTGTATTGAGAAACTGATCGCGCGTCTGGTTCAGCTCTGCCTCGCTGATGGGTTCATCTTGCAGGCGCCGGATCTGCGCGATGATCGCGTCAATCGCATCGGCCGTGGACTCACTTTGTGTCATCACCCCCGCGGTAAAACTGCCGGGGAAATACAGTCCGCTGCCATAGTTGCCAAACACTGAATAAGCCAGTCCCAGCTCACTGCGCACGACCTGCATGAGGCGACTGGAAAACCCGCCGCTCAGCACCCGGTTCATCACCTGCAATGCGGCATAATCCGGGTTGTCACGCATGCCGCCAATATGGCCGAGCAGCACATAACTCTGGTTGACATCTGCTTTGTCAATAAAAAAGAGACCTGGCTCAAAGGCATAGTCCACTTCCGGGAAGTCCAGCTGATTGCGATCGCCTGCCGGCACTGCAGCAAACGCGTCAGTGATCCACTGCCGCATTTGTACCGGATCAAAATCGCCGGTGACACCAATCATCAGATTGCGCGATACAAACGCCTGCCGGTGAAACGCCACCACGTCATCGCGGCTGATATTGTCCAGCGTGGCATACTCGATACGACGTGCATACTTTGAGCCCTCGCCATAGACCAGGCGCTGGAACTCGCGATTGGCGACCGCGCCCTGATCATCATTGCGCCGTGCAATCGACGATCGCTGCTGGGTTTTGGCCAGCTCCAGCCGCTCGGCAGGAAATGCCGGATTGACCAGCAGATCGACAAATACCGGCAGCAGCGACTCAAAATCCTCTGCCAACACATTCATGCGTGCACTGCCGGAGCTGAAACCGATGTCGGTCTCCATTTCCGCGGCGCGATCTTCCAGCATTTCATTGAGCACTGCATCGGGGTAGTTGACAGAACCACCGCTGCGCATGACCGAACCGGTGAGGTTCTGCAAGCCTACCTGATTGTCCGGCACCTGAATGCCGCCGGTTCGCACCAACACAGTCAGGTCAATCAGCGGCAACTCGCTGTCTTGCACCATATAAACCCGAATGCCATTTTCCAGCTCAAAAATGTCCAGCTCCGGCATTTCAAAGTTGTTGATCTCAGGAAAGCTGATGTTCTCCCACGGCCTGTCACCCGTTTGCGCGATTGTTGTTGCGCTGTTGCCGGTCACACACAGCGCCAGAATCACGATTAACAGCAGATTGGATATCCTCATCGTCTTCACTCCTGTGCGCTGCTGTTCTGGACGCTGTTCTGAATGACACCGACAGTACGCTGGCTGCGTACCAGATACTGCTGTGCCACCCGCTGCAGGTCAGCCAGTGTGACGGCCTCCAGATCGTCGAGATAGGCAAACGCCTCGCGCCAGTCCCCGCGCTGGGCGTGAGCCTGCGCCAGATTCAGTGCCAGCCCCATATTCGAGTTCAGGCCACGCACGACACCGGCACGGGCGTTGGTCACCGCACGATCGAGTTCTTCTTGCCGGATATCACCCTGACGTGCTTTCTCTATCTCCTCATCCAGCACCTGTTCAATGGCAGACAGCGGAACCCCGGCATTGGGCACCGCAAAGGTCACAAACAGCGAGGGGTAACGTGAACCGGGGAATCCGGTCAGCGCCTGCACACCGAGCGCCAGCGGTTCATCCTGCACCATACGCCGATACAGGCGCGAGGTACGGCCGTCTGACAAAATCCTGCTCAGCATCTCCAGTGCTGCCGCATCCGGGTGGCTGGCTGCCACGGTTTTATATCCGGCAATAAATAGCGGCTGGCTTTGTTCTTCAATCACAAACCGGCGCTCTCCACGTTGTGGCGGTTCAGCAGTTTTAACAGCCGGCGGATGCGGTGCCGCCGGCATGTCGCCAAAATATTTTTCAGCCAGTTCCTTCATATCGTCGGCTTTGACATCACCGGCAATCGCGATGGTCATGTTGGAAGGCACATACCAGGTTTCGAAAAAGCGCCGGGTATCTGCAATGGTGGTCGCAGTAATGTCCGATGCCCAGCCAACAACCGGATTGCGATAGGGATGCGCGGAATAGGCTACGCTCAAAAACTCTTCCAGCAAACGTCCTTGCGGATTGGAATCTGTGCGCATGCGCCGCTCTTCCATGATCACGTTCTTTTCAACATAGAACTCGCGAAATACCGGATCACGGAAACGTTCAGCTTCCAGAAAAAACCATAACTCGGCCTTGTTCTGCGGCAGCGAATAAAAATAACCGGTGGCATCAGCGCTGGTAAACGCATTCAGGCCAACACCCCCTTCGCGCTCGATGATCTGGGAAAACTCTTCACTGCGCACGTATTGCGCGGCTTCGTTTTGCCAGTGTTCGAATTCCTGCCAGAGTTCATCCAGCCGGGCCTGATCCGGCTCCACGGCAAACGATGCCGACAGCCACTGCTGATAGGCCGCATCCATGCGATGGATGGCGTCAATTTCGGCCTCATAATCCAGCGTACCGATGCGAGAGGACCCTTTAAAAGCCATGTGTTCAAAAATATGGGCGATACCGGTATTGTTTACCGGCTCATCAACGCCGCCCACATTCACAAAGGTCACAAACGTCGCCACCGGTGCTACCGGCCGCTCGACCACGATAAAGTGCAGGCCATTGTCCAATGTGAACTCGGTGACCTTGTCTTCAAACCCTTCCAGCGCCTGTGCAATCACTGCTGCCGGTATCAGCAGCAAACAAGCGAGCAGTCCGGCACCATACCAGGTCCGGGCACCCATTTTGCGTATCGTCATTTTCCCCCCGCGCCCATCAACACAATTCCTGCCAGCACAAAACCGGCGCCCAGCACCTGCAGGCTGGTGAGTGGCTCTGAAAAAACAAATCGACCCACCAGCAGCACGAACAGCACGGACAAACCGGTATACACTGGATAGAGTATAGATACCGGACTGCTGCGCAGCACAACAATGTAATAGAAGAAAATGAAACCATACAAAGCCAGCGCTGCAAACACACCTTTCCAGTGGTTGAACAGCATGTCGATGTAACCATTGTTGGGCTGCACCGACACCCATTTCAGCAAGGCATGAGAGCCGGCCAGCAGGCTGGCAAGAATCAGGGCATGGCTCAAAATCCAGATGTACTTGGTCATTCGGCGTCTCTCTGCGGCATCGAAACCGTACTGCTGCGCTGGTTGACAAGATAATTGGGGCGGCGTTTGACTTCATCGTAGATGCGCCCGATGTAAATGCCGATCAGCCCCACGCTGAACATCAGCACACTGCCAATCAACAGAATCAGCAAAATCACGGTGGTGAAACCGTCAACGGCAGTGCCGGTGACTTTGTCGTACAGTGCCATCGCTCCGATCACCACACTCAGCAGAAATGTCAGTCCACCCAGCAGGGTGACAACTTGCAGCGGGAAGGCTGTAAACGAGGTGATGGACTCAATCGCATAACGGAACAGCGCGCCACTGCCCCACACCGAGCGCTTGCGTGTCGACTCGGGCACATCAAAAAAAAGCTGCTGCGTGGGGAAGTTCATCCACTTGACCAGCCCGCGAAAAAAACGCCCGTGTTCCGGCAAATTGACGCAGGCCTGCACAACGTCCTTGTCCAGCAACTTGAAGTCGGTATGGTCACTGATACTGAGTCGGGTCAGGTAGTTGAACATGGCGTAGTAGCCGCGCACCAGCAAACCGCGTGTGCGGGTTTCGTTGCCGCGCGAGGATTTGACCGCCTCCACCACCTGGGCGCCGTGTTGCCAGTGCGAGATCATCTCGGGAATCAGCACTGGAGGATGCTGCAAGTCACTGTCCATCACAATCACGGCGTCATGGTGCCGGCAAGCCTGCAAGCCGGCAGCAATCGCTGACTCCTTGCCAAAATGACGATTCAGACTGAGCAGGTGGATCTCGACAGCGGAGTCAGATGACTGCTCACGGCTGGCGCGAACGCGGGCTGCGGTGTCATCGGTGGAACCATCGTCAACCACCATCAGGGTAAACCTGACGTCTGGCACATGACGAATGGTGTCGGCAATCACCATCAGATTGGACTGTATATGTTCCGCCTCATTCAGGGCGGGGATGACCACCGCAACCGATTTCATCTGTTTGCTCCGTGCATCCGGCTGGCACCGGTATTTCTGTTGTGCAGGATGTTCTCACGCAAGCCTGCTGGCAACAAGCTCGACAAGGGCACTGCGATGGTGCAGGAGGATTCCTTGTCATCAAAAAACGGGTATGATGCGCGCTCTGACAGGCATTCGCCAAACGCTGACCACCGGCTTCTCTCCCAAGGATTGTGCACCATGAAAATTGGCGTGTTATCGCGCAACGGCAAACTTTACTCCACTCGTCGTCTGGTGGAAGCCGCACGTGCACGAGGGCATGAGGCCCGTGTGATTGATGTACTCAAGTGTTACATGAACATCACGGCCAACAACCCGACGGTCTACTTCAAGGGCGTGGGTGATCCGGAAGCGCTGGAGTTTGATGCCGTGATCCCCCGGATTGGAGCCAGTGTCACCCTGTATGGCTGCGCCGTGCTGCGGCAGTTTGAGGTAGGAGGCACTTACTCGGTTAATGAATCCATTGCCATTACCCGCTCGCGTGACAAGCTGCGAGCGCACCAGTTGCTGGCCCGCCGCGGTATTGGCCAGCCCATCACCAGTTATGCGCACTCGGCTGATGCCACCACCGATCTGATCAACTCGGTAGGCGGTGCACCGCTGCTGGTCAAGGTACTGCGCAGCACCCAGGGCAATGGCGTGGTGCTGGCGGAAACACGCAAGGCAGCAGAGAGCCTGATCAATGCCTTTCGTGGTCTGGAAGCCGACTTTCTGGTGCAGGAATTTATCAAGGAAGCCGCCGGCACTGACATCCGCTGTTTTGTCGTGGGTGACAAGGTGGTAGCGGCCATGCAGCGCACTGCCAGTGCTGGTGAGTACCGCTCCAACCTGCACCGCGGCGGCACCGCCACCGTGGTCAAACTGCGCCCGGATGAGCGCAAACTGGCGACCAAAGCTGCCCAGGTGATGGGCCTGGATGTGGCCGGTGTCGACATTATCCGGTCCAATCACGGCCCGCTGGTACTGGAAGTGAACTCATCACCGGGACTGGAAGGCATCGAAAAGGCCACCGGCATGGACATTGCTGGCGCCATCATTGAATACATCGAAAAAGATTCCCTGCGTGGCCCCAACCGCATGCGCGGCAAGGGCTGACACCGGTCAGGCCGGAGCTTGCAGCCGGCGCTCGCGCCACTTGTCGAGCTCAATCACCAGCAGCACCAGCACACCAAAACTGATGACCTGCAGCCCCTGCATCAGGCTGAGCGGCCGGACATCAAATGCCATTTGCAGCCATGGCGTGTACGTAAACACACACTGGAATAACGCGACCAGCGCAATCGAGATCAGCACCGCTGGTGTGCCCATCACGCCCTTGAGTGTCATGGATGTACCGTGGCTGTAACGCACACTGAACAGATAAAACACCTCCATTGCCACCAGTGTATTCACTGCCATGGTGCGCGCTGTTTCCAGATCAGCTCCCTGCATCTGAGCCAGCACAAACTGCCCGAACACACCGGCTGTAAACAACAGCGACACCAGCACAATACGCCACAACAATCGACCGGACAGCATGGCTTCATTGGCACGGCGCGGCGGGCGTCGCATCACATCGGGCTCCATGGCCTCAAACGCCAGTGCCAGCGCCAGTGCGACCGAACTCACCATATTGACCCACAAAATCTGCGGCGCCGTGATCGGCAGGGTCAGGCCGAACAGAATCGCAATCACCAGGCTCAGTGACTCGCCACCATTGATCGGCAACAGAAAACTGATCACTTTACGCAGGTTGTCATAAACTGTGCGACCTGCTGCAACCGCAGCCACAATCGATGCAAAGTTGTCATCCAGCAGCACCAGTTGCGATGCCTCACGCGCTGCCGCGCTGCCTTTGTTACCCATCGCAATACCGGCATCAGCGCGCTTTAAAGCCGGGGCATCGTTGACCCCGTCGCCCGTCATCGCGACAACTTTGCCATGGGATTGCAAGGCCTCGACCAGCCTGAGTTTGTGTTCGGGACTGGTGCGCGCAAACACATCCACGTCCAGCACCACTCGCGCCAACTCAGCCGGATCCATCGGGTCAATCTCGGCACCAGTCAGCACCCGCTCGGTGTGCGCCAGACCAATCTGCCGGCCAATCGCGGCTGCCGTGCCAGCGTGGTCACCGGTAATCATCTTGACTGCGATACCAGCGCGATAACACTCGGCAACGGCAGCAATGGCCTCCGGTCGCGGCGGATCGATCAATCCGGCAAACCCGAGCAGGATCAGCCCGGAGTTGATATCGTCATGATCAACCGACTGCGTGTCGGCCTGGTCTGCCACCGGTTTCATCGCAAACGCCAGCACGCGCTGCCCTTGCGCAGCGACCGCGTCTGCGGCCTGATGCCAGCGCTCTGCATCCAGAGCAGACAATGAACCATCGGCCTGCATCTGCCGGGTGCACATCGCGACCAGTCGTTCCGGTGCACCTTTGACCAGAATGACATCTGCATGACGGGTTGCCATGTAGCGATGGCGGGCATCAAACGGCAGGGTCGCCAGCCGCGGACACTGTGCTGTGCAGTCCCCGGGCACTAAACCAGCTTTGATGGCAAAGCTGAGCAAGGCACCCTCCATGGGGTCGCCGAGCACTTTCCAGTCTCCACCAGACTGCTTCAACACAGCGTCATTGCACAACAAGGCTGCTCGCGCAAGCCACTGCAACGCGGGTATGTCGCCGACATTCACCACTGAGTTTCCACACCGGAACTCACCCACAGGCTCATAACCGCTGCCACTGACCTCAAACCGGTCGTCGCTGAGTACCACACTGGCAACCATCATTTCATTGCGCGTTAAGGTGCCGGTCTTGTCGCTGCAAATCACCGACACCGCACCCAGTGTCTCAATCGCCGGCAAGCGCCGGACCACAGCATGGCGTTTGGCCATGACCTGCACACCAATGGCCAGAGTCACCGTCAATACCGCCGGCAGACCTTCGGGGATGGATGCCACTGACAAGCCCACGACAATCACAAACAGTTCGGCAAAAGGCATTCCCTGGACGTAATAACCCCAGGCCAGAATCAGTGCGGCGGCCACCAGAATAAATCCGGTCAACCAGCGCGACAGGCGACTGATTTGCCGCAGTAAGGGGGTGGACAGCGGCTCCACATCGGTCAGCAGATGACTGATGCGACCCAGTTCGGTACGCGATCCGGTTGCCACCACCACGCCTCGCCCTTGCCCGGCTGCGACCAGCGTGCCACTGAATGCCATGCAACTGCGATCACCTATCGCCGCTGCGGCAGGTACCGCTTCGACACGTTTCTCCACTGGCAGCGATTCACCGGTCAATGCAGCTTCCTGGGTGCTGAGTGCATTCACTTCCAGCAAACGCAGATCGGCTGGCACCTTGTCGCCGGCCTCCAGCAACACAACATCGCCCGGTACCAGCGTGTCGGCAGCCACGGTATGGCGTTCGCCAGCACGGATCACGGAGGCTTCCGGTGCCAACATGTCGCGGATGGCCGCAATGGCCTTTTCAGCGCGACCTTCCTGCACAAAACCCAGAATGGTGTTGACCATCACAACGGCCAGAATGACAAACGTGTCCAGCCAATGCCCGAGCAAACCGGTAATGGCCGCGGCACCGATCAGAATCAGAATCAGCAGATTGTTAAACTGTTGCAGAAAGCGGGACAGTGCAGAAGGCGCCGGAGCTTCGGGGAGACGATTGGGGCCCATCTGCTGCAGACGCAGTTGGACCTCGTCAGCAGACAAGCCGGAATGAGAAACGCCGAGCTGTGCGAGCACAGTCCCGGCGTCTATGGCATGTTCAGGCAGGTTATTGTTGGCCGTCATTAGCCACCCGCCGACAACAGCTTATTGTGCTGCGACCGGTGCCTGAACAGGAATGTTGATCAGTTCGGCGGCGATGCTGCCACTGGCCACACTCATGGCACGGTAGATAGAAGTACGGTATTCACCCGGACTCAGTTCCACCCACTGGTCAGCTTCCTTGTCCCACACGGCAGTGATCTGACGATCGGCCGTCTGGTAGGCCAGCATGATGCGACCAATGCGAGTCATGGTCACTTCCTGCTCAACGCCGTTCACTTCCATGGTCTCGGTATAGGTTTCCAGCGAACGGCCGTAGGCGCCTTCGGCCTGATACAGACCAATCAGCATGCTCAATTTCTGGGAAATCGGGGCCTGGGGGTTATCGATCAGACCACGGATACGCTCGACCTGCTCACGACGCGCTTCCACTTCAAACGGCAGGTCGGACTCAACAAACTGCTCGATGCTGGTCATCATGCGCTCGATCAGGCTGTTCAGCGGTGAATTGGCTTCATCAGCCAGCAACGCAGCGTGTTCGATCGAGGCAGCCATTTCCTGAATCAGCTGTTCCTGACGCGCAATGCGGGTACGCAGCTGCTCGTTGGTCACAATCATGGCTTCCAGCGTCGAATTGGCTTCGTCGAATTGCTCTTGCAGGGAACCGGTGGCTTGGGCGTGTGTATAAGTGCTCACGGAGCTCAGCGCGGCCAGTACTACCGCTGCTGCGGCCATTGGTCTGCGGACCATGGACCGGGAAATGTATTGCAGGGACTTCATAATTATTCTTCCTCGTTAGGGGCCACCATCTTAAATCAGGTAAAGGGGCGAAAACAACCCGTCAACCGGGTCTGATTTTTTGCCCCGTCAATCTCCACCGCCCTTACAGAGCGGGCGTTTCAGCGCATCAGGCGGGTGTCTGCGCACCAATATGGTGACAGGCCGCTGTGACACCCTGATCACAACTGTCGTGCACGGCCAGTACGGGAGCCAGTTCACTGCACAGCGCCGTTGCGCGCGGACAACGGGTATGGAAACTGCACCCGGACGGCGGGTTGATCGGCGACGGCACATCCCCTGACAACACCACGCGTTGACTGCGATGGTGAGGATCGGGCACAGGAATCGCCGAAATCAGCGACTGCGTATACGGGTGCTGCGGATTGCGGTAAATGCTCTCGCCGGGGCCAGTCTCGACAATTTTGCCCAGATACATGATCGCAATACGGTCAGAGATGTGTTTTACCACGGCCAGGTCATGTGCAATGAACAGATAAGACAGCTTCAGCTCCTGCTGCAGATCAATCAGCAGATTCAAAATCTGGCTTTGAATGGACACATCAAGCGCTGATACCGGCTCATCACAGACGATGAGCTTGGGGTTCAGCGCAATCGAGCGTGCAATGCCGATACGCTGACGCTGACCACCGGAAAACTCGAACGGGTAACGCGTCGCAGAGCGGGCTGGCAAACCCACCAGATCCAGCAGTTGAGCCACGCGCTGGCGTCGTGCCGGCCCGTCGCCGAGTTTTTGCACGATCAGAGGTTCTTCCAGAATATCGCCAACAGTGTGGCGCGAGTTCAGCGATTCCATCGGGTCCTGAAAAATCATCTGGATGTCGCGGCGCAGCGGTTTCAGCTCACGGGCAGACAAGCGGCTGATGTCCTGACCCTGAAACAGAATCTGGCCAGCACTGGGTTTATAAAGACGTGTGATGCAGCGCCCGAGTGTGGATTTTCCGCAGCCGGACTCACCAACCAGTCCCAGCGTTTCACCCGGCGCAATGCTGAAGCTGACACCGTCCACTGCGCGATTGAAGCGCGAGGCGCGCATAAAAATGCCGTCACGTACCGGAAAGTGCATTTTGAGGTCACGCACTTCCAGCAGTGGGGTTTGTTGACCGGCGTTATGTCCGCTCATCACGCTGCGCCTCCTGCTGCTCCAGCTGTCTCAATCTCGCGCCAGCGATAACACGCCAGCCGATGCGTCTGCGTGATGTGCTCCATCGGGGGCTGCGCCACCAGACAGCCGTCACGGCGATGGGCGCAGCGGTTTTCAAAACGGCAACCCTTCGGCAAATCCAGCAGACCTGGCACCATCCCGGGAATAATCGCCAGCTTTGACTTGGGCGGCGTATCCAGGCGTGGAATCGATGCCAGCAGACCTTGCGTATACGGATGTGACGGACGGTCAAAAATTTCATGCACAGTGCCGGCCTCGGCCACTTTGCCGGCGTACATCACAACAACGTTTTTCGACGTCTCCGCGATCACACCGAGATCATGCGTGATCAGAATCACTGCCATACCCATGTCGCGCTGCAGATCCCGAATCAACTCCAGAATCTGCGCCTGTATGGTGACATCCAGTGCTGTGGTGGGCTCGTCTGCAATCAGCAGTTGCGGCTGGCACGCCAGCGCCATGGCAATCACGACACGCTGACGCATGCCGCCAGACAATTGATGGGGAAACTCGCCCATACGAATATCCGGCGACGGAATACCGACCTTGTCGAGCATCTCCACGGATTGGCGCAAGGCATCCTGCTTGCTGATCTTTTTGTGCAGCAACAACACCTCGGCCAACTGGCGACCAATGGTATGCACCGGGTTCAGCGCTGTCATCGGCTCCTGAAACACCATGCCGATTTTTGCACCACGAATCTTTCGCATCTGCTCCAGTGACAAGGCCGCCAGATCCTGACCCTGAAACAGGATTTCACCGCTGACAATTTGTCCCATGGGCTGCGGCAACAAACGCATGATGGACTGCGCCGTCACACTTTTGCCGCATCCGGATTCTCCGACAATACCCAGCGTCTCACCGGCATTGAGCGAAAAGGAGACACCGTCGACCGCGCGCACGCGACCTTCGTCGGTGTCAAACTCGGTGACCAGATTGTTGAGCTGTAAAATCGGCCCTGCTGAACTCATGGGTGTCGACATTACTGCTGGCGGTACTGGTCGTAGACATTGATTTCAGGCTCGAAAGTGCGTCCGTCACGACGGGCGGCCTGCGTTTCAGCTCTGAGTTCTTCGTCTATCCAGTAGACGAAGTAGTCGTTGTTGGTACCGTCTGCACGTGCCACATTAAAATCGTCCGGGTATTTCACCCAGCGCCAGTGCGCAACCCGGAAAAAGTCCTGGGCATAGCCGGGCACAAACGATGCGTGATCGTGATGCATCTGGATCATGCGATGGGACAGCTCCTTCATTTCTTCCGCGTCAGAAGAGGCGTCAAATCGCTCAATCATCTGGTCCATTTCCGGAATGGCAACACTTTCCAGATTATTGGTATCGGTTTTGAGCTGACGGTTCGGGTTCACACTCCCGTCTTCGAGGAAGGCGTCATCGTAGGCATTGGACGAGTGATAATACTCCCAGAACCGGGGATACATTTCGGCACCCACGTTAAAGGAAAGGAATCCGATATCATGCTGTTTCTCGTTCATTTTTTTGATGCCGGTTGTAAAGTCCAGCACCTCAAGTCTCAACTCCAGACCGGCTTTGAGCGCCTCTTCGCGCAGAATGGGCAGCAGATCCCTGAAGCGCTCGTAAGGCGTTGTCAAGGTGAAAGCCAAGCGCTGCCCGGCCGCATTCACCAGCACGCCATCAGGACCTCGTTGCGTAAATCCGGCGGCAGCAAAATACTCCATCGCCCTGTCCACATCGAATTCACGCGCCTGCACCGTCGGATGCGAAAACTCGCCAAAACCGTCACGCGCGGTATGCAATCTGGCGTAGTCGCCACGGAAATAGCGCTCGATCACCAGATCCCAATTACTGGCGTGCTGAATACCGAGACGCACATTCACATCGTTGAGCAATGGCTGATGTGTGTTGATCCAGAGTCCCCAGCTTGAGCGTGGCCGACGATTGTAGAACTGTGACTTGTGGATATAACCATTGGCGACCTCTGGTGCGGAATCGGGCAACTGGTCGTACCAGACCTCCATGGTATTCACAATAATCTGATCAATATCGCCGCGACGGAATGCTTCAATCTGATTATTGGCGTCACGTATCACAGTCAACTGCAGGCGATCCGGATTGTAGCGATAGCGGAAAAACTTGTTGTCTTTGGCCCACCAGTCATCATTGCGGGTAAAGGTAACAGAGCGGCCCATCACCAGGTCCTGCTCATGCAAAACGTACGGCCCTGTGGTGGGCGGGAACCGCCACTGATAACGATCGATAAAATCGTCACCCAGCTCAGTGTAAAAGTGTTGCGGCATCGGCGATAGCCCCAGCGCGTAACTGGCCATATCCGGCTTTGCTGCTTCCATCGTGATCGACAATGTATGGTCGTCGTACTTGGTAATGTTGGTATATCGTGTGCTGTAGAAATTGTTGTACCAGGGATCCACGATGTATTCGGACATCATGAAAAAGAACATAAAAAAGTAGTCGTCGACCGTAATGGGTTCACCATCGGACCAGCGCGCTGCAGGGTTGATACGGGCATACACTGTGCGCGTCTCTTCCGAGATGGCCCACTCGGTAGCCAGCTCGGGATAGTACTCGAATGTATTGGGGTGCTCACCGGCAAGGCTGAGCCACATATTGTCGTTGAGATAACGCCGGAATGAGCTGCCAGCATCCGGTCCCACAGTTCTCAGGGTTCGCGGGAAATCCGGTAGATAGTCATATAACGTTCCGCCCTTTCTGGCTTCAGGCGATCCGATCTCGGGCTGATCCATGCCATTTTCCCAGACCAGGTCGGGCGGCAGGTCAGCCAGCGTCTTGAAGGAAAACTTCTCCGGGTTGGCGGCGTAGAAGGCAGCCACCTCGTCGCTGTTGTCACGCACTTCAGTATCAGTGCCCGAATCCGAGCAGGCGGCCAGCAGCCCCAGAATGACCAGCATCCATGCGGAGGTGAACAACTTCTTCATGACAGCACTCCTTCAGACAGATTATCTGTAAACCGTAAATTTTTTGGGATCAAAAGATTCTCTGATAGCCTCGCCAATAAAGGTCACCAGCGTCAGCAATACCACCAGCGTGACAAATGCCGAGGTCACAATCCAGGGAGCGGTACGCAATGTTGCAGTACCCTGCTTGAGCAACTCCCCCAGACTGGGCGTGGGTGGCGGCAAGCCAAACCCGAGAAAATCCAGTGCCGTGATCGCCGTGATCGCTGCCACAATCGTAAACGGCATAAAGGTGACCAGCGTTGCCAACACGTTTGGCAATATATGTTTGAACACAATGCGCGTATCAGAAGCACCAATGAGCCGCGCTGAAGCAACATAATCACGCGACTTCTGTTTATAGGTTTCCGTGCGCATGTAGTACGTCATCGATGTCCAGGAGAAGGCGACCATCACAATGAGCAAGATGCCCACCCTCGCCGATATCGAGAACGTCGCGGGTATCACCGAGAAAATAATGATGACCATATAGAGGAAGGGAATATTGCTCCAGATCTCGATCACGCGCTGGAACATCAGATCAAACCAGCCGCCGAGATACCCCATAGCCGCACCGATGGCCACACCAATGGCGTACACACAAATCAGAAACGCCACTGAAAACAGCAAGGCTGTCCGTGTACCGTAAAACAGCCGCGCCAGAATATCGCGACTTGTGGTATCTGTGCCCAGAAAGTGCCGGGTGTCTGCATTGGGCGCTTCCGGTCGGTAGATACCGACTGTGGAGTGGTTTTCGTAAGGATTGTAGGGCACTGGAGGCAGCAACACCCAGTTGTCGCTGTTCTCATCGGCAAACTTCTGTTTCAGCTCGCGGTAGTTGGTTTCGTAGTTGTATGGCAATCCAAAATCAGTGCCCGGATGAAAAGCACCGTAGGTCGGGAAGTAGAGCTCGCCTTCATATTTCACAATCAGGGCTCGGCTGTTGATCAGCAGCTCCCCGATCAGAAACAGAAAACTCAGGAACACCAGAAACAAAAAGCTGTAGTAACCACGCTTGATCTGCTTGAAGCGTCGTATTTTTTTGATTGTTTCCGGATTCAGTCTGAACATGTCCACCTCAGTTGAACCGGATACGGGGGTCAATCAGCGCCACCAGAATATCCGAGAGGATATTGCCAATCAGCAACAACAGACTGGCCAGCAGCACAATACCCATCACCACCGGATAGTCACGATCGATGATGGAGTTCAAGCCCAGCAAACCAAAACCGTCAATATCAAAAATGGTTTCAATCAGGAAGGAGCCAGACACCAGCAGCGTGATGTTTTGCCCGAACGTGGTCGCAATGGGAATCAGCGAGTTGCGCAGCGCATGACCTGTGACGGCTCTTCTGAACGAAACGCCTTTGGCAATCGCCGTCCGAATATAGTCAGACGCCAGATTATCCATCAGATGGTTTTTCAGCAGCATGGTCACCAGCGCAAAGCTGCCGACCAGGTAACAGATCAGCGGCAATACCGAGTGTTGCAACAGATCCAGCGCCTTGCCACCAAAATCCTTGCTGGCAAACTGCATGCTGACGAATCCGCCCATCGGGAACCATTCCAGCTTCACCGCAAAATACAACAGCAGCAGCGAACCCAGGGCATAACCGGGAATGGCATACCCGATAAAAATAAAAATCGAACTGAGATTATCCACCAGCGTCCGGTGCTTGATGGCTTTTAATATGCCGAGCGGAATACAAATAATATACGTCAGTACCAGTGTGATCAGCCCATAATAGAGCGACACCGGGAAACGACTGCTGATCACGTCGGTCACTGGCATGTTGTAGCGATAGGACGTCCCCAGATCGCCCTGCAGCACCTTGCCCATCCAGTCGACATAACTTTGCAGGATGGGTTTGTCAAAACCGTAATACTCCCGCAGACGATCCAGTTGGGCCTGTGACAAGGCCATACCTTGCCCCGCCTGAGACGTGACACCGCCCAGTCCACTCATCTGGGCCTCCATAATCGCCCGCTCCAGCGGCCCTCCGGGCACCAGACGGGTAATGATGAATACAATGATTGTGACACCGATCAGGGTGGGGGGTATCAGCAGCAGTCGTCGCAGAAAATAGTCACGCATGGGCAGTCTTGTTCTTCAGATACAGCGAAGTCCGGAATTTAGTGAATTTTTCATGAACTGTACAGATGACAGGCCACCAGTCGCTCTTCATTCACCAGCGGAATCAAATCTGGCGTCTTTTCCCGGCAAATTTGCATCACTTTGGGGCAGCGCCCGGCAAAACGACACCCGGGAGGCACATTGACCGGGGACGGAATCTCACCCTGAATCGGCGTCGACAGGCGCTGGCGCTCGGCCTGCGGGTCGGGCTCCGGGTTGGAGGCAATCAGGATCTCCGTGTAAGGATGGCGTGGCTGGAAGTAGACATCACGGGCATCCCCCAGCTCCACAATCGAGCCCAGATACATCACTGCCATGCGGTCGCTGATGTAGCGCACCATCGACAGGTCGTGGGCGATAAACAGCAGGGTCAGTCCCATGGACTGCCTCAGCTCATTGAGCAAATTGACCACCTGTGCCTGCACCGAGACATCCAGCGCGGAAATCGGTTCGTCGCAGACCACAAATTCCGGTTCCATGATCAGGGCACGCGCAATCCCGATGCGCTGGCGCTGACCACCGGAAAACTCGTGCGGATAACGCGAGGCATGAGACGCGCTCAGCCCTACCTTTTCCAGCCACTGGCCCATGGTGGCTTTGGACTCACGGCGCAGGCGCAGCCCCTCGGCAATGATTTCGCCAACGGTCATGCGCGGATTCAGTGACGAGTACGGATCCTGGAAAATCATCTGCATGAGCGGCGCCATGCGCCGGAAGTCGTGTGAACGGTAGTGCGCTGGCAGGACTTCACCGCGATAACTGACTGACCCGGCGGTTTTGTGATTCAGCCCCATGATGGTTTTGCCCAGTGTGGATTTACCGGAACCACTTTCACCGACCAGTCCCAGCGTCTCGCCCTGGGCAATCGACAGGCTGACGTTATCCACGGCATGGACGCGCTGGCCACGCCCCAGTTCAAAAAAACAGCTCAGATTCTGCAAGCGGATCAACTCGCTCATGCTGACACCGCCATCTTGCGCTGCGGATGCTGCAACCAGCAGCGTGAATAATGCGTGGCGCTGACATCAAACACGGGTGGATTGTCGGCAGCACAGACACGCATGGCCGATGGACACCGTGCGCAGTAACCACAGCCGGCTGGCGGAGAGAACAGGTCCGGCGGACTGCCAGGGATAGGCATCAGCCGATGGGACTGGTCTGATCGGGCGCTGGGCATGGCGAGCTTGAGGCCGTCAGTGTACGGGTGGGCAGACTGATAAAACACCTCATCCACAGCGCCATACTCGACCACTTCACCGGCATACATCACCGCAACCTTGTCCGCCATGCGCGCCACCACTGCCAGATCATGGGTGATCAGAATGATGGCCATGCCGGTTTCAGCCTGGATGGACTTGAGCAGATCCAGAATCTGCGCCTGAATGGTGACATCCAGCGCCGTGGTGGGCTCGTCGGCAATCAGCAAGGCCGGCTGGCAGGCAATCGCCATCGCGATCATGGCGCGCTGCAACATGCCGCCTGAAAATTCGAACGGGTATTGTCTGGCGCGACGGGCAGCTTCCGGAATACGCACCAACTCCAGCAGTTCTATCGCACGTTGAAAGGCTTTGCTGTGGCTGTAGCCGCGGTGTACCTGCAAGGTCTCGGCGATCTGATCACCAATACGCATGGTCGGATTCAGCGAAGACATCGGATCCTGAAAAATCATGCCGACTTCATCACCACACACGGTTTTGCCGTCCACCCGGCGCCGTCCCAGAAACTCCTGTCCACGCAGACGGGCGGAACCACTGGTGATGCGTCCCGGTGGCATGGGAATCAGCCCCATCAGGGCCTGCATGCTCACCGATTTGCCGCAACCGGACTCACCGACAATCGCCAGCGTCTGTCCGGCATCCACACTGAAACTGACACCACGCACGGCCTGCACAATACCGCCGTACGTCGCAAACTCGACACCCAGATTCTCTACTTCCAACAGCGCCGTCATTGCTGAGTCTCCATGGTGTCAGTCCCTGCCGCGCATGCGGGCATCAAGAGCGTCGCGCAGGCCATCACCGAGCAGATTAAAGGCCAGCACCGTGATGCTGATCATCAGGGCCGGGAAAAACAGCTCATGTGGATGGGTGAGCATGGTTTTCAAAGCCTCATTGCTCATGCTGCCCCACGATGCCGTGGGCGGTGCCACACCCATGCCAATAAACGACAGAAACGCCTCGGTAAAAATCGCGGTTGGCACCGCAAAGGTCAGGGTGACCAGAATGACGCCCAGCGTGTTGGGGATCATGTGCCGGAAAATCAGATACAGGTGAGAACCCCCCAGCAGGCGCGCCGCACTGACATAGGCTTCTTCGCGGATCTGCAAAATCTGCCCACGCACAAGCCGCGCTGTCGCAGGCCATGACAGCAATACCAAAGCAACCATCATCGGGATAATCCCGCTTTCGCCCGGCCCGATGCCAAACACCACCTGAAACAGAATCATGAACAGCAAAAAAGGCAGCGCGACGACAAAGTCGGCAATGCGCATCATCACCTGGTCAGTGCGTCCGCCAATAAAGCCGGCGGTAGCGCCATAAAGCACACCAAAGCTGACAAACATCAGCGGCGCCAGCAAACCGATAAACAGTGACACCTGCGCCCCGGCCATCAGGCGCGCCAGCATGTCACGGCCCAGATAGTCAGTGCCCAGCGGGTGGAATGTCAGAAATACTTCATCACCGGTCTGCAAACTGCCGGTATCTACCGGTAATTGTTTGGAGAGCACCTCGGCCACTGTGATCACACGTTCCACGTCGACGGCCAGCGTCAGATAGTCATCCAGACGCTCGCCATTCTGGTCAAACCCGGTGATGGAGTAGAAATACCGGCGCGGCTGCAAATCAAGCCGGTCTTCATAGGACAGCGCGGCACCCGGCCCGAAATCGGCGATGGGAATACCCAGTGCACTGGCATCCACCGGGGTGAAATGGTTGCGATACAAACGATAGGACGTGGCACCGGGGATCGGCGGCCACAACAGCCTGACACCCTGAGTGATGGGCGGGAACGCCAACTGCAAGCCGTCAGTGGCGGCTTGTTGCGCCACAAAGTCAGCATCCACGCTGCGACCATCCCACGGTTGCCAGGGCTCGACGACCACCGCACGCCGATCCGCGCCCGGCCCGACACTGATCTGATCAACGTCCTGCCGCGCCGGATCCACCGGCCATAACCAGGGCCCCACGCCTGCAAACAGCATCAGCGCAATAATGATGTAGAGCGATATCAGCGCGCGCCGGTTGGCCTTGAGTCGGGCCCAGGCGTCCTGCCAGTACGACCGTGAAGGTCGCACCAGCACCGGTGCGCCGGACTGTTCCGGCAGTGCTTCAAAATCGGATGGGCGCAAGGTTCGCACGGGCTGTCTGATGCTCATTTCAACCTCACGCGCGGATCAATCCAGCCGTAAATCAGATCCACCAGAATCACCATGAACACCAGAAAAGTGCCGTAAAACACCGTTGTGCCCATGATCACGGTGTAATCGAGTTGCTGCACCGCCTGCACGAAGTAACGCCCCAGCCCCGGAATCGCAAACACCAGCTCAACCACAAAACCGCCGGTGGTGATGGCAGCAATCGCCGGTCCCAACACCGTCACCACCGGCAGCACGGCGTTGCGCAGCTGATGGTGGGTAAAAATCCTTGTGGGTGTCAGCCCTTTGGCTTTGGCGGTACGGACATAGTCGGCATTCATCACTTCCAGCATGGACGAGCGCATCAGGCGTGTCAGATACGCCATGGTACCCAGCCCCAGCACCAGTGCCGGCAGAATCATGTGGGCTACCGTACCCCAACCGGCCACCGGCAAAATCGAAACGCCAAACCAGGCGTTCAGGTTAACCAGCAGCAATTGCCCGAGCGCGGCAAACACAAAGCTGGGCACAGAAATACACAGAATCACCGCAAACATGATGATGTAGTCAGGCAAGCGGTTGCGATACAGCGAGGTCAGTGCTCCCCACAAAATGCCGCCCAGTGCAGCAAAGGTCACCGCCAGGATGCCCAAGGTGGCAGAGACCGGGAAATGCTCGCGGATGATGTCGTTGACCTCGCGGTTCTGCTGGGTGAACGACATGCCAAAATCACCGCGCAGCATATTGCTCAGATAAATGAAGTATTGCTCGGTGATGGGCCTGTCCAGCCCGTAGCGAGCTTCCAGATTGGCACGAATGGCTTCGTTGGTGGCCCGTTCGTCTGACAGCGGATCGCCCGGGACGTTATGCATGGCCAGGAAAGTGGCAGTGGCAATAAACCAGACCGTGATCACTCCTTGCAACAGGCGCTTGAGTACGTACATCCACACGGTCAGTGTTCCCCGCTCGTCATCACGATCAGCGCTCCTTTCTCTTTGTCACAATCAGCGCTCCTCGCCTTCAATCCACGCATAGGAGTAGTCGGTCTCCGGACCAAACACACGCCGGACTACCCCTTTGAGCCGCGGATCGGTGCTGTACACATAACCACGCTCGTAGTTGCTGATGTGCACGGCATCCTCGTACACGATGCGCTGGATTTCAGCAAAGGCACGCGCACGCTCGGTCGCATCAAGAGAGCTCTGTGCGATGCGCACATTGGCATCGAGCTCGGGATTGACGTAGCGGCCACGGTTATTGAGGTTCCAGGAGGCGTACAGATCGGCAAAGGTGAGGCCGTCGTTGTAGTCGGGCCCCCAGCCCGAGAGCACCATGTCAAAATCACCATCCGTCATTTTTTGCAGGCGCTGGCGGAATATCTGCTCGTCTATTCTGATCTCCAGCCCCAGCTCCCGGCGCCACAGCTCCTGATAATACTCGGCTTGCAAGCGCGCCACCGGCGTGTCGCCGGACAGCAGCACCAGCGGAGGCAGCGTTTGCAAACCCAACTCCTGCAATGCCAGACGCAAGTGTTCGCGGGCCTTTTCCACGTTGCGCTGATGTGGTGGTGGCGGGAACTCATCACGCAGCAAGCCTTCTGATCCTTGAACCCAGCGCGGGAACAGACTGACCGCCGGCTGATAGCCCGGCAACTTGATGACCCGGTTCACCAGCTCGTCGGCATCCTGGGACAACTGCAAGGCCTTGCGCAGATTGTAATTGGAGGTCAGCCGCTCGGGCCGAAAGTTGAAATCGGTAAAAAACACCGTGCCTTCGGCAAAACTCTCCAGTGGCCAGCGTTGCAGCATGGCCTCTTCCAGCATCTGCACGGTCAGGTCCGTCAAGGCAATCTGGCCGTCTTTGTAGAGATTGAACAGGGTATTGGAGTCCGACGTCATGTGCGCGAAATTGATCACATCCAGCTTGGCATGGTCCTGATTCCAGTAGTAAGGATTGCGCTCCAGGCGAAGGCTGGCGCCGTGGACCCAACTGGTCATCATAAAAGGACCGTTGTAGAGCATCATGTCCGGGTCAGCGCCATAACGTCCGGCAGTTTGCTCAAAAAATGCCTGATTGGCCGGCAAAAACGTCACAAAAGCCACGATCCTGTCAAAGTAAGCAATCGGTGTTTCAAGCGTGACCTGCAAGGTTTTGTCATCCAGCGCTCGCACGCCGACCGCATCCAGCGGCAGTTCGCCAGTGTTGGCTTTTTCAGCATTCAGAATCGGGTACAGGATAAAGGAGTATTGTGATGCCGTGGCCGGCTCCAGCACTTTTTTCCAAGCAAATTCAAAATCATGCGCGGTGACTGGCAAGCCATTGCTCCAGCGCGCATTGTCACGCAGCCAGAAGGTGAATTCGGTGCCATTTTGCTCCCAGCGCTCGGCGACACCGCCGACCAGCTCGCCATTTTCGTCGTAGCGCAGCAAGCCCTCCATCACATGACCGAGCACCACACCGCTGATGGCATCTGTGGATCGCATGGGATCCAATTGCGGCGGCTCATTACGCAGAAAGGCATTGATGCTGTTGTTTTGAACATCCACCCCAAGGCGGGACATGCCGGCGGCGCTACTGGTCAGACCGGCCAAGGCGTTGAGCACAAACATCAATACGACCAGAAACAATACCCCTGCCAGAGCATACAGAGCCAATTGCCGGCCTGCTGCGCTCAACAGGCGCTCGTCTGACGTTCTGGTGGTTTTCATGCCGGTGTGCGTGGTCCCGAAGAAAATACTGAATGCGCTCAAGCATAACCCGCGATCTGACAGACAGTCGATAGCCTTAAACGTCCCCGACAGCCGAAAAGCGCCCGCTTTTTTCCCCAATTGCCCCCTGTATTCTGAAACCCGGAGGAGTACAATCCACTTCCAATGCTTTAAAACACACTATTGCATCACCAGTAAGATGTACATGAATCGGGAGTACCCGCAATGACAGTCCCTGGAATGAAAAAGATTTTCTCTGCCGTTGCCATGACGGCCGCCGTGATCACGCTGACTCTGGCGAGCGCCGATGTACTGGCCTCTGGCAAAGGCAACAATGGCAAGGGCAACTCCAAAGAGACGTCCAGTCAGACCACGTCGTCCAGCAAAGCCAAAGGCCATGACCACAACAACAATGGCAAGGGCCACCAGCACGATCATCCTGGCTATATCAATGGCATAGGTCATCACAAACATCATGACCATGACGACGATGATGACGGCAGCTGCGAAGCGCCTGACGATGACCATGACAGCAATGGCAAAGGCAAAGGTCACGACAACCACAAAGGCAAAGGTCACCAGCATGACCACCCGGGTTACATCAACGGCGTAGGCCACCACAAGCATCACGATCATGATGACGACGATGACTGCGGTGGCGGCGGCGATAACGGCGGTGGCGGAGACAACGGTGGTGGTGGCGACAACGGCGGCGGTGGTGATAACGGCGGCGGTATCGTTCTGCCGGAAGGTTGCTTCATGGCGGCTGGATATAACGCCATGCCATATAGTGCGGAAAACGAAGAATACCTTTCCTCTCTTGTTGACAGCCAGGGCGTTGAGGTAGGCCTGTTTGGTGCGGGGTCATACGCTCAATCTGGTTTCACTTTGATAAATGTTGAAGGTCTTGCAGCTGGAAACGAGTTCCGCTCAGTTAAAGTCTACCTGGGCGCCCTGAACTCCTATCAGATCGGCACACCCTATACCTTTGAGTGGACTGGCAAAAGCAGTTCCTGGGATATCGAAATTGATGGCACTGCTGACAGCAATTTGGAAGCGGTCGCCGAAGTAATTATTTGTTCTGTTAACAGCGCCCCAATCGCACAGTGATTCGCTGAGTCAAGTCCATAAAAAAGGCCACCTCCCGGTGGCCTTTTTTATGGGGCAGCCATTATAGTGCTCCTGTCAGGGCGCTCCTCTTACGGCACCCTGCGCATGGTCTGGGTCTGGCCATCAGCGGTCTGGCGCATGACATCGGGCGAGTCAAAATCAACCCGGCTGACCACTTCCTGCCCCATGGCGTTGAGGCGAATACTGTCAGCATCTATCCATTCGTAAGGAAAGCTCATGCCAAATTCCCGGACCCTGACCTGGGATTCGCCGTATTCCAGCGTCATGGATTGCCCCTCAAATTCGGCCTGCCAGGCACCAATAATCATTTCCTGCTTGGATGGGGCGCTGGACGCACACGCGGCCAGCCAGGCACACATCAGAATAACCAGACCGGTTTTCAAACGTCTCATGTTGATACTCCTTTTTGTTGTTTCCGGTGATTTGTCGCGGCCGAGTTTAATGCAGCCCATGGTTTTTTGACATGTGCCATCGGTCAGATCAGGCTAAACTCTACAGCAACGCGACAGACAACCACAGGATTCGACGATGAGCACCACCCCGATGCTGGCCAACGGCACTTACCGCCACTACAAGGGACCGTTGTATGACGTGATTGGACTTGCCAGGCACAGCGAAACTGAAGAGTGGCTGGTGGTCTATCGTCCACAATACGGTGAACGGGGCCTGTGGGTCAGACCGCTGACCATGTTTACCGAAACGGTTGAAGTGGATGGCCGCAGTGTCCCCCGATTTGCACCGGTTGAGGTCACTGCGGCACACCCTGGCTAGTGGCGCCCGGCTGCCTGTTGATCCAGGCGCCGCTGGGCTTCCTTGGCAGCCAGTTTTTCCTGACGACGCTGCTGGATAATCAACGACATGGGTTCACCAATATGGGTTTCGCCACGCTCGCGCGCCAATTGCATCTGACGCTCGCGTTCAGCAAACCGCTCGAGTTTGTCGCGCGAATGATGGTCATAACAATGCGGGCAGCTGATACCGGGACTGAATTGGGGTGACGCTTTTTCCTCTGCCGTAATCGGCATGCGACAGGCATGACACTGGTCATAGCTGCCGCGCTCCAGTTGGTGATTGACCGTGACACGGTTATCAAACACAAAGCATTCCCCACGCCAAAGCGACTGCTCTTCGGGCACTTCCTCCAGATACTTCAGAATGCCACCCTGCAGGTGATAGACCTCCTCAAAGCCGTTTTGCTTGAGATAAGCCGTTGATTTCTCGCAGCGAATGCCGCCCGTGCAAAACATGGCCACTTTCTTGTGGCGCGCCGGGTCCAGGTGTTCTTTCACAAACTCGGGGAACTCGCGGAAGGCGTCAGTTTCCGGATTGACCGCTCTTTCAAAGGTGCCAATCTCATATTCATAGTGGTTGCGGGTATCAATCACCAGCACCTCGGGATCGGAGATCAATGCGTTCCAGTCCGCCGGTTTGACATAGGTTCCGACGATATGACACGGATCCACATCCTCGACACCCATGGTCACAATCTCGGCCTTGAGTTTGACCTTGGTGCGATAAAACGGGTTGCTTTCTGTGTATGACTCTTTGGTTTCGATGGGGGCCAGACGCTCATCCGCCCGCATCCATGCCATCACGGCATCGATGCCTTCGCGAGAGCCGGCGATGGTGCCATTGATGCCTTCACGTGCCAGCAGCAGCGTGCCTTTGACGCCGTTGTCCAGCAAAACCCGGTGCAAGGGTGCTCTCATGTCCTGGAAATCATCCAGCCGCACAAATCGGTACATCGCCGCCACCACAATCGGTGTTGACCCGTCCGCTGCCGGAAATGGGTTGTTGCTCATACTGCTGTTACTCCTGTCTGCTCACCGGAACGTAAAACCGGCGCTGGCGAAAAAACGCGCGCATTCTATACCAGATCGAGCTCATGCTCATTGATGATGCGCAAAAATGCCTCGCCATATTTGCCCAGCTTGCCTTGCCCCACCCCGTTAACAGCCAGCATTTGCTGGGCGTTCAACGGCCTCAGATGCACCATATCGAGCAAGGTGGCATCGTGAAAAATCACATAGGGCGGCACATCAAACTGCTCCGCCAGCTGTTTGCGGCATTGACGAAGCGCCTCAAACAGGCGCTTGTCCTCCGGCAACATTCCCTGATCGGAACGCTTGCCGCGGCTGCTGCGGCTGACTTCCTGTATGTCTTCGCGCAAGCGAATACTTTCCTCACCCTTGAGCACGGGCCGTGCTTTTTCTGTCAGGTACAAACCGCCAAAACTGTTGTGATCCACGCCCAGATAACCACGTGCGACCAACTGCCGGAACACTGACTGCCACTGCGACTTGTCCAGTTCGCGCCCGATGCCAAACGTGCTCAGGTGGATGTGGCCATTTTGCAGCACTCGCTCACTTTCCAGTCCGATCAGCACCTCAATCAGATAGGCCACGCCGAAACGCTGGCCGGTGCGGTACACACACGACAGTGCCTTCTGTGCAGCAACGGTGCCATCCCAGGTTGGCGCCGGATTCAGGCAGGCGTCGCAGTTGCCACACTGCTCCGGCGCCTGCTCGCCAAAGTAGCCGCGCAGCGCTTGCCGGCGGCAACTGGTGATTTCGCACAGCCCCAGCATGGCATCCAGCCGGATGCGTTCCAGTCGTTTGAACTGCTCACTGCCCTGGGAACCATCCATCATCTGGCGCAGCTTGATGACATCCTGCAGACCATAGACCATCCAGGCGGTCGCAGGTTCCCCATCGCGGCCGGCGCGACCGGTTTCCTGGTAGTAGGACTCGATACTTTTAGGCAAATCCAGATGCACAATAAAGCGCACATCGGGTTTGTCGATGCCCATACCAAAGGCAATAGTCGCCACCACAATGACACCGTCCTCACGCAGAAAACGTTGCTGGTTGTGCAAACGCTCTGCCGCGCTCAGACCGGCGTGATAGGGCAACGCGGTAAAACCCTGCTCTACCAGCCAGAATGCGGTTTCTTCGGTTTTTTTACGTGACAGACAATAGATGATGCCAGCATCGCCGGCATGTTCCCGGCGCAAAAAGTCCAGCAGCTGCTGACGCGGGTTACGCTTCTGGGTAATGCGGTACTGGATGTTGGGGCGATCAAAACCACTGACAAAATGACTGGCGTCGTGCAACTGAAGACGCTGGACGATCTCCTCCCGCGTCGCAGCATCGGCCGTTGCCGTCAATGCGATACGCGGCACCTGCGGGAAGCGCTCATGCAGCACACTGAGCATCAGATAGTCCGCGCGGAAATCATGTCCCCATTGCGACACACAGTGCGCCTCATCAATGGCAAACAGCGCAATTTCCAGACCGGCCAGCATTTCCAGCGTGCCCGGCTGGTTGAGCCGCTCGGGTGCCAGATAGAGCAGGTCCAGCTCGCCACGGCGCAGCGCGCGCATCACCCGCTGGTAATCCTCTGCACCCAGGGATGAATTGATAAATCCGGCGCGAACACCCGCTGCCCGCAAGGCGTCCACCTGATCCTGCATCAGAGCGATCAGCGGCGAAATCACAATGCCAACACCGGATCTGAGCAGGGCCGGAATCTGGTAGCACAGGGACTTGCCACCGCCGGTTGGCATCAGCACCAGGGCGTTACGCCCGGCCAGCATTTCCAGGATGATGTCGGCCTGGGCACCACGAAAGTCGTCGTAACCAAAGATCGTACGCAGCACATGGCGTGCTGCGTCGAGCGGGTTCTGCTGGTGAAAATCGGGATGCATCAGCGCCATTGTGTCAGCGCGCGAACTGCAGTTGCTCCCGGAAAGCTGGCAAGGCAGCCTGGAGTTTGGCGGTGTTTTCAGGCCCCAGTCGCAGCAATTGCTTGTAGACCGGACTCATGTCTTCAATACGGGTTTCGGCGTACAAGTACATCACAGACGGTTTGATCAACTGGAAGGGGCCAGCTTCCGGGGTAACGTTCACAATCTGGTCAATCGCACGGATCAGCACCGCGTCAAAACTGCCCTGATAACCCAGCTCGGCGTAGGCTTCCTGAAACAGCGGGCGCAGCGCCCGATAGATGCTGACCGCCTGCTGAGCGTCCATGGCAACCAGTGTATCAACCATCGGGGTAAACCGCCGGTGGGTGGCCGGGTCCAGCTCATAGAGATTGGTATCCAGCTCGCGCACGGCAAACTCACCTTCCACAGCGCGTACCGGGTACTCCAGCGTGGGCAGCTCGCCATCAGCGACATTGGTGACAAACACAACAAATTTTCTGACGAGGTCGGTCGGTGTCAACAGACGCAGCAAACTGGCGCCCATTTCCATACTGGCAAGACGGGACATCACCAGCGCATCACTGTCATTCAGCGAAGGTAGTGGTTCGGACGGCTCCTGCTGCTCGGCTGCGGTTTCAGTCTGAGCCGGGATTTCAACAAGAGGTGCCGCCGGCGCAGCAGGTGTTGGGTCAGCGGGCACAGGCGCCGGTGTCACCGGCTGCTCCACCGGGCGTGCAACCGGCGCATCCAGTGCTACCGAACGCGTAGCCTCCGGCGGCTCGAACGTCAGTGCCAGATAAACCAGGAACGCCACCCCGATCAGGGACAGCACCGCAATGATTGCCAGAGTTTTGTGAGCCATAGTGTGTCTTGAAAGCCTTGATGAAGGTTATTCTGGCACAGCGCCAATGACAGGGGCAAGACAACACTGCGGGCATCACGAGAATGCCCGCAAACATCAGATTCAGGCCATGATCAGGCCCGGACCCTGCGTGTTACAGGCCAGCTGACTGGTTCAGGCGCGGGAAACCCAGTGTTGCCATACTCTCGGCCAGATCCTTGCCCGCCGAACTCGGGTTGGTGGACTTGTCGATTTTGACCACAATACCCTGAGCGTCTATATAGTATGTCCAGCGATTGGCAAAACCACGTTCACTCAGCACACCATAGGCCTGGGTCATGGTTTTGTCCGGGTCGGCGAGCACAGGGAAGTCGAGTTCGTATTCTCTGGCAAACTCGGTGTTTTTCTCCGGTGTATCAACACTGGCCATAAAGTAAGCCACA
Source organism: Pseudohongiella sp. (assembly GCA_036834885.1). Lineage (GTDB taxonomy): Bacteria > Pseudomonadota > Gammaproteobacteria > Pseudomonadales > Pseudohongiellaceae > Pseudohongiella. Next base: position 892,938 of record DAITNA010000001.1, on the reverse strand, counting down.
TCAAAACTTTTGATCTCATCGCTGCTGTCGCGGATGGCTTTGCACTGGATGGTGCAGCCTCCGGTGAACGCCGCCGGGAAAAACGCCAGCACAACCGGCTGCTTGCCCACAAAGTCAGACAGGGAATAAGTCTTGCCATCAGAGGCCTGCAAGCTGAAGTCAGGTGCCTTGTCGCCCACTTCCAGTGCTGACGCGCCTGCACTCAACATCAGCGCCGCCAAGCCTGTTACCACTTTCTGCCACAGTTTCATCGTGTTACCGCTCCTTTGATTATTGGTGATGTTATTTGTGTGACCGTTGTCAGAACCCTACCAGGTTCCCATCATGCTCATGCGGGAATCTCTCTGCAGCTCGGACAAGGCCCGGTTCAGATTTTCCAGCCCGGTGCGGGTACTGTCCGCATTGGCACTGGCAAACTCGGGATTGCTGTCCAGAATCTCCTGCAACTCGCGGCGCGCGCTGGTCAGACTCATGCGAGCTCGTTCCAGTTGGGTGCGACGCTGACTGGCCACCTGATAATAGTAGTCAGGATTGGCCACGGTTTCCTGCCAGCACACCCGGTTATAGCCCCCGGATCCGTTGGGTACGTTGCGGCAAACGGTCTGGTTCACATAGCGCTGCACCGGGATCATCATCTCGCCCATGTCCGAACGCAGGTACTGCCGCGCCAGTGCGATATCCGCCATCGCAGTGGCATAGATAAACGACCACTGTCGCCCGAGATCTTCGCGGGCACGGGCGTATTCCAGTTGACTGGCGTACAAGTCCCGCAGATCACTGATCTGGCCCAGCGCCTGAAAGCTCTGCGAACGCCCCAGTTGCCCGGACGCCAGTTGCCAATTGCCCATTGCCAGCACAGCATCGGCAAACTCCGGGGAGTCTGGCTCATAGGTTCGCTTTTGCAGTGAAAACACCAGATGCTGGTAGTTGTCGACTTTTTCCCAATCGGCATTGGCGGCCAGCGCTTCAATGAGTTCTTCGAGCACACGAATTTGCTGGGGATCGTACAGGCCGCTGTTCAGGCGCACCAGATGCAGCGCCTGTGTCAGCAACTCAACCGCTTTGTCATGTTCACCGAGATCTGAATAAACGCGACCCAGATCGGTCTGGATTTCTGCCAGCGACAGGTCGTACAGACCATTGTCATTACCCAGACTGGCCAACTGGTTTTCCAGCGTGGCCGCCGTTTGCCGCAACATCTGCTGTTCCTGCTCGCGCGCGGCAGCTGCCATGGCCTCGGCTTCGTTTTGATCATCAGAGGCCTGAGCGACTGCCTCGTCCGTCGCAGACGGGTCCTGAGCCGCCGCCTGGGCAGACACACAGACGAGCGTGATCGCCAGCAGAACCGGCAAGCACAATCGCTGCAACAATGACTCTCTCATGACTGCATACCTTTCTCTGTACCTGACCAAGACCGCCCTGGCGCACCGGAACATTCATCGTCACCAGTATACGTGATGACTGGGCTGGCTCAACGTCAGGACAAACACCCGGCGCAGGAATGTGAACGACTGCTCTGCACAACTGGCAGTCCGTCCGGAATTGGCTGATAATCCGGTGCAACACTTCAGTGTCACCATTAACGTTTTAGCGGGGGAACATCGCATGAGCAAGGATTATCCAGGCTTTTATATCAATGGACAGTGGGTCAAACCGGAAGGACGCCCCATGCTGGATGTGATCAACCCGGCGACTGAACAGCCGTTTACGCGCATTTCCCTCGGGACAGCGACGGACGTGGATGCCGCCGCCAAAGCCGCTCGCGCTGCTTTTGTGTCCTGGTCGCAGACGACTCGCGAAGAACGTCTGGTCATTCTCGACAAAATTCTGGCCGGCATCAAAGCACGGGCTGAAGAGCTGGCTCAGGCCATTTCGCAGGAGATGGGCGCTCCGATTTCCTTTGCCCGCACCGCACAGGTAGGCACCGGCATCGCCCATTTCGCCACTGCGCGCCACATACTGGCATCGTACGAATTTGAAGAAAGCCGTGGCAGCACACAAATCGTCAAAGAACCGGTCGGTGTTTGCGGCATGATCACCCCGTGGAACTGGCCGCTGAATCAACTGACCTGCAAAGTGGCCCCTGCGTTGGCCACCGGCTGCACCATGGTGCTCAAACCCAGTGAAATTGCCCCGATCAGCGCCATGATTCTCGCCGAGATCATTCATGACGCCGGCGTACCGGCAGGTGTCTTCAACCTGGTCAACGGTGACGGCCCCAGTGTTGGTGCCGCCATCTCCGCACACCCGGAGATTGATATGGTGTCATTCACCGGTTCTACCCGCGCCGGGCGGGAAGTCAGCAAAGCGGCTGCTGACACCATCAAACGGGTCTGTCTGGAGCTGGGCGGCAAGTCTGCCAATATCATTCTGGATTCTGCCGATCTGGCCACTGCCGTCAAAGGCGGTGTCATGGGCTGTTTTGGCAACTGCGGCCAGTCCTGCAACGCACCCACCCGCATGCTGGTGCCCGCCTCGCGCATGGCCGAAGCCATCGAGATTGCACGCGCAACAGCTGCCAAGGCGGTTCCGGGCAACCCCGCCGATGAATCCACCCGTCTTGGTCCCGTGGTCAGTGCTGCGCAGTACAACAAAATCCAGGCACTGATTCAGGCTGGTATCGATGAAGGCGCCACCCTGGTAGCCGGCGGCACCGGCAAACCTGAAGGCCTTGAAACCGGCTATTTTGTGCGTCCCACCGTGTTTGCCAATGTCACCAATGAGATGACCATTGCGCGGGAGGAAATTTTTGGACCGGTGCTCTCGATCATCGGCTACAAGGATGACGAGGATGCTGTGCGTATTGCCAACGACACGGTTTATGGACTGTCCGGTTATGTATCCGGCGCACCGGATCATGCGCGCGCCATCGCACGCCGGCTGCGCACCGGCATGGTTCACCTCAACGGCGCAGGACCGGATTTTGCGGCTCCATTTGGCGGTTACAAACAATCAGGCAATGGCCGGGAATGGGGTATTGAAGGCTTCCACGACTACCTCGAAATCAAAGCCATCATGGGGTACAACAGCTGATGCTGACGTTACAGAAAGCGGCACTGGATATAGGCATCATCACCCGCAACGCCGGCCCGATGGTGGCGTTTTACCACGAGCTGTTGGGTCTGCCGCTGGAGGGTGTGATTCCGATGCCCTCCGGTGGCACCATGCACCGGCTCAAAGCCGGAAACAGCCTGATCAAGATTGTGCAACTGGATAAATCACCGGCGCACGATGCGGTGCCCGGAGGCATTCCCGCCGCAACGGGCTGTCGCTACTGGACCTTGCATGTCGACGATTTGAACGCGGCCGTTGCCCTGTGTGAAAAAGCGGGACGACGTGTTCCCGTCCCGCCCAAAACCATTCGACCCGGTGTTGCCATCGCCATGGTGGAAGACCCGGATGGCAACTGGCTGGAGTTGCTGGAGAACTCCTAGCTTACGGCGCTATCAATGATGATGTGACCCATCATGCACATGGCCGTGGTCGATTTCTTCGGCCGTGGCTTCACGCACGCTGACCACTTCCACGTCAAAGTGCAGGGTTTTGCCTGCCATCGGGTGATTGCCGTCGATGGTGATTTCGTCACCGCTGACGGCGGTCACCACGATGTGCTGCTGGCCTTGTGGGCCTTGTGCGGTAAAACCCATGCCGACTTCGATATTGTCGACACCGCGGAACATTTCACGCGGCAGGGTCTGGATCAGGGCTGGGTCGGTTTCGCCATAGGCATCGGCCGGTGCGATGGTCGCCTTGAAGCTGGCACCAACGGTTTTGCCCGCCAGTTGCGCTTCCAGACCGGGGATCAGGTTATGGGCACCGTGCAGGTACACCAGCGGACCACGTCCTTCCGAGGAGTCCATCACTTCACCCGCGTCGTTGGTGAGTGTGTAGTTGATGCCTACCACGGAGTTCTTGCCAATCATCAAAGTCATTACTCAATTCCTGTGTTGTTCACACTGTCAGTTAAAAAACCCGCACACCCTACCATTTATCGCGCTGCAAGTCTTGCCGCATGGCGCCGGGCCGGTGTCAGTGCCTACTGCTTGTACTGCCCGGCATACTGATCCTGCAGGCGGCGCATACCGCTGAGCCAACGGTCGTAGTCCGCGGTTTTGCGCTGCATATAGGTAAGCACCTGCGGGTGCGGCAAGCACAGGAAGCGCTCTGCGGCCAGCGTTTCCACAACCGTCTGCGCCAGGGCTTCCGGCTCCAGCATGCCATCAACACCGGCCACACCGCCGCCTCGGGTATTGGCCGTCATCTGTGTTCTGACCGCCTGCGGGCACAACACCGACACCTTGATGCCCCGGTTGCCATAGGTGATCGACAACCATTCAGCAAAACCAACCGCCGCATGTTTGGTCACCGCGTAAGGCGCTGAACCAATCTGGCTGAGCAGTCCGGCTGCCGATGCGGTGTTGAGCAGATACCCCTCACCGCGCGCCAGCATGGCCGGCAGCACTGCACGCGCGGCATAGATATGCGACATCACGTTGATATCCCAGATACGCTGCCAGGCGTCGTTGGGCACTTCCTCACCGCCGATGGTAAAAATGCCGGCATTGGAGCAGAACAGATCAATCTGTCCGTACACATCCAGGGTATCGGCCACCAGCTTCTGAATATCGGACTCGCGGCTGACATCTACTGCCACGGCCAGTACCTGCGTATGTGGCGCAATAGCGTACGCCACCGCGTCAACGCCGGTTTTGTTGATGTCGGCAACCACCACGGCACGGGCACCTTCGGCCGCAAAGCGCTCACACAGCGCCTTGCCGATGCCACTGGCACCACCAGTCACCACCACGACTTTATCCCTGATCTGCATACCTGTTCCCCCACTGCTTGCCAAGTGTTGTTATTGAGCATTGCGCCGGCCACAAACATGCCGACCTGTTGTTGACGGATGTCCCGGATCATACGTGATGGCAGCCGCTCAGGACAGCCACCGGACAGACCGTATGCTGATCGCGACGACCTGCGCTGCCAGCGCTGCCCGGAGCACACGCAAGCCCGGATTCTGTGCTAAGGTAAGCACCGCTTGAACAGGCACCCGACGAGGTGTCTTGTCTGCTGTATGCATCAAGGGGAGAGACCTATGCGACATTCTCGACAGTTCCAACAACGCACCACATTGGCTGTTGCTTGCGCCGCCATCATGGCAGGCATGACAGCACCGGCTATTGCCCAGAATACATCCGCCAACAACGCCGCCAGCGCCGAGGAGATTCGTGAAATCACGGTGACCTCCTATTCCCGCCGCCCGGAGCTGTTGTCCGGAATAAATGGCAGCATCGCAATCCTTGGCGAAGAAGAACTCCGGCTCACAGCCCATACCCACATTCAGGAGTCTGCCAACCGCTTGCCCGGCGTCAACATCAACCGCAACAATGGCCAGGAAAGTCTGACCTCCATTCGCTCACCTGTGTTGAGCGGCGGCGGCGCCTGTGGCGCCTTCCTGCTGGCCGAACAAGGCATCCCGCTGCGTGCAGCCGGCTTCTGCAACGTTAACGAACTGTTTGATTCCCACTCGGAAAATGCCACGCGTATCGAGGTTATCCGGGGACCAGGCACGGCCTTTTACGGTTCCAACGCCGTACACGGCATGATCAACGTGGTGCTGCCCGAGCCGGATGGTACACGTGAGGTAACCGTGGAAGCTGGCCCCCGTGGCACGCTGCGCGGCAACGCACGCATCGGTTTTGACAATGGCAACTTCAAACACACCCTGCTGCTGAACGGTATCAGTGAACAGGGTTTCCGCCCGGAAAGCGGCTACGACCAGCAGAAAGTGTCGTGGCTGTATTCGTCAGCACTGGACAATGGCGTGGTGCTCGATGGTGGTGTGACCATCACCAATCTGAACCAGGAGACAGCCGGTTACGTCGTGGGTCTGAACTCGTACAAGGATGACACCTTGCGCCGTCAGAACCCGAACCCGGAAGCCTATCGCAACAACCAGAGCATGCGCATCTGGACCAGTGCCAAATACACACTGGACAGTGGCTGGGATGTGATTCTGACACCGTACTACCGCAAAGCAGACCTGGACTTCATCCAGCACTTCCTGCCCGGTCTGCCAACCGAGCAGAACTCCCACAGCAGTGTTGGTCTGCAGTTTGCCAGCTATCGTGACTTCGGCGAGAACCGCAAGTTCGCCGCCGGTCTGGATCTGGAGTTTACTGAAGGCTCCCTGCTGCAACGTCAGGAGCGACCGGCCACCGGCTCACCGCTGGTTGTTGCCACTGTGCCGGTGGGCAAGAACTACGACTATGACGTCGATGCCACACAGATTGCTCCGTTCGTGCAGTACCAGCAGTTCTGGGATAACGGTTTTGACATCACGTTGGGCCTGCGCTTTGAGCGCATGAACTACGACTACGACAACAAGATGCTGACTGGCCGTACGCGTGACAACGGTGTGCCGTGCACGATGGGCGGCTGCCGCTACAATCGCCCGGCGGATCGCTCGGACACCTTTGGCAATCTGGCCCCGAAACTCGGCATTCGTTATGCGTTCAACGACAATCACGACGTGCAGTTCCGTGTGACGCGTGGTTTCCGTCCGCCGCAGGCAACCGAGTTGTACCGCTTGCAGAACAACCAGTCGGTTGCGGATCTGGACGCCGTTGAAATCGACAGTGTAGAGCTGGGTTTTGCCGGTACCGAAGGCGCCTGGTCCTATGAAGCCGTTGCGTTCTACATGGACAAGGACAACGAAATCATCACCGACAGCAACCGTATCAACCTCAACAATATGCACACCCGGCACAAGGGTGTTGAGCTTGGCGGTGGTTATGACTTCAATGAACAGTGGCGTCTGAGCGGCGCATACAACTATGCCCGCCATACCTACGAGAACGACCAGATTTCCGGTGGCGTCAATCTGAACGGCAATGATGTGTCGTCGGCACCGCGCAATTTTGGTACCGTGCAGCTGCAATGGCGTCCGACCAGCACATTGCTCACAGAATTGCAGTGGGTAGCCATGGGCAAGTACTTCACCAATCCGGAAAACCTGAACCAGTACGAAGGCCACGACATTCTGAACCTGCGCACACGCTGGCAGGCCACCGATGATCTGACGGTGTCGCTGAATATTCTGAACCTGACAGACCGCAAGTATGCCGAGCGGGCTGACTGGGCAGCGTTTGGTGGCGACCGTTACTTCCCGGGCGAGCCGCTGCGCGCGTTTCTGGCGCTGAACTGGCGTTTTAACTGATACAGCAGGACGGATGACCGATCGGGTGAATGACAGCAGTGGCGCAAACCACGTCAGCACGGAAACCAACCGGTTGCTCGCGCGACTGGAAGCCTACTTCCGTCTTTCACCCGATCCTTCCGGCCTGATTCTGCCCCCTGATCCGGCTGAGCATGTCTGGCGGCCGGATGGCCTGATACTGGGAAAGACAGCACGACGTGCTGCTGTGCTTATTCCAATTGTGCCACCGGTCACTTCTTTCTCTGGCACCGCATTTTCCGTAAACGACTTTCACATCATGCTGACGCTGCGCACCTCACATTTGCGCAGCCACGCCGGACAAGTCAGCTTGCCTGGTGGCAGCGCTGACAGCACCGATACCGACATCGTCCATACTGCCCTGCGTGAAACCGAGGAAGAAATACACCTGCCGCCAACGCAGATTCAGGTCATCGGCAAACTGCCGTCACTGATCATGCCATCCGCTTACCATGTGACCCCAGTGGTCGGGTTGGTTGCACCGGATGCTGTGGTGCGCCCGGCACCGGATGAAGTGGCAGAGATTTTTTATGTGCCGGCCTCGATCCTGCTGGAGCCGTCAAACTACAGGATCAATACGATGCCGTTTCAGGGACGTGAACGACGTTTCATGGAAATACAGTTTGGGCCATACCGGATATGGGGCGCGACCGCGGCGATCTTGCATTATCTGGCAGTGCAACTGGCCGCAGACCCGTCAGCGCTGCAACGCTAGCGATTGGGTACGCCAAACCCTTCCATCAGCGCCGTTTTTTCATCCACCGTCATGCCATCGCTGACTGCTCCATGGTCCGGGCAGCGTACCGTGTTTTTGCCAGCCTGTTTGGCTTGCAGCAAGTAGCGATCGGTGCGATCCAGCAGGACTTCCGGTGTCAACTGATCACCGTTTTTGAAGCAATCCACACCAATACTGACCGTGAGTTTTACAATTTCATCGCCTGCGGTGAGCTGCATGCGCTCAATGCCCGCCCGCAAACGCTCAGCCAGCACCACCGCCTCACGCAGGTCACTGCCCGGCACAACAATCGCAAACTCTTCACCGCCGTAACGGCAGGCCACATCCAGTTTGCGCAAGGAGCGACGGAAAAAACTGCCAGTGGCTTTTAAAACCTGATTGCCAAACTCATGACCGTAGTTGTCATTGATACGCTTGAAGTTGTCAAAATCCAGCATCAGTACGCAAAACGATCCACCGTGCCGGTGCACACGCTCAAGCTCCTGCCCAAGCGTCCACAACAGGTGACGGTAATTGTACAAACCGGTCAGCTCATCGGTGGCAACCTGCACCTTGAGCTCATCCACACGGGCGCGTAACTGCCCGACTTCGTCAAGCAGATCGCAGTTGTTTTCACCAACAGGACACTGGGCACGCATTCAGGGGGCTACATCCAGAGGCGGTGTTTCGACAAACAGCTCTTCGAGGAAATTGGCCAGCGCGCGTTCGGCACGCTGTGTGGCACGCTGACTGTACACGGTACCAAAATCCGGGTTATTGGCTGCCGGATTGGTAAAGGCGTGTTTGGTCCCTCCGTAAACGTGGACCTGCCAGTCTGCTTTGGCCGCGCTCATTTCGTTTTCAAACGCCAGCAGTTGCGCCGGCGTCACCATGGGATCATCGTGGCCGTGCAGACACAGCACTTTGGCACGAATCGACTGGTTGGCCACATTGCCCTGCCCCAGCAGACCGTGAATACTGCACACACCCTTGACGGCGGCACCCGAGCGGGCCAGCTCCAGCACCGCCATGCCGCCAAAGCAGTAACCCATCGCAGCGATATTGCTGTCATCGACCTGAGGCAGCGCACTGGCCGTAGCCAATGCTGCCAGCAGTCGTCTGCGCAGCAGCGCCCTGTCCTCTGCGAACGGCTGCATCAGGGCAGAATTGCCCTGTGCATCGCCATCCTTGCCAAACACACCTTTACCGTACACATCCAGCGCAAACCCCACGTAACCCAGCTCCGCTATACGCTCGGCGCCGGCGCATGCGTAATCTCGCCGGCCTGTCCAGTCGTGGGCAACCAGTACGCAGGGACGCGGCTCTGTGTTGGCATCGTCGAAGGCGACATAGGCCTCAAGCACCACGTCGCCATCACGATATTCAAGGTATTCTGTCTTCAGCATGCAGGGCTCCCCGGTGCGAATCAGAGGTGAGACAGGATTTTCTCGGCAGAACTTTCATCGATGCCGCCAGCCGGCTCAACAGCCAGATGGGTGACGACGCCATTCTCCACGATCATGGCAAAACGGCGGCTGCGCTTGCCCATGCCAAAACCGGTCGCGTCCAGCTCAAGCCCGAGCGCGCGGGTGAAATCGCCGTTACCGTCAGCCAGCATCAGCAGCTCTTCAGCGTTCTGTGCCTTGCCCCAGGCGTCCATGACAAAGGCATCATTTACCGCCATGCAGGCGATGGTGTCGACACCTTTGGCCTTGATTTTGTCAGCGTTGACAACGTAACCCGGCAGGTGGGTGACTGAACAGCCCGGTGTAAACGCTCCGGGAACTGCAAACAGCACCACTTTTTTACCCAGAAACACATCGGCACTGGTGATGTTCTCGGGCCCTTGTTTGCCCATGATTTTAAAACCGGTATCCGGCACTTTATCGCCAACTTTGATTGTCATTATTCAACTCCTGATAGACATTGTCCTGAACAGTACCTTGAAAACAGGTACCTGGAAAACCGGCACCCGAGCACCTGATACGCGAATTACCGGTACACAGATGATCTCTGGCACCAGCGCCGTGCGGTCGAGTGTAGCAAATAACCGGTATAGCGCCTATGACAGCGCCCGGTCACAGGCTGTTTTCTGCGATGACTTGCCGAATCCACTGCGCATGCCGACTGACCCGCTCATAAACAACGGTAATGCCATAGCGGGCACTGCGCTGCCAGGCCTGCGGATCACTGGCATCCATCAACTCACCAACGGCGATGCCAGCCAATTGCAAACCCCTGTCAGTTGCCAGCAAGGCCGGACCGCCACTGTCTCCCAGTCCCGGCACTCCTTCAAACTCGACAGCACGTGTGTCCGGAGTGGCCGGGTCATCAAATTCGAACTGCAACTGCTCACCGGCGCGTACCACAGTATTGCGTGCAAAGCGCAAACGACCATCGCTGACCTGCAGCCCGCTGCGGCCGATCCCGGAGTAGCCCCAGCCCAGAAAGGTCAGGACCAGACCCAATTCCTGATCTGACTCGTACAAGGATACGGGCGTCACATGGCTGGCGTCCGCATCAAGCCGGATCAATGCCAAATCGATTTGCCCGGGATCAAACCGGTGGTCAACAACACCGGGCCAACCGGGATGAAACACCAGGCGATCAACGTTTAACCAGCGACCGGCCACACGCACCGGGAATACACCGTCGCGCAGCAGTGTAGCTTGCAGGGGGGTCTCTTGGGCACAGTGCGCAGCCGTCAAGGCCCAGCGCGGATGAATCAGCGTCGCGGCACAGGTTTTCTGCCTGCCAGATGTGTACAGTGGGAAAACGGCAGGGTAGTCGGACTCTCTGGCAAGAAATTGTGAGTATCCGGTATCATGCCGGGTCACTATTGCATGGATGGATGGACCGGGAGTCAGCACCAGCGCTGCGGCTGCAACGATCGGCAAGATCATCAGTCCGGGGCGTATTCTGTTCATCGCGTTACACAGATGTTGTCCACACTTGTATTGTCAAACACCAGGCCAGGAGTCAGTCATGAGCACACAGCACACCAACGACAGCACCGGGAATGACAAGCCCAAACGCGAATACGAACAGTCTGGCCTGTATCCTGAAAACGACAAGCCGTTCCGCGTGTTTGCCTTGCTGGGATGGCTGGCTGGTATTGTCGTGTTTATGGCGGTTGCCGCAGCCGTACTCGATCTGGCGCTACTGGAGCGCTAGGTTACTGCCGGGGGCGACGTCCCGCTCTCAAATTGGGGCGCTGCCGGGGCGCGGTGGTACTGCGCAGCAATTTGGCGAGACGCCAGGCCACAAATATCACGGCCACAATCACAAAACCCAGAATACTGAACACCAGCCACTGCTCATGTGTCCAAGAACCGGGGTTTAACCAGACTTCCAACATGGGACCCAACCTCTGTGCTTATTCCTGTTGCCTTGTATTATGCGCCATGGTCCCGGGGATAACCACCCCTGGCCTGCGGCGCTGGCGGGGGCCTGATTCAAGATTTCAGGGGTACTGCCGCTAAAAAAAGCGATGGCACTACCGCTGCAATTTCACGGGTTCTGATTCATGACAATGCAAGGCAATCTGGCGATGACACGCGATGTTTCCTCTGTGGAGGAACCACTGGACATGATCAAACATGTCAGCTTCGAGCTGGGTGCAGAGACCTACGCAATCAACGCAGCGCGCGTTTACGAGGTATTGCGCTACAGTGAAATCACCCGTGTCCCCGGGTCAGCCAACTTCATTCTGGGCATCATCAACCTGCGCGGCAACGTGGTCACTGTGATTGATGCGCGAGCAGTATTTGCTTTGCCCCAGGCAGAGCACTCACACAACTCCCGCATTATTGTCGTGGAGATTGAGGATTTTGTGCTGGGCATTCTGGTCGACCGTGTTGCCGAGGTCATTGACCTGAACAAAAAGGCCATTGAAACAGCCCCGGCCACCAGTCAGGACGAGTCATCCCGGTTCATTCAGGGGGTGTACAACGAAAATGACCAGTTGATCATTCTGGTGGATTTCAGTCGCGTGGTGGATCTGCTGCCGCACTGACCACGCTGAGCGGTCATGACTGATTGTGTCGCATCACCGACACCACCAGGTTCTCTATTTCCTTCAGGCGCTCACCGGTGTTGTTGAGTTCAAGCAACTGCTGTTTGTGATGCGCAGGCACCGGCAATAATTCAGCGAGACGCCAGCCGAGCTGGCGCTGGTCGGAATAGTCCATCTCCAGCCCCAATGACTCAATCAGCGGATGCGCCATCAGGTCCTTGAGCAGATCAACCAGACCTTCCTGCTCTTGTGTGATGGGCAAGGCCTCCTGCCCCAGATAGTCTTCCGCAGCCCAGTTCACAGTGCCCATCAGCAGCTTGTCATCCCGCGCCCAGCAGTCCATCACGGTGAATTTGCGCTGCCCTTCCACGGTAATACCCAGCAAACCGTTGGGCAGCTGATCCCAGTCCACAATGCGGGCATACATGCCAACACGACTGACCTGCTGACGGGTGCCCGGCTGTATGACCTCTTCGCCCTTGGTCACCAGGCACACACCAAACCCGCTATCGGTTTTCATGCAGTGGCTGACCAGATCGATATAGCGCTGTTCAAAAATCTGCAGCGGCAAGCGCCCGCCCGGAAACAACACCGAGCGCAGCGGAAACAATGGAATCAGTTCGCTGTTCTCATTCATGACTGACCGGGGCCTGTTCACGGTAGCGTTGCTGCAGGGCACTCAGCAGGCGCTGGTGAATTCCGCCAAAACCTCCGTTACTCATCAGCACAATATGATCACCGGTACGGGTATTGGCCAGCAACCACTGCACAATCTCATCCACCTCATAGCAGGCAATGGCCGGCACCGGGCTGCTTGCTATCACCGCTGCCACATCCAGGCCATTGCCTCCGCCGGCCATCCAGACCACCTGATCCGCACTGGCGCAGGAGGCGCCAAGTGTCGCCTGATGAACCCCCATCTTCATGGTCGCAGAGCGCGGTTCAATCACTGCTATCAGCCGGTGTGATGACTGTGTTTTCAGGCGCTCGCGCATGCCAGCCAGGGTGGTGGCAATCGCGGTCGGGTGATGGGCAAAATCATCATACACATGAATGCCACCAGCCTGACCCAACCATTCCATACGACGCTTGACGCTGGCGAACTGTGACAGCGCCTCGCAGGCAGTGGTGACCGGCACACCGACGTGGTGCGCAGCTGCCACAGCTGCCAACGCATTACTCGCATTGTGGCGCCCGGTCAGTGACCACTGAATGACGGCAGAGGTCTCTCCCTGATCATGATGGCGACAGATGCGGCACTGGCTGCCATCGGCAGTCATCAAATCCACAGTCCATCGGGGGGTTATGGTTGCCGACGTATTTTCCTGATGCACAGCAAAACGCTCTACCGGCGTCCATGCTCCCATCGCCAACACCTGCTCCAGCGCTGCATCTGACTGCGGCACCAGCATCAGGCCTGAGGCAGGCACGGTCCGCACCAGATGGTGAAACTGTCGCTGAATGGCGGCGAGATCCGGGAAAATATCGGCGTGATCATACTCCAGATTGTTCATGATCAGCGTGCGCGGACGGTAATGAACAAACTTGGAGCGCTTGTCAAAAAACGCACTGTCGTACTCGTCTGCCTCCACCACAAAAAAACCGCTTTCACCCAAACGGGCTGAGGTTGGAAAATTCTTCAGCACACCACCGATCAGATAACCGGGTTTCATGCCGGCGTACTCCAGTATCCACGCCACCATGGCACTGGTTGTGGTCTTGCCATGGGTACCGGCCACGGCCAGCACCCAGCGATCCTGCAACACATAACGCGCAAGCCACTCCGGACCGGAGCAATAAGGCAGGCCCTTGTCCAGCACATACTCCACTGCCGGATTTCCACGTGACATGGCATTGCCAATCACGACCAGGTCCGGATGTGGCTGAAGGTGCGCAGGATCAAATCCCTCGCTGAGCACAATGCCCTGTTCCTGCAGTTGTGTACTCATCGGCGGATACACGTTGGCGTCCGAGCCGCTGACCTGAAAACCGAGCTCTTTGGCCAGTACAGCCAAGCTGCCCATAAAGGTGCCGCAAATACCGAGGATGTGGATATGCATAAAGTTTCCTGTAAGCTTGATGCACTTACTTTAGCAAATCCACCCAGGGAATTCCGAACATAAGTGACAGAACTCAAAACGTTTGCAGTCCGCGTTTATTCCGCACCCGGCGTTTCCGATGCCTGTCTGGCATTGCAGGATGAACAGGCCGTGGATGTGCCTCTGATGCTGTTTGCCGGCTGGTATGGTGTGCATGCCGGCGTGATGCCCGACGAGGTGTTTGAGCCTGCGCAGCAGTTGTCACAACAACTGGGGCAAAACCTGATTTATCCGCTGCGCCGGATCCGGCGCTGGATGAAAAACGGGCTCGATGACGACCACTGGCACCAGCTGCGTGAAGCCATCAAACGCAACGAACTCGACGCCGAACTGATGTTGCTGGCACAGTTGCAGCAGCGTTTTGCACCGTCATCGGTCAACTCCGGGCCCGATGTCCTGCCTGACGTCCTCAGCAATATGCTGCGCTGTGTCGCACAGCCTGACCGCTTGACGGCCCGCAACCGCTTACAGCTGGAGCAGATTGCTGCCGCCTGTGTTCAAGCCTGATGACGGGCGCCTTGCCATCGTTTGACCAGACCCGATTCGATGTCAAACAGATCGAGTACACGGCCAACCGAGTGGTTGATGATGTCATCAACCGTTTGCGGCCGCGCATACAGGGCCGGCATCGGCGGCGCTACGATGGCACCGATCTGACAGGCCTTGAGCAACAGCTCGCAATGCCCCGCATGCAGCGGCGTCTCACGCGGCATCAGCACCAGCCGCCGACGCTCCTTGAGCACAACGTCAGCGGCACGGGTGAGCAGGTTGTCAGCGTAGGAGTTCACAATAGCCGACAAGGTTTTCATGGAGCACGGCGCGACGATCATGCCATCGGTGCGAAACGAACCGCTGGCAATACTGGCAGCCAGATCCTTGACTGAGTGCACCTGATCCGCCAGCGCAATCACGGCATCGGCTTGCCAGTCAGTTTCAAGACTGATGTTCAGGCGGGCTGAGGCGGTCATGACAAGATGGGTCTCAACATCGGGATCAGTTTTCAGGACTTCCAGCAGGCGGATGCCATAGATGAGCCCGCTGGCCCCTGACATGCCAATAATGAGTTTTTTCATGAGTCGGGCGGTATCCTTGTCTGCAAGTGAACAATGTCAGATTGCCAGCTACCCGGGCAATTTGTAACATTATGCCCCTGTCAGCCCCCCAATTGCATCCCGCATGACCGCCCTTGTGGCGACAGTGTCGGCACGACGGATCACACAGGTATCTCATGGCAAAAGCAAATCTTTTTTATGCACAATCGGGCGGCGTGACTGCCGTGATCAATGCCAGCGCATGCGGCGTTATCGAAACAGCCCGCCAGCATGGCGACCGCATCGGCAAAGTCTACGCCGGCATGAACGGCATTATTGGTGCCTTGCGCGAAGAGCTGATCGACACCGGCAAGGAATCGGCTGCCACCATTGCCGCGCTGCGTCATACACCGGCAGGCGCATTTGGTTCCTGTCGCTACAAGCTCAAGAGTCTTGAGGACAACCGCGCCGAGTATCAGCGCCTGATGGATGTGTTCCGGGCGCATAACATCCGCTACTTCCTCTACAACGGTGGTGGCGACTCACAGGACACGGCGAACAAAGTGTCCATGCTGAGCCTGAAAGAAGGTTTCCCGATTACCTGTATTGGCATTCCCAAAACCGTCGACAATGATTTGCCCATCACCGACAACTGCCCCGGTTTTGGCTCGGTTGCCAAGTATGTGGCCGTGTCGATCCGTGAAGCGGGCCTGGATGTGGCTTCCATGTGCGAAAGTTCCACCAAGGTGTTTGTGATGGAAGTCATGGGCCGTCATGCAGGGTGGATTGCCGGCGCGGCAGGTCTTGCCGCCGAACATGAAGGCGATGCACCTCATGTCATCGTGTTCCCGGAGATTGCCTTTGACCAGAAAGCCTTCCTGAAAAAAGTGAACGACTGCGTCAAACGTTTTGGTTACTGCGCGATTGTGGTGTCAGAAGGTGCCCATTACAAAAACGGACAGTTCCTCGCCGATGCCGGCGGCAAGGATGCGTTTGGACACACACAACTGGGCGGTGTGGCACCTTTTCTGGCGAACATGATCAAGCAGGAATTGGGCTACAAATATCACTGGGCCGTAGCGGACTATTTGCAGCGCGCTGCACGTCACATCGCCTCAGCTACCGATGTTGAGCAAGCCTATGCCATGGGCAAGGCCGCGGTGGAATTTGCACTGGCGGGGAAAAATGCGGTGATGCCAACGATTGTGCGCAAGCCGGGCAAAACATACCGCTGGACTGTTGGTGAAGCCAAATTGTCGGACGTGGCGAATGTCGAGAAACCGATGCCACGCGATTTTATTACGGCCGATGGCTTTGGCATCACTGACAAGGCGCGTGCGTATTTTGAACCGCTGATTCGTGGCGAAGACTACCCGCCTTATAAAAACGGCCTGCCACAATACGCACGACTCAAGCGCGTGCTGGCCAACAAAAAACTGCCGGACTGGAACAACGCCTGACGGGGGCGAAGGCTGGCGTCGCTCAGGGCGCCAGCCGGTCAATCTGCCACTGGCCGCCGGCCTGCAGGGAATACATAAATCGATCGTGCAAGCGATTGGCGCCACCCTGCCAGAACTCAATCTGACAAGGCCGTACACGATATCCCCCCCAGAATTCTGGCAGAGGAATATCACTGTCAGCATATTTTTTGTCGAGTGCTTCCAGTTGCTGCATCATGACGTCGCGCGAGTTCAGCACCCGGCTTTGAGGTGATGCCCATGCCGCCAACTGGCTGTCACGCGGACGACTCTGAAAATACGCTTTTGACTCTTCTACCGTGATTTTTTCCGCAACGCCGCAAATCATCACCTGACGCTCAATCGCAAACCAGGGGAAATGCAAACTGACTTTGGAGTTGGAGGCAATCTCGCGCGCCTTGCGACTTTCGTAATTGGTGAAAAACACAAACCCGCGCTCATCCAGCCCCTTGAGCAATACCACACGCTGACTGACCTGGCCATCTCGTGCCGTGGTCGCCAACACCATGGCCGTAGGGTCTGTCAGATCTGTGGTCAGCGCCTGATTCATCCAGTGCTGAAATTGTTCTATCGGATTATTCAGCAAGTCTTCGCGACTCAAGGTGCCTTTACGAAAATCGCGCCGGATGCCCTGTAACTCAATCATTCTCTGTCCCTGCCCATCAGATGGGGCCTATCGCACAAAGCGCCCATATTCCCAGACCTGTTCACGTCGCGTGCCAGTGGGGTAATAGAAAATGCCAGCGCCGTGTTTTTCATTGGCATAAAAAGTGCCAACGTACCTCTGACCGTCCGGCCATCGGTAAGTTCCATGCCCCTGATACAGATCGTCGACGAATTCACCGGTATAGTTTTCAACGTGTTCACGCAACCAGGCTTCGGTATTGCGGTTGGGTGACCAGTCTGTCAGACCAAAAAAATACGATCCCTGGCCATGGCGCCTGTCATTTCGCCACTGACCGATATACAAATTGGAAATGCCATTCCAGTAGGTGCCACGTCCCTCACGCACACCCATGTTCCACTCACCTTCATAGTAGGAACGGGCACTGCGGCTGATCATCAGTTCAAATTTGCCGTGGCCATGAAACATGCCGTCCCTGAAGTCACCTTCATAACGGTCGGTACCAATACCGGTGCGTATCTCCAGAATGCCGTAGCCATTCTGGCAATCGCCGTACACACAGTTTCGACTCAATTCGTCGGGATTGAGCATGGTTGACTGACTCACGGCGGCGGATGCAGCCAACATCAGCACAGCGGCAAGCAGCACCTGACCGGTGATCGCAGCAAACATATTCATCATCAAACCTCCCGTAGACTTCTTCAACATCAGGATGACAGATGGCGCAGCACAGCCAGTGGACTGGTGCTGACAACCCGGCGAGTAGCCGCTACGCCAAGCGCAGCAATAATCACAGTACCCGCAATCGGACCCGCCAGCCACACCCAATAGTGTGGCACAAATTCCTGCTGGAAGACCTGGACCTGCAAATAGTACACACTGATTTCAGCACCCAGCGTGGCAATCAATCCTGCCAGCAAACCAATAAAGGCAAACTCGATCAACAGCGAACTCATGATCAGTTTCCGGCCCGCACCCAGTGTTCTGAGAATCGCGTTCTCGCGAAAGCGTTCATCCAGCGTGGCGTTGACACAGGACAGCAGCACCAGTGAACCGGCGACCAGGACCAGCACGGCAATCAGTTCGACAGCAGAACTGACCTGGGCAATGATGGTCTGAATCTGCTCGATCAGCGCATCAACCTCCAGCACAACCATGGTCGGATACTGACGCAGCAAATCGTTCAACAGCAGTTTGTCCTCACCTTCCAGCAACAAGGTAGACAGAAAGGTTGCACCAAACATTTCCAGCGTGCCTGGCGAAAAAATAAAGAAAAAGTTGGGCTGCATATTGTCCCAGCGCACCGTACGGAAGCTGGTGACATTCACCGTCACCTCATCCTGTCCCAGCCTGAACACAAGCTCATCGCCCAGTTGCAAACCCAGTCTTTCGGCATAATCGAGTTCCACAGAGACCTCGTTCGGACGCGCATCGTTGCCCCACCAGGACCCTGCCACAATCTCATTGTCGGGCGGCAACTCCGCAGTGTAGGTCACCTGACGATTTTCAACGCGTTGCGGATTCTCGCCGTCGCCGGTGCCGTCCTCGCCCACAGCATTGTCCGTGCCGGCCTCAGGCAGCGCCTCGTCTGCGCTGCGCTCGGTCACAGTATTGCGCGGGCCTTGCTCATCGTCGTCATCCCAGGGGCGCCGCGCCGGCTCACCGTTAACCCGCAACAGGCCAGCGCTCATCATCGGATAAAACGGATTGGCAGTCAGATCCCGACTGGCGTAGTACGCCTGAATGCCACTGATTTGATCCTGGCTGATGTTCATCATGAAGTGATTGGGTGTGTTTTCCGGCAACTGCGCCTGCCAGTCGGCAATCAGGTCAGTACGCAGCAATCCCAGCGTCAGCAGACACATGATGGTCAGAGAGAACACCAGCACTTGCAGCACGCTCTGGCGGCGACGACGGCGCACTGCCGACATCGCCAGCATCCACGCGCTGCCCGCGCGCATACCGGCGGCCGTGCCACTGCGCAGCAGCAGCCATGACAACAGCGTCAGCGCAATCGCCACACCTGCAACAGCGGCCACCAGGATCGCTGTGATCACCAGATCCTGGCTGTACCAGACCATCAAGACCAGCGCACCGGCAATGCCAAAAGCGTAAGGCAACGAGGTGCTCAGCGGCGCATCACCGATGTCTTTCCGCAGCACGCGCAGCGGAGAGGTGTGTTTCAGTGCCAGCAGTGGCGGCATGGCAAAGGCAAACAGGCAAATCAGCGCGGTCAAGGCACCCACTACAAAAGGCAGACCTGACGCCTCAGGCAACTCGATTGGAATAAACGATTGCAATGCACCCAGAATAGCCTCATGCAGCAACCAGCCAGCCACTGAGCCGAAGGCAACTGCCAGCAGCAACAAACTGAATAGAATACAGAAGTAAATCGCGGAAATTTGATTGGAAGTACAACCCAGCGTCTTGAGAATGGCGGCGTAATCAAAGTGCCGTTCGCTGTAACGACGCGCTGTCAAAGCAATCGCCACGCCAGCCAACAGCACCGCAAACAGGCTGCCCAGCATCAGAAAACTCTCGGCACGATCCAACGCCTCACTGACCTCGGCACTTTCTTCACGCACATCTCGCAGGCGAAAACGGCCCTCATAACTGTCGCGCAACCAGCTCTGATAGCCGTCCAGCACCGACAACTCACCCGCAAACAGGTAGCGGTACGACACCCGGCTCCCAGGCTGAATGATATTGGTCGCCGGCACATCGTCCAGATGCATCAGCAGGCGCGGACCCGCATTGTCCATCATGCCGCCTTGCTGACGATCAGGCTCCTGCACCAGTACGCGCGTCACCGTAAATTCCGCATCACCCACGTAGACCAGATCACCAACGTCAATGTCCAGGCCGGGCAACACTCGCGACTCCACCCAGACTTCACCGCGGGCAGGACCACCCTCTGCGATGTAGGCCTGTCCAAATGCCTGATCGGCAACCTGCAAGTCTCCACGCAGCGGATAGGCATCACTGACCGCTTTGGCAGACACCAGTACATTGCCATGGTCCGAGAACACCATGGAAGCAAACGAGATGTACTCGGCCGTGGCCAGCCCGCGACTGGACGCCTCTGACAACAGCTCGCGCGGCGGCTGCTCACGGGCACTGAGCACGCGGTCGGCAGCCAGCATATTGGCTGATTCCTGCAGCAAGGCACGCTCCAGCCGGTCCGTAAACAAGGCAATGCCACTGACCGAAGTCACCGCCATGATCATGGCCAGCAGCAGCAAGCGCAGCTCCCCGCCACGCCAGTCGCGCCACAGCAGGCGCAGCGCCACACGCAACAAGGTGGATGGGCTGACCGTCACGGGTGCTGTCGGTTCACGCATGAACTCCAGCCTCCACTCGGGAATCTTCGGTTATATCGCCGGCGACCAGGCGGATGATACGTCCACACCGGCGTGCCAGCCGGTCGTCGTGCGTGACCAGCACCAGCGTGGTGGCGTATTCCTTGTTGAGGGAAAACAGCAGATCGATCACTTTGGCACCGGTTGCGGTATCCAGATTGCCTGTCGGTTCATCCGCAAACAGTATTTTGGCTTCCGAGGCAAATGCACGAGCAATCGCCACACGCTGTTGCTCTCCGCCGGACAGCTGATTGGGATAGTGGTGCATGCGCGACTCAAGACCGACCCGCTGCAACAGCTGGGCGGCTTTTTGCCGGGCGTTGCGATCGTTCTTGAGTTCAATCGGCAACATGACATTCTCCAATGCCGTCAGGCTGGGCAGCAATTGGAAAGACTGGAACACAAACCCGACGGAGCGTCCACGCAGCATCGCCCGCGCCTCTTCATCCATCGCACTGAGATTTTCGCCGTCCAGCCACATTTCACCGCCGGAAGCACTGTCCAGCCCGGCCATCAATCCCAACAGGGTCGACTTGCCTGAACCGGAAGCTCCGACAATGGCCACTGTCTCGGCGGCATCGATGCCGAGATTGATATCCCTGAGGATCACCAGCTCGCCTTCACTGGTGGCAACGCGTTTGGATAAGTGTTTTGCTACAACCATACCTGCCATGTTTTGCTCCCGACGGGTTCAATCTCTCTGATACGCTGCCAACACTGTCCAGGTTTACACCGGCGCTCCGAAAAGGCCGGAACGCGCAGAAACCGGGATTGAAGTCAGTCCGTATAAGCCTTAACCTTTGCTCTGGCGGCAGACATTGTACCGGGTTATGTCATACAAATCCCTTTCAGCAGTTATACGACAATCGGCGCTGATTCCGGCGCTGCTGACGCTTTTTGTGCTCGTCAGCGGCATGCGGGCGTATGCCAGCGAGCCGCGTGATGGCGTCATTCTGGTTTGGGGGGACAGTCTGAGCGCGGCCTACCGCATGGAAGAGTCCCTTGGCTGGGTAGCCCTGCTGCAACAGCGCCTGAGTCAGCACGGCCTGCGCTGGCAGGTGGTCAATGGCAGTGTCAGTGGCGAAACCACTGCTGGCGGACTGGCACGGTTACCCGCGATGCTGGACAGCAGCCAGCCGGATATCGTGATCCTGGAACTCGGTGGCAATGACGGTTTGCGTGGATTGCCAGTTCCCACCATACGTGCCAACCTGACACGCATGATAGAACTGAGCCAGGCCGCTGGTGCAAGGGTGTTGCTGGCGGGCATTCAGATTCCACCCAACTACGGGCCACGTTATACCGGACCCTTTTACGCACAGTACAACGAACTGGCAGAACAGTACGACCTGCCCCTGATACCGTTCCTGCTGGATGGCATCGCAGACAACAGCGCGCTGATGCAGGAGGATGGCATTCATCCGACCGCAGAAGCACAGCCGATGATTGTGGAGATTGTGTGGCAACCGCTGCTGTCGATGATCGAGGCAAAAACGCCAGACCAATTATGAGTCAAAAGCGCGGCACGGGACGCTTGTCCGAGATCATCAACAACATCAGGGCCGCCCCCAGATTGCACACGGCCATGATCAGGAACGCATTGTCGTAATTGCCAAATCGGTCGTAGTGCGCAGCCGCCAGCACAGGACCCAGTGCCGTCATCGCAAAGGTAAACGGCATCGCCGTTGCCCGCACCGCACCCAGATAGCGCCGGCCGAAGTAACTCGCCCAGATGACTTCCTGCAATGGAATCAATCCTCCCCACCCCAGACCCATCATCAGAAATGCGGCGTAGACCAGCACATCGTTTTTCAGCTGTACGGCCAGCACAATAATGATCAGCGAAAAACCGGTAATGCCGGCTCCGATAGCTGCCAGCGGACGTGCACTGTACCGGTCGATCAGCACTCCCCAGAAGGGTTTGCTGATCAGCGCCGGCACCGATGTCAGTGAAATCATCGACGCGGCCACAATGCGCGAATAACCGGCATCGGTCATAAACGGCACGGTTTGCAGCAACATTACCGTGATTGAAATCTGGAACAGGCCAAAGGCGAGCACCAGTGCATAAAATCGCCCTGTGCGCATGGCCTGCCTGCGTGTCATCGAACTGGCGTAGTCCAGACGCGCCTTGTCACCCATTTCTGACGCCATCTGCTCTGCAGTGCGGCCGTCCGGATTCATGTCGTAATCTTCCGGGCTGCGGCGTATGACCAGCGCAGCGGGCGTAATCAGCAAGGCGGCACCAACGCCCAGCACGTGCCAGGCTGTGCGCCAGCCGAACATATCGACCAGCCATGTTGTCAGCGGCGGCAGCAATACCCCGCTCAGCGACACCCCCATCGCCGCCAGCGCGACTGCCCTTCCGCGTTGCTCCACAAACCATTTGCCCAGCGTCACGTTAACGACCAGATTGCCAATCATCGCTGCGCCAATGGTCACAATAAATCCGTTGATGACAATCCATTGGGTCAGCGACTGAACAGCACCCAGCGCATACACCGAGATGGACAGAATCACCATCCCGGTGAGAATAAACGGACGACCGCCGTAGCGGTCCACACCGGCACCAATAAAAAATCCGGTGAAGGCAGCGACCATCTGACCGATCGAACGGGCCGAGGTGAACTCGGCTCGCGTCCAGCCAAACTCATCGGTCATGGGAATGGTAAAAGGACCAATGACGTAGTTCTGCAATCCTATCGCAGTAAATTGCGTGACAAAGGCAGCCAGAATGATCCAGTAACCGTAAAAAATCCTGCTGTCAGAAGCCATCACTTTCGCCGGTAATGGCCTGATACAGCGCCAGCACATCATCAATGCCCATCTCCAGTGATTCCACGATCAGTGCGTGGCCGATAGACACTTCGATGACGTTGCCTATGCTGAGAAATGCGCCCAGATTTTTCAGATTGAGGTCGTGGCCTGCATTGACGCCAATGCCTGCCGCCACCGCTGCATCGGCGGTGGCACGATAACGATCAAGCACCTGCGCAATGTGCCCGGTATCACCGGTGGCATAGGCGCGCGCATACGCCTCGGTGTACAACTCAATACGATCAGCACCAACGGCATGAACGGCTGCAATCTGTGCCGGTTCAGGATCCAGAAAGAGACTACTGCGCACACCCCAGTCATGCAACTGCTGTATCACCGGGCGCAGCCGCTGCTGCTGTGCGTTGACATCCCAACCATGGTCAGACGTCAACTGCCCCGGCTCATCCGGCACCAATGTGCACTGTGCAGGTCGAGTCTTTTCAATCAATGCCATAAAGTCATCTGAAGGGTAGCCTTCAATGTTGTACTCCACGCCTGGCCAGTCCCTGAGCAAATTGGCCAGATCGTACGCGTCCTGTCGTGTGATGTGACGCTGATCCGGTCGCGGATGCACGGTAATTCCGCGCACACCCTGACCCAGAATACGGCGCACAAACACCAGCAGGTCGGGGAAATTGGTGCCTCGGGAGTTGCGCAGCAACGCAATCTTGTTCACGTTAACGCTAAGAAGGGTCATGTCGATTCCTTTGAGTGAGATGGGCATGCACCAGCCTGTAGAAAGTTTCAGGTTTTTCTGCATGCAACCAGTGGCCCGTGCCGGCGATGGTTTTGACCCTGGCTTTCGGAAACAGCCGCAGCAATTCATCCTTGTGCTCAGGCAAAATGTAATCCGACAGATCACCGCGAATGAACAACACCTCTTCAGGATATGGTTTTGTGGCGATCGGCGCTTCGCGCAAGCGGGGATAACTGGCCCTTAGCACAGGCAGATTGATTCGCCACACAAAACTGCCATCGCTGCCGCGCACCAGATTGCTGAGCAAAAACTGGCGCACAACATCATCGTCTACCCACTGCGCCAGCTGTGCATCGGCTTCGTTGCGGCTGGACAGTGTTGCCAGATCGAGCGCACACAGCCCCTCAAAGATCTCGTCATGTTCTCCGCGCTCACCACCATATTGCACAGGTGCCACATCCGCAATCACCAGGGCATCCACCCGCTCTGGTGCCATCAGTGCCAGTTGCATGGCCGTTTTGCCACCCATGGAATGCCCCAGGATATGGGCGCGCGCAATCTGATGGTCATCCATGAATTCCAGTACATCTGCGGCCATCACCTGATAATTCATGGTGCTGTCATGCGGTGACGCACCATGATTTCGCAAGTCGAGCCCAAAGACAGCAAAGTCCTCTGCCAGTTTTTTGCAGTGCCAGGCCCAGTTCTGCAAGCTGCCGAACAAGCCGTGGATTACCAGCAAGGGTTCGCCACGATCGGAGTACTGTTTGAAATTCAGCTTCATAAGTTGGCGGTGATCCAGCCCAGCACATCATCATGGTGTGTCTTGGTTTTGACATCCGTGATGATGTGGCGCAGTTTGCCTGCAGCATCAATGATAAACGTCTGGCGCAACACACCCATGTACTCGCGACCCATGAATTTTTTCAGTCCCCAGGAGCCATATGCCTCCGACACGGAGTGGTCGATGTCAGAGAGCAGCGTGAAGTTAAGGGCTTCCTTCTCAACAAACTTCTGCAGCTTGTTGACCGGATCCGGGCTGACACCCAACACCACAATATTGTGTTTGGCCAGCTCATCAGCGCTGTCACGCAAGCCGCAGGCCTGTACTGTGCAACCCGGCGTCATTGCCTTGGGGTAAAAATACAACACCACGGTTTTGCCTTTGAGATCGGACAATTTGACGGTATTGCCCTGCTGATCCTGCAAGGAAAACGCGGGGGCGGCTTTACCGACAACGGGCAGAGACGGTGACGATTGAGACATAGATGGCTCCTTTAAAAACAATGCATTATAGCGCTGCGACGACAGCGCGTCATAGGCTTGTACGTTTTGCGTAGCAGCACGGATGCAGTCAGTTGTGCACATCCCGGCGCTTGAGCGCAAGACAGCCAGCAGCAATAATGATAGGAGCGCACGCCCTTTGCCAAACCAACACAGAGACATTGAGTGAAAACACGCTATCGATCCATTGTGGTACTGACCGGCGCGGGCATTTCAGCTGAGTCAGGCATACAGACCTTCCGCGCCTCTGACGGGCTTTGGGAAAACCACCGCATCGAGGAAGTCGCTACGCCTGAGGGTTTTGCTGCCAATCCTGTACTGGTGCATGAATTCTATAACCAGCGCAGACGCCAGCTGCTGCTGCCTGATATCAAACCCAACGCCGCACATCAGGCCCTGGCCCGGCTGGAACACGCCATGCTGGCACAAGAAGGCGGCGAATTTTTGCTGGTGACACAGAACATCGACAATTTGCACGAACGCGCTGGCAGCCGGCAACTGATCCACATGCACGGCGAGTTGCTGAAAATGCGCTGCAAGGAAACCGGGCTCTGTTTTGATATCCGCGAGGATCTGGGGCTGGACCACTGCTGCCGCTGCTGCAAACAACCCGGCAATCTGCGCCCCCATGTAGTGTGGTTCGGTGAAATGCCACTGGAGATGTTTCGTATTGAACAGGCCCTGATGCGCTGCGACCTGTTTGTCTCCATCGGGACCTCAGGCAATGTTTACCCGGCTGCAGGTTTTCATCGCATCGCCAGCCGTGCCGGTGCCCACACACTGGAGCTGAACCTGGAACCGACGGCGTCACAATTCGATGAACATCGTTATGGGCCGGCCAGCCAGCGAGTGCCCGAATTTGTCGACGAATGCCTTGGCCTCAAAGCAGCACTTTGAGCTGTGGCGGAAACCAGGGACGCCCGCGTTCGTTGACCGCCGTGGTTGTGATCAGCGCATCCAGCATCACCCGCCCGTCCCGGTGACGAATGTGCTGGCGAAACGCCAACCTCAGTGGTGACAGTTGCTCCGGCTGCACACTGACGTCAAACACATCACCACTGCGCAAAGAAATGCGATAGTCAATTTCCGCCCGCACAACCACCACAATAATCCCGTCCGCCGTCAGACGGGCAAAATCCAGACCGCGTGACTTCAGAAATTCGTGGCGGGCATGTTCCAGATAATTCTGGTACACCGCATTGTTGACTACACCCTGCATGTCGCACTCGTAATCACGCACAGCCAGTTGGCAAGTGAACACTTCAGACATCACTGTCCCCTCCAAAACAAAACCCCCGCCCGGCAGCCACCGGACGGGGGTTTGTTGTCAAACCATATCAATTTCCGGGTCAGGCACGAAGCCTATCAGAGGAAATTGAATCGTGCACTCAGACGCAGCGAACGCGGCAACTGATAAGACGTGGTTTTGCCGAAGTTGGGATCAGCAGCACCACCATCGGTGTCACCCACTTCGCGCACACGAATCTTCTTGTCAGAGTTGAACACGTTGAACACATCCAGCGTAAACAGGACATCGGTGGTGCCGATGTTCATGGTGTACTGGGCACTCAGGTCCAGTGTGGTAATGCTGGGTGTACGACCCAGTGAACCACGCGGTGACGGCTGACCACCGCAGAAGAAGGACTCTGCACCGTATTCCGCTGCAAAGGCATCG
The DNA here is from genome assembly GCA_036834885.1 of Pseudohongiella sp. GTDB lineage: Bacteria > Pseudomonadota > Gammaproteobacteria > Pseudomonadales > Pseudohongiellaceae > Pseudohongiella. Next base: position 865,903 of record DAITNA010000001.1, on the reverse strand, counting down.
GTCGGGTGAATACCAAAACAGTTGATCGGGCGACCGGACTGAATCAGGTAATTGGCACCAAACCGCAAATTCTCCGTCAGCTGATAGGAGCCGTAGGCCTTGATGGTGTGTGTGCGATCGTTGGGCAGGCGACCAAACGAGAAATCCGTGATACCGGGCTGGTCGAAGCTGGTGGTAATACCGGCGTCGTCCTGCGCATTATCAGACTTCACGTAACCTTCGTGGTTACCCTCACTCTTGGACCAGGTGTAGGAAAGGTCTGCAGACCACTTGCCATCAAACGGACGCGCAAAGGTGAACTCGATCGCCTCATAGGTACGTTTGGCTTCCGGGTAGCCGAGCTGCGCAGCCGTCAGGTTGATGAACTCGTCGGTCTCCGGGATATAGATGCGCATGTCCGAACCGGGGTTGGTCAGCACATACTGATGGAAACCACTGAATACAGCCTCAACCGGACTGCTGCCAGTCCAGCCACCGTTTTTGTTGTAGTAGTCGATGACCGCGGCATCAATGGCGACGTCTTCGATGGTGGTCGCCAGATCCCGGTAAATGCCCTTGACACCCACCTCTACCGTGCCCAGAGCCATGCCCATATCCAGCGTGGTCTGGTAGCCCAGGATGTATTCATCCTGATACATGGCTTCCAGATTCTGATCCGTCAATGAACGCGTGTCAGGCACTTCACCATTGGCGAATGTGTCTGTGCGATAGAGCGCACCCAGACTGCCCGGCACAAAGTCCGCACCCTTGGTTACACCATCCCAGTCGTAGAACTGGTGAATAAAGGTTTCGTTACCCGCCATACGAATATTGGTGTTGGCTGCGATTGGCAGGTAGTACTGACCATAGTTGGCAAAAATCTTGGATCGGCCGTTTCCGGTGGGATCGTAGACTGCGGCCAGACGCGGCGCCCACTGATCTTCCACTTCCACAAACATACCGCCTTCTGCGTTAAGGTTGCGGAAGGTTTCGTTACGCAGACCCAGCTCCAGTGTCAGCCTGTCGTTAACGGTCCAGGTGTCCTGGATGTAATAGCTCTTGGAATTGGTCTCGAATGAACCACCGTTTTCATAGGTGCGCTTGCGCACCGCTGAGCCACGAGGACACTGGGCGGGTGTACAGCCAAAATACTGACCGGAGGGGTCAATCAGCCAGTACACACCACCGGAGTTGACAGTGGACTCATCAGAGAAGTTGTCCTCGTTATCATAACCGATGGCAATTTCATGATTGGTGAAGCCGGTCCAGGTCAGGTCAACACGGGACATTTCACGCAAGTCCTGTCCTTCTGACACGGTAAAGCTGGCCCATTCACCGCGCGGTTGCAGGCCTGAGCCTGGAACAAACTCATAAACCGTGGGAATGGCCGCGCTGGCAGGCGCTGTTGTACGGTTGGCTTCGTTTTCGCCGTAGGCCACGGTCAACCGCAGGTTGTCACCAAAATTGCCGTTATAGGCTGCAATCCAGTTGCGACCACCCTCTTCGTACAGGGTGTCACCAATTTCTGCACCGCGCACAAACGAGGTACCGTCAAATCCGTACACCGTTTCAACACCGGTGCGCTCGTCAGAGAATGCGGTAAATTCAAGGTGATGATCCGGCGTGATGTAGCCGTCTACCTTGACTCCCCAGAAGCCTTCATCAATGGTGTAGTCGTAATCACGTCCTTCCAGAATACCTGCGTAACGCTGGTCTTCCTTGGTGTCGCTATACAGTGCGTAGACAAACAGGCGATCCTGAATGACTGGGCCAGACACATAAATGTCGCCCGTACGCTTTTCATTTTTGTCCAGGTCGTTGGCAGCTGCGTAGGTATTGGGCGCGGTATCAATCTGGTCATCCCAGTACAGGTTGACACCGAAGTCCCACTCATTGCTGCCGCGCTTGGTAGTGGCGTTCATCACACCGCCAGTGGAACGACCATATTTGGCAGAGTAGCCACCGGTCTTCACCTGCAAGGTGTCATAGAATTCAAATGGTACCTGTGAGAAACCCACACCGGTACGGAAGTTGGTTGTGTTCAAACCATTAATGTAACTGGTGTTCTCTGCAACGGAAGCGCCGCCAAACGATGCCAGATTACCGTTGGCTGAGTTGGTGTTTCCGCCAAAGCGGTTGTCACCCAGGCTGGTACCCGGTGCCAGCAAGGCCACCGAGGTCAGGTCACGGCGAACTGGCAGTTCCAGCAGCACATCCGTGCTGATGACCAGGCCTGATTCGGCAATACTGGTATCCAGCGCTGCCATACGTCGCCCGGTGGTGACGATTTCCTGGATTTCGGCTGCGCTGGTCGCCATGTTCACGCGCGTGGCACCACCGAGGCTGACAGTGACGTTGACGGTATCCACAACGGAGCCGCCCTGAATCACACGAACTTCATACTGACCCGGTGCGAGACCGTCAACACGGAACTCGCCTGAGCCATCAATCCCTCCTGAACGGGTGGTTCCACGTGCAGTATCAACAACTTGTACAACGGTTGACTGGTTTGCGCCCTGAACGGTACCGCGGACCGAGCCGTCAGTACTCTGCGCAAATGCAGGTGCCATGCTGCCCATCAAGGCAGCAGAAATTGCTACCGAGAGCAAAGATCGGGACAAACGTTTTCCTACCGGTTTGTTTTTGTTGAAATTCCTCATAGTTTCAGCCACTCCACAAAATAGATTGATATGTTATTTGTGACGAGCATCTTTTCGAACACGCGCTCTTGTGTTGCTTCATAGCTGAACGCGTTCATGATTTCAAGATTTTTATGACATTCCTGTCATTTTCACCAAGGACATGGAATAAGAAATAACCCTGAAAATCCGAACAGGAATAAAAAAATCCAGTGGAAACGGCGTGCTGAAGGCATCAGGTGATGATGATTCACAACGGACAGAAACACGGGCGAAACAAAAACGGGGATACAACGAGGAAGTGGTGCCGACACCAGGAGTCGAACCCGGGACCTACTGATTACAAGTCAGTTGCTCTACCACAGCTGAGCTATGTCGGCATTTGCAGGAACAGACAGCTGGAATTTCAAACTTGTCTGTGCTTTCAGGCCGCGCATACTACCAGCGCTCTCACACATCAGCAAGCAGTTTTTCTCGGCGGCATTGACTGACCAATACCGGCCAATTGAATACCCCCTGATAATGAGATAACTTAGCTTTGGCTAACAAACATCAATCAAGGCAGGCGACTGATGAAACGGGCAAGCGAAACGGATGTATGGCAAACGCTCTCAACTCATCAGAAAATCCTCGCACAAAACCACACGCGTATCACTGATCTTTTTGCGGCAGAACCGGATCGTTGTGACTGGCTGAAGCTGCACTGCGGCCCTCTGATTGCCGATTTTTCCAAACACTTGCTGAACCGGGAGACTTTTCGATTGTTGTTGCAGCTGGCGCAGGAGCGCAAGCTGACACACGCGATCAACCAGTTGTTTGACGGCAGTGATGTCAACAATACCGAGCAACGCCCTGCGCTGCATGTCGCACTGAGGGGGCATGTCGCAGCGCAACATCCTGAAACAGCGGCTGCGGTCGTGTCTACACTGGACAGGATGTCTGCGTTTGTCAGCCAAATTCAGGATGGCAACTGGCGTGGCTACTCCGGCAAACGCATGACCACAGTGGTGAATATCGGCATTGGCGGCTCTGATCTGGGACCTGCGATGGTCACCGATGCCCTGAAGGATTTTCACCATCCCGCCATCCGCTGCCTGTTCGTGTCGAATGTGGACCCTGCTCACATGCACTCAGTGCTTGCACAATGTGAAGCAGACAGCACACTGTTTATTGTGTCATCAAAATCGTTTGGCACACTGGAAACCTTGAGCAATGCCCGTCTGGCGCGCCAGTGGTATCTCGATCAGGGTGGCGACGCAAACAGTGTGCACCGGCACTTTGTAGCGGTGTCGAGCAATATTGCGGCAGCCAGAGCGTTTGGTATTGCACCGGACAATATTTTCCCGGTGTGGGACTGGGTTGGGGGCCGCTACTCCCTGTGGTCAGCCATCGGACTGTCGATTGCCCTGGCCACCTCGATGGACACCTTCCGCGAGCTGCTGTCCGGCGCAGCAGAAATGGACAATCATTTTCTGCAAGCCGCGCCTCATCGCAACATCCCTGTGGTGATGGGTTTGCTTGCGATCTGGTACCGCAATTTCTGGCATTGCCAAAGTCAGGCGGTATTGCCTTATGCACAGGGATTGGCGCTGCTGCCCGCGTTTTTGCAGCAACTGGACATGGAGAGTCTGGGCAAATCAGTGGACAGCACTGGCCAGGCACTGGGCGTTGACAGCGGCGCGGCAGTCTGGGGTTCTGCAGGCACCAACGGCCAGCACTCATTCCACCAGCTGCTGCACCAGGGCACCAGCATGATACCGGCGGACTTTATCGCCGTGGCGCGTCGCCATCAGAATCCCGGTCAGTCTCCGGTGCAGCAGGCGCAATGTGATCAGCAACACCAGCACTTGCTTGCCAATTGCCTGGCGCAAAGTCGCGCGCTGATGGCAGGCAAATCCTACGACGAAGCCCTGCAAGAAAATCTGGCGCAGGGCATGCCGGAAGCGCGCGCGCGACTGTTGGCCACACACCGGCAAGTGCCCGGCAACCGGCCCAGCACCACGCTGCTGATGGAACAGCTGGACGCGCGCAACCTTGGGTGCCTGGTCGCACTTTATGAACACAAAGTTTATGTGCAGAGTGTTATTCTGGGCATCAACGCCTTTGATCAATGGGGTGTTGAAATAGGAAAGCAGCTGAGCACACCTTTGTTTGACGCACTCTGCAGCGGAAACACACCCCTGGCGCTGGATGCCTCAACCAAAGGTCTGCTGAATGACATCCGGGCAGCTAACAGTAACAAGGGTAACTGATGACTGACGCTAGCGGGTCACTGCAAAAAATTATCGTCGGCAGCGAGGAATGGTGCGCACTGCCTGATCTGGGCATTCCAGCCATCAAAGTGCGCGTGGACTCGGGCGCCAAAACCTCGTCGCTGCATGCATTCAACATTCGACCGTTCTCGCGCTCAGGCCAGCCCTGGGTCAGTTTTGAAGTGCATCCACTACAAGGCAATCGGCGCACGATTGTGCGCTGCGAGGCGGAGATTATCGACAAACGTGTCGTTAAAAGCTCCAGTGGCCTGGGCGAAAAACGCTATGTGGTGAAAACATCGCTGCGCCACAAAGACCAGCAGTGGAATATAGAACTGACCCTGACCAATCGTGATTCCATGGGTTTTCGCATGCTGCTGGGCCGAGAGGCCATGAACGGTCGCATGCTGGTCGATCCTGCCTCAGCCTTTATGGGTGGACGCATTCCGGCCAGCCGCATTGAACAACTGTATCAGTCACACACTCGGGACAGCGCCGGGCTGCGCATCGGATTGCTGGCGAGCAATCCGGATCTGGTCAGCAACCAGCGCATTCTGGAGGCCGGCGAAGAACGCGGGCATCGCATCCGCTTTTATGACATCCGACAGTGTTATATGAAACTGGATGCCGAACACCCGGAAATTCATTATCGCGGCGGTAAACTGTTAAACAATCTGGACGCGGTAATTCCAAGGATACGGCCTGATCTGACGTTTTACGGCTGCGCGCTGGTGCGCCAGTTTGAAAGCCTGGGCATTTACGCCCTGAACTCGGCAGACACCATCAGCCGTTCACGTGACAAACTGTATTCGCTGCAACATCTGTTGCAACACGGTTTGCCAATACCCACAACAGGTTTTGCAGACAGTCCGCTGGACACTGACGATCTGATTGATATGGTCAACGGAGCACCACTGGTGGTGAAACTGCTGGAGGGCCCTCACCGCCGTGGTGCGGTGCTGGCTGAATCGCGCACGGCAGGCGAAAGCCTGATCAATGCTTTCAGATCGCTTCAGGCCAATCTGCTGGTACAGGAATTTGTGCGTGAAGCAGAGGGTCGTTCGATCCGCATGCTGGTGGTGGACAACAAAGTGGTGTGCGCCGCCGAAAGACAGGCAGAGCCCGGGCATTTTCGCAGCAATCGCCAGCATGGCAGCAGTATTACCATGGCCAGACTCAGTGCCGAAGAGCGCAAGCTCGCGCTGCGGGCTTGCAAGGTCATGGGACTTAAAGTAGCGGGTATTGATATCATCCGGTCAAGAAAAGGTCCGCTGTTGCTGGAAGTCAACAGCTGCCCTTCGCTGGGAGATCTGGAGGAAGCCAGCGGCAAGGATCTGGCCGGGACTTTGATCAGTGCTGTGGAGAAACAGCTGGGTTGGAAACGAAAACTGGCCACCGCAGACAGGAATACCAACATTGATTGACCACGATGGCATGCTGCACTACCGCAAGGCAGAAATTGAGGAGATGGACTGGGCCTACCAGTTGTTCAAACTCAATCTGCAGCGTTTTATCGCGGACACCTGGGGCTGGAATGAAATTTTTCAGCGCCACAGCTTTATGGCCAATTTGCCAGCGTCCAGCTTTGTGATTGCCAGCCTCGCCAATGAGGATATTGGCGGCTACTGTCTGATGCCCAAGCAAGATCACTTTTATCTGGAAATGTTGCTGTTGGCACCACAGCACCAAGGCAAGGGTTATGGCTCACGCATGATGAAACAGGTGCTGGCGCAATCGGCTGAACATGGTTTGCCGGTGCAGCTGAGCGTGCTCAAAAACAACCCGGCCCATCAGTTCTATCGCAAACTCGGTTTTGACGTGTATGCCGAGGACAGCTTCCGCTACAAAATGCGCTTCCACCACCCCGGCTCATCGGGCTGAGTTCAGCGTTTCAAAACAAGGCCAGCAGCTCGGCGGTTTTCTGTTGCATCAAGGCCGTATCGGCACGCGACTCCACATTCAGGCGCACAACCGGTTCGGTGTTGGACATGCGCACGTTGAAGCGCCAGTTGCCAAACTCCATGCTGAGGCCATCGGTGTAATCAACAGATTGTGCCTGCGGTCCATAATGCGCTTCCACTTTGGCCAACAATGCCTTGGCGTCCTGCACGGTGCGATTGATCTCACCACTGGCAGGGAATGCCGCCATACGCTCGGCAACCAGCTGGGACATGGATTTGCCAGTCTTGCACATCAGCTCACTGACCAGCAGCCAGGGAATCATGCCACTGTCGCAGTAGGCGAAGTCGCGAAAATAATGATGCGCACTCATTTCTCCTCCATACACCGCATCTTCCTTGCGCATACGCTCCTTGATAAAGGCATGGCCGGTCTTGCACTGCACTGCACGACCACCCATCTCCTCGCAAATCGCTTTGGTATTCCAGGTCAGTCGTGGATCATGAATGATGGCGGCACCGGCATGGCGCGACAGAAAACTCTGCGCCAGCAGTCCAACGATGTAATAACCTTCGATAAAATTTCCTGCCTCGTCAAAAAAGAAGCAGCGGTCAAAATCACCATCCCAGGCAATGCCAAGATCTGCCTTGTGCGCCAGAATTGCCTGAATCGTAGGCGCGCGATTTTCCTCCAGCAAAGGATTGGGTACGCCGTGGGGAAAATGTCCATCCGGCTCGTGATGAACACGGACAAACTCAAATGGCAGATGCTGAGCCAGTGCATCCGCCACGATCCCGGCACCACCGTTGCCCGCATTGATGACCAGCTTCAGCGGCTTCAGCGCCGCAACGTCAATATAAGACAGCAAATGTTTGACGTAAGCGCCACGTGTGTCCTGAAAACTCAGTGTCCCTTGCCGGATGACCGCAGGAAATTCTCCAGCTTCCGCCAGCGCCCTGATTTCATTTAATCCGGTATCACCGCTGATGGGTTTGGAGTGTTCGCGCACCAGCTTCATACCGTTGTAGTCCTGCGGGTTATGACTGGCCGTTACCACGATACCGCCGTCTGCCTGCAAGTGCGACGTGGCAAAGTACACTTCCTCAGTCCCGCACATGCCAATATCAATCACATCAGCGCCACCCTCAAGCAAACCCCGGGTCAGCGCATCACACAGAGCACGACTGCTCAAACGGATATCATGCCCCACAACCATGGTTGAAGGTTTGAGATACAGGGCTGTGGCACGCCCGATACGGTAAGCAATATCTTCATTAAGCTGGTCAGGTACACGGCCACGGATATCATAAGCCTTGAAGCAGCTGATGCTGTTTTTCATGTTGATGCTCCGTGCTCTATTTTGCTTTGTAGATATGCTGAAAGTTGTAGTTGGTGGCATCGATAAAGCCTTCAACGCTGCCACAATCAAAACGTTTGCCTTTGAAGCGGTAACCCAGCACACGGCCATAGGTTGCCTGCGTCATCAGCGCATCAGTGATTTGCAGCTCGCCATTTCGCCCCGGCGGAGTGACACGCAGAATATCGAAAATGTCCGGCGTCAGAATATATCGCCCGATGATGGCCAGGTTGGATGGTGCATCGGCAGGATCCGGTTTTTCGACCATCTGGCGCACACGAAACACACCTGGCGCCTCTTCAATACCGCCAATGACACCGTAGCGCGAGGTCTGGTCGTGCGGGACCTCCTCAATGGCAACAATGCTGCACTGGTATTTTTCATACAACTTGACCATCTGACGCAGCACCGAGTCCTGCCCCGGATCAGTCACGCAGTAGTCATCCGCGAGCAGCACCGCAAACGGCTCATCGCCTATCAGGGTTTCGCCGGTCAGGATGGCATGCCCCAGACCTTTCATCTCGATCTGGCGCGTGTATGAAAATGTACACACATCAATCAAATGACGGATGTCTTTGAGAGCAGCTTCCTTGGATGTGCCGGCTATCTGGTGTTCGAGCTCGTAGCTGATATCGAAGTGATCTTCAATCGCGCGCTTGCCGCGTCCGGTCACTATCGCCATCCCATTGATGCCCGCTGCAACTGCCTCCTCCACTCCGTATTGAATCAGCGGTTTGTTCACCAGCGGCAACATTTCCTTTGGCATCGCCTTGGTTGCCGGCAAAAAGCGCGTACCGTAGCCGGCCGCCGGAAACAGACATTTCTTGATCATTGCAACATCGCTCCTTATTTTGATCCTGACCTGCTTATACGGGCGACACTCGCCCATACACATCATCAAATCTCACGATATCATCCTCACCGAGATAACTGCCGGTCTGGACCTCTATCAACTCCACCCACTCCGCTGTGCGGTTCTGCAAACGATGCCGGCTGCCCAAGGGAATAAAGGTCGACTCATTGGGCCTCAGATCAAACACCTTGTCATCGCATGTAACCGTTGCAACCCCTTTGATCACAACCCAATGCTCTGCACGCTTGTGGTGCATCTGCAACGACAGCGCAGCGCCCGGTTTGACCCGGATGCGTTTTACCTGAAAACCGGGGCCTGTCGCCAGCGACTCGTACGAACCCCACGGGCGGTAGACCAGCGTGTGCAACTTTGCTTCACTGCGCTGATGCTGCTCGAGCCATTGCACTGCTTTTTTGACATCCTGCACCTGGTGGCGGTCTGCGACCAGCACCGCATCCGCTGTTTCCACAACGATTGCATCTTTCAGGCCAATAGCTATTACCAGCCGTGCATCGGCATGAATGTAGCTGTTATGCACATTAATTGCGTGCGCATCCCCATGAATGACGTTGTTGTCTGATGTTTTATTGGTATTGATATCCTGAACCGAGTTCCAGGCACCCAGATCATTCCAGTCAGCATCCATCGCAACAACGGCGGCCGACGCAGTTTTCTCCATCACGGCGTAATCAATCGAATTGGAAGGACAAGCCTCAAAAGCGGCTCGCCCGATACGAACAAAATCCCCATCGTGCTGCAATTGTGTGCATGCCTGATGACACTGTTCCGCCATTTCCGGCTCGAACCGGGCAATCTGCGTCAGCCACTCATTCAATTCAAACAGGAACATCCCGCTGTTCCAGTCATATGACCCGTCATCCAGATAGGCGCGCGCATGGTCCAGATCCGGCTTTTCAACGAATCGCTGCACCCTGAAGGCTTCGCAAGCAGCGTTACCGTGACCCAGTGAATCGGCCCTTTGTATGTAGCCGTAGCCGGTTTCGGGATAACGCGGCCTGATGCCGAAGGTCACCAGACTGCCTTCTGCAGCCAACTGCACGGCGCGCCGGACACAGTCGTGGAAAACGGCGGTGTCACCAATCACATGATCAGCCGGCAGCACCAGCATCAACACCGGTTCGTCAGCTGTCAGCCGGGGGACCACCAGGCGCTGAATCACAGTAGCCGCCAGCGTGACAGCAGGCGCCGTGTTGCGCCCGATCGGCTCCAGTACGATCAGACCATTATCAACCCCGAGCTCGCGCAACTGCTCTGCCACCAGAAAACGGTGCTCTTCATTGCAGATGACCACTGGAGGCAACAGCCCCGGCAACCCGCCCAGCCGCATGATTGTGGACTGGAACAGGGAGGGATCGCTGCATTCACCGGTATCGCCTGTGGCCGGCACGGGGCTGACGACTCCCGGTAACTTTATGAATTGCTTGGGATTAAGCTGCCGGGACAAGGGCCAAAGGCGAGAGCCGCTACCACCGGCGAGAATGACGGGAATAATCATGTCACATCCTTGAAAATCTGTGATGCAAGTCTAACCCGGATCAGCGTTTATCAACAGCGGGGGGCACAACCCGTGCATGCATCCAACGCCGGTTACCGGGAAAAAATATCGATTATTTCCTGTTGCCGAGCTAAACTTGCACGCTTTGAAAAAACAGGGTGCTTAACACCACTTATGAATACAGGATTTACGCCCAAGAATTCCTACAGTCGGGACGAGTTGCTGGAGTGTGGTTACGGCCGCATGTTTGGCCCCGGCAACGCCAGACTGCCTGTCGGCAACATGCTGATGATGGATCGCATCGTCGAGATTAACGACCATGGCGGAGAGCATGGCAAAGGCCAGATTATCGCTGAACTGGATATCCGGCCTGACCTCTGGTTTTTTGATTGCCACTTCCCGGAAGATCCGGTGATGCCAGGCTGCCTCGGGCTGGATGCCATGTGGCAACTGGTGGGTTTTTTCCTTGGCTGGCGTGGCAACCTCGGCAAAGGCCGTGCGCTGGGCGCGGGTGAGGTGAAGTTCAGCGGCGAGATTCTGCCGACCGCCAGCAAAGTGACGTACGAAATATCGCTCAGCCGCATCATCGAGCGTAAACTGGTCATGGGCATTGCCGACGGCACAGTCGCTGTTGATGGCAGGGTGATCTACACCACCAAAGACCTCAAAGTCGGCCTGTTCAGGCCAGACAGCAAATTCTGATCGCAGCACTGATCACAAGACTAAGAAAGACAGAGGTGGATATGAGACGCGTTGTTGTGACCGGTATTGGTATTGTGTCCTGCATAGGCAATGACAAAGAGACGGTACTGGACTCCCTCAAACAAGGCCGCAGCGGCATCAGCTACAACCCCGTTTACGAAGAAATGGGTCTGCGCGCCCACATTTCAGGTCGCGTAAACATCAGCTTTGAAGATCATATTGACCGCAAACACCTGCGTTTTATGGGCGATGCCGCGGCATATGGCTACATCGCCATGGAGCAGGCCATTCGCGATGCCGGCCTGAGTGAAACAGAAGTCTCCAACGATCGTACCGGCATTATCATGGGTGCCGGCGGTTCTTCCTCGGCAGATCAGGTCGAAGCCGCCGATATTCTGCGCACCAAAGGTTTGCGCAAAATCGGACCTTATCGTGTTCCACGTACCATGGGCAGTACGGTATCTGCCTGCCTCGCAACACCGTTCAAGATTCGCGGCGTGAATTATTCAATTTCTTCTGCCTGTGCGACCAGTGCCCACTGTATCGGCAATGCCCTTGAGCTGATCCAGCTCGGCAAGCAGGACGTGGTGTTTGCTGGTGGTGGCGAGGCGGAGCACTGGACGCTGACCAACCTGTTCGACGCCATGGGTGCACTGACAACAACCCACAACCATGAACCCACAGTGGCCTCGCGACCGTTTGATGTCAGCCGTGACGGTTTTGTGATTGCCGGTGGCGGTGCCGTGCTGGTCATCGAAGCCCTGGATCACGCCCTCGCCCGTGGCGCAAAAATTTACGCAGAAATCACCGGATATGGCGCGACTTCCGACGGTTACGACATGGTTGCACCGTCAGGTGAAGGCGCTGTTCGTTGTATGCACATGGCGATGGCAACGGCCAAACGCCCTGTGGACTACCTGAACACACACGGCACCAGCACACCGGTGGGCGATGTCACTGAACTGGGCGCGATCAAGCAGGTATTTACCGGCAAATCGCCAATCATTACCTCAACCAAGTCGTTGACCGGCCACTCACTGGGCGCCACCGGCGCCCAGGAAGCCATTTACAGTCTGCTGATGATGGAAAACCGGTTTATCAGCGCATCAGCCAACATCACGGAACTTGTACCTGAAGCAGCCGGTCTCACTATTGCGACCCAACGCATGGATGACGTGACAATCGATTGCATCATGTCCAACAGTTTCGGATTTGGCGGTACCAATGCAACTCTCATTTTTGAGCGTTACCAGAGCTAATACCCGCCCACGGCAACGCAGCAGTGTCCTGCTGCTGTGTTTGCTGCTGGCTGGTTTGCCGCTTCAGGCACAGCCGCCTGGCAGTACCTACAGCCCCTTCCGCAATGCACCCGTCTTTCTGGACGTTGACGACGCCTTCCGTTTTTATGTCAGCCTGGACAGCGACGAACAAATCAGTGTGCACTGGCAGATCTCGCCCGGTTATTACCTGTATGCTGACAAATTCAGCTTCCGGATCACAGCGCCTGACGACGTGGCCGGCGTCCTGATTCCGTTGATGCCGGCAGGCGTGCCTCATGAAGACGAATACTTTGGCAAAGTCAGTGTCTATTACCAGCAAACCCGCTCAGAACTGAAGCTGCCACTGGACAGCCCGCGCCAGCTTACGCTGGAGGTGGGTTTTCAGGGCTGCGCCGAGGCCGGGCTTTGTTATCCTCCTGAGCTCAGGCTACTTGAAATACAGCGCTGATACCCGGACAAACGCCGGGAAAACCCCTGACGCCACCACAATACGCTGGCAAACTGTCAGAGAAAAGCCATAATCCGGTGGTGAAAATCGGAGAAAAATCTGAGAAAATGCCGCCTTCATCAGCAGCACTTCCGACCAGCGGACTGAATTCATGGCTACCATTCTTGTCTTGCACGGCCCCAACCTGAACCTGCTGGGCACACGTGAACCAGAGGTCTACGGCAAAGAGACGCTGGATGACATCAACAAACGCCTGGGCAGCACCTGTGTTGCGGCCGGCCATCATCTGCTGCACCTGCAAAGCAATGCCGAGTATGAATTGATTGATCGCATCCATGATGCGCGCCACGAAGGCATCCACTTTATCCTGTTCAACCCGGGCGCATTCACACATACCAGTGTCGCGCTGCGCGACGCTCTGCTGGCGGTGGCCATTCCATTTATTGAAGTTCATCTGTCCAATGTCTACAAACGGGAGCCGTTCCGGCACCATTCCTACTTTTCAGACATTGCGGCGGGCACGATCACCGGCCTGGGATCGCAGGGTTACGACCTTGCGTTACAGGCTGCTCTGAGCCGGATCAGTGACCGGCACTGAGAACACCAACACAACACCAATACGTCCTATAACAAACAAGAGACCCACTGTATGGATATCAGAAAAGTCAAAAAACTCATCGAACTGCTCGAATCGTCCGATGTTGCCGAAATTGAAATCAAGGAAGGCGAAGAAGCCGTGCGCATCAGCCGCGCCAGCAAGGTAGCGGTCGCTCCCATCCAGTACCAAAGCGCACCTCTGGCAGCCCCCGCACCGGCACACGCCCCCGCGGCCGCGCCTGCGGCAGCAGCACCTGCCACAGCCGCCGACGATCACGCCAAAAAAATCCGTGGCAACGTGGTGAAATCGCCGATGGTAGGCACCTTCTATCGTGCACCCTCGCCCTCGTCTCCGCCCTTTGTTGAAGTGGGCCAGCACGTCAAGGTAGGCGATGTCATCGGTATCATTGAAGCGATGAAAATGATGAACCAGATCGAAGCGGATCATGCCGGCGTGGTGGAAGCCATTCTGGTTCAGGACGGCGAGCCCGTTGAATTTGATCAGGCTCTGGTCACTATCGTTTAAGGGAAGATGCCCATGCTGGAGAAAGTCCTGATTGCAAACCGCGGCGAAATTGCGCTGCGAGTGCTGCGCGCCTGCAAGGAACTCGGCATCAAAACTGTTGCTGTGCATTCCAGCGCAGACCGCGACCTGATGCATGTGCGTCTGGCCGATCAATCGGTCTGCATTGGCCCGGCGAGCCCAAGCAAAAGTTACCTGAATGTGCCGGCCATCATCGCCGCCACGGAAGTCACCGATGCCGTTGCCATTCACCCCGGTTACGGTTTCCTGTCAGAAAACGCTGACTTTGCCGAGCAGGTCGAGCGCAGTGGTTTTATTTTTGTAGGCCCACGCGCGGACACCATTCGTCTGATGGGCGACAAGGTATCCGCGATCAATGCGATGAAAGCAGCCGGTGTACCGACCGTGCCCGGTTCTGACGGTCCACTGGACGATAATGCCGAACGCACCCTGACAATTGCCAAACGCATCGGCTACCCGGTCATCATCAAGGCGGCTGCAGGTGGCGGTGGTCGCGGCATGCGCGTGGTGCACAGCGAAGCCGCTCTGCTCAAAGCCATTTATGTGACACAGTCAGAAGCCAAAGCAGCTTTCGGGAACGACACGGTCTATCTGGAAAAATTCCTCGAGAATCCGCGCCATGTCGAGATCCAGGTATTGGGCGACGGCCAGGGTAACGCCATTTATCTGGGCGACCGTGATTGCTCCATGCAACGCCGCCACCAGAAAGTACTGGAAGAAGCGCCTGCACCCGGCATCCCGGACGAGATTCGCCAGCAGGTTGCGCAGACCTGTATCAAAGCCTGCCAGCAGATGAAATATCGCGGCGCAGGCACGCTGGAATTCCTGTACCAGGACGAGCAGTTCTACTTTATCGAGATGAACACGCGCGTTCAGGTTGAGCACCCGGTCACTGAAATGGTCACCGGCATCGACATCGTCAAAGAGCAGCTGAAAATTGCCAGCGGCATGCCACTGAGCATTCGGCAGGAAGATGTTGTGATCAAAGGTCATGCGCTGGAGTGCCGCATCAATGCAGAGGATCCGGCAACATTCATGCCCTGCCCCGGCAAGATCAATCTGTTCCATGCCCCGGGCGGCAATGGCATACGGGTCGACTCGCACATTTACAGCGGATACACCGTACCGCCCTTTTATGATTCGCTGATTGCCAAGCTGATCACCTATGGCGTCAACCGTGAGGAAGCACTGACCCGCATGCAAAACGCGCTGGACGAGTTGCTGATTGATGGAATTCGGACCAATACTCCGCTGCACAAGGACATCCTGCGCGACCCCAACTTCCGCAAAGGTGGCACCAACATCCATTATCTGGAGCACATGCTGAACGGCGCTCACGGCAAGAACAGCTGACGAGAGCTACCAGAATGCCCTGGTTACAGATAAACACGTTGATTACAGACACAGAAGCCGATGACATGGAACAGTTGTTCCAGTCAGCCGGCGCTGTGTCAGTGACACTGCTGGATGCTGAAGATGTTCCCGTTTTTCAGCTTGATCCCGGCACAACGCCGCTGTGGCAAAACATGCGCCTGAGTGCATTGTTTGAGGCCAACGCTTCTGTGGAGCAAATCGTCAATCAGTTGCAAGCGGGTTCAAGATTGCAACCGCAAGATCTGCACATTGAGGAAATCCCGGATCAGGACTGGGAGCGGGCCTGGATGGATGACTTTAAACCCATCCGTTTCGGCAACAGGCTCTGGGTGTGCCCCAGCTGGCTCACGCCGCCAGAGCCTGACGCTGTGAACCTGATGCTGGATCCGGGGCTCGCCTTTGGCTCCGGCACGCACCCGACCACAGCGCTTTGCCTTGAATGGCTGGATGCGTGCGATGTTGAGGGCAAAACGGTGATTGACTACGGCTGCGGCTCCGGCATCCTGGCGATCGCGGCCATTTTGCTGGGGGCGCGTGAAGCTGTTGGGGTGGACAATGATCCCCAGGCCATTATCGCAACACGTAATAACCGTGACATGAATGGTGTTGCGGCGGAAAAGCTGAGCGTGTTTTTGCCGGGTGTGGCGCACGAACCGGCTGATATTGTTTTGGCCAACATACTGTCGGGTCCGCTGGAAGAATTGACGCCGGTGCTCACCGGCCTGACTCGACCCGGTGGCAAACTGGTGCTGTCTGGCGTATTGTCCGAGCAGACCGAGTCACTGATTCGCTCGTACGCGCCCTGGTTTGATCTGGAGCCAGCAGTTGTGCGCGACCAGTGGGTACGCATTACCGGCACACGACGCTGATTTGTCCAGACAGGTAATCGCGCATGTGGACTATCATTGAATCCAGCGCAGACAAAAACGCTCACTTGCCCGCGTTTGACGAGCCCTTGCTACTGGGCACGGAATCGCCTGCACACAGCATTCGAAAACCGTTATGGCTGCGCTTGCTGCGCGCGACGGCATGGATGTCAGGGATTGTATTGTTGATGCTCGCACTGGCGGGACAATGGTTGTATGTCAACCGGACGCAGCTGTTGGAAAGTCCGTCATGGCGCGCCTACTGGCAGGCGCTGTGCCAGTATGCGGACTGTGATGTGCCACCGGCACAGAATGCCAGCGCGCTGCGCAGTGTTCTATTGGTGGTCGACACACATCCAGAACGGACAGATGCGTTGCAGGTGCGTTTCCGCGTGCAAAATACCTCGCAAGTACCCCAGAAGTTTCCTGCTGTTGAACTGTCGTTCACCAACACGAGCAACGAACTGGTGGCATCTCGGCGCTTCTACCCAGGACACTATCTGAACCGGGAGGGATTTCTCATGCAACACATACGGCCTGCTGCCGAGGTGGACGGCCTGATCGAAATCATCAATCCGGGCGAGGACGCCGTTAATTACGCCATCAAATTTGTATACGAAAGGCCCCGACACTGATGACCGTGCATGTGACTGACAAGGTTACAACCCGAGCAACTGCCTTACCGTCTGCAGTGCCGTTCCGGCTGGGCAAACACACATTGTCCCGCCCGGTGATATTGGCACCGATGGTGGGTGTCAGTGATTTGCCGTTTCGTGAAATATGCCTGCAACAAGGTGCGACACTGACGGTTGCAGAAATGCTGCCGGCAGACACTGCCTTGTGGAACAGCGAAAAAAATCGCTTGCGCATGAAGCGCTCTGGCAGCTGCGGTCCAGAGATTGTGCAGATCGCCGGATTTGATCCGGACATGATGGCAGAGGCCGCCAGACTCAATGCTGACATGGGCGCTGAAGTCATCGACATCAACATGGGCTGTCCTGCCAAAAAAGTGCTGCAAAAAGCGGCTGGATCAGCACTGATGCGCGACCCGGATCTGGTTCAGCAAATTCTGTCCGCCGTGGTGCGTGCCGTCGACGTACCCGTCACCCTGAAGATGCGCACGGGCTGGTGCCGCGCTCAAAAAAATGGCCCCGAGATTGCAAAAATCGCAGAAGACTGCGGCATCAGTATGCTCAGTGTGCATGGCCGGACTCGGGAATGCCGTTTTCTGGGTGATGCTGAATACGACACCATAGCCGAGATCAAACAATCCGTGCGTATTCCTGTGATTGCCAACGGCGACATTGATTCACCGCAAAAAGCCGTACAGGTACTGCGGCATACTGGCGCAGATGGATTGATGATTGGACGCGCAGCACAGGGAAAACCCTGGATATTCCGGGAAATTCGCCAGTATCTGGAACTGGGCGAGCTGGCTTCGCCACCATCGGCTTATGATATCAGCGTGCTGATGCAGGATCATATTCGCGCACTGCACGCCTTTTATGGCGAGTTTCGCGGCGCACTCTTTGCCCGTAAACATATTGACTGGTACAGTAAGGCCCTTCCCGGTGGCGACGAACTCAAGTCACAGTTCATGGATGTCTCCGATGCCGAAAGTCAGCGCCTGTTGCTGACACAGTGGCACCAACAACACATGGAATCCCTCGCTGCACTGCACGGATAACAACAAACAGAAGCTGACATGAACGAACAACAATACGATCTGCCCCACAGCGATGAGCGCTTCAGTCTAAGGCAGGCTGTTGAGCGCGCGATGGACAAGTATTTTGAAGACCTCGGCAAAGAGGATCTGGTCCGCAATCTTTATGATGTCGTACTGAGCGAAGTGGAAGCGCCTCTGCTGCAGGCTGTGCTGAAGAACACCGGGGGCAACCAGAGCAAGGCCTCTACCATGCTGGGTTTGAACCGTGGTACCCTACGCAAAAAGATGAAGCAGTACGGGCTGTTATGAAATGCCCGGGCACTATCGCCAATCCCACCCTTTGAATTGCATCTGAATTATTACTATGTCTACAGAGAAAATTGCTGTCATTCGCCGCGCTTTGCTCAGCGTGTCGGACAAAACCGGTATTGTTGAATTTGCACGCGCCCTGAATCAGGCCGGTGTTGAAATTCTGTCCACGGGCGGCACCTATCGCCTGCTGCAGGACCATCACATTCCTGCCATCGAAATCGCGGATTACACCGGTTTCCCCGAAATGATGGATGGTCGGGTCAAGACCCTGCACCCCAAGGTACACGGCGGCATTCTGGCTCGACGCGACATCGACGGCGCAGTGATGAAGCAGCACGATATCCCGCAGATTGATCTGGTTGTTGTAAACCTGTACCCGTTTGAAGCCACCATCGCGCGCCCCGACTGTGATCTGCCGCTGGCAATCGAAAACATCGACATTGGCGGGCCGACCATGTTGCGCGCTGCCGCCAAAAACAATGCCTGGGTAGCCGTGGTGGTCAACCCGTCCGACTACAACCGCATCCTCACTGAAATGAAACAAAACGGAGGCGGCCTGACCCAGGCAACGCGTTTTGATCTGGCTGTGCGAACCTACGAACACACCGCCGCTTATGATGGAGCCATTGCCAATTATCTGGGCAAAATTGTCACTGGCAGTGAATTCCCGCGTACCTTCAGTAGCCAGTTTGTCAAAAAGCAGGATTTGCGCTACGGCGAAAATCCGCATCAAAACGCCGCGTTCTACACCGAAAAAAAGCCGCAGGAAGCCAGTGTCAGCACGGCCGAACAGTTGCAAGGTAAAGAACTGTCCTACAACAACATCGCCGATACCGATGCGGCGCTGGAATGCGTCAAGAGTTTCAGCGAACCAGCCTGCGTCATTGTCAAACACGCCAACCCCTGCGGGGTTGCGGTTGCCGGCTCGATACTTGAAGCCTACCAGCTGGCCTTCCAGACTGACCCGACCTCAGCCTTTGGCGGCATCATCGCGTTTAACCGCGAGTTGGATGCGGCCACTGCACAAAAAATCATCGATCAGCAATTCAGTGAAGTGATTATTGCCCCGGCTGTTTCCAAAGCGGCACTGGATGTATTTGCCGCCAAGCCAAACGTGCGTGTGCTGGCCTGTGGTCAATGGCCACAACAGGCGCTGCCGGCCTGGGACTACAAGCGCGTTAATGGCGGATTGCTGGTACAGGATCGTGACATCCACCAGATCAGCCGCAGCGACCTCACCGTGGTCAGCCAGCGCCAGCCCTCCGAGCAGGAACTGGCTGATCTGATGTTCGCGTGGACGGTAGCGCAGTTTGTGAAATCGAATGCGATTGTTTACTGCAAGAACCAGCAAACCATCGGTATCGGCGCCGGCCAGATGAGCCGAGTGTACAGCGCCAAAATCGCCGGCATCAAAGCCGCGGATGAAAATCTGGTGGTTGAAGGCTCAGTCATGGCATCGGACGCGTTTTTCCCGTTCCGCGATGGCATTGATGCTGCCGCCAAGGCCGGTATTACCGCGGTGATTCAGCCTGGCGGCTCCATGCGCGATGCCGAGGTGATTGCGGCGGCCGACGAAGCCGGCATGGCCATGGTCTTCACCGGTATCCGCCACTTCCGTCACTGAGGGTTGTTCATGAATATTCTGGTACTGGGTAATGGCGGACGCGAACACGCGCTGGCCTGGAAACTGGCGCAGTCAGCCGGTGTTGACAAGGTATTCGTGGCACCCGGCAACGCCGGTACGGCCACTGAGGCAGGTGTTGAGAACGTCGCAATTGATCCGCTGGATTTTCCCGCGCTGGTGGCCTTTGCCAAAAACAACAACGTCAGTCTGACCGTGGTTGGTCCGGAAGCGCCACTGGTGGCTGGCGTCGTGGACTATTTCACGGCGCAGGGCCTGCGCTGTTTTGGTCCGCGCAAAGGTGCGGCCCAACTGGAAGGCTCAAAGGCCTTCACCAAGGACTTTCTGGCCCGGCACAACATTCCGACCGCCGCTTATCGGAACTTCACGGATATTGATGCTGCGATTGCCTATGTACGCCAGCAAGGCGTGCCTATTGTGATCAAAGCCGATGGTCTGGCTGCAGGCAAAGGCGTGATTATTCCGCAAACACTGGCAGAAGCTGAAGCCACCATTCGCGACATGCTGTCCGGCAACAAATTTGGTGACGCCGGCAGCCGTGTGGTCATCGAGCAGTTCCTGGTGGGTGAAGAAGCCAGCTTTATTGTCATGGTCGATGGTGAGCATGTACTTCCGTTTGCGACCTCGCAAGATCACAAAGCGCGCGACGATGGAGACAAAGGCCCGAACACCGGTGGCATGGGTGCCTATTCCCCGGCCCCCGTGGTCACACCCGACGTGCATGAGCGCGTGATGGCTCAAGTGATCATGCCAACCGTGCGCGGCATGGCAGCAGAAGGCAATCCCTACACCGGTTTCCTCTATGCCGGCCTGATGATCGACGCCGATGGTCAGCCGTTTGTGATCGAATTCAACTGCCGCTTCGGCGATCCGGAAGCGCAACCGGTGATGATGCGCCTGAACAGTGATCTGGCCGATCTGTGCCAGGCTGCCATTGACGGCAAACTGGACAGCAAGTCTGCCAACTGGGACCCACGAGCCAGTATTGGCGTGGTGCTGGCCGCCGGCGGTTACCCGGACAGTTACGCCAAAGGCAGTGTGATCAGCGGTCTCGACAAAGCCGTCAGCGCTGACAACACCGGCAAAGTATTTCACGCTGGCACCACGCTCAAAGATGGTCAGGTAGTCACCAACGGCGGGCGCGTACTGTGTGCGGTCGCCCTGGGTAACACCGTGACCGAGGCACAAAAAGCCGCTTACACGCTGGCGGAAAATATTCACTGGGATAGAATCTATTACCGCCGTGACATTGGCCATCGCGCCATTGCCCGGGAGCAGTCAACCAGAGGCCAGTAACATGCCCGGTGCCAACGATCATTACAGCTTTGCTGACCGCCTGATCCTGCAACTGGATCAGGCGCTGCACACCCTGGTGCCAGGCAGCGCCCATGCCAGCCGCTTGTCACCGGCAGCACGGACGGACGATGCCGAACTCACTGAGCAGGAACGCGAATTGTCCGCTGGTCTGATGCGCATCAACCACACCGGCGAGGTCTGTGCACAAGCCCTGTATCAGGGCCAGTCACTCACCGCTCGCCTGCCTGATGTGCGCGATTCCATGAATCAGGCTGCCGCGGAGGAAATTGATCATCTGGCCTGGTGTGAATCCCGCCTCAAGGAACTCGACAGCCGCCCCAGCCTGCTCAACCCGGCGTTTTACGCCATGTCGTTTGGCCTGGGTGCCGTGGCTGGACTGGTGGGCGACAAATGGAGTCTCGGCTTTGTTGGCGAGACTGAAAAACAGGTCTGTGACCATCTGGAAGATCATCTGGAAAAATTGCCGCCACAAGACCTTCGCAGCCGCGCCATCCTTCAGCAGATGATTGTGGATGAGCGCAAACATGGCGATAGCGCCATGGCTGCCGGGGGCGCCGAATTGCCACTGCCCGTGACCGCCGGCATGAAGCTGATGGCCGGTGTCATGAAGTCGCTGACGCGACGCCTCTGAGGACCTCTGGTGTCTCACCTGCCCCGTCTTGTCAGGATTGTCTCAGTCTGCGCCAAATACCGGCTCGACCAGATCAGCCCGCTCACGGCGCAAACACCGGCCGCCTGGCCCTTGCGCCTGTTGATGACGCTGGCTGGGCTACCATGGAGCGGGCACAAGGTTCGTCAACTGCCAGCGGCTGAGCGCCTGAAAGAAGCGCTGCAGGAACTCGGGCCGATCTACATCAAGTTTGGTCAACTGTTGTCCACACGACGCGATTTTCTGCCCCACGATATCAGCGAAGCCTTGCAAAGCCTGCAGGACAAAGTGCCAGGATTCAGCTCGCCCACGGTATTCGAGGTGGTTGAAAAAGCCCTCGACTCGCCCTGGCAGCAGCACTTCCGACACATCAATCCCGAGTCACTGGCTTCCGCCTCCATTGCCCAGGTACATGAAGCCCGGCTGGTCAACGGTGATGAGGTTGTCATCAAAATCCTCAGGCCCGATATCGATAGTGTGATTCGCGAAGACATCAAGGTGCTCAAATGGGTAGCCCGCCTGGTTGAACGTTATGTGCCTGATGGCCGCCGGCTGCGCCCGCGCGAGGTCATCGCCGACTATGAACACGTCATTCTGGGTGAGCTGAACCTGCTCGCCGAAGGCGCCAATACCACCTTGCTGCGCCGCAACTTTGAAAACTCGCCACAATTGTACGTGCCCAAAGTGTACTGGGACGTTTCCCGCGACGGCATGCTGGTGACCGAACGCATCCGGGGCATCCCCGTGGCCGATGTCGATGCCCTGAATGCGCACGGTGTGAATCTGAAGCGACTGGCCGAAACCGGGGTCGGGATCTTTTTTACACAAGTCTTTGAACACAGCTTTTTCCACGCTGACATGCATCCCGGCAATATCTTTGTTGACCCGTCTGATCCGCAGAACCCGCGTTACATCGCCATTGATTGCGCGATCATCGGCTCCCTCAGCCGCGATGACCAGCAGTACCTGGCGCGCAACTTACTGGCCATTTTCAAGCGCGATTACCGCAAAGTGGCGGAGCTGCACGTGGAATGTGGCTGGGTTCCCAAAGATACCAAAGTGGTGGAGTTTGAAGCGGCCATGCGCACCGTGTGTGAGCCCATCTTTGAAAAACCGCTGAAAGATATTTCCTTCGGTTATCTGCTGGTACAACTGTTCCGCACGGCTGGTCGCTTCAACATGGAGGTGCAGCCCTCGCTGGTACTGCTGCAGAAAACCCTGCTTAATGTCGAAGGACTGGGGCGCCAGCTTTACCCGGAGCTGGATCTGTGGCAAACAGCCCTCCCGTTCCTGGAGAACTGGAACCGCAAACGCATGAAGCCCTCGTACTTGTGGCGACAACTCAAAGACAACGTACCGGACTGGGTGGAACAGTTCCCGCACTTCCCGCAGTTGGTGTTAAACAGCTTGAATCAGCAGCACGCCCTGCTGCAAATCAACGACACCTTGCAAACGGCACTGGCCCGGGAGCGTCTGCGTGAAAAACGCCGCCAGCGCCAACAGCACCGGCTGTTGACGGCGCTGGCTTTGGCAGCACTGGTGAGCGCCATTTTGTATTTCGGCACATAAAAGAGCATACTTGCGCCCATGAGCAACGCAGACTGGCTGGATCAGGTGAAGTGGAATGAGGAAGGGCTGGTGCCAGTGGTCACTCAGGACGTGTTTTCACGCCGCCTGCTGACCCACGCCTGGGTCAATCGCGAGGCACTGGCATTAAGCCGGACAGAGGGCCGCGCCGTGTACTGGTCGCGCTCGCGGCGCAAAATCTGGCGCAAAGGGGAAGAATCCGGCAACGTGCAGCGCATCCATCAGATTTTGCTGGATTGTGACGGTGATACCGTGTGTTATCTGGTTGAACAGGTCGGAGGCATTGCCTGTCATACCGGTCGCGAAAGCTGTTTTTACCGTCGGCTGGATGACAGTGGCTGGACTGTCACCGATGCTGTGTTGAAAGATCCCGCCATGATTTACAAAACTCCGGGCCATTGAGCCCGCCCGACTGAACGATTCAACACCATGTCGCATACCACCAATCACAATTCACAGGCGCTGGCACAAGTGCTGCAGCAGCTTGAACAGATTCTGCAACAGCGCAAGCTGGCGGATGCTGACAGCTCCTATGTCGCCAGTCTGCATCACAAGGGTCTGAACAAGATTCTGGAAAAGGTGGGTGAGGAGGCCGTGGAAACGATTCTGGCGGCGCGCGATGTGCAGGCAGGAGCCGATGCGCAGGCACTGATCGCTGAAACCGCAGACCTGTGGTTTCACAGCATGGTCATGCTCAGCCACCTGAACCTGAGCCACGAGCAGGTCTTGGAAGAACTCAGAAAGCGCTTTAACATATCTGGCCTCGCCGAGAAGGCATCCAGAACCGCACAATAACTACTTTTCAGCCTGAATCATGTGAGTATCAGGCATCCGGAGGAATCATGGGAATCGGCGGCATCAGTATTTGGCAATTGCTTATTATTCTGTTGATCATCGTGCTGCTGTTTGGCACCAAAAAACTCAAATCTTTGGGTAGCGATCTGGGTGGTGCCCTCAAGGGTTTCAAACAGGCCGTGAAAGACGACGATAAAGACTCTGCAACAGATCCCGAACAGATCGGCACAGACGGCAAGGCGGCTGATTCTGTAGCTACCCGCACCGAGAAAGCGCAGGACAAGTAACCCTGACGTTCACAGTTTAACGCGCGGGTATTGCCCATGTTCGACGTAAGCTTCATTGAGCTGCTGGTCATCTTTGTAGTGGCCCTGGTGGTGTTGGGTCCGGACAAGCTGCCGGGCGCAATACGCACCGGTGCCTTGTGGTTTGGGCGCGCCAAGCGCAGCTTCAACAAAGTCAGGGCGGAAATTGAGCAGCAGATAAACGCCGACGATATCCGCCGCCAACTGCACAACGAATCAATTCTCGCTGACATTGAACAAGCCCGCAAAAATGCTGACAAGCTGGTCAAAGACACACAAAACCAGCTGAACAAGGCACAAGACGGAGTTAAGCAGGCGATCAGCACTGCAAACAGCCCCGCCATCGCTGTTGTGACCAACAGTGCCGTCGAGGGCGAACCAACCTATGACGTTCGGCCGGACGTGCCAGCTGAACCAGCTGAAAAGAAAGAGACCGGTGAAGTTGGCGGCCCAATAGCAGCTGATGCTGCTCGTGAGCAGGACGCAGCTGAGAAGTCCGGGGAGGAAAGTATCCAAACTGCCAAACCGGCGCCTGTGCAGGACATTTACAACAGCCCACCCGCCGGTCGGGTCACTGTTCAGGCTGGCAAACTCATGCCTGCCCAGTCGGAACCGGCAGCCAAAGTGGACAACAAGGATTCGTGATGACAAAAACGCCTGAATCCGACAAGAGCACTGCTGGCGAACTGACCATTGTGGGCCATCTGGTTGAGTTGCGTGATCGCATCCTGAAGTGCATGGCCGCGTTGCTGCTGGTGTTTCTGAGTCTGGTGTATTTTGCCAACGACATTTACGCGTTTGTCGCCACACCGCTGACCTCGGTGCTGCCACCAGATACCAGCATGATTGCTATCGATCCGACATCACCGTTTTTTGCCCCCTTCAAACTCACATTTTATGCAGCGCTGTTTATCTGCGCACCGTACATCCTGTATCAGCTGTGGGCATTTATTGCACCGGGTTTGTACAGCAATGAGAAGGCTATGGCAGTACCCCTGTTTATATCCAGCGTGTTGCTTTTCTATGCCGGCATTGCCTTTGCCTATTACTTTCTGTTTGGTTTTGTATTCAGCTTTTTTATCTCGGTCGCCCCTGAAGGCATTGCCGTTGCTCCGGATATTTCCAGTTATCTCAGCTTTGTACTGAAGATTTTTTTCGCGTTTGGTTTTGTCTTTGAGATCCCGATCGCCGTGTTTCTTCTGATATGGTCCGGCATGGTGGAAGTCGAATCACTGGAAGGCAAACGCCCCTATGTGATCGTCGGATGCTTTGTCGTGGGCATGTTGTTGACGCCACCTGACCCCTTCACACAAACCATCATGGCTGTGCCGATGTGGATGTTGTACGAAGTGGGTGTCTATGCGGGCAAACGCTTTATAAAGAAAAAGCAGGCAGAAGAACAGCAGGAATCAGCCAAGCCGCAAGCCTGAATCAGGCCCGCAAACTGAAGGTCACCGGACCATCATTTTCCAGCAGGATTTTCATATCGGCACCGAATACACCTGTCACCACTCGGGGGTATTCGACCTGCATCCACTGCACGAGTTCATCGTAAAGTATCTGTGCATCCGCAGGTGGCATGGCGGAGGTAAAACTTGGACGCAAACCACGTCCGGTATCAGCGGCCAGTGTGAATTGGGACACCAGCATGACCTGCCCGCCAATCGCCGCGACGCTCAGGTTCATGCGTCCGGCTTCATCCGCAAATACACGGTAATCCAGCACCTTGCGCAGCAGTTTTTCGCCAATGACACGGGTATCGTGTTTTTCCAGACCCAGCAGCACCACCAGTCCCTTGTTGATGCTGCACTGTGTCTCGCCATCGATTCGCAGACTGGCGTGATTGACCCGTTGTATGAGAGCAATCATCGTCAGAGCACTCCTCGGAGTCCGCGCACGCTCTGGTGATCAGCCGCGCGCGGCTGAACCGCGGCTTGCCCGCTTGCGATCACTTTCGGTCAGGAAACGCTTGCGGATACGAATGCTCTGCGGCGTGATTTCAACCAGCTCATCGTCGTTGATGAACTCCATGGCCTGCTCAAGACTGTGCTTGATCGGCGGGGTCAGCAGAATGTTTTCATCGGTGCCTGACGCGCGAATGTTGGTGAGCTGCTTGCCCTTGGTAGGGTTCACCACCAGATCGTTGTCACGGCTGTGCAGGCCAATCACCATGCCTTCGTAAACTTCGACGTTCGGATCGATAAACAGACGACCACGCTCCTGCAAGGTGAACAGCGCGTATCCCAACGCCTTGCCGGTCACCATGGACACCAGCACACCATTTTTGCGTGCTGCCAGCTCGCCCTGCTTGGCTGGACCGTAGTGATCAAACACATGGTTCATCATGCCGGTGCCGGATGTCATACTCAGGAACATGGAACGGAAACCGATCAGACCCCGGGTCGGGATTTCGAAGGTCAGACGCACACGGCCCTTGCCGTCAGGCAACATGTCCTGCATCTCGGCACGGCGCAGACCCAGCTCTTCAATCACAGCACCCTGATGGGCTTCGTCGCAGTCGATCACCAGATTTTCATACGGCTCCTGCAGCACACCGTCGATTTCTTTCATGATCACTTCCGGACGTGAAACCGCCAGCTCAAAACCTTCACGACGCATGGATTCAATCAACACAGACAAGTGCAATTCACCACGCCCGGACACTTTGTATTTGTCAGCGGAGTCACCCGGCTCTACACGCAGCGCCACGTTGTGAATCAGTTCGCGCTCAAGACGATCCTTGATATTACGCGTGGTCACAAACTTGCCTTCACGACCAGCGAACGGAGAGTCATTGACCTGGAATGTCATGCTGATGGTGGGTTGATCCACCGTCAGCGGCGGCATGGCTTCAACATGATCCGGATCACAAATGGTGTCGGAAATGTTCAGCTTGTCGATACCGGTAATACAAACGATCTCTCCAGCGCTGGCTTCCGGGACATCCACGCGTTCAAGGCCAAGATGGCTTTTCACCTGCAGGATCTTGCCTTTGCGCTGATTGCCTTCGGCATCCACGATCACCACCTGCATATTGGGTTTGACGATGCCGCCAGTGACACGGCCAATACCGATCACTCCCACGTAGCTGTTGTAGTCCAGCGCACTGATCTGCATGCGGAACGGGGCATCAATGTTTACCGGCGGCGGCGACACATGCTTGATAACCGCTTCAAACAACGGGGTCATGTCATCGGCCAGTTGATCGGGCTCCAGACCGGCAACACCGTTCAACGCCGAAGCATAAATCACCGGGAAGTCCAGCTGCTCGTCGGTGGCACCCAGGCGGTCAAACAGGTCAAACACTTCGTTCAACACCCAGTCCGGACGTGAACCGGGGCGGTCAACCTTGTTGATCACCACAATCGGATGCAGACCTTGAGCAAATGCTTTCTGGGTCACAAACCGGGTTTGCGGCATCGGGCCATCCACGGCATCCACCAGCAGCAGCACGCTGTCCACCATGGACATCACGCGCTCAACCTCGCCACCGAAGTCGGCGTGACCGGGGGTGTCTACGATGTTGATGTGATAACCGTTCCAGTTGATAGCGGTGTTTTTCGCGAGAATGGTGATACCGCGTTCGCGTTCCTGATCGTTGGAGTCCATGACTCGTTCGACAGCGCCACCCCGGGCATTCAAGGTGCCGGACTGCTGCAGAAGTTTGTCGACCAGTGTGGTTTTGCCATGGTCAACGTGGGCAATAATGGCGATGTTGCGGATTTTATCGATCACGGAAAAGAACCTGTAATGAACGTGCTGTTAACTGACGGAATATGAACGGGCGGCATGGCAAAAATGGCCGCGAAGTATACACCAACCCGCAAACGCTTGTCAGTCAGCGTTTTGTGACAGGGCCATCACAAATCTGCACAGATTCAGGGCCGGTAAACGGCGACATTCTCATGACCGGCATCTTTCAGATGCGAGGCGTGCAAACGGCTCATCATGCCCTTCTCGCAATACAGCAGGTAAGTACGCGACGGATCCAGCACCGCAAAACGGCTGGCAAGCTGGAAGAACGGAATCAGCCGGGTCTCAACACCCTCCAGTTGCAATGGTCTCAACGCCTGCTCGTCCGGATGCCGAATGTCAATGACAACGGCCTGCGCGGGCACCACATCATACGCTGGCGGTTCTACATCCCGGTGATTGGCCACCTCCACCATGCGGTCAATCATCTGGATTTCGGCATTGGCCACCGCCTGATCCAGCAAGGACATGTCCAGCCGGGTTTCTTCCTCCAGCACACGCGGCCGCTTGGCATGAGTGGTCGGTCGCACTGAAATCACACCACAATACTCCGGAATACAGGCACTGAATGATTCGGTGCCAATACTGCGGGCGGTATCAATAATGTCCTGCTTGTCAGAGACAATCAGCGGCCGCAACACCAGCGCCTCACAGACCTCGTCGATCAAACGCAGGTTGGGCAAGGTCTGGCTGGCAACCTGGGCCACACTGTCGCCGGTCACCAATGTCTCAATGCGCATATGGGCTGCGATCCTGTCAGCGGCTCGCAGCATTTGCCGTTTCAGCACCACACCCATGTGCCCGGTATCAACGTGTTGCAAAATGTTCTGCAACACGGCTTCAAACGGCACGCTGACAAATTTGACACGATGCGAGGATCCAAAGGTCATCCACAGGTAGAGAGCAACCTCCTTGACGGCCACCTCATGTTCGCGTCCACCCAGATTAAAGAACAGAAAATGCGTGCGCACGCCCCGTCGTGTACACAGATAACTGGCGACTGCAGAGTCAAAACCACCCGAGATCAGAGACAGGACCTCATCCTGTGTCCCGATCGGGTAACCACCCAGGCCCTTGAGCTGACGCTCAACAACGTAGAAGTCCTTGTAACGCACCTCGACCCGCACCGTGATATCGGGGTAATTCAGATTGACGCCGGCGGCCTCACTGCCAGCCATC
The DNA here is from genome assembly GCA_036834885.1 of Pseudohongiella sp. Lineage (GTDB taxonomy): Bacteria > Pseudomonadota > Gammaproteobacteria > Pseudomonadales > Pseudohongiellaceae > Pseudohongiella. The sequence continues at coordinate 836,392 of DAITNA010000001.1, read as the reverse complement.
AGGATCGCACCAATATGGCGCTCCACCTCTGTAGAGGTAAACGGGTGGTCGCCCTGTCGTTTGCAGCGCACAACAAACGTGCGACCTTTAAGTTCATCGCGCCACAAGGACAGAACCGCCGCGCCAGCCTCATCCAGACTGACAAAAGGCAGCTTGCGCACCGGCATGACCAGGCTGATGCCCGGCGTGCGCAGCAGAACATCCAGTACCTGCTGGGCAAGTATTTCGTTGTTCTCTGGCGTACGCACTTCCAGAATGTCCCAGTCACCAGTTACACTCACACCCGCATCAAGGCGCCTGAGCATGATTTTCAGATTGCGACGCAAAGTCTGTATCAACCGATGTCTGACGGGGCGGGTTTTAATGGTGATTTCGGGGAAAAACCGGATCAGGTAGAGCATCAAGACCTCTGGGGACAATCCTTCGATACCGCGCATCAAAACGGGGCAGGAAGATCCAAAATAGTGCAAAGTAGTATTTTGCGCACTGTTTTGGTGCAAATTTAAATTCTTCGATTCATCAAACGACTGATTTGCAAGGCGTTTGGCCTGCCGCGACGATGGCACACATTTTGCTCATCACTGGGGACTCGGGTACTGACTGGCGGCACCATTATAAAGCCGATGCCCCGGTCAGTTGAACTCGGACGTTTGGTTTAACACACTGTAGCGCACAGATTAGCGCAGGAATTTTAACCCGTGGCACCGCCCGCCCGTACAAAAGGCAGCTGTGTCACATTGTTCTCGATCACACGGAGGATCAGGAATGTCTAAAACTTTAGAACTTATCAAAGAACACAACGTAAAGTGGGTGGATCTGCGTTTTACAGACACCCGTGGCAAAGAGCAACACGTCACCTTCCCGGTGAGCAAAGTGAATGACTCTTTCCTGGAAGGCGTTATGTTCGACGGATCCTCCGTTGCAGGCTGGAAAGGTATCAACGAATCCGACATGATCCTGCGCCCGGACGACAGCACTGCCGTGCTTGATCCGTTTGCTGACGAAGCCCAGATCAACCTGCGCTGCGACATCATCGAGCCGCGCACCATGCAGGGTTACAACCGTGACCCGCGCTCTGTTGCCCGTCGCGGAGAAGAGTATCTGAAGTCCACCGGCATTGGCGACACTGCTTTCTTTGGTCCGGAAAACGAATTCTTCGTGTTTGACGACATCAAGTGGCACGTCGGTATGGATCGCTCCTTCTTCCAGATCGGCAGCGATGAAGCGGCCTGGTCTACCGACAAGAAGATCGACGGTGGCAACATGGGTCACCGCAACCGCGTCAAAGGCGGCTATTTCCCGGTTCCGCCGGTCGACTCATTCCACGACCTGCGTGGCGCCATGTGCGACACCATGGCTGCGATGGGCCTGGACGTTGAGCTGCACCACCACGAAGTGGCCAACGCTGGCCAGTGTGAAATTGGTACGCGTTTCAACAGCCTGGTTGCCAAGGCTGACGAAACCCAGATCCTGAAATACTGCATCTGGAACACGGCACACGCCTATGGCAAAACAGCAACCTTCATGCCCAAGCCGCTGGTAGGTGACAACGGTTCAGGCATGCACTGCCATATGTCGATCTGGAAAGACGGCAAGAACACCTTCGCCGGTGACGGCTATGCCGGCCTGTCTGACACCGCGCTGTACTACATCGGCGGTATCATCAAGCACGCCAAGGCTTTGAACGCATTCGGCAACGCCTCCACCAACTCTTACAAGCGTCTGGTGAAAGGCTTCGAAGCGCCCACCCTGCTGGCCTACTCGTCGCGCAACCGTTCTGCCTCCATCCGTATTCCTTACGTGCTGGGCGGCAACCCGAAAGCCATCCGTATCGAAGTACGTTTTGGTGACAACACAGCCAACCCCTACCTGTACTTCACCGCTCTGATGATGGCAGGTCTGGATGGTATCCAGAACAAGATTCACCCTGGCGACCCGGCCAGCAAGGACCTGTACGATCTGGAGCCGGAAGAAGAAGCGCTGATCCCGCGCGTCTGCTTCTCTCTGGACGAAGCACTGGACAGCCTGGACAAGGACCGCGACTTCCTGAAGAAAGGCGGCGTGTTCTGTGACGACCTGATCGATGCCTATATCGAACTGAAGCGTCAGGACTGCACTCGTTTCAACATGTCTACTCACCCGGTTGAGTTCGACATGTACTACAGCCTGTAATCAGCGCTGTTTGCCTTGCATAAATCGCCTGACGGATCACTCCGTCAGGCGATTTTTTTTTAGCCCGTTCGGGCACATTTTCGATCTATACTCCACACATATCGCAGGACGGCACCATTTTGGTGCGCGCTAATTTGGTGACGACTCGCAACGGTGCAGCCCACCTGCGGCGCAAAACATGATATTCCAATAAAAACAGCCAGTTGCAGACGCAATCAGATAATTGCAGTGCATTCATCAGAATGGTTTGGAACTTGCATGCACTCATGTCTGTAGCGTTGCCTGCAGCGACCTCCCTGACGGCAACACGACATTGACACACAGTTGACAGCACATGAACAGGACAGCAGCCATTAGCCTATTCGCCAACAGCAATCCCAGACTCTTCAAGCGCCTGCTGGACAGCCTGACGACATCGGTGCTTGTGCTGGATCCGGATCTGCGCCTGCAGTACATGAATCTGGCCGCAGAGAGCCTGCTCGCGATCAGCGGTCGCCAGTTGCATCAGGTGTATATCGGCGACATTTTTATCAACGCCGCGCAAGATGTTCTGGAGGTTCAGCAGGCGCTGACCGATCACCACAGCTTTACCAAGCGCAAGACGCAGTTGCAGCTGCTCAACGGCAAAACCCTGCAAGTGGATTACACCGTGACACCGCTGCTCGATTTTCCCGATGCGGCGGTGCTGATAGAGATTCAGGGCACCAATTATGCGGAGCGTATCAGCCGGGATGAAAACCTGATTTCGACCCATGAGACCACACGGGAACTGGTACGCGGATTGGCACACGAAATCAAAAATCCGTTGGGGGGCATTCGTGGTGCAGCTCAGCTGCTGGCTGCAGAGCTGCCAGACTCCGAACTGACCGACTACACCAATGTCATCATTGAGGAAGCTGATCGCTTGCACAAACTGGTCGACCGCCTGGTCGGCTCCCGCAAACCCATGGAGTTTCGCAAACTCAATATTCATGAAGTGCTGGAGCGTGTGCGCAATCTGGTGGAAGCTGAGGTGCGTGATCGTGACATTACGGTTGAACGTGATTACGACCCCAGTATCCCCGAGCTTCATGGTGATGCCGAGCAACTGATCCAGGCGGTGCTGAATATTGTGCGCAACGCCGTACAGGCGCTGGAAAGCCCGCACGTCAAACATCGCTCGGGGCTGATTGAATTGAAGACTCGCATCATGCGCAACATCACCATTGGCACAGTGTTTCACAAACTGGTGATACGCGTGGAAGTGATAGACAACGGACCGGGTGTGCCACCGGAACTGATCGACAGCATTTTTTTCCCGATGATCAGTGGTCGCGCCGAGGGTACCGGGCTGGGCTTGTCGATTGCGCACTCCATCGTCAACCAGCACAAAGGCATCATTGAGTGCACCAGCGAACCCGGTTGCACGCGTTTTTCGATATATCTGCCGGTGCTCAACGAAGCACCATCTCCACTTTCCATTAGCGCCGGCCAGTTCGGCAAGTGACTCCGACAGGGTATTGAAGCATGAACAAACACAACACAGTCTGGGTGCTTGATGATGACAAATCGATTCGATGGGTTCTCGAGAAATCGCTGACCCGCTCCGGGCTGAATACACAAAGTTTTGACAACGGCGATGATCTCTTGCATCGACTGGAAAAAGAGCGACCCGACGCCATCATCAGCGACATTCGTATGCCTGGCATCAATGGCCTGGATCTGCTGTCAACGGTGCATGAACGTTTTCCCCAGTTGCCCGTGATCATCATGACTGCGCACTCGGATCTGGACAGTGCGGTGTCATCCTACAGCCGCGGCGCGTTTGAATACCTGCCCAAACCCTTTGATATTGAAGAAGCCGTGGCAATGACGCAGCGTGCGCTGGAACATGCACGCGAGCAGGATGTGGAAATTCCATCGCCTGTGATGGAGAACAGCAAGGAGATTATTGGCGAAGCACCCGCGATGCAGGAAGTTTTCCGCGCCATCGGCAGGTTGTCGCAGTCGAATATTACCGTGCTGATCAACGGCGAATCCGGTACCGGTAAAGAGTTGGTCGCGCATGCTCTGCACAAACACAGCCCGCGTCGCGACAAACAGTTTATTGCGCTCAACGTCGCTGCAATTCCCAAAGATCTGATCGAGTCCGAGCTGTTTGGCCATGAAAAAGGCGCTTTCACCGGCGCAACTGCGCATCGCACCGGACGTTTTGAACAGGCTAACGGCGGCACGCTGTTTCTCGACGAAATTGGAGACATGCCGGCAGATACCCAAACCCGCCTGCTGCGCGTGCTCTCAGATGGCGAGTTTTACCGTGTGGGTGGCACGACCCCGATCAAGGTCGATGTGCGTATCATTGCCGCCACTCACCAGAATCTGGAAAAGCTGGTTGCGCAGCATCTGTTTCGTGAGGACCTGTTCCATCGCCTGAATGTAATCCGTATCCACATTCCGCGCTTGCGTGATCGCCGCGAAGATATTCCGCGCCTGGCGCGCCATTTTCTGGCCAAAGCCGCCGAAGAGCTGGATGTGGAATGCAAGGTGCTGCGTCCGGAAACCGAAAAATACATCACAGGCCTTAACTGGCCCGGCAACGTGCGCCAGCTCGAAAACTTTTGCCGCTGGATTACGGTGATGGCATCGAGTCGCGAAGTGCGTGTTGACGACTTGCCGCCTGAGCTGATGGAACATCAGGCGCAAAACAGCAGCGCCCGTGACTGGACACAACTGCTGGAGGAGTGGGCAGATCAGGAGCTGAATCTGGGTCACAAAGCCATTCTGGATCAGGCCACGCCGGATTTTGAACGCACCATGATTCAGGTTGCGCTCAAACATACACTCGGGCGCCGGCGCGATGCCGCGCTGCTGTTGGGCTGGGGGCGCAATACCCTCACGCGCAAGATCAAGGAGCTTGGAATCGCCAACAGCGATGACACGGACGCTGATCCGGAGGACTGATTCAGGACCTGGGCCGGCCAAACGCGCCCTGCCACAGTTCATCACAAACGCCTGGTTGAAAAATGCCGGAGGGCCACCTATATTGGCCGGTCAATGACTACCCGGTAACCTCACACCAGGCAAATAACAATATGATTGAAATCAATCGCATAACCCGCAAATTCGAACACTTCACGGCGGTCGACGACCTCAGCTTCACGGTGTCGGAAGGTGAAGTACTGGGATTTCTCGGCCCGAACGGCGCCGGCAAGTCCACCACCATGAAAATCATCACCGGCTTTCTGGCACCCACCTCAGGCCAGGTCAGGATCGACGGGCACGATATCGCCAATGATCCCATTGCGGCCAAAGCCCTGATCGGCTACTTGCCGGAAGGCGCTCCCAGCTACCCGGACATGAGTGTGCTGGATTTTCTCGAGTTTATTGCCGAAATCCGGGGCTTCAGCGGTGAGGAAAAAAATCGGCGGGTACAAAAGGTCATTCAGGATGTTGGCCTGCAAGATGTCTCATTGCAAACGATCGAGACGCTGTCCAAGGGCTTCAAGCGCCGCGTTGGACTGGCACAGGCCATTTTGCACGACCCCAAGGTACTGATCCTGGACGAACCCACCGATGGCCTGGACCCCAACCAGAAACATCAGGTACGCCAGTTGATCCGCAATCTGGCCAAAGACAAGATTGTGATTGTATCCACCCATATTCTGGAAGAAGTCAGCGCTGTCTGTACCCGCGCCATTATTATCGCGCGCGGCCGCATTGTGGCTGATGGCACGCCGGCTGATCTGGAAGCACAAGCTCCTGCGGATTTCGAAGTCGACAAACAGATTGCCCCTGGCCGTCTGGAGGCCTTCTTCCGCAGCGTCACAGAACAGGGAGCACATTGATCATGGGCAAAACTTCCATTATTTTCCGTCGTGAGCTCACAGCCTACTTCAGCTCGCCGCTGGCTTACGTCTTTATTGTTATTTTCCTGGTCATGAACGGCATTTTTACCTTCGACCTTGGCGGCTTTTTTATCCGGGGCCAGGCGGACCTGCAACCCTTCTTCAGCTTTCACCCCTGGCTTTATCTGTTCATGATTCCCGCACTGGCCATGGGCTTGTGGGCAGACGAGCGCAAAACCGGCACGATTGAGCTGCTGATGACCTTGCCCATCCGACTGCGCGATGCAGTTGTTGGCAAGTTTTTGGCGGCCTGGGTACTGAGCGGCGTTGCTCTGCTGTTGACCTTTCCGATCTGGATCACTGTCAACTACCTGGGCAGCCCTGACAATGGCGTCATTCTCGCCGCCTACATCGGCAGCTGGCTGATGGCCGGTGGTTTTCTCGCGATAGGCTCGTGCATGTCTGCACTGACCCGTAACGCGGTGATCGCATTTATTCTGACGGTGGCCATCTGCTTTATGTTTGTGGCCTCCGGCTCGCCGATTGTCTTGAGTGCTTTCTCAGGCTGGGCGCCACAACTGCTCACCGATGCCGTCGCTTCACTGAGTTTCCTCACGCACTTTGACTCAATCAGCAAAGGCGTACTGGATATTCGTGACATGCTGTTTTTTGCAGCGGTGATCTCAGCATGGCTGGTGGCAACCGCCATTGTTATTGAAATCAAAAAAGCAAACTAGGAGCTGGCCATGAAGAACAAAGCATTATTTTCCAATGCCGGCCTTGCACTGATTGCGCTGGCATTGCTGGTGGCGGTACTGGTGATCAGTCTGCTGCCGCGTTTGCGAATCGATTTGACCGCTGACAATCTTTACACGCTGGCTGATGCGACACGCGATATTGTCAGCACGCTGGAGCGTCCGGTTGAACTGACTTTCTACTACTCGGAAGATGCTGTCGCCAACGTGCCGCAGGTGCGTGCCTACGGCAACCGCGTGCAGGAAATGCTGCGCGAGATGGTTATTGCCAGCGATGGCAATCTGAGTCTGCAAGTGATTGACCCTCAGCCCTTCTCTGCAGAAGAGGACCTGGCGACCGAATATGGTATCCAGGCGGTACCCTTGGCCGCTGGACGGGAAGCCGTCTATTTTGGTGTGGTGGCATCTGACCCCTCTACCCGCAGCGATGGTGAAACCGGGGTTTATCAAGCCATCCCGCTGATCCGCCCGGACCAGGAAGAGTTTCTGGAATACGAGTTTGCCCGTCTGATTACCCGCACGCTGAATCCCGATCCAGCCGTGGTGGGCGTACTCTCCTCGCTGGATGTTGACGGCGGACTCAATCCGGCAACGGGCCAGCCAACACGCGCATGGGCTGTGATGGACACTGTGCGCTACATGTACGACGTGCGTCGGGTGGATGCGCGCGCAGGCACCATTGAGGAAGACATCGATATCCTGATGATTGTGCATCCGCAAAGTTTGCCGGCACAGACACTGTATGCCATAGACCAGTTTGTTTTGCGTGGCGGTCGGGCGCTGGTGTTTGTGGATCCCAACTCTGACACCCAGACCCAGATAGCCGTTAATGGCGGCGGTTTCCGCGACACCATGGCCTCGGATTTGCCCGACCTGCTGCAAGCCTGGGGGATCAGTTATGACCCGACGCAAGTGGTGACCGATCAGGAACGTGCCTTGTATGTGACGCTGCGTCCGGGTGAGCGCCCTGTTGCCCATATCGGCATGATGGGTATTCCACGCGACGGTTTTGCCAATGACATTATCAGTGGTCAGCTGGAGGTGATGAACATGTCCTCTGCCGGCTCGCTGAAACCGGCTGAAGGCGCTACCACCAACTTTGAACCGCTGGTACAAACCAGTTTGTCCACGATGCTGATGGGTACCGGCTTCTTCAGTGAAATGGGTGACCCGACGCTGCTGCTGGATGAGTTTGTCTCGGAGGAACAGCGTCACTATCTGGCGGCACGGGTGTCCGGTCGCGCCAGCACAGCGTTCCCCAATGGCATCCCGGTTGAAGCCCCACCCGCCCCGATTGTCGTGGGCACAGATCCGGCAGCTGAACCGGCAGCACCTGCCGAGCCGGCTGAACCTCAATTCACCATGCCCGAGAATCACCTGAGCCAGTCCACCGGGGATATCGGTGTGATTGTGGTGGCTGACAGTGACTTCCTCGCAGATCGTATGTGGGCGCAGTCACAGCAGGTGATGGGGCAGCGTGTGATCAACGCCTTTGCCAGCAATGGCGACTTTGTGATCAATGCGCTGGACAACCTCAGCGGCAGCACTGCCCTGATCAATATCCGCAGCCGTGGCCGTTACGCACGACCGTTTACACGCGTCATCGAGCTGCAACGCGCTGCCGATGAGCGATTGAGACAGGAAGAAACCAATCTGTTGCAGCAGCTGTCAGAAACTGAACAGCAGCTGATGGCACTGAACCAGAACAACGGTGGCAGCATCAGCCCGGCGCAGGAAGCAGAGATTGAGCGTTTTATGCAAGTGCAGTTGGAAACACGCCGCGCACTGCGTGATGTTCAGTTCCAGCTCAACGCAGAGATCGACAGACTGGGCAGCACACTGAAGCTGATCAATACTGCCCTGATTCCGACATTGCTGGTGATCGCAGCACTGATTGTCGCGTGGCTGCGCAGTCGCCGACGTCAGCTGCGCGTGCGCTGATCAGCTGCCGGCTGATCACTTGACTGGCAAGTAGATGGTGACCCGGGTTCCTTTACCCGGTTCACTGTCGATGTCCATACAACCGTGATGGGCCTCGGCAATCAAATGGCAAAGGTACAAGCCCAGACCAAATCCTCCGGTGTGTCGCGCACGCGCGCTGTCTACACGATAAAACGGCTCGCGGACATGTTTCAGGTGTTCTTCTGAAATCCCCTCGCCCTTATCCGTGATACTCAGTATCGCCTCGTTGTTGCTGAAACGTACGCTGACCGTCACCGGCAGGTTGCGTCCGTGCCGGATGGCATTGTTAACGATATTGGCAAACAGCAAGCGGATACGGAGCTTGTCTATTTGCATGGAACAGTCTTCTTCCGGCAAATCCAGCACCAGTCCACCTTCATAATGCTGGAACTGCTCACTGAGCATGCCGATGTATTCCGCAAAATCGACGTCATCCGGAATCAGGGCAGCGTGTTGTGTGCTCAGCCGCTCCGCTTCGATCAGATCGGAAATCAGCAGGTCAATCTCGTTGATGTCATCGCGCAGGGTTTCACGCAAATCGCTGTCTTCCATGAACTCCAGTTGCAGCTTGGCGCGGGTGACCGGTGTGCGCAGCTCGTGGCTGATGGCCAGCAACAGTTGGCGCTTGGCCTCCAGCATGGACTGCAGCGAATCAGCCATGTGGTTGATACTTTCTGTCAGTTCGCCAAGCTCATCCTTTCGCGTCACTTGCACGCGATAACTCAGATCACCCTCACAGATTTTTTCAGCACCCTGACGCAGTTTGCGCACCGGATCCATCAGCCGATGCACAAGCCAGTAATTCAATAGCAGGATAAACAGCGCAAACCCGAGACCGATATAGACCACTGCGTAGTCATAGTCGCTCAGTGACGGCGCCTTGCGATTGAGATAGTACTCGTAACCGCCACGGGCGACCCGAATCACCTGCTCATTGCCCACAGCCAGCATTTGCGACTCGTCCGACAAAGTACGCACAAACACTGCGCTGGAAATATCCAGATCGGACTGATCATCTGACTGCCAGTTGATATGAGGACTACGAATGATAATGGTGAGAGACAGGTCGCGCGCCAGATCTTCAGCGCGTTGCAAATCAGGCGGAATACCGATGGCATCCACCAGCAGTCGCACATTGTCCAGATAAAAAACTGGCAGCGGGTTGAGTCGTTCGCGACGCCAGTTCTGGTCAAGCTGACGCAGTGACAGCGTAATAATGACAAGAAACAGAATAATGGTCGCGCTGAAGATCAGAAAGAGACGCAGGTAAAGTGAACCTGGCGCTTTCGGCAGCGCAAGCTTCATTGCAGCTGACCGACAAAGGTATAGCCACGCCCCCAGACTGTTTTGATAAAGCGAGGAGTTTTCGAGGTGTCATTGAGCTTGTGACGCAAGCGACTGACCAGCGTATCGACGGCGCGCGAAAACAGCTCGGCGTCAATGCCTCGCAGACGATTCATCAGCTCATCACGGGTAAAGGTTTTATTGGGCGACTGCATGAACAACACCAGCAGTTCGTATTCCATAGTGGTCAGTTCAATCAGATTGCCATCAAGATGAACGGTCCGGCGCGCAGTATCCACATCGAGCCCTTCAATGCGCGGCAAATCGCTGACCACACGATTGTCATCGCCGGCACGACGCAGAATATTGGTGATGCGGGCCACCAGTTCACGCGGTTCAAAGGGTTTGGGCAGATAGTCGTCAGCGCCCAGTTCCAGACCCACAATACGATCAGTGACTTCACCGTGGGCCGTCAGCATCATGATGGGAAGCTGTCCATAGACAGAGGCTTTGGCGCGAATTTCGCGGCAGATTTCAAAACCGTCTTTTTCTGGCAGCATCACGTCCAGGATCAATAAATCAGGCTTCGATCGTTTGAGCAATTCAAAGCCCTTGCTCGGTGTATGCGCCACCGTGACTTTCATGTCATAACGATCCAGATACTGCGTCAGCAGCTGGCCCAGTTTTTCGTCGTCATCGATAATGAGTATCTGTTTCATGGCTCGGAGTTTACGAATTTGCCTGAGATAAATCAATCAGGCCACGGGCTCTGGCGTATAATGCCAGCCTTCAAGCTCATTTCAGACACTGCAAGATGATCAGTCTTAACAATGCCCGCCTGATGCGCGGCGAACATGTCCTGCTGGAATCGGCCAGCCTGACCATTCACAAAGGCCAGAAAACCGGCATTATCGGCCGCAACGGCAGCGGAAAATCCAGCCTGTTTGCCTGCCTGACCGGGCAAATTTCTCTGGATGCCGGCGAACTGTTGATGCCGGACGGATTGCGCTGTGCCTGGATGAAACAGGAAACCGTGGGGTCATCACGCTCTGCACTTGATCATGTGATCGACGGCGATGCCCGCTACCGCGAGGTAGAAGCACTGCTGCAAAAAGCCGAAGACGCTCACGATGGTCATGCGATCGCGCGTCTGCATGCCGAGCTCGACAAAATCGATGGTTACAGTGTCAGCGTCCGCGCCGAACAGCTGCTCGCCGGGCTGGGTTTCAGCCCCGACAGTTTTAACAACCCGGTGTCTTCTTTTTCCGGCGGCTGGCGTATTCGTTTGAATCTGGCCGCAGCGCTGATGGCGCCTTCCGATTTATTGTTACTCGACGAGCCCACCAACCACCTGGATCTGGAAGCAAGCATCTGGCTTGAACAGTGGCTGGTGCGGTATCCGGGCACGCTGCTGCTGATTTCGCACGATCGCAGTTTTCTCGATAAAGTGATTGATCACGTCATCAGTTTTGAACAAAAAAACCTGTTCATGTATCGCGGCAACTTCACGTCCTATGAGATACAACGCGCCGAGCGCATGGCGCAGCAGCAAGCCGTGTTTGAAAAGCAGCAGCGACGCAAAGCAGAAATCGAAGATTTTGTGCGCCGTTTCCGCGCCAAGGCCAGCAAGGCGCGTCAGGCACAAAGCCGTTTGAAAGAGCTGCAACGCATGCAGGACATCGCGCCGGCTCATATTGATTCACCGTTTCGTTTTGAATTTTTTACACCGGAGAAATCTGCGGATGATCTGATGAGCTTGAAAAAAGCTGCAATCGGTTTTTCCGAGCCACTGATCAACAACGCTTCTCTGAAACTGCACGGCAACAGCCGTATTGGTTTGCTCGGTTTTAACGGCGCCGGCAAATCCACATTGCTGAAAACGCTGGCGGGTGAGCTGCCGTTTCTGGATGGCGAGATTTTTTGTTCCAAACACTTGAAGGTCGGCTATTTTGCCCAGCATCAGGTCGATGTCATGGACATGCAGGCCAGCCCAATGCTGATGATGCAGCGACTGGACCCCAAAGTACGCGAGCAGGAAGTGCGCAACTTTCTGGGCGGTTTTGATTTCCGTGGTGATCGCATCTCCGAACCCATCCACAATTTTTCCGGCGGTGAAAAATCGCGGCTCGCTCTGGCTCTGATTGTGTGGCAAAAACCCAATGTGCTGCTGCTGGACGAGCCAACCAACCATCTCGATCTGGAAATGCGTCACGCGCTGACCGTTGCCTTGCAAGGTTTTGAAGGCGCTCTGGTGCTGGTATCACACGACCGCCATTTGATGAGCAACACGGTAGATGAATTCTACACTGTGCACAGAGGCAAGCTCAGCGAGTTTGATGGTGATCTGGATGACTACGCACGCTGGCTTCAGGACCCGGATGGCAGCAGCGTTGATGCGGCATCACAAACACGAACCGGCCAAAGCACCAAACTCAATGCCCCCGCCTCTCAAAGTGTGCTGGACAAAAAAGACCAACGCAAACTGGCTGCGGCACAGCGCGAGCAACTGGCACCGCTAAAGCGAGAAATCCGCGTGCTTGAGCAGAGGATGGAAAAACTGGGCAAGGAGCTTGCTGGCATAGAAGACAAACTGGGCGACGCGACGCTGTATGATGACAGCCGCAAAAATGAACTCACGGAGTTGCTGCGTCAACAGGGCTACTGCAAGGCTGAACTCAACCTTGCAGAGGAGCAGTGGCTGGAGAAAAGTACCGAGCTGGAGGAGCTCTCAGGCTAAGCCAACGGTTACAACTCAGTTGCGCGTAGCCTGCAGCTCAATCCTGTAAGCCTGGCGCCGGTTGTCGCGTTGTGTCACCACCTCAACCACATCACCGGCATCACGGCTCTCAAGCACAGTAAGCAGATCATCCTCGTTGCGCACCGGTGTCCCATCAATCTCGACGATCACATCGCCCAGAATGATGCCGCGGTTGGTCTCCATCAGGCCGCGCATGCCTTCCCGTTCGGGGCTGGCTCCTTCAATTACATCCAGCACGATGACACCTTCAATACCCCAACGCTGACGGTAATAGTCCGCATATTGCGGCGGGAACAGGCTGATACCCAGTGTCGGTGTCTGCACGCGACCATACTGGATCAGCTCCGGGACAATCTTGCTGACCGTGTTAACCGGAATCGCAAAGCCTATACCCGAACTGGCGCCGCTGGGGCTGTATATCGCAGTATTCACCCCCACGAGTTGGCCGAGAGAATTTAACAACGGGCCACCGGAGTTACCCGGGTTGATGGCTGCATCGGTCTGAATGACATCACGAATCTGACGGCGTGTGACCGAGTTGATTTCCCGCCCCAGAGCGCTGACCACACCCACGGTCAAGGTGGTGTCCAGACCAAAAGGGTTGCCAATGGCAATCACCTTGCGTCCTACCTCCAGCAGCGACGAATCTCCCCGTTCCAGCGGGTGCAACTGCTCGGGCGGCGCATCTATTTGCAACACCGCCAGATCCTTGTCCGGCTCGATGCCGACCAACCGTGCGTCCCAGGTGCTGCCGTCTTGCAGCGTCACGGTGACGCGGGAGGCATTCTGGATCACGTGGAAATTGGTGACCACATAACCCTGTTTGTCCCAGACAAAACCTGATCCGGTGCCTTGTGGCACTTCCTGCGGGTTCAGGTTAAAAAACGACTGGCGCACCAGTCGCGAATTGGTGATGTAGACCACCGACGGGCTGGCGCGCTTGAAGACCTCAATATTGTTGGCTTCATCATTGGTGCTGAACGTGCGGTAGTCGATCGGGGGCTGGGCCAACACGATTGGCGCCAGCAGCAGGCTGGCGCAGGCCAGCATGCCAGTCAACAGAGTGGATACACGGCTCATAGGTACTCCGGTTTACGACAATCCTGGTGGAATGATGGGTGCCGGCAGAGCAGAATTCAAGTCAAGGTGTCGGGCCGTTGTAGATCTCCTGCCAGTTGATCACGCGATCATGGCTGCGGAACTGACCCCACTCCAGCGTAGCGCGGGGATTCTCGTCATAGTCCTCATCCAGATGCGGCCACTTGAACTGCAGGAAGGGCAGATCCAGTTCATCCAGATCCAGTTCGATGTCGATGGTGCCGGCATTGTTAAGTCCCGGAGCCGGTGCCGTAAACGTGGCATCGGTGGGATTGGTTGCTGCCTGCACGCCCTGAATCTGACCGTTGTGGAAGGTGCTGGATTGAGCGGCATCGACTGTCACTTCGACATCGTTTGCAAGCAGGTCGCCTGTTCGCGAATCCGGGAACAGCGTAATCTCATCCGAATTGATCACCGTGCAGGAATCATCGGTATTGATCACAAAGCGCTCACCATCAAAATATTCTACCCGGAACGTAATGGCCAGATCCTCGGTTTCCGGGCCGTAGGCGTTGTTGATGAACAGGCGTCCGTATCGGAAATCCTCACGCGCAAGCTCCAGATATTCCGGATTGCCTTCCAGAATCTCGGCATCAAGCACAGATTCTTCCAGCGTCACACCATCATCATCGACAGGCACAAAAGCAATGATCAGATCTTCAAAAGGTCCGTCCGGATCTGCGGGATTCGCACGATTAAAAATCAGGTTGCCGCTGACCAGCAATTGCCCGCCGTTAACACTTGACCAGACCCCTTGCAGGTTGGATGGGATACTCACATTCTGGAGACGACTGCTGCGATCGGTGTTGTCGGAGTTGTCCACTTCTTCAATCGCGCGCAAATTCAATTCGGCATAATCGCTGAGCTTGGCAAAAGCACCGCGATAGTTGACGGTCACATCACCTTGTACGTTGCGCGCAGTCAGCATTGCACTCAGACCAAACGGCTCACCCATGTAGGTAAATACCGAGGGTGGCGCACAACTGGCGGAGACACGCGGCAGCAGGGTCACCGCGCCATCAACCGTGAAGCGCGCCGGATAAAAACGTCCAACATCGTCAGTGCGTCCCGTAATATTGCTGGTCCCCAGATAAGTCGTCGGGTTGTCGTTGCTGTCGATCAACTGTGCTTGCAGGTCGATAATGCCCACTTCGTTATAACTCATGGCGACCAGAGGCATAGCCACCGTTGGTGCGTTGTCGTAATCACTGTAGTCCAGCACATTCCCGCTCAATACGCCGACCACACCGTCTGCCGGGTTGGCGCCACTCAGGGTGATGGCTTCTGCCTGGTTGCTGATGACGCTCACCTCGACACGATAGTCATTACCGGCACCATTACTGTCCATGAAGAAATTCGGGGTGGCGCGGTTATCATGCAAATTGGCGCCGGTATCCGGTACGCCGTCGTTATTGCTGTCATCCTCTGATTCCCAGGCCATCGGGATAACGGTCACATCAAAGTCCGCACCCGCCATTTTCCATGCCGTGCCATTCGGATCAACAGCCAGCGAGTTGCCCACTTCAAAATTGTCCACCGGGAAGTTGTCACGACGGTCCAGCCCTTCATCACCAGGAAAATCAATCGCAAAACCAAACGGCCTCACCACAAACTGGTTGCTGCTGCCCAGCATGAAATCACCGGAATAGCCCGGCGCATTCAGGGGATCGTCTGGCGACGGCGTGCCAAAAAAGCCAAACGGAATGTTGTAACGGCCGTGCAACTGCATGCGTCCAACATCGGAGTAATTCAAAACAATAGTGGCACCCGGATCACCGCTGGGCTGGGTAACAAAATCCATCTCGACCGGCGTGTAGGCTGACGCTCCGTTACCACCATTGTTATCAACCAGTGCGATATTGGTCGTCCCTTCTGAAGTCGTCACAGAAAACGTTTCGCCATTGACACACTGATCAGCATCAATACATTCAGCAGCCAGCTCAATCTCAAGCGTCTGACCATTGTCAAACAACGGCACACACTGCATCGGATCCTGATCCGAGCTGCGCACACCCTGAATCGTCAACAGTTTGGCCAGAGGATTAACATTGGACGGTTTGCCGGCAATCTGTGTGGGTATCAGCGTGTTGCTGTCGGTTTCGTTATAGAACACCAGACCGGCTTCAGCAATTTCCAGTGTTGGGTCTTCTTGCTCCACAGCAGTACTGGTTTGACCCAGCACATTGATGTTGACCGGGGTCATGGTGCCAGCTGGCACGGTATAGTTCAGCAACAGCGTCACTGAGGACTCGCCGGGGCCAAATATGTATTGCGCTTGCCCGTTATCGGTCTGGCTGCCAATTGGGGTCAATGTGCCATTGCCAGTCAACACTCTGGCCCACACGCCTTTGGCGGGCGATGTACTCAGGTTGATGGTTTCGCCCTCTGCATCAATCGGATCATCACTGCCGTCATGTGCTGTGATGGTGATGGGAGATCCGATACAGGCGATACCAAAACCGCTGTGGGAAATGGCATAGTGATCAATTTCCTCACTGGATGTGTAACCGCACTGATCAGTCGCAGACTCAATCAGCACGTAGTCTACAAAAAAGTGTTGCCCGGTCAGTTCGAGTCCATTGGCCACTCTGAAGCGGATTTCCGATGTATCGGAAAAACTTTGAGATTGCGCTGTCAGAATGGTACTCAGGTTATAACTGACCGGTAGCGTCGAGCTTTCCTGGTTGGAGGTCATGTTGGTGAAATTGTTCACACTTACCCAGCTGTCCGATGATGAACCTCGGGCCTCAAGAATCACTGATGCAGCACCCGGCAGTGCCGTGTGCGAGTAACCCACGTGCAATATGACGTCCTCGGACACAGGCACCGCATCCACATCATAAACACGAGAAATCTCCGGACGATTGTTGGCATTGGCAGCGGCAACACTGGACTTGATACGAAGACGTCCGCTGACCACCTGAATATTGCCAACGCCAGCACCCAGACCGCTGCCGTTGGTACCATCAAGCCGATCCAGTTCAACCCATCCGCCTTCCCAGTTGCGAGATGCCGGGAAACCGTCAAATGCCGGGATAAAGCTCTCGGGCGTTTTGCCAGTAAATCCACCCGAGGCAAAATCATCACCCCAGACAATCAGGGTCAACTCCGGATCATAGTTGAAATTGGGATCTTCGCTGGCCGTCTCCCTGGCTATCCCATTGGTTGCCGCAATGTTTACAACACCGGCCTGATCGTGCACCAGTCGGAAAATGGCCGTGCCCTGATCCGATGAGTCATAGGTATAAACAGCTTGTCCGGCACCGTTATTTGTCAGCACGCCGTTACCTGATTGCAGCTGCCAGGTACCGTAGTTGGTACTGGTACTCAGACGGACAGAGCCATAGTAGTCAAGATCACGGCCATGTCCCAAACCATCGTGTTTGCTGACCCGGACAACACCGGCTTCACACACACTGCCACCCTGAACCTGCCGGATGCTGAAGTGACCGATATACCCGTCCTCAACCAGATGCAGAGCGTCCAGCCGGCGCTGGGCGTCGGTTGGCTCAAACACGCCCAGTTCCACATCACCCAGGAACAGGTTCTCAGCGGTGTTATCCACCAGATCCAGCTCGGTGACGTCATCCCGGGTGAACACCGTGCCAGTCAATGGATCCGGATCCAGCCCTTCACCAATAATGGCCTCTTCGTTATCAACCGACAGGACAAAAATATCCCTGACGGCTTTGGGATCGGAGGGACTGACACGCAGATAGAAGGCATCGATATCCACATTGCCATTGCCTTCTGTTGCGCCAAACACATCTTCATCGCTGCCTTCGAGATAAATCGCCGCTTGCCCGTTCGAGAGGTTGTAGGTAAACGGCCCCGTGTTGTCGACACAGCCGGACGGGTTACGACACAGGATCACCAGATCCGATGCGGTAAAGGACACATTATTGCTACCAATCACTCCGCCGGTGGTAGTTGTCAGAATCACACTGCACTGCATGTTGTTATTGTTGGCAGCACAGTCGTCCATCACATACAGGCCATTGATATTGATGTCTTCGTGATCCTGAAACACAGTCTCCCCGTCAAGGAACAGACTCGCAGTTCCGAGGATAGGGTCATATCTCACCAGATCCCAGGGATCAAAGGACACATTGTTGGTGCCTATGATACTGGGACCGTTGGCAGAGATGACGATGTGGCCATTCTTGAGCAGATGTACCGCATTGATGTCGTCAATTCTGCCACCATTGGTGACGCTGTCATCAAAAAACATGATGGCCTCATCAGTGGACGGGTCGTAGATGATCAAATCATCGTTTTCAAACGGCCCCAGCCCCCCAATCGTGGTTGCATTACCCGCTGCATTGACAGAAAGCAGGAAACGCTCCTGTGATGACACCGGTGGACCGATGATAGTGGTGACGTCGGTCGCCGCATTATTCGATGGCACCACATCAAAGTTCCCGGTACCCACGGTGACTTGCGCGGTATTGGTGACATTGAATCCTGCGTTACCCACCACGTTGACATCCAGCGTGAGTACCGTAGACGCATTTAATGCCAGCGTGCCATTGAATGTACAGTTAAGAACCGGGGTGATCGTGCTACAGCTCCAGTTGGTGCCAGCAGCGGCTGTGAACTCCACGCCGACAGGCTGTGAATCTGACAGGGTGAACGCTACCGTGGTGGCATCCGGCCCCAGATTGGTCACCGTCAACAGGTATTGCGCGGGCTGATCTGTTTCCAGTGTATCAGCAACGTCTTTTTCCAAACGCAGATTGGTGAGGATACCTGTCACTGTGGTGGTGACGCTGTGGAGGTTATTGTTACTGGCGCTCTTGTCGACCAGTGTATCAATATCAATGGTGTCACCCTGAGTATCGTTGACGTTGTCAAACTGGGGTGCACGATTGCAATTGGTCGGATCGGGGATAAAGCCGTCAGCGGTCACATCGCAGCTGCCACCGTGGTGCAGCATTCTGACGGTTGCTTTTGCGGTATTGCTTTGCAGCGGGAATTGCGCTGGCCCACCCAACTGCACATTCACCGTAATTGGAGGCAAGTTGTCACCCGGCGGCAATTCTCCGCCGAGATACGTGGTCGCAATATTGTAGTTGCAGGTAAATGCGCCGGGGCTCAGTGTCACGCTGCAAGACCAGCCTGTACCACTGACAGCACCTACGTTGGCGAATGTCATACCGCTGGGCATACGCATGGCGACGGTGACAATACCAGTGGCTTCACCACCGATATTGGAACCATTGCCATTGTTGGTCACATCAATCTGATAACTGCCAGTGCCGTTGACCTTGAATGTGCCGCTTTGTGAAATAAACACTTCCAGATCGGCGATCGGGAAGTTGGTGATACTGATTACCTCGGACATCAGGATCACCATGTCCTGACCGGCGCGGTAACGCGTGGTAATACGTTCTGCCTCTGCGTTGGGCTGCGCAAAGTTCTCCAGCAACGTATGACTCAGGTAGTGGGTATCAATATCAAATCCCCAGCTGGCGCCGATACGATTCCCGGTGCGACCTGCTTCGACGGCGTCCGGTCCCGGAAAATCAATTTCATAGCCATCACCATTAAGACCCTGATCGGGTGCCACTGGCGGTAAAGTCCACGGTGGATCACGCGGAGTGTCCCACTCGCCGACAAATTCGATGTAGCCAGACGGTCCAAGCCAATACAACGGACGCGTGATGGTCGAGTTGAACTCACCATTTTCCGGGTTAAAGCTGGTAAACAGCGGGTCAAACGTCAGCGCGTTGGGCGCCGTCTGAATCGCGAGAGACTCATTGCCGGTGGCCAATTGTTCATCAGACTCGATGGTGACGTGGGTGACCTGACCATTGGGCAACAATAGATTCTCGTCATAAGTGGCCATGCGGAAATTACGCGGCACCAGGGTAAAGGATGAGTACTGGAACGGCTGGAAACCATGAAACAGGTTGATCACTCGCAGGTGCTCATCATTGTTCTCGTAAACAACAACCAGGTTCCAACCACCGGCGCAGGTGCCGTTGGTGTTCCAGGGATTTCCGGTTTGCACAGTCAGATCATAAAGCCGGTACGTGCCATTACCAGTCACCAGATTGGTCACATTGGCGAAGGCTCCAAAAAAGTCAGCATCAACATCGGTGACACCTTGCGCGATAAACACGTCAGCCGCGATGACTTCAAACTCGTTGCCATCCAGTCCGAACATGACCTCGTCATCGGCCTGGGCCGGCGTTCCGGAGCCAGCCCAGTACAAATAGGCTGCGACCACACTGGATCCCGATGGCATGGTCAGATCCGCTGTTGTGCCGGTACCAAAGTTCACCATGGCGCAGTCGAAGGCGGGGTCAACGGACAAATTGGCTGGTGACGGCTGGGTTCTCAGACTGGCGCCGATGGCCTGATAATTCAGCGGTCCGGAATACGTTTCGTAGAGCAACACCGGCACATAATCTTCAGCAAGCGGAGCGCCACTGATCAATGGATTAAAGGCAGCCACAACATGGGCATTCGCTGTTGGTGCCGTGCCACCGCCCGCTGTCTGGAAGGGCTCCACGACTTCGACCACACCGGCAGAACTCAATACACCGGCAGAGCCGGCTGTTTTACCGCCGGTTGGGTTTGCTTGCAGCGTCGCTTCCCGATAAGGGGGATCGTTCGGGTTGCTGGGAACCCGCCCACCCCAGATACCAGTCAGTGTATTGCCAGGCTGGGGTGGACGCCAAAAGTGACTGTCCAGGCTGAGGTTGGAGCTGCGGTTGTTGGCCGCCACACTGAATATCAGCGTGTTGTTGGTGGGTGTCGTGATCACGCTCTCGGCATTAAAGAAACCGCTGATGATGGCGCCACTGTAGGTTGATCCGTTAACCGGGCCATTCTGCGCTGCTGGCGTGCCAATTGTACCGGTCGGTATGGGAACACCCTGCTCGACCCCTTCCACTGCAACCAGGCAAATGGAGGGTGAACCCACACCACCAAAAAACTGGCCGGTGTAAGAGCCCGCACTGACGGGCAAGTCATCATCAAAAAGGGCCCATATCTCGGTGGTCACCCCGCTGCCGCTCGTGTTCTCGATGCGGGCGATACGAGTCATGTCCACGCCATCAAACTGGGCGTAGACCGATGGGGCATCGCTCGAGTCCCCAATCTGCATGGTCGCCATCAACACAGCTCTTGATCGCAGTTCCGGCACCGGGTTCTGAGCCGGGATGATCACATTGGTTGACGTGCCAGGGTTTGTACACGCCGGACCCGCTGTGATCTGCGGGAAACATCCGACATAAAAAAGATTGGGGTCAAATGCCCCGTTTTCAACAATCACACCATCGTCCGTATCAAAATTGATAATCGCCGGGAAGGTGCTGTAAAAATTGAGGATGACAACCCCTTCGTCATCCGGTGAAAACACATAGTCTGCAATACCCAGATCCGGGCCGGATGGCGCGGTGATGCTGCCCTCGGCACTGCCCGACAACTGCCAGTCACCACGATTGGAGTTGTTGGTAATGCGCATGGTGCCAACATAGTCCGTGGCAATTTCGTTGTCACTGTTGCGCACCGTAAAGGTGACGGGCGTTATACTGCATGCGTTGCTTTCAAGCCCGTGCGAGATCTCAAAGGTACACAGTGCAATCGTGATGTTCTGGTCGTACATATTGGCCGGGTTGCGTGCATCCTGCGACACACCGTCCGACACATTGATGTTTACCGGACCCGAGTTGGTGACATGCCGGAATCCCAGTGTAATGGTACCCAGATCACCACTGACAAACTGATAGGTCGCGCTGCCATCCTCGTTGACCGGATCGGTGAGCGTACCATCTGACTGGCCAATTGCCGACCAGGTACCAAAACCGGTTGTTGTGCTGAGGTTGATGGTACCCGTGTAGTTGGTCACGGTATTGCCACCGCCATCCACCAGCGTAATGGTCACCTCTTCAATCGAACACACATCCGAACTGCCGCTGTGCGTAATGCGGAACACACAGCTGCTCACCACAAGATCCGGGTCATTCGGGTTGGCGGGTGAAGAGACACCGGCTGCCACAATGTTGAAATTGACCGTGCCAGCAGTGGCGGTTTGATAATTCAGAATGACGTCGCCCGCATCTGATGCCACAAAACTGTAGGTGGCAGCGCCCGAATTGAGCGCGCCTGGCGTTAATGTGCCATTGGCATCACTGGCCACACTGGTCTTGCTCCAGTTGCCGCCAGCGCCCACATTCGTACTCAGGTTAACCGTTCCGGTGTAGCCGGTGATGGTGGTGCCTGCGGCATTGGTGACACGAATGGTGATTTGATCCACTGCGCATATGTTACCGACCCCGTCGTGCGAGATTCGGAACTGACAGGCGCTGACAGTCAGTGTGCCGCCATTGTCGTTCACCCCGTCAATATCAGGTCCGGTGACATTAAATGTGTAGTTGTTCGCCGCCGCTGTGAACCCGAGCTGAACCACACCATTGTCATTGGTGTTGAAGGTATAGGTTGCAATCCCGTCGTTAAGCGTCCCGTTGTTGAATGTACCCAGCCCGCCGAAGGAGTTGGCCCAGTTGCCGACACCCGGGGAGGCAGTAATGGTTATTTGCCCCGTAAAATCGACAGCGACCTGATTAAAGGCGTCATAGATGGTCAAGGTCACCGGTGTCGCCGCACAAGTACCCGCACTGCTGACGTGGGAAATGACGGCGTAATATGCCTCTTCAACCACCTGAATCTGGTTGGTGACCACAAAGTTGTTGGCCCCGCCAGCCACCGTCAATCTCAGCAACGAGTTGCCGGTACCGGTCAGCGTCAGGTTGGAAAACGTCGCAACACCGCTGGCGTTGGTAACTGCGGTCAGGGTGCCACTCAAAGTCGGGGTACCGCTGTGCACAGAGGCAGTGACCGTTATGCCGGAAACAGGGTTACCGGAACCATCCAGCAACGTGACAGAAGGCTGGGTAGTCAGCGCAACACCACTCAAGGAATTGGCGGACGGTTGCTGGCTGATGGTCAGCGTCGGTGGCAAATAACTGACGATGACAATACCGGAACCACCCGCTCCGCCGTTGGCATTTCTGGCACCCCCGCCCCCACTGCCTGTATTGGCTGTTGCTGATCCACCAACGGTATTGCCTGTGCTGCCAGCACCAGCTCCCGCGCCTCCTCCTGCCCCACCTGTACTACCTCCGGCACCACCACCGCCCCCGGCGTAGTTTCCACCAAAACCGGTACTGGTTCTGAATGCGCCACCCGCCCCGCCGGTGCCATTACTTGGTGAGGTGACACCTGCACCTCCTGCACCACCACCACCGCCCGCCGCCTTGTTGTTGTTGTTGCCCGAGCCTCTGCCGTCACCACCACCAAAAGCAAAAGAGTTCGCCGGCAGGTTGATCACTGTTCCGCCAGCACCAGCATCATTACCGCCACTAAGTGAGCCACCACCACCCGCGCTGCCGCCTCCGTCCATCTGAAGTGCATCGCCAATAGCAGCGGTTGAACCACCACCGCCGCCACCACCACCATTGGCGGTCAGGGTCACATTACCCACAATGCGTGAGAAATTACCCGGATTGCCTCTGCCGCCTGCAGTACCACCGTTGCCACCGGTGCCTACAGTAACGGTGACGTCAGTGCTATGCGTCACGGCCAAGGACTGTTCAATGACCAGACCCGCACCACCGCCACCACCGTATCCGTTGGTTGTGCCACTGCCGCCACCGCCACCGCCACCGACCACCAATACCTGCACGGAACTCACACCCGGTGGTGCCCTGAACGTTCCGCCGGTTGTAAATGTGTGGACAATACGACCTGCTGCCGGCCCGGAGTTTGGCGTGGTAATGGTGCCGCCGGTACCTTGCAGATTCACCGGCCCTGGAATTTGCGCGTAAACCAGACTGACCACACCCGACAGCAACGTGATGGCCACCGCCGTCTGACGCAGGCGCAGCCGAATGCGCTCTGCGAGAGAGCCATTCAATGTGCAGCGGGAATCCGTTGTGCCGGAGCGTCTAGCCATAAAAGCAGTGACCGCGCGTCAGTAAAAGAGTGTGCATCAAAATAATTTTTCTAGTGAATTCATATTCTAACGAATAGTTTCCCCAACATCAGGTGCAGCATCCACGCCAGGCTGTATTGTGCCCCAAATTGACCCTGACCCCGTCAGGCGATGATTGCAAAATATATGTAGCCCACACAGAATAGTGCTCGAGGCAATTCAACTCCCCGAGGCCAACCATGGAACTGGAATACAAAATCGTTCAATCCACTACGCCACATTTTGCCAATCCACAAAACCTTGCCAAAGTCCTGACCGAAGAAGCCCAGGCCGGCTGGGCGCTGGTCGAAAAATTCGACAACTACAAAATCCGCCTACAACGTGACATCAGCCATCGCAGCGGCGACAGCGGCCGCACTGTCGACCCCTACCGGGTGCAGGTGGGACCCAGCAATCTGTTGACTTACGGCACGGCGGCAGTGCTGACATCTATCGTTGTCTACGCCATTTTCAGGTTGGTAGGCACCTTCTAGACAAGCACAACACTAGTAACTGGTGCGCACCTGCACTGTGCGGCTGATATCACCACAGCTGCCAGTGCTGGTGATTGTGTAGTAATCAACAGCATCTACCGTTGCATCGGTCACACAAGCAATCGTGACACTGCACCCCCCCAGGCCCTCCATCGTAAACTCATAACTGCGCGCGACCGTCGGGCAAACAGCAGCTGTGTTGTAGTTCGGAAAATCCTGTGGCGGGAACATCAGATGCATCGCAAACCCCGCACCGGACTCCGCTGCGTAGAATGCACGCGTCAGTCTCACTTCTTCGTCAAGAGAGTCCGCATTCCGTGAAACCAGCAGATTCACGGCGACGGCAATCGTCACCATCAACGTGATCACAAAAATGGCAGCCGGCAGTCCTATACCTTTTTGTCTGGTGATATCAGGGAACATTGCGAATCTGTACCTCGTGTTGCAAACGCACAGTATCCAGCGTATCCACAAAGTTCAGATTGATCGACACAATCGCATTACGCCTCAGTGTCGCCTCCTGAATGGTAAACGCTGTCAGCGCTGCATTGCTGATTGAATCCGAGATCAGAGCCCGGTCAGGGGCCGTCGCCGGCAGCCCGGCAACTTGCGGTTGCGTGTTCTCAAAGCCATAGTTCTGATATCGGAACAGGTAATTGCCTGATATACAGAAGCTCACAGGGGATTCGGTGACATAGATTCTGTCTACCGGGGAGCGGCGTGAAAATCGATGGGTACCGGTTAATGTCACTGTCACTCTGCCATCGGCAGGAGCAGGGTCTGAAATCTGGTCAATTTCGGCCCGCGGGCCGGATGCTGGAATTGGATCCTCATAAACTGCATCCAGATCGATCGGGTAAATAACGGCAAACAGCCCGGATGCCGGTCCGGCGATTAGTGCCGGATTAAAATTGATGACCTCAAACTCATCGCCGCCCGTGCCAGTAAAGGGCGGATTGACATAACTGCTCGCACCCTGGAAAGGAATAAACTCCAGGCACTGATCTCCGTTAGGGGCAGCGGTTGTCACACGAATGCTGTTCGGCAAGGCGTTGTGCAATTCCATGGCAATTCTGTCCACGACAGTACGCCCGGCACTGGACAGCTGGTTACGATTGCCCGCACTGATAAATCCGCTTACCGCATCACCAATAAACGACACAATACCGATCGCCATGATAGATGAAACAACAATCGTGATGACCATCTCCAGCAAGGTAAACCCCGACTGCCGATCTGATCGTCCCGATTGATTGTTGTGCCGCATCAACTGCACCAGAACACTCTCCGTTTCAGAAGTTTGACTTGTACACAGTAAATGGCCAGCCGCTGTTGCCGCGATGATAAACCGTCACGGTGATCACTTTGGCCAGTCTGCTGGCTGCTGCAATAATCGGAACCGCCGCCAGCTCCTCGGTTTCGTCTGCGGGGTTGCAAACTGCATTGGCCAGATTGACCAATAACGCTTCCGCCCCGCAAGGTTCCAGGTAGCGCACACTGACAGCGACACGATAATTCTCATAGCCGGAACGGGTATTTCCTTCGGCATCCTGCAAGGGATTCACCTGGCCATCACCTTCGTCAAGGCCATGATAATCATCCACATCGTCAAAATCCGCGCGCTCATTCTCTCCGCCATCCAGACCAAAATCGACAGCATCTGTGCAATTGTTGCGGCAAGGTGGAATACCACGAGGTGCAGAGTGTTCGTCAAAACGCTTGCCAAGAATCTCGTCCAGATAACTTTGTGCCAGTGCGACAGCCCGTGTTTCGATCATGACGTCTGAGGTGCGCGATATCGCACCAGCGATTCCGGTGGCAAGGCCGACCATGGCGACGGCCAGAATCGCGATCACCACGACCAGTTCAAGCAGGGTCAGCCCTTGTTGTTTGGTGGCGATATGAGTCAAGGCAGGCAATCCCCACGATAGGCAAAACCCGCTTTGGAGATGCAGACTGACAGGCTGGTGTCTGGACTCAGGCACAGTCTCGCACCGCTCGTTATGGCAACAGGTGTTGCAACACCACCACTATGCAAATCACCCAGACTGTCGAAATTGAGAATCATGGGACTGCCATTGCTGATCAATCCTGACAGCGGAGGATTCGAGCAAGCAGCCTGCTGATTGACATCGGCATAAACCGATATGCCGGCAACCGGAACTGACGTGGTCTCCAGAACACCGGAACTGTCGGACACGGTCACCACCAGATTGGCGCCTTCGGGTTCAACACGCAATTGCACGTCATTACGACCAATCGCCTTCTGCTGCGAAAGCCGGGTAATCGCGATCAGCTGGTCGCTAATCACGGCCGAATCCAGACTGTCTCCTCGCAGGATTCGCGCCATGGCAAAGGCTGACACAATGCCCAGAATCAGCACTATGAGCACCACTTCAATGATGGTGAAACCTTTGTTGGGATTCATCGTTGACTGACCCCGGTTGTGATGAGTTGGCTTCAACCTGCCTTTGCAATGAAAAAAGGCAGGTGACTTTGGCACCCGCCTTTTTTCGTATCTGGACATTCGGTACAACCAGGCGGTTGTACCTAGCCAGCTGGTGTTACACGCGCGGACCTTGATACTGGGCAGCACGAATCAGTGCTTCCAGCGTGGTAAATGTTTCTACACGACCAGTCCAGGGTACATACAGGATGGCGCGTTCGAAGTTTTCAGCTTCACCCGTGTAGGCATACACACAACCTGGAACGGTATCCACATGGTTTCTGGGAAGGCCAGTGGAGTTGGCTGCGTTGCCGTTGGCCAGATTGTTCTCAAAACCGGTATCAATCTGGACCGTCGCGAGCAGAGCTGTGAAGTCACCCGCTTCGTTGTTAGCTGAGGTCTGAACAACTCCCCGAAGAGTAGTCACCGCGGAGTCCACGTTTGTCTGGTTAATTACCCCAGCGATGGCCAGGTTAGTGGAGGCGGTAATTACTGTGTCGTTTGAATCGACCGCACGCACGATAGATGGCGCCCCTACCTGCAGAACATTCTGGAACACCTGCACGCAATGCTCTGAACTCATGGCGGTGAACTGACCGGCAGTTGCCTTATTGATATTGGTTGTGGTTGCCAGCGGATAACCTGCCGAACGTCCTGTAAAGTTCGTCGGAGAAGTGAACTGGCTGGGGTTCATGCCATCCTCTTCGGTGTAAGAACCTTCACTGTATCCCGGCGCAGCACGCAGTCCGCCATAGCTGGACAGCGCAGAGTTGGAAGCGCCCTGACCGCGCGCGGTCCATTCAGCGCGATACAGCGCAACACCGGTCGCAATGCCGCCTGATGTGGCTTCGAACACCGAGTCGTGCGCTTCGGTTGTCACGTCAATAAATCTGGGCAGGGCGGTTGCCGCCAGAATGCCCAGCAAGAGAATAACCACTACCAGTTCGATAATGGTGAAACCTTGTTGTTTCATAACCATCGGTTTGACTTGCATGTTAATGCTCCTTCCCAGCGCTTTGATAATAAGTAGTAACTTTAAAATTCGTTTTGGTTGCGACTTGCCTGGCGCTTTTCCCGCTGCATCCCGCTGCCGTCAGATGTTGGCAGAGGGGCGGTACATGCACAGGCAAATCTCTTTTTACTTCGAGCTGGCCGTGATCCTACCAGCGACTTCCCAGCGCGCCTACTGGCATTTGCTTTTTCTCCCCCAAATAAACCCATTTCGTCATTTTTTTGACGTTTTGAGGTGTTTTATGCCCTCTGCGACCAGAATTAATTATTTAAAAACAAATAGTTATAGCGATTTATTCCCCTTTTTTACCCAGCTTAAAACAAGACATAGCGACTAGAGTTGAGAGTCAACAAGCTCTACCAAACGCTCATCAATCTCTGGTAATTGCGGCTGTTCAGGTACGGGCAATTCCATGGGTTGGCTCAGCCACTCATACGGCTCTACGGCTTCAAGCGATACCCCTTGCCAACGCGGCCTGATTGACTCCTCATCATATATATCAACAACATGCAGCCGTATACGATCTGCCGGTATACGTCCCTGCGGCGACAGGGCAAAGAGGTTATCTGCCCTGTCAGCCAAATAAACCAGCTCTCCGAGACTGCTATCGAAATACCAGGTCCTTCTTGGCAGTTGCCCCTCATCAACACTGGAGAACGCACCAAGGTAATTACCCGGAGTCTGCAGCATAAAATCCATCGGATTACTGCCCGCCAACTCCGTCCTGGCTGTCATGGACCCGGATGTCACTGCGACAATCATGCGCAGATTCACTCCTGTTTTCAGCTGCCCCAGCACTGCGATGAAGTTTGCCCGCTCAGCTTCTGCCGGATAGGCGCGATAGCGATTAAAGGCCGTAGCAAACATGATTGAAGCAATCAGCATATAAACAATCAGTTCAAACAGAGAGAACCCTGACTGGCGACCTTTTCTCACAAGAGATATTCGTGCAGCACCCATATCAGCATCACCCGTTCATTGCCGTACTGAGATCCCAGATCGGCAGGAAGACACCCAGAGCAAGGATCAGCACCATCCCGGCGATAAACATGATCAGGATGGGCTCAATCGCTTCGCTCAATTTTTTCAGATCATACTCCACTTCCGCGTCGTAGAAGTCCGCAACTTCTTCCAGCAGCTGATCAATCGTGCCACTTTCCTCTCCGACTGCAATCATCTGCAATACCAGTGACGAAAACATGTCAGTGGCCACCGCCGTATTGTAGAGAGACTCTCCCCGGGCGATGCCGTCGCGCATGCGCATCACACGGCCAGCGACATATTTGTTGCCTACAGCGCCCGCCACGATGGTCATACCATAAACAATAGGCACACCGGCTTTCATGACCATGGAAAACGTGCGCGCAAATCGTGACAGTGCAATGCGTTCGAATACATTACCTGCAAGCGGTAGCCGGAGCTTGATGTGATCCCAGATTAGGTTGCCGGCACGGGAATGCGTCCAGGTATAAAATGCAGCCACTGCCGCCACCGTCCCCCCAATCAGGAACTGCCACCACTGCACCACAAAATCTGAAATGCCGATCAGAATGCGCGTCTCCAGCGGCAACTCGGCACCAAGCCGGGCAAAGGTTTCGGAGAATGCCGGAATCACAAAGTAGGTAATGATGGCCAGCGCGATGGCAATCGTGACGACCACAAACAAGGGGTAGCGCGTTGCGCTCTTGACCTGCTTTCTGGTGTTCTTCTCCAGCGCCAGATAACGCCCGATCTGTTCAAACGCAAGATCCAGACGACCAGTGTTTTCACCGACATCGACCATGGACAAAAACAGGCGAGAAAATACTTTTGGATGCTGGCCCAATGCAGTGGCAAGGGTTTGGCCTGACTCAAGGCTGGTTTGCACCTGCTTTAACAGGTCCTTGAAAGTCTTGTTCTTCATTGAGGCCTGCAAACCGGCCAGCGCCCGATCCAGCGGCAAACCGGCTTTGGTCAGGCTTTGCATCTGTCGGGAAAATATCAGCAAGTCATCAATTGTGATTCTGCGCTTGGTCAGAAACCCTTTGATTGCCTCGCCGACGTCTGCATTCGCAGCCGACTGTCGTCGGCGCTGGGCGCTTTGTTGTCGGGAGACAGGACCTGCCGTAACGTCATAGGATTCGCGCGACGCTTTGCGCGCGCTGGTCTCGCGAATATCAATGGGTGTTATCCCTTTACCCAGCAATTCCGTCGCTGCTGCATCCAGACTGGCGGCCTCCAGCACACCGGAGACCATGGCGCCAGCGCGATTGCGTGCCTTGTACTGGAATGCCGCCATCAGTGCTGGTCTCCTGCAAATCCAGGCACCAGACGCAGCTCATCCGGGACAAGCAGATCAGGCTCAGCGCTCTCCTGAAGTACCCATTCACCGCTTTCTTCGATTTGCTCAGCGACCCGATAGACCTCCTCCAGACTGGTGACCCCTTTTAATGCCTCCAGCATGGCGCTGACCACCAGCGGGCGATAACCTTTGCTGCGTCGGGCAGCATGGACGAAGTCGGCAGAATTCGAACGTCGCAAAGCGTCTGCCATATCGTCGTTGAGGATCAGCAATTCAAACACCCCGATACGCCCGTGGTAACCGGTGTTGTTGCAGCGATGACATCCGCCCGGTTTTCTCAATTTGATCGCTGACGGACTGTGATCACCCAGCACGTGGCGCACCCAGTTAGCCTCGCGCCGGTCAGGGGTGTGCTCTTCAAAACAGTTTTCACACAGGCGACGCACCAGTCGCTGCGCCAGCACAGCTCGAATCGCGGTGGCTGCCAAAAACCCCTCGGCCCCCATATCCACCAGACGCATGGCGCTGGATACCGCATCGTTGGTATGCAGCGTCGACAACACCATATGACCCGTCATGGCTGCGCGCAGCGCGATCTCGGCGGTTTCCTGATCACGAATTTCACCGACCAGCAAAATGTCCGGGTCCTGGCGCAAGGCGGCGCGCAACACGCGAGCAAACGTCAAACCGATCTTGGGATTGATCTGAACCTGATTGACTCGACCAATCCGGTATTCCACCGGATCTTCCACCGTGATGATTTTTTTGCCGACTTCGTTCAATTCCTGCAAGGCGCCATAGAGTGTGGTGGTTTTACCGGAACCTGTCGGCCCGGTCACCAGAATCAGGCCGTGTGGCATATGAATCAGGCGCCGGAACTGTGCGCACATTTCCGCTGACATACCCACCTGATCCAGCTCGACAGCGCCATCTGTCTGATCCAGCAGGCGCATCACCACGGACTCACCAAACTCGACCGGCATCGTGGACAGACGCACATCCAGTTTTTTGTCTTTGACCTTGAGACTGAAACGACCATCTTGTGGCAGACGTTTCTCCGAGATGTCCAGACCAGACATCAGTTTGAGGCGAAGGACCAGCGCTGGCGCAATACGTCGCTCCTTGACTATCTGCTCCTGCAAAACACCGTCAATACGTTGCCGGATGCGCAAGACATGCTCGTCTGGTTCGATGTGTATGTCCGACGCCCGAATCTGGACAGCGTCCTGAAACAGCGACTGCAACAATTTCACAACTGGCGCATCACTGTCATCTGGTGCCGCAGTGAGATTGGCGAGATCAAACTGGTCCTTGACCAGCTCTTCATCGAGCTCCTCGGCAAAGCTGGCGATTTCGTCAGTGCGTCGATACACAATGTCGAGTGTGGCCAACAACTCACTTTCACGCACAACCGCTTGTTGTATCGGTTGCTGAAGAATACGCTCCAGCGCGTCTACCGCATAAATATCGGTGGGATCGACCATGCCAACCAGCAGCTGGCCATTCTTTTCCGATAATGGGAGGGCACGAAAACGGCGCGCATGGGTTTCACTCAGCCGTTGCACCACGGCGTTGTCAAACTTGAATCGTCGCAAATCGACAAAAGGCAGGTTGAGCTGTTCTGACAAAAAACCGAGGAATTTGTCTTCCTGAACAAAACCCAGATTAATCAGGGTACGACCCAGGCGCTGTCCACTGGTCTTTTGTTTGGCCAGGGCTTGATGCAGCTGGGTTTCAGTGATCACGCCGTTTTGTACCAGCAAATCACCAATTCTTATTTTTTGTCTGACGGCCATCATAGCCTCGTTAGCGCGCTGCAGAAATCTGCCGGATTAACTGCAGTCGCGTCTGGCTTGCCTGTCGCAGGGAAGGACTCAAATTGACTTGTTGTAATGCTCTTTCGTATGCCACCGCAGCATCCTGGGACTGACCTCTGGCATCAAAGGATGCCGCCAGTCCGTACCACCATCGGCCTTCCGCGGCATTCTGTTGCAAGAGTGACTGATATGTGGCAGTTGCAAAATCATATTGTTGTGTTGACAAAAATGCGGTTGCCATCAAGTCGTGAAACTCGGTATCCGCCTGCACAGGAGGCGGGGATGCCAGCAGCATTTGCAAGGCTTGTTCAGCACGGCCTTGCTCAATGTCCAGGCGCGCCTTGATTTTCTTATAAGCATTGTTGCCCGGCGCAATGCTCAGCCCCAACTCTACCGCTTGCATCGCACGCTCTGGTTCACCTTGCTGGATCAGCAGCTTGGCCAGCGTTTCGCGTGAACCATGTGCCACCGGATTTTCATAAGCAAAACGATCCAGTGTTTGCAATGCCTGCAATCGTTGACCGCTGGACCACTGCTGCAAGGCCTGCTGCACCGCCTGACGATCACGATCCTGCAAACTCATCTCGCGGGGGACACGGTTCATTGGTGCGGACGGATCGTTGACGGGTGATTGCGCAGTCGTCATGGCTGTCATAGGGGCCTCAGCAGGTAAAGCCGGCGCATTTGCCCACTCCGGATCAATCCAGGCATCTTCCTGTGTCATCGTGTGCATGGCACTGGCTTCGGCAGCGGGAGGCGGTGCACTGATGCCGGCATTGCTGATACCTATCTCCGCCTCGCGCTGCTGCATCTCCAGCAGCGCCTGATTTTGTGCCTCAAGTTGCTGCAACCGTGCTTCCAGTTGAGACAGGGTCTGGCTAGCTTCAATCGCCACGGTTTGCGCTGCAGCGGCGGCAGCCTGGGCGATCAGCTCAGCTTCAAGCGCCTCCGCCTCCTCATCACTTGCCACATCTTGCTCAACGTTGACGGTGGCTGGTAACTGAACGGCATCCGGCAATTGGCCACCGGGCTGGCCTTGCATCAAAAACAGCACGGCAGCGAGCCCAGCAAGGACGATCCCGAGCACTACAACAGAGATTTTGCCTGGCGACAGCCTGGTGCTTTTTGCGGGGCGCTCAGCTGCGGGGACCAGCTTTTCTGCACCCAGCCCGCGACCGGCCCCGTCCCGGCGCCGGGCATCGAGGTCACGCAACATGTCATTTACAAGGCTCATTCACCGACATTCCCGACGCGACGGCGTCATCAATCAGAATTTTCAGACGATCTTTTTGAAAAAATCAATTCAGATAGTAAGTCAACAGATACACCAGCAAAGCCAGGCCCGCAGCACCCATCAACACGCTGGCGGCAGCAAGCTGGCGCACCTTGCTACCTGTCGCCAGCTCGACACCTTCGGTATCTTCAATGGCTTTGCGCATATGTTCACGCTCCACGGTACGATCGCCCCGACCAAAAGCGACCATCAAAGCCTTATGGCACAGGATATTCACCACGCGTGGGATGCCATTGGATGCTTTGAACAAGTCGTTAAGCGCAGCCGAGCTGAAAACCGCTCCGCCATTGTAGCCGGCAGTTGCCATACGATGGCTCACGTAGCGATCCAGCCCCTCACGATCCAGCGTCTCCAGCCGGTATGAGAAGGTGATGCGTTGAAGCAGTTGCCGCAACGATTTCTGCATCAACATCTCATCAAGTTCAGGTTGTGCAAAGAGCACCACCTGAAACAGCTTCGCCTGCTCGGTTTCCAGATTGGTCAACAGACGCAATGCCTCCAGCGTTTTCTCCGGCATGGCATGCGCTTCATCAATAAACAGCACTACCTGACGACCTTCCGCAGCATGCTGCATTAATACCTTGGTAATCCGTTTGAGCAAACTGTGATGGCCAACGTCAGTATCCGCCTCAATACCAAGCTCCTCAGCAAACGCCAGAAACAGGCCTTTGGGACTGAGCACCGGGTTCGCAATATAGGCAGTGACAAAGCTGTCAGGTGACTCTTCCAGGGAGTTCAAGACCTTGCGGCAAAGCATCGTCTTGCCAGTCCCCACTTCTCCGACAACCTTGATGAATCCTTCGCGATTGGCGATTGAAACCATCAGCATGTTGTAGGCTTTGTGGTAGCTGGCCATGTTGAGGAAAAATTCCGTATTCGGTGTCAGCGAAAACGGAAATTCCTTGATTCCAAAATGTTCCAGATACATAAGACTGTAACTACCTTCACCTTTCTAGTTGGCAAACGGATTCAGTGATCTGTTGATATCACGAAGTCGATCATTGCGTTCACGCAACAGTTGCTGCTCGGACTGCGGCGATGCAATGATGGGTCTCAACAGGATTATAAATTCACTTTTAACGGTACTGCGACGCTGTTGATCAAAAGCCGCCCCAACTACTGGCAAGTCGTTAGCAAAAGGAATACCGGCAGTATCATCAACGTTACGCTCGTACGCCAATCCACCCAGCACTACTATACGGCCATCCTGTGCCCTGATGATACTGTCGAGTTCGCGCACAGCAGTTCGTGCCAACGGTACCTGCTCGCCGGCAATCGGTTTCGTTTGCTCGGACACCGTGGTAATTGTCGGGTGAACATGCAAAGTGATCGTGCCATCAGCGCTGATCTGCGGCGTGATGTCCATGGCAATGCCCGAGAAAAACGGCTGCAAGCTGTTGGCGGAACTTTGTGTTGTCGAAGACCCGGTGCTTACCACGTTTGATCCGACACCGGTCTGGAAGTATTCCTGGTCACCATCCTGGAACAGGGCTTTCTGGTTATTCAGCACCTTCAAGCTGGGGCTGGACAAGACCTGGGTGGTGCCGCGCGATTCCAGTATCTGGAATACCGCGTTGAAGTCAGTAAAGTTGGTGGCAATCGCCAGCGGATTTGAGATGCCATCAATGCTGATGTTGTCACTACCGAACGAGCCCGTCACCGTGTTGGCAGTGGAAGCGTCTGGACCAAAGGTGTCGAAATCAATGGCGGACTGAAAGCCCTTGTTAAGGACAACTTCAAGGAACTGAACCTGAATGGTGACCTCACGGGACAAAATATCCTGAGCCTGTCGCAAGTACTCCTCAACCTGAGCGAGTTGCTCAGGGTATGCGGTAACCATCACCAACCCAACCTGGGGCTGCACGATGACCCTGCTTTGCTGGGTCTGTTGCGGAGTCGGTGTTGTCCCCAACCCGGCCAGCAAACCACTGCCATTCGCGGTGCTTGATGAGGCTGTAGCTGATGCGCCACCGCTGACCATACTCTCCAATGTGCTCTGGATGTCAGCCCAGAAATCCGTCTGGGTACTGGTCGTTACCTGACCACCGCCACCGCCACCACCACCGCCACCGCCTGACCCACCCGACGCGCCACCGGAACTGCCACCTGAAGCCCCGCCGGAACTGCCACCACCGCTACCGCCGGAACTCTGGATGTTAACACTGGCACTTGAGCTGCCTTGTCTGGAAACATTCAGATAATCAATAGTGAATACCCGAGTCTGCATCGTTCGCGGACCGATGTGGTAAATCATGCCATCACGCTGAATATCAAGCCTGTATATTCGCTGGACTGTATTCATGACTTCATCAATCGTGACGTTCGGCAAATTGATGCTGATCAATCCTTCGACGCCTGGGCTGACGATGACGCCATAGTCGGTCCCGGCAACCAGATTATTAAAGAAGTCTCTGGCCGGTTGCTGCTCGGCGACAACATTAAAACGCTCAGCCACGGGCGCCAGCAAATCATCGCTCAGCGACAATCCGGGGATCAGTTCTCGCAATACCAGGGCATCGGGGGCAACCGTTGCTGGCGGCTCATAGGCCATGGCGGCATCCGACAGGACATACTGCATGTTATCCAGCAGCTCGGTATTCACCTCACGAGTGCCGCTGGACAGACATGCGTTTAATGGCAGCCACAAAACCAGCGCTGAAAGAGCCCTAGTCTTTGCTGTCAATTTGTATGTCCCACTATGAAACGACATCAGTTCTCCAATACTCCACCAGTCAGGTCGCGGCGGACCGGCTGGCGGTACAGATTCAATACCTGCTCCTGACCTTCTACCAGCAACACCACCGCACCAGCCTGAATGCGGGCAACCGTGGCACCACCAACATCATCCCCCTCGGTTACTGTCCTGTTATTGATCACAGCAACCGGGTTAATACCCCCGCTTCGCACAAAACTCAGCGTGAAATTGCTGAGAGAAATTCTGGGTACATCCTGCTCCACATTCACTTCAGCGACCTCTTCAAGCACCGCTCCCGGTGGCTGTGTCGGATCACGATAAATCTCACCGTCTATTTCAAGCACCAACTGTGAAATCGCTGCGGCTGGCCAGAGCACCGTCACCATCAACACGCAGGCTGCCAATGACATTCTGCTGGCGTTATACACCGACAAATCCCTCGTCTGTGCTGAGCGTATGCAACTCAATCGTGATAGTCGCTCTCGGCCACTCGATCTGGGTGAACGTCAGCTGGTCCCAAAAAAATCGCTCGGGCGAGCTTTCTATACGCCGCAGATAAGAAATCAGAGCAAGATAGCCGCCCTCAAGTTGTATGCTGAGTCCGTGTTTGTAGATGTTCTGGCTACGCTGGGATGCACTCACGTCTTCAGCACTGGCTGCACGCTGCACAATTTCCGGCTGCGCATTTTCAATGCTGACAAGCGTCAAACCTGATTGTCTCTCCAGCATTGATGTCAACATTCGTGTCATCGACTGAGGAGTTACCAGATTGCCTGCCAACTGCTGAATATCACTGTCCAGTCTGCTCTGGGCATCTATCGCTCTTTGAATACGCACTCTGACGGGCTCATTAGGATCGGCCATGCCTGTCTGTAATGCGGTCTGCTCGCGTTCTTGCAATGTGATCAGCTCATTGCGTACAAGCACAATCTGGCGCTCAAGCGTGGCGGCATCGGCTCTGATCGGCCCTGAAACAAACGCGCTGTAGGCCCAGATCAGTGAAATCACCAGCACCAGCGCAACCAGCATTTTTTCAAGCGCCGGTCGCTCATCGAAGCGGTCTGCCAGTTCGCGAATCTGGTAGGGAATCCTCATCAATTGGTCTCCAGTACAAACTGGTAAAGCTCGGTTCCGCTTTCATTGGTACGCGATGTCGACAAACGGCCAAAACGCTTGTCTCTGATCCCGCTCTCCCCCATCGCCAGGCGACTCACAAAATCTGGCAGCATGGCCGCCTGCTGTGCGTTGCCGCGGAGCGACACGTATTCCGCGTTTCCGCGGATCAAAATATCCGTCAACCACAAGCCTTCGAATGATGCGCGTGACATGTCCATCAGATACGCAGAAAAGCCGGTCATGTTGCCCAAATTGGACGTGCTCATGAATGCGTACAGATCTTCGGATTCCGCCAGGCGCTGCTCACGCATTTCCATCTCACGCACCAGTGCCTGATCTGTTGCCCTGCCCATGACCTCGGTCTCAACCCGCTCAGTGCGCGCCGACTGATCTGCAACGGCTGCTTGCACACTGGCATAGTCAGAGCGCAGGCTGGCTCGCTGTACCGCGTTAAACAACGTCAGCAACAGCATCCCGACCAACATCACAGCGACAACAAGTACCAGCCTTGCTGCCGTAACCAGGTCACGGCGCGGCCTTAACTCCGGCAAATACAAATTGATTTGCTGAATGCCGCTGCCCGCCATCATGACGAAACCCTCTCGTCATGGTTTCTCAACGCCGCACCAATAGTGAGCATGGAGGCCCCCTTGATCTCAGGACTTATATCGTCGTGCGCAGGCAGTTCGTGAGCAAAATCAACCATGCCCACAGGGTTAGCCAGTCCGTCTGCGAGCGCATTCATCATGGACTCGGTGTCCCTTTCGCGCGGCGCGATCATGATTTGTCTCACCGGCGCCAGACCCATCTGGCTTTCTGCATAGTCCAGCGAGCGCTGTATCTCCAGCACCAGACGATCTCGCAACATATCCCAATCGTTCTGCATCAGGGCGTCAGGCCCGACCGGCGTGTTAATGCGGCGCGTCAGGTACAGTTGGCCGTTCCGGGAAATATTCAGCGTGCTGCCACTCTGTTTCAGACTGATAAACGCCAGTCCGTTGCTATCATCCAGAAACTGATTGCTGATATTGCGCATTGCCATCTCCGGTATATCGATTGCAACAAGTTCAAGACCCGCCCGGTTCACGGTAGCAATCAGCTGCTCAATGCGTGGCCGTGATGCCGCCACGGCATACAGCATCTTGTTGCGCCCCTGAAATGCATCCTCGGGCACCGGGAATACATCAATCAGGGCATCCTCAACTGGCATATCAAGGAGATCTTTGATCTTCCAGCGCACAGCCGCGCTGATCTCATCCGCCTCCACCTGAGGCGCTTCGACCAGGTAAATGTTGTAGTCGCTGGGAGACAACACACAGCTGCAGGCGGCACCCAACAGACCCTGCTCGTCGACCAGCCGCGCCAGCATTTCTCTGGCAGCACCCGGTTTGCCGACTGGCTGACGCAAACACCGCTCAAGCATCAGATCATCGCGTCGACGGGTCACATGGGCCAATGCGATACGGGAATCATTGACGGACAATCCGACCAGGCCTTCCACCCGCTTTTTTCGTCCGAACAACGCCAGCACCCGGCCTTCTCCCGCCCACTATCAAATTGTGCGAATTATAATCCCTTGGTCACCCGTGGCTATACCAAAGGTCCAACCTTCAGGGGTATATTTGGGGTCAATTTGATCTCAAATCTTCTTTAAGTCAAGAGTCTATTTCATTGATACATATAGTGCTATTTCAACCAGAGATACCTCCAAACACCGGCAACATCATCCGCCTGGCGGCCAATACCGGCGCCCGCCTGCATCTGATTGAGCCTCTGGGCTTTGAACTGGATGAGAAACGCGTCCGCCGAGCGGGACTGGACTACCATGAACTCAGCGAGGTCAAACGATGGCCGGACTGGGCCAGCTTCACCGCCGACGCTGGTATCAAGCGCTTGTTTGCGTTCAGCACCAAGGCCAGCACGCCCTATCACGACGCCCGATTTGAGGATGGCGATGGCCTGTTATTTGGCCCGGAAACCCGAGGTTTGCCAGCCGATATGCTGGCATCGTTTGACGAATCGCAGAAGCTGCGATTACCGATGAAATCCGGCAGCCGCAGCCTGAACTTGTCCAATACCGTGGCCATCGCACTGTATGAGGCGCTCAGACAAACCGGTTTTGCGCAGATGAGGTAAACAAACAATCATGGGTGAACCCAAAGAAAAGCCGCGACTGGCGCGGCTTTTCAGGGACTTGGGCAACATCAGCCTCACGCAGTGGCGGGCGCCGCCTGCTGTGTCTGCTGAGCCTTGGACTGTGCGTAAATCGCATCAAAGTTTACCGGAGCCAGCATCAGCGCCGGGAAACTGCCACGCACAACCAGTGCATCAATGGTTTCACGGGCATACGGGAACAGGATGTTCGGGCACACAGTGGCCAGCAAACGCTCCAGATCCGCTTCGTTAAAGCCATCACAGGTGAAAATGCCAGCCTGCTGAACTTCCACAAGAAAGGCCACAGTTTCATCATGTTTGGCTTCAATTGTCATGCGCAGCACAACATCGTAGACGCCGTCAGCGAGCTTCTCGTTGCGAGTGCTCAGGTTGAAGGCGATTTTCGGCGCCCACTGGCCACGGAAGACTTCCGGGCTTTTCGGTGATTCAAAGGAGCAATCCTTCAGGTAAATGCGCTGCAGCGCAAACATGGGGCCCTGAGGTTGAGCTGCCTGTGCAGCACCGTTCTGGTTATTGTCGTTCTCTGCCATGATCTGACTTTCTCTCTTGCTTTCTGATTTGATTGATAAATTCGCTTGTTTGCCAGTGCTCAGCCGGTCACTACCGGCAGGTTCTGGCCTCGCCATTCCGCCATACCACCCTGCATACGCACCACTTGCTCGAAGCCGGCAGTGGTCAGGGCTTTGCAGGCATCACTTGAGTGCTGCCCCATTTTGCAAACAACAATCACCGGCCGGGCCTTGAACTTGTCCAGTTCCGGCAGACGAGTGGTGAGTTTGCCTGACGGGATATTGATGGCATCCACAATATGCCCCGCCTCGAACTCCTTTTTATCACGGATATCCAATACCACACCATCTTTTCGATTGATCAGCGTCACTGCCTGCTGCGGCGACACTGACTGCGAACCGGTTTTGCTGCGGTACAGGATGAATGCGGTGAGCAGCGCCAGCCAGAGACTCGACAGAATCCAGTGATTACCCACAAAC
The DNA here is from genome assembly GCA_036834885.1 of Pseudohongiella sp. Lineage (GTDB taxonomy): Bacteria > Pseudomonadota > Gammaproteobacteria > Pseudomonadales > Pseudohongiellaceae > Pseudohongiella. Next base: position 796,238 of record DAITNA010000001.1, on the reverse strand, counting down.
TCAACAAACTGCGCCATCGTGATATCAACCTTCCTCGATAAAGTGGCGAAGTATACACGCCTGGCCTGATATTGGTACACCGGCCCCGGGGCTGCACGTCCAGCCTCGACGTCCGGCTGCGCTAACCAGATTGACTCTGGTTAGCCTGAACTGAATCACGGATAATAGCGCCCTTTTATGACAGGAACGCTCTGACCATGACCACATCCACGCCCAAACGAACCGCTCTGCTGTTGATTCTGGATGGCTGGGGCTACCGGGAAGAAACCGACTCCAATGCCATCGCCGCTGCCAACACCCCGGTATGGGACAAGCTGTGGGCAGAATGCCCGCATACGCTGATTTCCACATCCGGAATGGACGTTGGCCTGCCTGGCGGGCAAATGGGCAACTCGGAGGTCGGCCACATGAATCTGGGCGCAGGACGCGTGGTGTATCAGAGCCTCACCATGATTGACAAGGAAATCACCGAGGGTGGTTTCTTCACCAACCCGGCGCTGTTATCTGCGGCACAGCAGACAGCTGCATCAGGCAAGGCCTTGCACCTGATGGGGCTGCTGTCGCCCGGCGGCATTCACAGCCACGAAGAACACATCCTGGCCATGATCAGGCTGGCACAGCAGCAAGGCGTAAAACAGGTTTACCTGCACGCTTTTCTGGACGGGCGTGACATGCCACCGCGCAGTGCGTTGCCGTCCCTTCAAAAAGCCGATCAGGTTCTGCGCCAGGCTGGACTTGGGCGCATTGTGTCGGTGATTGGCCGCTACTTTGCCATGGATCGTGACAAACGCTGGGATCGTATGCAGACAGCCTATGACCTGATCACACTGGGCGAGGCAGTCTATAGCGCCAACTCTGTCGAAGATGCCCTGCACAATGCCTACGAGCGCGGCGAAGACGACGAGTTTGTCAAAGCCACACGCGTGGCGGCGCCAGGTGAAAACACTGTCACACTGAACGACGGCGACTGCGTGGTCTTCATGAACTTCCGCGCTGATCGCGCGCGCCAGCTCAGCGACGCCTTCGTTAACCCGTCGTTCGACGGATTTCAGCGCAAATCACAACCAAAACTCGCCAGCTTTGTCACGTTGACCGAATATGCCGCCAGTCTGAACGGCTTTGTCAAGGTGGCCTATCCACCACAAACACTGGAAAACAGCCTCGGAGAATATCTCGCCAGCCTGAATCGCACCCAGCTGCGCATTGCCGAAACCGAAAAATACGCCCACGTGACATTTTTCTTCAGCGGTGGCCGTGAACAGCCTTTTGAGGGTGAAGACCGGATTCTGGTGCCATCACCTCAGGTCGCCACCTATGATCTCAAACCCGAGATGAGCGCATTTGAAGTGACAGACAAACTGGAAGCTGCCATTCGCTCCGGCAAGTACGACGCCATCATCTGCAACTATGCCAACGGCGATATGGTCGGCCATACCGGCAACTTTGATGCGGCCGTCAAAGCGGTTGAGGCACTCGATCAGTGTCTGGGCCGCCTGATGGCTGCCATCCGCGATGTCGATGGCCAGTGCCTGATCACAGCAGACCATGGCAACGTGGAACAGATGCTGGATCCGGAAACCGGTCAGGCACTAACCTCTCACACCAGCGGCCCGGTACCACTGGTCTATGTGGGCAGCGGCGCCTGGCGATTTACCCGTCAGGGCAGTTTGTCGGATATTGCCCCCACCCTGCTGACCCTGATGGGCATTCGTGTCCCGGCCGAGATGACGGGACATGTGCTGATGGCATCATGACGGAGACCGGCATTCAGCTTGCAACTCGCACACGCCAGTGGCGACAGCTGAGTGCTGCCTGCGTCCTGATCACCGTGATACTGGGCGGCTCAATGCCATCCGCAACAATCGCAGCCGAAAGCGCTTCACCAGCCAGCCAGCAGCTGGAGCAGGTCACACGGGCCATTCGGGATATTGAACAGTGGCTGCAGCAAAGCCGCCAGCAGCGCTCGGCTGAAGAAGCCGCGCTGGCGGATGTTGATCGTCAGCTGGCGACCTTGCGTAGCGACATCACCCTGGCGCTTGAGCAAGAACAGAGCCAGCAACACGCCCTCGCACGGCTGGATGCCGAGCTGACGCAGCTGCTGGCCGACAGTGCGGAGCAACGCGCCCAGTTGGCCAGCGCACTCGAAGCCACTTATCTTGCCGGCGCGGACAGCCAGCTCAAACTGCTGCTGAATCAGCAGGACCCGGCCACTGCTCAGCGCATGCTGGTGTATTTTGAAGCCTTTAACGCGGAGAAGCTGGCGCAGATCAATCGCTGGCGCCAGACTCTGCTGGCGCTGGAATCCACACGCAACGAAGTGGCCGCAACCACTGAGCAACTGGAACAAACCCGTGCTGATCTTGAAAACAGGCAAGCCGGGTTGCTGGCACATCAACAACAACGCCAGCGCCTGATTGACCAGTTGATTGCAGACATGTCAGTACGCAGCGAAGAACTGAGCCAATTGCGACAGGACCAGGCTGACTTGCAGGCACTGGTCGACCAGATCAATAACGCGATTGTGGACATTCCCGAAACCGCAGACCTGATGCCGTTTGCAGACGCCCGCGGACGCATGCCTTGGCCGCTGAACGGAGCAGTGTTGGCATCGTTTGGACAGACCTACAGCAACGGCCAGTTACGCCGGCAGGGGCTGATCATTGCAGCAGAGCCGGGCACGGCTGTGCGCGCGATCCATCCAGGGCGCGTGGTATTTGCAGACTGGTTACGCGGCTCCGGCAATCTGGTGGTGGTTGATCACGGCAACGCTTATTTGAGTCTGTATGCCCACAATCAGCAGCTGACCAAACAGGCCGGGGACTGGGTGAACCGCGGCGAAGCGCTGGCCCTGTCAGGCCACGACGCCGGCAACGGACAAGCTGGGCTGTACCTGGAAATCCGGCGCAACAGTCAACCGCTGAATCCGGCCGACTGGCTCGCTTCAACGTCAGAATAACCGCCAGAACAAGCGCCACAATAAAATCGGGGCGCGGGCGGTCATGGTGGTCTGGACAACCCGATTGTGGCTGAGATCGACAGATGAGCCTAGAATGAACGCAATGATCCAATCAGTGACACCCAAGCGCGCAGCAGGAGTAACCATGTCAATCAGCACGAAGTCGGGCGCCCCCCTTTCCAGCGCATCCTGCGCAGGCCTGTTGTCTTTCAGCCTGTTGTTTGCGGGCCCGCTGCTGGCGCCCGTTGTGAATGCCCAGGACATCCCGGTGGACGAAGCCGGTGTGCTGGCGCCGACAGCGCGCCCGTTGCCCATCAATGAGGTGCGACTGTTTGCGGAAGCACTGGAAACCATCCGCAGCGCCTACGTGCAGGAAATTGACGACCAGACCCTGATCAATCACGCCATTCGCGGCATGCTGGCCGGACTGGATCCACATTCGGCTTACCTGAGCGCGGACGATTACGACATGCTACAGGAAAACACTGAAGCCGGGTTTGGCGGCCTGGGCATCGAAGTGAGCGAGGAAGAAGGTTATATCAAGGTTATTACACCGCTGGACGACTCGCCGGCGGCACGCGCTGGCGTCATGCCGGGTGACCTGATTGTTGAAATCAACGGACGTCCTGTGCGCGATATGCTGGTCAATGACGCTGTGGAGCTGCTGCGCGGGGAGCCGGGTAGCACAGTGGACCTGACGCTGATGCGCGACAATGAACCGGAGCCCATTGATCTGACCCTGACACGGGAAATCATCACGGCCGTCAGTGTGCGCCAACGCGTGCTGGAGCCCGGTTATGGTTATTTGCGTATTGCACAGTTCCGGACCAACACCGGTGAAGAAACCCTGAAAGCGCTGGATGAACTCAAAGCCAGCACCGGCCCGCTCAAAGGCCTGGTACTGGATTTGCGCAACAATCCGGGTGGCGTGCTGCAAGCTTCGGTGGAAGTGGCTGACGCCTTCCTGACTGAAGGTCAGATTGTGTACACAGACGGTCGTTTTGCAGATTCGGACGGCAACTTTTACGCGACACCGGATGACCCCAGCGAAGGCGTGCCGCTGATTGTGCTGGTGAATACCGGTTCCGCGTCAGCGGCTGAGATCGTAGCCGGCGCGCTGCAAGATCACGGTCGTGCCGTGATCATGGGCACACGCAGTTTTGGCAAAGGTTCGGTGCAAACCGTGCTGCCACTCAATAATGAACGTGCGATCAAACTCACCACCTCGCTGTACTTTACGCCTTCGGGTCAGTCGATTCAGGCTCAGGGCATCATGCCGGACATTGTGGTTGACGAGGCACTGGTCACCCGCCCGATGACCCGGCGTGGCGTCTACTCGGAGCGCGATCTGGAGGGCCACCTGCCAGGGACCAATGAGACGGCTGAACCAGAATCAATACGCACACCGATCACGTCATCGGAGCAGATTGTGGTCAGCGACTACCAGTTGAATGAAGCGCTGACCTTGCTCAAGGGCTGGCACATCATGTCGAGCGGGCGAAGAGTGCCCAATGTCTCTCCTTGAGCCAGCCAGCATCGTTCATGTCAATTTTTTATAACACCCGCACGGGGAAATCCGGTTGCCGTCTGATCACCCTGATGCTGTTGCTGCTGCCGGTCAGTCTTTGGCCAGCCCAGGATAATCAACTACCCCAGGCTGTGAAGCAGGACGCCATCAAACTGGTGCTGATCCTGGATGACATCGGCAACAATGCCGATGCCGGAATGCGCGCGGTGAATTTGCCGGGTCAGGTCACTTACGCAGTGCTGCCATTCACTCCACACGGAAAAATGCTGGCACAAGCCGCGCACAATGCGGGCAAGGAAGTCATGCTGCATGCTCCCATGAGCAATCTCTCCGGGATGGCGCTGGGCGATGGCGGACTGACCTTGACCCAAACAGAGGACGTGTTTACCGACACGCTGCGCCGCGCGCTGGCAGACATCCCCCATATTCGCGGCCTGAACAACCACACCGGCAGTGAACTCACTGCGGCGTACCAGCCCATGAGCTGGGTGATGCAGGAACTAAAAAAACACGATCTTTATTTTGTGGACAGCCTGACCACGCGTGAGAGTGTGGCGATGAGCGCAGCTGAACAGTTCCAGGTGCCTTCACTCAAGCGGCATGTGTTTCTGGACAATGTGCAACAGGCAGAAGCGATTGATGTCGAGTTCAAACGTGCGCTGGTGCTGGCGCAACAGCAAGGTTATGCCGTGGCTATCGGACATCCGTATCCGGAGACTTTGCGTTATCTGGAATCTGCCCTGCCGGCGCTGGCGAAGATGAATATCGAGCTGGTGCCGCCATCCGCCATGATTGAGCAGCTCAAAGCCGCATCGTTATCCCCTGATCAGCCATAAATTGCTTGGCCTCCGGGATGGTGTATTCACCAAAGTGGAAAATGCTGGCGGCCAGCACCGCGTCGGCACCTCCCTTCAACACACCATCAGCCAGATGCTGAAGGTTGCCTACACCACCGGATGCAATCACAGGCACATCCACGGCATCACTGATAGCCCTGTTGAGTGCCAGATCAAAACCGATTTTGGTGCCGTCCCTGTCCATGCTGGTCAGCAGAATTTCGCCGGCACCGTAGCTGACCATGCGTTTGGCCCATTCAATAGCATCAAGGCCTGTGGGCTTGCGACCACCGTGGGTAAAAATCTCCCAGCGATCCGGCTCATCTTCTGTGCTGACTTTTTTGGCATCAATGGCCACCACAATACATTGTGAGCCAAAACGTTCCGCCGCCTGTCGCACAAACTCCGGGTTGGTGACGGCGGCCGTGTTGATCGAGACTTTGTCAGCACCGGCATTGAGCATGGTGCGAATATCCTCCAGCGTTCGTATGCCGCCACCGACGGTCAGTGGAATAAACACTTGTGAGGCGATCGCCTCCACTGTCTTGACCGTGGTTTCACGGCCTTCGTGTGAGGCGGTGATATCCAGAAAAGTGATTTCATCCGCGCCAGCCTCGCTGTATCGACGCGAAATTTCGACCGGGTCACCGGCATCGCGGATATCCAGAAACTTGACGCCTTTGACCACGCGGCCTTTGTCACAATCAAGACAGGGGATAATTCGTTTTGCCAGTGCCATAGTCGTTTCCCGAATTGTTACTGATCACAAAATGCCTGGGCAGCTGCCAGATCGAGTGCACCTTCATAGATGGCACGTCCGGTGATTGCGCCCATGATGCCAGCGCCGGTTTCTGTTCTGGCGACTCGCTTGAGTTCAATAATGTCCTCCATGCGGCTGACACCACCGGAGGCGATCACAGGAATGCTGGACGCACTGGCCAGTCGCACAGTAGCTTCGAGATTCACACCCTGCATCATGCCATCGCGGGCGATGTCGGTATAAATAATCGCTTCCACGCCATCATTGGCGAACTGACGTGCCAGATCGACTACATTGACGGTGGATACCTCAGCCCAGCCGTCAGTGGCCACCCAGCCATCTTTGGCATCAAGACCGACAATCACACGACCGGGAAATTCACGGCAGGCTTCTGCCACAAACGGTGGATGACGCACCGCCTGCGTGCCGATAATCACATAGCTGACTCCGACGCTCAGGTAGGCTTCGATGGTTTTCAGGTCACGGATACCACCGCCAATCTGCAGCGGCAAATCCGGATACGCTTTGGCAATCGCAGCCACAATTGCACCATTGACCGGTTCACCGGCAAACGCACCATTCAGATCGACCAGATGCAGGCGACGCGCGCCTTGTGCACGCCAGTGACCCGCGGTTTTGACCGGGTCATCAGAAAACACGGTAGAGTCTTCCATACGGCCCTGACGCAGACGCACACATTGACCGTCTTTGAGATCGATTGCAGGTATAACCAGCATTGTTGTTCCTTATCGCATTGTTGCGGGATTATTGCGGACAGCGACGCGGCTTTTGGTCAGCAGCGCCCATCCCAGTCGAGAAAATTCCTCAGCAGCTGCAAACCACAGTGCTGGCTTTTTTCCGGGTGAAATTGCACAGCAAACAACGAGTCCTTTGACAGTGCTGCTGCAAAGCGGTGGCCGTACTCGGATTCGCCAGCCAGCTGGTTTTGATCTGCCGGCTCAACATAATAACTGTGCACAAAATAAAAACGGCTGTTGTCGTCTATGCCTTGCCACAACGGGTGCGCAAACGTTTGTTGCACATTATTCCAGCCCATGTGCGGCACTTTCAGGCGCTGACCTTGCTGATCCAGCAATACGCCAGAACCACCAAAGCGCTTGACTTCACCCGGCAGAATGCCAAGGCAGTCAACATGGCCGTTTTCTTCGCTACTGTTCATCAGGGCCTGCATACCAACACAAATCGCAAGCACCGGTTTGCCTGCAGCGATTGCATCACGCACGATGTGATCGATACCAAGGCGGCGAATCTCAGCCATACAGTCGCGAATGGCGCCGACGCCGGGAAACACGATTCTGTCTGCGGCCAGAATACGAGCCGCATCACTGGTGATATCAACGTGAATATCGGAGCCGAGACTTTCCAGCGCTTTTGATACGGAGTGCAGATTGCCCATCCCGTAGTCAATCACTGCAACCTTGTTCATGTTCAGAATATCCTGCAGACCGATGCTGACCAGGCGCCAGCCTGGTCAGCATCAAATTCTCAAAGACTGCCTTTGGTAGAGGGGATCACATCGGCACTGCGTGGATCAATTTCCATCGCCATGCGCAGGGCACGACCAAAGGCCTTGAAGACAGTCTCGATCTGGTGGTGGGTGTTGTGCCCACGCAAATTATCGACGTGCAGCGTAACCAGCGCATGATTGACGAAACCCTGAAAAAACTCATAAAACAGGTCCACATCAAAACCACCGACAGAGGCCCGGGTAAACGGCACGTGAAATTCGAGTCCGGGACGGCCTGAAAAATCGATGACCACGCGAGACAAGGCTTCATCAAGCGGTACATAGGCATGGCCATAACGACGGATGCCTTTGCGATCCAGGGCCTTGTTAAAGGCTTGGCCAAGCGTGATGCCAAGATCTTCGACCGTGTGGTGCGCATCAATCTCAAGATCACCGACCGCATGGATGTCCATATCAATCAGTCCATGGCGGGCGACCTGATCCAGCATGTGATCCAGAAACGGAAGACCGGTCTGGCACTTCAAAATACCGGTACCGTCCAGATTCACGCTTGCACGGATCTGCGTTTCCTTGGTGTTACGCTCCACCGAGGCCTGACGATTTCTTGCCTGCTCTGCCATAGACATGGGTCCTGCTTGATAATCCGGAAGTGATTCTGCCGGCGCATTATAAGCCTGAAGCCGTCTGGACGGCCAGTTTGGGCTGGAAATGGTTGAAATGGGGTCAGACCCAATTATGGCATACCATAATTGGGTCTGACCCCATTTCCAATATGCGTTACACTTCGGGTTCGACGTTTGCAGCCCGGATGTAAAGCGAGACAAACCCATGAATAAATTAGTGAAATTTCTAATTATTGTTATCGGCGGACTGGTGGTTTTCAGTGTTGCACTGGTGTTTGTCCTGTTCACTGTCATCAATCCAAACCGTTATCGCGGTGTCCTCGAAAATCTGGTGGCCCAGCAAAGCGGGCTGCAGCTGAGCATTGCGGGGGATATGAGCTGGCAGTTCAGGCCAGTATTTGGTCTCGGAATTGACGATGTCAGGCTGCGCAACCCCGACAGTCCGCAGGAACTGGCTTCGTTCTCGCGTATTTCACTCAGGCTGGATCCAGCCGGCCTGTTGCGTGGACAACTGAACATGCAGGAGCTGTTGGCGGAAAATCTCCATGTGAACTGGATTGTGGACAGCAGCGGTCAGAGTAACTGGCCTGAACGCCGTTCGCAGCCCTCGGCACAGCCCTCAACGGCAGGTACAAACGAGATTCCCGTTGCCATCAACATTGATCAGATCACTGTACGCAACGCCGGTTTCATGATTCAGGACCGGCTGCGCGGTATCAACGCAGATATCCGCAATATCGATATCAGCAGCCGCAATACCAATCTCGACAATCAGCCATTCCCGCTGACCTTGTCCATGAACCTGAATGATGCGGCCACTGGCCGTGAACTTCCCGTGTCTGTGCAAACGACGGCGCTCATTGACATGGAATCGGGCAATATCGACCTGAATGATCTGCAACTGTCCCTGAGCCCTCTGCAAATAACCGGCAATATTCAAGTCCGCAATGTGATGGATGCGCCAGAGTGGCAAGCCGAACTGAGCAGCAATCGCTTCCCGCTCCCTCATTTGCTTGCCAACTTTGCAGATCAGGAGCCGGCACTGCCACCGCCCGATCAGCAATTGCTGGCAATCTCCCGATTTGATGCCCACGGAGACTTGCAGAATATCCGGCTGGAAGCACTGACTCTGGAACTGGGCGATGCCGGTAACCCGGCAAGACTGGAACTTGAGGCCGACATCATGCTGGCAAGTGATGATCGCGCTACGCGTGTCGGATATGAGCTGCGCAGCCAGCAGCTGGATCTGGATGCCTGGCTGGCGACACCCACTGAAAACACGCAAACGGACAGCAATGGCACTGCATCGAATTCCATTCTGGATACCGCGTTGCCCCTGCAGTTGCTCAACACAATGAACATACGTGGCAGCCACAACATTGCAAATCTGCGGATAGGCGGCTTGCAATTTACTCCCGCCAATTTCGGGGTTGTACTGGAATACGGCGAACTGGCGCTGGACACACAGTCCGTCGGCTTTTACGGTGGTGAGCTTGATATGCTTGCGCGGCTTGATGGACGTACAACACCGGCACAGCTGGCTGTTAACACCGAATTGACCAATATCAACTCGACCTCGCTGACAACGGACATGCCTCTGTTACGCTTTTTAAACGGCCGTTTTGATGTTGTCACCGAACACCGGTTGTCGGGTCAGACCATCGGCGACATGATTGACAGCATCTCCGGCAACAGTCAGTTGCAGATCAGCGAAAGCACAATGAACATCAGTTTGCTGAAGCAGGTGTTTTCATCGATGTCGGTGCTCAGCCCCAGTGGTGATATGGCCTCACTCTGGCCAGATCAACTTCAGATAGGCAACACCCAGGCGGTGCTGACGTTCACGAACGGATTTGATGCACAGGACCTCAGTGTCCGGCTCGACAATTTTGATATCGCCGGCACCGGTGGCATCGATTTGCGCAATCGCAGTTTTGACTACCAGATGGCGTTCACCATTCTGGGAGAGCCGGCACCTCAAACCATCGCCATCAATCCGGACTTCCAGAATGTGGCCTGGCCTGTGCGTTGCAATGCCGCTTTCGACGATTCACCATCACGTTACTGCAGCCCGGACATGCAACGTGTGCGTGATGTTTTTGCACAAATTGCCCGCGGCGAAGTTGAGCGTCGCGCCAGCGAAGTCATCGGCGAGCAAATTGAAAACGTGCGCAACCGCCTGCGCAACCTGTTCCAGTAAACCCGTGCAGGCAGAACTCCATGGCAACGTCTGACTCTTCAATCCAGGTGCTTGATGCCCACGCTGTGCTTGACTGGTTTGACCACCATGGTCGCCACGACCTGCCCTGGCAAAAAAATATTACCCCTTACCGGGTCTGGGTCTCGGAAATCATGCTGCAGCAAACGCAGGTGAGCACTGTCATTCCCTACTACGAACGTTTTATGGCTCGCTTCCCTGATGTCGAAAGCCTGGCCGGAGCAGATATCGACGAAGTCCTGCATCTGTGGACAGGTCTTGGTTATTACGCACGGGCGCGCAACCTTCACAAGACAGCGACAAGTATCGTGCAGAACCATGCCGGACTGTTTCCAACCAGCGTCGATGCCCTGTGTGAGCTGCCGGGCATCGGGCGCTCGACGGCCGGCGCGATTGTCGCTCTGAGCATGGGTCAACGCGGCGTCATTCTCGATGGCAATGTGAAACGGGTCCTGTGCCGCTATCATGCCATCCGGGACTGGGCTGGCGACACGCGCACACAAATGACACTATGGGATCTGGCAGACGCTGCCACGCCGGTTGACCGAGTTGAAGCCTATACCCAGGCCATGATGGATTTGGGGGCTACTGTCTGCACACGCGGCAAACCACGCTGTGCTGATTGTCCGCTGGCTGATGGCTGCGCAGCACTGGCGCAAGGGCTCACAACAGTGCTGCCAGCCAGCAAGCCGCGCAAGCAGATACCTGTTCGCCGCACATTTATGCTGCTGCTGACGCTGCCCGACGGTCATGTCCGCTTGCAGCAGCGCCCGGCCACCGGCATCTGGGGAGGTTTGTGGAGCTTGCCCGAATTTGATGACATGGCCCGGCTGGAGGCCAGCCTCACTGAATATGGCAGCAACGTCAAAAGAATCTGGCCGGTCATGCGCCACACGTTCAGCCACTTTCATCTCGATATCACACCGGTTGTGGCCGAGGTCAGCCTGCCGATGCTGGCGGAACCGGCATCCGACCAATGCTGGTATTCATTGGCGACGGCCGCCGGTAAAGGACAAAATCTGGGACTATCCGCCCCGGTCAAGAAACTGTTGCAGCAGCTGGCTGCACTCAAGGAGCACAGCAATGAGTCGTACCGTCTACTGTAGAAAATACCAGAAAGAGTTGCCGGGACTGGCAACACCGCCCTATCCCGGCGAAAAAGGGCGAGACATTTATGAGCATGTATCGGCACAGGCATGGCAGGAATGGCAGAAACAGCAGGTAATGCTGATCAATGAAAAACATCTGAGCATGGCGTCGGCCGATGATCGCCGCTATCTCACTGAACAAATGGAGCGTTTTCTGTCCAATGAGGAATTTGATACGGCCAGCGGTTATGTAGCGCCGGAAAAGGACTGAAACTCGGGCTTGACTCCGGCGGCGGCAACGGTTTTAATACGCGCCTTGTCGCCGACCGGCTGGTCAGGCACACTCGCAAGACCCCTGTTTTAGACCCTCGCCCGGGTAGCTCAGTTGGTAGAGCAGATGATTGAAAATCATCGTGTCGGTGGTTCGATTCCGCCCTCGGGCACCATCCCTTTCGCTTTTACTTTCAGTGTTCTGCTGTATCATAGTCACGCGTCTGCGCAACCCCTACTGTTTACGCAACATTGAATGATGGAGTACTGACATGAGAAGCAAACTTGCAGTTTTCACCGGCATGATCGCCGCACTTGGTCTGTCTGCCGCACTGATCGCACAGCAATCGACCGCCCCGGAAGGTGCTCAGGTGTATATCGTGTCACCGGCCAACGGTGCTACCGTGGATCGCACTTTCAAAGTGGTATTTGGCCTGAGCGGAATGGGTGTTGCGCCTGCCGGCATCGAGATGCCGAACACGGGTCACCATCATCTGCTGATCAACAAAGATCCCTTGCCGGATCTGAGCCAGCCGCTGGGTGCCGACGTCATGCATTTTGGGCTGGGGCAAACCGAAGCCACGGTTACACTGGAACCCGGTACTCACACATTGCAGCTGGTATTGGGTGACCATCTGCACATCCCGCACAATCCGCCGGTCATGTCAGAAAAAATTACCGTCACTGTCCGCTGAGCTGTCCATTGCGAATGGTGGCTGTATCAGCCCTGCTGTTGCAGCCACTGTTCAAAATCACCCACACTGGTGGGTCGACCAATCAGATAACCCTGATAGAAACTGCATCCCAGCTGATAAAGCTGTGCGCGCTGCTCAGGTGTTTCAACCCCCTCAGCAATCACTTCCAGCCCGAGCGACGACGCCATCTCAATAATCGTTTTGACAATTTGTCTGTCCTTGTCATGATCAATCATATTGCGCACAAACGACTGATCGATTTTAAGTTGATGCAGCGGCAGCTGACTCAGGTATGCAAGAGATGAGTAGCCCGTTCCAAAGTCGTCGATCGCAAAACGGCCGCCCGCATCACTGACTTGCTGCATGATCTGTCGCGCCTGGACCATGTTGCCCATCAGTGTTGATTCGGTGAATTCAAGCATCAGCAGCGAGGCATCCACTTTTCTTGCCGCCAGACTCTGCGACAGCCTTGCACAAAAATCCGGCTCGTAAAACTGGTCAGCCGCCACATTCACACTCAGTTTGAGATTGCGGCACAGCGGAATCTGCTGCCAGCGCTGCAAGATTTCCAGTCCCAGATCCAGAATCTCCTTGCCCAGCAGTACCATCATATCGCTGGACTCTGCCAGCGGGATAAACACATTCGGCGACAACAACCCGCGGGTCGGATGGTTCCAGCGCACCAGTGCTTCCGCTCCGACGATACGACCATCAACAGCTTGCTGCGGCTGCACATACAGTTCGAACTGACGCAAACGGACTGCGTCACGCAGATCGGACAATAACCGTGCGCGCTCACTGATCGAATCCTGCAACGCAGGGTCAAAAAACATCACCCGATTACGGCCCGAGGCTTTGGCCTGTGTCAACGCAATGCCCGCCTGTTTTAACAATTCCTGTGTGCTGCCCGACATCGGATTTATCAAGGTAACGCCAACACAACCTGTTGTGTAATACCTGACACCATCAATGTCATAGTCATCTTCCAGCGCAGCCAGTACCGACTGCGCCTTCTGCCCCACCAGATCAGCAGCTGAGGCCGAGTCAGCTCCCAGATCCGTCAGCACCATCACATACTCATCACTGCCATAACGGGCCACACTGCTACGGCGACCCGCCAACATCGAGAGACGATCGGCCACCATGACCAGCAATTTGTCACCTGCCGCATACCCGATCGTTTCGTTGACGTTTTTAAAGTTATCCAGGTCCACAAACAACACAGCACCAAAGTTGCCGGTGCCGACGCCTTGCTCAATGGCCTCGGTGACAATCTCCATCAGGCGCTCGCGATTGGGCAAACCGGTCAGCACATCAAAATAGGACAAACGACTGATTTTTTGCTCTGCCGCTTTGAGCGCACTGATATCAATAAAATCACCGACAAAGTTGCAGATCTCGCCCTGTTCATTGCGCACAGCAGTGATCGTCAAGGCTTGTGGATAAATTTCTCCGCTTTTACGCCGGTTCCAGATCTCCCCACGCCAGAAACCCGTGTCGAGAATGCTTGACCACATTTTTTGGTAGAACGCTTCATCGTGCCGCCCGGAACTGAAAAACGAGGGCGTTTTGCCGATCACCTCCTGCTGTGAATAGCCAGTGGTTTTTTCAAACGCAGCGTTCACGCGCAGAATTCGGGTCTCCGCATCCGTGATCATGATGCCTTCCTGGGTTGCAAACGCAGTGGCCGCAATACGCAGCTCCTGGTCGGCCTTGACGCGATCGGTGACATCTCGCACAACAAGCACATAGCGTTTGTCGCCATCCAGTGTTGTTCTGGATGCGCCTGAGACTTCAAACCAGTTCCGTTGCTCGCCATCACCGATATAGTACTGACGGGCAGTTGTCAGACCATTCTCCTCAATATCAGCAATCGCTTCCCGAAGGGTCTGGAGCGCATTTTCTGGCAAGAACTCGCCAACAGACTTGCCAAGGAATTGCTCGGGTGGCGCCAGCAAATCGCGCTGGTGAACTCTGGAGTGATAGTGATGAATCACACCATCGGGGGAGAGTTCAAACAGCATATCCGGCAGTGCATCCAGTGTGGCATTGATACGCTGGCCAAGCATTTCAATTTCGCGGTACGGCTGTCGCACACCCGCCACCACAATCGCACGATACAGCATGCTGTAGGCGACAATTTTGTAGATGTGTCCGACCAGGGCGTAAACATCATCCACGGATACATAAATCGCAAAAAACACCTCGCTGGCCGCCATCGTGCCACAGGCCATGGCCAGCTCCAGCACATCCTTTTTGTGCTCAAGCTGACTGCGCCGCCAGAGCACCACACCCAGCACCGCAAACACCAGTGCCAGCACCAGCTCCATGCCCACTTTGAACCAGGTCAGCCCGGTATCCGCATCAAAGGTTGCCGGTACTGATGCCGGGAAATACAAAAACCAGACATGAAAAGCGGCAACGCCCAACAAGACTGCGGCAAGCACAATCCAGCGCATGGAGTTCCCGGGCACTGTTGCCGGCAGCACCACATACGCAATCATCGCGAGTGCCGCCATCAGACGTGCCGCCAGCCAGAAACTGATACTTTTTTCAGGCGAGCCCGGCATGACAAAGTCCGGCATTCCCACGAAAGACATCATGTGGGAGAAATCCAGCATGGCCACACCCAGAAAACCGCAGGCCATCACCAGCAGGCGATAATCCGGGCGGATACTGATGGTATGCCAGCCGATGACAAACACCATGGTCGCCGTGATGACGGCAGCCGTCTCCATCGCCATGTGCAACGGCAAATAGGCATTGACCTCAGCCACAAAACCCGATGGCAGCAAAAAAGCCAGTACCAGACCGACCACCAGGACAGCCAGCACACGGTGCGCCTTCACAAGGCTGTCAGCAAATTCACTTTCCCGGGTGACTGAGCTCATTCAGTACATCTATCCATGGTTTGGAAACATCGGCAGTTGCCAGAAAACTCGGATTCAGCATAGCGATTTTGCGATTGTATTCCAGCGCTTTCAAAGACAAATCAAAAATATTACCACCGGCAGCCGTGAGCACGGCGTGCGCGGCCGCGGTGTCCCATTCCGACGTTGGTGCCAGTCTGGGATAAAAGTCGGCCAGCCCCTCGGCCAGCAGACATATTTTCAGTGAGCTGCCCATTGGCAGGCGCTGTATCCCGGCAAAATGAGCAGACAGTGCATCCAGCAACAGATCTTGTGCATCCCCGCTATGGCGACGGCTGGCAACAACCCTGAGTGTGTGGTACTTCCATTGCGCCCGGACGGGAAGCGGAGTGCAGCGCACGGGGTGCCAGACAGTGTCCGGTGCGACACGCCAGGCGCCACCGTCGTGTCCATGCAGTCCCAGATAAGTGATACCTGTTACCGGCACATGGACCACACCCAGCACTGGAAAGCCGTTTTCTATCATGGCTATGTTCACGGTGAATTCACCATTGCGAGACAAAAATTCGCGAGTCCCGTCCAGCGGATCAACCAGCCAGAATCGGGACCAGTCATGGCGCAGTTCAAACGGCACGGGTACCGACTCCTCCGACAGGATCGGCACATCGGGCGAGAGCGTCTGAAGCTCTGCTACAATCAGCGTGTTGGCGCGCAGATCCGCCTCTGTCAATGGCGAGTCGTCTGATTTGTTGACAACTTCCGGCTGCCCGGGGCGCTCATAAACGTCCATGATCCGGGTGCCGGCACGCTGTGCGATCTCAGCGACGGTTTGCAGCAGCTGGCGTGTGAGTAGCATAATGACAGTCCGATTTCAGTTGCCCGGATTCTACCTCATGCCCGACTGGTCTGATATCGACACCGTGCTCTTTGATATGGATGGCACGCTGCTCGACCTGCATTTTGACAATTATTTCTGGGAGCACCTGGTGCCACAGAGCTGGGCCAGACAGCTGGGCATCAGTCACGAGGAAGCCTGGTCCAGACTCAGCGACCAATACCGGGCACTGCATGGCCAGCTTGACTGGTATTGCATCGACTACTGGACCGACAAGCTGCAACTGGACATCCGTGCCTTGAAAGAGCACACCCGCGATCGCATCGCTGTCCGCCCCAATGCCGAACTGTTGCTGACACGCCTGCGCCAGCATCAAAAGAAACTGGTGCTGGTGACCAACGCGCACCCTGACAGCCTGGGGCTGAAAATGCGCAAGACCGGGCTGGATCGGCATTTTGACGCCACCATCAGTTCACATGAGCTGGGCAAAGCCAAGGAAAATGCCGGTTTCTGGACTTTACTGCAACAGCGGGAACGCTTTGAACCGGTGCGCACGGCCTTGTTTGACGACAATCTCCAGGTGTTGCGCCAGGCGCGAGCAGAAGGCATTCGCCATCTGTTCGCCATTTATCAACCCGACAGCCAGCGCGCACCGTTAACCCCTGCCGAGTTCCCCCAGATAGGAGACTTTGCAGAGATCATGCCAGTGCCCGAGCCGTTGACAAGGGAGGACACCTCACAACATGTCACACGCTGAATCTGCTGATGGCAACCGGGTGCGACTCGACAAGTGGTTGTGGGCAGCCCGTCTGTTCAAAACACGTGCACTCGCCAAGGATGCCATTGAAGGTGGCAAGGTAGACATCGATGGCCAGCGCCCCAAACCGGGCAAGGAAATCGGTCTTGGTACTGTCATGAAAGTGCGGCAGGGTTGGGACGAAAAAACCATCACAGTGACCGGCCTGTCCGAACAACGACGCAGTGCACCGGAAGCAAAGCTGCTGTATCAGGAATCCGAAGACAGCATCAAAAAACGCGAAGCCTTGGCAGAGCAACGCAAACTGCAATCCGCCGGTTTGTATGCCAATGAAAAGCCTGACAAAAAAGAAAGACGACAACGTATGGCGATGAAACACTGGACAGATTTGTGATACCCGGACGCTTGGTATGCACTCCGGGTGAATTTTGGCATAATGCGGTGCAACGTAAAGTCGGAAGCGTGGTTATGACGATTCAAGGCTCTGTAAAGCAAGAAGTCCTCAAGGACAACAAGCGCACGATCTATCGTAACCTGCCTCCCGCCCAACTGATCGAAATGGCCATCCAGCGACAGGAAGGCCGTCTCGCCGACAACGGTGCGCTGGTCGTGGAAACCGGTCGTCGCACCGGTCGCAGCCCCAAAGACCGTTTTATTGTCAAAGAGCCTACAACACAGCACCTGATTGATTGGGGCGCCGTCAACCAGCCCTTTGATGCTGACAAGTTCCAGACCCTGTGGGCACGGGTGACCGACTTCATGCGCGACAAGGATATGTTTGTTGCGGATTTGCATGTTGGTGCAGATCCCGATCACTACATCCCGGTGCAAGTCAACGCCCAGTATGTCTGGCATTGCCTGTTTGGCACCACACTGTTTATCAAAGCCCTCGAGAACTACAACCCGAAAAACAAAGCAGTCTGGCAGATTCTCAGTGCTCCTGACTTTGTGTGCGACCCAGCCCGTGATGGCACCCATAGTGACGGCGCAGTCATTCTCAACTTTGCCGAGCGCAAGGTGTTGCTGGCCGGAATGCGTTACGCGGGCGAGATGAAAAAATCCATGTTCGCCGTGCAGAACTTCCTGCTGCCCGAGCATGATGTATTGCCCATGCATTGCTCGGCCAATGTGGGCGAGCGCGGCGACGTTTGCCTGTTTTTTGGTCTGTCCGGTACGGGCAAAACCACGTTGTCAGCTGATGAAGAGCGTTACCTGATTGGCGACGACGAGCATGGCTGGGGCAAAGGCGCCGTGTTTAATCTGGAGGGCGGCTGTTACGCCAAGTGCATCAACCTCAGTCAGAAAAATGAGCCGGTGATCTGGGATGCCATCAAGTTTGGTGCCGTGATAGAAAACGTAATCATTGACGAGCGCACACGCACCGCCGACTACAGTGACACCAGTCTCACCGAGAACACGCGCGCCTGTTATCCATTGACACATATTCGCCAGCGTATTGACGCCAATCGCGCTGGCGAACCTGAATCGATTGTGTTTCTGACCTGCGACCTGACCGGTATCTTGCCACCGGTCTCCATGCTGTCGCCGGAAGCGGCGGCTTATCACTTTCTCAGTGGTTACACCGCGCTCGTCGGCTCCACGGAAGTAGGCGCTGGCGATGGTATCAAGTCTACGTTCTCCGTGTGTTTTGGTGCACCATTTTTCCCGCGCCCGGCAGGTGTTTACGCAGAACTGCTGATCAAGCGTATTGCCGAATTTGACAGTCAGGTTTATCTGGTCAATACCGGATGGACTGGCGGGCCGCACGGCGTTGGCAAACGTTTCAGTATTCCGGCAACGCGCGCTGTGCTGCATGCCATCCAGAGCGGTGCATTACGCTCAGCACCGACCAAACATTTGCCCGGCCTGAATCTGACCATACCCACACAAGTCCCCGGGGTCGACAGTCATCTGTTAAACCCCAGAGACACCTGGGCTGATCCGGCCCGCTATGATGCCAAAGCTGCGGACTTGATCAGTCAGTTCCGCAACAACTTCAAACGCTTCAATGTCCCTGAAGCTATCGTGGCCGCAGGCCCTCAACCCATGTAAGGCAGACATCTTGTCAACAGAAAAAAACGACGGCAGCCATGCCGCATCGAATACACACACCACCACAGCTTACACCAGCGCGTTGGACCGATTTGATCTGCCACTGTTTAAACCGGAATGGGCAGCGATACGCCGCGGCATCGAGAAAGAAAGCCTGCGGGTGACACCGGACGGTCGCCTTGCACAAACACCGCATCCGGTCGCCATGGGTTCAGCACTGACACATCCTTATATCACCACCGATTACTCGGAAGCCTTGCTGGAACTGATCACGCCAGTGGCCGACACAGCGGAGGAGTGTCTTGCTTTTCTGACCGATCTGCACAAATTTTCCTTCGACAACCTGCCTGATGGAGAACGCCTCTGGGTGTCCAGCATGCCATGCCTGCTCGAAAGCGAAGAACAGATTCCACTGGCCCAGTACGGCAGTTCCAATATGGGTCGACTCAAGACGCTTTATCGGGAAGGATTGGGGCATCGTTATAGCCGTCTGATGCAAACCATTGCAGGTATTCACTACAATTTTTCAATGCCGGAATCATTCTGGCAAGACTACCGGGCAGTGCTTGGCTCCACAGAACCCCTGCAAGATTTCCAGACTCGCCAGTACCTGCACCTGATCCGCAACTTCCATCGCTACTCATGGTTGCTGGTCTACCTTTTTGGTGCTTCGCCTGCGGTTTGCCGCTGCTTCACCAAAGACCGCCCGCATGATCTTGAGGTCTGGGACGAACACACCCTGTTCAAACCCTATGCAACCTGCTTGCGCATGGGCGATCTGGGTTATCGCAGCGACGCCCAGCGCTCGATCTATGTGTGTTACAACGACATCAACAACTATATCGACAGTCTCTACGGCGCCCTGTCAACGTCCTACCCGGCTTACGAAGAAATAGGCCTGGAAAAAGATGGCAAAAAACTCCAGATCAATACCAATTTGCTGCAGCTGGAAAACGAATTCTACGCCACGATCCGCCCCAAGCGTGTTGGTGGAGATGGACGCAGACCCCTGCAATTGCTCAAAGCCGAAGGCATACAGTACATTGAGGTGCGCGCACTGGATTTGAACCCGTTTCTGCCAGTTGGAATTGACAAGGAACAAATCGACTTTCTGGACGTCTTCCTGCTCTACTGCCTGCTGGCCGACAGCCCCTGGTGTGAACAGCAGGAATATCGCGCCATCGAACGCAATCTGTCGCTGACAGTGAATCGTGGCCGCGAACCGGGATTGATGCTGGAGCGCCGAGGAGAGCAAATCAGCCTGAAAGACTGGGCCAATTTGTTGCTTGACGATATGACGCATACTGCCGCGCTGCTGGATCACGCCCATCAGACCTATGACTACCGTCAGGCGTTGGTTCAGCAGCAGACCAAAGCCGACGACCCGTCATTGACGCCATCAGCGAAAATCCTGCAGCAGATGCGCGACCAATCACTGCCGTTCTGCCGCTTTGGTATGCAGGCATCGGAAAAAACCATGCAACTGTTTGCCAGCAGCGCGCTGACACCGTCCCGGCTGGATCATTTTACTGCGGCCAGTGCGCAGTCTCTGGCTGCACAAGCCATGGCTGAACAGCAAGATACTGAAAGTTTTGAGGAGTTTCTGGCACGCTGGAACGATTACAAACTGTAATCGTTCCAGCGCAAGGCGCCAGGTTCAGACGGGCTTGCGGAATCCCTGATACAGACACAAGGCAAACAGCGCAGCAAAACCCATGAGCGCCAGCTCGGGGATGGAGAAAATTCCGAGGAAGCGCCAGCTCACCTCGGCACAGTTGCCGTCACCTTTCAGCAGAAAGTTCAAGGTGTCCATCAAGGGGAAGTTGTTCAGCACGTAGTTGAATCCAGGCCCACAGGCCGGCACCTGATCTTCCGGCAGGTAAGTCAGCCAGATCTGGCGAATGGCAAAGTAGGCACCCGCCACACACATGGCAGCTGCTGCCAGCGCATAATTGCGACGGCCATTGCTGCCCGGGTTGTGCACAGCTGCCGCCAGGCAGACCAGTCCTGCCAGCACCACAAACACGCGCTGTGTGATGCACAGGCCACAGGGCTCCAGCAGCATGACATGCTCCATGTAAAGCGCCGCGCCAATAATCAGCACCGTTGCCACAAAAATAAGGAAATTCAACAGTCGGGCATTGGGCATCTTGTCCAGCAAAGTCGCAATCATGGTACTTGTTCCTGTGTTGATACGGGGTCGTGTCTTGATACGGGTTCAGCTCGCGCGGCCCTTACCCACTGGTGCATGTCGGCTCCGCTGGGCTGCTGGAAAACACGCAGACCGAATTCTGGCAGTATAGCCAGCAGATGGTCAAAAATATCTGCCTGAATGCCTTCATAGGCAGCCCAGGCTGTTGTGTTGGTAAAGCAGTAGATCTCCACCGGCAAACCTTCCGGCCCCGGCGCCATATGACGAACCAGCAAAGTCATGCCCTGATGAACATGGGGGTGACTGCGCAAATATCGCTCAACGTACGCCCGAAATGTTCCCAGATTGGTGATGCGCCGGGTATTGACCGGCACCTTGCCGCGCTCGGCCAGACTGGCATTCCATTCATCCAGCTCACTTTGCTTTCGGCGCAGATACTCATCGAGCAGGTAAAAATTGCTCAGGTGCTGCTTTTCTTCCGCACTCAAAAACCGCACGCTGGTCTGATCAAGGTACAGCGCCCGCTTGATGCGCCTGCCGCCTGATTCCTGCATGCCTCGCCAGTTCTTGAAGGGATCGGTAATAAAGCGCCGGGTCGGTATCGTCGTGATGGTTTTGTCAAAGTTCTGCACCTTCACCGTGTGCAGGGCGATGTCGATTACGTCGCCGTCAGCATTCAGTTGCGGCATCTCGACCCAATCACCCACGCGCACGATATCACCTGAGCTAATCTGCACACTGGCCACCAGCGAGAGCAGCGTGTCCTGAAACACCAGCATCAGCACAGCCGCCAGCGCTCCAACCCCGGATAGCAGGATCAGTGGCGACCGGTCCAGCAACACCGCAATCATCAGCAGCACGGCCAGCGCGTAGACCACAATCTTGAGCACCTGCAGGTAACCCTTGATCGGTCGATTGATGGCGTCAGCACGCCGCTGATAGACCTGATTGGCCATATCCAGCAAATTCGATACCGCCATCGCGACACACAGGATGATAAAGGCGTTGGCAACGTTCCTGACAATGGTCACCATGGACTCCGGCAAGTCAGGTACCAGCGCAATACCGGCGCTGATCACGAGCGCGGGCACCACATTGGCGAGACGGGCGATAAAACCATAACGCTTGAACTCGCCCGGTTTGACCACCTCAGCGCCGCTATCCCGGGCGTTCAGCAAGTGCAAAAGGCCACGCACCAGAACACCTTTGGTGATCACGTTTGACAACCAGGAGGCAAACAGCAGCAGCATCAGCGACAGCAGGCTGACCGCCCACGGATAGTTTTGCTCCAGCTGATCCAGTATTGTCATGAAGTCTGTCATAAAATTTCCCTGCACCGGGTCTTGCTTGCATAGCAACAAGGCCCGGATGCTAACAAAAAAATCTCAAGAGTTGCCAATCGGAGCCGACATAGCCATCACAACCGGCGCTCCGCCTGATGCCGGTATCCTATGGAAACACGAACTCATGACCGTTTCTGCACTGACACACCTGCTACGCAATATTGTGCTGATCACCAGCCTTGGCTGGCTGCTCGCCACACCCTTGCAAGCGGCTGAACCGCCGGCCGACGATGATCCGGCCAGTGGCATGGCCAACCTGATTTACTACACACTGGGCGGCAGCTTTGTGACCAACTACGATGGCGCCGGCCGGCTCAAGTACCTGAAAACCGACATCGCCGTCCGTATTGAGCCGGGTACAGCCCCGATGCTCGACATGCACCTGCCTTACATCCGCAACAAGCTGGTGGTATTGCTGGCAGCCCAGCTTGAAGAAAATCTGACATCGACCCAGGGCAAGGAAACCTTGCGTGTCCAGGCGCTGAATGAGGTCAAAGCGGCGCTGGACTATCTTGTCGGGCCCGGGTCCGGGGAGCGCATACGCAATTTGTATTTCACCTCCTTTGTGGTCCAGCGCTGATCGTCGCCTGACTGCGATCAGCGCTTCCCGATGCTGTTACGGTGACTACCCCCGCCGGCACCAGCGAAAATAGCGCTCCGCCCAAGGCATCAGCCCCTGCGGGACACGCGCGCTGCGCCAGGCATTGGCTGCAAAACGGTTGGCCTCCAGCAGCGTCGGATAAATGTGTGTCGTGGCTCCAATTTTTTTCAACCCCAGATTGTGCGTCATGGCAAATACAAAACTGCCAATCAGTTCGCCAGCCTGAGGGCCAACAATCGTAGCGCCCAAGATACGGTCCGTCCCAGGCGCCGTAAGAATTTTGACAAAGCCATACGCGTGGCCGTCAGCCAGCGCCCTGTCCAGTCTGCCCAGTGAGAAGTGCGTCACCTCGTACGCCACCGCCTGCTGCCGGGCTTCCTGTTCATTGAGTCCAACACGGGCCACTTCCGGATCGGTAAAGGTTGCACGCGGCACCACGCGATAACTCGCCCTGAAGGTTTTTAGTCCGCCCGCCAACGCATTGAGTGTGGCATACCAGGCCTGAAACGAGGCCATGTGTGTAAATTGCCAGGGTCCGGCGACATCACCACAGGCAAAAATGCCCGGAACAAGGGTCTGCATGGCATCATTGACCTGAATCGCCCCGCCGGGTGTCAGCGGCACGCCCAACTGTTCCAGACCAAACCCTTCAACATTGGGTTTGCGGCCAAGCGCAAGCAGCACTTTGTCAAACGCCAGATGCAGCATGCTGCCGTCTGCCTGTTTCACAAGCAAAAAATCACCACTGGCATCCGAACCGAAATGTTGTGCGTCACAAGCCGTCAGCACCCTGATGCCTGCGGCCCGGAACTTCTCTTCAATCAGCGCAGAAACATCAGCATCCTCTCGCGCCATCAGGCGCTCATTGCGATCCAGAATCGTCACTTCGGATCCCAACCGGGCGAAGCTCTGGGCGAGTTCACAACCTATTGGTCCTGCCCCCATCACCAGTAAACGGCGTGGTAATTCGCGCAACTCCCAGACGTTGTCGGAGTGCAGGTAAGCAATGTCCGACAACCCTGGAATATCGGGCACCAATGGACGAGCGCCAGTTGCCACAATAATGGCTCGCGTACTGATGACACGACCGTCAACTTCCACTTCCCAGGGGGACCGGATAAATGCCTCGCCCTGCACACAGTCCACACCCAGACTGGTAAAGCGCTCCACCGAATCATGCGGCTCAATGGTCTTGATCACCCCCTGAACACGCTCCATCACGGCAGCAAAATCCACTTGCCCGCTCGCGTTACGAATGCCAAACGCTTCTGCCTGACGGATGGTCTCTGCCACTTTGGCGCTGCTGATAAAGGTTTTGCTGGGAACACAGCCGGTGTTGAGGCAGTCACCGCCCATTTTGTGCTTTTCGATCAGAGTGACTTTGGCTTTGGCACCAGCGGCCACAATCGAGGCTACCAACCCGCCTGAGCCGGCACCAATCACAACAATATTGGTATCAAAGCGAGCGGGACGTTTCCACGCCCGGGTCAGCCGCCTGCGGCGCATCAGTGCGATCACCAGCTTGCCTACCCATGGCATCAGCGCCAGCAACACAAATGACAGAATCAGTGAACCGTTCAGCAAGCCAGACAGCGAACTGAGCTGCCCGAGTTCAACGCCTGCATTCACGTAGACCGCCGTACCCAGCAACATCCCAAGCTGGCTGACCCAAAAGAATGTCAGCGTCCGGATTGGTGTCAGGCCCATCACCAGATTGATCAGAAAAAACGGAAATACCGGGATCATACGCAGGGTAAACAAATAAAACGCACCATCGCGCTCAATGCCGGCGTTGATGGTTTTGAGCGAACTGCCAAAACGCTTTTGTACATAGTCGCGAAGCAGCAGGCGCGAGCTCAGAAACGCAAGCGTTGCTCCCAATGTGCTGGCAAATGACACCAGTGCCAGCCCCCAGCCCAGGCCAAATACCGCACCACCGAGCAAGGTCATGATCGCTGCGCCCGGCACAGACAGGGCAGTCACCAGCACGTAAATCGCAAAATAAAGACTGGCGCTGAGCACAAAATTGTCGCGACTGGCCTCTCGCAACGCCTCCAGCTGTGACTGGGCATACGCCAGTGTCAGATATTGCCCCAGGTCCAGCGTGACATAGGCAGTCGCCGCTGCCAGCAGCAACAGCACCAGTATTACCCTGACTTTATTCATAATTTCCCTTATTGTCCTGCGCTGCCCGGGTACAAGCCGACACATGGCTAGCGTCTGAAGATGCCAACACCTCCACGGATTTGATCACCCAAGGTGGTGTGTTATAGTTTTTGCCCTGATTGAGCAAGAGAGCACATACAAAGTGGCTGATCATACCTCACGCGCGCCCGGTTCGCGCCAGTTCCCTCTGACCCGCATGCGCCGCATGAGACGGGACGAATTCAGCCGGCGCCTGATGCGCGAGACGCGCCTGAGCACAGATGACCTGATTTACCCGATGTTTATTGTTGAAGGGCGCCAACAGCGCCAGGAAATTGCATCCATGCCGGACATTTTCCGCCTGAGCGTGGACGAGTTGTTGCTGGAGGCAGAAGAACTGGTCGAGCTGGGCATCCCGGCTATTGCGTTGTTTCCTTCTCCACATGCGGAAAGCAAATCCCTTGACGGTCGCGAAGCCTGGAATCCGAACGGCCTGGTGCAGCGCGCCGTACGCGAGCTCAAGGCCCGATTCCCGGAACTCGGTGTCATTACCGATGTTGCCCTGGACCCCTACACGACCCATGGCCAGGACGGGATCATTGACCAGAATGGATACGTGGTCAACGAGGAGACAGTGACTGCGCTGGTCAAACAGGCCTTGTCACATGCTGAGGCCGGTGTTGATATCGTTGCCCCCTCCGACATGATGGACGGCCGTATCGGCGCCATCCGGGAAGCGCTTGAAAAACACGGCCACATCCACACCCGCATCCTCGCCTATTCGGCCAAATATGCCTCCAGCTATTACGGTCCGTTCCGTGATGCCGTTGGCTCTGCCGGCAATCTTGGCAAGGGCAACAAATATACCTACCAGATGGATGTCGCCAATGCTGACGAAGCCATCCATGAAGTAGCGCTGGATCTCTCGGAAGGTGCCGACATGGTCATGGTCAAACCCGGCATGCCGTATCTGGATATTGTCAGACGCGTCAAGGATGAACTGGGCGCGCCGACCATGGTTTATCAGGTCAGTGGTGAGTACGCCATGCACATGGCCGCTGCACGCAATGGCTGGCTTGATGAAAACGCTGTTGCCATGGAGTCCCTGCTCTGCATCAAACGCGCAGGCGCTGACGCCATCCTGACTTATTTCGCAAAAAAAGCAGCACGGCTGCTCAAGGAAGGTTGAAACCTGCGGTTTTGGCCTTATGATAGAACACAAGTTCCGCCGATGCAGCCGCGTCGGCATTTGTTCAAATCCAGCAGTCATTAAGCCCCTCAAGCTCTTCCGCCTGATGCTTACCCTGACGTCACATTGAAGGAATTTTTTCATGAGCGACAAAATCGTTCACATCTCTGATGCCAGTTTCGAACAAGACGTATTACAAGCAGATGGCCCGGTCATGGTTGATTTTTGGGCTGAATGGTGTGGCCCTTGCAAAATGATCGCCCCGATTCTGGACGAGCTGGCGGATGACTATGATGGCCGCCTGAAAATCTGCAAGCTGAATGTGGATTCTAATACCCAGAGCGCGCCGCGTTACGGCATTCGTGGCATTCCCACGCTGATCATTTTCAAGAACGGTCAGGTTGCCGGCACCAAAGTCGGCGCTGTGTCAAAATCACAGCTTGCCGCATTTATTGACAGCGTGATCTGAACAGACCTGCTCACCTGCCCGCAACAGTCGATTTGCGGGCATGTGCAAACAGTTTGATACCGGTCACATAAAGATACAAATTTTTGTGGACAGCTGGGTCACGAGCCATTATATTCAGCCGCATCCCCGGTAAAACGGCACGGATTCCAGTCTCATACCCGACTGAATTTATCCAAAACTCTTTTTCTTTTAACCCGATCGGCACCTCAGCCAGTATCAAAATCACTGTTATTTCTGGCTCCGGCTGCGTTGCCTGTTACAGACTTTCTGTATCCAAACTTTGTAAACAATCTTACCTATGAATCTGACTGATCTTAAGAAGCAACCCATTGCCCAACTGCTTGAAAGAGCACAGGAAATGGGGCTCGAAAACCTCTCCCGCACGCGCAAGCAAGACATCATTTTCGCCATTCTCAAGAAACATGCGAAAAACGGCGAAGACATCAGCGGTGACGGCGTACTGGAAATACTGCAGGACGGTTTCGGGTTCCTGCGATCAGCAGATTCCTCTTACCTGGCTGGCCCTGATGACATTTATGTATCACCCAGCCAGATTCGCCGGTTCAACCTGCGAACGGGTGACACGATCTCCGGCAAAATTCGCCCCCCGAAAGAAGGCGAGCGCTATTTTGCCCTGCTGAAGATCTCTGAAGTCAACTTCGCAAAACCGGAAAGCTCCAAACAGAAAATCCTTTTTGAAAACCTGACCCCCCTGTTCCCGACCGAGCGTCTGAAGCTGGAACTGGGCAACGGCAGTACCGAAGACATCAGCGCCCGCATCATCGATTTGACAGCACCCATCGGCAAAGGCCAGCGCGGCCTGATTGTATCGCCACCCAAAGCCGGTAAAACCTTGTTGCTGCAGAATATTGCGCAGTCAATTACTCGCAACAATCCTGAATGCCGCCTGATTGTCCTGCTAATTGATGAGCGCCCCGAAGAAGTCACCGACATGCAGCGCTCTGTGCGCGGCGAAGTCGTCGCCAGTACTTTTGATGAACCGCCCGCCCGTCACGTACAAGTCGCTGAAATGGTCATCGAAAAAGCCAAGCGTCTGGTTGAACACAAAGAAGACGTGGTTATTCTGCTCGACTCCATCACCCGTCTGGCCCGCGCCTACAACACCATTGTGCCTTCATCCGGCAAAGTGCTGACCGGTGGTGTGGATGCCCATGCACTGGAAAGACCCAAGCGCTTTTTTGGTGCAGCACGCAATCTGGAAGAAGGTGGCAGCCTGACTATTATCGCCACCGCGCTGGTAGAGACCGGCTCCAAGATGGACGAGGTGATCTACGAAGAATTCAAAGGCACCGGCAACATGGAAATCCATCTTGACCGCAAGATTGCCGAGAAACGTATTTACCCCGCAATCAACGTGCGCCGTTCCGGCACCCGCCGTGAAGAGCTGCTGACCGGCGAAGAAGAACTGCAACGCATGTGGATCCTGCGCAAGATTCTGAGCTCGATGGAAGATGTTCAGGCGACGGAATTTATCCTGGACAAGCTGAAAGACAGCAAGACCAATGACGAGTTTTTCAACATGATGAAACGGAAGTAACAGAAGCTAGCGTCGTTGCAAATGCTTCGTCAAGAAAGGGCCGTCCGATGCTCATTTACGTCATGTAAACTGCGCTCGTCCGGCCCTTTCTTTTCTCGCCTTTGCGGCCTCGCCTACGCTTCTGATACTTCCGTACCACGTTAAGAATGTTTTGTTTGGACAGATCCCTTTTTGCAATTAAATCGTAAGTCGACATCGGGACAAGGGAGCACATAACCGTCATGTCATTCAAAGATCTTCGTGAATTTATTGCGTTGCTGGAAGCCGAAGGTGAGCTCAAGCGCATCACGGTGCCAGTGGATCCGGTGCTGGAGATTACGGAGATTTGTGATCGTACCTTGCGGGCTGGCGGGCCTGCGCTGCTGTTTGAGAAACCCATCGGTTCGAGTGTGCCGCTGCTGGGCAATCTGTTCGGCAACACCCGGCGGATTGCGCTGGCCATGGGACAACAGGATATTCAGGGCTTGCGTGATGTTGGCAAGCTGATGGCGTTTTTAAAAGAGCCTACTCCTCCCAAAGGCTGGCGTGATCTGTGGGAAAACCTGCCAACCTGGAAACAGGTGCTGAATATTGCCCCAACGGTGCGCAAGTCTGCGCCATGCCAGGACGTTGTGATTGATGAAGACGATGTTGATCTGTCCTTTTTGCCTGTGCAAACCTGCTGGCCCGGTGATGCAGGTCCGCTGGTGACTTGGCCTCTGGTGATAACCCGCGGCCCGGAAAAAGATCGGCAAAATCTGGGCATCTACCGCATGCAGGTCATTGGCAAAAACCGTCTGATCATGCGCTGGCTGTCGCATCGTGGCGGGGCGCTGGATTTTCGCGACTGGCAATTGAAACATCCGGGCGAACCCTTCCCGGTATCAATCGCCATTGGTGCAGATCCGGCAACGATTCTCGCGACCGTCACTCCGATTCCCGATACCTTGTCCGAATACGCTTTTGCCGGTTTGCTGCGCGGCAGCAAAACTGAAGTTGTCGCGTGCCTCACCAACAACTTGCAGGTACCGGCCAGCGCAGAGATTGTGCTTGAAGGGGTGATCGCGCCGGATGACATGGCCGACGAAGGTCCGTTTGGTGACCATACCGGTTACTACAATGAAGTCGATCGCTTTCCGGTGTTTACCGTCAAAAAAATCACTCATCGCAAAGATCCGATTTACCACAGCACCTATACCGGCAGGCCGCCGGACGAGCCAGCCATGCTGGGCGTGGCGTTGAACGAAGTGTTTGTGCCGCTGCTGCAAAAACAGTATCCGGAAATTGTGGATTTTTATTTGCCGCCTGAAGGCTGTTCCTATCGTCTTGCTGTGATCAGTATCCGCAAACAATATCCGGGTCACGCCAAACGCGTGATGATGGGAGCCTGGTCTTTCCTGCGTCAGTTTATGTACACCAAGTTTGTGATTGTGACAGACGAGGATGTGAATATCCGGGACTGGAACGATGTGATCTGGGCCATGACCACACGCATGGATCCAGCACGAGATACGGTGTTGATTGAAAATACTCCAATCGATTATCTGGATTTTGCGTCACCCGTGTCCGGGCTGGGATCCAAAATTGGTATGGATGCCACCAACAAATGGCCGGGAGAAACCACACGCGAGTGGGGTACGCCGATTACCATGGACGAGAAAGTCAAACAGCGCGTTGATGAGCTTTGGGATCAGCTGGGCATTTGATCTTGCTTACGGAGAGCGTTTGTCTGACTCTTTGAAAAAACGCATGGGATTCAACCAGCGCAGAATATTGAGCACCAGTCGAAACAGAACAAACAGAAACAACAGCGCCACCAGCATGGCAAAGACACTGGTTTCGAAGGTCCAACCAGCGAACGCAATCAGAATATAGCCGGGATCGCGTGCCAGTTGAAACGCCACGAATACGCCGCTGGCTATCACAATCAGGCTGAGCAGCAGATATTTTCTCACAGCTCAGTCTCCACCATGTCGGGGTCAACAGGCTCAGGCAACGGCTCCACCAACTGTTCTACCAAAACCAGACTGCCCGAAATATCCGGCAACTCAGGTGCAATTTTTTGTGAGCGAAACTGTTCAATATCCGCCAGCAGTTCTCGCGCCAGCTCACTGTCTTGTGCAAAGTGGTTGTCGACTCCGGCAGCAACCTGCCCCAGCGCCAGTTCAAACTGTGCCTGATCAGCTTGCACAATGGCAATTTTGGCTTGCTCAAACAGCAGGCCGAGCTGCTGTTTCATCAGTATCTCCTGATCTGGCGACACAAACGCCAGCGCACCAAAGTCGGTTTGTCGCCAGACAAAAATACTGCGTAAAAGATTCATCAATGCCGCTGACCAACCTTGCGCTTGCGCAAGCTCGGTAGTTTGTTGTCGTGCCTCGCGAACACCTTGCTGATAGTTCAGTTCGTGTATGGCTGAAATTGAAATCTCACTGAGCCTTGCCCGGAGGCCATCAACTTGTGCGATTAACGTCATCTTGTCCGGCGCATTGATATTCTGCAAACTTGCCCTGTCACTCACCACATTGATCAGCGCCGTGCGGGCAGCCGGATCAAGCTGATCCGAGAGCAGCCCCTCGACCGTTTGCAGCAACTGCACCGCGCTCGGCACATCGTGTTCCACAGACACCTTGTAATTGGCCAGTCGCATCAGATATGCCGCCTCAGCATTGAGCCAGCGCGTATCCCGTTGTTGCAAACTGGCCAGTTGCCGCTGCAGTGCAGACACCAGTGTGCGCGTCTCTTGCAACTGCCGTTCAAAACCTTGCTGCAATGCCAGCAACTCAATGGCGTCCTGCTGTTCTACCCGTTGCAGCTCGTCCATGGCAGATTCCAGCGACGAGGCACTGTTCTCCAGCAAGCTGACTTGCGACTGCAGTGCTGACTGCATGCCGGTGCGCGCTTCCTGAAAGGATTGCTCAAGCGCCTGGTAGTTCTGCTGCATTTGCTGCAGCGCGGCATCCTGGCTGACGCCCAGTCGGGTTTGCTGCCAGTAGAACGCGCCAAGTACACCGCCAAGAGCAATCACCAGCAACCACAATACCCATTGGGTTTTCCCCTTACGATGCCGGTCAGGGTATTGCGCTGCGGGTTTTGCCTGCTGGGGCGCAGGAGAAACATCAACCACTTTGTCAGGTGCGTCATCCGCTTTGTATTCAGCGTGTTGCTCTGTCACCAGCTCTTACTCCACGTCAGGTCTCAGGCGCGCGGCCGGATGACCGGCGCCACAGCTCTCAGGCTGGCGATCACTGATGATTCATCAGCACCGCCAGCGTTAATTACAATATTCAGCCCGGCATCCAGCGCCTTCTGGCGAACCCGCTCAGAAGGCACGATAACAGGAATGGCATTCATCAGGCTGGCATCCTGATGCAGGGAATGCAAGAGCACATCCAGTATCTGGGCACTGCTGACCACCACCGCATTGATATGATAGTCGCGAATCAGCCCTGCCATCACATCACCGCTGTAATCCGGCGTGTGGCGCCTGTACAGTTCCAGGTAATCCACTTTGGCACCTCGGGCTCTCAATGTCTCCGCCAGCAGCTCACGCCCGCCCACACCCCGAAACAAGGCAATACGTTGACCGTCAACATGCTTCAGGCCCGGCAATGCCAACAGATCCTCACTGGTCACGCCTTTGTCTGAACAGAATACTGGCCAGTCAAAACGCCTCAGTACCTCGGCAGTGCCCGGGCCAACAGCGTATGCGCTCAGGCCCGACGGCAATTGTGGCCAGTACCGGTCAATCCACTGCATGCCAAAGCGGGCAGCGTTGGTGCTGATAAAAATCGCTGCCGTGTAATGATCAAGATTCAGGATCAGGGATTTGATCTGATCGCAGGCTTGCGCCTCGGTGACCTCCTCAATTTCGATCAGGGGCAACTCGCACACGCTGGCGCCCAGACTGCGCAAGGCACTGGCCAGCGCCGCTGACTGCTCTACCGGTCTGGTCAACAAAACAGTGATACCTGACAGTGTCTGTTCGGTCATGCCTTGCCTCATCCTGTTTGTATCATTCGTTTGCGTCGGTCGTTATCCGTGTGTTGCGTACAGCGCCTCCAGAATACTGTCTGCACCTTGTGCCAGCAGGTGCTCGGCGGCTTTGATACCCAGCGCTTCGGCATCCCGGCGATGTCCGCGAATGTCAGTGCGCAGTATCTGGCTGCCGTCATTTGAGCCCACGAGCCCACGCAAATGAAGTTCATCACCGTGCAGCTCCGCAAAACACGCAATCGGCACCTGGCATCCGCCGTTGAGTCGCTTGTTCAGCGCGCGCTCGGCGATCACACGATCAGCGGTATCCTGATCATGCAGGGGTTTGAGCAAATCCAGAATGCGCTGATCACCTTCACGGCACTCGATGCCGACAGCGCCTTGCCCGCCTGCTGGCAGGGACAACTCTGTTGGCAACAGCTGTGCAATACGGTCCTGCAATTTCAGACGGATCAGACCGGCAGCCGCCAGGATAATGGCATCAAACTCACCGCTATCCAGCTTGCCCAGACGGGTTCCCACATTGCCGCGCAAATCACCGATCACGATATCCGGCCGCTGGCTGCGCAGCTGGCACTGTCGACGCAGGCTCGATGTGCCGACACGCGCACCCTGCGGCAACTCATCCAGCGACTGGAAGCGATTGGAAACAAACGCATCGCGAGGGTCCTCACGCGGGCAGATCACCGGCAAAAACAAACCGTCCGGAAATTCCATGGGCACATCCTTCATGGAATGCACCGCCAGATCAGCCTCACCATCCAGCATGGCTGTTTCCAGCTCTTTCACAAACAGTGCTTTGCCGCCAACCTTGGCCAATGGCACATCCAGAATCTTGTCGCCCTTGGTCGCGATGCCGACCAGTTCCACAGTCAAACCGGGGTTTCGCGCCAGCAGCGCATCTCGCACGTATTCAGCCTGCCACAGCGCCAGCGGGCTGCGGCGGGTCGCAATACGGATTACATCTGAAGCCATACTCTGTCCACTTCTATGGATTGAATTTGAAGGTCTTGCCGGCATTCTACGCCAAATCATGGCTGAATTGTGGCGCCTGAGTCATCTGGCGCACACATTGGCGGATACAGACCGGCCCGAACCCGCTCGTGTTATACTCCGCCGCGTTTTTCAACAGCAGGTGACCACCATGAGCCAGAAACCCAGCGCGCCCGGACACACCCTCTGGGGTGGCCGATTCTCCGAAGCCACCGATGCCTTTGTGCAACGTTTTACTGCCTCGGTCAGTTTTGACCAGCGCATGTATCGTCAGGATATCCGCGGCTCTGTCGCCCATGCGCGCATGCTGGAACAAGCCGGCATCCTGAGCGCTGACGAGGTAGCGTCGATTGTTGCCGGCTTGCAAGCCATTGAGGCTGACATTGATGCCGGCAACTTCAACTGGTCGGTTGCGCTGGAAGATGTGCACATGAACATCGAATCCGAACTGACCCGACGTATCGGTCTGACCGGTAAAAAGCTGCATACCGGCCGCTCACGCAATGACCAGGTCGCCACCGACATTCGCCTGTACGTGCGTGACGAAATTGATGTCATCGCGAGCGAGCTGACACGCCTGCAACATGCGCTGCTGGATCTGGCCGAGCGTGAAGCCGACACCATCATGCCCGGTTTTACCCATTTGCAGACCGCCCAGCCCATCACATTTGGCCATCACCTGATGGCCTGGTTCGAGATGCTCGACCGTGATTACAGCCGACTGGCAGACTGTCGCAAGCGTTTGAACCGCTCTCCGCTGGGCGCTGCCGCACTGGCCGGCACCAGCTACCCGATCAACCGGCATTTCACGGCCGAGCAACTGGGTTTTGATGAACCCACGCGCAACTCGCTGGATTCTGTCAGCGACCGCGACTTTGCGATTGAACTGGCGGCTTGTGGCAGCCTGATCATGACGCACCTGTCACGTTTCTCGGAAGAGTTGATCCTTTGGACATCGGCACAGTTTGATTTTATTGACCTGCCCGACCGCTTCTGTACCGGCTCATCGATCATGCCACAGAAAAAGAATCCGGATGTCCCGGAGCTGGTCCGTGGCAAAACCGGTCGTGTCACTGGCCACCTGATAGCACTGCTGACCCTGATGAAGTCACAACCGCTGGCTTACAACAAGGACAACCAGGAAGATAAAGAACCGCTGTTTGATCTGATCGACACACTGCGCGACTGTCTCAAAGCTTATGGCGACATGGTGCCGGCGATCAAACCGAAAAAACAGAACATGTATCAGGCAGCCAAAAAAGGGTATGCCACCGCGACCGATCTGGCTGACTATCTGGTGAAAAAAGGCCTCGCCTTCCGCGATGCCCACGAGATTGTTGGCAAGTCAGTTGCGTACGGAATTCAGCAGAAAAAGGATCTGAGTGAACTGTCACTGGCAGAGCTGCAGCAGTTCTCTGACATCATCGCCGACGACGTGTTTGCTGTGCTCAGCCTGGAAGGCTCCGTGCAGGCAAGAAACCACATCGGCGGCACAGCACCCGAGCAAGTACGCAAAGCAGTGGCCAACGGTCGCGATTTGATTGCGGGACGGTAGTCAGCCCGGCCACCACACCAGACAGTTTGCCCGGCTACCCGTGGCAGGGGGACTGCGTCGAAGAACAATCAGACGCGCAGCGTCGTTCTGAGACCAGATCCCCCTGGCGCGAGTAGCCGGGCAAACCGCCACGTGTCCCTCAGCAAACAAGCTCCGGTCGCCAGGCAAACCTGCACCAAAGGTAATCCAATAGCCCTGCTGTCCGGAGGCTCCCTCCCCCAGCAACATCCCGTGTTGTAACCAGCAACACCGATTTTTTCACAGCAACACAGGCATTCCTATTAGCCAGATGGCTAATACGGCATCATCGCTTCCACAATCGCCCGACGCAGCACCAGATAGTCCACCGGTTTGACCAACACCTCAAAACCGGCTTCGCGTATCTCGGCAAGGCGGCTTCCCGACACATTCCCCGTCGCCATGATAATGCGCTGGCGTGGAATGAACTCCGTCAACTTGAGTGCCAGATCAAGCCCCATCAGATCATCGTGCAACATATCGTCAAGCAGAATGACATCAAAATCACGTTCATAGCCCAGCAGGCGCTCCACCTGCTCGGGGGATGAGGCACTGATCACCGAGCAACCCCATGCCCGCAGCAAACCTGTCATGGCGTCCACAATGGAGGCGTCATCATCCACCACCAGTATCCGCAACCCTTCCAGATCCATGTGGATGTCCTCCACCAGGGTCTCGTTTGTCTCTGGCAAATCCGGCAGCTCAACCAGTGCGCGCGCAGGAATGTGCGCACTGAATGTGCTGCCCACCCCCGGTTGCGACTTCAGTGTGATCTTGATCCCAAGCAAGGCCGCAATGCGTTTGACAATGGCCAAGCCGAGACCAGAGCCCTTGCTCTTGCGCCGAGCCTTGTTGCTGACCTGATAATAATCGCGAAAAATCTTGTCCTGATCATCGGGGGAGATACCAATGCCGGTATCTATCACCGACACCACCAGCCCGTTGCGCTGGCGCCGCATCTGTATACTCACCGACCCTTTGTCTGTGTAACGCACAGCGTTGGTTACCAGATTGCGCAGCAAGCGCTCAAGCAACAGCATGTCCGAGCGGATCAGTACCGGCACCGTATAAAGGTGCAGGGCCACTTTTTTCTGCTGGGCATCCTGAGTGGCGCCATCTGCAATATTTTTCAGCATCTGATCAAGGCGAAATTCTGTCTCGTCAGCGATGACAACGCCGGCATCAAACTTGGACAGATCCAGCAGACTGTTGAATTGCTCATGCAGGATGGAACTGGTTTCATCTATTTTGTCGATAAGCTCGCGGGTTCGCTCATCGCTGGAGAGGTGACGCAGGCTACCCAGAAACAGCGTCATTGCATGCAAGGGTTGTCGCAGATCATGACTGGCTGCTGCCATAAACCGGTTTTTTTCCTCATTGGCCTTGCGCGCAACGTTCAACGATTTTTCAATAATCAGCTTGTCTTTTTCCAGCTTGATATTCTGCTCACGATTTTCCTCACGGATACGGATAGACTCGTTGAACACGCTGGCGCTGCGCTTGCCAAACTGGATCAGAAGAATGGTGATGGCAATCATGGATACCAGTGTTTCCACATCGGGTGGCGAGCGAAAAAAACTCAGAAACACGATCCCTTGCCCCAGATTGCTGATCAACAGCCAGGAAAAGCCCCGGTTCTGGATGGAGGAATTGATGGTCGTGCCAATCGCATAAATCAGCGTCAGCATGGCCACCGCAAAAATCACGCGCTCGTCGGCGCCCAGCGCAATCCACCAGTATCCTGAACCGACAACGAGTGTGCTGCCCAACGAACTGAAATATAACAGCAGCTCATTCCGATACAGCACAGGCACCGTACTTGACAGCAGGCTGCGCTCAACATAGCGGCAGATCAGTACACGAATGACCGCCATCAGCGAAATCAGTCCTATCCACGCCACCAGACGCCACTGACTGACTTCGCCCCACAATCCCCAGATATAAAACAGGCCGCTGACAATGACCAGTGCCAATGCCCGGTGCGACTGCGCCACGCGCATGCGCTGGGATTCCACAGTCTGACTGAGCAGCAGGGGATCCAGCGCTTGTTCGTAGCGGGAGAAACCGGTAATTCGCTGCAAGACGGTCATGAGAACTTACCCTTGTGCACCACGTCCGCCGTCCGGCGCCAGCGGATGCTGCCAGTGTGTGCTGAATGGCCTGCCAACCTTGAGTGACCGGGCATCATATGCCTGCACCGTCAAATCAAAATGATTGCCGGCATCAATATCCATGCGCACAAAATGGCGAGTGTGATCAGTGAGCAACTGCTGTACACCACGCATGCCGACATCAGCCCCGTGCGCGCGCAACCAAAGCGAAAATTCGATATCCCAATCGTAATCTCCCTTTTGCGCGTTGGCAAAAGGCAGCGGCGCATTTAAACCCGAGCAACATACTTGCACAACAGGTACTGTGTACCCAGCCGATGACAGCTCCAGTGTGGCCACACAGGAAAAATGTGGATCACCGGTGAGCCAGATGATTTTTTTGCCCGCGGCATGTTGCGCCAGCGCCTTGATGACGAAAGCAAGAAAACGCGGATAGGCCAGCAGACTGTCGTCCGTTTCCGCCAGCGCGGGTGAAGCTGTCACAGCCCGTGAAACCGGACACAACGGAGATCCACTGGCAATCATCAGAACTTGTTCTTTGTGTGAGGTCAGCCACTTTTCAAATGCGGCCAGTTGCGTCGGGTCCAGCAACTGCGATGGCGCACTGGGATCAAAGTGTCTCTCGGTACGGGTGTCAAACACAAACACAGGATAGCCTGCACAATCGAAATCATACCAGAGCCTGGCACTGCCAAAATGCCAGTGTTCATCCTGATGCATCTGGTAAAGACCTGCCATTCGACGCGCATATGTGAATTCCTCATGCCGATTGTCATCAGACAGACCGCGCCAGTTGTCACGGTACTCGTGGTCATCCACCACAAACCATGTTGGCAAATGAGACATCACATAACTGACATCCGGCTGATTAAACGCAAGACGATACGGGTTGCGATAGCGTTCATAGTGCGCGCGGGGATCAAACAGATCTGCGGTTGCATCGGCATAAATCTGGTCACCCAGCAAAATCAGACCATCGGCTCCGCGCCCATGCTGATCATCATCAACAATATGCTGACGCATGGCATGAAAGACACTGAATGAGTGCGCACGTTCAAAGGGCAACCCCGGATACAGGCATGAACCCAGCAACAAGGTCAGCGGGCCCGCTTGCTGCGACCGTGGACTGACCGCCCGCTGGAACCATGGTAACGGGTGCCACTCCAGTGTCACGCGTCCGGTTGCGGTCAGGTCATCGTCGCCGCCAGCATCCTGATCACCAGGCATGGTCATCGACAACAACAAACTCCTGTCCAGCGGTAACGGCAGGGTCAGATCCTGCAGCCAGAACTCTGTTGGCCATACCTGGCCATCTGCACTCACAGCATCAAGACCGTTGTAGGGCAAATGTTTCACTGGCAGCGACTGCCAGGCGGTTGCGCTGCTGTGCTGCGCCAGTGTGACGGTCATACCCTGCGCAACGTAGACAGAAAAATCTTCGGCTTCCGCCCACAGACGTATTTTGAGGTTGCCATCGGCTGTCAAACGCGGCGATGAGACTATGGGCCCGGTACGCGGCCTGCGTACCGGAACTACAACACTGCGCGCACGGCACTGGCTGGCAAACCAGTCTCGCGCAGCCGGCACCGCCATGCGCTGCTGACACAAGCGCTCCAGCGTGCTGTTTTCCGCTGCGCTGAAAAATTCGTGCAAGCGCAGATAAACGTCATGGCTGGCCGTTTTGCTGAAAATCATGTCCATATGACCATAATCATTCAGCACTTCGATCCAGACCTGATGCCGGGCATAGTCTTCCGGTTGCAGCGTACCGTCGTAACGCTGACCGCTCGCCTGCCTGATACGCAACCGGGTGAGCTGATCTGCCGAGTGCCGTGATGACTCCTGATCAAAAACCGTGTTGCGGTTGCCATGCAAGAACAGTGTCGGGAACTGCCAGTACTGCTCAAAAGCGGCTTCACGCACATAACGGTTGGCACCCTCATGGTCAGATAACAGACCGCGTGTGAGAGAAAAGTACACCTGTTGCATCACACCGATGGGCACCGGACCAATCATGCCGGCAAACTCGTAACGGGTGGCCTTGCTGATATTGTGGTTGTGCCATTGCCGACCCCAGAAAATGGTGTAACGCGTGTAGATGCTCTGTGCAAAGCCTGGCCCCCGCCAGTCGGCAAAACTGCGCAATCGCCCCCACTGTTTGCGCTCGTCTTCTGTCATCGCCAGAAATGCGAGGCGATCATAGAGCATCTCCATCAGCGTCGGATCGCGATGCGGCATCGGCTCGATAATCCGTATCGGCTGCAGCTCCTTGACCCACGCCCAGACATTCGCGCGTGCACGATTTTCTGCCGAAGTATGCAGCCACGGCGTGACCGCATGTGGCACCAGTGATGCCAGCATGCTGCGTTGAACAAATTGTCCATCGCGCAAACGCTGCTCGTAATCGAGTTTGCCTGCCAGCACTGCCATGGCGACGGCGCCTGCGCCAATGCAGTGGGAAAACACATGCACATGTTTCTCTTCGCCAGGTATCGCCAGCTGATTGATCTGGTTGAAAATCGTTTTGACGGCCCACGGGATGTCAACCAGTGCAATGTCATCCCAGCGATCGTCCGGATTGATGTCACGGATGTAGTTGGCACTGGCACGATGATCGAGCACCCAGACATCGTAATTCTGCTCAAGAAAGTACTGCACAAAATTGCAATCAATGGTGTCGGTCCAGAACACGCGACTGCTGTGGGCGAGCCCATGCACCAGCAACAGGCTGCGCCGGCTGTGCTGATTGCCTTCGCAGGGCTGGTAACGCACCAGTCTTGCCAGCGGACGCAGTTTCCCGGACTGCATGTCACCGTGCTCAAACTTTTCACGGCGCGTACTTTGCTTTTTGCCACCAGGACCATAAAAAATGACATCAGGCGGCTCAGCAAACCGGCCTTGTCTCAACGTCGTTTCCATGTCCTCGCGCGCGGCAAACTGCTTGTAGGCAGGCGCCGCAAATGACCAGAAATGTGTGTTCATGATCATGCGCAGAAAATACATC
Organism: Pseudohongiella sp.; assembly: GCA_036834885.1. GTDB lineage: Bacteria > Pseudomonadota > Gammaproteobacteria > Pseudomonadales > Pseudohongiellaceae > Pseudohongiella. The sequence continues at coordinate 756,148 of DAITNA010000001.1, read as the reverse complement.
GCAAATCCGCCTGCGGCCATGACGGACGAAGGCAAATCGGGTGATGCGGTGATTTGCAACGGCGAGGGACCATCGGTCACGCGCACGGCATCCAGCTCGAAATGCAAGCGGCGCTGGCGGGCGTGGCCGGATCGAATATCCATCGGCAGTGTCATCAGAGCCGCCAGCAGATCGCGCTGGTTGACACCGTAAACCAGGGTCTTGTGACCGCTAAAACTCAAACCATCCGCATTTGCAAATTCGTAGTGCAAATAGCGCGGTGCCGATTGCAAGCGTGCTATACGCAAAAATTCTTTCAACTGTGTCAGTGCTGTGCGCGAGGATTTTTTTCGCAGCTCAGGCTCACGCATGTCCAGTGCATGACGTGGCAACAACAGGCGTTGCAACCAGAGCGGCAACTTGACCAGCACGTCCATGCTGCGGAAACGGATAAATCTGAGCACCGCGCTGATCATCCGCCACCACTGACGCAATCGGCTTGCCTCATGCTCGTCACTGACCCCCAGACGGACAAAACCAGTGAGCGTCGTCAGGGTTTGCAAGCGCGCGTCCGGCACCGTAAACACAGTCTCGGACGGGTCAACGCGAAGCACTGCGCTGGCAGGCAGAGACAGGCCGGGATTGTGAATCCACTGCTCCAGCGACTGTTCGCCGGAGAACTCAAACTGGACATCCAGCACCAGCGCGTTGAATGTGTCGGGCAACACCAGATCAGGCAACAGCCTTTTGATGGTATGCCGGTCAACAACAGGACCTGTGCTCCACGGCAGGCGCGAACGATGATGGTGTCCCAAATGACAAACCAGACGTTCCCTGAATATCGCCTCAACCGATTGTGCGTGCGCATCAGGCAACGGCCACCCGGTTCCTCGCGGAAAAGTGCGATAACGCTCCAGTGCCGGAAAGTCCTGCAGATTGACCACGGGTATCGTGTTCGTGCCAGCCACATCGGATTGGTGATGCAATCGGTGTATGTCCATCTCACTGGCCAGTGCATAACTGAGACTGGCGATGGTCAGAAAGGGATTGATGCCAATGGCTCCCGGCACAATCGCTCCGTCCATGACATACAGATTGTTGTACACCGCAGCTGCATCGCCGGTAAAAACCTGACCACGGGTATTCACCACACCGTCGTCGGCGGATTCAGCCATACAGCACCCGCCCAGGGGATGCACCGTCAGCAATGGCCCCTGCATTTGCGATGCCCCTTCGAGCACATCATCAAAACCCGGTGGCAGCGGCTCGGAAATCAGATTGGGCGAGTACAGTCCTCCGTCAAACACCGTCTTTTCGTCAGCGCGCAAACGCTTGTCCAGCGCGTGGTAATAATCACCGTCACTGCGCTGCCAACGTGGTTGCAGGCGATCATTTTTCCACAGCAGCTCACCGCGGGCATCATCGTGCCCCATGATCAACAGTGTCTGGGTATGGGCTGCCAGCTCATCCGATATCGCCAAAGGGTCGTGTGTCACATGGTGACGATGCCAGGCCGATTCACTGCCGTCACCAAAACGGCGCAGCAGCGCCTGGCTGACAATCATCTCTTGCCAAACCTGGCGTAGCGCGAACGGTATCCGGGCATCCTCCAGCGTAATGCGGTCCTGATATGGCACAGAGGCCATGTCGCCGGATACGCGCAAGGGAATTTGTGTCAAACCGGTAATGGTCGGCCCGGGTGTTGTGGGCGCCGGATGTTCACCTGGCACTCCCGGCAGATCACCCACACGCTTGTGCTGACCGATGGCGGCAACCAGGGCATCACCGTTGAGGGAAAATCGCTGCCCCAACCGATTTGAAACAGGCAGTTGGTGATCTTGCACTGAACGCTTGAGAATTTCCGTGCTGCCCAGTGTGCCCGCAGCCAGAATCACGGTGCCAGCTCGCACTTCAAAACCGGCGGACTGGCTGCCAGTGGGGGCGCAAAACAGCTGCCAACTGCCATCGTCATTGCGTTTTAATGAGCGCACCTGCACGCCGGTGTAAAGTGCTGCACCGAGTTGCTTTGCCAGTGGCAAGGCGTTCATGTTCAGCGAACCTTTGGCACCGGAGTGACAGCCCGTCACACAGTTGCCACAGCGGTTGCAAGGTCCATGATCGGCGCTGTGTGAGGTGGGCGAGCCAAAGTTGACAGTGAGCGGGGCTCGGTCAACGCGCGCCCCCAGTGCCTGGGCACTGGCTGTCAGGGCTCTGAACGCACCGGACCGGTCACCGTCAGGATCAGAACTGACACCGAGCAGCTTTTCAATTTTCTCGTAGAAATCACCTAGCCGGCGATGCCAGCCAATACGCCGATTGCCGGGCCAGCGCTCAAAGACATCAGGGTCAGCTCGGGCAGCAACATTGGCGTTGACCAGTGATGTTCCACCAAGTCCGCGACCACTGATACTGATGACGCCGTCTCCGGGCCGGATATCCCATAAAGCGCCAGCGTTGAGTTCATCGGTGCCCACAAAGCCCGGCATTTGCGCCATGGTTTTGGGGAAATCATCCGGCAAATATTCGCGCCCGGCCTCAAATATCCAGACCACTGGCGGAGACACGGACTCAAGAACAGCAAGCGCGGCCATGGCAGCGCCGTAACCGGAACCCACAATCAACACGTCGGTTTCCAGCAATGAGCCGGATTCAGCAGCGGCTGCCAGCAGGTTCTCAACCGGCTCTGACAGCCAGTGACTCACTGCAACTGCGCCTCATCCAGTGCGGATCCAAATTGAAACATGGAGGCAAGACTGGGCTGAAACCCCAGTTTGGCGGCGGCATAAACCGCCTCGGTGCGGTTGTGCACACCCAGAATACGGTAGGCGACTGACAAGTGCGCCTTGACCGTGTGATCGGAAATCTCAAGTTCTCTTGCAATGGTTTTGTTGGATTTGCCTTGCACGGCTTTCATCAGAACCTCGAACTGGCGCTGGGACAGTTGACGCACTGATTCATCACTGGCATCCAGATCGCTTGCTGACAGTTGTGCCACAGGCAACAACGCGTATTCCGGCAACCAGGTTCCGCCCCCAAGTACCACCTTCAATGCTGTTTCCAGCACTTCGCGTGATGAGGACTTGGGTATGAAGCCAGCCGCACCCTTCTCGATGGCTTCGCGGATGATGCGCGGGTCTTCTTCGCCGGACACCACCACCAGGCTGGCGCTCTCGAAATGCTGCCGGCATTGGGCCAGCGCATCCATGCCCTGGGTGCCGGGCATGTACAAGTCCATCAGCACCAGATCAATGGGCTTGTTGTGTTCCAGCTGGTTCTCCAACTGGATCGCCGCCTCCAGACTGCCAGCTTCGTAGTACTGCACCCCGTCGTCCAGCACCGGCAACAGGTACTTGAGCCCCTCACGGAACAGATCGTGGTCATCGATCAGCAGAATGCGCACCCGAATACTCCTTGTCATGCTTGTTCTCTCTTGGTATGCAAGCATACCGCTGTCCCTGTCACTTTCCCAAGACACGTTGTCCATCACACTGTCGCACATGCAACGCCGCACATCGACTAGCCAGATGGCTAATGGCTCCGTAGCCGCCATTACCAGCCGTGTCGCCGAAACCGGCTTTTACAGGCTATAATCCGCCCCAATTTAACGGGCACACCACAGACCCTCGGGATTCCTGACCTCATGATCACTGACCGCGTATCCAGACCGGCCATCCGGACAGTGTTGTTTGGCCTTCTGACAACACTGGCAGTTGTACTGACTGCCTGCGGGCAGAAAGGCCCGCTGCAGCGTCCTGAACCCTCCGTGGCAACGCCCCTGACCGAATCAGGACATCATGAATCCATTTCATTACCAGAACGGCGAGCTGTCAGCTGAAGAGCTGCCGCTGAGCACGATTGCAGAACAGTTTGGCACCCCCTGCTACGTCTATTCCCGACGGGCGCTTGAACACAATCTGCAGGCCTATGAAGATGCCTTGCAGGATGTGCCGCATCTGACCTGTTTTGCGGTCAAGGCCAACTCCAATCTGGCCGTGCTGAATGTGTTGGCGCGCAAAGGTGCCGGTTTTGATATCGTCTCCGGTGGCGAGCTCAATCGGGTGATCCGTGCTGGTGGTGATCCGGCCAAAGTGATCTTCTCGGGGCTGGGCAAAACCGAAGCCGAGATCGCCATGGCGCTGGAAGCCGGGATTCTGTGTTTCAACGTGGAATCCGATCCGGAGCTGGATCGCATCAATCAGGTTGCGGCCCGTCTGGGCAAGCGCGCACCGATTTCCCTGCGCGTGAATCCGGATGTCGACGCCGGCACACATCCCTACATCTCCACCGGGCTCAAAGAGAACAAGTTCGGCATTGATATCAACGCGGCCTTTGATGTCTATCGCCGCGCGGCCACTCTGAGCCACATCGATATTGTAGGCGTGGATTGCCACATTGGCTCCCAGCTCACCACAGTAGCTCCGTATCTGGATGCCGTTGGGCGCGTGCTGAATCTGGTGGATCGTCTGGCCACGGCCGGCATCCAACTGGAGCACATTGATGTCGGCGGCGGGCTGGGTGTGGTCTACAACAAGGAAACTCCCCCGGCACCGGCCGAGCTGATCAACGCCATCAAACACATGATCAAGGGACGCAACGTGACCCTGATCATGGAGCCCGGCCGCTCCATTTGCGCCAACGCTGGCATCCTGCTGACCCGGGTTGAATTCCTCAAACACACGGCACACAAGCATTTTGCCATTGTGGATGCCGCCATGAATGACCTGTTGCGCCCCTCACTCTACAGTGCATGGCAAGAGATTGTGCCTGTACTGCAAGCCAGTACCGGTGAGGCACTGACCCAGCGCCCGGAGCTGATTTATGACGTGGTCGGTCCGGTATGTGAATCCGGTGACTTTCTTGGCAAGGAACGCCCCCTGCGCATTGCACAGGGAGACCTGCTGGCGGTACGCTCGGCGGGAGCCTACGGTTTTGTGATGAGTTCCAACTACAACACACGCAATCGGGCTGCAGAGATTATGGTCGATGGTGACCGCGCTACCGTTGTGCGCCAGCGCGAGACCATTGATCACCAATTGAATCTGGAACAGGTGCTGACTGACTGACACCATGAGCCGTCCCAACTCCGGCCAGCGCGTGCCATTTACCAAAATGCACGGACTCGGCAACGACTTCATGGTGCTGGACACCATCTCCAACCCGGTTGAACTGAGCCCGGAGCAGGTGCGCCTGCTCGGCGACAGGCGCCGTGGCGTGGGTTTTGACCAATTGCTGGTGATCGGCCCGCCCCAGCGTCCCGATGCCGACTTTAACTACCGCATTTTTAATCCGGACGGCACTGAAGTGGAGCATTGTGGTAACGGTGCCCGCTGTTTTGCCCGTTATGTGCTCAACCGTGGCCTGATCGCGCGCAGCCCGATTCGGGTGCAAACCATGAACCGACTGCTGGAGTTGCACGCCCATGATGACGGACAGGTCACGGTGGATATGGGCGCACCGGATTTCGAGCCCGCCTCGCTGCCGTTTACCGCTGTCTCACGTCAGGATTATTATCGGCTGAGCGTACCCGTTGCACCGGGTGCTGGCGAGCGCACAGAAGCGGTTTTTCAGGCCGTCTCCATGGGCAATCCGCACATTGTGTTGACCGTGGCCGATTGTGAGCACGCCCCCGTCAATACCCTGGGTGCGGTGCTCTGCACCTGGACCGACGCATTCCCGCAAGGTGTCAATGTCGGGTTTATGCAAATAATTGATCGCAGTACAATCCGGCTGCGCGTTTTTGAACGTGGCGCCGGCGAAACCGAAGCGTGTGGCACCGGCACCTGCGCTGCTGTGGTCTGCGGCATTCAGGCCGGTTTGCTGGATGCGCGCGTGCGCGCAATTCTCAACGGCGGCGAGTTGCAGATTGAATGGCACGGTGAAGGCAGCCCGGTGCTGATGACCGGACCGGCCGCCAGTGTGTATGAAGGAACCGTGCTGCTGTAGCCGCGCATTGCATGTACAACCGTGATCACAACAGCACCTTGGAAAAAATGACAACACAACAGGAAGCAGACATGAGCAGTGACTTTTCGCCCGCTCGCAAATCCGACAGCGCCGCCCCCGCACTCAATGCCGAGGACGTGGCCGCATGGTTAAAACAGCATCCGGATTTTTTTGCTGATCGCGACGCGTTGCTCGCAGAAATGACGGTACCGCACGAAAGCGGGAAAGCCGTTTCGCTGCTGGAGCGTCAGGTCAAAATTCTGCGCGAACGCAGCATGGAGTCTCGCCACACATTAAACGCCCTGCTGGAAAATGCACGCTACAACGATCAGCTGTTCAGTGTGACGCGCAATCTGATCCTGATGCTGCTGGAGGAAAACAATCTGGCTGATCTGGCCAGTGTCACTGCCAGCAACCTGGAGACGCAACCCGGCATTGATGCCTGCAAACTGATTATGATTGATACGCCGGCGACTGCCAGCGAACTGCAAAAGCGCTTCCCGTCACTGTTTCGCAGCAAACGTGTACTGTGTCAGGCGCTCGACAAGGAAACCTCCCAGTTGCTGTTCCCCAATGCAGCCACTGCACTGAGATCAGCGGCACTGTGCCCGGTCACTCACCATAACAGCCTGCACGCCATTCTGGCGATCGGCAACCAGTCACAAGACTACTTCACCGATGAGCTGGATACACTGTTTCTGGATTTTATCGCCGAGGTGCTGGGCTCGCTGATCAATCGACTGACAGCGGCATGAAACCGGCGGCAGTCCATCACAAGCCGGTGCTGATTTCGGTAATCTGTCGCACCGTCAATCGCCCCAGCCTTGCCGAGACGCTGGCATCCGTCAAGCGCCAGAGCTGGCCAAACATTGAACTGATTCTGGTCGATGCGCTGGGCACTGAAGCGAAGGCCTTGACCGCCAAAAAGGCAGAACTGGAATCCGCTGGCATTACCGTTCATATCATCAGCACCGACTCGCGACTGGATCGGCCAGCTGCAGCAAACGCCGGATTGCGTGTTGCAACCGGCGAGTACCTGTTGTTTCTGGATGATGATGACTGGATCGCCGACGACCATCTTGCGCGGCTGTACACGCTGATCAGCCAGTCAAGCACAGATGTCGTTTACAGCGCCACGCGCAAGGCCGATGCCAACGGCCAGTTGCTGGACGAGATTATTGCCGTGCCCTTTGATCATACGGTGCTGCGCCGCGATAACTTTATCCCGATTCATGCCGCGCTGTTCTCTCGCACACTGCTCGATCGCGGCTGCAAATTCGATGAAAATCTTGCGGTATACGAAGACTGGGATTTCTGGTTGCAGTGCGCACGCTACACCGACTTCATTCTGTCTGAGCCAGTTGGCGCCTTTTACCGTATGGGTGGCGATTCCCAAACCATGTTGTCGCAGCACGAGCAGCGTTACCAGCCGGGGCATCCGATGGCGGATGCGCGCGCCCGGTTGCTCGACAAGTGGCGACTGGTCTGGAGTGGTCGTCAGTGGAATGAGCTGCTGGGCCTGATCGATCAAAGTCCGCAGTTGCAAGCCTTGGGCGAGGAACTGGGCAGAACCCATCAGTTGCTGCACGAGCGCACCGTAGCCCTGAATGATGCACAGAACCTGCAAGCACAACAGCAAAGTGAGCTGGACACGCTGCGCGATGATTTCCAGCTTCTGCAATCCGAACACATCGCCCTGAACCTGGCGCATGAGGAACTTGATCGCGGTGTGCGAGAAATCCTGGCGTCATTCTCCTGGCGAGTGACGGCTCCTTATCGCTGGCTGGCACTTCGTTTACGACGGCGGCTGGCAAAACAACGCACTGAAGTGGCAGTACAACCACAAACAACATCAGGTAAAAACCTTGATGCAGGCCCACTGCAAGGTGGTTTGCTGACGCCTGCACAGGACAATTTGATGTTCACGCAGCCCATCACGGTGCAGGCTTGGGCCTGGTCTCCGGAAACCGGAGCGGGTGCAGACATTTTGCTGGATGGGTCCATTGTGCACACTCTGGACTCACTACCCGGGCACGATGAATTACCCGATGCGCAACGCACTGGTTTTGCCCGCTTGATTGATACGGATAGTCTGGAAATCGGCACCCATACCATCACTCTGCGTGTGCGCAATCAGCACGGTCATGTGCTGGAACAGTCACGCAGTTTTGTCTATCAGAACCCGCAGCAACACTATGCCCGCTGGCTGAAGCATCATCATGCGGCAATCGAACAGGCAGCGCTCGCTCAAAACGCTGCCCCCAGGCATAAAGCAGCAACGGCTGTCTGCCGATTTGTGGTCGTTGTGATCTCTCGCAACCATGCCGCTGGCGAAGAGCGGCTTCAGCGCACACTGGCCAGCATCGTGCAGCAAAGCTGTCCACACTGGCAGGTGTATGTGCTCGGCTCCGATGGCGATGTAATACCGGAACACGCTGACAAACGCATTCATCAGGCAAGCCATTGGTCAGACATCAGTGCAGCAATCCGGAATCAGCAGATCGCCGGTAAAACCCTGATCGCTCTGATGGACGCTGGCGATGTGTTGCACACTCATTGCCTTGCCCGCATCACCAGCAGAGTCAACTCACACACCAGGCTGGTTTACAGTGACCATGATGTACTGGACAACAGGCAACGACCGCTGGCGCCGGTGTTCAGTTTTGCCTGGTCGCCGGATCTGTTGCACAGCCGCAACGCCGTCGGCGGTGTTTATTTTGCCGATGCGGCGTTATTGTCTGCGTTGGCACCTGAACCTGACTCACTGCCATGGCGATATGCCACCTTGCTCAAGCTCACAGAACAACAATCAACACCGGGCAGCATTCAACACATACCCGAAATCCTGTGGAGCGAACCGGAACACAACACGGACGAGCAGAAAAAAATACTGGCTGCCGAGTTACAAGTGCTGCAACACCATCTGGCACTCGCTGCACCGGGCGCCGAGGTCAGACAACTCGCTGATTCAGCGTGCCGACACATTGTACTGACACGCAACACACAGCCATTGGTCTCTATCATTATTCCGACCACTGGCAACATGCGCTTTCTGAAACCCTGCCTTGATACGCTCAAACACAGCAGCTATCCGGCAATTGAAGTGGTGATTCTGGATAACGGACGCGGCCAGCACCGTGATGGCATTGAATACGCAAAAAGCAGCGGCGCCGTTGTGATTGAATGCAATGAAGCCTTCAACTGGTCACGCCTGAACAATATCGGAGTCCAGCACAGTCATGGCGAATTGTTGCTGTTTCTGAACGATGATATCGAAATTATTCAGCCAGACTGGCTGGAAGCACTGGTGGAGCAAGCCTTGCGCGACGATGTCGGCACTGTTGGCTGTTTGCTGCTGTATCCCAACGGCGCCATCCAGCATGCCGGCGTTTTTCTGGTCGATCACGGCGGCGGTGCACGCCACCTGTTCCACAAACAGCTTCCTGGCAAGGGCATCTATCTGGAACTGGATCGCTGCGTACGCGAGGTATCGGCCAGCACCGGTGCTTGCCTGATGGTGCCACGCCAACGCTTTGAACAGCTGGGCGGATTTGATGAAAAACTGTCAGTGGTCGGCAATGACATTGATTTGTGCCTGCGCGCGCAACAGGCCGGACTGCGCAACATCTGGACACCTCATGCACGCCTGATCCACCACGAAAGTGTCAGCCGGCAGAGCAAACCCATTGGCCAGGACGAAAAGTCCATGTGGACGCGCTGGGGCAATCTGTTTCGCAGCGGTGATCCCTGCTTTAATCCGAATTTGAGTCAGACCCGGGAAGATTGCGCGCTGGCAGATCCAAAAACCGCGGGCAGCTTTCCGAGCCAGCAATCCGGTAACCCGGGCAGCGCTCCAGGGGTCAACCTGATTGCCTATATTCGCGCCAGCATGGGTGTGGGCGAAGCGGCTCGCGGCAATGCGGCAGCGCTGCAAGCATCCGGTGTGGAATTTGGCATCATCAACTACGAGCGCGGCAATCCATCACGCATGGACAACCTGCGCTGGCAACACAAGGAAATCCCGGCGCCAGCCTTCGACATCAACCTGCTGCATATCAACGCTGACCATATTCCGGCAGTGATGAACGATCTGGGAACATCGTGGTTCAAAAACCGCTACAACATCGGTTTCTGGGCCTGGGAAATGCCGGAGTTTCCGGATCGCTGGTTGGGCAGCTTTGATCGGCTGGATGAGGTCTGGGTGCCCTCAACCTATGTCAATCAGGCAGTTTCGGCCAAATCACCGGTGCCGGTCATCACCATTCCCCATGTGATCAATGTCGACATGGAAGGTGCTCGGCGTTACTCACGCGATACCTTTGGCATACACCCGACGGCATTTGTGTTTGTCAGCCTGTTTGACACCCACAGCATTGCCCAGCGCAAAAATCCGTTTGGTTCTATCCTGGCCTTCCAGCGCGCGTTCAAGGCGGACGACCATGCTGTGCAACTGGTCATCAAAATCAACAACGCTGATGACGTCAACCGCAAAGCCGTCACCGATTGTATCGGGGCCTGGCAAAACATCCTGGTGCTCGACCAACACATGGATCGTGCCCATATCGATTCACTGATCCACTGCAGTGACTGTTATGTGTCGCTGCATCACGCTGAAGGATTTGGTCTCGGCCCGGCGGAAGCCATGGCCATGGGCAAGGTTGCGCTGCTGACGGGCTGGTCCGGCAACACGGAGTACATGCGCAACGACAACTGCGTGCCCATCCGCTACACACTGAAAACTCTCGGTCGTGACTTTGGCCCGTATGAGGCGCACCAGCACTGGGCTGTACCGGATCTGGATCACGCCGCCATGGAGATGAGAGATCTGGTGAATCATCCTGATCGCGTCAGTGCTTTGGGTGAGCAGGCACGAATCACGATTGCGCGGGATTTTTCGGCGGAGGCAATTGGCATCAGAATGCGCCAGCGCCTGCAAAGCATTGCACGTATTCGTGCAATGCATACCTCAGGTCGACGCAGCTGAACGCAAGCGCCTGAACCTCCAGCGCTGCTGCCATAAATTTAGTGAGGGCAGCGTGATCACCTGAGCAATCACAGAGCGGGCAGATTGATCAAGTTCACTTCCAAATCGCTGCTCAAACACAGCTGCCTGCGCAGCCGCTTGCTGAAACAGTGCCTGCGCCGCTGGTGATTTTTTAAACTGAAACAGACGCGATAATGTTCGCCAGTTGATTGCAGCCTGCTGATGTCTGCGGGCACCCAGTGTATTTCGCCCATGCTGGCGATACTCCACCAGCGCACGTGGCACAAACACCAACTGCCCGAAGGCACTGGCCACCAGCGACAACCACCAGTCATGCATCACGGCCTGTGCGGGCACCGGCAGTGCTTTTTCCAGCAGCGCCCTGTTCATCAGGCTGGTGCATCCGGTCACGGTGTTGCTGATCAGCTGCGCTGCAAAACGGGTTCTGGCCGGATCAAGCCCCTGATACTGCATCAGTGACGGTGATATCTCATTGGCATCGGCATCGACCACGCGCAGATCGCTGTGTACCAGCACCGGGCTGGCGCCAGATGCACTTTTTTCGGCAGTGTGCATGGCGAGCAAACTCTGGTGCAGCTTATCAAGGTGCCAGATGTCATCCTGATCAGCCAACGCTACATAGACAGCGCTGCCGTAATTCTGCATGTGTGCCAGCGCCCACTGCATCAGATACGAAAAACTGCCACTGGCGCCCAGATTGCCGACCGCGTCATTAATCACCTGAACACGATCGGGATAGCGTGCAGCGTACTGCGCCAGAATCGAAGACGACTTGTCTGTTGACCCGTCATCACGGCAGATCAATGTCAGCGCCGTGTGGGACTGGGTGAGAATGGACTCGATTTGCTCTGGCAGAAAACGTTCACCGTTGTACACCGGCATCAGGACCAGCACATGAGTCATGACAAGCCCCTCGCGTCCTTGATGCCACGCCGGATGTGCTGCCAGTACTCGCGCCGCCGCGCGCTGAACAGCACCAGCCACAGAGACTTCAATACAAAACGTATCCGGTCACGCACTTTCCAGTCCAGCGGCGCATAAGGCTGACGCCAAAGGTGTATGCGATTGCGCGTGGAGTAATAGCTGCGCAGTGGGCTGTGCTGAACCAGAATGCCTGATGTCACCAGCGGGTTGCGACTGGCCTCACCTATGCGATGAAACAGTACTGCGCGGTCTGTACCGTATAACGCGAAACCCTGCGCGCTGACCCTGAAGCACCACTCCAGATCGATGTTGTCGATGAAATAGACCTCTTTCATCAGCCCAGTCTGGTCCAGTGCAGCCATGGACAACAAGGTGCCGGAGCTGATCAGAAAGTCGGTGTGGTACAAACCCTCAACGCCATCAACGGGACGGTCAGAGCGGCGGCGCCAGCGAAAACAGCGAAACGGTGTGCGACGCCCGGTCTCCGGGTCTTGCAATCGTGGACCCAGCGCAGCGGGCGGTGGACTGGCCGGCAGTTGTTGCCACTGCTGCTGCATATCCGATACAAAGTGCTCACTGATCAGGCTGTCCTGATCAAACAGCAGCACCTGGGTAAAGCCGGCCTGCCGGGCCAGCGCCAAACCTTCATTCAGTGCGGTGGCGAGCCCGGCATTGCTGTCGCGAAAAACAGCGGCTTGCACGGCGTCGGGCGGCAATTGCTGCAACAAGGCACGCAGGCCATCGCGATTGTCGGAGCCGTTATCAATCAGCAGCACCGGGCAGTGTTGCACAAGCAAGGCATCCAGCAGACTTTGCAAATGCAGCAGGTCAGGCTGCCAGGTCACCAGAATGGCGCAAACACCTGGAGTGTCTGCCGCCTGCTCAACCCGGGACATCAGCCGCTACCGGCAGACTGGCAGCGCCAGCCTGCTTCAGTTGCAAGAGGTAATACAGAATCGAGGCAACACCCACCACCAGCCCGGCAACAACACCCACATCAATGATGCCGCGCCATGGTTGGGGCAGCATACGCACCAGCAGCACAAAACTGATGATCATGCCGCTGAGCGCAATCGACATCAGCCGCCGGCGAGGCGTGGCATGGATGTAACCCATACAAAACAACGGTGCCAGCAGCACATGCAGCGGCCGCGGATGGGCGGCCAGATAACTGGCGCGCACCACGACCCGTGGCGCAAAAGCACGATGAAACCCTTTGTAACCTTCTGCCCAGACCATATACGCAAACCAGCCAGCCATCACCAGCCAATGCCAGAGCGACAACTCAAAGCCCTCAAGCTCCAGCGCCACGCCGCTCAATCTGACTATTGCAAACGTCAGGAGCAGCAGAATCCCGCCAACCCCCCAGACAAAACCGATAGCACTCACTGATCTTTTGCTCTTGCATCTGCGGAAAGCCGGCATTATAGCCACTTTGCTGTGCAAGGGCCTAGACAACATGTATACCGGCAAGGCGCCTCTGTATCAGGCCATGCTGTTCGCTGAGCACGGAGCGAATCAACGTGCTGTAATCCATCTGTTCCCGTCTTTGCTGTTCAAGCAGTTGTTTAAGCCGGCGATTAAGCCTGAGGCAATCAAGCCAATCCCTGTGCGGGTCATTTCGAGCGGGGTTGTCACGTGCGGAGGTGTCCCGTGCGACGCTGTCACGCAGGATTGATGCCTGATCCTGCGGATTCAGCAGCCCAAACATATCGTCGATCAGGCGATTGATCTGCACGGCGTCACGCTTTCCTGCCGGATTTTGCCAGCAGGCCGCCTGATCCAGCATCCGGCAAAGCTGCCGGTGGGCGCGACCCAGAACAAGACGCCAGCGCCGATGTCCAAGCAGATCAGGACTATGTTGAATCTGGCGGTAGCACAGCATGAGCAGTGCCACCAGACTCTCCACCCGGACAACCTGCCAGCGCCGTGCGCCTTCCAGCAACAGCGACAGCTCATGCAACAGTTCAGTCAACAGCGTTCCAGCGGCTTCGCTGTCGCTTGCCAGCATGGATACCAGTTGCGCGGGACGAGACAACAATCGCAAACCACCGGCCAGCGATTGCTGTTCGGCACGATGATCGCTGTTGCCCGACAATGCAAAACACAGGTCCAGCGCCATCAGCCGGCTGATGGCAGATTCCGGCGGCAGCCCGTGAGGGCCCGGATTTGACAGGAGCGCTTTAAGGTCCAGAACCACATCACACAGCTCCAATGGCAGCTCGGGTCTTTGCGAGTCGGGCATACGCGGAACCTGCAGGTGACAAAATATGCGGTAAAGCGCGTGAACCACATGATACCAGCCCGTCAGATCGCCACCCGGCTCAGGGCGTTCCCGGTTTTCGATCTCCAGCCTTGTTTCAAGAAAGCTTCGCAGTTTGTACATACTCACAAGCCAGTGCCCCGCATTATCGCGCGCGGGCACCGGCAAATGGTGCAGACAGTCACTGATATGGGTTCGCCAACAGTGATACGCGGAGGAAGTGATGCCCGTGGAGCCGATAATGCCGGGCGCGGTGTCGGGAGGATCGTATAGCACGGCCATGCTGGCTGCGCCTGACTCATGACACAGATTCTGAATGTTTTTATCGGTTGACTGACACCCTGTATGTCTCAGCATCAGCACCAGGCTGGCCAGCTGTTGCCAACTGCGCATTGGCTGATCTGTTTCGCTGTGTAGCGCCTGCTGACAGACCGTGCTGACCAGCGCAGATGTGATTGCCTGGCCCGCTTCGGCAGAATGGGCGCTGCTGTATTCAACCCCCAGTGTTGCGCCCAGCGCCATGACGCCAGTCAAATCAGTTGCAGGAACAGGCAGTCGCAAAAAGCCCAGCAGTGAACACAGCTCCTGCCAGCGGGCAGCGATTTTGTCCGGCCATGGCCACAGCGCATCGGGGTGATCCACCTCCAGTGCCATGACCAGTTCTGACCACGCACCACCGCACAGTGCACGCAGCTGCTGCCGGGCCGCATCAAGACTGTCCGTTGCAGCCTGTGGAGCCGTCAATCCGGCCAGCTCACTGCAAACCGGAGGCAGGGGGCGAATCCTGCTGCCGGCTGTCGCCTGGGCAGACGGCGGTTTTCCTTCCAGCACACTGACAATCCATGCTGACAAGGCCACGAGCCCGAGGCGTCGGTTGACCACATGCCGGATACCTCTGGCTGCGGCCCAGGCAAGGTCTGCCGGCTGCTCACGTGCGCTGCACAACACCACCTGAAAGCGTGACTGCCGCGACAGCGTCGCGGCCAGCTCAAAACCATTGCGCTGCGCCTGCATCAATTCAACCAGCACCAGTCCCGCGTGAAATCGTCGGGACTGGCGCCGGAAATCCTTGAGATCGTCCAACACAAGACAATGGCAGCCGTCTGCCAGCAGAGCTTGCAGCGTGGCTGACAATTGCTCCGCATTCGCACGGCAATCGTCGAGAATAAAAACCGCGTTCACGCCACCGCCGTCAGCACACAACGATTGTCAGACAGCCCGGGGTTATCAGACAGCCCGGCCAATACGGCTTCCAGCTCTTTGCGTCTGAAGGGTTTGGGCAGACAGGCACTGGCGCCGGCCAAGGTAGCCCGGGCGGTTTCCACCGCTGTACCCGTGTTCAGCATCAGCACCACCGGCAGCGCGCTGAAATCAGGGCTCTGCCGCAACAGAGAACACACTTGCAAGCCGCTCAGCCTCGGCAATTCGCTGGAGATCAATAACAGATCAGGCTGAATACCCGGCAATCGACACAAGACCTCAAATCCATCCCTGACGGTGACCAGCTCACAATCAACGTCCGCCAGCATGGCGGTCACTTGCTCACATAACAGATCACTGCTGTCGGCCAGCAAAATTCTGCAGGTTCGACCATTCTCTCTGACCAGCATGGGATGCTCCTCCGTGATTCTCCCAAAGACCTCTATTCGGGTTTTAGCACAGCCAAAGCCGGCCTGCCCGAATCCGTCCGGTGTCGTGATATGATGCCCGCCATTCAAGGCTTGCACCGCTGTGCGCTGGCAACAGACCGCGGACCAGGAGAGTAGCTCATGCAGATTCGGATCGGCATCGTGATGGATCCCATCGATCGCATCAATTACAAAAAAGACACCAGTCTGGCCATGCTGGTGGCCGCGCAAGAACGCGGCTGGGAGCTGTACTACATGGAACAGGGGGATCTCTATCTCTCAGGTGAGACCGCGATGGGGCACATGCGCACGCTCTCGGTGGCGTACGATCCTCACCAGTGGTACACAATGGGCGAGACTGTGCAGCGACCGCTTGCTGATTTGCATGTCATTCTGATGCGCAAGGACCCTCCGTTCGACAGCAACTATATTTACTCAACCTACCTGCTGGAACGTGCAGAGCAAGCCGGTGTGCTGGTGGTCAACAAGCCGCAGTCACTGCGCGATTGCAACGAAAAGATATTCGCCACACAGTTCCCGCAGTGCTGTCCGCCGTTTCTGGTCAGCAGTCGTGCAGACAAACTGCGCGCATTCCACAAAGAACATGGTGACGTGATTTTCAAGCCGCTGGATGGGATGGGTGGCAGCTCGATTTTTCGCCTTAAGCCCGAAGATGCCAACGTCAGTGTGATCATCGAAACGCTGACAGAACATGGTCGCAGTCCGATCATGGCCCAGCGTTACATTCCGGAGATTGTCAAAGGCGACAAACGAATCCTGCTGGTCGACGGTGAGCCGGTACCCTATGCGCTGGCGCGTGTGCCTGCCGTGGGTGAGACGCGTGGCAATCTGGCCGCTGGCGGCAGTGGCATTGCGCAGCCGCTGTCCGAGCGCGACCGCTGGATCGCAGCTCAGGTCAAGGACACCATCAAGGCCAAAGGGCTGCTCTTTGTCGGACTGGATGTGATTGGTGACTACCTGACAGAAATCAACGTGACCAGCCCGACTTGTGTGCGCGAAATCAACGCGGCTTACAATCTGGATATTGCAGGCGATCTGATGACAGTGATTGCGGGAAAACTGGCGGATGGCGGCATCAACTAGTTCAGGGCCGGCGACGGGTGAACGTTTTGGTTTCACCTTTTTTATGTCAGCCTGCCTGCACGTGATTGTGATTGCGGGCGTCGGCTTCAGTTTCATGACTGAAAGCGCCAGCACGCCCGCCATTGAAATCACGCTGGCGCAATACCGCAGCGACATCGCACCGGACGAAGCGGATTTTATTGCCCAGGAAAATCAGATCGGCAGCGGCTCGGTGGATGAAGCGATTGCACCGGCAACACCATTTGAATCCATGCTGTACGACGAGCACATTCAGGAAGTACAACCGATTCCAACACCGGCGCCTTCAGCTCTTCAGCTTCAGGACATCCGTATTCTGACTTCATCCGCCGCTGACGAAGCGCTGCGGCAGCAGATGGATTCCCAAACACCTGAAGACAGCCCGGTACTGTCCGAGCATTCCAGCCCGCAGGACATTGCGTTTGCGATTGCCAGCCTGCAAGCACAACTCGATCTGCAGCAGCAGGCGTATGCCAAACGCCCGCGCCGCTACACCATTTCTTCTGCATCCACCCAACAGCGCCATGACGCACTGTATCTGGACAATTGGCGCAAGCGCATTGAGCTGATTGGCAACCAGCATTACCCGGAAGCAGCCCGGCAAAACGAAATATTCGGCAGCCTGCGAATGATGGTGACGCTGCGACCTGATGGCAGCGTCGCCGAGATCAGAATTTTGCAGGGTTCAGGCCACCTGATTCTGGATCAGGCAGCGGTGGATATTGTGCGACTGGCGTCGCCATTTGATCCGTTTCCGGAGGAACTGCGCGACAATGTAGACCTGCTGGAAATCATCCGCACCTGGCGCTTTCGTCCTGGCAACGCTTTCACCAGTCAGTAAACTCCTTCAGTGTGCCGGCGGCGGATAGCGCTTGCTGTGCCACAGGCTGACAATCACGGAAATGACCAGCGTTATCGCCACAAAACCCAGCGATATCATGACCGGTATTTTGTACCAGTGCGCTATCAGCATCTTGCAGCCGATAAACACCAGAATCACAGCCAGACCGTATTTGAGCAGTGCAAAGCGGTCGCCGATATCTGCCAGCAAAAAGTACATGGCTCGCAGGCCCAGAATCGCAAACAGATTGGACGTCAGCACAATAAAGGGATCACTGGTGATGGCAAAAATGGCGGGAATGCTGTCGACTGCAAAAATCACGTCGGAGATTTCAACCAGCACGAGTGCCAAAAACAGCGGCGTCATCATCAAAACGCCGTTGTTTCTGACGAAAAACTTTTCACCCACCAGGGTATCTGTGACCGGATAGTGCCTGCGTATAAAGCGTATAAACGGGTTCTTTTCAAGATTGGGTTCGTGCTCGGCAAAAAACGCCATCTTGAACCCGGTCAGTATCAGGAATACACCAAAGATATACAGAATCCAGTGAAACTCTTTGATCATCCACGCACCGGCAAAAATCATGATGGTACGCAGCACAATAGCCCCAATGATTCCGTACAACAGCACACGTCGCTGCAGTTCGAGCGGCACGGCAAAATAACTGAAGATCATCATCCAGACAAAAACGTTGTCGACTGCCAGAGATTTTTCGACGAGATAACCGGTGAGAAATTCGACTGCCTTGTCGTTGGCAACCAGCGCTCCTGCAGATTCATTCAGATGCCACCACAGTCCCAGATTAAACAGCAGCGCGACGCTAACCCATCCTACAGACCAGGCGGCGGCCTCCTTCAACGAAACCCGATGTTGATGTCCACCTTTAAAAACAAACAAATCCAGTGCCAGCATGCCCGCCACAATCAGCGCGAACACAAGCCATAAACCCGTGTTGCCTACCGTTTCCACATCGCCACCTGCTTTAAAAACTGCAATAAAAAAGGCCGTTGTCCGGGGACTCTGGCCTTTTTATGGTTGCGATGTTGAGACGAATTCACGTTTCTCGCAGACAGACCTTGCCCCTTGGCAAGGTCTTGCTTGCACAGACTGCGAGCAGACCAACGATCATCATTGGTGACTGACTGCGCAATTTGCACCCACGGTACCGGGAGGCGTCTGTTGACTGACCTGCCGTGCTGACGACACCGTGGCGAAAAGCTACTCCCCTCTGCAATCCAGTGTAGTCTTTGGCAACATCAAGTCAAGCGGGGCTTTAAAATTGTTTTGCACGCCCCCATTCAGAATGAAGTCGGACTCACTGTCTGGCATCCGAATGCATTACCATGACCGTATCACTTGTATCCCCAACTTGCGGAGAGCTTGCCTGAATGCGCAAAGACACTGATCACACTGCCGGCACATCCGCCGATGGCTTGACCGTGCCAGATCAGCAAGCCGCGGATAAAACCACCTGGCTGGAACATCATTTCCTGATTGCGATGCCTCAGCTGCGTGATCCCAATTTCCATGGCACCGTGACCTATTTGTGGAAACACGACCAGCACGGCGCCCTCGGGGTGGTCATCAATCGCCCGTCATCACTGCCGGTCACAGAATTGCTGGAAGAGCTGAAGATCACAGTCAGCGACGAGGTGGCAGCCCGACTGGCTGACAAACGTGTACTGGCCGGTGGCCCGGTCGAGAAAAACAAGGGTTTTATCCTGCATGATGCCGGTACCGAATGGGAATACACATTGCCCATCAACGACGAAATCAGCCTGTCGATGTCCAGAGACATCTTGCAGGATATTGCCAACGGGGGCGGACCAGCGCGGTATATCGCGGCGCTTGGCTGCGCCGGATGGGAGGCGGGTCAGCTTGAACAGGAAATCAGTGACAATGTCTGGCTGACCGTACCGGCCGATACCAATCTGCTGTTCTCAGGCGATCATGACCATATGGTTGAGGCGGCCGCGCGTATTCTGGGCGTCAACCTGAGCCAACTGGCCACACTGGCCGGACACAGTTGAGCCTGACGTGCAAACGTATCCTCAAAAACTGCGCAAACACATCAAAGTGCTGGCCTTTGATTTTGGCACCAAACGTATTGGTGTTGCCTACGGCCAGAGCCTGACCGGCACTGCACAAGCCCTGGGTGTAATCCCAGCGCGCGATGGCATTCCTGACTGGCGAGAGCTTGAGACTCTGGTGGTCCAGTGGCAGCCTGATGCGTTTGTGGTTGGACTGCCTTACAACATGGATGACAGTGAAAGTGAGTTGCTGATACGCGCGCGCAAGTTCGGCCAACGACTGGAAGGCAAGCTGCACAAGCCCTGTTACGGTATTGATGAACGACTCAGCTCTTTTGAAGCACGTGGCGAGTTGCTGCGTGGTGAATCCACCGGTGCAGTGGACTCACTCGCTGCGCGTCTGATTCTGGAAGCCTGGTTTGCGGGCTTGCCACCGCTGGCGCCGGAATAGTGTTCAGACCATTCTGAATTCAAGATCCGTCAGGTTTTCTATCTGCACAGTCACCACATCCCCACGGGCTACCGCGCCGACACCGGCCGGTGTACCGGTGAAAATCACATCACCCGGTTGCAGTGTGTAGAAGGTCGACAATTCAGCAATGATTTCATCCACTTTCCAGATCATGTCCGACAGATCGCCGTGCTGCTTTTCAACGCCGTTCAGCGACAAACGTATGTGACCTTTATCAAGCCAGCCGGTCTGTGAAGCTGGCACCAGCGCTGATACCGGACCGGAAAAATCAAAGCCCTTGGCAACATCCCAGGGACGCGCGAGTTTTTTGGCTTCAGCCTGAAGATCCCTGCGTGTAAAGTCCACACCGGCAGCGTATCCAAACACCGCCGCACGCGCCTGTGCCAGACTCAGATTGCTGCCGCCTTTGTGCAAGGCCACCACCAGTTCAACTTCGTGATGCAGATCGGCAGTACGTGTGGGATATGGCACCTCCCCCGCAGGCACAAAAACAGCACAGGCCGGTTTGCTGAAAAAAAACGGGGCTTCCCGCGTCGGATCTGCGCCCATTTCTTTGGCATGATCGGCATAATTGCGACCAACACAGAACACACGGTTCACCGGAAACACAGCGTCGCTGCCTTGTACCGGCAAGACCGGCGGGTTCAATTCAAAGACTGTTTTCAGCATCACTTTTCCTGTTGCTCATTGAGTAAACATGTTGATTTTATGCCAGATACGAGCGCAATCGCGGATTGATATCGTGTCTGCGCAGCAGTTGCTCCAGCGCCCAGTGAGACTCGGCGGGCACATCGCGCAGCCAACGCAGTTGATCATTGTCCAGCACGGCAATCGGAATACCATCCTTGTACAGTACACGGTTGCGAGTGGTCCTGGCCAGTCTGACCTCAGGCAGGAACAACGGCATGTTGTTGACCGGATCGGCAGCCGACAAGCTGCAGTAGCGTGCATTGGCAAAATCATCCGCCAGTTTGCGATTGTCGGCCAGCGTTTTGGCTGCCTCACGCAGCGGCGCGACATTCTCCGGCAGGGTAAATTGCTCGCCTCCAAGCCCTTCGATAAAGCGCCCGCCGCGCAGCACGCCGCGAAGCTCCTGTCGACGCAACACCGGTAACAGGTCACGCCAGGCAGGTGCAAGCGTTTCACGCGCAATGATCTGACGGCTGATCACACCCCAGCGCTGCAGATACACGGATACCAGCGTTTCCATCGCCTCGTCGTCCAATGCCTGCGCTGGCGGTTTGAACAACAGGGACCAACGTCCAGCGTCTTCAATACTGTAGCCACCGCGCCGCGCCGGTCGGCGACTGCTGCCTGAGCTGCTGCCAAGGACCGGCTTGCGTGCATCCGGGGTCAGCAACGCGCGCAAACCGGTAAAAGCGTCACTGGTCAACAAACCGCTGGCAACCAGTTCGGACAGCGCCTGTTCCAGCTGGGACGGCAGCAAACCGGTACGCTGGCGGATGTCATCAAAAAAGCTGGCACCGCGCTGACGCAGGTCGTCATGCACCCGCTGCGCATTGGATGACAGATCCGGTGTTGTCGCTGCTGCCGCGGCCGACAACTGTTGCCACAGCACCATATGACTGCGCGCACTGATACTGATCGGGGTGGTTTTGATGGGACCTGCGCTGCGTTTGCTGGCGGGACGCAAGGCGGTGATCTGTGCAGGACTGCTGAATCGCCCCCAGCCGAGGCGTCCACTGACACACAACATATCCAGCCACGACGGGTCATACAGACTCAATCGCGCCGGCAAAATGTCGCCTTCCCATGCTGCCGCCGGCGCAGCCACGCCGTCGAGCCGCTCCAGGGTGCGCTGCAACAAGGCTTGTGCCTCGGGCGCCGAGGGCAGCGGCTCAGGCCGCGGTTGCAAACTTCGCAGTCGCAGCTCGTGCAATTCGAACAGCCACACCGTATAGGCCTGCAAGGACACAGGCCTTATCGATTCACGATGGGCGTCAAGCGTGTAACGGTGGATACGTTGCAACAGACGGCGCTCACACCACTGCAGCGAAGCCTCATCCGTGCGCCCGACACTGTCGCGGCTGAATCGTCCGCGGAACACAAAACCTTCGCGTTCCAGCATCAACAGCGCCATGTCAATTTTTTTAACGGCAATACCGCTGATCGTGTACAACTCCGCCGCCGTCACCGGCCCGGAGACATCCAGTCGACGACGCACGAATATTTGTACCGCGTCTTCTGCCGGCATGGCAACTTGCAAGGCAGCGGGCAGTTCAGGCTCCTGGTCACAAACCACGTCCGGAAAAATCGCGCGCAGCACCGGCAGCATCTCCGCAGTCAACAACAACGCCGGACGGTGTTCTGTGGCTTTTGTTTTGCAGACGCGCCCCTGCTGCTGCAACTGCTCAAACAACTGTGCGGGCAGCGGCTGCGACAATTCTGCCGGCGTCATGAAACCCGCGCAGTACAAGGCATCGTGCAACTCATCGGCATCGCGCATCAAGGGCCAGGCTTCTTCGCGCACGCGCTGTATTGCCTGTTCATCCAGATGGCTGTAGGCATCGGTTTCGGCAGGGTCCACCCAACTGCGATTGCGGATCGCATTGGTGCGACGCTCCTCAAACGGTGCATCATCCAGAAACGCATACGGCCTGGCATTGATGACCTCTTGTGCAAACGGTGACGGCTCCCGCAGATCCAGCGCAATCAGTGTGCGCTCTTTGGCTTCCATGCTGTGCAGCAGCGCCAGCAGGCCCTCAATATCCATGGCTTCGGTCAGACAGTCATGGATGGTTTGTTGCACCAGCGGATGCTCGGGAATGTCGCGTTTACCGGTGATATTTTCCTGACACGCCAGCTGATCCGGAAATACCTGTGCCACCAGATCTTCGGCATCCATACGCTGGAACTGCGGAGGCACACGCTTGCCGGCACGGTTGCGCTGAATCGCCAGCGAGCGTGTGGCATTCCAGCGCCAGCGCACTTCAAACATCGGCGCATCCAGCAAGGCTTGCGTCAGCACATCCGTCACAGACTGACTGTGCAAGTACTGAAACACTTCTTCCAGCGGAAAACTGTGAACAGAACCCAGCGAAATCACAATCGAGTCTTCGTTGGCAGCGGCCTGCAATTCAAAATTGAAGGTGCGACAGAAGCGCTTGCGCAGTGCCAACCCCCAGGCCCGATTCAGTCGGCTGCCAAAGGGCGCATGTATCACCAGATGCATATCGCCGACTTCATCAAAAAAGCGCTCCATCACCAGCGTGTCCTGCGTCGGCATCACTTGCAAAGCCTTGCGTCCGGCATGCAGATAGTCCACCAGCTGTTGAGCTGCAGCAATCGGTAATCCGAGTTCGGATGTGAGATAACGCACTGCGTGATCCGGAGACTGATTGAGCAACATTTCATCCAGTAGCGCACGCAAACGTGATACCGAAGCCGACAGTTCAGCGCTGCGTCCGGCGCTTTCCCCAAACCAGAAAGGCACGGTGGGTTTTTGTCCATGCGCGTCACGCACACGCACTTTCAAACCGTCGATCCTGGTCATTTGCCAACTGTGGGTACCCAGGGCAAATACATCACCTGGCAGGGTTTCCAGCGCAAAATCCTCATTCAATGTGCCGACCACCGTGTCATCCGGATCCAGCACGACCTGATAGTCAAACATGTCCGGAATCGCACCACCATTGGTGAGTGCGGTCAGACGGGCGCCCCGGCGTGCGCTGACACGCTGGTGAATACGATCCAGATGCAACCAGGCGCCACGTCGCCCCAGACGGGTGGAATAGCCATCGGCCAGCATTTGCACCAGATCATCAAACACCTGACGCTGCAAGTTGCGATAGGGCCAGGCACGCGTCACCAGATCAAACAACTCATCCAGTGACTGTGGGGATACGTCCTCGTCCTGCCGCGCAGCCAACTCCGCCACCAGTTGCTGGGACAAAATATCCAGCGGTTGTTCCGGCATCAGAATACGATCCAGCTCGCCGCGATGAATGCTGTCGAGCAAGGCCGTGCATTCCACCAGGTCATCACGCGTCAGTGGAAACAGAATGCCTTTGGGCGTGCCGCCAACCGAGTGGCCACTGCGACCTACACGTTGCAAGAAAGTCGCGATACTTTTGGGCGATGAGAACTGCACCACCAGGTCCACCGCACCAATATCAATGCCCAGCTCCATGGACGCGGTGGCCACCAGCACTTTTAATTTGCCCGCCTTGAGCTGCTGCTCGGCGCGGTGTCGGCGCTCCTTGCTCATGCTGCCGTGGTGGGAGCTGACCAGCGCCGCACCTTCTGATCCATACAAGGCATCGGCCCCCAGACGCTCCGACAAGGCAATCGCCAACCGCTCCGACAGCCGCCGCGTGTTCACAAACACCAGCGTGGTTTTGTGTTGTTTGATGAGTTCTACCAGACGTTCATACAACTCCGCCCAGACGTCATTGCTCATCAGCGCGGACAAGGGCGATGACGGGACTTCAATGCGCAGGTCACATGCACGGGTGTGTCCGCTGTCGACAATCACGCACTCGCCCCGGGCGCCCATGCCGGTCAGGTAGTTGGCGACCAGCGCAATCGGCTTCTGGGTGGCAGACAGACCTATACGCCTCAGTGGTTGCCCGGTCAGAGCAGCCAGCCGCTCAAGTGACAGGGCCAGATGTGAACCGCGCTTGTCACCAAGCATGGCGTGTATTTCGTCAATAATGACGGTGCTGACCGTTCTGAGCAGATTGCGTCCATGCGCGCTGGTCAACAACAGGTAAATCGACTCGGGGGTAGTGACGAGAATATGCGGTGGATGTTTCAGAATTTTCTGCCGCTCAGACTGCGGGGTATCGCCGGTACGCACCGCCACACGAATACCGGCTGGCCGCGCGCCCTGCAAAAACAGCTCGTCTTCAATACCGGCCAGCGGCTGCTGCAAATTGCGCTCGATGTCGTTGCTGAGCGCCTTGAGCGGCGAAATATACAAAATCCGTGTGGCCGCTGGCAGCGGGGCGGTTTGTGCCTGCCAAACCAGCTCGTCGATAGCGGCATAAAACGCGGCCAGCGTTTTGCCACTGCCGGTAGGTGCCGCAATCAGGGTATTCCGGCCTGCTTTGATGGCTGGCCACGCCTGCGCCTGCGCCGGGGTCGGCTGACCAAGGGCGGTTTCGAACCAGGCTTTGCAAGCCGGATGGAATGCATTCAAGGGCATAGGCTGGACCGGGATGTTAGGGCAGTTGGACACCAACGACCACTGTCAGTATATACAGGCTTTTGCTTGCGCGTCAGCCCCAATTTAATCCGAGATGGCAATGGCATCGCAATAAAGTCAGACATATACTGAGCCCCTGCTTGAGTCCCAACAAGAGAGAACTGCCATGATCGCACCAGACATACCCTCTGACGAAAAACAGCGCCTCGAAAAACTTCGCGCACTGAAGATTCTGGATTCCGCACCGGAAGAGCGTTTTGATCGCCTGACCCGAATGGCCAGAAAGATGTTTGGTGTGGACATATCGGTAGTCAGTCTGGTGGATGAAGACAGGCAATGGTTCAAGTCGCGTACAGAGGACAGCAACATACCCGATGAAACTGGCAGAGATGTCTCTTTCTGTGGACATGCCATCCTGGGTGAAGAGGTTTTCATTGTTGAGGACGCCCTGCTGGACGACCGTTTTTGTGATAACCCACTGGTGACCGGACACCCCAATATCCGGTTTTACGCGGGGTATCCGCTCAAGGTAAATGGCGGCAGCGCTCTGGGCACCCTGTGCATCTTTGATCGCGAACCCCGTCGCTTTGATGCCGAAGACCTGCAGTTACTGCGAGACCTGGGCACGATGGCTGAGCAGGAAATTGCCGCCTTGCAGTTGGCAACGCTGGACGAATTGACCTTGATATCCAACCGGCGCGGTTTTACCGACCTCGCCCGCCATGGCCTGAATGTGTGCAAGCGCAAGGCGCTCAATGCCGCTGTTGTGCTGATTGACCTGAACAAATTCAAGCCGATTAACGACAAGTTCGGTCATGCCGAAGGGGACCGCGCACTGGTGGTATTTGCCAATGCGCTGCGGACAATATTCAGAAAGTCCGATACCTGTGGTCGTATTGGCGGGGACGAGTTTGCCGTGTTTTTGCTGGATGCCAATGAACACGATGTACAAGAAGCGCTCGACAGACTCAGCAACCATCTGTCTGACTATAACCGGTCATCACAACGGGGTTATAACATCGAGTTCAGCGCGGGTTATGTCATTTCCAGTCCCGATTCCGATGACACCATAGAGGCCTTGCTCAAGCAGGCAGATGGGCGGATGTACGCTGCCAAACCGGCGTCCGGGCGTTGAGACTCACAAGATTCGGGGCAATATCTTATCGAACCCACCCTGACTGACTGGCTGCTCAACAATCGTCATTATGCTGTCCTGGCGGTGCCCGTACTCGCCTTTGTGGAGGCGTGCATAGGGATAGGACTGTTTGTATCAGGACTGATTCTTTTTTCAGTGACGACTGTTCTGTTTAATGCAGGCGTGCTGAGTTTGACGGATATCGCCCTGTTGGCATTTCCAGGAGCGTTACTCGGGGATCAGGCAGGTTTTTACGCGGGTCGATTTTTGGGGCCCGGCATACACCACACAAGCTTCGGGCAGCGCCATGCCAAGCGGATACAAAATGCCGAGCAGATGATCAAGCGTTATGCTGGTGGCGCAGTCTTTATCGGGCGCTTTATCCCTGCCATTCGCAGTCTGATCCCTGCAATCCTGGGCATCTCCGGATTTGACCGACGTCGTTATCTTGTTCTTGATGTGGCGGCCTGTGCGCTCTGGTCGATTGCTTTGGCCATGCTCTCCTGGCTGGCAGCACAAGCCTTATAGGAGTCCGCCCGAAATCAAAATGTTGACCTTGCCACGGCTAATCGCTACTTTAAGTTTCGATTCACAGATTCTGGGCAAAACCGGCAATTTTCACCATGAACCGCTATCTGCTTGCCTTCTGGCGCGAAAACCGCAAATTCCTGCTGATACTGGCATCAATTGTCTGTTTCAAGAGCGCGGTGGCAGACCTGAACTCGATTTCAGGACGCTCCATGCAGCCTACGCTGCTGGATGGCGACAAGGTCTGGGTCAACAAAATGGCCTATGACGTGCGCATCCCGTTTACCGATATTTCTCTCTACAGCACCGGCAGCCCGCAGCGCGGCGATATCGTGATCATTGACTCGGAAGCGGCGGGCAAACGCCTGGTCAAGCGCATCATCGGACTGCCGGGCGATACCGTTTATATGCGCAACAATGTGCTGATGGTGAATAACGAGGTGGCTGATTACGAGGTTCTGTCGGAAAACCCGGAAGGCATCACCATCGTGGAGCACCTCTTTGACAGCACCTATCAGGCCATGCTCTCGCCCACACGCGGCAATCGCTCCACCCGCAGTTATGGCCCGGCACAGGTCCCGGACGGCCACTTTTTTGTGCTCGGGGACAACCGCGACAACAGCGCTGACAGCCGGCTTTACAGTTTTATCCCGCGCGACCAGATCGTTGGCCGTTCAAGCTCCGTGGTATTTTCACTGGACAGCGAACAAAGCTTTCGCCCCCGCAGCGGCCGTTTTCTGGCTGACCTCGAGTAGCAGCCTGACCTGCAACGCCTCCGCCGCCTGTTAAAAACCGCCCGCAAGGCATAGAATAGCGCCCTTTGCTGCCGAGGACGGTTCCCGTGGGAAAACAGACTGCCCTGTACCAGAAACATCTTGATGCCGGTGCCCGAATCGTGGATTTCGGGGGCTGGGACATGCCCATCCAGTACGACTCGCTGATTGAGGAACACCACGCCGTGCGCCAGCACGCCGGGGTGTTTGATGTGTCCCATATGACCATCGTGGATGTGCGTGGCCCTCAGGCCGAATCCTGGCTGCAGTTCCTGCTCGCCAATGATGTTGCACGTCTGAAAGAGACAGGGCATGCCCTGTATACCGGTATGCTCAATGAGCATGGCGGTGTCATCGACGATCTGATTGTGTATCGCATGGCCTGGGGTTTCCGACTGGTCGTCAACTGCGCCACCCGCGAGAAAGATCTGGCCTGGATGCAACAGCACTCTGCCGGCTACGACATCACGCTGATTGAACGCCCGGATCTGGCCATACTGGCCGTGCAGGGTCCGGCCGCCATGGCCATCGTCATGGATCTGCTCAATCGCAAGGGTGCTGCAGCAGAAGCGGTTCAGGTCGGCAGCCTGAAAAACTTCAGTGGTGCCGAGTTTGGCCAGTGGTTCATTGCCCGCACCGGTTACACTGGCGAAAACGGTGTCGAAATCATGCTGCCCACCGTTGAGGCGCCTGCCCTCTGGGATGATCTGTTGGCTGCTGGCGTCAAACCCATCGGGCTGGGCGCGCGCGACACCTTGCGGCTGGAAGCCGGCATGAATCTGTATGGCCACGATATGGATGAAACCGTGTCCCCGCTGTCCGCCAACATGGGCTGGACGATTGCCTGGGAACCGGCAGAGCGCAACTTTATCGGTCGTGCTGCGCTTGAGCAGCAGCGTGAGGCTTTCAAGCGCGGCGAGCTGCCTTCGCTGACTGGCCTGGTGATGACCGAGCGCGGTGTGCTGCGCGAAGGATTGCGTGTTCAGTGCACCTTTACCGACGGCACGGTGGCCGATGGCGTAATCACCAGCGGCACCTTCTCTCCCACGTTGAAGCACGGCATTGCATTGGCTAGAATCCCGGCTTCACCCAACGCCGGTATCGACCGTTGTGAGGTCGATATTCGCGGCAAGCTCATCCCCGTGCGCCTGGTCAAACCGGGTTTTGTACGCCTGGGCAAAAAAGTATTTGACTGAGCCTTAATCTGACACAACCAACCAATGGCACGAGGACAACTCCGTGAGCGATTTCCCCGATGATTTGAAATATGCCGCCACCCACGAGTGGCTGCGACTGGAAGAAGATGGCACCGTTACCATGGGCATCAGCGACCATGCCCAGGAGCTGCTGGGTGACATCGTTTTTATTGAACTGCCGGAAGAAGGCAAAGTAGTCAACGCCAAGGAAGAAATCAGCGTGGTTGAGTCCGTCAAAGCAGCCTCTGACATCTACGCACCGATTTCCGGCGAGATCATTGCTGTCAACGAAGATCTGGCCGATGCGCCGGAAACAGTCAACAACGCCCCTTACACCGACGGCTGGATCTGCCGCATCCTGCCCAGCAATCCTGCTGAGCTGGAAGAACTGCTGGATGCTGAGACCTACGCCGGAATGTGTGAATGAACATCAATACGCCCCTGCAATCCCTGCACGACGCTGAATCCTTTATTGGCCGTCATATCGGTCCGGACGAACACGAAACGCAGGCCATGTTGGCCGAGCTGGGTTACGCATCGCTCAGCGAACTGATCCGCGACACTGTGCCTGCCGCCATCGCCCTGGAGCGACCGCTGGCATTGGCAGCGCCAGCCAGCGAACAACAGGCGCTGGCGCGGCTGCGTGAATTGGCCGACCAGAATGTGTTGCATCGCTCCCTGATTGGACTGGGTTATTACGACACAGTGACACCGCCGGTAATCCTGCGCAATGTGCTGGAAAATCCGGGCTGGTACACCGCGTATACGCCATATCAGCCGGAGATCTCACAGGGGCGTCTGGAAACCCTGCTGGCGTACCAGCAGATGGTGCTCGACCTGACCGGCATGCAACTGGCGAACGCCTCGTTGCTGGACGAAGCTACAGCCGCTGCGGAAGCTATGGCCTTGGCCAAACGCGTCAGCAAAAGCAAATCCAATACGTTTTATATCGACGAAGGCTGTCTGCCGCAGACTATCGATGTGATTCGCACCCGCGCGCATTGTTTCGGTTTTGATGTGGTCGTGGGCCCGGCTGAACAGGCTGCTGATCACGATGTCTTTGGCGCGATTTTCCAGTACCCGGATCGTAATGGTGTGGTGCGTGACCTGGGCGCTGTCATCGCCGCGCTGCAGGCCAAACACGCCATCGCCTGTGTGGCGGCAGACCTGATGAGTCTTGCCCTGCTCAAGGCACCAGGTGAAATGGGTGCCGACGTGGTAGTGGGCAACACCCAGCGCTTTGGTGTTCCCATGGGTTTTGGTGGACCGCACGCCGCCTACTTTGCTACCCGCGACGATTACAAGCGTGCCGTGCCAGGTCGCATTATTGGTGTCTCCATTGATGCGCGTGGCAAGCAAGCGTTTCGCATGTCGCTGCAAACCCGTGAACAGCACATTCGCCGTGAAAAAGCCAACAGCAACATCTGTACTGCGCAGGTACTGCTGGCGAATATTGCCGCCATGTACGCCATGTACCATGGCCCGGAAGGCGTTAAAAAAATTGCGCTGCGCATCCATCGCCTGGCGCGTATTCTGGCCGCCGGCTTGCAACAAAAAGGGCTGCGCACCAACGCTGCATTTTTTGACACACTAACGGTGCACATCAGTGGCGCTGCTCGCGACGCAGCCTTGCAACGCGCGGCACAACAGCGTATCAATCTGCGCACACTGGATGCTGACACGCTCGGCATCAGTCTGGATGAATGCTCCACACCGGCTGAAGTGCAAACGCTGTGGCAGATATTGCTCGGCGCTGACGCCAGTGGCCTGAGTGTGGACGCTGTCGACAGATCCCTGAGCGAAGCCCTCGGGATTCCAGCTGCCTTGCAACGTGAGTCTGCGTACCTGACGCACATTATGTTCAATCGTTACCATAACGAAACGGACATGCTGCGCTACCTCAAGCGACTTGAGAACAAGGATCTGTCGCTGGCACACGCGATGATTCCGCTCGGCTCCTGCACCATGAAACTGAACGCCACGGCAGAAATGATTCCGATCACCTGGGCCGAGTTCAGCAAGCCGCACCCGTTTGTGCCCGCTGACCAGGTGAGCGGTTACCGACAGATGATTCGAGAGCTGGAAGACATGCTGGCAGAAATCTGTGGTTTTGATGCCGTCAGCATGCAACCCAACTCCGGCGCCCAGGGCGAATACGCGGGCCTGCTGGCGATTCGCAATTACCTGGACAGTATTGGCCAGTCACAACGCAATGTCTGCCTGATTCCAAGCTCGGCGCACGGCACCAACCCGGCCAGCGCGCAGATGCTGAGCATGAAAGTGGTGGTGGTTGCCTGTGATGACAATGGCAACGTCGACGTCAATGACCTGAAAGCTAAAGTTGAGCAGCACAAGGACACGCTGGCAGCGCTGATGATCACCTACCCATCGACGCACGGTGTGTTTGAAGAATCTGTAAAAGACATCTGCAAACTCATCCACGACAATGGTGGTCAGGTGTACATGGACGGTGCCAATCTCAATGCACAGGTCGGTGTCTCACGCCCGGGCGACATCGGTGCCGATGTATCGCACGTGAATTTGCACAAGACCTTCTGCATTCCGCACGGTGGTGGTGGCCCCGGCATGGGTCCGATCGGCATCAAAAAACACCTGGCGCCCTTTGTGGCCAACCATTCCGTTGTCAAACTTGAAGGCCCCAACGCTGACAGTGGTGCTGTCTCGGCGGCACCGTGGGGCAGCGCCAGCATTCTGCCGATCTCGTGGATGTACATCTCCATGATGGGCGCCTCCGGTTTGCTCAAGGCAACACAAGTGGCCATCCTCAGTGCCAACTACATTGCCAAACGCCTGGAAGGCCATTATCCGGTGTTGTATACCGGCAAAAATGGTCGCGTGGCGCACGAGTGCATCATTGACTTGCGTCCATTAAAGGCCGCCAGTGGCATTACTGAGGAAGATGTGGCCAAGCGTCTGATGGACTACGGTTTCCACGCGCCGACCATGTCATTCCCGGTGCCGGGCACACTGATGATTGAACCGACTGAAAGTGAGCCGCGCGCTGAACTTGACCGTTTTATCGACGCGATGATTTGTATACGCAAGGAAATCGCCCGGGTGGAAAGCGGCGAGCTGGATGCTGAAAACAATATGCTCAAACATGCGCCGCACACACTGGCGGATATCATGGACGAGGCCTGGGATCGCCCGTACAGCAAAAATGAAGCGGCGTTCCCGGTGCCATCGCTGCGTGACAGCAAGTATTGGCCCACAGTAAACCGCATCGACAACGTCTACGGTGATCGCAACCTGTTCTGTGCCTGCCCGGCCATGGACAGCTATAGCTGAGCGGATGGTCTGCAGGTCTGGGACGGGATGGCATAAGGCCAGCCCGGCTCAGGCCGCCAGACCAGACCTCACATAAACGCGTCCGGCATCTTGGCTTTGCTGCGCGCGGCTTCCTTGCTGACCACACCGGCATTCACCAGCTCTTTCAGATGCTGATCCAGCGTCTTCATACCCACACCGGCGCCAGTCTGAATCGCAGAATACATTTGTGCCACTTTGTCCTCACGAATCAGGTTACGGATGGCCGGTGTGCCCAGCATGATTTCAAAGGCAGCGACACGGCCACCGCCGTTCTTTTTCAGCAATGCCTGTGATACCACAGCCTGTAAAGATTCCGACAACATCGAGCGCACCATGGACTTTTCCCCAGCCGGAAACACATCCACTATCCTGTCGATGGTTTTGGCAGCCGACGTGGTGTGCAAGGTCGCAAACACCAGATGGCCAGTCTCAGCGGCGGTCAATGCCAGACGAATGGTTTCCAGATCACGCAACTCACCGACCAGAATAATGTCCGGGTCTTCACGCAAGGCCGAGCGCAGCGCTTCATTAAAACCATGGGTATCACGATGCACTTCACGCTGGTTAACCAGACACTTTTTGCTGTCGTGCACAAATTCAATCGGGTCTTCAATGGTCAGTATGTGCTCATAGCGCGAGTTGTTGATGTAGTCGATCATGGCCGCCAGCGTGGTGCTTTTGCCTGAGCCGGTAGGCCCGGTGACCACCACCAGTCCACGGGGAAAGCTGGCGATCTGCTCAAACACTTTGCCCATGCCCAGTTGGTCCATGGTCAGCACTTTCGATGGAATCGTGCGGAATACCGCCGCGGCGCCGCGGTTCTGGTTAAAGGCATTCACCCGGAAGCGGGCCAGCGCCGGAATTTCGAAAGAG
This sequence comes from Pseudohongiella sp., assembly GCA_036834885.1. GTDB lineage: Bacteria > Pseudomonadota > Gammaproteobacteria > Pseudomonadales > Pseudohongiellaceae > Pseudohongiella. Next base: position 722,939 of record DAITNA010000001.1, on the reverse strand, counting down.
AAGTCTGTCTCCAGAAACTCTTCGTAGTCCTTGCGCTGACGATCGGTCATGATGTCGTAGATCAAACCGTGCACGGTTTTATGATCCATTATCGGCAGGTCAATGCGACGCATATCACCATCAACACGAATCATCGGGGGCATGCCCGCCGTCAGGTGCAAATCTGATGCACCATTGTGAACAGCGAATTCAAGCAGGCGGCTAATATCCATAAAACGGGTTCCTGATCCTGGGTTACAGTCAAATAGTCATGGGGCGAACAATAACGGGAAACCGGTTGATTTGAAATCGTCAGTGGAATAAATCCATTTGTGTGTCCGTTATAGGGATTGTCAATCATACATTCTGGAGGATTTGACAATGAAACATACCGATCTGAACACTCTTTTCAAACCCTGTGCACTGGCGATGGCCTGTGCGGTACTGATGACCGCGTCTTTCGTTTCCGCCCAGGAGCCGGCGGTGTCCGCTGGTGCCGACGTGAGTGTACAAACTACCGTATCAACAGACACCAGCGCGCAAGCGGGTGACACCAGCATCACCGCCACCAATACCACCAGTGTTGATGCTGACATGCAGGCGCAAGCCGACAGTGCTGAAGCCGAAGCCATCGCTGCACATGCGGAGTCACGCGCACAACAAGTTGCAGCGCGCGCAGAAGCCCGAGCTGAACGCGAGACCGAACGTGCCGCGAGAATTGCCGCTGAAACGTCGGCGCGCGCCCAGGCTCGCGCCGAAGCGGGTGTACATGCCGGTGGCCAGTTGGTAGCCCAGGCTGCTCATGATGCCCGCAACAGCGTGCGCGACAGTGCCGATGAAACTGTCCGCGGCAGTGTCGGCGCCGCCGTCAGCGCGGCTGTCACTGCACAGGCACAGGCCAATGTTCGCGAAAACGTTCGTTCCGATATTGGACAAAATGTTGCAGACAATGTCCGCAGCAATGTCCAGAACAACGTTCAAAGCAACGTCCGTGAGGACGTACGCCAGAACATCAGCGGCAGTGTCAATCAGCAAATTGGCAGTGAAGTCAGCAGCGTAGTACGGCAAAATGTGCAGAACAATGTGCGCAGCACGCTGCCGGTTGGCGGCCAGTGATCATCAACGGTCACCGGTGAATGACCCCGGATCGGCAGCGCGCTGCTGATCCGGGCATTGCTTACTATCGAGGAACATCATGAAAAAAAATACTTGTCCACTCAGAATCCAGTCACACCCCGGCAAAAAGCTGTCTGATCACAAACGACTTGTTGTTGGCCTCATGCTGGCCATGGCGTCTGTCTCGGGAGCTGCCCTGGCACAAGAGAGCTCGGAACCCTTCAGCATCAGCGGATCGCTGGAAGCCGGCACGGAATACAACAGCAACGTCAGCGTCAGTGAGCTTGAAAGCGCCAGTGGCGAATCTGACATGGCGGCTGCGATTGATGCGGCACTGGACATGAACTGGAAACCGTCCGAACGCGTGTCGGTGGATGCCGGGTACAGTCTGACCTCGCGCCGTTATGACGACTTCGATGCGTTTGATCTGGACATGCACCTGCTATACGGTGATGTCAGCTACGACTTTGAACAGTTTACACTCGGCGCCAATTACTACTACGCCGATGCAGAACTGGGTGGCGATGATTTTCTGACCCTGAAGCAGCAGTCGCTCTACGCCGGCAAACTGCTGAATGACAGTCTGTACCTGCGCGGTGCACTGAATTTTTCCGACAAGGATTTTAATAATTTCAGTGCCCGCAATGCCGACTCTGAAGGCGTCAGTGTTGATGCTTTCTGGTTCTTCAATCAGGGTCAGAGCACCGTTGTGCTGGGTTATGCCTTTGACAATGAAGACACCCGGTCTGCGGCCTTTGCCTACGACGCTGACACCCTGCGTGCGCGATTTACCCATCGCTTCGCCTGGAACGGACGCGAGAGCAACGTGCAACTGGGCGGCCGTGCGCAGTTCAGGGACTACAAGGGCATTACACCGTCAATTGGCCGGCCTCGCGACGACCGCCAGTTTGTGGTGGATGCCCGTGTTGAAGTCAAACTGATGCCGTGGCTGTCCGTGTTTGGCAACGTTGAGCGCGGCGACTACAGTTCGCGACTGTCCAGCGCGGACTACACTGAAAACCGCATCGGAGCGGGACTTAAACTGGCGTTCTGATCCGACATCAGGGATGCAGCAGGCCGTGACCAAAAACCGGGTCGCGGCCTGGCGCTCCCAAATCCAGTGCACCTGCACGCAGACGCTCCAGTGCACGTGCCACGTCACCCTCTTGCCGCAACAACTCACACGCCAGAAATGCGCTGATCACCGGTGCTGCCATCGATGTGCCCGATTCCCGACCGATGGAACCATCCACTCTGGCTGTTGGTACTGAAACGCCCAGCGCGGAAAAAGACAGATGCTCACCCTGGTTTGCCCAGCGGTAAATTGAACCGTCTATTGCCACCGCTGTCACCGCAACAACCCCGTCATAAGCAGCCGGATATAACGGCCCTGCAAAGGGACCCTCGTTGCCTGCAGCCGCCACGATCACTTTACCGTTTTGTTGCGCTGCCGCTACACCCTGCGCCAGCAGGCGATTCGGCGGGCCCGTCATGCTGATATTGATCACCTGCAAAGAGGGCTCCGCAATCAGCCAGTCCAGCGCTTGCAGCAGGTGCAACACTGTTGCCCCCTGATTGTAAACATCCTGTGCGTATACCACCGATGCCCCGTAAACCGTGGCGTTGGGCAACAACGGTCTCAGCCCTTCACCCATACCGATCATGACACCGGCGACTGCCGTACCGTGCCCGGCCGGCTCCACCAGATTCTGGTCGATAAAGGCGCGCGTGATCAGCGCCGGTTGATGCCCGGGCGACGCAAATGCCGGATGATCAACACGAATGGCTGAATCGATCATGCCAACAGAGACTCGTTGCTCGCAAACACTGGACATAGGCAGAGGCAACAATGAGGACTGCGGTCCGGGGGCGGCCGACTGTGCGGAGTACACGTGGTTGCGATCCATCAACTCGCGCAGGGGTTCGGGCACCAGCTCCAGCACAGCACCGTCCGCATCCAGATCCGGCGGCACACGGAACTTGAGCAGAAAGCTGTTCAATGCGGTAAACGGCTGGGTCTCGTCCAGAAATTGCATCAGATCCGGCGCTTCCCGCATCAGCATCTGGCGCTGATCAGCATTCAATAACATGACCCATTCCCGCTCCAGTGCGCGGACATTGGGTTCAATACGGATCTCCACAAAGGCCTGATTGCCATTGCTGTCGTTGATGGGCAGGCGCTCCGGCAATTGAGCCATCGGGCTTGGACCCGGTACACGGGCAAGGGCATCCTCTGCACGTCCTGCTGCCGCTTGTGCAGCCTGCGCCGCAGCCGGCAAAGCACGACCTGGTTGACCACCCCCCTGACCCGGTGGCGGTGTTGTCAGCCCTTGTGTGCCCGTCGCCCTCTCACTCCGCTCTTGCACCCGGGCATTGGCACTGGCTTCAGCGGCACGCTCGAGCGCACGTGCGGTATCGTTCTGCAACCCCAAAGCCCGGGCCTGCGCCTGTTCATTGGCGCGGTTTTGCACACGTTCAGCCGGATTGACAGCCCTGTCAGCCTGATTCTGGGCACGCTCGGCCTGATTCTGCACGCGCTCCAGCACCTGATTCTGAATGTTGTCAGCCTGATTGCGCACACGTCCGGCAGCCTGTTCCACCGCCTGGTTCTGCACGCGATCGACCGCCTGATCAGCTACCTGGGACGCAATCTGATCACTGACCTGCTCTGTCATCTGGTTTCTGGCGCGCTCTGACGCCTGCTCCTGGGCACGCTGCACAGCCTGATCCCGAGCGCGCTCAGCCTGCCGGTCAATCGCGTTCTGCACCGCCGGCAAGGCGGGCACCACCTGGGCTTGCAGACCACCGGCGGCCAGCGCAGCTGTCAGTATCATCAGCAGGGTCAATTTCTTCACAAGGGTTCCCCATGGGCACGAAATCAGTCACGCGACTATAATCGATCTGCTACCTCAATATGGCACCCAACTGCCAAACCCGGTTATCTTGCCAGTTGATGACGACGCCATTCCGGCTATACAGACCTGTACTGACAACGATTCAGAACAGAAAAAAGTCCATCTACCAGTTGTAAATCATTGAAATTCCGGGACAGCCATCAGCGTTGTCAAAATTTTATGCGAGCCCGCGGAATAAACCAAGCAAGCAACCGTCATCAGGGCAAGGAAGGGAGAAATCCAAAGAATGAAAGCAGAACTTCTGGAACTGTTACCGGCCCTGAGGCGCTACGCCTGGTCGATGACTCATTCGGTGCACGATGCAGATGACCTGTTGCAGGCAACGGTGGAACGGCTGTTGCGCAAGGGTGTACCTGAAGATGCAGACCTGACACGCTGGGCGTTCACAGTGTGCCGCAATCTGTGGATTGATGAGTACCGTTCACGCAAAACCTGGCAGACCGCCGAGCTTGACCCCGAGCTGACTGAAGCCGGTCAAATCGATGGTGAAGCAGATGTACAGGCACAGATGCAGCTGAAGCAGGTGATGACTGCCATAAAGCAGCTGCCGGACGATCAGCAGATGGTGCTGAATATGGTTACCGTACAAGGACTGTCGTATCAGGAAGTGGCCGATTCACTGGAAATCCCATTGGGAACAGTCATGAGCAGGCTGGCAAGGGCGCGCGGAAAGCTCACCGAAATTCTGAATATGAGAGGCTAGCAAAACATGACTATCAACGACGACATCTTATCCGCGTTTCTGGACGGCGAACTGTCAGAGCAGGAGATGGCCCAGGTGCAGGAAGCGATTGCACAACGTGCCGACATCGCCGAGCGATTTAACCAGTTGGCCAGTGTACACGCACTGGTCCGCAAACAGGCCGCGCTGATTGATCAGGTACCGATGCCTGCATCCGTGCTGGCGCTTTTGCATGATGACAAGGTGCAGGAGAAAACCACCAATGTCATTGAACTGTCGCGTTTCCGCAAAACACAGCAGCAAGCGATGATGTTCATGCGCGAACATGCTGCACTGGCTGCCAGCATTGCGCTGGTGGTTGGTTTTGCCAGTGGCCAGTGGTTGTCCGTTGACAGCGACAATCCGGGCGACGCGGCACTGTTTGCGGCACTGGACTCAACGCCCAGTGGTCAGCAGGTTGCTTTTGCCGATGGCAGCAGCATGATGACACGCTTCAGTTTTGTCGACACGGCATCACGTTTTTGCCGCCAGTACCAGATTCAGGACGGCGCTGGCAACAGTGAAAATCTGGCTTGCCGCGATGCATCCGGCTGGACACTGGTTGCCAGTGCACGCAGCTCGGCGCTGGCTGCCAGCGACACCTACACCACCGCCAGCGGCCCTCGCCTGCTGGACAGTCTGCTTGATGTCATGATGCCCGGGCAGGCGCTGAGTCAGGCAGAAGAGCAAAGTGCCATCAACGGGCAGTGGCAGGTGGAATGAACCGGGTATTACCTCAAGAGTCTGGCTCTTGAACTGAAAAACTTCGCTTTGGAACGAGTGAGGAGACAACACCATGCGTACGACTATGCTGAGCTTGAATTGCTTTGAAAGTACTCGTGCAGGACTGCAAACAATGCTGTTTGGCACCTTGCTTGCCATCGTTCTGGCGGCCTGCTCGTCTTCGCCCTATCGTGCCGCTGATGGCCGCGGTTTTGGTTACTCGGAGCGACAGCTGGGCGAAGACCAGTACCGCATCCACTTCCGCGCCGCGGGTGACAACACTGCCCAGGCCATGGACTACGCCATGCTCAGGGCCAGTGAGCTGACTTTGCTCAACGGGTATGACTGGTTTGACATTGCCAGCCGCGACACGCTGGTCGACAAAGAGTCTGTGCCCTCGGTGTCCACCACCGCAACAGGGATCAGTTATGCCACCGTGCAGGATTGCGGTTTGCTGACATGCACAACCCACCAGCGGCCGGTGCCGAGCTATCAGACTACCCTGAGCGCTGGCAGTGACCGACGCGAAGTGGAAGTCATTATGGAAATTCGTATGGGCAAAGGCATGCGCCCCGACAGCCAGATCAGCTATGACGCGCGTGATCTGTACCAGCGCCTGAAACAGGACAGCTGATACCGGCATGCCGCCCGTAAAGCCCGTGCAGCAGTAAGGAAGGTATCCCCAACGATAGCGTGCCCGTTCGGGCCTCTGAGCAAGCTCCGTCAGAGGCCCGTTTTTTTTGCCTGATGGCACTGTGTATTAACAATTCAGTCATGCTGTCAACGCTATACGGTCAGCGTGTTATGATGCCCGGCATCTTTTTCCAGACTTGGACCGGAGAACCAATGCCAGCGCGTTCTGACTCGCACACTGACACAGTGTCCAGCCGCTACCAGCAATTGCTGGCCACTGTTCGCGAGCTGGAAAAACGCTACCAGCGCGCTCCGGGCAGCGTGGGCGTGCTGGCGGTCAGCAAGACCCATGGTGTCGACCTGTTGCGTGAAGCCTGGCAGGCCGGGGTACGCGATTTTGGCGAGAACTATGTGCAGGAAGCCCTGCCAAAGATCCAGGAACTGTCATCGGCGGGCAGCAGCACTCCCGGCATCGCCTGGCATTTTATTGGCCCTATCCAATCCAACAAAACACGTGACATTGCCGGATGTTTTGACTGGGTCCACAGCGTGGATCGCATCAAAATCGTACAGCGCCTGCAAGATCAGCGCCCTGACCATTTGCCACCACTTAATGTCTGCATCCAGATCAATGTATCCAACGAACAGACAAAGTCCGGCACCGGTCTGGCGCAGGCCAGAGAGCTGTGCGCAGCGGTCAGCGCCATGGATCGACTGCGGCTCCGGGGTCTGATGGCCATTCCGGCGCCGTGTGATGATCATGAACAACAACGCGCGGCGTTCCGCCCTCTGGCCACACTGTTTCGGGAGTTACAGCAGGAATTTCCTGCCATGGATACCTTGTCCATGGGTATGAGCAACGACTATCCGGCCGCCATCGCCGAGGGTGCCACCTTGCTGCGTCTGGGCAGTTTATTGTTCGGCGCCAGATCGCCCAAAACAGGTTGAACAGATTCGCGGACTCGCAGGAGCAACGTCATGAAAAAAACCGTTTTTACGATTGTGATTGTTCTGCTGCTGGCGTTTGCATTTGCCAACGGCATCACACCTGCTTATGTGTATCGTGCACCCGGTGTCGCTGCGGGGATTGGCGCCAAACTGTTATGCAGCTCGGTCTATGTCAGCGGTTTTTCACGCGATCAGGCGTTTTCGGATCTGGTTCAATACTCACCGCTGCTGGAACGTCTGAGTATTGAGTACGATGACGACAATCGCCAGGTGCATACCTCATTTTTCGGATTGTCGCCCACCACTGCCAGTTATGTTGACGGCCTGGGCTGCGCCAACGATTACGACGGCTATACACAACGTGCCGGGTTTGAAGCACAGGCACTGCCGGTATTCAGCAGCCACTGGCCACACGGCAACCGTGTGGAAACCATCAACGGTAACCTGCAGTCACTGACCGATGCGCTGGTCGCACAGGACAACAGTGAAGGTTTGAATACCCGCGCGTTGCTGGTGGTGCATCAGGGGCAGATTGTGGCGGAGTCCTACGCGCAGGAATCCGGACCCGAGACACCCTTGCTGGGTTGGTCCATGGCCAAAAGCCTGATGTCGGTGATGATTGGCAATCTGGAGTACCGTGGTCTGCTGTCACCTGAAGCACCTGCAGGATTCACCGCATGGCAGGGCGACGAGCGGCGAGAGATTCGCATCCAGGATTTGCTGACGATGACCGACGGACTGGATTTTTCCGAGGAATATAATCCGGGTGACGACGCCACCACCATGCTGTTCACCGAAGCGTCGGCATCGGATTATGTGCTGGGCCGCCCGCTGGCTCATACTCCCGGCACCCACTTCAACTACAGCTCCGGCACCGCCAATCTGCTGTCACGCCTGCACCACGACCGCACAGGCGGAACACTGACGGACAGCCTGATGGACTACCGCCGCCACATTGCCGTGCCCATGAGTTTTCAGCACACGGTGTTTGAAACCGATGCGTCGGGGGTTCTGGTCGGCAGCTCCTATTTTTATGCGTCGGCACGTGACTGGGCGCGGCTGGGACAACTGATGCTGGACGATGGTGTGCTGAACGGGCACAGAATTGTCAGCCGCGACTGGGTACAGCGCGCTGTCACACCAAATGACTCGGAAAACGGTCGGGCTTATGGCTATCAATGGTGGCTCAACAGCGGTGGCAGCAGTCTGCGTTGGCCCGATCTGCCAGCCAATGCCTACGCAGCGCAGGGCAACCGTCAGCAATACGTGATGGTCATTCCCGACTCGGATACCGTGATTGTTCGATTGGGCTGGACATCCGGGCGCTATCCGGCCAGTGAGCGTTTCGCGCGTATTGTGCAGGCACTGCCGACCGAATAAATCATCCGGCCGGCATGCAGTGCGTTTATTTGGTCATGCAGAACACACAAAGCTTGTTGTGGTCAGGATCGCGGAAATAGCCTGCGTAAAAGCCTGAATCGCCTCGCGGGCCGGCTGCACCTTCATCCTTGCTGCCCAGCTCGATCGCTTTGTTGTAAATACGATCAACATCAGCCGCACTGCCAGCCGCCAGTGCGATCATGGTGCCATTGCCAAACGTCGCAGGTTCGCCGTTGTGCGGGCGAATAATGCCCAGCATCGGCGCCTTGGGATTGTTGCCCCAGGCGATAAACTGACCTTCAAATTCCATGGCGCGAGCCGCACCCAGTTCAGCCAACAGCGCATCGTAATAGGCCGCTGCCTTGTCAAAATTGTTGGTGCCCAGCGTGACATATCCAATCATGATTTTCCCCGAATGACCGCCCGACCACGGCGGCAAAATGAGAGTTGGTCGATGGTTTAAACAGGATCACCGTGGATGTGATCAAAACTCAGCCCGCAATGTGCACAGGAGCGCCGGAACGGACTGAGAAAGTACTTTTTCACAAAAAACTGGCCGTGACAACGTGGACATCGCTTGACCGAGGCATTGATGCCAAATCCGGCATACAGTGCCATGTATGCCAGCATCAGCCAGGTAATGTCCTGCCTGTTCCCAAGCAGTTGCATCACACCCCAGACATACAGTGGAAAGGTCAGAAAACACACCATCAGGTGGCTACGGGCCCGTCGAATGACTTTGAGACCTGCGGCAAACGGGGGGTAATCTTTTGAATTGTCAGGCTCTTTTTTTGTTGTGCTCATATCCGTACTACTGCGTCCGTACCATTTGGGCGTGCCTGCAAGGCTTGGCTGTTTTGAAAATTCAGCACAAAAACCATTCAGAAAACCCCGGTATTGGCCGATGAAACAAGGATACCGGTAAAGTGGCCGGGTTCACAGGTCAATTCGGGCAAACTTGTCCGGGCAAGCAGTACAAATGCAAACTAACATAGGCATATGACAGCGAATTCTGTGCACAACATCCTGATCACTCCGGATTCAAAGGGGCAGATGAATCATCTGGTCTCCCTGCTTCGGCGCGCTGGCCTGACAGTGCGCTCACGTGAATTTGACGGACAGCACCTGCCTGACGATGTCCCGGGCGGACAATGTTATGACCTCATTCTGCTCTGTGCCGACAGTGCTGCTGCGGACTGCGAGGCACTGTTACGGCAACTTCAGACGGCTCGCCGGGATATTCCGTGCCTGCTGATCTGTCGCACGCCTGCGCGCTGGTTACCCATGCTGAGTCTTGGCGCCGCTGCACTGATCAGCGAATCCATGCTGGAGTCGGCCGCCGGACAAGTACAGTTTGTCTATCAGGTCAGACGCGAGCTTGAACAGCTGCAACAACGACGGGAATGCCGCCGGGCCGCTGGCAACATACGCGAGCTGCATCAGCGCCTTCAGTTGTTCATGGACAGCACCAATGACGCCATTGCCTGCCTTCAGGACGGATTTCACCAGTACGCCAATACCGCGTGGTTGCGCTTTTTTGGTTTTCGCACGGCCGCTGAGCTGCACGGCATCGCATTTCTCGATCTGGTGGCGGAGGAAGATGTAGAAAGCGTGCGTGCGTTTCTTCGCGGCCCATTCGAACCGGGACATCGGCGCTGCGAATTCACTGCCGTTCGTCGCGATGGCCGGGAGATCATGGCGGCGCTGGACAGTGCCGTGGTCAGCATCAATGGCGAACAAAGCCTGCAATTGATTGTGCAGCCGGCACAGGGCAATGCGGCCAGCGCCAACGATGTGCGCGAGGCCGCCAGCAGAGATCTGCAGAGTGGTTTGCTGAACGAGGAGCATCTGCTGCGGGCGATCAATCAGGCCATCAGCACAGCCATTTATCAGGGGCGCCACAGCTCACTGATTATGCTCAGCTCCGCGCAGCTAGCCGAATTTGCAGTGGTGCTCGGCAAAACCGACATGCACCTGTTATTGCGCGACATTGCCGGGCTGCTGGCCTCGCATTGCCCACCACACTCGATTCTCGGCCGCCTGGATGCCGGCGACTTTGTGGTCATCACCGGCGACGCCGATACCGAAAGCTGTCAGGCCCTGCTGCGTCGACTGGAGAACATCCAGACTGGCATCATGCCGTTGATTCCCCGAGGCCTCAGCATGCAATTCCGGCTGGGGGCCGCCATGATCACCGAGGAGGCACCTGATGCCGATACGCTGCTGATACGGGCGCGGCAACATCAGAGCCTGCGTAACCATCAACTGCGCAACAGACAGGGCCTGAGCCAGAGCAACATGGTGCTCGAGCAGCTTCGGCAGTCACTTCAGGACGAAAACCTGCTGTTGGTCTATCAGCCAACGGTATGCCTGAAAGCAGACTCGAGAGAGTATTTTGAGGTTCGGATACGAGTGCCGGCGACAGACCGTCTGATTTATCCGGAAGAGTTTCTGGAGGCAGCCAACCAGCATGGCATGGGTGAACGCATTGACCGGTATGTGATCCGTCATGCCCTGCTCGCCATTCGCGACCAGGCTAATGAGAGTCTGCGCCTCATGGTCAATCTGACTGCCAACTCATTGCTGTCGCAGACTCTGCTGGTATGGCTGACACAAGAGTTACAGCGACAGCAACAAACCCCGCGGCAACTGATTCTGCAAATCAGTGAACTGGATTTTCTCAGCACCCCTGAACAGGCAGGCCAGTTCTGCCAGCAGGTCCGTGACCTGGGGTTTGAACTGTCACTGACGCACTTCGGGTGCAGCCTCGATCCATTCCGGATGATTGGTCAACTGCAAATGGACTACGTCAAGCTGGACAAATCCATCTTGCAAAACATGGCGCTGGATGGCCGTCAGCGCGAGCGGCTCAATGACGTGGTCAGCGCGCTGCACGCTCAGGGCATCCGCGTGATTGCGCCGATGGTGGAAGATGTGGAGCTGCTACCACTGCTATGGCAGGCGAATGTCAATTTTGTGCAAGGCAACTGCCTGCAACAACCCGTCGACCACATGGATTTCGCGCTGTTTTCAGAAGAAGAAATCAGCACAGTGCCGGCCTAGTCAGCCGGCTCTATGCGATCAACATTCTGGAATCCGCGCGGCAGTTTATTGCCGCGACGCCCACGCTCCCCGGCATAATGTGCAAGGTCACCCGCTTTGAGTGTGACATGACGCTTTCCGGAATAGACGGTCAAGGCACCTTGCTGCGGGATGATGGCCATCGAGACAACGTACTCCAGTCTATCCATCACCCGGCCTGACGGGATACCGATAATCTTGTTGCCCTTGCCACGCGCCAGCACCGGCAACTCGGCGACCGGGAAACACAACATGCGGCCTTCGTTGGTGACGGCGACCAACACATCGGTATCAGGATTTTGCACCATCACCGGCGGCATCACACGCGCCCCTTTGGGCAAACTCAGCACAGCCTTGCCAGCCTTGTTCTTGGCTTGCAATTCACCAACGTTGGTCACAAAGCCATAACCGGCGTCACTGGCCATCAGCACGATCTGTTTGTCATCGGCCACCAGCAAGCCTTCAAAGCTGGCACCCGAGGGAGGCGTCAGGCGACCGGTCAGTGGCTCACCCTGCCCTCGTGCAGATGGCAAGGTATGCACTGGCAAACTGTAGGTGCGCCCGGTGGAATCCAGAAACACTGCGCTCTGGTTACTTTTACCGCGAACGGCGAGCTTGAACTCGTCACCGGATTTGTACTGCAAACTTTCCGGGTCGACGTCATGGCCTTTGGCTGCACGCACCCAGCCTGCTTTTGACAATACAACGGTCACTGGTTCAGTCGACATCAGCTCAACTTCGCTGAACGCTTGCGCCTCACTGCGCTGGATCAGCGGAGAGCGTCGGCTGTCGCCGTATTTTTCCGCATCTTCCGTCAGCTCCTTTTTGATCAGGTTCTGCAGTTTTTTGTCTGAACCCAGCAAGGTTTCCAGCGTGTCGCGCTCTTTGGCCAGATCATCCTGTTCAGCACGAATATTCATTTCTTCAAGTTTGGCCAGATGACGCAGTTTCAGTTCCAGAATGGCTTCTGCCTGAATGTCACTGAGCCCGAAACGCTCCATCAGCACCGGCTTGGGTTTGTCCTCGGTGCGAATGATGTGGATCACCTCATCAATGTTCAGGTAGGCGATCAGCAAGCCTTCCAGAATGTGCAGGCGATCCAGCACTTTTTGCAGACGGTACTGCAAACGCTTGCGTACAGTCTCCGTGCGAAACACCAGCCACTCGCCCAGCAAAGTGCGCAAATCCTTGACCTGCGGCTTGCCGTTGGTGCCTATCATGTTGAAATTGACGCGGAAGGTTTTTTCCAGATCGGTGGTGGCGAACAGGTGCAGCATCAGCTCGTCAGCATCGATACGGTTGGAGCGCGGCACAATCACAATGCGTGTGGGATTTTCGTGATCCGATTCATCACGCAGATCCACCACCATCGGCAATTTTTTCTTCTGCATCTGTGCCGCAATCTGCTCCAGCACCTTGGCACCAGACACCTGATACGGCAGCGCCGTGATCACCACATCCCCGTCTTCCACCTTGTAAACAGCACGCGCCTTGACCGAACCGCGCCCGGTCTCATACAAAGCCTGCAACTCACTGGCCGGCGAAATGATCTCGGCTTCGGTCGGAAAATCGGGACCTTTGACATGGGTCATCAGATCCATCACGGTGGCCTTGGGGTTATCCAGCAGATGAATGCAGGCGCTGACCACCTCACGCATATTGTGCGGTGGAATATCAGTGGCCATACCCACGGCAATGCCGCTGCCACCATTGAGCAACACGTTCGGCACCCGTGCTGGCAACAATGCCGGCTCATCCAGCGTGCCATCAAAATTGGGTTTCCAGTCAACCGTACCCTGTCCCAGCTCGGACAACAGCAGGTCCGCGTATTTCTGCAAGCGTGACTCGGTATAACGCATCGCCGCAAATGACTTGGGATCATCCGGCGAACCCCAGTTGCCTTGCCCGTCAACCAGCGGGTAGCGATAACTGAAGGGCTGCGCCATCAGCACCATGGCCTCATAACAGGCGGAGTCACCATGAGGGTGAAATTTACCGATGACATCACCGATGGTACGCGCTGACTTTTTGAACTTGGCCGAGGCTTTCAGGCCCAGCTCTGACATCGCATAGACAATCCGGCGCTGCACGGGTTTCAAGCCGTCGCCAATATGCGGCAGCGCACGGTCATTGATGACATACATGGAATAGTTCAGGTAGGCCTGGCGCGTGTAGCTGCCCAGCGCAATCTGTTCGACACCTTCGTCGGTGATATGGATGTTCATGGTCATGGTGCTGGATGTGTTCCGTGTGCGTTTTCTGTCTGAAGAAGATGCGGTTTTATAACACAAACCCGGATGCCGCCTCTTCAAAAATTGCTTGCCAGCAGTCGATCGCCACCCTACGATACTGTTTATATATACAGTAACCACGCAAAGCTGGCAACCATGTCATCACCCGCCGCAAACCGGACCAAAGCCATCAAAGGCCGCGGAGCCAACACCAACATCCAGGGGCGCTTTGAGCATCAGCAGCGCGAAGATTTTGACGATGGCTGGTCGCTTGAACAGGAGCCGCTTGCGGCGCTGGAGACGGTGGTCACTGAAACGGTTGTGACTGAAGAAATCGCCCGCACCATCCTGACACGCAACCAGTCGCCGGACTTGCCATTTCACGCCTCACTCAATCCGTATCGCGGCTGCGAACATGGTTGTATTTACTGTTTTGCCCGGCCTACCCACAGCTATCTCGAGTTGTCGCCGGGGCTGGATTTTGAAACCCGGTTGTTTGCCAAGACCAACGCGGCGGAACTGCTGCGACGCGAGCTGGCCAGCCCCTCATGGGTCCCGGAACCGATTTCGCTGGGCATCAATACTGATGCCTATCAACCGATTGAGCGCAAACTCGGCATTACCCGACAGGTGCTGGAAGTACTGCACGAGTGCCACCACCCGGTGGGCATCATTACCAAATCCGCATTGATCGAGCGCGATATCGACCTGCTGGCGGACATGGCCTCGCGCAATCTGGCCGCCGCCGCAGTCACCATCACCACGCTGGATCACACCATTGCACGCACGCTGGAACCACGCGCCGCCTCACCCACCCGTCGCCTGAAAACTGTACAACGTCTGGCAGAGGCCGGTATCCCGGTCAGTGTGAACGTGGCGCCAGTGATCCCGTTTGTGACTGACCACGATCTGGAGCATATCCTGCAGGCGGCCGCCGATGCCGGTGCACGCAGCGCCGGTTATATTGTCTTGCGCTTGCCGTGGGAGGTCAGCCCGCTGTTTCGGCAGTGGCTGGCGACACACTTTCCCGATCGCGCCGAGCGCGTGATGGCGCGTATCCGCGACATGCGCGGTGGCAAGGACTACAAGGCCGAATTTGGCACCCGGATGCGTGGCGAAGGCATCTGGGCAGATCTGCTGGCACAACGGTTTAAAACCGCCATGCGCAAAACCGGGCTGGACAAGCGTCAGCTTGAATTTGGCAAACTCGACTGCAGTCTGTTTCGCAGACCACAACAGGTTTCCGCACGACGGGGACTCATCACCAGCGATGCACCACAACAACTGGATATGTTTTAATGGGCCCAGCCCGCATTTACCCAAGGACTTTGTCATGCGCCTGATTTCCTGGAACCTGAACGGCATCCGCGCCGCCATCAAAAAAGACTTTCTGCTCTCCCTGCAGCAACTGCAACCGGATGTGTTGTGTGTGCAGGAAACCAAAGCGCAGGATCATCAGGTGCTGGAGGCGGTTGGCGAACTGCCGGGTTATCACATCTATACGCACTCGGCGGTGCGACCGGGTTATTCCGGCACCGCGCTGTTCAGTCGCGAACAGCCCCTGTCCATACAATTCGGCATGGATATTGAGGAACATGATCAGGAAGGCCGCGTGATTGCAGCGGAATTTCCCGACTATTTTGTGGTGACTGTGTACACGCCCAATTCTGGAGACGGTCTCAAGCGTCTTGAGTATCGTGAGTGCTGGGATCATGCATTTCGCAAACACATTCTGCAGATGGAACAGAAAAAGCCCGTGGTGATTTGTGGCGATCTCAATGTCTGTCATCGGCCGATTGATATCGCCAGACCACAGGCCAACTATAACAAAAGTGCCGGGTATACCCAGATCGAGATTGACGGGCTTGACCGTTTGCTGGATGCCGGTTACATCGACACCTTCCGGCACCTGTATCCGGACACGGTCAAATACAGCTGGTGGAGCATGCGCGGCGGTGCCCGCGAAAAAAACATAGGCTGGCGACTGGATTATTTTCTGGCATCAAGAGCACTGGAAAAACGCATCAGAGCTGCGGAGATTCTCAATGAGTATTACGGCTCTGATCACTGCCCGGTGGTGCTGGAACTGCAATGAGTGCGGCACACTCCAACCGCAGCCACTGCCCCGGTTTGTTGATCGCGCACGCCGGCGAGCGACTGGCATTGCTTGTTGACAGTTATCAGCGCCTGACGGGACATCGACTAATGCCGTTACAAAGCGATATCGTTGATGGACTCTGGCAACTGCCGCAGGTTGTTCTGGCGCACGGCACTGAGCCTGATCCGATATTTTTTTACGGCAACCATATGGCGCTGTCATTGTTCGAGCTCACACCTGAGCAGATCATCACCATGCCTTCACGTCTTTCGGCAGAACCTCTGCTGCGCGAAGCGCGCGAGACGCTGCTGCAACGCGTATCCCGGGACGGTTTTATTGATGACTATCAGGGCATACGCATTTCGTCCACTGGCAAACGTTTCCGCATCAAATCAGCAACCGTGTGGAACCTGATTGATGCAAATGGGTCGAATCACGGTCAGGCGGCCACCTTTTCGCAGTGGGAATTTCTTTGAACAGGATCAATGAGGGGCAAAGATGAGCGAACCCGCGAACCACCACATCACCATTACTTACTGCACCCAGTGCCGCTGGATGCTGCGCTCGGCATGGATGGCACAGGAGCTGCTCAGCACCTTTGATGGCGACATCAGTGCGCTGACTTTGCGCCCCGGAACCGGCGGCATTTTCGAAGTGCATGTGGACGATCAACGCGTGTGGTCACGCAAGGACGAAGGCCGGTTCCCTGAAATCACCGAGCTTAAACAAAAGGTACGAGACGTGATCTCCCCGGATCGCGATCTGGGGCACGTGGACAGAAAAAAGTAGCTGTTGCTCCAGCGGTCGGCTAACCTGTGGCAGCCGCAAGGTTCACCAGACCAATAAAAAAGGATCCCATCATGAAAAAGACTGTGTTGTCCCTGCTCGCCGCACCCGCATTGTTGTTGTCCAGCCAGTTGCATGCCCAGGAATACGTTACCATCGCCATGGAAATTGATGTGGCCCGATCGGCGGAACAGACCTGGGCCAAAGTTGGCGCCGACTACTGTGCAATCAGCCAGTGGCTTGGGATTGATTGCACCATCTCGGCCGGAGATGGTGGCATAGGCACTGTGCGTGTTTTGGCAGGCGGACGTATTACCGAGATCATGGTGGCACATACGCCGCTGTCCTATGGTTATACTCAGCCGGCGGTTCAGGGCGAGTTCTACAACTTGTACCACGGTTTTATGGAAGCCCGCCCGGTTGATGCCAATAACAGCAAATTGCTGTACACGCTGGTGCTGGATGTTTCCAACCTCGCCGACCAGGCTGCCAAGGACGCCGATGTCGCCCGCCGCCGCGCTACCTTTGAACGGGCACTGGGCAATATGAAGGCGATGGCTGAACAGTAAGCCCTGTCATTTCATCAGAATCCCCCGCTGCAGTGCGACATGCTGACCAGCTGTCGCACTGCACTGAATTGAAGCACTCCAGACATGCAGACCACCCCAGAAACGCCAAATAATTGACGAATCCCCTCCTTGCCTCCCTGCCATTTGCAGAACACCCCAGCACTTATGGGAAAATCCGTAACAAATCAAACAGTGATCAAAAATATTTGCGCAGCCTATTGTTTTTTCTGCCAGAAAATTGACATTATTTTGTCCCGACCAGGCGTTCCACATATCCTCAGGAGAATAAAAACATGAGCAACTCTGGCTCAAAAGGCAGTTCGGGCAATACCAACGGCGGCACAGAAACCTCTTTTACCAAAACCCCCCAAGCCAAGGATGACAACCTCGGCACTCTCCAGTCCGGAACCCTGAATTACGTCAACACTGTTTACTACCTTGATGTCATGGCCAATGATCTGGGGGGCAATGCCAAGTCCCTGTGGTCAGTCGACGACGGTATCAACCAGTCAGGCGCCATGTCCGGTTATGAGGCGGGGGATCTGCTGACTCAGGATCTGCCCGGAGCCACTGGCATTGCCTCCAACCGCAGCCTGTTTGGCGCCTCTTTGCATATCACCAGCAATGGTCGTGTTGGTTACGACACCTCGACCATTGATCCGCAAACGGCTGCCAGCCTTACCGGACTGGCGCTTGGTCAAACCATGACGGACAGCTTCATCTACGCGATCCGTCTGTCCAACGGCACCCTGAGCTGGGCCAAGGTCGGTGTCACCCTGACTGGCGTCAATGACGCTCCTGTCGTCCAGAGTGTCACTCTGCTGGCAACCGAAGATGGCAGCGCAGTGACTGGTCAATTTGTTGGTGATGACGTGGACAGCGATGATGATGGCACCACGCTGCAATACGCCATTATTGGTGCACCGGGCACCGGCTCATTGACCAACAATGGTAATGGCACATTCAGCTACGATCCGGGCAAAAACTTCCAGTCACTGGCCCTGGGCGAGCAGACTCATTTTGAACTGAGCTACACCGCAACCGACAAACACGGCGCCGTATCCGCACCCGCGACGCTGAAGATTACTGTCACCGGCGTCAACGACGACCCGACACTGGCCGCAGGCGCACTGACCGCCACCGAAGATGGCAGTGCCGTCACACTGGATCTGTCCGCGCTGGGCGATGATATAGACAGCGACAATGATGGCAGCAACCTCGTCTACACCGTGTCCGGGCAACCGGCTGAAGGCTCGGCAAGCATCAGCGGCACCGCCCTGAGTTTTGCACCCGGTGCCGACTTCCAGAATCTGGCTGTCGGTCAGACCCGCGACGTTGTCATCGAAGTCACGGCGACCGACAAACATGGGGCAACGGCCACCAACATCGTCACCGTCAC
>DAITNA010000001.1:0-704260 GCA_036834885.1 Pseudohongiella sp. | reverse complement strand
AAGTCACGGCGACCGACAAACATGGGGCAACGGCCACCAACATCGTCACCGTCACGGTCACCGGCGTCAACGACGACCCGACGCTGGCTGCTGGCGCGCTGGCTGCCACTGAAGATGGCAGTGCCGTGACACTGGACCTGTCTGCATTGGGCGATGATATAGACAGTGACGACAACGGCAGCACATTAACCTATTCTCTTGAAAACACAGCTCTGGCCGGTGTCGCCAGTATCACCGGCACGACACTGAGCTATGCACCCGTGGGCGATGCCGAGTCCAAAGGTGGCGCCCCCTTCCAGTCTCTGGCACAGGGCGAAACAACCAGTTTTGATCTCAAGGTAAAAGCCACTGATGCGCATGGGGCCTCTGCCTCCAACATCGTGACAGTGACAGTCACTGGCAAGAACGATAATCCGACACTGGCTGCAGGCGCGCTGGCTGCCACCGAAGATGGCAGTGCTGTGACACTGGATCTGTCTGCCTTGGGCAATGACATCGACAGCGACGATGATGGCAGCACGCTCAGTTACTCGATTTCCGGCCAGCCATCAAAGGGTTCAGCCAGTATCAGTGGCTCAACGCTGAGCTACGATGTCGGCAACCTCTTTCAGGAACTGGCTGCAGGTGAGACACGCGACCTTGTTGTGCAAGTGACCGCCACCGACAAACACGGCGCCAGCGCAAGCAATAATGTCACGGTCACTGTGACCGGCGTCAACGATGCGCCGGTTATTCAGAGCGGCAGTGATGGCGCGGGTGCTGTGACGGCCAAAACACCGGTTGCGCCCTTCACAGTTCAACAGTATCTGGGTTACCGCTCAACGTCGTTGAGCGACCTTGAGACCTATGCCGCTAACAATGCGGCGTCATACACAGTCACCACCAGCGTGATCGATTACACGGATGACCCATCCGGTTTTGCGGGTGAAATCCCTGGCAGCAGCCCTTGGCCAGCTGCCGCCGCAACCGGTGCAAACAGTACCTCAAGTCCGGTGAACGATAACTTCTTCGTTCGAATCACTGGCCAACTGAATGTCACCACGGCAGATACTTACACCTTCCGTACATTTAACGATGATGGTGTATTCCTCAAAGTCAACAACACCCTGGTGATTAACGATCCGGGAATTCACGCGGAAGAAGTGCGTACTGGCTCCCTGACACTGACACCGGGTGTTTACCCGATTGAGCTGTTCTTCTTCGAGTACGGCGGCGAGGCGTCTCTTGAGTTCAGCTACAAGAGCTCCAGCGGCAGCTATGAACTGGTTGACCTGGATCCGATGCTGCGCGACGACGGCGTGATCAAATTCAGTGATGTTGATCTGTCCGATGTCCACACCGTATCCGTCGCTGCCTCCGGCTCCACGCTGGGCACACTGACAGCGACCAAAACCAGCGATACCACTGGCACGGGAACCGGTGGTCAAGTCGCATGGAACTACGCCGTCGACAACAACCTGGTGCGTTACCTTGGGGCCGGCGACACCAAAGTGGAATCGTTTACTGTCAGCGTCAGCGATGGCAAGGGTGGTGTCGCCCAGCAACAAGTGGATGTCACCATTACCGGTATCAATGATGTCGCACAACTGGGCAAGGCCGCTGTCAGCCTTAAGGAAACGGATGAGCAATTGACGGCATCCGGCACCTTGTCGATCACGGATGTTGATCAGGGCGAAGCGTTTTTTAACACCCAGAGCAATACCGCAGGCAAATACGGCAGCTTCAGTATTGATGCCAATGGCAACTGGAGTTTTGCCTCTGACGGTGCGCTGGATTATCTCAACGAAGGCCAGGTGGTGACGGACATTTTTAACGTCACCAGCCTCGATGGCACTGCCACCACCGTCACGGTCACCATTATCGGAACCGCTGATGGCCCAACCGGTGTAGATGACAGCAACAGTGTCACTGCCAGTGTTGTAGTTGCCAACAACAGCAACGTAGTCTACTGGGCAGACTGGCAGTCGGTAGAACTGTTGGGCGGCAGCGTCAATGAAGACAAGTACGTACGTGTCAACGGCACAATCACACTGGGCGATGGTCAGACGATTGGCGTGAGTTACGAAGGTCTGGCATGGATTGTCCAGCTCGGACAAAACCAGTCAGCACCCGGCATGGTCAGCTACAGTTCAACCACCTCAGAGTGGATAGAACCGAACGCCAATGAAAAACCCTACACCAGCAGCCAGGTCAATCAGGGCCCCCAGACCTGGGACATTATTGGCCTGAACGAAGCCTTTACCGGTGGCGGATTCCAGAATGCCAGTGGCACACGAACGGATTTTGCACCGCGCAATCTGACGTTCTCTGAACCGGTAGAAAACCTGTTCTTTGCTGTGATGAGCATGAACCTGAATGGTTACAAGTTCGACCAGAATTTCCAGATTGTCAGCCAGGGTCAGGGTAAATACGGCAATGCATCCGATATCACACCCACCAATTTTGGTGGTGGTCAGTACGGTATCGTCTCTACCGGCGAATTCCATGGTGTACTGAAAATAGATGGCTCGGTAGAGACATTGTCATGGACAAGCCAGAACAAAGAGACCTGGAACGGTTTCACCGTAGGCACCTACGGCCGGGCTCAAACCGCAACAGCAACCGGCAACGTACTCAGCAATGATGACAAGGGCGGATTGACTTCCGTGATTGAAGTCAGCGCAGTCGACGGCAGCAACATGGTTGGCAACTCCGTGACGCTGACATTGGCTTCCGGCGCCACACTCAAAGTCGATCGTGATGGCGACTACTTCTACGACGACAATGGCAAGTTTGATTCACTGGCTGCAGGTCAGACTTATACTGAAGAAGTTGAGTACACCGTGCGTGACAATCAGGGCAACACGGATACCGCTGTACTGCGCATTGTCGTCACCGGTGTCAACAACGCACCGGTTGCCAAAAACGATGCCGTCACTACGCTGGAGGACAAGTCCGTCACCATTAACGCATTGGCCAACGATACGGATGCCGACAACGGCGATACCTTGTCACTGGTCAGCGCGACCCAGGGCCAGAAGGGTACAGTGTCCCTGTCCGGCAACAGCCTGGTGTATACGCCCAATGCCAATGTAAACGGCAGCGACAGCTTCAGTTACACCATGCAGGATGCTTCAGGGGCTACCAGCACAGCCACCGTGAATGTCACCATCACCCCGGTGACAGATACCTATGTGATTGCCAACCTGGTGAGCAATGGCTCCTTTGAAAACGGAACCACAGGCTGGTCTGCAGCACAGATCAATCACGTGGGAGACTGGCAAGCAGCTGACGGCACCAAGATACTGGACATGAATGCCGAGAACGGAGGCGGTTATGTCCAGCAGACGCTGCAAACCACTGCCGGCACGCAGTACACCGTTGCCTTTGCACTGTCCAAAAACCCCGGCTCGCCTGCTGGCACAGAAACACTGCGCGTCACTGCAGCCAACAGCTCACAGGACTATACATTCAATCTGAAGAACTCAACGACCGACATGATGTGGACTGAGCACACCTTCAGTTTTGTGGCCAACAGCAGCACAACCACGCTGCGTTTTGCCGGTACTGACCCTGTGGGCCCGGATGCCTGGGGTCCCGCGCTGGATGAAGTTGTGGCGGTGACAAACCGTGTGATTACCGGCTTCCAGAAAGGAGCCACCGGTGATGTGCTGGATTTGAGTGCGCTGCTGACGTCAATCAATGCTCCCCGCAATGCCAATGCTTTCAGCAATGGATTCCTGGAGTTCCAGAGTGTTGGCAGCGATACGGTAGTTCGCATTGATGCAGACGGTGGTGGTGACAACCTCATCACCGTGGCAACACTGGTGGGCGTCAACCTGATTCAGGCTGACACCAGCAACTACCTGCTCTGACTGTCGGACGGCCTGCGGTACGCGCAGGCCTGACACTGCCGCTGGTACGCCAGCGACAGTGCTCCGGCCTCTCCCGTCAGAATATCAGGCACAGTCTGAGTCAATCCCAACAAACGGCGCTCCAGCGCCGTTTGTGTTTCCAGCCTGCCATCATGCAGGATGTGCTGAATGTCCTGCTGATGTGTGTGCAACAGCGCCCATCCCACCAGCAAGGCGCGATGGCAGATTGCCGGGTCCTTGCAGGCGCAGGTCAACGCAATACAAAAACCTTTACGCTGGCCATCAAACAAGCGCTGAATGCCCGACCTGAAAAGCTCAGCGCTCATCAGCCGATCAAACTGCACCTGCCCCGTTTCGTCATAATGCGCCGGATCTTTGGAGCGCGGCCCAAGCTCTTCGCCCAGATACACATAACGGATACCCGCCTGCTGCAAATGCAGCTTGAGGGCTTGCTGATGGTAGTCAAAAAAACGCTTGCTGTAAGGCACCGAGCGCGCATCGGCTACCACAGTAACGCCGTGCTGTTGCAGTTGCGCAATGTAATCGCTGATGGGTTTGGTGGCGTAGCCGATGGAAAACATCATACGACTCATTGTGTCTGGCTCTGTCAATCCACCTCCGCCAGATTGCCATACTCTTCCAGCCACACCTTGCGGTCACCGGCGCGCTTTTTGGCCAATAGCATGTCCAGCGCCTCTTCGGTTTCGCTGTAACCGGCGGCGCGGTCGTCTTCGGGCAACACCAGTTGCACCAGGCGGCGGGTGTCGCGATTCATGGTAGTTTCACGCAGTTGCAGCGGATTCATTTCACCCAGGCCCTTGAAGCGCTGCACATTGGGTTTGGCTGTTTTCTTCTCGGCGGCAATACGGTCAAGAATGCCGTTTTTTTCATCTTCATCGAGCGCGTAATACACTTCCTTGCCCACATCAATCCGATACAGCGGCGGCATCGCCACAAACACACGCCCGGCGGCCACCAACGGTTTGAAATGACGCACAAACAACGCACACAACAAGGTAGCAATATGCAACCCATCAGAGTCGGCATCGGCCAGAATGCAGACCTTGCCATAACGCAATCCGCTGAGATCACTGGAGCCTGGGTCCACACCGAGCGCAACCGCAATATCATGAACTTCCTGCGATGCCAGAATCTCGTTGGAGTCCACTTCCCAGGTATTCAGAATTTTGCCACGCAACGGCATGATGGCTTGTGTTTCACGGTCGCGTGCCTGCTTGGCAGAACCACCGGCAGAGTCACCTTCCACCAGGAACAGTTCACCCGCCATCACTTCCTGTGTTGAACAATCGGCCAACTTGCCTGGCAAGGCCGGGCCTGATGTCACTTTTTTGCGCGCCACTTTTTTGCTGGCCTTCAATCGACTCTGCGCATTGTTGATACACATCTCGGCCAGCGCCAGTGCATCATCGGTGTGCTGGTTCAACCAGAGGCTGAAGGCGTCCTTGACCACACCGCCAACAAACACCGCACTCTGACGTGAAGACAAACGTTCTTTGGTCTGCCCGGAAAACTGTGGATCTTTCATCTTGGTGGACAGAACAAACGCGCAACGATCCCAGATGTCTTCCGGCGTCAGTTTGATGCCACGGGGCAACAGATTGCGGAACTCGCAGAACTCGCGCATCGCATCCAGCAAGCCGGTACGAAGTCCATTGACGTGAGTGCCACCTTGCGCTGTTGGAATCAGGTTGACGTAACTTTCCTGCAGCAGCTCACCACCTTCCGGCAACCACAAGACTGCCCAGTCCACAGCCTCATCGTTGCCTTTCATGCTGCCGGTAAATGGCTCGACCGGCAATGTCAGGTCATCACCCGTGCCCTGCAGTATGTAGTCGGTCAGCCCGTCCTGATAACACCACTCTTCACTCTGCGCCTTGTCGTCAGTGCTGGTGTTGTCGATAAATCTGACTCGCAAACCGGAACACAAAACCGCTTTGGCTCTCAGCACATGTTTCAGACGCGAAATGGAAACTTTGGGTGAGTCAAAATACTTTTCGTTGGGCAGAAAACGCACCGTAGTGCCAGTCTGGCGTTTGGGCACGGTGCCAATCACTTTCAGCTCAGTGGCTTTGTCCCCGTTGTGAAAACGCATCTGGTGAACTTCACCGTCACGGCGCACTGTCACTTCAACAAACGTGGACAGTGCATTCACCACCGAGACACCGACGCCGTGCAAGCCGCCAGAGAAGTTGTAGTTTTTGTCTGAGAATTTTCCGCCTGCATGCAAACGCGTCAGAATCAACTCAACACCGGTGACTTTTTCTTCCGGATGGATATCAACAGGCATGCCGCGACCATCGTCTTCCACTTCAATCGAACCATCCTTGTGCAGGATCAGAGTGATGGTTTTGGCGTGTCCGGCCAGCGCTTCATCCACACTGTTGTCGAGCACTTCCTGCACCAGATGATTGGGTCTCGTGGTATCGGTGTACATGCCGGGGCGTTTGCGCACCGGATCAAGCCCCGTCAGGACTTCAATGGCATCAGCGTTATAACTCTTGCTCATAAACGTATTGTTCTCAAACGGCGTGGTGATTTCAGTCGGACGGGAACGGCGTTTCAGTAGCCGCCCGCATTCAGGTCAACATTGACCACGTAATTCCTGAGACGCTCGACGGCTGTCTCGAGATGTCCATTGTCATAAAGATCAAACCAGCGGTAGGCCGGTGCCAGCAAATCCAGCGTAAAATCTTCAACATGGGGTTTGAACTGTATGCACGTGGATGGCGTGCAGATAAAACGCAAATCATCACTGACAAAATCCAGTTCCTGATGAATATGTCCATACACAACGGCTCGCACGCTCTGGCGATGCCGGGATAAAATCGCAAGCAACGCGTCAGCATTATGCAAACCGATTTCACTCATCCAGCCGGCAGTTCCGGGCACCGGATTGTGATGCAGGCAAACCATGGTGTGCTGCACACCATCGGTCAGATCTGACAATTGCTGCTCAAGCCGCGCCAGCTCGTCAGCAGACAGAAAACCATGCACTTCACCAGCAACACTGGTATCCAGCAGCAGTATTTGCCAGTTGCGGTGTACGACGCGAGTCTGAAACGCGGACTGATATTCACCCAGGGACAGCATGACAGCGCGGCGGTCGTGATTGCCGGGCACCCAGTAAAACGGTGCAGCGAGTCGCGATACCCCGGTTGCAAACTGATGGTACGACTGCGCCGCAGCATCCTGCGCAATGTCACCTGTGCCGATAATCAGATCAATGTGCCGGTTTTGGTGTTGTGCTGCAATCAGATCCACCACGCGATCAAAGCTGTCACGGGTATTCAGCCCCAGCAAGGCGCCATCGGGGTGACGATACAGATGAGAGTCCGTGATCTGTACCAGGCGTACCGATTTTCCAACGCTGTCATTCCTTGAGTCTTTCTGCATAGTTTTCAGTCGACACACAGAATGTCGGTGGATGTTGCGGTCACGCCGGGGTCAAGACACCAGCGCAGCCATTCCGCCAGAAATTCGTTGATCTGCCTCTTCTCGTCCTGATGATACATATCAGCATTGGGTTGCGGGCTCCTGACCGGTATCTGCCGATGCCCTTGATAACTCAGTGGCTCGGCTGTCGCTGCATCATGGTACAGCCGCACCAGCATGCTCGGGGGCGGCGTCCATTCCGGAAACCCGTGGCTGATACTGATCGCGACCGTGCTGGTGTATTTTGAGCGCTCCAGCAGCTGAACCCGAATGGTCATTTTAGTACGGGTGCGCGTACCGCCTGCCTCAAACTCCCAATACTGCGAGCCCTGGCGGCCTGATTGTTCAGTGGTGCTTCGATCCGATTCTAGTGCAGGCACCAGCTTTAGTAAACGACCATAGTTGTCATCACAGGTCTGCATATAAGCCGCCAGATCGATGCGATATCGCGGCAACACCGCTCTTTCGTAATAACGTGTATTCACGGCATCCATCGTCATGCAACCTCGCGTGCTTGCGGCCCTGCAAGCCTGCGCAGCTGCAACCACTGCAGCGCAATGATTGCCATCGCGTTGTTGATCAGTCCCGCGTTCACTGCAGTCAGCGCTTGCTCGCGCGTCAGCACAACAACCCTGATATCTTCATTTTCTTCCGCCAAGCCATGAACACCACCAGCGCGGCCCGCATCCACTTCTGCGTAATACAGACTGATGCATTCGTCACTTCCACCGGGACTGTTGTAGTACTGACAAATAAATTCGGCGGCAGGAATCACAAGACCGGTTTCTTCAGCAACTTCACGAACTGCCATCTGCGCGGCAGATTCGCTGCTGTCTACCATACCGGCAACCAGCTCCAGAGCCCACGGACTTTGCTGGTGGCCGTCTGGCGTGCGGGCGTCAATCATGCCAACACGAAACTGCTCGACCATCACCACCTCATCGCGCGCCGGGTCGTATAGCAGCACACCGGCAGCGTTGCCGCGCACAAACAGCTCACGAGTGAAACTTGCACTCCAACCACCGGCGTAGAGCCGGTGTCGCAGCTGCAGTTTGTCGAGCGCAAAAAAGCCCTGAAACACGCGCTTGCGCTCAAGCACTTCAACATCTGTGTGGTGGTATACAGGCTCGTAACTGGACATCAGGTCGCCGCTTGTTGCTGATTGGTCGAAGCCGGATTATGCCAGCGGCATCCCGGTTACGGCTACCATGAACAGGAAGGTTTCACTGCCGGGTGGGCAATGCTGCCCCGGCACTGCGGAGCAGCATCACAATCAATATCCGGTGGTCAGACCCCGGACAAACGGAGGTTGATCAACGGCTCCATGACCCTGTACAGCCAGGAGCTCGGTCGAATAGGCGCCGCCAGACTGACGAGACACAAACAATCGGTGTCCAGCGTGGCCGTTGGCTGATGACGCTCGCCCTCATGGCGTACAACAAAGTCACCACGCACATATTTGCCATCGGCATCTGAAAAACTGCCCTTGAGCAGGACGGTGATCTCCTCACCGCGGTGCTCGTGCTCCGGCATTCTGCCACCCGCCTTGATGTCGTAAATAGCCGTCTGGCGCTCGTGCTTGCCTACACTGAGAGGTGCCACTCGCAGGGAGCGCCCAAGCTGCACCCAGCGCAGATCTGACATGGCACCACGGGAGAGTTTTTGCACGACTCTGGGCATACCGGTCACCAGCCCCGAAGGCGGTGGCGTGGCAACAAAAATCTCATCTTGCTGCTCTTCATCGCCTGCCTCAATGCGCGCCATTAACTGATCAAAGCCTTTGTCATCAGCTGCCTCCGGCTCCAGCCGCGCCATCATCTGGGCAGCCAGATCGCCCAGTTGCTGCACATGAC
The DNA here is from genome assembly GCA_036834885.1 of Pseudohongiella sp. Classification (GTDB taxonomy): domain Bacteria; phylum Pseudomonadota; class Gammaproteobacteria; order Pseudomonadales; family Pseudohongiellaceae; genus Pseudohongiella. Next base: position 695,100 of record DAITNA010000001.1, on the reverse strand, counting down.
TGCGGCATTTGGGGCAGAACTCCAGGTGAGCGGCAACACAGACCGCCTCGGACAACGGCAGACTGCCCGCTGCAAAGTCGGTCAGAAATCTTGAGTCTGGATGAAATGAAACCATGTTATTACCTGAAAAATTGTTTGACGGTGCACCGGCTTATGACTTCCAGTGGCTGCCACCCCGATCTGCTATCGGTCGATCAATATTTGCATTTTGCTTAGCGCCAGGCGGATCCGTGACTTCACAGTCCCCAGCGGCAATCCAAGCTCCTCAGCCACTTCATTGTGCGACTTGCCTTCCATAAACGCCTTGTACAGCACCTGCACCTGCTCTTCTGGCAGCGTGTCCATGGCCGCCTTGATGACCTGTTCGGCACGCCGCTGCTGCAGATCCACCAAGGGCTCAGGCGACTCTGGCTCATGCCAGATGTCCTCAATGTCAATGTCCCGGTTGTTGCGCTCGTTACGTCGTATAAAGTCGATACGCGTGTTACGGGCGATGGTAAAGATCCAGGTATTGACGCTGGCCTTGGTCGGATTAAAGGACGCTGCCTTGTTCCAGACCTTGATCAGCACTTCCTGTGTGATCTCTTCCGCCTCTGACCGATTGGCCTGAGAGCCCATGCTTTTCAGCAAAAACGCGCGAATCAGCGGCGTAAAGTGGCGATAAAGCTGCTGGAACGCTGCCCTGTCGCGTTTTTGCGCAACCAGTCGAACACTCTCGGCCCAGGGATCGGGGCCGGTACTTCTATTCAGTTGTGTGGCTACACTGTCCATTGGCTCTTGATTTCCGAATTGGGTCGGCCAGTTTGTTGGTTCAGGCATATCTACGATGCGTGCTGACAAGCGGATCACTGTATTTGTACGCCTGAATCGGGGTGTTGTCTATGGTGGCTGGCAGCAGGGTCTCAGACGGGGTAACTGGACCGGGACACGAGCGAGCAACAATCAGACGCGCAGCGTCGTTGCGAGGAGTGTCCCGGTCCAGTTACCCCGTCTGAGACCCTGCTGCCAGCCCGTTTATGCCCGCATACCATTGTCACGGCGCTGACCACGGCTTTTTGATCCAGCGCAGCGCTGTTCGCGTACAACTCGCAACGAACAACCCGTTACATCACGCAGCACCAGAGAGACCCGGCCATGGCCACCAACATGACAAGCATCAGTGACAGCCTGCGCACCGCGCTGTTGAACGACTTCAAGGCGTTCTACCGGCAACCCGCTGTCGCCACCCTTGACAACATAGACCGCATCTACACCCAGGACATTGAGTTTCGCGACCCGGTACATGTGATACACGGCAGACTTGGCGTCAAGAACTACCTGCGCAGCCTGTATGCCAGCACCAGCGACATGCGTTTTGAGTATCTTGAGGAGCAAGTTGGGCCCAACAGTGCAACCATCGTCTGGCAAATGAACTTTTCACACCCCAAACTCAAGGGTGGCAAACCTGTTGAGGTTCGCGGCATTACCATGATTCGCTTCACTGACAAAATTTATTACCACGAGGATTTCTTTGATCTGGGAGCCATGTTGTATCAGCATGTGCCTGTACTGGGTTCTCTGGTACGTTACGTCAACCAGCGTCTGTCTGCCTGAGCACACCGACCATGAGTACATCCGCAAAATATATCTGGATCACCGGAGCCGGGTCAGGCATCGGGCGCGCCTTGGCGCTGCACTATGCTGCGCAGGGGCACCATGTCGTGATCAGTGGCCGCACACCGTCGCGACTTGACGAGGTACAACAGGCCGGCGCACAGCTCTCTGGCAAGATTGTACCGCTGGCGTTTGATGTCACCGCCAATGACTCGGTGCCGGGAACGAGCTCACAGCTGGAGGCGCTGGTGCCTTGTCTGGATCTGGTGCTTCTCAACGCGGGTACCTGTGAATACATCAAGCGGCAACACCTGGATCCGGCGCTGTTCCAACGTGTGATGGATACGAATTTTTTCGGGTTGATTCACTCACTGAATGCCGCCTTGCCGTTGCTGCGCAAGGCGCCACAACGCCCACATGTCGCTGCGGTTTGCAGCCTCGCTGCCTTTATCGGTTTCCCGCGTGCAGAGGCGTACGGCGCATCAAAGGCAGCAGCACGTTATCTGATGCACTCGGTGCGCACCGATTTTGCTGACATCATGGACGTGACCGTCATCAACCCCGGTTTTGTGACCACACCGATGACGGCTGCCAATGACTTTCCCATGCCGTTTGAGATGGACGCAGAGTCAGCTGCCAGCCGTATTGCGCATGCGTTGCAAAAGCGGCCGCTGGAATACAACTTCCCGCGTCGCCTCACAGCGAGCCTGCGCCTGGCCCAACTGTTTCAAGGAATATGGTACCGACGCATCAGCCGAAAACCGAAACTTGCCGGGAGCAGACCTGAGGCATGAACAGCGCCATTTACACCGGGACTGTGCGGCACTGCCGATTGACACCCAAACGGCACGCGTTTTCTTATCAGGTCTTTATGATGTATCTGGACCTGGACGAGCTCAGTGCAGTATTTGGTGGCAGCGCCTTGTGGTCTGCCAAAAGGCCGGCCCTGGCATGGTTCAGGCGCAAGGACTACCTGAAGCCTGCTGAACCTGATCTCAAAAAGGCTGTGCTGGATACGGTGCAAGAAGCCAGCGGAGAGCGCCCTGACGGTCCGGTGCGACTGCTCACCAATTTGCGCTACTTCGGGTATCTGATCAATCCAATCAGTTGTTACTATGTGTTCGACAACGATCAGACGCTGCGCTTTATTGTCGCTGAAGTCACCAACACCCCCTGGGGTGAGCGCACCCATTATGTCATTCCCGCCAACAGCGAAAACTCGCCTGAACATGTCTTCAGCAAGCAAATGCATGTGTCACCTTTTATGCCGATGGCCATGGAGTACCGATGGCGCAGCAACACACCGGATGAGCGACTGAACATTAACCTGCAAAACTGGCAGGATGGTCGGCAGGCCTTTAACGCCAGCCTCAGTTTGCAGCGAAAAGAAGTCACTGTCGGCAATCTGAATCGCCTGCTGCTGACGTATCCATGGATGACGGGCAAAGTTGCTCTGGGAATCTACTGGCAAGCGATGAAACTGTTTTTCAAAAAAATTCCGTTCCAGCCGCATCCGCGGCACACAACGTCCAGCGACAGCGATCGGCTGCACTCTGATGCCAGGGTCCCGGCAGAGCCGACTGTTCGACCAGCAAGGAGAGTAAATCCATTATGAGATCACCCGGCAATCGTCAAACCGGTTCCATTCAGACAGCAGCATTGACCGATGCGTTCAGCATGGCACGCGCGAGCCAATCCGGCGATGTGATGAGGAGGGCGACTTACTCCCAGCGGATGGCGCGCAATATCCTGTTTCGCAAACTCAAGGATCTGGCACGTGGGCGTATTGTGATTGATGAAGGCAATCAGCTGCACAGCTTTGGAGACAGCAATCCGACAGCATTGACTGCGCATGTGATAGTGACGGATCCGGCGTTTTATCCGACCGTGGTCTTCAATGGCAGTATTGGTGGCGCTGAATCGTACATGCAGGAACATTGGCACACACCCGATCTGCTGGCTCTGGTTCGCATCATGGTACTGAATTTGCCGGTGCTGCAGGGGCTCGATCGTGGCAAGGTATTTTTGGCCCGACTGATGAATCGCGTCCTTCATCTGCGCAATCGCAACACGGTGGAAGGCTCGCGCAAAAATATCTCTGCGCACTACGACTTGAGCAACGAATTTTTCGCCAGTTTTCTCGATCCCAGCATGATGTACTCCGCTGCGATTTTCCGTGACACCACGCAATCACTGCATGAAGCCTCACTGAACAAACTGACGCATATCTGCGAGCGCCTGCAACTCAAGCCGGAGGATCATCTGATCGAGATTGGTACCGGCTGGGGTGCGATGGCGATTCACGCCGCAAAACACTACGGCTGCAAGGTGACTACCACAACAATCTCGCGAGAGCAGTATGAATTTGCCTGCGCGCGTGTCAAGGCGGAAGGCCTGGAAGATCGTATTGAGTTGCTGCTGAAAGATTATCGTGAACTGGAAGGGCAGTACGACAAACTGGTCTCTATCGAAATGATCGAGGCCGTTGGCCACGAGTATTTCTCCAGCTATTTTTCCAAGTGCTCGTCGCTGCTGAAACCGCATGGTCTGATGCTGATTCAGGCCATCACGATTTCTGACCAGCGTTATGAGGCAGCAAAGAATCACGTCGACTTTATTCAGCGCTACATATTCCCTGGCGGATGCCTGCCCAGCAATGAAGCCATTGCCACCCATGTACGACGGGATACCGACATGCAGATCGTGGGCCTGGAAGACATCACCCGCGATTACGCCATCACACTGGAACGATGGCGCAAGCGCTTCCTGGAAAAAGCCGCCGAGATTGAGACCATGGGTTTCAATCGCAGCTTTATTCGCATGTGGGACTATTATCTGGCCTACTGTCAGGGCGGATTTATGGAGAGAGTCATCCACACCGCACAGATTCTGATGGCCAAGCCTGATGCCCGGCTTCAACCCTTGCATGCCCGCATCGCCACCGGCGGCACGCGCTGACGGCAGACAGGTCGGTGATTCATAATGATGACGCTGCCTTTGCCCCGTTGGTCTGACCGCCAGTATCTGGTGATCAACGCTCTGGCATTCCAGGGCACCTGGCTGATGTGTGTGCTGGGTGGGTCCGTGGTCGCCGCCATGGTCACCGTCATGATGCTGATTGTGCATCTGCATCAGGTGCACGATGTCAAACGCGAAAGTATCTTTATTCTACAAGCGACCGTGATCGGCTTCTTGTGTGACCTGGCTCTGGTATCAGGCGGCGTGATAGTCACCGGGGGGATTTTTCCGCCGCTGTGGCTGACGTGCCTGTGGACGCTGTTTGCAACCACGGTGGGCTATCCGATGCGCTTTTTTTTCGGTCGCTTGTGGCTGAGTATGATCACAGGCGCAGTGTTTGCACCCATGTCATATTTTGCCGGGGCACACCTGGCTGGTGTCGGGCTGATGTCTCCGGACTGGATGGCGCTGCTGATTATTTCGTTGATATGGGCACTGGTGTTTCCGCTATTGATTCATCTTTATACCTTCAATCGCCTGCGCCCTCGTACCTGAGTATGACTGTTGAACGGAGCTGATCATGTCAACACCTCTGCTTATGACGACACATCTTCTGGCACTGATACTGATGGCAATCTCCGGTGTGCAGACCGTGTACGCCAACAACACAGACTTTGGCAACCAACCTGACAGCAGCACCTTGTGGGCCACCGGAACAGCGTGGGCACCGGACAAGTCGCGAGTGCTGTATCAGGAGTTCCACTATGCCGAAGACCCGGCGCTGGATCTGCCGACCCGTGTGCAATATCGCACTCCGGACGGGGAGCTGTTTGCAGAAAAAAGTATGGATTATTCATCGATCTTGACTGCGCCACAGATTCGACAGATCGACTATCGCAACAGCGCACGCATTGAGACTCGTCCGCTGACTGATGTGCGCCCGCCCAGCATCGAGATCGGTTTTCAGCCGCACGACAGCAATCGCTTTGTTCAGGCAAAAGTGCCTTTGCGCGACGATCTGGTGGTTGATGCCGGATTTGATCCCTTCATACGCGCGAACTGGGATCGGTTGACGGCTGGCCGAGCAGTCAGCGCGCACTTTCTGGTACCTGCGCGGCAGGATACTGTGCGTGTGAATCTCAGCAGCACTGACCAGCGCAATTGCAGCGCGGTGCAAACAGCGCTGTCCTGCTTTGTCATCCGACCGGCGGGATTGCTGCGTGTTGTCGGCTTTCTGGTTGATCCCATCTACATTGGCTACGAACAGGACTCGCGTCGGCTGGCGATGTTCAGCGGCCTGAGCAACCTGCGCGATGATGCCGGCGAGCCGCAGAACGTGCTGATTACCTACGAGTACCATTGAAATTTCGAGCGCGCGGTCGAAAACCGCACGACTGATGTATAATCCCCCGCCTTGAGCGGAGGAAGACGACATGCCGTTACCGAGCCCGGTGCGCCGTGAGCACATACACACACGCCAGATCAACTTTGCCGGTTATGAGCGCGAAGACGGTCTGTTTGATATTGAAGGCCATCTGGTCGACACCAAGACCTATGCGTTCAGCAATAACTGGCGCGGCACCATTGAGCCTGGCGCGGCCTTGCACGAAATGTGGCTGCGTGTGACCGTCAATGATCGCTTTGAAATCATCGATATCGAGGCGGCCACCGATAACAGCCCGTTTGCGATGTGCCCGGATATCACCCCGGTCTACAAATCACTGATTGGTGTCACCATTGGCCCGGGCTGGCGCAAAGCCATTCGGGAGCGTGTGGGCGGTGTTCAGGGCTGCACTCACCTGACGGAACTGCTGTCTCCATTGGCAACGGTAGCGATTCAGACCATACGACCGTTACAGAATCATCGTCGCCGTCAGGCGGATTCGGACAGTCGTCACTTCAAGGGCAAGCCGTTTGTGCTCAATACCTGCCACGCCTGGGCTGAGCACTCGCCGGTCGTGCGCGACAATGCACCGGACTACTATGTGCCACTGACAACTATCACCAGCGAACAGGAGTAAAGCTTCAAGGTTCCAGCAAGGGAATCACAACCGTCACCGCTACACCTTCATAATCCTTGAGGTTCTCGGCGCGAATCTGGCCCTGATGGAATTCGGTAATCAGGCGTGCAATATGCAGCCCCATGCCAAGATGGGGCTCTCTTTGCTTCTCTTGCGGACGCACTGAAATCATCGAATCAAACAGACGCCCTTTCATTTCCTCTGGCAGATAGGGGCCGAAGTTGGTGACGCGTATCACCGCTCTGTCCTTGATCACCCGGCAAAACACCGTGATGGGTTTTTTCGGGTAACTGAACTCGACCGCATTGGCGATCAGTTTGTCCATCAACTGGGCGATATACTCCGGCACACCACTGATCGGAGCTGGCCCCTCAAGATCGGCTTCGATAATCGAATCCGGATAGGCCAGCCGATAACCCTCGACACATCCAGCCAGCACTTTGACCAGATCGATTTTTTCTTTTTCCGAGGTCTGCAGCATTTGCTCCAGACGCGTAGCCTCACTCATATTGGTCAGAATCAGATTAAGGCGACTGATGCCTTCCTCGGCGCGCTGGATATAAACTGCAGACTCTTTGTCCTGAACAATCATGCCGAGATTTTCCAGTGACGAGCGCACAACCGTCACTGGCGTGCGCAGCTCGTGCGACAAACGCGAGGACATGTTTTCCAGATAGTGTGTGTACTGACCCAGTCGCTCGACGATATTGTAGAAGCTGCGTGACAAATCCCCGATTTCATCCGAGCTGCGAGTGGCCACAATGGTATTCTTCAGGCGACCATTGTCATCAATGATATTCTCTGCCTGATTGCGCAGTGCGCGGATACGCGTGGATATGCGTGAAGCAAAAAAGAACAGGCCAAAAGCCACCAGCAACATCACGCCCAGAATGGTGTTAAACAAGGTCTCGAGTGCCTGATTGCGGAAGGTGCGCAGCCCATTCATGTTCTGATCCACCACCACAGCGCCCATGATTTCACCGTCGGCATAAATCGGATAAGCCGCCTCCAGAATTCGCGTCTGGTTGTCATCAATGGTGCGGAACTGCGTGAGTGCTTCGCCCATCAGGGCGGAGCTGATGTGCGCCCCTTCCAGACGGCTGCCCACATATAACTCGTCAATAAAGTCGTTGGAAGGTTTGGTCAGAATCTGATAATAGATCGGGTGCAGTATCTTTTCTTCAACGTAGCGCCAGTACGGATTGGTGCTCACTTCCCGTTGCTCGCTCGCCAATGCAAGTCCGGTTGCGCTCTGGATATCCCCGACGCTGAGCAGGACGCGACTGGTTCTGTCCACCACCTGAATGCGTGAATTGGTATATCCCATACCCTCAACAATTTTGTCGATTTCCGGTGTGGGGCGTTGCAAGGTGCCAAGTCGCTCCGGATTATTGACATCGGATGTTGCCACCACAGCTGTGACCGTACGCGTTTCCGGGTCATCAACATCATAAATGGCAAATCCCAGTTTGTTCCCGACCATGGTCAGCGGCATGCGCAATTCAATCGTGTATCCGTCCAGATTTTCGTACCACTGCCCAACTATCCTGTCCTCATGGCGCAACGCGCCGATATCACGCAAATCATTGCCAATCTGGTACGCGTAGATGTACTCGGGGCCGCGCGGGGAAATCACATAACGCCGGAATTCGTTATCAGGGCCCGTCATCGAAATCTGTAAAAAGTCACTGCGATGAATGCTCAGACTGTCAGGGGAACGGTACACCACATTATTGTCTACCACTTTGATGTAGGCGTGCAGAAAGCGGTTGTGCTCCCCGAGCAAGAACTTGAAATTCAGCGAGGCGTCATTGTGGTAGTAACGTGAAAATTCACTCTGCGGATTCAGCGGCGTGGCAATGGTGTTGGCGCGCCCATAGGACAACTCGTAGCGCTGGTAGTCTCCCCAGTCAGTCAGGGTATTGTCATCAAGCGCCAGCGGATAATAGATCGGGTACACATACAGGTTTTCACTGCGTCGGGCCGGGCCGAAGTTGCCCTCGTCAAACAACTCGGGTCGCTCGTTCAGGGCCGTTGCCAGTGCACGCGCAGTACCGAGCACGACCTGCTCCTGACCGCGGCGCAGGTAATCCTCCATCTCCAGAATATACTCATATCCCAGCCAGGGAATAACCAGCAAAAAACTGGAAAGGAAGACCAGTTTGAAGCGAATCCCGAAAGGATGTTTGAGTGCTCGCGGCATCGGCGTGTGTGCCCTGTATTACTCGTCGTCATCAAAATCGGCAGCATCTCCGCTGCCGGGAACCGGCTGTGTATTCCAGCGATACCCCATGCCATAGACCGTCTCTATGCAATCAAAGGCAGGATCCACCTGGATAAACTTCTTGCGGATGCGCTTGACGTGCGAGGTGATGGTGCTGCCATCCACAAAGATTTTGGACTCCTGCATCAACACCTGACGGCTTTTGACATGACCGGGAAATTTGACCAGCGCGTGCACCATCCAGAATTCAGTCACAGTCAACGGCACCGCAATGCCGTTCCACTGTACGGTCAGACGACCAATATCCAGCACCAGCTGTTCGCGCTGAAGCAGATTCTCCGGTGACGTTGGCTGGTTCAGCGCATCCTGCCGGCGGAACAGTGCCGCAATGCGTGCGGACAGATGCGGCAGGCTGATATCTTTGGTGAGATAGTCATCGGCCCCCATACGCAAACCACTGACGGTATCAAAATCGTTGTCGCGTGCCGTCAGGAAAATGATGGGCAGCGTTTCCGACATCGAGCGCAAGCTCTGGCAAAGCGTAAAACCGCCATCAATCTCGTTCTCCAGACCGATATCAATAATGGCCAGATTCGGCAGACGCAGATCAAATGCGCGCATGGCTTCGCGCCGGTTGGCAAAGGTCTGGACCTCGTACCCCTGCTTGCGCAATACGTCCGCATAGTTTTCGCGGATAGCTGCTTCATCTTCCACAATTGCGATTCGTCTGGCCATGTCTGCTTCCCCTGTGTTCCTTGGCACCCAAGCTGTTCGCGGCTGACTATACCCTATTTGCCGCACGGTCAAAGAGGGCCTCGGGAGCCAGTGATCAGATGCCACGATTCTGCCATATTTCCTCAGCACAATGCCCTTGTTTATGCCTGCAACTGCAAGAAACCTTGTGTCTAATCCTTCAGAAACAGCGCAATACGCTGTGCAGTAGCTGACTGGAGTACAGGCAATGAGCACGACCCGGCTGGTGATTGGTAACAAGAATTTTTCGTCATGGTCCATGCGACCCTGGCTGTTGCTGAAGAATTTCGAGATTCCGTTTGAGGAGGTCAATGTCGCCCTGTATCAGGGCAATACGGCAGAAAAGCTTGGCCCCTTGTCGCCCTCCTTGAAAGTGCCCGCGCTGCTGCACCGGGACACCACGGTCTGGGACTCCATTGCGATCTGTGAGTACATTAATGAAGTCATGCTCGACGGCAGGGGTTGGCCGAGCAGTCCGCGCAAACGCGCTACTGCGCGCTCGATCAGCGCCGAGGTGCACTCGGAGTTTCCGCACCTGAAAAAGGATTGGCCAATGAACTGCCAGGCCTCGGTCAAACTGTTTGTCTCTGAGCCGCTGGCCAATGAGATAGCCCGTATCGACGCCATCTGGAGCTGCTGCCGACGCAAACATGGTGTCGGAGGCGAGTACCTGTTTGGGCGCTTCTCGATTGCCGACTGCATGTATGCGCCGGTTGCGATACAGCTGCGTGCTTATGGCGCCGAGCTCAGCGGGGAAGCCAAAAAGTATGCAAATACGCTGCTGGCCAACCCCTGGGTTCAGGAGTGGGTGCGACAAGCGCAGGCAGAGCAGCAGCCCAAGGTGGCGCTGAGCTCTGTCAGTAACCTGTAAGTGATGGAGCAGTCCTGGCAAGGATGTGTGAAATCTGTGTATGTGAGGCCGTCTCTGGCATCACATAAATAGTGATGTGTAACTTGTGGCAAGAGTGACCGCTTGGCAGGCCCATTGGGCCTGCTTTTTTTTGCATTAATGGTGGTGATCGTCATCAATGTGGCTGTCGCCGCCCCAGCAACTGGAGCCGGTTCGCTCTTCAGGGTTTGAGCACAGTCTGGTTTCCGAGGCTGGCCGGCGATCAACCACTGTCTTGCTGCCATCGGCATGGCGCTCGATATCAAAAGCGTCATAGAGCGCCCCAGTGACGGTTCTAGCCTGATAGATAATCTTGTCCGGATGAAACTCAATGACCTGAAACAGTTGGGTGTCTTCACCAACCCTGTCCATATCCGGCGTGAAGGTATCGTTCATCAGATACATCTTGGGCCCAGCGACTGATACAACATACATGGGACCTGCGCCAGCGAGCTGGCCGGACGCGCCACTGGGTACATTTTCACCCCGGCCATAGGTATGGTCATGCCCTTGCAGCACCAGATCAACGTTGAACTCATCAAACACAGGCTGCCAGTGCTGGCGCAGTCGCGGATTGTCGCGGCCGGCCGACACCGAGAACATCGGATGATGATAGGTCACCACCGTCCAGTTGTTCGGGTTATTGCTGAGCACCGTCCGCAGCCACGTCGCCTGTACCAGCATCATCTGCTCATCCTGCAGGGCCTGTTGGGAATCCAGTGAGATGTAGCGCACGCCCTGATAGTCCATGTAATAGACGGTGGACTGCAGCGGATCCGGTCCATTTGACGGGAAGGCCATGTGTGCGGGCCATTGTGGAACCAGTGTCCTCGGGCCATCCGGTTGGCTCAGGTATTCGTGGTTACCGGCTGCCGCCACATTGACCATCATGGCGTTTATAAAAGCGCCGGCATCAAACCACTCACCCCATTCGTCGTCATGGTTGCCGTCACGTCCGGAATTCACCAGATCGCCGGCATGCACCATGACCTGAGCACGCGGCGCAGTGCTGAAAGCCTCACGTATCACGCGGGAAAAATGTGCTTTGATGGCATTCTGGGCATCACCAAAATAGATGGCAGTATGCGGCTCCGCGCCCGATTTCGCGGTTCGAAACTGGAACCATTCACTCCAGGTACCATCGCCCCTCACCCGGTACGCATACAAGGTATCGGGTGACAGACCGGTAAATGTGACGTGGTGATGATGCGCCAGGCCATTGCCTGCTTCTAGGATACGGGTTGCACCAGTGACCCGCTGCGCAGTCAGGTGCAGTGCCGGACTGTCTGTCGCTTCAGCAATCTGCGCAACTGCCTCAGTCACCGCAGCGCGTGTGCGCCAGTTGACCGTCTGGTTGCGAGCCGGATCGTCAGTGGCAGTCAGAATGATCCTGTCAGGAAAAGCGGTGGCGGCGTAAGCAAGCTCTCCTTCCGGCACAAGTGTGTTTTGTGCATGCGCCATGCCTGCCACAAAGAGGGTTAACAGCAAACAAACTCGAGCGATGGTAACTTGTCCGGACATCACAGCCTCTGCGGTCTTTCAGTGAATTGAATGGCCTGAGTCTATGGGTGTTCTGTGACGCTGGTATTACAGGGGCGGAGCGGATAAACAGGGGGGCGGATAAAAAGGGGTCGAAGCCAATTTTTTCCCAAATAATTGGCTTCGACCCCTTTTTATCCGCCCCCCTGTTTACCTGGCAGGCAACACGTCTTTGAGCTTGGCAGCCATCTCGCGGATGCTGCGCTCGGTTTCTGCCCAGTCGATGCAGGCGTCGGTGACGGAGACACCATACTTCAGATCACACAGATCCTTGGGGATCTTCTGGTTGCCGAAGTTGATGTTGCTCTCCAGCATCACACCAATAATCGACTTGTTACCTTCCAGAATCTGATGCGTCACGTCTTTCAAGACCAGTGACTGTATCATCGGGTCCTTGTTGGAGTTGGCATGGCTGCAATCAATCATGATGTTGGTGCTGACACCACCTTTGCGCAGCGCTTCCTCGGTTTTGGCCACATGCACGGAATCGTAATTGGGTCCGCTGCTGCCACCGCGCAGCACCACATGCGCGTAGGGATTGCCCTTGGTGCGCACCACGGCCACCTGACCGTCCTTGTTGATGCCCAGGAAACGATGCGGGTTGTTGACCGATTGCATGGCATTCACAGCTACCATCAACCCGCCATCAGTGCCGTTCTTGAAGCCCACTGCAGAAGACAGTCCACTGGACATCTCGCGATGTGTCTGCGACTCGGTCGTGCGCGCACCAATCGCTGACCAGGCAATCATGTCCTGCAGGTATTGCGGGGAAATCGGATCCAGCGCCTCGGTCGACGCCGGCAACCCCATTGACACCACGTCCAGCAGCAGCTTGCGACCAATGCGCAGACCATCCTGGATACGGAAGGTATCATCCATGTACGGATCATTGATCAGACCTTTCCAGCCAATGGATGTACGCGGCTTTTCAAAGTACACACGCATGACCAGATACAGTGTGTCCTTGACTTCATCCGCCAGCACTTTCAGGCGCTGCGCGTAGTCCAGCGCCGCCTTGGTATCGTGAATCGAGCACGGCCCGACCACCACAAACAGGCGCGGGTCCTTGCGATCCAGAATGTTGAAAATAGTCTGCCGCGCGTTACGCACGGATTCCAGCGCAGCACCTTCCAGCGGCAACTCGGCCTTGAGCTGAGCGGGTGTCATCAGCGGTTCTATGGATTCGATGTTCAGATCATCAGCTTTAATTTCAATCATCAAACACTCTCTGCTTGCAAACTTGTTACCGGGTTACCGCACCTGATCGGCGGACTCATCCCTCGTCATGTTGTCTTTGGCGGTCAGACTTTGTGATACAGCTGACGACCGCTCCTGTTGTATTGGTCGGCCATTTGCTCCATACCGGATTGCACAATTTTTTCCAGCGCTTCCGGATTGCCGGCATCACTGACATCGACACCGGCCGCTTCAAGGCCTGCGGCATAGTCGCGTACTTCCTGAGTGATCTTCATTGAGCAGAACTTCGGTCCACACATGGAGCAGAAGTGTGCCACCTTGCCGGATTCCTTGGGCAGGGTTTCATCGTGGAACGCCCGCGCGGTCTCCGGATCCAGACCCAGATTGAACTGATCTTCCCAGCGGAATTCAAAACGGGCCTTGGACAACGCATTGTCACGCAGCTGCGCCCCCGGATGCCCTTTGGCCAGATCCGCGGCATGCGCAGCAATCTTGTACGCCATCAGACCATCCTTGACGTCCTGCTTGTCGGGCAAGCCGAGATGTTCTTTGGGGGTCACGTAGCACAACATGGCACAACCAAACCAGCCGATCATTGCTGCACCAATACCGGAGGTAATGTGGTCATATCCCGGCGCGATATCCGTGGTCAGCGGGCCGAGCGTATAAAATGGTGCCTCGTCACACACAGCCAGTTGTTTGTCCATGTTTTCCTTGATCATGTGCATCGGTACGTGGCCCGGGCCCTCGATCATGGTTTGAACGTCGTGTTTCCACGCAATTTTGGTCAGCTCACCCAGGGTTTCCAGCTCGGCAAACTGGGCAGCATCGTTGGCGTCAGCAATAGAGCCCGGTCGCAAGCCGTCACCCAGCGAGAATGACACGTCATAGGACTTCATGATCTCGCAGATGTCTTCAAAATGCGTGTACAGGAAGTTTTCCTTGTGGTGCGCCAGACACCATTTGGCCATGATCGAACCACCACGCGACACAATACCGGTCACGCGCTTGGCGGTCAGCGGCACATATCGCAGCAGCACACCGGCATGAATGGTGAAGTAATCCACACCCTGCTCGGCCTGCTCGATCAGGGTGTCCCTGAACAGCTCCCAGGTCAGTTCTTCCGCAATGCCACCGACTTTTTCCAGCGCCTGATAAATCGGCACGGTACCAATCGGCACCATGGAGTTGCGGATGATCCACTCACGCGTCTCGTGGATGTTCTTGCCGGTCGACAGGTCCATCACCGTGTCGGCGCCCCAGCGCGCGGCCCAGGCCAGCTTTTCCACTTCTTCTTCAATCGATGATGTGACAGCCGAGTTGCCGATGTTGGCGTTCACTTTCACCAGGAAGTTGCGGCCAATGATCATGGGCTCAATTTCAGGGTGGTTGATGTTGGCCGGGATAATCGCGCGGCCGCGCGCAACCTCGTCACGCACAAACTCCGGCGTAATTTCTTTGGGGATGGAGGCGCCGAATGACTGACCGGGATGCTGGGCAGCCAACAACCCCTGCTCACGCGCCTGCACCAGGCTCATGTTTTCCCGGATGGCGATAAATTCCATCTCCGGGGTAATGATGCCCTTGCGTGCATAGTGCAGTTGGCTGACGTTGGCTCCGGCTTTGGCGCGGCGCGGCTTGCGGATATGCTCAAAACGCAGGTGAGCAGTCTGGACGTCGTCCTGACGCTGCTTGCCAAATTTGGACGTAACGCCCGACAGCTGCTCGGTATCGCCACGCTCCTCAATCCAGCGTTCACGGATAGCCGGCAGCCCGGCGCGCAGATCCACGCTGAACGCCGGGTCGGAATAGGCCCCGGACGTATCATAAACCCGGATGGGTGCGTTATGTTCACGACCCTTTTCGGTCAGTGTGTCAGCCAGTGCAATCTCGCGCATCGGCACCAGAATGTCGGAACGGCTGCCTTTTACATACACTTTCCGGGAGTTGCTGAACGTATATCTGGTTCTGTCGTCCAGTGCGGTAATTCTGTCGAGAAAGTGTTCGGGCTTGGCGCTCATTGCTCTATCCTGCCTGTCTCTATGCACCGGACGCGGTCTTTCTGGCCCGTGCAGGGATTAAAAAATGGGCTGTCATTATGCCTGATTGGCCCACAAAGTGTTACCGCAGCGACTTTGGATTACTTGCAATTTGTTGCTTTCGTCACTTGGACGCTGCGCTTGAACCCTGTATAAAATGGCCGCACAACCGGTTCCGGGGTCTGATACGTATGATTGTCTGGATGGCGACAATCCACTCTGGTGACAGAGACATACCATCAAAGAGCACCGGACCAATAAAAAGGCATCCATCCGCAGGTGTCTGCAGTTAAACGCACAAGACCCGTGTATCGTCAAATACTGACATGACAGGTACGCGCCATGCGTTTGAGTCTATGAACTTTCTCACAGGATTTCAGATTATGGGACGATTTACCCGCACGATAGTTCTCGCGGCAGGAATGCTTGTTGCTACACAACCCGTTTTTGGTGACGATCTGGTCAGCATTCTGGAGCTGGCCATGCGCAATGATCCGCAGTTGCGGCAGGCCCAGGCCCAGCTGAACTCAGGCCGTGAGCAGGTCAGGCTGGCGCGTGCCAGCCTGTTGCCGCAGCTGAGCGCTACCGTATCGGAACAGCGCCAGTCCACCGGGCCGGAAGGCACCATCAGCTTCACCGACCTGGACGCCAAAACGCGCCGATACAGTGTCAATGTCCAGCAGTCACTGCTGAATATGAGCTCCTGGTACAGCTACCAGGGCGCCAAAGAGTCGGATCAGGCGCGCATGTACAACTTTGCCGCGCAGGAACAGGATCTGATCATCCGTGTCGCCACGGCTTACTTCAACGTGCTACGTGCCATTGACGACCTGAGCACACGCCGCCAGGAAGAAGAAGCGGCGCTGCGCCAGTTCGAACGCACCCGCCAGCGTGAGGAAGTCGGTCTGGTCGCGATCACCGAAGTGTATGAGTCACAAGCCGCCTATGACCTGGCACGCAACAACACCATTTTGGCAGAAGACACGCTGGCCAGCCGCTACGAAGCGCTGGAAACACTGACAGGCCAACCGCATCCGAATCTGGAAATCCTGAGTGCGGACTTCCCGATTACCAACGCCGAGGGTGACATGGAGAGCTGGGTGCAAGAAGCCCTGAACAGCAATCCGCAACTGCTGGCAGCGCGCTACAGCGTTGAAGCCCAGGCCCAGATTGCTCGGGCACGACGCTCGGATCACCTGCCGACCATCGGACTGCAAAGCGGCTACTCCAATACCGACTCCAGTTCTACAGAGAGTGCTGACGGTGGCGTGCGCAGAGCCGGTGTGATCGAGGGTTTCAGCGTCGCCGTGCAAGTCAGCATTCCACTGTATTCCGGGCATGCCGTTACCGCCCGTCGCAGCGCCGCGGAATACGATCTGGTGGCCCAGCAGGAACAGGCCAGCCTGATCCGTCGTACCGTGACACAGGACATTCGCAACGCCTACCGACGTGTCAACACGGATGCTCTGGTCATTGCCCAGCGTCAACAAGCGATCATTTCCGCCGAAGCCGCACTGAATGCGATTGAGGCAGGTTATGAAGTGGGCACACGCAACATCGTGGATGTGGTGCAGGCACGCCAGCAACTGTTTGTGGCGCTGCGCAACTATTCCGATGCGCGTTATAACTATGTGATTGATACGCTGACCCTGAAGCGCACCGCCGGTGTGCTGACACCACAGGACATTATTGACCTGAATGAGTGGCTGGCTGAGCAGTCAGCGACGGCTCAGTAAATAAAATGGGGGCAAAAAATGGGGTCAGACCCAATTATGGCCACCCCATAAATTGGGTCTGACCCCATTTTTTGCCCCCATTTTTTCCCCTGCTTATTGCTTCGCCCCAATCCCCATCGCCCGGCGCTGGCGCTCGGCATCGGCTACTGACTCGTCCCACCCCGACAAATGCTGCTGCACCAGGTCTGCCAGTGCGGAAATGTGGCCAGGTCTGTCGTTGAGCGCAGTGATGTACTCGTAACGCTCACCACCCGCATGCAGGAAATACTCTTTGTTTTCCTCACCAATTTCTTCAATGGTTTCCAGGCAATCGGCGGAAAAACCCGGGCAGAACACTTGCACAGATTTTACGCCGGCAGCCGGCAAGGCTTTCAGGGTTTCATCGGTATACGGCTTTAACCATTCCTCACGCCCGAAACGCGACTGGAACGTGGTCAGGTACTCCCCTTCCTGCAAACCCAATTCCCCAGCGATCAGACGCGAGGTTTTGTAGCACTCACAATGATACGGATCGCCGTTATGCAGATAACGCAGCGGGATGCCGTGATAGGACAACATCAACCGGTCAGCACGGCCGTGCTGTTGCCAGTGCTCGCGAATCCGGTCGGCGGCCGCTTTGATGAAGGGTGCATAATCATGGTAATGATTGATAAAACGCAGCTCCGGAATCCAGCGTCGTTTGATGAAATCTGCACTGATGGCGTCAAAGGTCGACGCCGTGGTAGAGGCTGAATACTGCGGATACAAGGGCAGAACCAGCAGACGCCGCACGCCCTGATCGATCATGTTTTGCAGCACAGACGGAATCGACGGATTGCCATAACGCATCGCAAAATCCACCACCAGATTGTTTTGTCCACGCTGCGTCAACTCGGCCATTAATGCCTGCGCCTGTGCGCGGGTATGAAACAGCAGCGGTGATCCCTGATCGGTAAAGACCGTGGCGTACGCTTTTGCCGAGCGCGCCGGACGGATGTTCAGGATCACGCCGTTCAGTGCAAACCACCAGATCAGACGCGGCACCTCCACCACACGCGGGTCCCACAAAAACTCTTTCAGGTATCGTTTTAGCGCCGCTTTGGTAGGAGCGTCCGGCGTCCCCAGATTGGTAATCAGCACACCAATGCGATCGCTCTGCTGGTGGTTATAGTCAGGCGTACCTTTGTACATCATGCTTGATCCTGTGAATCATCCTGTGTGTTATGCGTGACATCCGACCCGCTTGTTACCCGATCAGATTGTCTCGCAAGCCCTGCTTTGGCTCCCAGACTGCCGGCAAAAAACTGCGGAATGGACAGTACGGTGACATATGCCATTGCTACCGGAACCATGGCGCCTCCACCAAAAAAAATGGATGAAAACACCTGTCCCAGCATCATGCTCAGCGTCCAGCGCCATGGCCGCTCTGGATACGCCCGCGCCAGCAAATAGATCACCAGACACATCAGAGGCCAGCCCAGGAAAAAGTAATGTGGTGTGGCCCACGCCACCGGCACGCCGGATACCAGCGCCACACCGCTGGCCACGATAAAACCGGCAGCCGCAGCCGCCAGATGCACCGGGTTCTGTCCTGACAACACACTCATACCTTGGCCAACGCCTGCTCAATGTCCGCAATGATGTCGTCGATATGCTCGATACCCACGGACAGGCGCACCAGATCCTCGCTGACACCGGCGCGCGCCAGTTCCTGCGGATTGAGCTGGCGGTGTGTGGTGGTCGCCGGATGGCAGGCGAGGGACTTGGCATCACCGATATTGACCAGACGCAGAATCATTTGCAGGGCATCAATAAAGCGCGCACCGGCTTCGCGTCCGCCCTTGACACCAAAACTCAGGATGCCCGAGGCCTGGCCTTTGCAGATTTTCTGGCAGGTGGCGTTGAACGGACTTTCCGGCAACGCAGCGTAGTTGACCCAGGCGACTTTCGGATGTTTTTTCAGATAACTGGCCACACCCAATGCATTCTGGCAATGACGCTCGATACGCAGCCCCAATGTCTCCAGGCCCTGCAGTATCAGGAAGGCACTATGCGGCGACAAGGCGGCACCGGTGTTACGCAGCGGCACGACACGGCAACGTCCGATATAAGCCGCCGGCCCCAATGCCGCCGTATACACAACACCATGGTATGAGGGGTCAGGCTCGTTCAACATCGGGAAGCGCGCCTTGTTGGCAACCCAGTCAAATCGGCCTGAATCGATAATGATCCCCCCCACCGTGGTGCCATGCCCACCGATGTACTTGGTCAGCGAGTGCACAATGATGTCAGCGCCATGATCAAACGCACGGCACAAGAATGGTGTTGCCACGGTGTTGTCCACAATCAGCGGCACGCCATGGCGGTGAGCAATCTCGCTCAAACGTTGCAGGTCAACCACATTGCCGGCCGGGTTGCCGATGGATTCACAGAAAACTGCACGGGTTTTGTCATCAATCAGCTTTTCCAGCCCGTCATAGTCATCATAGGACGCCATGCGGACTTCCACACCTTGTGTTGGCAGAGTATGCGCAAAAAGATTATACGTGCCCCCATAGAGCTGACTGGTGCTGACAATATTGTCACCTGCCCGGGTAATGCATTGGATGGCGTAAGTGATTGCCGCCATACCGGACGCCAGTGCCAATGCACCAATACCACCCTCCATCTCCGCCAGTCGCTGCTCCAGAACAGCCGTGGTCGGGTTCATGATACGAGTGTAAATGTTGCCGGCCACTTTCAGGTCAAACAGATCGGCGCCATGCTGCGTATCATCAAAGGTATATGATGTGGTCTGATAAATCGGAACAGCAGCGGCCTTGGTGGTCGCTTCGGATTTGTAGCCATGATGCAACGCCATGGATTCCAGTTTCATGTGACTCTCCTCACTTTTTTGACTTCATTTTCCATTTTTTCTCTGTGGTGCCGGCGGTCTTATACACCGAGCCAATGATGGACACCCAGCCCGGCCAGCCAAGACAGTACCATAACCGTGGTCGCGATCCCCAGATGCTCTGCTACTACCGGCACAATCGCCTGGCCCTGCTGGCTGGCAATAAAGATGCTGAGCGCTGTGAGCACGATCACGCCCCAGACAAGGCAGGCCAACACCGCCTGATCCAGCGGCAGGAACAGCAACGGCAGCACAAAGGTGGAGGCCATCACAAACTTGGTGGCAAACGTAGCAACCGTGGCTGTCCACACACTGCGCGTTGTGCTGTCCGGACGCGCCTCTTCCGCCAGGTGCATGCCAAAGGCATCAGACATCGAATCGGAGATGGCGATCACCAGAATGCCCCCCATCACAGCCGCCATCGATTCGGTTCCGGCAAACAATCCGACGATCAGACCCAGCGTGGTGATCACCCCGGAGCCAGTACCGAAAAACACACCACTGATCAGCCCCTTGCGTTTTTCACTCATCATGCGAACAACTTGCTGCGAAATGCAAAATAAACCGCCCCGAGCATACACAGGGCCGCCCACAAATAATCCAGCTTCAGCGGCTCTTTGAGATAAAACAGCGCAAACGGCACAAACACCGTCAGCGTAATCACCTCCTGAAGTATTTTCAGCTGCCCGACCGACATTACGGTAAATCCGATCCGATTGGCTGGTACATGAAACAGATATTCAGCCAGCGCAATTCCCCATGAAATCAGTGCCGCGATAATCCAGGGTTTATGCGCCAGATCCTTCAAATGCGCGTACCAGGCAAAGGTCATAAAGATATTGCTGATAATCAGCAGAACAATCGTAATGGCGGCCGGATGGGCCATGATGTACCGACTCCCGAGAGTTCGCCCCTCAACTGACTTGCAATCACCTGATCAAAACAACGCGGCATTATACGCATGGCCACCTGCTTTCAGCGACCACGCTGCCGGTTCAGCCAGTCATCCAGCTGGTGACTGAGGTCCTGCAGCGCACTCTGGCGCGCATGATCCATCAACGCTTCATCTGCCTCATTGTCGTGAGCCCAGCGCGGATTGGTGCGCGCCTGACGCAGCGCCACGGGCAATTCATCAAACAAGGCCAGTGGCGCCTGCGCTTGCTGGCTGGCCTGCACAGCAGCATGCCCCCGTCGCTCCAGCGCCAGCACCAGCGCACACTGCCGCGCAGCCAGCACCCGCAAGGTGTTGTCGTCGACTCGCAGCGTCGTTTCGCCAGTGAGTTTTCCGAGCAGGCTGCTGCCATAGTGTCGCAAGGTTTGCAGCCCGCCGCCGAGCAAGGCCCCGATGGCCGCCGCAGCACCCAGTGTCATGCCCCCCACCATCAGATCGATTCCGGCTCCGGCAGCAGCGCCGGCAGCGGCACCACCACCGACTCTCAGACCCATGGCCTGCAGCAGGACTGGATCAAACGGATCCAGTTGCCAGCGCCCGTCGGTCAACGGCAAGGCTGCTGTTTCCACGTCATCCGGGTAAAAGCGATACAAACTCAACAGATGCTCGACACAGAACTGCTCATGCTCACGCACCTGCCTGTTGAGCTGTGCGGCGCCAGTTTCCAGCGCACTACTGTCAAGTGTGCTGACGCGCAGGCGCAGGGCCGCCGAAGTTATCAACAACTCAGCGACCAGCTCAGCCGCCGCCAGCTGTCGCAGACGTGCCTCATGCGCATGACTCTCGATCAGCGCATCCAGTACCTCTCGATGCGCATCAAGCAAACTCGCCAGTTTGCTGTACAGCAGGCGCTCACCATCCTCGGCCGGGGTAACCGTATCAAACCGCACCACAGCATGCAGGCCGAGCCCCGCCAAGGCATCACGCCAGGCCGCCTCGCGCGAGGCCGGGTCAGACACAAAATTCAGCAAGGGCAGCAACGGGATGCCACACAAACGCAGAATCTCCAACTCGTCACGATGTTTGGGCAGTACCGGGTCGCGCGCGTCAATCACGTAAAACGCGGCGTCGCTGCGCAGCATCTGCCTGAGCACTTTCGCTTCCTGCTCAAAGCGCTGCTGTGCCGGTGCCGAAGCCAGAAAGCGTTGAATGCGCGCAGGGCCGTCGTCGCGAGGGCTGCCCTGTTGGTCCAGCAAGGCCAGCAGATCAATCGGTTCCTCGATACCGGGGGTGTCATACAACTCCAAAAGCACCCGCCCGTTAACCAACAGACGAGCCGCTTCAACATGGCGTGTGGTACCGGGACGGTCGCTGACTTCGCCAAATCGGGCATCACGGGTCAGGGTCCGCAACAAGGACGTTTTGCCGGTGTTGGTATGCCCCGCCACAGTAATTTGCAGGGGTTTGTTGACGGCGGCCAGCACACGGGCCTTGAGCTCGCTCACACAAACTCCTCCAGCCAGCGCAGTGCCGCCTGCGCATCATCAAATACCCGGGCGGCGTCCAATCCAATGGTCTGTAACTGCTGGCGCCACAGATCGCGTCTGGCCGTCGGGCCGTTGCCTGACAACCACACAGCCACATGCAAGACACTGCCACTGGCCTGTGTCAGCCAGGCCAGTGATCCCCGGTCCACCGTTTGCGCCGAATCACAGACCAGCAGCAATGCCCTGGGAGGAGACTGTTCCAGCCGGGTGATTGCGGCCTGGCGCTGCTCGCGGCTCCCGGCCAACAAGCGCTCCACGGTAGCGGGCAGCACCGGCCACACCATCTGATCATCCAGCTCAAAACCGATAACCAGCGGCGCTGCGGTGCCCACCGCAAGATCGGCGTTGCGTGAATGCTGGTGCGCTGGCGAGGCTGGTGCCGGATCGGTGACACCCGCCATCTCGCTGGCCGGCGACAATTGCTGATGAATCTCCGCCCAGTCGGCGCTGTGCAAATCCAGCCGCAAACTGCGCTGCCCGGCGAGTACACGCCAGCCACTGAAAACCAGCAACATCAGTCGCGGCACCAGGCCATACACCAGCACGGCACCACACAACCAGCCGGCCCAAATCCGGCGGTCACCATCACTTTGCACTGCCAGCTCTGTGGTCAGTTGTCCGGCGGCAGCAACCGTTGCCTGCCCAGGCAACGGAAACCCCAACAGGGACGGCAACCAGCCCAGTCCTTGCACAGCCGCTGTAAACACCGGCGTTGGCAGAATCGTGGTTTCCCACACAAACGCGTAACTGCGCAGCGACAAGGCCAGCAGCAGACCAGCCAGAGATCCGGCCAGCGCCGCGCTCCAGAAGCCATGACTGATGGCGGCGAGCCACCAGCGGGTCAAACCAGCGCGCTGATTCAGGCTGTCAAACGATTGCGCCAGCAGCACAGACTCGCGGCCATAAAATCGCGCATTGAGCCAGAACCACAAATGTCCGGCAGACAACACACCGGGAGACATACCCAAACTCACCAGCCAGAACAACAACATCGCCAGGTTGATCCCCAGCAAGGCACCCAGCGCCCACAACACGTTGACCGGCGCATGGCCACTGCCCATCACACCCAGCGCCGCCGACAGGCCTCCGGCAAAGGCCAACAGCAATATCAACACCAGAATCAGGCGGCCACGCTGACGCCAGGCGGCCTGTGCCGCGGGCAGTCCGGTTTGGGCAGCCAGCACACGCGCCCGGTACAACATTCTCTGCTCCGGATCCAGGCTGTGTTGCCGGGCGGCAGCCGCCACCGCGTCCAGCTGATCGGACGAAAACGTGGCGGAGCGCGCACGTTGCTGCGACAAACGCAGTGCGTCGGCCAGCCAGCGGTCAGCAAATCCGTATGCAGGCGCTGAGGCTTGCGGGATGACACCCTGCCGTGACTGACCGGACATGCAGTCTCCTTGCGTTTGTGCCGGATCGCGCAGTGGGCGATGACGGCAAGAGTTGTTTCACATCAAGCAATGAGCAGCATTCTAGCAGGCTGCTCCTGACGCCTGCACCTGATTGGGATAGACTCATGGCATTGTTATGGAAACGCTGTCGCAGCACAGGAATTGAGTTATGGCCACAATCACCTTTTACGGCGCCGCGCAGGAAGTCACCGGCTCCTGTTATCTGATTGAATCACCGGCGCTGGGACGCGTCCTGTTTGAGTGCGGAGCGCATCAGGGTGGGGATGCTGTTGAACGCGTTGCCGACCGACCTTTTGATTTTGATCCGCGCAGCATTGACGCTGTTGTGCTGTCTCATGGCCATCTTGATCACTCCGGCCGGCTGCCCATTCTGGTCAATCAGGGATTCCGTGGCCCCATCTACTGTACACAGGCCACCCGTCAGCTGCTGCGCATTCTGCTGGAGGACGCGCGCAATCTCTATGAACGCGACCTGGAACGGGAAAACCTTCGACGCGCTCGCGGTGGCCGCGACCCTGTAGAGCCGGAATACACACAGCGGGATGTCGAAGCGGTACTGCGCCAGTGCGAAGGCCAACCGTACCATGTGTCTTTTCCGCTGGTATCCGGCAAAGGCAGTGAACAGCCGCAAGCGCATGTGCGCTTTCTGGACGCTGGCCATATTCTCGGTTCCGCCATCGTTGAACTGACGCTGACTGAAAAAGGTCAACAGAAAGTGCTGGTTTTCTCCGGCGATCTTGGCAACAACAACTCGGCACTGATGAACGATGCTGAAATGCCGGAGCATGCCGATTTTGTCATGATGGAAGGCACCTACGGTGACCGTGATCACCGCTCACACGATGATACCCTCAAACAGTTCCGTGAAGTGCTGCACGAGACCTGGCAGCGTGGCGGCAACGTGCTGATCCCCGCGTTTGCAATCGGGCGTTCTCAGGAGCTGATTTTTCATCTCGGCTGTTTGTACCAGTCCGGCGAGCTCGACAACTGGCAGATTTTCCTCGACAGCCCCATGGCCATCGAAGTCACTGATGTCTACGACCACTGGCTGCACATCATGGACGACAACGATGTGCGTTGCCTGACAGACAGTGGCCGCGAGTCCCTGCGCGATTTTTTGCCAACACTCAAGCTCTGCCGCACGGCAGAGGAGTCAATGGAAATCAACAAGGTCAAAGAGGGCGCCATCATTATTGCCGGCAGCGGCATGTGTACCGGCGGCCGCATCCGTCACCACTTCAAACACCGTCTCTGGCGCGACAGCAGCACGGTTATTTTTATCGGTTTTCAGGCGCGCGGAACACTCGGGCGCATGCTGGTCGACGGCAAGAAGGACATCAAACTCTTTGGCGACGACATCAAGGTTCGGGCCCGCATTGAAACCATCGGCGGTTTGTCCGCTCACGCCGGTCAGAGCGCGCTGATCAACTGGGCGGCCAATTTCAAAAGCGGCCCGCGCCTGTGCCTGGTGCATGGAGAGGCCAGTGCGCTGGAAGCCTTGTCACAAAAGTTGTGGCTGGACAAAGGCATCCGCAGTGATATTCCAGCTTACGGTTCATCCATCGTGTTCTAGCGGACGCATCATCAATACATCGCGCTGGGGATCATTGCCGACAGGAAAAATATGATCCCCGACCGCGCTAAAACCGGTTTTCCGGTAGAAGCGTATCGCTCGCGGGTTGTGTTCCCAGACTCCCAGCCAGACCGTATCAAGGTGACGCTTTTTCATCTCTTGCAGGCAAGCAGCCATCAGCGCAGGCGCAACTCCCTTACCATGCCAGCTGTCGGTAACATACAGACGCTGGATTTCTGCCGGCTTTGAAGTCGGGTTGCGCACCATGACACAATCGGGCGCCCGACCAAAACGCAGTTGCGCATATCCGATCAATTGATTCTCAGCCTCACACACCAGCGTGTACATCTGTGGATTGGCAATTTCGCCGGCCTGAATGGCTGGGCCGTAGCTGCGCTCACAATGCAGCGCCATATCGCTGTCCGTGTTATGCACCTCAAAGGTTGATCTGAAGGTGCTTTCTGCCAGCCTGGCCAGCGCCGGGGCATCGTCCAGGGTGGCGGGCCTGATTACAAACATAAACAAATTACTCATCTGTCCTGACATTGGTTTAGAATCTGCGCCTGAAGCAGTAAGGGCAAAACAACTCCATCGCTCGCTGACTCATTAAACAGGCAAAATCGTCTAAAGGCGATGACGCAAAGCTACCTGTCTAACAGATCCGGAGACGGCATTACCCGGTTCAATCCACGAACCCCGCCCGCAGGATCTCATGATAGAGGGGCCGCCAGGGATTTATGAACAAAGAAATCACTGAATCTATCTTCTTTCGACACAACCCTGAACCCATGTGGGTGTTTGATGTTGAAACGCTGAAATTCCTTGATGTCAATGATGCGGCCTTGCAGCGCTACGGTTACTCGCTGGATGAGTTTCTGGCCATGGGCATTGACTCGATCCGGCCTCCGGAAGACGTCGACGCGCTGAAATCCCATCTTGGCCAGACCCGAATCGCAGAGACCTCTGCCATATGGCGTCACAGACTCAAGAGTGGCGAGATTATTCATGTCAGCGTCAACGGCTACCCGATCAGATACCGGAATCGTGCCGCTCGTATTGTGTCTGCGCGCAACGTGACGCAGTTGGTTGAGCTTCAGCGCGAAAATGCCGAGCTGCTGGAACGGGAACGGCAGGTCAGATTGGAAGCTGAACAGTCAGCGCGCTACTTTCAGTCTCTGTTTGAAACCATCCCCGGCAAATTCCTGGTGGTGACACCGCCCGATTTTGAGATTGTTGCGGTCAGTGATGCCTACCTGGAAGCCACCATGCGCTCCCGGGACGAGCTTAAGGGGAGGCTGTTGTTTGAGGCATTTCCGGCACCGCCAAACCAACCTGATGCGGACGGCGTCAGCAAGCTGCGCGCCTCACTGGCACAGGCTTGTGTGAGCGGCATCGCCGATGTCATGGCGGTCCAACTTTACCCGATCCCGCGTCCTGTCGAACTGGGAGGCGGTTTTGAGGATCGCTACTGGAGCTCGGTCAATACGCCGATAAAAGGCCCGGATGGCCAGGTTGCCTATATCGTTCATCGTGTGGAAGACGTCACTGCACTGATCCAACACCCCGAACAATGCGACGATGCGTTGGCTACCGCCGCAAACGATCACACTCGCCTGCTGGAGTTGGATGTCATTTTACGGGCACAAGAGCTGAAAGCAGCCCACCAGCGCTCCGAAGACCTGTCGATGCAGCTGCTGATCGCGCTGGAAAGCATGAGTGATGCATTTTTTACACTGGACTCTCAGTGGCGGTTTACCTTCCTCAACCCACAAGCGGAACACGTGCTGGCCCGAAGCCGGACGGAACTGCTTGGCAAAGTAGTCTGGGATGAGTTTCCCGCAGCCATCAACACGCAGTTTGACAGCGAGTACCGGCGAGCCATGACCAGTAAAACAACGGTACGCTTTATCGAGTTCTACCCGCCCCTGGGAAAATGGTTCGAGGTCAATGCGTATCCGTCACGTGAGTCACTGGCAGTCTATTTCCGCGACATTACCGAGAGCCGCCAGCGCGACGAACAACTGCAACAGGCACAAAAGATGGAAGTGCTCGGTCAATTGACCGGGGGTATCGCGCACGATTTCAACAATCTGCTCACCGTTATTCTGGGCAACACTGAGCTGCTCGCCATGCAACTGCAACATCAGCCGGCACTGCAAAAACTGGCCAGTATCGCAGCGGAAGCCGCCAACAAAGGCGCAGAGCTGACCAGTCGCCTGCTGGCATTTGCCCGCCGACAGACACTGAGTCCCCGCGTGATTGACATCAACAAGCTGATCGACGACATGGCACCTTTGCTGCAAAGAGCGTTAACCGAAAACATCGCCATTGTTCCCAGACGTGGCCAAGGCATCTGGCCGATTGAAGCGGACCCGGCCCAGCTTGAGTCCGCGCTGCTGAACATCGCCATCAATGCGCGCGATGCCATGCCCAATGGCGGCGAGTTTGTCATCACCACCCACAATGTCAGCCTGTCCCCCAACGCTATTCGGGCAGCGGCAAACGTTCCGGCCGGCGATTATGTTGTTATCGAGTGCAGCGACAACGGCTGCGGCATTCCACCCGACATTATCGACAAAGTATTCGAGCCATTTTTCACAACCAAAGACGCTGGCAAAGGCAGTGGTCTGGGCTTGAGCATGGTGCTCGGTTTTGTCCAGCAGTCACAAGGCTATCTTGATATCCACTCCTGGCCCGGACAAGGCACCATCTTGTCACTGTATTTTCCCAGAGCACAACGACCGACGCCCGAAGATGATCATGTTGCCGCACTTGCGCCGGAGGTTACGGGCGGGTCGGAGCATATACTGCTGGTGGAAGACAATGATATGGTCAGGGATTACATCGCAGGACAACTGATTGCGCTGGGCTACCGTGTCAGTGTTGCTGATTGCGGCCCGCAAGCATTAAAGAGCCTTGAACTGCTACCGGACATTGACTTGTTGCTGACGGATATCATCATGCCGCATGGCATGAGCGGTGTGGATCTGGCCTTGATGGTGCGTCAGCACAGACCGGACATTCGTGTGCTGTTCAGTTCCGGTTTCACTGATGGCCTGCTGGATGGAGACTTTAATCTGCCAGACGATGTGGAGCTGCTTGCAAAGCCGTTCTCACGCAACGAGCTGGCTGCCCGCGTGCGCGCGGTGCTCGACAAACTGCCTGACTGATATACTGACAATCACAATAAAAAGATATCCGGCATGGATAACAGACACAACATGACGCCTGTCAAATCATACATCGCTACGGTTAATCGCCTGTTTACAGAGTTCTACCGGCTGTCGACCGAATTGCAGATGCTGGTTTGTATTGTGCTGTGGATTTATATCGCCATACTGATGCGCCTGATTCATCTGGGCAGCGGACTTCCGTCCGACTACGAACTGGGCATTGCGTTTCTGGTGTTTCTGGTAGGCCTGCTCGTTGGACCAATTATCGCGTCGATTACGGCGCTGGTCTGCATTGTACTGACCAGTCCGGTGGGTATCGTGTCGCCAGCAGCGAGTGCTGATGGTCCATTTTGGGTAAGAACAGCTGGCTTGATGTTAATGGCATTAAGCGGTGGCATTCTGCAGCGTCTTCTCCATTGGCTCAATCAGGCCTTGTACGCGGCACAACACCAGACGGCGGGAACACAGCTACCAAACTTGACGGCCACATTAAAGCACCTTGAAAAGGTATTAAAATCAGGGAAACTGAGCAACAAGGATTTGGACATCCTGAATGTACGCCTGAGCAATCTGGACACCATTCGCCAAAGTGCAGGGCAGGACACTGTCAATGAACTTCTGAAAACGCTCGCGCAGCAACTGCAAAATCAGTTGGGAGAAGGCGCCTACGTCAGCCAACTCTCCGGGGATGAGCTATTGGGCATTCACGCCGGCGAAGGGCGCGATATTTCCGATGTCCAGAAACTGATCGCCGAGCTGCTGGATAAACCCATTACACTGGATGGCGAGCAGTATCATCTGAAAGCCGCCACGGGCATGTACCGCAGCAAGAATCAGGGGTCCAATCTCACCCCTCAGCAGTTGCTGGATCAGGCAGTCAAAATGGCGATCTCCGCCCAGCGCAGCGATGTTGCATTCAAGGCGGCACCGCCAGCCGACTCCATACTCAATCTGGGCGAAAGTTACTCCAGCCTGCAAGTGCAATCCGCGATGGAAAGCAACGAAATCGTGCTCTTCTACGAACCACGACTGAATACACGCACCGGATATTTTTCAGCACTTGAAGGTGTCGTGCGCTGGAAACATCCGCGCCGTGGCGAACTGACACTGGATGAATTCAAGGCCATGCTGGACAGTGAATCGACAGTGCAGGGTTTTTGTGCCTGGTTGTTGAAACTGGGTTTTGCTGCCGCCGATGAATGGACCTCACACGGGTACAAGTTCCGGCTTGCACTGGATGTCAGCATCAATGATGTGGTGTATGCGCCCGTGCTGGCGTACGCCCTGTCTGAGTCATCCAAGCGAAAATTCCCACCGGGGTGGCTGGCGATCGAGATCAGTGAAAAAGCATTGATCAAGGCGGATGCAAAATGCCTGCAGTATTTGAAACAGCTTCAGAGTCTGCATACCTCGGTGGTGGTGTCGCAATATGGTGAAGGGGGTTCTACAGTACAGGATTTGTTCAAGCTGCCTGTTGACGCCGTGAAGTTTTCAGCGGAATTGATCGAGCGTGCACAGGTGAACAGTGATCAGCGCAGGCAACTGGCCAGCATGATCAAGCTAGCGCATTCACGCGGACTGGTGACGGTCGCCAGCGGTGTCAAAAACAGCACAGCACTACGGATGCTGCGCACGCTGGCCTGTGAGGAATTGCAGGGAACGCTGTTGAGCAAAGCGCTGCCCAACGAATCCATTCCCTGGGCCAGAGTTCGCTGCTGATTTTCCTAGCTCCGCGATACGCGTGCTTGGGCACAGTACTGCCTGAGCCACTCCGACATCTTTTCTTGCCCAAGCGGCTTGGATATCAGATAACCCTGAAATGATGTGCATCCACACTGCGTCAGAAAGTCACGGGTCTGTTGTGTTTCCACGCCTTCGGCAACAGTGTCCATGCCAAGGCTCTTTGAGAGATCGATAATACACCGGATCACCGAACGGGCTTCCTCCGATGAGTCGGCAATACCGACAAAATCCTTGTCGATTTTTATTTCGGTAAATGGCAAACGAACCAGATGCAGCATCGATGAATAACCCGTTCCAAAATCATCGATTGAAAGCCTGAACTTCTTGATTCGGAAACGGGTCAGTGTTTCCAGCAAAGCCACCGGATCATCCATGGCGCTGGACTCACTGATTTCCAGAATGATGCAGGCGGGATCGACCTTGAATTCTGTGCACAGCTCTTCAAGCTGCTCCGGCAGATCAGAATCTTCCATGCACTTGGCAGTGACGTTCAATGACAATGTCAACGCCTGCTGCTCAAATCCGGGGTATTGACGGCAATCAACCAGTGCTGGTGTTGCCTGTATCTGGCTCAACCAGCGTATGCCTTGTCTCGCGATATTAAGTGTCATCAAAGAGATCAGGTGATTGCTCTCTGCCAAAGGAACAAACACATCCGGCGTTACCGTGCCCTTGCCAGGCACATCCCACCGCGCCAGCGCCTCAAATCCGATCAAGCCGCCGGTGCCACAGTCCAATTTGGGCTGATAGTGCAGTGTCAGCAAATCGTTCTCGATGACATGGATCAGATCTTCCTGTGCTGGCATCCAGTCAGCATTGTCGATCTGATTTTCCCAACTGGTATTTTTACTGTGTTTTTTCTGTGACGCATTCAGGTACAACACCAGCAATTGCTGCAGGCGTGCAAGCGGGACCGGCTTCTGCAAGATACCGAGCACACGCAGGCCGAGCTCGGACGCTGCCTGTGCCGCAGCCGTCAGCACACGTTTCTCCATACCACTGACAATGACCAACTGTGCGTTGTGATTAAGCTCGGCAAGCTGGCGAATCAGTTGAACACCGTCCTGACCTGGCATATTCAGATCAACAACAATCACATTCGGTTCAAACAGAACCAGTTGTGCAAAGAACTCGACATTGGTACCAGTCGTGATGACCTCAAATCCGGTGTATTCGGCCATGTGGCCGAGCGTCTGGCAGACCAGAGGATCATCATCAATTACCAGAAGGCGTTTCTTTTTCATCATTGTCCTTGTGCTGTCGCCATCAATAACTGCAGGCGTGATTTATTCTTGCCCAGCACCTGCCATGAGTCAACCAAGCCCGGCCACAACAACACCATAAGATGATGCACGTCACAAAATCCTGCATTGGACGCAAAATTTCTTTATTCCGCCTGATTGTACTTGGGGTGTTCAGTCCGACAGAAGTAAAGTGGTCAACCTCACCACAACCATCCGGGGGGATAGGGATGACTATCAAGTTGCTTTTCAAACATGCCGCCACACGTGCAGGTAAAGGCCTGATGGCCATGCTGATGCTGGCCGCTGGCCAATCAGCACTGGCCGCAGACATATTGGATGTCGCGTGCCAGACACCACCACCGGTGCACTGCGCCGACGGTGACTGTGCGGCAAAAACCGCCGTGCGAGGCAATGTGACCGAGCCGCAAAGCGGGCGCGAGTATTTTCTCGATTACCCCTGCGATCTGCAGCCGGGCGAAGATGTTGTGTTTATTCTGAACATTCATGGCGCCGGCTCCATTGCCAACTGGCAACGCCACTATTTTCCCGCCATGGATTACAAGGAAAACTACCGCCTTGTCGTGGCAACACCCACAGCGGAAGGCTCTGCATCCATGGGCGGGGGCAGCGGCGTGCGCATGTGGATGCCACAGACAGATGACGCACACCTGCAGGCGATCACAACACAAGTGATTGACTCCTTTGGCGCAGAAAATATCAAGGCGTTCTGGCTCGCAGGCCACAGCCAGGGTGGCATGACCTCGCGTCGACTGGTGTGTACTGATTTTTTTGCCGACAAGGTTGATGGCATGCTCAGCCTGTCGGGCGGACGCATAGGACAGGCGCCATTTGTGGCCAACTTCGGACCACCGTTGCCTGACGGCTCACCGCCGCCGGCGCGCCAGCAAAGTACGGCAGCAGAGACGCTGCCCTCCTGCGATTTCTCACACATCTTTGCCATCGGTGAATACGAAATTGAGTCCTTGCCAGACTCATCGCCGTGGGCAGAACGTTATCAGTGTGAATCGCGGCAACACTCACAGGTCGTCGACACCCGTGCCGGCTGGGTCACCGATTCCGGGCGCTCCGGTTACAGGGTCTGGGGACGCGAAGCACGGCCGGGCACTGCCGATGTCTTCGTTTATCCGGAATGCACCGACAATCGCGTTGTCGCCGATGTCGTACGACTGGACAAGGGACACACTGAAGGCCTGGAGCCGGACATCACCCGGACCATTCTGGAACTGATGGTATCAGCCAGGGGCGGGAAACTGCAGGCGAGTGCGGGCTCAAACTGAGCCGGCACTGCCAGCGGCTAACAGGGCAGCCAGATCAATCTGGCTGCATGTGTTGGGAATGGAATTGCAGGTCACAACAGTCAGGCCTTGCTGCTGCATTTCCTCCAGCGCGCCTGGTGCAAAAATGCCATGCACGGCGACACACACCGGCGCGCACATACCTGCATCCTGCAAATGGCGCGCGGCGAGCATCATGGTTTTACCGGTACTGATAATGTCATCGACCAGTACCGGTGTACGCTGCAAGTGTTCTTTAACATGTGGCAGGGAAATCTGAATATCACGATCACCAAATCGCTCTTTCTGCAGCACCTCCCACGGGCAGCCTGCTGCTTCCGCCACACGGGCAGCCCACTGTTCTGACTCACTGTCAGGCCCGATAATCAGCGGGTCTTTTACATGCCGTCGCACCCAGTCTGCTATCGGCTTTACTGCTGTGAGCGACTGTGCCGGAATGCGGTAAACCTCACCAAGATCATGAATACGGTGAAGATGCGGATCAACCGTCACCAGCCAGTCCAGATGCCGGCTGATCAACTTTGCAAAATAGTGTGAGCTGACACCTTCGCCGTCATGAAAGCGTTTGTCCTGTCGCATATAGGCCAGATAAGGAGCGATCAGCCCAACTTTGCGCGCACCCAGGTCGTGCAGTGTGTCTGCCAGCAACAACAGTGGCAACACACGATGATCGGGATGGTGCAACTGACACAAAATGGCAACGTCCTGACCACGCACATCATCCAGCACACGTACATAGGTCTCGCCATCGGGAAACTGTCGCAACACCAGATTGCCACGCTGCCAGCCCGTGTGTTGCAAGAGGCCATCCGCAAGCACCTCATGATCCGGCATCACATACAGCAGGCTCGTCATACGACTTCTTCCTCAAGATGCAGAGCCTGATGGGACTGGTAGAAGTCCAGCGCGTATTCAAGTTCACCGGAGGCCTCGGCGTGAATGCTGAGCAGCGGCTGCCCTGCTTCAACAATGTCACCCAGGCGCACATGCATGTCCACACCCGCGGCAGGAGCACCGGGCGCGCCGGCCAGGCTGGCAAGACGGGAAATAACACGGTTGTTGAGCATGGCCACCACACCGTGGCGCGGCGCAGCAATGGTATGCACATGCGCCGCTTTGGGTGGCTCACGCAAACCACCCTGAGCGTCACAAATGGCCTGGAATTTCTGCCAGGCACGGCCACTGTCCAAGGTGTCAGTCGCCAGCGCCAGGCCCTCCCGATGCGCACAGGCACCTCCCATTTCCAGCATGGCAGCCGCCAGGGTCAGTGCACGCTGACGCAAATCCTGCGGAGCCGAATCCTCATTTTTCAATACCGCCAGCACATCGCGCGCCTCCAGTGCTGGGCCTATGCCAAATCCGACCGGTTGGCTGCCATCACTGCGCACGGTGCGTACCGTCAATCCCAGAGCTGCGCCGGTTTCGGTCAGTGCCGCTGCCAACCGGTCCGCCAATTCCGGGCTGCGCACTTTGGCGGTAGGGCCAATCGGAATATCGATCAGGACATGGGTAGAACCTGCAGCCACTTTTTTGGAAATCACCGAAGCAACCAGCTGCCCCTCACTGTCAAGATCCAGCGCCCGCTCAACACGAATGATAATGTCATCGGTGGGGCTCAGCGCGACGGAGCCGCCCCAGGCCAGGCAGGCGCCTTCTTTCTCCACGACCTGGCGCATGCGCTCGAAACCCAGATTCACCTCGGTCAATGTCTCCATGGTGTCAGCCGTACCCGCAGGCGACGTGATGGCACGCGACGAGGTTTTCGGCATCACCAGGCCATTGGCTGCCACAATTGCCACCACTATCGGAGTGGTGCGATTGCCGGGCAATCCGCCAACACAATGTTTGTCGACGATGATGCGACCTTCGCCCCAATCAAAACGACGCCCGACATCGACCATGGCGCGCGTCACATGGATGGTTTCCTGGATACTCAGATTGTTGGCGGCACAGGCGGTGACATACGCCGATAGCTGTATGTCCGAGTAGTGCCCGTGACTGATGTCACGAATGATGTCGCGCGCACCGTCTTCAGTGAGCGCCTTGCCATACAGTTTGCCCCGCACATGACTCATCGAATCCACCGATGGTGCATGACGAAAAATGGCTTTTTCGCCTTCCTGAGCTTGCAGCAGCCGCCAGGCCGCCTCACTCAGGCCGGCTTTCTGGTGACTGAACAGATTGCCTTTGACAATATTGAGCGTGGCGATGATCGAACGGTCACCACAAATAATCTGAACACGTCCCTGGGCGTCAAAACCTTCGGACCGGCAGACAAAGCAATCCTCACGCATGTACAGCACCGGTTCCTGATGCGTATCAATACCCAGTCGCGTGAGATATAAAAAGTTCTCAGTCATCAGCGCAGAATATCCGGAGCAGCCTGTCCGTTGACAGCAGCCAGCTGATCAGCGCTGAGCCACTGCTTTTCATCAGCGCCAAGCAATTGTGCAACGTGCTGCACCAGATGCGCCCAGGTTTGCTGATTGGCAAACAGCATACCAAATACATCCAGCGTGCCACCACGATTGCGGTAACCCACAAATCGGGTTGTGGCAGGCCCGGTGTCCAGCGGACGCAGCACACCGGTATAGACCTCGGCGTGACCGTGACAAACAAACAGGCGAGTGGCAACGGCAGGGATCAGCTGCTGAATGCGTTCCGGTGTATGAACGTAGGCGGCTTCCATCTTGTCGCGTGGGGCA
This sequence comes from Pseudohongiella sp., assembly GCA_036834885.1. Classification (GTDB taxonomy): domain Bacteria; phylum Pseudomonadota; class Gammaproteobacteria; order Pseudomonadales; family Pseudohongiellaceae; genus Pseudohongiella. The sequence continues at coordinate 659,674 of DAITNA010000001.1, read as the reverse complement.
CGAAATCGGCCGGGCTCCACCATCGCCACCACAGAACAGGCAACGCCGTGGTCACGCAACACACGCGCCGCACGCTGCACAGACACCAGCTGGTAGGCACCAATGGCAATCAGTTGCACACTCGCATTTGCATCATGGCTCAGCACAACAGCGCCTTCCCGCACGGCCTGGTCAGCCTGTTGCGGCAAGGTCATGATTGGCACTGTGCCTTTGGGCGCAACCACCACGGCCACACGGCCACGCTGACCATACAGATGACTCAGCCCAAGCTCGGCAGTATTGCCATCAAACGGAAAAAATACAGGTGCCACATCTGACATTTCACCCAGCCAAGCCTCGCTCAAGGTCGGGTCCTGATGTGAAATCTCGTTTTTGCCATTCTCCCAGGTATGTGAACTGACAATCACGGGCACAGACAACCAGTTCACATTGCGACCGGTTTCCAGCATGTGCCGGGCGAAGATCACTTCCTGGCGCATCGCGCCAAGCATCTTCACTGCAAAGGCTTCATAGCTGATCGCCATATTGATGCCCTGTTTGTTGGCGAGCGCTGCGCTGACCACAGCCTCTTCATTCAACGCCGTGATCACAACACCATTCAGCGATTCAGCAACGCTGGGCTCAGGATCGGTCACCCGGTGGCGCAGTACATCCAGTGTGCGATTCAGGCGATTGCTGCGGATCTCGTCCGGGTTGCCAATACGGATACGATGACAGGGATTCAGATCCGCCAGCTGACAGAACCATTCGTCAATTTGCTGCATCGGCGAGGCGGACTCGCCCGGCTTCTGCCAGTTGATGGCCGGCAACACGGGCAGACTGACCTGCAGGCGGCGCAACCAGTGATCTTTCTCCGGCATGCGCTGGCGAACGCCATGATTTTTCAGAACGCTGGTGGATTGTTGCCATTCACTGGCCGGTACAAAAAGACGTGCGGCACCTTTGTTAAAAATCTGGCGGATTTTTTCATCTTGCGACGGATTGCCTATCAGCGGCAGGTTATGCGCAGCATTGGTGCCGGCACCGGGAAAACCAAAACCCTTGACGGTTTCGGCAATCGCATAAGGCAACTGCACCGGGTACTGGCGCTCACCAATAATGATGAGGCGATGCTGCTCCTGCAGATCCCGCGCCATGGTGATAATCGCCCACGCAAACGCCGCCGGATCACGCCCATCAATATCAATGGGAGAAAATCCGTTCAGGCGCAAATGTTCCCTGAACCAGGCCACACCACCGGACTGTGACATGGTGGTGCGCTGGTCGATACGACGGCCATTGGCAATCATGATGGGCATCACAAGACCGCTGTCTTCACCACGCCACCAGCGTGGTGTCCAGTCGCTGCCGCGCTGCTCCTCAAAGGCGCCATCGCTTAAAAATGTCACCAGCTCCTGGCCCGGCAACGGCATGTGCACATATTGCAGACCGGCAAAGCCGAGATAACCCCCTTCACTGACACCACCGGCGGTAAACACATTGACGTGGCTGCCCAGTGGTGCGGCGGGTTTACCCTCGGCAGTGACTTCATAGCTGTAAAAATCCTGGCACAGGCGGCTCAGCCCTTCGTCGGACAAGGGGTAACGTGCCTCCTGCTCCGGTTCCAGATTGCGCATCAGCACGTTGACCGCATCAATCGCGGCAACACAATGCCCCTGCCCCATCAGCCAGGCTCGGGTTTTTCCAGTCAGCGCATTGGCGAGCAGATAACCGACGTAGGCCGGGACCATATTGAGCGCACCACCGGTGTGCCCTTCCGGTGTACTCTTGAAATCCGATGGTTGCATCTGGCGACCATCCAGATACACCTGGCGCGCATAGGTCATGTGTGCCGTCAACCACAAGCCCATGTTGCACACGCGGTCGGCGGCATGAAACATGGCCAGCGCGGTACTGCGGTCACAAAGACCTTCGCGGTCCAGTCTGTCAATCAGATCCATCACACGCTGACGGGTCAGCGCATTGTGTTCAATGACTCCGATTCCGTCGGCCCACTGTGCTTCGCTTGTTGTCATGATCCCTCTCCTGAGGCCGACGTACGAACAGCCCGTCGTTACTGCTGGTCTGGCATGGTTGCAATCGCCTCATACTGCCTGAGCATCTCGTCCATTTCATTGACCGGAGTCAAATACAGCGCACAGCGGCTGTCCGCCGCATGAATGGCACCGGCACCTTGCCGGGACTGATTGCTTGTCGGATCAACGGTCATGCCCAGGTTCTGCATGCCCTCAAAAATCTTTGCACGCACACGTGGCTGGTGCTCAGCGACGCCTCCACCCAGGCTGATGGCATCCACCCCACCCAGCGCAGCCATAAAGGCACCGACGGTTTTGCGCACCTGATAACAATACATATCAATGGCCATGGCGGCTGCGCTGCGCTCGCCCAGCCTGTCAGCCTCCGCCACAATAGTGCGCATGTCGCCGTCATGACCAACGAGCGCCTGCAAGCCGCTGCGCTGATGCAGCTGTGTTTCCAGTGTCTGGGCATCCATGCCTTCGCGCAGCAGCAGATGTGTGAGTATGCCAGGATCAATGCTGCCACTGCGCCGGGCCATGATCAGCCCCTCCAGTGGTGAAAAACCCATGCTGGTGTCTATCGCCTGCCCGTCCAGCCACGCTGTCACGGATGCGCCACTGCCCAGATGGATACTGATCAGGCGCCGGGTGCTGCGGCGATCTTCGGCTGCCATCAGTGCCTGCACCTGACGCCACTGATTGCGGTGGGCCAGTCCATGGAAACCGTAACGCCGCAGCGGCCACTGCGGTGACAGTGCGGGACTGAGTGCATAACGCGCTGCTACCGCGGGCAGCGATGCGTAAGGGCCGGAGTCATAAATGGCATACTGCGCCAGCGCAGGGAACTGCTCGCTGACCGCATCAATCAGCTCAAGCGTCAGGGTGTTGTGTCGCGGCGCCAGCGGCAGCCAGTGCCGGATACAGTTGATGGATTGGGGGTCCAGCCGGCGCGCCTGTTCCGGCACCAGCCCGGCGTGGACAACCCGGTGCAAAACCACATCGGGCACAGGGTACGGCAGCAGCCATTCCCGCAACAATTCGGCAAATGAGCGGTCGCCGGCGGGCAGGGTCACCGACGCCCGCAACAAACGCCTGCCCCCGCCAGCACCGTCATGCACAAACAGGCTCAGCTTGAGTGAGGAGCTGCCTGCATTACAAGCCAGCACACAGGACGCCGGCGCGGTCGGGGTTGAAGCCATCAGTTCTCGATTCGTTTCCAGGTCAGTGTGCCGGTGGTGCGTCCGTTCTCGTCACGTATCGAGAGCTTGAGCAGGCCATCGGCTGTAAATTCGTAATAGCGCACATTGTCCTCACCCACCCAGCTGCCACGCGTTGGGGAACCTTCAACACGGTGAGTGACCTTGTTCTGGCTGATATCCCAAGTCACCGGACCCCAGTAGGCAAATCCGCCGGCGACATTGGTGGTGCTTTGCGCCGCACGTTCCGGCAAATCTTTGGGCATGCCCTGCGCTGACATCTGGTCATTTTCATCGTACATGATGCGACCGATGTAGTTATTGTCGCGCTCACCGCCTTCTGGTGGATAACTGATAAAACTGACCAGTTCCCAGTGTCCGATGAACTGGCGTTTGACTGCCTCCAGCGCAGCATCCTGGGCCAGTACCAATGGCATCTGCAGCATCAGGACAAAGCCCGCCAACAGGCCAGCGGTGGCCAAACCAGAGCGTGTACGTCGCATAATCATCTCCTTTCACTGAGGGTTTGTTTTTATTGTGGTGCCCGTCGCGGACAGAGACCCGATCATACGCCGGGCGTGCAGCAAGGGTAAAGCAGTCGGCGACAAGCCGAGTGTGCTGCTAGAATGAGTGCATTCAGAAATCTATCGTCGTATTTAATGGAAGCAGGTCATGGACACCACTGAAAATCTCCAGCTCAAACAGTTGTTTGATCATCTCGCGCTGGAAACCATTGATGAAAATCTGTATCGCAGCGCCCACCCCAACGAAGGCTGGTTCAGGGTTTACGGTGGCCAGGTGCTGGCACAGGCCTTGCTGGCAGCGACCCGCACCGTGCCGGCTGACCGCCACGTGCACTCGCTGCACGCCTATTTTTTGCGCCCCGGGGACCTCAAACACCCCATCATTTTTCAGGTTGACCGCATCCGTGATGGCAAAAGTTTCACCACCCGCCGCATCGTGGCCATCCAGCATGGCAAGGCCATTCTGAACATGGCGTGCTCATTCCAGGTATTTGAGGAAGGTCTGTCTCATCAGGCGGTGATGCCGCAGGTGCCGCCGCCGGAGCAATGCGCTGACCGCAAGCAGATGGCCGAGCGTTTCCGCGGTCGTATCAGTGAAGATCTGCTGGAGCGTTTCTCCCGCCAGTTTGCGATCGACCTGCGTCATGTCGACATCAACAGCCTGTTTGACAACACCCCCAAGGAGCCGGCGACCAGTGTCTGGTTCCGGCTCAATGGTGCCCTGCCGGCGGATTACCCCTATCACGCCCACCTGCTGGCCTACGCATCGGACATGACCCTGCTGCAAACCAGTCTGCGGCCGCACGGACAGAGCCTGTTCGACCCCAAACTGCAGGTCGCCAGCCTGGATCACGCGATGTGGTTCCATCGCCCCTTCCGCATGGACGACTGGCTGCTGTACACACAGGACAGCCCGTCATCCTCGCAGGCACGCGGCTTCAACCGGGGCAGCATTTTTACGCGCGACGGCATCCTGGTGGCCTCTGTATGTCAGGAAGGCTTGATCCGGGTGCATGACGGCGACAAGGCGGAGTAAGGGCTTATTCCAGCGACAGCACCAGCTGGTCTGCTGCTGTCGTATCGTCAAGCGGCAGCAGACGCAGACCAACCCCCATCAACCGCACCGGGCGTCGATGACGCTTCCAGGCCTGCTCCAGCAGTGCCGGGAATACGCTGCTGTCGTCCTGATCCGCGCTTTGCTCGGCCGTGGTGGAGACAAAGTTGTTGAATTTGAGTTTGACGAACTTGCCACCAACCCGGTACCGCCCTGCAATCGGTCGCCAGCGCCGCAGCAAATCATCGTACAACGGCTGCCAGACCTGCAGACATGCTTGCAAATCGGGCAGATCCTGCACATAGGTGGTTTCCACACTGACGGATTTGCGCTGCTGTTCGACTTTGACTTCGCGCTGATCAATACCACGACACAAGTCAAACAGGCGCTGACCAAAACTGCCAAACTGGCGGGTCAATGCCTCCAGCGTCCACACACGCAAATCGTCACAGGTGTGAACACCCAACGCGTTGAGGCGGGCCGCCGTCACTTTGCCCACACCGTGCAGCTTTTTGACCGGCAGCTGACGCACAAACTCATCCACCTGTTCCGGGCGCAGCACAAACTGGCCGTCGGGCTTGTTCCAGTCACTGGCGATTTTGGCGAGAAACTTGTTGGGCGCGACACCGGCCGAGAGGGTAATGCCAAGGGTTTCGCGCACACGGCGCCGGATGTCCTCGGCTATCAGGGTCGCGCTGCCGCGAAACAGACTGGCACCGCTCACATCCAGATAGGCTTCATCCAGTGACAGCGGTTCTATCAGGTCCGTGTAGTCTCGGAAAATCGCCTGCACTTGCCGCGAAACTTCGCGATACTTCTCCATGCGCGGCGGCACGACAATCAGTTGCGGACAATGCCTGAGTGCAGTGGCCGTTGCCATCGCTGAATGCACACCAAATTTTCGCGCCTCATAATTGCAGGTGGCCACCACACCCCGGCGATCACTGGCACCACCGACCGCCAGCGGTTTTCCGCGCAGGGTCGGGTCATCGCGCATTTCAATCGCGGCATAAAAACAGTCACAGTCACAATGAATGATTTTGCGCATGCGTTACGGGTATCAGTTGCACTCTGTGGGTACAGGCGTATTATCCCATAGCATGAACATACACGCGCTGTTTGGCGAACACATTGACAGTTTGCAGCGCCAGCTTGATCAGGCGCTGGCCGGTTCCCGCACGTCTGTTGACGCCGTCATTGTGCACAGCGGCAGCGACCACACACATTATGCTGACGACCAGGGCAAACCCTTCCGTGCGTGGGGACACTTTTTACGCTGGATTCCGGTGGATCGCGCTGACCAGTTTGTGCTGCTGCAACCGGGTTACAAACCTTTGTTCATTGCCTTGATCCCGCAGGACTTCTGGCATGACCCTCAGATGGACATGCCGCCCTGGTGGTCCTCCCGGGTTGACATCAAAGTCATTTCACGACTGGACGAATTGTCATCGGCGTTTCCACCGTCATTGAAGCTCGCATTTCTCGGTGAGAGCCATGCCTTGGCGCAGTCTCTGGGTGTCGACAACAAGCTGATCAACCCGCCTGCCTTGCTGAACTGGCTGGACTATCAGCGGGCGTACAAAACATCGTATGAGCTGCATCGCATTGCAGAAGCGAATGCACATGCACTGACAGGCCATCAGGCGGCACACGATGCCTTTCTGGCAGGCCGCGACGAATTCGATATCCATATGGCCTATCTCAGTGCCTGCCGGGTACTCGACCATGAGTTGCCATACCCGAACATTATCGGCATCAACGAGCATGCAGCGATTCTGCACTACCAGCACAAACGCCGTTATGCTCCGCACAGCACTGACAAGCCTGACAACAAAGTCCTGCTGATTGATGCCGGCTGCCGCTCTGCCGGTTATTGCTCGGATATCACGCGCACCTGGTGTATGCCCGGCATCCATCCGCTGTTTGTCAGTTTGCTGGCCGGTATGCAAAAACTGCAGTCAGCCGTGATTCTGGATATTCGCCCCGGCATGGATTTTGGCGATCTGCACCACCAGGCACATCTGCACCTGGCGCAGTTGCTCAGCGACAGCCGACTGTGTTTTGGCAGTCCCGATGACCTCATTGCAGCGGGCGTCACCCAGACCTTTTTGCCTCACGGGCTCGGGCATTTGCTGGGACTGCAGGTGCATGATGTCGGTGGCCGGCTGGCCGGACCGGATGGCCACATAAAAGCACCACCAGCGCATTACCCGGCGCTGCGCAATACGCGCTGTATTGAAGCCGGCATGGTGTTCACCATCGAACCCGGGCTTTATTTTATCCCCATGCTGTTGAATCGTTTGCGGCAATCACCAGCGGGCAAACTGGTGGACTGGTCTGTTGTTGATCAACTGACCCCTTTGGGTGGCATCCGAATCGAAGACAATATCTGGGTGCACAACGAAGGCGTACACAATCTGACACGCCGACCATTGCTGAAGGTCTAGTCAGATCCGATCACAGGCAAGTGCGCTGCCACCAGCGTGTAGATTCTGTCGAGTGCACCTCTGTTCGCCGCCACTGACTGGCGCCCCGCCTCTCCCATCTGCAGTCGCCGCGCCGGATCTTTCAACAAGCTGACCACGGCCTCTGCCAGCGCATATTCGTCGGCAACCTTGAGCAGGGCACCCTGCTCGCCCAGTTGCTCGCAAATGGTCTGAAAATTGAACTGTGACGGCCCGGTAATCACCGGCAAGCCCATCGCTGCGGGTTCCAGCACGTTGTGGCAACCGGTATTGACCAGACTGCCACCCACAAACGCGAGCTGGGCCAGACTGTAATACACCAGCAGCTCACCCATACTGTCGCCCAGAAAGACCGGGGTCTGCACATCGACCTGCTCACCGCTGCTGCGACGCACTACGCGTAGCTGATGTTTCTCACAGAGTTTTTCCGCACTGTTGAAACGTTCAGGATGACGTGGCACCAGCACCAGCAATACATCCGGCACCTGTTGCTGCACACGCCGCAGTGCCGCCAGCACTTTCTCATCCTCTCCCTCACGTGTGCTGGCAGCAATCCAGACCGGTCGCTGGCCCTCAATGCGGCTGGCCATCTGCGCCCGATGTTCCGGCAAGGATTGTGGTATTTCGATATCAAACTTGATGCTGCCAGTGACCCGCAGCGCCGACTCGGCAACACCCAGTCGCCGAAAGCGCATGGCATCATTGTCAGCCTGCGCGGCGATACAATCGATTTGCTGCAACATCGGTTTGCCCAGTGCAGCAAACTTCTCGTAACCGCGGAAAGATTTTTCAGACAAACGGGCATTGGCCACCATCACTTTGGCACCACTGCGTTTGCTGTAATACACCAGATTGGGCCACAGCTCAGTTTCAACCAGGATCACCAGCGCCGGTTTGAAGCTGCCCAGAAAACGCTTGACCGCACCCGCATAATCGTAAGGCGCGTACACGTGACAAACATCATGGCCAAAGAGTTCTTCCACACGCTCGGAGCCTGTAGGTGTCATGGTCGTTACCACAATGCCCCACTCCGGACGCTCACGACGCAGCTTGAGCACCAGCGGAGAAATGGCAACCGATTCACCCACTGACGCGGCATGTACCCAGATCCAGCGCTGTTCCGTGCGCCCCTCCAGCGCATGCGTGACAAAACCCAGACGTTCGCCCCAACGTTTGGCGTAGGCCGGTGCCGGCAAAAACAGCGCACGCCACAGCAGCCGCAGTACAATGATCGGCAATAGCAGATAGAAGGCGAAGTTATAAAACGCTCTGTTCACAGAATCCCTGTTCCCTGATCGGGTCTTCCTGAAAATCAGGCCCTTGTTGCAGCTTTTTTGCCCCGGTGGGGTTTTTAAAAACGGGCGTGCTAACATAATGCCACCACGGCCGGCATGATTGCAGGATTACGGGCCAGGTGCAAATCCCGGAAATACCCCCAAACAGGTAGCGGATGACGGAACTTTATGGCCAAAGCGCATTCCGAACACCAGCAAACAGTGACCACCTCATCAACGGCAGCCCGCGGTGAACGCCTGAAACCCCGGTTGATCAAAAAACGTGGAAAAAAGGTCGGCGCCGCGCCAGGCACACTGGTACACATTGGTGAGATCAGCAGTCCTGATACCCGCACGCAGGCGATTTTTTACGACCAGCACTCGATGAATGAGCAGGCTGTCACGCGACTGGCCGATTGCAAAGAGGCCGCTGTTAACGGTCAAACCAGCTGGATCAACATCGATGGCCTGCACAATCCCGAGGTGATACGGCAACTGGGCGAACTGTATCAGCTGCACCCGCTGGTGCAGGAAGACATTCTGAATACCGACCACCGACCGAAGATCGAAGTGCATCAGGATTACCTCTACATCGTCATCAAGATGCTGCAGTTTGATGACAGCACCGAGTGCCTGCGCAGCGAACAGGTCAGTCTGATTGTGGGCGACAACTACCTGTTGTCATTCCAGGAGCGTCATGGTGATGTGTTCAACGGCGTGCGCGATCGACTGCGCGCTGGCCGCAAAATCCGCACACTGGGACCGGACTATCTGGCCTATGCGCTGATCGACGCAGTGGTCGACAACTATTTTCTGCTGCTGGAAAAGTTTGGCGATGCCATTGAAGACCTTGAAGAGGAACTGCTGGACAATCCGGGCCCGGACACGCTGCGCCATATCCATCACTTCAAGCGCGAAATGTTGCTGCTGCGAAAAATGGTGTGGCCTCTGCGCGAAGTGCTGAGCAGTCTGAGCCGTGATGAAAATGTGATACTGAGCCCGGAGATCCGCCTCTATCTGCGCGATGTCTACGATCACACCATTCACATTATCGACAATGTGGAGACCTTGCGTGACTTGTTATCAGGCATGCTGGATCTCTACATGTCGAGCACCAGCCAGCGCATGAATGAAATCATGAAAATGCTGACTCTGTTTGCCACCATTTTTATGCCGTTGACGTTTATAGCCGGTGTCTACGGCATGAACTTCGACTATATGCCGGAACTGGGCTGGCGCTGGGGTTATCCGCTGATCATGGCGGGTATGGGAGCGACGGCAGCAGGCCTTCTGTTTTATTTCAAGTGGCGACACTGGTTGTAAGCGCGCCGCTGATCACAGGAATTTTTCACGTTGAATGCGTCAGTCTCTGTACAGATAGCCATTGTCGGCGGAGGTATTGCCGGCTTGTGGTTGCTCAATCGCCTGAGTCGGGAAGGTTATGATGTGGTGCTGCTGGAACGCGATGCCTTGGGGCAAGCACAAACGCTGGCATCACAGGGCATTATTCATGGCGGTCTGAAGTATGCGCTCAACGGTGTGCTCAGTCCGGCCAGCAGTGCCATTGCCGACATGCCGGCGCGCTGGCGCCGTTGTCTTGCTGGCGAGGATATCGTGGATCTGCGTGGTACCCGCATTCTGTCAGAGCACTACTACATGTGGTCAGGTGGCAGTGCGCGCTCGCGCCTGAAAACCTTTCTCGGCAGCAAGGCGCTGCAGGGTCGTATTGATGCACTGGCTGTTGATCAGTATCCGGCCTTTTTCCGTGAAGAAGCATCCGGCAAGGCGCGCATCAAAGGCACGCTCTACCAGCTCAGCGATTTTGTTGTGGACACGCCCTCGTTGCTCGAAACGCTGGCAGCGCCGGTTGCAAACCGGATTTTCCGATGCGGCGAGATTGTGCTGCAGGGGGAAAGCCAGCTGCGCTTGCACCATGAGCATCACACCATCACCTTGCACGCTGCGCACATCATTCTGTGCGCAGGCGAAGGCAACGAGGCCCTGTTGTCTGCCTGGCAGGCGCCCATTGCCGTGGAAAAACCTGCGATGCAGCGACGTCCCTTGCACATGGTCAGCGTCAGGATGGCGCACCCGGCGCCACCGTATCTGCACTGCATCGGCGACAGTTTTGGCATGACACCAAGGCTGACGATCACGGCCCATCCCTGTCCTGACAAGGATCAACACTGGATCTGGTATCTGGGTGGCGAGCTGGCTGAGTCCGGTGTCAAACGCAGCCCGGAAGAACAACACAAGGCTGCCAGGCAGGAACTGGCCTCGCTGTTCCCGTGGATTGATCTGTCAGGCGCCAGCTGGCACAGTTTTTTCATCAATCGGGCAGAACCCAGGGTAGCTGATTTGCAGCGTCCCGATACCGCCTGGGTGGCCGACTGCGGCAAGGTCATGGTGTGCTGGCCAACCAAGCTGACCCTGAGCCCTGATCTGGGCGATCGTGTCAGTCAGCTGCTCAGCCCCTTGCCACCGGCTCCCGGCAATGATGCTGCACAGGCGCTTGCCGCCCTCTTGCCGCTGGCGACGCTGGCCAGCGCCCCGTGGGAGTTGAAACACCAATGAGTTTGCTTGTGACATCAATACCCAAGCGTGCGCTGGGCAGCACCGGCCTGCAAGTCTCCTGCCTGGGGCTGGGCACGGTCAAATTCGGGCGCAATGAAGGCGTGAAATACCCCAGCGGTTTTGAACTGCCGGATGATGCCCGCATTCGCGAACTGCTGGCGCTGGCAACATCACTGGGCATCAATCTGATCGATACCGCGCCGGCCTACGGCATCAGCGAAGAGCGCGTCGGCAAACTGCTGACGAATCGCCACGACTGGGTACTGTGCAGCAAAACCGGGGAAGAATTCGAGAACGGTCAGTCACGTTTTGATTTCAGTGCAAGCCACACCCGTTTCAGTGTCGAGCGCAGCCTCAAACGTCTGCGCACGGATTATCTGGATCTGGTGCTGGTGCATTCGGACGGCAATGATGAGTCCATCATCCGCCAGACGGATTGTTTTGAGACGCTCGATCGTCTGAAAGAACAGGGCCTGATACGCGCCTTTGGTCTGTCAGGCAAAACGGTAGCCGGTGGTTTGCTGGCACTGACGTACTGCGACGCCGTGATGGTGACGTTCAATCGCAGCGAGCAATCAGAGCGCGAGGTAATACAGCGGGCACACGCATTAAACAAAGCCGTGCTGATCAAAAAGGCGTTCAACAGCGGTCACGCCGTATCGGAAACGGCGGCGGAACAACACGCGGAAGATCCGGCAAAGGCCAGCTTGCGTCTGGTGCTGACCGAGCCGGGAGTCAGCTCGGTCATTGTCGGGACGATCAATCCACAACATTTGCAGTCCAACGCGCTGGCCGTTGCCGACCTCGCATAGGCGATCAGGCCATTACATCGAATAACCTTTTTCGTTGTGATCGGTAATGTCGAGACCGGTCATTTCCTGCTCGGCACTGACACGATTGCCGGCAGTGAGTGCACCCACCACTTTCATCAGGATTACCGTAACCACCAGCGTGTAAATGCCGGTCGCCAGGATGCCGATGATCTGTACCATCAGCTGTGAACCCAGTGCCATACCCTCTGCATAACCATTACCACTGAACACCCCCAGATCCTGTGAAATGAACACCGCAGCCATCAGCGTACCGAGCATGCCACCAACACCGTGTACCGGGAACACATCCAGTGAGTCGTCAATCTTGAGTTTGTTTTTCAGATAGTGCGTCGCGAAGAAGCAGATAAAACCACCCATGATGCCAATCACCATACCACCGGCCGGGCCAACTGAGCCGGCCGCAGGTGTGATGGTTGCCAGACCGGCAATCAGTCCGGTGACCGCGCCCAGACCACTGGGCTTGCCATGGCGAATCCATTCAATGGTCATCCAGGTCAGCGCGCCGGCTGACGCAGACAAATGCGTGGCCAGCAGTGCCATGGAGGCACCACCAGTAGCACCCAGCGCACTGCCGGCGTTAAAACCGTACCAGCCCACCCACAGCAAACCGGCACCGGTAAAGGTCATGGTCAGGTTGTGCGGAATCATGGGGGCGACCTGGAACTCCCGGCGCTTGCCCAGCATCACCGCCATCACAACTGCAGCAACACCCGCCGTCACGTGCACGACGGTACCGCCGGCAAAGTCGATCAAACCCATCTGGAATAACCAGCCATTGCTGTTCCATACCCAGTGACAGATCGGGAAATACACCAGCGTTGACCACAGCACGACAAACAGCATGATGGAGGAAAACTTCATACGCTCCGCAAACGCACCCACAATCAGCGCCGGAGTAATGATGGCAAACGTCATCTGGAATGCCACAAACAAGGGCTCCGGAATATCGCCCCACACCGAGTCAACGGTAATGCCCGCCAGGAACGCCTTGCTCAGACCGCCCCACCAGCCACCTTCAGCCGGGCCAAACGCAACGCTGTATCCGTAGAGCAGCCACAGAATTGAAATCACGGCGGCAATCGAGAAGCACTGCATCAGGATGGAGAGTACGTTTTTACTGCGCACAAGACCGGCATAAAAAAGCGAGAGACCCGGCACGGTCATCATCAGCACCAGCGCAGTTGCAGTCAGAATCCAGGCTGTGTTGGCACCGCTGATTTCATCCTGCGCCAGCACCATCCCCGGCAGTACAGCAGAGGCCGCCGCCACCATTGTTACGATTTTTTTGATGTTCAACATATTGGTTTCCTTAAATGGCTGACTCACCGGTTTCACCGGTGCGGATACGGACAATCTGTTCCAGCGGCATCACAAAAATTTTGCCATCGCCGATCTTGCCCGTCGCTGCTGCCTTGCAAATGGCTTCGACGGCGGCATCGGCCAGTTCATCACTCACAGCAATTTCAACTTTGGTCTTGGGCAGAAAATCCACAACGTATTCTGCGCCCCGGTACAACTCGGTATGGCCTTTCTGACGGCCGAAGCCCTTGACTTCGGTGACGGTCATACCGCTGACACCGAGCTCGCTCAAGGCTTCGCGCACATCGTCGGCCTTGAAGGGTTTGATGATCGCAACGATCAGTTTCATGGCTGTTCTCTCCGTTTTTCCCTTTGTTTCAGCAACCTGTCAGCGCGGCGAGTCGGGAGCCGACACCTCAGGTCTGTTATGGGCGATGGATGATCAATCCTCGCGCACACTGCGGCGAGGAAACGCACAACAAAAATGCACAAATATGCGCCAATGCCCTGATATGGGGCAAAAGTCACCTGTAACCGTGTGTTTTTAAAGACACACGCAGGACCGCACGGGGATGGTGCAAAAATCGCGCCCGTTCTGACTTATATCGGAACAGCATCTCGAAAGGCTAAAAAAAGAAAGGAATTTCAATATCTTGAGGAGAACAACAGAATGCCCTGCAACGGCGCGACAGCGCGGAGCTACTGCGCCGTTATGGTGCTGTCAAATGTCTTCGCGCAACCATTCACGCCAGATGGCGACCAGCAGCGCCATCAGAACCGGCCCCACAAACAGGCCCACAATTCCCATGGTTTTAACCCCGCCAATCAGGCCAAAGAACGTCGGCAAAAATGGCAGTTTGACCGGGCCGCCAATCAGAGTGGGGCGGATAGTCTTGTCCACGATAAACAGTTCAATGCTGCCCCACATAAACAGCCCGACGCCTGCAAGCACGCTGCCCGTGCCTACCAGATACAGGGAGATCAGGGAGAAGGCCAGCGGCGCTCCACCGGGAATCAACGCCATAAAACCGGTGATCACGCCGAAAACAACCGGAGACGGCACACCGGCAATCCAGTACGCGATACCCAGGACGATACCTTCGCCAATGGCGACCAAGGTCATGCCCACCACTGTTGCGCTGACGGTAGCTGGCACGACACGTGAAAACCGGTTCCAGCGCTCTGGCAATATGCGCTCACCCACGGTGTCCAACTGCAAGGCCAGCTTTTCGCCATCACGGTAGAGGAAAAACAGCGTGATCAGCATAAACAGCAGCGTCAGCAACATGCCGGCAGCCGTCCAGCCAAAGCTGAGCAGCCAGCGCGAGAAGCCCCCGATCTGCTGACCACTTAACAAATTGATAATCTGGCCAAGTTGATGCGGCTGGCCGAGATAAATCTGCCATTGCTGTGCCAGCATTTCACCCACCAGCGGCATCGCCCCAACCCAGTCCGGGACTTCGGCACCGTATTCGTTGGCCTGAATCAGCCACGCAGTCCAGACCCGCACCTCACTGACCGTATAAGTAATCGCCATACCCAGCGGGATGACCAGCCCGAGCAGGATAGCCAGCAAGGCCAGTGCGGCTGCGAGCGTTGCGTTGCCGCCACAGTATTTTTTCAAGCGCCGGAAAATAGGCCAACTGGCAAAACAGATAATCAGCGCTGCCAGCACCGGCACCAGAAAACCGATAAAAAAGAACACGCCCGCTGCGACAACCAGCAGCAGCAGGATACGACTGAGCGCGGTATTGCTGATCACTTGCGACATACGTGGGGAGCGTCCGGAAAATCGGGAGCCCTATTCTGCGGGGATGCGTGGCAAATTGCCATCCCCCGGCGCAATGCCTTGCTCGATGATGCGAAAGCGTTGTTCGTGGTAACCGTCCAGCTGCTGCACGAGCTGGTTGCTGAACAACACAAATGCGTCCGCATAATGCTGCTGAAGCCGCTGTTTCTCCAGCGCCAGCGCCGCCATCAGTTCCTGCTTCAGCTGTTCGCGATTGAGCGCTTCATCCAGCTCATTCAGCGCAACATCCGTAGCCAGCCAACTGGCTGCGAACAGCGCCGGGACACAAACAAGCGAGGCGGGACCACAGAGTCCTCCGGCACTGCCAACCGATGCGGACTGCGCGGTGCGGCTGGCTACGCGGGCAGAGCTGGCGCTGATCATGCGCCGGGTCGCCTGCTGTCCGATCAATGCCGAGCCTGCGTGGATGCTGCTGCGCGCCGCCAATTGTGCTGCCAACATGCCTGAGACGGGGCCGAGTCCAACCAGCGACTTCCGGGTCAGCTCGATCTCACTCAAAGCCGGCATTTCAAAGCGCAGGCACATCGCCGAGGCGGCAAGTTGCTCAGTGTAGGCCATGTGTTGCGTCATGAACTGGCGGGCATTTTCTGACGCCAGCGCTTCGAGCTGCTGTCCCCGGGCCAGCAGCGCCGGGGTTAATACCGGCTGCAAACGCTGATCAATCTGCGCACTCAGAAAACCGGCAAAAGCCTGTTCAATGGAAACGACTGGCGGGGTATCGTCCGCAAACGATTGCTGCACCCGGTTCACCATGTTGCGAAATGCGGCGGCGGTCAGCACACCCAGCTGCTGGTACTGCCCCGCCACACTGTAATTCCAGTCCAGGTATTGCTCGACTGCAGGCTCGGCCAGCGCAAATACCTCGTCCAGCGCCGCATTGCCCGCTTGCAAAAAGTCGTGCTGCAGGCGCTGCTGCTCGCTGACCAGATGCTGTTGAGTCTGCTGACGAATCGCGACCAGCTCTTGCGGCGCCTGTGCCACGCACGGGTCCACCGGGTCGGCTGTCATAACGGGTGACGGCGTTCGCAGCAGGCGCTCTGTCAGTGCCGTCATATAGGCTGAGATCCCGGGCAAACTCAGCAGCCAACTGCCCAGTCCCAATAACAGCATGCCCAGACCAAACGCCCGCAGTGGCGGATCTGCACGACCATCCCTCGCGTTGCCCGGTCCGGCCAACCAGTACAACAAGCCGGCCAGCGCAAACCACACAATGGCCACGCGCAAGGTCAGGAAAAGTAGAAAAATCAGCCATACGCCGAGTTTAAAAAGTGCTGGCTGAGCGCTGAGCGAGGCTGCTTGTTGCATCAGATGCCACACCAGGGCATCACCGACAGCCTCAATGGCAATCAGGCTGGACACCACAGGAACCGTCGACTGACTCGCGGCTGATACCCAGGTTTGTGACATCAGTGTGATGACATCCAGGTGACGCGTATCCGGCACTCCCTCGCCGCCCAGATGCACCAGCATCAGGCCCAGGGTTGCGACTGCCACGCTGAGCCAGACCGCCACCCGCAAGGCCATCGGGAAATGGTAACGACCATCAGACTCGGTACCGGTCAGACGCAAGGACAAGGGCAGCAACAACAGCAGCACCGGCACACACAGCAACAGCCACAACCACTCGCGGTCTGACAGCCCATTGACCACCATCAACACGGTCATGGCCAGTACCACCGAGACCATCACCAGGAGCAGGCGCGACCAGAATCCATTCCACAACCAGCGCCTGAGCACACTGTTTTCCGCGGTGACATGGGCGAGCAAGGCGCGGCGGCGCAGGTGATGAAACGGCAGGAAATACTGGTACAGGCACCAGCTCAGCAGCACAATCATCGCGGCCAGCGTGATGATGGACAACGAGGGCAAACGCACAAAATACAGCAGTGCCAGCAGCGCCGGCAGTGCTGTCAGACTGACCACGGTCAGCCGGCCAACAGGCCTCTGTGCTGCGCGGTCCTGCATGATTGACACCCCGGCATCAACGTAAGCCCAGACAACTGTCGCACACCATCATCATGCGCAAACGATCAGGCGCCAGATTGGCGGGCAACACCAGATTCAGCAGGGCTTGCCATTGTTGGCGCAGCGGCTGCGGCAACGAGGGCAATAGTGCCGCCACCGGCGAGTCAAACGCGCCCGTCCAGGCCTGCCCCAGCTGCTGGCGCCAGGACATCATGACCTGACTGGCGCCCATGGAATCCATCATTCGCATCAGCAACTGCTCGCCCGGAGTCAGTGGTCGCTGCAGATAAACACTCTCCCAACTGCTTAGACCGGCACGCTGGGCAGCAGCCGCAACCGCCTGCTCCAGATCACCCAGCGCATCCACCAGCCCGAGCTGCAGCGCCTGCTCACCCGTCCACACGCGTCCCTGTGCAATCTGGTCAACATCCGGGACACTCATATTGCGTCCGTCGGCGACCAGTTGCAGAAAGCGCCGGTAGGCGTCCTCCACATTGCTCTGGAAAATGGTTTTCATGTCCTCATTCAGACCACTGAGCGGGTCACCGGCGCGTGAAAGCGCCGTGGTGCCCACACCATCCACACCCACGCCAAGATAGTCCATGGCGTTTTCAAAGGTGGGAATCATACCGATGACACCAATCGAACCGGTCACTGTCGATGGCGATGCCCAGATTTCATCGGCGGTCGCTGCAATCCAGTAGCCACCTGAGGCAGCCGTGCCACCCATGGACACCACCACCGGTTTGCCGGATTGTTGCAGCTGAGCCAACGCCGCCCGAATTTCTTCTGATGCCAGGGCAGAGCCGCCAGGTGAGTCGATACGCACCACAACAGAGCGAATTCGATCATCGGCTTGCGCAACCCGAATCAATTCCACCACTGTATCCGCGCCAACCAGCCCGGGGCCCTGCTCGCCCGGCATGATGGTGCCTTGTGCCACAATAACGCCGACCTGGTTGGCTACCGGGCTGGGCGCCGGGGTCGTGGCATACAGATAATCTTCAAAGTGCACTTGTCGGAAACTGCCGTTTTCAACACCAACCGTCGCCGCAACCTGACGGCGGAAACTGTCGGCACCCGCGATGTTGTCGACCAGCCCGCTTTCAAAGGCGACTCGCGCCATGTCACCACCGGCTGCCAGCAGCCGATTGGTAAAGTCATCGGCATACGCTTGCAGATCCTCCGGTGCCAGCTCACGGTTGACTGCAACACGTTCTACATAACGCGACCACAGGGCGTTCACCAGGGCCTGACTGTCGGTGCGCGCCTCCTCAGACATATCCATGCGGGTGAACGGCTCCGATGCCGACTTGAACTCCCCCACCCTGAAAATGTGCACAGTGACATTCAGCCGCTCCAGCAGGTCGCGAAAAAACAGCTGACTGCCGCCATAACCATCCAGCAGTACATTACCCATCGGATGCAGCATGATGCTGTCCGCATACGAAGCCAGCGCATACTGCTGCTGGTTAAATGACTCGCCAAAGGCATAAATGGGTTTGCCGCTGTCGCGGAACAGCTCCAGCGCATTGCCCAGTGTCTCCATCTGTGCCGGACTGATCGACAGCAGATCGCGCGTGTCCACCACCAGTGCCCGGATGCGGTCATCGGTTGCCCCACGAATCACCGCTGTGACCATGTCCTGCAGCACAGAACTGCGCGGCAAGGCCGGACCCAGCACCAGGTCGGCTGGTGTCAGCGTCGGGACCTGCTCGGTCACCACGCCCGCCGGTGCCAGCACCAGCGCTGCCTCCGACGGCAACTGTGGCGCTCTGGGGCCGGAAAATATCAACACCAGAACAATCACTAGCACCAGCACAAACAGCAGGCGGCCGACAAACACACGCAAGGCGTCGATGATCCGGCCCAGCAGGGAAAAAAACGCTCTCATTACATCGCTTACCTTGTATTAATCGGATTAATCGATCTCACGGCCGCGTAAATTGCATCATTCATCGAAGAATTTCTATTTAAGCTGCCTTCAGTTTATCTTCAAATTCAAACAGGAGCAGGACATCGTGACCAAAGTACTCGTGCTTTACCATTCCATGTACGGACATATTGAAACCATGGCCAACGCGGTCGCCGAAGGTGCAGCCGGGGTTGATGGCGTTGAGGTTACCATCAAACGCGTTCCGGAGACCATGCCAGCGGACGTGTTCAAAAACGCCGGCGGCAAGAGTGACCAGACCGCCGAAATCGCGACACCAGCAGAGCTGGGCAATTACGACGCCATCATCTTTGGGGTGCCGACCCGCTTTGGCAACATGTCGGCGCAGATGCGCAACTTTCTGGATCAGACCGGCGGTCTGTGGGCCAAGGGTGCACTGGCTGGCAAGGTGGCGAGTGTGTTTGCATCAACCGGCACGGGCGGGGGTCAGGAGATGACGATTACCTCAACCTGGACGACGCTGGCGCATCACGGCATGGTGATAGTGCCGTTGGGGTACACGACGCCGGAGATGTTTGACATTTCCACGGTCAGCGGCGGCACACCTTATGGTGCGACCACGATTGCGGGTGGCGACGGGTCGCGGCAGCCGGATCCGCGTGAGCTGGCGATTGCGCGGCATCAGGGCAAGCGTGTGGCGGAGATTGCTGCGCGATTGGCTGTTTAGGTAGTTCTTTGCGAAGGCCATGGGCGGGAGGGTTGGTGTCAGATCGGCCGCATGCGTCACCGCCCGGGCCGGCGCTGCGGAACTCAACCTCGCCGCTGCGCGGCTCGGGATTCGAACAATCCTCGCGCTGGTTCGGCCCGGGCGGTGACGCATAAACGCGGCCTGATTGATCTGTCACCAACCCACCCGCCCACGTCCTTTTCGAGTGCTGTGGTTACGGCCTGGCGCGTGCTCGTTCGGGTCAGCGCCGGACGGATGCAGTGCTCTCGCACACGAGTGCGATCCTTCAACTTCAACCCCTTGCGAACATCACTGCTGGAGAGCATCCCCTGTCGTTCGACAAGCAGGAGCAACGTTACCACTGGTGGGGTGACTGATGGGGTCACTTGGTCGGTCGCACCGGCCACGAACCCACGGAGCCCCGGGCGGGTGGGGTGGTGTCAGATCAATCAGGCCGCGCTTATGTGCCACTGCCCGGACCGAACCAGCGCGAGGATTGTCCGAGTCCCGAGCGGCGCAGCCGCGAAGGTCGAGTTCCGCAGCGCCGGTCCGGGCAGTGGCACATGCGGCCGATCTGACACCACCCCACCCGCCCGGGGCGACCACACTCGATCCATGCGACACCTAACCCATCAACAACCTAAACGCGCTCAGCCAACAACTGACGCAACACCAGATAATCCGCATGGAACTTGCGAATCCCCTCCGACAGTTTGTCAGTCGCCATCGCATCCTCATTCAACTGCCAGCGGAACTGCGACTCCGGCAAACTGATGCGCGCATCCACCGACGCCTGCCCCGGCGCCAGCACCCGCGGCAACGGCTGCGTATCCTGCTCCAGCTTCTCCAGCAAGGCCGGTGAAATCGTCAGGCGGTCACAACCCGCCAACATCTCAATCTCGCCGGTGTTGCGAAAACTCGCGCCCATCACAATCGTCGGATAACCGTGGTGTTTGTAATAACGGTAAATCCGCTGCACCGACAACACCCCCGGATCCTCCGCCGCCGTATAGTCCTTGCCCGTACTCGCCTTGTACCAGTCCAGAATACGTCCCACAAACGGCGAAATCAGAAACACCCCCGCCTCGGCGCAGGCCACCGCCTGATTAAATCCGAACAGCAGCGTCAGATTGCACTTGATGCCCTCACGTTCCAGCCGTCTGGCTGCCTGAATACCTTCCCAGGTCGCCGCGATTTTGATCAGGATGCGCGAGGTATCCACGCCCGCTTCTGAATACAACTCCAGCAGGCGGTAGGCCTTGCGCAAGGTGCCTTCGGTGTCAAACGACAGGCAGGCGTCGGCCTCGGTGGAGACGTAACCGGGTACAATTTGCGTAATCTTCTCACCAAAATTGACCGCCAACCGGTCCATGGCGGCATCCAGTTTTGCCTCCCGGCTGACCCCCTGGCGCTGACCGAAGGCAATCGCATCGTCGACCAGCGCCGCGTATTGCGGCTGGCGCGCGGCGTTGAGAATCAGCGAGGGGTTGGTGGTGGCGTCCTCGGGTGTAAAGCGGCTGATGGTGTCGACATCACCGGTGTCGGCCACCACGGTGGTCATCTGTTTCAGGGCCTGCAGTTTGTTCATCGTGTGATCCGTGCCTGGTTCTTTTAGCCGAAGACTATGGTGCAAGCTGGCCTGCGTCGTCAATCGACGCGAGCACTCTGTAATAAATCTGCAACATAGATGTCATACGCTGCCGCTGTCAGACCACGATTTCCCGGCATTTGCCCCGCAGACGAGTACGTCCGACCATGCTCAAACGCATTTCTGATGCCTGGCGTCAGCGTTCACGCTCAACGGCGCTCTGGCGTCAGGTGGCGCTATGCCTGCCAGGTGCAGGCTGTCTGGTGCTGGTCTTCGTCTTGTCGTGGCAGACCAGCTCCGCCGTCAATCTGGGGCACTATTACCAGCACAGCTGTCAGACTGACAGCCGCAGGAACTCGGCGGTGGCCGCCTCTCCATCGCTGCGACTGCTGCTGGTGACGCCAGCACTGGCCAGCGATATCGCCACGTTCCTGTGTGGGCGCGACAGCGTGCAACAACAGTTTGGCGCCGTGGAGGTGTCATGGCGTCCGCGCACGGAGCTGACGGCCAGCGAGCTGATGAATGAGGATTTTGATGTCATCTGGAATCGCGAGCATTTCCTGAGCGGGCTGGCACCAGACCTGCACAGTTACTATGACACCTTGCTGCATTATGACAACTATGCGGTGTTCTGGATCAGTCTTCACAGTGAACCGGTGCTGACTGCCGAATACTTTCGTGGCAAACGCATCGGGCTGCTCAGTGATATCAGCAGCCACACCCATCATCTGTTGCCACTGCGATCGTTGAAAGAAGCGGGCAGTTCACCGGATGAGGTCATACCGGTTTATTTTGACGATGCCAGTACACTCTACGAAAGTTTTTATCGCGGTGAAATCGATCTGATGACCGGCGGCCTCAGCTTTGCTGCCGATCGTCCGGTGTATCGCACCTTGCTGGATAACTCGGCAACGGCAGCGACATTTTTTATCCGCAAGGAACTCAGGGACAGCCGTTTGCGTTGTGATGTGATTGCAGCGCTGGAACTGCTGACTCCCCTGTGGCAAGGCATCAAAAGTCACCACCCGGTGAACGGGGATTGCTGATGTCCAGGCGGCTGGTGTTTGTGCTGGGTACACTGGGTTTGGCTGTTGTGCTCGGCGCGCTGAGTGTGGTGATTGCCTTTGGCAGCGCACGCAGTGATGTGCAGCGTGATCTGGCGGCTCAGTTGCCAGATCGTCTGGCGGAAGCGCTGCGCTACAGTTTTGCTGATGACGAGGTGATCACGCATGTGGAAACACAGTTGCGTGCTGATCTCGGGCAAATTCGTATCGACGGGCTGCTGCCGGTATTGCACGCGTGTGAGGTGGCGCTGTTGCATCTGACCCAGGACCGTGTTGCCGCCTCGGTTAATCTTGAGATTTCCCGGTACCTTGCTTTTTTCCAGAATATTACAGTGCAGTGGGAGCGCGGCTTGCAGGGCGACCACGCGGCATTTGTGCTGACGTGCGAGCTGGATATGCCCGTACTGATTGGCTCACATCTGCTGATGGCCCTGCTGCTGATGAGCAGCTGGTCCTTGCTGCCGCCCGCGCTGAACCGTGACCAACAGGCGCTGTACGATGCACTGATTGCCTGCGGCCTACGCGCTGTCGATGTACGCCGTGTCATGCAAGCCCTGCCTGCTCCCGATCGTCAGGTACCCGACCCCTGGGTGATGCTGGTGATGAAGGCATACGCACAAGACCGGTTGACGCTGTCAGCCGCACTGGAGATTGCGCAAGCACCGGCCGTGCTGTGTTTTAACCATCACTCACAATGTGTTGTGATTCATGGCCTGAGCATCGCACTGCCGAAAACGCCTTACTTTTACTACGCATGGTACGCCACGTATCGCCAACAGAACATTCAGGATGGGTGGATATTGAACCCGGCCGTTGATCGCCCTGATCGCGGTATGGCCAACTCGCTGATCCGACTGATGGAAGCCTACGGCGGCCACCAGAAAGCCATTAACGATCTGCGTGAGCACGGGCTGCGCAGCAAAATTCTTGACCAGAATCGCAACAAAATAAAAGACGAACTCGGCGCAGTGCTCGGCGAAGAGCTGGCCAGTGAATTTCTCTTTGAAGCCGAGCGCGATGTGCGCTCCGGACGCTACCGCTATCGCCTCGCCTGCGCACCCGGGCAGATTCTGCTGCAACCCGACTCTCCCTGCACACCCGTTGCAAGCCTCTGAAAAACATTGCATTGCGTCTTTGAAGATATCTCATTCCTGACGGAAAGCTTTTTTTCATGCAACCGTCATATTCGACCGCGAGCATGACTGCCACGAGATCACATCAATCGGAGCAGACCTCATGAAAACCCCGTACAGCTGCCTG
Source organism: Pseudohongiella sp. (assembly GCA_036834885.1). Taxonomy (GTDB): domain Bacteria; phylum Pseudomonadota; class Gammaproteobacteria; order Pseudomonadales; family Pseudohongiellaceae; genus Pseudohongiella. Next base: position 636,129 of record DAITNA010000001.1, on the reverse strand, counting down.
TCGCAGCGTTCCAGTACCAGATGTTTCAAACCATCGACACGCACCTTGTTACTGACAGCAGCCATCAGCCAGACGTTGTTCGCACCGGCTGTGCTGGCACAAACCGGCGCGCCGGAAATTACCGAGGTCGTCACCTTCGGCAGCCCGATTCGCGACAGCCAGAAAGCAGCCATTGATGCCAAGCGCAATGCCGACAACTATCTGGACATCGTCTCTGCCGACACCATTGGCCGTTTCCCGGACCAGAATCTGGCGGACTCGCTGGGACGCATGCCGGGACTGGCGATTGAACGTGACCAGGGACAGGCGCGTTATATCAATTTCCGCGGCGCGCCGTTCCGCTACACCTCACTGGCGATTGACGGGCTGAGCATTCCCGGCGCGGAAAATGGCCGGGTACCGCGATTTGACGCATTCCCTGCTGTGATCACCCGCCGTATTGAAGCCAACAAGGCCATCACCCCCGCGATGCCGGGAGAAGCGGTGTCGGGTTACATCAATATTGAATCGTTTAATCCGTTTGACGCCGATGGCTTCTCCGCATCAACGGATCTTGGTCTTGGTGAACAGGCGTTGGGCAACGGTGATGTCGCACGCTACTCCACGCGACTGTCGTGGTCAGGCGAGCAGTTGGGCGTCTCTGTGTTCGCCTCTCACAACAGCCGTGAGCAAGTGACCGACAACCGCGAATTTGATATGGAGATTGATGCAGCCAGCAATCAGGTGCTGGTCAATCGCCTGGATTTCCGCAGCTACAAGGTCAAACGCGAGGACAATGCCTGGGGCGCGCGCTTTGAATATCGCCCGGTCGACAGCATGAATCGCTTTTTTGTGTCCACGCTGTACAGCGAGTTCATTGACGACGAAGAGCGCAACCAGTACGTCTTCGAGTTTGACTCCGGCGCACGTGCGATACGTCAGCCTCAAATTGTTGGTGACAATGGATATCAGGGCCTGGTGCTTGCGCGGCGCATGTTGCAGGACGGCGAGTACAGCAACTCCGCATTGACCAGTACGCTGGGTGCAGACTTCACAGTCGCGGACTGGTTTGTGGAAGCACGTTTGAATCAGACCACCACCGAAAACAATCTTTTCCTGCCGATACCGCTGAGTGCCGGTGGTCAGACTGCTGCCAGCTTTGATGTCAGTGACCTGAAGAACCCGATTGTGAATGTGTATGCACCGTTCACGCGCAACAGCATGGATCTGTCGGCGATCCGTTACGCGGCCAATATCGGATTTCTGATTGATTCAAGACTGGATATTGATGCCAACAAGATCAAACTGGATGCAGAGCGTGCCATCACATTGTTTGGTCAGCACAGCATGCTGAAAGCAGGCTTTGAAAACGATGCGCGCGAAGGCAGTGGCATCAGTCTGGCTCAGGGTCAAACCGCCTTTCCTGCATCTGTGAGCATTGGCGCTTTTGACAGCCGTCAGCCATGGTCAACGGATTTCACCAATTCAATTGGCGGAACCGTTTACAACAATAAGGCATTGCGTGCTGCATGGGAGACAGCGGCTGGCGGACTGCGAGTGACGGCACCGGCAGACCAGCTCATCCGTATAGATGAAGACATCACCGCGCTGTACGCGATGACCACCACCGACTTCACGTGGGGTAATCTCGTACTGGGTGCCAGAGCGGAGCGCACCGACTACAGCAGCCAGGGGCCGCTGGCGTCATACGACGACACGCTGAATCATGTGTTGCCCAGCGCGCATATCAATATTGATCTGCGTGACAATCTGAAATTGCGTATGGCTGCAACCACGTCGATCAGCCGACCCACCTACAACGAGTGGCGCGCATCGGCTTCTGTCAATCCGGTGGACCAGGTGGTCAGCGGCGGCAATCCCTCGCTCAAGCCCGAAGAATCACAAGGGCTCGATACCTCGCTGGAGTGGTACCTTCGCGATGCCAGTCTGTTGTCAGCAGGCGCCTTCCACCGCAGCATTGACAACATCATTTACGCAGACAGCACCACGATTGATGGTGGTATTTATCTGCCGCAAGCCAGCGGTCAACGCTGGCGTTACACCGGTTTTATCAATGGCGACAGCGGCTCACTCAGTGGTCTGGAATTTAACCTGATCGCCCAGCTGTCCGATGTCATGCCTGCCGGTTTCATGAACGGCGCACTTGATGGCCTCGGTTTTAACGCCAACCTGACCTTGCTGGACAGCGAGTTCAAAACCGTCACCGGCAACCGTTTCAGTCTGCCCGGCACCTCTGATGTGATTTACAACACCTCGGTTTATTACGAAACGGAACGCTTGTCGATTCGTCTTAACTACCAGTTCCGCGACGACTGGTTGTCAACCACTGAAAACGACAGCATGGCTGAGTACTGGGCTGCACAAAAACGCCTGGACCTGTCAGCGCGATACGACCTGCCGTGGCAGCTGATGGGTGCTGACCTGTCGCTTTACCTCAATGCCAACAACCTGAACGATGCCGTCGATGTGCGTTACGCCGGCACAGCACGCACACCGAATCAGGTTGAACGCTATGGTCGCTACTACATGGCCGGGCTGCGCGCGAACTTCTGATGACACACGATCACGAAAAAAACAGTTTTGCTGAACGAACGGAGATAACACAGATGATCAGAAACACGGGTAACTTTGTATTGCATACCCTGGCAGCCGGCGCACTGGCGCTGGCGCTTGGTTGTGGCGTCGATGTGCTGGCTGACAGCAACAGCGAGCTGATAGAGCGACACCTGATACCATTGGAAGGCGGACGCAATTTCCGCGACCTTGGCGGTTACCAGACTGTTGATGGCCGCACTGTCAAATCCGGCAAACTGTTCCGCTCGGGCGTGCTGCATCACATGACGGCTGCCGACTACGATCGCATCAGTGACTTTGGCATCAAAACGGTAGTGGATTTCCGCGCCACCGAAGAGCGCCAGAGCGAACCCACTCAGTGGGCCGCCGGTGAGGTCAACATGATGACCTGGGATTACAGCATGTCCTTTGGTGAAGACGGCGATGTGCTGGCGCGTTTTGCTGATCCGGCGCTGGATGCCGCCGGCGCGGAAGCGCTGATGGCCGAGTTGTACCGCAGCATGGCGGACGAGCAGACGCCGCATTACGCGGGTATGTTTTCTGCTCTTACCCGCAGCGACGAGCCCTTGCTGTTCCACTGCACTGCCGGCAAGGATCGCACAGGAATAGCCGCCGCACTGCTGCTGACCGCGCTGGGCGTGGATCGCGAGACGGTTATCCAGGACTATGTGTTGTCTGAAGTGATTGCCAGCCTGCCGGAGTATCAGAACGCCGCTCCAGCGCTGGATGAAGACATGGACAGCAACTATGCCTTTCTGGCCACCATGTCACCGGCAGCGCTGGATGCGCTGATGGGGACACGGCGTGTGTATATTGAGTCAGCCTTTGACGAGATGACCCGACGCCATGGCTCGGTTGAAAACTATATCCGTGATGAGCTCGGCATGGATGCTGGCCGCTTGCAACAACTGAAGGCACATTTTCTGGAATAGGATCTGAACGTGTGACAGCTCGGGCAGCTCCTGACAGGGAGCTGCCCGATTTTTTTTGTGCCCCGCCGTTGCCTGATCTGGCAAGCATGGTATAACCCCGTCTACAACCCGCTCAAACACCGGCAATGACACCTTTGATGATGAAAAAACACCTGTTACTGACTTTGCTCATACTCACGCCCCTTATGCTTACACCGATGACCGATCTTGCAGCCCAGACCTCATCCACTGCCGCGCAGGCGCCTGCGGGCAGCTGCGTGATGCCCAACGTCAACCGTATTGATCTGGTGCGTCCGGATGCACCAGCACTGGCGGCACACGGCAGCTTTGCCGTCGGGGTTCGCACGCTGCAACTGACGGACAGCGGACGACCCGATGTGCTCAACGCGCGCCCAGGACAGCCGATTCCCGACTATGACCGACCCTTGACGGTGGAAGTCTGGTATCCGGCCGAACTGGCTGCGGGCCAGCAACCGGGCACGGTGTATCAGACCACCACACGCAATACCTCGCTGATGGCCACCCTGCACGGCCGCGCCGTGCGTGATGCGAATGCATTGCGTAATGACGGGCCGTTTCCGCTGGTGATCCTGTCGCACGGTTATCCCGGCAACCGCTATCTGATGAGCCATCTGGGTGAAAATCTGGCCAGCAAAGGCTATGTGGTCGCATCCATCGACCATACCGACAGCACCTACGAAGACCAGAAGATCATCACCAGCACCTTGTACAACAGGGCGCCCGACCAGCGTTTTGTGTTGTCGGAAATGGCGCGTATCAGTGCCGAGGCCAACCATCCGCTGCACGGCATCATTGATGCCGACAACACCGGCCTGATCGGTTACTCCATGGGCGGATACGGGGCGGTGAACAATCTGGGTGCCGGCTACAGTGAAACCGGTGTCAGTTTTCTGGGATCGCCTCCCAATCGCCTGCTGGAACAGCTGGCGGCGTCCAATCCGGACTTCCGCCAACAACTTGATCCGCGCATCAAGGCCGGGGTGCCGATTGCCCCCTGGGGCATGAACAACGGTTTCTGGGATGCTGAAGGTCTTGCCGGCATGACCGTGCCCGCCCTGTTTGTGGCGGGTGACGCCGACACGACATCCGGTTATGAGAATGGCATCAAGGCCATCTTTGATCAGGCCGTCAACAGTGACCGTTATATGCTGGTGTTCAAGAATGCCGGGCACAGTGCGGCTGCGCCGATACCCATGCCGGTGGAGTTTTATTGCCGGGACGACCAGAGCGGTTCAGGTCACTACACCGATGGTGTCTGGGACACGCTGCTGATGAACAATATCCTGCAGCACTTTGTGACGGCGTTTTTTGACCTGCACCTCAAGGGTGAGGCAGACAAACGCAGCTACCTGGATCTGGTGGAAGATGGCGCCGACGCCGTGTATTCACTGAACCATGAAGGCCAACCCAATCCACGCCACAACTACTGGCAGGGCTTTGCGCAGGGAGATGCGGTGGGCCTGAAGATGCTGCGGGGCCAACCCTGATCAGCCTTTTATGGCCGCCACCAGACGGCGCAAGCTGCTGCGTACACCGGTGTTGAGTTTGCCACCGGTGTAGCGGCCTTTGGCGACGTGGCGGATACGATAAACCCCCGGCACCTCCAGCGGCACCCCCTGAGAACGCAGCAACCAGCGGAATGCGCGATCCTCGTACGCCTTGCACCAGGTCTCCGAAGGCCGCTGATAATACGGCAGGCTCTCGCAGTAACCGACTGCGCGGGCGACATCGCCGTGGGTGATCTGCAGCGGTCCGGTTGCCCGCGTGCGCGGGAACACGGAAAACAGTGAAGCGTCCACATCCAGCACCGCAGGCTGGCTCATGTCAGGTTGCAGAATCGGCGCGTCATGCGGCAGCAGCGCTGTACAGTGCTCGCTGGCCGGATAGACCAGCGCATCACGGCGACCTTGCAGCGCCAGCGCCAGCGCGTCCAGACAACCCTCGCGGAACATCAAGTCACAATCGGTAAACCAGATCCAGTCGGCTTGGCTGTGTCTGGCGGCCAGATTGCGCCCGATAGCGCGCCGGAACAGAGCCTGGCGCGGCAGTTTTTGCCAGTTCCAAACGACGTTGGGCACCTGCAAACCGCCAAAGTAATTCAACAGACTGACTGTACCCTCGTCTTCCTCACCGTAATACACGGTCATGGTCACCGTGCATTGTTGCGGGGCGTACAGCACCAGCGAGCTCAGCTGGTAAACCAGCATATGGGCATACTTCCAGCAGTGACTGACAATCTCGATCTGAAGGTGCCCGGTTTTGGCCGCACGCTGCTCCAGCGTCGGCAAATTTTTCAGAAACCAGCGCGCTGGCACCAGACCACTGGCAGCCAACCGCAGAAATCGCCCCTGCAAACCGTCGCTCCAGTGCGGTGCCGGCACCTTGTAAGCGTGTTGATCCAGATCCACAATCACCTGCATCCCTTGGAAAAAAGGCTATCTTATCGGAAAAAGGCGCGCTAATCTTTGTCGCAGATTGCACAAGCACTCGGATGGCACGGAACACCAGACCAGCGCCTTTGTTGTCACAGCATGCGTAACAGCATGAAGCGCTGGGAAAAATTTACAGGCACGGGGAACTTAATCGCCTGTAAACCGGTCTGATCTCACTGAAAGCAGTGTCAGGTCAGGCCGGGCCAATACTAACAATAACGACCCCAGGAGCGCCGACTGTCATGGCAGTGACAATATCGGCAGCTAAAGTGAAGTAATGCGAGCAACCACAAGATCCACAGCACGGACCACCCAGTACCGGCACAAGAATGCTTACGTGCTCTTTAATGAAAGCGTCTTCCACAGCTTTTCAGACTCCCTCTTTGATCCCGCCAGCCACCAGCGCAATGACCAGTGCCCGTCACAGCAATCATGCTCACAAGGGCGCGGGACTGTTGTTTTTTTTGAGCACGAAGAACGCGAGTTGATACTCAAGCGTTATCACCGTGGCGGCCTGCTCGGGCGTTTTGTCAAAAACTCTTACCTGTTTAACGGCCTTAATCGCACACGCATGTGGCGCGAATTTGAACTGCTGAACATCATGCGCGATCTCGGCTTGCCAGTGCCCAGACCGGTTGCCGTGCGTTGTGTACGCAACTCGCCGATGTTTTATCAGGGAGAAATGATTGCCGAGCGCATTCCCAATGCGCGCACACTGGCAGAAATACTGCTGGACGAAAGTCTGTCAGAAAAGACCTGGGAGTCGATTGGTCTGGTCATCCGCCGCTTTCACCAGCACTCGATCGAACATGCCGACCTGAATGCCTGCAACATCATGCTCAACAGCAGTGGGCAGATTTTCCTGATCGATTTTGACAAGAGCCAGATGCACAACCAGCGTGATCACAGCTGGTGTCAGGCCAACCTGACGCGCTTGCGCCGCTCGCTGAACAAGTGGAAAAAACGCGACAACGGTTTCAACTTCGAGGCCCGTCACTGGCAGGCACTTGAGCGCGGTTATCAGGGCGCGCGCAAGCTGCCACTGGGTGTGGCGCCTTCAGCCGCTGACGTTGTTCGCTGAGCCCTCAGAGGAAACTGTTGCCGTCAGCGAAACTGCAATACACCGTCATCCAGAGCGCCCTCGCGCAGCATTTTCCGGTCCCGGCCATAGTTCTGTGAATTGAGCCAGGGTTCGCGGTCCCCCTGTTTCGGAAAACGGTGCATCATGCGTTGCATGTAACCGGCTGAAAAATCGTCAATAAACGGTCTGGCCGGCATGGCACTGTCGCTTGCGCGCAGTTGCGGTACGCAGACACGGGCACCCTGCCTGTCCATCTCATTAATCAGGCGGCAGAAAAATTCCGCGATGAGATCTGCCCGCAAGGTCCACGAGGCGTTGATATATCCAAACGTAAATACCATGTTGGGTACGTCCGAGAACATCAAACCCTTGTACGCCCAGGTATCGGCAAAAGAAATCGGCTGGCCATTTTTGCTGAATGCCGCACCGCCCAACACTTCCAGATTCAGGCCAGTCGCAGTGATGATAATGTCAGCCGGCAGCGTTTGCCCGCTGGCCAATGCGATGCCGGTTTCGGTAAACGAAGCGATGTTGTCTGTCACCATCACGGTTTTGCCCGCGCGAATCGACTTGAACAGATCTGCGTTGGGCACCAGACACAAACGCTGATCCCAGGGGTTATAACGCGGCGTGAAATGGCGCTCGACATCGTAATCCGGTCCAAGCTCCTTGCGCACACGATCCAGCAGCATCTTTTTCAGGCGCTCCGGACGGGTTCGCGAGCGCCGGTAGATGTACTGGCTTAACCACACGTTTTTCCAGCGCGTTATCGCATAAGCCCATGAGGGCGGCAGTATCTTTCGCAACACATTGGCAATCACATCCTTGTCCGGACGCGAGACCACATAGGTAGGTGAGCGTTGCAGCACCGTCACGCTGGCGGCCAGCTCCGCCATCGCGGGCGCCAGTGTCATCGCGGTGGCGCCAGAGCCGATGATCACCACCTTTTTGCCGCTGTAATCCAGATCTTGCGGCCAGTGCTGGGGATGAATGACTGGCCCGGCAAAACGTTCACGTCCGGGGAAGTCAGGCGTGTAGGCATCACCGTAGTTGTAGTAGCCGGAGCACATCAGCAACATGCGGCAGTGGAGGGTGTGCTCACCGTCGGCCGTTGCAACACGCAATTGCCAGCACGCTTGTGAGTCAGACCAGTCGGCTGCCAGCAGACGATGACCAAAACGGATGTGTGGTGTGACGCCGTGCTCGTCCGCTGTGCTGCGAACGTAATCCAGAATGGATGGACCATCGGCAATTGCCTTGCTTGCAATCCACGGTTTGAAGCGATAACCCAGCGTATGCATGTCGCTGTCGGAGCGAATGCCCGGATAACGGAACAGATCCCAGGTGCCACCGATAGCCGGTCTGGCTTCCAGTATCAGATAGCGCTTGCCGGGGCAGTGCTGCTGCAGGTGCACAGCGGCTCCAATACCGGACAAACCGGCACCAATGATAATGACGTCTTGCATGGGAAGTTCATTTGCCGACACGCCGTCAATCCCTCGCGCATATGGGTGGAAAGTATCGCCTGACGCTGAAGTATACGTATCCGGGCCCCCTGTCATAGTGCAAATGAATACATTCACCAAAATTTAATTCATCAACGTTGCCACGCCCTCCTTCAAATCAACACAGACTGTAACAATTGGCGCTTGCAGCCTTGGCTGATCAGGCATAATCTGCGGCTCAGGGAATGGCCTCCCGCGGGTTGTCATCCCGACAAAAATGAGAAAAAACCAGGAGCCACCACAATGAAAACAACAAGACAGGCCAGATCTGGCATGTCGGCCCGCTTACGGCGGCTGGCAGCCATGCTGGCGCTGGGCACCGGCCTGATCACCCAGGGTCATGCACAGCAGGAAACCGTTGAATGGGTCACACTGGGCGGCGATTTTGCCCACACCCGCTATACCCCCTCCAACCAGATTACCCCTGACAATTTCACCCAGCTTGAAGTGGCCTGGGTCTGGGATGGCGCCAGCTTCCAGGCCAGCAGCGGCCGCTCCACGCCCAGCTATGTCAACGGCAAGCTCTACACCGTTGCCGGTGACCGCCGCCATGTCATTGCCATTGACCCGGCGACCGGCGAAACCATCTGGTCCTACCGCGAACCGCATACCTTCCGCTACGAGTACTCCATGCGCAAGGACTACGGCAAAGGTGTGGCCTATGGCGAAGTCAACGGCAAGGGTGTGATTTACATCATCAGCCCGGCTTTTTTCCTGACCGCTCTGGATGCTGATACCGGTGCACCGCTGGAAGGTTTTGGCGGTCCGGTAGGCGTACCCGGTTTCCCTGAAACCGGCGTGGTTGACATGCAGCGAGTGCTGGCTGAAGCCAATGGCTACAGTTTTGATCCGTACTACGGCATCCCGCTGGAAGAAGGTTACATCACCGGTTCAGCGCCGCCGATTGTCGTCAACGGCACCGTTGTTGTGGGCAACTCTGCCGAGCAGGGTTACAACCAGACCCGTATCGAAAACATCCCCGGCGATATTCTTGCGTTTGATGCCGCCACCGGCGACTTCAAATGGAAGTTCAACGTGATTCCGGCACCGGGTGAGTTCGGACTGGATACCTGGGAAGGTATCGCCAATCCGCGTGAGCTGACTGGTGAAGTGTCGCCATGGGCACCACTGTCCGCTGACATCGAAAACAACATTGTGTATGCGGTCACCAACCCGCCAACCATTGACTACTATGGAGGACATGCCCCGGGTGACAACCTGTTTGGCACGAGCATCATTGCGCTCAATGCCAGCACGGGTGAGCGCGTCTGGCACTTCCAGCTGGTCCGGCATGATGTCTGGAACTACGACACACCAACAGCCCCGGTGCTGCTGGATGTGACCATCGATGGCCAGAAAGTACCGGCAGTGGCACAAGCGACCAAACAGGCGTTTGTGTACGCCTTCAACCGCCTGACCGGTGAGCCGCTGTGGCCGATCGAAGACCGACCGGTTCCACAATCGCTGATTCCCGGAGAGAAACTGGCAGCCACGCAGCCCTTCCCGACCAAACCAGCGCCGTTCGACATGCAGGGTCTGACCCATGACAATCTGATCGATTTCACACCGGAACTGCGTCAGCAGGCCATCGAAGCGATTGCTGATTATCAAATTGGGCCGCTGTTCCTGCCGCCGCTGCACCGTGACAACGACATCGGCAAAGTCGCCGCATTGTGGTGTCCGGGCGATGGCGGTGGCGCCAATATCCCGGGACCGGCGGTGGCCGATCCGGTCAATGGCATTCTGTACGTGACCTCACGCAGCGCCTGCTCCTCACGCATGATTACCCCGGCGCAAGAGCGTGATGCCATGATTGAAATGCCAACCGGCACCACCTTCTCCGCCTACGCAGCACTGCGCTCCATGCCGGTTCGTGGTCCGGGTGGACTGCCGCTGTTCAAGCCGCCTTACAGCCGCATCACTGCCATCGACATGAACACTGGCGAGCACCTGTGGATGATCCCGGTGGGTGATACACCGGATCGCATCCGCAATCACCCGTCACTGGCGGGCGTGGATGTCGGCCAGACAGGTACCGGCGCACTGGCACCGATGACTGTAACGCCGTCCATGCTGCTTTATGCCGGTGAAGCCTCTGATGGCACACCGCATCTGTTTGCCGTGGACAAGATGACTGGCCGTGAACTGGGCCGCGTCGCGGTGCCCGAGTCAAGCAACTACGGCATGTCCAGCTTCACTCACGAAGGCAAGCAATATGTGATGCTGCAAACCGGCAGCAAACTGACAGCGGTCGCATTGCCGGACTGATGTCAGCTGACTGACGCGTAAAAAGGGCAGACCTCGGTCTGCCCTTTTTTTTGCGCTGTGCTAGGCTAAGGTCTGTTGGCTGCTTTCTCCGGAGGTCATGTTGAAATTCAGGATATTGTGCGCGCTGATCTTCGCCTGCGTCCTTTGCGGAGGCTGGCTGTTATCTCCCTTGATGATCAATCCGTCTGTGCCTGACGTTGTGCTGGCGAGTGATGAGGCCACGCTCGAGCGCGGTCGTTATCTGGTCCATGCTGGCGGCTGCATCAGTTGCCACGAGGGCGAGCCCGGCGGCTTGAGTGGAGGGATGGCCATCGAGTCACCGTTTGGCACTTTTTACGCATCAAACATTACACCTGACCCCACTACCGGCACCGGCAACTGGAGTGCCGCTGACTATGTGCGCGCCATCAAACATGGACGCAGCCCGGACGGGGTGTTTTATTTCCCGGCATTTCCCTACCGTTCCTACGCAGCTGTCAGTGACGGGGATGCCGTGGCCATTGCATCGTGGCTGGCCACACAGCCGGCAGTGGTGAATGAGGTTCCGGACCATCAACTGCCGGGCTGGATGGCACGCTGGCAACTGGCCGCATGGAACCGTCTGGCTGATTTGAGCGAACCCGCACCCCCGGTTTACACCGATCCACAGCTTGAACGCGGCGCCTTGCTTGCACGCAATCTGGGCCATTGCGGGGAATGCCACAGCCCGCGCAATGCCCTGGGCATCACAGACTACAGTCGGGAGTTTGCCGGTGGCGAGATGCCTGATGGTCATGTCCAGGCCATCAACGCCGAGGCACTGGCTGGCTGGAGCGAGGAAGACCTGGCGCTGTTTTTGTGGCTGGGACTGAAACCGGACGGTGAATATGTCGGCGGCAAGATGGAACCGGTGATTGAACACAATACCGGGCAGCTGACTGAGGAAGACCGCCAGGCCATGGCGGCCTTCTTCAAACGCGGGTTGTAATCAGTCGACGCGTTTTTTTCCTGAGCCCTACCGCGTCAGTCGACGCGGTATTCTCTATGGCAGTTGCCGCAGGTGGAACCGAAGGCGCGGATAGCGGCGATGGTGGTGGCACGATCGCCACCGGCTGCCACTGCAGCAAAGGTGTTGGCAGCCTCTTCCAGCGCAGCGGCTTTGCTGCGGAAGTCATCCAGATTGTCCCAGATAATCGGCAGGGCTTCGGTGGTGACCGGGAAACTGCGTGTGTCATTCACTGCAAACAATTCAGGAATCATTGGCGCCAGTGCAGCGACACGTCGCGCATTGCGCTCGGCCAGAGCAGCATCAAACTCAACTGTATTACGCGCCATACCGTTGATCGGCGCCATGTTGAACGACAACAACTTGAACACCGCCTGACGGGTTTCAGTGGCCGCTGCAGCCAGCTGTTCCGGTGTTGGCGGGGCATCCTGGGCACTGGCGGTGTACATCATGGCGGACGTCAGTGCGACTGCACCGGCACCGATCATCATTTTCAAACGACTGCTGACTGGCATTGTGGCTACTCCTTGCTTGTTGGGACTTGTTTGTGTTGAGAACCTCTGATCACAGCAAAACTTTCATCTCACGGCCAAACTGTACTCAGGAATTGCGGACTTTTTCCACGATCGCCGAGGTTGAGCAATTGTCCAGAAATGCCAGCACTTTGACTTCACCACCATAACTGCTGACAAACTCTCCACCCACCACCTGATCAACCGAATAGTCGCCGCCCTTGACCAGGACATCCGGACGGATCTGGTGCAGCAAGGTTTCCGGCGTGTCATCTGCAAAACTGACCACCCAATCCACTGCGGCCAGCCCGGCCAGCACCTGCATGCGGCGATCCACCGGGTTGATTGGACGACCGCTGCCTTTCAGGCGCCGCACCGATTCATCGTCGTTGATCGCGACGACCAAGCGGTCGCCCAGTTTGCGAGCCTCGGCCAGATACCCGACGTGACCGGCGTGAATGATGTCGAAACAGCCATTGGTAAACACAATTTTTTCGCCATGGGCGCGAGCGTCCTCCACCACCAGAGCCAGTTGCTCGGCAGTCATGACACCACGGCCGCGACCATCCTGAAGCTGAATTGCCCGCCTGAGCTCAGGCCCGCTGATGGCGGCCGTACCGAGCTTGGCGACTACCAGACCTGCAGCCAGATTGGCCAGCACGGTGCCCTGTTCCAACTGTTCACCAGCGGCCAGAGCAGCAGCCAATACCGAGACCACCGTGTCTCCCGCGCCAGTGACGTCAAAGACTTCACGCGCCTGTGCCGGCAAGTGAAATGCCGGACGATTGGCTTGCAGCAGCGTCATGCCGTGCTCGCCGCGTGTAATCAACAACGCCGTCAGGTCCAGCGACTCACGCAGCGCCTGGCCTTTGCTGATCAGCTCGTCTTCCGAAGCACATGGGCCAGCCACCGCTTCGAACTCTGACAAATTCGGCGTAATGACGGTTGCGCCGCGATACTTCTCAAAGTCTTGTCCTTTGGGATCCACAACCACCGGTATGCCGCGAGAACGCGCTGCCGAAATCAGGCTTCGGGTATCCGCCAGACTGCCTTTGCCGTAGTCCGACAACACCAGCACTTGCGCCAGATCCAGCGCGGCCAGCGCATGTACCACCAGCACGTCAACATCTTCTGCGCTGAAGGGCTGCTCAAAATCCAGTCGCAACAATTGCTGATGCTGACTGATCACACGCAATTTGGTAATCGTTGGCGCATCACCTGAGGCATGAAAGTGGCACAGCACACCGGCCGCCGTCAGCCGGCGGGCAAGCTCCTCGCCCGCCTCATCCTGACCGGTAATGCCTGCGATGGTGGCTGCAGCACCCAGTGCAGCAATATTCAGTGCCACGTTGGCAGCACCACCGGGGCGATCCTCGTTGCCGTTGACTTTCACCACCGGCACGGGGGCTTCCGGAGAAATGCGATGGGCCTTGCCATGCCAGTAACGATCGAGCATGACATCACCAACCACCAGCACACGGGCGCGATGAAACGGCGGCATGTCCGGGCGTGATGGCTGGCTGGTTGGGGTCTTGGGGGCTGTGGTAACTGACATAGTAAGCGCGTCCTTGATTTTCAGGGCAGCCTGTTTTGCGGGTCGCCCGGCGCGGGCATGATAACACAGGCCATGGGCCGGGCAGCGCCGGCACAATACCGTCCTGTATCAGTCTGCTACAATGCCGCTCATCCGAACACAAACTATCAGCTGAGCCAGCGGTGAACCCTGCGAGTGCGAAAAAAATATCAATACAGTGACAATCTGACGGATTACCTCGGACCGCGCTATTGGCCAACCTGGATCGGTTATGGTTGCACCTGGTTACTGGCACGACTGCCCTTTGGCTGGCAGGTCGCCATCGGCAAAGCACTGGGCCTGCTGATGTATCATCTGGCACGCAGTCGTCGCCATATCTGCGAGGTCAACATCGCGCTGTGTTTTCCGCAGCTGAGTCCGGCAGAGCAGCGCGCACTGGTGCGCGAGACGTTCAAATCCAATGGCGTGGGCGTGATGGAAGTCGGTCTTGCCTGGTGTCGGCGACCGCAGGATTTCAGTGACCGCATCCGCATCAACGGACTCGATAACCTCGTTCAGGCACAGTCGCTCGGCCGCGGCGTGCTGCTGGTGAGTGCACATTTTGTCACCATCGAAATTGCCGGCAGCCTGCTGTCACTGCATCATCCAATTTGTGTCACCTACCGTGCACACAAGAACCCGCTGTTCGATACGCTGATGAAGCGCGGACGCCAGCGCAGTTTTGTTGCCGTGATTGAACGCAAGGAAGTGCGCCAGACTTTCAAACATCTCAAACAGGGTCATGTTGTCTGGTACGCCGCCGATCAGGACTATGGCCCCAAACACTCGGTGTTCGCGCCGTTTTTTGGCCAGCAGGCTGCCAGTATCACCGCCACCACCACCTTCGCCAGTTTCAATCAGTCCCCAGTGGTTTTTCTGTCGCACTACCGGCGCAACAACGGCGAATACTATGAACTCAATTTCAGTGCGCCTCTGGAAAACTACCCCACTGGCGATGAGCAGGAAGATGTTCGACGCATCAACATACTGATTGAAGAGGCGATACGTGCTGCACCTGATCAGTACATGTGGTTGCACCGTCGCTTCAAAACCCGCCCTGATGGGGCACCTGACCCTTACAAGAAAAATCACAAAGGAGACCGCTGATGACAACACGGCATTGGCTTGCGGCGGGTGATATCCGTTTTGTCAGGTTGGTGACGATTCTCGGCAGTCTGCTGCTCAGTGTACTGGCCGTTGTGTTGAACGAGCTGCCCAACACCGACGCCTATACCTACATCCGCGCCGCAGACATCGCGCTCGACCAGGGTATGGGCGCCGCGTTTGAACACTATCAATGGGCACAATTCCCGTTGATGATGGCGAGCTTGCATGCACTGACAGGCATCAGCCTGACTGGCGCTGCCAATGTGATCAATGCTCTGTTGTTTGCCTTGCTCAGTGTGAGTTTTGTCAACATCGTCGCTGCGCTGACACCATCTCGTCGCACCATCTGGATTGCCGTCGCCTGTGTGTTGATGTACCCGCATCTGAACGAGTTCAGAGCCTACATTATTCGCGACATCGGTTATCTGGCGTTTTGCCTGCTCGCCGTTTATTACCTGATTGTCTACGCGGAGTCGTTGCGCCTTCGCTTCGGCTTGTATTTTATGTTGAGTTGTCTGGCGGCGAGCCTGTTTCGACCGGAGGCACTGCTGTTTCTGTTTATGACACCGGTCGCGATACTGGTGCCCTCACAGTCGCTGGTCAATTTGCGCCAGCGCGCATTTTTGCGCCTGCAACTGTTGTCGCTGCTGACGGTGTTCCTGCTGGGTGCGCTGGTCGCCAGCGTACTGGGGCTGGATGTGGGTGCACAATTGCAGGTATTCCTGCAGATATATCAGCCCTTTCTGGGCAATCTGGCGCCTTTGTTCGGGGCAGAATCTCCCCAGCTGGAACAGGTTGTTTTTGGCGACTACGCTGGACAGTTTGTTGGTGACTACACCGGTATTTTTCTCGCAGCAGGCCTGATCACGGTGCTGATCGCCTGTGTGATCGACAGTCTGGGGCTGGCAGTTGCACCGCTGTTGCTGTACGGATGGCTCCGACGTTTTCTGCAGGTCCCACAACCTGGGCTGGCGGTCCTGCTGTGCTGGTTGCTGATGGCGGCTGGCATTCTGTTGATGTTCATGCTGGTCACACGATTCACCACCACACGTTACACCTTGCTGTTTTGTGTGCTGCTGCTGATATTTTTACCTTTTGTCATTGATCGCGGCTGGCGCCATGCCGTTAGTCTGCAAAAACGCGGATTCATGCGCTGGACAGTCGTGCTCGCGCTTTTTGCAGCGGTCGATGGACACCTGTCATTCGGAGCATCCAAACACCATCTAGACGAAGCCAGTCAGTGGATCAATGCAGCAACAAGAGCTTCTGCCGCGCTGATCACCAACGAGATCCATATCGCTTACCAGAGTGGCCGGGTTGAAAACTATGATGAGGTGCGACGCGAGATGCCGGCAGGCATCATCAGCGCAGCAGCACCCGGCTCCATTATTGCCGTGACACCACGACGCAGTTTTCAGGCCGAGCTTGATGCGGGTCTGGCCAACGGCAGCCTGCGTCTGATCCGGGAGTTTCCAGCCGAGCGCGGTGACCATTTGCTCGTACTGGAAAAAGAGCTGTAAACCGGCGCCGCTATGAGCGCTCCCAGCCCGAGTTGTCTTCCGGCGGTTTGGTAATCAGCAGATCCTGCATGATCAGGTATTCCAGATCCGAGCCAAAAAACATGTCCAGGGCATCTTCCGGTGAGCAGATCATCGCCTCTCCGGGTCTGTTCAGGGATGTGTTGACTACCATGCCAACCCCGGTCAGTCGTTTCATCGCCATCAGCAGCGAATAAAAGCGCGGATTGATTTCTTTGTGGACAATATGAGCCCGCGTGGTACCGTCGCGGTAAACCACTGACGGAAATTTCTTTTGCCACGCTTCCGGGACATCAAAGGTCTGCGTCATAAAATCTGCTTGCGTGACATCATCACCCAGCATTTTTTTGGCCAGTCCAGGCAACATACTGGGTGAAAAGCAGCGCCACTTTTCGCGAAATTTCACCTTGGCATTAATTTCCCTGACGCTGTCGCTGATCTGGGGGTTGGCCAGCAAGCTGCGATTGCCCAGTGCACGCGGGCCAAATTCCATTCGCCCCTGAAACCAACCCACCAGATGTCCCTGCGCCAACAGCTCTGCCGCTTTCTCGGCCGGTTTTTCCAGCACTTCATACTGTGGCCTGTCGCGATGCGTCTCACACGCCTTGATGCAACGCTCTGTATTGTATTTGGGGCCAAGGAAAGCATGCCTGAGCGGTGTAATTGGCAATTTGCTGGTGTTGGCGAGCATATAGGCTGCGGCACCAATGGCAGTGCCGGCATCACCGGCAGCCGGTGGCACATACACTTCCTTGACCCAGGGCAGCTCTCGCAGACGCTGATTCAGTTTGACGTTAAACGCACCGGTGCCAGCGATCACAAGCTTGCCGCTATCCTTCAACACATCAGACAAATAATGGGCGGTCAGGCCCGTTGCAATATTTTCGTACAGGCGCTGAATACCGGCGGCATAATGCACATAGGGATCCTGAAATACATCACCAGCACGTCTTGGACCCAGTTTTTCAAGCAGGGCAGGTGTGAATGAGTGACCAATTCGGCGATGTTTGTAGCGACGCAGACCGACCACGCGCAACATGCGTGTGTTCACCCGAAAATCCTTGCCCCGGTAGTCGGCCAGAAAGGACAGATCGTATTTTTCTGCCGAGCCGAACGTGGCAATGCCCATGACTTTGGTTTCGCCATCAAGCATGTCAAAACCCAGGTAATCACACATGGAGGCATACATGCCACTGAGTGAATCCGGTTCATAAAACTCACGCACTTTATGGATGCGACCATTTTCGCCATAACCCAGAAACGTGGTGGCATACTCCCCTTTTTGGTCCACGCAAAAAATGGCGGTTTTTTCCTGGAAGCCGCTCATGTAATACGCGCTTGCCGCGTGTGCCAGCTGGTGTTCTACGGGTTGCAAACGAATTTTTTCCACCGGAATGCCAAGGTCAGACAACATCTGGCTGATCTCGCGGTAATAGCGCCTGAAACGGCGATTGCCGTTGAACAAGGCATCCAGTGCACGATCGGGCGCATACCAATGACGACGTGCGTAGTGCCAACGCGCGCGACTGAACAGGGATACTGGCGCGTAGGCAATGGCAACCTGATCAACCTGGCGCGGTTTTAGTTTGGCCGCGCGCAAACAATAGCGAATGGACTCGATCGGCAGCATGTCACGGGCGTGTTTGCGCCGAATCAGACGCTCCTCCTCGACTGCCAGCACCAGCTCTCCATCAATAAACAGCGCACAGGCAGGGTCATAACCCATCGCGCCCGAGAGCCCCAGTGTCACCAGTGCCATGCTTGTTGTCCTGTTGTGTTCATGCTGCGACTCTCATGAGTTGTCAGATCTGTTTTGACTGTACTGCTGCGACCAGTTGGCGTTAAAACGTTTGAGATCGCGTTGATGATACTTCATGAACCGCGCATCACTGAGCTCGAGTCGGGTGGCGTCCAGATCCAGCACCACCAGCCTGGCCTGCTCCGTCCACGGTTCTGTGACAATAAAGTTGGTGGCTTTCAGGTCCCCGTGAATCAACCGGTGCTGTCGCAGTCGTCGGAACAAGTCTGCAAACATCCGCATCACCAACTGCCAATGTCCGGAGTCCGGTTGCGCATTATGCAGCATGGTCGACACATCCTGCCCAGGCACATACTCACTGACATAATACGCTTGCCGGCGCAAAGGCCCCCAACGTTTTTCGAGCATCAACAGCGGCGCAGGTGTGTGGATGCCCGCCTGCTTCAGCCGGAACGCACTGCCCCAGCAATGCCAGGCGCGGCTGGGGCGCAGCAACCGGCTCAACGCATACGCAGTGGATTTAAGATTGTAGCGCTTGACCACCCAGGGCTGGTTATTGATGGTGATTTTCACAACGGTGGTGGAATCACCGTCTTTGAGCATGAGGCCGTCACTGATCAGCTGGTCCGGATTCTCCAGTAATGCATTCATCTCAGGCTGCCACAAGTCCCGATTGATCAACGCCAGTGCGGACCAGGATTGCCTGCGTATCACCTGACCAGACTGTTGAAACAGCTGTTTGCGCAGACGCGCATCCTGCTTGCGCAAATCACGACGCCATACCTTGTCGGCCATGGTCTGCATGACTGACCAGAAGCCAGCCTGTTCTGTCAGTGCCTGACGCAGCGGTAGTCCGCTGTACGCTTTGATGAAGCGACACAGATCCGTCCGGGTCAAGCCAATATCCCGCGCCGAAAAATACAAACCGGCAATGTCTTTTCTGATCCAGCGCTGCAGAAAAAACGGCTGGATCAGCGCACGATGCAGATCAATCAGCGACAAGTGGGGCATGGCCAGCGGGTCGACCACCCCCTGGGACTGGCAACGCAGCAGGAAGTGACACAGATAGAAATCACGATGGCAAATGCCGTTGTGATGCATCAGCCTGGCCATGCGCGCCACTTCCAGCAGCAATCGCTGCTTGAACACAAACGCGGGCCGCTCACTGCGCCAGGCAGCGCAGACCTCTTCAAGACTTTTCACCGGTTTGAGTTCCCGGGTAATCAGAAACGATTCACGCCGCGCCGGATTCCAGCCACGTTCGGCAAAGGCTGCCACGGTCATGGTCGGCACGCCGATGTCTGTCAGCGCGCGGATCGCCAGCCATTCATTTTTTGCACCCAGAATCGGCAGGCGCAAGGTGACCAG
This sequence comes from Pseudohongiella sp., assembly GCA_036834885.1. Lineage (GTDB taxonomy): Bacteria > Pseudomonadota > Gammaproteobacteria > Pseudomonadales > Pseudohongiellaceae > Pseudohongiella. The sequence continues at coordinate 616,474 of DAITNA010000001.1, read as the reverse complement.
GTTCTTGAAAATCTCACGCCAGCCAACACCCTGATGATGCTTGATAAACCAGCTCTCCCCCGCCAGCTCAAAACGCAGTGTCCTGCGCCCCTTGACCTCACGAAACACCTCGCCGGTCAGTGCCTTTGCCTTGGCAAACACATCCTGTCCTTGCCAGTGCCGGGAAAACGCCTCAGACAGCCACAGCGTCATGGTGCGACCCTCCGGGTTGGCAAGGCGTCATGCGGGGCATAGGTCTCAATCAGCGCCAACGCGGCATCGGGCATGCCGGTGACATCAATCAGACGCGCATAGGCCAGACCATTGGCATGCCACTGCTGTTTCTGCTCTGATTCCAGCATGGACAACAGCCTGTTGTTCAGCTCCTGTTGCGAGAACGGTGAAGGGCACACATCGCCAGCGCGCGCACGCTGAACATGAAACGCATAACCACAGGTGTCGGTAGTCAGCACCGGCAATCCGTTGATGACCGCCTCCAGCAAGGTATAACCGGCACTTTCGCTGTAAGCCGGATGAATCAACAGATCACAGCCACGCAAAAACTGCGGCACATCATCACGCCCGCCGAGAAAGTGGCAGCGCTCGGCAATACCCAGACTCTGCGCCAGCTTCTGAAACTCACCGGGCTTGTCCTGCCCGACAATATAAAACTGGACACGCTGGCGAATATCCTCCGGCAAACTGGCCAGTGCACGCATGGAGCGGTCAAGGCCTTTGACACGAAAGCCGGAACCGATCTGCAATAGCGCAATATCGTTGTCGTTCAGGGAAAACTGTTCGCGGAACAGTTTGCGTTCACTCGCGATATCATCGCCGGGCAACCGTGAGGCATCAATGCCGGGCGCCAGCTGATGCAATCGTGACTCACAGCCGGGATAGTATGTCTGGAAATCGTTCTGCTGCTGGGGGGACAACAACATCACCTGCGTTTTTGACGGCGGCGCAAACACTGCCTTTTCATAGGCCATAAAGTGACGATAGCGCGGCAACAATGGTTTGATCACAGAATTGTCGGCATCCATTCGTGCAGCAAAACAGGGATCCGCCGCAAAGTACAAATCCAGTCCGGGCATTTTGCTAAATCCAATCACCGCATCCACCGGATTGATCTGCAACGCGTTTTGTACCCAGCGGGTGTAACGCTGGTACAAGCGATGCCGTGACCACGCTTTCACCGGCACAATCACCAGATCAATGCCATCTGGCACCTCACCCTGCCATCGCATGCAATACACTCGCACCTGGTGCCCGGCCTGCTGGCAACGCAGCACAATGCGCATGAAGTCACGCTGTTGGCCACCATAGGGAAAATACTGATAAATCAGAAAGGCCAGCGTCATGAGACCTCACCTGTTCCGGTGTTTTCGTCCCGGGACTGGTCCATCACGCGCTGTAAATGTGCCAACACATCAACCGGGGTCGCAGAGCGATAACACGCCGGTTTGACCTCCAGCACGGGCTGTTCCCGTGTCTTGTCCAGTAAAGGCTCTCCGCGATACTGGCATTCCCGGCGCAAACAAGGAGCACATGGCAGCGATGCCTTCAACTGCAACTGATGGTAGCCAAAGGTACCGGACAAAAAGGGATTGGTGGCACCATAAATCGAAACCGTCGGCCGGTTTAACGCGGCAGCCAGATGGCCCAGACCGGTATCCACAGCGACGACGCCCTGACACTGGTGCATCACCGATGCCAGAGCGCCCAATGACAGTCGCTCCAGCACCTGTGCTGACGCAATACCGTCCGCAATACGCAGAGCGCGCTCCTGTTCAGACAAATTGCCCCAGGGCAAGCGCACGCTGTAACCGGCTTCTGTGGCCAGATGCGCGAGCTCGCGCCAGTAGGCTTCCGGCCAGTGTTTGCTGTCCCAGGTGGTGCCGTGCAGAAACATCAGCGCTGGCCGCCCGGTCGCGCTGCCGGGCGCAAGGCGCCCGGATGTTGTCAGGCCATAGTCAATACGTTGCGGGTCGTACACATAGGCAAGCAGGCTGGCAAACAGCTGTCTGACGCGCTGCACCGCATGTTCCGCTCGCGGCACTGCCACTGTGCGCTGATAAAAGCGGCTGGCAACCGGTTCCTTGATGCTGTGCCTGTCCAGTCCGGCTTTGGGGCCACGTGCCATGCGAGTCATCACCGCGCTTTTGAGCAGACCCTGGGCATCAATCACCAGATCATAGTCATGCACACGCAACCGGCGCCGGAACGCGCTCAGCTCTCCCGCACGCAGTGCCTGCCACCAGTTTCGGCGCCAGCGGCGCACGGCAACCGGAATCACGTTGTCCACGGCTGGATGCCAGGTCGGGATTTCCGCAAATGCTTCCTCCACCACCCAGTCGGCGCGCAGGCCCGGAATTGCCTGCGCTGCATCCGTAAGCGCCGGCAAGGTGTGGATGACATCCCCCAGTGACGAGGTTTTGATGATCAGAATGCGCAAACCCTGCGTCTCCGTCAAAACAAGGCGGTCAGTGAAACACGCTGCAGCAGGCGCTCAAGCGCCTTGTTGACCTGATCCGGCAACAATTCGGTCAGGCAACGTTTGTGGCCGTAAGGACATTGCCGCTTGAAACAGGGGCGGCAGCTGATGTCGGTGTGCAGCAATTCTACCTGATCCGACAGCGGTGGCGTGAAATCCGCCGAGGTTGAGCCGTAAACCGCCACCAGGGGCCGATGCAGGGCCGCAGCAATATGCATCAGGCCAGAGTCGTTGCTGACCACCGCACGGCATATCGCCAGCAGATCAATCACCTGACCCAGACTGGTACGTCCCGCCAGATTGTCGCACTGCGCCTGCAATGCTGGCGGCATCAATGACACAATCTCTGTGCACACAGTCGCATCCTTTGCCGACCCCATCAAGGCGATGCGCCAGCCTTTACCGGCGTAGTCACTGGCAAGCTGTGCGTAATGTGGCGCTGGCCATTGTTTGGCATCGCCGAACTCGGCACCGGGACACAAGGCCAGCACCTGTGTCCCGGATTGCCAGTCCAGCCCCAGTGCAACAACAGCTGCCTGCGAACCTGCGGGCGTCGTGATCAGTTGCGGGACCGGTATCGGCTGCTGGTCAGACGCAGCGTCGGCCTCTTGCGCCAGCGCCACAAAACGCTCAACCATCAGCGCGTAACGCTGTTTGTCGAGCACACGACAATCATTCAACAGCAACCCGCGTTGTTCGCCTTTCCAGCCCGTGCGCCACGGAATGCGGGCAAAAAATGGCACCAGGGCAGATTTGAATGAATTGGGCAGCACAATCGCCTGATCATAGGCCTGTGTGCGCAAGCGCTTGCCAAGCTGGTAGCGCCTGACCAGGCCCAGCTCACCGTGGGCAAACGGCAAGTCCAGCGCCTGATGCACTTCCGGCATACGCTCCAGAATCGGACGGCTCCAGGCCGGCGCGAGCACGTCAATCTGCGGGTTGTCATGAACCTGTTTGAGTGTCTTGAACAGGGACTGAGCCATCACCATGTCACCGACCCAGGATGGCCCGACAATCAGAATTTTTTTGCTCATGAGGGGCTGCCTTCGCTGACTGCTGCCGTATAGGGTGCAAACACCTGTTGCCACAGCTGGCTGACACAGGTGCGCAGTGGCAACAGTGGTGCCATCACCGATTGCGCCGTAGTGTCATCCACGGTTTCGGATTCACCATGCTGGAGTGCAAACTCATGTTGCCGGGCCCGTTGTGTGAGGTAGGCATGACGCAGGCGTTCAATATCATCGGCCGGCAGCAATCCGCATTGTGCAGCAGACTCCAGAATGCGCACGTTGTCAGACCAGCGCGCCATCACGGCATGTTGTGCTGAATGCGCCAGTACCAGAAACTGCACCATAAATTCGATATCAACAATGCCACCTGACCCCTGCTTGATCGCAAAGGCCGGTTGCGAGGCCTTGTTGCCCGCCTTGCGCGTCAATTCATCTCGCATGCGTTGACGCATGGAGGTCACATCTGCAGCCAGTTTGTGGATGTCACGCACTTGCGACAATATCCGGGCGCGCAGCACTTCAAAAGCGCCCGCCATCCGCGGAGAACCGGCCACTGCGCGCGAGCGCACCAGGGCCTGATGCTCCCAGGTCCAGGCTTCTCCGAGCTGGTAATTCTCAAACGCCGGCAATGTGCTCACCAGCAGCCCTGACTCTCCCGATGGCCGAAGCCGCATATCGACTTCATAAAGTTTTCCCGACACCGTGTTGGTGCCCAGCATGGTAATCACCCGCTGTGCCATGCGGGTATAAAACTCACGGCTGTTGATACTCTTTTGCCCTTCACTGCATACGGTGTCAGCATCCAGCGTGCCATCGTGCAAAAACACCAGATCAAGATCTGACAGATAACTCAGCTCAATGCCACCGAGTTTGCCATACCCGATCACCACAAAATCCATGCTGCCATGTTCACCGGCACTGTTCACCGGATAACCGTGTTTGCGCGTCAGATTGTTCCAGCACAGCGCCAGCACCTGCTCCAGAATCGCTTCGGCGGTAAAGGTCAGGTAATCGCTGACTTTCATGACGGTCATGGTGCCGGTGATCTGCGCCGCCGCTACCTGCAGTGTGTGTGTCTGTTTGAAGTAACGCAGATAGTCCATCTGCTCTTCGAAACTGTCTTCACCGATACGCAGCAACCCTTGCGCAAGCTCTTCCTGCAGCACGGCTTTTTCCGGCGGTTGGCGCATCACGCCCAGCAATTCATCCAGCAACACCGGATGCCGGCTGAGAAACTCGGCAACAAACGGGCTTTCTGTGCACAGATGCACAAACTGTTTCATCGCGCGCGGATTCTCCGCCAGCAGCACCAGATACGCGGTACGACGCGCAACCGCTTCCACCATTTTCATGACGCGCTCGAAGCCCAGACTCGGTGTTTTCTCGGCTGCCAGTGTGGCCATCATTAGCGGCATAAAACGCGCAAAGCGCTGACGGCTTTCGGCTGGCAAGGTCAGGAATACACGCTCCTTGCGAAAGTCCTTCAGCTGCTGCCAGGTTTTTTCCGGCGCTTCAAACTTCAATTGTGTGAGAATGGCAATCGCTTGCGCATCACTGAGATCCTGATGCCACAAGGATTGCATTTCAACATCGTCAACCTCATGGCGACTGGCGTCGTCAGATTCATCATCGGTGTGAATCACATCACTGAAATGCTGACGCACAATCGCGCGGTGCTGCTCCAGCACGGACAGCAAATCATCCCAACTGGCGTTTTTGACATCCGGGACACCCATGGCCAGCGCCACACGCAGTTGTTCATCAGCAGAGGCCGGCAAGGATTGGGTTTGTTTGTTGGCAAAGCCTTGCAGCTTGTGTTCCAGATCTCGCAGAAAGCTGTAGGCGTTTCTGAGTGATTGCACAATCGTGGCGGGCAGGTAGTCACCCGCCTGCAACATGTCCATGGCCTGATACAACGACGTTTGCTGCAAACGCTTGTCACGACCACCGTGTACCATCTGCAGCGCCTGAACAATAAACTCGACCTCGCGAATGCCCCCGGCGCCGAGTTTGATGTCCTGATTCATGCCTTTTTTGCGCACCTGTTTGTTGATCTGCTGCTTCATGCTGCGCAGCGATTCAAACGCAGAAAAATCCAGATAGCGCCGGTAACTGAACGGACGCAAACGCTGCAACAGCTCAGACCCGGCACGAATGTCACCTGCCACGGCACGCGCCTTGATCATCGCGTAACGTTCCCAGTCGCGTCCCTGCGACTGATAGTAATTTTCCATGGCGTCAAAACTGCAGGCGAGCACGCCCTCACTGCCATAGGGACGCAGGCGCATATCAACACGGAACACAAAACCGTCTGCTGTCACCGTGTCCAGCACATCAATCAGCTGCTGCCCGAGTTTGACAAAAAACTGCTGGCAATTGATCCCGCCGGAACCATCTGCCTTTTGTGTGTCACCCGGCTCCGGATAGGCGAACATCAGATCGATATCGGAGGACAAATTCAACTCGCCAGCACCGAGCTTGCCCATGCCAATCACCACCATGCGCTGGGGTTTTCCGCTGCGCAGTCCGATGGGCTCACCCGACACACGTGCCTGCCATTGATGCAACAGATCCAGCGTGACATCCATCGCGGCTTCGGCCAGCGCTGAGACTTCGCAGGCGGTGTCACGCACTGACGACAGATGGCTGACATCACGCCAGATCAGTCGCAACATTTGCTGTTTCTGAAAACGCCGCAAGCGCCTTTTGAGCAGAGCATCATCCAGTTCGGTGGCGTATTCTGGAAACAGATCCTGCAGCGCCTGTTGCAAGGCACTGTGGTAATCCTCGCTGCACAGACGCATCAACAAACCATTGTCATGCAGCTCCAGTAACAACTCCGGGTGCTGTATACAAACCCCTGCCGCATAGTCGCTGGCAGCCCAGACTCGCGCCAGTTGCCGCGAAAAAGCGTCCTGCGATGCAATCCGTTCAATCAGTCTTTGCGCTGACGGCTGGCTTGCCGAGCAGTCCTGTAACTGCTGCCAGTAACGCGCAATCCGGGTGTGTAGCGTGTCAGGGAGGTGGTCGGTCTTGAGCACAATAATCCTTGTTGCCGTGGTGTTCCGGGTGGTGAGGCGCAAATGCCTGTCGGGCTTGCTGTCATCTGCCTGCGCTTAAGTTTATACTTCAGCGCCTCAAATACAAGCCGTTACTGCCTGTCCCTGCTCGGATACCTGATCTCTATGCTGTTGTTTCGACTGAATAATCTTTCACTTGCCTTTGGTGACAACCCCTTGCTGGATGGCGTGTCACTGACCATTCACAAAGGTGAGCGCATTGGCATACTGGGCCAGAACGGCGCCGGCAAGTCTACATTCATGAAAGTGCTGACCGGCCAGATCCACGCTGACAGTGGCGATTTGTGGCGCGCAGACAGCATCAAAGTGGCTTATCTGGAGCAGAATCTGCCCGCTCAGGACGAACAAACCATCTATGACTACATCGCTGGTGGCATCGAAGGTCTCGGTGAGGTGCTCAAACGCTATCACGCGCTGACCCACGACGACAGTCTCGACTGGTCCGACGACAAGCACATGAACGAGATGGCCAGCCTGCAACGGCAAATCGAGCAACATGACGGCTGGGCGATTGAGCATCGTATTGAAGGCATGCTGGACCTGCTGGCGCTGCCTGCGGACGCACGCATGAAAACACTCTCCGGTGGCAGTCGGCGGCGGGCCTCTCTAGGTCGCGCCCTGATCAGCGAGCCGGATCTGTTGATGCTGGACGAACCGACCAACCATCTGGATATCCCGACCATCGAGTGGCTGGAGAAAGCCATCAACGATTTTCGTGGCGCCGTGCTGGTGATTACGCACGATCGCCAGTTCCTGCAAAAAATCAGCAACCGCATTATCGAGCTGGATCGCGGCCATTTGCGCAGCTGGGACGGTGACTATGAATCATTTCTGGCATTCAGGGACCAGCAGCTGGCGGCAGAAGAAAAGTCCAATATGGAGTTTGATAAACGCCTGGCAGAAGAAGAGGTCTGGATTCGGCAAGGTATCAAGGCACGACGTACCCGCAACGAAGGCCGCGTGCGCGCACTGAAAAAGATGCGCGAAGAACGCAGCCAGCGCCGGGAACTGGGCGGCAAAGCCAGTTTCTCACTGGAGCAGGCGGGCAGCTCGGGCAAAATTGTGGTGGAAGCCAAACAGCTCAATCATCACTTTGGTGATAAAACCATTCTGAAAAATTTTTCCACCAAAATCCTGCGTGGAGACCGTGTCGGATTTATCGGCGCCAATGGCAGTGGCAAAACCACGCTGCTGCGTATTCTGCTCGGCGAACTGCCCGCGGACAGCGGCGAGGTCAAACTCGGCACCAATCTGGAAATTATCTATTTTGACCAGCTGCGCAACCGTCTGGATCCGGAACAGACCGTGATTGATTTTCTGGCGGAAGGCCGTGAGTTTATCGAGATCAACGGCAAGAACAAACATGTGATCAGTTACCTGCAGGAGTTTCTGTTTCCACCACGCCGCACCCGGCAGCCGATCAAGTCGCTGTCGGGCGGAGAGCAGAATCGCCTGATTCTGGCCAAGCTGTTCAGCAAACCCGCCAACCTGATTGTGCTGGACGAACCGACCAACGACCTCGACATGGAAACGCTGGAGCTGCTGGAGGAATTGCTGCTTGAGTTCACCGGGACTTTGCTGGTGGTGAGCCATGACCGAAAGTTCCTCGACAATGTGATCACCCAGTGCATCGTTTTTGAGGCGCCAGGTGTCGTCAAAGAGTATGTCGGCGGTTACGAGGACTGGTTGCGTCAGGGCGGCAAGATGCGCTCGTTTGAGGATGATGATGTCATCAGCAAACCGGCGGCCAATATCAAACCCGAGACAGCCAATGCAGTTGCTGTCAAAACCCCGGTCACACCGCCCAAAGCGGCTCAGCCAAAACTCAGCCAGAAGCAGCAACGCGAGCTGGATCAGCTCACCCGCCAGATCGAGAAAACGGAAGCTGACATCACCGCGATGGAAACCAAAATGGCTGAACCCGGTTTCTACGATCAGGACCCGGCGCAGGTGCAGGAATCGCTGGCAGCACTGACTGCGCTGCAAGACAAACTGGAGCAGTTGTACGCACGCTGGGAGGCGTTGGAGTCAGGCCAGGTGCAAGAATAAGGTCAGGCGTAAGCAATACCGCCAAGCTCAACCGGGGAGCTTTCGACACGGTTGCGCCCGGCCTCCTTGCCCCGGTAAAGCGCTTCATCCGCGCTTCGGATCAGCTCTTCTGCCGCGGGCAGTTTCTCCAGCACCGTACCCGCCGCCATGGATGCGGCGCCAATGGTCACACTGATGGTGGCACCCGTGACCATGGGATCCATCTCGGTAATCGCAGCACGCAACTTCTCTGCTGCGGTTGCCGCTTCACGTGTGTCCGCATTGGTCAACACAACGAGAAACTCTTCCCCGCCATAACGTGAAATCACATCCTCTGCCCGCGTGTGTTTGCGCAGGCAACGCGCGACCTTGATCAGGCAATCGTCCCCGGCCGAATGACCATGTCGGTCGTTGAACTGTTTGAAATAGTCGACATCAATCATCAGTACAGACAAGGGTTGGCCCGAGCGGGCAGCGCGCTGCAATTCTTCCTCCAGTCGGGCTTCCAGACCGCGCCGGTTGAGCAGCCCGGTGAGATGGTCAATCGCTGCCAGCCGATCCAGCAGTGCCGCCTGATCATCATGGGATCGGCGAAAGTACACACCGAACCCACTGGCCACCATCACGGAAAAAATCAGCCATACCGCCCTGACACGGGTTTTTTCGGCAACAAACGGATAGCCGGTCAGATCCGGCAATTGCTCTGCAGCCAGATACATGACAAACACCATCACGGCCAGAGTCAACGCAATCGCCCAGGTCAGCGCCACACCACCGAGCAGCGCTGCGAGCATGGGTAACAAGGGCATCAGATAAATGTATTGACTGTTGACACCACCGGTAGACAGAAACAGTGGCATGATCACAAACAGGCAAAAACCGACAACCAGTTCTGCCTCGATACGCGGCATATAATTGCCCCGGATGATCAGATAAATGAGTGCGGCTACCGCAACATTCACCAACCCCAGCCATGCAATCCACGGCAGCATGTGGCTCATCAGGAAAAAACGCGCAAAGGCGCCCACCATCATCAGAATCACTACAGCGCGGCTGAATCTCAGCGTGAGGCGATGGCGGTATTCCGTGTCCAGAGCTGTCATGTTGGCGTACTTCCGCGTGCGTTTTTATGGGCGCAACGCTACTCCAGCCCCGGCAAGTGGTCAAGAACTTAATCCGCGGCCTTGTCCAGCACAACGGCGGTGCCGTACACCAATATCTCGGCGGCGGCACTCATGATGTAGCTGGTGGAAAAGTGCACATCAACAATCGCATTCGCGCCCAGACTGCGCGCTTCCGCGACCATTCTGTCCAGCGCCTGCTCGCGTGACTCCGCCATCATTTTGGTGTAGTCCTCGATTTCGCCCCCCACCAGCATCTTGAAAGCGGCCAGCACGTCACGACCAACGTGACGGGCTCGAATCGTATTGCCGCGCACCAGCCCCAGTGTTCTGACAATTGAAGCACCAGCGACTGCGGAAGAAGTGACTATGATCATCTTTGAATGTCCTTGTAACGTTCATGTTTGTGCAAAAACAACTTTTCCCTGATCACCGATACCAGCATGATCGCGCAACCTGCCCAGAAGCTGATACCTGCCAATTTGATCCACAGCGGAATGTCCGGACTCATCACCCATTCACGTGCCGCTTCCCAACTGCCCCAGCCGATCAGAATCAGGGCGCCTACAGACATCAGAAACCATGCCAGCCGCCGCTCCAGCTGCGGATACACACCCAGCCAGTACTGATCCCATTTTTCCGGTGGCAAATCCACCGGTTGCTGCGCTCGGGTCAACTGTTTAACCGTTTGCATCTGCGGATACTCCTGTTCATAAATCTCGCGCAAGACCGGATCTTGCAGGCTGCGTTCAAGCTCGGCTTCCTGTTCCGCCGTCAACTCGCCATCCATACGCGCCATCATCCATTCTCTGAGTTTGTGTTCATTCATAAGCCACTCCTTTTTCAGGTGCATGCCGTGCGCTGGCCGATCGCCGCCCGCGGGCGTCGCAACCACGCGTCAGCAACTGGTCTCGCATGCGCTGGCGCGCAACAAATAGCCGGGACATCACGGTTCCCAGGGGAATGCCCAGCATTACCGCAATGTCGCGATAGGCATAGTCATGCAGCTCTTTCAGACACAGAATCTCTCTGTCATCTGCTGACAGGGCCATCAATGCCTGCTGCACCTGGCGCCGTGTCTGCTCAGCAATCACCGCCTGCTCCGGGGTATCCGCCTGATCCGGCAACACTCCCTCGTCAACATCGTCAAGGCTGGTTTGCGGGTGACGTTGCCGGCTGCGCAGCACATTGAGTGCAAGGCGCTTGAGTATGGTGTAGTACCAGGGGTAAAACGGCTGCGCCGGATCGTAACTGCCCAGTGACTGCCAGGCTTTGGCAAACGCTTCCTGGGAAATTTCCAGCGCATCGTCAGCGTTGCCAAGCAATGCCTGCGCATGTCGCCACGCCGGACGTTTGAGCTGCTCGACCAGCATACGAAAGGCATTGACGTCACGCTGCTGGCAGCGCAGTCTGATGTCGATCGGGATATCCAGTTCTGTGTCCATGCCTCGGGTTTCCGCAAGATGCCTGATGCTCTCGAATCATATTACACCGCAGCTCACGATTTATTCGTGCAGGCCTGCCGTGCACCAATGAACCGTCAGGCCTGCGTGAACGTATTCAACGCAATAACTTCGGGAGCCTCGATAGAACATGACATCCACTCTTAATCCAGACCGGCAACCGGCACGCAAGACCAGCCTTGTGCAACGATTGCTGGTCATTCTGTTCTGTGTGCTGTTCACTCTGGCAATTGCGCTGGCCGGCAGCCAGGGTGGCGCCACGGTTATGATCGCTGGTAACACCGTCCCGATCCTGATGCTCTGTGCCGCCTTGTCGTTTGCCATCAACTGGGTCATTTTTTTCCCCTCATGGCTAGCACAAACCGAGCACTATTTCGATCTGACTGGCAGCGTGTGTTTTATTTCACTGTCACTGCTGGCACTGATGCTGTCTCCCGCCGCTGACCTGCGCGCCACCATATTGGCCATGCTGGTCTGCCTGTGGGCGTTGCGCCTGGGCAGTTTTTTGTTCCTGCGCGTCAGACAGGACGGTTCCGATGGTCGTTTTGATGCCATCAAGCCGGTATTTTCACGCTTTCTGGTGACCTGGACCGTACAAGCTGTCTGGGTCTTTGTGACCAGTGCAGCGGCGCTGACTGCTATCACCAGCGCAGAGCGCGTGGCCATGGACCTGCTGTCGTGGCTGGGTGTTGTCCTGTGGCTGACCGGGTTTGGCATTGAGGTCACGGCAGACCGTCAGAAACGACGCTTTCGCAGCGACCCGGCCAACAGCGGCCGTTTTATCCAAAGCGGACTGTGGGCATGGTCGCGCCACCCCAATTATTTCGGGGAAATTGTGCTGTGGCTGGGCGTCGCGCTGGTGGCTGCACCTGCGCTTCAGGGCTGGCAATTGCTGGCACTGATATCACCGGTGTTTGTCATTCTGCTGTTAACACGCGTCAGTGGCATCCCCTTGCTGGAGGCGCGTGCCCGACAACGCTGGGGACACGACCCTGAGTGGCAAGCCTACCAGCAACGGACATCACGGTTGATTCCCCGGCCTCCGGCTTCCTGAGGTTCACATCGGCTTGCTCCCGATGCATGCACCTGAATGGTGCATGCTGATGATATTCAAGCAAAATCCCTCACTAACCGGTTAAGGATTCACCTGCTCCGCCGATAGTCATGGTGTCAGAACTGATGATCTCGCCCTTTTACCGGTACTTATTATGAACAGCATCCAGACCCGCCTGATGTCCATCGTGGCAGGGGGCATACTTACCCTGCTGATTGCCAGCATCATTGCCAGCAACTTCCTGAACGGTGTCATCAATGAGTACCGGCGCATGATTGAAGTCAGCGTTGCGCAGGAGCGCGAGATCCATCAAATCAACCTGAATTTCAAAATTCAGGTTCAGGAATGGAAGAACGTGCTGTTGCGAGGCCAGAATCCCGCCTCGTTCGATCAATACTGGGGGCGCTTCATCGCTGCACAGGAAGACATTCAACGCAGAACATCACAGCTGCTGCCTCAAATGGCACAAGGTGCCGCGCGCCAGAGCCTGCAATCGTTCGCGGACAGCCACCGCAATCTGGCCACCTTGTACCAGCAGGGCCTGGACGCTTATGTAGTTGCCGGATTTGACTTCAGTGTGGGTGATGCGGCGGTCACCGGCATTGATCGTGAACCGACGACCATGCTGCAGGAAGCCGCAGACAGCATCAGTCGGGACAATGAGGTCCTGGCACTGGAACTGGCAAGCACCAGCCAGCGTGTGAGCCAGATAGCACTTATAGCGATTATCGCAGCCTCGTTATTGGTCATGCTGGTTGTCTGGCAGACGCTTAAGCGCGGACTGGTGTCTCCGCTGATGCAGGTGCTTGCCTCCATCAAAGGACTGGCATCGGGCAACTTCAGACAGCAGTTTGATGCCAACCGACGCGATGAACTGGGACAACTGGCGCGGGACCTGTCGCACATGCAGGGAGAAATTGCCGGCATTATCGGTGCTGTGCAATCGACAACCGGCGAATTGCATCGCGCCTCATCGGCAATAACGCGTTCGTCCGGGGACATCGTCAACCATACCTCGGAAACTGAAGTGTGCTCCGAACAGGTGGCGGCGGCCATTACTGAAATGAGTCAAACGGTGCTGGAAGTGGCCGGCAGCGCCAGCAGCGTTGCTGCCTCGGCCGAGCAGGTGGATACCGCCTCACAAAATGGCCTGCAGCACATGCAGAGGACGATTGAATCCATCAATGCCCTGTCATCCGATGTCAGCCTGGTGTCACAGGCGATGGGCAAACTCGAACAGGATACCGCAGCGATAGGCGCCGTGCTGGATGTGATTCGTGGCATTGCCGAGCAGACCAATCTGCTGGCACTCAATGCAGCGATCGAAGCCGCGCGCGCTGGCGAACAGGGACGCGGGTTTGCGGTGGTCGCCGATGAAGTGCGTGCGCTGGCTCGCCGTACACAAGAGTCAACGGCGGAAATCCAGCAAATTATCCAGAATGTGCAAGGTGGCGCCTTGCATGCTGCCAATGCGATGCGTCAGGGCAGCGCACGCTCGGAGAGCACGGTAGCACTGGCACACGAATCCGGGCAGGCACTGCAGGAAGTGACCAAAGCCATCTCGCACATCAAGGACATGATGATCCATATTGCAACCGCGGCAGAAGAACAAAGTTATGCCACCGAAGAGATCAACAAGAACGTGGTCACGGTGGTCAATCTGGTGCAATCATCTCATGGCGCGGCCCTGCAGTCGGCCAAGATTGCCACCGAGGTTGATCAGGCTTCCCTGCGTTTACAGCAGCTTGTGCATCGCTTCAGTGTCTGATACCCGGGTTCCCGAGCCGGCAACACCGGCTCAGGGCACATACTGTTGTTTGACCAGATGGATGGGATTGGCGTCGGCACGTGGCACCAGCTTCTGCGGTCGCGCGTACTGATTGTCGGTGCCATACAGATTGCCGTCTTCGTCAACCGCAAACGAATGCATCTCCAGCCAGGCTGTCGGACCTTCACCGGGCAACAACCAGGTGTAGACATGATTGCCCTGCAGATCAAACTGCAGTATCTTGGGCGGACGAATATCCGTCACCCATGCGTATTCCTCACTGACAATAATATCCAGCGGGAAGTTCGGTCCAAGCCAGCGTTGCCTGAACTCAAACCGGGGAACCTCACCAGCAACCCCGCGATTGACGTGTTCAAAAACCTGCACATTCATCGCGTCGCGGTCCACGATATAAACCCGGTTGTCCGGCCCCAAAGCCAATCCATGAACACTGCGGAACTGACCAGGTTCTTCACCCCGGCTGCCAAACTCACCAACGTATTCGCCGTCACTGTTCAGAATCACCACACGCGCATTTTCGAGTCCGTCAGCAACCAGCACATGACCATCCGGTAAAAATGCAACGTCCTGCGGCTTGCCAAAATGGGTTCGATCCGAGGCCGACACATTTTTTTCGCCGAGTGTTTTCAGCAGCTCCTTGCCATCTTGCGAGAAGATATAAATCACATGGCCGGTTTCTTCTATCACCCAAACCTTGCGCTCCGGGTCATATGGACTCACACGCAGGCGATGCGGACCGGGGCCATCCGTGCCCGCCCACAGGTGATCCCACTGGTTCCACACTTCCAGCAATTCACCTTCGCTGTTGATCACATACAGGAGGTTTTGCCAGGTGCGACCGCGTCCCTGAATGACGTTCCAGCCCATGGAGCCGGGGAAATTGGTGTACTCGGGAGGTATGGGATCAGGCAGTTCGGTTTCACCCCGCTGCACGATCAGTATCCGGTCCTTTGATTCGATATGAATACCGGAGTTGCCACCCCATGAATAACCGGGACTGGCAAAGGGTTGTATCCAGTCCACGACGATGTCGTAGGGCATGGGCCCGGTCGGGTGCAGCGTAGTGGTGTTGGCAGGCTGGGAAGCCGTTTGTGCAAAAACAGACGAGAACGCTGAAATACTCAGAGCAGCGGACAGCAACAACGTGTGAACGGGCTGGCGCATGACGGATGACCTTGTTGTTTTTGTAATTGACTTATGACGTCAAGAACAGACTAACACAGGCCACCGGTCTGGCAACAGGCGCTTTTACGATCCGGTTTTCACGGCGTCTATCCAGCGCATGACACGCGCCTCCAGCACGGGCAAGGGCAATGCTCCGCCGCCGAGCACCGTGTCATGGAATCCGCGGTAGTCAAAGTCTTCACCCAGCTCACTCATGGCGGTGGCGCGCAGCTCCTGAATCTTCAGCATGCCAATCTTGTAGGCAGTGGCCTGGCCCGCGCCGGTCAGATAGCGCTGGATTTCAGACCGCACTGCGGCCTCAGGCTGCGGTGAATTGTCCAGGAAATACTGTACCGCCTGCTCTTCGCTCCACTGCCTGGCATGCATACCGGTGTCCACAACCAGGCGGATGGCACGCCAGATTTCACCGGCCAGCCGGCCAAAATCGGAATATGGATCGGTGTAAAAACCCATGTCCTTGCCCAGCGCTTCGGTATACAAGCCCCAACCTTCGGAGAACGCAGTGTATCCATACTGCGTGCGAAAACGCGGAATGCCGGTCAGCTCCTGTTGAATGGAAATCTGCATGTGGTGACCGGGGTTGCCCTCATGGTAGGAGATATTTTCCAGCTGATAGCGTGGCATCGCGCGCATGTCAGACAGATGGGCATAAAATACGCCTGGACGCGAACCATCCGGCGTGCCGGACATATAGTGCTGGGCGGCACCGTCCTGCTCACGGAACGACTCCACACGCCTCACGACCAGATCCGCTTTCGGCAGTATGCCAAAGTATTCCGGCAACTTCTGATTCATGGCATCCAGATACTCATTGGCCAGATCAAGATAGGCCTGACGCCCTTCATCCGTATTCGGAAAATAGAACTGCGGGTCTTCGCGCATGAACACAAAAAACTCCTGCAGCGTGCCCTCAAACTCGACTGTATCTTTGATGACCTCCATTTCAGCGCGAATTCGTGCCACTTCTGCCAGCCCGATCTCGTGAATCTCGTCGGCAGTCAGATCCAGTGTTGTCATCGCCGCCAGACGGTAATTGTAGTAGTCCTCACCATCAGGCAGTGCCCAGACGCCCTGCGCCTGCTCGTCAGCATTCATGCGATCACTGTGCAGCCAGCCCAACACTTCGTCATAGGCAGGCTTGACCTGTTGCACCAGTACCGCTTCGGCACGCGCCAGCATATCGTCTGCCATGGCCTGATCAATCTGGCGGTTTTCACGCAAGGCATGAACCTTGTTCTCGATGTCGTTCCACAATGGCGACACACCATTATCATTAAATGGAGCGCCACGTGTCACACGATCGATTTCGGCAATCGCGTAGTCGTAGGCAAATCGGGGTTGACGGATGCCGGCCTCAACGGCTCTGAAGCTGCGCTGTAAATACTGGCCGAGCACTTCATCCAGGCCAGCGAGGCGGCTGATATAGGCCTCCATGTCAGCCGGTTCGTCCACACGATGAAAATTGATCATGAAATTGGGTAAACCGGCATGCGGACCGCCTCGCCCGAAAATATAGGCATGGCGACGAAATGGCTCGGCCTGTTCCGCGCGCACCAGAGAATACTCCCAGATGTCCCACGACGTGCGGCCGTCTTCATCCAGCGCATCGTAGTCGAAATTGGCGCGCATTTGCGCCACGCTGTTGCGTCGCCACTCGAGAATTCTGTCCATGGCCTCTTCGGAGACTTCGTCGAGTTTGTCGTAATCGGTTTTGTCACCCAGACGCGTACGCCATTGCGGGCTGAACGCCAGCTCTTCGGCAAACTGTTCATCCAGCCATTGCGTCAGACGCTGCGTTTCCGTCAGCGTCTGCTCCTGCGTCTGAACAACACCGGCATCGGACATCGCCTCAGGCGCCGGCGCCGCAGATTGCGGATCGGAGCATGCCACCAGCGCCAGTGCCACGGCCGCAGCCAGCAGGTTCCTGATTGAGGGTTGTGCTGATGCCATGCCGGTCTCCTTTTTATTGCTGTTTAACAATCATCATTGGGCCGCAGCCAGCCGCTGCACTATTTCGTAGTGTGCACGCACAAAACGGTAGAGTTCCGCTTCGATGATACGCTCCTGATCGCTGTGGGCGCCAAAGCCCAGCGGGCCGTCCTCGGCATCAATTGCCGGTCCTATGCCGTAGCAGTTGATGCCTTTGGCGCGCAGATACGCCATGTCGGTAGCACCCGTGCTCATCGTGGGAATGACCGTAGTGCCATAAATTTCCTGCATCACCTGCTCAATGGTACGGAAAGCATCTGTGTCCAGAGGCGTGGAGGCGCCGGGACGCACATTACGTGAGGCCCAGTTGGCTTCGATGCCGGTCTCGCCAATCACTTCTCGCAGCATCGTAATGAACTGTTCCGGGTCCTCATCCGGCAGCAGGCGTACATCCAGTGTGGCCGTGGCTTCGGAAGGGATGACGTTGACTCGATAACCACCGTCAATAATGGTGGGGGAAATCGTGCTGAACAACACCGCCGCGTTTCGCGGCTCGTTGGCCTTCATCCAGTTCAGCGCGGCCTGGCCTTCAGCCGAGCCGGGGTTGAGCATGGCACGATAACGTGCGGCGGCCTCCGGTGACGACACCGACGCCATGCGTGAGAAATAGGATGTGGTGGTATCGCTCAGACGCACCGGTGGTTGCCAGTCCGCTGCCGCGGCGACGGCTTTGGCCATGCGCACCACGGCATTGGTTTGCAGCGGCACAGAACCATGGCCAGCGACACCGGTACTGGTGAGTGTGATCGCACGCGGCAGTTTCTCAACAGTTTGCACGCCGGCGTAGTGAACTTGCCCGCCCTGACGCACAACGCTGCCACCTTCGGCAATGCAGTGTTCTGCATCGATCGCATCAAAATGCTGCTCAGTGATGAATTGGATACCGATCTGGGTTGCACCCTCTTCACCGGACTCAGCCAGCAGGATCACATCACGGTCCAGTTCAACACCCTGACGCTTGAGCAGCAGCAGGGTCATCAGACTGGCGACCAGATTGTCCTTGTCATCCACGGTGCCGCGACCATAAATCCAGCCACTGTCACGTTCTGCGCTGAACGGCGGAAACACCCATTTGTCCGGATCCACGTTCACGGTGTCCTGGTGCGCCATCATCAAAATGGGGCGTTTGCTGCCATTGCCGCGCAGGCGGGCAACCACATTGGGGCGCTCCGGATCCAGTGAATAGACTTCGAACTCAATGCCTTCCTGTTGCAGAACACCGACTAGGTATTCAGTCAGCTCAATTTCCCGCCCGGGCGGATCGCTGGTATCCAGACGCACCATGGCCTGAAAGTGTTGCAGGGTTTCTTCATCCACACCGGACCAGTCGACTTGTTGGGCATGGGCAGAAACGGAGGTTAACCACAGCGCGGCTATCGCCGCTGACAATCGATTGAGCTTGCGCACAGACATCTCCTTGATTCAGATTCGGAAACTGCATCAGATGCCTGAAGCCTACACCGGGTCGCCCGGAGTGTCTATTGCCACGCGGGTTGGCGCCCGGGGCGGGCGCAGACCGGAATCAATTGCGGCGCAGACGAATCTCGCCGCTCACAGTCGTGACATCCACCGTACCGCTGCCTTCACCCGTCATGAAGCGCAGGCTGCGGCCAGGGCCAAACTGCGGACGTTGCGGCTCATCGTCACTGAGTTCGTTCTCGATGCTGCGCCCGACATTACTCTGCAAGTTGAAGCGGGCGTCCACCATGGGATCCAGTCCCAGGCTGATCTCGCCGCTGACACTGGAGCCACGCACGCGTGGACGCGCTGCTTCACGCAGACGTATGTCGATACTGCCATTGACACCGCTGAACTCCAGCGATTGGGCACCGGCCAGATTGGCATTGATTTCGCCATTAACAACCGTCAGCTGAACCTCCTCTGCACGACTGTCGATATCAATTTCACCATTGACTGCCTGCAGGGCAATCCGCCCCTCGGACGCGCGATCTGTCACCTCGCCGTTGACGGTTTCAATTTCAATGCGCCCCAGATTTCTGTCACTGCTGATGCGGCCGTTCACGGTGCGCAGCTGGATGAACTCTCGCAGCCCCGCGGCCGTGATGGACCCATTGACTGTGGTGATGCGTGCGCCGCCCTGAATATCGGCAATATCCACATCCACATTCACACCACTGAACTGCACGTCACTACCGGCCGGCACAATAATTTCCAGATCGGAACCATCGTCGCGGTCACCACCACGATTGCGCATATTGCGCGGCATCACGACAGTGAATTGGGTAAACCCGTTGCCAGATTCCAACTCATAACCTTCCGCCAGCTCATCCAGCACTCCCCGAATTCTGAGCGTGTTGTCGTCGCCCGGGCGTATCGTCACTTCGCCGCGCATCACATCCAGTGTGACGCGCTCATTCGGGCTGACCAGGCGGGCCTCGTCGATGACCTCTCTGTTCTGGGCATGGCTCAACTGCGTGAGGGATGCCACTATGCCAGCAGCCAGCATCAGCATGGCCAAACCCGGATTTCCTGAAGACTTCATGGTTGGTTCTCCATCCAGACATCATAGTCAGCGTCGAGTGCGCTGATCAGTTGTAAATACTCAAGTTGTTGTTGATACAGACCCTGCATTTGCGCCAGCAGAAAAGGTTCATCCGGGTAGTAGGTCAGTGCCCCCTGAACCTGCGTGATGGCCTGATCCCAGACCGCCATTTGATAACGCCAGTCACCCACATCGGGACTGACCATGCCAAGCTCACCCAGTTGCTGAGCTTTGACTTGCTCATAACTGGCAATGATTTGCTGTTCCGGCGCGATCAGCACCTGTTCTGAATTGTCCACCCCGGGCTGCAGTGCAATGCTGTCCGACGGCAAGGGAGTCGTGTCCGGCGACTGGTTCCACCACAGCACCCCGACCAGCGCGAGCGCAAACACAGCGGCCCAACGTTGCACCGGTTGTTGCTGCCACCAGCGCAAGGACGGCTGCCGCGGTACCAGCTGCGCTTCAATCCCGGCCCACAAATCCTGTGGCGGCGCGATCTCGCGGGGCAAACGGCTCAGGGCCTGATCCAGTTGTTCGTCAGTCTTCACCCAGAAATCCTCGTAATAACTGTCGTGCTCTATGGTACTGCGCCTTGCTGGAACCTTCCGCGATGCCAAGCATGCGCGCAATTTCCGTATGCTGATAACCTTCCAGCGCAAACAGCACAAACACTGCTTTGGCCTGCGCCGGCAAGCGCTGAATGGCCAGCTCCAGGTCCCTGGCATCGCCCGGCACTGCCGGGTGTGACTCCAGTTGCAGCAAGTCAGCGGCATCGTTGACCTCATCACTGTCAGCAAATCGCAGCCGTTTATCCTGCCGCCACACATCTATCGCAGTGCGCGTGGCAATACTGTGCAACCAGGTCCCCAGCGCGCTGTCGCCTTTGAATTCAGGCAACCGTTGCCAGACTTTGATAAAGATCTCCTGACAGGCATCCTCTGCCTTCTGGGCATCACCCAGCAGGCGCCAGCATACCGCGTAAACCCGTGCCACATGCTGCTGATAAAGCAGGTGAAACGCATGGCGATCGCCTTTTTGCGCCAATTGTATGACCTGTGTTATCTCAGCTGACATGTCAAACCGTTCCCTCGTTTGCTGATTAAGACGCTCAGAGGCATTGGAAGGTTTAAAAGCGGCAAATTAACGTTATCATCGCCGCCTCCCGAGAGCTTGTCACCTGAACTGGAAGGACATCCGCGTTATGGCTACCAAAGCAACTGTATTCAAAGCCACGCTGCAGATTGCAGACATGGACAGGCATTATTACGCCGATCACAACGTCACCATGGCACGCCATCCCTCGGAAACCGACGAGCGCATGATGACGCGCCTGCTGGCGTTTGCACTCAACGCCAGCGAGCGACTGGAGTTTGGCCAGGGACTGACCGATGAAGACGAAGCCGATATCTGGCTCAAGGATCTGACCGGAGCCATCGAACTGTGGATTGATGTGGGCACACCGGACGAGCGGCTGGTGCGCAAGGCCTGTGGCCGCGCGCGCGAGGTACGCATTTATGCCTACGGCGGGCGCAGCGCCGAAATCTGGCTGACGCAGAATGCCGCCGCCTTTGAACGCCAGAAAAATCTGGCTATCACCTTGTTGCCGCCTGAAAGCACGCAGGCACTGGCGATGCTCGCCGAGCGCACGATGAACCTGCAATTCCTGATTCAGGATGGCCAGATCACTGTCAGCAGCGCTGATCGGAGCGTCGTGATTGAGCTGCCGTCGTAAGTTCAGAGGTCAGTAGCCAATCCACACCGCGAACAGCAAAATGCCCGCGCAGCACAGCATAATTTTCAGCATCAGCGGCAGGATAAACTGCAGCCAACGCTCGTAGGGAATGCCGGCAACGCCCAGAATACCCATCAACACCGGATTGGTCGGCACAATCATGTTGGTAAACCCGTCACCAAACTGATACGCCAGCACTGCTGTTTGCCGGCTGATGCCGAGAATGTCCGCCATCGGCGCCATCAGTGGCATCGTGACATAAGCCTGGCCACTGCCCGAGGGGATGAAAAAATTCATCACACTCTGCATCAGCAGCATGCCAATCACGGACAACTCCGCACCCACCGATGACAAGGGCACCGACAATCCGTGGACAATCGTGTACAGCACACCACCATCTTCGAGAATCAGCGCAATCGCCCGCGCAAATCCGATCAGCATGGCGGTGTATGCCAGTTCTGACACACCTTTGGCGAAGGACTGGGCAGCGGTATCGGCCGGCATTCGCGTCATCACGACCACCAGCAACCCCAAGGCAAGAAACAGGGCGCTGAGCTCCGTCAGATACCAGCGATATACCATGACGCCCACGACCAGCATGACCACGGTGGCCAGCATCAACAACAATACCAGCAGGCGCTGGCGCGTCATTTCCGGGTAAGCTTCCTCGACTGGCGCAGCACTTTGCTCCACACCGATCATCAGGCTGCTGGCCGGATCGGCATGAACACGCCGGGCGTAACGCAGCACATGATGGAATCCGAGCAACAGCAGCGGCACAAAAATCAGCAGCCTGAGCCAGATGCCAGAACCTGGCGGCAGCTCCGCCACACCTTGAGCCACCATGACGGTAAACGGGTTGATGGCTGCGGCGCCGTAACCAATACCATATCCGACCACCAGCACACCCACTGCGGTCATGCGATCGAGTTTGAGCGCGACACAAAAACTGATCAGCAAGCCAACCAGCGTGATAAATTCCACCGCCATACCAAAGGTGCTGGCACCGAGTGCAAACGCCGCCATCGGGCAAAAAATCAGCCAGCCCGTGCGTGTGCTGAAGCGCTGCAGTACACGCCCCATCAAGGCTTCAATGGCACCGGTCTGTCGAATAATCGCCAGCACCCCGCCGATCAGAAACACAAAAAAGATCACATCCTGCGCATCTGCCAAGCCACGCGGAATGGCAGTCAGAATGACCAGCGGGTTCAACGCTGGCTGATCCGGCACCAGTTCAAAGGTGCCAGGAATCACCAGTTGCCGGCCGGCCTCGTTGGTTCGGGTGTCGAACTCACCCGCTGGCAATAACCAGGTGATGACCAGCGCGGCCAGCTGCATAAAAAACAGCAGGACCAGCGTATTCGGGACCCGAAAGCCCCGGCTCATGGCGCGGACTCGTTGAGCAGTCCACGGCGTCTCAGCATATGCGATCTGTCAGGGTCACGATTGGCAAAGTTGCGATACAGCGTCATCGCCTCCTCGCTGCCGCCCAGTGCGAGCAAGGTGCGTCGGAAGTGTTCGCCGTTGTCGGGGCGCATGCCACCGTTTTCAACAAACCACTGCACCGCGTCGGCGTCCAGCACCTCGCTCCAGATGTACGAGTAGTACCCGGCTGCGTAGCCGCCCATGATGTGCGAGAAGTACGGCAAGCGATAACGCGGTGGTACTGGAGCATAATCCAGCCCGGCATCCGCCAGCACACGTGCCTCAAATGCCATGACCTGATCACCGGCAGGAATCTGCTCCGGCGGCAGCTGGTGCAAGGCCATATCCAGAATGGATGCCGCCAGGTATTCGGTGGTGCGGAAACCCTCATTGAACTGTGCAGCCTCCAGCACCCGGTCCAGCAAGGCCTGCGGAATACGCTCACCTGTCTGGTAATGACGGGCGTAGTTCTCCAGCACCGCTGGCCACGTCGCCCACATTTCGTTCACTTGCGATGGAAACTCGACAAAGTCACGCGGCACCGCTGTGCCCGCAAAACGCGGGTAGGTCACGTCAGAGAACAGACCATGCAGCACGTGACCAAACTCGTGAAACAAGGTTGTCACTTCGTCAAAGGTCATCAGCGTGGGCTCACCGGCCGGTGGCTTGGTGATGTTGAGATGGTTGCCAATCACTTTGTGACCCCCGAGCAAAGCGCTGGCCACGTTGTAGCTGTTCATCCAGGCACCACCGCGTTTGCTGCTGCGCGAATAGAAGTCACCGAGCATCAGCCCCAGCCCTTGCCCATTGCTGTCAAACACTTCCCACACCTGTACATCCGGGTGGTAGGTCGGCAGATCGTCACGTCGCGTAAAACTCAAGCCGTACACCTGCTGCGCTGCGTAAAAGACACCGTTTTGCAGCACACTGTTCAGTTCGAAGTACGGGCGCACTTCCGACTCATCAAAGGCGTAGCGCTCGCGGCGTACTTTTTCAGCGTAGAAATCCCAGTCCCAGGCTTGCAACTCAAAGGGCTCGGCTTCGGTTGCATTGATCATCTGTTGAATCAACTCACCTTCAGCACGCGCATTGGCAACCGCAATCGGCGCGATGCCATACAACAAGTCATTCACCACTTCAACACTGCCTGCGGTTTGTTCCGCCAGTGTGAAATCCGCATGCGTGTCATAACCCAGCATTCGTGCACGTTCGGCACGCAGCGCCACCGTGCGAGCCAGAATGGCGGTGGTGTCATGTTCGGTACCACGACTGCCGCGCGCAACGGAGGCCTTGAAAATCCGCTCGCGCAGCGCACGATTTTCCAGCAGAGCCAGCGGCGGTTGGCCGCTGGTGTTCAACAGCGTCATCACATATTTTCCAGTCAAGCCGCGCGCCACGGCTTCGTCGGCTGCGGCCTGGATCTGAGCCTCCGACAGCCCGGCCAGCTCTTCCCGGCTATCCACCACCACCGCCGACGCATTCACTTCGGCCAGCACATTCTGGCTGAAGGCAGCACCCAGTTGGGCCAGCTCGGCATTGATTTGTGTCAAACGCTCCTTCTCCGCCTCCGACAACATGGCACCCGAGCGCACAAAATCATCATGGTAACGTTCAAGCAGTCGCAACGACTCCGGATCCAGCGCCAGTTGTTCGCGCTGCTCGTACAAGGTCCTGATGCGCGCAAACAGATCTGTATTCAGCGAGATCGAATCGTAATGCGCAGCCAGCAAAGGTGCCATGTCGCGCTGAATGGCCTGCATCTCGGGATTGGTATGCGCGCCGTTGACATTATTGAAGATGCGCTGAACGCGTGACAGATCTTGCCCTGCACGTTCCATCGCCACAATGGTATTTTCAAAGTCGGGTGCCGCTTCCAGGGTGGCAATGGCTTGAACCTCAGCCTGGTGTCGCTGCATTCCAATGTTGTAAGCCGTGCGATAGTGCTCATTGCGAATGCGGTCGAAGGCGGGCATGTCATAAGCGAGACCGCTGGGCATCAGTATCGGGTTGGCGGCATCGTCAGCCATGGTTACTTCCGTGGTGTCAGCCGCACTGTCCGCAAGGTTGGCTGGCACATCTGGCTGGTTGTCACTGCACTGCGTGAGTGCAACAGAGATCGCCAGCGCAGAACACACCGTTGCGACGGTTCGGCTTGTCAGAATTGGAGCTGTGGTTTTTTTGTGATGGCTCATTGGTCTCTCTCGTCCCTTGCTTCAGTTGGCAAACAGTTTGACCCACTCAGCCAGCAAGCGAACGCCGTGCCCGGTTGCGCCTTCGGGATTGATACCGCTGGCGCTGCTGCCCAGTGCTTCACTGGCCATGTCGATATGAATCCACGGCGTGTCTTGCGCAAACTGCTGCAGGAAAATCGCTCCTGCCTGCGCACCTGGCGTGCCGGTGTTGCGCATGTCGGCAATACGGCTGTCGATAATACCGGGATAATTGTTCAATGGCAGTGGCCAGACCAGTTCACCTGTCAATTCACCGGCGTAGGTCATTGAATCGCGGATTTCCGGCTGATTGGTAAATATCGCCGAATACGCTGTACCCAGTGCCGTGGTCTTGGCGCCCGTCAGGGTGGCAATGTCAGCGATTGCGCGCGGATTAAAATGTTCGCGGGCATACCAGATCCCGTCAGCCAGAATCAGTCGTCCTTCAGCGTCCGTGCTGGCAACTTCAATGGTTTTGCCATTGCCGGCAGTAACCACATCACCTGGCAGCAAGGCTTCGCCGGAAATGGCGTTTTGTGACAACGGCACCACGCCCACGACGTTAACCGATGCACGCTGTCCAGCCAGGGCCATCACCGCACCGACCACAGCGGCACCACCCGCTTTGTCACCTTGCATTTGCAGGATGGAGTTGGCGTCGGTTTTCAGGTTGTAACCGCCAGTGTCAAAGGTGTTGCCTTTGCCAACCAGTGCAATTGGCTGGTCATCACTGCCTTGCCAGTGGGCGACCAGCAAATGGGCTTTGTGCTGACTGCCCTGACTGACACCGTACAGGGAACCCATTCCCTGCTCCAGCACCTGCTCGGGCGACAGGATGGTGACCTCGACACCCAGCGGTGCCAGGCGCTGCCGGGCGTACTCGGCAAACGCTGCGGGGTAACCGTCACCTCCGGTCAGGTTGGTCAGCTCACGTGCGGTAAAAACCCCGTGCGCAAGCGCCGCCAGCTGATCATAGGCCTGGCGCGCTGTATCAACATCGCTGACCACCCACTGCCATGACTGTGCCGGTCGAGCTGGCGGTTCACTTTTGTATCGGTCAAAGCGATAGTTGCGCAGGTCCACGCCGTGCGCAACCTCCGCTGCAATGCGCGCAGCCTGCGCTGTATCGGCAATCAGCGTGCTATCCAGCATCACTGTTTGTGCGCGGGTGGCATTGATGCGTACCGAGAGTGCAGCACCCATGGTCTCCGCCTGGTGCCGCGGCAGTTCGACCGGATTACCGACGCCGAGCAGGATCAGCCGGTCCACTGTCAGCCCCGCTGGCGCCAGAATTTCCTGCTGGGACGCCGCCTCACCGGTGAATTGGGTCGCCACCATGGCACGACCGACCTGTTCACGGGTGCTGTCTGCCCAAGCCGGCAAGCTCACGGGCACACCAGCTGGCACCAGCACCACCAGGGTGTCAGCGTCGGCAGCGGCCTGATTGGCAAATGCCGTGCTGGTTCGAAGATACGGAGACTGCGCCAGCACTGAGCCGGTCCCGGACAACATCAATACACTCAGCACAAACACACCTGGCCGCCACGTTTTCAGTGAAAAAAAGTCTGGTCTGGAGAAAAGACGATCCAAAATTGCCATGGTTGGCTCCCTGTACGAGGATTTTCTATGGTGAACTGTCGGAAAATCTGTAGCAGGAGCTTACCAATATTGGGCTTTAATGGAATAAGTTTTGCGCTCTGTCGTCATCCTGATGAGCGGCTGTCGTGTGCGTCTGCTCATGCAACTCTATGCAACAGCTTTGCGGTACGGCTGACAAACACAGCATGCAAGTGCCATGAGTTTGTCAGGAATCGGCCGCAGAGCTGCCTTTTTGCACAGATAGAATGCATCCACCATCAGGCAGTTCTTTGTTGTTGACCCGGTTTTCTCCCATAATAGCGCCCTATGACCAGATCCCGATCGAGCAGTTCTTCACGCAAGACTTCAAATTCACGATCCCGACGACCGCCAGGTCGCGTCGGCTGGTTTTTGCGTCGCCTGATTGTGCTCGGACTGGTGGGTCTGACACTGTGGTGCATCTGGATCGACGTCAAAATCCGACGTGACTTTGAGGCACTGCAATGGGCGCTGCCAGCGCGCATTTACGCCCGACCACTGGAGTTGTACGTGGGTGCGCCGGTCAGCGCCAATGACCTGACCGACACCTTGCAGCGCCTCGGGTATCGGCGCAGCAATCGCGTCAACGGGCCCGGTGAGTACAGTGTGGGTGATGGCATTATTCAGCTGTGGACCCGCGGGTTTGATTTCTGGGACGGGGAAGAGCCCAGCCTCTATGTGGAGGTGGATGTGCTGGGGCGGCGCATCAATCGCGTTACCGGCGACAACAATGCAGGCCCGGTGCCACTGGTCCGCCTTGAACCGGTGGAAATTGCACAGATCAACCCGGACACCGGCGAAGACCGTCTGCCACTGTCACTCAGCGATGTGCCACCCGATCTGGTCAATGCGGTTGTTGCCGTTGAGGATCATCGTTTTTACGACCATTTTGGCGTGGACCCCATCGGTATCGCGCGAGCCTTTGTCACCAATATTCGCGCGGGCGGTATCGTGCAAGGTGGCAGCACCCTCACGCAGCAGTTGGTCAAAAACCTCTATCTGACACAAGACAGAACCCTGCGTCGCAAGATTGAGGAAGCCCTGATGGCGCTGGCGCTGGAAATTCATTTCAGCAAGGAGCAAATCCTGGGCGCCTACATGAATGAGGTATTCCTCGGGCAGGACGGCAACCGGGCAATTCACGGTTTTGCGCTGGCCGCAGAATATTACTTTGGCCGGCCGCTGATGGAGCTGCCGCTGCATGATCTGGCCCTGCTGGCGGGCCTGCCGCGTGGCGCTTCGTTCTACAATCCGCGCCGCAACCAGCAACGTGCACTGGATCGTCGCAACGTGGTGCTGTCCCAGATGATGAATCAGGGCTTCATCACTCAAGAGCAGTTTGATCAGGCGCGTGCGCAGCCGCTGGAAGTCGCCGAGCGCCCGACACAACGCGGCAGCGGTTACCCGGCGTTTATGGATCTGGTACGCAGTGATCTCGCGCGCGATTATGATGCGCAAGCCTTGCAAACCGAAGGCCTGCGTATATTCACAACGCTGGATTTGCGCGTGCAAAACACCATGGAAAACGCGCTCAATGATGCTGTCGCTGCTGTGGAGGTGCCTGCTGCCTCAGCAACTCCGAGCGCAGCGGCGCTGGAAGCTGCCATGGTGATCACCGATGCAGTGACCGGTGAAGTGCGCGCTGTTGCGGGCAGCCGACGTGCCGGGTATACCGGTTTTAATCGTGCCACCCAGGCTTCGCGCCAGATCGGCTCGCTGGTGAAACCGGCGGTGATGCTGGCCGCGCTGGAGTCCGGTGACTACTCACTGGCATCGGTGTTGAATGATTCACCTGTCACCATCGAGCTGGACAACAGGGATACCTGGTCGCCGCGCAACTATGACAATCAGATGTATGGTGACGTCTATCTGTACGACGCACTGCAACGCTCGATGAACCTGGCCACCGTGGATCTGGGTATGCAAGTGGGCGTGCCCGAGGTGGTCAGCACACTGGGCAAGCTGGGTTTTGACGGCAACGTGCAACCGTATCCGTCGGTGCTGCTCGGTGCTGTCAACATGACACCGGTACAAGTGGCTGGCATGTACCAGACCTTGGCCAGCAACGGTTTCCGCTCGCCACTGCGCTCGGTTGAGGCGGTGACCACCGGTACTGGCGAACGGCTTGCGCGTTACGGGATTGCAACCGAACAAGTGGCCAGCCCGGCCTCAATGTTCCAGCTTGAGTGGGCGCTGCAGGGCGTCTTCGAGCGCGGAACTGCACGCGCCATGTTGAACAGACTGGACCGGCGACTGCCCCTGGCCGGCAAGACCGGTACCACCAATGACTTGCGCGACAGCTGGTTCGCCGGTTACGGTGGTGATCTGGTGGGTGTGGTATGGCTGGGTTATGACGACAATCGCGAGACGGGCCTGACCGGCTCTTCGGGTGCGCTCAGAGTCTGGTCGGATATCATGAACCGGCTGGAGATTCAGCCACGACAACTGACCGCACCTGCTGAGATCAGTTGGCAGCGAGTGGCTACTCAGGCCACTCGTCATGAGTCTGCGAAAGATTGCACCTCGCCGTTGATGTTGCCGCTGCGCGAAGGCCAGTCAGCCCCCGCGTCGGTGAACTGTGAAAGCGGCGGCTCATTTATTGATCGGGTCATCGACCGGTTCAGGAATTTTTGATTATGTTGCACAGATTGACGCTTGTATTGCTGCTGGGTTCGCTGGGCGCCTGCGCCTCAGGGGCTGGCGTGCGCGCTCCCGTGTCTACCAGCGCGCCTGCCGTGGTGCGTGAAAGCCCGGAGCCCTCAGCCGCACCGGTTGCAACACCGGTTCCTGTCGAGATTCCGGAACCTGTTCGAGTGCAGCCCCAACCCGTGCCGCGACCGTCAGTGCCAGAGCCCGCTCCACTACCCGCGCCCGAGCGCGCACCGGAACCGGCAACACCCGCTTCAGCCCTGCTGTCCTCCGTGGACGAAGCCATGGCGGCCGGCGACCTCGAACGCGCTGCGGCCATCAGCGAACGCGCCTTGCGCATCAGCCCACGCGACCCGTGGCTCTGGTTTCGTCTGGCCAGCATCCGCTACCAGCAGCGTCAATACAGCGATGCCGAAGGTTTCGCTCGCCGCGCCCTCAGCTTCGCCGGCAACGACCGCGCCCTGACTGCCCAGATCAACCAACTGCTGTCGCAACTGCCCTGATTTTCAGTCCAGCCCTAAAGATTTAAACCCGGCTGCCGCTGACTGGCTTCGAGGAAGTGGTTTTCTCCCCCGATTGAATGACCCCGTGGAGCACGGCATGGCTGTGCCTGCCTCCTCGTTACACTGACAACGAATAAATAACTGGATATCGCCATGACACCTGTACTTCGATTGATTGTTTCGTTACGCACCATGATCATGATTGGATTTGTTTCAGCATTGATCATCTCCCCCGCCCACGCCCAGCGTGGCGAATTGTCTGCGTCCAGCGGCGGCAGTGATGCCATTGCACGCTTTCTGATGAACTTTGGCCGCTTTATTGACTGGCCGGCCAACGCCTTCCCGGCTCCTGACAGCGAGCTTCGTGTCTGCGTGGTCGGTGAAAACCAGCTCGGCAACTCGCTGAATCAGATTGTAAACGGCAAGAAGGCCGGTGATCGCACCATGGCTGTCAGTGTATTGCCGGGTGGCGATACCGCCGGTGCCCGCTCCTGCCATATCGTTTTTGTCAGCGCCAGCGAAACTGCAGGCGCTGCGCAAATCACCAGCGCATTGCAGGGCTCATCTGCGCTGACCGTGAGCGAAATCCCGGACTTCCCGAACCAGGGCGGCATGATCACCCTGACGGGTGAGCGCGGTGACGCCGTGGCCATTCGCATGAACCGCGGATTGATTGAAGGCGCTGGTCTCAATGTTCGTGAACAACTGATGAGAGCTATCCAACAATAAACGGATAGCTGCACACAAGAGAGGTAACACCGTGTTAAATATCAACTGGACCCTGAAGTGGAAAGTGCTGACCGGTGTTACCTTTACCAGTGCACTCGCCGTCGTTGTGTCCACGGCAATTTTTGTGGCGCTTGAACTTGATCGCCTGGACAGCACAATTGACACACAAGCGCAGACCACGGCCCGCCTGATTGGTGCCAACACCACCGGGGCGTTGGCATTTATGGACAGCAATTCTGCGTCAGATACCCTTGGATCCTTGCAACTTAACAACAGCATCATGGCTGCTGTTCTGTTTGATGACTCCGGAAATTCGTTTGCCAACTTCACTGTCGGCACTGGCGGCGGCATGTTGCCACAGCGCCCCGGCGCAACGGCCATTACTCACCGTCCCGAGCTGGGATACATGGAGTTGTACGAGCCTGTTGTGATGGACGGCGATGTGATCGGCACGCTTTATCTTCGCGTCTCGCTGGCTGAACGGCAGCAAATCGTCAGCACCTACACCATGTCATTTATCCTGATTGTGCTGGGTGTGACAATCATGGCGTTAGGTATCTCTCTGGTGATTCAACGCTCGATCGTACGACCTGTTGTTCAGGTTGTTGATGCCTTGCGCGATATGGCCGAAGGTGATGGCGATCTCACGCAGCGCATTCATGTGTCGAGCAAGGATGAAGTGGGCGAGCTGGCACATTGGTTCAACGTTTTTGCGGAGCGAATCCAGAACGTTGTTGGACGATTCAAGGATTCTGCCCAGAATCTCACCACAGCCGCCAGCCAGTTGTCTTCAACGATCACCCGCACTTCCGAAGGTGCCTTGCGTCAGCAGAGTGAAATCGAACACGTTGCCAAAGCAATGTCCGAGATGGCAAGCACAGTCGAAGAAGTGGCACGCAACGTCAGCATGTCAGCAAATGACGCGCAAAAAGCTGACGAAGAATCGTCAAAAGGCGCACACGTTGTGACTCAGACCATGAGCGCCATCAATGCGCTGGCACGCGATATTGATCAGGCGTCGGAGGTCATCACTGACCTGCAAAAAGAGTCCGATAACATCGGCTCGGTGCTTGATGTAATTCGCGGTATCGCGGAGCAGACCAATCTGCTGGCTCTCAATGCGGCTATCGAAGCGGCGCGTGCTGGTGAACAAGGCCGCGGTTTCGCCGTCGTTGCTGATGAGGTACGTACTCTGGCAAGCCGCACGCAGGCGTCGACAGAAGAAATTCAGGAAATGATTCACAAACTGCAATCCGGTGCCAACCAGGCGGTACAGGTCATGGTCAAAGGTCGCGACCAGGCCGCCTCCAGTGTGGATCATGCCAGCCGGGCAGGACAGTCCTTGCAGACGATCACACGAGCTGTTTCGGTCATCAAGGATATGAGCAATCAGATCGCCAGCGCGTCTGAAGAGCAATCTGCGGTGACGGTAGAGATCAATCGCAACATCAACAACATCTCGGAAGTCGCCAACGAAACCGCCAGTGGCTCACGGGAGATCAGCAAGGGCGCCAATGAACTGGCTCGTCTGGCGTCAGAGCTGCAGTCGCTGGTGGCCCAGTTCCGCTGCGCGTGAAGATCATAAAATAGGGTCGGATCCCTAAAATGGGGTCGAAGCGTATATTTTTTGTACAGCCAGAGCTGTACAAAAAATATACGCTTCGACCCCATTTTTTAGATACTGACACTGCCCCCGATGTCCCCGTAGTTGACGCTACCCGACCCCGAGTCACCCACGGTCATATCGCCGGTGATATTGTGGACACTGATACTGCCGGAACCATCGTCGTCTATCGTGACATTGCCACGAACATCGCGGATTCGAATCGAGCCTGATCCATCAGACGGGATATGTACATTGCCCGTCACGTTCCGGATATCAATATCACCTGAGCCGTCGACCAGCCACAAGGATCCCTCGAGGCTGTCGATATCAATCGAACCGGAACCATCGTCTATCTCTACCGAACCACGGTGGCGCGATATGTTGATTTCTCCACTGCCATCTTCAATACGAAGCTCAGCGTCGACACCATCAATACGAATCTCCCCGCTACCGTCATCTACTTCTATCATCAGCCCCGGTGGCACCATGATGTCGACATCAATGTAGGCGTAATCCTGACTGAACAGTGAAAAACTCAGCGTATCGTCGATTTCGGAGCTGATGCTCAGACGGTCGCCGCGACGGTTCTGAGTCAGATCCATGGCTTCAAGGCGTCTGCGCGAATCCGCACAGGCGCGTGCGCGGACGCTGACCTGACTGGCATCGCTGGCCTGACTGATCACAAGGTGCCCGGCCCCCAGATCCAGGACCACCTGCTCCAATCCCGACGCATCCACGTCAAAGTTGATGTCGCGGCTATAGTCGCAGCTGTCGGCCCATGCCACTGGCGACATCAGACTGACTGCCAGCACAACAGTTTTTATGGTTTTCACAGTTCAATCCCTCAGATATTTTTTTGTTTGGACGTTGCAATCAACCGATTGGTTGAAATGCCCCTGGCAGGAAAAAGCAAATACCGGGCCAGCAGCGCAAGCCTATGATTTTCAAGATGAACATGAACTGAACAAAACTGAACGGTAGTGGATTTCACCACATTATGGACAAACTCAGGCTGGGCCCACAGAAAACGCGGACGAGTAACTGACCTCGCCAACCGGACAATCCCCGATAAAGACCATTGCCTGAAAATACTCCGCGGGCACTCCGGGCAGCACCAGTCCGGTCTCCGCGACAAATCCAAAGCGTCCATAGAAATCCGGATCGCCCAGCAGCACACAGCCTTGTGCGCCCAGCCGTTGCAAGACTGCCAGGGCTTCACGCATCAGTTGCGACCCGATGCCTCTGCCCTGGCAGGACGGCCACACCGACACTGGCCCAATGCCGTACCAACCAGCAGAGCCATCGGAAATCAGTACCGGAGACGCCGCCACATGACCAATAATTTCACCGTCATCGTCAGCGACCAGCGATACCGCCAATTGCCCCTGCGCACGCAAAGCATCCACAATCAGATGTTCGGTATGCGAGGAATACGGCAAATCCTCAAAGGCCGCGATGATCAGCTCCGCAATCTCCCGTTCATCACCAGGGCGCTCTGCGCGGATCACAAGGTTCATCAACGCCTCCTCAAGTCCTCAACAATACGCCCGTAACGGGTGACATAGGCCTCATGCTGATTGTCGCGCCAAACCTCTTGCAGCGCCTCGTATTCCCACTGCTGCATCGCTGGCAGCGCCAACAGCCGTTGCACGTAAGCCATCGCCTCTGGCTCCAGCTGCAAACCGTACGTCTGGACCCTGAATGCTATCGGCGCATAAAACGCATCCACCGCTGTGAATGCCTCGCCTGCCAGAAACGGGCCACCAAACGTCTGCAGCCCCTGAGACCATAACTCATTCAGGCGTTGAATGTCTTTTAAAAGTGCAGGATGAGATTGATGCAGCTCAACACGAATGCCAATACTCATGCTGCAAATCTCGCGCAAATTGCTGAAACCCGAATGCATTTCAGCCGCAGCACAGCGCGCCCACGCTCGCGCGGCTTTGTCCGACGGCCACACCTGGGCATGCCGGTCAGCAAGATATTCAGTGATTCCCATGGAATCCCAGACAGTGATCTCACCGTCCACCAGACACGGCACTTGCCCGGTTGGACTGAAACGACGAAACAGCGACCAGCTGGAGCCTTCTGCAAATGGCTGCAGCTTCTCCTCGAAGTCCAGCCCCAGCGTACGCATCAACACCCAGGGGCGCAGAGACCACGAGGAATAATTTTTATTGGCAATATGAAGTACGTACACGATCAATCTGCCCTCCGCAATATCGACAATACCGCTGGCACGGGTAACGACGGAAACTCACCGTTGTTGACTCCATCCACATCGCTGGCCTTGAACAAGGCGTTGTAAACTGCCTCTTCTGTTGCTTCGACAACCGCCTGAAAAAATGCCGTCATATAATCATTGGGCCAATTTTCAATGGTGTGCGAGTGCTCGCGGCGCTGCGGTGTTCGACGCACAGATTCCGCTGTCGAAAATGCCAGTGCGTAATCGCCTGATCCATTGCTCATCGCGGAGCCAGTGCGGGACAGGCCCAGAAACGCGCGCGCCGCAAGTCGCTCCAGATTGCGATCGGACAGCGGCGCATCGGTGGCAATGACAATCATCACTGAACCATCCGGGCTGGTGTCAGTTGGCACTCTTTCTTGTGCCACTGCCAGCGCTTGCGCAGTGATCGGAGTCCCCATGATCATCAGCTCACCACCATAATTGGTTTGCACCAGCACGCCCACGGTAAAACCGCCGTCGGCTTCGGGCAGTACACGCGAACTGGTGCCTATGCCGCCTTTCCAGCCGAAACTGACAGTGCCCATACCTGCGCCAACACTGCCTTCTGCAACCGGCCCCGATCGCGCTTCTTCAATCGCCTGCACAGCATGCGCAGGCTGCACGGCACGCTGGCGTATATCATTGATGCGACCATCATTGGTTTCACCCACTACCGCATTGACCGAGCGTACCTGCTCATTGCCCGGCTGTTGCAAGGTCCATTCGATAATGCCTGCAGCCGCTTCCGCCACGTTTAATGTATTGGTGAGCAGAATGGGAGTTTCCACCTCCCCCAGCTCAATAATCTGGGTGGTGCCCATCATTTTTCCAAAACCGTTGCCCTGGGAAAATCCGGCAGGCACTTTGTCCTGATAGATATTGCCGCCATGTGGCAGTATCGCAGTGACACCGGTGCGTATATTGTCGCCTTCAATCAGGGACACCTGACCAACCAGTACACCGGCGACATCCGTAATCGCATTCCACTGGCCCGGCTGGTAAATGCCCGGCGCAATGCCGGCCTCACGCGCGCGCGGGTCGTTGTCACTGGCATACGCAGCGCTGAGCACGCAGAAACTGGTCAGTGTCACCAGGGCTAACAAGGTTCTTGACATAGTTATGTTCCGGAAAAATTCTGATGGTATTGTTATCTGCCACCGGCAATGTCGATCAGCGTTCCTGTGACGTAGGACGATGCGTCGGAGGCCAGCCAGTAAATAGCCTCTGCCACTTCAGCCGCATCCCCTCCCCGCTTCATCGGAATCATCGGAGACAGTCGCGCTATCCGATCAGGCTCTCCCCCATCCGCATGCATCTCTGTATGAATAAACCCAGGACGCACCGCGTTGACACGAATGCCCTCATCGGCCACTTCAACGGCCAGACCTTTGGTCAGCGTATCGATTGCGCCTTTGGTTGCCGCGTAATCAATGTACTCATTGGGCGCGCCTGTACGGGCGGCGACGGATGATACATTCACAATGCTGCCACCATGCCCACCGAGCGATGTCGACATCCGGCGCACAGCTTCTCTTGCACACACAAAGCAGCCCAGCACGTTGACATCAAACAGTCGGCGCATGCGCCCTGTGCTCATGTTTTCCAGGCGTGTCTGTGCAGCAATCACTCCAGCGTTGTTTACCAGACAGTCGATATAGCCAAAGCGGGTATAGGCTGTGTCAAACAGCTGTATGACTTGATGTTCATCGGCCACATCCGCTTGCACGCTGACGCAAGGAACACCGATGTCCCGAATCCGGTTTTCCAGTGCGACGGGCTGTTCCCGAACGTAGTTCAGACACACCGCATACCCGTGGCGTGCAAACAACAAAGCGGTTGCTGCACCGATACCACGCCCGCTTCCTGTGATCAGCACTGATCTACGTCGGCTCTCGTTGTGAGATTCCGGCGCCACTTCAAACATGGTTTCATCCTCCGCCACCCGACAAGCGGTTATTGTCGTTGACGCCAATCTGCCACCGACAACCGGTACACACAATGCTCACGCAAGAGATGTCCGGGCGGTACAGAGGGATGTTCGAAGGTATCTTTGTCCCGCGTCATGCCGAGACGTTTCATGACCGCTTCAGACGGCGTGTTGACCACTGAGGTAAACGACACGATTTCCTGCAGCCCGACCTCGTCAAACCCGACTCGCAATGCGGCCTGGGCAGCCTCCGTCGCAAAACCCCTGCCCCAGGCACTGCGTTTCAGACGCCAGCCGATCTCGACACAGGGATTAAACGGCAAATCAATACTGGGCGCATGCAAACCCGTGAAACCGATAAACTCGCCGTGCTCACGCAGCTCAATTGCCCAAAGACCCCAGCCTTGCTGTTCCAGCAAGGCGCGGCAGTTCTCCGCCCACCCCTCGCTCTGTTCACGCGTCAACGTGCCCGGAAAATAGCGCATGACCTCCGGATCCTGATTCATCGCAACAAAGACTGGCACATCGGTCGCCTGCCATTGCCGCAGAATCAGTCGTGACGTTGTGATCGGAACAATTCGGCTCACAACAGCCTCAACCGACGAGGCCAGAAAATACACCGCGGGACCAGAGCACCGCCGCAACGATGACCACGGCTGCCAAAAACAGCCAGGTTTTCCACGGCCGCTTTTTCTCGGCATAAGGATCTGTCAGCGAACGGCTGGCACCAGCCGGCAATTGCGCAAGCCCGGTCAGCGCCGCGCCAAATGGCACATTAATTCTGGCGCGAGTATTGACTGCCCAGCCATTGGCATCCAGCAGCGGGCCGAGATTACGTCGACGCAATGTCAGGTAGGCCATAAAAACAGACGGCCCGGATATCAGCAACATGACACCGATCAGCACCAGCGGAATCTGCCACCAGGCCAGTGCAAACAGGCCCGCAGCAATGGCTGCCAGCGAAGTGCCGATGGCGCCAACGGCCAAACCAAACGCAGCAAAAATACCGGCAAATTTGGCAATATCAAAACTTGCTGCCGCTTCTTTGGGCGCAGCGACATTGCTGACACCCGCGGTGGTTTTGGCTTCAATGTCCTTGTCACGTGATGCTGCAAAGTTTTGCAGCTGCGTTTCAATAAAGGCCGCCACGCGGTTATACGGTGACCAGAAGGCCTGACGCAGACTGACGGGTTGAGGCACGACTTTATTCACAGTGGCACGCCAGTCACGACCCTGCCTGTCATAGAACACGCCATTGCGACCGGGCACCATCAGCTCATCGACATCACCGCCGGTCAGCGCAGCAACAATCGTGATTGGTGCTTCACCGATGCGCTCACATGTGCAGTAAATCAGATAACAACCACTGAATGCTGCCATGGTGGCATGACGTGCCATGTCGCTGACTTTCATGACCAGTTCACAACTGCGCTGGTCCAGATACAAGGTGCCGGCTTGGAAAATGGCCTTGTCCTTGCCTCGATAAAAATCGCTGAGTGTGACGAAGTTGTTCAACAGGGTCACCAGATCGCGCTGATAGCGAACGAGTTTTTCTACCGCATCCACCTTGCTGGCAAAACCTTTGGCGGCCAGGTCTTCCTGAATGAGTGCGAGAATTTTTTCACGGCCATCACTGGCAAGAATGGCTTGCAAACGTTCTGTCTCCAGCTTGTGTACTGCGGTATCAGGTCGCGCTGCTTGCCAGTCACGCCACGCTGACAAGCGGGTTGATACTTCAGCCCAATCAGCCGCCGTGAGCACAACTTTGTCGCCCAGCAATGGCACCAGTACTTTGTCCCGAAACTTTTTGATGGCTGTCGCCCAGGCCGGATTCACACCCTCGTCCAGCGGCAGGGGTTTGCCCGCTTCAATCGCGGCCAGCGGCAACACGGCGACATCGCTGTCACTGTTGGCAATGGCGCGATTGCTCAAGACACCGTAAACAGCAGGTGCCGGATTCAGAGCGTCCACTGCACGCGCATCAAAGGCGGCCAACTGGCACCGCACAAAATAGTCATCCACTTTGGCCTGGACATTTTCAAAGATTGCAACGGCCTCGGCGGTATCGTCACCCAGCGGTAAAAACTGTGCATTGTTGTCAGCACCTCTGGCATGCCACTCCAGTACTTTCTGTGCCATGTCACAGAACTTTGTCAGTGTCTCCGCAGTGACGCCATTCACTCCGCTGCGATCAGGCAGCCCGCCCTGCGTATCAATGATTTCAGCCATCAGTTGCTGCAGTTCGGGATCGGTTGTCAAATCCGGCGCAACCACACCATCGCCGTTAAAGTGATCGGGTGAGAACAGGCGTGTCATGTCACTGAGATCGGCCACCTGCAGCGGCTGATCTTCGGACTTGCCCATGTAACGCAGAACGGTGGCTGCCGCTGACTTGATCCCGGCACCTTCCGCGTCATGATCAGCAATGGCGGACAGCGGAAGACCCGGATCGGCAAACATGATGTCCGAGTTTGTCAGCCGCTCACAGCACCAGCGCACAGCGGCCAGAATTTCCGGCACCCTGATCTGGCCATCACCGTCAACATCCAGCAGTGCGGCAGTGCGTGCATCAAATTCAAGACCGGTGATGGGACAGTTGAGCACTGTCCACAGCTTGGGATCGAGCTCAGCCAGATGCTGCAGATCAGCACCTGATTCCAGCGTGACCTGGTCAAAACCGCCGGATCTGAAAAATCGCCATTTGTGGCCGGAGTTATTCTTGTTCAGCATGGTGCAGTCCCCTGTGTTGCCTTCTATTGGATGATCCTCGCAGGATCATAATGCAGGCGGGTTCAGACACCAAGCCCATTGTCCCTGCAACCCGGGCTCAGATGGCCGCTGGCTGCGGGCCGTCGTAACCCTCGAGTACTATCAGGTCAATCTCTGATGCCTGCAAGCGGTGCTTCAGTGCTACCTGATACTCAGGCGAATTCCAGCAATTCAGCGCAGCCTCATAGGATGGAAACTCAAGCACGACATGTCGGCTTCTGCATTGGCCTTCCATCGCGGAAAACTGTCCGCCACGAACCAGAAAACGCGCTCCGTATTTGCTGAAAGCTTCCCCGTTGGTCTCAACGTATTTTTTGAAGCGCTCCATGTCTGTGATATCAACTTGCACGACCCAGTAACCTTTTGCCATCACTTTGCTCCTGTCAGAGAGTTTTATTCACTTCCTCGGCACGCAAGGTCAATACCTCAAACCCGTCAGCTGTAACTGCAATGGTGTGCTCCCATTGTGCAGACAGCTTTTTGTCTGCGGTCACCACCGTCCAGCCATCCCGTTTGAGTTTGACCCGGGCAGTCCCCTGATTGATCATCGGTTCGATGGTGAATGTCATGCCTTCACGCAGCACGACACCTTTGCCCGGTTGCCCGACATGCAGCACCTGTGGATCCTCGTGCATCTCGCGGCCGATCCCGTGTCCACAATATTCACGCACCACGGAATAGCCATGGTCACCGGCAAATTTCTGGATGGCGTAGCCGACATCACCCAGGGTCGCACCGGGTTTGACCGCACGAATGCCTCGCCACATGGCTTCATAGGTTTTATCAACGAGCCGGCGCGCCAGCGGCGACACCTCTCCGATCAGGTACATTTTGCTGGAGTCCGCGATAAAACCGTTGTGCTCAAGCGTGATATCAATATTGACGATATCGCCAGGCTTGAGCAGCTGTTTGTCCGAAGGTACCCCGTGGCACACAACATGGTTCACCGAGGAGTTCAGTACATAGGCAAAACCATACTGCCCTTTGCTGGCCGGGCGTGAACCCAGGGTATTCACAATATAGTCTTCGACCAGATCATTGATCTGCAGGGTGCTGATTCCGGGCACAATATGCCCATCCAACCACGCAAACACCGAGGCCAGCCGGCGCCCCGACTCACGCATCAAATCAAGTTCTGCCGGTGTTTTGATCACCGAATTGTCTTTTAACAACATATTTCCATCCTGCTCAGGCGGGCGTTGCCAGCTTCAATCCGATGATGCCAGCGATGATCAATAACAAACTGAAAAGCCTCAACGGGTTGGCCGATTCCCCGAGCAACATGATGCCCAGCACCACAGTACCCACAGCCCCGACACCCACCCACACGGCGTAAGCGGTTCCAACCGGCAGGGACTTCATCGCCAGCCCCAATAAACCCAGGCTGACAATCATCGACAATACCGTACCCACCGTCGGCCACAGACGCGTAAACCCGTCCGTGTATTTCAGGCCAACTGCCCAGCCGATTTCGAACAATCCGGCAACAAAAAGAATCAACCAGTTCATGACTGCCTCTGAATTAACATGGGGTCGTCCCCGACTGATTCATCGAACCGGGGTCGTCCCCGGCTCTGTTGTGCTTGAAAATACTAGGATTTTCTGAGCATTCTGACGACCGTGAGAAATACGACAGCACCAATGGTTGCTACCACGATATTCCCAAGCAAACCGCCTGCCGCAATGCCGAAGAAACTGAACAAATAACCGCCAATCAAGGCGCCCACCACACCAATGGCCATGTTCCCGATCAGCCCGTTGGCGCCGCCCTTGACCAGAAAACCTGCCAGCCAGCCGGCGATAAGACCTATCAAGAGAAACCATACTATTTCCATCGCGCTCTCCTTTTGCTGTGTGATGCGCCTGTTGGCCTTCAGACAGGGATCATACCCATTCGGGAAAAAAAAGGGGAGTCAGCATCGTCTATGCCGACTCCCCAAACGAGCAATGTCTTCCAGAGCGGGGGGTTACATGAGCTGGGGTCTGATGGATTTGAAGATATCGACAAACGTAGGCACCTTCTCAATCCTGATCGGCATGTGCAAACGTCTGGCCACATCACTGGCTGAAATCAGACCACGTATGTGATCGTGCGCCCTGTCGACAACAAGGCAGTGCTGTTGCCCTGAACGCTGCAAGCTTTCAATCACATCACCAATGCTGGAGCGCTCCAGCTGATCAATATCCAGCGCAAGAATCTCATGCTTGGGGCACATCATGTCACTGACGGTGATGTCGTGCAGACGATCACCGTTAGCAATTCTGATCATAAAATTCTGCTGACTCAGATCGTCAGCGCTGATGGTGCCGATAAACTCACCATCGGCATCCACCACCAGCTTCAGTCTGACGTGCACCCTGCGCATCAGCATTTCAACGTCAATCGCCGGTGTTGAACCGTCAATTGTCAAAGGGCGGTGTTTTTTGAAGTCAGTAAAAAACTCTGTTGCTGGTGAATTGATTGTCAATTCACTGAAATCGTCGGGTTGCACCATATGGGCAACACTGTTCACGGGAAACAAGGTAATTGTGTGCATAGCCTACTCCTGAATCATCCCACGGGATGAACAACATCAAATTTTTACACAAGCAGCACGGACAAATGTCTGAACAATCTGTCAGGCACCGGCGCGCGGCAAGGATTGAAAATAATCTTCAGGGAATAACAGCTATCGCTGGCGGACCGCGAATATCGTGGAGGGTATAACAGGGTGAAACAATCGCAGGCACCGTGGCAGACACCGGTGATGTCTGCGCAGCTGGTACATGGACACGAACAGCGTGATGCGACACATCCGTGTTGTCATCCTGCACACTTCTGGAGCCAATAAAGTCATCGCCCGCCGCGTAATGCGTCACTTCCTCCAGCGCGGACAAGGTGAATTGTTCCGCATTGGCAAACGACAGCAGACTGAACAGTGCTGTTGCGACGACAATAACTTTATAGACAGAAGCTCTAAACACAGGCTTGACCATTTGTTGACCGGATTTCATCCGTCTTCAAATCCAGTCTATTCCTTTCCCGGCTTTTGTAAAGCCGGGAGCAACATATTTTTATCAGCCCGCAATCTCCGGCTCCACCAGTTGCGCCAGCTGTGTCAGAGACTCCTGCCAACCCAGATAACACATCTCGGCAGGAATCACCGCGGGAATACCTTCCTGCACAATATGGATTTCTGTACCACAGATCACGGTCTTGAAATCAACTGTCACTTGCATCTCGCCCGGCAGGTTCTCGTCGTCAAAACGGTCGGTGTGACGGATACGCTGGCCCGGAAGCAGCTCCGTGAAACGCACAGTAAATGAATGACTGCCACCGGTACCAAAATTGGTAAAAGACATCCGGTAACCGCCACCGACACATACATCAATCTCATGGATTTTTCCGGTAAATCCAAATGGCGGCAACCACCGCTCCAGAGCGGACGCATCGGTAAAAGCTTTGTACACGCGGTGTGCCGGTGCTCTCAGTACTCGATGCAAGCGCACGGTTCCTGTGTTATCTGACATGATGTTCTCCTTGTTAACTGTCGTGATTGTCTTGAATGCTGTGTCAGCATTTGTTGTCGTTTCACTCGCGGGGAAATCGACAGACGCCCACAACTTTTTGCGTCCGGACTACGTTATAAAGTCAGACATCCGGTTATCACTCGGGTTGGCGGAGCGTTGCAAGCCTGCCTTGACGCCTGCCCGGTTGGCCTCTGGCTGATTCTGGCTTGCTTTCAGTTTACCGGTCAGCCGCTCCAGCCTGATTTCAATGCCGACAATCGCGCTCTTCAAGCGATCAATATAATCGGCCGGGGCATCTGCCACCGACCACGGCGTGTCCCTGCCCTGCTCGTGACGAGTGGTCAACAGGTGCAGATGATGGCCAAGCCAGTCAGCATCCTGAATCACGCGCGCCTGACCTTCGGCATGCACGGCCAGATAATTCCAGGTAGGAACAACCCGGCCGGATTCAGCCTTGGAGGGATACCAGGAGGGTGACACATAGGCATCCGGGCCTTTGAACACGGCCAACACGCGCGCACCCTGCGCAATACGCTGCCATGCCGGGTTTGCGCGCGCCAGATGACAT
The DNA here is from genome assembly GCA_036834885.1 of Pseudohongiella sp. Lineage (GTDB taxonomy): Bacteria > Pseudomonadota > Gammaproteobacteria > Pseudomonadales > Pseudohongiellaceae > Pseudohongiella. Next base: position 573,307 of record DAITNA010000001.1, on the reverse strand, counting down.
TGCAGGATGCCTGCTGTTCCCGGCGCGTCATCCAGCAGCACAAACGGTATATGGTTGGCTTCAATACCCTCGGTATCGGCTACAACCAGCAGCCCGAAGCTGTAGTCGCGAATGTACTGCTGCAAGGTTTGCGTGTTGTCTTCCCTGAAGTGATTGGGGACATACATGGGGCTCGCTCCTCATCATCAAGCCGTATTGGCATCATCCTGCACCATGACTTTAGCATTCTCTTAGCATTTGTTTATGCAAGATTTAGTAACAGACAGACAACACCGGGACTACTCTTTGCGCGTTTTTTACATCCACAACGTGACATCGATAACAAAGGAGTCAGGGAATGTTTGTTTCACAACTTTTGAAGTGCCGCCCCGTATTCTGGATCTTTCTGCTGGGATCCCTGTTGTCGGCTTCTGCTCTGGCAGAAGCCGACGATGAGGCTGTCCGTCGTGGGGAGTATCTGATACGCATTGCCGGATGCAACGACTGCCATACCGCCGGCTATCCTGAAGCAGCAGGACAGATACCCATGAGTGAGTGGCTGAAAGGCGCCAACGTCGGTTTTCAGGGGCCGTGGGGCACCAGCTATCCAACCAATCTTCGACAATTCATCAGCACCATTGACGAGACTCAGTGGCTGGCGCGGGCCAGAGCACCGATGTTGCCGCCGATGCCGTGGTTTGCGCTGCGCGATATGAGTGACGAAGACTTGCTGGCGATCTACCTCTTTGTACGCTCACTGGGTGTGTCCGGCGAACCGGCACCCGCACCCGTAGCGCCTGGTGCCGCAGTGGACACGCCCTATATCGAGTTCTATCCCAAGAATCTGCCGACGCCAGTGACTTCACACTGAAATGTCTGATCCGTCGAAGAGCGTCTGGCATAGATGCAACAAAATGGATTACCCGGCACCTACGCCATCCTCGGTGCAGACCTGATCAGCCCAGCTCCTCACTCAGCGTTAGCGTGCCACAAACACGCAATCGAAAACGGCCACGTCCGGTTTTCTCGATGGTCAACACCTTGCTGCGCTCGGTCAGTCGGCGTTGCAAGAGAATCAGCCTCGCCTCCAGATTGTCGACAACATCTGGCAGGCGCAGGCTGACATCGTGACGCAGCTCACGATTGCTGAACTCATCACGCCCTAGCGCACTGTAGTCACGCAACAGTTTCCAGAGGATGGCACCTGCCACGCCTTTGATCAGATACTCGTTGTCGATAAAAATGCTCTGATCTGCACGATAAAAGCACACGGTCACCAGTTTATCGGCGCCAACGGCCAGCGACTGGGTGTTGACGACAGGCTCTGTTGTTGCTTCGCTGCACTGTTCCATCGAGGAAATCGCAAGGGCCAGGTAATCACACAAGGCTACCATCGCATCTTCATCGTCCCAACTGAACCGCATTTCCTGTGGGCTTTCTGCATACAACACACCGATCAGTCTGTCACCAAGGACAACAGGAACGGCAATCTGACTGCCAGATCGGGCAAGACCAGGTACGGGTATACTCATTTCGATGTCGATGCCGGCATGGCGCTGCAAGTAGCTTTCACGCACGGCACGGCCATACAAATATTCTGTGGCACAGTGGCCAATGCGTATGGGCACCTTCTCCCGGGCTGCAACGCCGATGATGCCCTCACCCAAGCCAATTTCCGAGCCCACGCCGGACTGATGGTAACCTCGGCTGGCCACCGTATACAGTTTCATACCGGTTGCATCCAGCATCAGCAGCATGGCATGAGGCATATCAAATTCTTGTGCCAGGCATTCCAGAGCCTGATCAATCAACTCCGACAAGTCATGGCATCGGGCCAGACTTGCTGTTGTTCTTCTGAGCGCCTGCAGCACTCGTGGCGGTGGAGGCGAAGCAATCGGCGCCGACGTATGTGACAAGGATTCGATGCGCTCAACACGGTAAATGTCAGAGCCTTTCAGTCGGAACACCTCACTCATACCACTGTGTGACGCGATACCTGCCAGTCTTGCCTTCATCGTTTCAAACAAGGGACCATCCGATACCGTTTTCAAATACGCAATGTGAAGCAAATAGTGCTCGGCTGTGATTGGATCAACCAGCAGGATGGTGGCTCTGGGGTTCACCAGAATATTGCGGCGCGTGGTGTTGAAGAACTGGAACGACAACGCCACATGTTCCTCGTCCATGTAATGCACCTGGGACAAATAGGCAACATTCACCACGCCGTTCTGATCACAGGTCGAGATGACTGCTGGCACCGCACCTTCGAAACAACGTCGCAGTGAACTCAGCGTGAGGCTCATTAGCAGACTCCCAGCGGATTGCCGGCGCCGGCGCCGGGCGTCTGATCAAATGCAGCAAGCGGTTTAAAACGTACACAAACGGCGTCGCTGACATCCGGCGCCATCAGGGCATGAGAGAAAGCCGGGTTATAACCCAGTGAAATCAGCTCTCCGGCAACCCGCAATCCATGCCGGGTGATCAGTTCCTGGTCACCGGGAGCGAGGTCCTCAATGTACACTGTTGACGCCTTGAACTGCACCGTCCGGTGCGTCGAGGGACGGCTGAAGACCACAGACAAAGCCCCTCCGCCTCGAAGGTCTTGCAACACTGCGGCGGAATGAGATTGTGAGACAAAAATACAGATTTCACCGCGAGCGCGGTCAATCCGACATCCCCGGACATGAGTCACAGACGGCGTCAGATCCTGACTGCAAGAGCCAGCCTTGATAGAGACAGGGCTGCTCAGAAAATCAACCAGTTCACTGGTCAGTAGCAAGGCACCATCAACCGTGGAGCTCATGCGCAAGTTCTTCCCTTGATGTTGGCAGCGGCTCGGAAATTTATGCCAGATCGCAGCAGGCGTCAATTGTTGAGGGTAAATTCACGACCAGGCGCCCGTTGACGACAACTATGCACTTGGCTATTTTCCAGACCAGGATGCCTGGTACAGGATCACCAATAAACCACAATAAAGAGCACAGCCGATGAATACTGCCCTTGTCCATGCCCCTCAATCCGCGCAAAAACCACTGTCATGGTTGTGGTTAGCCGCTTTTGCAGGCTCCAGTGTGTTCTACATTCTGCTAGCTGACCTGGTGCCGTCGGAGTGGCGCTGGCTGTTCAAAATCATTCCAATTGCACTCTTGTTGCAGCTCGCACTGACACGCAGCGAAGGCAGAGCGCGCAATCTGCTGGTCACAGGTCTGGTGCTGTCGGCCTGTGGTGATATCTTGCTGGCACTGGATGGTTTGTTTGTGCAGGGACTGGCCGCCTTTCTGCTCGCGCAAATCACTTACACCGTGTTGTTCCTGACCCGGTTTCGCTGGCAGAAACGGCGCCTGCCATGGGCGGCATTGATTGTGGTATATGCCACACTTTGCTCGCTGTTTATCATTCCGCAAGCCGGTGACATGACACTACCGGTGACCGCCTACATGATTGCAATCAGTCTGATGGCGATAGCAGCCGGTTTCAGAGCGGATGAGCATTTTTTGTGGGTTGCCATGGGTGCGCTGATATTTATGATCAGCGACACGCTGATTGCCATAGATCGTTTTGTGTCACCACTGAACTATTACGGTGTTGCGTCCGGTGTTGCAGTCATGAGCACGTATTACATCGCACAGGCGTTGATTTGTGTCGGAATAGTCAGATCCTGATAATTCTCAGCGATTGAAATAGTCGCTTCGATCCAGCCTGTGCACCAGCGTATCATCGTCGCCGAACATCTGCCGGCCAACCGCTTTGAATCCGAGTCGCTGATAGAACCGATGTGCTCTGGTATTGCTGGCCAACGGGTCGATGATGATGGCCGTCACGTTGTCGTGCGAGAAGCATCGCTCAATGGCCATGGTCATCATGATGGTCCCATAACCCTTGCCCAGGTAATCCGCTTCGCCAATCCAGATATCAATGGCGCGCAAATTGTGCGACACGTCACCCCAGTAATGACTTTCTTCCAGCGCAGGATCAATGATCTGGACAAATCCAATGGGCACACCATCAACTTCGGCGACCAGCTGCTCACGCCAATCGGGTGATTTGCCCAGCTCCGTTTCCCATTCCCAGTCATCGTTGGGATCGGACTCCAGCACATGCGGCTGCTCATCCCAGTGGCGTAACAGCGGCGCGTCTGCCAGAGTTGCGTGACGCAGTGTGATAGACGACATAATTTTAGCGTGTCCAGCTTTTCCGGTGACTGTCAGTTTAATGCCGACAATTGCTCAAGCGCCAGTGTCAGCATCGGATAGGCCTCGGCCGGCGGAAGCAAGAGCAAATCTTCAAAGTCATGTTGCGCCATCAGGCTTTCCATCACCAGGAACGCAACACAGTATCCGGGGGTGACAATTCCATAAGCTCGTGGATCCGCCCGCCTGAACGTCGTTGAATACGGCACCATGGCAAAATGCGACGCGTGGGTCAGTTCATGCGCAACGACCGTTCGCACCCACGCCAGGGATTGACCACGCTCAGCCACGTTAAAGGCAAGGCGGTCAGGAGCAATCACCAGAACAATGTCGCTGTCGTTGGCAGTGCCTACTGACGCATTGGTCATCTGCAAAAATGGAGCAACAACCACTCTGATGTTTTCGCGTTGCTCTGATGAGTTTCTGCCAAGCACGCGTGGCAGAATATTCCTGAGCTCAACGTCAACAATGCCCCCGATCTCGCGAATCAGATTTTCATGCTCTTTGAGAAACTGCAGGCGCTCAAGCTTGTCATCGTCGCTGATCTCGTCAACACCGATGAACCCGAACACACCATCAACACTTTCAATGCCCTGATTCCATCGCTGGAGATCGTCAGCATCAACTGGAGCGCTGGCGTTGTCCATCCAGTCTTCCGTGGCTTCCATCAGATTCAAATAACGCACGCAACTCGCTGGCTCCCAGCACAGTGGCGTGTAGGCCTCAATTCCACCGAACATGCGGAGCAGACCAGTGCGATGACTATATGCGCTAACCGTCTCATGCTCCGCGATGCTCCCCGTTTCACGTTGTTGTGGATGTTGCCGTCGACAGATGCCTGACGTTAAAACCTTCTGATACCTCAGGTGGCTCAAAATAACTGGTCACCACCTTAAAAACGTCTTCAGTGTCGAACATCGCCCGTTCAGGCTGCTCTTTTTGACGCTGCTTCAGCCGCTGCAGGCAAACTTCATCGTCCACATCCAGATAATACAACTCGTGAGGCAGATCGTGCCTCGACACAATTTCCCTGAACCAGGCTCTCTGCTTTCGGGTGTTGCCAGGAAAATCCATCACTACCGTCACACCCGTCATCAGTATCTGTTCGATGTGTGGTCCGAGCACGGGTTTCAGACGGGAAGAGTACACGATGTAATCATCAACGTTATTAATCGCCCCCGGAAAAAGCGCTGCCAGCCATTCATCTTCCGACACAAGCACGGCGCCTTTTTCTCTCGCAATTTTTGCAGATAAAGTGCTCTTGCCAGCCCCCATTTTTCCGCAAAAAAATATCAATGTTCCCAATGCACCCATCCGCTGATCCTTGCCTGCGTTATCAATCTTGTTGCTATTGGCTGCTATGCCAATCCCATGCTCATGGCATAACTCGTCAGGTGCGCGGTCGCATGCGCAATCATCGCGGCTTCAAGGCTGTAACGCCAGTACAGGTAGCCAAAAATGATCCCGAAGACTGTGTTGGCACCGACGACAAATAACACGACATCACCACTTAATGTTCCAACCTGCATGGCTGCCGCAGGCAAATGACCCAAACCAAACAGCACAGAACTGACGACGATAGCAACCCAGATGAACATGGGCCGCGGCCTGCCTTGCTGAGCTTGTATGAATCGCCACATCAGCCATACCAGCAAGGTCATCAGCCCCCAGCGCAAAAGCAGCTCTTCCGTTATTCCGCCGTAAAGAATACGAGCCAGCAAAGGCACAGTGAATTGCTGCTCCGCTTGAGCAATTGCAGCCGGAGAGGCATAACCACCCAGCAGAAAAAGTAGTACGCCTGCGACAATGCCTGTGAGCAATGCAGGCTTCAGTTGATGCCGCAACGCGGCCAGCACATCGTCACCTTTTACGATGGCATCAAAAGCAGGTGCCACAAAACCGGTTTTAGGCGCCAGCGACACGCCGACCCACACCACCAGTGCAAGCAGTAGCGCACTTTGCACAATGCTGGCGAGTATTAACACAGGTAGCGGCAAAGGAGGTGCCGTACCCACCGCCAACTGGGGTATAACACTGAGTGTCAGAGCCGCTACGCCGAGCATACCGGCTACCCACAGACACAAACCAAGTCGCCATCGGACTCTGTTATTGATTCCTTTGTCGGTCATCACTCTACCTCAACTTGCAACGTTGACGTGGCGCGGGCAACACCGCCAGCCATCAGGCGCGCAATGCTGCCATTGGACAGTTCCAGATTGACCTTGATGACACTCGGTGACGGTGGTTGCATCAGCCAGCCCTGTTCAATCAGTATCTCCTGATCCGATATGCCCAGATGATCATGAAGCAGACATGCCAAAGGGCCAGCTGCCATGCCCGTACCTGCTTCCTCTGCAATGCCGAATCGAGGAGCAAACATGCGAGCCCCGGCATGCCGTCCGGGTCTGCAGGTGTCCGTGGAAAAAACATAATATCCAATCAGATCCAGCTCTTCGCTGATGGACTCGACCATCGCCAGTGATGGCTTCAGATCAGCGACAGCCTTGGCATCTGGCAGGCACACCAGAAGAAAGCTGTTGCCCGTGTTTACCACCATGGGATCCATCAGACCAGGCACCGGTGTCTGCGCCAGCCCAAGCGACGCCAACACTCGGGCGCCCAGATTCGATCCGGCGGCAATCGTATCGTAGCGTGGCGCACGCTGCTCCATGAAGACCATGTCGCCCTCAATAAAGATATCGCGATTGCCATCAATCGTTTCTTTGGAAAGATGTCCCTCACCCACCATACCCAGTTGTCGCAGCAGAGAAAACGTTGCAATCGTTGCATGCCCGCAGTGCGCGATCTGTCGCGTGGGGGTAAAAAACTCCAGCTTGATGGTCGCCGTGCTGGACGCCGAAACAAATGCAGTTTCAGACAAACCGACCTGCTGCGCGATCTTCAGTTTTTGAACCGCAGACAAACCATCTGCCGCAACAACTACGCCCGCCGGATTGCCTCCGGAGGCTCCGTCAATAAATGCATTTACGATACGAACTTCAACACTCATGTGGTTTCCTCAGGGCACGCCATATGCCGCAATAACTTCTCGTCTAGCTCTTTAATGCGGTCGTCCTGTTATTGGAGTAGAATCCGGCAGCACCTGCCTGCGTCAGGTCAAACACAAGATAACCATCAGGAGCATGACACATGAAAGCCAGATTTTTCGCTTTTTTTATCGCACTGTTGGTGGCACTGCCGCCAGCACTTAACGCACAGAATTCGGTTGATGGCCTTTGGGATTTTGTCATGACTGGCCCGGCAGGAGAAGTCACCGCCGTTGTCGATTTTTTCAGCGATGGCACCGATTTGATTGGCCAGTTTGATTTGGGTGAAGGCCGGGTTTGGCCAATCAGCAACGGCACCGTCAACGGCAACACCATCAGCTTTGATCTGGTGCGAGGCGACTCAGGTGTCACGTATCAGATGTCTGCCACCCTCCAGGGTGACAGCATTGCGGGCAAAGCCACTGCCATGGGTACCACCGCAGACTGGACGATGACTCGCGCCCAGTAATGCCGAGCGGGAATCCGGTTTGGTGCTGGGATACAACATCTGTGATCTGTTCACAAAGACGTTGCGTAAAAACCGCCAAGTTTGAAGAACTGCGTTATCTCAACACCTATCGGGACGGCATTTAAATGAAAAAGTGTACAGGTTTACTGGCGGCAGCTGTTGTCCAGGCACTCTTTGTTCAAACAGCGTTGGCACAGGATGCAAACACAGCCTTGGTGCCCTTGCCATCGATCGACGATTTCACGAGAGGTGAAGATGGCTGGGGCTTCGGGCTTGGCCTGGGTGTTGAGTACGAATCTGCTTACGAGGGATCGGATGAGTTTGGCTTCGAAGCTCAGCCTGCTGGCGCGGTTCAATGGCGTAGAGGCGATGATATTTTCTACTTCGCGGGCGAGGCACTGGGCTGGCGTGGTCTTCGTTCTGAAACCTGGCTGTTTGAGGCCACGGTAGCCTTCGATGAAGGTCGCGAGGAAGGTGATTCCGATGACGGCCGACTGGATGGACTTGGCAATACCGAGGAAGGCACTGAATTTGTCCTGCAGGCCCGACGCGCTTTCGATGCAGACTGGCGTTACTGGCTGGATGGTCGGGTTGTCACCGGTGACAACGGGACTCTTGGTCTTTTTGGCGCCGGGCGCCGCTTCGGTGAACAGACCAACGGAACGGGTTCCGAGTTGTCGATTGTTGCTGTGTATCACGACAGCGATCGTGCCAACAGAGATTTTGGCATAACCGCAGCCCAATCTGCTGCATCCGGGCTCAATGCGACAAACCTGAGCGGAGGATTTCGCTCAATCGGGCTGAACTACACCTACCGTCATTACATCAACGACAATTGGCAGATTTTCGGCGAGGCGCTCTACGAGCATTTTGGCAGCGACGTCAAACGCAGCCCGATCGCCCGCAGCAATTATGAAGCTGAAGTGGGCATCGGATTCATTTACGTGTTCTAGAGCGTGCGCATCAAGTCGGGATGTTTGAATGTGTAGTTCAATAACTGTTTAACTTTCTGATTACTGATTATTTTAAAGGACTTGGTATCTGTATCAACAAACTCAGGCGCAGGGCGACCTATCGCCCTGGCCGCATGCGTATAGAATTCCCGTTTTGTGGGATGGGTATCCGCACAACAATTGAAAACTTCGCCCCAGACTTCGTGTTCGATAATTCTGCTGATAATTCCAATACAGTCGTCACGATGTATCAAATTGACATAAGCGTCCGGATTATGAACCGGCTTACCTTGGCTAAAGAACATGCCGGGTTTGCGGCTATAGCCAATCAACCCACCGAACCTGACAATTGTCGTTATAAACTTATCGCTGTGTCTGAACAGGTTTTCAATTGACAGCAAGGGACTTCGTATTGACTCGGCACCATCTGACTCCACTATTGTCTTGTTTGTGTCTTCATACACGGATGTGGAACTGACAAATAATACTTTTTCAATGTCAGATTTTTCTATTTCCTGTATCAGCCTGCCAAAACCATCGATGTTCTTTGAAGGAATGTTAATTATTAAGGTATTTGCCCGGAGAAAGTTTTCCAGGTCACCGGGCAACACATCTATGTCGACAATGAATGGATTGGCGCCGATGGAAATCAAGTTCTCTATTCGGCTTTCTGATGTCGTGGAGGCATTGACTATATAACCGGCTTTTATGAGATGCCGAGCCAATGGTAAACCCAACCAACCACTACCCAGTATGCTGATGGTATTCAATCTATTTCCTTACTTGTTACTGTGATGGGTAGCTCGGGGTTCTAACGACCGGCACAAGGGCGTCCAAATAAGCGCAGCGTTTTGGCTGTCCCAGCAACCAATGCGGGCGATTGCTGCGGATTGTTATGAGCTAACTTGATCACGGGCGCACTAATTTAACTTGTAGTTCATACCCAACCGCATGCGCATACTTTTGAAGCGTGGCCAGCGACGGGGAGTGTTTTCCATTACCCAGCGAAGACTCCAATCTTGTGACTGCCGGTGGTTTCGTTCCCATGCGCTCAGCAACGTCAGCTTGGCTCAGACCTGCTTTCTGCCTTGCCTTGAGCATTTGTCGTAGCAGTGCAAATTCCGGCGCCATTTCATCATAGGCAGCTTTCACTTCAGGATTGGAAAGTGCTTTTGCTTTTAAGTCACTGTGCTTCATTATTTACCTCACTCAAACGTTGCTGAGCTTTACGCAATTCTTTGGCTGGCGTTTTCTGCGTTTTCTTTACAAATCCATGCAGCATAATGATGCGCTTTCCCACCTTGGTGCAGTAGAAGACCCTGGCGATACCTTCTTTACCCTTGACCCTTAGTTCACATAGACCATCCGACATAGCTTTTGTGTGGGGCATACCGAGATCTGCTCCACATCCTTGTATCTGTATACAATCGTCCATGTCATAAGCAGATAGTAACATATTTGTTATGTTGAGCAAGGGCTGATCTAAGGGGTTCACAACGCCCTTTGTTCAGCGGCAGCACGCCGACTCCAAGTCATGTGCACTTTATCGTTCACTGCCGCTGCAACGATATATTAGCTTGCAACAAGGCCGGCAACTGGCGCATGTCCGTGAAGACCGTTGTCAGCGGACCCTCGAGCTTTATGGCCGGAGTCACGCCACCCCCGTATGCAAAGACTCGCATACCCGCAGCCCGAGCTGCTTTCACCCCCATGGCACTGTCTTCGATCACCACACAGTCCGCGGGAGAAACACCCATCTTCTTAGCAGCATAGAGAAACAGGTCGGGCGCTGGCTTGCCGTTTGGCACTTCGGTTGCGCTGAAGATGTGACCATCGAAACGATCATATAGGCCAGTAAGTCCCAGGGTATAACGCATCTTCTCGTGCGTACCGCTCGACGCCACGCATTTCCGGATGGTGATCTGGTCAAGCGCATCCACCACTCCATCCACCGCCGTTAGCTCCTGGGCAAATGCCGCACGATACAGTGGCCGAAACTCGTCCTCCCAGTCGTCGGGTAGCTGCCTACCAATTTGCTCCTCAATTGCTCGCTTGAAGTGAGAGTCAGAGACCCCAACGAAACGCTCTATGACTTCAGCTTCCGACATCTTCCAGCCAAGCTGGGCCAGAACCTTGACGTCGATCTTGATGGCCAACCTTTCTGAGTCAACGAGCACACCGTCACAGTCGAATATAACGAGTTCGACCATAGCGATACCCTGTGTATTGCACTGCTTAACGCCCTTCAACAACGGCGCCGGCAATGCCGACGTCCGTTTGCTTGAGATTGTTAGGGCGGCTGAAGTATACTCGTACGGCATTCCCGTACATATATTGGTGGGCAAGATGGAAACAGTCACTGTAAACAAGTTCAGAGATAACCTGAAACAGCTTGTAGAACAAAGCATTAGCCGGCATGAGCCACTCAGAGTCTCGCGACGGTCCGGGCAGGACTTTGTCGTGATTAGCGCCGAAGACTGGGAGCGTGAGCAGGAAACGCTCTACGTCCTGCAAAACACTAACCTCATGCAACAACTGGCTGAATCGGTTAAAACCCATACAGAGCGCAAAGGATACATGCCTACAAAAGAGCAAATGGATGAGATCACTGGTATTTGAGGGCAGAACCTGGGAGGCGTATGAAGCCATGCGCCAAAAGGACAAAAAGCTGCACGAATCTGCGCGCAAAATCATCAAAGAGCTCCTTCGATGCGATGATCCCGCTGTCGGGACGGGTAAGCCTGAACTCCTGAAGCATAATCTATCCGGTTTTTGGTCAAGACGTCTGAGCCAGAAAGATCGTATTGTGTACAGGTTTGATGAATCATCGATCTATATCTTTGCATTGGGCGGACACTATGACGAGCCCTAACGCTCATGTAACCGGCAGCCGTAACGCAGCGCAGCGGAGTGTAGGCTGTCCGGCGCGCGTTGTTTGCGCGCGAAGTTGACATGCTTGTTAGTTTTCATGTACTCGATAAGAAAATTTAAAGCCTGCTTCATCTATGATTTTTTCGCATTGCCTAAGAAACTTCACGGCATCGTCATCGGGTTGATATTTGCAAGCAAGTTGTATTTTTATCTCATGGCCTTTCGCATTCGGATAGGACTCGTAGACTTCGCCGCTCTCTATGTAGGATAAGTAGCAATTCAATTTTTCCTGTATTGTTAATAGGTGCTCACCGCTTCCCCATTCTAAATGATCTGTTGCCACCAACGTTACAGAACCGTCTTTGAGATCTGTGCTGATAATATCAATTACTTGAATATCTTCGATGCTCATTTTGTAAAACTAACGCTTTGCTAAACGGCCGCGCCATAAGCGCGGTCCGGTGGAGGCCCAGAAGGCCGGAACGAATTTGAGCAACTTGTTAAAGTGCAACCGCACGCCCGTCCTGATTGAAGTAATAAATTTCTTCGTGCTTGAACCCCCATTTGGAGCCCTCTTGCCTGATGTGAGGTTCGAAAGGAAAAAAAGCTACATCGCCCAACGATTCATGGCAGCGGCTATCAACGAAGCGTCTGTCTGATGTTCGGGCTTCGATACTGTGCCCAACGTTACCAAGAAAGTCGAGATTCTCGTACCCATAGTGTTTTATCCTGGCATTGCTGAATTCAAACAACTCAGAGAACTTGGTATTCGGAGTAACGAACTCGATCATCTCAGCGTGCAATGCTCTCTCGATGGCAAACCCACCTACGAAGTCAGCTAGCCTAGGGTTCTGTGTTACCTGTCCACCTTCCACAGCGTATGACCTTGCGCAGTCTCCCCACACATTTCCAACCTTGGGACTAAGGTCGATGGTAATTAGATTGATATCTCCTACCTGTTCATTTGCTGGTTTATAGTCTCTACCGGAGATCGAAAGGCAACTTCTGCTTCCGAGCAACACAAAAGCTGGAACGTTGTGATACCACGTTTCTGTGACACCGAGTTCTGCCAGCAGATCTACTGCTTTCCTGGCGATTGAAGATTCAGTGGCTTCCGAAGTAATAAAACTTCCTAGCCTGGTATGCACTTCCTTTGCTATCGCTTGGACATGTTTATGCTTTTCAGTTGGCACACCGTCTCCTTTGCACTTTAACGCTGCGCACAAGGGCGCGAGCTTGCGAGCGTCCCAGCCGCCCAAGGCGGCGATTGGTGCGCCTTGTTAAGCGCTTTTTTACTCACGACCCACCGTCGCCAAAGCCGCACCTGCACCCACAAACAAACTGCCACTAAAGATACCCATGAAACGGCTGTCGGGTGCAGCCTTGAGCTTACTGGCAATTTTGCTGCTGAACAACGCATAGAGCGAATCCAGCACCACGGCCATAACCCAGAATATGCCTGACAGCACAGCAACCTGCGCCAGATAAGACTGTTGAGCTGAGACGAATTGCGGCAGGAACGCACCAAAGAACAGAATGGTTTTGGGGTTTGTCAGTGAGACCCAGAAACCCCGCTGAAACGAACCCACTGCACTGGGAGAACTCAGTGTTATGCCGCTCATCGAGGCTCGTATTTGTTTGTAACCCAGATAAAGCAGATAGGCTACGCCCAACCACTTGAGCCATTTCAGACCTTCGCTAACGGCAGTGACGAACCAGGCCGTACCTATGGCAGCAACCAGCAGCTGTACGATCATAGCGGCACTTGTGCCGGCGACAGTCTGAAGCCCCCGAACCTTGCCGTGCACAATACTGGTTGTGACGATGACAATGACATTGGGCCCTGGAATGATGATCAGGCCGAAGGAGAGCAACAGAAAAAGTGTCAGATCCATGTTTAGTTTTCCGGAGGCTGATTACCGCTTAACGCCCGGCTTTGGGGCGGGCTTGTAGCCGCGCAGCGGCGAAAAGGCTGTCCCAGCCCCGAAGGGGCGACAACAGCCGCTTGTTATGTTTGCTTGCTACCCTGATCTTAACTGACTTCGAACTAGAGCTTTTAGCTCCTCACGAATTGGAGTTGTCTGCTGTCTCCATTCTTGGAGCATTGATGTATGGAATGACTCAAAGTCGAAAGTCCGTAACTCATGTGAAATCAGTTTACCGTCGAACTGAGAATTTGCCTTGTCATGTTCTGACTTTAAAAGCGCGTGCCGCCTTTGATAAAAGGAGTCAATATTAACTAGCACCATAATAACGCGTTGTTCAAGATCACGATCTAAGTATATGGCATGATCCTCTAAACTCTGGAATGCCTTATGGACAGCATCAAATGCACTGCTAAAAGCCTTGAAATTCTCCGAAAACAAATGGAAGTATCGCGCAGTTTGTTGCTCGTCAGTTGATCCACTGAATTTGCTCGTAGTAGGATTCTTGCGAAAACTGTGCCTTGGTAGTGCAGTTTTTACTACTGCACTATAAGCAACTTCTAGTGCTGTAATGTTCTTCTGCTCAAAGCTTATCGGCCGAACTTTTTGGGTTGCAGAGAGAACTTCCAATTGCGACCTTCGCTCTTCCTTTTCTTGATCTATTTCCTGCTGCAATCTACGTTGAGACTTTTCTAAATTGTGGTGCACAAATATTTTTATTATTGCCCAGGCAGATGCGGCCCCAGCTAGCGCGCCTCCCAATACCGTTTCTACTAGATTCATCAACTCAGCTCCGACTGCAAACATAACGCCCCTAGATAACCGGCGCGGCGCGTAGCGCGCGTCCGGCGACCGAAGGGAGCGAAGTTGATTGTATTGTTACTGCACGAGCCACTTCAGCTGGCGGAAGCCCAGTATGCGCAGCAACAGCGGAGCATGAAGCCGAAGGCAGCCACGGGGTTACCGACAGCCACTTGTCAGCGATGCGCCTTGTAGAATGCACTTCCCAGCCGACTGCTTGTTTTTGCAATTTTCTCTCCGGCTCCCACATCACCATTGATGGCGTTTCATTGCATTGGTCCTGACAACTGCGCTTCTGAACTTCCCGGAGGCGTTCGCGGCGGAAAACCCTCTGATCCGCCCGGCACTCAACCAACGACGTGCACTGGACTTGAAGCTGGCATGCCGATAGTGCAGTAACGCCCGGCACACGTGCCGGTTTGTAGCCGCTGAGCGGCGGAAAAGCGGTCACTGTGGTGCCGCTTGTTACGTTTTAGCACCATACCAACCCTTTGTAAGGCGACTTTTCCAGCTCTGCCAGGCGAGTTGCCAATGTGCCACAGTGAAGCTCCAGTCGATGTCCGTCAGGGTCAAGGATGTAGAGCGATTCGCCCTCACTGGTATTTTGCTTCCATTCCTCAAATCCAATCTCTTTACGTTTTGCGCGTAGCTCAGAAAGAACCTTTTCACTGACACTGAAGGCGACGTGCGTATAGTCATTGGCGGGTGCGGGTTCGCCCAAGCTCAAACAAATCCACGTAACTCCTGCTGTCAGGTAAGCGCCGGAATCCCAGTAAACGTGTAGTTTCATTCCCAGGACATCGCGATAGAACTCAATGGATGAATTCAGATCTTTTACAGAAAAAGTGATGTGATTGATGCCTGTGATCATGTGTACGACTCTGAGGAAACGTAACGCCTTTCTTCAGTGGCGAAAGCATGCTGGCGTGGCTTTTGCGTATTTAGCAAAAGACATGACAGCATGATTTTGTCCGCCTGGAAGAATTTGTTATGCGATGTGTGCATACTTAGCCCACTTTCATATTGAGACCTTTAGGGGCAAGAGTAGATTCACGGATTAGCGTGCGCTCATACTCTTTGGCCTGCTCTCGCGTTGCACCGAACAAAGACACGTCGTGAACATGAATTACAGGTTGGCCCTGCATATCTCGAATCGCTTGATGGAATAAAGAAGACCCATCCTTCTCCAGTGCTTTCTCAGTGTGCTCTACATACCTTTCTTGCCAGCTCCTTTGCGTCAGACCTACATAACTCATTCCGGGAACCGTAACATAGGCATCTCTGGACTTAACAAATACGACAGCCTTCAAAAATTCTGCATCTGATAGCCTGGCCCGCTCCTTCTTTAGAAAATCTGGCTCAAAGCTTGGAGCCTTAAAAGTATGTCTGTAAACGATATGATCTCCTTCAGGCTTGTATTCTTCCAAACAAAATTGAAATGGAACACAAACCAAGGTTTGCCCCCCAAAGAACCGATGCTTACTATCGGCATAGAATGAAATAATGCTGGGTCTTCCCGGAAACGTCTGAAGCACGCTCATAAAAAGGCCAGTATCAACATCTAGATAACTGACCAATCTAATGCCGGTATGAATTTTTCCATTTGCTGTATCTTCAATTAACTGCTGGCGGATTTCTGGCAGGCGCTCCAATCCGGCCAATGCACTCTCTGCAACCGAAACATTGAATTGATCTCCAAAGAGATAATGCATTCTTTCATGATTCAGGATTCTTTCCATTTTCAGTTTTGCCCAATGGCTGCTCGAATCGCATAACGCCGCCGTAAGCGGCGGCAACGTAGTTGCCGTCCGAGCCCAAAGGGCGGCTTGACGGCCTTGTTAGGCTAATTCATGTTTAGGTTGGGCGCTTGCCCATTTCTCACTGGTTTTGCCTCGTCCTGTTCTCAACTGAATAGCCATACAATTGATGCGATGACGATTAACAACACAGGAGCAAAGAGTACAAGAAGGACAACAATAGAAACCGTTTTCTCAAAGATTGACTCACTCGGATTAAATAGCGGCAACTTTTTACCAACCCGATTCTTATAGTATTCGAATGCAATCCAGATTACTAAAGCCCAAGCCATTCCAACTGTAGCAATTTTTATGAAGTTATCCTTAGCCCCGATTTCATCGAGATATACGACAACATAAACTCCCGCGACAATAAGAGCGAAAAATGCGACCCAAATTAGTATTGTTTTTGCGAAAGGGATAAGATCCAATTTTCTTGCTGTAGCTTTAGGTTGCTTGTGCGTCCGGAGCGCCATAGATATATTTCTTCCTACCCTTGCCGTCCAGTAGCCACGAGCCTCTTCATAATCATCATTTGAAGAAAACCTTGACCTCTCTGGGGGAGGAGGAAATCGTCTCCGAACTTCTTCAGGCAGACTCTCCCAGCTCCACCCGCCACTATGGTTTGGACTTGGGCTTTGGGACTCTCTCTTCTTCAGACCTCTCTTTAGGTTATAGCGGTACTCTTCCAGCATTTTTGCTTGAGTTTTGGCGTCTCTTCTTACCGTTTCTATATCTGTCTGGTTGGCCTCTGCAATGAATACCTCTGCATCCTCCATGGTTTCAAATTCACGTACTGGTTTGTAATTGAAATCAATAACAAAATAATAACCAAGTGC
The DNA here is from genome assembly GCA_036834885.1 of Pseudohongiella sp. GTDB lineage: Bacteria > Pseudomonadota > Gammaproteobacteria > Pseudomonadales > Pseudohongiellaceae > Pseudohongiella. The sequence continues at coordinate 556,437 of DAITNA010000001.1, read as the reverse complement.
TAAGGCCTCTGTATCAATCCGGAACGGTAATTTGCGATCATTGTCCATTGATATCAACCACTTAAGTGTTGTACCCGCCTAACGCTCGCCTCAAGTGCGCGCGTGCGCGTCACTTTGGAGGCGTTTGTTAGGCATTTTACGCTGTTTTTTGCCGTATAAATAAGTTGACGCCCTCAAGCATGAGACGTATGCGTGACCTATCCTCTACTTCAGACCACTCCCCGTGAGCTGCGTGATTTCTTATGCCAGACCACGCTGTGATGGTAATCAGCCCAAATTTTAAGTGAAGTCAAAAGTGGAATTTTCTCGTAATCTAGGCAAAGAGGAGATTCTGCATGAAAAAATCAAAGTTTAGTGACAGTCAGGTACTGGCCATAATCAAGCAGGCTGAAGCCGGAGCGCCGGTGCCACAGGTGTGCCGAGAGCATGGCATCAGCTCTGCGACTTTCTACAAGTGGCGGGCAAAATATGGCGGAATGGATGCATCGCTGATGGCCCGATTGAAAGAGCTGGAGGCTGAAAACAGCCGCCTCAAAAAGCTCTATGCCGAGGAACGGCTCAAAGCCGACATCATGCAGGATGCCCTGCAAAAAAAGTGGTAAAGCCATCTCAGCGCAAGGAGGTGGCGAAATATCTGGTTGAACAGCACAAGATCAGTGTCAGTCTGGCATGCCGTCTGGTTGGACTGAGCGAGACCTGTTATTACTACCAGCGCCGGCTGTCTGATGAAAATGCGCTGATTGCCCAGTGGCTGCTGCGACTGACCGACAGTCAGCGCAACTGGGGTTTTGGGCTGTGCTTTTTGTTCCTGCGAAACGTCAAAAAGTTCGCCTGGAACCATAAACGGGTCCATCGTATATACAAGGAGTTAGAGCTGAATTTGCGCATAAAACCACGTCGACGACTGAACCGGGAGCAACCACAACCGTTAGAAGTGCCTGAAGCCATCAACAAATCATGGTCGATGGATTTTATGCACGACCAGCTGGGGTGTGGCCGTTCATTTAGATTGCTGAACGTCATTGATGATTTCAACCGTGAAGGACTGGCGATTGAAGTGGATTTTTCACTGCCGGCTGAGCGGGTGATTCGCACGCTGGACCGGATCATTGAATGGCGGGGAACACCCAGGCAAATTCGATGTGACAACGGGCCCGAATACATCAGCGACAAACTGGCGACTTGGGCGGCGGATCGCGGTATCAAAATCGCGTTTATCCAGCCGGGAAATCCACAGCAAAATGCTTACGTCGAACGCTACAATCGGACGGTGCGTTACGACTGGTTGAGTCAGCGGATATTCGATAGTATCGAGCAAGTTCAGGATCAGGCTACGCAGTGGCTGTGGACCTACAATAATGAGCGGCCGAATATGGCAAATGGCGGACTGACACCGGTACAAAAGCCGGCGATGGCTGCGTAAATATCCTCCACTTTTGACTTACATTAAAAATGGGGTGATTACCTGATGTCTTTTACATCTTGCTTAGTGATCAGCTCTTCCTCTCGCAATGTTTTGCAATAGGAGTCTAAGCTAGGTTTTTTACCTCCGAGACTTAATCCTTCTTCTTCAACCCAAGTTCTTAAGAACTCTTCGAGCGTAGCGCCAATGAGAACCGCAGGCGCTGCGGAATGCACTTTAGGATTTTCGAGTAATGTATTTGCTTGCTCCAATAGGTCTGAGACAACATCTAGCTCGGCTTGTCGCTTGGGACTGATTCCACCAACAAGCCCATCTTCCATATGCGCTATAAACGAGCTCAATACTTCGCTTACTACGTTCTTTTGATAAGAAGTAACGGTGCTGTCCACACTGGAAAGTTGCTTCACAAAAGTATTGTTCGGACCACCAACTTTCGATAGAAAATCATATATTCGAGCCTTAAGACCTTTTAGCTTAGCGCCGTCTGAGTCGCCAAGCTGGTCTACTTCCTTTTTCAAGGTTTTACAGTGAGCAATAACTTGGTCAAATTCCATATGTATATCCGTTGTGATGCCTAACGCGAAGCTAACCAGCGGAAAAAGCGCAGCTTTTTGCGTCTGGTTGAGCGCCTGGTTATACGATCACAATGATTCATGCGAGTACTTGGCTTCTTGAAATATCGTACTTAGCTGCCAGTATCGATTTAGCACGCAGTCTTGCACAAAATCTATCTCGCCCTTTGTAGCTGCGCCGTTTATGTTATGCATTAGCTTTCTAATATCGTCTAGCTGCATTTTGGCTGCTTCCTTCGAGCGCTCCTCTGTGATCAGACGCTCGAATTCCTGCACCAGTGGCTTCAAACGTGCTGCCACTTTGCTCGTGTAATCTCTCCGAGAATCGGCCTCATAACTTTCAAGTCCGTCTACGATCTTTTTCAACGTATCCGCTAACTCTCTTGCATCCTTGGACAGTGTCATGCTCTTCTCGTATAACGCCCCGCTAACGTGCGCCGCTTGCGGCGTCACAGTTGAGCGTATTGTTAGGGCGGCGAACGAAATATATCTGCATAAGAAACCGTGAATCTCTCTGCATTGTTGGGATATTCAGTTATGCCAAAGAACTTAGCTTTCATTCTTTCGAAAGCGGGTTCTTGCTCGTTTCTAAACCACAGTTTTGCCTGTTTCCTTGCCCAATTGACGCCTTTCTGTCTAATGGGCCTGCTGGATAAGGCCTGTGATACAAGCCGTTCTAGTCGTCTCCTTTTAGCTTTTCCAACACAATAGTTTTGATGATAGTATCTAAATGCTTTGAAAAAAATAACCTCGGCACCCACAAAGTAGTAGGAGCGATTGGTCATCGCCGCCTGTTTATTGAGTGATTCTATTGCTGTATTTCCATCTAGTGATTCAAAAAATGACATGTAGAACTCTGTGAAATCTGCTTGAATTTCTCCAGCTGTCATTTCCGTTTTAGAGCCAACCATTGCGTAGAATGGCGCTCTGTCCAATTGAGTAGCTGCCTTGGCTAGGTATACGCCTTTGCATGCCGCCACGACCACAAGCAGATTCACTTCGCAGGCGAAATTTATACGGATTAACAAATCCCTGATCTCGATCCACTCAATGATCTCACCACTCGAGAGGCCTAAACCAACTTCACTCCCATGACACTCGAGATGAATCAGCGGATAGTTTTTATTCTCCTCGATGTCTGTCAGTATTGATTTTAGGCAAGAAACAAATTCCTCTCTTGAAGCGGGCTTCTCAATAGCGACAATTAACTGTTGATGCGTGGCTTTGATCCTTGGGAACAATTCCTCATAAAGACGAGTGCCAGTCTTTAGCTCTCCGTCAGCCAAAGATTCTAGTATCCATATTTTATTGAACGAGTTATGGGAACGCACGTATGAGCCCTAACGCCCGCCTCAAGTGCGCGCTTGCGCGTCACCTTGAAGGCGTTTGTTATGTGTTATCTGAAGAATTCTATCTTCCGTGCTCAAAGCTTTCGACTGCCTTGTTTTTTAAATCAATTAATTCTTTGCTAATCTCAAGCTCTGGATTCTCTTTCGCATAACTTAAGCAAACAAAGCAGAGAAAACCTGCTGATAAATTCTCATCTAACTCTTTGCCCGTGTAGACAACGTAGTCTTCCATTAGATTCAGCGTCTTGCTGGCAATGTCAGTGTTTTTCTCCATCATGTCTTCGAGCATGCTCATTAGCTTGGTAGCTGAGTCATCGTTTGGTGATCTGATGATGTAACCAAGGCCAGTATAAGAATCCCAATTCGGCAAATTTCCTTCTTTCTTCATCGAATCGAGCTCAAACAATGCAGTTACGAGTCTCACCTTCTTATCTAAATCTTCTGTTTTTGCCTCTAGTGATTTTTTTATTACTTTCTCCCATTCTTTCGGGTTCTGGTCATACGATTTCGCATGTCCCTCATATGCATTCTGCTGTAGAAGCCCATCTACTAGTTTCTTGCCTCCTGTAGCCCATTGACAATAATACAGAGTGTTCGCGGAGTCAGAACCGTTTTTGAACGGCGCAAAACTTGCCCAAAGTGGCATGGCTTCCTTGACAATACCCAGCACTTCATCTTCCGTTTTGCGACTTCGAAATAAGTAGATCGCGACAATAGCTAAGAAGCCCAGTATAAGAATTGTTTCCCAGTTCATTCCCAATCCTCTTCGTTTAAACGTGCATGTTTGAATCGTCCGACCAAACCACTGCAGGCACATAACGCTGGAGTTAAGCCGCGGCGCGTAGCGCCGTCGGCTTGAACGACTTGTTATGCGAGTTTAATCCACGAATTTAAACTCAATTTTAGCACCGTCAGGAAGATCCTTTATTTGCTCGGCAACATGGCCTGAAAAATCGATTAGTTCATTTAGAGAAATAGTTTTGAAGTTTTCAACTTCATATTTGCCACCCAAAACACCAGGTATAGCCAAGCAATATTTCCTGCCCTGTTCCAAGTCCCCTAAAGCCGTGCGAGCCGCATTAACTAAGTTGCTCATTTGCCAATCAGACAAAAAATCTGAATCCTTTGATAGCAAATCCAAGCCTGCCCGATCTTTGGCTACAATCTCACACGTCAATTCCTCTGGACATATGCGCCAGAATCGACCCAATTTATCCTTTACCATCAGATTTCCAAAGTCGTTTTCTCCAACAACTTTTTCCGGGTCGATTCCAGTCCAACCCCATGCCTTTTTAATCGTATCAATGAGCATAACTTTCTCAAACTCGCATAACGCTCACCTCAAGTGCGCGCGTGCGCGTCACTTTGAAGGTGCTTGTTATGAACTTGTTTTAATAAGGTGCCTATATCGCTTTTCTTAAAAACAAAATAGTAGCCGCCATATCTGGAGTCTTTTCGCTCTGACTCTGGCACATGATCCGCTTCAAATCTCTCGTACTCAACAGGTTTGCAAGTAAATCCTTCCGCATGCGGAACTGAGTCATAAAGAACCTCTACTAATGTTCCCTTAGGAATTCTGCACTCAAAATCACCAGTGAAAGGTGCTCGCCATGAGGTCAAACCATGAGTTGTTTTTTCTTGCGTTAATTCAAATCTTTCACCGCCTCTGACATTAGGCTCTACAGTTTTCAATCGGGCCGCCCGCCAATGTCGAAATGGCAGGGTTAGCCGATACCAGAATAAAATCAGACGGATTCTCAGCATCACTTGCACTCAGGTTTCATAACGCTCGCATTTGGGGCCGTAGTGAAGCGCAGCGGAACGGAGGTCCCAGCCCCGCAGGGGCGAACAACATGCGCTTGTTAGGGCTTTAATTGCCGAGACGAATAAGCTCATCTAATTCTGCCTGTAGCCGTGCAGTACGCTCGTTTGTTAATGACTCTAGTTCTGAAGCATAGATCAATGGATAAATGCTTCCGCCTCTATAGCTCGAAGCCGCTGCTTCAGCTTGGCTAACACTGTAACGCTCCCACTCCATTTGGCTGTTCATAAGTGACTGACTTTCAAAATCGCCAACACGGGCATCTATACCCGCTATAGCTCGTTGCATTTTCTCTTTTGCTTTTTCCAGCCTGGCAGCAGCACGCTCGTTGAGCTCTAGCTGGGTTAAATCTTCTGATTCATCTTGCTCAATAAGAGGAGTTGATTCGGCTTGGAGAATCACTGTGTTGTTTTGGATTGCAGCGGCTTTGTCAGTAATCATTGCCTCAAGCTGCCTTAAGCCATTTATGTCAACACCTTGGTCGCTCATCTGCTTGTGAATATCCAAAAGCTTCTTGTGCTTATCGATTGCCTCCATTTGAGGCTTACTCTCAATTTTTCGCTTAAGAAGATAACCTACTGCACTTATGGCGACACCAAGAAGAACAAATCCAAATTTCTCTAATATTTCCATGATCTCGAATCTTCTGTGGTCCTAACGCCGCTGTTCAGGGGCGAAGTTGTTGTGGCGCAGCTTTTGCGCCTTTTGCAAAAGGTGTGACAAGACAACTTTGACCCGTTGGAACGCCTTGTTATGTTTCATCATCTCTTCCTTTCAGTCCTTGAAGTTATTTCAGGCACAGAATCGGCCGGAAATATGATGGTTTTCACGTCAGCTATATCACTGAGCATCTCTTTGAAGATTAGCGCCATTGGCTTCCCGGTTCTTTTCTGTTCATCAATGCACTCTTGGATGCGCTCGCCCGGGATGCCACCGTTTCTTCCTTCAAGTATGGTTTGTAGATGATATGTACCATCCTCTTCATCAGCCGAGTTCATTTGTTCCAAGAGGTTGGCGGCTTCGATATCCATCGCATCCTGCATGCCTGCACCTATTGTTCCATAGTTGTGTTTAAACCAATCTCCTTGCTCCCGCTTTAGATCAATATTGAAAAGGTCGTCGTCCCTGAACGGCACATGGAAATCCCCGAAGTCTATGAAGGGGCGGTGATCAATTCTCATTTGAAAGTGGTAGTGTGGGAAATCCGTCTTAGTGCCTCGATGCCCTTTGTAATCGTTTTCAGAACAATCAAAAGTCCACTCAATATTCTTCCATCTTATAGTTGTTGAGATGACCTTTTTGGCACCTTTCTCCTCAACTAAGTCATTTATATTGCCCATCATCCTTTCTTGATTCGCACACCACCTCAGAAACGCCTCAATGTTTCCATAGCCATAGTTGCTATAGATGAGAGGGAAGTCTTTCTTCTTAAACTTGCCGCGACGTAGGAGCCAATGGATGCATGGTATATCCTTGCTTATGGACTTAAATGGCCTGCCGCATAGATAGCAGGAATCCCGGTGGTAGTGCTCAATAAAAGCCTCGGACTGCTGCCTATGTTGCTCATCGTTTTTGCGATTAATCTCCTTAACCTCTTCTGGCGAAAGAGATTGGAAGTACTCTCTGATCTTCTTAGTGTCGTTGTGCATCGGTGCTCAACATGAAACATAACGCCCATGTTCAAGCGTCAAAGTAGGCTGGCGTGGCTTTTGCGAACTTTTGCAAAAGACATGACAGTGTACTTTGGTCGCCTTGGAACTGTTTGTTAGTTGCCCCATTTTTTACGCCAATGTTTATACCAGGCTCTAGACCTTATTCTGCTTTTGTGAGGCCAGCTCAGCAGCTTCATGAAAATTGGATCATTGAAAACATCATCCATCCCATCCACATCAAAATAAAACTCGTCATCATGTATCCGCCAGCATATTGTCAGGAACTCTGCGTTTATGAATGAGATTAACTGTTTGGCATCCTTAGACTTAATCTTTACAACTGGTACAGAAATTCTACCATCAATGTCGACCTTACCCTTGATTCGAGGCAGGCTGACATAAGTGGCATTCTGTTTCTTCTCCTCTAGCTTACGATCTTCGATTGACTCAGAGAATTTCGGAGAAAAATCGGTCAAATCTCGCGCTATGAATGCCCGCTGCTTTTCAGGGTGGCTGTAAAGTAGCTTTAGCCAATCTTGCTCAAACTCTTTGTCTGGATATCCAACATTCGTTTCTGACGAGTAGATGTAATGCTCAAGCCACTTGGCCTTTGAAAACTCCTCCAACGCCAACACTGACAGTTGAAACGCAGAAGGATACGATCCAATCTCGAAAAGCGAAATTGAATCCAGATGTAGGCGAATAGCATTTTTAAGAGATTCAATTGCCAATCTCTTGAATTTGTACTTGGACAATCCCTCATGCTTCTTCATTGCGCATTGCAACTAACGCCTTTCTTCAGCGGCGAAAACATGTTGGCGTGACTTTTACGCCTTTTGCAAAAGGCATGACAGTATGTTTTTGTCCGTCTGTAAGAATTTGTTAGGCGGCATTTCGCCCCGCTACTATTACAAAATCCATAGACACAGATCGCTTATCTCGGCCTCCCCACAGCTCGGAGATATTTTCGAAGCTACTCATAAAGAAGCCATCGCCTAGTTCATCCATGCAGCGTCGCGTAGCTGACCAAGTGTGGAGATAGGCAAAAAACTCGTAAACGGTCCAATTCATTGTCAGTTCGAAATGAGGAGTCTCCAAGCGTTGGAATGGCACGGAAACATCTTTGTAGCCATCCCACAGTAACTTGTTTTGTTTCGCCCAGTAGGGTCTTAGAACCGACAGAAATGTTTCATTCAGTGCATTATCGACATCTTGGTCGACGTGTGGCCAATTGTAACCCCAGGCTGCAAAGATGCCTGAGGGTTTCAAAACACGCTTTACCTCTGGCCAAAATTTCTCGTAGTCAAACCAATGCAGTGCTTGGGCTACGCAGACAGCATCAAAAGTCTTATCGTCAAAGCTTGTGGCCTCCGCGGGTTGAACTGAAAAACGAACCCGCTCATATGTCGGAGCATTTGCGATCTGCGAAGCGCTGATATCAGTAGCTTCCACAGAGTCGAAGTAGTTGCTCAAGTCAGCAGAAGCTTGTCCATTTCCACATCCAACATCCCAAACAGAGTTCCGTGAATAACATAGGCCAGAGATCCACTCATACAAATTTGGTGGATATGTAGGCCTGGCTTTCACGTAAATATCTGCCTTGTCGTCAAATAGCTTGTGAATGTCCAAATCAAACTCCTGCACAGCTGATCCTACCCACAAAAAGTAGACACTCTAACTAAGCAGCCAATGCTGCTTTCCTGTCTGACTCAGCCAAGCGTCAACACCAACCTGCCCCCATCACCCACCACAAAGCCCAAACGCTTGAACAACAGCAGCGCACGATTGTTCTCAGGATCAACATCAGCCTCCAGCGTGCGCACACCCAACTGCTGATTTGCATACTGGATGACGGCCAGTAGTACTTCAGGCATGTACCCCTGCGCCCAGTGGTCTTGTCTGAGCAGACATCCCACCTCTGCCTTGTTCAATCGTCGGTCAAAGCTGTGCAGACCACAGGTGCCAATCACCTGCCCCGTGCTTTTATGCACAATGGCCCATTCCAGCGATTCATGCGCCTGAAACAGGCGCTGGACGCTGCCCAGCATCTGCGCGACCGTCGCCTTGCTGGGGAACGGCTTCTCGTCGGTGTATTGCATCACCTCCGGGTCACCGTAGATGGCAAACAAGTCGTTCGTGTCATCCGCGGTTGGCGTGCGCAGGATCAGCCGATCGGTTTCAAGAGTGGGCAGTGTTTGCGGCCACATGGGCTGGTTACCTCGCAGCGGGTGATCGCCAGACACGCTACCGCCCTGCGAAAACAATCGCATAAAAAACTGATTGATCTCACGCGGCTGGCAGCCGGTCAATTAGCCATCTGGCTAATGCGGACGTACGGGACTTACGCGCGCGCAGCGCGGCGTCGCATTTTGACGGCGTACATGGCTTTGTCAGCACTGGCGAGCAGGGTGTCGGCGTCCGGGGTGTCGTTGCCGCGCCAGGCGATGACACCCACGCTGGGGCCGGCGTAGTTCAGCGTCATGTTGGACAGCTGGATATCGCCCGACATGGCCTGTTCAATGCGCTGGGCAATGGCAGCTTCTGCGCCATCCACCTGGTCTTCGTGATTGGCGGCGATCAGCACAAACTCGTCGCCGCCGTAGCGGGCGGGCATGTCGCCTTGTCGGCAGACATTGCGCAGGCGCAGCGCCATGGCTTTGAGGAATTCATCACCAACATCGTGTCCATGTTCGTCGTTGATTTTTTTGAAGCCGTCAAAGTCGATGAATGCCACATAGATCACTTCATTGCTGCGCGCTGCGTGGGACAACAGGCGCTGCATCTCTTCTACCAGATATCGGCGGTTGGGCAGCTCGGTCAGCGGGTCGTGGCGGGCGTACAGCATCAGCTGACGGTTGGCGGCCTCCAGCAATTGTTGCTCGTGCAGGCGTTCAGCAAACAGCGTGATGGTTTGCCAGCAGCTTTGCACCATGGCCTGTTCGGAAGAAGCAATTTGTGTGTCGGCACCAACCAGCAGCACACCACCGTGCATGTGATCACCGCTGGCCGCGATCATCACAAACAGCAGACTGCCCGGTGCCTGCCCGGTGTCCGCCAGCGCTTTTTGAATGGCTTCGTCGGCGTAGTTGGCTTTGGTGAACAACGGCAGATACGTATTACCAGCGCGTGATTTTGCAACCAGCGCAGCAATCAACGTCTCAAAACCGCGATGGTGCGTTTCCAGCGCCTGGCATTGACCCTCGTGACACACAAAAGGAATGGCTGTTGTCCAGTAGCGGCGCGTCTGAAAACTGAGCGCGATGCTTTTGAGCACAGTCGGCAAATCCGGCGCAGACAAACACAGGGCGCCCACCTTGGCGACAAACTGCATTTCGCTGGCACGCATCTCCGCTGCATCGGCACGCAAACGTGCCAGTTCTGCTGCTTTTTCACGCGATGCCTGTTGTGAAATCAGCGATGAAAACAGATTGAGAACATCAATCGCTTGTGGGTCCACATCCACCGAACTGCTGCTGGCACCACAGAGCGTGCCAAACAATTCGCCATCACCGTAATACACGGGCGTGCTGAGGTACGTTTTCAGATTCAACGCGCGGGCAGCTTCGGAATCGCCCCAACATGCTGGCACATCCGTTGTCAGAAACTGCTTTTCATCCAGTGCACGTTTGCACAGCGTATCGCTCCACGGCACCTCAAGACCTTCAGGGATATTGAGTTTGCCGATGTTGCGGGCGTACAGAATTTTCTGCACGCCGTCTTCTTCATGAATCGTGGTCAGGTAAGTGGTTTCCAGACGCGTGATGCGTTGCAGCAGCTCCAGCATCGGTCGGGTCAGGCCCTCCAGATTACTGGCACTGGAGACGGTCTGTGCAAATTGTTCAAGCGTCTGGCTCATACACTACCTTGCGATTAAAAATGCGCAGCACTCAGCTGCACGTTGGCATCGGACCACGCCGCGGCCTGACGTTCCCGCACGTCGGAGGCGCCAGCGGCATCACCCAAACCTTCCAGCGCTGCGGCCAGTCCCTGCAATGCCCAGCCGTTTTCGTTGAGCATGATCAGGTCGCGCTCAAACACGGCTTGTGCGTCTGCAAAACGGCCGGCGTTGAGCAATGCCTGACCGAGAAACAGTCGGGTTGATTGCAACCAGTCCGGCGGTTCCATGTAACGCAGCTTGTCCTGCAAGTCGACGGCCTGCTGGAATTCGGTGATGGCCGCATCGTAGTCCTGACGTGCGTTGGCGATCTCACCGGCGAGCATATGCGAGGCAATCGCCAGCATGTCGGCAGTGGAGTTCACACTGGCGCGCCAGTTGGCCAGATCCGGATTCTGGCGGGTGACTTGCAACTTGTCGTACTCGGCTTGTGCCGCGTCAACATCACCATTGTTGGCGAAGGCAGCGCCGTGCATCCAGTTCAGCATGCCATCCAGATAAGGTTGACCGGGCGCTGGATTTTGCAGCGCAGCCAGCTGATCAAACATGCCGAAGGCTCGCAGTGTCATCCAGTGCGCCACCGGTGTGCGCAGGCCGGCACCTCGACCGAGCGATTCCGCATTGGCCATCATCAACATGGGCTCGGACACACTCATGGCGCGTTCGCTGTTGCCCTGCAGAATGCCGGCCCAGTGAATAAACATCCGCGCATGACCGCCGTGGTTGGTGGCCGATACAAAGTAGGTACCGGTGCGCGGCAACTCGCGGTTGCCCCAGGCCTGGGTAACCACATTGTCTGCGCTGAGGGAGCGCTCATTGGTGGTGATGGCATCGTCGTAACGACCCACTCGCATGTAGATGTGACCCGGCATGTGCACCATGTGGCCAGCCATGGGTGTCAATGACTCCAGGCGGTCGGCCGAGGGCACAGCACTTTCCGGCTCGAATGAGGCTTCCAGCAAATGGATATGCAGGTGGGTCAGACCCGGGTGCTGGGGATCCTGGCGCATGCCATCTTCCAGCACCTGGCGTGCACGCGCCACACCGGGCAGCGGACTGCCATCAACATTGGAATAATAGGTCCACGGTGTCGACATCATGATGCCGTGCGCGACCAGGAACGCCGCGTCCAGATCAGAGCCATGTGCGCGGTAATTGGCTTCGGCTGCGTCAATAAACGCTTGTGTGCGTGCCGCGGTGTCGGGGTAGGTCTCGGTATTGTAGAGCTGGGTGACAGCGTCAATCAGGCCACGATCCTGCGAGGACAGGTTGTCCATCAGCTGACGCGCACGATTAATGGCATTTTTGCCTTCGCCAACGGGATCGTCCGGCGCACTGCCATAACGACTGTTGGGGTTGGGACCAATGGCCAGCGCCTTGCCCCAATGGATCATGGCATTGTCCGGCTCAAAGCACAGTGCGGCTTCAAACGAGGCAATCGCTTCCGGGAAGTAATAACCGTAGGTAAGGCGCAGCCCCTGATTGAAGTAGGTCTGTGCCTCCGGGTAGGTGCCGTTGATATTGCGGCCAAATGTGCCGGTGTTGGCCACAACTGGCGCCAGCGCATCCGCACAGGCGAGCATTTCGGCCGTGGCTTGTGGCGGCATGTTTGCCTGCGGCGCTGCTGGCGCGGAATTGTTCTCTGAACCGCACGCCACCAGCAGGCCGATGGCGGCCGCCAGTGTCAGCCGGCGTGTAAATGATGTGACCGCAAAAACTGTCATACAAACCTCATCTTTATGATTGTTATCAGTGGGCTGGGCATGCACTGACTATACGCCTGATTGGGGCATTCAGGAAACCCGACTTGCTTACTGATCCAGGCTCATGATGGTGACGGGCGTGCCGTTGTAGGGTTCGCGGCTGAGCAGTTGCCAGCCCAGCCGGGCATAAAGCTGCTCCTGATCCGGGGTGTACAGGTAGAGGCGGCCAATGCCGTTGTCCTTGGCATGCTGCATGACCCGGCGCACCAGCGTCGACCCGAGGCCTTTACCCCGCTGTGACACCTCCACATAAACACTGGCCAGCCAGGGGGTCAGCTCGGGATGACTGCTCATGTCCTGCGCCAGCAGTGAGGCCGACCCCAGCAAATTGCCGTGCTCGTCCTCCGCGATAAAGGTGGTCGGGATCAGTTTGCCTTCCAGATCTTCACGCATCTCCTGCACACGCTCGTCAAAGCTGCGCTGCGGGTTCAGGTAGGACCATTCGGCATGATGCCACTGCGCCAGTGTCATCAGGTGGTGGGGTTTGTCTTTGAGGTTACTGATCATCATGGCATTAACTCTGCTGCTTTGCGGGCAATTGACTGCCCATGTTCCTGCACAAAATGCCCGGCATCAGCAATCTCTATCGGGCCAGGACACCCTTTTATGATTTTGTGCAGGTTATACATCACCGGGGCGCCCAGCACGGGATCACGCATACCGATGAACATGGCCGTTTGTCCTGTCCACTGCTGCTGCCACCAGTCGCGCGCCTGACGCGAGATGGCGGCACCGTCAGCATCCGGATGATCGGGCACCAGATTGGGGAATCGCCGCACTCCCGCCTTGTAGCGCATATCCGGGAAGGGGGCTGCGTAAGCCTCGCTTTCTGCCTGCGTCATGCGCGGTTCACCGCGACGCATCAACGCGGCTATATCCAGATCAGGGCGGCTGTTGGCATAAGCACGCCAGTCCAGAAAACCCTGGCCCAGGGGCACATCCCCCGTACCCAGCGCGGTGTTCATGATCAGCAGCCGATCAAACGCGTGGGGCAGCTCCATTGGCAAGGTCAGCCCCAGAATGCCACCCCAGTCCTGCACCACCAGCATGATCCGGGCCTTGGGTATGCGCTTGAGGATAATGTGGCGCACAAAGGCCAGCAGCATGTCCCGATGCCGGGAGAAGGTATAAAACGTCTCGTCTTCCGGTTTGTCCGACCGGCCAAACCCGATCAGATCCGGTGCGATCACGCGATGACCGGCCGACGCAAACACAGGGATCATCTTGCGATAGAGGTAACTCCAGGTTGGCTGGCCGTGCAGGCAAAGCACAATGGAGTTGGTTTCGCGCGGACCTTCATCAATGTAGTGGACGCGCAGGCCTTCAAAACCCGGCAGGTCATTGACGTAGTGCGGGGCGAACGGGAAGTCTGGCAAGCCGGCGAAGGCGCTGTCCGGGGTTCTGAGTACGGATTCTGACATTAGGTTACCTCTGCCAATAATAGGGTCGGAGCGTATAAATTTTGTACAGCACTGTGCAAGCTTTGGAACCGATGATTATTTCCATGCGCTGATCATGACCATGAGCTATACATTCTGTGAGGGCAGCGGGATTCAGTCTGCTTACTCATTAAATTTGGCAAGTATCATGGAGGATATATGAAAGAACTGACAGCTGTAGAAATAGAAATGGTCAATGGTGCGGGTGCTTTGACATTCATGCGCAACACGATTATCGGCGGGGCCATCTACGATGGCATCAAATCAGCAAGCGCGTGGGTCGGCAGCACTTTTTTTGCGCGTGACGGGTCCGGTGGATCGCGCTATCCAATTGAGCAATGTGAACAATGCAGTTGATGTTTGGCTGCGGCAAGTGGGAAACCGGTAATTACCAACTGGACGCATACCTTCGATGACCTTCAGACAAATCATTGGTTTTTCCACGTTCATCACGCTGATCCTGCTGATCTTCAGTGAGATAGTCATTGCTGGAGAACAGCAAGGATCGCTGGTGTTATCAATCGAACCGGCCTTGCTGACTCTACTGCTGTCACAAGTCGTTTGTCTTATGCAAGATCCTGATCACCAGAAACATTGGGCAGTCAGGATTGGTATGACGTCAGCAGGTCTGAGCGTTTACTGGATATTCAAGAGCATCATCACTGACGACTCTTTCCCGTTCGCAGCGTTACTTGGCATTCAGGTTGGCGCCTTGCTTGCTCTTTCGGTGATCCGGGCGGCGCGATTCTTTCAAATCCAACATGAAACTTGAATTTCTCCCACGAGCGCGGACAATACCAGCCTTCGCATCCACCCGGGCCCGACCGGAGAACCATGTCCACCAGCGCCAACCCCCGCACGCTGTTATTGATGATCCTGCTCAATGCGCTGGCCACGCCGGTGATGTTGTCAGCAGGCAACGTGGCGTTGCCGTCGATAGCGCTGGACCTGAACATGAACGCCCGTCTGCTGAGCTGGATTCCAATGGCCTTCCTGATGTCGAGCGCCATGTTTGTGGTGATTTTCAGCCGCATATCCGACCGCTTCGGCCGCAAGCGCATCTTTCTGGTGGGCACTGCGGCCATGATTGTCAGTTCGCTGTTTACGGCACTGGCGCCGACCAGCAGCTGGCTGCTGGCTGGCCGTTTCCTGCAAGGCGTCAGTGCAGCCATGCTGCATGCCAATCAGATGGCACTGGTCAGCGCCGCATTTCCACCTCAAACCCGGGGCCGCATGATTGGTCTGGTGGTCGGTTTTACCTACGTGGGTTTGTCCGCAGGCCCCTTGCTTGGCGGGCTGGTGGTGGATGCCTTCGGCTGGCGGGCCGCCTTTGTGTTGCAACTGCCGATGGCCTTGCTGGTGCTGTTTCTCGGGATTTTTGTGATTCGCGAAGAGTGGCGCACGGACGAGGCGCCGCGCTTCGACCGACTCGGCGCGCTCGGTTGGCTGACCAGTATTGCCCTGCTCTGCCTGGGGATTTCCTGGCTGCCGCAATGGCAGGCCGGTGTCATTATTGTTGGCGGGCTGCTGGTGATGACGCTGTTTTTTGTGCATGCGCGCAGAGTCGCCCAGCCACTGTGGGAAGTTGAGCTGTTTTTTACGCACCGGGTGTTTCGCCTGTCCAGCCTGGCGTCGCTGCTGATGTACACCTCGACTTATGCAATTGTGGTGTTGATGAGCCTGTATTTGCAGACAATACAGTCATACAGCGCCGCGCAAGCCGGCATGATTCTGATGATTCAACCCTTGATCATGGCGGTGTTGTCACCCGCCGCGGGCCGGTTGTCGGACCGTATTGAACCACGGGTGCTGGCCAGTGCCGGCATGGCAGTCACTGCACTCGGACTGGCGATGTTGTCGCGCCTGCACGTGGACAGCTCGCTGGCCTATGTGGTCAGCGCACTGGTACTCACCGGCTCGGGTTTCAGTCTGTTCTCCTCACCCAATATCAACGCCATGATGAGTTCTGTCGAATCGCGCCACTCCGGCAGTGCGTCCAGTGCCGTGGCGACCATGCGCTTGTTGGGTCAGCTCAACAGCATGGTGCTGGTGACACTGGTCATTGCACTGGTCATGGGCAGCACGCCGGTCTCACCGGAGACTGCGCCACAACTGGCGCGCGCCGTGGATCTGAGTTTTACCCTGGGCGTGCTGTTGTGTATTCCGGGCATATTGCTGTCCCTGGCGCGCGGGCGTCTGCACGGGGCGCGCTGACCGGACTCTGCGCCGGGGTGACTTGCGCCAGTCACCGTGCCGGGGTTAACGTGGCGCCTGCACCCTTTCCACAGACACAATAACAAACAGGATACACACATCATGTCTGACAACCGCCGTCTGCTGAGCTGGCTGCTGGGCCTTGCCGTGCTGCTGATGTCACCACTGCATGCCCAGGATCTGCCGGACCCAACCCGTTTTGAAGAAGCCATTCAGCGTTTCGAAGCACAGGATCGCGACAGTCCACCACCGGCCAATGCCATCGTGCTCACCGGCAGCTCCAGCATCATGTACTGGAATGAAGAAGCGCCGGCGGATCTCGCACCGCTGACAGTGATTCCGCGCGGTTTTGGCGGCAGCGTGATGCATGATCTGCTGCATTATCTGGATCGCGTGGTGTTGGCCTACAAACCGCGTGCTGTGCTGATTTACGAAGGCGACAACGATACCGGCCGCAACAACATCCCCAACGACGTCATCATGAGCCATGTGGAAGAAGGCATCCGTCGCATTCACGCGGAACTGCCCGAGGCGCGCATTTATCTGCTGTCCGTCAAACCCAGCGTGGCGCGTGTGGCGACCTGGCCAACGGCGCAGGCGCTGAATGCGCGCTACAAGGCGTTGGCTGACAACCACCCGCTGGTCACATACATCGATGTGGCCACCCCGTTCCTGCAAGCCGATGGCACTGTCATGACGGACATTTTTGTGGAAGACAATCTGCACCTGAATGAAAAAGGCTATGACATCTGGGCGGCCACCATTCGCGCGGTGCTGATGGAACACGAAGCCCGATTCGAGTGAACCGGCCGCTTACACAGCGCCATAAAACACAGCCAGCCACACGGTTGGCTGCTGCGGCGTTGTCCACACCACACGGTGGCGTGTATGCGCGGGAATGTTCAGGCAATCACCGGCAGACAAATGAATGTCGCTCTGTCCTTCCAGTGCGAGGATGGCTTCACCCTGAAGCAGCATCACCCATTCCGCTTGTGTCTGGTCATACCAGAAACCCTCGGGCGATTGATGCCCGAATGACACAATGCGCTCAATCCGGACACCGGTGCTGTCGCTGGCCAGTGTGTGGAACAGTTCCTGGGGACCGGCGGATAGCGGCAGATCAGCAAGCAAGCTGGTTTTCATGGCGTTTGTCATACACAATTCCTGCGCGGATGTTGTTCATTTTTTATACGCTCCGACCCTATTTTTTAAGGAGAGCCATGGCATGAGACTGATGTCACTGCGGCCACTGTTTCTGGTGAGCCTGGTTGCTTATGTGGCGCTGATGCCGTTTTTGTCCTGGGTGGTGTTCTCGGAGGATGACTCGCATCTGATGCGGGTGGCCACCGACTACGGCTGGTTGCAGCACTATCTGGTGCCGGAGATTTATCAGCAGCTGTCAGCGGCCAACTATACACCGACGGCACTGACCGTCTACAAGTTGCTGGTGTCTGTGTTTGCATTCAGTCCACTCGCGTTTCTGGCATTTATGACGGTGATGATGGCGCTGTTCACCGCGCTTGCCGGCCGGGTGGCAGCGTTGGTCACAGGTCAGCAACAGACCGCATTGCTCGCCATGCTGCTGATTTTCTCCAGCTTGTCGGTGACCACGCTGCTGGTGCGTTTTTATACCCTGCACTACATTGTGGGCGGTGTGTTTGCCTTGTCGGCATTGACACTGGCGCTGCCTGACGTGGTGACAAAACGCACGGCGGTGATCATCGGTGTGTTGCTGTGGTTGGCCCTGTTGTCCAAAGAAGTCTACCTGGTACTGCCGCCGCTGCTGGTCGTGCTGGCCGTGTATCGACGTGACTGGCCACTGGCGATCAGTGCAGCATCGGCAATGCTGATCTACGGACTGATGCGCGTTTACATGCTGGGCCTGTCAGTGGACGTCGGCGGGGAATCGAGTTACTTCGCCGGCTTCTGGAATGCGCGCGAAAATGCCATCGGGCTGTTTCTGGAGTGGTACGGCAAAACCCGGCTGTTTATTTTGCTGGCAGTGCTGGCAGCGCTGATTGTCAACCCACGCCGCACCATGATGCTGCTGCCAGTGGCGATTGCCTTTGTATTGCCGTCCCTGACGGTGGCTCATGGCATCAACGAATTTCATCTGCATGGCGACCGTCTGTTTCTGGTTTTTGATTCAGCGCTGGCCATGGTCGCTGCAATCGCACTGACCGAGTCTGCGCGCCTGCCAGCGATGCTGCGCGAACGCCCCGGTCATTACGCCATGGCCGGTTTGTTTGTGCTGGTCATGCTGCTGCATCTGAATGCCAACAGCACGCACCGTGATGCGCTGAGCAGTTCCGTTGACTATCGCATCACCCGTTACATACTCGATCATCAGTCGGAACTTGCAGGCAAAACCCTGTTTGTGCCGATGAATTTTATTCAGGGTGACCTGATGCGTGTGAACACGATTCTGGGACGTGCACCCTATCAGATCACACAGAACTGTCTGGCCGCACAACAGGTGCCAGACGCGGATCTGGTGCTGTTTGATGGCAGCGCGCAGCGGATCTCGCGTGAAACACTGGCCGCCAATTGTGTGCCCGTTGATACGGCGATTCAGGTTGAGGTTGCCCCCAACTACCACCAGGGTGTGCTGTCATGGCAACTCACGTTTGAGCCTGGATTTAATGGCGGTGTGCTGTTTGTCGACAGGGCGTTTGCGGTGCCACTGGCGGCATTCTCCCGTCAGCTGGTGCGACCAAGACCGGGTGAACAGTATCAATTGTTTGCCAGCAATGGCACGGGCTGGTGGTTCTCCGATATACGAACCTTGCAGATCACACCGTGACTCACACCATGACCATGACACCGAACAAGCCTGTACGGAATTAACGCCTTATGTCCGTTTTTACCCCACTGAGTCACGATGATATTCGCGAGTTCTTGCGACAGTTTGATCTGGGCGAGCTGAGGCACAGCGAAGGCATCAAGGGTGGCAGTGAGAACACCAACTATTTTGTGGACTGTGACAGCGGACGTTATGTGCTGACCTTGGTCGAACGCGGCCCGGTGCAGGATCTGCCGTTTTTTATTCAGTTACTGGATTGCCTCAAGGGTGCCGGTTTGCCAGTACCCTTCGCCTTTCGCAACCGGGAAGGTCAAGCGCTGTTGACGCTGAAAAACAAACCGGCGCTGCTACAACCGAGACTGCCCGGACATCACCCCGAGCAGGTCAACGGGCACCAGTGTGCGGCACTTGGCACCTTGCTCGCAAAGCTGCACAGTGCCAGTTGCGGTTTGCAACGCCGCAGTGATCGCGGTCCGGAGTGGGTCTTGCAGCAGGCAGACGCTTTTCTTGGCACTGTCTGGCAAGACGAGCACACATGGCTGGCACCTTGCCTGGCCAAACTGAATAGCGAACTGATCGAAAAAGCGCCTGATCTCCCGCAAGCGGTGATTCACGGCGACCTGTTTCGCGACAACGCCATGTTTGAGCACGGAACCATCAGCGGCATCATCGACTTTTACAATGCCGCCACCGGCTGGACGCTGCTGGAGCTGGCCATTTGTGTGAACGACTGGTGTGTGGACATTACCAGCCAAGGCTTGCAGCTGAATCACGCACGCACACAGGCATTGCTTGCCAGCTACACACAGCAACGCGCACTGACAGCATCCGAACAACGGGTCTGGCCACAGATGTTGCAACTGGCGGCGCTGCGCTTCTGGTTATCACGTCAACAGTACGCTGAGCTGCATCGTGATCAGCCCGGCGTGCTGATCAAGGATCCCTTGTATTTCCGTGAACTGCTGCAGTTGCACTACCAACAGGCTCGGGGTGATTGATGACACGCCAGCCATTGATCGCAGCCATCACCGCAGTACTGGTTGTTGGATTGACTGTCGCAGGTGCACCCGGCAGTCAGGCTGACGACGAGATGCCTGTGCGCGTCCCGGCCATGGTCAGTCTGCCGGCAGCCTGTGTTGAGCTGGGCACTTTGCTGATGGAAAGTGAAGGCAACATGCGACGCAGCGTTTGCCTGGATGCCTTCGAGATCAGTTCACACGAAGTCAACATAGGTGAATTCAAGGCCTTTCTGGTCAGTACCGGCCTCCCGATCACACACCCCTCACTGGAAGTCCTGCCCCATCAGTTCCCTGTGGTGAATGTGACCTGGTTTGAAGCGATGGCCTACACGCGCTGGCTCAGTGATGTCACCGGTCAGCACTGGACACTGCCGACAGAGGAGCAATGGGAGTATGCCGCTGGCGCGGCGCTCGGCGCCGGCACGCAATACAGCTGGGGCGACCGCCTGCTACCCGACATGGCCAACTGCTTTGATTGCCAGTCCGGACCGGCGCCCCAGTCGGTCAAACCGGTAGGCAGTTTCCCGCCAAGTCCGCTTGGGCTTTACGACATGCACGGCAACGCCGACGAATGGACGCTGAGTTGCTTCCATGACAACGACGAACGTGTAGAACGCCGCATCCTGCGCAACCGCCTGACGACATGCCGTCACATCAGTGTGCGTGGCGGCTCCTACCGCAACACGGCCAATCGCCTGCGCATCTGGCAGCGCGCCAGTCAGGATGCAACCCGGGGCGATGACGACATCGGTTTCCGGGTGGTGCGTCTGCCGGCGGCCGGGCACTGAGTTTACGGCGCTGGATTGGCCACCGCGTTCATCACCGCCTCGGTCAACGCCCAGATCGGGCGCGGTCCGCGCGGGGTATAGCCCATGCGCAGCACAATCAGCTCCTGATCGGGCAGTACCACGATGTTCTGCCCTTCAAAACCGGACAGGTAAAACATATTGGTCGGGAACTGGGGGAAAGGTCGGTCCTCCGGATTCACGGCCGCGCCGGCATTCAACCAGATTTGTACGCCGTACTCACCCTGCGCGGCGGCCTGCGTGGGCGTCAGGCTGTAATCCACCCAGCCTTCGGGCAGGATCTGCTCACCATTCCAGACGCCGTCCTGCAAATACAGCAGCGCAATTTTTGCCCAGTCGCGCGGTGTGGCATACAGATACGACGAGCCTACAAACGTACCACTGGCATCGGTTTCAAACACCGCCGACGACATGCCGAGTTTGCTGAACAAGCGTTCCTGCGGGAAATTGAAATAGGACTGATGGTTGTTGAACACCTGGCGATTGATGCGCGACAGAATATTGGTGGTGCCACTGGAGTAATAAAAGCTGGTGCCCGGAGTGTGCAGCAACGGTTTGTTGACGGCATAGGCCGCCGTGTCACCCGTGGTGTACAACATCAGGATCACATCCGACATGGAACCGGCCGTGTACACTTCCGAGTACTCCAATCCGCTAGACATCCGCAACAGATCATCAATCACAATACGCCGGCGCTCGTCATTGCCACCCTGCCATTCCGCCACGCGCGTCACCGAATCCATGTGCAACAAGCCGTCGCCGGCAAGAATGCCCGTGAGTGCTGCGGTCACGGTTTTGCTCATCGACCAGCCCAGCTGGGGCATGTCGGCATGAAACGGCGCCGCGTATTTTTCGGCAATGATCTGCCCTTTGTGGATGACTATCACGGCGCGCGTATCAATGTCCTGATCCGGTTCCATGTCCTCGAAAGCCTTGTCCACCGCCGCGTTGATTGCAGCGAGATCAACACCGGGAACAGCGTCTGGCAAACTGACCTGATTGCCCAGTGGCCACGGCTGATCGCTGCTGGCAGCCGCAACCGGGTACAGCTCGGCTTTGAATTGTGCGCGCAGCACTTGCGGTGAAGTGTCCTTCAGCAGCGTGCAACCCAGATGCGGGCGATACAGTGCTTCCACAGTCATGCCGTTCAAGGTGCCAGATACCACATCATCCTGAAAACGGAAACTGGCATCGGCCAACGCAGGATTGCCGAGCTCATGGGCGCGCACATGATCCTCCGTGCGGCCACTGACCAGCACCGAGGAACACAGGCGTTTGACGGCACTGCCCAGTGTGATTTCGGTGTTCAGACGGCTTTGCTCATCGAGTACCGGATCCACCTGCGCAGCGGCTGTCGCTTCCAGTTCGGCCACAGCCGAGGTGTCTGCCGTCTGCTCAACCGGCTCTGAACACGCGCCCAGTGTCGCCAGCATCAACACAGCTGCCTTGATTGATCTGCTCATTGGAATATCTCCAGATTGATGATGTCAGCCATCGCCTGATAACCGGCATCATTCGGATGCAGGTTGTCGGTGGTGAACTCTGCCCGCAGCCGACGCGGATTGGCCGGGTCCTGCACGGCACGCTCGAAGTCAATGACGGCATCAAACGCTCCGCTGTTGCGAATCCAGTTGTTGACCTGCTGGCGTTTTTGCTCGCCCTCTTCGTGAAAATAGGCCGCACCTTCAAATGGGGTCAACGTGGCACCAATGACCTTGATGCCACGCGCTTTGGCACGCGCAATCACCTGTTGGTAACCGGCAATGATTTGCCCGGCGCTGACCGCCTGATGAGGCGCCAGCGACGCGGACATTCCGATATCGTTGATGCCTTCCAGCAGAATGATATGGCTGACATTGCTCAACGCGAGCACATCACGCTCAAAACGCGCCAGCAGATTTTCGCCAAAGTTGGGCGACAACTCGTGCAGCACGCGATTGCCACTGATGCCGGCATTGGCAACCGCATACACTGGCAGACCGCTCTCCTTGCGCAAGCGTTGCGCAAAAAAGTCGGGCCAGCGCTGGTGCTCATCAACGCTGGAACCAAAACCGTCCGTGATGGAATCACCCACCGTCACGATTGTGCTGCGCGCCTCGCTGCCAAACACATCCACCGCGCTGATGTAATGCCAGAACGAAATGGACTGGGTACCGGGTGGCAGGTCAGCCGCCTGTGTGGTGTTGCCGGGGCTGACCCAGGCTGATTGCATGGCCAGGCGGTGTGTGGTGGCCGCGCCACTGCCTTGCGGCAGATAGATGTTGATGCTCAGTGATTCAAACGCGGCCACCGGATACGTCACCACATCGCTGAACAACACAGCGCCGCGCGGCACGGTGAAGCTGGACTGACCATTCACGGTTACCGCCTGCACCGTGTCCAGGTCCAGCGCACTGCCTTCAAGCTGCCTTGCCACTGTCAATGCACCGATTACCAGCGGTTTGTTGCCGTGCTGGTTGGAGATACGCAAGCGAATGCGCTCGCCACCGGCACTCAGGCGAACCGTCTGGCGAACCGTCTGGTTGTGAAAACTGTCCTCAACCTCTGTCGCCGGAGGCAGCGAACTCGGGCTCATGGTCCAGGCGGTCACCGCCGGGTCAGCCGATTGGGCGAAGGTGATGCTGGCGCACAGCAGCAGCATCACAGCCAGTGCCTGCTGCACCAGCCGCAGTGAGGTTTTTGTTGTTGTCATGACGGGCCTTTTCAATGGGGTCGTGTTGGGACAGCCCCCGTTATAACAGACATCAGCGCTGCCGTTAAGCTGGCAGTCAGCCTTGTTCGGGCATGATCTGCATCAGCACCGGCCATTTTTGCGAGCCGGCGCGGTCAATGGAGTTCAGATCATGTTGGGTCGTCACACAGTTAATGCGGTTGTTCTGGGTTTGTCACTGTTTCTGGGTCTGGCTGCCCTGGGGTATCTCCTGGGCAGTTATGCCGTCACCGTCAAGGAGTATGAGCGCACCGTCACGGTCCGCGGCCTTGCCGAACAGGAGGTGAACGCGGACATTGTGATTTGGCCGATCCAGTACACACTGGCTGACAATGATTTGTCTACGCTCTACATCAATCTTGACGCCAGCAATAACAAGATTCTGGAGTTTCTGGACCGCAACGGTGTGAATGCCGCGGCTGTCACGCTGTCGCCACCGGCGATTACTGATCGTCTGGCGCAGATTTATGGCGACACTTCGAATGTCGAATACCGTTACTCCGCGCAGCAGTCGCTGACGGTGTACTCGGAAGATATTGCACGGGTACGCACGCTGATGAGCTCGCTGTCGGAGCTGGGTCGCGAGGGCATCGTATTCTCGGGTGCCGACTATCATCTGCAACCGGAATACCTATTCAGCCGGCTGAATGACATCAAACCGGAAATGATCGAGCAGGCAACACGTGAGGCACGCGCGGCAGCGCAAAAATTTGCAGCAGACTCACAGAGTTCACTCGGCAAAATCCGCAATGCCTCGCAGGGCCAGTTCACGATCAGCGATCGCGACCGCAACAACCCGCACATCAAGAATGTCCGGGTTGTGGTAACGGTTGAATATTATCTGGCGGACTGATCAGGCCGGTATCGGGGCCAGCGCATCATCCAGCTCGGTGGCTCGGATGTGCGCGGGCCTTGCTTCGCAGCGTTTGACGTACTCGGTAAACACCGGCCTTGCCTCCAGATTCTTTTGCATGATTTCCCAGCCTATATAACTGGACAGTACCAGGTCAGCCGCGGTGAACTGCTCCCCGCAAACGTACGGACTTTGGCTGAGTGCCTTTTCCAGCGCATTGACGGTATCCGCCACAAAACCGCAACCGACGGCGGCAACGTTGTCATTATCGATGCGCCAGTCATAGGCCACCGCACTCATCGCCATCTCCAGCGGACCGGCGGCAAACAGCAGCCAGCGGTAGTACGTGCCGCGCGCCGGGCTTTGGGGTGGTGGAGCCAGTTTTGCGTCCGGAAACTGGTCCGCCAGATATAGGCAGATGGCAATCACTTCAGTGACCACGGTATTGCCGTGTTTTAACGCCGGTACCTTGCCCATGGGGTTGATCGCCAGATACTCGGGCGATTTGATGCTGCCACCATATTCCATGACCTCGACGCGATAGTCCGCGCCTGCCTCTTCCAGCATCCAGCGGGCAATCCGGCCACGGGACCAGGGATTGGTGTACAGAGTCAGTGTGCTCATAATGATGTCCTTTGTCTGAGTGAGTGTTGTGACGGCTTGACAGTACAAAGCAAACAGGTCAGTTTTTGTCCTGTTTGCTTCATAGACTTCCCGCCATGACAAAACCTGTAACTCGTGTTCTGGCGTTGCTGGAACTGCTGCAATCCAATGGACAGATGTCCGGCCCCGAGCTGGCACGCCGCCTTGACGTGGAAACTCGCACGGTGCGTCGTTATGTGGCGGCGCTGGAGGAGCTTGGCATTCCGGTCACCACGGAACAGGGCCGTTACGGTGGTTATAAACTGGTGGCGGGTTTCAAATTGCCGCCAATGATGTTTACGCAAGAGGAAACGCTGGCAATCTCCATGGGATTACTGGCGGTGGGTCAGCTTGGACTGTCGGAAACCGAACCGGCGATTGCCAGCGTGCAGGCCAAGCTGGAACGGGTGATGCCGGACAATCTGAAACGGCGAGTGCGCGCGATCAGCAACAGTGCCAGTCTGGTGCTGCCCAGTGTGCAGAGTTACCGCAACAAGGATGAATTGTTGCTGCTGACTGATGCCGCACATGCGCAGCAACGCGTCAGCTTTTTGTATCAGGCCGAACGCGCCGAGCCCTTGCAGCGCGAGGTGGACCCCTACGGTATTGTGTTCCGGCGCGGTCACTGGTACCTGGTGGGCTGGTGCCATCTGCGCAAGGATTTACGATCATTTCGTCTGGATCGTTTGTCTGGCGTGCGCGCCCTGCCCCACAGTTTTTTGCGACCGGCGGATTTTGATGCGGCGGCGCACCTTCACCAGAGCATGATCAATGTGCCGCGCCAGTATCCGGTCAAGGTGGTGCTGCACACCGATATCCACTCGGCGACCCGGCATCTGTATGGGCTGGAGGGTTTGTTGCAGCAACAGGACAATGGCTTGCTGATGGACACCAGCACCGACAGTCTGGCGTGGTTTGCGCGCTGGCTGGTGCAGATGCCATTTCGCATCAGTATTCTGGAGCCTGTTGCCTTGAAAGATGCGGTGCTCGCGCACCTCAATGCCGTGCGCGAAAATTTTTCCTGAACACTGTCGATTGGCCGAGATGTGCAACGACCACACTATGACGATAACAACAACAGGAGATTCTGCCATGGCCGTGCAACAGCGAATCAGCCCCTGCCTGTGGTTTGATACCCAGGCTGAAGACGCTGCGCGTTTTTACTGCGACATTTTCCCGAATTCATCCATCGTACACATCAGCCACTATACTGACGCGGGTTTTGAGCATCACGGCCGCCAGGCGGGTGAGGTGCTCACCGTTGACTTTGTACTGGATGGCCAACAATACACCGCACTGAATGGCGGTCCGGTTTTCCAGTTTAATCCCGCCATTTCCTTGCAAGTGTTCTGTGAGTCGCAGGAGGAAGTCGATCATTACTGGGACAAACTGGGCGAAGGTGGCGATCCGCGCGCACAGCAATGCGGCTGGCTGGCAGATCGCTTTGGTGTGTCGTGGCAAGTGGTTCCTGTGGCGCTGATCGATATCATGAAACATCCCGACCGCGCCCGCGTCGATCGTGCTTTTAACGTGATGTTGGGCATGAAGAAGCTGGAGATAGCCCCGCTGCTGGAGGCGTTTGGTAAATAGATAGGTGAAATAGGGTCAGACCCCATTAATAAATGGGGTCTGACCCTATTTCACCTATCTATTTTCACTCCTTCGGCGGCAGGTCGCGGATCGGGCGCAGCTCAATGCTGCCGATCCGTGCCGGCGGGATGTTGCTGGCGAGTTTGATGGCTTCGTTGAGATCACGTGCCTCCAGCATGTAAAAACCGGCCAGTTGTTCCTTGGTTTCTGCGAACGGGCCATCTGAAATCAGAGCCTCACCGTGGCGCATACGCAAGGTTGTGGCTGTTGCAACCGGGTGCAAGGCATTGCCGGCCAGGAAATTGCCGCTGGCGCTGAGCTTCTCCACACAGCGAATACATTCCTGATTCAGATCATGCCACTCTTTGTCGGTCAAGGCGTTGATAATGCTTTCCTGATAGTACACCAGTGCCAGGTATTTCATTTTATTTCTCCGTTGGAAAGTTGTTGCTTGTGCCTGTAGTCGCTCACACAAAGGCCTTTTCGACAGACACGTCACTCAGGTAGCTCATCCTCTCAGCTCCTCAAGCCTGCCCTGCAAAAACTGCTGCTCGGGTGCCTGGGTGGTCAGCGCCAGCGCCTGCTCATAGGCATCAATTGCCTCGGCTGTGCGCCCAAGCCGGCGATAGAAATCCGCACGTGCCGCGTGCAGCAAGTGATAACGATCGAGATTGCCTGCCGCTGCGATGTCGTCAAGAAGTGACAAGCCGGCGCCCGGGCCATCACGCATGGCCACGGCCACTGCACGATTCAGGGCAATCACTGGCGATGGCGAGACTTGCAACAACAGGTCGTACAGCGCACAGATCTGCTGCCAGTCGGTCTGTTCGTAGTGCGGCGCCTGCGCATGCAGCGCAGCAATAGCCGCCTGCAAAGTATAAAAACCGGCCGGGCCATGACGCAGCGACCAGTCCAGCCAACCCAGCCCCTCACTGATCTGGGCACTGTCCCATAGCGTGCGGTCTTGCTGCTCCAGTGTCAGCAGCTGGCCATCGCGGGTCTGCCGCGCCGCCTTGCGGGCATCCTGTAACAGCATCAGGGCCAGCAGGCCGGCCACATCGGCATGGGGCAACAGTTGTTGCAACAGACGACACAGGCGGATGGCCTCGGCCGACAGATCCACGTTGACCACCTGCTCACCACTGCTGGCGGAGTAGGCTTCGTTGTACATCAGGTAGACGACTTTCAGCACCGTTTGCAGGCGTGCTGGCAACTCGGATGCCTCCGGCACTTCGTAGGGAATTCGGGCATCACGAATCTTGCGCTTGGCGCGCACGATACGCTGAGCCACGGTGGTGGGCTGCTGCAACAGACCGCGCGCGACCTGTTCTGTGGTCAGACCACACATTTCACGCAGTGTCATCGCCAGTTGCGCGTCCACGGCCAGTCCCGGATGACAACAGGTGAATATCAAGCGCAGCTGATCGTCGGCAATACTCTCGCTTTCAATCGTCTGTTCAGACTCGACAGCGAGCTCCGGTACAGACAACACGCCGTCATCATCGTCGCCGCTGTGGCTGCTGCCCGGCGACAGATTTTCTTCAGCCCAGCGCACGCTGTAATCACGCGCGCGTTTTTCGCGGCGAATCTGGTCAATCGCCTTGAAGCGCCCGGTGCTGACCAGCCAGGCAACCGGGTTTTGCGGATAACCGTCTTGCGGCCATTGCTGCATGGCCAGCGCAAACGCTTCGTGCATGGCTTCTTCGGCCATGTCAAAGTCGCCGAGCAGGCGAATCAGCGTGGCCAGTACCTGGCGTGAATGCTGCTGATACAGCTGCGACCACGGATCTGGAGAGTTCAACATAGTTTGTGTTACCGTTCCGCGCCAACGCTCAACTTATGTGACGCCAGTCAGCAAGATGACAAAACCCGATCTTTATATCCTGATTTTTTCGTTTAATCGTGGCGAATTTTTACGCAACTGTGTCCATTCCATTACAGTGTGTATTCCAGACGCTCACATCATCATCTGGGATGACAACAGCACGGACCCCATGACACAGGATGTGCTGGCAGAGCTGGGCACGTCGGCGGCCATCCATCAGCCGGCGCTGGGCGAAAACGGCGATCGCAGCAAACACGGCGGACTGTATCAGAATCTGCAATCCGCGCTGGAGGCTCTGCCCGATGATGCACTGATCTGTGCGATTCAGGATGATATGCAGATTGTGCGTCCGGTGTCAGCACAGGAAATTGCGCAGTGGCAGCATCTGTTTCGTGAAGGGCGCCATCGCGGCTTCATGCAGCCGGCGTTTTTGAAAGCCCGATCAGCCGATATTCACTACGTAGCAGAGAAACACGGTTATCGCATAGACCGGCAACATCGCAGCGCAGGCGCCTGGTATTCCGATGTGTTTATGATCAATACCCGCCTGCTGCGCGAGCATCACTGGCAATTCCAGACGCGCGAAGCCCGCAACGAACAACAGGCACGCGAGTATTTTGAGCAGATGATTTACCTGAAAAATCCGTTTGTCGCCTGGTTGCCGGGCGCGCCGGCCTGGCGTGGCAAACGTCGCACACTGGCGATGCGATGGGCGGAACAATCCAGACAGTGTGGGTTCTATCCGATGCAGATGTTGAGCCCGGTACAAACCACAGCGTTTTGCGCGCGCGCCCCCGAGCAACTGCCGTTGGCCGAGGACTTTCTCACGCTGAAGCACGATACGCTGGCAAAACCCTGGTTCTATTATCCCCTGCAGGACAAACGCGGATTAAAACTGCTGAACAAGCTGGAGCTGCTGTTACGGCGCTGACCTCGGCAGCGCTGCCGGCATCATTCCAGCAAGGCGTAGATGCGGCGAATCGCTCGCACATCGGCACCGGGTCCGGTGATCTGCGCAAAATTGCTGCTGTGCGCAGTCATGTCAATCTGGCGCGCAGCATCTTCTGCACTCAGGCCCTGTTGTTTCAGCGCTGCGGTGTTGCGCCACAAATCTCGCAGATACGCTTGCAAATAATCCACACGCTGTTTGCCTTGCACAATCGGTCCATGACCGGGCAACAGAGTGTCAAAATCCAGCTCTTTGAGCCGGTCCAGCGCATCCGGCCACTCGTCGACATGAGCATCGCCCATATAAGGGATACCAGGCACCATCAAATCACCGGTGAACACAATTTTTTCGTCCGGCAGAAACACAACCACGTCACCGCCAGTGTGGCCTCGACCCAGGTGGCGAATCTGAATTTCACGTCCGCCGCCATTCACGGCCTGATAGATGGTCATGCTGTCATCGATGGTGATGTTCGGCGGTGTCGGCACCACTTCAGCCAGCGAGGTTTGATGCGCCTGTGCAATCGCCAGCCGGGTTTGCAGTTCAGCGCGGCGGGTAGCGTCGTTCTCGGCAGCAATCTGCTGTTGCAGTGAGGCAATCTGTGCGGGCACCCCTTCGGTGAAACTGATCACCGTGGATTCTTCCAGCACATTGCCAAGCTCACCACTGAGCTTTTGCCGGGTATAGGTGTGGCCGATAATTTCCACCTCAGGCGGGAACACCTGGTTGCCGTGAGCATGATCAAAGTGGTAATGCGTATTCACCAGATAACGCACGGGTTTGTCGCTGACGTTCTTCACGGCTTCAATCAGCGCAAGGCCGGCATTGGGAGTGACATGTGAGTCAACCAGGAGCAGGTCATTGGCGCCTTCGATCAGCATGGAATGGCTCATGACATTGACGGCACCGGTGCCGGTCACGTGGTAAACCCCTTCAGCGACCGGTGTAAACACATGGCTGCGTGTGGTGATCACGCCAGCAGGTGCTGTTGCGTTTTGCGCGCTGCTAAGTCCGATCAGGGCAGCCAGTGCAACGGCAGAGACCAGTGTCGGCGCCAGTATTTTGATCGCAGATTGTCGCTTCATGAAATGTCCTTTTGTCATTATTGTTGGTCGGATAACGGCGTTGCCGGTTGACTACTGTCTGGTCACATCAGAATTTTGATCCACTCACCCACTTGCGGATTGCCAATCGGGTAATAGCCGTTGAGCAGACGCAATGTTTCTTCCGGATATTGCGGAATCGGGCTGGCAGCCGCCAGGATGCGCCAGTCGAAACCCTCAGTCACCTGCACATAACGCACACGCAAGTTGCCGGTGCCGGAACGCTCATTGGTCTGAATCGCCCTGAATGTGCGAATTGACGCCAACAGCAACCGGTCCAGCTCTGCCGATTGTGCTGCATCAAGAATCTCGCCACGCAGCACAAACACTCGTGCTCCCAGATAAATCACCGCCACTCTCTCTTCGCGGCCAGCAGCATTGGTGTGCACACCGGTATACCCTTGCAGCCGGAATTGCTGCAGCGGTTCGGAGCGCTGCAGCTCAATACCCAGATTCTCCCGGATATACAGCCTCGGCTCCTTGTTCTCTTGCATGCGCACGGCCTCAACACGCAGCGTGGCGTTGCCGTCCGGGCTGCTGGCTTGCGCGGTGGTCGGTGTTGAGTTGATGCTCCAGCCATCCGGGAACACCATGGTGTAACTCAGCAGATCCTGATAGTAGCGATTCCGATCATTGGGTACCGAGGTGTTCTCACCCCACAACATGCCTTCCATGAATTGACGGAACACGGCGGGGTCTGATTCTCGCACCCGGTCTGCTGACAGCTCGCCAGCCTGGGCAACTGCCTGGTGCAGGCGCACATCATTGCGCGGGTGTGTGGTAAACAAGCCGTGATAGCTGGGCTGGCGCTGCGCTACGCGCACATTGAAGTCTTCCTGATTTTTCAGTACCGACAACACATCAATCATCGCGCGTGGGTTGTAACCGGCGTTATAAAGATACTCGGCGCCCAGACTGTCCGCTTCCAGCTCGTTTTCACGACCGAATCCGCTGACACCGGCCGCAGCCCAGATCGAGCCGATCTGGGCCAGCTCTGACCCGATATAACCGCTGCCGGTCGCGACCGCAGCGACCACACCACCAACGGTAGCAGCTGCCCGGCCCAGTTGGCCGCGTGCCTGCTGCTGGATGGCGTGACGCGCGGTAATGTGTCCCACTTCGTGCGCGAGCACAGCCGCCAGTTCATCTTCGGATTTCAGGTACAGCAACAAACCGCGGTTGATATAGACATACCCGCCGGGCAGCGCAAACGCGTTGATCTCCGGACTGTCGATGACGGTAAAGGTGTACGTCAGATCGGGGCGGTGGCTGGCCTTGGCGACACGCTGCCCGACTTCATCCACATAGCGGGTCAGGCGCTCATCCTCAACCACACGCATGCTGGCCATGACTTTTTCGTGCTCTTCCCGGCCGATCTCCAGCTCGCGATTCTCGCTCATCATCACCAGGTTGGGTGTGCCTGTGGCCGGATTGACAGCACAGGCCTGCAGCACAGACAACACCAGCCCGGCAGAGAGCAGCAGTGGCAGTGTTTTTAATCTGAAAAGAGGTGCAGTAGTCGACAGCATCACTTCACTCTCCCTGAACAAACTGCTTGAGCTGGTTGGCCAGGCTGTTGCAGGCATTGGCCTCCACTCGGGCAATCAGAGGAATTGGAACAAATACGGCGGGCATGTAGGACTGGCCATTGGCATCCGCGCTGATGGTCCCTACCGAGGTATGGGAAGACACATCCCAGACGCGGGCCTCAAAACTGGAATCATCCTCCCACGACCCGAATCCGAAACAGCCACCGCCACCGGGACCCACTGCGCAAGAGATTGAGCCCATGCGGCTGGTGGTCTCTGTCTGACCGTCCAGCCAGACGATATAACGAATGCCAAATTCACTCATTTTTTCGGTGACCAGCGGCTGCGCCATCAGTTGCTGCAGATCTTCACTGCGCAGCGGCGCCGTGCGCGGTTCGAACCAGGGGAACAGGGCATCCACAAATTGCGGCTCGGGTATCACACGCACGGCGTTGCTGCCGCGCGCCATGCGCTCACCGACACACTCGACAAACTCGGCCCGGGTTTCGTAAGCGGCCCCCTGACGTCGCCCCAGAATCACCACCGCCTCGCCTTCGTTGATGCCGGTTGCACCCTGGCGAAACTGGTCAATGGTGGTGGTTGTACACGCCTGCATAAACCAGCACACGGCAAAAACCAGCAGGGGCCATTGCCAGCGGGGATGTGAGTGCCGAACTGTCTGTGTATGCATGCTGACTCCTGCTTGTGCTTTCAAGCGCCAGTCTTGTTACGACCGCCCCGTACCGGGTGTTATTACAATCTGCCGGGCGTTATTGCAGGCTGCGTTGCAACCAGTCTCGCACGTCCGGAACACCGGTGAAACCCAGTGAAAAATTCGACGCCAGATCACGCAGCGCAGCCACCGCGGCATCATTGATGCCACGCTCTGCCGAACTGAACGTTGCCGTGGTGGTTTTGCCATACGCGGTCATCACCCAATCCGCGATATATCCGCCGTCAGGCGCTGTCAGGCGCATGTTGTAACGCACCCAGACCTCATAGGCATCCAGCCGGGTTTTTTGCGGCATGCCCAGCTGGAACTCATTGATGCGGGGAATAAACACGGCGTTGACGCCCTGTTCCGCAGCCTGATCGAGTGATTCAAGCACCACCACACGCTGGAACATGGCTGGCAGAATGGTGTTGAACAAGTCCTGGTGGGTTTGTCCGGTCTGCACAAAGTATTCGTCGTCACCGGAGTCACTGCGCTCGGTATACACAAAATCCACCAGCCCCTCGCCGTAGTACACACCGAGTGTGAGCGGAATGGTTTGTATCGTGGGCCGCGGATAAGAGCCCTGCACTGTCACGGTGCGCGCGGCACACGATGTCAGCGCCAGCACCAGCAGCGCCAATACAAACAGTTTTGCCACCGGCGACCATCGATTGTCTGTTGTCACTGCGCTGTTCACCACCGACTCCTGCGTTTGTCCTGACTACTGATAGGAATTGAGACCCACAAAACTGCCCCCGTTGCGCTCGGCCAGTTCACGCATCAGATGGGCGAAACGGTAGAGGCTGTCCTGATACCGTGCATCCAGATCAAACAATACCGGAAATCCGACAGCATGAATACGTACCAGACGGCTGCCTGTATCATCGGCCTGATTGATTCGGTCCACGGTTTCGATGACACGGGTAATTGAACCACCGGGCTGAAAATCATCACCAAAGACATACAGGCTGACTTTCTGGCCCGGCGTGTAAAACGCGCTGATGGCCCGGGTGATGCCTTCCACCGGACTGCTGTTGCTGAACGGTGTCCAGTTACGCAAGGTGCTGATAATCGCCTGCCGGCGTGCCGGGGTATCGGGAATCCACTGCCCGCGGTAAGCCGGGAACATGTAGTCGCCCATATCGTTCATGACCTGGATGCCCCTGACTTCCGGGTAGACGTCCAGCACCTCGGTGACCATCTCCAGCACGCGCGGCCAGGCGTTATAAAACATGCTGCCCGAGGTATCGATAATAAAAATGATGTACTCACTGTCGACAGGCACACCGCCAATCACGTTATTGGAGCGCGTAAATTGTGTGCCCAGCAGGCGCTGCATTTCTGCTGTCAGTGATTGCCGTGCAATCGCCAGGCGATTTTCCTCTTGCACGCGCTGGTCCTCCATCTGGTTGGAGGTCTGATAGCGACCGCGGATGTTGGACATTTCCTGTTCCAGACGCGCAATACGGTCGCGATAGGCTGACAGCTGTTCACGCCGTGCATTCAGATCACGATTGAGGATGGTGGTTTCGCCCCGAATCTCGAACAGGGTTTGTTGCAGCGCTGCGATGGGCTGGTCCAGCTCCACATCGGATTGTTCCAGTGTCACCGGCGTGGAACTCTTGGTGATCATCAGCAACAGCACCATGGCGCCAAAACCACAGGAAATGACGTCAAGAAACGCAATGGTGGAACCACCGCTTCCGCCATCGCCATTTGTCTTTTTGCGCAGTGCCATCAGACATTCCTTTACGCGAATCAGGGCCAGTCGCGCGCTGGCGTGATAAACGAACCGCCGGTGCTCAGTGCCAGTTGCCAGTACGCCGCCGCCGCTGCCGGATCCCCTTCCATCGGCAGCAGAATGGTGTTGAACGGCATGTTGCGCGGCACCACCTGCAAGGCGTCGCTGAACAGTCGCAGCCGGTCACGCGGCGAAATGGTGCTGGCACCGGAGGGACGGCTGCCCTGTGTGGGCAAACTGTCCGTGATCAGGTAAACGTTATCCGGTGGCGGCGACATCGCGGCGATTGTGCGCAGCGCCGTTTCCAGATTGTTGCCACCACTGGGCACCTGCTGCTTTAGAACACGGATGACCTCATTGAGTTCATCCTGATCCGCCACTTCCAGCCATCGATCCTGTGTGCCGGGCAGCACGGCCGATGTACTCTGGTTAAACAGCATCACCTGATACTGGCTGTTCAGCGGCAACTGGCTGCTGATCCATTCCACGATACGCACGGCGCGTTGCCATTTGGGGGCATTGCGTTTGGCATCGTCTGACATGTTGCGCGTGCGGATGATGTTGACCAGTGTGTCATCCAGCATGCTTGATGAAGCATCCAGCAAAATCATAATGCGGTTGCCGCCAAGGAACATGCCGGTGAGGTATTGCCGGTCACCGTCGCCGACAAATTCGCGACTGGCCAATCCTCGCTCCTCGACGGCGGTTGCCTGCAGACGCAGCAGCTCCTCTTCCAGCGCGCGCACATCGGCACGCATCTGCTCAAGGCTCTCCTCGGTGGCCATCGAATCACCTTCCATCGCGGCCAGCTGTGACATGAAGTCATCTATCTCGCTTTGAATGCGGTCGGCCAGCCCCTGCGCAGCGACAACCTCCAGACTGACCTGATTGAGTGTGTTGCGAATCCGGAACAGGTTCTCTTCGCCTTCACGTACATCGTCTTCCAGCATCGCCACTTCCGCGCTCAGCCGGGGATCGGTCTGGTTGCGGGCCTCAGTCACGTTATGATCCAGAATCAGAAACAGCAAAATGGCCGCACCAAATCCGCACGACATGACATCCAGAAATGCCAGGCTGATCGGATCGAAGCTGCTTTTGCGCTTTTTGGCCATCTCAATCCAGTACCCGTATACATTGCAGTTCCAGCGCTGACGACAGTACAGAAATCCGGTCACCGGCGTGCACTGGCTGACTGCCATCAATCACTTTGCCCGCCACCGTGATGCCGGGATGCCGGGTCATCAGACGAACCTGAGTACCATCGCTGGTGATGCTGAACAAGGTGTCAGCAGCGTCGTTGTACCGCACCACCGCCGGGTGTCCATTGTCATTCATTTTCACGGATACCGGCAGTGGCCAGGCCTGTCCCTGCCAAAGCAGATGTGTCGGCTGCTGGCCGGCGTGTTTGTCTGCCGCCATGGCCACCGTGGTCTTGGGGTCTGTGCGGCGGTTCAATGCAGTCAGCAGCGGAATCGCATCGCCGGCTTTTGTCAGCGTGTCCGGCAGTGATTGCAAACACAACGCCGCCAGTTGCTCACCCGGCAGGCTGTGTGCGCTTGCCTGCAGACAATCCTGCAAACCCGGAATCAGCGCGGCACGCTGTGACAGCACAATATCGCTGACGCCCGCGTCCGAATCACTTTGCAGCAACTGTTCCAGTTGCTGTGCAATTTTGTGAAATGCAGGTGCCAGCGCTTCCAGTACATCACTGACACTGACCCGCGCCTGCACAACTTGTTTGTCGGTCTGAATCTGTGCCAGCACTTCCTGGTGCCCGGCCCTGAATTGTTGCAGCCAGCCTGGCAGCTCGTTATACAGCGCCTGTTCCCAGTGTGCGCTGTGTTGGGGATTAAAGCGCGACTGAGCGATAAAGGCATCGGTCACCGCCTGCACCATCGCGTTGGCAAGGTGCGTCCAGCCAGCACCGGGAACCGCCGCAAAGGCGTCACGTCGCACTTGCCCATCCCGCACCAGCAATCGGCTCAGACTGAGCTGGTGCAACTGCAAATCGGCGTAAATCACCTGGCTCAGTTCCGGTCGCGCCAACAAACTGCCGAGCGCCGCATCCATCATGGCCACCGGTTTGAACGGGCTGTGCCGGATCACACCGGACAACACAGCGAGCTGGTCGCGACTGAAGCTGCCCGGCACCGACAGTATCACCTCGCCGTCATACCCGCTGGCCTGAGCCAGATGCATCAGATGCCCGTAGGCAATGTCGGCATGATGACGAAAGTGCGCGAGCGGACGCGACAACGGGGTCATGCCCAGCCGATGCCAGAATTCATTGTTGGTACTGACCGGATGCAGACGGCTCTGGCCAGCTGCCTCCTGACCAAAAACAGGTTGTTTGCCATGCACCAGCACATAACCGGGGCTGCTGACAATCAGGCCCGACTGATCGTACAGACCCAGTTCATGATCGTTCAGCTCCAGCACGGCAAGGCTCATATCCTGTCCTCACACCAGATCTGCGGCGGTGTCGTCACTCATTCGCTGACTGTCGCGTGTGCGCCCGCGCTCAGGCACCTGCAGATAGCGCACCAGATGTTCATCACAGTAATTCTCGCTGTCCAGCACCAGGCGATCCTGAATCAATGACAACTGGTGCAGCAAAAACATCAGCATGATGCTGGTCACCAGCGCCACAAATGTCGAGTTGAACGCCACACCCAGGCTCATGGTGACCCCCATGATGTCCCCGTTAACGGCTTGTTGCGCCTGTCCCAAGGCAGTACCAATACCCCGAACCGTACCCAGAAAGCCGATGGATGGAATCGCCCACGCAATGTAGCGCACAATCGTCAACTCGCTTTCAAGGCGATCGGACTCACTTTCGCAGACCGCACGTACAGTGGCTGACACGTCCTGCACGCTGCGGGTGGTACCGAAGCGATGCAAGGCCACCTGCAAGGCACGCGGCAACAGGAATGATTGTTCTTTTTCAGGCAAGGCTTGTATCGGGCGCGCGTAGTGGCGCGCGTCCTCCGGCAGAATGCTGGTGCCCGCAGATACTTGCAGCAACTCCCGGTCCAGCAGCGCGCGCTCCTTCATGGTACGCGATGCTTTCATGCCGATGATCACCAGTGCCCAGAAGAACAGAATGATGCAGGTTTCCTGTTCAAAGTCGCGCAGCACGATATAAATGGATTGATCCGGCACGTAGCTGTCGTCCACTTCCTGCATGGCCGCCTGCTGCTCGGCAATGATGTCCGCGTTGGGCCTGATCACAGCGACATACACTGCATGCACGATGATGATCACAATAATCAGTGCAAATATCTGGTAGATCACTTCCGAAAGATATTTCTGTTTCATGCCCTGCTTCCTGCTGCGCGCTGATCAACGCTGCCTGTTGGTGGTTTTAACTCAGATGTCGACCGGAAACGACACCCCTGAATCCTGCGATATCTGCTCGGACGGAATAAAACGGCCCGGCCCGCCAGAGCCTGCCTGTATTGGCTGGCTGTCAATGTCTGGCAAATCTGATGCTGCCTCCGGCTGCTCAGCCGGCTGGTCACTGTTGTCATCGGTCTGCTCACTACCGCTACCGGGCTGCGGTGACTGCGCCGAATCCTGGTTTTGGGTCTGAGCATGAACCGGCACGCTGATGAGCAGTGCGAGCAGCAGGCTTGTCAGTGTCGTTTTATGCATGATCAGTCTCCCAGATAACGTGCAACACGGAACCCGAGATCATTGCGCGGCTCTTCGCCAAAGTCGCGATACGAGGGTCGGAGTTCGGTCATGGTGCCGTGTGCCCAGCTTGAACCTTTGATCGTGCGATAGCGTCCCTCTTCGGGTCCCAGCGGGTCAGTCTCACGCACACTGCTCAGGCCACTGACAGCACCATACACATCGTGCATCCACTCCGATACGTTACCGGCCATGTCATACAACCCCAGCGCTGAAGGCGCAAAGCTGCCGACGTTGGAAGTACCGGGATAGGTGTCGTTGTAACCGCGCAGGTACTGGCCCAGAAAGGCGGCGGTGGAGTCGTCAGCAAAATTGCCGCTGCCTGCTGCCGGGGGCCAGGTCTCACCCCATGGGAAACGCAATGTGCCGCCCTGCCCATCCGCACGCGCCGCCCATTCCCACTCGGCCTCGGTGGGCAGACGGTAACCGGTAGAGTCCGGGTTGATGCCGGTGACAGCCCCGTTTTCCACCACGTAAAACGGTGTCAGTGATTCCTGCGCACTGAGCCAGTTGCAGTACAGCGCCGCATCCAGCCAGCTCACCTGCACAACCGGCTGGTTGGGCAAATCCAGCGATCGCCCTTGCAGGGTGCCAGAGCTGTGTTCGGGCCGGAATCGGCGGAACTGATCATTGGTCACCGGATGCAGCGACAGGTAAAACGGTTTCTGCATGATGACATCGCGCAGGGTTTCGTTGGCACGACGTCCAGGTTCACGGCGCGATGAACCCATGGTGTAGGTATAGGGATACAACAGCTTGAGCGTCTGACCGCCTGCACTGACTATTTCAGGTTGTATGGAATCCAGACGCGCCTGGTCCTCGGTTTTGAGCTGGACCCGAATTTCCTGATCCAGTCCCGGACGCGAAATAAAATTGGTGGCGTAAGGCGCATAGCCATCGCGGCGTATCTCGATACGCTGACTGGCAGCAATCAGCTCGACAGTCTGATTGGCCAAACCCCGGAACTCCCCGTCGACGTATAACTCTGCGTCAGCCGGCTCTGCAATCACACGCACCAGACTGGTGACCGGATCAAGCGGCACGGTAATGTCGGTTTCCCGCTCGGCAACCGTTGTGACGGTGCGCACCGCGGTATTAAACCCTGTTCTGAACAGCCGCACGTCATGGGCACGACCCGGCGGCAGCGACACCTCCAGTGGTGTCTGCCCGCGATACTCACCGTTAATGGTGACGTTTGCATTGCCGGGAACGGAACGGATAAACACCAATCCATCGGCCGCTTCC
Organism: Pseudohongiella sp.; assembly: GCA_036834885.1. Lineage (GTDB taxonomy): Bacteria > Pseudomonadota > Gammaproteobacteria > Pseudomonadales > Pseudohongiellaceae > Pseudohongiella. The sequence goes on along the minus strand of DAITNA010000001.1, from coordinate 517,085 downwards.
AGTGTGACATCCGGCACCGTGATGTCTTCACCGGCAACCACTTGTACATCGTCCTGCCAGGCTTTGTAGCCACTACGCTTGATGGTGACATCGTAGGCGCCTTGCAAAAGCTCGATACGCGCCGGGGTCACACCCAATACCTCGCCGTTGACAATGATCTCGGCCTCACCGGGGCTGGAGCTGAAACTGACGTCGGCCCAGGCCGGTGCCAGAGCAGCAGCCAGTGTCTGCTCTTGCAAACGGCCGGCAACTTCCAGCGACTGCCGGTAGGGCAAATATCGCTCAGCCTGGATCTGCAACTCATACGTGCCAGGTGGCACCTCAACATCACGCAAGGGGCTGACACCCAGATCCACTCCGTCGAGTTGCACACGCGCACCGGTGATCACGCTGCCATCTGCGCCGGTGACTTCCAGGCTGATCAAACCGGGTCGCGGTTCCAGCTCAAAGGGATGGGTCTGTGCCTGGTCATCAGACACCGTCATCACAAATTCACTGTCGAAATAACCCGGAGCGCTGGCCCTCAGCTCGTAATCACCGGAACGCATCAGATAACGCGGCCCGATCTGCACGGCAAATCCGCGCACCACCTCAACACTTGCTTCTGGTGGAGTGATGTCCACAAACACCGAGCGCGCAGTCAGCACAAACCAGGCCGGCACACTGACCGCCACCACGCCCACGGCGATCACCGCGTGGTACCAGCGCAAACGCAAGGACAAGCGACGCCCGGGTGGCGGTGGCGGCGAAAAGTCCACCGGCGTGATCAGATCTGCGGTGTCCAGCGGCGCGGCAGACCCTGACTGTTCTGCGTGTTGACGATTATCCTGCATGGGTTTCAGCGCCTGTTGACAATCTGTATCTGTTCACTGCACTGGATGGTCAGTGTATCGGTCGATTGCCCGAAACCAACCACAAACTCTTCGCGCACATCACGAAAGCCGGGGCGGGTGCCAACGGCCACATAACGGCCGGGCTTGAGTTCCAGCGATGTCTGACTGAACGCACCAAGCTGGCCAACCTGATAGATGGTGACCTGGGTGGCGTTGTCTGATACCAGTGTGACCGTTACCGGTATCTGCATCAATCTCAGCAGTTCGCCGGTGCGCTCTACCTGCGCAATCAGGCGCGGCCCCGGACTCATCTCCTCATCCTGACGCAGGTCACGCAGCAGATCTGATGCAATGCGATACACCTCTTCGGCTTCAGCCAGTGCAGCGGCATCTGACAAACGTACCGGGTCATCCAGATTGGTTTGCAACAGCGTGTCGAGTTGCAGACGGCGCTGGGAGTAATTCAGCCCTTCCTGCGCAAACACCAGATTCGGGTCCAGTGCCAGCACCGCCTGATAGGCAGCCACGGCCTCGGCCCACTGCTCCTGAGATTCCAGCGCCATCGCACGTTCTCGCTGCTGAGCAATTTGCGCCAGCGTCAGCTCGGTTCGGGTCTGGTCGATGGCTTCCTGGGCCTGCACATTGCCGGGTTTGATTTGCAGAGCGCGCTCAAAGGCAGCGATAGCCTCATCGCTGCGTGACTGTTGCAACAAGGCGAAGCCTTCCGACATGGCCGCGTTAAAACGGGCGTCCAGTTGCAGCTGGTCATTGCGCGCCATCAGTCCGGCAATGTCAGGATGGTCAGGGTCAAGGGTAGCGGCTTGCTGGAAGCGTTCTCTTGCCGATTGCAGTTCACCGGCATCTTGCAAGGACTCCCCTTCGTCAAGCAGGGTTTCAACTTGCTCCAGCACCTGCGCGCGGCGCACACCGTTGTCAGCCTCCACACTGGTGGGGTCAATCAGGGCAGCCAGTGAAAACCTTGCCAGCGCAGTCTCCGCATCTGAGGCCAGCATGGCTTCTTCGCCCTCGCGCATGATGCGATCAAACTCGCCGCGGCGTTGTTCCTGCAGTGCGGCCAGTGCCTGATCACTTTGCTGGTAGGCCAGCGCAGCTTCACCGTAATTGGCATTGCGATAAAACTCATCGCCCCGACGTGCAGACGCGATGGCCTCGGCATAAGCCTCAGCGGCCCACTCGTTCACGCTGTTGGTTTCCAGATCCGTCTGTCGTTGCAGCAGGCTGGCCAGCGCATCCTGTGCTTCGCGACGCTGGCGTGCAATTTGGGCTTCTTCAAAAGGGGATATGGCCGGTCCGGCTGCTTGTGTCGCAACCGGTGCGGCAACCGGCGCCGGGGCTTGGGTCACACGAGGGGTCAGAGGCAACTCATACTCTTCCACCAGCCTCGGCAACACAAAAATGACGGCCAGCGCCAACAGCACGAGCGCAGCCAGTGCAACCCAGACCCAGGCTGAGATCTTGTCCGTCCTTGTGGCACTCATTACAGACCACCGGTTTCCGTCAGGTAAATTTCCATCAGGATATCGCGCCACTGGTTGTACTGCTCTTCCACCGTGCCGGTCAGTGTAATCTGACGATCATCCAGTTCGATCACTTTCGGAGCCACTTCCGCTTCCAGTGACTCGCTGAGCTCACTGAGTGCAGCGATGTGCATCTGCGCTTCCTGGGAACGTTCAAATCCACTGCGAACCAGATAGGCACCCGCGCCCACGCCCACGATGCCACCCACTTGTGATGCCGCGCTGTTTTGTCCAACGGCTGCGATACCGCCGGCAATGGCAGCCGCACCCAGAATAAAGCGACGTCGGGCAGACCGTTCGGCTTCGTCAAGCGCCATGGTTTCGGTATAACTCTGCTCACGCCATGCATCATAGGGGCCGCGCATCTGCCGCGCATAGGTTGCGTAGTAGTCCTGCACGGTGTCGACAAACAGATTGTCACGCTCGCGAATATCGCGAATACGCGCCAGTGATGGATCATTGTCTGCCGGCAAACGGGTCACGGTTGTGATGCCACGGTTATTGGTCGTCAGATAGCTGCCAAAAATATCCGGGGCAAAGTTGGCTGCAAATTGCAACTCGGACACCGTGCGAATAGTCCGCACCTGCTCATCGCTGACACTGCGCTGGCGGAACGCCAGCAGATCATTGGCGATGTTGTTGTAGATGACCTGAAACGGATCATGCGACTGACGCTGGGTCAGCTCATAGTTGTAGCGGCTGATGTGCTCTTCGTAAACTTTGGTGTACCACTCGCGTCCGGTCGCGTCCCTGACGGTCACCTTGATGATCATGCCTTCACCATCGGACAGCAGTATCTGACCATCCAGATACACATCCATCGTGGTGTGTTCCGCCGGCAGGATCCGCACCACACCCCAGTTGCCGGAGCGCTGCAGGGTTTCAGCCATCAGATACGGCGCATAACGGGATTCGGCGCGGCGGATTTCCGGATTGACCCTGTCCAGATCATCCTGATCCAGTTGATCAATACCCGGATCAAATACACGCACCCCGACATCCATCAGCAGATCTTCATCCAGTGGCACGTTGCCCTGAACAATCGGCACAAACTCGGTGGATTTGACAGACGTCGTGGCGCACGCAGCCAGGACAACGGCGTACAACATCATCACACACAGCTTCATGGTATTCACGACGGGTCGGGATAACAGCATAACGTCCACCTTCGCTCTCAAGTACCTCAAACAGCCCCGCACTTGCGGGGTGGATTACTGGGACAATCCGGTATAACGGCGGTATTCATCCCAGAGTCTTTCACGCAGTTCCGGATCCGGCTCATTCATGGCCGCCTCGCGGATCTGACGGGCCACAACGTCGTCATTACGCCCATCCGGAATGTCTTCCGGCACCGGGAACTGGCCCTCGGCTTCCGACGCCGGACCACCACGCAGGCCACCGACAGAGCCGCCTGAGCCACCGGACTGGGGCCCCTGACCGCCATTGCTGGCGATGACACCGGCCGGCAAACCATTGTCAGAGCCACCGTTACCCGGCTCCCCTGAGCCCGACTGCCCTGAACCCGGCTGGCCCGGCATTGAAATACCGGGAATACCGTTTTCAAAGTCACCCTGATTGTACAAACCGGCCGGATCCGCACCGACCTCATTGCTCTGGCGTTGGGCGCGGCCGCGCTCTGCCAGAATCAGTCCGTCAAAATCTTCGTATCCCCGGCCCAGCGCGCCATCCAGCACAGCAACCCGTTCGGATGCTGTCATCACGCCACTGCCTGTGCCGGTGCGCCCGGCACCGCCCGGCATGCCGCCGCCCGGAAACCCGGCTGGAATACTGCCGGCAGCGCTGCCTGGCAAGGTGCCAGTCCCGTTGGAGCCACCCACGCCATCACCGCCGGCGATACCCCCAGTACCGGCCGACCCGGTGCCTGCACCGGGCAATGCACCGCCAACAGGCACACCGGCAACGCTGACGCCACCAGTACCCACCGAAACTCCCCCGGCGCTGGCACTGATACCGCCAGTCCCGGCTGTTACGCCACCAGCGCTGACGCTGGCATTGATGCTGCCGTCACCGTTTGATCCGGTCCCCGCCGAACCGGGCATACCGGTACCGGCCATGACGCCTGCGTTACTGCCCGCCTGCCCGCTACCCGGCATTGAGCCGCCCGGTGTTGATACGCCGGCCTGGCTGCGATTGGCGCCGGGGCTGGTGCCCGAAGTGCCAGCGCTACTGCCAGCACTACTGGACGGACGGCGGCCTGTTGAGAAGTCTGGCAGGCCGGTTGACCCTGCTGAGACCGACCCGGTCGCACCGGCTGTTGTGCTGGCTGAACTGCTGCCCGAAGCGCCACCCGAGCTGCCCGATGGCATTGACGGCATGCCGCTGGACGACGACGAGCCCGATGATGAGCTGGAGGACCCCGACGATGAGCTGGAGGACGGCATTGACGAGGGCATCGACGATCGGGATGACGACGATGACGATGAACTCGATGGCATGGACGATGGCATCGATGACGACGAGGATGAAGATGACGACGACGAAGACGATGGCATGGACGAAGACGACGGCATGGATGGCGTCGAAGGCATGCTGGTCTGGGTCTGTGTCTGGCTTGTCGTTTCACAGGCACTGAGCATTACGGCGCTCAGCCCCATGGCAATCACCAATCTGTGCTGCGACATCTTCATGATCGACTACTCCGCCCGCCATTGGCAGGCTGATGATATTGGCTACCTAATAAGACCGTTATGCCGGCCCATTATTGCGCTTCAATTGTGCCGGATTCAATGGCAGCGTCTTCCGTGGTATCGGTCGCCGTGCTGTCCTCATTGGCCGGATTGCCAAATCGATCCGGGTGGTACAAAAAACGATACACCAGTTTGTCGCTGTTGACGGCGCCTTGTTCTGTGATCACCGGTCTCAACAGTCCGGCCCGAAGCTCAGCCAGTATCTGTCGTCGAACGTTGTCGCTGAGCTCTGTGGAGGCGCCCAGAATATCCGCACTGCTGACCCGGCCATAACGTGTGAGCTCAAATTCTATATCCACCCACAGCCAGTCGGTGTGATCCTGAACACTGGTTGTTGTCGCTGTCCGCAGGCCCGACAGGCCGACACCGGGGAAGGCTCTTCCTGTGTCAGCCTGCAACTCGTAATCAAACGCGGGCAGGATCACAACCTTGCCGAACAGTTCATCAACCAGGCTGCTGTCACGCTCAGCGAGCTCTTGCCGGATGCGCTGGTACTCCGATGCCGCTTGCCGGCGGAAGTTGGCATAAAGATACCAGTCCGCCATGTCCAGTCTTGCCCTGATATAGTCGCGCAACATATCGCGTTCGGCGGCAGTGCCTTCCGATGCCAGCAAGCGCTTTTCCGTGGATTCAACCAACGCCTGCAACACATGTTCGCCCATGACGATGGTGTTGTTGCGTATACGCAAGGTATCAGGTGCCAGGTAATCCACCCACTCATCACTGACCTGACGTGTGGAGTCAAACAATACATCCGCCGGCACGACAGTAATCACGCGCGACAGGCGCCAGGTGATAAAGGCCATTTGTCGCAGGTACTGCTCCAGCAGTGCAGGGTCATGCTCGGGGTCGTCTTGCAGCGCCTTGACGATAACACGATGCAATTGATAGGCATCCACCAGCCGTGTCAGTCGCAGCGGCACCCGATAGTTCACAAACGCCTGCAGATGCCAGTCCGCATAATCCTTGAGTGCCGGAATAAGCGCAGTGCCCCCCTCGGGCATGGCGCGGACATGGATGTAAAAGTGCTCGCGCATCAGCCTGTCGGCGTCTTCCCACTGGTTCAATGCCATCTGGCTGTCGATCTGCATGGCCAGCGCGGGGGACTGCTGAAGACTGAACAAACCGTGGTTAACGCGATTGACATGGGCTGCGCGCTCCAGCGCCGTCAGGGCTTCCTCATGACGGCCAGCCTGTTGCAGCAATGAACCCAGATTGGTCATGGATTCGGCAATCATCGGGTGCCAGATGTCGCCGCTGGACTCCAGTGACTCCACTGTCTGACGCAGAATTTGCTGTTGCTCCTGCAGCGCGGCGGCAAATTGCACGGATTCCAGCGGCTGGGCCACCAGCGTCGGGCCGAAACCTGCGGACAGCAGGCACAGCAATGCAAGCGGCGCGCGTGTCACGGATGTCCGGGATCGCGAACCGGAATGGGGTGGGCAGACTGTTAATCCACGCTGACAAAACATGCCTGATCATCCAGTTGGGCTTGCTCTGAACTTAACTTTCTTTGTACTTAACTTTATAGTGCAGAAGCTTTTTTTCCTACAGCACTTTTATGACAAATCCCTCGACAAAACCGGAAGCGAACCGTGCCAGAACTGCCTGAAGTTGAAACCAGCCGTCGTGGTATCGATCCGCACATTTGTGGTCGTCATGTGATTGAGACCCGGGTTCGCCAGACTCAATTACGCTGGCCAGTCCCGTCACAGATCATCACGGGTCTGGCCGGCCAGACCTTTCGTCGCACCGACCGGCGCGGCAAATACATGCTGTTATATACCGATGACGGCTGCGTTATTGTGCATCTGGGCATGTCCGGCAGTGTCCGTATCGTTGATGATCGGCAGCCCGCGCGCAAGCATGATCATGTTGATTTTGTACTCAGCGACGGTGTGATTCTCAGATATCACGACCCACGGCGTTTTGGCTGTATTTTGTGGGCAAAGTTCCCTGTCGAAGCGCATGAACTGCTGCGTGATCTGGGGCCTGAGCCGCTGTCAGCGGACTTCGGGCCAGACTACCTGTATGAGCGCAGTCGCGGGCGCAAGACACCGGTCAAATCCTTCATCATGGACAGTCATGTGGTGGTGGGTGTTGGCAACATCTACGCCAACGAAGCGCTGTTTATGGCCGGCATCCGGCCCCAGGCTGACGCCGGTTCAATTTCGCGGCCACGTTACCGGCAACTGACCGCGCACATCAAAGCGGTCATTGCCCATGCCATTGAGGTCGGAGGCACAACCTTGCGGGATTTTGTCGGCGGTGATGGCAAACCCGGTTATTTCCAGCAGTCATTGCAGGTATATGGCCGGGCGGGAGAGCCCTGCAAGGTCTGCGGAACAATACTGAAAGAGATCCGGCAAACCCAGCGCAGCTCGGTCTACTGCCCGCGCTGCCAGCGCTGAAAGCCAGACCCGGCGACGTCGCGCCGGTTATCAGGAGGGCTGGGAAGCATTCAGCTCGCGCATGGCCTGAGCCACTATGGGGTGCACAAATCGCGAGATGTCACCCCCGTAGGACGCAATTTCGCGCACCAGCGTTGAGGAGATAAACGACAGGTGCTCCTCGGGAGCCAGGAAAATGGTTTCAATCCCCGGATCCAGTTGCCGATTCATGCCTACCAGCTGGAATTCGTACTCGAAGTCGGCCACGGTACGCAGACCACGCAGGATGACGCTGGCCCCGCGCTCACGCACAAAATCAATCAACAGGGTTTCAAAGGAGCACACTTCCACATTGGGGAGGTGCGCCAGTACTTGCCGGGCCAGCTCCACCCGACGCGCAGCCGGCAAGGTATTGCTCTTCTGGCGGTTGACGCCGATGGCCACAATCACATGGTCAAACAATCGGGAGGCACGCTCCACCAGATCGGTGTGGCCATTGGTAATGGGGTTGAAAGTCCCCGGATAAACCGCTTTTTTCATGAATCAGACGTCTTCTTCAGCTTGGATGGCGCCTACACTACACGACTGGTCTGCTTGTGTCAGCCCTGCCGCTTGCGGCCTGACGCATGTCAGCCAGGCTGTGTCCCGTGCAGCGTCTGGATAAAACGCAGCAAGCGGCGCTCGAGCCAGAGTGCATCACCACGCGCTGCAAAACCGACATGACCACCGGCAGGGAGCCACTCATGCTGGACACCGTCCGGCATCTCTCCAGGCTGAGGCAGCGCTGCGGGCGGGATAATCGGATCATTGAGCGCGTGCAGGATCAGCAGCGGTTGTCTGACCGCAGGCAGAAAACGGCGACTGCTGCAACGCTCGTAATAGTCCAGTGCACCGGCAAATCCATGCAGCGGAGCGGTGACTGCGTCGTCAAAGTCCCACAGGGTTTTTAATCCGTCCAGCGGGCCAAGCGCACGAATGGCTGCCAGTTCTGCATCTGCGCCCTGTTGTTCGAAATGACGCGCCTTGGCATGCAGGTCCTGGCGCAGACGATTGAGAAAATAGCGGCCATAGACACTAGCCAGGCCTGAGTTCATGCGCTCACAGCACAGTGCCAGCGAAAACGGGTTGGATACACTGACGGCACCCTTGACACTGCGCTGATGCCGGGTTTCAGTCAGCCACTTGACCAGCACATTGGCGCCCAGTGAGTAACCCATCACCACCAATTTGCGGGGCGACAACAGCAGCTGGTCCATGACCGCCTCGACATCGTGCGAGCAGCCCGAATGGTAAGCCACCGCCAGGCGATTGAAATCCCCACTGCAGCCGCGCAAGTTCATCGCGACGCTGTCATAACCCTGCTGCTGCAGCAGATCTTGCATCGACAGGATGTAGGGTGAGTCACTGCTGCCAGCCAGCCCGTGCAGCAAGAACACCAGCGGCTTTTCAGTCGCCCGGGTTGTCCTCAGCCAGTCAAGATCGACAAAATCGCCGTCAGGCAACTGCACACGCTCGCGCTGGCGTTGCAGCGTCTGTACCGGGTTGGCCAGTTTGCGCCAGAGTGTCTGCAAGTGTCCGCCTGGCAACCAGAGCGGGGGGCGAAACGTTGCTGTCACGAACTTGCTGCCTCGCTTGCCCCAGATGCCAGACGCTGGCAAAGACCGTAATACACGGCGCCGGCACGCCCCTGTTTTTGCAGGACCCAGCCGGGAGGTAATGCCATGCTCGACAGCGGCTCGCCGGATTCCAGATAAATGGTTGCATTCGCCTTTAATATCCCGCTGTTCTCAAGCAGCTGGCAATCGGTATGCAGCAAACCCTGCGCAAAGGGTGGATCCATGAACACCAGACCGAAGCGGCGCGGGTCTGGGCCCGGACGCCCCAGAAATTGTTGGGCTGTGCTGTGAACAACCTGGCCCTGATCACAGTTGAGCTCGCTCAGATGCTCACGAATCGCCGCAACGGCCTGCGCCGAGGCATCCACAAACACCACATGTCGGGCGCCTCTGGACAAGGCTTCAAGACCACAGGCTCCACTGCCGGCATACAGATCAAGGCAGTCTTCATCCAGCGTCAGTCCTTGCAGCCAGTTAAACAGGGTTTCCCGCACACGATCCGGCGTGGGTCTCAGGCCCGGCACGTCCGGGAAGTGCAGCTTGCGGCCGCGCCAGTAGCCCGCAATGATGCGCAGGCTGTTTTGCTGTCCGGGCGGACGCTTTGCCACCGGGGCAGTATGGCCTGAGGTTTTTGCGGTGCCTTTTTTGCGTGAGGTCATTGGCAGCTCGTAACGTGTCAACTTCAAGCCCGGATTGTACTGTGATCGCCGAGTGATAACAGCACCGTGATGACGGCCCTGTCATGGGCAGCATGACGGCAAGATGCTAGACTGTTGCCTCCGAATTTGGCTATGCCGGTACCTTCTACATGTTCAGTTTTCTCAAAAAACGCCAGGACAACGACACGGAGCAAGCAGCACAAGCGCCTGCACCCGCCGATGAACCTGACAATTCCGCAGGCTTTTTCAGCCGTTTGAAGCAGGGCCTGAGTCGCACACGTGAAAATCTGGCTGAGGGCCTCAGCGCGCTGATCAGCGGCCGCAAGACCATTGACGCTGCACTGCTGGAAGAGATCGAAATGCAGCTGCTCAGCGCCGATGTCGGCATTGAAGCTACCGACCAGATCATCCAGTCGCTGACGGCACGGCTGAAACGCAACCAGCTCAAGGATGCCGATGCGCTGATGCAGCAGTTGCAACTGGAGCTGGGGGCACTGCTGGCGCCGTGCTCGGCCCCGCTTGAAATCCGCAGCGAGCACAAACCGTTTGTGATTCTGGTCGTGGGTGTCAACGGTGTTGGCAAGACCACCACGATAGGCAAGCTGGCGCGGCGATTCCAGCAGGAAAATCGCAAAGTCATGCTGGCTGCCGGCGACACCTTCCGCGCAGCCGCTGTTGAACAGCTGCAGGTCTGGGGCGAACGCAATCAGGTTCCCGTGGTCGCACAGTCAACCGGCTCGGATTCTGCCTCGGTCATTTTTGACGCCTACCAGTCTGCCCGCGCGCGCGGCATCGATGTGCTGATTGCCGATACCGCCGGCCGCCTGCACAACAAATCCAATCTGATGCAAGAATTGGAAAAGATCGTGCGGGTGCTGAAAAAACTGGATGACAGTTTGCCGCACGAAGTGATGCTGGTGCTCGATGCCACCACGGGCCAGAATGCCCTGAGTCAGGCGCGCAGCTTTCATGAGGCCGTCAATCTCACCGGGCTGTGCCTGACCAAACTGGACGGCACCGCCAAGGGCGGTGTGGTGTTTGCCATCGCCAAGGCGCTGGCACTGCCGATACGTTTTATTGGCATCGGTGAACAGGCAGAGGACTTGCGACCCTTTGACGCCGACGATTTTGTGGCGGCACTGTTCAACAAGTCTGCTGACAAATAAGGGATACACGACCCCATGATCCGTTTTGATGAGGTCAGCAAACAGTATCCCGGTGGGCACCAGGCGCTGAAGCAGGTGTCATTTGAACTCAACAAGGGTGAAATGGCGTTTCTGACCGGGCGCTCGGGCGCCGGCAAGAGCACATTGCTGAAACTTATCATGTGCTCGGAAAAAGTGGATCAGGGTCAGATCCTGGTGGGCAACCGCAATATCCACAGGCTCAGCAACAACGAGTTGCCTCTGTACCGGCGGCGTATTGGTGTGGTGTTTCAGGATCACCAGTTGCTGTTTGATCGCAGTGTGTTCGACAACGTGATGCTGCCTTTGCAAATTGAAGCCTATGACAAGCACGAGGCCGCGCGACGTGTGCGCGCCGCTCTCGACAAAGTCGGTTTGCTGAGCAAGGAAAAACTCAATCCGATTCATCTCTCCGGTGGCGAACAGCAACGTGTGGGCATTGCACGCGCCGTGGTCAACCGTCCGCAAATACTGTTGGCCGATGAACCTACCGGCAATCTCGACCCTGAACTGGCTGCCGAAATCATGCAGCTGTTTGAACAGTTCAACCAGATTGGCGTGTCGATGCTGATAGCCAGTCACGACCTGTCACTGATCACACGTTTGCGTCACCGCATTCTGACACTGGACAACGGCGCCCTGATCAAGGACGAACTGCAGCCCAGCCGCATCGGAGGCATGCATTGATGTCAGCCGGCAACACACGCTCAGGCGCACAACGCGGCCAGAGCCAGACACGCAAAACGCGCACCCTGCTGGGTCAGCATCGCGACAGCGCGCTGGATGCCCTGCGACGGCTTTACACCCAACCACTCAACAGCCTGATGAATCTGATGGTGGTGGCGATTGCACTGTTGCTGCCCGCGCTGTTGTATGTTGCCGGCCAGAATGTCGCGCAGTTCGGCAACGCACTGGACCAGAGTCATCGCATCAGCTTTTATCTGCACACCGACATCAGTCCGACCCGCATTGAAATGCTGCGCCAGGATCTGGCGGATCATCCACTGGTTGCCAGCGTCGATTTTATTTCCGCCAATCAGGCCGCTGCGGATTTTGCTGCCTGGTCAGGTCTGGGTGATGTGATTGCCAGCATGGACAGTAATCCCCTGCCCGCCAGTCTGGTGGTACAGGCCGTAGATACGCGCGTCGACACTGCGCTTGCCATTCGGGATGCGTTTGCATCGGGCGAAGGCGTTCGCCAGGTCAGTCTGGACCAGGCGTGGATAGAGCGCCTGAACAGTCTGTTGAATCTGGTTGATCGCGTGGTGATTGCTTTGATACTGGTGTTATCGCTGGCCGTGCTGTTTATTGTGGGCAACGCCATTCGCACCCAGTTTGCTGCACGCGAGGCCGAGATTCGTGTGATGAACCTGATTGGGGCGACCCGGCACTTTATTGCACGCCCGTTTTTATACAGCGGGGCCTGGCAGGGCTTGCTGGGCGCTGTGCTGGCATGGATTCTTTTACAGGCTCTGCTGGTGTTGTTGCGCAATCCGGCGCAGACATTGCTGGCATTCTACGGCGAGCAATACCGCTTTGTGGGCATGGATGTCACTGCCGCCCTTGTGCTGCTGGCTGGCGGTCTCACACTGGGCTGGACAGGTGCCTGGCTGTCGGTGACCAGGCACCTGTCACGCTTTAACTGATCACCAGATTTTTACGCGCACATCGATGGGCCGGTACATGGCATCGGTTTCACTGACATCAAAAGCCTGATAAAACTCCGGCATGTTGGACAGTGGCCCGAGTACCCGGTAAGTCCCGGGAGAGTGCGGCCCAGTGATCAGTTGCTGACGCAAGGCCTCCTCACGAAACTGGATGCGCCAGATCTGACCCCAGCCCAGAAAAAAGCGCTGCTCCCCACTGAAGCCATCGATCTCTGCCGCTGGCTGCCCGTTCAGGCTGATCTGCCAGGCTTTGTAGGCCACCGTCAAACCGCCGAGATCCGCGATATTCTCGCCCAGTGCCAGCGCACCCTGAATATGCAAACCCGGCAGCGGCTCGTACTGGTCAAACTGGTCAATCATGCGCTGCGCCCGCTCGGTAAATTGGGTGGCATCCTCTTGCGCCCACCAGTCACGCAGATTGCCTTCACCATCGGAGTGCCGGCCCTGGTCATCAAAGGCGTGTGTGATCTCATGTCCGATCACCGCACCAATGGCGCCGTAGTTGACGGCATCATCCGCATTCACATTGAAAAACGGAGGCTGCAAAATGGCTGCCGGAAACACAATTTCATTCATGGTGGCGCTGTAGTAGGCATTGACGGTTTGTGGCGTCATGAACCACTCATCGCGATCCACCGGCTGCCCCAGACGCGACATCATGCGCTCGTGTTCACAGGCTGCCGATCGCATGATGTTGCCCAGCAAATCGTCAGGGCTGACCTGAAGGCACTCATAACTTTCCCAGACATCCGGGTAACCAATTTTGGTGTTGAGGCTGGCGAGTTTGGCTTGTGCTTCTACCTTGGTGGCATCGCTCATCCACTCCAGCTCATTGATGGCCACTTCAAACGCTGACATCAGATTGGACACCAGTTGATCCATGCGCTCGCGTGCTGCCGGTTCAAAGTGTCGCTCGACATAGGCTTTGCCTACAGCAAATCCCATCACCGTTTCCACCGCGTTGACCGCACGCTGCTCGCGCGAACGCATGGCCGGCTGGCCATTCAGGGTTCGGCCAAAAAAGTCAAACTGCTCGTCCACAAAAGCGGCATTCAGATAGGGTGCCGCGCTGCGCAGCAGGTGGTACTGATGGTAAAGCTTCCAGTCTTCCAGCGCGATGTCGGTGTAGATCTGTGCCAGGGCACTGAGGTAAGTGGGCTGTCGCACCACCAGTGCCGGCGCATCGCCGAGATCAGCCGTATCGAGATAACGCACCCAGTTGATCTGTGGCGCCAGCGCTGACAGTTCCGCCGGGCTCAGACGGTTATAGGTCGCGTTGCGGTCACGGTTCTGCACCCGCGTCCACTGCGGTTCGGCCAGCCGTGTTTCCAGCGCCAGTATACGAGCGGCGGCATCTGCTGCATCGTCCTCAGTGTGACCCGCCAGCACCAGCATGCGCGCAATATGCGCCTGGTACTGCTCACGCAGTGTGACAAAGCGTTGATCGGTACTCAGGTAAAAGTCCCGGTCCGGCATGCCCAGACCGGACTGTCCCATGCTGGTGATGTACTGATCGGACTGGCGCTGGTCCTGCCCGACGCCAAAACCGAGCGGCGCAGTCTGGCGCCGTGAAGGTGCACTGGCCCACCAGGCAATCAGTGCGTCGTGGTCAGCGATGGCATTGATCTCGTCGAGCATGGCCTGCACGGGCGTCAAACCCAGCTGCTCCAGCCTCGCCTCATCCATAAACGACTGGAACATATCACCGATTTTGCGCAATTCACTGCCCGCCGGGGCATTGCCGGCAGCGGCTTCCCGCACAATGGCCAGCACCTGCTGGTCGGCCAGTTCGTTCAGCTCATCAAAGGAGCCCCAGCGTGACCTGTCATCCGGAATCGCTGTGTTGTCGACCCAGCCGCCATTCACAAAACGGAAGAAGTCGTCCTGCGGTCGGGCATTGGGATCCATGTTGAACAACTCAACCCCGGAGCTGAGCACGGTTTGTTGCAGGCTCGAGGCCACATCCCCAGCCGGATTGCCGGCATCTGTTGTGGCTGGCGTGTTGTCCGAGCAGGCACCCAGCATGATCACTGCACCCAGCATCAGCGCCGGGTAAAAATGTTGATGACGCAGCCTTGAAAACATCGGGGGATGCCTCAATACCGGATCAAATGCTTGTTGCACATCAAGAGATTGACGCTCGCTTGAGCTAGACTGGCAAATGAGGGTCAGCGAGTCCTGAACCGTTGGGGCAGTAGACATAGGCGATCACTCGTGCAATAAATGGTGTTAGAATACGGTCGTTTTAGCGGACCGGGACCTCGGGATCATACAACCTGAGACGCCCGGAACCCAATATCACTGATATGTGATTACGTGAGGACTTATGAGCACAGCTACGATATCGACTGGAAAGAGCCTGCAGTTACTTGGCCCGTCCGTTCCGGGTCGGGATCTGTCTGCCTATGTCACATCCGTTAACAGCATCGCCATCCTCAGCGCAGAGGAAGAGCACGAGCTGGCACGACGTTATTATCACGAGGAAGATCTGGAAGCAGCACGTCAGCTGGTACTGGCGCACCTGCGCTTTGTTGTGCACCTGGCCCGCAGCTACTCCGGTTACGGTCTGTCCCAGGCTGATCTGATCCAGGAAGGCAACGTGGGCCTGATGAAAGCGGTCAAGCGCTTCAACCCGGACATGGGTGTGCGTCTGGTGTCCTTTGCCGTGCACTGGATCAAGGCCGAAATTCACGAATTTATCCTGCGCAACTGGCGTATCGTCAAAATTGCGACCACCAAGGCCCAGCGCAAGCTGTTCTTTAACCTGCGCAGCGCCAAGAAAAGCCTGGGCTGGCTGAGCAATGACGAGGCCAAGGCAGTCGCGGACGATCTGGGTGTGGATGCAGCGGTTGTACGCCAGATGGAAGGACGCATGAGCTCCTACGACATGGCGTTTGACGCGGATGCCGATGCGGACGACGACGAAGCCTATATGGCGCCGGCCTACTTCCTGGAAGATGACAGCTCGGACATGGCTCGCGAAATTGAAGAAACCGAGTGGGAAGAAGAGCAAACCAGCAGCCTGCATATGGCCATGAGCCAACTTGACGAGCGCAGCCGCGACATCATCACCAGCCGCTGGCTGGCTGATGAGAAGGCCACGCTGCACGATCTGGCAGCCAAGTACAATGTGTCAGCCGAGCGCATCCGTCAGCTTGAGCAGAATGCCATGAACAAGGTCAAAGGCGTGATGATGGCCTGACCGGCTGCTTTTGACCGAGTGATAGAGACCCGAGGCGAGTACAAACAAAGCCGCTGCCCATTACAGCGGCTTTTTTATTTCCGGAGCACAACTATGCCCACAACAATTATTGCGATTGCGGCGATTAACGGTTTTCTGGCTGTCGCCCTTGGGGCGTTTGCTGCCCACGGCCTGCGCGCCCGGTTGGCGCCGGATATGCTGGCCATCTTCCAGACTGGTGTTCAGTATCAGATGTATCACGCGCTGGCGATGTTCGGCGTGGGTCTGCTGTGTCTGCAAATAAGTGATTCTGCGCTGCTGCGAGCCAGTGCCTGGTCATTTCTGGCCGGCATCCTGATTTTCTCCGGCAGCCTTTATATTCTCAGCCTGAGCGGTATTCGCTGGCTTGGTGCGATTACGCCAATTGGCGGCGTGGGGTTTATTCTGGGCTGGCTGCTGCTGGCAGCGGCCATGCTGTTCGGACGCAACGGCTGACTCAGGGAGGACACGCGGATGCAAATTCAGCTCAATGGCGATGTGATGGACATTGCTGACGGCAGCACTGTTCTTAATCTGCTGGAAACACTGGGCATGACCCAGGGCCGCCTGGCCGTTGAGGTCAATGCGGACATCATTCCCCGCAGCCAGCATGGCAGCACGGCGCTCAAACCCGGTGACCGGGTAGAAATTGTACAGGCCATCGGTGGCGGCTAGACTGCCCCTGCCCGCGCCGATCACCCAAAACACTTACTCTCGGACTGACACTCTGGCAGATTTTCAGGAACAGGCATCATGCAAAGCGCATCACCCTCCGACAAACCGCTGGTCCTCGCTGGCAAAACCTATCAGTCGCGACTGATCATCGGCAGCGGCAAATACCGCGATTTCCAGCAGAATCTGGATGCTCTGGTTGCCAGTGGCGCCGAGATGATCACGGTTGCGATACGCCGGGTGAACCTGGGTCAGAACAAAGGCGAACCCAATCTGCTGGATGTGATTTCACCTGACAAGTACACGATCCTGCCCAACACGGCCGGTTGCTACACCGCTGCCGACGCCGTGCGCACCTGCCGCATGGCGCGTGAACTGCTCGATGGCCACAAGCTGGTCAAGCTGGAAGTGCTGGGCGACCAGAAAACCCTGTACCCGAATGTCACCGAGACCCTGATTGCGGCCGAGCAACTGGTGGCCGACGGTTTTGATGTCATGGTCTACACCAGTGATGATCCGCTGATCGCCAAACGCCTGGAAGACATTGGCTGCATTGCGGTCATGCCGCTGGGTGCGCCCATTGGCTCCGGTCTGGGCATACGCAATCCCTACAACATCCGTATGATTCTGGAAAATGCCAGTGTCCCCATTATCGTGGACGCCGGCGTGGGTACAGCCTCCGATGCCACGATTGCCATGGAGTTGGGTTGTGATGGTGTCCTGATGAATACGGCGATTGCCGAAGCACGCGACCCGGTGCTGATGGCATCAGCCATGCGCCATGCGGTGGTGAGCGGGCGCGAGGCCTGGCTGGCTGGGCGCATGCCGCGCAAGCTGTATGCCAGTGCGTCCTCCCCGATTGATGGCACGTTTTTCTGAGAACATGCGATGACTGACAACCCTATTCAGGACAACCCGGAATACCGGCGCCCCGTGCGCAGCTACGTGATACGCAGCGGACGGCAGACCGTGGCCCAGCAGGAAGCGATCGAAAAGCACTGGTCAAAATATGTGATCGAGGACCACACATCCCCATTGAATGCCGAGGCCCTGTTCGGGCGCAAGGCGCCGCTGGTGCTGGAAATCGGGTTTGGCATGGGTGATTCGCTGGCGCAGATGGCCATCGCCAATCCGCATCTGGATTACATCGGGATTGAAGTCCACCGCGCCGGTGTCGGCAAACTGATCAACTACATCGAAAACGAGCAGATCCGCAATTTGCGTATTTACTGCTTTGATGCGGTGGAGATACTTGCCAACTGTATCCCGGACGGCTCGCTGGAGCTGGTGCAGATTTTTTTCCCCGACCCCTGGCATAAAAAGAAACATCACAAGCGCCGCCTGATTCAAACGGCGTTTGTACTGGATTTGATGAAAAAGCTGCGACCCGGCGGCCGCATCCATCTGGCTACGGACTGGCAGCACTATGCCGAGCATATGATGGCAGTGCTGAGCGCCATCGACGGACTGCGCAATACCGCCGGCGAAGGCGAGTATGCCGTGGATACCGGTCGCCCCGAAACCAAGTTCGAACGTCGGGGCCAACGTCTGGGACACGGCACCTGGGATTTGATGTTCGAGACCGTTTGACGGACAGCTGCGGGGCTTTGCCGCAGTCGTATGGCAATGGCTGTCCGCCTGGGTTATGCTCTGGCGGAACATTATCAAGCGCATGAATAAGAACAACATTCCAGCGCGCACCAGCCACATGCACACGCCGTAGACACAGGAGTCCCGATCGCAATGTCCACCCTGTTTACACCGCCGTCACTGGCCATGCCTGTCAAAAAGGCACAAAGGCTTGCCCTGACTGCCATCAGTTTGCTGGTGCTGGGTGCCTGTGGCCCGGATGACCTGCCCGAAAACCCGCCGGCCGGGCAGCTGAACCTGCCGCGCACCATCGCCTGGTCTGCGTATCCAACAGGCACTGGCGGTTACAGTCAGGCAGTGGCCATTGGCAACATCCTGCAGCGACAGTACGGCGTCAACCTGCGCGTGGTACCCGGCCGAAATGATGTCTCCCGGCTGGCCACATTGCGCGCAGACCGGGTGCATATGTCAGCCGGCGGATCCGAAGCCGTCTATGCCCAGGAAGGTATTCTCAACTTTGCAGCCCGCATCTGGGGACCACAACCCATCCGCGCGGTTCTGTCCAATTTCTCGACCAGTTGCTCATTCAGTTTTGCCACGGCCGCTGATGCCGACATCCGCAGCATTGAAGACATGCGCGGCAAGCGTCTGACCTTTGTTCAGGGCGCACCGTCACTGAACAACGCCTCTACGGCCCTGCTCGCCTATGCCAACCTGACCTGGGATGACGTGGAGCGGGTGGATGTCGGTGGTTATAACGCGTCCATCGACGCCGTCATCAATAACCGCGCCGATGTGGCTGGTGGCGCCTGCAATTCGCCGCCCTTCCTGCGTCTGGAAACCTCGCCACGCGGCCTGCACTGGGTGGAGTTTCCGCACGATGATGCCGCTGCAGTGCAGCGCGTGCGTGACCGACTGCCCTGGTACGTACCGCATATCGCAACGGAAGGTCCTGCGATTGACGTCAACACCGGCGTGCGTGTTTTCACCTCGGCCTACCCGCTGCTGGTAGCGATGGACAATGCGGATAACGATATGGTGTACGGCCTGACCAAGGTGATCGCCATGCACTATGACGAATACAAAAACTCCGCGCCGGGCGCCAACGGCTGGCTGATCATGGGCCAGCAACTTGAGAATGCGTTTATTCCCTATCACGAGGGTGCTATCCGGTATTTCCGCGAACTGGGTATCTGGACACCCGAAGCCGAAGCCAAACAGCAAGAGAATCTTTACCGGCAGCAAGTGCTGATGGACGCCTGGGAAGCCTACCTGCCCGGCGCACCCGAGGATCGCAGTGCGTTTGAGCAAGGCTGGCTGGTGGCACGGGAAAAGGCACTGGCCGAGCGCGGCCTGATTACACTGGCTGATTCGCAGTAATCACTGAACTCTGGCAATTCACTTAAAAAAGACGACGACTCATGAGCAACAGTATTATTCCGCCGATTGCACCACCGGACGAGAACAGGGACGATTCCGAACTGCCAGCCATCGGGCGTTACCGCGAACTTGCCAAACCCTGGCGAGCCGCGATGGCGGTGCTGACCGCAGCCGCGACATTTCTGGCCATCAACCAGATCTTCGCGCTTGGCTTTTTTATGGACATCACCTTGCTGGATGGCCGCTACCTGTACCTGATCACCGGCCTGATGCTGATCATGGTGTTTATCACTTTCCCCTCACATCGCAGCAACCTGAATTATGTGCCCTGGTATGACATCGTCATCATGGCAACCATCGCAGTGGTGTTCAGCTACTTTGCCCTCAATGCTGACCTGATCATTCTGGACGCCTGGGAATACGCGGCACCACCACTTGGCATTGCACTCGCACTGGTGACCTGGGCGATTATTCTGGAAGCGGGCCGTCGTGCCGGCGGCTGGCCGATTTTTTTTATCGTGCTGGTTCTGTCGCTGTACCCGACCTACGCCGACAAAATGCCGGACGTGGTAGCTGGTATCGGGATGCCCATTCATGATGTGGCGATCTTCCACATTCTGGGTGAAGAAAGTCTGTTTGGAGTGGCACTGAACTCGTTTGCCATGCTGGTGTTCGGTTTTATTCTGTTCGGCGTGGCACTGCAGTACACCGGCGGTGGTCCGTTTTTTATCAATCTGGCCTTTGCGCTGCTCGGGCACAAACGCGGCGGCGCAGCCAAGGTGGCAGTATTTTCCAGTGGCCTGATGGGTTCGATGAGTGGCGGCCCGATCACCAACGTGCTGACGACAGGACCGCTGTCGATTCCAGCCATGCGTCGCACCGGTTTCTCGCGCGGCTATGCGGCAGGTGTTGAGGCGTGCGCCTCCACCGGTGGTGTCATGATGCCACCGATCATGGGTGCTACCGCGTTTGTGATGGCGAGTTTTCTCGGTGTCAGTTATGTCACCATCGCGATCGCTGCGATCGTGCCATCGTTCCTGTACTTCTTCGGTTTGTTCATGCAAATCGATGCTTATGCCGCGCGCAATCACCTCAAAGGCCTGCCCAAAGAGGAATTGCCCGGCCTGGGTCAAGTGTTCCGTGATGGCTGGTATTTTATTGCGGTATTTGCCGTGTTGACGTTTATGCTGGTGTACATGCAACGTGAGGCAACTGCTCCGTTTATAGCAACAGCTGTGTTGCTGGTAATCAACCAGTTCACCAAACATCGCATGAGCCTTGAGAAGTTTATGGCCATGGTTGCCGCCTCCGGACGCCTGATGGCAGAGCTGGCCGGCATCCTCGCTGCCATTGGCCTGATTGTGGGCTCACTGGCTGTCACCGGCATGGCCGGCACGCTGGCCAACGATCTGGTCTATCTGGCCGGCGACAATGTGCTGGTGCTGTTGTTCATGGGGGCCGCTACCAGCTTTGTTCTGGGCATTGGCATGACAGTCACTGCGGCCTACATTTTCCTGGCCATTGTGCTGGCACCTGCACTGATCAATGCAGGTCTCAATCCGCTGGCCTCACATATGTTTATCATGTACTGGGGCATGCTCAGTTTTATTACACCGCCAGTGGCACTGGCAGCATTTGCCGCGGCATCAGTGGCACAGGTATCACCGATGCGCGCTGGCTGGGAAGCAATGCGACTTGGCGCCATTATTTATTTTATCCCGTTCTTTTTTGTGCTGAACCCGGCGCTGCTGCTGCAAGGTGAAACGGCGGAAGTGATGCTGATGATCAGCACAGCGCTGTTGGGCGTTGCCCTGATTTCAGCCGGTTTGCAGGGATACCTGATCGGTTTTGGACGGCTTGGCGATGGCACCCTCAGTCTGGTCGGACGCGGCATGATGTCACTGTCCGGTCTGGCGCTGGCAGCCCCGTCGGGCGGGTTGATGGGCACCAGCCAGATCACCTTGTTTATGATCAGTGCTGTGTTGTTCGCGGGCAGTATTGCGATTGCGGTGATGCGCCGCCGACAACAGGCTGCGCCAGCTGCCTGAGTCAGAACCAGAGCCGG
This sequence comes from Pseudohongiella sp., assembly GCA_036834885.1. Taxonomy (GTDB): domain Bacteria; phylum Pseudomonadota; class Gammaproteobacteria; order Pseudomonadales; family Pseudohongiellaceae; genus Pseudohongiella. The sequence goes on along the minus strand of DAITNA010000001.1, from coordinate 495,563 downwards.
TGTTCGTGCTGCTTTAACCAGCCGGTATACCGCTGGTAGTCGGGGCACACACTGGCAACGGCTTGCCAGAACGCTGGCGAATGGTTCATGTGCAACAAGTGACAAACCTCGTGACTGATCATGTAGTCAATCACACCATCCGGTGCCAGCATGATCAGCCAGTTGTACTGTATGCGCCCATCGTGGGTACAGTGTCCCCACTTGCTGCGGGTTTTCCTGAATACAACTTCCTTCAGACGATGCCCGGCACCAAGATAATCTGCCAGCGCACGTGTGCGCGCCGGCATCCAGGCCTGCGCCTGAACCTGCAACCAGTGCTTGAGTATCTTTTCTGCGCCGGCCGCAGACACGTCAGGTCCCTGAATCAGCATCCGGTCCTCATGGACAATCACCCCGGCCCGAGGCGCTGACTGCAATTGCAGGGTCAGCATCCTGGCCTTGTAGTAAATCTGACGCCCCTCTTCGAGCACCAGCGCCTGGGCTGCACGCTGCTGCTTTTCAGCCAGCTTGCGCATCAGCCAGCGCTGATGTTTGCCCAGAAATTGCAGAATCTCAGCGGTGGTGATATGCAGGGGGGCGCGCACCTCGATACGGTCATGACGGACATGCAAAGCCAGGCTCTTGCGTTTGCTGCGCTGCACTTCACAGTTCAGCGGCAAACCTTCCAGCTGCAGGCTTTCATGTTCGGGCAGACGGGCACGCAAAAACATTCAGGAGATCCACAGGTCATCAGCAGGGAGTGCGTTTGGACTGTATCATGATTTACCGCATAATAGCGCCCCAACGCGGCAAACCCAGGAGTTCCAACCCATGAGCAGTCTATTCACCCGCATCCGTCAAGGCGAGTTGCCCGGTCATATCGTCTGGGACGATGGTCGCTGCTTTGCCATGTTAACCATCAAACCCATTCGCGAGGGTCACTTGCTGGTTATCCCGCATGAGGAGGTTGACCACTGGTACGACATGGACGCCGCTCTCAATGCTCATGTATTTGAAGTGGCGCGCCTGCTGTCCCGGCAACTGCGCACACTCTTCCCCTGCGAAAAAGTCGGGATGATGATCGCAGGTCTTGAAGTCCGGCATACCCATCTTCACCTGATTCCGGTTACCGCCATTGCTGATCTGAATTTTGCACTGGCGCAGGAAAGGGCGGATGCTGATCAGGCCGTGACAGCGGAAAAAATCCGTCAATCCTTGCGGGCTGCCGGTTATGGCGGGCAATTGCCGTGAACACCGGGGACAACCGCAACACGCCCAGAGATACCTTGTTTGCGACTCCACAGTCGCGCGCGGATTTTGTGTTCGATGACAAGGTGGCCTCGGTATTCAGCGACATGATCAATCGCTCCGTGCCGGGTTATGCCACCATTCTGTCGATGATTGGTGTGCTGGCTGCGCGTTATTGTACGCCCGGTACACGACTCTACGATCTGGGCTGCTCACTCGGTGGCGCCAGCCTTGCGATGGCCCACCAGATTCCGCATCGTGATTACCAGCTGATGGCGATCGACAATTCGCCGGCGATGATCAGCCGATTGCAAACACTGCTGCAACAAGAACCGTCTTCAGCGCTGCCCATCACGGTGCTGTGCGAAGATGTCTGCGACATTGAGATCAGCAATGCCTCGGTGGTGGTGCTGAACTTTACGCTGCAATTTATCGCTCCGGCTCAACGCGATGCTCTGGTCCGCAAGATCGCCGACGGATTGCAACCGGGCGGCATTCTGATTTTGTCAGAAAAAATCCGGTTCCCGGATCACACACTGAACGAGCTGTTTATCGAGCTGTATCATCAATTCAAACAGGCGCAAGGTTACTCTGCGCTGGAAGTTGCCCAAAAGCGCGCAGCACTGGAAAATGTACTGATTCCGGAAACCATTGACGCACACAAACAACGGCTGGCAAACGCCGGATTTCGCAGTTGTGACGTCTGGTTCCAGTGTTTCAATTTCTGCTCCATGGTCGCTGTACGCTAGACCCTGATTGCCTGGGAGTTTGTTAATGCGGGATACCGAAGCACACCTGCGACTGCGTGAACTGCTGCGCGGAACCCGTATGGAGCCGATGGCCGATTACGCCAGCGAAGCGTATTTGTACTCCCGCAAACACGGACTGACCGATCGCTGGCTGGCGATGTACGACGCACTGCCGGATGTCAGCGCGAGCAGCATTGACTTGAAAACGGCTGTGCGTATCGGATCGCGGGAGGATTGCACTGCCGAGCAGTTTGCTGCCATTGATGCCGCGGCTCGCACGCAGATCCCGTGGCGCAAAGGTCCGTGGTCACTGTTTGGCGTCGAGATCGACAGCGAATGGCGATCCGACATGAAATGGGATCGCCTGTTGCCACACATAGAACCCTTGCAGGGTCGCCGTGTACTGGATGTGGGTTGCGGTAATGCCTATCACTGTTACCGTGCGCTTGGGGAAGGTGCTCGCCATGTTATTGGTGTCGACCCGCATCCGGCTTATTACTTCCAGTACCGCTTGATCCAGCATTTTTTGCGCACTTTGCCGGTGTTTGTCCTGCCAGTCACACTGGACGAATTTCCGGAGTCGGTCGCACAGTTTGATACCGTGTTCTCGATGGGTGTGCTGTATCATCGCCGCTCACCTCTGGATCATCTGTTCCAGTTAGCGTCCTGTTTGCGCCCTGGTGGTCAACTGGTGTTGGAGACACTGGTGGTTGAGGGCCCGGAAGGTTATGCACTGACCCCGCCTGACCGGTACTGCCGCATGAACAATGTGTGGTTCCTGCCCTCCGTCGCCACCACCGAATCCTGGCTGAAACGCTGCGGTTTCCGCCACGTGCGCACAGTCGATGTCAATGTCACCGGCAGTGCAGAGCAGCGCACAACACCATGGATGCCGTTCCAGTCACTGGTTGATGGCCTGCATCCCGACAATCCGGCGCTCAGTGTCGAAGGCCTGCCTGGTCCAAAACGGGCCATTGTGCTGGCGGAAATGCCCTGATACTGATTGCACTTGTACGGTGAACCTTCCTGCAAGATGCCGGTCAAAGCGTTGAGAAGTTTGTATTGACCTCTCACGCATTAGTGGTTCACTATAGAAACCGACAACTGGGGTCAACTGTATTTCATAACAAATACCAATAACAAAAAGCCAAAAACAAAGTTAAAACAAAAATAAGGAACTCAGTCTATGGCAAGACCACTACGCATAGAGTATCCGGACGCTTACTACCACGTCTCCAATAGCGCGATAGACGGCCAGAAGGTGTTTCCCTCGGCCAAATACTACGAAGCCTTCATTCAGGCACTCGACGAAACCTGCCTGCGGTTGAATGTCCAGGTTTATGCTTACTCCCTGCTGAAAGACCAGTACCATCTGCTGGTCAAAACTCCCGAAGCCAACCTGAGCCGTTTTATGCGGCAAATCGATGGCCTCTATACCCAGTATTACCAGCGCCTGAAAAAGTCGGAAGGTTCACTGTTTCGCGGTCGCTACAAGGCGGTGCTGGTGCAGGCCGACAAGTATCTGCTGCCGCTGACCCGTTTTATTCATCTGGGGGTACGCAAACAGGATCTGGATTCTCATGCCTGGTCCAGCTATCCGGCCTATGTGAACAAGGCCAAGGCTCCCGTCTGGCTGGTGCGCGATGAGGCACTGGGACAACTCGATGGACCCGCTGCCAAGCGCTTCCAGCGTTATGCCGAGTATGTGGGGCAGGGTGTTGATGAGGAGATGGCGCACTTCTACGGCAAGAAGAACCTGTCATCTGTCATGGGTGACGACAAGTTCCGCAAATTTGCCGCCACCAAGCGATCAGCGACCAAAGTTCGCGGTGTGTCACGCGGATCAAACGCCAAATGGCGCCCGGCCTGCAAGGACATTGTGACCGCGGTTGCGGCCCAGTTCAAAGTCAGCGAGGACAGCATTTATCAGGCTGCCCGCGGACCCGGCTCGAAGAATGTGCCACGTTGGGTCGCGATGTATTTGTGCCAGGAACTGTCAGCATCAACACTTCAGGCCATTGCCAAGCTGTTCAAGCTCAAACGTTATGGCACGGTGTCCACAACGGTTGGCAAACTCAAGAAGGAACTGGTTTCTGACCCCAAACTCGCTGCCAACGTGCAGAAACTGGCCAAAAGCCTCAGCAAACAGAAATCCTGATTCAGGATCAGCACCAACAAAAACACCCGGCACGGTAACCCGTGCCGGGTGTTTTTTTGTTCATTAAAAAGCCGGCTGATTCCTGCCGCCAGAAGAGTCTGGCGCCAGCAAGCGTGATTACTTGATCTTGGCTTCTTTATAAATCACGTGCTTGCGAACAACGGGATCATACTTTTTGATCTCCATCTTGTCCGGGGTCGTACGCTTGTTCTTGTCGGTTGTGTAGAAGTGACCGGTGCCTGCTGAGGAAACCAGTTTGATTTTATCGCGCATCGCTGCTTACCACCTGAATCCGGGTTAGATTAAATTTTTACGCCACTGGCACGGATATCGGACAGAACGGCGTCAATGCCGCGCTTGTCGATAGTGCGCATGCCTTTGGTCGACAGTTTCAGCGTCACAAAACGCTTCTCTGACTCAACCCAGAAACGGTGTGTCTGGATGTTCGGCAGAAAACGACGACGGGTTTTGTTGTTCGCGTGTGAAACATTGTTACCTGACAGCGGCCGCTTGCCAGTTACCATACATACTTTTGACATGACCTAGCCTCTTTACCAAACCGTGTTCCGGTTATTAAACCGGGCTCTGTTTAACACGCGTCTGCAAAAACCCGTGCCATTAATAAAATCGTGCTGAAAAGCCAGCCCCGACTTGTCTGGAATTGGGGCCAGCCTGAAAAAGAGCTGCGTTTTATACCAAAACAGCACTATTAAGGCAAATAATTTTCCATAGTTTATCTGTATCAGCAGCCTATAACAGCCCCCGCTCGGCAAAAGAGACAACCTCCGATCGCCCCACCACCACATGGTCCAACACCCTGACATCAATGGTATTTAATGCCGTTTTGAGACGCCTGGTGATGGCAATGTCGGCCTGGCTGGGCTCCGCCAGCCCGGACGGATGGTTGTGGGCAAAAATCACTGCCGCCGCGTTATTGTGCAAACATCGCTTGACCACCTCCCGTGGATAAACCGCCGCGCCATCTATGGTGCCCTGAAACAGTTCCTCCATGGCCGTCACGCGGTGCTGGTTGTCCAGATACAAACATGCAAACACTTCACGCGCATAATCGCGCATCCTTGCCCGCAGGTAGTCTCGCGTGAGCTCCGAGTTGGTCAGCGCATCTGTCTCTGCCAGCCGCTCGGCCATGTAGCGCCGGGCCAACTCAAGCACGGCCTGAAACTGGACGTATTTGCCGGGCCCCAAACCATTACGCTTGCAGAAATCCTCTTGTGAAGCCCCCAGAATGGCCGTCAGTGAGCCAAAATCCACCAACAGCTCGCGCGCCACATCCAGCGCATGTTTGCCTGGCACACCGGTGCGCAGGAACACGGCCAGCAACTCGGCATCACTGAGCGCCGGCGCGCCTCGCAATAGCAATTTCTCGCGCGGCCGCTCGTTGTGTGGCCAGTTTTTAATGCTCATCGGATGCCCTCCCTGGCATGTCTCTGCCAGAGGTTATAGCAGTTGAGCCAGCCGGCTGCCTTGCTGTTGACATGGTCGCTTGCATAGAATGCAGTCATCAATTTGCCAACGGACGCGCACAATGTCTGCCGACCCTCTGGTCTCACTGGCCAACAAACGAATTCTGCTGGGTGTCACCGGAGGCATTGCTGCCTACAAATGCGCTGAGCTGACCCGCTTGCTGATCAAAGCCGGCGCGGAGGTGCGCGTTGTGATGACACGCGGCGCGATGGAGTTCATTACGCCGCTGACCATGCAAGCACTGTCCGGCAATCGTGTTCATCATGAACTGCTGGATGCGGACGCCGAGGCGGGCATGGGGCATATCGAGCTGGCACGCTGGCCGGACCTGATTCTGATTGCTCCAGCCAGCGCCGACTTTCTGGCCCGATTGGCAGGCGGTCAGGCTGATGATCTGCTAAGCACCCTGTTGCTGGCCGCCAAGGCGCCGGTGGCCGTGGCCCCGGCAATGAATCAGGGCATGTGGCTCAATGCTGCAACGCAGGCGAATCTCGCAATATTGCGTGAGCGTGGCATCAAGGTGTTCGGTCCGGCCGATGGGTCACAGGCCTGCGGCGATGTCGGCCCGGGCCGCATGCTGGAGCCTGACCAATTGGCTCAGGCCTGTGCTGCCATGTTTGCCCCGGGACTGCTCGGTGGCCTGCGCATCATGATCACGGCAGGCCCAACCCGCGAAGCGATTGACCCCGTCCGGTACATCAGCAATCACAGCTCCGGTCGCATGGGTTATGCGCTGGCTGCCGAAGCGGCCGCCGCAGGTGCCAGAGTCCATCTGATCAGCGGGCCTGTCAGTCTGCCACCGCCACCGCGAGTTCATACCGTTGCCGTCAGCAGTGCTCTGGAGATGCTCGATGCTTGCATTCAAGGCATTGATGATATTGATATTTTTATCGGCGTTGCGGCTGTTGCCGACTACCGCCCGGTTGAGGTTGCCGGCCAAAAAATCAAAAAATCTGCCGACAGCATGACACTGACGCTGGTGCGCAATCCCGACATCATAGGCACCATAGCTGCACGTCCTGTGCGCCCCCTGGTTGTGGGTTTTGCTGCTGAAACCCAAGACATTCAGGCCTATGGTGAAGACAAACTGGTACGCAAAGGTCTGGATATGCTCTTTGCCAATGAAGCCGTCAGCACTTTTGGCAGTGACGAGATCACTGCCACGGCGCTGTGGCGCGAAACCGGATCGACGTCGACGCTGTCCAATGTGCTGGGCCCTGCCAGCAAGTCTCTGGTCGCACGACAGATGCTGGGCCTGATTCACGATCGTTGGCATGCATTGGAGAAGGCTCGCCAAACCATCAGGAAGCCATAAAAACCGTTGATGAACACAGCTGAACAACTACTGCCGGAAACTATCTTCCGCGCCTACGATATTCGCGGCATCGCCGGCACCGATCTGACTGTGGACAGTGTTCATTTGATCGGCCGTGCGATAGGTCGGCTCGCGCGGCTTGATGGCCACTCCCGGATTCTGTTTGGTGCGGATGCCCGACTGTCCAGTCCGGCACTGGCTGCAGCCCTCAAGGATGGCATTCTGGGAGAAGGCTGCGACGTGATGGATCTGGGGACGATTCCAACGCCGCTGTTGTACTTCGCCACGCACACCACGGACATCAGTTCCGGCGTCATGTTGACTGCCAGCCACAACCCGGCTGACTACAACGGTATCAAGATTGTTCGCAACCGCCACTGCCTGACTCCAGCCCAGATCCAAGGCATTCGGGAGCAGGCACTGGCGCTGACAGGAGCCAGCGATACTCCGAAAACTCGCGGCGTGCTGGGCTCGCTGGATATAGTGCCTGCTTACATTCAACGTGTTTGCAGTGATATACGTCTGCAGCGGCGACTCAAGGTGGTTGTGGACTGCGGCAACGCAGTGCCGGGAATGCTCGCGCCGCGACTGCTGTCTGCGCTGGGCTGTGACGTCATTCCGCTCTACTGTGAGGTGGATGGACACTTCCCCAACCACCACCCTGACCCCACTATCACCAGTAATTTGCGTGATCTGATCCGTACCGTGAAGACTCAAAAAGCCGATCTTGGCATTGGACTGGATGGTGACGGTGATCGCGTGGTGATGGTGACCAATGAAGGCCATGTGATTGATACCGACCGCCTGCTGATGCTGCTGGTGCGCGACATTGTGCCGAGATATCAACACCCCAAGGTGGTATTCGATGTCAAATGCAGCAACCTGCTGGAGGGCGAAATTCGCGCCTGTGGCGGGGAGCCGGTGATGAGCCGCAGTGGTCACTCGTTCATGAAGCACAAAATGCTGGAATCCGGCGCGGTTGTCGGAGGCGAATTTTCCGCCCATGTGTTCATCAAAGACCGCTGGTATGGTTACGACGACGGTTTTTATGTCGCTGCCCGCTTCCTTGAGCTGCTGGCCGCCAGCAATCTCAGCGCCGAGCAAATGCTGCGCTCGCTGCCCGGCAGTATCGTGACGCCGGAGCTGCGCATTGATGTGGGGGAAACGCGCAAGTTTGTCCTGATGGAGCAACTGGCAGCGATGGCTGATTTCCCGATGGCCCGTATCAATCGGCTGGACGGCATACGCGCCGACTTCAACGATGGCTGGGGCCTGATACGCGCCTCCAACACCACGCCCGCCCTGCTGCTGCGTTTTGAAGCCAGCAGCCGTCAATCGCTGCTGCAGATTCAGGACGCCTTCCGCCAACTGCTCAAACGGGTTGACCCGGCGCTGGATTTTGCCAGCTGAGCCTGCCCGCCGGGTGCGGTTCTGATTTAAGTCCAGTCGTTATATACTTCGCCACTCCGATAACATCCACCCATCAGACATCACGGATCGCCTTATGCCCCTGGATTTAGCTGCTGCCAAAAACATTGCCAACGTTCTGACTGAAGCCCTGCCCTACATCCAGAAATTCACCGGTTGCACCATTGTCGTCAAATACGGCGGCAACGCCATGACCGATGAAACGCTGAAAAACAGTTTTGCCCGCGACATCGTGATGATGAAACTGGTTGGCATGAATCCGGTGGTGGTTCACGGTGGCGGCCCGCAGATTGGTTCGCTGCTGGAAAAGCTGAACATCCAGTCCGAGTTCATTGATGGCCAGCGCGTCACCGACAGTCAAACCATGGATGTGGTGGAGATGGTTCTGGGCGGCCTGGTCAATCAGGAGATCGTGGCACTGCTGAACAAAAATGGCGGCAAAGCCATTGGCATCACCGGCAAGGATGGCAATCTGATTCGTGCGAAAAAGCTGCTGAAGAAAAAAGCGGGCGTGGATGGTGCCGCCGACAAACTGCTCGATCTTGGACAAGTGGGCCGGGTTGAAAAAATCAACACCGAAGTGCTGCGCATGATCGAACACAGCGATTTCATTCCGGTGATTGCGCCAATTGGCGTGGATGAAAATGGTGCCACTTATAACATCAATGCAGATACCGTGGCCGGAGAGATCGCCAAGGTACTCGGTGCCGAGAAACTGGTGCTGCTGACCAACATTTCCGGCGTGCTCGACAAACAGGGCAATGTGTTGACTGGCCTGACTACTGCACAAGTGGATGCCCTGATCGACGATGGCACCATTTACGGCGGCATGCTGCCAAAAATCAACTGCGCGCTGGATGCCGTGAATCATGGCGTGACCAGCGCCCACATTATTGATGGCCGGGTTGAACACGCTGTGCTGCTGGAAATCTTTACTCATACGGGTGTTGGCACACTGATCAGCAACACCCGCAAGACCGGAGAAGACGCGTGATGAGTCTGGAAGAAACCGTCATGGGGCAGGACGCTCACGAACATCCACGCGCCAGCCGTGCCGACAAAAAGACCTCGCGCAAGGAGCATATCCTGCAGGCGCTGGCTCATATGCTGGAATCAGGGCCCGGTGAGCGCATCACAACAGCGGCGCTGGCACGCGAAGTCGGTGTGTCGGAAGCGGCGCTGTATCGGCACTTCCCAAGCAAGGCACGCATGTTTGAAGGTTTGATCAAATTTATTGAAGACACGCTGTTTGTGCGCATCAACCGCATCCTCCAGGATGACCTTAGCACGCCGGAGCGCTGCGAAAAAATTCTGACTTTGCTGCTGACTTTTGCAGAAAAAAATCCGGGCATGACCCGCTTGATGACCGGCGATGCCCTGGCTGGCGAAACCGAGCGCCTGCGTCTGCGTATCGGTCAGCTGTTTGATCGGCTGGAGTCGCAATTGAAGCAAGTGTTGCGTGAGGCGCCGTTACGCGAGAGCCTGAAGCCTTCAATTTCCCCTGCTGTGCTGGCGGCTTTGTTGCTGGCAGCCGCCGAGGGTCGGCTGGCGCAGTTTGTCCGCAGCGAGTTCAAACGCCTGCCGACTGAAAACTGGGAAGAACAGTGGTCGTATCTGCAGCAGAATCTGCTGGTGCCTTATACGGAAACGTCTCCTTACGCCTGAAGAAAACGGGGTGTGAAAAAAGGACCTTTTTTCACACCCCCTTTTCTTACACCCCGTACCGCTGCCGGTACTCGCGAATCGGGTGCAGGAACTCTTTCAGATGCTCATCCTGCTGTATCTTCAGGTAGTCAATAATCTGGGTCATGTTGATCAGACTGATAACAGGAATGTGAAACTCCTTTTCAATTTCCTGAATCGCTGACAATTCGCCGGTGCCACGTTCCTGGCGATCCAGTGCAACCATAATGCCGGCCGGTGAAGCGTAGGCTTTGCGCAGAATCTGCATGACTTCACGAATGGCGGTACCGGCGGTGATCACATCATCAACAATCAGCACACGCCCCTGCAGCGGCGCACCCACGGTAATTCCACCTTCGCCGTGATCCTTGGCTTCTTTGCGGTTAAAACAATAGGGCTTGTTCAATCCATGCTCGGTCGCCAGCGCTGCTGCTGTCACCGACACCAGCGGAATGCCCTTGTATGCCGGCCCGAACAGCAAATCAAAATTCAGGCCGGAAGCCTTGATCGCGGTAGCGTAACAACTGCCAATAAACGCCAGCGCCTCACCGGTGTTAAACAGGCCGGCGTTAAAGAAGTAGGGACTTACGCGGCCGGACTTCAGCGTAAACTCACCAAATCTCAAAATTTTGTGGGCAATACAGTATTCGATAAAACGCAGCTGATGTGCTTGAAGACTCATGTGCTTCTCCCGATTATCCTGCTCAGATCAGACCCAGCGCCTGCTTCTGCTTGATGATCAGTTCGGCGATACCCTGTTGTGCCAGTGCAATCATCTGCTGCAGCTGAACAAAGTCGTAATCGCCTTCTTCCGCCGTGCCCTGCACTTCAATAAATCGCCCGGCTTCATTCATCACAACATTCATATCGGTCTCGGCAGCAGAATCTTCAGCGTAGTCCAGATCCAGCACCGGCACTCCCTGGTACATGCCCACCGACACCGAGCCAATCAGCTGGCGTACCGGGTTCTCACTGATCAGACCGCGTTGCAGCATCACGCTAGCCGCATCGTAAAGTGCCACACATGCACCGGTAATCGACGCCGTGCGCGTGCCACCATCGGCCTGAATCACATCACAGTCGAGTTTGATGGTGTTTTCACCCAGCAGTTTCATATCCAGCGCCGCACGCAGGGAGCGACCAATCAGGCGCTGGATCTCCAGCGTGCGGCCACCCTGCTTGCCACGGGATGCCTCCCTGTCCATGCGCGTGCCCGTTGAGCGCGGCAGCATGCCGTATTCAGCGGTGACCCAGCCCGTGCCCTGACCTTTGAGAAAACGCGGCACAGAATCTTCCACGGTGGCGGTACAAATCACTTTGGTATCACCAAACTCGACCAGCACAGAGCCCTCTGCATGTTTGGTGTAGTGACGGGTCAGGCGGATATCGCGCAGCTGGTCGGGGCGACGCTGGCTGGGACGACTGAAAGACAATGGCGTGGAATCGTGCATGTAACCTCTGTATAAATTTCCGTGTGAACGCATGGCTGCGGATTATCCCGTATTGGGCACACAAGCACCAGAATCGGTTACACTCGCTGCTCTTTACAAGCGCTTCACACAAACCAGGCAAAGGACAAGGGGGAATTGATGGTTGCCAGCATGACGGCGTTCGCCAGAAAACAGCAGGAATTTGACTGGGGCAGCATGAGCTGGGAAATCCGCTCGGTGAATCACCGTTTTCTGGAACCCGGTATCCGTCTGCCTGACAATCTGCGTGGACTGGAACCCATCGTGCGTGAAACGCTGCGAAAGGCCATCAACCGCGGCAAGGTTGATGTGCAGCTGCGCATCCAGGGCAAGACAGAAACACCTTCACTTCCGGCACTCAACGCTACCTTGGTCACACAGCTCACAACGCTGTCCTCTCAGGTACAAGCACTGTGTCCGGACGCGCAAGCTCTGCGTGTCAGCGACATTTTACGCTGGCCAGGCATCCTGGACGACACCGGGCCGGATGACGAACGCCTTCAGGCAGACGCGCTGTCATTGTTGCAATCTACCCTGCTGGACTTCATCGAATCACGCCAGCGTGAAGGCGAAGAGCTGAGCCAACTCATCCGCCAGCGTCTGCATGCCATTCGCGAGATCGTGCTGAACATACGCCAGCGTTTGCCCGAGATTCTGGTGCGACAGCAGGAAAACATCCGCACACGTCTGGACGCTTTCAAGATGGAGCTGGATCCCGCCCGACTGGAGCAGGAAATTGTGCTGCTGGCCAACAAGTCCGATGTTGATGAGGAACTGGACCGGCTGCTGACCCATGTCAGCGAAGTGGAACGCGTGTTAAAAACCGCAGAACCCATCGGTCGACGCCTGGATTTCCTGATGCAGGAACTCAACCGCGAAGCCAACACCTTGTCGTCCAAATCCATTGTGGCGGAAACCACGCTGAATGCGGTGGAATTGAAGGTGTTGATTGAGCAGATGCGGGAGCAGATCCAGAATATTGAGTGATGTTGCCATCGATGACTAAAAGCCGAGCTTTTTATCTGTGCCTGCTGGCTTGGCTCACTGCCTGCACATCCACACAAGCACCTTCACTCAGTGACACCGAGCTGCTGCCTGTTTATATCCGCAATGGTGCCTACACCGATATCCAGGAAACCCGCCTGGGCCTGCACTGCCGCGTGTTTCACTCAACACTGCTGGAGGACGGCAAACATCCGATTGTGGTTTGGGGCAATGGCACGCATGCCGCGCCCGCACATTATCGCGATCTGCTGGAGCATTGGGCCAGTCACGGCTTTGTGGTGGTGGCTGCGATGGCGCCCAACGCCGGGCGCGGTGTGGAAATGCGCAGTTGCCTGAACCTGATATTGGATGAAAACGTCAAAAACGACAGTGTGTTTGCGCACAAACTGATCCCGAACCGTATCGGCGTGGCCGGTCACTCACAAGGTGGTGGTGGCGCATTGATGCTGGGGCGTGATGCGCGCATCACTACCACGATTGCGATACAGCCCTACATTCTGGGAGAGCGGCACAACCCGACCGCATCCGCCAACCAGAATGGCCCGGTGCTGTTGTTGTCTGGCGCGGAAGATACTGCTGCCAGCCCGGAGACCCATCAGCAGCCGGTGTTCGAACAAGCCAATGTGCCGGTGACCTGGCTCACCCTGCGCGGCGCCAGCCATCTGGCGCCGATGGCCACCGGGGGCAGTTATCGCGGGCCTATGACAGCGTGGCTGCGCTGGCAGTTGATGGAGGACACTCAGGCACGCCGTTTGCTCGACAGCGACACTTGTGTGTTATGCGCAGATGAACGCTGGCAGGTCAGGCATCGTCCCTGATCTGACCTGCCTCAGCGGGCTGCCGGATTACTCCGGCTTTCTGAACTTCAGCGTCATACGATCACTTTCACCAATGGCGGCATATTTGGCGCGATCCTCATCGCCCAGGCGGAATGTTGGCGGCAAGGTCCACACCCCGCGCGGATGGTCTTTGGTATCCAGCGGATTGGCATTGATTTCAGAGCTGGCCACAAACTCGAAGCCGGCTTCCTCCGCCAGTTCAATCACATAGTTCTGGGTCACATAACCGGAGGTACTCATGAATTCCATGCTGCTGCCCTCCGGCGCACGATGTTCCACCACACCCAGCACACCGCCCGGCTTGAGCGCAGCATAAAACGCTGCAAAGTGCTCTTTCTGGGTACCCGCCATGATCCAGTTATGCACGTTGCGGAAGGTCATCGCCAGATCGGCTGACGCTGCCGGTGCAATTTCCATTTCGGTCGGGGGATTCAGGCGCGTGACAATCACCTCACTGTAGAGCTCGGGCTCGCCCGCCATTTTCTGCAGAAATTGCTCAAGAATCGGGGGCTGGTAGGACAATGACGACTCTGGCGAGAAGTGCGCTGCGTAGTAGGTGCCGTTGCCTTTGAGGAAGGGTGCCAGAATTTCGGTATACCAACCTCCGCTGGGCAGGATCTCAATCACGGTCTGGCCACTCTGCAGACCAAAAAACTGCAGTGTCTCCACCGGATTGCGGGCATCATTGCGTGCGATATTGGCAGCACTGCGATGATCCGCTGCACTTAACTCGCGCAGACGCTGTGTATCATCGGCGATCGCCTGTGCGGCTGCCAACGCCAGCAAGCTGGCGACGGTCAGACCCATCAATGAGTGTGCAAGCTGTTTGTGCATAAGCCTTCTCCTGTGCAAGGCGGTTGGTACTGACAGTGCGGTCAAGGTATCAAATCATAGACCCCGGAGCGACCACCATCGTTTCATCGGTCCGGCAAAATAACACCGGGAGACGGCGCACTACAGGCTGCGGCTCTTTTTCAGTATAGTGGCGGCATAGTCCAGACAGTCAGGCAACTTGCCCGGAGGCACCTTGTTCAAGCCCGTATCCCGTTCGTTTTTGCGTCAACTGCTGCCGGGTCTGATCCTGTGCCTGGCAGCTTCTGCCAGCAGTGCGCAACAAAACCCGCCACAACCCGTGATCAACTATGGCCCCGCCGAGTCCGGTGTCAGCTGGGATGATGTACGGGCGCTCAATTTCGGCACACCGGCGGCCATGATTCCCTACGGCAGCGATCTGTTGCAATTTGGCCTGTTGTGGTTGCCGGTACCCGAACGCCGTCCGCCGGCGCAGATTGTGTTTGTGCATGGCGGCTGCTGGCAGAACAGTTTTGATGTGCGCCACACCTACGCGCTGAGCACGGCACTGGCACAGGCCGGTTACGCAGTATGGGCGCTGGAATACCGGCGTACCGGTGACAACGAGGGCGGCTGGCCCAATACGTTTGACGACATCAAAGGCGGTATCGCCCATGTGCACCCGGCACCCGAGTTTCCGGATATTCCGGTGATTCTGATGGGTCACTCGGCCGGCGGCCATCTGGCGCTGCTGGCCGGTGCTGAAGACCCCTCTCTGAAAGGTGTCATTGGTCTGGCCGCAATCACCGACATCATCAAATACGCTGAGGGTGACAACAGTTGCCAAACCGCAACACCTGCATTTATGGGTGGCAACTATGCCGACCGCAGTGCGCAATACCACGCTGCCAATCCGGCTGAAAAAACGCCACACCCGAACACGGTGCTGCTGCACGGCAGCGCTGACGAGATTGTGCCGGCCGAGCAGGCAGCGATGACCGGGGCACGTACGGTGATGGTGGAAGGCGCCGGTCACTTTGACTGGGTGCATCCGGGCACGGAAGCGTTTGACGTGCTGCTGCAAACCCTTCAGGACATGCTGGCAGCACCGGCGTCGTGAACATCACACCCGGGCAAAAACTTGCAGCGCTGACCCTGAACGATGTGTCAGCACTGGACGCCGCTGACCCTCTGGCACACAAACGTGCAGCCTTTGTGGTGCCAGATCACCTTATTTACCTGGACGGCAACTCGCTTGGCTGTTTGCCTGTTGCTGCACAACAACGCGCACTGGATGTGATATCGACCCAGTGGGGGCAGGACCTGATCAAAAGCTGGAACCAGCATGACTGGATTGGGCTGCCACAGCTCACGGGTGAGAAAATTGCTCGCCTCATCGGCGCCGCACCGGGCCAAACCATCAGTTGTGATTCCATCTCTGTCAATCTGTTCAAGGTGCTGGGCGCCGCCCTCAGCCTGCAACCGGGCCGTTCTGTTGTGTTGTCGCAGCGCGACAATTTCCCGACCGATCTGTACATGGTGCAAGGCTTGTCGACTCTGATGGGTTCCCGGCGCTGTGAGCTGCGCATGGTGGAAGCCGAAGCGCTGGAAGATCAGCTGGATGAATCGGTGGCTGTGCTGATGCTGACCCATGTCAATTTCCGCAGCGCCTCTGTGCACGATATGCAGCGCCTGACCCGGCTGGCTCATGACAAGGGCGTTCTGGTGATCTGGGATCTGGCGCACAGCGCGGGCGTGCTGCCCTTGCAGCTGGACTCATGGGAAGTCGACTTTGCGGTGGGCTGCACCTATAAATACCTGAACGCTGGCCCCGGTGCACCGGCATTTTTGTATGTTGCACAAAAACATCTGGCGCAGGTTCAACAACCGCTGAGCGGTTGGATGGGACATCAGACGCCTTTTGAGTTTTCACCGACATATCATGGCGCCAGCGGCATTAAAAAATTTCTGACCGGCACGCCCTCTGTTATTGCCATGAGTGTGCTGGATGCGGCGCTGGATGTCTTCGATGATGTGGATATTCAGGAGGTTTATGACAAAGCCGGCGCGCTTGCGCAGCTGTTTGTTGAGCTGGCAACGCAAACCCCGGCGCTCTCCGCACTGACGCTGGTATCCCCGGTTGATCCATCGCAACGCGGTGCGCAGCTGGCATGGCAGCACCCGCAGGCCTATGCCATTTGCCAGGCGTTGATTGCGCGCGGTGTGATTGGTGATTTTCGTGCACCGGATGTTCTGCGGCTCGGTTTCAGCCCCTTGTATTTGCGTTACCAGGATGTCTGGCACAGTGTGCGCATACTGGCGGAGATCATGGAGCAACAACATTATCTTGAACCGCAGTATCAGCGTGAGGTCCAGCGTGGACCGGTGACCTGATTTTAGTAATCGACAAAACTCTTTTGCGGAGATTTTCTGTTATGACAGATAACAATTTGCCAAAGCGCGTTCTGCTTCTGTTGCTGGGCTTTTTTGCACTGACCTCCGCATACGCTGCCGACCCTGTGCGCCATGATGTGTTGGCCGATGGCCATCCGATTGCAGTATGGGAAAAATCGGTACCTGAACCGAAAGGACATATTCTGCTGCACCATGGTCGCACCTGGAGTTCACTGCCAGACTTTGATTTGCAAGTGCCTGGTGAAGAGTTGTCCCTGATGGATGGTTTTAACGACATGGGTTTCAGTGTGTGGGCGATGGACGCGCGCGGTTACGGCGGTACGGCGCGTGATGCCAGCGGCTGGTTGACTCCTGATCGCGCGGCGCTGGACATGGCTACCGTGCTGACCTGGTTGCAACAACACACAGGCGAGACCATCCATGTCTGGGGCTGGTCTTATGGTTCAATGATTGCGCAGCTGGCAGCCCAGCGTTATCCGGCACATTTCCGTTCACTGACCTTGTTCGGATATCCGACAGATCCAGATGTGGAGGTGCCCGTGGACAACAATGGCGGAGAGCCTCCACGTGCGGCAACCACAGCGGCCGCCGCAGCATCTGATTTTATTCTGCCGCAAGTGATCAGCCAGCGTGCGATTGACAGCTTTGTCAGCGCCGCGCTGGCCGCCGACCCGGTGCGCACTGACTGGAATCAGCTGCACCAGTGGAATGCACTCGATGGTACTGCCCTTACCGTGCCGACTTTATTGTTACAGGCGGAATTCGACCCGCTGGCCAACACCGACGCTCACGCCCGTTTGTTTGTCAAAATACCCAACGCCAACAAACAATGGGTGGTGCTTGCCAACGGTGCGCATGCGGCATTGCTGGAGACACCCCGTGCGCGCCTGATCAAGGCGTCAACGGACTTTATGCAGTGGATTGATCTGTAGCGTCAGGCAGCTTATGCCTGACGCATCTCGGCAATAAAGCGGTCTGACTCTGCAATGGCCGCTTCCATCGCCTGAATCAGGCGATCGACATCCGTGTTGATCGTGTCGAGCTCGCCGCGCAAAGAGGCAATCGCACGCGCATTCAGGTTGTGTTTGAGGTAAAGCACGTTGTCGCGCAGATTGTCCAGCACCGGGTCCAGCGTGTTCTCGGCACGGTGCATGGCCTGAATCAGGCGAGTGTAACGCTGCCGTGTGGCGCCCAGTTGCTGCTCGCTGTCCCGTCTAAGCGATTGATTGGTGTACAGCGCCAGCTCGTCTTCCCACTCGTCAAACAGGTCTTCGGCAACAGTTTCCACCGCGCGGATGCGGGTGCGGATGGTCTCCGCAGCGGCTTCACTGTCTTCGAACTCACGGTTCAGGCGATCATAGATCTGCTGCAGCTCGCCACCATCAAAATTCACCACACTGCGAAACTGCTCCAGCGCGTCGCGGAACTGTTCCTGCCCCTCTTGCTGGGCACTTTGTGCGGACTCAATACGGTCCACCAGAATGTCGCGTTTGTGTATACCCACCTGTTCCATCGCCCCGTAGTAGGCACTGGAACAGGCCGACAGCAGCAGCGTCAACACCATCACCGGCAGTATTCTGGACATCATCAGCCATTCTCCTGTTTACACCTGAAGCCAGTGTAGTCCTGATTTGAGTCAGGTCAACCTGCAAAAGGGCGCTTGACCTTACCCTATGGTCAAGGTTGACACTGGTTCCGTCTTCCAAAAATGTTACTGCCCCGAGCGGGCGAGGAGTACACCATGTATCAATTTAACGTACCGGACATGAGCTGTGGTCACTGCGTCAAAACCATCACCGGCGCCATTGCCGGGCAAGACTCGGCCGCCAGGGTGCAGTGTGATCTGGCCAGTCGCCAGATTACCGTGGACTCAAAATTGAGCGAGTCCGCACTCAAAACATTGCTCACCGAGGCAGGTTATCCACCGGCCGCGTGACACCACTGAGAGGAGATCAAACCATCATGAACACCCCGGTCCTGATGAACATCAGCGAAGCCTCCCGACGCAGCGGACTCAGCGCCAAGATGATTCGCCACTATGAGGATATTGGCCTGATCCGTGCGCCCGCCCGCAGTGACAGCGGTTACCGCCTCTATAACAGTCGGAACGTCGAGCAGTTGGCGTTTGTGCACCATGCGCGCGAGCTCGGTTTTTCGATTCACCAGATTGGCGATCTGCTGCGCCTGCGTGAAAATCCGGCGCGCGCCAGCCGCGAAGTCAAAGCGCTGGCTGAACAACAATTGCAAATGCTGGAACAGCGCATGGCACAGCTGCAAGCGATGAAAACACTGTTGTCCGACATGATCCGCCAATGCGCCGGCAACGACGATCCGCACTGCGTGATTCTGGACAAGCTGGCGGCGGATGATACAGAGGTCAATTGCCATGACTGACAACAGCATACAACTGCAAGTGGAAGGCATGACCTGTGCCTCCTGCGTAGCGCGGGTGGAAAAAAGCCTGCGCACCGTACCCGGTGTCACCGGTGCCAGTGTCAATCTGGCCAGCGAACAGGCCACGATTGAACATCAGCCGGGCGTCGACACACAGGCTCTGATCAGCGCGGTGCAAAAGGCCGGTTATCAGGCGCAGGTGCTCACGATGGCCAATGCCGACAACAGCGCGCATAAAGACGAGGAGCTGCGCGAGTTGCAACAGGCCGTGTTGTGGTCAACTGCGCTGACACTGCCCGTGTTTGTGCTGGAGATGGGTGCACATCTGATACCGGCGTTTCATCACTGGCTGATGGCCAACATCGGAGAGTCCACGAACTGGACGATACAGTTTGCGCTCAGCACACTGGTGTTGTTCGGGCCTGGCCGGCGTTTTATCAGCAAAGGCCTGCCAGCCTTATGGCGCTTGACGCCGGACATGAATTCACTGGTTGCGCTCGGCACCTTGTCGGCGTGGGGCTTCTCGGTCATCGCGACCTTTGCCGGCGATGTGCTGCCTGCTGGAACGCGCCATGTGTACTACGAAGCCGCCGCTGTAATTGTGACATTGATTTTGCTTGGGCGTTTTCTGGAGGCACGCGCCAAAGGTCGTACGGGCGAGGCGATCAAACGTCTGCTGGGCATGCAGGCAAAATCCGCGCGCGTGCAGCGCAAGGGTGAATGGATTGAACTGCCGGCAGACCAGCTGCAATTGAACGACCTGATTCAGGTGCGTCCCGGCGAGCGTGTGGCTGTCGATGGAACGGTGGTTGACGGCAGCAGTTATGTCGATGAATCCATGTTGACTGGCGAGCCCGTGCCCGTGCTCAAACAGGCAGGCGATACCGTTGTGGGTGGCACCATCAATACCCGCGGGGCGCTCACCTTCACAGCGACACGACTGGGCAAGGATACGGTACTGGCACGCATCATTGATATGGTACAGCAGGCACAAGGTGCCAAGTTGCCCATTCAGGCGCTGGTCGACAGGGTGACGGCGGTGTTTGTGCCGGTGGTGATGGGTCTGGCCTTGCTGACGCTGATCGTCTGGCTGGTCTTTGGGCCATCACCGGCACTGACGTTTGCACTGGTCAACGCGGTGGCGGTGCTCATTATCGCGTGCCCTTGCGCCATGGGCTTGGCCACACCGACTTCCATCATGGTCGGCACCGGTCGGGCTGCCGAACTGGGTGTGCTGTTTCGCAAAGGCCAGGCGCTGCAATCCTTGCGTGATGCCCGCGTCATTGCTCTCGACAAAACCGGCACGCTGACGCGTGGCAAACCTGAGCTGACCGACTTTGTGTTGCAACCCGGTTTTGAGCACAGCAGCACCCTTGCGCTGGTAGCGTCACTGGAGCAATCGTCAGAGCATCCGATTGCCCAGGCGATTGTGCGCGCGGCAGTCGAACAAAACCTCAGTCTGACGGCACCCGCGACGTTTGAAGCACTGCCCGGCATGGGCGCACGTGCGGTGATTGCCGGACACGAAGTGCTGGTTGGCGCGGATCGTCTGCTGCACGAGAAAAAAGTGGCCATGGATCATGTAAGGGCACTGGCCGAGCAGCTGGCGCTGGCGGGCAAATCGCCGTTATACGCAGTTATCGATGGCAAACTCGCGGCGGTGATGGCGGTGGCGGATACCCTCAAGGACAGCACACCGGCGGCCATTCGAGCCTTTCACCAACTCGGGTTGACGGTGGCCATGATCACCGGCGACAACCATAAAACCGCCGCTGTGATTGCCGGACAACTTGGCATTGACGAGGTGGTGGCCGAGGTCAGACCGGAAGGTAAAGTCGATGCCATCCATTCGCTGCGCCAGCGTTTTGGCAATCTGGTGTTTGTTGGCGATGGCATCAACGACGCTCCGGCACTGGCACATGCGGATACCGGCATCGCCGTGGGCACCGGGACTGACATCGCGATCGAATCGGCCGACGTTGTCCTGATGAGTGGCGACCTGACTGGTGTGGTCAATGCGCTGGCCATCAGCCAGGCCACCATTCGCAACATCAAGGAGAACCTGTTCTGGGCCTTTGCCTACAACAGCTGCCTGATTCCGGTGGCCGCCGGTGTGTTGTACCCGATCAATGGCACGCTGCTGTCGCCGATGTTTGCGGCGGGCGCCATGGCGATGTCGAGTGTATTTGTGCTGGGTAACGCACTGCGTCTGAAACGCTTTAAATCGCAGCTATCGTAAGGTAGAACCCGTGACTGCGCTGTCAGCCGGTCTGCCGGAATGTGATGTTGATCCGGCAGGCCCCGGTCATCGGATGCAGGCCGGGTTTCAGCGGCGCTACGCCGTGAAAGCGCAAACGGTCCTCGCCGCCCCAGACCAACGCATCACCATGGTTCAGCACAAAGCGCCGGGTTTTGCCGCTACGCTCCAGCCCACCCCAGATAAAGGTGGCGGGCAAACCCAGCGAGAACGAAACAATCGGCGCAGTCAGATTGCGTTCGTCTTTGTCCTGATGCAAGCCCATGCGCGCACCGGCCGGGTAACGGTTGATCAGACAAACATTGGGCTGGAAATGGTTGTAGCCGGCAGCGGTGGCCGCACGCTGCGCCAGTGTCAGCAGCAGCACTGGCATGGCAGGCCAGTGCCGTCCGCTCAACGGGTCAACCGCCTGATAACGATAGCCGGCGCGATCTGAAACCCAGCCCAATGACCCGCAGTTGCTCATGGCGACCGACATACGTTGACCGCCCGGTGTGGTCAGATGCCGGAACGGTGCCTGCGCCACAATGCGCTCAACCTCGGCCAAGACAGCCGCCGCGCTGTCCACCACAAAACCTGCAAGAAAAACCGCACCTGGCCCGATGCTGAGCACCTCGGCGCCAGTCGGGTAATGGTCTGCAAACAATTCCTGATTCATGCCGGTCAGCATACCGGATCAGGCAGCATGGTGGTCAATCGCTCTATTGCCTGCCTCCCAAGGCTCACAGTAGTATCTGAACCAACGTCGTCGGCCCTCAAGTCAACCCTGTCCCTCATGAACTCGCCCCTGGTGCTCAAATCCCGCCCGCACGATGCTGCTGATGCCCCCGCAGCATGGCCAAGGCTTTATCTGAGCGGTGACTGGACCTTGCCGCACTATCAGCGCCTTGCCCGCACGACGGCTGCACCCTCGCAGACACCTGTGTCGCTGGACGCCACTGAACTGCAGGGCATGGACACTGCCGGCGCCGCCTTGCTGGTGCAATTGCTGGGTGCCGACACGCTGGCCGCCCTGTTGCCCGAGGCCACGGGGCTGAGCAGCGAGCGCCGTGCCCTGCTGCTGGCCGTGGCCAATGCCATGCGCGAGCACTCGCCGCAGCCACCCGCACGTGCGCGCTGGGGAGATGGCCTGGAGCAACTCGGACGCTGGATTCACAGCGGTTGGTCACAGGCCCTGCAGTTTCTCGGTTTTATGGGTCTGACCCTGTTAACGCTGATCAGTTTGTTGCCGCGTCCATGGCGCTGGCGCTGGACGGCACTGATTGCCCAGATGCAACAGGCTGGACTCAATGCCGTGCCGATTGTGGCCCTGCTCAATTTTCTGGTCGGTGCCGTTGTGGCATTTCTGGGTGCCACGGTGCTGACCCAGTTTGGCGCCAGCATCTACACCGTTGATCTGGTGGCTTACGCTTTTATGCGTGAAATGGGTGTGCTGCTGGCTGCCATCCTGCTGGCGGGTCGCACCGCCAGCGCCTTCACCGCGCAGATTGGCTCAATGAAGGTGAACGAAGAACTGGACGCCCTGCGCGTGCAGGGCCTGAGTCCGATCGAGCTGCTGGTGATTCCGCGCCTGCTGGCGCTGGTGATTACGCTGCCCGTACTGACGTTCATCGCGATGCTGTCCGGCATTGCCGGTGGCGCCATGGTGGCCGTGTTTTCACTGGATATCAGCCTGACGCGTTTTATGGGGATTGTTCAGCAGGTGCCTTTGCTGCACTTCTGGCTCGGGCTGGCCAAGGCCCCGGTGTTTGCCGTGCTGATTGCGCTGATCGGTTGCCTGGAAGGCTTCAAGGTCGGCGGCAGCGCCGAGTCAGTCGGAGAGCGCACCACCTCCAGCGTAGTGCAGTGCATTTTTATGGTGATCCTGATGGATGCGGTGGCAGCGATGTTTTTTATGGAGATGGGCTGGTGACAGAGGCCATCATTCAAGTGCGCCAGCTGCGTAACCAGTTTGGCAGCAACATTGTGCATCAGGATCTCGATCTGGATGTCATGCGCGGCGAAATCCTGGGTGTGGTTGGCGGCTCCGGCACCGGCAAGTCGGTACTGCTGCGCGCCATTACCGGGCTGCTGCAACCGGCCGCCGGTGAAGTCAATGTCTTTGGCCACAATATGCTGGGGATGGGCAGCCGGGAGCGGGCTATGCTGGAACGTCGAATCGGCGTGCTGTTCCAGAAAGGCGCGCTGTTTTCCTCACTGACCGTACTGGAGAACATCGCGTTGCCGTTGATTGAACACGCAGGGCTGTCACGTGCGCAGGCCACGTCGGTGGCCGCCGTGAAACTGGCGTTGGCAGGGCTGCCTGAGCGCGCAGGACATTTGTATCCGGCAGACCTGTCTGGCGGCATGATCAAACGCGCTGCACTGGCTCGCGCGCTGGCGCTGGACCCGGATATCCTGTTTCTGGACGAACCCACTGCCGGGCTGGATCCCATCGGAGCTGCCGCGTTTGACCAGCTGCTGCTGACCCTGAGGGATGCGTTTAACCTGACCGTGTTTCTGGTGACCCACGATCTGGATACCTTGTACACCGCCTGTGATCGTGTTGCGGTTTTGTCGCAGAAGAAGGTACTGATTGTCGACACCCTCGAAACAGTGTCCGCAAACCCCGATCCGTGGATACAATCCTATTTTCATGGCCCACGCGGCCGCGCCGCTGCACAGCAGGCAGGAGTCTGACCATCATGGAAACCCGAGCGCACCACATACTGATAGGGCTGTTTACCGTGCTGGCCGGCGGTGCCCTGCTGGTCTTTGTGTTGTGGATGTCCCGTTCCGGTACCGAAGGCGAGATGAAACGTTACGACATTCTGTTCCGCGAAGCCGTATCAGGGCTCAGTGTGGGCAGTGTGGTGCAATACAGCGGCATCCGCGTCGGTGATGTTGAGCGGCTGACGCTGGACCCACAAGACCCGCGCCAGGTCTGGGCGCGCATACGGGTATCGGCAAGCACACCGGTCAAAACCGATACCCGCGCACGGCTGGCGCTGTTGAATATTACCGGAGCCTCCAGCATTGAACTGAGTCAGGGTACGCCGGAAAGTGCTTTTCTGGGCGGTAACGGCGATATCCCGGTCATCGAGGCCGAACCGTCACCGTTGACGCAGCTGAGGCTGAGCAGCGAACAACTGCTGGTGAACGTGACAACCCTGGTAGAGAATGCCAACCGCCTGTTGTCGGAAGAGAATTCAGCCCATGTCACGCGTGTACTCAGCAATCTGGACACCGTAACCACGGCGCTGGCGGAGGAACAGGCCGTGCTGCGCGAAGGCTTGCAGGCGCTGGTCACCGCCGGTAACGACATGAGCCGGCTCATCGCCACTGTTGAAGACCAAACCCTGCGACACAGTGGCCCCATTCTGTCGCGCGCCGCCGATACGCTTGAAAATATGGAGCGGGTGTCGCTGCAACTGGAATCCATTCTGGACGAAAACCGCGGCGCGCTGAATCAGGGCATGCAGGGCGTGGCGGAGTTCAATCCGGCCATGCGGGAGCTGCGCTCGGCCCTGAACAGCCTGAACGCGCTGATTCTGCGCATCAACGACGATCCGACCGGTTTTGTGCTGGGCGGCGAGACCATTCGGGAATACCAGCCATGAGCAACACGCGTTTTTACCACCGTCTGCGTCGCGTTATTGTGGGTGTTTTGCTGCCCATGACACTGTTATCAGCCTGCCAGGTGCTGCCGGAGCGGGAACCGGTGGATCTTTACCAACTGCCGCCGGCATCGATCAGCGCAGCCTCCGGTACAGCCATTGACGGCGGTTTGCGCCTGATGACACCTGAAAGCAGTGATGCCCTCAACGGTGCCCGTCTGCTGATTCTGAACAACAACAACGGATTTCAGGCCTGGGCGGGAACTCGCTGGACGGCGCCCATTCCGGCGCTGTGGCGCGACTGGTTGCTGGATGCGTTCTGGCGCGATGGCCGCTTCCGTGCGCTCAGCACCGACAGCACCGTACTGCAATCACAACGCTCGCTGGGCGGCATGTTGCGCGCTTTTCACATTGAACATGATGGCCGGCAACAGGTGGCCGTGATTCGATTTGATGCCCAGCTGATCGACAGCGCCAGCCGGGAGATTATTGCCAGCCAGCGTTTTGAGGCCAGTGAACCGGTCAGTGGCAATAATGCCAGTGCGGCGGTGGCAGCCATG
Organism: Pseudohongiella sp.; assembly: GCA_036834885.1. Lineage (GTDB taxonomy): Bacteria > Pseudomonadota > Gammaproteobacteria > Pseudomonadales > Pseudohongiellaceae > Pseudohongiella. The sequence continues at coordinate 470,191 of DAITNA010000001.1, read as the reverse complement.
GGTATGGCGGCAGACCGGCTGGCGCTCGCATTGATTGACTGGGCGGCGGACGAAAGCTGATCAGTTGGCTGAGAACAGGCGAACGCCGGCATCCCTGGCTGCGATTGCCAACGTTCGATCCAGTGTTGCGAGCGGCAAACCTGCCCGAAGCGCCAGCTCCAGATACGAGGCGTCGTAAGCAGAGAGTTTGTAGCGACGGGCAAGGTTCAGTGTGTTTCCCAACGCCTGCACTGCTGTTGCCTGTTCCGCATATCTCGTGCCAGCCGGGTTAGTTGCTGGCGCAAGCCAAAGCAGTGCGACTGCATAAATGCCAACATGTCATCCACGGCTGCAATCGCATCAGAGTCACTATTCGCTTGGGCAGGAACCAGATCAGCGACCGCTTCACCACGCAAGGTAATCGTATAGCGGTTGCCAGCCTGAATACCGCGCAACAATTCAGGCAACTTTGTTTTTGCTTCGTATGACCCAATTTCAATATTCATGGTTGACTCCTCGGTTGAGCTGCAGACCTGTATATAGACCAGTCTCCAAAGATCAACTCTGCCTCCAAGGCTATTACATTTCAAATTTCATATATGCGATTTATCGCATATACTCCTGGTCACGTTTTGATCCCACGCTTTGGAAGTGAAGCACAGAAGTATTGCCCATGCCTGATAAAAAACTGCGCGTACTGTTTTTATGCACCGGCAACTCCGCCCGTTCACTCATGGCAGAAGCCCTGCTGCGCCATCACGGTGGTGAGCGCTTTGAAGCATTCAGCGCCGGCACTGATCCGCAGGGCGTTGACCCGCGCACACTGGCCGCGCTGGCAGCGGCCGGTGTCAACAGCGCCGGCTTGCGCAGTAAAGCCATGGATACCTACGCCGGTCAGCCTTTCGATTTTGTGATTGCGCTGTGTGACAAGGCCTGGCAGCGCTGCCCATCATGGCCCGGCAGTGGTCACGTGCTGGATTGGGGCTTCACTGATCCCAAAAGCGATCCGGATCCGCGTGCATTCAGTCGCATGTTGAGCGCCATCGCCGAGCGCATCCGCCTGTTTATCGAAGTCAACAGCAAGGCGCGCCCGTTGTACTCTGAGCTGACAGCGCAGAACTTCTACAAATGCCTGGCCGACGAGCTGCGCCTGAAAACCCTGATGCTGATTGCGCGCCATGATGAACTCTGCGTCTGCGATCTGACTGACGCACTGGCGCAGAGCCAGCCCAAGGTATCGCGGCATCTGGCGCAGCTGCGCAAGGCTGGCGTGCTCAGCGATCGGCGTCAGGGCCAATGGGTGTATTACCGCTTGCATCCAGCCATGCCTTCATGGATGCATGAGGTCATCACATTGACCACTCACGCCAATTCGGCATTGATACGGGACTGCGAGCAACGTTTGCACCAGCGCCCCTGCAACAATTGATCAAGGAGACTCTGATGAAACGCATCCCGACGGGAATTAACGGTTTTGGCCGCATCGGCCGACTGGTGCTGCGTGTGTTGTACAGCGTGCCGGCGGAGCAGCGTCGACTGCAGGTGGTGCAGATCAACGATCCCGCCGGTGATGCCGCAACACTGGCACATCTGCTGAATTTTGATTCCGTGCACGGACGCTGGCAGCATGAGGCGCGTGCTGACGGCGACTGTTTGCTGATTGACGGCGACCGTATCCGTGTCACCCGCACCACCACGATTGCTGACAATGACTGGAGCCACTGTGCTGTGGTGATTGAAGCCTCCGGAAAAATGAAAACGTCTGCCGTCTTGCAACACTACCTGAATCAGGGCGTGCAGCATGTCGTGGTGACCGCACCGGTCAAGGAGGACGGTGTGCTCAATGTGGTGATGGGTGTTAATGACAATCTGTTTGACCCGGCACATCATCGCATTGTGACGGCAGCCTCGTGCACCACCAATTGCCTGGCACCGGTGGTCAAAGTGATTCATGGATCATTGCGCATCCGGCGCGGATCCATGACCACGATTCACGACATCACCAATACACAAACCATTCTGGATGCACCACACAAGGATCTGCGCCGGGCACGCGCCTGTGGCATGAGCCTGATCCCGACCACCACCGGATCAGCCACGGCCATCACCCATATCTTCCCGGAACTCAAAGGCAAACTGAACGGTCATGCCGTGCGCGTGCCGCTGGCCAATGCCTCGTTGACCGATTGTGTGTTTGACGTGGAAAAAGCCACCACGGCAGACGAAGTCAATGCGCTGCTGAAGGCAGCTGCTGACGGCGAGCTTGCTGGCATTCTCGGCTACGAGGAGCGCCCTCTGGTGTCGATTGATTACAAAACGGATCCTCGCTCCAGCATCATTGACGCCCTGTCCACAATGGTGGTGGACCAGCACCATGTCAAAATTTACGCGTGGTACGACAATGAGTGGGGATACGCCAATCGTACCGCGGAGCTGGCGATCAAAGTGGCTGCGTTTGTGTGAGCGCGATGATGAACCGGCAATACGCCATTATCACAGGCAACTACTGGGCCTTTACGCTGACTGACGGCGCATTGCGCATGATGGTGGTGCTGCATTTTCACGCCCTGGGTTACAGCCCCTTGCAGATTGCACTGATGTTTGTGTTCTACGAATTTTTTGGCGTACTGACCAATCTGTTCGGGGGCTGGCTGGGTGCCCGTGTCGGTTTGAATCGAACCATGAACGCCGGACTGTTATTGCAGATTGTGGCGCTATCGATGTTGCTGGTGCCTTCCGCACTGCTGACCGTGCCATGGGTGATGGCAGCACAGGCCTTGTCCGGCATTGCCAAAGACCTGAACAAAATGAGCGCCAAAAGCGCCATCAAACTGCTGGTGCCTGATACGCAACAGTCGCGCTTGTATCGCTGGGTCGCGTTGTTGACGGGGTCAAAAAACGCACTCAAAGGCGTTGGTTTTTTTCTGGGTGGTTTGTTGCTGGCTGTGTTGGGTTTCGCCGGCGCCGCCGCTGCCATGGTTGCGATGCTGGTGCTGGTGTTTGCCAGCAGCCTGTGGCTGCTGAAAGCGGATCTGGGCAAAAGTCGCTACCAACCCAAATTCTCCGAGCTTTTGTCCAAAAGCGCGGCGATTAATCGTCTGTCGCTGGCTCGGCTGTGTCTGTTTGCTGCACGTGACGTCTGGTTTGTGATTGCATTGCCGGTTTTTTTGTCGCAAACGCTGAACTGGGATCACTGGCAAACCGGTGCTTTTATGGCGCTCTGGGTGATTTTTTACGGGGCTGTACAGGCCCTGTCACCTGCGCTGTCACTGACGCCCAAAAACAATGGCGCGCAGGCAATGCCTGGTGGTCGTGCTGTCATGCGCTGGGCGATGATCCTGTGTGTGATTCCCGGCGCCATTGCGTTGATGCTGCACACTGACTGGCCGGCGGCCGTTGTCATCATTACCGGCCTGATGCTGTTCGGCGGCGTCTTCGCCATCAACTCGGCACTGCACAGTTATCTGATTGTCAGTTACGCACGCGCAGACGGCGTATCGCTGGATGTCGGGTTTTATTACATGGCCAATGCCATGGGGCGACTGCTGGGCACAATGCTATCCGGCTGGGTGTTTCAGGTTGCGGGGCTGACTGCCTGCCTGTGGATCTCGGCGGGATTGCTGCTGTTGGCTGGTCTGGTCTCTCGCGGTTTACCGGCCACGCGTGCGGCCAGCACCGACTGAGTTAGGGCCGCAACTCATACACACTGAAACCATCTGCAGCAGCCAGCTGTCGACATTCACTGAAATACTTCTGCGACAGCGATGGCAAGGGAATAAACTGATTCACAACAAAAACAGCTCGCGTACTGCGGCGGCTCAGTCGCGAGGCATTCGCCAGAAATTTTTCCGTGAGGCTGTCGCTGACTGAGAAACCCTGATGAAACGGCGGATTGCACAGAATCAGGTCAAAGCGCTGACGAATATGACTGCCGGCATCATCCAGCACACAATCGACCATCAACCCGGCTTCAGCGAAATTGCGCCGCGCCGCATCAATAGCCGCCACATTGTTGTCCGTGGCAACACGCACCGCAATGTCTGAATCCGCTGTGCTGAGCATCAAATACCCCCAGCCACAACCCAGATCCAGCACACTGCCAACATCCTTCATGTATTGCATGACTTTGGGCAAACAACTCACGAGCAGCTGGCTGCCCTTGTCGACTTTTTCCCAGCCGAACACACCGGGTTTGGAATGGAATGGCATCAGCGCATGCTCAACCAGACGCAGCTCTGTGTACGAAGCATCCGGCAAACGTGCGTCATCTATCAGATTGTCAGCACAGGCAGAGAACTCCGCCAGATACGCACTGCCGTGTTTGCGCGCTGAAACCTCCTGCTGATACAACTCCGCCGCCTGCTTGACTATCGATTTGATGCCATCCTGTTTGCCGCCGATCAGATAAAGAATGCCATCCGGCGCCAGTTTGCGCAGCGCAGCATTGATGACGTGGTGCGTGAGCATCTTTTCCTTGGAGATCCGATAGACAATACGCTGATACGCCGACAGTGCCGAAAAATCAAAATCACTCACATGCGTGATCAGACCAAGCCGGGCCATTTGCTGTCCGATATCATAACGATTGCTGAGTATCTCAATATCCTTGTTGCCATTAAGGCGGATAAAGTCTTCCAGCACCGGATTGTCGTCCATCACCCACAGGGTTTTGCCGGCAGCGGGCGCAGACAACAACTCAAGCACCAACGCCTGACAAACATCTTTCATGACGGCTCCTGCTGACGGGTATTCATGCTGTCGATTTCTGTTGTGTTTAATGCACGGTACTGCCCCGGCATCATCGCCGGGTCGAGCATAATGCTCCCAATGCTGACTCGATGCAGCGCCAGCACGTGCCGCCCACAGGCTGCAAACATGCGTCTGACCTGATGGTAGCGCCCTTCGGAAACAGCCACGCTGACAACGGTGTCCGTCAGCGTTGACACCCGGGCGGGCAACGTGGGTTTGTCATCGTTCTTTAACTGAACGCCGCTGGCAAACGCTTGCACAATCTCTGGTGTGAGCGGCGCATCCAGCGTTGCGTGATAGACCTTGAGACAGTCACTGCGCGGGCTGATCACCCGATGCACCCACTGGCCGTCATTGCTGAGCAGCACCAGTCCGGTGGTGTCCTTGTCGAGCCGGCCGGCCACTGAAAGATCTGCAGGAGGTGTGTCAATCAGGTCCAGTACAGTAGGATTTTCACTGTCAGTCGTAGCGCAGACATAACCCGCCGGTTTGTACAGCATCAGGTAGCTGGGTCCGGCAAGCTGCACCGGCTGCTGGTCCAGACACACCACATCGTTGTCGGACACCATCCTGTCGGCTTGCCGGGCAAGCTCGCCATTGATGCTGACGCGTTTGTCGCGGATGAGTTTTTTGACCTGCGCACGGGAATAGTCCGTGGCATGGCTGAGAAATTTGTCGAGACGCATGATCCAGTCAAGCCTGTGTGTCCATCTCAGGCTGCCTGAGCCAGAGTCACCCGATTTCGGCCTGCACGCTTGCCCTCATACAGGGCTTCGTCGGCACGTTTGGTACATTCCTGGATATCCGTGTCTTCCGCGCGTACCTGTGTCAGTGCAAACGTGGCGGTCACTTTGATCAGCTCGCCATCGCGCAGCAGGCCGTTAGTCTCCAGCGTTTGCCGCATACGCTCGGCGATAGCGTGGGCCTGCTCCAGCGTGGTATCGGGCAGTATCAGAATGAACTCTTCACCACCAAATCGTCCGAGGATGTCGCACTGGCGCAGCGGCTGCTGCATCAGCTCAGCCACAAACTTCAACACCTGATCTCCAAAATCGTGGCCGTAATTGTCGTTGATCCGTTTGAAATGATCCAGATCAATCATGCCAAGGGTCAGTGATGCGCCATGCCGGCGGCAACGTTCGTGCTCTCGCTTGAACAGCATCTCATAGTGCCGCCGGTTGGCCAGTCCGGTCAGCGGATCTGTCAACGCCTGGCGCTGAAGCTCGGCTTCCAGCTCCCGGCTGCGGGTTATTTCGTGTTCAAGACGCTGGTTGGTCTGCTCGGACTGGGTGAGCAGAATAAACGCGCGCCGCGCTGCGGTGTTGATGCGCTGGGATGCGGCGTAACCGAGAAAAGCAGGCCAGCACAGGATCATCAGCGTAATCGTCATGTCCATCGCCGATGCCCCACGAATCCAGGTGCTGATGGCGACACTGCTGACACCGGTCAACGCAATCAGATTGTTGAACATCAGGCGATTGGGCACGAACACATAGGTGCTCAACAACAGCAGCAAGACAATAGCAAAACCCAGGGTCGCCGTATCCGGCTGATAATAGGGGTAGATCAGAAACAGGCTGTAACCCAGGATGGCGATGATGGTGATCGGCACGCCGCTACTGGCCAGATGTGGCCGGGTGTCCAGTTTCCAGGCCAGTATGAGCAAGGCCGCTGCATTGATCACCCGAATGCTGGTGATGACATAAAAACCTTCACTGGCACCCATCGCGGCCCAGTCCGGCAGAATAAATACCAATAACAGCGCCGCCCACAAGCGCACACATATTTTGAGAAAACGCACGGTGTCGGGCAGCACCCGATTCTGGTAAGCCTGTTCCATCGCCGGATCTTTAAACTCGGCGGTCCAGAACGAGATGATGTGTGAATCATTGGCGGCGTTGGTATTCATACGGGTGATCGTAACCGATCAACCCGTATTGCGCACTATTTTGAAGCAATTGTTTGCTTCTGATCAGCAAATCCGCTGGCTCGTTGATATTCTCAAAGGCGTGTGGCCGTAAAAGCTGTACCTGTTGCAGTGGTTTGTCGGCCAGCCATCGCCGCACACTGCGCCCTCCGGCGTCCAGGAATGTTGACAATGACACTTGCCAGCTACCGGGAAAAAACATCATGCACAACGGTTGCAGACGCTGACCATCGTGCACGACCACCAGTTGCTCTGGCCTCGCCTGAGCCAGCAACGCGGCTGGCAAATCAGCCGGCAGGTCAGGCATATCCACCGGAACGACCAGCACTGGCCTGTCTGCAGGAATGCCCGCCAACAACGCTGCCTCAATGCCCGCCAATGGTCCCTGATAACCGGCTCGCAGATCAGGTACAACCCGATGTCCCTCACGTGCATACAGATCGAGATGGCGATTGGCGCTGATCACTACATGGCCCTGTGGATGTGCCAGTTTACGAATCAGTCGCTGCACGAAATTCTCCCCTGCTGTACGCAGCAAGCCTTTGTCTGCGCCGCCCAGGCGACTGCCCTGCCCGCCACACAAGACAATCAGGCTATAGTCAGGCAAGGCGTGCTGCGCCTTCAGCATCATCAGAATCGAGCCTCGGCCATCAACCAGAACTTGCGGGCATCACGGGCAAAACGGTCTGCCCGGTAATCTGCCAGTTTGGCCGTGAGAGTGACAGCACTGTTCAAGGGCGTGCTGGCCTGCAGGTTCCACTCCTGTCCGAAGTCTGAGTTGCCCCGATCCGAACGGTAGTCATGCACGGCCACTTGCAGATCGACCTTGCCCACTTTATGCGCCAGCGACAGCCAAGTATCTTTCAGGCCCGTGCCGGGTGTTGTGAGAAATTTGTCAGCCCATCCCTGAAACGCGTGTAATGTAGCCAGCGGTGTTTGCAATGCGACAGTGGCACGGCTGTCGGCGCCCAGTATTTCATGAGACAACGCCATACGGGTTGCGTTGACGGTGACACCCGCCGTTGCGTGCAGATAACGCGCACGGTAGTTTGATGGATTGTTGGCATGGTCACGCTGGGTCGCGAGCTCGGCGCGGTAGTCCAGTGTGGCAGATTCCAGCGCCATGTTACCCTGAACAAACACACCTGCCGTGGTGGAAGACAATGCTGCCACATCCTCGAATTCCAACGCATAGTAATAGGCTGCCGCGCGCAGTGTCGGGCTGAGCTGCCATGCAGCATTAAACAGATGATGAGCGCTGGCCAGCGACGCGGGTGGCGTGCCTTTGTCAGGCCCGAAAATGCGTTTGGTATCGTCTATCCACGCATAGTCCAGTTGCAGTTTGTCTGACACTTTCCAGCTACCGCTGATGGCATCAAAGGTCTGTTCATTCTGGCGCCACGCAACACCACCAACAAAGCGCTGGTTGTCGCGATTGATGCGCTGCCGTCCCAGCGTCAGGCTGATGTCACCTTGCCGGTAACGTATATTGGCCTGATTCAGATCTGCGCCATCAGGGTCAGGCACCTGCGGGTAAAATGGCTTGCCATTGCGTGTTGTGTTAAAGCGGTCATTGGCAATATGTGCGACATGATCCAGCTCCAACGCCAGATCGAGTCCTTGCCAGGCGGCGCTGTTATACGACAGCCGCGATCTCACAGTGGCGGCGTTGGCGGTCCTGGCCAATGCCTCGTCATCCACATACTCACTGCGTATTCTCAGATTCAGTGTGGTCTTTCCTGTGCCCAGTGCCTCGGCCACTGTGGCGGCCTCTGCCGCCATTGCACTGCTTGAGCCGGCCGCCATTGGCAAAGCCAGCATTAACATCACTGCTGTCGATCCTGATAGTTGCTTGCACCCGCGTCTGTTCATATGTTGTCCTTGAAACTTCTGATGTCTGACGCGATCACGCGCCATCACCTTGAGTCCTTGAAGAGATAGTGGTTATTCCCGCAGAACAAGGTCCTGCAGATTTTTAACCGCAGGCTCGGCCAGACTGACGACCTTACCCACGACCATCAGACAGGGTGATTGCAACGCATTTTTTCTGACCGAATCCGTCAGCGTTTGCAGCGTACATATTACGGTGCGTTGCAAAGGCGTACTGCCGTTCTCCACCAGCGCGGCAGGTGTGTCCGGATTCATGCCATTTTTTATCAACTGTTCCTGTATGGTTGGAGCGGATGACAACCCCATGTAAAACACCAGCGTGCCGGTGGTGTCAGATGCCATGGCTTTCCATTCGGCTTGATCTGCCTGCCCGGCTCCATCGACATCAAATTCCTTTCCCCTGCTGGCGGTAATCAGCAACACCTTGTCCGCGATGCCGCGATGTGTCAGCGGAAAGCCGCTGGCAGCAGCACACGCTGATGCAGCGGTGATACCCGGCACTATTTCCACGGTAATACCGGCAGCACGCAAGGCCAGCATTTCTTCACCTCCGCGACCGAAGATGAAGGGGTCACCCCCTTTCAGGCGAACCACCTTGCAACCGCGTTGTGCATGCAGGCACAAGAGTTTTTCTATTTCCGACTGAGGCACCGGATGATGATCGGGGCGCTTGCCGACATCAATCAACAAAGCGCCAGTACGCACCTCTTGCAACAGGACAGGGCTGACCAGTCGATCGTGGATGATTACATCGGCTGACTGAATCAGACGCAGCCCTTTGACACTGATCAGTTCCGGATCACCGGGGCCCGCGCCCACCAGCCATACTTTGCCGCTGCCGCGTCGAGGCTGCGCATTGTCGTGATGCATAGCTGACGCATACACAGCATCCGCAGACGACGCTTGCCCGGACCACAACCGGCGCAGAAATGGGTGTTGATTCAGGATTTTCAGCATGGTGGTAACTCCAGGACAACAACAGGTGTGGTCTGTAGCAGACGACGCAGTTCCGGCACACAAGAACCGCATTGTGTGCCCGCCCGGGTACAGCGGCCGATATCTTCTGCAGAGGCAGCGCCGCTTTGAATCGCAGAAACAATCACCGCTTCACGCACCTGATGGCAGGTGCACACCAGCGCACCTGCGCGGTTACCAGTCAATGCACGTCCCTGCGCCAGCACACGAAAATCTGCCGTGTTCTCCTGCAGTTGTTCCAGTAACCAGGGTTCATCAACAACCAGCGCACCAGAGCCGCTGTGCACATATACACAACACTCAACGCGGTTATCCGAGATGGCAATCAACCTCTGTTCAATGCCGGCACTGTCATCAATGCCGGCAAACACCGTCGGCTGTCGCATGAGCTGACGCTTGATAATTTCGCTGTTGAACTTTCCGGTACCTGCCATGCGGGTCACATACCAGCCATCCAGCTCGCGCGTGGTCCAGTACACATTGGCAGGCAACAGCAGTCGCTTGCGCGAGATCAGCACTGCCTGCCAGTCCGTCGCCAGTGCCTCAATCGCCACCGGCGTCTGCTTGAAAGCGGGCTGGCCCGAAACAGGGTCACACAAAGCCGCCACCAGTGCATCCACCCGGCCAGCACCGGTAAAGCAGTCATTCCAGTGGATGGGTACAAACACACTGCCACGTGACTGACCGTTGTTTGACAGCGCACGCAAATGGCAGCGGCCCAATGTACTGCTGACGGTCACCAGCTGATGATCCTGTATGCCCAGCGCGTTCATATCGTCCGGATGTATTTCCACGAAGGGCTCCGGGCGATGTTGTTGCAGTTTTGAGCTGCGGCCGGTACGTGTCATGGTGTGCCACTGGTCGCGGATACGGCCAGTGTTCATGATAAAAGGCCAACTTTGATCGCTGGCGACAGCTGAACCACTTGATGCAGTCGGGACAAACCGCGCCTTGTGATCGGAGGTAAAAAATCGTCCATCACCAAACAGGCGATTGGTGCCGGCCCGATTATTTGTTGTCACCGGCCATTGCACCGGGGTTAGCGCGCGGTAATCGTCATTACTGAGTGTTGCCAGTCCACTGATGTCAAAATCGCGTGCACCGTTGTTGTGAAAACCGGACAGGGCTGCATGTTCACGGAAAATATCCGCAGGACCGCAGTAGTCAAAATCCGGTTTGAACCCAAGACGCGCCGCCACCTGGCAGATAATCCACCAGTCCGGTTTGATCTGGCCCTGACAGGGCAGGAATGCACGCTGACGGGAAATACAGCGTTCGGAATTGGTGACTGTGCCGTCCTTTTCGCCCCAGCCTGCTGCCGGCAGGCAAATATGAGCCAGACGCAGTGTGTCGGTATCAGCGACACAATCGGACACAACAACATGCTCACAGGCGGCCAGTGCCTGACGCACTTTATCGGCATCCGGCATCGAAACCACCGGGTTGGTTGCCATGATCCAGACAAAGCGGATTTTCCCGGCAGCGACTGCGTCAAACATGTCGACCGCTTTTAACCCGGGCTTCTGTGCAATGCGTGGTGAGCCCCAGAATGTTTGCACCAGGGCGCGGTGTTCGCTGTTGTCGATATCCATGTGTGCAGCCAACTGGTTGGCAAGGCCGCCCACTTCACGCCCTCCCATGGCATTGGGTTGGCCGGTGATTGAAAACGGACTCGCACCGGGTTTCCCGATTCTGCCGGTCGCCAGATGGCAGTGCAGGATGGCGATGGCTTTGTCGACACCACTGGCGGACTGGTTGATGCCTTGTGAAAATGCGGTCACGGTTTTTGCTGTGTCGGCAAACCACTGATAGAACGTCGTGATTTGTGTAACCGGGACACCGCAGTGACTGGCAATGGTGTCCAGCGAGCCGCTGCGTGCCAGACAACTGTCGGCCACGGCGTCAAAGTCGCGTGTATGTTGCGAAATAAAGTCGTGATCCAGCGCAGCCGCCTGAATCAGAAACGCCAGCAAGCCGTCAAACAGGTATGCATCGGCCCCTGGAGCAATTTGTAGATGCAAATCCGCGGACTCGGCAGTGGCCGTGCGGCGTGGATCAATGACAACAAGCTTCATCTGCGGCCGCTGCGCCTTTGCGGCCATGATACGCTGATAGATCACCGGATGTGTCCACGCCATATTGGAGCCGGTGATCACAATCAGGTCGGCGCACTCCAGGTCTTCGTAACAAGCCGGCACAGTGTCGCTGCCAAACACGCGTTTGTGCGCAGCCACTGCAGTCGACATACAAAGACGGCTGTTGGTGTCGATATTGGCGCTGCCGATATAGCCTTTCATTAACTTGTTGGCGACATAATAGTCTTCCGTGAGCAATTGGCCTGACACATAAAACGCAACAGCATCAGGTCCATGCGCATCGATCACGGCTTGCATCCGGTTTGCCAGCTGATCAAGTGCATCTGACCAGCTTGCTTTTTCGCCATCGACCATCGGATCAGTCAGGCGCTGACTCATACCAACAGTGTCCAGCAGTGAGCTGCCCTTGACGCAGTAGCGGCCGTGATTGGCAGGATGGTGAACATCTGCCACCAGCCCCTTGTCACTGACAACCAGACCACAACCCACACCACAGTAGGCGCAGGTGGTTGAGGTGGAGTCCGCTGCTGGCATGACCAAGGCGCTCATGCGGCACATCCTGCTGTACTGAGTGATTGAGTGCGAGTGTCGGCAACCTGAAAGAGACTGTCGTCCATTTCACTGGCCAGCAATACAGACAGTGGGTCTGTCGGACTTTTTGCGTCGTCAATCGCTGGCGCCAGCTCGCTCACTCCACGAATATCACCAATCGCGACAGCGGCCTTTACAACATTGTCATGCAGCCAGAGCCGACGATAATGTTGACGCACCGGATCTCGCCAGATCAACGAGCGTTGCTCTGACGCATCAGACGATGATGGCAACATTCCCACAGAGCACACATCCAGCCCGGCCACCTTGAGTTTGGTCGCCAGCGTCTGCGCGACCCATGGCTTGACTGACGGCTTTGTCCGATGCCATTGCCCACTGGCCAGCAAGGCTGCCAGTACATCGGCCTGCTGATACACGGGCGCAACCAGTCCAAACAGTTCCTGATTGATTTGGCAGCATTCACCAAGGGCAAACACGCCTGTTTGGGAGCTGCGCAACCAGCCGTCCACTACAATCGCACGCTCACAGCGCAAGCCTGCGGTTTGTGCCAGGGTGATTTCCGGTTTGATGCCAATGGCAAGCACGGCGGTATCGCAAGGAATCGTCACCGGTGCAGGTGAACTGTCTGCGCTGGCGCCGACCAACTCAGCTGCAGTAAGTTGTGCACTGTCTCTGGTGTCTGACAACAATCGGCTGCATTGCATGCCGGTATAAACCGCGATGCCGCGTGCGCGAATTTCCCCTGCCAGCCGCAGCCCGGACTCTTCATCCAGCTGACGATTCATCAGCCATGCATCTCGGTGAACAACGGTGACCGTGACGCCCAGTGCGTTCAGGCTGCAAGCGGCTTCCAGACCAAGCACTCCGCCGCCCATGACCAGCACATGTTTGTGTGCACGGTTACTGTCCAGGCAGTGCGTTTTGAGTTTGATTGCGTCCTGTTGTGTGCGAAGACACATCACACCATCCAGATCATGGCCCGGTATTGGTGGTATCAACGCTTGCGAACCGGTGGCAAGTACCAGCAGGTCCCAGCTGAACTCAGTGCCAGACTGACAGTGGACATTCCTGTTTCCCAGATCGAGGGAGGTCACTGCGTCGCCGGTATGCATGGCAATACCGTGCCGGGTGTACCAGTCTGCAGATTGCAGCGCCAGCTCACGTTGTTCAATTTCCCCGTTGAGCCAGGGTGTCAACAGAATGCGGTTGTACGCCGGTTCGCGCTCCTGACCAATCACCATGATATTGAAGCGATCATCAGCAAGCACTTGCAGCTGGCTGATCAGGCGATTGGCGGCCATACCATTGCCGACAACCAAAAGACGGGGGCGAGCCAGACTCATGATGCTGACAGCCTCACCAGTATGTGCCGGCTTTCAGCACAGATTTTCACCGGATACACGGGCACCTGAACGGACGAGTCCTCGATACAGCGACCCGTCTTCAAGCAGAAGTGCTGTTTGTACACCGGTGATGCCACTACCACAACGCCTCCGATATCTCCCGGCAATCCGCGCGACAACACATTCGCGCCGCTGAACGGGTCGCGGTTGCCTATCGCGAATATCCCGGCGGGCGTGTTAAAAATTGCCAGCTGCTGACCGTACAGACGTGCCGCCACACCGGTACCCGGCAGGACGTCAGCAATATCACAGACAGCCAGCCATCCGGCTGCGACGCTTTGTTCATCAACACTGTGCATCAGGTTCGCCTGCATCATGCGATTTCCTCCTGTGCGACAGCGCGGGTGCTGGCAATAATCTGTTGGGTCTTTTCGTGCTCGCGTGCGGGTCTTTTCTGACCCCGTTCGCGCACATAGACAATCTGCTCATCAGGCAGATCATCGTTCACGAACGGGCGGAAGCGCTTGAGGGCCTCGGGATCCTCAATGGTTCGCTTCCATTCGCAAGCATAGGTGTCGATCAGCGACTGCATCTGTGTTTCCATCTCGGCCGCAATACCCAGCGAATCGTTGATGATGACATCCTGCAGATACGCCAGGCCGCCTTCCATGTTGTCACGCCAGACAGAGGTACGTTGCAATCTGTCTGCGGTGCGGATGTAGAACATCAGAAAGCGATCGATGTAGCGAATCAGTGTGTCGTCGTCCAGATCCGATGCGAACAGTTCCGCATGCCGTGGACGCATCCCGCCGTTGCCACAGACATAAAGGTTCCAGCCCTTTTCGGTCGCGATGACGCCAACGTCTTTGCTTTGTGCTTCAGCGCATTCACGCGTGCAACCGGAGACTGCCATTTTGAGTTTGTGCGGTGATCGCAAACCGCGATAACGTTCTTCCACATAAATGGCCATGCTGACCGAATCCTGCACACCATAACGGCACCAGGTTGAACCGACGCAAGACTTCACGGTGCGCAGTGCCTTGCCGTAGGCATGGCCGGATTCAAAGCCGGCATCCACCAGATCACGCCAGATCATCGGCAGTTGTTCAACGCGGGCACCAAACAGATCAATGCGCTGCCCGCCGGTTATCTTGGTGTAGAGGTCATACTGCTTTGCGACTTGCGCAAGAACGGCCAGTTTCTGTGGTGTGATTTCACCACCGGGGATACGTGGCACTACGGAGTAGCTGCCATCCTTTTGCAGATTGGCGAGAAAATTGTCATTGGTATCCTGCAATCCAACCAAAGCTGGTGTCAGTACATAATCGTTCCAGCAAGAAGCCAGAATGGACGCAACAGCGGGTTTGCAGATATCACAGCCCAACCCTTTGCCATGGTTGCGCAGCAAGTGGTCAAAACTGCGAATCTCGTGCAGTCGCACCAGATGATACAAACCCTGACGTGTGTACGGGAAATGCTCACACAGATGATTGTTGACCTCGATGCCCTGACGCTTGAGTTCGGCATCCAGTACCTGTTTGACCAGCGTCGCACAACCACCACAGCTTGAGGCGGCGCGTGTCTGTTTTTTTAACGCCCCGACTGTCGTGCAACCCTCGCTGATGGACTGGCACAAGTCCGCTTTGCTGACATTGTTACAGGAGCAGATCTGCGCGGTTGCTGGCAATGCGTCGATACCCAACACCGGTTTTCCTTCGGAAGAAGGCAGTATCAGGCTGACCGGAGACGACGGCAGTGGCAGTGCGTTCAAGCTGTACTGCAGCAGGGTGTCGTAGTCACTGGTATCGCCAACCAGCACTGCACCAATCAGTTGTTTGCCGTCTTCGCTGATCACCAGCTTCTTGTAGGTGCCTGTGATGCCATCCTCAAAGGAACAACTGCGGGCGCCCGGTGTGCGAGCGTGGGCATCGCCAATGGAGCCCACCTCAACACCCATCAGTTTCAGTTTGGTGCTCATGTCAGCGCCGGAGAACGCAGTTTCGCTGTCGGTGTCCTGGCACAGTGTAGCGGCCAGTTTGCGCGCCATGTCGTAGCCCGGCGCGACCAGACCAAAAATCCGGTTCTGCCAGAGGGCGACTTCACCAATTGCATAAATCGAGGGGTCGGATGTGCAAAGCCTGTCATCAACAACCACCCCGCCGCGTTCACCCAGCTGCAAACCGCAAGCTTTGGCCAGCGCATCGCGTGGGCGAATACCAGCCGAGAACAACACCAGATCGGTTTCGAGTTCACCGTCGGTGAATACCAGCTTGTGCCGGTACTGCTCACCGTCCACAATGCGCTGCGTGGATTTTCCGGTATGAACCGAAACACCCATGGCTTCGATTTTGTCGCGCAGACGTTTGCCACCATGCTCATCCAGTTGCACCGCCATCAGCTGCGGTGCAAATTCGACCACATGGGTTTTCAGTCCCAGATCCTTCAGCGCCTTGGCCGCCTCCAGTCCCAACAGCCCTCCTCCGATCACCACACCACTGACACAACGGGTGGCGTCGGCGCGAATGCCATCAAGATCATCCAGTGTGCGATAGACGTGGCAACCGTCGCGGTCATGGCCCGGCACAGGCGGCACAAATGGATAAGAACCCGTCGCCAGCACCAGCGTGTCATAGTGCGCATGAGTACCGCTTTCACCGATGACGGTTTTTTGCGTGCGATCTATGGCAGTCACTGCTTCACCAGCCACAAACCGGATTGCGTGATTCTCGAAAAATCCTTCAGACACCAGCGACAAGTCGTCGGCACTGGCGCCGGCAAAATAGCTGCTCAGCTGCACCCGGTCATAGGCTGCCCGGCTTTCTTCACAAAACACGGTGATCTCCCAGCCATGGTTGCGACGCGCCAGCTCTTCCAGCAGGCGATGCCCCACCATGCCGTTTCCGATGACCACCAGCTGCGGTTTTTTCATGTCAACTGTACTCCTTGCTACTGTGCTCACTGAACACGGGCATAAATCAGGCGCAAAAAAAAGCGCTCACGCCACGACTTTGTCGTGAGGTGAGCGCCATTGCCCTTGTGTCATTTTCTGTGATGCCCGGCACCTTCATTGGCGCCGGGTCACCGCATCGGGATTCTGTCAGGTTGGCAACACACGTGTTGCGACCTTTCACAGGTCTTACAGCAAATCCTGTGCCAGCATCTGCAAGCCCAACAAATCGGCACCATCGCCGGCTGACTACGCGAGTGTTGACGTGTTTTGTGCCTTGTTTTTGTGCGTCGCGCACCGAAACAAGGCGACAACCCTGCCACTGCAGCCACTGTTTTGCAGCACTGAACCAGCTGACGTTCCTGCCTGTTCACCAGCCATATAGAGAAGCTTGTTGGCAAAAATGTGCTTGCAAGCTGCTCTGGCACAGTTCATGCAGTGTCCAGCCTGAACCGATATGTTCCTGCCCGACGATGGGCATGGAACTGTCATCAGGGCAATGGCGTCCACATCGCGATCAGGATTTCTCCAAACCGCGAGTGGGCGCTTTTTTTTGGGCAGTTATTTTGCACAGATTTAACGACAGGGGAATCGAACATGGCCATTCGCAAGGAGTCTGATGTTGTCACGGATGTGTGCCGGGAGACCGGGAATCAAACAAGTCGCCGTGAATTTCTCAAGACCGCCATCACCTTTGCCGTGGCGGCTGGCGCCGGCTTTGTACCGCGTGTGTTTGCCTCCTCGCCGGCACCGGAAACGACCCATGCCAAACTCGGTTTTATAGCACTCACCGATGCTGCGCCATTGTTTGTTGCCGTTGAAAAAGGCTTTTTTGCCAAGCATGGCATGACCGATGTGAGCGTGGAGAAACAGACCTCGTGGGGCACAACCCGGGACAACCTGGTACTGGGATCTGCACGCAACGGGATAGATGGTGCCCATTTGCTGACACCAATGGCCTACCTGATGACCACCGGTGCCATTACGACCAATGGCATTCCAGCGCCAATGAACATCATCGCGCGCCTGAACGTCGCTGGTCAGGGCATCTCGGTGGCCAACGAATACAAGGATATTGGTGTCGGCACCGATGCACGTGCGTTTGGCGAAGCGCTGGCGGCAAAACGCGGGCGCGGTCAGGAAGCGCGGGCAGCGATGACGTTTCCCGGCGGGACTCACGACCTGTGGCTGCGTTACTGGCTGGCAGCAAACGGTATTGATCCCAATAACGACATCGCCACCATCACTGTGCCACCACCGCAGATGGTTGCCAACATGAAAGTCGGCAGCATGGACGCGTTCTGCGTGGGGGCGCCATGGAATGCCAGTCTGATCAATCAAAACATCGGTTTTACGGCATTGACCACAGGAGAGCTTTGGCACAATCACCCGGAAAAAGCCTTTGCGATGCGCCAGGACTATGTAGAGCAGAATCCCGGCTCCACCATTGCATTGACCAAGGCCATTCTTGAGGCACAGATTTTCTGTGACCAGCCGGAAAATGCTGATGAAGTCGCACAGATTTGTGCCCGTCGCCGCTGGATCAATACTCCTGCTGCCGACATTATTGACCGGATGCGCGGTGATTATGACTACGGCGACGGACGGGTAGTCACCAACAGTCCTCACCGCATGAAATTCTGGAACGACCACGCCTCATACCCATTCAGAAGCCACGACCTCTGGTTCCTGACCGAGAATATCCGTTGGGGTTATCTGCCGGCGTCCACCGACATGAACACATTGGTCGCACAGGTGAACCGGGAGGATTTGTGGCGTCTTGCCGCCGAAGCGCTGGGCGTTGACGCAGCCGCCATTCCTTTAGGCAGCTCTCGCGGCATTGAAACCTTTTTTGATGGCAAGGTTTTCGATCCGGAGAATCCGCTCGCCTATCTGGACAGTCTGATGATCAAAAAGCTGGTCTGACCAGCTGTTTTGAACAGTTTATTCTGGAGTGATGCCATGAATCATATCTCAAACCCTGCCAGCGAATCCGGGTCGGCCCTGCATCGCCTTCGGACAAATAACGCTGTGAACACAGGGGCTGCGCTGAAAACATTTTTGCTGCAGCGATTTCTGCCACCAGCCCTGATTATTGCGGTGCTGCTGCTTGTCTGGGAATTGTTGTGCTCAGGGACGGGCGCAACTCTTCCGCCTCCGAGTCAGGTATTGAGTGACACCTGGGAACTGATCATAGATCCGTTTTATGACAATGGCGGCAATGACGTCGGCATGGGCTGGCAGATTGCAGCCAGCCTTGAACGTGTTGCCATCGGTTACAGTCTGGCGGCAACAGTCGGCATTGCGCTGGGCGTGCTGGTGGGCCAGTCAACCTGGGCCATGCGTGGACTCGACCCTGTGTTTCAGGTTCTCAGGACAGTACCACCGCTGGCGTGGCTGCCGATCTCACTGGCCGGTTTTCAGGACAGCAATCCGTCCGCCATTTTTGTGATTTTCATTACCTCTATCTGGCCTGTGATCATCAATACATCGGTTGGCATTCGTAACATCCCCGATGACTATCGCAATGTAGCTCGTGTGCTTCGGCTCAATGGCCTGGAGTATTTTGTCAAAATCATGCTGCCCGCGGCTGCGCCTTACATATTCTCCGGCTTGCGTATTGGCATTGGTCTTTCATGGCTGGCGATTATCGCCGCTGAAATGTTGATTGGTGGGGTTGGCATCGGATTTTTTATCTGGGATGCATGGAACGCATCACTGATCAGCGACATCATTCTGGCACTGGTCTATGTGGGACTGGTCGGATTTTTTCTGGACCGCATGGTGGCAGCACTCGGAAAACTGGTCACTCGTGGCACATCGTCTTCGTGAATGGTCAAGGTTCAACGACTAACTGATTCAAGGACTTTTTATGAGCTCACATTATCTTTCCATTGAAAACGTTGACATGGTGTTCAACAAAGGCAGCGTGCGATCGCATGTGCTGAGCAACGTCAATCTGCAAATCGATCAGGGCGAATTCATTTCCATCATCGGGCACTCAGGCTGTGGCAAATCCACGGTACTCAATATTGTGGCCGGGCTGATTGAGCAAACCTCCGGCGCCGTGATTCTTGATCGCAAGGAGGTCAATTCACCCGGTCCTGATCGTGCGCTGGTTTTTCAGAATCACTCGCTGCTGCCATGGCTGACGGTTTATGAAAACGTGGCACTGGCAGTGAACAAAGTCGTTGGCCGCAGCAAATCGGCAGCGGAAAAGAACGACTGGATTCTGCATAATCTTGAACTGGTCAACATGTTGCATGCCTTGCATAAAAAGCCGTCAGAAATCTCCGGTGGCATGAAGCAACGTGTTGGCATTGCCCGGGCCTTGGCCATGCAGCCCAAAGTGCTCTTGCTTGACGAACCCTTTGGTGCGCTGGATGCGCTGACGCGTGCGCATCTTCAGGATGAAGTCATGAAAATTCACAGCAATCTGAAGAATACCGTGATGATGATCACACATGATGTTGACGAGGCTGTGCTGTTATCCGATCGTATTGTGATGATGAGCAATGGCCCGGCGGCTACGATTGGCGAGATTCTGCACATTGAGCTGCCGCGCCCGCGTGACCGCATTACACTGGCGGAGGATCCCCGGTACAACCACTATCGGCAGGAAGTCTTGCGCTTTCTCTATGAAAAACAGCGCAAGCTGGAGCACATCAGCTCCAGACAGCAGCCATCTCAATCACCGAACGCGCAATCTCGATCAGGCGCCGGCTCTGATTCATTGCCATCTGGCGCAGCAAACGATGTGCGTGTTCCTCAGAAAGCCCTCGGTGTTTCATAAGCAGGTGTTTGGCACGCTCAATGACTTTGCGCTCTTCCAGTGCCGTGCGTGCCGCATTGAGCTCTTCACTCATTTGCTGCAGTCGCTGGGCCTGAAACTGCAGCAGTTCCATCACCGGGCGGCTTTCTGACTGTCCTGCCACGTTGACACCCGCAGTCTTGTCCAGCACCGGCGACAATGCGGGTGGGGCGGCTTTTTCCTGCAACATCGGAATCAGCGACTCATGGTGCTGCAGCCGCTGCTGCGCCGCCTCAAGGCGTTGCACACACAATGATCTGAGATGATTCGCCAGCATTTCTTCCTGCGCTTTCATGGCGTCAATGCGCGTTGTCATCAACACAAACCAGCGACTGGCCAGCTCAGGTTCGGTTCTGATGCCGTGATGCTCGCCAGCGCGTCGACGTGTCAGCAATTGTCGCAGCTGTGCGATCTCATCGTCCGGCATCTGCTCGAGCAGCTGTTGCCAGTGGGCCAGGATGTCGCTGTCGGCGAAATTGGCAAACACCTCGAAACAGCGTTGCTGCGCATCCATCAGATAGTGCAGATGCTCGCGCTGCTGTTCTTCCAGCAATCCGCTGGCAAAGCCGGTCGCACCGGCTGCCCTTTCCTGGCCGGCCAGTTCCTTGCCTTGCATGAAATTGAACATGGCCACCAGACTGGCAGAAAGAATGGGATCAAGGGCTGCATCCGCGGTTTCAAACACGATGCTCAACAGCGCTTGCACCACCTGGTTGTAATCTCGGGTAGCGTCCTCCACTTTAAACTGGCAGGCCGCAATCTGCGCCCGGTGCACGGGCAAGGCCTCCAGCATGTGCAGGACGCTGGCAATACGGCTGAACAGCCGTGTGCCACCCGAGACATGGTAAATCGACGCCTCCACCGCACGCAGTTGCTTGTGGAAGTCCGCTATGCCGGTATCTGTTACACAGCACAGCTGTTGGCGCTCAAGACTGAACTGTTTGCCATGTGAGGCCAGGAACAGGTTGGACGCACCCCGCTCGCGCTGCAGTTTGTGCACCAGGTCGCTCACGGTTGCCACCAGTGCGCCAAGCGCCAAAAAGTGTTCCAGATCGCGGACCTCGCACCGTTTTGATGCAATCAGGTAATCAATAACACCCTGATGACCCGCTTGTGTGTTGTCCATGGCTTCATCCATACTCGTTTCTCCTGAATCCTGCCTGAGAACTTTGCAAGTTATGGACCAGATAGCCTTGCCGGCAGCCCGGTTGCTGCTGATGTTGTTGCTTTGTTTGATCCCGCCAGCCAGTGTGCTCGCGCAATCGGCAGATCTGCAGGCAAAAGGGCCGGAGGGCTTGCCCGTCGAGCGCATTCTGCAGAGTGCAGCGCAGATGCCCCGCCTGCACAGCCTGCTGATCAGCCATCGCGGTGAAACCGTCCTCGAGCGTTATTTCGGAGGGAGAAACGCATCACAACCTGCCAACCTCAAGTCAGCATCCAAAAGCATCATCTCCGCGCTGATGGGCCTGGCGCTTCAGCACGGTTATGTGCGCGACATCAATCAGCCTTTGTCGGACTTTTTCCCCGAGTACATTGGCACCGATCTGGAAACCACCGTTCGCAACATCACCGTGCGCAACCTGCTGACCATGCAGGCCGGGCTGGGCAGCACCTCCGGTGGCAACTACGGCCGCTGGGTTGCCAACCGCAACTGGGTGGAAGCTGCGCTCAGACAGCCGATGGTGGCCGAACCCGGCACCCAAATGATCTACAGCACCGGCAGCACACATCTGTTATCCGCGATCATTGCACGCGCCAGCAACATGGATACCAAAACGTTTGCCCAGCGCTATCTGGCTGACCCGATGGACTTTCGTATGGCGTACTGGAGCCGTGATCCGCAAGGCATCTATTTTGGTGGCAATGATATGGAAATTACGCCGCGCCAGATGCTGATGATTGGCGAAATGTATCTGAACAACGGCATGCACGACGGCGAGCAGGTTTTGAGTGCAGACTGGGTCCGGGACTCGCTCCAGCCACATGCCGAATCACCTCGCGGAGAAGGCCGGCATTATGGATACGGCTGGTGGTTGCGTGACATGGCCGGGCTGCAGGTGCCACTGGCCTGGGGTTATGGCGGG
Source organism: Pseudohongiella sp. (assembly GCA_036834885.1). Lineage (GTDB taxonomy): Bacteria > Pseudomonadota > Gammaproteobacteria > Pseudomonadales > Pseudohongiellaceae > Pseudohongiella. Next base: position 447,838 of record DAITNA010000001.1, on the reverse strand, counting down.
CAGTTCATTTTTGTGGTGCGCGAGTTTGATCTGGTGGTGGTGATCACCTCCGACAGCAATCCGGGTCCACAGCGAGGCCCCCATATGCGATCGGTTTATGAGCTGGTCGAGTTTGATATTCTTCAGCCCTTGCAACAGCAGGCACGGACGCAACTGTCACAACAATAAAAACATCAGGAGTCATCATGAGTGTACACATTCACCCCGCCCGACTTCAGGACAAAGTGGCGATTATCACCGGCGCAACCAGCGGCATCGGTGAGGCCTCCGCCAGAGTGTTTGCCGCCCACGGTGCAAAGCTGGTGATTGCCGGCCGCTCGCAAGAGCGTGGCGAGGCCCTGGTCCAGGAGTTAAAAACGCAACATGGTGACCGGTTTGTATTTCACGCCGTCAACGTTATCCATGAGCAGGAAGTGTCTGCGCTCATTGATGCTGCGGTCACGCATTTTGGCAAACTGGACTGTCTGTTTAATAACGCCGGTGCCGGCGAGCGCAGCTCGGTGGAATCGGTCACCGAAGCCGAGTTTGATCGCGTGATGCGCTTGCTGGTGGGCAGCGTGGTGTTTGGCATTAAACACGCTGCGCGTGTGATGAAGGCTTCTGGTGGTGGCAGCATTATCAACAACGCCAGCATCGCGGCACACCGCATCCATCAGGGCGGGTATCTGTATTCCGGGGCCAAGGCTGCGGTGTCACACCTGACCCGTCTTGCCGGTGCAGAGCTGGGCCCCTTCAATATCCGCGTGAATGCGATTTCGCCCGGTGCGATTGCCACACCGATTTTCTGGGGTGGCTCCACGCGCGCCGACAAGCTCAGCCATGATGAAAACGCCGGCAAGATGGCAAAGCTGCAAGGCAATCTTGCCAATGCCACGCCAATACCACGTTCCGGTATCGCCGACGATATCGCTTATGCGGCGCTGTTTCTGGCCAGCGACGAAAGCAGTTATATCAATTGCCACGATCTGGTGGTGGACGGCGGACGTATCGCCATGTTTAACGAGCGCCATTGACAATAACAGAGACCACAACAGTGACAACAACCGCCAAAAAACTCTGGCAACCCTCGGCTGAACGCATCGCCGATGCCGGCATCACACGCTATCGCCGCTGGCTCAATCAGACGCGTGGATTGCAGTTTGATCACTACGACGATCTCTGGCAGTGGTCGACCACCCACATTGAAGAGTTCTGGGAGAGCATCTGGCAGTTCGGCGGCGTGATTGCGCACAGTCCGTATCAGCAGGTACTCAAAGAGCGCAGAATGCCGGGTGCGCGCTGGTTTGAAGGCGCCACCCTGAATTATGCCGAACATGCCCTGGCCTATGGTCAACGCCCGGAAAATCGCGACAAGCCGGCGATTATTGCCGAGTCCGAGGTGCGCGGTCGCACAGAAATGGGTTGGGGTCAGCTGCGCCAGCAAACGGCCGCAGTGGCCGCCATGCTCAAGTCGCAGGGTTTGCACAGCGGAGAGCGTGCGGTGGCCTACATGCCAAACATTCCGGAAACCGCCGTCGCCATGCTGGCCACTGTCAGTCTCGGAGGCATCTGGTCGTGTACGGCACCGGACATGGGCGCTGTGGGTGTGCTGGACCGGTTCCGGCAAATTGCGCCACGCGTGCTGTTTGCGATTGACGGTTATCGTTACGGCGGCCGTGATTTTGATCGCCGCGACATCGTGAAAGAACTGGTGCGGCAATTGCCCAGTGTACAAACGGTGGTGTTCCTGCGTTATTTAAACGCGGATGCCACACTGGATCTCAGTGATCTGGGACGCGACATCACCGTGCTCGATTTTGCTAATGTTTGCGCAAGCACTGATAAAGAACCCGAGTTTGTGGCAGTGCCGTTTTCACACCCGCTGTGGATTGTGTATTCCTCTGGCACCACCGGCATGCCCAAACCCATTGTGCACGGTCATGGCGGTGTGGTGATTCAGACCTTCAAGGCCGGACTGCTGCACGCCGATGCCAAAGCCGGTGATCGCGCGTTCTGGTTTTCATCCACCAACTGGATCATGTGGAACTCGACGCTCAACGGTCTGATCAACGGCGTGACCATTCTGATTTTTGATGGCAACCCCGGATACCCCGATACCACGACCTTGTGGCGTTTTGCCGAGCGCGAAAAAGCTACTTCCTTTGGCACCAGCCCGGCGTTTATTGCGCTGTGCAGCAAGGCTGGCATCAATCCCGGTGAGCAGTTTGATTTGAGCTCACTCAAGTCGGTTGGCTGTACCGGCTCGCCATTGCCGGAGGAAGGTTATGAGTGGGTGTATTCCCACGTGAAAAAAGATGTGCGCCTGGGTTGCATTTCGGGCGGCACCGATCCGGGCGCGTGTTTTCTGACAACCTGTTCCATATTGCCGATTTATTCCGGTGAAATGCAGTGCCGTGAGCTGGGCATTGCCACGCACGCGTTTAATGATGATGGTCAGTCCGTTATCGATGAAGTGGGTGAGCTGGTGGTGACACAACCGATGCCGTCGATGCCGCTGTTTTTCTGGGGCGATGATGACGGTTCACGTTATTTCAGCAGTTACTTCGAGCAGTTCCCCGGTGTCTGGTGTCATGGTGACTGGGTGCGTCTGATTCCACGGCCTGAAGCGGTGACCGGCATTATTTACGGCCGCTCCGATTCCACCATCAATCGTCATGGCATTCGCATGGGCACCAGCGAAATTTATCGCGTGGTGGAAGAATTTGACGAGGTGCTGGACTCGCTGGTGGTGGATCTGGAGTACCTGAATCGCGAATCGTTTATGGCGCTCTTTATCGTGCTGCGCGACAAATCCGCCAGTGAAACACCGGAGGCACTGCGCCAGGCGATCAACGCGGCCATTCGCAGCAAACTTTCTGCGCGTCATGTGCCGGACGGGATTTTTGTAATCCCGGAGGTGCCGCGCACACTGTCGGGCAAAAAGCTGGAAATTCCGGTGAAAAAGATCCTGCTGGGGCATGACGAGAAAAAGGCGGTCAACCGTGACTCCATGGCCAATCCCGCATCCATTGACTGGTTTCTGGCGTTTGCGCGCAAACGTGAGCAGGAACGGGCTGGTGAAGGGCAAGGCCGCTGACACTCTGCTAGAATCGCGCCCCTGTTCACGATAATCGGCAACTGACGCAGACACGGGTGTTTAATTGATGGATGCATTTCTGGTATCAACCGGCCTGGTCGCTCTGGCTGAAATGGGCGACCGCACCCAGTTGCTCGCCTTTCTGCTGGCAGCGCGTTACCAGCGCCCGGCGCCAATCATTCTGGCCATCCTGCTCGCCACGCTGGCCAATCATGCCGCAGCCGGCGCGCTTGGCACCTGGCTGACCACACTGCTGGGTCCGGAGGCTTTGCGCTGGGTACTGGGCATTTCGTTTATCGCCATGGCGGCGTGGATGCTGAAGCCGGACGAGATTGATGACACCAAGGCCGTGGCCACACGGTTTGGTGTGTTTGGCACCACGTTTATCACGTTTTTTCTCGCTGAAATCGGCGACAAAACCCAGATTGCCACCGTGGCGCTGGCTGCCCAGTACCAGAGCCTGCTCTGGGTGGTGGTGGGCACCACACTGGGCATGATGATTGCCAATGTGCCGGCTGTTTATGTCGGCGACAAACTGGCCGGCAGATTGCCAATCAGCCTGATTCATAAAGTTGCTGCCTGCATTTTTGCGGCGCTGGGTATCGCCGTGCTGCTCGGTGTTGGCGAATCGATGGGCCTATGAGCGCCGCCCTGCCGATTGATGCTTTTTTGCCCGCAATTGTCGCGGCGCTTCGGCAACATCCGCGCTGCCTGCTGGTCGCGCAACCCGGCGCCGGCAAAACCACGCGCGTGCCACTCGCCCTGCTCGAACACACACCGCCCGGGCAACGCTGGTTGCTGCTGGAACCCAGGCGCGTGGCGGCGCGGCTGGCCGCTGCGTTTATGGCGGAACAGCTCGGTGAGGCTGTGGGCGACACTGTCGGTTACCGTGTGCGCGGGGAATCGCGTGTCAGCGGGCACACCCGGCTCGAGGTGCTCACGCAGGGCATCCTGACACGCCTGATGCAGGATGACCCCATGCTGGACGGTGTCGCTGGCGTCATTTTTGATGAATTCCATGAGCGCAGCCTGGAGGCAGATATCGGCCTCGCACTGGCGCTGGATATTCAACAGGGGCTGCGAGCGGATCTGCGCATTCTGGTGATGTCCGCGACACTGGATACCCAAAGTCTGATGCGACTGATGGGCGAAGACACGCCGCTGATTGAGTGTCCGGGACGACAGTGGCCCGTGCAGACTTTCTATCGCCCAGCGCCACTGCGCGAGTCGGCTGAGCTGCATCAATCTGCGGTGATCCGCGAAGCCTTGCGCGCTCATGACGGCCATCTGCTGGTGTTCCTGCCGGGTCAGGCTGAGATCCGTCGTCTGGACCGTCAGCTGCACATGGATGTCGGCGATCTCGCCGAGATTTGTCCCTTGCATGGCCAAATGCCACTGGCGGCACAACAGGCTGTGCTGCGCCCCTCATCGGGTGGCAAGCGCCGCGTGATTCTCTCTACCTCGCTGGCAGAATCCAGCGTGACCGTGCCCGGCGTGCGTGTAGTCATTGATGCCGGCCGTGAACGTGTGCCCGTGTATCAGCCCAGAACCGGACTCACGCGGCTGGAAACCCGGCGCGTCAATCGCGCCAGCGCTGACCAGCGCCGTGGTCGCGCCGGACGCGAAGCTGAAGGGTTTTGTTATCGTCTGTGGTCTGAAGAAACCGTGCTGTCCGCACATCGTGAGCCGGAAATGCTGCAAGCGGATTTGTCGGCACTGGTGTTTGAACTGGCACGCTGGGGCGTCACTGATGTACCGGCACTACCGTGGGTGGATGCCCCGCCGCCACCCTCTATCGCCGCTGGACAACACTGCCTGCGTCTGCTGGGTCTGTTGCAGGCCGATGGCCGACTCACCTCCCTCGGCCAGCGCTGCGCACGTTGGCCTACCCATCCGCGACTGGCGGCGATGCTGGAACACGCTCATGCGCATCCGCAACGACTGACGCTGGCCTGCTGGCTGGTGGCGTGGCTGGAAGAAGCGCATGGCACTGCCGAGCCGGACTTGAGTGTGGTGATGCAGGCCGTGGTGGATGGCGAGGCCTCGCGGCATTGGCCAGCGTCGGTGGTCCAGGCCGCCCGCCAGTGGGCCAAACGACTGGATTGCAGCCTGCAAGTGTCCACAAACACGCCCGTGGATGGTGAAACGCTGGCTGATACACTCGCCCACCTGCTGCTGGCGGCGTACCCGGATCGGGTGGCCGTGCAACGGGACAACGGCGTGTTCAAGCTGATCAGCGGTGGGCAAGCCTCGTTGCCTGCCGGCAACAAACTGGCTGCCGCCAATCTGATCATTGCCGTGGAGCTGGATGGACAAGCGGCGCAGTCACGGGTGTTTTCTGCGTTGGCACTGCCACCAGCGGTGCTGGTCGCACATTTTCCAGACGCTGCCGAGTGGCAGGATCATGTGAGTTGGGATGAACGCCTGGCGCGGCTGCTGGCCGAACAATGCCGGTTGTTGCGGGTGGGTGATTACCGCCTGGTGCTGGAGCGACGACCACAAGCGGACGGTATCCGTTCACTGTCATCGGCATTGGTAGAACAGGCCTTGTGTGAGGCGTTGCGCGCGCGTGGTAGCTTTGACTGGTCTGATGACGACCGTCAGTTACTGGGCCGCCTGCGGCTGTTACACACGACGCTGGGTTCGCCCTGGCCCGAGATCAGCGATGACGCCCTGCTGATGGACATCGAACGTTGGCTGGCACCGCATCTGGCAGGCCTGCATCGCCTGGATCAGATTGATCGCCTGCCACTGGCACGCCTGTTTGTCGAGAGTCTGGACTGGTCATTGCAGCAAAAACTGGGACAGCTGGCACCCACTCATCTGCCGGTGCCCAGCGGCTCACGGATTGCGCTCGATTACACCGGCCACGAACCGGTGTTGGCGGTGAAGTTGCAGGAAATGTTTGGTCAGACGGAAACGCCGACCGTGGTTGATGGACGCGTCAGCGTGTTGGTGCATTTGTTGTCACCGGCACGGCGACCGGTGCAAATTACGCGCGACCTCGCTGGTTTCTGGCGCAGCAGTTATTTTGAGGTGCGCAAGGATCTGCGCGGTCGTTACCCCAAACATCCGTGGCCGGAAGATCCGTTGCAGGCGCCGCCGACCGCACGCGCCAAACCACGCTCGACCTGAGGCAGTCATGCTCAGACGGTACTGTCATCAGCTGCGCCGAACTGCACGCGGTTCCACTCAATGCTGCGATTGCGCCAGTGACTGTCAATTGCCTGTGTAAACTCGGCGCGCACCAGTTTGCCACGTGCCAGTAACCACTGCTCATCCTGCTGGCGCACAACCACTCCTTCCAACGGACCATCGCGGTAACGACTGCGACGTGATGCCACCAGCTCTTTTAAGGTGTCCAGTGTCACTTCCTGCCGCAACAGCGCCGGCACTGTGGCCACTTGCAAGCGTTCGGCCAGTGCATCGCGGCGGCTTGTGCTCCAGAAGCGCTGTTCATGGCGGTCGTACACATCAAACAACATCCACCAGTCCGGCAGCGTCTGGTAATCCAGCGAATGACGCGCGGCGCACCATTCACCGAACAAAATCAGCTCCTCGCCAATGGCATCAAAAAAGCGGTCTTCATGTTGCGCAATCCACTGCTCCAGACGGCTGAACTGGCCGGTGAATGGCGCATGCAAATAGGCACCGCGGTTTTGCGCACGCACATGGCCATCGGCTGCAATCGAAAAACCCAGATTTGCTCCATCAAGTTTTTCCTCCACCACCACCGGGCCGCTGAGCAACTCTGCCACTTCATCTGCGGACAACAACTTGTCGTCGCGCGGGGAACCACTCTGCAACCAGGCAATATGGGGAGTATGGGGGAAACGAAAAAAAGTACTCATGATGACCGGCTCAGCGACCTCTGTGGTTTGTCCGCAAGTGTTTGTCTGCATGTTTTTGCCGCGACCACGCTTCGATCAGCGGCTCCAGCTCAATGTGATGTGCACGCAACGTGTGTTCCCAGTCGTGCCAGTCGGTGTCCCCGGCGAAGGCGACACAGGTCTGACCAAAACGTTCCAGTGCTGCCAGCGCGGCTGCCACCATTTTGCGATCCGCCATGTCATGCACAACCGCCGCCAACACCGGTGGCAAAACGGCGGCGCCATCGGCATCGTAATCCACTACGACGGTATCCACCGCCGCCGTGCTCCACTTGTGCATCACAACCTGAATTCCGAAATCATTAAACCCCAGCTTCTGCTGATACTCGTGAAAAATCTCCCCGGCAAGGTCCAGCACCAGTCGTGAATCGCTCTGCTGAAAGTGATCAAGCCATTGCCAGATCTGCATCCGCAACAGCGGATCGTCAGGGGTCGCGCCCACATCATGTGGATGCACCGGGTCGGCGGCACTGGCAGCCACCAGCACATTGGTATCCACCACATAACGCGGTTTCATCGCTGCTGACCTTGCTGCCGCTCGAACATCAAACGTGCCTGTTCGCGCGTTTCCCCCAGCGCATCACCAAACAGACCGGCAGGCCAATTGAGCACGCGACCAAAGTCATCCAGTTGCAAGGCTCTCAGTCGCGCGTTGCCCTGCTGTTGCTCGACGTGATAGAGCGCCAGTTGTGACACCATCAGTTGCTGACGCGCGATCCGTGTTTGCAGCCGGCGGAACAGATGTTCCGAGTGCGTCTCCACAATAAACTGTACCTGGCGCTGCTGGTGAATCTCGGCGAACAGATCTGCAAGTACCGCTTGCGCCAGCGGGTGCAGATGTATTTCAGGCTCCTCCACAATCACCGTGCTGCCTGGCGGTACACATAAGGCCAGCACCAGCACCGGCAGAATGTAGGCCACGCCGATACCGGCGTCGGCCAGATTGATACGGCGCCCGTCGCGTTGCAGCCGCAGCTGGTAAAAACCGCTCTGTCGCGCGGGCTCAATATCGATGCCTTGCGCCAGTTGCAATCGCTGCAGCCAATGGCTCACGCCCTGTAGCAATGCTTGCGGCGGGGGATTGTTCGCCAGCGCCGAGTGGATCAGCAATGCTGCAAAGCCCTGGCCATCGATGGCGGGCAGCTTTGCGCTCAGGTTTTGTGCGGGGTACTCGCGCAAACTGCGCTGACGCCAGGGACCCAGATAGTGAATGTTGCGCAGCTGTTCGTTGAGGCGAGGCGCAAACGTGGGTGACGCGGCACGATTGTGATCGTTTGCGGGAGACCATCGGTATGTCAGCCGGAGGCTTGCGTCAGGCGCTCGCTGATAACTGACATCGAGGCTGAACGCACCCTGCTGATCCTCCACATCCACACCCAACACAAATTGATCGGCGTTGTCCGCTCGGTGATGCAATACATCGCTGAACTCGCCAAAGTCGATCGTGTTTGCACTCTGGTCACCGCGCAGTGTCACCGTGACCTCTGTGCCCGAGGGCGATACCGTCTGACGCAACAACAGCAGGCTGTGTCCCAGTGAGGATTTTCCCGATGAATTGCTGCCCAGTAGCACCGTCAGCGCACGCAGGCCAATCGTGCCGGTCTCTCGCCAGGCTTTGAAATTGGTCAACCGCAAACCGGTAATCATGCCTGTCACAACCCCAACCGGTTTCTCAGATCGTCTGCCGCGTCGCGGGCAGCCTCTTCGGCCTCCTGCAAACGTTCAGCGGCCTGCTCTTGCAACTCGGCGCCACGTTCGCGCAATTCGCTTTCAATCTGCTCAGACATGGCTCCGGTGAACGCGATGCTGGCATTACGACCCAGTTGCGTCAGCAGTGGCATCGCAATCTGCTGCGCCAGTTGCTCCGGTGTCCCCTGCACGGGCGGAATCTGCACATCCCCCAGACTGACGTCCACTGCTTCTGGCAACACATCAGACTGCAACCGACCCTGTATGCCGCCAATCTGAATGCTGTTGATGGCAATCACCGGATCAGTGCCGGTGGCAGCTGTTGTATTGCTTGATGCGGTTGCAGCGGAGAGGCGCTCACGCAAGGCATCAATATTGGAGCGAGTTCCCTGCATTTCGTAAAGCAGGAAGGGATTGACCGAACGCACCGAGGTAATGCGCACCACGTCGGTATTCAAACTGGCCAGATCAATCGCCAGTTGCAGCTCGTCAAACCGAATCATGTCTTCATTGCTGAAGCCCTCGGGGTTGGCGATGCTGATATCGGCAAGCGTCGCCGAACCGGCGGCCAGATCCAGATTGACACGACCCACGCTGACCTCGGTGCCCAGCGCGCTGGTGCCCGCTACCTCAATGGCACGCCGCACCAGACTGTCGAGGTTGTTTACCAGTAGCACCACGCCTCCGATGACCAGCACCAGCAGCGCCAGAACGATATAAAGCAGCTTTTTCATGACTCCATCCTCCGGTTTCCTTTGTCACTGTAACATCATCATCACAACTCGCTCACAGAAGTCTTTGCGCATTCACCTGATTCCGCTAGCATGGTCCGCCAGATTACTGTTTGACATCGCTTGCCATCAGACCAACAGAGCCGGGAGAACCGCCATGTGTGACCAGCATACCTTTGAAGACGACCAGCAGTATCTCAAACTTAACCGCCGCCAGTTCAACACACTGGCCACCGGTGCCGCCATCGCGATGATGCTGCCGCCAGTTGCCAACGCACAGGACGTCACTGAATCTGACGTCACCATCACCACACCGGACGGTGTGTGTGATGCCTACTTTGTACATCCCGCCAGCGGTCGTCACCCCGCGGTGCTGATATGGCCGGATATTCTCGGTCTGCGCCCGGCCTTCCGTGAAATGGGTAAACGTCTGGCGCAGTCCGGTTATTCCGTACTGGTGGTCAATCCGTTTTATCGCAGCGCCCCGTCACCGGTGGTGCCCGCCGGTGCCAGCTTTCAGGACCCGGATATTCGCAGCATCGTGATGCCCATGGCCGGTCAGCTCAATGCCCAGACTCATGTCACCGACGCACGCACGTTTGTGGCCTGGCTGGACCAGCAGGCCGCTGTGGATACCAACCGCAAAATTGGCACCATGGGTTACTGCATGGGCGGCCCGATTGTCATGCGTACCGCAGCGGCACTGCCCGAGCGCATTGGCGCCGGCGGCTCTTTCCATGGTGGTGGACTGAACACCGCCAACCCGGACAGCCCGCATCTGGGCATCCCGAACATGCAAGCGCACATGTTGATCGCCATTGCCCAGAATGACGATGAGCGCGATCCGGAAAGCAAAAATGTGCTGCGCGCCGCCTTTGATGCCGCTGGCGTTGAAGCTGAAATTGAAGTCTACGCTGCCATGCACGGCTGGTGTGTGCCGGATTTCCCTGTGTATCACCAGGAACTGGCCGAGCGCGCCTGGGGCCGCATGCTGGCGATTTTCCAGACCGCACTCTGACCTATCCGCCTGTTTGATCTCAGGCGCTTGCCAGCGCCTGAGCGATCCACTGCCGGAACTGCTCGGGGGGCAACGCCCCCGACATCCGCGCCAGCTCCCTGCCCTGTCTGAATATCATCAAGGTCGGAATACTGCGAATGGCGAATTGTGCGGACAGCGCCTGCTGCTCCTCCGTGTTGATCTTGCCAAAACGAAGACCCGGCTCCATCTGCTTCGCGGCCGCTTCGAACACCGGTGCAAACTGACGGCACGGCCCACACCACGACGCCCAGAAATCAACCACCAAGGGCAAATCCGACTGGCTGTGGCTGGCAAATGACGCGGCATCCAGTGTCAAGGGATGGCCGGTAAACAACGGTTGCTTGCACGCGCCACAGCGCCCGGCATCGCGCAGTCGGGATATCGGCAAACGATTCTTGCGATGACAATGCGGGCAGGCCAGGGTAATCAGGTTGTCGCTCATGATGGATCTCCGGATGCTGGGCATCAGCTCATAACGGTGACGCCTGATTTATGGGGTCAGCTGACCGCAATTTCCAGCGATCCGGTTTATCTTGACAAGCCCATCGCCTCAGTCCATTTTCTTGCCCAATCTGATGGCCAGCGCAGCTGGTTGTTCGGGCCACTTTTGTACAACCCCTGTTCTTAAACCATAGACTCCATTTGTAGAAGAGGTCTTGATTATGAAAAAAACCGTTCGCTCCGGCCGTCGTGCCCTGACCCTCGGTTTGCTGTTCTCTGGCGCCCTGCTCTCGCTGGCATCCGGTACTGCACTGGCCCAGCGCGGCGCTGTGGGTCCGGCTGAACATGCCAATGTGCCGCCCGTCAATAACCTGCCCAACCCCTACGAAACTGTGCGTGACTGGGGCACCTTGCCGGACGGCCGCAGCTGGGGCTCTGTCAGCGGTGTTCATGTCGACATCGACGGCATACACATCTGGGCTGGCGATCGTTGCGGTGCCAACTCCTGTGCCGGTTCGAACGTAGATCCCATCGTCAAGCTCGACCCGCAAGGCAATGTGGTACAAAGTTTTGGTGCCGGCCTGATTACCTGGCCGCATGGTCTGCATGTAGACCATCAAGGCAATGTCTGGGTGACCGATGCTCGCGCACCCAACCAGCAGGAAATCACGGCCAATCCCAATGTCTTTATGGGTGGCCATCAGGTGGTCAAATTCAGTCCGCAGGGCGAGGTATTGCTGACGCTGGGTACACCGGGCGAAGCTGGTGATCCGCCCACCCATCTGAACGAGCCAAACGCCGTGCTGGTTGCTCCGGATGGACACATTTTTGTCGCCGAGAGCCACAGTGGCCAGTTCATGGACGAAGCCGGTGCGGGCGCGTTCAGCCGTATTTCCAAGTTCGCGCCGGACGGTACCTTTGTGAAGAGCTGGGGCACCTGGGGTTTTGAAGATGGACAGATGCGCTCACCACACGCACTGGCCATGGATTCACAAGGCCGTCTGTTTGTCTCTGACCGCGGCAACCGTCGTATCCAGATTTTTGATCAGGACGGCAACCACCTGGACACCTGGTACCAGTTCAGCCGCATCAGCGGGATGTACATCGACGAGAACGATGTGCTCTACGCCATCGACTCCGAGTCTGATGCGAACTACAACCCGGGCTGGCGCAAAGGCCTGCGTATCGGCAGCGCGCGCACCGGCGAGGTGTGGTACTTCATTCCGGAGCACAACTCCGAGCGTCCCACCGGTATGGGTGGCATAGGCGCGATGGGTGAAGGCGTCGCGGTGGATCGCAACGGCAACGTCTACGCGGGTGAGGTGGGGCCAGTGATGGGCCTGACCAAGTTTATTCCGCGCCTGGTGCCGGAGAATTTCCCGCAGCATTGATGGATTCATCTTTAGCGGGTCGCCTCCGGTGGGGGTATGTGTGCCAGACCGGCCGCATCCTCCTCCGGGGCGCCCGGCGTTGCGGAACTCGACGTCGCGGCTCTGCCGCTCCGGACTCGAACAGTCCTCACGCTTTTTCGGGCGTCCCGGAGGAGGAAAAGCGCGGCCTGATTGGTCTGGCACACATACCCCCACCGGAGGCGACCCTCTCCAAGCGTCAGTGGGACTCAAAAAGCATTCAAGTCAGCAAATCCAACACCACCGGCACCATCGATGCCACCAGCAACAGCGCCATCAACAGATTAAAACGCTGCCGCCAGACATCATCCGCCAGCAGTTTTTGCAACCCTACCCCGAACAACAACCAGGTCCAGGCGCTGGGCACTGACGCGGTCATGAATATCACCGCAATCACCAGCACCTGCCGGTAAATGTCATCACCGGCCGTGGTAAACGCCGCAATCGCACCAGTGGCCATGATCCACGCCTTGGGGTTGACCCACTGGAACAGCGCAGCCTGAACAAAACTCAAAGGTTTGGCCTCGGTGTTCCTGAGCTCCGGTTTGCTACTGCGCGCAATTTTCCAGGCCAGAAACAGCAGATACAGCACACCAATCACACTGATCGCATCGTGCACCAGCGGGTAACGCTGGAACACCGTGCCCAGGCCCAGACCGATAGCCACAAACATGGCCGGAAAGCCAAACATGACGCCGCACACCAGCGGCAGGCTCCGGCGTATACCGAAGTTGACACCGGAGCTCATCAGCATGACGTTGTTGGGCCCCGGCGTAATCGCCGATGCCAGCGCAAACAGAAAAACGGAAATGGCGAATTCGATAGTGATGATGCTGTGCTCTTGCTAAGCCTGTTGGCCCGCACAGTCTGCGCTTTGACGCACAGGACTTGGCCGGTCACAGGGTGTTTGGGCTAAACTCCGGACGTTCCCGGTCTTCTCGCAGTCATCAGGGTGACGTCCCTGAAGACCGCTGTTTATTGTGACCGCAGTATAGGGGGGCTACGCCCCGAGGAGAAAGTAGTATGAAAAAAGGATTCATCACCTGCGCTCTGGCGCTGGCCGTCAGCTCGGTATCTTATGCCCAGACGGGCACATTTACCGCAGGCGCACCGCTGGGCACCGTCAACGAAGCCGGTCAGCAGACACCCATGTCCTCCAATGTAAAGGTCTACGGCAGCTTCCGGTTTGCGGAAAGCTGTACCTTTGATCCGGCCAAAAACCTCATTCTGGCGATGAATGCCGGTGTCAGCGAAGACATGCAACCCAATGACGGTTATGTATCCCTGCTCAATCCGGACGGCAGTGTGCATACAGCCAAGTGGATCGGCAATGACCGTAACGGTCTGGAGCTGAACCAGCCGCTGGGGAGCGCTGTGCGCAACGGCCGGCTGTATGTCGCCGATATCGATCATGTTCGCATCTTTGATCTGGCCAGCGGCCAGCCGCAAGCTGCCGTGCGGGTGGAAGGTGCTACCGGCCTGAACGGCATTGGCGTCACCGCTGATGGCACCGTGTATGCCTCCAACACCCGCGATCCGCAGCGGGTGTACAAGGTGACACCGGATGGCCAGTCGTCCATCTTTCTGGAAGGTTCACCCCTGATGGCACCCAATGGCGTGGCCATCGACAACGACGGCAATGTTGTGGTGATCAACGTTGGCAACAATCACGTGATGACGTTTAACCCGGCTGGCGAGCTGATCAACACCGAGTATGCGGCCGAAAGCGGCAACGACGGTGTGGTGGTGCTGGCTGACGGCACCAAAATCGTCAGCAGCGTGCGTTTTGGCAGCATTTCGCGCATTCGCCCCGGTCAACAGGCAGAAGTGATCGCCGTGGGGATTCCGAGCGCAGCATCCATTTGTTATGACTCGATTCAAAATCAGATTGTGATTCCGATGAACAACAATAACGCTATGGGTTTCCTGCCTCTGGATTGATCGTCAGTCCCGGTGCTGCAACAACGGCCTGTCGTTGTTGCAGCACCGGCTGCCTCAGGCGCCGCTTTCTGTTACCAGAAACTGCCCCATCATCCCCAGATCTTCGTGTTCCAGCATGTGACAGTGGTACATAAAAGGGGCCATGTCATCTGCAAAATCCAGAAATGACATCAGCACCCGCACGGTTTCCCGCGGATGTACGTGTACCGTGTCCTTGTATCCGGCCTCCTGCGCCGGTGGCGGTGCTCCGTTGCGATCCAGAATGCGGAACTGATTGCCATGGATGTGGAACGGGTGGACCATCGGGGTTGCATTAAAAATCTCCCAGATTTCGATGGATCCCAGCCGAACTCGCTCATTGATGTAATCCATGGTCATGGCGCGGCCATTGATGCCAAAAAAGCCGCCACCGTAACCACCGCCGTATCCATTGCGCAGACCCATGGCTGGACCCTGACTGCCACCTCCGCGTGATCCGTATCCCATGTTCAGCACCATTCGACGAGTGTTCGTCGCTGCACTGGCGTCTGCCAGGGGCAGGAGCACCAGGCTTTCCGGTATCGGAGGCAGACGCTCCGGTTGAGGTCGGGGCCTGAGTTCAATGATATCGAATTCTTCAGCGTGCATCTGCTTCATACCCTGACTGAACGCACCGGAAAACTCGGGGAAATGATTCTCGGAGGCCTGGCTGCGCAACACCGCGGGGCGACCATCACTGAGATCCACCACCAGTTCCGCGCGCTCTCCCGGCATCAGCAGCAAACGCGTCAGTGCCACCGGATGCGCCAGCAAGCCTCCGTCGCTGGCGATCTGCAAAAACTCACGACCATCCTGAAACGCCAGGTTGTACATTCGCGCGTTGGATCCGTTGAGAATGCGCAGACGCAGTTTGTCAGTGACGGCGTCAAAAAACGGTGAGATGGTTCCGTTAACCATCATGACATTGCCATGCTGTCCAATCATGGTATCAATATAGCGGGACTTGTATTGGAACTGTCCGTCACGGTCAAAACGCTTGTCGCGCAGAATCAGCGGGATATCATCAACGCCGTACCGCGAAGGCAAGTCCAGTGCATCGCTGACATCGTCGTCAAGAATCATCATGCCCGCGAGACCGTTGTACACCTGGGGCCCGGTCTTGTGCATGGCGTGGGAGTGGTACCACAAGGTGCCCGCTTGCTGGCGAACATCAAACACCGGATTCCAGCTGCCCTGATCCGCAATCGATTGCATGGGCCCGCCGTCGAAACGCGGTGGCACGTGCATGCCGTGCCAGTGCAGCACCGATTCTTCACCAATACGATTGTTGACCTGTATGTCAAGAATGTCGCCCCGACGTGCGCGCAGCGTGGGCCCCAGATAACTGCCGTTAATTCCCAGCGTATTGGTATCGGTATCCGGCAGAAAGCGAGTCTTGCCCTGTTGCAGCGTCAGCTCAAAACGCCGGCGTGTCAGTCCGCCTTCATCCTGTGTCATCACACCCTGCTCCAGCGGTGGAATCAGCAAGGGATTGAGAAAACTGCCAGGGCTCTGGGCACGGCTGATCAACGGTACAGCCATGGCGCCAGCGGCACTGGCACCAAACAGTTTCAGCATTTGTCGTCGAGAGACTAGTGTCATGATCGGAAGTTCCTGCGTCAGTCTTTTGGCGAGTACACAACGGTACCGACGTGTTCCCCAGCCAACGCGCGCCCCAGCAACGTCGGCTCACGCCCGTCGATGATCTGGAATTCATGCACCAGCCTTGCAGTGTCCAGAATGTCCAGCAGGACTTCATCAAACGGCAGTGTTTTCAGGGCTCGCTCTCTCAACTCCCGGGTGCTGATACGCGCAATGAATTCCGCCTCCGGATTATTGGCAGGGTCTTCGTTGTACAACCCTCTGACGTCCTTGACCAGAATCACACTGCGGCAGCCAAAACACTCGGCCAGAATCAGGCAGCCTGAGTCAGTTCGGTGAGCGGGAATGCGTCCCAGCGCGGGCGGATGCTCCCACAGCGAATACGGCGGTACGCCGTTAAAAATGACACCGGGCACTGAATGAATAAATAATGGCAGCAAATGGCCGAACATCGCTGGCGGAATGGCGACAACGCCATGCGGTGCCAGCAAGGTACCCAAAATGTGCGCATTACCCAGTGCATCGGCGGCTGACAGCTCGGCCAATACCCCGGTGGGCAACCCCAGATCCAGTCCGACCGAAAACACATGGCGTGAACGTGCGCCACCACCCACACCAAGAATCAGTTTGTGCTGCTGCAAGGCGTTACCCAGTGCGTGCACCAGCGGTTGCACAACATCTGAGCTGGCTTCCAGAATGGAGCGTCCGCCAATTTTAACGACGTGCACATTGGGTAACATGCGTACAACCGGCGTGTCGGTTTTGGCCATCACGTCTTTGTCGAGCAAACTTTCCCGCGCGAGCAAGGATTGCATGTGGTGCTGTTGAGTCTTGTTGATTGTCATGTTCAATCCGCCGTGATCAGGGTGCCAACGGTTTCGCCGTTGAGCGCACGCGTCAGGTTGCCGGGCACCAGGCCGTTGATGATCTGGATGCTGCGCCGGTGTCTGGCGTTTTTCATCATCTCCAGCACACTGTGCTCAACCACGCTGTCAGGCAGATTCATCGCTTCCATCTCATCCACCGTGATGCGCGGAATAAAGCGCGCATGTTTGTCTTTTTTGGGGTCGGCGGTGTAGAGGCCGTTTTCGTCCTTGATGTAAATCATCGAGCGCGTGCCAAAGGTTTCGCTGATCAGCCAGCAGCCGGTGTCTGTGCGATGTGGCGGCAAACGACCGATCACCGGATTGCGCTGCCAGAACGTATAAGGCGGCATGCCAAAAAAGATCACCGCCTGACGTTCGGCAAGATAGAGCGGCAACTGGGCAAACTGTATTGGCTCGATAAAGGGGATGCCCTGATCAGCCAGCAGATAGTGCAGCATGCGTGCATTCTGCATGCTGACAAAGGTGCCAAGTACACTCAACACCCCGGTGGGCATGCCAAGCTCTACACCGACGCTGTAGGCATGACGCGCACGCGTGCCAGCACCCGTGCCAATAATCAGCTTGTGGTGCGGCAGGTTACGTCTGATTTCGTCCATCAGCGGGTAGACCGCCGCGCGTCCACGGTCAATAAAACTTTGTCCGCCGATCTTGATGACGTTAGCCTGCGGCAGGATCTGCAAATCGGGCAGTTCTGCCGTCTTTTCCTTGATTTCATTGTCCGTCAGGCTGCCAGCGACCAGCGCTGCTCCCAACTCACTCAATAATTTGTCTGTCATTCCACGCGTACCTTTTTGCGGCTTATGGTTTGCCGTGTTCACCTTCAATCAATTCACCGTACAACTCTTTGACCTTGCGGCGCGCATCTGCCAGGGCCGCACGGCCCGATTCGGTAATGGTGTACATCCGGCGTTCACGGCGCCCGCCTTCGGGTACCTGTGACTGCAAGTAGCCTTTTTTCTCCATGCCATGCAGCATCGGGTACAAGGTCCCGGCGCTGATGTCGTATCCGTGGTGCGCTAACTCTTCCATGATGCCAAGGCCGAAGATCGGCTCTTCGGCGGCATGATGCAGAATGTGCAGGCGAATCAGACCTGCGTAGAGCTCTTTGTCGGTCATGTTGGGATCGTCGTCAGCATGGCGCTGCTGATGGCACACAAAGCCACCACCAGCCACGGCGGCAGTCGCCAGAACACGAGTGCGACCAGCGCCAGCAAGGCCAGCGCAAAATCCTGGGGCCCATCAATCGCGCTGGTCCATACCGGGTTGTAAAACGCTGCCAGCAGCAGCCCGACGACGGCAGCATTCACGCCCATCAAAGCGGCTTGCATACGCTGGTTGCGGCGCAGATTTTCCCAGAATGGCAAGGCGCCTGCCACCAGCAAAAACGAAGGCGCAAAAATTGCCAGCAAGCAGATCAATCCGCCCACCCACGCCGTTGGTGCCTGATTCATCGCCCCACCCAGAAACGCTGCAAAGGTGAACAGCGGACCGGGAACGGCTTGCGCAGCGCCGTAACCCGCCAGAAACACATCCTCCTCTACCCAACCCGAGGGGACCACCTCGGCCTGCAGCAAGGGCAGCACCACATGGCCGCCGCCAAACACCAGAGCCCCGGCGCGATAGAAAGCGTCAACCAGTTGTACAGACTGCGCTGGAAACAGGGAGGCCAAAACCGGCAACAGGATCAGGCCGACGGCGAACAGCAACAGCCAGAACGAACCGGCAGTACGACCAACCGGAACGCTCCACGCATCCGGGTCCGGCGTGATCTGTGAAGGTTTGAACAAGGCCAGACCAATCATGCCAGCCACGACAATCACTGCCACTTGCATCCACACGGCGCTACTCATCAGCACCACGCAAGTGGCGACAGCCATCAGCGTGATCCGGGGAGCATCCGGGCACAGGCTGCGCCCCATGCCCCAGACTGCTTGCGCCACCACCGCGACAGCGGCAATCTTGAGGCCTTGCAGCAGGCCATCCGACATCAGTCCGTGATACGCGCTGACACCCATGGCCAGCACAATCAACGCCACGGCGGATGGCATCGTGAAGC
This sequence comes from Pseudohongiella sp., assembly GCA_036834885.1. Lineage (GTDB taxonomy): Bacteria > Pseudomonadota > Gammaproteobacteria > Pseudomonadales > Pseudohongiellaceae > Pseudohongiella. The sequence continues at coordinate 429,059 of DAITNA010000001.1, read as the reverse complement.
CCAGCCATGCCGCCGCAGCACCCGCATAACCAGCGCGCGACAACCCCAGCGCCATGCCAACCTGACTGCTGGCCGGCCCCGGCAAAAACTGGCACAACGCCACCAGATCCGCATAGCTGCGTTCACTGAGCCAACGTTTCCGGTTCACGAACTCGTCGCGGAAAAAGCCTATATGGGCCACCGGACCGCCGAAGGAGGTCAGACCCAGACGCAGAAAAATCAGGAAAACCTCGATGAAACCTGGCTTTTTTTCAGAGTCAGTCATTATCAACCACATGTGTTGCTGGATTTATCGGAATCCTATATCGACTTCCGATAATCATCAACCCATTGCTTCACCGCCTGTGCGGAGCCTCTGAATGCCACCCGGTCCTGATGCCGTTGCCACTGCCATTCATACATCGGATCGTAATAATCCCTGAGCAGACAGCGGATCCAGTCCTTGTGCTGATCCGGATCACCGAGCCTGTGCGCAGCCAGTGCAGCCTCCATCATGGCGCGAATCTGCTCGTAACGTTCACCACCGAGCCGGCGGCGAATCCGGAACAGCGAGTCGCGCAAGTCGTCAGCAAAACAGTCGAAAGCGCGCTCTGTTTCAACCTCTGCCTGCCATTCGGCTGACTTGCGCAGAATGTAGTTCAGCCACGAGTGTTCAACACGTGATTCGAGTTCACTGTCCAGCAGCACCACCGGTGAACTTGCCATGCGTTCACGCAGCTCGAGCGGCAGTGCGCAGCGGCCGATCAGCCGGCTCTCATCTTCCAGAATCAGTGGCGCTTGAGGTGCCTTGTGTCGCATTTTGAGCAGCGCAATCACCAGGCGATTCTCAAAATCGATTTGTGAGGGCTGGCCATCGGGCTTTTTGCCAAACGCACTGCCGCGATGATTGGCCAGCGCCTCCAGATCCACAGCACCCGGCAAACCTTGCAACAAGTCGGTTTTGGCAGCACCGGTATGACCGGCCAGAATCAACAACCGATGCTCGCGGCAAATCAGGTCCAGCTGTTCCAGCAAAAACCGGCGCATGGCTTTGTAACCGCCCACCACACGCGGGTAATCACAACCGGCTTCACGCATCCACTGCTGACAGATTTGTGAGCGCAGGCCGCCGCGAAAACAGTAGAGATAACCGTGTGGGTAGCGCTGCGCAAAATCAATCCAGCGCTGCACACGCTGCGCCTTGACGGCGCCATTGACCAGCGAGTGGCCCAGCCGGATGGCCGCATCCTGCCCCTGCTCCTTGTAGCAGGTGCCCACCTGTTCGCGCTCATGATCTGTCATCAGCGGCAGATTGACACTGTGCGGGAAGGCACCTCGCTCAAACTCCACCGGCGCACGCGAGTCAATCATCGGCACATCGTTGAGAAACAGCGACAGATAATCGTCGGTATCCGCACGCATCTCAGACCAACCGGATCCGCTGCGACTGTCCGCGACCTGGCTGCAAGCGACCAATCGGCCGAATCAGCGCAGGATCAATACCCTGCTCTCGCAACAGGTTTTCGAATACTTGCTGTGCCGACGGACGCACCGCCATCAGCAAACCGCCGGAGGTTTGCGGATCACACAACAGGGCTTTCTGTTCAGCACTCAGTGCCGGCAGCTTATGACCATAGCTGTCAAAGTTTCTGTGTGTGCCACCCGGCACGCAGCCCTGTGCAATGTAATCGCGCACCGGCGCCAGCACCGGTATCTGATCCAGAACCAGTTCGGCATCCAGACCACTGCCCTCACACATTTCCAGCAGGTGTCCCATCAGCGCAAAACCGGTGACGTCGGTCATTGCGGTGACATCATCAAGGGTCGACACTGCCATGCCCGGTGTGTTGAGCTGACACATCACATCGCGCGCCAGAAACTCATGCTCCGGCCGCAGCTTGCCCTGCTTTTGTGCCGTGGTCAGCACACCCACGCCCAGCGGTTTGCTCAGATACAACAGGCAGCCAGCTTCGGCCGTGTTGTTTTGTTTGAGCTGCGCACGCGCAACCATGCCGGTCACTGCCAGCCCGAACACAGGCTCCGGGCAATCAATGCTGTGTCCACCGGCCAGCATGATGCCGGCATCGGAACAGGCTTGTCGGCCACCGTCGACAACCTGGGCAGCAATCTCCGGTGCCAGGGTGTTTACCGGCCATCCCAGAATCGCAATCGCCATCAGCGGCCGACCGCCCATGGCATAAATGTCGCTGATGGCGTTGGTGGCCGCGATGCGACCGAAGTCAAACGGATCATCAGCAATGGGCATAAAAAAGTCGGTGGTGCTCAGAATCACCTGCCCGTTGCCAATGTCATAGGCGGCGGCATCGTCGCGTGAACTGTTACCCACCAGCAGCGCCGGGTCAGTCACAAACTGGCGCTGGGAGGACAAAATGCGGTCGAGCACGGCAGGGGCAATCTTGCAGCCACAGCCGGCGCCGTGACTGTAGGCGGTCAGGCGAATGGCCGGTTCCGTCATCGCTAATACTCCTCGAGTCAATCAAGGTGCGCAGTATACCTGCGACCCGCCGCGGTAGACACTGCGAGGGCTATTGTCTATATTCCGCCGTCTCCCCCACCACGTTTTGCAGGCAATTGATCCGACGTATGGCACAAGGCACGCTGTTCACCATTTCTGCGCCGTCCGGCGCCGGCAAAACCAGTCTGGTCAACGCATTGCTGGCTCAAGGCGATGCCCGCCTGTGTGTGTCGGTATCGCACACCACGCGCAGCAAACGTCCGGGAGAAGTGGATGGTGTGAACTATCACTTTGTAGACCGGGAAGCATTCCTGCGCATGCGAGACGCCGGGACCTTTCTGGAGTCCGCTGAAGTATTCGGCAACCTGTACGGCACCTCGGCGGTGTGGGTGCAGGAACAGCTGGATCTGGGCAGGGATGTGATTCTGGAGATCGACTGGCAAGGCGCCGCCCAGGTTCGGCAACTGATCCCGACCAAACACATTTTTATCCTGCCACCCTCGCTGGACACACTGGAACAACGTCTGACTGGCCGCGGCCAAGATGATGCCGATACCATCGCCCGTCGCATGCAACAGGCTCGTAACGAGATATCGCATTACGGCGATGCTGACTATCTGGTGATCAATGATGACTTCAATAGCGCGCTCGACGATCTGCGTGCGATTGTGCGCGCATCACGCCTGGAGCGACATTATCAGCAAGGCAATCGCGGCGATTTGTTACAGAAACTGCTCGGCTGAATGGCCTGCAAGCCACGGAATACGGGCACTTACAGGAAATTTGCATGCATTGTTTGCATTCTTTCAGTATGATAGCCGGTCTTTCTAGCATACTCAGTTAATCAGGCAGGATCAGATCATGGCACGTATTACCGTAGAAGATTGTCTGGAAAAGGTAGACAATCGATTCCAACTGGTGATGATTTCCAGCAAACGCGCGCGTCAGCTGCAAACTGGCGGCAAAGATCCGCTGGTACCGGAAGATAACGACAAGCCTACCGTGATCGCGCTGCGGGAAATCGCAGAAGGTCTGGTGGATCGCAGCATCCTCAACACCCGTTCTGCGCCAGCCCGTGAAATTGCCGAAGCAGATCTGGATGCCACCGCAGCCATGATGGGCGCCATCATTGCGGAAATTGAGCCGGAACCGGCAGACGAGTCTTTCAACGACGACGAGTAATCCTCGCAGGAGTCGGCTTGTGGCGTTAACAATCGACTCTCTTGCCAGCAGCCTGTCCGGCTACCTGGCGCCCGATCAGGTGAACAGTGTCCGCCGCGCCTACTTTTATGCCGAACAGGCGCACGACGGCCAGTTTCGTCGCAGCGGCGAAGCCTATGTGACCCATCCGCTGGCGGTTGCCAATATCCTCTCCGACATGCACATGGACCATCAGAGCCTGATGGCGGCCATGTTGCATGACGTGATCGAGGATACCGGTGTCAGCAAAACCGCCATCAAAAGCCAGTTCGGCGACACCGTGGCTGACATGGTGGACGGTGTCAGCAAGCTCAACAAAATCACCTTCAGCAGCCACGCCGAAGCACAAGCCGAAAACTTCCAGAAAATGGCGCTGGCGATGGCGCGCGATCTGCGCGTGATTCTGGTCAAACTCGCTGACCGCCTGCACAACATGCGCACGCTGGATGTGCTGAGCCCGGAAAAACGCCGCCGCATTGCCAAGGAAACCCTCGACATCTATGCCCCGATTGCCAATCGCCTTGGCATGAACGCCGTGCGCGTGGAGTTTGAGGAGCTCGGCTTCCAGGCCCTGTACCCGATGCGCGCCGAGCGCATTGAAGCCGCTGTCAAAGCCATTCGCGGCAACCGCAAGGAAATCGTCAAACAGATTCAAAGCGCCATCGAGGCCTGTCTGCAACGTGAAGGCATGCCGGCGCGGGTGTTCGGGCGCGAGAAGCACCTGTACAGCATCTACGAGAAAATGCGCACCAAGCGCAAATCGTTCTCTGAAATCATGGATGTGTACGCGTTCCGCATCGTGGTCGATTCGGTCGACACCTGTTACCGCGTGTTGGGCGCCGTTCACAACCTGTTCAAGCCTGTTCCCGGCCGTTTCAAGGACTATATCGCCATTCCCAAGGCCAATGGCTACCAGTCCCTGCACACTACGTTGTTTGGCATGCACGGTGTGCCGATCGAAATCCAGATCCGCACCGAGGAAATGGAAGCCATGGCCAACAACGGCATCGCCGCACACTGGCTGTACAAGTCCTCCGACGACACGCCGAGCAACGCGCACATCCGCGCTCGCCAGTGGGTCAACGGTCTGCTGGAAATGCAGCAAAATGCCGGCAACTCGCTGGAGTTTATTGAAAACGTCAAAATCGACCTGTTCCCGGACGAGATTTACGTGTTTACGCCCAAAGGCAAAATCATGGAATTGCCGGCAGGCTCCACGGCGGTCGACTTTGCCTACGCGGTGCATACCGATGTCGGCAACTCCTGCGTCGCCTGTCGCATCAGCCGCCGGCTGGCCCCCTTGAGTGAACCGCTGGAAAGCGGCCAGACCGTGGAAATCATCACCTCGCCCGGCGCCCAGCCCAACCCGGCCTGGCTCAGTTTTGTGGTCTCCGGCAAGGCGCGCAGCAATATCCGCCACTACCTGAAGAATCAGCGCCAGTCAGAATCCATCGCGCTGGGTCGACGTCTGCTGAACAAGATTCTGGCCGGCTTTGGCACCCAGATCGAAAAACTCAGCCCGGAGCAGATCAAACAGGCGCTGGAGCAATTGAACGTCCCGGAACTGGATACCGTACTCAGTGATATTGGTCTGGGCAACCGCATGGCGCACATCGTCGCCCAGAAAATGGTGCCGGATATCCATGTTGAGCCGCCGCGCAGCAGCAAGGAGAACAAACAGTCCTCGCTCAGCATTCGCGGCTCGGAAGGCATGGTGATGAGTTACGCCAAATGCTGCTACCCGATTCCGGGCGACCCGATTGTCGGCCACATCAGCTCGGGGCGCGGCATGGTGATCCACATGGACAGTTGCAACAATATTGCGGAGATTCGCCAGAACGCGGAAAAAATCATCCCGGTGCGCTGGGACCCGGAAGTCGATGGCGAATTTGCCGTCGAGATCCGCGTCGAGCTGGAGAACGAGCGCGGCATCATCGCCAAGCTGGCCACGGCCATCACCAGCAAGGAAGCCAACATTGAGCGCATCAGCACCGTTGAGCGCGATGCCCGCTTCAGCATCGTGAATCTGCTGCTGAACGTGCGTAACCGTATCCACCTGGCGCGTGTGATGAAACACATCCGACTGATCAAGCCGGTCACCAAAGTGGCGCGCGTCAAAAGCAAAAAGCTCAGCAAACCGATCAAGGGCAATATTGCCCCCGACGCCTTGCAGCGGCGCGTCACTGACTGATCGGTTACCCTACGGTTTTTACCCTTCCAGGGAGGTCTGCATGGCTGAGAAAGATGTTATCTCCACCCCCGATGCCCCGGCCGCCATCGGCCCCTACTCACAGGCGGTGCGTGCTGGCAACACCGTATACCTGTCTGGTCAGATCCCGCTGGATCCGGTCAGCATGACCCTTGTGGACGGCGGTATCGAGGCACAAACGCGGCGTGTGCTCGACAACCTTGCCGCGGTGGCGGCAGCGGCTGGCGGAACGCTGGACCACTGCGTCAAGCTGACCATTTACCTGACCGACCTCGACAACTTCAGTGTTGTAAACAGCACCATGCAGCAATACTTCAAGGCGCCTTACCCGGCACGCGCAACCATCCAGATTTCGGCACTGCCTCGGCAGGCGCTGGTCGAGATTGACGCCATTCTTCATTTGCCCGACGGTCACTGAACCTTGCTGGTCACCGAACTCAGCGCAGTGCCGCTGGATCAGCTCAAAGGCGTTGGCCCCAGCCTGCGCCAACGTCTGGCCAGCCTGCACTTGCACAGTGTTCAGGACCTGCTGTTCCATCTGCCGCTGCGTTATCAGGACCGAACCCGCATCGCCACCATCGCGCGTGTCCGACTGGGGCAGGACGTGATGCTGGAGGCGGAGGTGTTCAGCTGTGATATTGAATTCGGGCGCCGGCGCAGCCTGGTATGCCGGATCAAGGATGGCACCGGTCTGATCAGCCTGCGCTTTTTCCACTTCAGCGCTGCCCAGAAGAACATGCTCAGCCCCGGCACCCGGCTGCGCTGTTACGGTGAAATCCGTCCCGGTAAAACCGGCTTCGAGATTTATCATCCCGAGTACCAGATTCTTAAACCCGGCGAGACGGCGCCACTGTCTGATCGCCTGACACCGATTTATCCGGCCACGGAAGGGCTTCAGCAGACGCGTTTACGCAACCTGATCGATCAGGCGCTGACGCTGCTCAATGAACAGAGCCTGCGTGACTGGATTCCACCGGAAGTGCTGCGCGATGCAGCTGTGCCCGGCAGCCTGCATACCGGTTGGCCCACACTGGCACAGGCACTGGCCTGGCTGCATCACCCGCCGGCCAATGCACCGATACAACAACTGCTGGATCGGGAGCATCCGGCACAGCAGCGGCTGGCCTTTGAGGAGCTGCTCAGCCATCGCCTGTGTCTGCGCCGCTTGCGGCATCAATCCGCCGCCCAGAAGGCGCCTGCGCTGGCGCTACGCAGCGGCCTGTGCCAGGCGTTTTTGTCGCGCTTGCCGTTCAACTTGACCGGCGCCCAGCAGCGGGTCAGTGAAGACATTCGCGCCGATCTGGCTCAGACACGGCCCATGCTGCGCTTGCTGCAAGGCGATGTGGGCTCCGGCAAAACCGTGGTGGCCGCACTGGCTGCACTGCAAGCCGTCGACAACGGTTATCAGGCTGCGATCATGGCGCCCACCGAAATTCTGGCGGAGCAGCATTTTGTGAATTTCAGCCAGTGGCTTGAACCGCTGGGCTTGAGCGTGGGCTGGCTCAGCGGCAAGGTCAAAGGCAAACAACGGCGCGACGCGCTGGCAGCCATCGCAGATGGCTCGGCCCGTATCGTGGTGGGCACTCATGCTTTGTTTCAGGATGAGGTGAATTTCCAGCGCCTGGGCCTGATCATCATTGATGAACAGCACCGCTTTGGTGTTCACCAGCGCCTGGCGCTACGTGAAAAAGGCCAGCACGAGGGCACCCAGCCTCATCAACTGGTGATGACCGCCACGCCCATCCCGCGCACACTGGCGATGAGCGCCTACGCGGATCTGGATTGCAGTGTCATCAACGAACTGCCACCGGGACGCACGCCGGTCAACACCGTGATCATCTCCAATACCCGACGCGCAGACGTGGTCGCCCGCATCCATCAAGCCTGCCTGTCCGGCAGCCAGGCTTATTGGGTCTGCACCCTGATCGAGGAATCCGAAGTGCTGGAGTGTCAGGCGGCCGAGGCCACCTGGCAGGAACTGCAACAGCAACTGCCAGACCTGCGCATTGGCTTGATCCATGGACGCATGAAACCCGTAGAAAAGACTGCGGTCATGGACGCCTTCAAACGCGGCGAGCTGCAGCTGCTGGTCGCCACCACCGTCATCGAGGTTGGCGTGGATGTGCCCAATGCCAGCCTGATGATTATCGAAAACCCGGAGCGGCTGGGACTGGCCCAGTTGCACCAGCTGCGCGGCCGTGTCGGTCGTGGCGCACGGGCCAGCCACTGCCTGCTGATGTACCAGAACCCGCTGTCATTATTGGGCAAACAGCGCCTGGGTATCATGCGGGACAGTACGGACGGTTTTTACATCGCAGAGCAGGATCTGGCCATTCGTGGCCCGGGGCAAGTGCTTGGCACCCAGCAAACCGGGCTGATGAGCTTCAGGATGGCTGATCTGGTGCGTGACGCTGACTTGCTCGATCCGGTAAAATCGGCGGCAGATTTTATAGAACAACACTATCCTTCGCACGTTGGCCCACTGGTCGACCGCTGGCTGGGTGACAGGGAACTCTACGGCAATGTCTGATTTTTTGTTTGTTGTGCGTTGTGTTCTGGTACAGGACGAACACGGCATCGCGCAATGCATTCTTCCCACCGATTCCCTGCTGGACCTCAAGGCACTGCAAACCGCTGCACAGCGCAAGCTGTTACCCCTGTCCCAGTCCGATCTGGTGAAACACACGCGCACCCGGCAACTGGTGCTGGTTGCCGGCAGTGAAGAGTTCTACCAACTACCCAGTTTTGTGGATGCCCGTCTGGCCGACAAGGGCGCGATGGTAGTGGATGCCAACGGCTGCACACTGGGCACCCTGCGCGAGACCTTGCACAAACTGGGTCACCATATCCGCCATCTCGACTTCGCCGTCCCGGCAAGCCAACTGCAGTCCGAGTTGCCGGCGGCTGACCAGGACTCCCAGCGCATCACCGACTCCATCCGCCATTTCACATCGCTGCGTATCAAGCAACGGCTGGACGAAACTCTCGAGATTCCACCCTTGTCAGCGACGGCAGAGCGCATCATGCAACTGCGCGCGAATCCGAACGCGACCGTCACCGAGCTGACCAGTATTGTTGAAGCGGATCCCAGTCTGGCCGCACAGGTCGTGAGCTGGGCATCGTCACCGTATTACGCGGCGCCGGGCAAAATTCGCTCAGTGCAGGATGCCATCGTACGCGTGCTGGGATTTGATCTGGTCAGCAATCTGGCAGTGGGTCTGATTCTGGGACGCTCGGTTGAATTGCCACGGGAAGCTGCTGACGGCTTTACGCCTTACTGGTTGCAGGCCGTGTACTGTTCAACGGCGGTAGAGGCACTCGCGCGTCTGATGCCGGCCAACAAACGTCCGCGTCAGGGCATGATGTACCTGGCAGGCTTGCTGCACAACTTCGGTTATCTGGTGCTGGCGCACACCTTCCCGCCCCATTTCAGCAGTATTTGTCGCTACATGGAGGCCAACCCGGCGATCAGCCATGTGGCGATTGAAAACCATCTGATTGGTATCAGCCGTGAGCAGATCAGCGCCTGGCTGATGCAGGCCTGGAACATGCCGGAGGAAATTTCCGTCGCTCTGCGTTATCAGCAGGATGCCCGATACGAAGGACCGCACGCCGTTTACGCCAACCTGATTTATGTTGCCATGCGTTTGCTGCGCCGTCAGGGTATTGGTGACGCGCCACCAGAGCCGATTGACGCAGCGATGTTTGCACGACTGAGTCTGGACCCGGTGCGTTGTGAGGACGCGATACAGAAACTGGTCGATTCAGACGACATCTCCCTCATCGCAGAGCAAATGGCTTTCTGATGAACGCCGCAAGAGCATGGGTCGCGCGTCTGCAAGACCTTGTCAGCACCCTCAAACTGCGCGCCGGTCGAACTCTGGCTCAGCGCTTTCCCAGGCTTTATGCACGTGCCCCGGCCTTTATCCTGCTCACCCGTGCTGACAAGCCCATCGGGACCTATCTGCTGCTGTGGCCAACACTGTCTGCGTTGTGGCTGGCGGCAGATGGCTGGCCTGACTGGCACCTGATCTTTATTTTTGCACTGGGAACCTGGTTGATGCGCTCGGCCGGCTGTTGTATCAACGATTTTGCCGACGCTCACGTGGATGGTTCGGTCCAGCGCACCGAGGGCCGCGCCATCGTAACGGGTCAGGTCACTCGCAAAGAGGCCTTGCTGTGTTTTGCTGTCTTGTGCCTGCTGGCTGCCTCCTTGCTCCTGTTCATGAATTCATTGACTGCCCTGATGTCACTGGGTGCCGTTGCACTGACTGCCATCTATCCGTTTATGAAGCGCTACACGCATCTGCCGCAAGTGGTGCTCGGCATGGCATTTTCATGGGGCATTCTGATGGCGTTTACTGCGCAGACCGGTTCGCTGCCCGCCATCGCATGGGTGCTGTACGCAGCTAACTGTTTGTGGACGGTGGCTTATGACACCCAGTACGCCATGGTGGATCGTGAGTACGATCTGAAAATCGGCGTCAAATCCACAGCGATCCTGTTTGGTGATGCGGACCGCATGATGATCGGCATGTTGCAGGCGATGTTTGTGTTTGCCTTGCTGATTGTGGGCAATGCACTGTCGTTGTCGTTCGTGTACTACCTGGCACTGCTGATCGCGGCAGGCTTGCTGGCATGGCAACAATGGCTGATTCGCGAGCGCGAACCACGCGCCTGTTTCCAAGCCTTTCTTAACAACCACTGGGTCGGACTGGTGGTGTTTGTGGGGGTTGTCCTGGGTGTCTGAGTGCCGGGTGTCTGAATTCAGTTCCGCGCAGGCCTCAGCGCCAACAGCAGATTCCCTTCATCCTGCCCGAACCGTGCATAACCGGATCCGACAAAAATCATGCCTGCGCCAGCCGACACGGACTGCGAATCAATGGAGCCGCCGTGCGCGGGCACACCATTGATGGTCGGGAACTCTGTTGCGGTATCCAACTGATAGAGTATTTCGCCAGTTTCGCCGTCGAATACAAACAGCCGCCCATCAATGCTGCCCGCCACCACTGCCCCGTCGACAACGATTGGCAGGGCGGAGAACCCGTAACGACTGTCGCATCGGGGAATTCTCTGCTGACGCCCATTGTCGCAATCCGGCACGGCACGATACGACCACAGCGGTTCACCGCTGGCGATATCAAACGCGTATACGCCAGCCATGCTTTGCGCTGCAGGTCGGCTGCTCGACAGTGGATCGTTGATGGTCATGAACACGCGTGTGCCATCCACCGCCACACCCCAGTGGTTTCCGCCCAAAGAACCACCCTCTCCCCGGCGATGCTGCCAGATCACGGACCCATCATCCGGATTCAGTGCCCAAAGATGTCCGGACTTTTGCCCGGCCAGCAGAACATCCCTGCCATCCGGCAGGGTCACCGGGATTGCAGAGCCACCAAAGTCCGCATCGGTACGAATGCTGAATTCGGCCGACGGACAATTGGGTCCGGTGTCCGCGCCGGTGCACGCCATATTCCAGGCGTCATTGGCAACTGCCTGAAAAACCCACCGCGGCTCGCCTGACGCCAGATCCAGCGCAATGATGGCGTTGCTGGTACCCGTGGTTGGCAAAGAGGAGTTCTCCCCGGTGGTGATGTATACCTGTCCACGCTTCTCATCATAGGTGGGGTTTGACCAGACTGGCGCACCGGAAGGACCGCGCAATCTGACACCGGCCGGACTGAGCTGACCGGTATATTCAGCCGGCGGCACAGTGGCCCACGCCCAGAGCCGCTCGCCTGTCGCGGCATCCAGCGCCAGCACTGCACCTCTGCCTTCGCAGCACTCGTACTCGGGATTGGCCGCCCGGGATGAGCCTGACGCCGACACCGGAATGATGATTTTGTTGCCCACAGCAAGCGGTGCGCCAGTCAATCGGGTCGCTGCATCCGCCTCAAACGCCCCCGGTACTCGCCAGATGGCTTCTCCGCTGAGCGCGTCCACGGCATGCACACGGGTGTATTCGTCGGTGATAATCAGCGGGCGGCGACCATCCGCCAGCGCTTCAGCCAACGTGGCCGATGCACGCAATGGCGCACCGGCATCGTAAGCCCATCGAATGCAACCCGTGTCAGCGGCAATTGCCAACAAGTGTCCTGTGACGGCCGCAGGATAGAACAGCGTGTCGCCAGCAATGACCGGTGACGATCGCAAGCCGGATACGCCGGGTAAACCCAATGCCCAGGCGACTTCCAGATTGGCCAGATCTGCTTTTTCCAGCCCGCCTTGTACAGAGGACAGCTGGCGCGAAAAACGCTGATCCACGCCAGCAGTCAACACCGCCACCCCGTCCAGATTGGGCACGCGTTGCCCGTTGCTGCACAGATTATCGGCAATCCAGTCGGTTGACATCTCATCAGCGGCCAGAAAATCGACCACGGCGCTGCGTTGCTCATCACTCAGGACCTGGCCCTGCTCCGACATCACACCTGCGGTCAAGGTATAGGACAAGGTCTCGCGGCTGAACGAGCGCAAGGATTCAAGCGTGGGCGCACGCGGGTTGGTACCGTCATGACAAACGGCACAGAAGGCATCGTAAACCGGCGCCCCCGGATGACTCGCATCTGTTTGCGCCAGCAAGGCCGGCGCGACGAGCAAACACAGCGTCGCGGACAGGGTCTGGAAGGTTCTCATGGGCTGTTCTCGTTGTGGTGTCGCGGCCTTCGACTCTATCAGTGCACGCTGCAAAGTAAAGTGCTCTAAAGTAAAAGTGCAGCACTGCCGCTGCTGTCAGCGGCTCAAATTGCGCTGTTCCGGCACATCACTGAGGTACTGAACAAACTCCACCTCGAACCCGTCCGGATCAATGTAGTAAACGTTGCGGCGGAAAGGTTCCTGTGCGCCCAGGTCATCCGGTTCAAAACCGGCTTGCCGCAGGCGTGCCATCACGGCGTCCAGACTGCCGACTTCAAACGCAAAATGCGCCAGCCCGATGGTGTTGCTGGTGAGATCGCGATTGCTGCCGCTGCCGTTATCGCTGAGCGCCAGGTAAGTATCGTCGTCACCAAAATGAATCCAGCGCCGGGGCGTCCCGTACCAGTCGCCCTGCCCTTCGCAGCGTATCCGCCAGTGCGGCATGGCCGCCTGATAAAAGCGCAAGCTGGTCGGGATGTCTTTTACAAACAGATTCAGGTGTTCAAGTCGCAGCATGTTTTCCTCCATCACTGTGCAGGCTTGTTTCAACAGAGACGGCATGCTAAAACCTGAACCATTGTTCAGGTAAAGCTTCTTTTTTACGGAAAACCGCTATGGACAGACAACATCTGACACCGGGGCAGGTCGCGGCGCGCTGTGGCGTGGCCGTCTCCGCGCTGCACTTTTACGAACGCAAAGGCCTGATCGCCAGCTCCCGCAACGCCGGCAATCAGCGTCGTTACGGTTCGGATGTCATCCGCCGGGTGTCGGTGATCAAAGCTGCCCAGCAGCTCGGCATCAGCCTGGCCGAAATTGAAGACGCGTTTGCTTCGTTGCCCAGGCATACTGCACCCAACAAACAGCACTGGGAAACCCTGTCACGACAATGGCAACAGCAACTGGAACAGCGCATAAACCGGCTGCAAAAACTGAAGGATTCCCTGACCGGGTGTATTGGTTGCGGGTGTCTTTCTATGGAAACCTGCCCGCTGTACAACCCCGGTGACTATCTGGGGGAAGGGCGCAGCGGGCCGGTGATTCTGGATGCGTGAAGTTGTCGCGCTGTAATCCCCTGCAAAACAGGATCAGTAACACCTCGATTGGAGACGATTTCTATTCGTGATGCGCGAATGTGGCCCTTGGAACATTGCAGGTATGGCAGCGAAAGCTATGGCCAGCCAGCAAGATAGTCGAATATCTCCACCTTCGTCACATAACCCTCATCTGATATGGCGAAAATAACGACAAACGTTCGACCAAAAGATGGCCACCACCAGCGCCCCCGGACGTTAGGGATCCCGACCACATAATATCCGCGCTCACCTTCTTGCAGTTCATGAGTTAAAGATCCCTGGCGATTGTCTTGCCGCGTAAAGTAGCGAATTCTGTCTTTTTCGGTAAGCTCTTCAAAGTAGGCCACAGCTTTTGCTTCTGGAGTGCCTATTGAAATATCTTCCAGAATTTGGGCCTTAGAGATCACTACCGATATGACCAAAGCAACTAAACTCATCGTGTACGCTACCTCAGTTTTTCAAACAATCATGGCCTGTCAGCGCGAGCGCCGAAGAACGTTATCTCGACAAAAAGTTCAGTAGTTGAGATAACGTTTCCGGTCAGAATGCACCTCAACTGGAAGGCTGGTAACTGTCAGTGTCAGATCGGGTATTACCTTCTACAGATTACATCAACATATTTACGGCCAACCACTTAAGAACTCCTGAAAATCCAGTTCGGTAACCTTGCCATCTACCGAAATGCCGATGTGAATAATCATGACCTTACCGAATGAGGGCATCCACCATTTGGAGCGAACATTGCGAATAATGCCACTATCAAGCACACCGATGTCGTCTTCTGTCCATGGAAAGTCAGCGATGGCAGCATCAGCAGGATCTCTGGGCCGCCATATCGAATCAACTCCCATAGATGTAAGGTATGCCTCCGCAACCTCTCTGGAAGTCCCTTCAGGGAGGGCGAGCTCAACCATTTCAGTTGTCAGAACAATTGACGCCATTGTAGTGATGAGGCCAGCGAAAAGATTTAGCATTTACACCCTCCCACATCTATTCTCAATTTAGCAGTCAAAACTAAGGCACGCTCAGTATTGTAGACCACAGTAGCGATGCTGGACGTTCAAGTGGTCGGCATGCTGAAGTATTGTGACTGTCTGCAAGGTCTCATTTAGTGAACAGTGCGTCTATTAGTTATGGAGTCCTCACGGCCATCCCCCTCGAGCACCAAAAAATTTCAGTTCCGATACAGTCCGGTCATTCGAAATCACAACTATCACACTAAGATAACGCCCGAATGATGGCCACCATCTATAGCGTTTTACTTCCGGGATTCCGATAATGTAGTAACCAGCCTGACCGTTCTCCAAGATGTGACTGACCGTATTTCCGTTTGGCGAGTTTTCACGGGTAAAATATCTAATATTCTTCGTATCTGTAACATTCTGAAAATACTCCAGCATATCTTTCTCATGTGTTCCCGGCTGAATAGCTGTCAGGATTTCTTCTCTTGAGATCACTACCGAAGCAAAAATTATGGTAATACCCATCACAAGATTCAGCATTTTTTATATACCTCGATATTATGTCCGCCCATTATGGACAGGGTATGCTAGCTGAAGCTCCTGGCGCCCAAACAGCTGCTATGGGTCTTGGCAAACCAGAAACTATTGAAACAGTTTGGAATGCGTAGGAATTGCTGTTATTCGTAATTAATAAATAGGGAATATCACAAGTATTCACATTTATACTTGCATTTGTCATCTGCATATTCACGAATATTTCAGATAATGCTGTATGGCCAACCAACTGTCTGAATAGTATGGGAGACTGTATATCTTTAAGATCTGCAGTTGTTATTGGCACAACTGTATTGTCTGCTTTTTGCGTTTCAATGTAACCAAATGGCCAGAATGCTGGCTCTTCTTGTGGCCCTCCTCTCGTAACATAAATATTTCCATTTGGGAAAGTAACCTGCAAGTATGCATGACGTGCAAACGGAGGCAATGCAGGCAATCCGATATCAGTATAAAGCAACTCCACTTTTGCCAGAATTTTAGGACGCTTGGTTTCTTGCTCAACACCAAATCCAAACAGTATCTGACCCATTAGTTTGACTAAATTGAAAATGGCAGGCTCATTGTCCAGTCCATGATTAACACCAAGAATATCTTCAAGAATAGCAAACACTATTGGAGGAATTCCCGCGCTTGTTTCATAGTTCAAATAGTGCATGAGTGGCGCAGCTACCTCAAGTGCACTTTGATTCCATTGGGTATAATCAGGTTCAAACACCGAGTCTTGATAAATACCATAAACCTGCCACACCCCGAAAATCGGATTGTAGTAACCACTTGATTGTGGATACGGGTTATCACACCAATGTGGTCGCGATGGGTCATACGCTTGCGACAAATTGGTATAAAAAGGAGATATTCCCATAAAAAGTTGACCCGACAGGAATAGCATATCTGTATCATGCCACCCCTCTCTTGGTGCTCCATAATGCCAGCTGCCCCAATTATTACTGAGCGCGGTTGACACGTAGTACGAAGGATCATCCAGTCCTGGATACAGGTCTTCAAAAAACTCAACAAATTCCTCATCAATATGCTTGTACGCCACCGGTGCAGACTGCGACGCTGTAGCCGCATAGACGATTCCTGCTGCTGTATTCGTGGCACTCATCAGTACCATGTCTATCGCACCGTCCAGATTGATGTCCGCAAGCTCATATCCCACAGATGTTGGCGTGTAAAGATTAAACTGTGAAATTTGCGCAGATGTCGGATTGGCGTTCAAGCTATAACTGCCATCCAGTTGCTCTTCCAGAATGAAGTCCGTAACACCCTCATAGTTACCATCGCTGTTATCACGAAGGAAGTAGAGACTGTTATCCGACGGGCTGCTGGACCAGAATGCCTCATAGTTGGCATCGAATCCTGTGATCGCTACCGGTGTTGGTAGCGGATCCGTCACAACCACACCAATGGCGGTGCTCGCGGCACTGCACCCACTCGCATTACAGGCACTGACAGTGTAGTTGTAAGTGCCCGCAGATCCGGGATTAAACGTTTGTGATGTTACTGACAGGGACTGTGGCGTACCATTCTGGGTGAGTTGATAGCTGGTTGCTCCGCTGCTCGCTGCCCAGGACACTGTGTACGAGCTACCCGTTTCCGGCGCAAAACTGCTGGATGTCAGTCCTGTTGGAGTAGTCGGAATCGGTGGCGGCGGATCTTGTATCGTCACACTTGCATACAGTGTGTTGGACGTGCCGCCCGGCCCGGAACATTGCATTGAAAAACTGTGATACCCCGTTGGCAGCGTTCCCGCTGGAAATACCGTCGAACCGGATCCACTGAAAGTATGGCCTGAACTTGCTGAGCAACTGTCGGCATCACTGGCCGACCAGCTCACTGTTAGCGGCTGCGTTGTGTAGGCAACGCTGGGCGAAATACCGAAAGACGACAATACGGGTACCGGCGGCGGATTGACTGCGGTCCAGTAAATTGTGTAATGGCTCGTGCCACCCGGCCCGGTGCAACTGAAACTTTGTGAATGGCTTCCTGCTGGGAATGGTCCACTGGGAATAGAGCCACTGGTCGGGAACGATCCCCCATTTGCCTCACAATAATCGGCATTGCTGCTTCCCCAGCTTAGTGTTACCAGCTGGGTATTGGCTTCAATCACACTTGGGCTGGCCGAACCCCAAACCGTGGGTTGAGCATAAACTGTTGCTGTAAAAAGAATGTTCGTGACCAGCACAATCACTGCCGTCAGAAGTTGCTTCTTCAGTTCATCCGTGTTGCCCGTTTTCTGCTTTTTTGTCGGATCATGCTGTTCCACCTCCGAATCAAATTTTGTGGGGTCGATCACAAATCTGACTCTCAATTACCTGCAGGTCTTTTCTGCGGCAATCAATTTCTGTTAGACACGGGGAATCGGCATGGAGTCCGATACAGACTGACTTTTTTGCATGGGAGTTGACCACAACAAGTCTGGAGGGCGCAATTATGGAAACGCTGGCAAAGGACAAAAATTCAGGCGGGGACAACAGGCTTCAAAAGACAAACAACTGGAGGCCTGAACAAAAGACAGGGAGCCAGAGAGACCACAACGTGGCCTCTCCGTCCATCAATCACAGCAATCAGAAAAACGCCTGAATCCCGGTCTGTGCACGACCCAGAATCAGTGCGTGAATATCCTGTGTGCCTTCGTAGGTATTCACCACTTCCAGGTTCTGCATGTGACGCATCACCGGGTATTCATCAGAGATGCCGTTGCCACCCAGCATGTCGCGCGCTTCGCGGGCCACTTCCAGCGCCTTCACGCAGTTGTTGCGCTTGAGCAGGGAGATGGTGGGAATGCCGAGTTTGCCCTGGTCCTTCAGACGGGTTGCCTGCAGGCAGCCGAGCAGTGCCAGGCTGATGTCGGTCTGCATCACGGCCAGTTTTTTCTGGATCAGCTGATTGGCAGCCAGTGGACGACCAAACTGTTTGCGGTCCAGCACGTACTGACGTGCGGCGTGCCAGCAGGTTTCGGCGGCGCCGAGTGCACCCCAGGCAATGCCCAGACGTGCGGAGTTCAGGCAACTGAACGGGCCTTTCAGGCCTTCCACGTGCGGCAGCATGTTTTCTTCCGGCACAAACACTTCGTCCATCACAATCTCACCGGTGATGGAGGCACGCAGCGCCAGCTTGCCTTCAATCTTGGGCGCGGACAGGCCTTTCATACCCTTGTCCAGAATAAAGCCCTTGATAACGCCATCGTCATTTTTGGCCCAGACAATAAACACGTCGGCAATCGGGGAGTTGGAGATCCAGTTCTTGGCGCCGCTCAGGCTGTAGCCACCGGGAACGGTGCGGGCGCGGGTGACCATGCTGCCGGGGTCGGAGCCGTGGTCCGGCTCAGTCAGGCCAAAGCAGCCGATGTACTCACCGGTGGCCAGCTTGGGCAGGTATTTCTGCTTCTGCTCTTCGCTGCCAAAGGCATGGATGGGATGCATGACCAGGGAGGACTGCACGCTGAACATGGAGCGATAGCCAGAGTCGACAGACTCCACTTCTTTGGCAATCAGGCCATAGCTGACGTAGTTGGTGCCGGTGCAGCCGTAACCGTCCAGCGCCGGGCCCAGCAGACCCAGTTCACCCATTTCGCGGAAAATCGCAGGGTCGGTGTGCTCGCGGCGGTAGGCATCGCGCACGCGTGGCAGCAGCTTCTCCTGGCAGTACTGACGCGCGGTGTCGCGAATCATGCGCTCTTCTTCGGTCAGCAGCTCTTCAAACAGAAACGGGTCTTTCCAGTCGAACGGGGCGTTGTCTGATTTGGCAGACATAATCTACTCCTGGTGCACAGAACGTGAATTCGGGCTCGAATTGGCAGGCAGAGCGCCAATATCGAGCGAAGGCTCAGTAGTCTATCAGCATGCCTGCACGGGCAAAAGTACCAAATCCGGCTGCAAATCCCCAGCGCCAGTTTTGTCTCGGGCTGCTAGAATGCCTGCCATGGACGTTTCTTATCTGCTTGACTCTCTGAATGACGAACAACGCCGCGCCGTTGCAGCGCCGCCGGCCAGTATGCTGGTGCTGGCCGGTGCCGGCAGCGGCAAAACCCGTGTGCTGGTGCATCGTATTGCCTGGCTGATGCTGGTCGAGGGCGTATCACCCTTTGGCATCATGGCGGTGACCTTCACCAACAAGGCTGCCCGCGAAATGCGCAGCCGTATTGAGGAGCTGCTGGAGCGGCCCATTGGGGGCATGTGGGTGGGCACCTTCCACGGGCTGGCCCATCGCCTGCTGCGCATGCACTGGCGCGAAGCCAATCTGCCGGAAAACTTCCACATTCTGGACAGCGAAGACCAGTTGCGCCTGATCAAGCGCCTGTGCAAGGAGCTGGGTGTGAATGACGAGAAGTGGCCGCCCCGCCAGATCCAGGGCTACATCAATGGCCAGAAGGACGAGGGCCTGCGTGCGCGCCATATCGAACATTTTGGCGACGAATACACGCGCACCATGTTGACAGTCTACAGTGCCTACGAAGACGCCTGTCAGCGTGGCGGGATGGTGGACTTTGGCGAAATTCTGCTGCGCGCCCACGAACTGTGGCTGAACAATCCGGAGCTGCTGACACATTACCAGCAACGCTTCCAGCATATTCTGGTTGACGAGTTTCAGGACACCAATGCCGTGCAATACGCCTGGCTGCGAGTGCTGGCCGGCAACGGCAATCATCTGATGGTGGTCGGTGACGATGATCAGTCCATTTATGGCTGGCGAGGTGCCCGTATTGAAAACATCCAGCAGTTCAACAAGGACTTTGCCGGCGCTGACATCATTCGCCTGGAGCAGAATTACCGTTCCACGTCGACCATTTTGAAAGCCGCCAACAAACTGATAGGCAACAATCAGGGCCGTCTGGGCAAAGAGCTGTGGACGGAGGGTCGCGACGGCGAGTGCATTTCCCTGTATGAAGCGTTTAATGAGCAGGACGAGGCACGATTTATTGTGGATCGCCTGCAAGACTGGATGAACTCGGGCCACCGCTTGTCTGAAGCTGCGATTCTGTATCGCTCCAACGCACAATCCCGCGAGCTGGAAGAGGCGCTGCGCCGGGTCGCCATGCCCTACCGTATTTACGGCGGCCAGCGTTTTTATGACCGGCTTGAAATTCGCAACGCACTCGCCTACTTGAGGCTGGTGCTGAGCCGCAATGACGATACCGCCATGGAGCGGGTCATTAATGTGCCCACGCGCGGTATCGGTGATCGCACGCTGGAGAGTCTGAGAGACCTGGCACGTCAGGAAGGCATGTCGCTGTGGCAGGCCTGCGAAAAATCTCTGCAGCAAAAACTCTTGCCCGCACGTGCCGCTGCTGCGGTGCAGGCCTTTATGCGCCTGATCGATGAGATGGACGAGGCCTGCCGCACGCTGGAGCTGGGCGAAAAAGTGGCGCATGTGATCAAACACAGCGGCCTGATTCCCCATCACGAAAAAGAAGGTGGCGACAAGGCCCAGGCACGCATTGAGAACCTGGATGAACTGATCACTGCCACGCGCAGTTTTGCCGAAGAATGGCGCGGGCAGGAGTTGTCTCCCGAGGCCGGCAATACCGACAGTGATGTGCTGGCCGTGTTCCTGGATCAGGCCGCGCTGGATGCCGGTGAAGCACAAGCCGCTGAATCCGATGACGCGGTTCAACTGATGACCCTGCACAGTGCCAAGGGTCTGGAATTTCCATTGGTGTTTATGGCGGGGATGGAAGAAGGCCTGTTCCCGCACAAGATGTCCATGGAAAATCTCAGCGGCATCGAGGAAGAACGCCGACTGTGTTACGTCGGTATTACGCGCGCGATGCAAAAGCTGTTTATCACCTGCGCAGAATCACGCCGCCTGCACGGCGATGTCACTATGTGCCGGCCATCGCGGTTTATCCGGGAACTGCCGGCAGAGCTGGTGGAGCCGGTACGCATGAAAACCACGATTCAGCGCCCGGCCATTGCGCCAGCGGGTCGTCAGCCGTCGTTTCGTACCGGCGCCGACGTGCCCAACACCGGTATAACCTTGGGACAACGTGTGCGTCACGGCAAATTTGGCGAAGGCGTGGTGCTCAACTACGAAGGCAGCGGCCCCAACGCCCGCGTGCAGGTCAACTTCAAGGAAGTGGGCAGCAAGTGGCTGGTGCTGTCCTATGCACGGCTGGAGCCGGTCTGAGTATCGAGCGGCTGCATAAGCTTATTACCAAAAAGCGTTTGCCATCAGATGTTTATCGGGCTATAACTGGCCCACAACAATAACGGGGACCGCATCCATGACTTTTCTGACCGCGCTGGGCATCGGTATTTTTATCGCCCTGCTTTTCCTTCTGTTCAAACTCAAGAAACCGGAAACCAGCCTCGCCAAACAAGTGTTTGTGGCATTGCTGCTGGGCGTTGCTTTCGGATTCTTCCTGCAACTGATCCATGGCGGCGATATCAGTGCCATTGCGCCCACATTGACGTGGACAGATCTGCCGGGTGATGTTTATGTCGCGTTGCTGCGCATGATCATCATGCCACTGGTGCTGGTCACGATGATTGCGGCTGTGGTCAAACTGCATCAGGTTGCGGCCCTTGGCAAAATCGGTGGCTCTGTCATCGGGATTCTGGTGTTTACCACCATGATTGCCGCACTGGTTGGTATTCTGGTCACCAATATCTTTGGTTTGAGCGCGGAGGGCATGACGGGCGGCGAGCGCGAAAATGCCCGTGCCACCGTGCTGGAAACGCGGCAACAGGTTGTTGCCAATCTCAGCCTGGCCGATGTGATTGTGCGTTTTATCCCGACCAATATTTTTGCTGACCTGACTGGCGCACGCGACACCTCAATCATTGCAGTGGTGATTTTTGGCATGCTGTTTGGTCTCGCAGCGCTGCTGGTGAGCCGGGAAAAACCGGAGCAAGCGGACAGGATACGTGACTTTACCGATACCATTCAGGCGGTGATCATGCGTCTGGTCAAGCTGGTCATGAGTCTGACGCCTTACGGTATTTTGTCCCTGATGACCTATGTCGTGGCCGGTTCCAACGGCTCGGACATTCTGAACCTGATCGGCTTTGTAATCGCCTCTTATGTTGCTCTGGGTATCATGTTCCTGGTGCATGGTTTGCTGCTGAGCCTGACCGGCAACAACCCGGTTGAGTTCTTCCGCAAGATCTGGCCGGTGCTGACGTTTGCGTTTGCCACCCGCAGCTCCGCGGCGACCATTCCGCTGAACATCAAAACCCAGGTCGACGAGCTGAAAGTGCCGCCATCGATTGCGAGCCTGTCGGCATCGTTCGGTGCCACGATTGGTCAAAATGGCTGTGCCGGTATTTACCCGGCCATGCTGGCTGTGATGGCGGCACCTACCGTGGGTATAGATCCCTTGGCACCCGGCTTTATCCTGAGCCTGATTGGCATTATCACCATCAGCTCATTCGGTGTGGCGGGTGTAGGCGGCGGAGCCACCTTCGCGGCACTGATTGTGCTGCCCGCGATGGGGCTGCCGATCACACTGGTTGCGTTGCTGATTTCTATTGAGCCGCTGATCGACATGGGTCGCACTGCACTCAACGTCAGTGGCGCCATGACCAGCGGGGTCATCACCAGCAAAGTGGTGAAAGAAGGGGTTTAGATCGGGCAATCTCCCGAGCTGGATAATCAGCCCGGCGTATTAATACGCCGGGTTCTTCCATTCTCATCAATCGCCACAAATATAAACAGCCCTTCCGCCACCTTGCGTTGAGCTGCCTGTGTCAGCGCGTTGGAAATCCACACCTCGATATTGATGTGCATGGAGCTGCGGCCGATCTCCAGTATCTCCGCATAACAACTCACCACAGATCCCACGCTGACCGGTGCCAGAAACTGCACATTTTTGATCGCAACGGTGGCCGAGCGCCCACGCGTAACTTGCTTGGTCGCAATGCCTGCTGCCAGGTCCATCTGCGAGACCAGCCAACCACCAAATATATCGCCATTGGCGTTGGTATCCCTTGGCATTGCCAGTGTTTGCAGCGCCAGTTCACCCGTGGGGGTTGGGTCTTTGTCCATGTCTTCGTCAATCAGGCCCATCTGAGTGCTCCTGCAAGCGGGTGACGCTGTGATTGGATCGCCTTATCTTATCAGTAATGTTTCAACTCAAGCCATGCGCAGCCAGGCCATCCCCAGCTGAACGCTGGTCACTGCCCAGGCAATGGTGACCAGCAACATGAACCAGGCAAACATGTGATAGCAGGCCCGGTGCAGACGACGGCGCAGGCGCGTGGCAAACGCTTGTTGCGGTTCGGCACGAGGTGGCACCTGTGCAAACAGCGCCAGCCCGGAATAGAACTGCAGCAACCACAGCATCAACAGCACAACCGGAATCAGCCAGCTGTCCAGCGTGGCACTCGACACACTGATCACCATGACAAAAAAACTGGCTGCTGACATCACCAGCAAGACCAGCAGGGTTTGCCGCCAGTCCTGATGGCGACGGGCGAATTTTTCAAACAGTTCCAGCATAAGACCTCGCGCGTTACAATGCCCATTCCGAACACCGCCGCTTCCGACAACCCCCACCTGATGCAGGATTTTCCATGACAGATGTGATCAATCTACCCCTGATTGCCGGTTATACCCCTCAGGGAGACGCCATGGTGGAGCAGGTACCGGCTGTCGCGGTTGAAGGCAGCCGGGATCATTACCGTGTTCAGCACTCCCCGGCCTTTGTGCGTGGCCTGGCGACCGGCGACAAGATTCGTTACCCGGTGGATGACGAGGCGGGCTGGGAGCTGATTGAACACAGCGGCAATTTGTGTGTTCGTGTATTCAGCAAGCATAACACAGACGAACTGGATGCTCTGCTGACGCCTGAGATGGAGCTGATTGACGGCCAACTGGATCTGAAGACCCCTCGTGCGCTGGTGTACGCAATCCATGTGTCGATTGGCTTTCAGAAAATTGAAGACGTATTAAACAAGGTGCTCACCCGATTCCCGGAATCGGTCTGGTACTATGGCAACGTGTATGACCCCGAAGATGGTGTCACCCCGTTGAACTGGTGGCTGGACATCGCCGGATCCGTGTGAGGCTTGTATGTTATTGGTGTTATCTCCGGCCAAATCGCTGGATTTTGAAAATCCCCTGCCGATAAGCTCTGGGACACAACCCGAGTTTCTGGAGTCAGCCGCGCACCTTAACCGGATCTTGCGCACATTGTCACCGGAAGACCTGTCTGACCTGATGGCGATCAGCCCCGCTCTGGGTGAGCTGAATTTTCAGCGCAACCTGAACTGGACCCTGCCATTTACGACAGACAATGCCAGACCCGCGGTGTTCGCGTTCACCGGAGACGTGTATCAGGGTCTGAATGCGCGCACACTGAGCGCCGCAGACCTGGATTTTGCACAGGACCATGTACGCATTCTGTCAGGTCTGTATGGCCTGCTCAGACCACTGGATTTGATTCAGCCTTATCGGCTGGAAATGGGCACCACGCTGAAGGCTGGAAAATTCAGATCCTTGTATGCTTTCTGGGACAAGAAGCTGGCATTGGCGTTGCGTGAATTGTTGTTGACACATTCACGGCAGACGCTGGTCAATCTGGCGTCCACGGAATATTTCCGTGCCGTTGATCTGAGGGCGCTGGAGTTGCCTGTGATCAGCCCGGTGTTCCGGGATTACAAGAACGGGCAATACAAAATCATCAGCTTCTTTGCCAAAAAGGCGCGAGGCAGCATGGCGGCTTATATCATCAAAAACCGCATTGACTGTCCGCAAGACATTCTTGGTTTTGACGTGGATGGTTACCGCTACAGTAAAACAGACTCAACACCGGAGAATCCGGTTTTTCTGAGAAAACAGGCTTGAGATGAAAATACGGATTCTGCTGATTGACGATGCCAGCTTCATACGCGACCTGATCAAAAGGACGCTGAGAAAATTTCTGCCACAAGCAGAAATCGTTGAAGCCTCAGACGGCAGAAAAGCCCAATCCATTCTGAATCGCCAACCGGTTGATCTGGTACTGAGCGACTGGGAAATGCCGGGGCTCAGTGGTGAAGAGCTGCTGCAGTGGGTGCGCGCCGATGAACGGCTGAGTACCATTCCGTTTATCATGATCACCAGTCTGGGCGGCAAGGAAAATATCATGCGTGCGGTTCAGGCTGGTGTCAGTGACTATCTTGGAAAACCGTTCACGGCCGAAGAGCTGATGCAGAAAGTGCACAAGGCGCTGATCAAGGCTGGCAAGATGGCGCCGATGAAACAGGAAACCGCAACGCGTGGGGGTCCATTCAGCTCGGTTGATGTCCTGAGTGGCAAATCAGAAATTCCTGTTGGCGGATCAGCGGAGGCTCTCACCGGTGGCGCGCCCGCGAAACAACCGGCCAAACTCAAGGGCACTGCACTGGTGCGCTGGCATGATGCGGAATTCAAGTGCATGATCAAAGCCATCAGCATTGACGAGGTGTTGCTGGTCAGCAAACGGGCTGAACACCACCCCGGTGTTTTTGAAACCGTTTCACTGACGCTCGCTCACGGCAATCAGGCCAGTTTGTCCATCAGCAACATCACCGCATACATTCACAGCAGCTCTGCGCTGGAAAAGCGTGAAGACGCTGATTTTTTCCAGATACTGTTGCGATACTCCGGACTTGATGACGACCAGAGGCGTCAGCTGTCCTCTTTTATCATCGACAACCCCTGAGCATCGACCTTGAATGGCAGCTGTGAGGCTGCCTGTTCACGATACGCTTGCATGTAGGCTCGCTCCTGCTGACAAAAATCCCGGATGGCGCGTGCAAAAGCCGGGTCCGCAATCCAGTGCCACGAGCATGTTGTCACTGGCACAAACCCGCGTCGCAGTTTGTGTTCTCCCTGTGCACCCGCATCAAATCGCTGCAACCCTTCTGCAATACAAATATCAATGCCCTGGTAATAACAGGTTTCAAAATGCAGGTTCTGATAGTCCTGTTCACAGCCCCAGTAACGGCCGTACAGTGTTTTCCGGTCTTTCAGAAATAACGCGCCGGCGACATACTCATTGCGCTGCTGGTGACTGACCATGATCAGAAAAACCTGGTCGGGCATGGCACTGTGCAACTGAGTGAAAAATTCACGCGTGAGATAGCCGTATTGCCCACGCACCTGATAAGTGTTCTGGTAAAACACGTAAAATCGATCCCAGACCTGCGGCGTCAATTGCGCTCCGGTCAAACGCTCAAAACAGAAACCCTGCGCCGCGACATCGTGTCGTTCTTTTCTCAGATTCTTGCGTTTGCGTGAACTGCAGGCGAGCAGAAAATCTTCAAAACTGCTGTAGTTCTGGTTGTACCAGTGAAACTGCACTGCTTCTCGCCGTATCAGTTCAGCAGACTCCAGCGCCTTGGCAGACTCAGCGTCCGGAAACAGGATATGCCAGGAGCTGTAACCGTTTTGCCGTGCCAGCGCGGTGACTGCGTCATACACGCATTGCATGACCCGACCGGCGGTTTGTGAATCGCGCGCAAGCAATCTCGGTGACTGGCTGGGCGTAAACGGGATGGCACTGACCAGTTTGGGGTAATACGGCAAGCCGTGGCGTCGCCAGGCATCTGCCCAGCTCCAGTCAAACACATATTCACCGTATGAGTGGTGTTTTACATATAAAGGCATCGCCGCGATCAGTTGCCCATTTTCGAAGACACCGACATGGCATGGCTCCCATCCGGTGCCTTCACCCACGGAACCACTGCGCTCCAGCGCCAGCAGAAACTCATGCTGAACAAACGGGCTTTTGCCGACCACGAGCCGGTTCCAGGCTGCTGCGTCGATCTCCGTCATGCGCAGGCCGGTCTGTAGTTGCAGGGTATTTGCTGTCATGTGCGGGCGGCTATTCGCATAGTTGGCCATCGGGAGGTGGTGAATGTCGTCTGCTTCCTGATATATTCGCCGCAAGCAGTGTAACAGGATCACCACCGTGGACGCTCAGAATCTGATCAGCAAAATCAAGGAACGACGGGAACATTTGCGCAAATCCGAGCGCAAGGTTGCCGATTTTGTGCTGGACCATACCCAGGCTGTGCTGGGTATGCGTATTGTCGACGTCGCTGCTGGCGCCGAGGTCAGTGAGCCGACCGTGGTACGTTTTTGCCACGCGCTGGATATTGACGGTTTTCAGGCCTTCAAGTTGCAACTGGCACAGCATCTGGGTGCGAGCAGCAGCTATTCGCAGTTTTCAGTCGACGATACGGACACCGTTGCAGATCTCAGCCACAAGGTATTCGATTCAACCATAGGATCGCTGTTGACGGTAAGAGATGAACTTGACCCGGTTGCGCTTGAGCGTGCAATTGCCGCCATCAACAAAGCCAAGCGGGTGGAGTTTTACGGTTTTGGCGCATCCGGCTCTGTGGCATCCGATGCCCAGCACAAATTCTTCCGGCTGCAATTGTCCAGCGCCGCCTACACTGACCCCCACATTCAGCATATGTCCGCCATTTCATTGAGTCCGCAGGATGTAGTGGTGGCTATCTCCCAGTCTGGTCGCACCAAAGCACTGATTCAAAGTGTGGAGCTGGCACTGGATGCAGGGGCAACCGTGGTTGGCCTCGCTCCGCAAGACACACCATTGATCAAGCTCTGTACCATCCCGATTTTTGTCAACATGGAAGAGGATCTGCAGGTGTTTACGCCGGTTTCCTCGCGTATTGCGCACCTGCTGGTGATTGATGTGCTGGCGATGGGGGTGGCGCGGTTGCGGCGTGACCAGCTCAAGGATTACCTCAAGCGGATCAACCGCAGCCTCAAGGCACTTCGTATGCAGAAGCCGGGTGGCGAGAGCTAGGCTCTCACTCCACGGTCACTGATTTTGCCAGGTTTCTTGGATGGTCGACATCCGTACCCTTCAGTATTGCCACATGGTAGGACAACAGTTGCAGCGGGATGGTATACAGAATAGGAGCCAGTACATCAGGGACCGGCGGCAAACGGATAAGTTTGTAATCACCCTCTTCATCAAACCCTGCTGATTCATCGGCGATCACAAACAGTTTACCGCCGCGCGCACTCACTTCAGCCAGATTGCCTTTGAGTTTGCCCAGCAGCTCGTCATTGGGCGCCACGGCAATCACCGGCATCTTGTCGTCGACCAGTGCGAGGGGGCCGTGTTTGAGTTCTCCGGCAGGATACGCCTCTGCGTGGATGTACGAGATCTCCTTGAGCTTGAGTGCTCCCTCTTTGGCAACCGGATACTGAATGCCACGACCGAGAAACAGCGCGTGATTTTTGTCTGCCAGATTGATCGACAACTGCTGAATGGCTTTGTCCTGTTTCAGCACCTGATTAACCAGTTCGGGCAGGCGGTGCAGATCTTTGACATAGCGCTCTTCATCGGCCTCGCTCATGCCGTTGCGACGACCAAGCACCAGAGCCAACAACAACAGCGCCGTCAGCTGAGTGGTGAACGCCTTGGTTGACGCGACACCAATTTCCCGGCCAGCCATGGTCAACAACGAGAAATCCGACTCGCGCACCAGCGAACTGGTCGCCACATTACAGATCGCAAGACGGCCTACATAGTCGGCTTCCGAGGCATAACGCAGTGCCGCCAGTGTATCGGCTGTTTCGCCTGATTGAGAAATTGTGACAAACAAGGTGCCGGGTCGAACAATAATGTTGCGGTAGCGGTAATCGCTGGCGATATCGACCGAACACGGCATCTTCGCGATATTCTCGAGCCAATATTTGGTGATCAGTCCGGCGTGGAAACTGGTGCCGCAGGCCACAATCTGGACATTGTTGACCTGATCAAAAATTGCCTTGGCTTTGATGCCGAACGCTTCCTCCAGCACGTGTCGATCGCTGATACGGCCACTGAGCGTGTTTTTGATGACTTTGGACTGCTCATAAATTTCCTTGAGCATAAAATGTCCGTAGTCGCCGAGCTCGATCTCATCAATCTCGCTTCGGATACGCGTGGTTTGACGGTCAACCGGTTTGTCGCCGGCAAAAATCCGGATAGTTTCCCGGGTTATTTCGGCGACATCACCTTCTTCCAGATAAATAAAGCGGTCTGTCACCTGGCCCAGTGCCAGAGGATCGGATGCCACAAAATTTTCACCAATGCCTACGCCAATGACCAACGGACTGCCACTGCGGGCAACGACCAGTTTCTCTGGTTCATTCGTGCGTATCACGCACAGTCCGTAGGCGCCATGCAGCCTTGTCACAATGTATTGAACGGCTGTCAGCATGTCGACTTTGTTGCGCACGCATTCCCGGTGCAGCATATGCACAACGACTTCAGTGTCTGTATCCGACAAAAAGGTGTAGCCGTCTGCAGTCAGCTCCTGCCGCAGCGATTCGTGGTTTTCAATGATGCCGTTGTGTACCAGCGCAAACTCATTTCCGGACAAATGCGGGTGGGCATTTCGCTCGCTGGGCACACCGTGTGTTGCCCATCTGGTGTGGGCAATACCGGTTTTGCCGTGAATGGGCTCCGCTGCGACTTTGTCCACCAGTTGTTTTACCTTGCCAACCGCACGCACGCAGCTCAACGTTCCGGTTTTTTCCTGAAGCACCGCCAGACCCGCGGAATCGTAACCACGGTATTCAAGTCGTTTGAGTCCTTCAAGCAGAATGCCAATTACATCTCGCTGGGCAACACCACCTACTATTCCGCACATATTTCCATATCCTCAAGTTGTCTTGATCTTGACCGGTCGCTTCCAGCCGGAGATGTTTTTTTGTTTGCCTCGGGCGACAGCCAGATCTTTGTCCGGAACATCAGTGGTGATGACCGAGCCAGCGCCTACCGTGGCATCGATACCGACGGTAACCGGCGCAACCAGTGCGGTGTTGGATCCGATAAAGGCTCCGCTCTTGATCGTGGTTCTGAACTTGTTCACACCATCGTAGTTGCAGGTAATGGTGCCCGCACCCACATTAACTGATTCGCCCAGTTCCGCGTCACCCACATAACTGAGATGATTGATTTTGCTGCCAGCACCCACGACCGTTTTTTTGGTTTCAACGAAGTTGCCGATTTTTGCACCTGATCTGAGTTCTGTGCCGGGTCGAAGGCGTGCAAACGGGCCGACCTGACATCCATTTTCAATCACCACGTTTTCCAGATGACTGTTGGCAAGAATACTGGTGTCATCACCAAGCACACAATTGATCAGTACCACGTTGGGGCCAATTGACACGCGATTGCCCAGAACATTGTTGCCTTCAAAAATGACGTTGATGTCCACACTGACGTCGCGACCCACTTTGAGCTCTCCGCGCACATCCAGTCTTGCCGGATCGGCAATCGTGACACCCGCCAGTGCAAGCTCGCGAGCACGCGCAAGCTGAGTGGCGCGCTCAAGCTCAGCCAGTTGCAAGCGGTTATTGACGCCTTGCACCTCATTCGCATCATGGGTCTGCAAACTGCCGATGCGGATATGTTCATGGTGAGCGATCGCCACTGTGTCTGTCAGATAGTATTCACCCTGTGCGTTATTGGTGTTGAGCTGCTGCAACCAGCGTTTTAACAGATCGGCACGGAAGGCCATGATGCCGGTGTTGATTTCGGTAATTTTGCGCTGTGCCTCTGTGGCATCTTTCTCTTCTACAATCGCGATTATTTCACCCGTGCTGTTTCTGATCATACGGCCCAGACCATGCGGATTTGGCGTCACCAGGGTGAGCACAGCAATACCTGTGTTGTTGGCCTCATTAAGCAATCGCGCCAAGGTGTCTGATTTGATCAGCGGAACATCGCCATACAACACCAGTACTGTGCTGCTGTCAGCGACCTGCGGTGCCGCTTGCATGACTGCGTGCCCCGTACCCAGCTGTTCAGTCTGTTCCACCCAGTTGATTCGTTCAGCGCTGATGGTGTTTGCGTAGTGTTGCCGGATCAGATCCGACTGGAATCCGGTCACCAGATGCACTTTGTCAGCCGACAGGCTGGTCGCCGCGTCCAGCACGTGCGACAACATGGGTTTGCCTGCCAGCGGGTGCAGGACTTTGGGTAGATCAGAGTACATGCGGGTGCCTTTGCCCGCGGCCAATACAATTACTTCGATGCCCATAAACAGTTACCCGGCTGCCATTGCCACAAAATTTTGTCCAAAAAAAAGGGTAGCTCTTAGGCTACCCTTTTTTGCTGCAGTTTTCACTGCTGAAGGCCTTATTTGCGCAGCTGTTTCAGAGCTCGCAATTGGGCAACCGCTTCTGCCAGCTGGACTGCGGCACGAGAGTACTCGAATTCCGCATCCTTGTTGGCAATCGCTTTCTGAACGTCTTCGATCGCCTGCTGGGCAGCGGCTTCATCCACATCAGCCGCACGCAAGGCAGTATCGGCCAGTACAGTCACGTCACCGCTCTGTACTTCGAGGAAACCACCGGATACGTAGTAGATCTCTTCCTGGCCACCGTCCAGCACACAACGTACGGGGCCAGGGATGAGTTCAGTCAGCAACGGGGCGTGACCCGGTACAACACCCAGATCACCGAGAGTACCCGTAGCCACGACCATTTCGACCCGCCCTGAGAAAATCTGCTTCTCAGCGCTTACGATGTCGCAGTGCATTGTCATTGCCATAGCATCTTTCTCTTTTAAGCTGTTTCAGTCTCAGGCCTTGAGCTTGGCTGCTTTTTCAACGGCTTCTTCAATGGTGCCGACCATGTTGAAGGCCTGCTCCGGAATGTGGTCGTAGTCACCCGCCAGGATTCCCTTGAAGCCAGCAATGGTGTCTTTCAGAGACACGTACTTGCCCGGGGTGTTGGTGAATACTTCGGCCACGAAGAAAGGCTGTGACAGGAAGCGCTGGATTTTACGCGCACGTGCCACGATCTGCTTGTCTTCTTCGGACAGTTCGTCCATACCCAGAATCGCAATGATGTCTTTCAGTTCCTTGTAACGCTGCAGTACAGACTGTACGCCTCGCGCCACGTCATAGTGTTCCTGGCCAATCACCAG
This sequence comes from Pseudohongiella sp., assembly GCA_036834885.1. Lineage (GTDB taxonomy): Bacteria > Pseudomonadota > Gammaproteobacteria > Pseudomonadales > Pseudohongiellaceae > Pseudohongiella. The sequence goes on along the minus strand of DAITNA010000001.1, from coordinate 397,099 downwards.
CGGATCCAGCTGACGAGAGGTGGAGTCCAGCGGGTCGATCGCCGGGTAAATACCCAGTTCTGCGATGGAACGTGACAATACAACGGTCGCATCCAGGTGCGCGAAGGTGGTCGCTGGTGACGGGTCGGTCAAGTCGTCCGCCGGTACGTATACGGCCTGGATGGATGTGATGGAGCCGGTCTTGGTGGAGGTAATACGTTCCTGCAGTACGCCCATCTCTTCAGCCAGCGTCGGCTGGTAACCTACCGCTGATGGCATACGGCCCAGCAGAGCAGATACTTCGGTACCGGCCAGTGTGTAACGGTAGATGTTGTCAACGAAGAACAGAACGTCACGGCCTTCGTCGCGGAATTTTTCTGCCATGGTCAGACCGGTCAGCGCCACACGCAAACGGTTCCCCGGCGGCTCGTTCATCTGACCATACACCATCGCTACCTTGGAGTTGGTCAGGTTTTCCATGTCGATAACTTTGGATTCCTGCATCTCATGGTAGAAGTCGTTACCTTCACGGGTACGCTCACCCACACCGGCAAATACGGACAGGCCTGAGTGCGCCTTCGCGATGTTGTTGATCAGCTCCATCATGTTTACGGTTTTACCTACACCGGCACCACCGAACAGACCGACCTTACCGCCTTTGGCGAACGGGCAAATCAGGTCAATTACCTTGATGCCGGTTTCCAGCAGTTCGTTGGATGCTGCCAGCTCGTCGTAGGCCGGTGCCTTGCGGTGAATTGGCATGCGCTCGGCTTCACCAATCGGACCCTGTTCATCAATCGGGTTGCCCAGTACGTCCATGATGCGGCCGAGGGTTTCCTTACCTACAGGTACAGAAACCGGCGCATTGGTGTTGGTCACCTGCAGACCGCGACGCAGACCTTCAGTACTGCCCATCGCGATGGTACGTACAATGCCGTCGCCCAGTTGCTGCTGCACTTCGAGTGTAATTTTGCCGCCTTCGACGGACAGTGCATCATAAACACGAGGTACATCTTCCCGCGAGAATTGTACGTCGATAACTGCACCGATAATTTGTACGATACGACCGCTACTCATGTCCGGTTCCTCTTAAGTATTCCTGATCTTCAAACTGGTTAAATTCAATGTCTGCCGTGAGCACTTAAACAGCGGCCGCACCGCCAACAATCTCTGACAGCTCCTGGGTGATAGAGGCCTGACGCGCTTTGTTGTAAATCAGGCCGAGCTTTTCTATCAGTTCTCCGGCGTTATCTGTCGCGCTCTTCATCGCGAGCATCCGGGCTGCCTGCTCACAGGCAATGTTTTCAACCACGCCCTGATAAACTTGTGTTTCGATAAATCGATTCAGCAGGCCATCGAGCAGCGCCTCCGCCTGGGGCTCATAAATGTAGTCCCAGTGGTGCTTGAGTTCTTTCTCATCAGACGGCTGCAACGGCAGCAATTGCGCAACAACCGGCTTTTGCGTCATGGTGTTGATGAAGGTGTTGCTCACCAGATACAGGCGATCAATCTCGCCATTGGTGAACTTGTCCAGCATGACCTTCACGGCGCCGATGGTCTGGCTCAACTCTGGCGCATCACCGAGTCCACGAATGGACGCAGCCACCTTGCCGCCGTAGCTGTTGAAGAACGCCGTTGCCTTGGCACCTACTGCGCAGAACTCAACCTCGACATTCTGCTTGCGCCACTCAGCGACTTCCTTGACGGTTGCCTTGAACGCATTGATGTTCAGACCGCCGCAAAGGCCGCGGTCTGTGGACACCACAATATAGGCAACGCGCTTGACTTCGCGCGTGGTGAAGTACACATGGCGATACTCGGGATTCGCGTTCGCCACATGTCCGATGACCTTGCGGATATGTGTGGCGTAGGGTTTGCCCAACGCCATACGATCCTGAGCCTTTCGCATTTTTGACGCAGCCACCATTTCCATGGCGCTGGTAATCTTTTGCGTGTTTTTAATGCTGGAGATCTTGCCACGAATCTCTTTTCCACCAGCCATAATTCACCGCCTACCCATAATTACCAGGACTGGTTTTACCAGGTTTGTGTTGCTTTGAACTGCTGAATCAGGGCCTTGAACTTGGCGGCCACATCATCGTTGTAGTCCGGGTTGGCGTTGATGCTGTCAAGCAACGCGCCGTGCTGGCTCTTGGCGAAAGACAGCAGTGCTTTTTCGAAAGCCACAACCTTGGCCAGCTCTACGTCTTTCAGGAAGCCTTCGTTGGCTGCAAACAGCACCAGAGCCATTTCTGCAACGGACAGTGGTGCATACTGGCTTTGTTTCATCAGTTCGGTAACACGCTGACCGTGTTCCAGCTGTGCGCGGGTTGCATCGTCCAGATCGGACGCAAACTGCGCGAATGCTGCCAGTTCACGATACTGCGCCAGTGCGATACGAATACCACCACCGAGCTTTTTGATGATCTTGGTCTGAGCGGCACCACCGACTCGCGATACGGACAGACCGGCGTTGATCGCAGGACGAATACCGGAGTTGAACAGGTTGGTTTCCAGGAAGATCTGACCGTCGGTAATGGAGATTACGTTGGTCGGAACGAACGCAGAAACGTCACCCGCCTGGGTTTCAATGATGGGCAGCGCGGTCAGTGATCCGGTTTTGCCTTTGACTTCACCGTTGGTGAACTGCTCAACGTACTCGGCATTCACGCGGGAAGCGCGCTCCAGCAGACGGGAGTGCAAATAGAATACGTCACCGGGGTATGCTTCACGTCCCGGCGGACGACGCAGCAGCAGGGAGATCTGACGATAAGCCCACGCTTGTTTGGTCAGGTCGTCATAAATAATCAGGGCATCTTCACCGCGGTCACGGTAGTACTCGCCCATTGAGCAGCCTGAGTAGGGTGCCAGGTATTGCATGGATGCCGGGTCAGAGGCAGAAGCTGCAACCACAATGGTGTATTCCATTGCGCCGTGCTCTTCCAGCTTGCGTACGACGTTGGCGATAGAAGATTGCTTCTGGCCGATGGCAACGTAGACACACTTGATGCCTTTGCCTTTCTGGTTGATGATCGCGTCAACTGCCACAGCAGTTTTACCTACCTGACGGTCACCGATGATCAGCTCGCGCTGGCCACGTCCAATTGGCACCATGGAGTCGATTGCTTTCAGACCGGTTTGAACCGGCTGGGATACAGACTGACGAGCGATTACACCAGGAGCAACTTTCTCAACCGGTGAAGTCAGCTTGGCATTGATGGCGCCTTTGCCGTCGATGGGGTTACCCAGCGCATCAACAACTCGACCTTCCAGCTCCGGACCTACCGGTACTTCCAGAATTCGGCCGGTGCAACGGCAGGACTGGCCTTCCGCCAGACCTTGATAGTCGCCCAGTACCACAGCACCCACGGAGTCACGCTCCAGGTTAAGTGCCATACCGAACAGGCCACCTTCGAACTCGATCATCTCACCGTACATCACGTCCGCGAGGCCATGAATACGAACGATACCGTCAGAAACGCTGACAATAGTACCTTCGTTTTTTGCCTGCACAGAAACGTCGAGACTATCGATTCTCTGTTTGATAATTTCACTGATTTCTGACGGATTCAGTTGTTGCATGCTTTTTCCCTCATTCCCAGCCTGACTAGGAACTCAATGATTCGGCTAATTTGTTCAGTTTTCCTCGAACAGAATTGTCGATGACCGTGTCACCTGCTCGAATGACAACGCCTCCTATCAGCTGTTTGTCGACTGTGCTGTGCACCTTGACGCTGCGGTCAAGACGCTTTTCCAGTGCTTTGGCCAGCTGGGCAACCACGGCGTCGCTGAGTGCATACGCCGTTGTGACTTCAACGTCGATGCTCTTTTCGCGGGCGGCTTTGAGCGTGTCAAAAAGTTCTGATATCTGAGGAAGCAGGGCCAGCCGGCGATTCTCCGCCAGCAGCCTTACCATGTTGCTGCCCTTCGGGGAGATTGCGTCTCCGCAAATGGACAGCAGTGCTTCAGACTGCTTTTCTGCAGTCAGGGCCGGGCTTTTCAGCAGTTCACTGATTCTTGGCTGCGACGTAACCGCCGCCAGCGTTTGCAGCATCTGTGACCACTGGGCCAGGGCGTTGTCCGCCGCAGCGACTTCAAATGCCGCATTTGCGTAAGGCCGGGCTAATGTAATTGACTCTGCCATCGTATGTTCGCCTATAACTCAGAAGCGAGTTTTTTCACCAGCTCTTCGTTTGCTGCCTGATCAATCGATGATTCAAGAATTTTCTCGGCACCGGCAATCGCAATGGCAGCTACCTGGGCGCGCAGTGCTTCGCGGGCGCGCTGAACTTCCATCTCGATTTCGGCTTTCGCGCCAGCGATCAGACGCTGACCTTCGTCGCGAGCTTTTTCTTTGGCTTCATCCACAATCTGGCTGGCACGCTTGTTGGCCATATCGATAATCTCTGCGCTTTTTACTTTGGCTTCGCGCAGCTCTTCTGCAGCCTTGTTTTGCGCCAGATTCAGATCACGTTGAGCGCGGTCAGCAGCTTCCAGTCCGTCTGCAATTTTTTTCTGTCTTTCTTCCAGTATTGCGTTCACTGGTGGAAAAACATACTTCATGCAGAACCAGACGAAGATGAAGAATGCGATCGACTGACCGATTATGGTTGCGTTTAAATCCATAATGACACCTCTACGTTGGGTTTTTCGCTTGGCCTGATAACAGGATCAGGCGCCTCGATTTAACCGACGAAAGGGTTTGCGAAAATAAACAGGAAGGACATACCTACACCGATGATGGAGATAACGTCCACGAACGCAGCCACCAGGAAGAACTGGGTTTGCAGCTTCGGAGCCAGTTCCGGCTGACGGGCTGAGCTTTCGATCAGTTTGCCACCCAGATTACCGAATGCGACCGCAGTACCGGCACCACAGATACCGAAAATGATGGCAGCAGCGATCAAAGAAAAAGCCTGAATAGTTTCCATGTTTATCTCCAAGTTTTACAAAGGGTCGAACAATTAAGGGTTTAACGATTAATGAGCCTCATGCGGCACGGTGTGCGCCTGATTCAGGTAAACGATGGTCAGCATCATGAACAGGTACGCTTGCAGCGTAATGATCAGGATGTGGAACACCGCCCACGCGAAATGCAGTGGCAACTGGAAGTAACCGATCAGCGCAATCACCAGGAAAATCACCTCGCCGGCAAACATGTTGCCGTAGAGACGCAGTGCCAGCGATACCGGTTTGGCCAGGAAGCCCGGCAGTTCCAGAATCAGGTTGAAGGGCAGTGCCCATTTGCCAAACGGGTGGAAAGCGAATTCGCCGAGGAAACCACCGAGGCCTTTGATTTTGATGCTGTAGAAGATGATCAGGAAGAATACGCTGATCGCGAATCCCAGAGTGATGTTGAGGTCAGTCGTGGGTACTGCCTTGAAGTAAAGATGTGAGTCACCGGCGACAGTCTGGGCAAACAGGGGAATCCAGTCCACCGGCACCAGATCCATCAGGTTCATCATGAAGATCCAGCAGAAAATGGTCAGCGACAGCGGGGCAATCAGATCATTTTTCGCAAAGAAGCTCTGCTTGATGTTGGTTTGCACCATTTCGATGATCATTTCGCAGAAATTCTGCAATGGACCAGGCACGCCACTGGTCGCTTTGCGACTCACGAAAAAGAAGATGCCCATAAAAATCACACCGAGCAATATCGACATGATCATGGAGTCGAGGTGTATCCCCCAGAACCCCATTGCCAGAGCTTCTTCTTGTGAGTGTGCGATGCCCCATGTTCCGTCAGCTTTCTGACCGAACTTCAGAAACCCGAGGTGGTGTCTGACGTAATCGGTGGCGGTTTCGTAAAGAGGAGAATTTGCGTCGGCCATGAGTCAATTCGTTCTGTTTAAGTTGCCAAAATTACTGTCTGTTGTTTCCGGTGCCAATCACACGGGCAAGAAAAATCAGCCCTGTTACATGAACCAGAATAAATCCTGAAAACAAAGCTACAACATTCAATGGTTTTACGTAGTAAAAACTCAGTGCGAAACCCGCACCTATCAACACCAGCTTGATCACTTCGCCGGTGTATAACTCCCTGACGATTTTGTGTGCCGCCCTTGCGCCCCGGTATTTGAATACGCGGCTCGCAAACAACGCGCCGGGCAATGCGGATATCAAACCACCGATCAGTAAAGAATACGCACTGATCCAGCCTGACAGTATGACAAGTGTTGCGCTCAGCACCACGGTCAACAGCAACTGGTAGGCAGTAACTTTATATATGGGAGGAGCTTTTATGCTTGACATCGCATCTGTTGTCGTCAAAAGCTCTCTTGTTTTCGGCTTCCGTTCCCTTTCGAGGTGCGCATTATAGGGGCTAAATGGCACCCGATCAACTTGAGATTTGGGCCAATTTACTTGATATGTGAAAGAATTCCGTCGAGTTCATCAAGGCTGTTGTACTTGAGCGTCACTTTCCCCGAACCTTTGTTCGAATGCTGGATTTCAACACGGGTGCCAAGGCGTTCTGACAAAGTCTCCTGGAGCCGGTTGATGTCCGGATCCGGGCGAGCAGCCTGCGGTTTTTTCGCCTGGGGCTGTTCCAGCAAGCGGCGCACCAGGGATTCAGTCTGGCGCACCGACAAACCCTTGCCCGCAACAGTTTTGGCGGCTTCGCTTTGATGCTCGGATTGCAAACCAAGCAAGGCCTTGGCGTGGCCCATCTCGATATCCCCGCGCTCAAGCAGCAATCTGACGTCATGGTTCAGTGACATCAATCTCAGCAGGTTCGTTACTGTGGTGCGCGACTTTCCAACGGCCTCTGCGACCTCCTGCTGTGTCAGGCTGAACTCTTCCTGCAGACGTTTGAGCGCCATCGCCTCTTCGATCGGATTGAGGTTCTCACGCTGGATGTTTTCAATCAGCGCCATGGCTATGGCAGACTCGTCACCAACCAGCCTTATGACTGCGGGGATGGTATCCAGTCCCGCCAACTGTGTGGCTCGCCAGCGACGCTCACCGGCGATAATTTCAAACCGATTGCCCGGGATGGGTCTGACAACGATAGGTTGCATGACACCCTGAACCTTGATGGATTCTGCCAGTTCAAGCAGCGCTTCCTCATGCATATCGGTTCGCGGTTGATATTTGCCACGCTGAATCAGATCCACTGGCAAGTGCCTGAGTTCACTGTCCGTGAGATCGCTAGCACTTTTGGGTGTACCGTCAGCAGGCGCCAGTGTCTCCGATGCTGATGCTCTGGCAGCAACGCCGCCAAGCAGTTTGTCCAGTCCTCGCCCGAGTTTTTTCTTTCCAGACATGCTTGAATCCTGATCTGTCAGGCATTGCTGACATTAACCTTGTTGATTTGCCTGTATTTATGCGTTTGCGCGCTGTTCCTGTCGGCGCAGCATTTCACCCGCCAAGGCCAGATAGGCCAATGCGCCGCGCGACTGCCGGTCGTACTGCAGTACGGGCATGCCATAACTGGGCGCTTCTGCCAGGCGTACATTGCGTGGTACCACGGTGCGATAAACCCTGTCACCAAAGTGGTTAAACAGTTGCCCGGACACCTCAACCGTCAGTTTGTTGCGCGGATCGTACATGGTGCGCAGGATGCCCTCAATTTTCAGCTCCGGATTGTGCGTGGCGCTGACGGCGGAAATGGTATCTACCAACGCTGACAAACCCTCAAGCGCATAGTATTCGCATTGCATCGGAATAATAACGCCCTGGGCGGCTACCAGGGCGTTGAGCGTCAGCATGTTCAGTGAAGGCGGGCAATCAATCACGATAAAGTCGTACTGCTCGGCAATACCCAGCAGCAAATCTTTAAGGCGACGCTCCCTGTGCTCCATATCCAGCAGCTCGATCTCGGCGGCCACCAGATCACCGTTGGCCGGCAGCATGTCAAACTCGGCATCCGGCGCCTTTACCCGAGCCTGTTCAAAACTGCATTCACCCATGAGCACATCGTAAACAGAGTATTCAAGTTCGCTTTTGTCGACACCACTGCCCATCGTGGCGTTACCCTGCGGATCCATATCAACCAGGAGCACACGTCTGCGAGTGGCCTGCAGTGACGCAGCAAGATTGACCGATGTGGTGGTTTTGCCTACACCGCCTTTCTGATTGGCTATTGCGATAATTCGTGTCACCTGGTTCACCCGGTCGCGTTTTGTTTTTCAAGTTCTATCAGATGTCGTTCGCCATCCGAGTCGGGCACCTCGAGCCTGAAAGCACCCGTCAGCATCCAGTTTGGTGGAAGATGGTCGATCTCGTCAGCAGGATACAAGCCTTTCATGGCAATCAGGCGAGTGTCTGGTCCACAAACCGTTTCACATCCACGGGCAAAATCAGCCAGTGATGCAAATGCCCGGCTGACGACAATATCAACTTGCCGGTCACTTTGGTAGTTCTCGATTCGCCGGTTTTCAACCTGTACGTTGCTCAGCCCGAGTTCAATGGTGGCTTGCAGCACGAACCGGGTTTTTTTGCCATTGCTGTCCAGCAGAACAAACTGATGTTCAGGAAGGCAAATAGCCAGCGGAATACCCGGCAACCCTGGCCCTGTGCCGACGTCGAGGATGGTGAGCCGGTTTTTGCCCAGTCGCGACCTGTGATCCTGAAGCAGGGCTTGTATGCGAGGTATCAGGCTGAGACTGTCCAGCAGGTGGCGAGACAACATCTCTGCCGGATCCCGAATAGCTGACAAATTGAAGGCCTTGTTCCATTTGTCGAGCAGAAGCACGTAATCGACCAGCAATGATTGTGCAGCAGGCAGCACCGTCAGCGACATCCGGTCCAAACCCTGTTGCAGCGAAAGCAGTAGCGCCGTGCGTTGCTGGACGCTGTCCATGCGATTCTCCACCGTGGTTTTCTCAGGCAGATTTTCTGTCGCGAACCGCCTGATATTTCTTCAGATGGATCAGTAACAGGGAGACTGCTGCGGGTGTCATACCGGGAATGCGCGCAGCGCGAGCAAGAGTCTCCGGTCTTGCCGCCTGGAGTTTTTGCTTCAGCTCGTTAGACAAGCCATCCATGTGCTGATAGTCAAAGTCCGCTGGCAGGGCGGTATTTTCTTGTCGCTTGAGTTTTTGAATGTCTTCTTCCTGACGGTCAATGTAGCCCTGGTACTTCAGTTGTATTTCAACTTGCTCACTGACCTGGTTATCCAGTTTTGGCATGGCAGCCGAGGTGTGCTCGAGTGCTTGCCACAATTGTCCGTAAGAGACGTCGGGACGCGAGAGCAAGTCCGCCAGACTGTATTCACGGGTAATGGGTTTTTCCAGCAAGGGGTTTACCGCATCTGCCTTGTCTGTACCTGGCTGCACCCAGACGGTTTTCAGTCGCTGCAACTCGTCTTTGACGCCGTCCTGTTTTCGGCAGAAAGCATCCCAGCGTCGATCATCAATCAGTCCCATCTCACGACCAATACCGGTAAGTCGCAAATCGGCGTTATCTTCCCGGAGCATCAACCGGTACTCGGCACGGCTGGTAAACATGCGGTACGGTTCGTTGGTACCCAGGCTGATCAAATCATCAACCAGCACACCAATGTAGGCTTGGTCTCTTCCGGGACACCAGCTTTCCAGTCCTTGCACCGCTCTGGCAGCATTGATGCCGGCCAGCAAACCCTGTGCTGCCGCCTCTTCGTAACCGGTAGTGCCATTGATCTGGCCAGCGAAATACAGTCCTTTGACGAACCGTGTTTCCAATGAATAGTGAAGTTCGCGCGGATCAAAAAAATCGTATTCAATGGCATAACCAGGTCGGGTGATATGCGCATTTTCAAACCCGCGAATTTCGCGCACCAACTGGATCTGAACATCAAACGGAAGACTGGTAGAGATTCCATTGGGGTAGAGCTCATGGGTGTTCAGTCCTTCCGGTTCAACAAAAATCTGATGCGAGGTCTTGTCCGCAAACCGCATGATCTTGTCTTCGATGGAAGGACAATAGCGGGGACCTCTGCCTTCAATGACCCCGGTGTACATGGGGGAGCGATCAAGCCCGCCACGAATAATGTCATGGCAGCGTTCGTTGGTAGCCGTTATGTAACAATTGATCTGACGCGGATGGTCTTCAACCTTGCCAAGGAAAGACATGACCGGCAGTGGAGTATCACCCGGCTGTTCCTGCATGACCGAGAAATCAACAGTGCGCGCGTCTATCCGTGGCGGGGTTCCCGTTTTGAGCCGGCCGACATTAAACGGCAATTCGCGCAAGCGCTGCGCCAGACGTATGGACGGTGGATCGCCAGCGCGTCCTCCTGCGGTGTTCTCAAGACCAATATGAATCTTGCCACCCAGAAAGGTACCGGTCGTCAGTACAACAGTGGGTGCAAAAAATCGCACACCCATTTGAGTCACAACGCCTTGTACCTGCTCACCATGAAGTATCAGATCATCGGCAGCTTGTTGAAAAATATCAAGATTATCCTGATTCTCCAGAATGTTTCGTATCGCAGCCTTGTACAAAGCCCGATCAGCCTGGGCGCGGGTGGCACGCACCGCCGGACCTTTGCTGCTATTGAGGATACGAAACTGAATGCCTGCAAGATCGGTGGCACGAGCCATGGCCCCGCCCAAGGCATCAATTTCCCTGACAAGATGACTTTTTCCGATACCACCAATCGCCGGATTACAGGACATCTGACCCAGAGTCTCGATATTGTGTGTCAACAATAACGTGCGCACGCCCATACGGGCAGCAGCCAAGGCAGCTTCGGTACCGGCATGACCGCCACCGACAACAATCACGTCATAGCGTTTGGGATAATCCATACACCACCAATACCGACAAGGGTTCAGAAAAGGTTGCCAAGTATAAGCGCTGACTGGGAAATTGAAAGTGTTGCCACCAAAATAATCCACAAGTCGCAGCAATACACAAGCATTATTCAATGAATAACATATATTAATAGTATATAGAGTTAATACTTGTTACTGATGTTATTAATAGTGAACAGGTTTTCTGTAGACAACCTGAATAACCATATATTTTACAATGCCTTGCAGAATGTATAAGACCGTTGAAAAGCTCTTGTCAAGCTGCGTTGAAGCGGTGTTCAGCCTGTGGGGAAAGCTCTGTATTGTCCACAGGCCCAAATATATCGCGCGTATTGTAAAAAGTTATACACAGAAAACTGTGCGTTATGCACAGTTTTTGGTCAGGATAAAAACAGGTCGGGAGATACCCTTCTTCGGGTTCCGTAAGGTCTATTTACCCACACAAAAACTGGAGAATATCCGGCCCAACAGATCATCCGTAGTGAAACTGCCAGTGATTTCACCCAGATGTCGATGAGCGTGCCGAAGATCTTCTGCTACCAGCTCGGCGGCACCATGATGTGACAATTGAAACGACGCTTGTGTCAGACACTCATGAGCTTTGTTGAGCGCTTCGAGGTGACGGCGCCTGGCAATGAAGCTACCCTCACCATCCGGCCTGTAACCCATAAGATCCTTGAGATGCTGTTTCAGCAACTCGATACCTTGATGATGTTTGGCTGAAATCCGCAAAATGCTGGCCTCTCCCAAGGATTGCGCAGGGCGTAATGATGGCAGATTGTCAGCCAGATCAATCTTGTTCTGGATGACTGTCAGACTGGCTCTGGCCAGGGCTTCGCGCAAAGGGGCGAAAAAAGGGGTATCCAGGTAATCAGCCAGATTGCTGTTGTCAACCTGTTCACGGCTGCTGTCTATCATCAGCAGTACCTGATCCGCCTGTTCAATCGCTTTGAGCGCGCGTCGGATGCCTTCCTGTTCTACGACATCATCGCTATCGCGTAAACCGGCCGTATCTGTGATATGCAGCGGCATACCGTCTATATGTATCTGCTCGCTGAGAATATCGCGAGTGGTTCCAGCGATATCCGTCACAATTGCTGAATCTTTGCCGGCCAGCGCATTCAAAAGACTGGATTTTCCAGCATTGGGTTTACCAGCAATGACCACAGACATACCATCGCGGATCAGAGCACCTTGAGTGGCTTGGGCCAGGACAGCGTTGAGCTGGCTGATGATTGCATCCAGTTTTTCTGCAATGCGCCCTTCGCTCAGAAAATCAATTTCTTCATCCGTAAAGTCGATGGCTGCTTCCAGATAGACTCTGAGATCGATAATCGACTCTGATAGCCCGTCAATCAGTCGCGAGAAATCGCCTTGAAGGGTGCGCATGGCACTGCGTGCAGCCTGACGTGAGCTGCTGTCAATCAGATCGGCGATGGCTTCAGCCTGTGCCAGATCGATTTTATTGTTCAAAAATGCACGTTCAGTGAATTCGCCGGGGCGCGCCAGTCGACAACCATTGGCAATCACACAATGGAGTAAATGATCGAGTACAAAATGGCCGCCATGGCCTTGAAGCTCAAGTACATCTTCGCCGGTAAATGAGTGGGGGCCAGGGAAAAAAAGCGCAATACCCTGATCAATTTGCCCGGAATCATTATCAAAAAATGAACAGTAGTGGGCGTGGCGCGGCGTAGGCTCGAAATGCAGGATGAGACTGGCGAGTCTGCGGGTGTGTGGCCCGGATATACGGATGATGCCAACGCCGCTCCTGCCGGGCGGCGTGGCGATGGCACAGATCGTATCTGTATCCGGTGATGTCAGCATCAGGCTCAGCTCTTGACGGCTTCCTTGGCTGCATATTCCGCATCAATCTTGCGGGTGATATACCACTGTTGTGCAATGCCCAACACACTGTTTGCCAACCAGTACAGCACCAGTCCTGCAGGGAACCACAGGAAAAATACAGTCATGACCACGGGCATGAACTTCATGATTTTGGCCTGCGTCGGATCTTGCGGTGTCGGGTTCAACAGAAATTGAACATACATTGAGACACCCATGAGCAGGGGCAACACAAAATACGGATCCATCACCGACAAATCATTGATCCACAGTATCCAGGGTGCGTGGCGCAATTCAACGCTTTCCAGCAGAACCCAGTACAGGGCGATAAACACTGGCATCTGTACAAGCATAGGCAAGCAACCACCAAAAGGATTGATCTTTTCCTTTTTGTACAACTCCATCGTTGCCTTCTGGAGCTTCATCTTGTCGTCACCATACCGCTCTTTCAGCTGGTTCATCTTGGGCATGACGCGCCGCATATTGGCCATGGAGCGGTAGCTGGTTGCTGACAGCTGGAAGAAAACCCCTTTCACAATCAGCGTCAGAATCAGAATTGACCAGCCATAGTTGTTCACAAACTTGTTGATCTGGGTGAGCAACCAGTAAATCGGCGAAGCGACAAACCATAACCAACCATAATCAATGGTTCTGTCCAGCCAGGGAGCAATCTCTCTGAGTCTGTACTGGTCTTTGGGACCCGCATAAAAACCGATTTCACGAGAACCGGTGCTGTTGGGTGCGACGGTGAACTCCGGCGTCGTGAAACCACCAATATATTCGTTCAGGTTATTGCGGCGAAATGAAAACGCATTACGCGTTTCTGCCGGCGGGACAAAAACAGAAATAAAATAATGTTGGCTCAGAGCCACCCAACCACCATCAATCTCATGGCCACCCTGGCTACTGTCAATATCGCTGAATGGAATTTTGAGGTAGTTGTCTTCCGGGGTGGTTGTAGAAAAACCCAGGAAGCTGGCCATACCAAAACCGCTGGTCTGGGTTGGATCGTTATAACTGCCACGTTTGATCTGACCGAATACGTTGGCACTCCAGGCATTAGCCGTGGAGTTATTGACCTCATAACTGATATTGATCAGGTAGTCGCTGCGCTGAAAACTGAAGCGCTTGACGATTTGTACACCCTGGGCATCGGTATAACTCAAATCTACCTGAAGTTGATTTTGCCCGTTTTCCAGCTGAAATTCGCTGGCACTGGCGGAATACAGTGGTCGTTGGGTCGTATCAATGCCGTTTCTGCCAATCAGCCCGCTTTGCGCAACGTAGGTGCGTGCCCCTGTGTTTTCGAGCAGCACGAAGGCCTCGTCCGGGTTTTCAAGTCGTGTTGCGTGCTGGGGCAGTGATACAAAGACGATATCCCCACCGACACGATCAATAGTGACATTTAAAACGTCGGTTTTGACCGTAATCAGTGTGTTGGTATTGCTATTGCCAGACTCGACAATTGCGGAAACGCCTGGAGTGCTGACAACAGGAATGTCGGCAACGTCGGTTTGTGTGGGCACAGCCACTGGAAGATCGCCTGCGGGGGGTATTGCGGACAATTGCTCTGATGGTGAGGCTGGCGCTACCGGCGGATAATCTTCCTGCCACGCGAGCAGTAGCATGTAGCTGACGACAGCCAGTCCGGCCAGAATTGCGTACTTGATATAGTCCATGTGCAATTACTACTTTTGGGTTGTCGACGATTCAACGTCAGAGTGGATATGACTGCCAGGAACCGGATCGAATCCGCCCTCATGCCAAGGGTGGCAGCGTAGAATTCGTTTGCCGCCCATACAGCAGCCTTTTATAACACCATGAAGCGCTATGGCTTCCTGTGTGTAATGCGAGCAAGAGGGAAAAAAGCGACATTGATTGCCAATCAGCAGACTGAGCGTGTACTGGTAAAGGGTGATCAGTTTGATTGCAATCCTGGCCAGCATGTTCAGTAACCCGTTAGCGTGCGCTCTGGCGGTTGCGTCGTCGGATGAGATCTTGCCACAATTTTTCAAGCAGTCTGTTGAATGCCTCATTATCCAGACTGTCTGCTCCAGCGCGAGCCAGAATAACGATATCCAGCTCGCTGAGCAATTGCTGATGACGCCTGAAAGATTCTCGAATCAGTCTTTTGATCCGATTTCGTTCACAGGCAAGCCGAACATGTTTTTTCGCAATAACCATACCCAATCGCGGAGTCTCATGGCCACTATTTATGGCAAGAATCAACAATTGGGCACAGGAGACTTTGTAATCGGCTTGACCGAATACTGCCTTGAAGTCAGAGGCAGTGAGAAGCCGCAGTTTCCTGCCAAAACCTTGATCGGTCACTGGCGGCTCAGATCGAAACTATCAGGCTGTCAGTTTTGCGCGACCACGAGCGCGACGACGCTTGATAACCAGACGACCACCGCGTGTAGCCATTCGAGCACGGAATCCATGGGTTCTGGCGCGCTTGATCAAGCTGGGCTGGAAGGTTCTTTTCATAATGGCGATCCAAAAAAATCTTTATCAGGTGAAAATCAAAGAGCGCGAATTCTAGATGTTTTCAGCATCTTATGCAAGGTTTGCGACAGAGTCATAACACTGCCCCATCCATAACTGGCCCAGGGTTTTGCTCGACACAGGTAATACCCGCTTAGCCACAACTTATCCACAGCTTATCCTGTGCATAAAATCGCAAGACGTGTTGCCAATAATATATTTTTCACCCTGTTTTTTGTGCATAAATTCAGTAACTCTATGAAAAATATGTATTTATTTGCCTGGTAAAAGTTCGCGTTAAAACGCTTGTGAATGTGGATAAGTGCAAGTATGCACGCTAGAATTCTTGTTCGATTTACAGAGAATGTCTTAACAATAAAAGACTACAGGGCAGTGAAAGTCGTGCTATTGGCTACTTGGCAACGGTGTGTTGATCACCTTAGGGATGAATTACCCTCTCAACAGTTCAATACCTGGATCAGACCTCTTCATGCAGAAATGTCTGCCGACGGGTTGACTCTTTTTGCGCCTAACAGGTTCGTTCAGGACTGGGTTAAGGACAAGTTCTACTCAAGAATCTGTGAGCTCGTGCAGAGGCAGGATGGCAGTGAAAATCTGGGCGTGTTTGTTGAAGTTGGCAAACCCGCGGTTAGCCAATTTAATCGCACTGCTCAAAACGTACTCGACAAACCCGCTCAAAATGTTGAGCCCGAGAGGTTAAAGCCGGTCTCGGTAATCGATGTTGATGTGCTCAAGACGTCGTTGAGCAGCGATATCGAGGCTCGTGATCAGATAGTTGTTCCTGAATCCCAAACCACCAAGCGTGGCAGCCGAAACATGGAGGCCATTATTGAAGGCAAGTTGCGCCACAAGGGCTCACTTAACCGGGACAACACGTTTGATAATTTCATCGAAGGCAAGTCGAACCAGCTTGCCAGAGCAGCAGCGTTACAAGTGGCAGAGAATCCGGGCGGCGCCTACAACCCCCTCTTTATTTATGGTGGCGTAGGTCTGGGTAAAACGCACTTGATGCACGCGATTGGCAATCACATGTTGGCAAGAAAACCAAATGCAAAGGTTGTGTATCTGCACTCTGAAACCTTTGTTGCCACCATGGTTACCGCACTGCAGTTGAATGCGATCAACGAATTCAAACGCTTTTATCGATCGGTGGATGCATTGCTGATTGATGACATTCAGTTTTTCGCTGGAAAAGAGCGCTCCCAGGAAGAGTTCTTTCACACCTTTAATGCCTTGCTTGAGGGAGGTCAGCAGATAATTCTGACCAGCGACAAATATCATAAAGAAATCAATGGTTTAGAAGAAAGACTGAAGTCCAGATTCGGTTGGGGGTTGAGTGTGGCGGTTGAGCCGCCAGAGCTGGAGACCAGAGCTGCCATCCTCATAAACAAGGCTGCCCAAAGCAACGTAGAGCTGCCTGGGGATGCAGCAATGTTCATGGCACAACGCCTGCGTTCCCATGTGCGAGAGCTTGAAGGTGCTTTGAAGAAAGTCATTATCCATGCCAATTTTGTTGGCAAAAGGATAGATCTGGATTTGGTCAAAGAAGCGCTCAGAGATTTGTTTGCATTGCACGACAAGCTCGTGTCCATTGATAACATTCAAAGGACGGTTGCCGAGTACTATAAGATCAAGATGGCTGATATGCTGTCGAAACGCCGGAACAGATCAGTCGCCCGACCGAGGCAAGTTGCGATGTCGTTGGCAAAAGAGTTGACGAATCACAGTCTTCCGGAGATCGGTGATGCGTTTGGTGGCCGTGATCACACCACCGTGTTACATGCATGCAAACAGATCAAGAAACTCAGAGGTAGCTCGCAGGATTTGCTCGAGGACTATAACAATCTCTTGCGAGCACTGGCGACCTGAGTCTCAGATACAGATACCACGTTAATAAATCTACCGAGATCGGATTATGCAATTTTCAATTTCCAGGGAAGCAATTCTTAAACCACTGCAACTAGCCTCCGGTGTTGTCGAGCGCAGGCATACCCTGCCCGTTCTGGCCAACGTTCTGCTTAGTCTCAAGGACAACGTGCTCGAAATTACCGGTACTGATCTGGAGGTTGAGCTGCTCGGTCGTGTCAAGGTAAACGACGGATCGAGGTCCGGCGAGGTCACTGTCCCTGGCAGAAAACTGATGGATATCTGCAAGTCTTTGCCAGAAGAAGCCATTCTTGAGTTTGCACTTGAAGACAACAAATTCGTTGTCAAATCCGGGCGAAGCCGTTTTACGCTGGCAACGTTACCGGCCGCTGATTTCCCCGGTACGGTCGATGAAGCCGGCACATTTGAGGTTCATATCGACCGGGGCGAACTTAAAAAGCTCATTGATTCATGCGCTTTTGCTATGGCTCAGCAGGATGTTCGTTACTACCTGAACGGTATGCTGTTTGAAATGGGCAAATCCTGGTTCAGGGTAGTTGCCACCGATGGTCACCGGCTTGCCATGCATACTACCGGCGTGGATACCGGGGTTGAAGAAACACAGCAGGTCATCGTACCGCGCAAAGGTGTACTTGAGTTGTCCCGCCTGCTGGCTGAGCCGGGTGAGCAGGCGTTGACCCTGATTTTTGGAGCCAGTCATATTCGCGCCAGACTTCAGGATTTTACATTTACCTCAAAGCTGGTTGACGGAAAGTTTCCGGACTACCAGCGCGTGCTTCCCAAGGGCGGCAACAAGTACGTTATAGGGGACAAAAACGGTTTGCGCCTTGCCTTCAATCGTGCGTCTATTTTGTCTAACGAGAAGTATCGCGGCGTTCATCTGGTGTTGTCCAATAACGAACTCAAGGTGGTTGCCAACAATCCGGAGCAGGAAGAAGCGGAGGATTTGGTTGCCGTTGAGTACCAAGGTGATCCATTGGAGATCGGATTTAATGTCAGCTACCTGATGGATGTATTGAATGTTCTTGACAGTGACAAGGTTAAATTTACCCTTGCAGACTCCAATAGCAGTGCCCTGCTGGAAGCCGTGTCACCATCAGATGCCCTCTACGTTGTCATGCCCATGAGATTGTGATTTCCGGCCTATGCTGGCTCTATCGTGGCTCTTCTCTCTCGCGTAAAGCTCAACGGCTTCAGGAATCTGGAGTCCGTTGAGCTCTGCCTTGCCCCTGGATTCAATTTATTCATTGGAGCTAACGGCAGTGGAAAGACAAGTTTGCTCGAAGCTCTCCATGTGCTTGGTACCGGCAGATCATTTAGAACAAACAAGCTTGATCCCTTAATCAATGATCTTTCCGACCACTTCGTCATTTTTACAGAGATAAACGAAGGGAGCATAGCCAACAAAGTCGGTTTGAAGAGATCGCGTAATGCATCACCTGTACTGAGATTCAACGAACAGACACAGGCCAGCTGGTCTCTTGTTGCGGCGGCCTTGCCTCTTCAACTGATAAATAGCGACAGTTTCGCTATTCTGGAAGGCGGTGGCAAAGCCCGCAGACGCTTCCTCGATTGGGCATTGTTCCACGTGGAACATTCTTATCTGACAGATTGGCGGGCCTACCGTCGAGTTGTCGCGCAGCGCAATATTCTTCTGAAACAACGTGGACCCAAAATGTCTTCCCAGCTTGATGCGTGGGACAATGAAATGGGGCTGCTTGGAGAAATCATTCATCGCCGCAGAGTTACGCTGATAGATGGTTTCCAGGCCCATTTACAAATCTTGCTCGATCGATTGTTGCCTGGATTGGACTTTCAGCTTGAGTACAGAAAAGGCTGGCCGGACCAGGCAGGTTTGATCGAAGTTTTGCAAAAGACCCGTGATCGGGATTTGCGTTATGGCGTTAGCTTGAGCGGGCCTCATCGTGGTGATTTTTCAATCAGGGTAAATCGGCATGCGGCAACAGATACGTTGAGTCGAGGGCAGACCAAACTCTTGGTTATAGCCCTCAAGCTTGCAATGGGTGAGCTGGTTAAGGTCGCCGCGGGAAGCGCCAATCGCTCGACGCGAGGGCCTCTGTATTTAATCGATGATTTGGCTGCGGAGCTGGATGTCGGCAATTGCAGCAAAGTTATCCGCTACCTGCACGAGCAAAATGATCAATGTTTGTTTACAGCCATCACCGAATCTGCCCTCCCGGGAGTGACTGATTTAATTGAGGCATCAGGAAAGTTCCACGTGGAACATGGTAAAATAAGCGCCTGTCCAGCGACGGCTTAATTGGAGAAAAATATGGCAACGGAATCAACCTACGACTCCTCAAGTATCAAGGTTCTCAAGGGACTTGATGCTGTTAGAAAACGCCCCGGTATGTACATTGGCGACACTGAGGATGGAACAGGGTTGCATCACATGGTTTTTGAGTTGGTAGACAATTCAATAGATGAGGCGCTTGCCGGGCACTGTAATGAAATCAAGGTGACAGTGCATGTTGGAGAAGGCGTAACGGTCTCCGACAATGGACGCGGGATTCCAACGGACATGCACGCAGAGGGGGTTTCCGCCGCTGAGGTCATTATGACGGTGCTGCACGCTGGGGGAAAATTTGACGATAACAGCTACAAGGTCTCCGGTGGACTTCATGGCGTTGGCGTATCCGTTGTTAATGCTCTGTCAGAAGATCTTAAGCTCACCATCCGCCGCGGCGGAAAGGTCCACGAGCAGTTCTATAAGCACGGTGTGCCCCAAGCTCCATTGGCGGTCGTTGGCGAGACCACGGTCACAGGGACAGAAACATTCTTCAAACCATCACCAGCCACATTCAAGAATATTGAGTTCCATTACGACATCCTCGCGAAGAAGCTGCGCGAGCTGGCATTCCTCAACGCCGGTGTAACAATCCATCTTAAAGATGAGCGAACTGGCAAGCAGGATACCTATCGCTATGACGGCGGTCTTAAAGCCTTTGTTGAGTACCTGAATACCAATAAAACGCCAATAAACAAAATCTTCCACTTCCAGAAAGAAAGAGCTGAAGACGGTATCAGCGTGGAGATTGCTCTTCAGTGGAATGACACGTATCAGGAAAACATTTTCCCGTACACAAACAATATCCCTCAGCGAGATGGTGGCACCCACCTGGCTGGTTTTCGAAGCGCGCTGACTCGTGTACTGAAGACCTATATCGACAAAGAAGTTGCCGCGAAGAAGGGTAAAGAAGTCACAACCACTGGCGACGATGCTCGAGAAGGGTTGACTGCAGTGATATCTGTCAAAGTACCTGACCCAAAATTCTCTTCACAGACAAAAGACAAATTGGTGTCATCAGAGGTAAAAACAGCGGTTGAGCAAGAAATGGTCAACCACTTCACCGATTTTTTGCTGGAAAATCCGCTTGAAGCAAAACAAATTGTCAGCAAGATGATTGATGCCGCGCGGGCACGAGAGGCCGCAAGAAAAGCGCGAGAAATGACCCGACGAAAAGGGGCACTGGATATGGCAGGCCTGCCAGGCAAACTGGCTGATTGCCAGGAAAAAGATCCGGCGCTTTCCGAGCTCTATATCGTAGAGGGTGACTCTGCGGGAGGATCAGCCAAACAGGGTAGAAACAGAAAAAACCAGGCTATTCTGCCGCTCAAGGGCAAAATTCTTAACGTCGAGAAGGCGCGCTTTGACAAGATGCTTAGCTCTGCAGAAATTGGGACGCTGATCAAAGCACTCGGTTGTGGTATTGGCAAGGAAGAGTTTTCTGTCGAAAATCTGCGTTACCACCGCATTATCATCATGACGGATGCCGATGTGGATGGGTCTCATATCCGGACATTGTTGCTCACGTTTTTCTTTAGACAGATGCGCGAGCTTGTTGAGAAAGGTTTTATCTATATTGCCCAGCCACCGTTGTACAAGATTCGTAAGGGCAAGAATGAGCAGTACCTGAAGGATGACGATGAGCTGGCCAAGTACCAGACTCAGGTCGCATTGGATGGTGCCAGTCTGCACGTCAATCCGGAGGCGCCCCCAATTACTGGTGAGACATTGGAGGCAATGGTTCGTCAATACAACAGCACATATGCCATGATCAATCGTCTGGAGCGCCTCTACCCATCCGAAGTACTGGAGGCCATGATCTTTGCTCCACCGCTCAAAGATACGGACTTCAATGAACAAGGAATAGACACCTGGTTGAGTCATGTTGTCACTGAGCTAGAGCGTTTGCACCCTAAGTCAGCAGTTCACTATGTATTTGGCAAATACAAAGATCCGGAAAGAAACATATACCTGCCGGCGGTTACCCACCTTCTGCATGGTCTAAGCCGAGATTTTCAGTTCAGCCGCGACTTCTTTGGGTCTGGTGAGTATAGGGCGCTGAACAAGCTGGGGGAAATGCTCAACGGGCTTATCGAGCCGGGCGCATTTGTCAGGCGAGGAGAAAAACAACAAGAAATTCAAAGCTTTAACCAAGCGCTAACCTGGTTAACAGACGATGCTATGAAAGGACATTACCTGCAGCGGTATAAAGGCCTGGGAGAAATGAACCCGGAGCAGCTCTGGGAGACAACCATGGACCCGGAAAGCCGACGAATGCTTCAGGTGACCATCGAAGACGCCATTGGCGCCGATCAGCTGTTTACCACCCTGATGGGGGATCAGGTCGATCCGCGAAGAGAGTTTATTGAATCCAATGCGCTCGCTGTCCAGAATCTGGATATCTGAAAATACAAAGTTTTTGTTAATAGAGCCTGGTCAAACCTCAGGGTTGACCAGGTCTGTTTAATCGATCCCTACCCTGTGCTTGTTGTTGATTACCCAAGCCTCAAATTCAGCAGCGAGCTCTTTCGGGTCTTTGCCTTCAGAGCTAATGACCTCTCCAATATATACCTGTACAACACCGGGCGTTTTTTTGTGGGTGCCAGCGGGCCAGAAATTGCCCGCGTTGTGCAGCACAGGGATAACGGGTGTCGATGTTGAAACCGCCAGCTGAGCTCCGCCCCGAGAGAATTTTCCCAAGGTGCCTGCCTTTGACCGGGTACCCTCCGGGAACACCAAAATGGATAAGCCTTCCTTGATTCTCTGGGCTCCTTGAGTAAGTAAGGACTTGCCTGCCTCTCGAGGTTTGCTTCGATCAATAGCGATTGGTTTCTGAAGCCTTAATGCCCAACCCCAAAATGGAATTTCAAGCAGCTCCTTTTTCAGAATTGGGCAACATGGTGTAAACAGCTGGTAAAGAAAAATCGTTTCCCAGGTACTCTGGTGATTGCTTAATACAATCACCGGTGTGTCTGGCAGGTTTTGCCGCCCCTCAACGTGATAGCGAATACCGCATGTAATACGCAGCCAGAACAAAACAAGCTTGCACCAGAGCGCATACAGGTAAAACGTCCCATTAGCTGGCAAGATACGAAAAAGCAGCATGAGCAAAACTGAAATAATGAATGTCAGTCCTGCGTATCCGACAAAAAACAGCGACGATCGAAAACGGCTGATCATTGGCTGCCTCCTGAGGGGTCAATGTTGAGCTGTGCTTCGGCGAAGGCAGCAAGATCCTTATAAATTCGAGTCGATTCCAGCCCGGGAGGCAGTCCCTTAACCAATGTCGCCTGCCCCTTTCCTGTCAACACCAGCACCGGCTCGCAACCGGCTGCTTCAGCTGCCTGCAAGTCCCGCAAGCTGTCTCCAACAAACGGAGCATTCCTGAGCGATACCCCAAACTCCGATTCAATTTGCCGTAGCAAACCTGTTTTGGGTTTACGGCAATCACATTGATCATCGGGGCCGTGCGGGCAATAAAAAAAACCGTCGATTTGCCCGCCGGCAAGCTCAACCTCGGCGTTAATGGCCTGATGAATGTTGGCCAGATCGATCTCGGAAAACAGCCCTCGTGCGAGCCCCGACTGATTGGTCGCAACAAAGACGCGATATCCGGCGCTGTACAAGCGGGCAATGGCATCGACACTGCCGGGAATAAAATTGCATTCGGACACGGACTTGATGAACTCGTCCGAATCCTCATTGATCACGCCGTCCCTGTCGAGTATCAGAAGCTTGGACATCAGGCTGTATGCAGACAGGATATATCTGCTACTCGCAAGAACAGAGAGCGTAACTGCTGAAGCAGCGCAAGCCGGTTATTGCGCAATGCGGCATCGTCAGCAACAACCAGTACCTCATCAAAGAATCGGTCAACACTGGGCTTTAATGTTGCCAACTTCTCCAGCCCCTGCGCGTAGTGGCCTTGATCAAACAAACGTGTTACCTCCGGTCCCAAACCAGCGATTGCATTCGCCAGCGCGCGCTCGGCAGGATCGCTCAACAAGGTTTCGCTAAAACCATCGGCAGGATTCGCAGGATTCTTTTGCAGAATATTTGAGACCCGCTTGTTGGCCGCAGCCAATGCAGCGCTGTCTGCCAGTTGACTGAATGCATTGACGGCAGCAACACGACGCGAGAAGTCCAGTGGTCTGGTTGGTTTCAGCTCCATCACGGACTGGAATACCTCCGCCTTGACCCCTTCGGTCTGATACCAGGCGCGAAAGCGCTCAAGCATGAACTCAAAAACCTGCATCGCCGTCGTTGCCGCAAAGTCTACGCCTTGCGTGCGATAAATCTGCAGTGACTTCTCAACACAGGCCAGCAAATCCAGATCAAGTGATTTTTCAACCAGAATGCGCAAAACGCCCAGAGCCGCCCGACGCAAAGCAAAAGGATCCTTTGAGCCGGTGGGAGGTTGTCCGATCGCAAACAGCCCGCACATAGTGTCGATTTTTTCTGCTACCGCCAGCACGGCCCCGGTAGCACTGACTGGCAATTCGTCGCCTGCAAAGCGAGGCATATACTGCTCGGTAATCGCGAGTGCAACTTCCGACGGCTCTCCATCGTGGGTCGCGTAGTAGCGGCCCATGATGCCTTGCAGCTCCGGGAACTCCGACACCATGTTTGTCAGCAAATCACATTTGGCCAGCAACGCCGCGCGCTCACACAGCGCCGCGTTGGCGTTGATTGCCGAGGCAATAAATCCGCCCAACTCAGCGACGCGACGCGACTTTTGTTCAACGGTGCCAAGCTGCTGCTGGAAAACGATATTGCCAAGCAAAGGCAAACGAGAGGCCAGGCTCTGTTTGCGATCAGTCTCAAAGAAAAAAGCCGCATCTGCCAACCGTGGGCGAATCACCCTTTCGTTTCCGGCAATCACTTGGGAAGCGTCACGGCTATCGAGATTTGCAACAGCAATGAAGTTGGGCAACATGGCACCTTTTTCATCGCGGAGATAAAAAGTCTTCTGATGATTCTTCATTGAGGAGATCAGCGCCTCAGGAGGCACTGATAAAAAATGCTGATCAAAACGGCCTGTCAACGCAACGGGCCACTCGACCATGCTAGTCACTTCTTCAAGCAAATCGTCATCAATATGAACCACAGCGCCAAGTTTTTTGCCTTGCTCCAGAACTTGCTCACGAACACGGCGACGACGCTCTTCATAGTCCGCAATCACGTGGCCAGGGGAAAACAGCAGGCTTTCATAATCCGTCGGACTCTTCAAAACAATATCTGATGGGCAGTGGAAGCGATGTCCACGGGTTACCCGACCACTGGGGATACCAAACAACTCTGTGTCAATCACATCGTCGCCGAACAGCATGACCAACCAGTACACAGGGCGGACAAATTCATCGCGCGTACTACCCCAGCGCATCTTGCGCGGGATAGGCAGTTTTTGGAGAGAATTCTTGACGATTTCTGGCAACAAAGCAGGGGTTTGCTCACCGCGACGAGAAGACTTGAACACCAATTTCTCGACGCCATCTTTTATCGCACGATCAAGAGAGGAAATCTCCACGCCGCACGACCTTGCAAAACCCTGAGCCGCTGGTGTGGGATTGCCATCTTTATCAAATGCTGCTGCAACAGCAGGACCAACGCGCTCGGTGGTACTGTCTGCTTGTTGAGTGACAAGCCCCTCAACTCGTGCCGCAAGGCGGCGTGGACTGGTAAAGGGCTTGATAGTTTTATACGTCAGACCTGCGCTGTCCAGGCCAAGCTTGAGCCCGGTGATGAAGGCCTCTGACAATCCGGTCAACGCCTTTGGAGGCAGCTCTGCACAGCCAATTTCAACCAAAAAATCTTTTGTGTTCATGTTCTGCTAACGGTACGTGCCGCCTTGTTTGGGGTCAGGAATTAAGGGCTGCAATACGCAGTGCTTCAGGAGCCAGCGGAAAGCCCAGTTTGCGTCGACTGTCGTAGTAGGCTTCGGCTACTTTTCGGGAAAGTGTTCTTACCCGCAGGATAAACCGTTGACGCTCAGTAACTGAAATGGCCTGACGTGCATCCAGCAGATTGAAATAATGAGATGCTTTCAGGACTTGCTCGTAAGCAGGGAGCGCAAGGCCGCGATCGATCAGTTTTGTGCACTGCAACTCGCAATCATCGAAGTACCGGAACAACGCATCGACGTCGGCATGTTCAAAATTGTAAGCCGACATTTCCACTTCATTCTGATGGAAGACGTCGCCGTAGGTTACAACCCCTTCGGGACCATCGGCCCACACAAGATCATAAAGGCTGTCAACGCCCTGCAAATACATTGCGATACGTTCAAGACCGTAAGTGATCTCGCCACTGACAGGGAAGCACTCAAGACCACCGACCTGCTGGAAGTAAGTGAACTGTGTCACCTCCATGCCATTGAGCCAGACCTCCCAGCCCAGTCCCCACGCCCCCAGTGTTGGTGACTCCCAATTGTCCTCCACAAAGCGAATATCATGGACGCCCGGATCAATGCCGAGATGGCGCAATGACGCTATGTAGAGATCCTGAATGTCAGGCGGTGATGGTTTGAGAATCACCTGAAACTGATAGTAATGCTGAAGGCGATTGGGGTTCTCTCCGTAGCGTCCATCCGTCGGTCGTCGGCTGGGCTGAACATACGCAGTACGCCAGCTTTCCGGTCCAATGGCACGCAGAAATGTGGCCGGGTGAAAAGTGCCGGCACCAACCTCAAGATCCAGTGGTTGCAGGACCACACAGCCCTGCTTTGCCCAGAAATCCTGGAGGGCAAGAATAAGACCCTGAAAGGTTTTTACATCAGCAGCAGCCGGTGTTTGCGAAGCCAAGACACACCCCTATCATATGCAATTAAAGGCATAAACGGTTGAAAAGGCGCAATTATGCGGGATTAGGCAGTTAATATCCACTGCGCTAAAATGGCCCTCTGTCCCGTTTCGCACGCCTGTGAGGATTGATCATCGACCACCTGAAGACAGTTGTCGTCACCAGTATACTCAGACTGATGTCGTGGATTCCCCTGCGCTTTCTGCATGCGTTTGCCGGGATCATGGGGACCTTGGTGTACTGGCTGCCAACCGAAACCCGACGAGTTACGCTGATTAATCTGCAACAGGTGTTCCCCGATCTGACCCCGGATCAACGCTCCGAACTGGCCAAAAAAAGTATCAAGGAGACTCTGAAAGCGGGGCTTGAGCTGGGCCACATGTGGTATGGCAGCCTGGATCATGTATTGGGGATGGTTCGCGAGGTTGATGGGCTGGAGCACGTCAAGGCGGCTCAAGCCTCAGGTCAAGGTATCATCTATGCTGCACCGCATATCGGAAGCTGGGAACTGTTGGGGATCTATATCTCTACGCTTGGACCGATGACCACACTCTACAAGCCACCAAAAATCAAAGGCCTGGACAAACTGATTGCATCTGCCCGAGCCAAGGCAGGTGCCGAACTGGTTCCTACCGATCGCCAGGGAGTTGTGCGCCTGACACGCACCTTGCAACAGGGAGGAGCCACCGGAATCCTGCCGGATCAGCAACCGAGAAAGGACGGCGGAGTTTTCGCTCCATTCTTTGGAAAGCAGGCCTTTACCATGACCTTGTTGCCCAAATTGGCGGCACGGACCAACGCGCGGGTATTGTTTGCTTACGCGCAGCGACTGGAGCGAGGACAAGGCTTCAAAGTGGTGTTTTTCCCGGCCGACAGTGACATCAACCATCATGATGCAGTCGTTGCTGCCACAGCACTAAACAGGTCTGTAGAGCAGTGCGTACTGGCGGCGCCAACCCAATATCAGTGGGAATACAAGCGCTTCAGGAAACGTCCGGATGACGACAATCAGCCGGTCTACTGATCAGCGCCGCCAGAACATAGGCATAAACAATACCAGCAAGGTAAATATTTCAAGCCGGCCCAGCAGCATCGCCAGTGATAACACCCATTTGGCAGGGTCTGAAATATCTGCGTAATTGGCAGCCACGCCGGCCAGTCCGGGGCCAAGATTATTCAGGCACGCTCCGACCGCACTGAATGCAGTAATGACATCCATGCCCATTGCCAACAACACAATCAGCAATACCAGATAAACCAGCACATACACAGCAAAAAAGCCCCAAACGGCTTCAATCACCCTATCCGGTACCAGATTGCGGCCCAGTTTGACTGAAATAATTGCATTCGGGTGGATCAGGCGCTGAACTTCGCGTATCCCCTGCTTGAAAATCAGCAGGATTCTAATGACTTTCATGCCACCGCCGGTTGATCCCGCGCAGGCGCCCACGATTGAGGCGTAGATCAACAAATAGGGTAAAGCATACGGCCACGCGCTGAAATCTGCAGTTGTGAAACCCGTGGTCGTCATGATGGAAACGGACTGGAACAGTCCATGGACAAAAGCATCTTCCGCACCATAGGTGCCAGTGACGTACAGTACAGCAACGGTGAAAATCGCCAGGCAGAACATAATTGCGGAGTAAAATTTTGTCTCCGGATCTTTAAGATACTGCCCGATACCCCGTTGCTGCCAGGCCGTAAAATGCAAAGCGAAGTTAATGCCGGCGAGGAACATGAAAAAGACCGCAATCATGTTGATTGTTGCGCTGTCGAAATAACCCAAGCTGGCATCATGCGTGGAAAAACCACCGATCGCTACGGTTGAAAAACTGTGACATATGGCATCGAACAGGCTCATGCCTGCACCCCAGTAAGCCAATGCACAAACAACCGTCAAACCCATGTAGATGTACCACAAAGCCTTGGCTGTCTCTGCAAGACGAGGTACCAGATTGTCATTTTTCACAGGCCCCGGGCTTTCTGCCCGGTACAGCTGCATACCACCAATACCCAGCATTGGCAGTACAGCTACAGCCAGTGCGACGATACCCATACCGCCCAACCACTGCAGTTGCTGGCGATAAAAAAGAATGGACTCAGGCAGAAAATCAAGACCCACCATTACGGTCGCACCGGTTGTTGTCAGCCCGGAAAACGATTCGAAAACAGCATCAGTCACAGACAAACTGGCATCGGGAGAAAACAGAAAAGGCAATGCCCCGAAAATACTCAGCACAGTCCAGAATAAAGTCACAACCAGAAAACCGTCACGGGTTCTCATCTCCTGCCTGGAACGATGTGTCAACAACCATAAGCAGAAACCGGTTACAAAGGTGATCATCCATGCGTAAAAAAAAGAACCCAGCTCTCCGTCCCGGTAAATCAGTGACACCAGCATTGATGGCAGATAGGCGAGCAAACTGAACAGCATCAGCAGTACGCCCAATATCCGTGACACAACAGAAATATGCATCCGATTGACTCAATCAGACGCGCTCATGCCAGAGCGCGGTAGTCAGAAAAAAGTAAACCCGACGGCAAACAGGCGCTCGACCTCGGGAATTCGTTTTTTGTCGGTCAGGAACAGAATCACGTGATCCTCTGACTCGATCACAATATCATCGTGCGCGATCAGTACCTCATTGTTACGAACGATGGCGCCAATCGTTGTTCCGTGCGGCAAATCAATATCCTCAATAGCGCGGCCAACAACTTTGGACGAATGGCTGTCACCGTGTGCGATTGCTTCAAGTGCTTCGGCTGCGCCACGTCGCAGCGAGTGTACATTCACAATGTCTCCACGTCTGACGTGCGTCAGCAGGCTGCCGATGGACGCCTGCTGAGGGGAGATGGCAATATCAATCTCACCGCCCTGCACCAGATCCACATACGCCGGGTTGTTGATCAGGCACATCACCTTGCGCGCACCCAGACGTTTCGCCAGCATTGACGACATGATGTTGGCCTCATCATCATTGGTCAGCGCCAGAAAAACATCGGTGTCCTCAATGCCCTCCTCCAGCAACAACTGTTTGTCAGAAGACATGCCATTGAGCACAATGGCGCGATTGAGATACTCAGAGAGGAATGCACAACGCTCGGAGTTGTATTCAATGACTTTGACCTGATAACGCTGCTCCAGTGCTTCCGCCAATCGCATGCCGATGTTACCGCCACCGGCAATGATCAAACGTTTGTAAGGTTTGTCGAGCCTGCGCAGTTCACCGATTACCGCGCGAATATTTCGCGCAGCGGCAATAAAAAATACTTCGTCGTCAGCTTCTATCACAGTAGAGCCTTCGGGAGTAATTGCGCGGTTTCGGCGGAAAATAGCCGCGACCCGGGCGTCTACATTCGGCATGTGTTCGCGCAGGAAACGAATTTCCTGGCCAACAAGAGGCCCGCCGTAATACGCTCGCACGGCCACCAGTTGTGCATTGCCATCGGCAAAGTCGAGAACCTGCAGTGACCCGGGAAGCTCAATCAGACGTTTTATGTAATTGGAGACCAATAACTCGGGGCTGATGACAACATCCAGGGGAATGGCATCATTGCGAAACAAATCCTCTTGGGCGATATAGGATGCTGATCGCAGGCGGCAGATTTTTTTGGGTGTTTTGAAGATCGAATACGCAATCTGGCAAGCGACCATATTGACTTCGTCATTTTCGGTCACGGCAATGATCATATCGGCATCATCAGCGCCTGCGGCTCGCAGTACATCAGGATGAGATGGCCACCCCTGGGCGATCCCGACGTCAAGGCGATCTTTAAGCTCCCGCAAGCTGTCTGCATCAGGGTCTACGACGGTAATGTCATTAGCCTCACTTGAGAGATTTTCGGCGAGCGAAATACCCACCTGATTGCAGCCCAGAATGATGATCTTCATATGATCAAAGTGGCTCCTGCCCCACGTTTTTGACGAATTATCTGCCCATTAGGGCGGCCATACAAGGACTGGCTGCGGCAGGGTTGCAAGCTCATTGCCCAGCGGCTTTATGCAGGCATGCAAAATAAAACCCGTCAGTGCTTTTTGTGTCGGGCAGCAGGTATCGTCCATGATTGCGGTGATGCCCCCAATGTGCTCCTATCGTTTGTTCATTTGAATCCGGGGTACGACTTAGAAATGCAGCGATTTGTTCGTGATTCTCGCACGCCATCACAGAGCAGGTTGAGTAAACCAGACAGCCACCAGGTCTCAGGGTCTGCCATAAGTTATCCAGCAGTTTCGCCTGAAGCATTGCCATGCGCGAGACATCTGGCGCCTGCCTGAGCAGCTTGATGTCCGGCTGCCGTCGGATAATGCCTGTCGCTGAACAAGGCGCATCCAGCAAAATCCGGTCAAACCGCTGTCCATCCCACCAATCCAACTGACTGGCATCAGCCCCAATAATACTGACCTTGTCCGAGTTCAGCTGCAGGCGGTGCAGGTTCTCTTGCAAACGACCCAAGCGCCGGGGCTCAATATCGAGTGCAGTCAGTGTTGCCAGATCAGGTTCTGACTCCAGCATATGGCATGTCTTGCCACCAGGCGCGGCGCAGGCATCAAGAACCCTCAAACCAGACTTCAGGCTCAGCAACGATGGCAGCAACTGTGAAGCCTCATCCTGAACGCTGAACCAGCCGTCATAAAAGCCCGGCAGTGACTCAACAGGTGCTGGTTTGGACAGATAAACAGCGCTGTCAGTCAGTGCGCCTGGGTGCGCCGCAAAACCGGCGTCGTTCAGCTGTGTCAGGAAGTGATCACGCGAAATCCTGCGCAGGTTCACGCGCAATGTCATGGGCGCCTGGGAATTGCCCACAGCCAGAATCTGCTGCCAGTGCTCAGGCCAGTCAAGGCGGAGTTGATCGATCAGCCAGGCAGGATGACTGAAACGACCGCTTTGCGTTGCCAGCTCGGGCAGTCCTGAGGCGAGCTCGCGCTGAAACTGGCGCAAGACACCGTTAACAAGTGCTTTGGCCCAGGGCTTTTTGAGTGCCACGGTGGCGTTGACGGTTTCATTAATGCTCACATAGTCCGGCATGCCCAGATGTTCCAGCTGATACAAGCCGATCAGCAACAAGGCATGGATATCCGCATCCTTTTTTTTCAGAGGTTTGCCTAATAAACCCTGCAGTCGCTCATCAAGCTGGAAATACCAGCGACAAGCCCCGAAACACAACTCTTTCAACAAACCCAGTGATGAGGGGTCGGCAGTGGATTGGTTCAATGCGGGTAGCAGTGTTGCGAGCGAGCCCTGATCAAGACGTAGTCGGCCAAGAATCAGCGCTGCGTTGGCACGAACACCGGCGGGCTGATTCAATGGAATGGGCTTCATGGCGCTTCCTGATCGGAAAAACAGGCACCCACTGAAAACAGGCTGGAATAGGCATTAAGTAATTCGCGAACACTGACCGGATTTTTGCCTGGCAGTTGCAATTGTGTCGCTGCAATCGCGCCGTTCGCACACGCGATAATCAGGCTGGCCGGGGTGTTGGCGTCTCCGCGATCGGTGCCGATGATAGTACCCGGCATGGCCTTGTTCGGACGGTTGACAGGGTGTGCTTTCAAGATACGGATTCGCTGGCCGTGAAGCAGAGAGTACGCCGGGTTCCTGCCAATGCTGGCGCGAATAATCCGGTCAATCTCTGCAGCAGGTGATTGCCAGTTTATCAGCGCTTCGGACTTATCAATCTTGCGAGCATAAGTGGTCAGGCTGTCGTCCTGTTTCTCCGCCCGCGCCTGAAGGCGATCCAGATCTGTGAGGGTTGTCAGCAGCGCATCACAGCCCAATCGGGCAAGGCGATCCTCCAGCGTTAACCGATCGTCCGTCTCAGTGATCGGGGTATTAACCTTGAAGAGCATATCCCCGGTATCGAGCCCGACATCCATTTGCATGATGGTGACACCAGTCTCGCTGTCGCCAGCAAGCAGTGCTCGCTCTATCGGTGCAGCGCCGCGCCATCGGGGTAACAAAGAGGCATGGACGTTAATGCAACCGCGCCGTGGAATATCAAGAACAGCCTGGGGCAGAAGCAGTCCGTAAGCCACGACAATCATCAAGTCGGCATCCAGCGCTTTCAGCGCTGTCTGCGCCTCAGCTGTTTTCAGCGAAACGGGCTGAAAGACAGGTATTTGATGAGACAGTGCCATCTGCTTTACAGGGCTGGCCTGCAATGTCTTGCCTCGGCCTGCACTGCGGTCAGGTTGCGTATAAACGGCTACCGGAACATGGCCTGCAGCTATCAACGCTTCAAGATGGCGCGCCGCAAATGCCGGGGTTCCGGCAAACACTATTCGTAAAGCGGACATGATCAGGCCGTTGCCAGTTTGTGAGCTTTCTCCAGCTTGCTGCGAATACGCTGGCGCTTGAGTGTGCTCAGGTAATCGACGAAGAGCTTGCCGTTCAGATGGTCCATCTCGTGCTGAATACAGGTTGCGAGCAACCCTTCAGCAATCATCTCAAAGGCCTTCCCATCGCGGTCAATTGCATTGACCTTGACGCGTCTGGGGCGGCTGACCGTTTCATAAAAACCGGGAACAGACAGGCAGCCTTCATCGTATTCTGAAAGCGCGTCGTCAAGCACCTCGAGCGCCGGATTGATAAATACCAGAGGTTCGCTTTTGTTATCGGAAATGTCTATGACAATCAGCTGCTTGTGAACATTAATCTGGGTCGCAGCCAAACCGATGCCGGGAGCTTCGTACATGGTTTCGAACATGTCATCAATGAGTGCCCGGAGTGCGTCGTCAACAACATCAACAGGCTTGGCGATGGTGCGCAGCCTGGGATCCGGGAATTCAAGAATTTCTAGCCTTGCCATGCCATCCTCCATCGGAAGCATCGATTTCTATCTGAATCAGTAGTAAATGCTGCGCATTCGGGCAAACAACCCGTCCATGTGCCATAACATCAGAACGGAGTTTATATCCATGACTGTCTGCGCAGCATAACGCCGGGTGACCTGCAAAATCGTGCAGGTCACTGCCGGAAAATGTGGCGCGATTATACCACAGCAGACCGGCGGCGATTTATTCCAGTTCCCGGGCAATAGCCAGCGGCTGCAGTGCAACTTGATGAAAAGGAGTTCATCCCGGTGACCAGTGATATCTTGAACTTAGCTCTCAGGCTGTTTCATACGCGAGGCGTCAGTGCAGCGACTTTGCGCCAAATCCTCCACCATGGCAGTGATATGAGTCCGGCCGGCTTGCTGAGTCAGCACATCAGTGATGCTGTCGAGCGAGAGCTGGTCAACACCGCGATAACTGCGTGCCGCAGTGGCTTGGCCAACACCATGGAAGCCGAACTCTCCACCCAAGCGCGGGACTGGTCATCGCAGTCTGGACATGCCATCTTGCTGGCCAGTGATCCGGACTATCCTGCGATATTGAAGGAAATACCGGACTACCCGCCGCTATTGTTCGTCAGAGGTGATTTGGATTGTCTTAAGCGGCCGATGATTGCAATTGTGGGCAGTCGCAGCAGCACCGCGTATGGCAGAAGCGTTGCATACAGAATTGCATCCGATCTCGCCGCCGTCGGGCTGGTTGTTTGCAGTGGATTAGCTTCCGGCATCGACACACAAGCGCACAGTGCTGCGGTTGATGCAGGTGCACCAACGGTCGCTGTTCTGGGCAATGGCCTCGGGAGCGTTTATCCACCCGCGAATACCATGCTGTCGCAACGCATTATCCAGTGCTCGTCCGGGGGAGCGCTGATCTCAGAGCTGCCCTTGTCTGCCGGGCCTGTGGCTCAGCACTTTCCCCAGCGTAATCGCATTATCTCAGGCCTCAGTCTTGGGACATTGGTGGTGGAAGCCAATATGCGAAGCGGTTCGCTGATCACTGCGCGACTGGCGCTGGAGCAAAATCGTGAGGTGTTTGCTGTCCCCGGATCAGTCAACAGCCCTGTCAGCCGTGGTTGTCACCGGCTGATAAGGCAGGGAGCTATATTGACTGAAACGGCAGACGACATTGTCGAGCACATCCGCTTTTTGTGTCAGGCACAGTTGGCCATGAGTTACCCTGATTTCGCGTTCATGGACGCTGGCGCTGCAGATGACTCGACCAAGCGAGTAGCCAGCGTGCCGCGACACCTTCATAAGTTGTATTCCGAACTTTGCGACGATCCGGTTACGGTTGATCAGCTGATGATCCGTACCGGGCATGATCTGCCTGGATTGAGTGCAGGTCTGCTGGAGTTGGAGCTGGCCGGTTTGGCCGGACACGAAGGAAACAGATGGTGGCGCCTGCCCTGATACCGGGCAGACCAGAACTTGATTGCCGTATGTGGCTCAGCTAATGTTCAGCGCCGCACAACATTATGGCGGCTGGCTTGATCAAACAAGAGGAGCGCCTATGCAGGTATTGTCGATCAAACGGGCTGCCCACGTTCTTTGGCGTGGCGGCGTTATTGCCTATCCAACGGAAGCAGTTTGGGGTTTGGGGTGTGATCCAGAGAATCAGGACGCCTGTCTTGCGTTGCTTCAGATCAAAAAGCGTCCGGTGGAAAAAGGTATGATTCTGGTCGCAGCGGATATGCAGGAGTTTGAACCACTGCTGGCGCCACTACCAGCAGAGCAACAGGACTTGCTGGCACAGGCGTGGGCCGCCCAACACGCAACGGGTGCAGTCACGTTTCTGGTACCTGACACCCGGAGTCAGGTTCCAGGCTGGGTTAAAGGTGAGCACGAGGCGGTTGCATTGAGAGTAAGCAGGCATCCGCTGGTGAGAGCGCTGTGTACCGCGTTTGGCGGCCCGCTGGTTTCAACCTCTGCCAATATCGCAGGCAGACCGCCGGCTCGCACGCGTCTAGCCGTTGAGAAGAACCTGGGACGGCAGTTGGATTTTGTTGTTCCGGGAGAGCTGGGTGGGCAGACCAACCCCTCCAGAATTATCGACCTGCAAACCGGGCGAACGCTGCGCGCCTCCTGAGCATGTGCTTCAGCGCGCAGGTAACTTACAAGACTGTCAGATTCAAGGAGTTTCTTATGTCGTCATCCAGCCAATCCGTGTTCTCCACGGAATCTGTTGACGCGGATGCGGTCCGATCATTCTTGCTGGCATTGCAAAACAGCATATGTGCCGGGCTGGAGGCGATTGATGGCCGTAGCAGATTTCACGAGGATGCCTGGCAGCGTGAGCGCGGCGGCAGCGGGATCTCGCGTGTTATCAGCGAAGGAGCCGTGTTTGAGAAAGGCGGCGTCAATTTTTCTCATGTCTATGGCGATTCTCTGCCGCCTTCGGCATCCGCAACTCGCCCGGAAATGGCAGGTCGCAGCTTTCAGGCTATGGGGGTATCGCTGGTTATTCACCCGGGAAACCCGTTTGTTCCAACCTCACATGCCAACTTCCGATTTTTTATTGCCGAGAAGCCGGGTGAGACGCCTGTATGGTGGTTTGGTGGTGGTTATGATCTGACCCCCTATTACGGTTACGAGGACGACTGCCGGCATTGGCATCAGACAGCCTGGAAGGCTTGTGAGAAGGCCGGGCCGGAGCTCTATCCGCGCTTCAAGAAGGCGTGTGACGAGTATTTTTATCTGCCACATCGCAAGGAACCCAGAGGTATAGGAGGATTGTTTTTTGATGATTTTAACGAGCTGGGTTTTGAGCGCAGCTTTGCGATGGTCCGCGATATTGCCAACAGCTATCTGGACGCTTACATCCCTATTGTAAAGGCCAGGATGCAGACACCGTATTCTGAGGCGCATAAACAGTTCCAGCGATACCGCCGTGGCCGCTATGTCGAATTCAATCTGGTTTATGATCGCGGTACACTCTTTGGTCTGCAGTCAGGGTTGGGGCGAGTGGAGTCCATACTGATGTCGCTGCCGCCTGAAGTACGCTGGGTATACAACTGGCAGCCAGACAGTGGCACCGAAGAGGCTCGTCTTTACAGTGAGTTCCTGCGACCGCGTGACTGGATTAACGAGTAATCCTGCATCAAGGGCTTTTGAATGGATCGCTACGCCGTCATCGGGTTTCCCGTTGCTCACAGCAAATCCCCGTTTATCCATGAAATGTTTGCCAAGCAAACGAAGCAGGTGCTCACTTATGGGCGCATAGAGGCAACTCCTGAGGACTTTCAAAACGTTGTTCGCGATTTTTTTTCAGCGGATGGTAAAGGCCTGAATGTCACCGTGCCACACAAAGAGCGTGCCTGGGAGATCGTTGATTTTCGCACCGCCAATTCAGAAAAAGCGGGTGCCGTTAACACGCTTTTCCTGTCAGCAGATGGTCGGCTCGGTGGTGACAACACTGACGGTATAGGTTTGGTTCGCGATATTGAGCAAAACCACCAAAGGCAACTGAAAGGTGCGGCAGTCCTCATTCTTGGCGCTGGCGGCGCTGTCCGAGGTTTGTTGCCGCGACTGATTGCTGCGGGTCCTGCGCGAATTGTCATTGCCAACCGGACTGTCGAGCGTGCGACAGCCCTGCAAACCCTGTTTGCAGATGAGGCCAGTCTTGAGGTCAGAGCAAGCGCTGATCTTGCGGATCTGCGACCAGACTGGATTATTAATGCGAGTTCAGCTGGTCTTCACGGAGAGATGCCGGCGCTGCCAGCGACGCTGATCGCGGATCACACAGCCTGTTATGACATGGTTTATGCCGCTGGCGGGACCGTATTCCAGCATTGGGCCCGGCAGCACGGCGCTGTCCTGGCACTGGATGGCACCGGTATGCTTGTTGAGCAGGCGGCAGAGTCATTTTATATCTGGCGGGGTGTGCGCCCCGACACCAAACCCGTGTTGGAAGCGCTGCGCAAATTGCTATCGGTCGGCTGAGGGATTTGTCAGATATCGGTCTTTGAGCTCCCGGTATTTATTTGCGGTATACAAGAAAAAAGACTTTTCCTGCTCATTCAGCGGACGCACCTGTTTGACAGGCGATCCCACATATAAAAATCCGCTGGACAGTCTTTTGCCGGGCGGTACCAGAGAGCCGGCGCCAATGACCACTTCTGGCTCGACGACGACACCATCCATGATGATTGCCCCCATCCCTACCAGCACCCGGTCGTCAATAGTGCAGCCGTGCAGCATGACCTGATGACCAATGGTGACATCGTTGCCTATTGTTGTCGGGAACCCACCCGGGTTGAATGGGCCATCATGAGTCACATGGACAACGGAGTTGTCCTGGATACTTGTGCGCTCTCCGATGCGTATGCGGTGAATATCCCCACGGATTGTCGTTTGCGGCCAGATCGATGAGTCCGTGCCGATGACAACATCGCCAATAACAACGGCAGAATGATGGACAAAAACCCGATCTCCGAGAATTGGCGAATAATTTTCAAAGGATTCCACGGTCATGATCAGCTCTCACAAAGCGTTTTCTGGGATTAGCCGCGCCATGTGCGGCAGACTTTGTCACGGCCAATGTTATGATGGGTCTGTCAGGTATTTCCATCGAGTCTGGAGCATTTGTTAATCATGTCAGAGCAAGCCATTATCAATCCTCTGTTGCAATTTGATCGCTTGCCGGACTTTCCCGCGATCAAGGCTGAGCATATCCAGCCGGCGGTCGAGCACGTGCTGGGTGCCAATCGCCAGCGCCTGGGAGAGATACTCGGTTCGGCTGTGAATCAGGAAAGGCCGGACTGGTCCAGCTTGATGGAACCGCTGGACGATATGGATGATTGCCTTAACAAGGTGTGGTCAACGGCCAGTCACCTCAATTCGGTCAGCAACACCCCTGAAATTCGGGAAGCCTACAACCAGTGTCAGGCGAAAATTACCGAGTACTACGCCGAACTTGGACAAAACGAGCGACTTTACCAGTGTGTTCAGGCGCTGCATGCCAGGGCGGATGAGCTTGGTCTGGACTCGTCACAACGCAAGATTCTGGACGACAGCCTGTTGGATTTCCGCCTGGCCGGTGTGAGCCTGCCACCCCGGCAAAAGGCGCGGTATACAGCTATTCAGACTCAACTAAGCCAGTTGTCCAACCAGTTCGGCAATAATGTGCTGGATGCAACACGAGCCTGGACCTTGCATATTACGGACAAGGCAGAGCTTGAGGGCGTTCCTGATATGAGCCTGGCGGCCATGGCGGATGCTGCGAGTAAAAAGTCGCTTGAAGGATACTTGCTGACGCTCGATTTTCCGATTTACTTTGCCGTCATTACATACGCAGATAACCGTCAGCTGCGTGAAACCATATACCGCGCCTACGCCACTCGTGCCACTTCGCAAACCTCTCCCGAGTATGACAATCATCAGATTATTCGGGAAATTCTGAAGCTGAGGCAGGAAATGGCCGGGCTGTTGGGATTTGATACCTACGCGGCAATGTCTGTCGCACGGAAAATGGCCAAGTCCGTCGAGCAGGTCAATCACTTTCTGGACGATTTGATTCGATACAGCCGGCCGGCAGCCGAGCGGGAATTTGCGCAGCTGACGGATTTTGCACGTGATCAGTATCGCCTTGCCGGGCTGGAAGCCTGGGATATTCCGTACTTCAGCGAAAAGCTCAGAAAGGCGAGCTACGATCTGTCGCAGGAAGAGCTCAGAGCGTGGTTCCCGGTCAACAGGGTCAAACAGGGGCTGTTTGAGATTGTTCAACGTCTTTATGGTATTGAACTGGAGCGGGACCATGGCACAGGTGTCTGGCACCCTGATGTGGAGTTTTACAATATTCGCCGTGATGGTGAGCTGATTGCCCGCTTCTATCTCGATCTGTATACCCGAGAAGGCAAGCGTGGTGGTGCATGGATGGCCGATTGCCGCAGCCGGCGACAGCTGAATCTCCATGGAGCCGCGATCCATCAACAAATTCCCGTGGCTTATCTGGTGTGCAATTTTGCACCTCCCTCCCGCGAAAGCCCTGCTCTGCTGACACATAATGATGTCACCACACTGTTCCATGAGTTCGGCCACGGACTGCATCACATGCTGACACGCGAGAATTATCTGCGCAGCTCCGGTATCAGCGGTGTGGCCTGGGATGCAGTTGAGTTGCCGAGTCAACTGATGGAAAACTGGTGCTGGGATCCACAATCCATCGGCATGATATCGAGCCACTATCAAACGCAAGAAAATTTGCCAACAGAGTTGTTGCAAAAAATGCTGGCAGCCAGAAATTTCCAGTCAGGTATGAGAAGTGTGCGCCAACTTGAGTTCGCACTTTTCGACTTCCTGCTGCACCAGACGTCATATGCGGAAGACAAGGATTTTGTCAGTGAGGTTCTGTTGCTCGCCCGTCAAAAATGCGCTGTCTATCCTGTGCCGGCTTACAATCGTTTTCAAAACAGCTTCTCGCACATTTTTGCAGGTGGCTATGCAGCCGGGTATTACAGCTACAAATGGGCTGAAGTACTGTCCGCCGATGTATTTTCAAAGTTTGCAGCTGCTGGTGTCTTCGATCAGAACGTTGGTGGCGAATTTCTTGACAAAATATTGTCAAAAGGCGGCGGTGCAGATGCCTTGACGATGTTCATCGATTTTATGGGCCGAGAGCCTGATATTGCTGCACTGCTCAAGCAGGATGGTTTGCAGGCGCATTAAAAAATCGAAGACTTTGATCTGCCTCAGTATCTGAAGGGGCCCAAGCAGATACGCTTGGCCCCGATCATTTGACAGCGTGCTTCCGTATTTACCAGGGAAGCCGGCCGATTCTGGTCAGATACGATGGTAATATTGAAACAAGTTTTGCTATAATCGCGCCGCTTTACATTGCACCCGAATACCCAGCCAACCACCTCCGTCAGGCAATCCAAAGCCTGGTGCGGTGTCTGCTGCGACAGAAATCAAAGGATTTATTCCTCCAGGACGGTCTCTGTGCGCACAGCAGGTAACTCTGATCGGCACGGTAATTAGAGCTGCCGGCCTTGGCGTAAACCCTGGCCAGTAAAACAATAAACCTGAAAAAAGTTAGTAACACTGCCTTTTCTTACTACTACGGAGACACGGCGAAT
The DNA here is from genome assembly GCA_036834885.1 of Pseudohongiella sp. Lineage (GTDB taxonomy): Bacteria > Pseudomonadota > Gammaproteobacteria > Pseudomonadales > Pseudohongiellaceae > Pseudohongiella. Next base: position 357,137 of record DAITNA010000001.1, on the reverse strand, counting down.
GTTGTCGAAAGCAAAGCTGTGGTTAAGCCTTGCGCTCAGTACTCTGATGTTATGGAGTGCGGGTCTGCATGCAGCCTGGGAGATCAATATGCCCAGGGGCGTAACCCAAATGAGTCGAGATACCTATGACCTTCATATGACAATTTTCTGGTGGTGTGTGGCCATCGGGGTAGTCGTATTTGGTGCCATGTTGTGGTCCATCATCAATCACAGAAAGTCAAAAGGTGTTCAGCCTGCCACTTTCCACGAAAGCACCAAGGTGGAAATCGTCTGGACCCTGATCCCTTTCCTGATTTTGATTGCGATGGCAATTCCCGCGACCCGCGTGCTGACAGCCGCCTACGACGCTTCCGAGTCCGAGCTCGATATCCAGATCATCGGCTACCAGTGGCGCTGGGAGTATCGCTACATGCGTGAAAGCATGGACGAAGAAGAAGTTTCCTTCTTCAGCGTGCTCGCAACCTCCCGCGAGGAGATCAACAACGGTCTTGAGAAAGGCGAGAATTATCTGCTGGAAGTCGATCGTCCGCTGGTGATCCCGACAGACACCAAGGTTCGCTTCCTGATGACATCGGCCGATGTTCTGCACGCCTGGTGGGTGCCGGATTTCGCCATCAAGAAAGACACCATCCCCGGCTTTATCAATGAAACCTGGGTAATCGTTGAAGAGCCCGGCATTTACCGTGGTCAGTGTGCCGAGCTTTGTGGCATGGATCACGGCTTCATGCCAATTGTTGTCCATGCGCTTGAGCCGGCAGATTACCAGGCCTGGTACGCTGAGCAGCAAGCTAACGCGCGCCGCGTTCAAGAACTTGCAGGCGCTGAACTGAGCATGGCCGACGCAATGGCTCAGGGTGAGCAGATCTATAACCGCAACTGCGTTGCTTGCCACCAGGCAGGCGGCGTTGGTATGCCGCCGGTATTCCCGGCAATTGCTGGCAGCGCCAAAGCAACAGGCGACGCGGCAATCACCATGGACACGCTGGTTAACGGCGTACCAGGTACCGCAATGGCGGCATACGGCCGTCAACTGAATCCGATTGAGCTGGCGTCAATCATCACCTACGTGCGCAACGCTTTTGGCAACAGCACCGGTGATGTCGTTCAGCCTGCTGATGTCAACGCATACATTCAAGAAGGACAGTAATAACCATGAGCGCAGCACACGATCATCATCACGGCCCTGCGAAAGGCTTATCGCGATGGTTGTTTACTACCAACCATAAAGATATCGGTACGCTTTACCTCTGGTTCAGCTTTGCCATGTTCCTGCTCGGCGGTACATTCGCCTTGGTCATTCGTGCAGAGTTGTTCCAGCCCGGTCTGCAATTTGTAGAACCCAACTTCTTCAACCAGATGACCACTATGCATGGTCTGGTGATGGTTTTCGGTGCGGTTATGCCCGCGTTCGTAGGCCTAGCCAACTGGATGATCCCGCTCATGATCGGTGCGCCTGATATGGCGCTCCCACGCATGAATAACTGGAGTTTCTGGATTCTGCCATTTGCGTTTGCAATGCTGGTTTCCACCATATTCATGGAAGGTGGCGGACCCAACTTCGGCTGGACGTTCTATGCGCCGCTGTCGACGACATATGGCCCACCGTCTACAACCTTCTTTATCTTCGCGGTGCACATCATGGGTGCCTCGTCGATTATGGGTGCAATCAACGTGATTGCCACCATTCTCAATATGCGTGCGCCTGGCATGACGTTGATGAAGATGCCGTTGTTCGTCTGGACCTGGTTGATCACTGCCTACCTGCTGATTGCCGTAATGCCGGTACTGGCAGGTGTTGTCACCATGATGCTGTTTGATATTCACTTCGGTACCAGCTTCTTTAACGCTGCTGGTGGTGGTGACCCGGTACTGTTCCAGCACTTGTTCTGGTTCTTCGGACACCCTGAAGTTTACATCATGATTCTGCCAGCGTTTGGTATCGTGTCAGCGATCATCCCGACATTTGCCCGCAAGCGACTGTTTGGTTATGACTCCATGGTGTACGCGACTGCGTCCATTGCATTCCTGTCCTTCATCGTATGGGCGCACCACATGTTTACAGTCGGTATGCCACTGGCCGGCCAGCTGTTCTTCATGTATGCCACCATGCTGATTGCTGTGCCTACTGGCGTAAAAGTATTCAACTGGGTTGCCACCATGTTCCGCGGTGCCATGACCTTTGAAACGCCCATGCTGTTCGCGATTGCGTTTGTGGTTCTGTTTACCCTGGGCGGTTTTACCGGCGTCATGCTCGCAATCACTCCGGTTGACTTCCAGTACCACGATACATACTTCGTGGTTGCGCACTTCCATTATGTACTGGTCCCTGGTGCAGTATTCTCACTGATGGCAGCCACCTACTATTGGTTGCCAAAGTGGACTGGATACATGTACGACGAAACGCTGGGCAAGCTGCACTTCTGGCTGTCCTTCATCGGCGTGAACCTGCTGTTCTTCCCGCAGCACTTCCTGGGTCTCGCAGGTATGCCGCGTCGTATTCCTGACTACGCCCTGCAGTTTGCCAACTTCAACTGGATTTCCAGTGTGGGTGGCTTCCTGTTCGGTTTCTCTCAGCTGATTCTGCTGTTTGTTGTCATCAAGTGCATCAAGGGTGGTAAGAAAGCAACCGATCAGGTCTGGGAAGGTGCACAAGGCCTGGAATGGACAGTTCCATCACCGGCGCCCTACCACACCTTTGAAACTCCGCCTGATCCGTCACTGATCAAGGCGCAGTAATCACTGGTTGAAGGGATTCCGTTAAGTCTTTTGACAGTAGTATCGGAGTAGAGATCATGAATAACGATGTAACACCTGTTAATAACAAAAAAGTAGTTAAAAAGTTGTTGTTGGCTGTCGCTGGTATGTTCGTTTTTGGTTTCGCGCTGGTACCACTGTACGACGTGATCTGTGATATCACAGGACTTAACGGAAAAACCGGTGGCAGAGTTGAAGTCGCTGAAGCTGGTTTGCTGGTCGATGAGAGCCGGGAAATTACTGTCCAGTTTGTGGCGCATCACAACGCCGAAATGGGATGGGACTTCCAGCCCTCAGTTGCTCAGATGACGGTGCGACCGGGCGAAGTCAATGTCGTGAGCTACCGCGTGAGCAATCCTCGCGCAACGGCGATGGTTGGCCAGGCAATACCGAGTGTCGCCCCCAATGCCGCGGCAGCGCATCTGAACAAAATTGAATGTTTCTGTTTTGAAGAGCAGCTGCTGGCTGCAGGCGAGACAGCGGATATGCCAATCAGATTCTTTGTTGATCCGGCACTGCCGGCCAATATCAGCAAAGTAACCTTGTCATATACCCTGTATGACATCACAGACAAAAGCAACAAGGCCCAGGCAGTAGCTATTCGGTAATCGAGAATAATATTTTTATTTTTGGAGAAAAAAGATGGCCAGCGAAAGCTCGCACAGTGTCTATTACGTACCGGAACAGACCAAGTTTCCGTTCTTTGCATCAATCGGTCTGTTTCTGACCGTATTTGGACTTGGCAATGTTCTGAATAATATCGCTGCTGGTAGCAGCGTAACCGGTTCAACCTGGATCGCGCTGACTGGATTTACTATTCTTTCAGTTATCCTGTTCAACTGGTTTGCGACCGTTATTCGAGAGAATCACGCGGGCCTGAACAACGATCAGCTCAAGCGCTCTTACGTTTGGGGCATGATGTGGTTCATCTTCTCTGAAGTAATGTTCTTCGCCGCATTCTTTGGCGCGCTTTTCTACGTGCGAACCTTGTCAGTGCCCTGGCTTGGCGGTGAGGGTGCAAAGGGCATTACCGGTGAAGTACTGTGGCCTGAATTCCAGGCAGCCTGGCCCCTGTTGGCCAATCCGGACTCAAGCGTATTTACCAACCCGCATGATGGGTTGAATGTAAAAGAGTGGAGCGTCGGCTTTTTCGCTGGTTACCTGCCGTTCTGGAACACTGTGATTCTGATCACCTCCTCCTTCACGCTGCATTTTGCACACGTTGCGTTGAAAGCAGAGAATCGCGCTCGTCTGATCCAGTGGATGTTTGTGACCGTTGCTCTGGGTATCATCTTCCTGGTGCTTCAGGCCATTGAATACATCGAAGCATACGGGCACTACGGTATCACACTGAACTCTGGCATTTACGGTTCGACATTCTTCTTGCTGACTGGTTTCCACGGATTCCACGTGACTCTGGGTACGTTCATGCTGATCGTTATGCTGCTGCGCTGCCTGAAAGGCCATTTCAAGCCGGATGATCATTTTGGATTTGAGGCCTCTGCATGGTATTGGCACTTTGTTGACGTGGTCTGGATCGGCCTGTTTATCTTTGTCTACTGCCTGTAAGTAAATCCCGTCAAAACATAAATAAAAAAGACGGCTCGCAGATCCCGGTCTGCGAGCCGTCTTTTTTTAGAACCGGTTAAAACGTCTCAGTTCCAGGGGGTCTGAAAGGCAATTTGCCCGGTGGAAAGGCCGTAAAACACACAAATCATCAAAATAATGGCAAGAGTCACACGGACGCCGAGCGCGTACATCACTCGCTTGGATCGCCCTTTGTCCTTGTAAAAAAATACAAAGCCGGTCACCAGGCTAATGACGATGGCGATTAACAGGAACACAATAATAGACTTCAGCATGGCATATCCTGCGCAGAGTTAAAGCCAAATCATAACAGATGGCAACAGGACACAGCACCTTGCAAAAAAACGTGAACAAATTCGCTGGCAGAACATTCCGCTTCAACTGGAAAATGACGCTATTCACAGTTGCACTCTTACCCCTGTTGATCAATCTGGGGCAATGGCAACTTGATCGCGAACAAGAGAAGCTTGCAGCCCAGCGTTTGTACGACAGCCGTCTGCATCAAGCGCCGCAGAATCTGGAAAGCATCAACTGGGCTGATCCTGACCTGGGATGGACACAGGTCGCCGCCCTGGGAGAGTTTCTGTCAGAAAAGCAGTTTCTGCTCGACAACAGAATAGTTGATGGCCGCGCAGGTTACGAAGTCATTACACCATTCGTAACAGATAGCGGTGTTGTGCTGGTCAACAGGGGATGGATTGCACAAGGTGTCACCAGATCAGAACTGCCATCAACAGAAATTGCTGACAGTGGCATTGTGCAAATTGTCGGACACATTTATGTGCCTGATGGCCAGACCTTTGTACTTGGCGGAGAACCTGAGGACCAGACATCCTGGCCCAGAGTTATTCAACGTGTTGACGTGGACCAGATGTCTGCAAGTCTCGAGCAGACATTGCTGCCACATGTTGTTCGACTGTCAGCACAGTCGACTGCAGCCCTGAGAATCAACTGGGCGGTTGTGAATATGCAGCCTGAAGTTCATCGGGGTTATGCCGTGCAGTGGTTTTTGATGGCGTTTGTACTGGTTGTTCTTTATTTAATGTTCAGTTTCAGAAAATTGGAGAGCTGAGATATGCAAGATTTGACAAAAAGCAAAATCAAATTGGCGTTCTTGCTGTTGATTGCGTTTGTACCTATCACGCTCGCAAGTTTTGCATTTCGCTCTGCCATGGAAAACGGCGGCTTTGGCAATACCATCAACAAAGGAAATTTTATTCTGCCGCCGGCGGACATTACCGATCTGGCAATGCGGGATAGCAACGGTCAGCCACTGTTTCGCAGTTTCGAAGATCGAATTGCCGAACTGGAATCAGAGGATGATTATGTGCCAGAGCCATGGTTGATGGTATTTGTTACCGCCCGCGATTGTGATGCCGAGTGCGAGCAACGAATCCACTTGCTGAGACAAATGCATATTACGTTGGGAAAGGATATGCCGCGAGTCCGGCGCTACTATCTGAACGCTACCGGATATGATCTCCCGGATCAGACAGCGGAGCACTTTCGCAACGAATATCCCAGCATGGGAATCGCAAGCACACTGAAAGACATCATCACCGAAAATCTTGCCCAGAAAGGTGTAACTATCAATCTTGATAGCAACAGCTACGTGTTTTTTGTTGACCCCGTTGGTAACGTAATGATGTATTACGAGCCGCACCACACGATTGAGGACATTAAAGCTGATATTGAAAGACTCTTGGAATTGTCGAGTCTGGGCTAGCGGAAACCAAAAAGGGGCATCAATATCGATGCCCCTTTTTCTTGGAAAAGTTTAGTGACTCACATGTAGAGGTGCTGCATTTGGGTCGTGCCCCAGATACTGCACTCGCGCAGTCTCAGTATAATCCCCCTCTACTGCCATAAAAAATATCAACAGCAAGAGAATGCTTGGAGGGCCCAGTATGGTCAAAGCCAGGGCCATACGTTCCCACATGACGTGCATGAAGATCGCCAGGATAAAACCAGCCTTGAGCACCATAAACAAGAGCACAAGAAACCAGCGCAAAGGCCCTTGGACATGCAGATAGTCCACCATGTAGCTGAACAGACTCAGCACAAAAAGCAAAATCCATATTTTCAGATAAATGCCGAGAGGATGTTGTTGACCGCTTGCTGACGCCATTTTTATTCTCCGAAGTAGTCAGTTCTGTCGCGTTAAAGTAAGTAGAAGAATGCGAAAATAAATACCCAGACCAAGTCAACGAAGTGCCAATACAGGCCGGTTATCTCAACAATCTCATAACCTTTCTTTTCGTAGTCTCCGCGCCATACTTTGCGGGCCACAATCAAAAGATAAATCACACCTGCAGATACGTGCAGGCCGTGAAATCCCGTTACCATATAAAAGACGGAGCCAAACTGGGGAGCACCCCAGGGGTTTTCCCAAGGTCTGACTCCATACCCAATCAGCTTTGACCACTCAAATGCCTGCATGCCCACAAAGGTAGCACCAAGAGCTGCGGTGGCCAGCATCAACAATACCGTCTTTTTGCGGTCCCTCCGGTAACCATAGTTGACTGCAAGCGCCATCGTGCCGCTGCTGGTAATCAGGACAAACGTCATGATGGCAATCAGGATCAATGGAATGGGATCACTGCCAAAAAAAGATAATGCAAACACCTCGGTTGCCAGCGGCCATGGTTCGGCGGTGGAAACGCGAACTGTCATGTAACCAACGAGAAAGCAGGAGAAAATAAATGTGTCGCTGACAAGAAAAATCCACATCATGGCCTTGCCCCACGGCACATGATATGTCTGCTTGTCCGCAGACCAATCCTGAACAAATCCGGTCATTCCTTTAACACTTGTATCATGACTATCTATTGTCGTTGTCTGGTTCATGATCAAATCCTGAGTATGAAGGATGCAAATGGGTAGCAATCAGGTATAGGACATCAGCACAAAAAGTCCAACCCAGATGGCAAGCAGGAAGTGCCAGTAAATGGCACAAAGCCTGATGCTTTGCTGAATATCATGGGATGTTGAGCCGTGTGCGATACGAATTTCTGCCCGGCTCCAAACCCACAAGCCGCCCAACAGGTGCAGGACATGCACAAAGGTCAACAGGTAAAAAAATGAGTTGGACGGATTGGTTCGCACGCCTTGCCCACTGGCAGCAAGTTGATCCCATACCTGGTACTGTCCTGCCACAAAAGCAATGGTGAACAGCCCCCCCAACAAGAACAGCAGGCCGGCGCCTTTAGCTAACCCAACAACAGCCTCACGCCTGCTTGCAGCAACAGCGAGCTGCATAAAAATACTGCCCAGAACAAGCGCACCGGTGTTCAACCAAAGCTGATCCGGCAACAACATGGGTACCCAGTCGCCCAACTGCATTCTGATGTAGTAAGACACCAGTAATAGCGAAAAAACGACGCTGACGATAATCAGAAAAACGGTCAGTGCAACTCGTTCGTCAGACACAGAAAAAACAGGTTTGGGCTCTATACCATCGGGCAGTCCGACCTCGTCCCATGGTTTGTTGGTGACATCATTCAACAAACTCATCAGTGCGCTCCTTTGGTGTGATGGGTTTTTTCGTACTCTTCTCCCGGCTCGTTCTGTGGAATGAAGTCCTGCTTCTGACCCGGGACACTGTAGTCATAAGCCCAGCGATAAACAGATGGCAACTCCGGACCCCAGTTTCCGTGTTTGGGAGGCGTATCCGGTGTCTGCCACTCAAGCGTTGTTGCTCCCCATGGATTCCCTGACGCTTTTTCTCCGCTACGCAGGCTCCAGAAAATATTGATGAAGAAAAGAACCTGTGCAATGGCAACAAAGATAGCAGCCAGTGTGATATTGGCATTCAGTGCCTGCGCAGTGGCAGGGACAAAGTCAGTGTTACCCATCTCGAAGTAGCGACGTGGCATACCGAGAAAACCAAGGTAGTGCATAGGCAGATAAATCGCATACGTGCCAAGGAATGTGCACCAGAAATGCACTTTGCCCATGGTCTCGTTATACATTCGCCCGGTGATCTTCGGATACCAGTGGTAGAGTGCGGCAAATACAACCAACACGGGGGAAACGCCCATCACCATATGGAAATGTGCGACCACAAAGTAAGTGTCAGCGAGCGGGATGTCGATAATCACGTTACCCAGAAACAGTCCGGTCAGACCGCCGTGAATGAATGTGAAAATGAAACCGATCGCGAACAGCATCGGTGTATTGAGACGGATGTTGCCTTGCCACAGCGTCAGCACCCAGTTGTACACTTTGAGCGCTGTTGGGACTGCGATGATCAATGTTGTCGTTGCGAAGAAGAAACCGAAGTACGGGTTCATACCACTGACATACATGTGGTGCGCCCAAACCATGAAACTGAGGCCGCCAATTGCAATGATTGCCCACACCATCATGCGATAGCCAAAAATGTTCTTGCGTGCGTGAGTGGCGATAACGTCTGAAACCAGACCAAACGCCGGCAGCGCAACGATGTAGACTTCGGGGTGGCCAAAGAACCAGAACAGATGCTGGAACAGAATTGGGCTCCCGCCGTCGTAGCTGCTCTGCTCGCCCAGTTGCATCATCGCAGGCATGAAGAAGCTGGTGCCCAGAACAAGGTCAAACCCAAGCATGATTGCACTGACCAGCAGCGCCGGAAATGCAAACAAACCAAGAACGGTTGCTGTGAAGATACCCCAGATAGACAGCGGCAATCTCATCAGGGTCATGCCGCGTGTGCGTGCCTGAAGAATTGTCGTGACGTAATTAAGTCCACCCATGGTGAACGCAACAATAAACACCGCCAGTGAAATCAGCATCAACAGGATGCCGCCTTCATGACCCGGGGTACCTTGCGAAATGGACTGGGGAGCATACAGTGTCCACCCTGCCCCGGTTGGCCCGCCCGGCACAAAGAAGCTGGCTAGCAGGATGATGACCGACAGCAGGTAGAACCAGAAGCTAAGCATATTGAGAAACGGGAAAACCATGTCCCGTGTACCACACATCAGTGGCACCAGATAATTGCCAAATCCTCCAAGAAACAGCGCAGTCAGCAGGTAAATTACCATGATCATGCCATGCATGGTCACGGCCTGATAATAAAACGCCGGATCAATAAAGCTGACTGTGTCCGGAAATCCGATCTGAAGGCGCATCAGAATGGAGAGACCCAAAGCGATCAGTCCGACGAATATTGCGGTGCCGCCGTATTGAATAGCGATTACCTTGTGATCCTGGCTCCAGATATATTTGGTAACGAAGCTCTGCGGATCATGAAGTGCGTGAGCATCATCCTGGTCGGCTAAAGGTACATAAGCCATCTAGTTTTCCTCCGGGTCAAAGCCTGAGCGGTATATTGATAAATTGTTGTTATATTCACCGGATACCCGGACCCTCTATCGGAGAGAGTTGATATAGGTAATCACATCATTTTGCTGCTGCTCTGTTCGCATCGCCTTGACCATGGATACCATCTGGTAACCATAGTCATCTGCGTCATGATGACCCCGGATGCCAGCCCTGTAATTGTTCAGTTGCAGGTTCAGGTACCAATCGTCCATACCGGCAAGTGCCGGTGCGTCAGTCGCCCAGCTGCCCTTGCCATCGGCACCATGGCATGCCGCGCAGTTGGCCTCGTAGATTCTCATGCCGCGCGCGGAGTCACCTTCGGTTAAAGTCACTGAAGGCCCGGTCACCGGCAGACTGCCAATATAGGCAGATACATTTCGGCGAGCCTCAGGGGAAGCAACCATATTGGCCATCGGTGCCATCATCTGACCGAAGCTGTCTTCAGGATTGGTACCACGAACGCCCTCCTGGTAGTAGCGAAGCTGGCGCTCTATGTACCAGGATTGCAGACCTGCCAGCTTGGGGGCATTCATCGCGCGATTGCCTTCACCATTTTGTCCATGGCAACTGGCACAGACAGCATAAGATTGCTGGCCAGCCGCAAGATCTGGCGATGTCTGTTGCTGGGTTTCTGCAAAGGTCGGCTGGCTGGCCAGCCAGTTGCGGAACTCGGACGGTTCCATGACCTCTACAGATGCACGCATGATGTGGTGGCCCAGCCCACAGTACTGTTCACACAGAATTTCAAAAGAGCCAGTACGGGTTGGCGTCAGCCAGAGGTAGGACACCATGCCCGGCACCATGTCCATCTTCACGCGAAATTGTGGGACGGTGTAGTTGTGCAGCACGTCACGCGAGCGCAGCAGCGCTTTGACGGGCTGATCAAGCGGCATTGCCATGATCGGCTGTTTGACGATCACATCGTCACGCCCGTTGGGATCGTCAGGGTTGACGCCCAGTGGGTTGCGCTCGGTGATATGTTCTATGTCCGCCGTGCCGAGTACACCATCTTCACCGGGATACCTGAATGACCACTGCCACTGTGAGGCGAATGCTTCAAACTCCATCGCATCATCCGGGACGGAAACAAACTGCGCCCAGACAAAGAGGCCTGGCGCCAGCATGGCCACCACACCCAATGTCGTCAGAATGGTCAGACCTGATTCCAGACGTGCGTTTTCGGGCTCATAAACTGCTTTGTGCTCAGAGCCTTTACGCTGTCGATAGCGGTAGACGCTATAGGCCATGAACAGGTTAACAGCTATAAAAACGAATCCGGTAACCCAGAAAGTCAGGTTGATCGTGAAATCAATATTGGACCAGTGGGAGGCAATTTCCGTGAACCACCACGGGCTGGCGAAGTGGAATACAACGGTTCCAATAACGAGCAGGAATAGAACAACTGCAATAGCCATACGCGAAATATCCTTCTAATTGTTCGAACACGGACAACGGTGGATACAGCAACAGTACAGCGAAAGATAATAGAAGGCCGCGGGCGTATGCCCGGGAGGAAATGCTTTGATTGCCAGTCACGCAGTTGACTACGAACGGTACCAATTGTCTCGTTCACAACGTCGCTCCCTCCAGTTATTGTTATCTTTCGGATGGGTATTCAACGCGGTACATCTAACAGTGACGCAAACAAGGAGGGACCATTGGTCCCTCCCCGCCTATGGATACTAAAACTTTGTTTCAATCAGTGCAATACATCTGCCACCTTACGCACGCACCAGCTGCAGGTCGGCAAACGGATTAAGGAAGTGAGGGTCAACCGCAGCCAGGGCGGCCTCCGGATGCTTGGACTTCATCATCTGCTGGATACTGTCAATCTGATGCTCTTTTGCATAGATCAGGATCAGGTACTTTCCTGCGGCAATATCGTCGTGAAAGTTTGCGATTTTCTTGTTTTCCCGCGCAACACCGGTCAAGCCGCCAACCCATGCGCCGAAACAGGTAATCAGGAATACAATCGCAGCATAGCCGATCAATGGCACTTCGGCGCCAAAGGGATCTGTGACTGCAGCCAAACCAGCCATCGCCAGCCCGGCGACGAAACCGATGCCTGCGCCAATAAGCCCTTCACGTATAAAATCCAGGCTTTCAAGGTAGTTGCTTGAATGGAGGTGCTCTTTGACCAGTCCGCTTTCATCCTTGCTGTGGATGTGCAAGAACCAGTCGTCAACGCCGATGCCATGCAGGTCATCGGAAATCTGATGTGTGCTTTTCAGAGTGGGTGACAAATAATAGATACATTTCATAGCGCTGCTCCTTTTTTTGCTTTATCTGGAATCGCTTTCAAACATCTATCAGTCTTTAATACACCTGTTCGGGCTGTTCAGATGACTACACTAAACTTCAGACTCCTTGCATAAATCGATGGGCCACGCCTTGAATTTACTCCTGAAAAAAATAAATGTCCTCATTTTTTTCATCCAAACTGCATTTGCGGTACAATTCCGCCACACCCAAGTATCGAAGCATTTACTGACAGTCAAGTGCCCGCCCTGGCGGCTGTCTTGCCGTAAAGCAGGCTGGAAAGAGAGAGCATCGTGACAGAGTTGACCCATAAACAGGCCGCCAGTTGGCGTGACTACTACGAGATGTGCAAACCTCGGGTGGTCATGCTGATGATCCTGACCTCAATGGTAGGCATGTTTCTGGCTGTGCCGGGCATGGTCCCGCTGGATATTCTGATTCTTGGCAATCTGGGTATTGCGCTGGTGGCATCCTCAGGCGCAGTGGTCAATCATCTGATCGACCGCAAGATTGATGCGGTGATGCGCCGCACCATTAACCGTCCGATGCCTCAAGGCCGGGTAGAGCCAAAGCAGGCGGCCTGGTTCGCTGCGATTATTGGTGTGCTCGGGATGCTGATCATGCTGGTATGGGTCAATGCCTTGAGTGCCTGGCTTACGCTCGCTTCCTTTATCGGTTACGCCTTTATTTACACAGGCTACCTCAAACGTGCGACGCCCCAGAATATTGTAATTGGTGGCCTCTCTGGCGCGATGCCGCCGTTGCTCGGCTGGGCGGCAGTGTCAGGTACGGTCGAACCGGGCGCATTGATTCTGGTGCTGATCATTTTTGCCTGGACCCCACCCCACTTCTGGGCATTGGCGATTTACCGCAAAGATGACTACGCCAAAACCGGTATCCCGATGCTGCCGGTCACACATGGCGAGCATCTGACCAAGGTTCATATTGTGCTTTACACGGTCATACTGCTGCTGGTCAGTGTGCTGCCGTGGCTGATTGGTATGAGCGGCCCGTTGTATCTGCTGGCGGCTCTCGTTCTTGGTGGTGGATTCCTGGTATGGTCCCTGCTGCTGCTTTACAGACCCAAGCCCTCTACTGCCATGGATACATTTCGTTACTCGATCGTGTATTTGATGGTTCTGTTCCCGGTCTTGCTGGTTGACCACTATCTGTTTCCCTGATTTTCAGTTGCAGGCGTTAAAACATGAAGCGAAACGTAAAGATCACGTTGATAGCATGCCTTGTCTGGGTGTTTCTGGTGATGTTCCTGACCTATTCCCGCTATGCGTCCAATAATCAACGCGCAGAGATCGATCCGGAACAGCTCCGTGAGATTGGCGCTCTGGTTTATGAGGACCCCGTGGCGATTCAGCCGTTTGAGCTGCAGGATCAATATGGGCAAGCGTTCACCGACGCAAGTCTGGCTGGCAAATGGAGTCTGGTGTTTTTCGGGTTTACCAACTGCCCGGACATTTGCCCGCTGACAATGAATGAACTGGCAGCCTTCTATCGTTCAATTGATGACAGTTTGAGGGCAGATACCCAGGTTGTGATGGTAAGCGTGGATCCATTCAGAGACGACACCGCAGCAATAGCCCGCTACATGCAGGGATTTCATGAGGATTTTATTGGTGTAAATGGTGACTTCGCCGTGGTGTCGCGACTTGCGAGGGATCTGTTTGTTGCCAACGGCATCATGCCTGTTCCCGCGCCAGATGGCGGTACGCCGCAGAACTTTTTGATTGACCATAGCGGCAATATCCTGATCATCGATCCCCAGGGGCAGTACCGCGGGTTTATGGATCCGAATATCAAGCAGGAAAACATCAGGCAAGCCTACGAAATCATTCGACAAGCGCTTTGATTGAGAGACTCAGCGGCTGGTTTGAGGTTTCAGATAAGCCAGCATAAAAAGCGTGAAGGCTGAAACCACAATCGAGGGCCCGGCCGGAGTATCCCAGAACCAGGACAGGGTTAACCCCGCACTGACAGAAAGCGCACCTGTCAGCGCGGCGCCCAGTGCCATTTGTTCGGGAGTCGTTGAAAAACGCCTTGCTGCGGCAGCCGGGATGATCAGCAAGGATGTAATCAGCAATACACCGACGATTTTCATCGCTACCGCAATCAATAATGCAATCAGCATTACCAGCAAAGCATAGAGTCTTTCAACAGGCAGCCCTTCAATGGTTGCCAGCTCACGATGAAGGGTAATGGCCAGAAATCGGTTCCAGAAGTACATTAATGCCAATCCGCAGAACACGCAGCAAGTTACTATCCAGATCAGATCAGTCTGCGTCACGGTCAGCAAATCACCAAACAGAAAGCTGGTCAGATTGATTTGAACCCGATCGGACAAAGACAGAACCAGCAAACCAAACGCCAATGTGCTGTGGGCAATGATGCCCAGCAAAGTATCTGTCGCGAGCAACTGACGCCGTTCCAGCAACAGTAGCAGTCCTGCAAAAACCAGGCAGCTTCCAATAATGGCCACCTGCAGTTGTATGCTGAACAGTATGGCAAATGCCACACCAAGCAATGATGCGTGTGCAAGCGTGTCTCCGAAATAGGACATCCGGCGCCAAACCACAAAACATCCAAGCGGGCCTGCAATCAGCGCAATACTGATACCGGCGATCAGGGCATAAATAAGGAAGTCAGCCATGTTTGTGACTCTCGGCCGGGTGCTCGGTATCGCAACATTTATCGCTGACGATCCCGCCTTTGATATCGTGAATATGGTTGTGGTGATGGGTATAAACCGCCAGAGTTTGAGCTTCTTTCTTGCCAAATAGTGCCAGATAGGCAGGGTCGGAGCTGACATGTTCCGGTTTGCCGTGACAGCAAATGTGCTGATTCAGACACACCACTTCATCTGTGCTGGCCATCACAAGATGAAGATCATGAGACACCATCAATACACCACAGTGGTGTTGATCACGAATACTGTTGATAAGCTCATACAGTTCTACCTGTCCGTTGACATCCACCCCCTGTGCAGGTTCATCCAGCACCAGCAACTGGGGCTCCCGACTCAAGGCGCGGGCCAGCAGTACCCGTTGCATTTCACCTCCGGACAGCTTGCTCACTTGCTGATTCAGCAGGTGCGATATCCGCACTTCTTCCAGAACGGGCCGGATATCGTTGACTGACGGCGACGCCAGTTGCAGAAAGCGCTGTACCGTTAGAGGCAGTGTTGGCTCAACAAAGAGTTTCTGGGGCATGTAGCCAATACGTAATCGGTCTGCCCGAGTGAGCTTGCCGGAATCGGGGGTGAGCAAACCCAGCACTATCCGCACCAAGGTTGTCTTGCCCGCGCCATTGGGGCCGATCAGGGTTAGCAGTTGCGATTTCCGCAACTCAAGATCAATGTCTCGCAAAACATGACGGCCACCTAACTGGATGCCGATGCCTTCGGCTTTGATGAGTAAATCCGTGTTCATGCGGGTACAGCCCTGTGCTCTCGACATAAAGCTGACTGGCAAATTGCCGGACGCCAGCGTAGTGGATATTCTAAAAATGGTATATCATAGCATTTCTTTGAAAAGCTGAACTTTGCCATGAACAAGCAATCCGGTCCTTTGTCAGTGTTGGTTTTTGTTGCGACTTTGCTCGCGGCACTGCCGGCATTTGCCCAAGTCAGCGTTGTCACCAGCATCAAACCTCTACACATGATTGCCAGCGCGATAACGGACGGCGTATCCGAGCCGGTCTTGTTGATACCATCCACGCAATCTTATCACCACTTTGCGCTCAGACCCTCGAACGTGAGGACATTAAGTGATGCCGATCTGTTTGTCTGGGTGGGGCCGGAACTGGAGAGCTACCTGACGGGAGCGGTTGAGGCGCAAATGTCAGGCAAACAAGTGTTGCAGATACTCGCACTGCCCGATTTGCTGGTGCATCACGCAGGTCATGATGGCGAAGATGTCGTTCACATCGTTGTGCCAGATGAGGGTTTGCATGCGGGTCATCAGCACAGAGCAGGAGATGATATTGATCCACATGTGTGGCTGGATACCCGCAATGGCAGAGCGATCGCCAGAGCAATAGCATCCAGTCTGAGCGAGGCGGATCCGGTCAATTCAACCCGTTATCAGCATAATCTTGCGCGTTTCGAGCAGTCGCTGTCGGCGCTTGAAACCCGGTTGGAGGACATGCTGGTGGCGTCTGACAGTACGCGATATGCGGTTTACCATGATGCCTTCCGCTACTTTGAACGTCAGTTTGGCTTGCAACACGAGGTGGTCTTTGTTGGCAGCGAAGAAATGCAGCCGGGAGCAAGACATCTGCTCGCATTGCGCGAGGCAATAGACAGCCGTGACATTAATTGCCTGCTTGAAGACGTTACCTCGCAGGCGGCGACGGTGGAGACAGTGATCGGGGAAAAGGATGTGTCACGCATTCATGCTGATACAACAGGCCGGAACTTGACCTCAGGAGCGTCGGCTTATATACAGTTGATTGATAACCTCGCAACCGCCTTCCAGCAGTGCTTTGATCGGTAGCATACTGACCCGTGACAGCTGCCTGATTTGAAAAAGGCGGACTGCTTCTTCCAATTCAGCATGGACGTTTATATGGCATCGGTCAGCCCCCTCATTCTGGTAGATGGCTCATCTTACCTGTTCAGAGCCTATCATGCGCTTCCACCTCTGGTGACAAGCAAGGGTCAGGCAACCGGCGCTATCAAGGGTGTGATCAGCATGATTCGCAGCCTGAAAAAGGAGTATCCTGACAGTCCGGTCGCTATTGTGTTTGACGCCAAGGGCGATACATTCCGCAACGATATCTACAAAGACTACAAAGCCCACCGCCCACCCATGCCGGACGATCTGCGCTCTCAGATTGAGCCCATTCATCACATTATCCGGGCTATGGGTCTGCCATTACTGGTTGTGCCCGGCGTTGAGGCAGACGATGTGATTGGCACGCTTGCCCGTCAGGCGCAGGAGCAGCGGCGAGACACGTTGATTTCAACCGGCGACAAGGATTTGGCTCAACTGGTCAATCAGCATGTCACGCTGATCAATACCATGACAGGTGAGAAACTGGATCCAGCCGGTGTTGAGAGCAAGTTTGGATTGCCTCCGTCACGTATTGTCGATTTTCTTGCGCTGACGGGAGACAAGGTCGACAACATTCCCGGGGTGCCAGGCGTTGGTCCTAAAACAGCCGTCAAATGGCTGCAGGACTTCGGGTCGGTCGAGGACATTATTGCCAATGCGGACAAGATTGGCGGCAAAATCGGCGAGAAGCTCAGGGATAACATCGACTCCTTGCGCCTGTCGTATGAGCTGGCCACGATCAAGATGGATGTCGTGCTGGATTTGCGACTGGAGCAACTGATTCCGGTCGAGGAAGACCAAAGCCAGCTGCTGGCACTGTTCACAGAGCTTGAGTTTCGCAGCTGGATTAAAGAACTCGAAAGTCAGGGCGTCGATGTGTCCGAGCATCAGGTATCTGAGGCCCGAGAGCAGTTGGGCATAGTCTCGTCGGATAACGCAAATCCGCCAGTGGATGACGAATCCTGGAAGACGGACCAGCAGGACTATCGTTTGGTCACTACCACGGAAGAGCTGGATGCCTGTCTCAAGGATATTCGCAAAACCGGCTCTGTAGCACTGGCAGTGCTTGATTCAGGCGAGCACTTCATGGTCGCGCGAGTCATAGGGCTGGCGTTGAGCTGGGCGCCGGGTCAGGCAGTGTATCTGGCGCTTGATCATGACAGCCTGGATTCGCCCTCTGTTCTGGACCGCAGAGACACCCTGAACGCGCTGAAGCCGCTACTTGAAAATTCCGATATCCGCAAGTTTGCGCATGACTGCAAGCGAATCAGCCATATCTTTGAAAATCACGGGATAACAGTAAAGGGCTGGCGTTTTGATTCGCATCTGGCTTCTTACGTCATCAATTCGGTTGCAACAGATCACAGCATTCACAATGTTAGTGAGTACTACCTACACAAGCATCTCCCTGAATTGTCAGCGTTGATTGGTGAAGGTAGACAGAAGCTGAGTCTTACTCAGACCAGTCCCGATGCAGCGATGACATTTATGGCTCCTCAGGCTGATATGGTGAGTCGACTCCAGTTACGACTGACCCGGGAGCTGAATGAGACCGGACACCTGGCTGGGCTCTACAAGTACTACGAAATGGCGTTAAGTCCGGTATTGCAGCGTATGGAGCGACAGGGCATTGCGATTGACCCGGACATGCTGCATCAACAGTCGCTGGCGCTCGCAAAAAGACTGGGAGAACTGGAATCCGAAGTCCATGCACTGGCCGGAGAAGCGTTTAATCTGGGTTCACCCAAACAGTTGCAAGCCATTCTCTATGACAAGCTGCAACTGCCGGTGCTAAAAAAAACCCCAACCGGACAACCCTCGACAGCTGAACCTGTGCTCCAGGAGCTGGCGCTGGATTTTGAGTTGCCCAAACTGATTATGGAACATCGGGCGCTCAGCAAACTCAAGTCGACTTACACGGACAAATTGCCGCACGAGATAAACCGTACAACGGGCCGAGTGCACTCGTGCTTCCAGCAGGCAGTGGCAGCCACCGGGCGACTGTCGTCTACAGACCCCAATTTGCAAAATATCCCTATCCGAAGTGCCGAGGGGCGAAAGATCCGGCAGGCGTTTATCGCCGCTCCCGGATATCGCCTGCTGGCGGCGGATTACTCCCAGGTTGAACTGCGTATCATGGCGCATTTGTCCCAGGACCCCGGATTGTTGTCTGCGTTTGCAAATGCACAGGACGTGCATCGGGCGACAGCTTCCGAGGTTTTTGGTGTGCCGCTGAACGAGGTAACCCCCGAACAACGACGTCGGGCCAAGGCAATCAACTTCGGTCTGATCTACGGGATGTCAGCTTTTGGGCTGGCCAAGCAGCTGGGTATAGACCGCCACGACGCCCAGCTCTATGTAGACCGTTACTTCGAACGTTATCCCGGTGTCCACGATTACATGGAGCGCACCCGTGAACAGGCTGAGTCACAGGGTTATGTCGAAACCCTCTTTGGGCGACGCCTTTATCTGCCGGATATCAAAGCAGGTAACGGCATGCTGAGAAAGGCAGCGCAAAGAACGGCCATCAATGCGCCAATGCAGGGTACAGCCGCAGATATCATCAAACAGGCGATGGTAGATATTGACCACTGGCTGCAAACCGGTGTGCTGGACGCCCGACTGGTGCTGCAGGTTCATGACGAACTGGTATTTGAGGTCAGCGAGGCGGATGTGGACTTGCTGGCGGCAGGCGTGCGCTTCCGAATGATCAGCGCAGCAGCTCTGGATGTGCCGCTGGTTGTGGATGTTGGCGTGGGCTCAAATTGGGATGAGGCCCACTGATCGCGGGCCGCTGCCTATGACGGCGTTGACTGTTCCTGTTCATCCGGGGTTGGTGCCAACCACTGATCCAGACGGTTGGCCAGTACATCCACCCCGATACGCTTGAGCGAGGAAAACTCCTGCACGGAAGCATCTTCCATGTCGGCAATAGCCGTTTTGGCTGCACGCAATGCGTCCTGTATTGCTCCGCGCTTGAGCTTGTCTGACTTGGTCAGCAGTATGTGAATTGGCAGCCTGTTCTGGCGAGCCCAGTCGATCATCATCAGGTCAAAATCCTTGAACACATGACGGATATCAGTGACCAGCACCAGGCCCGCAAGCGCCTCCCGTTTGTTCAGGTAGTTTTCCAGATGAATCTGCCAGTTATCTTTGACTGCCAGCGGCACTTTGGCGTAGCCATACCCCGGCAGGTCGACGAGGTAACGCCCGGCTTCGACGGCAAAAAAATTGATCAACTGCGTGCGGCCCGGGGTTTTGCTTGCCCTGGCAAGCTGACCCTGCCGCGTCAACGTATTGATAGCGCTGGACTTTCCGGCATTTGACCGCCCGGCAAAAGCCACTTCGCGCTGACTGTCCAGCGGGCAATCTTTCAATTTCGCCGCACTGATGGTGAAACTTGCGTTCTGATAATTCATGGGCCGCTATTCTACCGGACGCCGCACCCGCTTCACCAGCACAGACTCCTGCGTGCCTTGTCCGGCGCCGTACACAACTCGGGCAGCTGTGGTATACTCCGCACCCGCTGCGTCCTGAAAGAGTCTGGCCTGTGCCACCTCGGAGGGGCCTACCGAGCAACTCACACACTGTTTACAAACATTGTTCAGGAACTTCGATTCTCCATGAAAAGATTAGTATTTTCCCTGGCGTCAATTCTCTTGGCTGTTACCAGCTTTTCTGCACACGCCGCGGGTGATGCCGCTGCCGGTGAACAGAAAGTGGCCGTTTGCGCAGCCTGTCACGGTGCCGACGGTAATAGCACCATTGGTAGCAACCCGAAACTGGCCGGTCAAAATGAACGCTACACACTGAAGCAACTGCTGGACATTCAGTCTGGTGCCCGGGAAATCCCTCTGATGACCGGTTTGCTGAACAACATGTCGGAACAGGATCTTGCCGACATTGCTGCTTTCTACGCGAGTCAGGAAAAGACCATTGAGGGCGCTAACCCCGATCTGATCGAAACCGGCGAAAGTATCTACCGTGCGGGTATTGCAGACCTGGGTGTTGCGGCTTGCTCAGCGTGTCATTCACCGGATGGTTCAGGGGTTGCGCAAGCAGGTTTCCCGGCTCTCGGTGGCCAACATGCCGAGTACATCGTCACCCAAATGAAGGCGTTCCGTGCGGGTACCCGCAACAACGATGGCGACCCTGCGCCGATGCGTATTGTGTCAGAGCGTCTGACTGATGCCGAAATCGAAGCCCTGGCCAGCTATATTTCCGGCCTGCATTGATTGTTTGCCGCGTTCAGCAATTATTCAGTCTGAACGCGGTCTACTTAAAGCGGCACAAGAACCGAACTGGAGTAGCTGAATAATGATCAAGAATATCGTTAAATTTGTAGGCGCAGCCTGTCTTCTGGGCCTGACAGCCATGTCTGTGCAGGCGCAGCCTGCGCTCTACGTTGCAGGTACCCACTACGAAGAGCTCCCTGCACCGGTACGCACCAACAATCCGGATAAAATTGAAGTACTTGAAGTGTTTTGGTACGGGTGCGGCCACTGTTTCCGCTTCCAGCCACTGGTCGATGACTGGGCACATAACGCGCCGGATGACGTCGATTATCTGCGCTTTCCGGCCATCTGGAACGAGCTGATGAAGATTCACGCGCAGGCTTACTATACTGCAGAAAGTCTGAACGTTGTCGATCAGGTTCACGGCCCGATTTTCGATGCCATCAATTTGCAAAATAATCGTCTGCAAAATGAACGGCAGTTGGCAACCCTGTTTGCCCGATACGGTGTTGGCGAGGAAGACTTTTCCCGAGCCTTCAACTCATTCCCCGTGCGCACCAAAGTCAATCAGGCCGAGCAGAAAATGAGCGCCTACCAGATTCGAAGCACGCCCAATGTCATTGTGAATGGCAAATATCTGGTAACAACCAATGATGCTGTCCGCACGCAGCAGGACATGCTCGCGATAGTCGATTTCCTGGTAGCACAGGAGCGAGCTGCGCGTTAACGGCGCATCTAACGTTCACCGGTCGGGCTGATTGCATCCTGCCTGACCGGTCCCTCAACCAGTCAGGGTTTCACGCTCATGGTTCAACGGGTGCAGGATGCAGAGGAAGCCCAGCGCTGGAAGCGCAAGTTTCTCGACGCGCTTGAGGAACATGAGCAGCGCGAAAAACAGCTGACTGCCCGAATCCGCTTATTGCGCCGTGGCCTTCTTGGCATAAGCCTCGCCGGTGACGGACATGACTCCCGCCTTGACAAGCAACTATCCGAGTTACGCAACAGCCTGCGGCATGACGACAGGGAAACCGGACTGGAATTGCTGCTTGAGCAAATCGAACAATCCATTGTCCGGCTCGACAACGAAAAGAACGCCAGTGGATGGGCTCTGCAGCAGGCGTTTCAAGCGGCACTCTCCGAACTGGCACACTTGCCTTTGTCTGGTAGCAAGCGCCGCCAACTCAAGAAATTCTCCTCGGATCTTGCAATCCGACTGCAGGATCCGCAACAACACGCCGGTTTGATTCGCCGGTTCGTGGACTTGTTGCGTGATGTTATTCAACAGGTGCAGATCGAGCTGGCTCAGGCTCATGAGCATCAACGTCAACAGGCTGGGCCAGGGTTCTGGAGCCGACTCTTTGGGTCCGGCTCTACGAGCACCGCAGTCGATTCGCAGGCACCTGCAAAAGTTGATTCCGAAGAGCCTGTCAGTAAAAAAGAATTATCTGTTGATAGCGACCACTTACATCATCTGCCTGCTCAGCCAACGGCCGACGCAGAGCTTGCGCAGCCAATTGAACAGGTTGATGAGGCTGCAGGTGAAACTTCTCCGGTTGAGCCAGCCCCGCAAGACACCAGTCTGGATGTCCCAGATGATGGCCTAGTGCCGGAGCAGGAATCCACAACCCTTGAGGGTGAGCTGATCAGGGATCGTTCCGGGCTGGCGGAGCCGGCATTTTCCTTTATCGCAGGTCATGTTGAACCGCTGTTACTGAGGATACTGGAGTCAATTCATATCACGGGTGAATCGGTTGCACTGGCAGAATCCATTCGGCGCAACGTCGTGAAAGGCTTGAACTGGTATGACTTTGTTGCAGTGCTTGAGCAAATTCTGATGGTGCTGCGTAACGCGGCGGACGAGCAACGAGCAGAGTTTCAGGGCTTTTTGAGTGAGGTGACCGAGAGCCTGGCGCAAGTGCAGGCCTTCGTTGATAACTCAAGGCGGCACTCACAGCAAACATCGGACTCCGACGCTGACATGGATGCACGTGTGAGAGAGCAGATTCAGGGCATAAAGGCAGCGGTCGAATCTCCGGACGCTGATCTGCATACACTCAAGATCTCCGTTCAAAATCAGATTGGTGCCATTATTCAGTCGCTGGATGGTTTCAAGCTTCAGCGCTCGCAACAGGATGAGTTGCTGGTGACTGAAATGAGTCGTTTAACCGATCGCATCACTTCGCTGGAGCACGAGTCGAGGGAGCTGCGTCTGCATCTGGCGCGGCAACAGGAAAGCGCATTAAAAGACTCGCTGACCGAATTGCCAAATCGGGAAGCCTACAGTCTTCGCGTTAACCAGCTGCTGGAAATGTGGCGCTACAAGGATTCGATCGGCATTGCAGATGAAGAGAGAAGTTTGTGTCTGGCTGTCGCAGATGTCGATTTTTTCAAGAATATCAACGACAGTTATGGTCATCTTGCCGGCGACAAGGTACTTAAAATCATTGCGCGTGAGCTGATTTCCCGCTTGAGAGAGGAGGATTTTGTCGCACGTTTTGGAGGAGAAGAGTTTGTCATTCTCATGCCGGATACCCGACCGGCCGATGCCGAGCATGTGTTGAACAAGTTGCGCCTGGCTATCGCCGCGATCCCTTTTCACTTCAAAGAGCGCCAAATACAGATAACCCTGTCATTTGGTGTGGTGGCAGCAACTGCCAATGATACTGTCGAAACCCTCTTCGACCGGGCAGATCAGGCGTTGTATCTGGCCAAACAGGCCGGCCGCAATCGAGTGCACAGGGCGCGCTGAGGCCAAACTATTTTCCAATCGCCTGCGTCACAGCTCAACGCTGACTGTTTGCCAAAGAGGCGCAGAAGAATCAGCGGCTACTATTACGTATAATCCGGCGAGCTCGACAACAACAGGGACCATGCCGATGACCATAATCGATATGCGGGACAAGCTGCACCAGCTGCTCGCCGGTGCTGGACATAACAGCGCGATAGATACGCTGGCACGTCGCATCAACCGCAATCTGATGGTTTTTGGTGATCAGTTGTGCGACCTGGGCACCAGCCAGGTGGTCACGCTGCAGAGACATCCAGATGGCACCCATGACGCGGACAGTATCGCTGCCGCTGCGGCGATACTGCTTGAAGGGCATCGTGGCGAAGCCGATTGTGTGCAATTGCTGCTGCCCCCCTCAGAATTTCTGGCTCAGTCCGTCCAACTGCCCGGAGTGGTCAAGTCCGATGCACGTGCAGCGATAAAACTGCAGATGGCAACCCGATTACCTGAGCAGGAACAAAGTCTCGAACCTTGCCTGGTTTTTAACCCTGAGACAGATCAACAGACCGATACGCTTGTCTGGTGGATGCCGGTAACAAAAGCCGCTGAATTGTTTGATGCCATGGCCACCAGATCCATTTTTCTGGCCGCCATCATGCCGCGTCCGGCCTGGCTGATTGGAATATGCCTTGCCGCTGACCAGTCATCCACGAATGTCATCGTGGACTGTGATGATCAGATGCAAACGTACATTGGACGAATCACACAATCATTCGCACACGGTGATTCGCTGCAACTCGACTGCCTGCAGACATCGCTGGCGGATCTGGCAGACGCACAAATTGCAGACACCTGGCACGCTGAGCTGATGCAGTCTGGTATGTCGCAGCCGGACGCCCGCCTGAACAGTGTTGATGATTATCTGAGATTCTTACGGGGGCACAATCTGCCCGTGCTGCACGCGGGCGTCAGTCAGGGCGCTGTTTTTCCGGAAGGCGCGCTGGCTGCCAGGCATCAGCTGGATCGTGGCAAACGCCGCACCTTGCTGATGCGCGCAGTGGCGGCAGCGATCGCCATCGTGATGCTGCCCGGGATTTACCAGAGCTGGCAGTTGAGCAGTCTGAGTGCAGAACTGGAACAATTGCGAGTGGATGCTGCCGAACCCCGATCAAATCAGGCGGCCGTCCGGGATTTTGAAAGCCAGTGGGGTGTGCTGACCGAATTTCCGGATCAGGATGTGATTGCGGTGATGCTGGCGCTGCAAGAGGTGATCAACCCGGGTGTACTCACTGCCTTTTCGATCAACGAGGGACTGATCAGCATTGAGGGTGAAAGCCAGGATCCCCAGAACGTGCTGGAAATGCTTGAGCAGAATCCGTTGTTTACAGAAGTGGATTTTGCCCGTGCAACCAACAATAACCGCTACTTCATTGATTTGCGCCTGGCCACGGTCAATTTTCCGGCCTATCAGGAATGGCATTTTCCGGGGCAACGGTAATGGTGATGAATCTGGCAAGGGCAAAACGCACACTGACCACCCGGGAGAAGCGGATTCTGACGCTTGCTCTTGCGATGGCACTGGTGCTGCTTGTCGTCAACGGATTCCCGATACTGTCTGCCTGGTTTCAATCACGCTCGGACATGATTGCCACTCTCCAGACCGACATTGAGCGTGAGCAGCGCCTCATCAATGACGCCGATCTGTGGGTGCAACGTCGCCAGGACGCGGAACAGAGTGTACGTACGCTGGAGGGAAGTCTGTTTGATGCCGGCTCCGTTGCGTTGCTGACAGCAGGCATACAGCGCCAGGTGCGCCAGATTGCTGCAGAGACCGCGCTGACAATCACCTCAGCCAATCTTGCGGAAAGCCTGACAACCGGCAACTGGATACTGGTGGAGCAAACATTGTCCTTTACCACGGCTGAGCAAAATAATGCGCTGATATTCTTGCAGCGTATCAAAGATACTCAACCAGCCTTGAAGACAACCGCATTTTCAATGCGCCGCAATCGCAATCTCTATGCCGGAGAAATCACAGTGGTTGGCTTCAGCCGCACCGCAACAACCGTTGTTGCAGCGAGGCAGAATCAATGACGTCAGCAATCAACCTCAGTGTATTCTCGCAACTGCTTGAACCTGCCGGCATTGCGCCGGCACAGGATTTCTCCGAGACCCGTGTGATGGTTTGCGAGCACCTGCCGGACAGTCAACTGCGTACGCGCATCCGGTTTGCAACATCACCGGAAGTTCGCTTTCGTTCAGGTGACAGCGACGAAATCAAACGCTTGCAAAGACACTGGCGCACCCGCCTTTCCCCAACGATCGACACGGGTACGGAGGAACTTTTTGTCTCCGGATTTGAAGACGACGAAGCGCTGCGCGACCTTGCATCCGAAGCACCGGTCATCCGCCTGGTCAATCACCTGTTTGCACGTGCGCTGGATCTCAATGCCAGCGACATCCACTTTGAGCCGGGTGAAGACCACTTGTACGTGCGTTGTCGTGTGGATGGTATCATGCAATTGCTTGAACGCTTGCCTGCCCGCATCAGCACGGCGGTGGCTTCGCGTCTCAAGCTGATGGCAAAGCTGGATATCGGTGAAAAGCGTTTGCCACAAGATGGGCGAATTGATTACCGGCTTGCAGGCAAGGAACTGGACATGCGGGTATCAACGTTGCCCGGTGTGCATGGCGAGTCCATTGTACTGAGGATACTTGACCGCGGTGATACATCAGTCAGCCTGCAGCAACTCGGGATGCCGGACAATATCCTGCAGACATGGCAGTCGCTGATCAATCAACCGCATGGCATGATTTTGATTACCGGCCCTACCGGCAGCGGTAAAACCACCACACTCTATGCCACACTGGAGAAGATCAACAACCAGCGTAGCAAAATCATCACCGTCGAAGATCCTGTGGAATACCAGTTACAGGGCATTACGCAGATACAGACCAATGCAGCAATAGGGCTGAGCTTTGCTGCCGGACTCAGATCGATTGTGCGACAAGACCCTGATGTGATCATGGTGGGTGAAATTCGGGATCATGAAACCGCTGATATTGCTATTGAATCAGCGTTGACCGGTCACCTGGTGTTCTCAACCCTGCACACCAATGACGCTGCAGGCGCTATCACAAGGCTGCAGGATATGGGGGTCGAATCCTATCTGATCAGCTCAAGTGTGTTGTGTGTGCAAGCCCAGCGGCTGGTACGACGCGTCTGTGTCCATTGTGAAGAGCCGCACCACATCACCGAAGACGAAGCGCAGGTTCTGCAGATCCGTCCGGAGGACTTTCCTCTTGCCCGCAAAGGCAGGGGTTGTGAGCGCTGCGGAGAAACCGGCTATCGCGGCCGGGTTGGTCTGTATGAGCTGCTGGTCATGACGGACGCTGTGCGGCACGAAATTGCACGTGGTGCAGATGCCAACAGCATTCGTGAACAGGCTATCCGCGATGGCATGAAAACATTGCGTGAAGATGCACTGGAAAAGCTGGCGGCGGGCGTGACAACACCGGAAGAAGTGGTGCGTGTCACGCGTGCGGGGGCTGCAACATGAGCACCCGACAATTCAGCTACCATGCATTTGATGCCGGTGGGCAAGCCCATAAAGGCCAGATCGCCGCCGAAACCGAGCGAGAGGCCATCCGATTGCTTCAGGGCCGTCAACTGACGCCAGTCAAACTGGTGCCAGCAGACCAGAGTGGGACAAGTGGTACCAGAACATATCGCAAAATCAAACCAGCAGATCTGCTCGCATTCACCAATGGCTTGCGCACGCTGGTGGAGGCGCGGGTGCCTTTGGACAAGTCGTTGCGCTTGCTGGAGGGTATCACCGAGTCGGCAGCCATGCGTGAACTGGTCGTGGATTTGCGCAGGGCAGTGAAGGAAGGCAAAAGTCTGGCCGATGCTATGGAGAGTCGCCCGGATGTGTTTTCACGCATGTACATCAACATCGTGCGCGCAGGTGAGGAAGGCGGCATTCTGGAACAGCTGCTACCGGATCTGGCAGATTTTCTGGAGACCAGCGCGCGCAACCGGCAGGCGGTTGTCGCTGCCATGGTGTACCCGATTGTGCTAACCGTAACCGGTATCATCTCGGTGTTCCTGCTGCTGGTGTTTGTTATTCCACAGTTTGCTGTGATGTTCGAGGATGCGGGTACGGATATTCCGGCGTCGGCCGCATTCTTGCTGGCCATGAGTGATGTGATCAGCCGTTGGGGCTGGATAGTGCCGGTGCTGGCTGTCGCAGCAACACTCTGGTGGCGGTGGCAGGACCGGGCAGCGGAAACCCGTCTGAAAAAACACCGGATGCTGCTGCGACTGCCGCTGCTGGGGCATTTGATGCTGTATCGTGAGTGCGCCGTGTTTGCCCGCACCCTGGGCGCTTTGCTGGGTGCGGGTATTCCCCTGATACGCGCGCTCAGAGTGTCACGCGACGTTGTGTCGAACGCTGAAATCGTACGCTTGCTGACACAGGTGGAAGAGGATGTCAGAGGCGGCGCCGGACTCGGTTTGTCTCTGGAAAAAGCAGGTATCTTCCCTACCCTCTTGCACCAGCTGGTCGGTGTTGGAGAAGAGTCAGGTCGCACAGCAAGCATCCTGCTTAAAACAGCAGAGAGTTTTGATCAAAGTGTAAAGAGCCAGATGGACAGGCTGGTAGCTGCGCTTCAGCCGGGTCTGATTCTGGTGCTGGGGATTGCTGTTGGGGGTATCACCATCACAATGCTCTCAGCGGTATTCAGCATGAATTCAGTGCAGTTTTAACTCACAAGCAGAAACAGCAGCAAAAAGGAGAGTGCAAGGTGAACGTCAAGTTAAAAGCGCTGGGGATGATCGGACTTGCTGCAGGACTATCATCCTGTGTTGCGGTCAATGGTCAAGGCAATCCTGCCCAGACAGCCACCTCTCCGGTTGCTCGCGCCCAGGCGGTGACGCCGCTCAGTCTGCCTGCGGTAACTGACGACGCCGCTGCGCAGCAGCGTCAGGCCCTGATCGACGACATCAATCGCGACGGACGCAATGCCGGTTTTGCAGGGTATCGCCAGGCGGCGCCACAACCGGCACAGCAACCGTCCCAGAATGTGGTATCGCTGAACTATGAGCAGGCGGATCTGCGCGACATACTGGCAGAGCTTGCCGAGGCGCTCGATATTTCGATTGTTATCGACCCGACTATTGCAGACAGAGTCAGCTTGCGCACCGCACAAAACCGGCCGCTGACATTTAATGATATCTGGCCTCTGATGAATATGCTGGCGCGCGAAAATGGTGTCACGCTGGAGCAGGTTGGAAATATCTGGTACGCCAGAAAGGCTGTGTCAAATATCGCGCTGGAAATCACAACACCGGAAACCACAGGTCTTGGCAGCCGGGCGATGCAAATCACACCGCTGCGCTATCTGTCGGCACAGTCAGCAATTGAATTGATGACGCCCATGCTGGAGCCCGACGGCAGAGTTGTACGACTGGCCAACAGTAATGCCTTGATCATTACCGCCTCGCCGACACAACTGCTGCGTCTGAATGAGCTGATCAACTTGCTGGACGACGATCCTTTCCAGAATCGTGGATTGCAGCTCTACCCGCTGGTGAACGCCAGTGCAGCCGACGTTGCACAAGAGCTGACAGATATTCTGGCCTTGATCGAAGGGGCCGCCCCGTCCTATCAGGTGCAGGGTCTTGAGCGCATCAATGCGCTGCTGGTCACAGCCCCGGCCGCGCGCGGGTTTGATGAAATCAGTCGCTGGGTCAGAATTCTGGATGCCGACAGACAGGAGCAGGCCGAGCAACTTTTCCAGTACCGGGTCAAGAACCTGAACGCCGTCGATCTGGCAGCGACACTGACACAAGTATTCACCAGAGAGGATGAGCAGCGCCCGGCTGTTACCCTGTCACGCACGGGACAGAATATCGATTCGCAACAGGCAACGCCTGCCGAGACGCAAGGCGCCACGGCTGCCCTGACGGCCATTCCGACGGGTCCCACAACCACGGTGTCAGCCAATCTGGCCGTGACGATTGTGCCGGATGAGGCGACCAACAGTTTGTTGATCCGGGCCAATCCGCGTGACTATCGTCAGCTGTTGGCGACCATCAGCCAGCTGGATGTCGCGCCCACCCAGGTAATGATCAATGCGGTGATTGCCCAGATTGTCCTTAATGACGAAACGGCGTTTGGCGTGGATTGGTCGCGTGTACTGGAAAATGCAGCATCCGGCAGCTCGACCCGGATTGGCACCGGTTTTTTGCCCAATCCTCCGGCCGGCCAGGACTCCGGCCTGGGAGGGTTGCTGTTTACCCGCTCGTTTATTGATGGCGCCGCCCGTGTTGAGGCAACACTGGAAGCGATTGCCGTCAACAATGATGTCCGACTGCTGGCCAGGCCCTCGCTGAAGGTCATCAACAATATGGAAGGCTTGATCAGAATTGGTGCTGAAGTCCCGGTGCAATTGGGTGAGACCATTGGTGTCGGTGGTTCCTCGACAACCAACATCCAGTATCGCCCGACAGGTATCGAGCTGACGATTACGCCAAGAATCAATGACGATGGCGTGATCAATCTGACCATCAGGCAGGAGCTGTCATCGGTCTCGGAAGCCACCGGTGTCGGTGCCAATCCCATCTTTGAAAATCAGGAGATCGAAACCACGGTTGTGGTGCGCGATGGTGAAAATGTTGTGCTGGGGGGTCTGATTCAGAACAACAACGGCGCGCTGAACACGGGCGTTCCGCTGCTGAATCAGGTGCCAGGTCTTGGGCGCCTGTTCAGTTATCAACGTGACAGTAGCGAGCGACGAGAACTGTTTATCGTATTGCGTCCGGAAATCGAAAATGTGAATGCACAAAATGAAGCCCGTTACCGGGAAATACTCAGCCGCTTCCAGCTGGTGTCCGAGCTGATGGCGCAGCCTTGAATACATGCTGTTAATGAGGGAAACAACGATGACAACACCTGCAATCCAGCAAACCAGACAACGTGGTTTTACGATTATTGAACTGCTGATAGTCATGGCCATTCTCGGCATGCTTGCGGTAATGGTTGCACCGAACCTGTTTAATCAGGCGGACAGCGCACGTCGTGATGCCGTGCTGTCGCAGATCTCATCGCTGGGCAGTGCGCTGGACGCTTACCGCCTTGATATGGGGCAGTATCCGGATTCGCTGGATGGGTTGCTGCGCAATACATCCGGCCGTGCTTCCTGGAATGGTCCTTATTTGCGTGGTGAAGTTCCCAGTGACCCATGGGGCAACGCCTACGTATACGATACCGACGGGCGCACGTTTACCCTGATGTCCTATGGAGCCGATGGCCGCGAAGGCGGGGAAGGCAATGACGCTGACATTGGCAGCTGAGACTCGTGGACAATGCGGATTTACGCTGCTGGAACTGCTGATCGTACTGGGCATACTGGCGATGATGGCCGCACTGGTTGGGCCAGGACTGAACTCACTGGACTCTCCCGGTTTCAACGCGCAATTGCGGGAAGCCAGTGCGCTGCTGAACAACGCTCGCCGTCAAGCGGTCGTAGAAGGTCGTCCGCAATCCGTTGAATTTATACCTGCTCAGCTTGCTTTAGCTGAATCATCACTGCAAACGGCAGTTGCCAGTCGCTGGGCGAGCTCTGACATTGAGCTGTGGTATGCCTCCGGCACAGAGCGCAGTCGCCCGCTGGACGCTCCGCTGACACTGAGCTTTTTCCCGGAAGGTGGCAGCACTGGTGGCGAGCTTGAATTTCGTCAGGGAGAACGCCGCCGGACCCTGACTGTCGATCCATTTTCCGGGCGAGTGAGTGTGGCGGATGAGAACTGATCGGCAACAAGGATTCACGCTGCTTGAAGTCATGGTGGCGCTGACCATCAGCGCCATGATACTGGGCGGATTGTTTGCGCTGGCGGCGGGGAGCAAGCAACTTGCCCTGAGAGCGCAGGACAGTTTGCAACTCAGTACCAGTAACCGGGCGGTCATCAACTTCGCATTGCTGGACAACGAATTCCGCGACATTGAAGCGGTGCTGGATGACAGCCGGTATCAGATACGTGCAGTGGATGTATTGCCGAATGTCGAGCGCAGGACGGCGCCCATGAATGATCTGCTGCAGGCTTATGAAGTCATCGACAATCAGACCGGAGAGGTCATCAACGGAGTCCGATGGATACGCTTCGATCTGCCTCAGTAAAACCTCGACGGCTCTCGTCAATCAAAGCGCAATCATACGCCGGCTTCACCTTGCTGGAACTGCTGATTGCGCTCTCTCTCACAGCAATGTTGCTCACGATGCTGACAGCTGGCGTTTACGGCGTTGTGCGCGACTGGGACAATAATGCCGCCGGACTTGAAAACTCGCTGGAGGAAACGGTTGCGATATTACAAATCGAGCGTGCCTTGCAAGGCGCATTCCCACACAGTTATCGTGATCCGGAGACATTGGGGCGCCATGTCTATTTTGATGGCGGGTCACAAACCCTGTCATGGGTCTCAACCGTATCTCCGCAACGGGCTTCAGGTCTCACAGCATGGCGTATCAGCGCAGATCGCGACAATGGGCTGACACTGCAACTGGCACCCGCTCTCAGTGACAATCCAGGCGACCGGCTTGATGGTGCGCAAGCAGTCAGCGTGCTCTCGGGCTACGATTTGCAAATCCAGTATCTGTTTGAAACGGTAGAATTTGAACGTCAATGGCGGGATGAATGGGACGGTAGTGAACTGCAATCCCTGCCGATGGCAGTGCATGTCAAATTGTTGCCGTTGGACAGAAACACAAACAAACCAACACTGGACATAGTGGCACCCATCATGGCGACGCTGCATCGCAGCATACAGCCCGCCCAGGATTTTTTGCGATGAACAGTCTTCGTCAGCGCGGTGCTGTACTGATCATGGTCCTGTGGACTGCCGTTGTGCTGACGGTGCTGGTGACCGTCATGGCTTCCAGTATTCGACTGTCCGCCAACACTGCAAGAAATCATCGTGAAGGTGTGCAAGGTTTTGCCAGCGTCATGGATGCCATGCACAAGGCGGAAATGGAATTGATGCTGGAGCTCATGCCGATGCCAGTGGGTGCTCTGGAACAGCAACAGGACCTCAGTGAATACAGGATGCCAGCCTACCGGTTTAACGGGCAGCCATTGACGCTGCACTATGCCGCCGCTGAGAACATGGTGGTACGCATTTACGAGCACGCCGGCAAAATCAATATCAACCGGATACAGCGCCAGAGGCTGCAGGAGCTGATAGAGACGCGACTGGGAGAAAATCATGATCCGCGACAGGTCCAGGAACTGCTGGCAGCATGGACTGACTGGGTTGATCTGAATGACCAGACAACACCCGTTGGTGCCGAGAGTGACTATTACCGCAGCCTTGATCCGCCCTATGAGGCGCGCAATAACCCGGAGTTTGAAAGCGTCGAAGAAATGCGTCTGATACGCGGATTCAGCGAGCTGTTCGCCGATGTGAATCTGGATGCTGCCTTTACCGTCTATGGCACGGGTAACGCAGTCAACCCCAACTATGCAACGCGCGAGGCGTTGATGTTGTTACCGGGAATGGACGCAGACATCGTTGAACGCATTCTTGCCTTGCGTGAGCAGGAAGATATCCGGACGATGCAGCAAATCAGTGACATCGTACCCCTTGAGCGATGGGGCAGCTTGTCACCGTGGCTGGGGCTGAACAGCAGCGGGTTCTTTTCTGTTTATGCCTACCCGCAGCTAACACCGGCAGATTCCGACCAGGACAGTGGCAATAATCCGGAGCTGGCTGAAGATCCTGTGACTCATTCGTATATGCAAGTGATGCAAGTGCGGTCATTCCAGACAAGGGCAAGAATTTATCAGGTGCATCCGTATGCCCGTCTGCCTGACACCGCCCCGGCGCGCGTGGACGACTAGCTGCGCTCGACAGTCCACTCGGATGGCATCAAAAAGGCACCGAGACCTTTATTGGCTTTGACTTTGACTTCTTTGCTGAGCCGGGTTTCGTACCACAGCAGTCCGCTATCATCACAGACACCACCGAGCACATGGAAATTACCGACTCGCAGCGTCATGTTCTTCAGACGCACCTGAACCGTGATGATTTCTCCTTCCCGGAACGGGCCATTCTCGACGTCTGGCCGGTCGGTGGCGAGATAGGATGACATCACCTCTTCCAGATCCTTCATCAGGGCAAAGCCGAAATAACAACGCGCCTGATCGTTGAGCACTTCGACTTTGAGCTCAAGCACCACTTCCTGCAGTGGCTCGATTTCATCAATGATCTCGCCATCGGTATTGCGCACCACGGTGTGAATGATGCGGCAGTCTTTGGCGGACGCAGGTGCTTCGTTGTCATGGGTTTTGGCGTGCTCTTCGCCCTTGGTGTAAACGCGGCGACTGTTGCACCAGTCCTCATAGTGCGCCACCACATCTTCGCTTTTACCGATCTCGCGAATGCGGCCTTTTTCAAGCCAGATCGCGGTATCACATAATTCCTGCACGTGGTACATCGAGTGGCTGCAGAACACCATGGTCTTGTTCTGCTGACGAAACTCGTTCATACGCTGCACACACTTTTTCTGGAAAGCGATGTCGCCCACGGACAGTGCCTCATCAATCACCAGCACATCCGGGCGCACCATGGTGGCAATTGAAAACGCCAGGCGCACATACATACCAGACGAATAGGTTTTAACCGGCTGATCAATAAAATCACGCAGTTCGGAGAATTCGATAATCTCGTTCTCAAGTGC
The DNA here is from genome assembly GCA_036834885.1 of Pseudohongiella sp. GTDB lineage: Bacteria > Pseudomonadota > Gammaproteobacteria > Pseudomonadales > Pseudohongiellaceae > Pseudohongiella. The sequence goes on along the minus strand of DAITNA010000001.1, from coordinate 322,968 downwards.
GATGATGTCATCGTCAGGCACACCCAGCAGGCTGGCGTTGAGATAGATATTGCGCCGACCACTGAACTCCGGATGAAAACCGGCGCCGAGCTCCAACAGCGCAGCGACTTGTCCGCGAATGTCGATACTGCCGCCACTGGGCTGCAAAGTGCCCACCAGCAGTTTCATCAATGTGGATTTCCCGGCGCCGTTGTCACCGATAATCCCAAGGCTTTTGCCCTCGAGCACACTGAAGGAAATGTCCTGCAAGACATGAAAAACGCGATGACGTGGTTTGCGCAGCAACAGCTCAAGCAACCGGTCCTGTGGTCGCGCGTAGATGCGGAAGTCCTTGTGCAAATTTTCTACGGAGATGCTGTGCATTATAGAACGTCACCAAAAGCATGTTTGATACGCATGAACAACCAGCCGCCGCAGACATAGCTGACCAGAGCAGCGACACACATGATCTGAAAATGTGGCAGTGAGAACTCGCCCAACAGCAGAATTTCCCGATAAAACTGTACAAAACTGTGCATCGGGTTGAGCATCATCAGGGGTTGCACACGCTCGGGCAGCAATGACAAGGGATAAATGATCGGTGTCAGAAAAAACCACGCGGTCAGCATCAGTGTCACCATTTGCTGTACGTCCCTCAGGAACACGCAGAACGCAGACAACACCGCCACCAGCCCCATGGTGAACAAAAATTGCAACGCCAGCGCTACCGGTAACCATAACCAGGTCCACGCCAGATAACCCTGGGCAGCCAGGTAAATCAGGAATACAAAAATGGCAATGCCGTGCACCAGATAAGGCACCAGTGTCCCCACCATGGGAATCAGCTGAACCGGAAACATCACCTTGGTAATCAGTGGCGCCTTTTCCAGCAGCAGGCCACTGGCTCGCCCCATGGCATCCGCAAACGCAAACCAGGGCAGGTATCCGATCATCAGGAAAACAACAAAGGGTACGTCACCAAAGTTTTCCGGAATGGGGGCTCTGAACACCACACTGAACACAAAGGAATAAATGATGATGTTGACGATCGGCGTGACAAACAACCACAGAAAACCCCCAAGCGAGCCGGCAAACTGACTGCTGAACTCCTGCCGTACGAATTGATAAAACAGCCGGAAATGGCGTATCGGAGACAGGGTCCACTGACTGATCAATTGCAAAGACATGGTTTGGGTGTGTATCTGAAACAAGTCATGAAAGGCCGCAGATTTAATCATGAATTGCCCGGAGCTGCCAGAAAACGCTAAAAAAAACCGGCAAAAGCGCCTACAATCTGCCGCATGACACCCGAACATTTACTGGTCCCCTATCAATGCAGTGAGTTGCCGCCAGGCCCCTGGCTGGTCTTTGCGCCGCACGCTGATGATGAAACCTTCGGTATGGGTGGCACGTTAATCAAAGCCGCTGCACAAGGTATTGAAACGCATGTTGTGGTGATGACCGATGGTGCCTTGGGCGGCAATACCGACGGCTTGGTCGATGTTCGCCAAAGCGAGGTCCGGCAAGCGTGTCAGCAATTGGGCGTGCGCAGCCTGCAGTGCTGGGATCAGCCGGATCGTGGCCTGGGCAGTAATCCTGCACAGACGGAGCTGCTGACCGAACGCATTGCAGCACGGGTTGCCGAGCTCAATGCCGCTACCGTATTCTTTCCAGGTGTGCTGGAGTTACATCCGGATCACCGCAGCACCGCAATGCTGGTCTGGCGAGGCATGCAAAAATTGCAGGATCGGCCATGGCGAGGAGTGCTGCCCCAGTTGTGGTCCTACGAAATCAGTGTGCAAAGCCCGGTAAACCGTCTGATTGACATCACAGACGTGCGTGCACAGAAAGAACAGGTGATGGCTGTTTATGCCAGCCAGAACAGCCAGAACAATTACCCTGAGCTGATTCTGGCGTTGAACAAGGCGCGAACGTTTTCGTTGCCACCCCAGGTCAGCCACGCCGAAGCTTTCTTCGTCTACAGTGCCGGGCAAATAGCCATGCCATTGAGACGGGCTGCAGAGCAGGCACTGGCGATTTACTGGGACGACGAGAACTAAAATTCGCGGATATACGTCAAAGTCGGTATTCACATCACAGAATTTGGCAGCCAGGAGCCGTGATGAACCATTCAATTCTAAGACAGCATGTCAGGCAATGGCTGGTGATCGCTTTATTGATGCCCGCGGCAGTCATGGCCCAGAACACGCAGCGATTGTCCCTGTTTGAAACGGTGGACAGTCCCTCCCAGAGCGGTGCACCAGACCCGGCGCTCGACGGTTCAGTGCCAACCAGCAACAGTGTCCAGTTCGTGCTGGTAGGTACCAGCCAGATAGGGGACAGACAGCGAGCGCGCTTGCGCAGTCCGGATGGACAAACGCTCACCGTGGAGCTCAACCCCTTGGGCAGTGCCTCCATTCCCGGTTATCCCGGTTACGAGGTCAGTCGCATCAGCGCACGCGAGCTGGAGGTTCGTCATCCCGCCAGCACGCCCTGTGTCCCCAATCGCGAGCAAGGTGTCACCTGTGCCGGTACCCATCAGGCCAGGCTGCAACTGGCAACGGCAGCACCGGTCGTGCGTGAACAGCCCGCCACCAACCAGACACAGCAAGTTGATCCCGCGCAGCAGAACGCAGCCGACGGTGGCCAGCCTGAAAACCCGTTTGCCGCCGCGCTGCGTGCTGCACGTGAGCGTGGTGAGATTCCTGAGGCGGGAGCAACGCGCGCGGACGGCGCCCGTTTCCGAGCTCGTCGCATCGATCCGGCGGATGTTCCTCCGGGTGCCCAACTGATTCGGACCCCGTTTGGAGACAGGATTGTCGTCCAATAGCCCCCTGCCTCGTCTGATCGTATCGGTTGTTGTTTATTCACTCGATCTGCCGATCCTCAGACGGTGCCTCGAATCCCTTCTGGCATCTGCGGCTCAGGCTGCCAGACAAGGTCGGCTGCTGTCGCTGGAGCTGCATCTGGCAGACAACGGCGACAATCGCGAGCGGCTGAGCCGGTTGCTGGACGAGCTGCAAGCACCTCCGGAGCTGAGCCTGTGCACCTCAATCCTGCACTCGGGGCATGGCAATATCGGTTTTGGACAAGGGCACAATCTGGTCATCCACCAGCAGGCGGAAAAACCGGAACTGCCTGCCCCGGATGACGTCTGGCTGATTCTTAACCCGGATGTATTTCTAGAGCCGGACACGCTTGCCACGGGCATTGAGTGGCTCCAGAGCCACCCTGAGACGGTGGCCGTCGCCCCGTCCATTCGCGATGGGCGCGGACACACGGTATCCGCCTGCAAACGCTATCCTGCGGTACTGGATTTTCTGCTCAGGGGCTTTGCGCCCGGTTTTATCAGAAAGCGGTTCAAGGAGCGCATGAAGCGCTATGACATGGCAGACCTGCCCACAGACCGGCCGACACCGGATATTCCGGTCATCAGCGGCTGCTTTATGTTGTTTCGTCAGGAAGCTTTGCAACAATTGCAGGGGTTTGATCCAGCCTACTTTCTGTATTTTGAAGATTTTGATCTGGCCATTCGGGCGCACAGAGTGGGCACGCTGACATATTTACCTGCCATGATGATTACGCATTTGGGCGGGCGCAGCGCACGCAAGGGTCTGCGTCACATTGGCATGTTTGTGCGCTCCGGCCTGCGCTTTTTTAATACCCACGGCTGGCGCTGGACATGAGTCGCGTTTGTCTGTTGACCGGCGGTACCGGCTTTGTTGGCCGGCAATTGCGGATCCTGATGCAGTCGCACGGGCATTCGCTGCGCCTGTTGCAGCGGCCACAGCACGACCTGCTGAACCCCGCTTCGTTGAAGGAGCTCTGTCGGGGCGTGGATACGGTTTACCACCTTGCCGCGTATGCTCATGTCAATCAGGCCCAGACCCGCCAGCTGTATGCCATCAATGTCGACGGTACTCGTCACCTGCTTGAGGCGGCAATCGCAGCCGGGGTCAAACAATTTGTTTATGTCAGCAGCATCCTGGCAGATCCGGCTTACGACTCACCGCGCACGGCTTACGGAGACTCCAAGTGCCGGGCCGAGCAGCTGTTACTGGCAGCCCATGCCGCAGGCCAGATTCAGGTCAGTATTGTGCGCCCCGTCAACGTTTACGGTGTCGGCATGAAGGGCAATCTGATGACGCTGCTGACACTGATTCGCAAGGGTGTGTTGCCACCCCTGCCGGATTTTGACCAGACCTTTTCCCTGATCAGTGTCGAGGATCTGTGCGAAGGGATCTTGCGAGCGGGCGAGCGGCAAACGCCCGAGGTGACGATGTACACCCTCAGTGATGGACAGGCCTACACCATCAAGGCGGTGGAGGCGGCAATCCGAGAAATCTGTGGTCGGCGACAACCAAGCTGGTCTACCCCTCGCTGGATGTTTTACAGCGCGGCGCTGATGCTGGACATACTGGGTCGACTGCTGCCGTTGAACAACGCACCGGGTCTGCGCAGTTATCGCGCGCTGGCGCGTCCCTACAGCGTTGACAGCACGGCAAGCTGGCAGCAACTCGGCTATAATCCGCGCTTCAGCTTCTACACCAGGCTGCCACAGATTGCACAAAAGGACTGATTCAGTATGCCCAGCACGACCCGGCAAACCACCAAAGGCATTATTCTGGCAGGAGGCACTGGCACTCGCCTGCACCCGATGACACTGTCTGTCAGCAAACAGCTGATGCCGGTGTACGACAAGCCCATGATTTATTACCCGCTGTGCACACTGATGCAGGCTGGCATTCGTGACATCCTGATTATCACCACACCTAATGACTTGCCCTTGTATCGGCATTTGCTCGGTGATGGCACGCGTTGGGGCATCAATATTCAATATGCAGAGCAACCCAGTCCTGATGGCTTGGCGCAAGCGTTTCTGATTGGTGAGTCGTTTATCGGTGACGACAGCGTCTGCCTGATTCTTGGCGACAATATTTTTTATGGCAACGCACTGGAAGAGAAGCTTCAGCGTGCAGTGCAGCAGGAAAGTGGTGCCACGGTATTTGCCTACTATGTCAACGACCCTGAACGTTACGGTGTTGTCGCGCTGGATGAAAACAACAAAGCCATTGATCTGGAAGAAAAACCGAAAAACCCGAAGTCGAACTATGCGGTGACCGGCTTGTACCTGTACGACAATGATGTGATCAATATCGCCAAGACCATCAAGCCATCAGCCCGAGGCGAGCTTGAAATCACCGATGTAAACAAAACCTATCTTGAGCGTGGACAGTTGCAGGTTGAGCTGTTCAGTCGAGGTACCGCCTGGCTGGACACCGGCACGGTGCAATCGCTGCTGGACGCCGCGAACTTTATTCGTGTGCTGGAAGAGCGCCAGGGTTTAAAAATTGCGTGCCCGGAAGAGATTGCTTTCAGCAATGGCTACATCGATGCCGAGCAGCTGCGTGCGTTGGCAGCACCGTTGTCCAAGAGTGGTTATGGCCAGTATTTGCTCAAGCTAATCAGGAGCTGAGTCATGACAGACTCCTTTGCACCTCAGAGTAGAGGGTGTCGGGCGCCAGATCGGCATTGTTTGGCCAGCAGACAGCGCCGAATTCATCTACAGACGCTTGCTGGAAAAAAGCAGGGTCTCGCAAAGGTTCAAACATGGGGCCAAACAGGCGAGATTTGATATCGATGACGCCACTGGAACCATCATCGAATACTACCTCCAGTGTAAAGTCAGCGTGTGCTACTGCGCGGATTACTCTGTGCATAATACATCACTCCAGGGGTGCAACAGGTAGTAATGGTTCATGGCGCAAACTTCGCTGCCAGTTTTCCAGCAACTGCACTTTGTTTAACAAAGTCCACTCATGCACCATCGACTCAACGCGCCCCGGTACATTACCGGCAATCAGATCACCAGTTTCAATTGTGAACTTGGCAGCATGACTGGCGTAATAAACATGGATATGAGCAGGACTGTGATCATCATAATACATCCTGACGCTTATCCCGTAGAATATAGCGATTGTGGGCATCAGCAAACTCCTTTTGTCTGATGGTTCCCAGGTTTATAGACGAAATCCGGAGTGTTTGCCCGACCATGAAAATTAGCCCCACCGCGATTCCTGATGTGCTGCTGTTTGAACCGACAGTGTTTGGTGATCATCGCGGCTTTTTTATGGAGACATTCCGCCAGTCATTCTTCGACGAAACACTGCCCGGCGTGCATTTTGTGCAGGACAATCACAGCCGTTCACGTCAGGGAATTCTGCGCGGCTTGCACTATCAGCTGACGCAGCCCCAAGGGAAACTGGTACGGGTGGTACAAGGCGAAATTTACGATGTGGCCGTAGACTTGCGTGCTGACTCACCCACATTTGGACACAGTGTTGGTATGGTGTTGTCCGCAGACAACAAACACCAGCTTTGGGTGCCGCCGGGTTTTGCCCACGGATTTTATGTGATCAGTGAGACCGCAGAGATGGTTTACAAATGTTCTGACTATTATGCGCCCGCTGATGAGCACAGCCTCTTGTGGAATGATCCTGCCTTGGCCATTGATTGGCCGATGGTGCCGGGTATAGGCGAGCCCGTGTTGTCAGACAAGGACAAACATGCAAAACGCCTGAGCGAGGCCCCGGTCTATGACGGCGTGATACGCTGACGATGATTCAGGGGAATAATATGACTACTCAAGCCGTCAGGATTGTATTGACCGGCGCCAGCGGCCAGCTGGGCCAGACGCTGCAACGCACATTGGCACAAAACGCCAGCGTGCAGGTGCAAGCGTTGACACACCAGCAGCTCGACATCGCCAACGAGTCTGTGCTCGAGGACTATCTGGGCCAGCATCAGCCGGAGGTGATCATCAACGCCGCAGCCTACACAGCGGTGGATGCTGCGGAAAACGATGATCTTGCCGCGCGTTCAGCCAATGCGGCCGGGCCTAAAAGTCTGGCACGCTGGGCATCACGCCATGGCGCTTATTTGCTGCACCTGTCTACGGACTTTGTCTTCAGCGGGCGCAACCATCGCCCTTACACCCCGGAAGATCAGACCGATCCGCTCAGCATTTACGGCCGTACCAAACTGGAAGGTGAACTGCATGTGCGTTACCTGGCACCCGACAACAGCCTGGTGTTGAGAACATCGTGGGTGTACTCGGAATTTGGTCGTAATTTTGTCAAAACCATGTTGCGCCTGATGTCCGAGAAGGATCAGTTGAATGTTGTCGCAGACCAGATTGGCACACCCTCGTCAACCTGGGGACTGGCGCGCTGTATCGACGCTTGCCTGCAAAAACGTCCAACGGGAATCCTGCACTGGAGTGACGCTGGTGTAGCCAGCTGGTATGACTTTGCCGTTGCGATTCAGGATGAGGCGCTGGCTGCAGGTCTGTTGGCAAGACGTATTCCGATCCACGCCATTACCACCAGTGAGTACCCGACACCAGCACGACGACCTGCCTTCAGCGTGCTGGATAAAAGTGCCACCATCGCTGCTCTGGCATGCGAACCGCAACACTGGCGTCATGAGCTGATCGCTGTCATCCAGGCAATCAAGGTCGGGCAATGACAGGTTTTGGTCTGCCAGCGGGTCCTGTATGGTAATCCGCGCGATCCATCCATTTAACTGACAGGAGACAGGGTGTGCGCAAAATCATCGGCTTTATGGTGTTGCTGCTCAGCTTGCCGGTTCATGCCACCACCATTGCACAGCTTGAATTCTCCGAGCTTGTTGAGTCCGCCGAACTGGTGTTCGAAGGCCGGGTGCTCAGTGTCGACGTCGAGCAAACTGGCCCGCGCAGCATCCACACCATCGTCCGCTTTGAAATCATTGAGCTGATCAAAGGACAGTACCCCGATTCCGAGCTTATCCTGCGTTATCTCGGTGGCCGAGTGGGTGAGCGTGAATTGCGAGTGGACGGCATGCAGGTCCCGCAAGCGGGTGAACATGGTTTTTATTTTGTGGAGTCAGTCCAGGAAGCCCTGGTGCATCCAATGGTGGGTTGGTCACAGGGCCACTTTCTGATTCGGCAAACACCGGACAATACAGAGGCCGTCCATACCGCCAATGGAGAAGGCGTCAGTGATGTCCATGCAGTGACACGCCCGGTGGACGCAGCGCCGGCCATACTGGGCCATGATGGCACGGCCCGCGGCGTGGTGATTCAACAGCAACAGGCCCCTTTGCTCAGTCCCGAGCAGTTCAAGACCATTGTTCGCGACTATCTGGCAAGCGGAGCGTTGCCATGAAGCGCTGGTTTGTCTGGTCAGTCACAGTGTTCATGGTGACGCTGGCCAGCGTGGCCGCCTGGGGTTTCAGTTTTAATACCGGTTCTCCGAAATGGCCTGGCGCCAGCACCCGCTTTTATGTCGGGATACCCGGCACCTCACGCAGTGGCACTCCATGGGCGCAGGCGCTGTCAGAGGCTGCACAAGAGTGGAATGATAAAACCGCCTTCGAATTTCAGATCATCAACGAGTATCGTGACCCTTGCACAGGAACAGGGCCCGGTTCGAGGCCTGATTATCTCAATGGCGCTGACTTTCGCAGCACGGCCTGTGGCAACAGGCTCTCTGACACCACGGTAGCGGTCACGGTATTTTTTGTTGAGCCCAATATTCTGGGCTCAGGAGATATTGTGGAAGCCGACGTCATTTTTAACAGCAATCTCGCGTTTGACGTTTATGATGGTCCGCTGAGGCAGGGTGAATTTGACTTCCGTCGAGTCGCGCTGCATGAACTGGGTCATGTCATGGGTCTGAATCACGATGACAATGCCACGGCGATCATGAACTCTCGCGTCGGGAGTTTGTTCCGGTTGCAGCAGGACGATATCAACGGCGCCAACACCTTGTATGCCGGGCTGTCCAACTGCAGCAGTACCATGACCGGTTTTGGTTGGACCTTTGGTGCACTGGAAGCAGGTGATTGCCGGGTTCAGCAGTTGATGGCCGGCGGAACGGATACCAGTTTTGTGGATGTGCTGACACTGGATTTGGCACAGCCGACCAATATCAGTATGGACGTGTTGACCGATGGCCGACTCGACAGTGTGTTGTTTCTGGCAACGGATCGATTGGCATTTATCGACAATGACGAAAACAGTGCTGGCAGTTGTCGCCCGCGTATTCAGGCCAATTTGCCGGCGGGTCGGTATGCCATTCTGGTCAACACTTATACTGGAGCACCGCCCTGCGGCACCGCCACAACAGGTTCCTGGCGCCTGTCACTGACTTACAACAGCCCGCAACCACTGCTGTTGTCTGGCCGACAGAGTTTTCAGGGTGGTGTGTCAGAAGCGCGATTTTTTGGTGGTGTCACCACCAATGGCGGCTTGTCGTACAGCAATCGTGTTGCACCGAATCAGGCGTTTGATGTGATTGGCCGAATTGAAGTGGATCCTCGGCATCAGGGACAGCCCGGGTTTCTGGTTGCTGCTGCGTTGACGGATAACGGAGAAATTCTGGTCAGGAATCAGCAGGGCCAGTTCGTTGAGTACCGGCCGGACCAGGCGCTGATACCTGTCGCAGAACGACGTGTACTGGGTGCCACTGAAAACTTTGAGGTATTGAAGCAGTTCAGAGCTTCAAGCATTGGCATCAGCAGTATCAGCGTCGATTTTCTGATTGGTTATGGCGTGGACAGCGATCCGGATGAGCTGTACTTCCACCAGCAACCCATCAACCTGCTGGTGGAATAATTCAACTCAGTTTTCCGGTGACTGCAATCGGCTGCTGATATCAATCAAATCATCAGCACTCAACGATCCGGCATCGCGCCGCAATTGCAGGCTCAGGCGCAGGTAGTCATAACGAATGCGCAACAGGTCGCGTTCGGCCAGAAACTGATCACGCACTTTGTCCAGCACCTCAACACTGGTCACTGTGCCCAACTCAAAACCCCGACGTGATGCTGTGGTTGACAGCTCGCGTGACTCCAGCAGTTTTTCAGCAGCATCAATCTGACGCTCTGCCGATTTCAGGCGCAGGAATGACAAACGGGTCTGCTCACTGACATCCAGATTGAGCTGGCGCAATTCGCTGCGTGCGATCGATTGCATACTCACGGCTTCGCTCACAGCGGCGCGCGTGGAGCCGCCGGTGAACAGCGGCACGCTGACGTCCAGGCCGATATAACCGGTGTCGGTTCTCCCGATAAACGCATTGTCAAAACCCAGATCCGAGCGCTGTTGCTGGACGATCAGGCTGACTCTGGGCAGATAATTTCCGCGCTGCTCAGACACACGACGATCAGCAGCTTCCACCGCAAACTCCCGCGCCCGGATGCTGTGGTTGCCCTGACTGGCGCGCGTGACCCACTCCTCAACACTGCCATCCACAACCGGCAAGGCAGCATCGTCACCCAGCTGGTAGAGATCGCCAACGGCGAGGCCACTGACCGCACGCAGTGCCTCCCTGGCCAAGGTCACTTCGCTCGCGAGATACAGCTGTTCCGCTTCGACGGCCGCCATGCGTGCCTGCGCGTCATACAGATCGGTTATCTGCACCATCTGTAACGCATACATGCGCTCAACCTGTGCCAGCTGTGACTCAATCGCTTCCATTTCTGCCCGGCTTGATGCCAGTGCATCTTCCGCCTGCAGCACACCCAGATAACGTTCAGCCACCTGCGTCAGCAAAGCTGCCAGCTCAGCGTAGTATTCTGCCTCGTACTGGTTCTCCAGCAGATACGCCTGGCCACGTTGTGAAAATACCCGCCAGTCAAACAGCACCTGCCGAAGCTGAACAGAGTAACGTTCGCCGCGATAGGTCTGGGTGGTGATCTGATTATCCTGACGGTTGTCGGAAATGCTGGCGCTGGCACTGACCTGGGGCAACAACTGGCCATTGGCGCCACGTCGACGCGCAGAACCAATATTCCAGCGCTCTTCCGCTGCTTGCAGACGCGGGCTGTATTCCAGCGCTGAGGTAAAAAAATCTTCCAGTGTGATGCCAATGCCCTGTTCGATACTGCTGGCGGTGATGCCTGGCGCAGGCAATTCTGGCGTGGACTCGGCGGCAGTTTGTGCCAGCGCCAGGGTGCTGCACAGCAAGGGCATGGCAACCAGACTGGCAACACAATAGCGTAGTGTTTGTGTTGCCCATGGTGTTGTGGCAGTGGATTTCATAACCATCAGTCTTCAATAAAGCTGCGTGCGAGCGCATTGGTGAAAGGTTTCATCACGTACTGCAGGAAGGTGCGGGAGCCTGTGTTGATGAAAATCTCTGCCGGCATGCCGGGCACCAGCGTCAGGCTGCCAAGGCTCGCCAAACCTTCAGGGGTAACCTCAACACGCGCAGTGTAGTAAGACATCCCGGTGGCCTGATCAGGAAAGGCGTCAGCTGACACATGAATAACCTGTCCAAAAATATTGGGGACGGAGCTGCTAAAGGACGAGAAGCGAATCATGGCTTCCTGGCCAACCGCAACACGGTCGATATCAATCGGTGACACGCGAGCCTCAATCACCAGTTCATCGCTTTGTGGTACGACTTCGGCCAGCGGTGTGCCTGGGGGTACCACACCGCCTACTGTGTGCACTTGCATGCCGTTCAGGATGCCATCGACCGGAGCAGTGACTACCGTGCGATTTACAACATCTCTCAGCGCAGTGACGCGTTCATAGGCATCTTTCAGACGAGTTTGCGTCTCAGCCAGTTGTGCGGCTACCTCGTTCTGAAACTCACGCTCCTGCTGCAGAATCTGCAAGCGGGTCTCACCGATCTGAATTTCAGTCGAGGAAATCGATGCGGTCAGCTCCGCAGCTTCACCGCGCAACAAAGCGGCCTGACGCTCCAGCTCGCGCAGACGATTTTTGTCAGCGAAACCCTCAACAAGCAAGGACTGAACATCGCGCAGTTCCTCGCCAAAAGAGGTTGCCAGTTCCTGCTTGCTCTCTTGCAACGCACGCAATCCCTGCAGCTGGGATTGCAACTGGCCAATACGCTGTTCGAGCACTTCGACGCTGCCTGCAAGTGACGCACGGCGAGTGACAAACAATTGCTGCTGTGAGGCCGTCTCAGTGCGTGAATAGGCATCGCTGCTCAAGAGCTCAGCGGGAAACGCAATAGCGTCAAGGCCATCCCGCTCTGCAATCAATCGCGCCTCAAGCGCGCGCAATGCGATGTACTGGGCATTCGCAATTTCAAGCTGAGCCAGTGACTGCGTGTTGTCCAGAATCAGCAAGGGATCGCCGGCTTTAACCGCGTCACCGTTACGAGCGCGAATTTCACTGACAATGCCGCCTTCCAGATGCTGAACCAGCTGTTTGTTGGAACGGACTATCACGGTCCCCGGTGCATGTGCGGCACCATCAAGCGGTGCTACCGCAGCCCAGACGCCAAACACGCCAAACACCAGAAAAAATATCAGCAAGCCGATACGTTTGGGGGCGTCTATCCCGGTCTCTACGTGGAGAGTTTCCGCCGGATTTAACTGTTTCTCTGTCACTTTCAGGTATCCACTGTAATTTGGTTTTCAGAAATTCGGGTTGAGCACGTCAGGCACGGCGCGCCTCATTTGCCTGCCCCATCAGACTGGCCAGCACCTGTTCTCTGGGTCCAAACGCCACGGCTGCACCATCCTTCATGACCAGCAATTTGTCCATGCTGTGCAAGACCATGGTTCGATGTGAAATCACAATAATCGTGCAACCCTGCTGCTTGATGCGCTGGATCGCCTGGACCAGCTCGCGTTCGCCCTGGTCATCCAGATTCGAGTTGGGTTCATCCAGCACAAGCAATCGCGGGGAACCGTAAACCGCTCGCGCCAGACCAATGCGCTGGCGCTGACCACCGGACAGTGCGCCGCCGGCACTGCCTATGACGGTGTCATAACCTTGCGGCAATCGCAGAATCAATTCATGCACACCGGCCAGACGCGCAGCAGCCACAATTTTTTCCGGATCAATCTCGCCAAAGCGCGCAATATTTTCTGAAATGCTGCCGTCAAACAGCTCGATGTCCTGTGGCAGGTATCCCACATGTGGGCCCAGTTCGGTACGATCCCAGCCTGCGATGTCTGCACCGTCCAGTCTGACTTTGCCGGCTACCGCAGGCCAGATGCCCAGCACGGCGCGCGCCAGTGATGATTTGCCCGAGGCACTGGGGCCAACAATGCCCAGTGCTTCGCCTGCAGCCAGCTCAAGACTCACCCCCTTGACAACAGGTATGCGAGAACCCGGTGGCACCACGCTGACCTGTTCAAGAGTCAATTGGCCCTGGGGTGACGGCAGGCTCATCGTATCTCTTTCGGGCGGAATGTTTTCAAGCAGCTGGCCAAGGCGCTCATACTGCGCACGAGCCAGCGAAAAACCTTTCCAGGTGCCAACCAGCATGTCGATCGGTGCCAGCGCACGACCCAGCAACAGGGAGCCGGCAATCATCATGCCGGGGGAAATTTCGTTTTGCAGCGCCAACAACGCGCCAAGACCAAGAATCAGCGATTGCACGACCATGCGGAATGTCTTGGAAATGCTGCTGATGGCGCCGCCTGACTGGCTGGCTTCCGTTTGCAGAACCAGCACTTCATCCGATTGTTTCTCCTGACGCTGCCTCATATCGCCAATCATGCCCATGGCCGCGATAACCTCGGCATTGCGCAGACTGCCGCTGACCTGAGCGCTCAACGTTGTGGCTTTGGTGTTGGCGTCTTTGAGTTTGCGCGTGGTCACCACTTCGTTGGCCCAGGCCAACGCGACCATCACAATCCCGGATAAAATTGCAACCACACCAAACCAGGGATGAAACAGAAACATGACGCCGACATAAATCGGAAACCATGGCGCGTCAAAAAAGGCGAACAGACCATTGCCGGTCATAAACTGACGCAGCGACGACAGATCATTCAGTGGCTGATTGTTGCCACCGTTGCCGGAGAACAGGGCACTTTTGAAGGTGGCGTCAAACACGCGTGAGCGTAGCTGTTGCTCAATCCGGTTGCTGGCGCTGATCAGAATCATGGATCGCACCCACTCAAAGCCTCCCATGGCCAGCGTGAGAAACACCATCAGCAATGTCAGCATCGTCAGTGTGGACAGGCTGCCACTGGCGACCACGCGATCATACACCTGCAGCATGTACATGATGGGCACAAGCATCAGGATGTTGACGGCGGCACTGAACAGGCCTGCGTACATAAAGTATTGACGGATGCTTTTGAGAGCGCCCGCCAGTTCCGGGTAACGAATAGCGTTCTTTAAGTTGTTCATCAGCGTGTGCTTTTTATCCCTGTCAGGCCGTTGGGTGGCCCGCTGTACCTGTTATATCTGTCTGCAATTCTTCTCAAGGTTGGGCGTGATCGCCCGTTATTCAAGGCATGTCGCCAAATTCGGGCAGATTATATACCCGGGCCTGCCGATCGCCATCACAGTTCCTCGGCGCCTTCGGCCAGTCGTTTCAGCGTGGTGGTGTCGCTCACATGCAGCAGCGAAGCGCCATCACGTTTGACAATCATCCTGGTCTGCAAAATCTGGAACACCCGGCTGACCGTTTCCCGGCTCAGGTTGAGCATAATGGCAATTTCCATGTGTGTCGGAGGATTCATGATCACACCGGGTTTCAGTGTCTGCCGTGCATCCTCGCTCAGTAGCAGCCAAAGCTGGCAACACACGCGCTGGCTGATATTGGGCAGACCCAGCAAAGAGCGCTGCCGGGTCATCTGGCGGACCCGCGCTGCGAGTTTTTCTCCCAGCAACTTCAACAACATAGGGTGCTGTAAGGACACCTGGCGCAAACTTTCCATGGGCACAAATACGGTCACGACAGCCGTCAGGGCAATCACAAACTCAGGCTGCGTACCATGATCAAACATGCCCAGTTCGCCACAGAAATCACCGGGTTCGACGAAGTACAGACCCACTTCGCGGCCATCAATGGTAAAATCCACGCCCTGAAGCCGCCCCTCAAATAAAAAACACACACATTCTTCGCGTACGCCTGCGCTCAGGACAACCGCCCGACGGGCAAATTTGCGAACGGCGCTATCCTGCGCCAGCTGGATCAGCGTTGGCAGCGGCAGCGGTTTGAGCGCTGGAAAAGTGCTGAGGAGCTCAGGGGTTACCTGCATGGCCTGCCCACATCAGTTGCCTGCATCAGAATGTTCCGGGGGCTTGTCTGGCTGGATCTTCCATGCCCAGTGATAACAGAAGTAGTCTTTTTATAGACAAATCAGGCCAAAGGCAATCACGAGCCGTCACAGGATGCCAACGGTGTGATTACAATCACTCAGCGGAATGGGCAGGTGGGATAGTCTGTATAGTAATGAGAAACCGGATGTGTACAGCCGGCTTTCCAACACAGGGTTAATGACATGAAACCACAGTTGTATAACACAAAGTTGACAGGCCGTGCCGCGCGCACGGGGCTTGCAACGGCTGTTGCCGCCGTATTTGCGTTATCTGTGCAGATTCAGGCCCATGCTGATGAGTCGGCAGTGAGCCTGCGTATGTCAGAGGCTGCGGAGACCGTTGGTGAGGTGAGTCTGGTGTTGGGTCGCGCCTGGCTGGAAACGGGCCAGGGTCGCGTGCAGATCAGTGCCGGCACGCCGGTTCGTGCCAGTGACCGGATTCTGACCGAATCCAATGGCCATGTGCATATCCGCTTTGTCGATCAGGCACTGCTCAGCGTACGGCCAGACAGCCGCCTTGAAATTGTCCAGTACGACTTCAACCCGGACCAGCCACAACGTTCTGCCATCAAGCTCAATCTGGAAGAAGGCATTACCCGCTCCATTTCCGGTCAGGGTGCTACATCCGCGCGTGAACGCTTCCGCCTGAACACCCCCATTGCTGCCATTGGTGTGCGCGGAACTGATTTTGTGGTGAGCGCAGCGCCGGGTACCGTCCGTGCGCTGGTCAATGAGGGCGCCATTGTGCTTGCGCCTTATTCAAGTGAGTGCAGCATGGACAGTTTTGGTCCCTGTCTGGCCAATGGCATCGAGCTGACCGATTCAACCCTGCAGATTGCGCAGATTGATGGCAGCAGCACAGCGCCGCGTCTGTTGCCCGCTACCGTAGAGCGCGAGCCCGGCATGCAGCAGGAGATCCGCACAGCCGCAGCAGATACCCAACTGGATGCCGAAGACAAAACGGCAGGCACCGGTGTTTATCTGGAGAACGTCACTTCACAAAGGGTGAAGGCTGAAGCCTCGGCGGTGACAGTGCCACCCAGACCCCAGCCGCCGTTACCGCCATCAATTGCAACAGATTTTACGCCTCAGGAAACATTGAGTACGGCCAGTCTGCGTCAGAACAATCTGATGTGGGGTCGTTGGGGTGATGGCCAGGGTGCGCAAGAACGTATTACTGCGCCAGCGACACTGGTTCGTGTTGACCGGGATACGACGGTTGGCAGCATGGAATACACATTGTTCCGCGATGGCGGTGGTCAGGAACTCATTCGCACACAAGGTTTGGGGTCCGTCAGTTTTGCACTGGACAGCGCCCAGGCATTTTTCCATTCCGGCAGTGGGGTTGTCGCCATGGCCGTTAATGGTGGCAAGCTCGACATCAATTTTGAGAGTCGCGAGTTTGCAACTCAACTCAATATGAGTCACGCCCTGACCGGCAAGGTGGAATTTGTCAGTGCCGGCGGTATCGACTCATTAGGCTTCTTCCGCTCCCAGATCGGGGATACGCTTGCGGGTGCTGTCAGTATCGATGGTACTGAAGCCGGCTATTTCTTTGAGAAGCAGTTGCAAAACGGCGGTATTCAGGGCCTGACCCTGTGGGATAAACGCTGACATGCAAAACAGCAAATTCCTTCAACAGTTTAATCCGGTGACAGCGGCCCTGCGCTTGCTGCCCGGTCGTGGCCGCCTGCTGATGCTGGCGGTGGCTGCGCTGTTGACACTGGGTTTGTTGACGATTTTCAGTAGCGCTCTGGAGACGCTGGAAGAGCGTCTGGGTGCTCAGGGCTGGTTGTTGTCGCCGGACCAGACGCCCGAAGAGCGAGTCACCATCGTGGCAATTGATGAGCAGAGTCTGGCTGAAATCGGCCCCTGGCCCTGGCCACGCAGTGACATGGCCAGACTGGTTGACGCGCTTAACAGCTATGGTGTGCAGCTGCAATTGCACGACATCACCTACCCGGAAGCGCGCGACGATGACGATCAGTTGATTGCGGCGCTGCAGGCAAGCCGTGGTGCCGTGATTGCCCAGGTGCCGGTTATTCAGTCCAACCAGCAGGTGCAGACTGGGGTGATGACACATCCGATCAACGGTGTTGCCTGTGATGCCGGTGCACAAGCCACTTCTTTTATTGCACCGCATCAGGGTTTTGCCGGGGTTGCCAAAGGTCATATTGCGCCGCTGGTGGCCAGTGATGGTTCCATTCGCAAGGTACCGGCAGTGGTTTGTGTGGCTGGCCAGACCTATCCGGCACTGGTGATCAGTGCCTTGTTGCAGGCCACTGGCGCAGCGGGCTGGAATGCATCGATTGAACCGGGCCGTGGCTGGTTTGGCCCGGAACAAATGATGCGTCTGGATTCCTATCCCGGTCTGGTTATTCCGTTGGATCAAGACGGCAATCTGCGCATTTCCTACCGCGATCTGCCCGAGAACTTTATGGCGGTATCAGCGGCCGATGTGATGGCTGGTCGCCTGGACACCGACATGCTCGACAATGCCTGGGTACTGGTTGGTGCTACGGCCTTTGGCATGGGCGACATTGTGCCGACACCGCATAACGGTTCAACACCCGGTGTTGAATTGCAGGCACGCATGCTGGCGAGTTTGCTGGACATCACGATGCCGTATACACCACGCGGTGCCGAGTGGTTGTTGCTGATGATGGCGGCCGTATTCTCTGCCGCACTGTACGCACTGGCTGGCGCCCGTGAGCGTCTGGCGGCCTACGGTCTGCCAGTGGCGGCGATTGTGTTGCCCGTCTTTGCGCTTGCTGTGCACTGGCAGTTATTGATCACACAGGAAATCTGGCTGGGCTGGCTGGCGCCTTCTATTTATGCCCTGCTCGCGGCCAGCCTGTTGCTGTTGCTGGAACAGGCGCGTGTACGTGCCGAGCGCAGCCGCGTGTTTGGCAACCTGAACAGTTACCTGCCCAGCAATGTGGCGCGCGAGATTGCCTATTCCCTGCCCAGCTCCAGCATCAATGCTCGTCGCTGTGACGTGACACTGTTGAGTGCGGACCTGCGCAACTTCTCAGCCTTTAGTGAGGCACGTCCACCGGAAGAGTCCGCGGCACTGCTGCACTTCTTTTTTGTGCGTGCGACCGAGATTGTTGAAAGCCACGGTGGCCGCATCCAGGAATTTATGGGTGATGCTGTGTTGGCCGTTTGGGATGGCCAGAATCAGGACGCAGCCCGCAAGGCACTGGCGACTGCCCAGCAAATGCTGGACGCCATCCAGCGTGATCTGCCGCAGCAACCACCCGCAGGACTGGAGCCGCTGGCACTGGGTATCGGGATTGAACAAGGTCCGGCACTGGTCGGCTCCATTGGTCCGGCCCAGCGTCGTACGCATACCCTGCTGGGTGACACGCTGACCATCACCATGCGTATTCAGGAAATGACCGCCGAGCTGGCCCAGCCTATTCTGCTGGGTGAATGTGTGGCGCGTCAGCTGGTTGATCTCAAACCGGAGTCACAGGGCAGCTACCTGCTCGACGGCCTGCGCACACCGCATACACTGTTTGCCCCGGCCAATGACGAAGCCGCGCAGCGTCGCGCACGTCAGGAGCAGCTCAATCTTAAAGTGGTCTCGGGCGGGCGCAGTTAATTAGCGCATTCTCCGCAATTACCCGAAAAGGCGATTGCCTGCCAGCGGACCTTTCAAGATAATTGCGCGCATGTTGAATCACCTCCGCCCTCATTCGGTCCATCAGCTGCTGCCCAGCCGCTGGGGGGCATCCCGGCCTGCATCATCACTGTTATCCCGGTGGATAGCGGCCGCCCTCATTTCAGGCCTGCCCTTGTCGGTCATTGCGCAACAGCCCTCCTCTGAGCAAATCGTGCAGGCCATCCGTAACGCAGAAAGCAGCAACCCAACGCTGCCATGTCCGGACTTGAGCACCTTGATGCCGGGTGATGGCACCGACTGGCAGGCATTGCACAGTCAACTGGAGCCGCTGTTACCCCGTTGTTTGCGCAGCTCCGACTACTTTGCCTTGCTGGGTGCGGCGCAAATGAACACGGGGCGGCTCAGTGAGGCGCTGGAATCACTGGAGCGCGCGCTGTTGATTGAGCCACGGAATGGTGGCGCCCAGATAGACTACGCAGAAGCACTTTACCGGCAAGGTCAGTTATTCTCGGCACTGGAACTGAATCAGCAAATCATGCAGCGAGACGATGTGCCCGAGCATCTGGCCAGCCTGCTGTCACAGCGTCAGCAAGTGTGGCGAGGCATGACCCGCCAATGGGGTTATCAGGTCGACATTCTGACGGGCTATGACAACAACCTGAACGGCGCGCCCTCGCCCAGTCAGATCACGCTGACGCTGTCGGGTGAAAATGTGGTGCTGCCGCTGAATCCGGATTTCCAGTCGGTCGAGGGACCGTTTATGAACTTGCGCCTTGGCGCAAGATACCGGCAACTGGCCCCTGCGCATCAGCACAATGTGCTGGTTGAACTCAGGGGGCGAGTCAGTGAGGACACCTCCTCAGACTTGCTGCAACTGGATACGCGTTATGCCTTTATAAAGCCCGGCCAAAACCGCAGCTGGCAGGCAACTGCCGGGATGAGCCATCTGTTTTTTGGCGGCAGCCCGCTATACACCGCCACTGAAGCTGGCGGCCAATACCAGTTTGAACAATCCTGGGTCGATACAAACAGCAGCAGTTGTCGCCCGTTTGCCACCGCTGCTGCCCAACACCAGTTTTTTCATGACCAAAGCAATCTGAATGCACTGGAAAGCAAACTGGGTGGTGGCTTGAACTGCCAGCTCAACACCGGTTTCGGACGGCAGTTGCTGATTCCCTCTTTAAGCGTCTTGCACAACAGCGCCTTGCGCAATGGCAGCAACGCCCGTGCCGGTGGCAGCCGTTCGGGCTGGCAAGCCAGCCTTGACTGGCAAGTGGAACTGGCCAAAGGCATCCTGATTACACAGCTGAACCACACCCGCATGGACGATAACAAAGGCTACAGCCCCTTGCTGGCTGGTGGCGCCAGACGCTGGATCAAGCGCAGTTATGCCCTGATACAGTACCGTCAACCGCTGGGACCGCAGACCAATCTGATGCTTAACCTCTACCATCAGACCCAGCACAGCAATCTTGAGCTGTTCCGAAGCCGTGACAGCAGTGCAGAGATTGGTATCAATATCAATTTCTGAAACTCGCATTACTCAAGCAAAAATAGCTGCTTACATCAAATACCTCAGAAAAAGGTCACTAGTCTGCATTGTCAATACGCCAAAGCAGGAGTATGATCACGACGCACATCCGCTTGTGGATCGGAAAGATCGGCCCAAGTGTGATTGGTCAGGGCAAAAAAGGCAGTTCAGGTAATTTTCTATCATGTGATTACCGTCACAGGCAGGAGTGCTTGACTTGAGTATCCTTGGCACAGCCGATATGCGGTCATCTGCTGTTTAAGCATGTCACAATCGGATAAAACAATTTGGAATTAATCCTAAGGAGTTACAAACACATGGCGATTTCAGTCCAACAACGTACCGATCTGATCAGCATTGTGGTTGGCATGTTCAATGCTGCCCCCGGTGCAAAAGTATTGTCAGATCTGACCGTAGCATTTGAAGCAAACCAGACTCGTCTGCAGATTGCTACCAACCTCGCACGTTCTGCTGAATACCTGAGCATTTTCCCGGAGTTCCTGACCAACTCAGAATTTGCAACCAAGCTGGTTGACAACATGGTTGGCAGCCTGGTTTCTGCAACAGCCAAAGCTGACGCAGTGACCCTGCTGACAGCTCAGCTGAATGCCAAGAACACTTCTACCCCGGCTGCAAAAGCGGCTGCGCGTGCTGAAGTGACCCTGTTCGCTCTGGATGCGCTGAAAGCTGTTCCGACAACTGACGCCACTCTGGGTGCTGCAGTTACTGCGCTGAACAACAAGGTTGAAGTTGCTAACTTCTACTCTGTTGAGAAGCAGCTGAATCCGTCCAGCCTGTCGACAGCTCAGAACGTAATCAAAGATGTAACCAACACTGCAGCCAGCGTGACAACTGCGAAAGACGCCATCACTGGCACATCGCAGGCAGGTACGACATCTACTTTGACCACTAGCCCGGACAACATTACTGGCACAGCTGGCAACGACACAATCAATGGTTACCTGAATCCGGCAACACCGGCCAACAGCACATTGACCGCTGCTGACGTAGTAAACGGTGGCGATGGCACAGATTCCCTGAAACTGACTGTGGAAGGTGCCACTGCTGGCTCCATGCCGAACGCAACCATCACCAGCGTTGAGCAATTCTTCATTCGTGACGTGGCTACTGCAGCGTCCACTTATGACTTCGCTAACATCACTGGTGAAACACAGGTTTGGGCTGACACAGCAACTAACGCTGTAACCTTCTCCAACCTGGGTTCAGGTGCTGCTGTGGGTCTGCGTGGTAACAACGTTCTGACCAACCTGGGCAACGTATCATTCAGCATGGCGACTGCCAGTGATGCGGTAACCGTTGCTATCGACGGCGGTGTGAAGAACACTGTTGCGCCGACCATTACTGCAACTGCCGGTACTGCAACCACTGCAACCATTTCTTCGACTGGTGCAGCGAACACTGTTGGCGCAGTAACGTTGTCTGGTGGTACAAACACTATCACCACCTTGAACATCAATGCTTCAAGCAACCTGACTGCTGCGCTGATCGCAAACGACTACGCTGCCACTGCAAAGATGGTAGTAACTGGTGCAGGTAACGTCACACTGACCGGTGGTGCGATTTTCGACGGTGCGACCATTGATGGTTCCGCTTCTACTGGTAACCTGAACTTCGGCGATCTGAACGCGACCACTGCAACAGTATCCACTGGTGCTGGTAACGATACCTTCAACCTGCAAGCCACTGCCAAAGTGACAGTAGCCTCAGGTGCCGGTAACGACACCGTGTCTCTGAAGTCTGCTATCGCAGCGGGTTCATCTATCAACCTGGGCGCCGGCAACGACAAGCTGCTGTTTGCAACTGGCGGTTCAATTGCTACCAGCACCTCTACCACTATCGACGGTGGTGATGGTACTGATACCCTGTCTGCCAACCTGGTTAACGCCGGTAACGCAGCACAGTTCAAGAACTTCGAACTGCTGAACCTGGACAGCACCACTGGTCTGGATCTGGCACTGCTGACTGGCAACACGCTGACTGGTCTGACCATGAGCTCTGCCAGCACCACTGCTACCTACCAGAACGTTACCGTTTCTCAGGGTTTGACAGTTGATTTCGTGGGTAACAACTCAGCAGTGACCAACACTCTGTCCTTCAAAGATGTGGCTGGTACTTCTGACGCTTACACCATCACTTTTGCTGGTTCAGAAGCTACTGCTGCAGCCTCAGCGAGTGTACGTGCTGGTACAATCGTGACAGCTGGTATCGAAAACGTAAATATCGTTTCCGGTGGTACAAACAGCTGGAACGAGCTGGTATTGGGTACCAACGCCAATGCGCGTACAGTAACCATCACTGGTGCTCGTAACCTGGACATCGACTTTGTTGGTTTCGGTACTGCAGGTGCAAACGGTGTGTCTTCAATCGACGGCTCTGCAGCAACTGGTCGTCTGAACATCGACACTACCAACGTTAACATTGCAACAGCTGGCCTGACTGTGAAAGGTGGTTCTGCTAACGACACCATCACTCTGGCGCAGAAAGCAACTGTGGACGCGGGTGCTGGTAACGACACCATCACTGTTTCTGCAAACGGTGGCACCATCACCACTGGCGCAGGCACTGACACAGTTGATGTGAAGGCCGCCGTTGTTGGTACAGCAACTATCGCTGGTGCAGTGATCACTACTATCACTGACTTCACTGTAGGTTCAGACAAGCTGACCTTCAAGGATCAAGGCACTGAAGTGTTCACAGCAACCAAGGTTGATGTCAGCACTGCAACAGCTCTGATCGGTGGTACTACTAACGCTCTGGATCTGGCTCTGGCTGCGGATGGTTCTACCAACGCGCAGATCAAGTGGTTCCAGTACGCTGGTGACACTTACGTTGTTCAGGATCTGAGTGCTGCAGCAACTGTGCAGACAACTGACATCGTTGTGAAGCTGACTGGTCTGATCGACCTGTCTACACTGACAGTTGCCAGCTTCAACTTCGCGTAATAGCGACAGCAAAAATCTTTCAGGGAAACCGGAAAGATAAATAGCTAAAACCGGGCCTCTATTGCCAAAAGCTTTAGAGGCCTGTTTTTTTGTAGAATCAATGGTTAAAGAGACCAACGTGGCGAGCTATCAAGTTGTAAGCAAGGATCAGTTCAAAAATCTGTACTGGAAGCGTTTTGGAAACTTCCATTTTGCAGCCAACCGACCAGTTGCGCTGGTGGTTGCCGATGAAATGACCAAGCTGGTGACGGAAATACCAGTGTGTTTTTTAAAACAGGAGGCTGGCTTTTGTGCCGTGGCATTGCTCGGACTAAAAGACAATTCCAACCTGTTTGTTTCTCCTGACGGCGCATGGATTGGTAATTATGTCCCTGCGGTATTCCGTGTGCATCCGTTTACGCTGCAGCAAACCCCCGATGGTAATGCTGTATTGTGCGTTGATATGGACAGTGGTCTTGTCTCTGACACAGAGGGGCAAAAGTTCTTTGGTGTGGATGACGCACCGACTGAAGAAATCACCCGGATCGCAAACTTCCTGTCCGGCATTGAACAACAAAAAGCGCTGACACAAAATTTGTGTCAGCAGCTTGCTGAACTCAATCTGTTAAAACCATGGAGCTTCAGCCGATCTCCACAGGACAAACCCATGTTGATCGATAATATGTACCAGGTTGATCAGGATGCCCTCAGGGACATTGATGGTGAAGCACTCAAGTCACTGTCAGCCAGTGGGGCGCTCACGCTGGCTTATGGGCAGATATTCTCGACAAACAATGTCACCCGGTTAATCGCCAGAGCTGAAGCAATGACTGCAGCGCAGCAAACGAGGGCTAAAGAGATTGCGTTTGATATGTCAGAAGCTTCAGGCACGCTAAGCTTCGATAATCTTTAGTCAGCGCAGTAGAGACTCCCGGACAATCTTTATACAATCAGTCGCATGCTTTGCAGTAGCACACTACCCAATCAAAACAAGAGGCACACCTGATGAGTGACTGGACCGCCGGTTATGTGGCAGATATAGGATATACCTTTGGCTATTACTCGGAACTGAATCCGCAGAGAGTCAAACTGGCATTTGTGAACAAAGGATTGGTATTCCCGGAGTTTGGTGCTGCGTGTGAATTGGGATTTGGCCAGGGTCTGAGTGCCAACTTGCATGCCGCGGCATCGGTCACCGAATGGCATGGCACCGACTTCAATCCGGCACAAGCAGGGTTTGCGCGCGAGCTGGCCGAGGTGTCGGGCTCGGGTGCAAAGTTGTATGACGAGGCCTTCGCGGATTTTGCTACCCGCAGCGACTTGCCCGATTTTGATTACATTGGTCTGCATGGTATCTGGAGCTGGATCTCGGACGAGAACCGCGCAGTGATTGTGGATTTCATCCGTCGCAAGCTCAAAGTCGGTGGCGTGCTCTACATCAGCTACAACACGCTGCCGGGCTGGGCAGCCTTTGCACCGATGCGCCACCTGATGACTGAACATGCGGAAGTGATTGGTTCCGAAGGTCGCGGCATTGTCTCGCGCATCAACGATGCAATTGATTTTGCAGACAAACTGATCGCCACCAATCCGCTGTTTGCGCGCGCCAATCCGCAAGTGGGTGAGCGCATCAAAAAGCTCAAGGATCAGAACCGGCACTATCTGGCGCATGAATACTTCAACAAAGACTGGCACCCGATGCATTTCGCCACCATGGCTGAGTGGCTGGAACCGGCCAAGCTCAGTTACGCCTGTTCAGCACACTATCTTGATCACATTGACGGTATCAATCTGTCCGGCGATCAGCAAAAGTTTTTGGCTGAGATACCTGACGCCATGTTCAAGGAATCTGTCCGGGATTTCATGATTAACCAGCAGTTCCGTCGGGATTACTGGGTCAAGGGCGCACGTCGTATGAACATACTGGAGCAGGCTGAGCTCATGCGCGAGCAGCGTGTGATACTGGTGGCACACCGCCCGGATGTCAGCTTGAAAGTCACAGGCTCTCTGGGTGAGGCGGAAATGAATGCCGGTATCTATGGCCCGATTCTGGATGAGTTGGCAGACCACAAACCCAAAACGCTTGGCCAGCTTGAAACAGCGTTGAAAGCGAAAAACGTAACCTTTGGCCAGATCATGGAGGCCACGATGATCCTGTCCGGCGCAGGCCACGTTTTGCCCGTGCAGGAGGATGCTGTTGCCAACAAGGCGCGTAAACACACCGACCGGATCAATCAGCACATCCTGAAAAAGGCACGCGGCAGTGGTGATATCGGCTATATCGCCAGCCCGGTCACCGGTGGCGGCATTCTGCTGAGCCGATTCTATCAATTGTTCTTGCTTGCCATGGCATCGGGCAAAAAGCAGCCGACCGAGTGGGCGCAGTACGCCTGGAATTTGCTGGCAACCCAGGGTCAGAAAATCCTCAAAGATGGCAAGCCCATTGATAGCCCTGAAGACAATCTGGCCGAGTTGACCGCACAGGCCAATGCCTTTAACACCAAAACCCTGCCTATTCTGAAGGCCCTGCAGATTGTCTGACGGCGCGCTGTTATGGCTCGCCTATACGATTGGCGCCATTGGCATTGTTGTTGAATGGCGCTCCTATGTACTCTATGACGCCCATGCCTTCCGCCGCTGGTCGGCGGCAGGCGCGGTGTTGTGGGGATTGATGTACCTGCTGCTGGGCGCCTGGACTGCCGCCTTGACTATGAGTTGCACCGCAGCGCGTACACTGGTATCTGGTCTGTTGACCAGCACAACGCGCAAGCACATGTTCGCGGGTTTATTTGTCTCCATATTTGTCCTGATGACGGTTGTCAGCTGGCAGGGACCGGTCTCGTTATTGCCGGGATTTGCTGTGATCAATACCACGCTGGCCCTGTTCTATCTTGAAAATCGCGCCATGCGTATTGTCATGCTGGCCTCCAGTGCGGCCTGGATTGTGAACGATTTGATCTGGCAGGCCTGGCCTGCGCTGCTGGCAGAGGCAGTGGCGGTGGTGTTGAATCTGCGCACAATTCGGCGGCTGAGTGAAGGGCAATAGGTAATCAGGCCAGCACTTTGAGCGCGACTTCCGGCGCTTTATCCAGAATTTTTAATAAAGACTTGGCCGCCCCGGTGGGTGAACGTTTACCTTGCTCCCAATTTCTGATGGTTTCCACCGAAACATCAATGCATCTGGAGAATTCAGATTGACTCAGACCCAAGCGCCTGCGAATTGCTCTGATATCTTGCCCTGCCTCTTGCAGTGCCTCCGCATCATCACGTTGTTCCTGAGCGAGAACTTCTTCTTCAGATGTATTGTCAACTCGCCTGTCGTCAATTCTGCCGGCCGCCATCCCTGGCTTAATGATATGTCTGGTGATCTTCATAGAGACGTCTCTCTCTGATATTGGCTTTGCGGGCGGAGATAATTCTGATCCGTTGATTTCTTGTTGTGAAAACAACGACAAAAAGTCGATGTGATATCAGTCCGATAATCTGGTAACGTTTCTCGCCGTACTCAAATCTCTCATCGGGATAAACCAGCGAATGCTCATCGCGGAATACTTGGGAGGCATAAGCAAAGTCAAAGCCTCTTTCGGAAAGGCATCGATTGCTTTTTGCGGTATCCCACTCAAAAACTGTAATCGAAGTGTAGTTCAATGGCCCATCCTTGGGCAACCCTGTTTTTTGATCGGTCATGAGTTTTAGCACAGTATTCAAGCCGCTGCTGAGCAAAGAATGGACTCGCAAATAAAATATTTAGGAGTTGTCATGAGCACTGAAGCAGCGAATTCCCCGCCCACATCCGCTCCGGCAAAAGATCAGACTTACCCGCTAAGCCAGAAACTGAACATCAGCTTCAGTGCCCTGGAAGACCGGCTGATTGTGCGTGCCGATCGCATGCAGACCGAACCGGTGATCATGTTGTTTACCCGCCGGATGACCCTGCTTGTGCTGCAACAAACCATTGCCCGGCTGCCGGAGTTGTCGGCGCTGGACAAAACACCGGCAGCGTATTGGCAGGAAGTGCTGCAGATGGCGCATCAGCAGGCCATGCAGGCGAAGACCGACGCAGACAAAACGGTTGCTGCGGCAAAACAGCTTGATGCAGGGGATGCCGATAAACCCAAGCCCACCAGTGACGAAAAACAGTCAATTTATCTGGCCACCGAGTTGACTGTGCAGGTCAATCGCGATCATCGCCTGACCCTGGCTTTTCGCGGCCTGCGGATGCCGGATGCGATGACTGAGGCGCGACCGCATCAACCGTTGCTGGCGATTCCGCTGACAGTGGATAACGTGCACCAGTTGATTGAGCTGTTGATTGTGAAATGTCAGGAGGCCCAGTGGCACTTGCCGCTGGATCTGCCCTGGTTAAGTCCGCCGGCCGCATCGTCTGCACCGACTGGCGGGATTGTGTTGGCGCATTGATTGCCTGCGTGCTGGCACGCCTTGAGTCAAGCGTTTATAATGCCGCGCTGTAACGAGCGCCGCTGCCGGTGCCCAGCAATTTCTATCAGTTCAGGAGTCGAGCATGTTGAATTTGGGTCTGAAGTCCCGCGTTGTCAAACTGGGCCTGTTGGTTCTTGGAATCAGCGTTGCTGGTGCCGTCTTTGCACAGTCTGTGCGTGAACAACAAGTGGCAGAGCGTCTGCAGCCCGTTGGCAACGTGTGCCTGGCCGGTGAGGCTTGCGCAAGCGGTGCATCTTCAGGTGGATCTGCCCAGACCGCGACCGCCGCATTCAGTGCCCAGGGTACCTATGACCAGTACTGCGCGATGTGCCACAACACCGGCATGGCTGGCGCACCCCGACGTGAAGATGCCGATCACTGGACCGCTCGCGTTGAAGAGATTGGTCTGAGCGCTATCATCAACAACGCGATCAATGGCATTAACGCCATGCCGCCGCGTGGCATGTGCGCAACCTGCACCGACGAGCAGATCGGTGAAGTGGTTGAGTACCTGTCAGGTGCCAGCGCAGAATAAGCTTATTGTGTTCATCTGCGGTTCAGCTTGAATCGCAGAGAATAGACTGCAAGCAGTCGCTCAAAATATCCGGCACATGCGCACTGCATAGGCCAAATTGCCACGAGAAGGGGGTTAGACGTGAGTTTCAAGAACGTTATTAAAACCGGTGTTGCACTGTCAGGTCTGGTTCTGGCATCCGTATTGGCTACTGGCTCAGCAACCGCTGAGCAGTCCCTGACTCTGGCTCAGGTGACTGAGGGTTTTGATCCGGCGCGTACCTACGCCCAGAGCTGTGCAGCCTGCCACAACAGCGGTGCAGCAGGCGCTCCGCGTTTCGGCAACTCTGCCGACTGGTCTGCCCGTTTGGAAAAAGGCATGGATGTGCTGGTTGAGCACACCATCAATGGTTTCAACAACATCATGCCACCCAAAGGTATGTGCTTCACTTGCTCTGACGACGATCTGCGCGCAGTGGTTCAGTACATTCTGGACGAGTCCATCGAAGAGTAATTACACGGGTTAAAAAAAGGGGTCGAAGCCAATTATTTGAAGAATAATTGGCTTCGACCCCTTTTTTTAATGACTTTTTTCTACCCCCCAAGCAGCTCTCGCAAACTGGCCAGCGTTGCTTCGCCTTTTTGTTGTTTCTGCTCTGCCGTACTTTCACTGCGCCCTTCCCACTCCAGATGTTCCGCCGGTATTTCATCCAGAAAACGGCTGGGCAGGCTGCTGATGACTTCGCCGTACTGTTTGCGTTTTTTGGCCAGCGTAAAAATCAGTCCGCGACGGGCGCGGGTAATACCGACATACGCCAGACGACGTTCTTCCTCGATATTGTCGGTGTCGATGCTGTTGCGATGCGGCAGCAGTTCTTCTTCCATACCCATGACAAACACCCAGGGAAATTCCAGACCTTTGGCGGCGTGCAAGGTCATCAGCTGCACCTGATTGTCGATGGCTTCTTCTTCCTGACGCTCCAGCACGTCGCGCAAGATCAGTTTGTTGATCGCTGCTTCCAGTGCATTGTCAGCATCGTCTTCATGATTTTGCAGACTGCGCGCCAGTGAGTCGATCAGCACATTGACGTTGGCCATGGCGCGTTCCGCCGCATTCGGTGTGTTGCTGACTTGATGCAACCAACCCTCGTAATCCATGTCGCTGATCATTTCACGCAGGCTGCGGACAGGCTCGTCGCGTTGGCAGTTCTCAGCGACGTTATGCATCCAGTTGCTGAAACGACGCAGCTTCTCCACTTGGGTTGCGCCCAGATACTGTTCCAGTCCGATTTCACCACACGCCGCCATCAGACTGATCTGGCGTTCGGCAGCGTAACTGCTCAGTGCCTCCAGAATGGAGGGGCCAATTTTGCGGCGCGGTGTATTGATGACGCGCAGGAAGGCATTATCGTCGTCCGGGTTAATGAGCAGGCGCAGATACGCCATGATGTCCTTGATCTCCGCCCGAGCAAAAAACGACTGACCGCCGCTGAGCTGATAGGGAATCTGGTGTGACTGCAGCTTGAGCTCCAATAGTCGAGCCTGGTGATTGCCTCGGTAAAGAATCGCAAAATCACCAAACTTGAGCTGCTTTTGCACACACAGGCTGAGAATTTCCGTCGCGATACGTTCGACTTCGGCCTCCTGATCCGGCATCGCCAGCACACGTATCGGTTCACCCAGTCCCAGCTCGCTCCACAGGCTTTTTTCATACAGGTGAGGATTGTTGGCAATCAGGGTGTTGGCAGCTTTCAGGATGATATTGCTGGAGCGGTAATTCTGCTCCAGCTTGATGACTTTCAGGTTCGGATAATCATGTTGAAGCTGGAGCATGTTCTCCGGTCGTGCACCCCGCCAGGCATAAATGGACTGATCGTCGTCACCGACAACCGTCAGTCCGCTGCGCGGCCCGACCAGCAACTTCACCAGCAGATACTGACTGGTGTTGGTGTCCTGATATTCATCAACCAACAAGTAATGCACCCGGTTCTGCCAGCGCTCCAGCACCGCGACCTGTGTCTGAAACAGGACGACGGGCAGCAGGATCAGATCGTCAAAATCGACCGCATTAAACGCCCGCAAATGTCGCTGATATTCTTCATAGACCCGGGCTGCCAGCAGTAACTGCTCATCACCGGCAGCCGCTGCCTGGTCCATGGCCTGAGGCGGCAACAGCAGATCATTTTTCCAGTCCGATATCTGATTCTGTAACCAGCGCAGTTGTTCCTCATTACTGTTCTCTGCTTTGAGCATCAGACTTTTCAGCAGAGCGAGCGCGTCCTGACTGTCAAAAATGGAGAAACCGCTCTTGAGGCCGATATGTTTGAGCTCGTGCCGGATGATGGTCAGGCCCAGATGGTGAAAGGTGGCTATGGTGAGTCCGCGCCCACTTTCAGCAGAACTGTTTTGTTCCCGCAACAGCTTGCTGACCCGCTCTTTCATTTCACGAGCGGCTTTGTTGGTAAACGTGACCGCCACAATTTTATGTGCCGGAATGCCGCATGCACTTATCAGCCAGGAAATTTTTTGTGTTATAACGCTGGTTTTGCCACTGCCGGCACCCGCCAGTACCAGCAGTGGAGAACTGATGTAGCGTACGGCTTCTTTCTGGCGAGGGTTGAGTTTGTTCACGGACAAGCAGATTTCCTGGTCGGGCGAGTATCGGAAAGCGGGCGATTATACCTCAGGCTCACCCGCAGGTCTGATCTCAAACGACGTGCTGCGGGCTGAATGAAAAGATGATTTTGTGAACTGGATCACCTGA
The DNA here is from genome assembly GCA_036834885.1 of Pseudohongiella sp. GTDB lineage: Bacteria > Pseudomonadota > Gammaproteobacteria > Pseudomonadales > Pseudohongiellaceae > Pseudohongiella. The sequence goes on along the minus strand of DAITNA010000001.1, from coordinate 292,087 downwards.
AGTTTGGGATCAGGTGGCCGATACTGACTGTGTTGAACTCCGTCTACACAGGTTCGGCACCTCAGTGAAGTACCCAGAAGCCCTCAGGGAGTGGCGTAGTGCGAGTATTGTTAATTTCCGAGCAGGAAGCGGATTTCAGCCAGATCGGCCGGCTGCTGCAAGGCATTCCGGATATTCCGAGCGAGCTGGAAACCTGCCCTGCGGATCCGAGAGCATTGGCTGCGCGTAATCTATCGCGTTATCAGCTGATGCTTTGGGGACAAATATCGGATGTGCAAATTGCCGCACGCTTGCTGATGGAGCTGAGCCGTCAGCAAATTTCCCTGCCGCTGGTAGTCCTCACCGACAAGACGCTGGCCTCTGATCACAATACCCCGGTCAACCAGGACCCTCCGAGAGGCTTTGAGGTCTTGCCGCGAGATGGGCTCAGCGTACATCTGATGCGCAGTGTTTTGCTCCATTTTGGCGCGCGCCGCCAGATTGTGCAGCAGCAACCGGCCCGGGTCCCCGATCCGTTGACCGGCCTGAACAATCGTCAGCATTTACGTGAGCAGTTGTCGGTTGTGTTGGCCCAGCGCCCTGAAGCCGCATCGGTAGCCCTGTTGCTGATTGACGTGGACCAGTTCAAAAAAGTGAACGTCTCTTATGGTCAGGGAGCCGGTGATGCCTTGATTCAGCTGATTGCCGAGCGCATCAATTCCTGCCTGTTGCCACATCAGCGTCTTGCCCGCATTGGCGGCAATGAGTTCGCCGTGGTATTTCAGAATGCCGTAGGCAGTGTTGAGGCCGAGGCGGTACTGCGCGCTGAAGTGATTCTTCAGGCCATGGCCAAACCATTCCCGCTTGCCCGACATGCCGTCAAAATGAACGTCAGCCTTGGACTGGTGATCAAGGAAGAAGGCATGATCACCGTCGATACCCTGTTTGCCCAGGCTGATATGGCGATGCGAGTGGCCAAGCAGGAAAAGGGCAATACCCTGCAGCGTTACACCAATGACATGACGGACGCCGCGCAAAAAGAGCTCAAACTGGAATCCGAGATCCGTCGCAGTTTGCGCAAGGAAGATTTTGTCCTGCACTTTCAGCCGCGCATCGATATCAGCCGAAACAAGATCGTCGGTGTTGAAGCACTGGTGCGCTGGCAGCACCCGGTACGCGGCTTGTTGCCCCCGGCAGCTTTTATTCGTGTGGCAGAGGACAGTGGCCTGATCGTGCCTCTTGGCTATTGGGTTATCCATTCGGCGTGCAAATATCTGAATGAGCTCTCATCCCGCGGCTATGACCACGTCCATATCGCCGTGAATGTGGCGTTCAAGCAGTTTCAGGACAAAAACTTTGTGCGCACCGTGGCCAATATCATCCGCAAACATGGGATCAGTCCCGGTCGGTTGGAATTCGAGCTGACTGAAACCACCATGATGATTGAAGGCAACGCGGTTGACCAAAGCCTGCGCGAACTGAGTGAACTGGGCATTGCCATTTCACTGGACGATTTTGGTACCGGGTACTCTTCATTTGCACATATACAGCGCCTGCCCATTTCCGCACTGAAAATAGACCGCTCCTTTGTCAGCAGTGTCCAGGAAAACCCGGATGACGCTACTATCGTCAAGGCCATTATCAATCTCGCTCACAGCCTGAACATGCGCGTGATTGCGGAAGGTGCAGAGCTCGCGGCACAGGTTGATTTTCTGCGCGAGCATCGCTGTGACCAGGTTCAGGGTTACTTCTTCAGCCGCCCGGTCAGTTACGCTGATCTGCTGGTGCTGCTGGAACTCGAGCGCGAGCGCGGTTTTGAGTCGGCGCTGGCACTGGAACACAGTCTGGCCTGATCCCGGTATTTGCAAGGCCGCCAATCTTCAACTAAAACCAGTTAAAGGCATCACAGGATGTGATGTGCACCAGTGTGTCTGGCGCTTGGGAAAAGGAGATTTCAGTGTCGCTGGCGATTGTGTATACCCGTGCCAATCAGGGCGTTGAGGCGCCGCTGGTGACGGTGGAAACTCATCTTTCCAATGGTTTGCCGGCGTTTAACATGGTGGGCCTTGCTGAAACCACGGTTAAGGAAAGCCGCGAGCGCGTGCGCAGCGCGATTCTGAATGCCGGGCTTGAGTTTCCCGACAGGCGCATCACCATCAACATGGCGCCAGCGGATGTACCCAAAATTGGCGGGCGTTACGATCTGGCAATTGCGATCAGTGTACTCGCAGCGTCCGGGCAGCTTCCGGCTGATAAACTCGCTTGTATTGAAATTCTGGGTGAGCTGGCGCTGGCGGGTGATGTCCGTGCTGTGCAAGGGGTGCTGCCCGCTGTCATTGCAGCACGTGACGCTGGCCGGCAATTGATGTTGCCAGCAGCCAACAGTGACGATGCCCGTCTGGTCCGGGGCACGTGTAACATTGTTGTTAACAGCCTGCGACAGGCCTGGCAGCATTTTCAGGAACAACCGCTGGATTGCCTGCCGCCCAAAGTGCCTACACAAGCAGGTCATGCTGGTATCAGTGATATACGCGCGATACGCGGCCAGTCATTTGCAAAGCAGGCACTGCTGCTGGCAGCGGCTGGTGGGCACCATTTGTTGATGGTGGGCCCGCCGGGCACAGGCAAAACGCTGCTCGCCAATACACTGCCGAGCTTGTTGCCTGTGCTGAATGAAGCGCAGGCGCTGTCTGTTGCCGCAGTGCGATCAGTTGCTGGTTTGGGCATTGACGCTTTGCGCTGGGGAACACCACCGTTCCGCGCGCCTCATCATGGTGCCAGCGCCGTTGCCATGGTTGGGGGAGGCCGTCATGCCATGCCGGGTGAAGTGACACTGGCTCATGGCGGCATTCTGTTTCTGGATGAGTTGACCGAGTTCAAGCGCCATGTGCTGGAATGCCTGCGTGAGCCACTCGAAGCTGGCCATGTCAGCATCAGTCGTGCCGATTACCGGATAAAATTTCCTGCTCGGTTTCAATTGATTACGGCCATGAACCCATGCCCTTGCGGATTTGCAGGCGATAACCGGGGATTCTGCCGATGCACGCCGGAACGCATTGCCCGCTATCTGGAAAAAATATCGGGGCCACTGCTGGATCGTATCGACATTCACGTCGAGGTGCCGCGTTTGGGCAGCGAGGAGTTGCGACAAAACCCGGATGCCAGTGAACCGGACTCTGCAAGCTTGCGCCAGCGCGTCGAGGACTGTCATAAACGCCAGTACAACAGGCAGGGATGTCTGAACAGGGATCTGGGCGCAGAGCTACTGGATCGCCATTGCCCACTCGAGCAGGCTGCCGAAAAACTGCTCAGACAAAGTATGGAGAAGCTCAATTTGTCAGCAAGAGCCTGTCATCGCATGATCAAGCTGGCACGTACCGTGGCGGACATGGAGCACAGCGATGTGATTACCGCATCCCACGTCGCACAAGCTGCCGCTTACCGGCAAACTCGTGCGTTCAGGTCCGGGGAGTAACTCGCGATTCCAGCTCTGCCAGCAGGGATTCCAGTTCCGCAATTTTTGCCTCGGCGCGTTGCAGTGCTCGCTGCTGTGCATCAAATTCTTCGCGTGTCACCAGATCCAGTCGCGACAAACTTTGTTGGACCAGTGATTTCACATTACCCGATACCTCCTGCCCGAGTGCATTCAGTTGGGGCAGCTGCTGGCTGATCTGCGCGGCAATGTCATCCAGAATCTGTTTGTTCAGCATGATTGTGTTCCCCTTGGGCAATTGGACTGCTGCCATTTTGCCACAAAACACCTGCCGCATTCGCGCAGCACACTGAAGGTGCGGATGCTTTCCCGATTGCACCAGTTTGGTGCGTTGATAGATAAAGAGCCGTTCAAATTGTTTCGGGAAATTACTGTAAATTTGCCAACTAATTGAAATAAATAATGTTATTCAATGTGGCACGCGCCATGCATAAGGTCGTGCAGGTGTATCTGCACTGAATAGGCGGCGCAGGTATTAACAAGAAAGGAGCAAGGTATGAAGTTAGTAACGGCGATTATCAAGCCTTTCAAACTGGATGACGCCCGAGAGGCGCTGTCCGAGATTGGCGTGCAGGGCATTACTGTCACGGAAGTCAAGGGTTTTGGGCGTCAGAAGGGTCACACCGAGCTGTATCGTGGCGCTGAGTACGTGGTGGATTTCCTTCCCAAGGTGAAGATTGAAGTGGCGATTGCAGACGATCTGCTGGATCAGACGCTGGAAGCCATTACCAAAGCAGCCAATACCGGAAAAATCGGTGACGGCAAAATCTTCGTCTCGGATCTGTTGCAGGTGATCCGTATCCGAACTGGTGAAACTGGAGAAGCTGCGGTCTAGCAGCGGACAAGCTCTTAAGCGGAGGAAATCAAGGTGGAAAACCAAATTTTTGAACTGCAGTACGCCATGGACACCTTCTACTTTCTGGTGTGTGGTGCACTGGTCATGTGGATGGCAGCTGGCTTCTCCATGCTCGAAGCCGGTCTTGTCCGGGCAAAAAACACAACTGAAATTCTGACCAAAAACATCGCGCTGTTTGGTATCGCCTGCACGATGTATCTGGTGTGTGGTTACGCGATTATGTACGGTGGCACCTTCTTCCTGTCCGGCATCGCCGGCGGTGATGATCTGGTCGCCTCTGCTCTGGCGGCCAAAGCGGAAGAAGGTTTTGATGGCGGCGCGGTTTACTCTGATGCCTCTGACTTCTTCTTCCAGGTGGTGTTTGTGGCTACCGCGATGTCGATTGTTTCAGGTGCCGTTGCTGAACGTATGAAGTTGTGGGCGTTTCTGGCGTTCGCGGTGGTCATGACCGGCTTCATCTACCCGATGGAAGGTTCCTGGACCTGGGGTGGTAACCCTGTGTTCGGCATGTACACACTGGGCGACATGGGCTTTGTAGACTTCGCAGGTTCAGGCATTGTTCACATGGCAGGTGCTTCAGCTGCACTGGCGGGTGTGATTCTGCTGGGTGCCCGCAAAGGCAAATATGCATCCGATGGCAGTGCGCGTGCCATTCCCGGTGCCAACCTGCCGCTGGCAACCCTGGGTACTTTCATCCTGTGGATGGGTTGGTTCGGCTTTAATGGCGGCTCTGTCCTGAAGCTGGCTGATGTGTCCAACGCCAACGCGGTTGCCGTGGTGTTCCTGAACACCAACGCGGCTGCTGCCGGTGGTCTGCTGGCTGCGATGGTGACTGCACGTCTGCTGTTCGGCAAAGCTGACCTGACCATGATCCTCAACGGTGCGCTTGCTGGCCTGGTGGCAATCACTGCTGAACCGTCCACGCCGACTGCGCTGCAAGCTACGCTGTTCGGTGCCATCGGTGGTGTGCTGGTTGTGTTCAGCATCATCGCGCTCGACAAGCTGAAGATTGACGACCCGGTCGGTGCTATCTCTGTGCACGGTTCCTGTGGTCTGCTGGGTCTGTTGCTGGTGCCAATCACCAACTCCAACTCAACATTCTTCGGCCAGATCATGGGCGCTGTGACCATCTTCGTCTGGGTGTTTGTCGTCAGCTTCATCGTGTGGATCGCACTGAAGGCCATCATGGGTCTGCGTGTGAGCGAAGAGGAAGAAGACAAGGGTGTGGACATTGCCGAATGCGGCCTGGAAGCCTACCCGGAGTTCACCAAGTAAGTATGAAGGTCTGTGCCGGCATCTTGCCGGCACGGTTTTCCCCCAAGGAAACAACTTTAAAGCGCCCCTGTGGGCGCTTTTTTTTGCGGGTCAGACGCTGAAATCGCCCCACTTCATCTGCAGCGCAGTTAATGCCACCACCGGTGCTGTTTCTGTCCGCAGTATGCGAGGGCCAAGTCGCACAGTATGAAAACCGTGCGCAGAAGCGAGTTGCCTTTCACTGTCACTGATACCGCCTTCAGGTCCAATCAACAGAAAAACTGTGTCAGGTTTGTCGCCGAGGAAACCGGCGGAACCGGTATGGTCGAGCAAGAACCCGCAGCCAGCAGGCACTGTTGTCAACCAGTCGTTCAGTGTCACCGGATTGAATATGGTTGGCACCGAGCAACGGCCACATTGTTCGGCAGCACTGACAGCCACCTTTTGCCAGTGCTGGGTGCGCCTGTCGGCGCGATCTGAATCCAGTCGCACTTCACTGAATTCCGTGAACAGCGGCGTGATCTGTGTGACACCCAGTTCGGTGGCTTTTTGCACGGCATAGTCCATGCGCTCGCCGCGCGACAGTCCCAGTCCGATGTGAACTGGCAGCAGTGTTTCGGGTGAACGTGAAGCGGTGGCATTCAGCTGAATCCGTATATCACGCTTGCCAATCGCAACAATGTCGCCATGAATTTCGCCCGCGTTGCCGTTGAACACGGCAAGGCGAAAACCGGGTTTCATGCGTAATACTTTGCCGAGATAGTGAGCAGCATCTTCGCCGAGAATCAGTTCAGACCCCGCTATCAGTTCCTGTTCGCAATAGAGCCGGCTCAGTCGCATGGAAGCCTCAGCATGTGATTCAGTTGCGCAGGCCGAGCTGCTGCCAGATCTGCCGCACCGGCTCGGTCTGATTCATCGTATAGAAATGCAAACCGGGCGCACCGCCAGCCAGCAAATCCTGGCAAAGTTTGTGCACAACCTCGATGCCAAACTCGCGAATGCTGTTGCTGTCGTCGCCGTAAGACTGCAAGCGCTGGCGCATCCAGCGCGGGATTTCTGCGCCACAATTATTGCTGAAGCGTTGCAGGCTGGTGAAGTTGGTGATGGGCATGATGCCGGGTACGATCGGAATATCAATGCCTGCCTTGCGGCACGCATCCACAAAATAAAAGTAGGCATCCGGATTGTAAAAATACTGGGTGATGGCGCTGTTGGCACCGGCATCGACTTTTAGTTTGAAATATTTCAAGTCGCTGTCATAGGAATCGGACTGCGGGTGAATTTCAGGGTAGCATGCCACTTCAATGTGAAAGTGATCACCAGTTGTTTGCCGGACGAATTCAATCAGTTCATTGGCATAATAATACTGCGAAGCCACACCGGTACCCGATGGAATATCGCCGCGCAGTGCGACCAGACGGTTGATGCCCATGTCTTTGTAACTGTGCAGCAGCGCAGCAATATCTTCTCTGGATGAGCCGCCAAATGACAAGTGCGGAGCAACGTCAGATCCTGCCTGTTTGATGGCGGTCACCGTTTGACGAGTACCGTCACGGGTCGACCCGCCGGCACCATAAGTCACCGAAAAAAAGTCCGGCTTCAGTGCAGCCAGTTCCTGATGCACGGTCTGCAGCTTCTCGACACCAATATCCGTTCTTGGCGGGAAAAATTCAAAGCTGAAGCGTGCGTCTGTCCTGTCTCTGTTCATGATTATTCCTGTGTGGCGCCCGGTATCTTCCGTAAAACTGCGTGCGCCGGGCGCCTGTTGCAACAAGCGCCCGGGCATTGATGACATCAGTACTTGTAGCTGTCGCTCTTGAACGGACCATCGACTTTGACGTTGATGTATTTTGCCTGCGGAGCGGTGAGTTTGGTCAGTACACCACCAAAACCCTGAACCATCAAGGCAGCCACTTCTTCATCAAGTTTCTTCGGCAGTACTTCTACGCGCAGCAACTGCTGCTGTTCAGCCGGTGTTCGACGTGCGAAAGCTTGCTTGTACAGGTGGATCTGCGCAATGACCTGATTGGCAAACGAGCCGTCCATAATGCGCGATGGATGGCCTGTTGCATTACCCAGGTTAACCAGACGGCCTTCGGACAACAGCACCAGATAGTTGTCCGGATTTTTCTCCGGATCAGCGCGATACACTTTGTGTACCTGCGGTTTGACAATTTCCCAGGTCCAGTTGTCGCGCATGAACTGGGTGTCGATCTCGTTGTCAAAGTGGCCAATGTTGCATACAACAGCGCCCGCTTTCAGCGCCTGCAACATGTTCTTGTCACACACATCGATGTTGCCGGTCGTGGTGACAATCAGGTCAATCTTGCCGAGCAGCACACGATCGACGTCTTGCAGCTTGCCGGTGTTGTTGCCATTGATATAGGGCGACACCACTTCATAACCGTCCATACACGCTTGCATCGCGCAAATAGGATCGATTTCCGATACTTTGACGATCATGCCTTCCTGACGCAAGCTTTGTGCAGAACCTTTGCCCACGTCACCGTAGCCGATGACCAGAGCGTGACGGCCAGAGAGCAACATGTCAGTGCCGCGCTTGACGGCATCATTCAGGCTGTGGCGGCAACCGTACTTGTTGTCGTTCTTTGACTTGGTGACCGAGTCGTTCACATTGATTGCGGGCACCTTGAGCGTGCCGGCTTCCAGCATCTCAATCAGACGGTGAACACCGGTGGTGGTTTCTTCGGTGATGCCGTGAATGTTTGCCAGCATCTGCGGATACTTGTTATGCACCATGGCCGTCAGATCGCCGCCGTCGTCGAGCAGCATATTGGCATCCCACGGCTTGCCATCCTTGAGAATGGTCTGCTCAATGCACCAGTCGCCTTCTTCCACGGTCTGGCCTTTCCATGCGTACACGGCAATACCTTTGGAAGCAATGTAAGCGGCGGCATGATCTTGCGTGGAAAAAATATTGCAGGATGACCAGCGCACTTCTGCACCCAGCTCAACCAGTGTCTCAATCAGTACAGCGGTTTGAATGGTCATGTGGATACAACCGATAATTTTGGCGCCAGCCAGCGGCTGTTCCGCTTTGTAGCGTGCGCGCAGTGCCATCAGTGCCGGCATTTCGGCCTGGGCCAGAATGACTTCCTTGCGTCCGAAGTCGGCCAGGCTGATATCGGCTACTTTGTAATCGGGCTTGCTCATAAAAAATCCTCAATTCCAGAATGAATAACGTCAAATTTCCAGGGCAATTACAGGCCAGCGGCGTCACGCAGGGCAGCTGCCTTGTTGGTGTGTTCCCAGGTGAATTGCGGCTCTTCGCGGCCGAAGTGACCGTAAGCTGCCGTGTCAAAATAAATCGGGCGAATCAGGTCCAGCATCCGGATCAGGCCCTTCGGGCGCAGCTCAAAGTGTTCACGGATCAGCTGCACAATTCGTTCGTCACTGATTCTGCCGGTGCCGAAGGTTTCCACACTGATTGAGGTCGGTTCTGCAACACCAATCGCATAAGACACCTGGATCTCACAGCGGTCAGCAATGCCGGCAGCCACAATATTTTTGGCCACATAGCGCGCGGCGTAAGCAGCTGAGCGGTCAACTTTTGACGGATCTTTGCCGGAGAATGCACCACCACCGTGACGTGCCATGCCGCCGTAGGTGTCCACAATGATTTTTCGACCCGTCAGGCCGCAGTCACCATAAGGGCCGCCGATGACAAAACGGCCTGTCGGGTTGATAAAGTATTTGGTTTTGGCATCCAGCCACTCTGCTGGCAGCACCGGCTTGATGATTTCTTCCATCACGGCTTCCTGCAGTGCTTTCAGGGAGATGTCTTCACTGTGCTGTGTCGAGAGCACAACCGCATCGATCCCAACCGGTTTGCCGTTTTCGTAACGGAAAGTGATCTGGCTTTTGGCATCCGGGCGCAACCATGGCAATGTGCCGTTCTTGCGTACTTCTGCCTGACGCTTGACCAAGCGATGTGAGTAGGTAATCGGGGCCGGCATCAGCACGTCGGTTTCGTTGGTCGCGTAGCCAAACATCAGGCCCTGGTCGCCAGCGCCCTGTTCATGGTCTGCGGTTTCGTCAACACCCATGGCAATGTCCGGGGACTGTTTGCCAATGGCGTTCAACACAGCACACGAGTTGCCATCAAACCCTTTGTCAGAATGGTCGTAGCCAATATTGACCACCACTTTACGAGCGATGTCTTCCAGATCAACGTAGGCCTCAGTGGTGACTTCGCCAGCCACAACAATCATGCCGGTTTTGACCAGCGTTTCGCAGGCAACACGGGCGCGCGGGTCTTGCGCCAGAATGGCATCCAGCACGGCATCAGAGATCTGATCGGCAATTTTATCCGGGTGGCCTTCGGCAACGGATTCGGAGGTGAACAGTGATGTTGTCATGTCAAGTTTCCTTCTGTTAGAAAATCAATGGTCTGTTAGAAATTCAGTGGTTGGTCAAAAGTTCAGTGTGTTGGCACCCATCCAGTCAAATGGCGGGTCGTCTAAAAACGCGCATTTGTACCTGAAAGCCGTTGCGCAGCCCCAGATACATGCTTTGAGCAATCAGCAGTCCTGCCTGCTGTGCCCAGTCGTCGAGTTCGCGACTGTCAAAGCCCAGCCACAAATCACCGCAAGCCTCCCGCACCCAATCCTGGTCGTGATGGCTGAGATCAATCAGCAACAACACGCCACCGGTTTGGAGAATGCGAGCCGAATCCTGAAACGCTTCCCATGGCGAAGGGATGTGATGCAGCACCATGTTGTAAATAAGCAGGTCACTGCGGATGCCACGTGCAATCGCCGTTTGTGTGTCGCCGTGAATAAACGTCACATTATGCTGTTGTTCGCTTAATGTGTTGCGTGCGCGATTGAGCATCTCCATGGAGTTGTCCAGCGCAGTCACCTGATCGAACCGGCTGGCCAGCTCGCTCAGCAAGCGCCCTTCTCCCGGGCCGACTTCCATTACCTGGGCGCTGGCAGGCAGTTGCAGGCGGCCCAGCAGATCATGCAGGGTGTCACGATAGTGTGCGTATTCGGCCACCAGCTCCTGTTTCTCCAGAAAACGTTCGGCATGACGTTCAAAAAACAACAGGGACTGCTCGGAACGCTCGGCATGAATCTGCCGGATTCCGGCAGCCAGATCGCTGCGCAGCTCAACCCTGTCCAGACTGGCAAAGGCAGACCGCTTCAATTCAAACAAGACATCCTCCGGCAGCAACAGGGCGCGCCGGTAGAAAATACTGTTACCTTCACGGCGGCTGCTGATCAGCCCTGCCGTGGTCAGAATTTTCAGGTGGTGGCTGAGGGCGTTCTGGCGGATATCCAGAATGCGGCACAGCTCCAGCACACTGAATGATTCGGTTTTCAGCACATGCAGAATTTCCAGGCGCAGCTCGTCGCCCAGCGCTTTGGTGAGTTGGGCAAGCGTAGCCACGCCGTGCTGCCCGTTGCTGGACGGCAAGACGTTGAGTTTGATGGCTGCATTGGTCTGGGGACCGAGTGTCATAATCACGGTATATCCGGCTGAACAAGGCGCGAACTATAACAGGCTGAAACAATATATCAAAATATTTTGATATAGATGCGGGCAATTCCGGGTCTGCCAGCGGAAACACAGGTGGAAACTTGTGCTCAGGTGCGGGAAAATACGCCTCTTTTTACAGACTGCACCCCTGAACAGGAGCCTCCCCCGAATGTCGACCCGACTGACCTCGCGCCGAGAACGCGCCAATGCCATCCGCGCTCTCAGTATGGATGCTGTGCAAAAAGCCAATTCTGGCCACCCCGGCGCCCCCATGGGTATGGCCGATATCGCGGAAGTGCTCTGGAACGACTACCTCTCGCACAATCCGTCGAACCCGCAGTGGGTCAATCGTGACCGCTTTGTGCTGTCCAACGGGCACGGTTCCATGCTCATTTACTCACTGTTGCATCTGAGTGGATACGACCTGCCGATTGAGGAGCTGCAAAACTTCCGGCAGCTGCATTCGCGCACGCCTGGTCACCCGGAATACGGGTATACGCCCGGTGTCGAGACCACGACGGGTCCGCTGGGCCAGGGCCTGGCCAATGCCGTGGGTATGGCAATTGCGGAGAAGACGCTGGCAGCCCAGTTCAACCGCCCCGGCCATGAGATCGTTGACCACTTTACCTACGTTTTTGCCGGTGATGGCTGCCTGATGGAAGGCGTTTCGCACGAAGTGTGTTCGCTGGCGGGAACGCTGGCGCTGGGCAAACTGATTGTTTTCTATGACGACAACGGTATTTCAATTGATGGCGAAGTGGATGGCTGGTTCACTGATGACACCACCAAACGTTTCGAGTCCTACGGCTGGCAAGTGCTGTCTGCGGACGGGCATGATGCCGGGCAGATTATTGCTGCTGTGGAAGCCGCGCGGGCAGAGACTGCAAAACCCACGCTGATCCGGTGCAAAACCGTTATCGGTTTTGGTTCGCCCGCCAAGGCAGGCACATCGGATGTCCACGGTTCCCCGCTGGGGGCCGATGAAGTGGCTGCGACGCGCGTAGCGCTGGGCTGGTCACATGCGGCTTTCGAAATTCCGGCGCAAATCAGGGCAGACTGGGATGCGCGTGCGCGTGGTGTGGCCGCCGAGGCAAACTGGGCGCAGAAGATGCAGCAGTACCAGCAAGCCTTCCCGGAACTGGCTCGGGAGCTTCAGCGCCGTCTCAACGGTGAGCTGCCATCCGGTTTCGCCGAGCGTGCGCAAGCGGCTGTGCAGGCAGCCCAGCAAAAAGCCGAAAACATTGCATCGCGCAAAGCGTCACAAAATACCATTGCCGCTTTTGGTGAAATACTGCCGGAGCTGATCGGCGGTTCTGCGGATCTGGCCGGTTCCAACCTGACGATGTGGAAAGGCAGTATACCGATCAGCGAACAGGCCAACGGCAACTATATCTACTACGGTGTGCGTGAATTTGGTATGAGCGCCATCATGAACGGTATTGCACTGCATGGCGGCTTTATTCCTTACGGTGGCACCTTCCTGATTTTTATGGAGTATGCCCGTAACGCTGTGCGCATGTCTGCGTTGATGAAGCAGCATGTGATCAATGTCTACACGCATGACTCGATTGGTCAGGGCGAAGATGGGCCCACACACCAGCCCATTGAGCAACTGGCGAACTTGCGCACAACCCCAAATATGTCCGTCTGGCGCCCGGCGGATGCCGTGGAAACCGTTGTTGCCTGGCAACATGCATTGCAGCGACGTGAAGGCCCAACATCATTGGTGTTTTCCCGACAGAATCTGGTGCATCAGGCGCGCAGCGATGCTCAGCTGCACGATATCCATCGTGGTGCGTATGTATTGGAAGATTGTGCAGGCGTCCCTGAATTGATTGTGATTGCCACCGGTTCGGAAGTAGGCATTGCACGTGAAGCAGTAAAGAAACTGCAGGAATCCGGCGTCAAGGCCCGTCTGGTCTCAATGCCGTCGACAGATATTTTTGATGCCCAGGATGCAGCCTACCGCGAACAGGTATTGCCATCGGCCGTGCGCAAGCGCCTCGCTGTGGAAGCCGCTGCCGCCGATTACTGGTACAAATACGTCGGTCTGGATGGTGCCATTATTGGTATGACCCGTTTTGGTGAATCAGCTCCTGGCGGCGTGCTGATGAAAGAGTTCGGCTTTACCGCCGACAATATCGTGGCCAAAGCGCAAGCTTTGTTGAAGTAACACGGAGCCATACATGGCAAAGCCCACCCGGCTTGCGATTAATGGATATGGGCGTATCGGCCGCTGCGTCATGCGAGCATTTCATGAGCGCAGTGATTTGCCGGATATCGAGATTGTGGCGGTCAACGATCTGACGGACGCACGGACGCTGGCGCACCTGACTCGTTATGACAGCACACACGGCCGTTTTGCGGGTGACGTGGCGCTATTGTCAGATACTGTCATGAGCATTAACGGTCGGGCTGTACAGATTATCAGTCAAGCTGATATTGAGGCTTTGCCGTGGAAGACGCTTGATGTGGATCTGGTACTGGAGTGCAGCGGCTGTTTCAGTGATCGTGAAACCGCAGAGAAACATTTGCGTGCCGGGGCGCGCCGACTTCTGTTTTCGCAGCCAGCGAAAAGTGATGTCGACGCGACCGTGGTTTATGGCATCAACGATAATATCCTGCGCCGCGAACACAGAATTTTGTCGGCGGCATCCTGTACAACCAATTGCGTGGTGCCGGTCATCAAGGCGCTGGATGACGCGTTTGGTATTGAGTTCGGGGTGATTACCACCATCCATTCTGCGATGAACGACCAGCCAGTGATTGATGCCTATCACCACCAGGACTTGCGCAAAACGCGCAGTGCAGTGCAGTCGATTATCCCGGTGGACACAGAAATTGCAAAAGGCATAGGCAGGATATTGCCGCATCTTGACGGCCGTTTTTCAGCGCAAGCGATGCGTGTTCCAACAGTCAATGTGTCAGCCATCGATTTGACTGTGACGGTCAGAACACCGGCAGATACCGCACTGGTCAATCGGGCACTCAGAGCTGCGGCGGACGATTCCGTGGTGAATGTCCTGGCTTGCACGGATGAGCCGCTGGCTTCCTGTGACTTTAATCACGATCCGCGCTCGGCGATTGTCGATCTGAGCCAGACTCGTGTCAGTGGTGCCCATCTGATCAAAGTGCTGGCCTGGTTTGATAATGAATGGGCTTATGCAAATCGTATGCTGGATGTCGCCAGGGTGATTCGCCAGCTGGACATGGACTAACGAGGACTACACACGATGACAAATACATCCAAAACCATTGAACGCATGCAGGATCTCGACCTCAAAGGCAAGCGCGTATTGATTCGCGAAGATCTGAACGTGCCGGTAAAAAATGGTGTGGTCGGAAATGATACGCGTATTGTCGCTGCGTTGCCTGCCTTGAAGATGGCGCTGGATGCGGGTGCTCGTTTGATGGTGATGTCGCATTTGGGACGTCCTGAGGAAGGCAAACCCATCGCTGAACAGATGGAATCTTCATTGGCACCGGTTGCCGAACATTTGGGCAAGCTGCTGGGCAAGCCGGTGCGGCTGGTTCAGGATTATCTGGAAAACCCGTCGGCGGCTGTGCCTGCAGAGGGCGAGATGGTGTTGTTGGAGAACGTGCGCATCAACGTGGGTGAAAACAAAAACAGTGATGATCTCGCGCGCCAATACGCAGCGCTTTGCGATGTGTTTGTAATGGACGCCTTTGGTACCGCACACCGCGCACAAGCCAGCACCCATGGTGTTGCAAAGTTTGCCCCGAAGGCAGTGGCCGGTCCATTGCTGGCGGCTGAGCTCGACGCACTCGACAAGGCGCTGAAAAGCCCGGAGCGTCCGATGCTGGCAATTGTGGGTGGCGCCAAGGTATCGAGCAAATTGCAGGTACTGGAAAGTCTCGCAGACAAAACCGATCAGCTGATTGTGGGTGGAGGCATTGCCAACACCTTCCTGCTCGCCGCCGGTTATCCCGTTGGTAAATCGCTGGTTGAGGCTGATCTGGTTGACACCGCAAAAGCACTGATGGCAAAAACATCCATTCCCTTGCCCGTGGATGTTGTGGTGGCCAAAACGTTTTCTGCAGATGCAACTGCTGTCATCAAAGCAGTCTCCGATGTCGCCGATGACGACATGATTCTGGATATCGGACCGAGGACCAGTGAGAACCTGGCGGCGATTATTGCGCAGATGAAAACCATCATCTGGAACGGTCCTGTGGGCGTATTCGAGTTTGACGCATTTGCCAACGGTACCAAAGCCATTGCGCAGGCCGTGGCAGCCAACAAAGGATTCTCGATTGCCGGTGGTGGCGAAACCATTCAGGCTATCGACAAATTTGGCATTACCAATGACGTCTCCTATATCTCAACTGGCGGCGGCGCCTTCCTGGAATTTGTGCAGGGTGATGTGCTGCCGGCAGTCGCTATTCTTGAAAAATAAACTGACACTTTCCGACATCTTGCAAGAGGAACAATTATGGCCCTGATCAGTCTGCGACAACTGCTGGATCACGCCGCCGAAAACGGATACGGCGTGCCCGCCTTCAACGTGAACAATCTTGAGCAGGTGCGCGCCATCATGGAAGCGGCCAATGAAGTTCACAGCCCGGTGATTCTGCAAGCGTCAGCAGGCGCTCGCAAATATGCGGGATCCACTTTTTTGCGCCATCTGATTCTGGCGGCGATTGAAGAGTTTCCACATATTCCGATTGTGATGCACCAGGACCATGGTGTGTCACCGGCTGTTTGCCAGCGCTCCATCCAGCTGGGTTTTTCTTCCGTCATGATGGATGGCTCTCTGGGCATAGATGGTAAAACCCCGACCGACTACGACTACAACGTCAAAGTGACACGTACGGTCGTTGATATGGCGCACGCATGCGGTGTATCAGTGGAAGGCGAGATTGGCTGTCTGGGTTCGCTCGAAACCGGCATGGCGGGTGAAGAGGACGGCATTGGTGCAGAAGGCAAACTCAGTCACGACCAGATGCTGACAGACCCGGAAGAAGCTGCACAGTTTGTCAAAGACACCGGCGTAGATGCGCTGGCGATTGCGGTCGGCACCAGTCACGGCGCTTACAAGTTCAGCCGTCCGCCGACAGGCGACATTCTGGCGATTGAGCGCATCAAACAGATTCATGCGCGCATCCCCAATACCCATCTGGTGATGCACGGCTCTTCATCGGTGCCGCAGGAGTGGCTGGCGGTGATCAACGAATTCGGTGGCGAAATCGGTGAGACCTATGGCGTGCCGGTGTCTGAAATCCAGGAAGGCATCAAGCATGGTGTTCGCAAGGTCAATATTGATACGGACCTGCGCCTGGCGTCGACCGGTGCAGTGCGCAAATTCCTGGCGGAAAACCGTTCCGAGTTTGATCCGCGCAAATTCCTGGCGCCGACGATCAAGGCCATGAAAGGCATCGTGAAGGATCGTCTCGAGGCGTTTGGGGCGGCGGGTCAGATTGATCGGATTGGCAAGGTGTACAGTCTGGAAGAGATGGCTGCGAAGTACGGTATCAAGTAAGTAGTGCTTAAGCGGGGAGGGCGCTGCAGCACGGCTACTGCGGGAGTCGGTCTCAAAACGGTCGCCTGGCGGCGTCCTGATTGTTTTTCGACGGACGTCCCGCAGCATCCATGCTGCAGCGCCCTCCTCGCGTTACTGAGTAGCTACCAAAGTACGCGGCAGCGGATGGTGCCGTTGACGTCGTTCAGTTTGTCGAGCGCGATGTCGCTGTCCTTTTCGTCGATATCCATTACCACATAACCAATCTTGTCGTTGGTCTGCAGATACTGCGAGCGGATGTTGATGCCGCTGGCAGAAAATATCTGGTTGATCTGTGACATGACACCTGGCACGTTCTGGTGAATGTGCAGCAAGCGATGCATGCCAGGATGCGACGGCAAGGCCACTTCCGGGAAGTTGACTGAAGTTTGTGAGGATCCGTTGTCGCTGTAACGAATCAGTTTCTCGGCCACTTCAAAGCCGATATTTTCCTGTGCTTCCATGGTGCTGCCACCGATGTGTGGCGTCAGAATGCAATTGTCGAACTGGCGCAGTGGCGACAAAAACTCTTCGTCGTTCGAGTGTGGCTCTACCGGGAAGACATCGACGGCAGCACCGGCCAGGTGCCCTGATGCCAGTGAGGCGGCCAGTGCGTCAATGTCCACGACAGTGCCACGCGATGCGTTGATCAGGATGGACCCTTTTTTCATCCAGCCCAATTGTTCCGCACCAATCATTTTTTCAGTTTGTGGTGTCTCGGGAACATGCAGGCTGATCACATCACAGGTCTGCATCAGCTCTTTCAGACTGCCTACCTGGGAGGCATTGCCCAGCGGCAATTTGGTCACGATGTCATAGAGATAGACTTTCATGCCCATGGATTCAGCCAGCACACTGAGTTGTGAACCGATGTTCCCGTAACCGACCAGGCCGAGTTTTTTACCGCGAGTTTCGTATGAGCCGGTGGCCAGTTTTTGCCAGATACCGCGATGTGCAAGCGCATTCTTTTCCGGAATACCACGCAGCAACAAAATGGTCTGACCGATGACCAGCTCTGCCACGCTACGCGTGTTGGAGTAAGGGGCATTAAAAACCGGCACGCCTTTGATCAGCGCTGCTGTGAGATCAACCTGATTGGTGCCGATGCAGAAACATCCAACAGCCTGAAGTTTGCTGGCAGCGTCAAATACCCGCGCATTGAGCTGGGTGCGTGAACGAATACCGATGAAATGGACATCTTTGATTTTTTCAATCAGCTCTTCTTCTGACAGCGATGTCTTCAGATACTCGATATTGGTATAGCCGGCTTCGTTCAGTGTCTTGACGGCGCTTTGATGCACGCCTTCCAGCAAGAGGAAGCGGATTTTACTCTTATCCAGGGATGTCGGTTTCATGGGATAACGTTACTCGTTGGCGGTTTGCAAAATTGCGGGATTATCAGGGATCTCTCCCGTTTGAGGCGCGCTATGTTACCATAATCGCCGTCAGTAACATAAAAGGTAGTATTCTGAATGAGCTTATCGCAGCAGGCGTTGGAAGCCGCCCTCGCAGGTGTGGTTGGAGCAGAGCGTGTCAAAACAGACAAGGATTCCTGTCAGACCTTTGGCAAGGACTGGACAAAAGTCTACGAGCCCAAGCCATCTGCTATCGTTTTTCCCGGTAACGCTGCAGAAGTTCAGGCGCTGGTAAAACTGGCCAACCAGCATGGTTTTGCGCTGGTACCATCGGGTGGGCGCACCGGTTTGAGCGGTGGCGCGGTGGCATCCGCTGGCGAGGTTGTTGTCGCCTTTGATCGCATGAATCGCATTCTGGATTTTAACCCGATTGATCGTCAGGTCGTTTGTGAGCCCGGTGTGGTGACGGAGCAGTTGCAGCAATTTGCTGAAGACAACGGCCTGTATTATCCGGTCGACTTTGCGTCCTCCGGGTCCAGTCAGATTGGCGGCAATGTCGCCACAAATGCAGGTGGCATCAAGGTTATCCGTTATGGACTCACCCGAGACTGGGTGATGGGTATGAAGGTTGTGACAGGTTCCGGTGAGCTGCTTGAGCTTAACCACGGCCTGGTCAAAAACGCTACCGGTTACGATTTGCGTCATTTGTTTGTAGGTTCTGAAGGGACTCTCGGGTTTATCGTTGAGTTGACCATGGGTCTGGCAACACAACCACAAGACCCGACTGTGCTTGTGTTGGCGGTCGAGGATATGGATGCCGCCATGCATGTGCTGCAAACATTCCAGTCTGCACTCGATATCATGGCCTTTGAATTCTTTTCGGAGAAGGCGCTGCGACATGTCATGGCAGAAAAAGGCCTGCAACGTCCGTTTGACACAGTTGGCAACTTTTATGCGCTGATCGAATTCGAGAACACGGGCGAATCCGTCATGGATACGGCCATGGCTGCTTTCGAGCGCTGTATGGAAAGTGGTTGGGCGCTCGATGGCACCATGAGTCAAAACATGACCCAGGCCAAAACCTTGTGGCGTTTGCGTGAAGATATTTCCGAAACCATTTCCCGATTCACGCCCTACAAGAACGATATCTCAGTACAGGTTTCAAAAGTTCCGTCTTTCCTGAAAGAAGTAGACGCCATCGTAAACGACCGGTACCCGGATTTTGAGATTATCTGGTTTGGACACATTGGTGACGGTAACGTACACCTGAATATTCTCAAGCCGGACAATGTGCCGAAAGAAGAATTCTTCAAACGCTGCAACGAGGTCAGTTACGGCATCTTCGATGCTGTCAAAAAGTATCGTGGCAGTATCTCGGCGGAGCACGGGGTCGGATTGCTGAAAAAACCGTATCTGCAGTATAGCCGCAGCGAATCCGAGATTGCCGTCATGCGATCACTCAAAAAAGTCTTCGATCCCAATAACATCATGAATCCCGGGAAGATTTTTGATCAGCCGGCATAGGCGCAAAATCCTGTCCCTGCCAGCCCGCACTATTTCCGATAAAAAAGTGTAAAAACCATGAAAATCATGGTTTTTACACGGAAACTGTATTCCCACCGACAAAATATAGCGTTACACTCCTTGCAGGAGTCGGTGTTGATTCCGGCAGTTGTCGCATTTGTCAACTGAGAAAATAAATATTGGGAACCGCCGGGCACTGTTTCTGGTCAGTCCCTTGGAAATAGCAAGAGAGCAATATGTCACAGCAAGTAGAAGGTACCGTTAAGTGGTTCAATGATGAGAAAGGCTTTGGCTTCATTGAACAGGAAGGTGGGAAGGACGTATTTGTCCACTTTAGTGCCATTAACGGTACTGGAAGAAGAACGCTGCACGAAGGCCAGAAAGTCACGATGGAAGTGACACAAGGCCAGAAAGGCCCCCAGGCGGAGAACGTCACTCCTCTGTAATACAAAAACGCAGGGCGTCAAAACCCTGCGTTTTTTTATAGCGGCTGCGTGCTGGTCGGACGACGATACAAGATACTGATTTAACGAGTCAGTGTTTGAAGTCCGTCTTTTGTCCCGAGAATAAGCTTGTCAGCCGGCCTGAGTGCAAACAGCCCATTTGTCACAACGCCAGTGATCTGGTTCAGTTGTGTCTCCAATGCGCGCGGGTCAATGATGTTCATATTGTGAACATCCAGGATGACGTTGCCATTGTCCGTGACAAATCCTTCCCTGTAGACCGGGTCGCCGCCCAGTTTCACAATTTCACGTGCCACATGGCTGCGCGCCATCGGAATCACTTCCACTGGTAGCGGGAACTTGCCCAGTACATCAACCAGTTTGCTGCTGTCGGCAATGCAGACAAATTCCCGTGCGACGGCCGCTATAATTTTCTCGCGGGTCAGTGCTCCGCCGCCGCCTTTGATCAGATGCAGGAATTTGTTGGTTTCATCCGCGCCATCGACATAGATTGTCACTTCCGGGGCGGCATTCAGATCGATCACGGGAATGTTCAGTGCCTTGAGACGGCGTGCGGTCTCTTCCGAACTGGCAACGGTCGCGGTAATGTCATGCCTGAATTCACCCAGATATTCGATAAAAAAATTGGCGGTTGAACCCGTTCCCACCCCAATGATGCTGCGATCATCGAGTCGGTTGCGGACATAGTCTGCAGCGGCTTTGGCTACGGCTTTTTTTAATTCATTCTGGTCCATGCTGCTTTCCTGTGATGCGCTGCGCTAAACTGGGTTGATTGATCAGACGTCCGAATTATAACGCAGGCATGCTCGTGCAGGAAAAAATGACCGCCGGTATGGAAAAATACATCAAGGAAATACTGTCAGCCCGCGTCTACGACGTGGCTATCGAGAGCCCGGTGCATGAGGCGCCAGCCTTGTCCCGCCGGCTGGGCAATCAGATATTGCTCAAGCGTGAGGATCTGCAACCTGTCTTCAGTTTCAAACTGCGTGGCGCCTATAACAAGATGTCACGACTGTCGCCTGAGGCAGCCCGCCGTGGCGTGGTCGCGGCCAGCGCCGGCAACCATGCCCAGGGCGTTGCCCTGGCGGGCACGCGGCTGGGGATTCCAACGGTTATCGTAATGCCAGTCACAACGCCAGCAATCAAAATTGACGGTGTCAGGGCGCGTGGCGGACAAGTCATTCTGCATGGTGATACCTATAACGACGCGGCCGAGTACGCGATGCAGTTGGTGCAGGAAAAAGGCTATACCTTTGTCCATGCTTTCGATGATCGGGATGTGATTGCGGGTCAGGGGACTGTAGGTCTGGAAATTTTGCGTCAGCACAGTGGCGATTTGCATGCCATTTTTGTCCCGGTCGGCGGTGGTGGCCTGATGGCGGGCATGGCGGCTTACATCAAATACATCCGCCCGGAAATTCGCATGATCGCAGTGGAAGCAGAGGATTCAGCCTGTTTCAAGGCGGCACTGGACGCGGGCAAACGCGTGAAGCTGGCACAGGTCGGACTGTTTGCCGACGGCGTTGCCGTCAATCAGGTTGGCAAGGAGACGTTTGCCATCCTCAAAGACTGCGTTGATGATGTCATTACCGTGACAACCGATGAAATCTGCGCAGCCATCAAGGATGTCTTTGATGACACCCGTGCCATCACCGAGCCCGCCGGGGCTCTGGCGCTTGCCGGCCTAAAAAAGGCCGTGCGAGAACAGGGGCTTGCCCGGCAAACCCTGATGGCCGTGATCACCGGTGCCAACGTGAATTTTGATCGCTTGCGCCATGTCTCCGAACGTGCCGAGCTGGGTGAAAGCCGGGAGGCTATTCTGGCTGTGACTATTGATGAGAAGCCAGGCAGTTTTCGCCGCTTCTCTCAAATTCTTGGCAAGCGTAATGTGACCGAGTTCAACTACCGTTACGGTGATCCAGCTTCCGCCAAAATCTTTGTCGGTGTAGAGATTGCCGAGGGTCTGCAGGGGCGCAAGGAACTGGTTTCGGCTTTACAGCAAGCGGGGTTGTCAGTAGCCGACATGACAGACAATGAGGCTGCCAAGTTACATATCCGGCACATGGTCGGCGGACGCAGTCAGCATGTGCTCAACGAACGGGTTTTCCGGTTCGAGTTTCCGGAGCGTCCCGGAGCGTTGATGACTTTTCTGGATTTGATGGGTGAGCGCTGGAACATATCGATGTTCCACTACCGCAATCATGGCGCTGCCTACGGGCGTGTTCTGACCGGCATTCAGGTGCCACCGCAAGACCGCCGTCAGTTTGACGAGTTCCTGAAGTTGATTCGATATCCGTATCAGGAAGAGACGGACAATATTGCGTACCAGACATTTCTGGCACCCTGAGTGTTGATTCATCGCCTGCAAGCGCGCGTCAGTGCTGACGTGCGCTTGCGGGCAATAGTCTGCAATCAGCCGAGGTAGGAACAGCAGTAGTCAGTGACACTGAGGACTTTGATATCAAAGGCGGAGTTGGCCGGTACTTCAAAGCTGTCGCCGCCACTGATTTTTCGCCACAGGTCTTCACCGGGCAGCAAGATTTCTACCTGACCGGACAGGATTTCCATAATCTCTTTTTTGGCGGTACCAAAGCGATAGTCGCCGGGCAGCATGATGCCAAGCGTCTTGACGTCGCCATTGGCGAATTCAACGGTGCGGCTGGTGACTTTGCCATCGAAATAGACATTCGCGGCTTTTACCACAGAAACATTTTCGAATTTGCTCATGATCAGTTCTCTTGCGGACGTGGTCGGGTGGTGGTGCATCCATCACGGATGAAAGCGGGCGCCGATTCTAGCGACTTGTTCAGGCGCCCGCCAGTGTGCCGAGTTTCTGACCCATGCGAACGGCTGAGTCGGCGCGCAGCGTCGGGTCCAGTGTCACAGCGTTCGGGCCAAACAGCACAATCGCAGTCGAACCCAGTTTAAATCGTCCCATTTCCTCACCTTTAGCCAAAGTAACAGGGCTTGCGCTTGAGTAGTCAGTGCTTACCTGAGCTGAGGCAGAGACCGGGCAAACCTGCCCTGCCCAGACGGTTTCAATGCCGGCAACAATCATGGCGCCAACCAGCACCACAGCCATTGGACCCGCTGCGGTATCAAACAGGCAAACCAGTCGTTCATTGCGAGCAAACAGCGCATCAACATTGTCGGCTGTTGCCTTGTTGACGGAGAACAGCTTGCCCGGCACATAGATCATTTTCTGCAGCCTGCCGGCCAGCGGCATATGGACACGGTGATAATCCCTCGGCGACAGGTAAACCGTTGCAAACTGCCCACCGTAAAACGGTTGGGCCATCGACGAATCGCCACCGAGCAGGGCCTCAACGCTGAAACTGCGGCCCTTGGCCTGGAATATTCTGTTGTGCTCAATATTGCCGAGCTGGCTGATTGCGCCATCGGCGGGACAGACGACATCGTGCGTGCCGGCAGCGATCGGGCGTGCCCCCGGCTTGAGCGCACGCGTGAAAAAGCTGTTGAAGTCCGCGTAGGCGTCAGGGTCCGGTTGTGCGGCCTCGGACAGATCAACCCGGTAGCGTTTCACAAACCAGTGGATAAAGGTGCGTTTGATAACGCTGTTACGAGAGCCTGCCAGGCGTCCGATGGCGCGGGACAGCAGATGCTGCGGAAGCAAATGCTGCACGAGAATAAACACAAAAGTTTTCATGCCATCGTCCGGTGTAGGTGTATGGAGGCTCTTGTTACTCAAAAATGAGGCCGCAGCTTAAACAAGCCCACTCTTGTAGACAAGTTTTGTGGGACAAAACCGGGACAATTGGCGATTTCAGCTAATGAAACGAACCGATTGACCGATGTATGGTAGACGAAATCGGGGAAATGTCTCTGCTGGGGGTTTTGTAGCTCATGTTATTTATTGTCGGTGCCGTGGTGGTTCTCGTGTGTGTGGCCGGTGGCTACATCATGCACGGCGGTGTGCTGGGTGTTTTGTGGCAACCATCTGAATTTATTATTATTTTCGGTGCCGCAATAGGCGCTTTCCTGATTGCCAACAGCAAGCACGTAGTGACCGAAACGGGTAAAACCCTGCCGAAAGCCATTTTTGGGGGCGGTACCAGTCAAAAATTGTATCTGGATTTACTCGGGTTGTTGTTCGACATTTTCAACAAGGCTCGTCGCGAGGGCATGATGTCAATTGAAGCAGACATCGAAGTACCTGCCGAAAGCGGCGTCTTCACCCGCTATCCGACCCTGCTGAAGAACAACCGCATCATTGAGTTTCTGACTGACAATCTGCGCATCATGACCACCAGCAATCTGGCTCCGCATGAAATTGAAGCCATGATTGATACCGAAATCGAAACCCAGCTCCACGAGTTGAGCGAACCCTCCCATGCCATCCACCGCGTTGCTGACGCCTTGCCCGGTTTTGGTATCGTGGCAGCGGTGCTCGGTATCGTAATTACGATGCAGAAATTGGGGGGACCGCCTGAGGCGCTGGGTCAGAGCGTGGCAGCGGCCCTCGTGGGTACGTTTGTGGGGATTTTTGCGGCCTACGGGTTTATTGGTCCGATGAGCAATCGTTTGCAGGAAGTCGCTGACGCCGAAATCAAGATGTTCGAGTGCATCAAGGCTGCGATCGTGGCCACCTCAAACGGGTTGCCGCCACAGATGGCCGTCGAATTTGCCCGTAAAACCTTGTACTCGGGCGAGCGTCCCAGCTTCTCCGAGCTTGAAGAACATATTCGCAGCCGCTGATTGAACGTCCATGGAAAAGACTGAACAGACCATAGTCATCAAACGCGTCAAGAAAGGAGGTGCCGGACATCACGGCGGTTCCTGGAAGATTGCATTTGCAGACTTTGCACTGGCGCTGATGGCATTCTTTCTGGTGCTCTGGTTGATCGAAAGCACCACCGATCTGGAAAAGATGGTGATCGCCGGTTACTTCTCCGATCCGCGCAGTCTGGCGAATTCAGGCGATGGTGGCACGCCCTACGTTGTCGATCTGGGCGGCCGTCCCCTCAGTGTCGCGAATCAGGGGCTGAATCTGGCACTGGTGCAGGAAGACCGTGAGCAAATGGTTGACGCTTCAGAAGAGCTGGAAAATCCTGAAGTGGCTGAGCTGGCGCGATTGCGTGAAATTGAGTTGCTGCAAAGCCTGCGTGGTCAGATTGAGGAAGTGGTTGCAGGTAATCAGTCATTTGAATGGTTCAGCGACAGTGTGACCATGGAACTGACTGAGCAAGGGTTGGCCATTCAGATTATCGACAGGGAAAACCGTCCGATTTTTGACCTGGGGTCGTCCCAGATGCGCCCCTATGCACTCGAGGTCATGTGGGCGATGGCGGAGGTGCTGAATGAGGTACCCAACAAGATCAGCATTTACGGTCATACAGACAGCGTGCCTTTTGGGAACAACGGTGGCGCCTATACCAATTGGGAGCTGTCCTCGGACCGGGCCAACTCGGCGCGCCGGGCCTTGGTTGAAGGCGGGCTGCCGTACGAGCAGTTCGCCCAGATTATTGGTATGGGCTCGTCAGTGCCCTTTGATACCGCCAACCCGCAGAGTCAGGCCAACCGTCGTATTGTGATCATGGTGCTGAATGAACTGGCCGAGCGCAGTTTGCAGGAAAATACCATTGAAGCCGAACGCGCAGGGGTATCTCCGCCTGAGTCGGTGATGGATGGGCAGCCACCACCGGAAATTTTCTGATCAGCCTTTTTCTTCCAGGCTCGCCAGAATGTAGTGGTAGCTCTCCAGTCGTGCCGGATCGATCTCGCCGCGTGCGACTGCCGTGCGCAGCGCGCAATCAGGTTCGCGCTGATGGCGGCAGTCCCGGAATCGGCATTGTCCGGCCAGCGCCCTGAATTCCCGGAAACCCCTCATCAAATCGCCAGCCTCGATATGCCAGAGTCCGAATTCACGAATCCCGGGCGAATCGATCAAATCCCCACTGCCCGGCAAGTGGTACAGACGAGTGGCTGTGGTCGTGTGTGTGCCTTTGGCATGCGCAAGTGACAGATCTCCCACATCAGCAGATTCTTCATCGTCGTCACCCACCCCTCTGAGTGTGTTGATCAGTGAGGACTTGCCCACGCCGGATTGCCCGACAAATACAGCAGTTTGTCCGCTGAGTGTCTGCTTAAACTCATCCATGCCGGTGCCGGTATGGCTGGAGACACGCAAGGTGTCATACCCAATCCGGCGGTAGCGCTCAAGCAAGGTTTCTACGCGACTGTTGTTCCCGAGAAGATCAGATTTGTTCAGCAGTATCAGTGGCCTGAGATCCAGATGCTCAATCGCAACCAGGTAGCGGTCAATCAGGTTGCCAAACGGTTCCGGTTGTGCCGCGATCACCACCACAACACAGTCGACATTGGCGGCGATGGCACGCAGTTCTCCGCGATGATTCGGACGACTCATCACTGAGTGGCGGGCTTGCTGGGCAATGATCACACCCCGGTTCCCGGCATTGTTATCCGGATCCAGTTGCCAGAGCACTTTGTCGCCAGTTACCAGCGCCGGCAAATTGCTGCGCTGAAAGCAGCGGAAGATATTGCCGCGATGTGCATCGTCAAAGGACTCGACATCCAGTTGTTGGCCATAGTGGCAGACAATCAGGCCGTCCATGCTGATCCCGGAGGCTGGATCATGGGCCTGCTGCTGGTCCACGATGCGTCTTTGCTGGTGCTGGTTGAGTCGTCGTTTGGTCATGGGTTGGCATTCTATTACAATGGCGGCCGGTTCCCTAAAAGCCACGTATTAAAAACCTCCTCTTGAACGGAAGCGTCTCATGACAGCAGCGATCGACAAAAGCAAAACCCTGATATGGATTGACATGGAAATGACCGGGCTGGAACCCGACACTGACAGAATTATCGAGATTGCCACGCTGGTTACCGATGCCGATCTGAACATTATTGCCGAGGGCCCGGTGCTTGCTGTACATCAGAGTGAGCAGGCACTGGCTGCGATGGATGACTGGAACCAGCGCACCCATGGCGCCTCCGGGTTGATTGACCGGGTGCGTGCCAGCACAATCGGTGATGCCGAGGCGGAGCGCTTGACGCTGGAGTTTTTGCAGAACTTCGCTGATCCACGCAGTTCACCCATGTGCGGAAACAGCATCCATCAGGACAGACGCTTTATGGTGCGCTACATGCCCAAACTGGAAGCTTTTTTCCACTACCGTAATCTGGATGTCAGCACGGTCAAGGAACTGGCCAAACGCTGGCGCCCGGAGTTGCCTGCCGGTTTTGCCAAAAAAGGCACTCATCAGGCGCTGGATGATATCCACGAATCCATTGATGAGTTGAAATATTACCGCGAGCACTTCTTTCGAATGTCCTGATCAACATCATGCTTCAGGGTAAACACCATGGCGTTGCAGCGCCCACTGGACATGCTCACGGACCAGTGCCGACTCATGATGCTCACGCTGTTTCAAGGCTTCAACCACGGGGATCGTGGTTGGGGCATTGCCAAGGCCCACAGCCAGATTGCGCAGCCAGCCCTCGTAGCCCGTGCGGCGTATGGCTGAACCCTCGGTACGCGCCAGAAATTGCTGCTCAGTCCATAAAAACAATTCACTGAGTTCACTGTTGTCGAGTCCATGTCTCGGCGCAAAATCCTGTTCTTCGCTCAGGCGTGTGAACTTGTTCCAGGGACAGATCAGTTGGCAGTCATCGCAACCGAAGACCCGGTTGCCCATGGCGGCTCGCAGTTCTTGCGGGATACTGCCTTTGAGTTCGATAGTCAGATAAGAGATGCAGCGTCGCGCATCCAGCTGATTCGGACCGACAAAGGCCTGCGTGGGGCAAATATCAAGACAGGCGGAGCAGCTGCCGCAGTGAGCGCTTGCCTGTGTATCAACAGGCAGTGGCAGATCTGTGAACAGTTCGCCCAGAAAAAACCACGATCCTGCCTGCTTGTTGATCAGCATGGTATTTTTTCCAATCCAGCCGAGTCCGGCCTTTTCAGCCAGCGCCCGCTCCAGCACCGGAGCGCTGTCGACAAAGGCGCGATACCCGAAGCTGCCCACCTCGTCCGAGATCCGCTCTGCCAATTGCTGCAAGCGCCGGCGAATCAATTTGTGGTAGTCCCGGCCGCGCGCATAACGCGAGACATAAGCCTTGTGGTGCTGCTGCAGAGGGTGAAGGGATTGCTCGACACTCAGGCTGTAGTCCATGCGAACACTTAACACGCGCAGAGTCCCCGGGTGCAAGTCAGCCGGATTCAGACGCAGATCACGATGCCGCGCCATGTAGTCCATTTCGCCATGGAAATTGCGCGCCAGCCAGTCATCAAGCCACGGCTCGTGCTGGCTGAGATCAATATCAGACACCCCCAGTTGCTGAAAGCCCAGTTCCTGCGCCCACGCACGAATTCGTGCCAACAATTGCGGCATATCCGGGGTATTTCCCGATTGTTTGTTCACAGGCGACGCAGGATATCAGCTGCCTGCTCCAGCGTGCTGTTGTCCTTGCAAAAACAAAAACGGATGATGCGTGAGGCAGGTGGCTGCTCGTAAAACGCCGACAAGGGGATCGCAGCCACGCCCTTTTCGCGCGTCATCCAGCTGACAAAATCCATGTCGCCCAGATTGCTGATATCACTGTAATCCACGCACTGGAAATAAGTGCCGGCAGACGGTGTGAAGTGAAAGCGCGTGTCTTGCAGCAGCTCACAAAAGTAGTCGCGTTTTTGCTGATAGAAATCCGGCAATTCCAGATGATGTTGTGGGCAGTCACGCAGAAAGTCTGCAATGGCGTACTGCAGGAAGCTGGCCGAGGTAAACGTCACGAACTGATGGACCTTGCGAAACTCTGCCATCATTGCAGCAGGTGCTGCGCAATAAGCCAGCTTCCAGCCGGTAGCATGATAGGTTTTACCAAACGAAAACACAGCAAAACTGCGGCTGCGAAGCTCCGGGTGGCGCAGCACGCTCTCGTGGCGCCCCTGGTCGAACACCATGTGTTCGTACACCTCATCGGACAATAGATAGATGTCACGATCACGTATCAGGCTGGCCAGAGTGTTCATATCGTCAGCCGTCATCACCGAACCACTGGGGTTATGGGGCGTATTGATAATGATCAGGCGGGTGCGGTCGTTGATGTGGTCTTTCACCTGCTCCCAGTCCACACGGAAATCCGGTTGTCCGAGCTGAAGGTGCACCGGTTTTCCCCCGGCCAGTCGCACCGCCGGATCATAGGAATCATAGGCCGGGTCGAACATGATCACTTCATCGTCACGGTCAACCACAGCGTGAATGGCATCGAACAACGCCTCCGTTGCACCCGAGGTAACAGTAATCTCCTGATCTGCATCCACTGCGCAGTCGTATAGATTGCGCAGTTTCAACGCGATCTGTTCGCGCAACTCAGGAACACCGGTCATCGGTGCATACTGATTGCGCCGGTCATTCAGATAATGATTAACACGCTCGCGCAGCGCAGCGGGGCAATCAAAATCCGGAAAGCCCTGCGACAGGTTGATGGCCTGATGCTGCTGTGCCATTCTCGTCATCACAGTGAAAATGGTGGTGCCGACCTGTGGGAGTTTGCTGCGCAAGTGAATAACCTCATGGCCTGGTAGGAGTAAACTCAGGGGATTTTATACGAATCCCGGCATAAACAAACGAGACATCACGCATGAATCACGAATTGGATAGCTGTCCGGCCCGCATGCCACCGCAGGTTGAACCGTCATGGACCGGTGCGCGCATGGTCAGTCTGCCGGCCCTGGATGTGCGCGCTGGTCGCGGAGCACTGTTGGCCTACTTTGAGAATACCTGGCGACTGACCGAGACCCTGTTCTCGGCGCTGGTCAGCGAAGAAGCGTATTATTTGCGGCCTTATCACAAAACCCGCCATCCCCTGATTTTTTATTATGTGCATCCAGTCAGCTTCTATATCAACAAGCTGCTGGTTGCCGGTTTGATTGATGAGCCCATCAATCGTGACTTCGAGAGTCTGTTTGAAACCGGTGTCGACGAGATGAGCTGGGACGATTTGCACGAGGGCGAACAGGACATCTGGCCGCCGGTTGCAGAAGCCAGAGCCTACCGCGACCAGGTTTACCGCAAAGTGCGTAATGTCATTATCAACCACCCGGTGTTTGACCAGCCTTTGCATATGGACTCTCCTGGCTGGGCGCTGGTGATGTGTTTTGAACACGAACGCATCCATCTGGAAACATCCAGTGTCCTGATGCGAGAGATGCCACTGAAATACCTGGCACAGCCGGTGCAGTGGCCTCCGTTGCCGATTGCACGTCACGAAGGCGACGAGCGATTTGTGCGTCCGGTCGCCGGATTGCACTACCCGGCAGACAACCCGATGATCGAGCTGACAACTCGGCAGGTCGCGTTGGGCAAACCCCGCGACTGGCCAACATTTGGCTGGGACAACGAATATGGACATGAGCAGCGTGATGTCAGCAGCTTCAAGGCATCAAAGCGTCTGATCAGTAATGGCGAATTTTATGAATTCGTCAGCTCCGGTGCCTATCTGCAAGAAAAATACTGGAGTGAACAAGGCTGGGCCTGGCGCCGTTTCCGCAATACCCGCTGGCCCACATTCTGGGTTCAGGATGGACCGGTTGGTTCACACCAGTACCGGCTCAGGACAACGTTCAGTGTGGTTCCGATGCAGTGGGACTGGCCTGCCGTTGTCAACTATTACGAAGCCAAAGCTTACTGTGTGTGGCGATCAGAGCGCGATGGCGTCAAAACACCTTATCGGTTGCTGCGTGAAAAAGAACATGTGGCGATGCGTGATCAGCATCAGCAGGCACTGGTTGAATGGCAACCGGGCAACGCCGCTGCGCTTCTACATGACCCGGTCATGAATGTGTCTGGCAAAACAGGGCGCCAGATAAACCACAATCTGCTGTTTGGCAGCGAAGGTCCTGTCGAGCAGTTTGCAGCCAACAAACTGGGTTTTCATGATGTGTTTGGCAATGTCTGGCAGTGGTGTGAAGATCCTTTCCATCCCTTGCCGGGTTTCGAGATCCATCCGTACTATGTCGACTTCAGCACACCCTGTTTTGACAATCAGCACCAGATGATTCTGGGCGGATCTTTTATCAGTACCGGTGATGAAGCCAGTGTCTGGGCGCGATTTCATTTCCGCCCGCACTTTTTCCAGCATGCCGGCTTCAGAATTGTGCAGGGCGCCGATGATGTTCCCTCTGAAGGTGGCAAACGTTATGAAACCGATGCGTTACTGAATCAGTATTTGTTGTTCCACTATGGTTCAGCACAGGAACAGCGTGATGAGGTGCTGACTACCCGTGTGGGGCATCCGCAGACCGTTGATTTTATGCTGGCAATGACGGGTCTGGTGACACAGTTTGCCAAAGGCCGTCAGGCTGTACTGGATTTGGGCTGCGCAACCGGTCGCGCAAGCTTTGAGCTGGCGCGTGAATTTGCTGAAGTTACCGGGCTGGATTACAGCGAGGCATTCATCTCGGCTGCGCGAACCCTGCAGCGAGATGGACAACTCGCTTACGTCAGGCTGGAAACAGGGCGATATGTGACGCCGCTGATCGCGCAAGTTGCGTCGGACATCGATCGCTCGCGTGTGCGTTTTGTGCAAGGTGATGCAGCAAAACTGAAGATGGCCGGGTTAAACAAACCTGCACATTTTGATGCAGTCTTGCTGAGCAATCTGATGTGTCGTTTGCCCGATCCTGCTGCCTGCCTCAAGCAGTTTACCGGGGCTGATTCTGTGCTGCGCGAGGGAGGTGTGCTGGTACTGGCTTCGCCCAATAGCTGGATGGAGCAGTACACACCGGCAGAGCAATTTCTGGATGGTGCATACAGCGAGGCTACACTGGCCCGACTGGCCGAGTTGCTGCCGGGCTTTGAGCTGATTCATCAGGCAGACTTGCCCTTTATGATTCGCGAGCATCGGCGCAAGTACGAATATATTGTCAGTCAGATTTCCGTGTGGCGGCGCGTCACACAAGTGTGATCGTGCGGCACGCGGCTGCCGCCAGTCGTACGCTGTGCAGGCGTTTTGCGTGATCATGGATGTGCGAGCTGAACATGATTTCGTTGACGCCTGTGCGTTTGACAAAGGCAAGGATGCCTTCACGAATTCGCTCGGGGCCACCCACAACAGCTTCTCGCAAAGCATGGGCAGCGGTGGCAAGCTCCGCGCTGGAATACTGTTGCGACAAATCATTAACCGGTGGTTTCAAGGGGCCCGGCGTACCGCGCCTGAGCGCGATAAACTGTTGCTGCACAGAGCTCATCAGATAATGCGCTTCCTCATCGGTGTCCGCAGCATACAGAGGGATGGCTGCCATCGACCAGGGTGATGACAATTGCTGTGACGGTCGAAATCGGCTGCGATACAAGTCCAGAGCCTGCTCAAGATAATCCGGTGCAAAATGGGCCGCAAATGCAAACGGCAAGCCCATCACGGCCGCCAACTGCGCGCTGAACAAGCTCGAGCCCAGCAACCAGATCGGTACTTGCAAGCCTTCGCCCGGGATTGCGCGCACGGCCTGGTCAGGCGTTGCCGGTTTGAAGTAATGCTGCAACTCCTGAACATCGCGAGGGAATTGATCCACGCTGTCATGGTAACGGCGCAACGCTTGTGTGGTCAGCGAATCGGTCCCGGGTGCGCGTCCAAGCCCAAGGTCAATACGTCCCGGGTATAACGAGGCCAGTGTTCCAAATTGCTCGGCCACCATTAATGGCGCGTGGTTGGGCAGCATGATGCCTCCCGAGCCAACACGAATGCGCGAAGTGCCCTCTGCAACATATCCGATCACAACGGCCGTGGCCGCACTGGCAATGCCCGTCATATTGTGATGCTCCGCCAGCCAGAAGCGCTGGTAACCTACCTCTTCGGCTGTCTGTGCGAGGCTGCGCGCATTCAACAGGGCTTGTCGGGCCGTGCTGCCCTGAACAATCGGAGCAAGATCAAGCAATGAGTAAGGGATCATAAAGTGCTGAGCGTACTGGCGCCCAAATCCTTCTTTATATCGGGTCACGGATGGGATGTGCTTGAATAATAACAAACCCTGAATTAACCTGCTAAGCCCGTATTTATCAGGCTAGGGAGTATTATTCTCCCCACTTATAACAATTATGGCCGCAGGGAATGCTCAATCCAGTGACGAATTCATCCAGTGACTACCTGGAATGCTCTTAGGAGATTATCGTGAAAAAACAGGCTCTTTTATCGGCTGCTGTGGCCGCTGCTGTTGCAGGTTCGCTGGCTCTGACTGCTGCAGGCACTCAGGCCCAGTCCAATGACAACTACGTTGCACCGCGAACAGAGTGGGGCACTCCCGATCTGCGTGGTGTTTACAATTTCAGTTCCAATACGCCGCTGGAGCGTCCGCGCGAGTATGGTGACAGGCAGTTCTACACACCGGAAGAAGTGATTGCGCGCGACCAGCGCGCTGCCGAGGAGGCGGCGGCGGGTGATGGCCAGTCATCCCAGGGTGGCGTGGGTGGTTATAACCAGTTCTGGGTAGAAGGTCTGCCAGTGGATCTCAACTTGCGCACGTCATTGCTGATTTATCCTGAAAACGGTCGTATGCCAGCGCGTGTTGAAGGCGCGCCAGTGGCTTTTGGTGGCCTTGGCCCGGACTACAACGGCACCCGTCCGGTGCGTGTAGCAGTCGGTGGTATTGCCAAAGATGGCCCGGAGGATCGTGGTATTTCCGAGCGTTGTCTGCTGGGATTCAATTCCGTACCACCATTTATGCCCAGCATGTACAACAACAACGTGCAGTTGTTCCAGACCGAAGATCATTTTGTGATTTTTAATGAAATGATCCATGAAGCTCGTATCGTTCGCATGAATGCAGAGCATATTCCGGAAAGCATTACCCAGTGGACAGGTGACTCTGTCGGTCATTGGGAAGGCGACACCCTGGTAGTTGAAACCAGAAACTTCAACTACAAAACCCAGTCGTTCCGTGGCACAGGCGTCAGCTCTGACAAGACGCTGATCGAGAGGTTTACCCGTCGTGCTGACAATGTTGTGGACTATGAGTTTACGGTGATTGATCCAAAAGCGTTTACCGACAAAATAACGGCCGTTGTACCAATGTTCAAAACAGAAGACCCAATCTTTGAGTATGCCTGCCATGAAGGCAACTACGGCATGATCAATATCCTGCAGGGCCAGCGCGTTGAAGATGGTACCTGGGATTACGAAAACAACCGTGCTGTACGTGCGCAGTAAAAAGACAAAAACAGAGTTGGGGGAACAGACAAGGATATGAAAATACAATTGAAAACGTTTTTTACCGTTGCGGTCACTGCCGCTGCCGTCAGCTCGCTCTGGATGATGCAGGATGCGCCGCTGGAAGCACAAAACGCCAGCGCATCTGCCGTTCCGCGCACCCCGGATGGCAAGCCTAACCTCAGTGGTATCTGGCAAACCATGAACACTGCCAACTGGAGTCTTGAGCCGGCAGAGGCGCGTCATGGCCCGCTGCTTGCGCTGGAAGCCGGTGCTCATCTGGCATTTCCGCCCAGCATGGGTTATGTGGAGGGTGGTGTTATCCCTTACAAAGACGGTATGCGTGAGAAACAGGAAGAGAACAAGCGCAACTGGCTGAAGCTGGACCCGACAACGCAGTGCAAGCTGCCGGGTGTTCCACGAGCAACCTATCTGCCTTACCCATTCCAGATATTCCAGGCGCCGGATGCTACGCTGATCAGTTACCAGTTTGCTGGCGCTGATCGCATTGTCTACATGAATCAACCGGATATGGAGCCACAGGTAGATTCCTGGATGGGCACCAACGTGGGTTCATGGGATGGTGATACGCTGGTCATTGATGTGATGGGTCAGATGCCCGATACCTGGTTTGATCGTTCAGGTCATTACCACAGTGGCTGGGATATGCATGTTCAGGAGCGGTACACCATGGTCGATCGCAACACGATCGATTACACCGCCACCATCACGGATCCCAACGTATTCGAGCGCCCATGGAGCATCAGCATGAAGCTCTATCGTCATCAGGACGACAATGCGAAGATGCTTGAGTTCAAGTGTGTCGAATTCGTGGAAGAGCTCATGTATGGCCATCTGCGTGCGCCCGGCAGCCCGATTGGTGACGGTGTAACCCCGATCAACTGATCTGGCAGAAGACAAACACCCACAAAATACTGTATAAATAAACAGTATTTTGTGGGTGTTTTTTTATGTCTCCTGGATCATCTTTTCCGGCATTTGACTACGTCGAATTGCACTGTCTGAGCAACTTCAGTTTCCTCAAGGGCGCGTCTTTTCCTGAGGAATTGATTGGTCAGGCATTGGCGCTGGGATACAAAGGTCTTGCACTGACCGATGAGTGCTCCATGGCCGGCGTGGTGCGTGCCCATATGGCTGTGAGGGATGCCGGTGAGCAGGCGGCCCACTTCAAACTGATTATTGGCAGCGAGTTTGTGATTGCCGGCCAAATGCAACTTGTGCTGTTGGCACAAAACCGGCGCGGTTATGGTCAAATTTGTGCATTGATCACACAGTGTCGACAGCAAGCTGAAAAAGGCAGCTATCGTCTTGACTTGAACCAGCTGTTAAACGCCCCACTGCACGATACCCTGCTGTTATGGATAGCCCCTCAAAACGCTGATCATCCGGCTGACTTTTTGCGTCAGTCAAAAAACATACTGCAACGCTTGCAAAGGGTATTTGAAAATCGTCTGTGGATTGCTGCTGAGTTTTTCCTGAGCGCCGGGGATGCTGACAGACAACAGGCATTGTTGCAGCTGTCCAGGGAGAGCGGGATTCCTGTTTGTGCTTCGGGCGGAGTGCAGATGCATCATGCTTCGCGGCGCCCGTTACGCGATGTGTTAACAGCCATCCGATTGGGCAAACCGGTTGCTGATCTGGGTTTTGAACTGCCAGCTAACGGTCAGCAGGTACTCAGGGGAATGTCAATGCTGTCCCGACTGTTTCCTCGCACGTGGCTTGAAGAGACTTGTCATATCGCAAGCAAGTGCCACTTCTCCCTCAATGAGCTGCGTTACGAATATCCGCATGAGCTGGTGCCGGAAAACTTCACTGCAAGCTGCTGGTTGCGCCAATTGACGATGCAGGGCATGCAGATGCGTTGGCCAGATGGAGCACCGGAATCAGTAGTGGGGTTGGTTAACAGGGAGCTGGATCTGATCAGTGAGTTACGTTACGAGCATTTTTTCCTGACCGTTCATGATATTGTGCGATTTGCCAGGAGTCGCAATATTCTTTGTCAGGGACGCGGCTCTGCTGCCAATTCCGCAGTGTGTTACTGCCTGGGGATTACCGCTGTTGATCCGGCCAGAATGCAGCTGCTCTTTGAACGATTTCTGTCAAAGGAGCGTGACGAACCACCGGATATTGATGTGGACTTTGAACATGAGCGGCGCGAAGAAGTCATACAGTATGTATATCAGAAATACGGCAGACAACGAGCAGCGCTCGCAGCGACCGTTATCTGCTATCGCAAGCGCAGTGCGGTGCGCGATGTTTGCAAGGCAATGGGTATTGATATTAAGCAAGCCTCATTGCTGACTCCTGAAAAGATCGCGCAAATACGGCCATTGGTTGAACAGCTGATTGGTTTTCCCCGACATCTTTCCCAGCATGTAGGTGGTTTTGTTATCAGTGAAGGACCATTGCATGAGCTGGTGCCGGTAGAAAATGCCGCCATGCCTGAACGCACAGTCATACAGTGGGAAAAAGACGATCTGGAAGCGCTGGGCTTGCTTAAAGTCGATGTGTTGGCTCTGGGCATGCTGACAGCCATTCGCAAGGCATTGGCACTGCTGCCTCCACGAGCAGGAAAACCATGGCAGTTGTCGGATATCCCGGCCGAGGACTCTGTGGTTTACCAGATGATGTGCAGAGCAGATACCATTGGGGTTTTCCAGATTGAATCGCGCGCACAGATGAGTATGCTGCCAAGGTTAAAGCCGCAGAATTATTACGATCTGGTTGTCCAGATCGCTATTGTGCGACCAGGCCCTATTCAGGGCGAGATGGTGCACCCCTATCTGGCGAGAAGGCAGAAGCTTGAACAAGTGAGTTATCCCAGTGAGGCTGTCAAGGCGGTGCTGGAAAGAACTTGGGGTGTGCCCATTTTCCAGGAGCAGGTGATGCAGATTGCTATGGTGGCAGCCGGATTCACTGGTGGTGAGGCTGATCAATTGCGCCGGGCAATGGCTGCATGGAAGCGCAAAGGCGGACTGGAGCCGTTTCGAGACCGTTTGATTAATGGCATGCTGGCCCGTGGTTATGACGAAACTTTTGCGCGGCAGATCTACCAGCAAATAAAAGGTTTTGGTGAATACGGTTTTCCGGAATCACACTCGGCCAGTTTCGCCTTGCTGGCTTATGTATCCTCATGGCTCAAGTGTTATTACCCGGCCACGTTTGTGTGTGCGCTCATCAACAGTCAGCCGATGGGATTTTACCCGCCTGCCCAACTGGTACAGGATTTGCGCCGCCATGGTGTTCAAGTGCTGCCGGTTGATGTCACGATCAGTCAATGGGACTGTTCTCTGGAAGATGATCTGGCAGCAGACAATCAGGAAAAAAAGGCGCTCAGACTGGGCTTGCGTCTGGTGCGGGGTTTTTCTGAAAAAGCGGCGATGCGGTTGATTGCTGCGCGTGAATCACAACACTTTCACAATGTGGCTGACCTGGTACGGCGTGCCACATTGGTTCAGAGAGAAGCGGATGTACTCGCCGCCGCAGATGCTTTGTGCTCATTAGCCACGGATCGTTACCGTGCGTTCTGGGACGTCAGCGGAGTGGAGAGAGTGCCTGCGCTGTTTGAGTCCATGGCAGAGGATTTTGGGCAAGATTCACCAGCCATGCTGATGTTGCCCAAGCCGGCAGAGGCACAGGATATTCTGGCGGATTACAACCACATTGGTCTGAGTTTGCGCCGCCACCCGCTGTCTTTGTGGCGAGCACACCTGTCGCGGTATCAGGTATCAACCGCCGCTGCACTGGCTACCTGTGCTGATGGCGGCAAGATCAAGACGGCCGGCTTGGTCACCTGTCGCCAGCGGCCACAGACAGCATCCGGTGTGACGTTTCTGACATTGGAAGATGAAAGCGGTTTCGTCAACGTGGTGGTGTGGTCCGGTTTGCTGGAGCGTTATGATCGTGAGGTACATGAGGCGTCTGTGCTCGGAATTACCGGCCGTCTGCAACATGCTGACGGCGTCACTCATGTGATTGCCACTGTGCTGGTTGATCTGAGCCACTGGTTTGCCGGCATGGCTCTGAAATCCAGGGACTTTAGCTGACAAATATCGTGTTGATACAGATCAATGACGGCGTCGGCACGCTAATCTCTCTGCGGTGTTTTCCGGTAGACTCTTGTCAACAACATCCGTGCAGGCAAACCATCAGGTAGTGACACTATGCGCTTTTCAAGATTGGCCCTCCCCTTGCTGATACTCAGTCAGACTGCTCTGGCGGACATCCCGCGGCTGGCGGACGGGCGGCCGGATTTTCAGGGATTGTGGACCAATGAAACTGAAACGCCGTTGGAGCGGCCCCCCCAGTTTGCTGACCGCCGCGCCATGACGCCAGAGGAGGCCGCTGCCTGGCGGCCCGGGTCAGCGGCCGGTTTGACGGATCTTAACAACAGTGAATGGCTGGATCCTGATCGTGGTCCGCCGCCCAAAGGCGAGCCTATCCGTCTGGAAGCTGACTGGTTTTTCTCCTCCGGATATGTGGCGCTGGTGGATGGCGAGTTACGCACATCCCTGGTGATTGATCCACCTAATGGGCGTATTCCCTATGCTGAGAATGGCCGTAACCGCGACTTTATCTCACAAATGCTGGCCAGGCCGGGTGTTCAGGAGTTTGATGGTCCGGAATTGAGGCCTGCCGGTGAGCGATGCATTCTGTCTGTGCTCTCAACAGCAGGTCCGCCGATGTTGCCAATGTCCTATAACAGCAACTATCGCATCGTTCAAACCTCGGACTATCTGATGATCATGGCGGAAATGGTCAATGACGCACGGATTATCCGGATTAATGACGAACATCAGCCTGAGGCGATTTACAAATGGATGGGTGACTCGGTGGGTCATTGGGAGGGCGATACGCTGGTGGTGAGTACTCGCAATATCCATCCGCAGCAAAGCTTTCGCGGTTCTACCGGTAATATGACCACGGTTGAGAAATTCTCACTGGATGAGAATGGCCAGATCATCTATCGCGTGACGGTGAACGACCCGGAGGTCTACGGCGTGCCCTGGACAGCTGAAGTGCCAATGCGGCGCTTGCCAGCGGGTAGCCATATTTATGAATACGCCTGTCATGAGGGCAATTACGCGATTGTGGGAGCCTTGTCCGGCGCGCGCTGGCAGGAACATTATGCGGCGCAGGAAAATGGCGAGGGTGCTGCACAGCCGCCTCAGTAGCGATAACTTTGCCGCCTTGTCCACCAGGGGTAAATCAGCACAACTGCCATGATCAGAGCCGCGCCGATGTAAAAACCCGGACTCAGCTCTTGCTGTTCGCCCAACAGCAGTGCTGCCAGCGCTATGGCATACAGCGGCTCAAGGTTGATTGCCAATGAGCTGGCATAGGCTGACAGTTGTCGCAGTGCAACCAGCGAGAGTGCAAAGGGCAACAAGGTGCATGCAAACGCCAGCACCAGCAACCACAGCACATCGTTTTGCCTGGGCAGTACAAATACATCTTCAGGGCTTTCTATAATCCCTGGTATGGCGGGCAATACGTCCGTCATGCTGTACAACAGTCCAAGCAACAGCAAGGTTGCCGCACCTGCGGCCATCTCAATGGCTGTGACAGTCAAGGCATCTGCCTTGAGCACATACCGTTTGTTAAGTGCTGCAAACAGGGCCACAAACAGTGCGGAAATCAGGCCCATCACAATGCCGGCATTCATGGTGGCTGGTGTTCCACCCACCACCAGCACGATGCCTGGCAAAACCATAATGCCCAGCAACAGCTCGGATGCCTGAAACCGGCGTCCTGCCAGTACCGGCTCAAGCACAGCCAGAAAAACGGGGACGGTTGCAATACAGGTCACGGCAACGGATGCGTTAGCCAGTTTGATGGCGCCATAGAAAGTCAGCCAGTGCAGACATACCAGAAAACCTATGCCGGCATAAATGCCCAGCAGTTTAATGCTCATATTGCGGAGTGATGTCAGGACGGCCGGTAGCGCAAGCAGCACCAGCGCAACCATACTCATTCGCCATAACACCAGTGGCAGTGCCTCCAGTGTGATCAACTTGCCCAGAATGGCAGTGAATCCCCACAACACCACACACAGGTGAATCTGTAACCAGGCTTTGGTGGTGGCACTCATCAGCAGGGAAATCCGGTAGTCGCTAGAGACAGGATTCTAGCACTTTAATATGGGTGTCACAGTCGTTAAGATGCTTCTGATGTTTCCGGTCATCCGGAGTCAGGATGGAAAAATGATCAAGCGTATTCCGGTGAAAGAAGTCAGGCTTGGCATGTTTATTCAGGAGCTGCATGGTTCATGGATCAAACACCCATTCTGGAAAACAAAATTCCTGCTGGAGGATCCGGAAGAACTTGCTGCGTTGAAAACTTGTGGTATCAGCGAGGTCAGTATTGATCTGTCGCGCAGCAAGCTGTTAACGCCTTCAGCCAGCTTGGGTGTTGTGCCTGG
Organism: Pseudohongiella sp.; assembly: GCA_036834885.1. Lineage (GTDB taxonomy): Bacteria > Pseudomonadota > Gammaproteobacteria > Pseudomonadales > Pseudohongiellaceae > Pseudohongiella. Next base: position 251,524 of record DAITNA010000001.1, on the reverse strand, counting down.
CTCAGTGGTATCCGGTACTGACAAGCGTGTGCCAGCGCCGGCAGAAGTAAAAAATGCGCAGCCTGTAAAAACAACTTTTACCCAGGAGTTTGCCCGTGCTCGTGAGTTGTGTCAGCGCTCGAAGAGCGCTGTCATCAGTATGTTCAGGGAAGCGCGTATGGGCAAAGCAATTTCTCTGGATACGGCCGCGACCGTGGTCGAAGAAATCACCGCTTCGGTTGAACGGCATCCCCAGGCACTTATCACACTGGCCCGCCTGAAAACCTCTGACGACTATACTTACATGCACTCAGTTGCCGTGTGTGCAATGATGGTTGCGCTGGCGCGTGAACTGGGTATGGATGAGGGCCAAGTCAGACTCGCCGGTTCTGCAGGTCTGTTGCATGATGTCGGAAAAATGGCAGTGCCAGATAACATTCTTAACAAGCCAGGTTCATTGTCTGATGAAGAATTCTCCGTCATCAAAACTCATCCCGGCAGAGGCGCCGAAATTTTGCAAGCTGCCGGTGATGTGCCTGAGCAGGTGATTGATGTATGTTTGCATCATCATGAGAAATACGATGGCTCGGGTTACCCTCACGGCTTGCAGGCTGAGCAGATTGATCAGTTCGCCCGTATGGGTGCAATCTGCGATGTCTATGATGCAATTACGTCCAACAGACCGTATAAAAAAGGCTGGGGTCCTGCAGAATCCATTCAGCGCATGGTTCAGTGGAAAGGCCACTTCGATCCAGTGCTGTTGCAGGCCTTCATCAAGACCATGGGTATCTATCCGACAGGTTCTCTGGTCAGACTAAAAAGTCAGCGCCTGGCGATTGTGGTTGATCAGAATGAAGGCAAAATTCTCCAGCCCAAGGTAAAAGTGTTTTTCTCGATCAAATCCAAATTGCCGATTCCCCAGCAGGTGCTGGATCTGTCTGTGAAAACTGCGAATGACAGTATTGAGGCGAGAGAGCCAGTGGAAAACTGGAATTTCCCCTATCTGAATGACCTGCTGGTGTCCTGACTTCAAGTCACACGATTGAGGGTCATGATTACATCAGGCAAACAAACCGTGCAGAAACCAGTCAGATCTGCCGTTTCCGTGTTTTTTCCCCTGCCCCAGGTCCCGATAAATCCATAACATCATGCCATGCCGGTTGCATACGACATAGTAGTCCCTGCGCATATCACATCCGGTCCACCAGCAACTTTCAATACGTTGTGGGCCATGAACAATCTCAAGAGGTGTCAGGTATACCGGTTTTCCCTGATAACTTGCCAAGGCGTGCGGTTTTTGCAATAACCAGCACGGCAATTGTTTCCAATACCCGAATCCTGGCACCCTGACAGGCAAAACATCGGGAGTGCTCTGCTCTGTTTTACTAAAAACAAGATATTCTCCAGCGATGGCCGGGTCGTGGCTTTGCTGACAAGACAGCTGAAAAATCTGATTGTCTCCAAGTCGTGAGGTCAGTAATTCCAGCAATCCACTGGATGGCGCGTGAGCGGCCTTTGATCGAGCAGGGCAGGCACCAGAGGCATGCACAGGATAAAAGTGCAGAACTTTCAGGTTGATGGCTGTCATGGCGCCATGTAGTGATATCTGTTCAAGGCGGTTTTCCAACAGCAGGAGCCAAAGCGCTTTGTCGCTTGTCGGCGTTCGTACACCCAAAATTATGTGTGTAATCATCTGCCGATGTCGGTAGAGACTGAACACCAGCTGATCGGTGCCCAGTTGCCGCTTTTTGAGGAAAACTTCCATGCGCTGCAGAAGCTGGGAAGCCAGCCAGAGTATATCCGGTCGGTTTGAAATCTCCATGTCGACACTGATGTCCTCGCAGAAGATCAGTGCAGGTTGCCAGCGTTCAAGTGCTGAAGGTCTTTTGGCCAGTAACAGCTCGATATATTGGCTCAGCTCACGACCAAATCGGAGTCTCAGTGCTGAAGATGGCAGGCGCCATATATCCCTCAAATATAACAAACCACAGCTTTGTAATCTGTGCAGTGTTCTGCCACCCAGTGGTAATGAAGACACAGGTACCTGACCCAGTGCAGATTTCAGTGCGTCCTGGTGATGGATATGTCCCTGTAGCTCTGTGCGAGCCAGCAAGGCGCTGGCGTCCGCGCTGGGACTGAGTGCTTCAAAAAAAATGCGAGCCTGTTGAAGCTCATCCAGTTTTGCATATAACACAGGTATCAGCTTTGTCTTCAGCCTGCTGAATCCACCGAAGTAACGCAGCATGCTGCGCACCTCCATTACCAGCACATCCGGTTGTGAAATACGGATGTGGGCACTGGCAAGCTGACAAACCGATGCCAATTCATTGATCAGTGTCGGAGCAGTCAGTGCGGGAAAATGCAAGGCGTACCAGAGTGTATGTGTCTGTGCAGGCGTTGTGTGCCTTGATGGCGTGGCCGGCAGGCGAGGACGGTTTATCCTGCCCGGTGACAGAGCATCCCGTGCTTTGAGCATGGTGCATCAACCGGGCAAGCGAATCAGCGCCTCTCCCTGGCGATAACTGCCACGTGCCTTAAGCAGGCGCACCGCCAACTGACGATGACCCTCCCTGGAAGGCGGTGCGGCTGCTATCTCCAGTTGCAAACTGGCTGGAGAGTGCGCAGTGGGGCGTTGATGGAACAGGATACCCAGCGTGTTTCCTTCGCTGGCTGCCAGTTGGAGGCGCCGGATCACCCGGCTGCTCAACCAGTTTTGCCAGGCCAGTACCATGCTGCATTCAGTCGATTGCAGTGCTTTTTCTATGCTCCACAACGCATTGTTGCAGCCGGTTTGGGAAGGAACCACAAAACTGTTGCGGATATTGATGCCGGACTGTGCCAGAGCAGGGCCATGCAAGGCATAAGGCGGTGTAATCCAGAGCAGTGACTGGTTTTTTTGCTGGCTGCGAGTGCGTAACAGAGGCATCAACAACTGCAGTTCGCCAATCGCTTTATGGCGGCCAATGATTTCTATCAAACCTTTGGTGGGCCAGCCTCCGCCCGGTAAAAGCTGGTCCAGCCCGGCAAAGCCGGTGCTCTGTGCCGCTTCGCTGGACAATGCTTGTGCGGTGTCGGCAAACAAATCCTGTCGCAACAGACGGTTTTCGCGGGCGCAGGGGGGCGTCAGCACATTGCTGCCAGTGGCATTGCCTCGCCAAAGTGCGGGCGTTGTTGCCAGTAACTTGTCCAGCGCCCCGTTGCTGTCGTTGTTAGCCGGACTGCTGTGTCGGGTCGATGCCGTTATGTCCAGCCCTGCCTGTTGTCTATGCATGATTTGCCCCCGCTGAATCTGTATGAATACTCAGTAGTGCTGTCAATTTATACAGTCTTTTGGTGGGCGGCAAGGGGAATTTTGGCGGCATGGTCATTTTTCTTGAAAAAAAGCCATGAAAACCCCACCAGAGCGTTGTGGATTTCTTAATATTATATTAGCCTTCAGCACGTTATGAGGGTTTTCTTGATTTGTTATTAAAAACGTCTCTTAATTAACTGGAAAGAAGAATAATTAAATTGGCAGGCATCTCATGAAACGTAGACCCGATATGCTGACCGTTGTGATATTACTGTTTGCCCTCAGCGTTCTTGTGAGTGGTGTTGCCCAGAGCGGTTTGCTCTAAGCACTGAGTTGAAGCAGTAAGCGCGCGAGGGTGTTGCCACCCTGTCAAGATTGACATCCCAGTGGGTGACCGGCAGTGAGCAGGTTGCCAGCTGCTGGTCGTGTGCCAGTCCCAGCAGAACCGGTTTGCGAACGCCTCTTTGCCTGAACTCAAACGCTCTGTCATAAAAACCCTTGCCCATCCCCAACCGCCGGCCATTCAGATCAAAAGCAACCAGTGGCACCAGCACAAGATCCAGTTGCCAGGGTTTTACCCGGTCAGCTGACAAGGCCGGTTCGTCTATGCCCCAGCGGTTTCTGACAACACGCTGTCCGCGTTGGTAGCGTACAAAGACCATGTGATGCGGCCGCCAGGGATGTATTACCGGCACATAACAGGTCTTGCCATCGCGCCAGGCCATCTCCAGCACGGGCCGGGTGCCGATCTCTGAGCGACTCGACAGATACAGGGCTATTGAGCGAGCCTGTTGATAGACAGCCAGTTTTGCCAGTTGGCGGCACAAGGCGGCGGCGGCTTTTTTTTGCTGGTAAAACGAAAGCCGCTGGCGTTCCTGCAAAGCCTGCTGTCGAATCTGGCGGCGTGTATTGTGAGAGTGCTGATCTGACTTGAATACAGGAGAAGATGAGGTCATTGGCATCAGAGTGTGCGCAAATGGAAGTCACCCAGGATGCCGCTGCCGAATCAGCCCTGAACCCAACGGTTCAGGTGGTGGCCCCTGCGATGTATAAGGCTTTCCGTCAGGCGGACTTGCACAACAACATCATTCGAGGAGCCTCCGGGGTATCGAATATCGGCTCAAGGACACTTTCAGCTGGCGATCACCCCAGGTGACTATGAGGGCAGTATAACGAAGTTGCTACAGAGGGGCGATAGAAAAAATCTACCACAGACTCAGAGTTCGATCTGACGATGCTGCTGCAGTGCGCGCTCAATCTTGTCTTCAAGAAACTTGATCTGCTGCGCAATACTGTGGCGTGAATCGTTGATCTGACGGTTCTTCTGCAACAGCTCATGTGTGATGTTGAGTGCGGCCATCACGGAAATTTTTTCAAGTCCATGAATAGTGCCACGCGCTTTGATTTTGCGCATGTTTTCATCAAGATGGCGTGCCGATTTCAACAGCGCGTCCTGTTCGGACGGAGGGCAACTGATCTGGTACTCGCGATCGAGAATTTTGATCGCAACCGTGCTGGCCACTTCGTTGGATGTGCTCATCTCAGGCGCCTTGTGACTGTTCCATGGACTTCAGACGGCTGAGCACAGACTCAAGACGTGCTTTGGCCTGACGGTTGTTTTCAAGCAGTTGCTGGCGCTCATTTTGCCAGCTATGCTGGCTGGCCCTGAGCAACTGGTTTTCCTGCTTCATGGCAGCACACAGAGCAATCAGCGCAGTGATTTTCTCATCGAGTGTGTTGAATTGATCGTCATTCATAGCGGTCATTGTGAGCGATGTATACGCTGAAGCAGGTGTGAGCCCTACTATAGAGACGTGGCTGTAGGCGGTCAATAATGGCTGTCAAAAACTCTCCATGGAAAAAGGCGTTATGTAAACAATCAGTGGCACTACTTTCACTTTTGAATACAGGTCATATGCCCCTATGGAGTCCTTATATCAGGAAGCCGCCAGACGCCGGCGTACATTGATGTCCCGGATGAGCAAAAACAGTATTGCGCTGTTGTCGGCGGCGCCACAGCGCACGCGCAGCCATGACACTGAATATCCCTACAGACAAAACAGTGATTTTTATTACCTCAGTGGTTTTGTTGAAGATGATGCCGTGCTTGCCCTGATTCCCGGGCGGCAGGAAGGTGAAGTTGTGCTGTTTTGTCAGCCCAAAGACAAGACCAAGGAATTGTGGACCGGAATACTGGTCGGGCCAGAACGAGCACGGGAAAAACTCCTGATTGATCAGGCTTTTCCGATTACCGAGATCAATCGCATGATGCCGGATCTGCTGGATGGTCGTGCTCGCATTTATGCCGGACTGGGGCACGAAGCGGCGTTTGAGCAGCGCATCATGGGCTGGTTGAACGATGTACGTGGCCGTGCCCGCATGGGCGCACGGCCTCCCGCTGAATTTGCTGAACTGGCCCCGCTGGTCCATGAAATGCGCCTGTTCAAGAGCAAGACAGAAATTGCGCTGATGCAGCAGGCTGCCGACATTTCAGCACGTGCCCATGTGCGCGCAATGCTGGCAGCACGCGAAGGCCGTCATGAGTACCATCTTGAGGCTGAGCTCTTGCATGAGTTCATGATGAGTGGCGCGCGTGCTCCGGCCTACAACAGCATTGTGGCCTCGGGCGCCAATGCCTGTATCCTGCACTACATCAACAACGATCAGCCGCTTCGTCATGGTGATCTGGTGCTGATTGATGCCGGCTGTGAGTATCAGTATTACGCAGCGGACATCACACGTACATTTCCTGTCAGTGGTCGCTTCAGTCGCGAGCAAAAAGCCTTGTATGACATCGTGCTGAAAGCACAGCTTGAAGCGATCAGGGTAATCAAACCCGGCATTGCCTGGGATGAGCCGCACAATGTCACTGTGCGCGTGATTACTGAAGGACTGGTTGAGCTGGGGTTGCTCAAAGGAAAGCCGGCTGATCTGATCAAATCCGGCGCCTACCGCGATTTTTACATGCATCGTGCTGGCCATTGGCTGGGTATTGATGTGCATGATGCGGGCGATTATCGGGTCAACGGCAATCCCCGCCCATTGCAAGCCGGCATGGTCACGACGATTGAGCCCGGCATCTATGTCGCTGCCGACAATAAAAAGGTCGCCAAAAAATGGCGAGGTATTGGCATCCGCATAGAGGACGATGTGCTGGTGACTCGCACCGGTCATCGTGTACTGACCTCGGCTGTGCCTAAAACCACGGCAGAGATAGAAGCCCTGATGGCAACGCGCGCGCAGTAGCACAGATGCAGTCAGGAGAACCGGAAAAATGCTGACAGATACGCTGGAGACTGAATACGATCTGGTGATTGCCGGTGCAGGACTGGTCGGAGGCAGTTTTGCGTTGCTGCTGGCTGCCGGCATGAACACACTGAAAAATGATGCGCTTCGTATCCTGTTGGTTGACAGTGCACCGATGGTTGCCAATGAAAAGGAGCCGGGACGCCCATTTGATGCACGCAGTACAGCGTTGTCGTGGGGCAGCCGGTTGATTTATGAACAGGCGCAGTGCTGGGATGCTCTGGCGCCTTGTGTCACAGCCATCCGGCATATTCATGTCTCTGATAGGGGGCACATGGGTTCAACTCGTCTTCACAGTGATGAGATGGGGGTTGATGCGCTCGGTTATGTGGCAGAGAACCGGCATTTGAATCAGATCATTGCGCAAGCCTTGACAGACAGCCCGCAAGTACAGGTGTGTGCGCCCGCCAGTGTGGTCACCGCAATACCCGCCAGCACAGGAGTCAAACTGTGCATACGTTACCACAATGACCAATCCGTCAATGTGGATGCCCGATTGCTGGTAATCGCTGACGGTGGACGCTCGGGGCTCTGCGAGCAGTTGGGCATTCGGATCATACGCAAACCGTATGGCCAGCAAGCATTGATTGCCAACATCGCTTTTGAGCATGCGCACGACAACTGGGCATTTGAGCGTTTTACCGACACCGGGCCCATGGCCGTGTTGCCACTGTCCGATCTTGATGCAACGCATCGCGGCGCGCTGGTGTGGACCCTGGAGGACGCCCAGGTATCAGAGGTTATGGCCTTGAGTGATGAGGCGTTCCTGAGCCGGTTGCAGCAACGTTTTGGCTATCGTCTTGGTGTTATGACCAAAGCAGGTGAGCGCAATGTGTTTCCGCTCAGCCTCAATCTGGCCAGTGAGCAGATACGCCCGGGTATAATGCTGTTGGGCAACGTTGCGCATACCTTGCATCCGGTTGCCGGTCAGGGTCTGAATCTGGCGCTGCGTGATGCCAGAGAATTGGCGGACATGGTGATCAGCAGCTGTGCACGGGGACAGAAATCAGCGTTGGGACATTATGCCTGGTTGCAGACTTTCGAGCAGCGCCAACAGGCCGATCAGCAGCAAACGGTGTACTTCAGTGATCTGAGTACCCGACTGTTTTCCAACAACAACACATTGTTGGCATTGGGTCGCAATCTGGGCCTGCTCGGCATGAGTCTGGTGCCGCCCGCCAGACACTGGTTCGCACAACAAGCGATGGGTTTGCGCGACCGGCGCACTTTGTAAGTGCCAGTGATGCTCTCAGGGTGCAGCGATCAGCGCCCGGATGTTTTCAATACGCTCGCGATTGACGCCCATATCACTGTACCCCAGCCGTGATGCCGAGCGCACATGCACAATACCTTGTGCGGGATCAGCAAGAAACTCGACATCATCCACATAGCCCATCAGTCGGCTGGTGAATTCGGCATACAGATAATTGCCGTCTTCCTGCGCAATGTGTACCCGAGGCATTTGCGCCAACGCCGCCTTGACCTGATCCAGTGATGCGGTCAGTGGAGCAATCCGGTGGCTGTCACGGTTTTCAAAACTGCAAACACAGTTGGGTGAGTCCGGGCAGTTGGCAAGCTGGTTGTTTTGCACGCCCAACGTGGTTGGCCGGTCACCGGCGCAACCGATCAGCGTCAAGAGTCCCACAATAAGCAATCCCCGTTTGATCATGATGTTTGGCCTGTCACAGCAAGACTGAGTGATTCAGCGATCATGGCCGGTTTGTCCTGCCCTTCAATTTCAACCGTAGCCTGTTGTTTGATCAGGTACTGACCCGGATTTTTTTCATCAATACTCATCAGCACAAACTTTGCCCTGATACGTGATCCGGTACGAACCGGATTGAGAAAGCGCACCTTGTCCAGCCCGTAATTGATGGTCATGCGTGTGCCTTGCAACCTGACTGTGCCGGCTTCTGCGCCCAGCATGCTGAGCAGGGACAGGGTCAGATAACCATGGGCAATGGTGCCACCAAAGGGTGTCTCACGCTGCGCGCGCTCTGCATCCAGATGGATGAACTGAAAATCGCCGGTAGTCTCGGCAAACTGGTTGACCCTTTCCTGCGTAATCTGGTGCCATTGGCTGATACCGGTTTCGGTGCCAATAAGTGCCCGCGCGGCATCAAGGCTGAGCTGTCCGGCCATGAAGGACTCCTGTTCTGTGCCAGTTTGGTGGTAAAGTCTGCAAAAATCCTGGTCAGTATTGATCAGAACATGACTGGCGGCAACCGTCTGCTGCAGGAGGATGCATGCAAACACCCGGCACACAGACTGACTATGATGTTGTTATTGTCGGCGCCGGACTCATCGGGGCAGCCATGGCACTGGCCCTGCGTGACAGCGGCTTGCGCCTTGCCCTCATCGATACACATCCATTACAGCAAATCGTCCCGTCATCTTCCTTTGATGCCAGAGTCAGCGCCATCACGCCCGCTTCCCGCCTGTTTTTCCAATCCCTGGGGGTTTGGGATCTGATGCAACAGCAACGTGTCAGTCCCTACACACATATGCATGTGCGTGAGGCGGATGGCACCGGCAGTATCCATTTTTGTGCGGCTGACGTGCACGCCGCGGCACTGGGTTATATTGTCGAAAACCGCGTCAGTGTGGCTGCGATGCATCAGCAGTTGCAGCAACAGCCCCTGTTGACCTGTTTGATGCCTGCCAGTGTTCAGGCAATCCACAGTCGCCAGCATGATGTCCACCTCACGCTGGACCACCAGCAACAGATCAGTGCCCGTCTGCTGATTGCGGCTGATGGTGCGCAGTCTCCCGTTCGGACGATGGCTGGTTTTGCCACGCGTGAATGGGACTATGAACACGAAGCGATCGTGTGTTCCGTCAAAACAGAGCAGCCGCATGATCACTGCGCACGCCAGATTTTTATGGATGATGGTGTATTGGCGTTTTTACCGCTGCAGTCTTCCGGTGAGGACAGTGGGCACTGGTGCTCCATCGTCTGGTCTGCGTTGCCGGCACGTGCGCAAGCCCTGATGGGGCTGCCGGATGCAGTCTTCCGTGACACACTGGGTTATGCCAGCGAACACTGGCTGGGCCGAATCACCGAATGCAGCCAACGCTTCAGCTTTTTGTTGCGCCAGAGCCATGCGCTGGACTATTTCAAAGACAGGATTGTGTTGGTTGGGGATGCCGCGCACAGTATTCATCCGCTGGCCGGGCAAGGTGCCAATCTGGGGCTGTCGGATGCCAATGTACTGGCCCGGGAGTTGATCAGGGCAACAGCAGCCGGACGTGATCCGGCAGATCCGGTGGTATTGTCGCGTTATCAGCGCCAGCGCAAACCGCACAATCTGGCCATGATGTTGATGATGGAGGGATTCAAACGTCTGTATGCGGATCAGCCGTTGCCACTGAGATGGCTGCGAAATGTCGGGATGAAAACCGTGGATCACTGGCCGATGATAAAACACCAGTTGATCAGGGAGGCTATGGGAACAACACGCGATAGTCGCTAAAGCTTTCCGTCCGCAGGACGAAAACAGGGGTATACCCTTGCTGCCGGCGGACATGGGAGATGTTCTTCCGGGCTGCATGTTACAAATGTAAAACCGGGGAATTAGCCAAGTGAAGATGAAGCGAAGTATGGCTGGAAGTTCCGTGACCGACGGTGTGGAGCAGGACTCATCATGGCCGTTTGATCTCGATCTGAGCGCGCTGGATACCGGCAGTATTACCAATCTGATCATGGATATTGAAAATCATCTGCCGCTGTTGACCTCGGAGGGTGACATGCAGGAACTGCTGCGTGTCAAAAAGCTGTTTGAAGAAGAGCTGATGGACAGCCGTCGCTTGCATTAAGCCCCGCCCATCCCCGTACAAGTCCCGCTGTAACTCCTGTATTCCTCTCTGATTTTGGCCTATGCTGTGGCAGTCACTCTGGTTTAACAACCACAACACAGCATAAACCAATGGTCATAAGAGGAATAAGCACATGAAAAAACTGATAAGCGTATTTGCCGCCGCTGCGCTGATGTGCGGACAGGCTTTTGCAATTGACGAGGCTCGTCTGGCCGCCGCGCTGGCCTCACCGGATCGCAGCGATGCCGACAAAGCACTGGATGCTGCGCGTCAGCCGGTTGAAGTGCTGACATTTCTGGGCATTGAGGAAGGCATGACCGTCATGGATATCATGGCCTCCGGTGGCTGGTATACCGAAGTGCTGTCGCGCGCCGTTGGGCCGCAGGGCAAGGTCTTGATGCACAATAACCCGGCTTCCCTGCAGCGTGGTAACACCGCCGAAAATGTGAACAATCGCCTGGCCAACAACCGGTTGCCGAATGTCGAGCGGGTTGAGCAGACGTTTGACCAGCTGGGAGTTGCTCCCGGTTCTGTTGACCTGGCCATCACCAACCTCAATTTCCACGACGTTTACAATGCCTCACCGGACAATGCCCAGACACTGCTGGCGGGTGTGAAAAACGCACTCAAGTCCGGCGGCATTCTGGGAATCGTCGATCACCGCGGTAATCTGGGTGCCGACAACACTGCACTGCACCGTATTACAATGGATGCGGTAGCGCAGGCGGCTACCGAAGCCGGCTTTTACATTGTTGGCGTCAGCGATGCGCTCTACGTTGACAGTGATCCTCGCACCAGCGGCCCGTTTGATGAAAGTCTGGGGCGCAACACTGATCGTATACTGCTCAAACTGATGAAGCCCTGATGATCCAACGGTCATTGCCCTTGCGGTTGTCCTGCGGGGGCAATGACATGATGAAGAACCGGTTTTGAAAACATCCCTGCCCGATACATCTCTGACACGCCTCTCTCCGATTGCCTGGCTCAGCCGTTTTGCTTCTGTATTCAAATACAGTGGTATTGCTGTCGAGATTGTCTGGCGAGCCAGTCCGGCGTTGACGCTGGTAATGGCGCTGGCCACGCTTGCGGCCGGTTTGTTGCCAGCTGCTATCGCATGGGTTGGCCAGCTCATTGTCGATGCGGTAGTCACCGCCATACAGTCCGAGGGTGCAGTGCGTGAACAGGCCAGCAGCGATCTGTTGCGTTATGTACTGATTGAGGCCGGTTTGGTGGTGTTGATGACGGGCGCCCAGAAGATCAACTCGGTATGCCAGTCCATTCTGCGCGCACTGCTGGGCAATGAAGTCAACGTCATGATTCTGGAAAAGGCACTGACGCTGGAGCTGGCAAATTTTGAAGACTCCGAGTACTACGACAAACTGGTGCGTGCGCGTCGTGAGGCGTCGAGTCGCCCACTCAGTCTGGTGATTGCTACCTTTGACCTCATCCGCGATGGCATTTCCCTGGTCAGTTATGGATTCCTGTTGTTCCAGTTCTCAGTCTGGGCGGTTTTGCTGCTGGGTTTTGCCGGCATACCTGCGTTTGTAGCGGAGGCGCGTTTTTCCGGAGAAGCATTCCGCAATCAGCGTCGCCGCTCTGCCGAGAGGCGCATGCAGGTGTATCTGGAGATGGTCTTGACCCGTGAGGATGGCGTCAAGGAAGTCAAACTGATGCAGTTGGGCAGGCTTTTCCTGCAGCGCTACATCGACATCTTCCACAACATCTATAAAGAAGACCGCAGTCTGGTATTGCGTCGGGGGGTATGGGGTTACCTGCTGGGTTTGTTGGCCAGCGCGGCATTCTACTTCTCTTATGGATGGGTAGCGTTCGCCGCAGTGGCAGGCGCTATCACACTGGGTCAGATGACCATGTATATTGCCGTGTTCCGGCAAGGACAAGGAGCGGTGACCAGCTGTCTGGCGTCCATCAACAAGATGTACGAGGACAATCTCTATTTGTCCAATCTGACGGAATATCTCGGCCATAATGTGCCTGAACCCTCGGGTGACAAAACGGAGGGACCTGACCCCAAAGACGGCATACGTTTTGAGCATGTGAGTTTTTACTATCCCGGCAGCAGTACACCCGCACTCGACAACATCAACCTGCATATTCCTGCGGGTAACAGTCTTGCAATTGTAGGTGAAAACGGATCAGGCAAAACCACACTGATAAAACTGCTGACGCGGCTGTACTCGCCCACACATGGTCGAATCCTGTTTCAGGGACTGGATCTGCAGGAGTGGGACATAGATGCCTTGCGCGAAAAAATCGGTGTGATCTTTCAGGACTTCAGTCGCTATCAATTGAAGGTGGGTGAAAATATCGGGGTCGGTGACAAGGATTTCATAGACGAAAAGGAACAGGTGAAAATGGCTGCCGAAAAAGGCCTGGCGGCAGACTTTATCCATCGAATGCCGGCTGCCTATGATACACAGCTAGGCACCTGGTTTCGTGATGGCAAAGAGCTGTCCGGCGGTCAGTGGCAGAAGATTGCGCTCTCCCGCGCCTTTATGCGTCAGCGTGCTGAAGTGCTGATTCTGGATGAGCCAACGGCAGCGATTGATGCAAGAGCCGAGGCCGAGATTTTTGCGCATTTTCGCGAATTGACCGGCCACCGGATCTCCATCATTATCTCGCACAGGTTTTCCACAGTCCGCATTGCTGACCATATTCTGGTGATGGATCACGGGAAAATTCTTGAAGAAGGTGACCACAAGAGCCTGCTGGCGCTGGGGGGGCAATACGCCAGCTTGTTCGAACTGCAGGCCAAAGCCTATCAGTAGTTTGCATCCTGATGCCGGCTTTTGATGTCTGACACGGAGACGGAGAGCTGCGCATGAGCTACCTGGCGCAAATAATCTTGCTACTGATGATTGCGGTTACCGTGGTACTGGTATTCCAGCGTTTGCGTATTCCCGGCAGCCTGGGCTATCTGCTGGTGGGGCTGATTGTGGGACCTGCGACAGCAGGGGTCAGACTGGATCTCCCTGCACTGTCAAGTATTGCCGAATTCGGTGTGGTGTTCCTGCTCTTTACGATCGGCCTCAACTTCTCACTGCCTCAATTGCATGCCCTCAGAAATCAGGTGCTCGGCCTTGGGACTGCGCAGGTTGTCCTGTGTACAGCGGTCGTCGGCTTTCTGCTATGGTCTCTGGGGATGCCTGGACCAGCAGCGTTTGTAGCCGGTGCGGTTTTTGCCCAATCATCTTCAACCATTATTGCCAGCCTGCTGAGCGAACAAGGTGAAGACAATAGTCCGCACGGTCGACTGGGTCTGGCAATGTCGGTTTTTCAGGATGTCACCGCAGTCCCTTTTCTGGTGGTGATCCCGGTCCTGGGGATTGCGACCGGTTTTCAGGATGTTGCCTATGATCTTGGGTTCGCCATGGCCAAGGCTGCACTGGCGTTTGCGCTGGTATTTTTTACCAGTCGCTGGTTGTTGCAACCGTTATTTCATGTGGTAGCCCGTCGCCGTTCGCAGGAAATTTTTACATTGGCGGTGCTGCTGGTTGCACTATCGGCTGCCTGGACGACATTTAATCTGGGGTTGTCGCTGGCCTTTGGCGCTTTTCTTGCGGGCATGATGATTGGTGAAACCGAATTCCGCCATCAGGTGGAATCCAGCATCCGGCCATTTCGCGATGTGTTGCTGGGCCTGTTTTTTATTGGTATCGGGATGCTGATTGATCCGGTATTGCTGGCCCAGATCTGGCAGCAGGCGCTCGCTGGCGCAGTCTTGATTCTGGTGAGCAAGATATTGGTGGTGGCAGTTATTGTTTACCGCAGTGGTATCGAAAAACTGGCGTCATGGCGTGTTGCACTCATTCTGTCTGTTGGTGGTGAATTCGGTTTTGCACTGCTGGCAATTGCACTGGAGTCTTCTGTCATTGATGCGTTGACCGGACAGATCCTGCTGGCCTCTGTACTGATCTCGATGATTGCCGGCGCATTCCTCATCAAATTCAATTATCCGCTTGCAGCGATATTCTCGCGCTACAAGAAGCCGAAAGCCGACAGTCTGGAAGAAAGTCTGCTGGATATTCCGGAACAACCAGTCATCATTGGCGGTTTCGGCCGGGTGGGTCACACCGTCGCTGTTCTGTTGCAATCCAGAGAGTTGCCCTTTGTTGCCTTTGATACTGATCATCGACGTGTGAAACAGGCGCGTGAACAAGGTTTCCCGGTGCTTTATGGTGATATTTCTGACCCTGAATTACTGGCCACAATCCATGTTGAGCGAGCGGCCCTTGTGGTGTTGACAGTGGATCATTCTGCGAGTGCGCTGCGAGCCATGTCCTATATTCGCAAATCGTGCCCGCAGGTACCCGTGATTGTTCGTGCGCGCGATTTGGCTGCCAGTGCGCAGCTGACTGAGGCAGGCGCAACCATGGCGTTTCCCGAGACGGTAGAGGCCAGTTTGCGGTTGGGAGCCAGTGCACTGAATGTCCTGAATGTCCCCATTGAGGATATTGAGGCAGTCCTGCAGGATGTGAGGGCAGCTAACTATCAACCGCTGGCCGGTTCCCCTGAGTCGTCGCGTCTGCGCAAAGTCCCCAACAATTAGTGAATTACGCCATCCCTGCACTATGCCATTCCAAAATAATTCTTTTAAAACAATGTGTTAAAAATCTGGCACGATCTGTGAATCAGGTGTGAGTGAACGTAAGAAAAACACCACACGGTAGTGCCAGCCATGACAAGCCACAGTCTGATTGACCTGTTTACACGCCACAAGGTCGCCGCCAATCTGGTCATGATCATGATGATCCTGTCCGGCATCTGGGCGAGCAGTCGCATCAACACCCAACTCGATCCCTCGGTTGAGTGGCCCAATATCCTGATCAGGGCACAGTGGCCCGGTGCATCCGCAGAAGATGTGGAGCAGCTGATTGTGATTCCTGTGGAGCAGCAGTTGCGAACGCTGACCGGCCTGCAGCAAATGTACTCAACCAGCATGCAGGGCCAGGCGCATATTGATCTGGCGTTCACCTTTGATTCCGATATCAGCAAGGCTCTGGAGCTGGTCAACGACCGCATTGCACAGGTGCGAAATCTGCCGCCGGACATGGAGCCTGTTATTGTGCGACGCGGTACTGATTATGAAAATATTGCGTCGCTGATTGTTTCTGGTGCCAGCTCCATTCAGGAACTGTTACCGCTCGTGCGCCGCTTTGAGCGTGAACTTTATGAAGCTGGCATTGAGCGTATTGACTTCAACGGTCTGCCCGAAGAAGAGCTGGCGATACAGGTGCCCAGTGCCACGCTGAGAGCGCTTGATACCACCCTGGATTCCATTGCCAATGCAGTGCGTCAACGCAGTGCTGATCTGCCAGCGGGTGTTGTTGGCAGATCCCAGGGTGAAATGCAGTTGCGCGCACTGGACCAGCGCCGGGATGTCTACGAATTCGAACACATGGAGTTGCCGCTTGGTAATGGCGAACAGCTGGTACGACTCGGTGACATTGCGCAGATCAGCAAGCGCCCCCAGGCAGGACAGGCCGTGCTGAATGTAAATGGCAAACCTGCGATTGAAATGAATCTGTACAGGCTGACTGACTCCGATGCGCTGTTGTCAGCACAGGTGTTGCAAAACTGGGTCGAAAGAACGCGAGCGGGTTTGCCAGAGGGCATCAGCATCGACGTTTATCAGGAAGCCTGGTTGTTGCTCAAGGAACAGTTGGCTGTCATTTTCAGCAATGCCTGGTCTGGCATGGTGCTGGTGATGCTGACCCTGTTTGTGTTTCTGAATACACGTACCGCCTGGTGGGTAATGGCTGGCATCCCGGTCAGTTTCCTGTTTGCTACATTGCTGTACTACTACTGGTTTGATGGCAGCATCAACATTCTTGCATTGATAACGTTCATCATGGCCCTTGGCATAGTGGTCGATGATGCCATCGTTGTCGGTGAAGATGCAGTGACCCTCTTTGAACAGGGATATTCTGCAGAAGATGCGGCTGCCGGCGCGGCCAAACGTATGTTAATGCCTGTCATCACGTCTTCTCTCACAACACTGGCTGCATTTGTGCCCTTGCTGATCGCCGGTGGTGAAATGGGCGCTGTCATTCAGACCATGCCGATGGTGCTTTTTTGCGTCATCATCGCTTCGCTGATTGAGTGCTTTCTGGTTTTGCCTGGTCATCTG
This sequence comes from Pseudohongiella sp., assembly GCA_036834885.1. Classification (GTDB taxonomy): domain Bacteria; phylum Pseudomonadota; class Gammaproteobacteria; order Pseudomonadales; family Pseudohongiellaceae; genus Pseudohongiella. Next base: position 234,983 of record DAITNA010000001.1, on the reverse strand, counting down.
AAACACAGTTTCAGCCGCATGACACGTGAACACAAGCCATCTCCACGTATCGCTTTTGACCAGGCCTTTTATTCATGGCGCGACCGCTATTATGGCCCTGCGCTCGATTATGCCATTGCGCGACCATACAGCACCTTGCTGATGGTATTTGGCACAGTATTGTTGTCATTGAGTCTGGTGTTCAGCGGACGGGTTGGTCTGAACTTTGTCACGGGCATGAGCCTGCAGATGCTGGAGGCGAATGTCAGCTTTTCGATCGAAGCCACAGAGACTCAGCGGCGTGAGTTCATGCGTCATCTGGAGTCAGCATTGCAGCAGACAGATCGCGCCAATGGCGAAACCAACATCAATGGATACTATGTCGGGTTTAACACCGCACGACTGGATCAGGAGCGCAAAACGGGTCAGCAGTACGCATCCATGAGAATTGAATACGCATGGGAGGATGACTATCAGATTGCTCCGCAGGCGTTTGTCAATCAATGGCAGGATCGTGTGCAAAAACCGCCGTTTGTCGAAAGACTGGCACTTGAAGTGAGAGGTGGCGCTAACAATGGTGCTCCGGATATATCGCTGGTCTTGAGAGGCGAAAATCTGGATAGCCTGAAACAGGCATCGGAGGAGTTGCAGTCAGCCTTGATGTCCTACGAGGGAGTCTCCAATGTGTTTGATAACCTGCCCTATGGCAAGGATCAGATGATCTTCTCGATCAATACACAAGGTGTTGCACTGGGTCTGACAACGGCGTCAATCGCGCAGCAGCTGCGCGGTGCCTATTACGGCAATCGTGTGCAAATTTTCAATCAGGACAATGCCGAACTTGAGGTCATGGTGACACTGCCGGATGCAGAGCGTAATCACATTGCGTCACTGCAACAGTTTCCCGTCAGAACGCCATCGGGGCAGGTCGTCGCGTTGGGTATGGTTGCTGATCTGGCTACGCGTCGCGGGATTGACGTGATCAATCACAACGGTGGTTATCTGTCGGTGATGGTCAGTGCATCTGTAGACAGCCAGGTGAATAATGCCGAACGTGTTTTGGCCAGCGTCACTGCCACCGTACTGCCTGAGATCAATCAGCGTTATGGGCTGAGCTCCGAGCTGGGTGGTGCGAGTTTGCGCAATCAGCAACTGCTCGACACCATGCAGCTGGGCGGTATGCTTACCTTGCTGTTTATTTATCTGATTCTGGCCTGGTCGTTCAGCTCATATGTGTGGCCACTGGCGGTCATGACCGCGATTCCGCTGGCACTGACCGGTGCGATTGTCGGGCACTGGGTGATGGGTGTTGATATCGGTGCAATGTCGATGCTGGCGTTTTTTGCACTCTCCGGTGTCATTGTGAATGACTCGATTGTGCTGGTCAGCTTTTTGCGCCGTGAACAGGAGGCGGGCAAAACGCTGGTGGATGCTGTCCGAAGCGCTGCCTTGTCCCGGTTCAGAGCGGTCATCCTGACCTCGTTGACCACCGTTGCCGGTTTGTCACCGTTGATGTTCGAAAAATTCAGTCTTGCCATCTATATGGTGCCGATTGCCGTCACGCTGTGTTTTGGGCTGGCCTTTGGCACCCTGCTGGTACTGCTGGTGGTACCCGCGATGATTGTGATTATTGAGCGTACAAAATCGGCATTCTCCCGTTGGCTGCCACAACCGGTGAGAATCCAGCTACCTTGAAAGGACACTGATGATGTTGGAAAAAATTCAGATAGTGAGAAATTTACCACGGTTGCGTCATGTCGGGCACCGTCTTGGTGGTGCGCTGGTGTTCGGCTTTCTGTTGATGCTGAGTTTGCTTGTGATGGCAACCGGCCCACGCGCAGAGCCGGAATTGCGTACCGAGAAACAATGGCCCGTCAGTTATAAAGCAGTCGTGCCCCAGGCGCTATCACCCCGTGTTCAGGTCTATGGCAGATTGGAAACAGAACAGACAGCCAGTCTCAGAGCAGCGATAGCGGGTACAGTGTCACAGATTCATTTCAGGGAAGGTGACTGGGTTGATCAGGGGATGGTGCTGGTCAGCCTGGCAGATGAAGAGATGCAGCTGAATGTGCAGGCTGCTGAGGCTGAAGTGCAGAAAGCAGCCGCGCAACTGGCGAGTGTTGAAACCGGGTTCGCGCTGGCGCGCGAGCTCACCTTGCATCATGAAGCACAAGCAGCGCTGTCCGCCGCCAGGGTTGAGCGTTATACCTCGCTGCACCAGCAGCGCATGATTGCAGATGCACAACTGGATGAAGTGCGCCAGGAGGCAAATGAGCGGGCGATGACGCTTGCAAGGCACAAGGCCAGTGTTGACGACTTCCCGCATCAGATTGCACAGGCGCAGGCGGCGCTGTCCGCGGCCAGGACCCGGTTGTCACGTGCAACACTTGAGCTGTCTTACACGGCTTTGAAAGCGCCGTTCAGCGGACGCGTGCTGGATATAGGCGTGGCCGCAGGGGACAGGATAGCACCGGGAGCGTCACTGCTCAGCATGGCAGACTACAACCGCCTGCGTATACGCGCAGCGGTAGTACCTGAGGTTGCCCAGCAACTGAGGCAGGCACTTGGCGGCAGGCAGCCTGTGTCAGGCAGCACCCTGATAGCGGGACGTGAGCTGACTTTCGAATTGACTGGCCTGGCAAGTGACATCCGGTCAGGGCAAGGCGGACTTGATGTGTTTTTCCGGGTAGCACCTGATGCCGGGCTCGCGCTGGGTCTGGTGTTGCCACTGAGTCTGAACCTGCCAGCCCAGCACGATGTGATTCCGGTCCCTGTGCATGCACTTTATGACAACAGTCGTCTCTATCGCATCACCAACAATCGGCTTGAGGCGCTGGATGTGCAACGGGTTGGTGAATATCAGGATGAACACGGCAACTACCAGTTGCTGGTACGCTCCTCAGGTATCAGACCGGGTGATCACATCATGGTGTCGCAGTTGCCGACAGCAGTATCAGGCCTGCTGGTTGATCCGGTCGCTGCGGACTCCAACAGTATCGACCTTGCCGCGCCCGACACCGTGGCACTGCAGTGGTCAAGCCGGGAGTGAAATGATATCGTCCCTCCCCTGTTTCCAATCAGACAGATACAGGGGGAGAAACATGGCACAACTGCTGTCAGGCCAGAGTGCGATTGTCACCGGGGGGACACGAGGTATTGGCAAGGCAATTGCCGAAGCACTGCTGGCAGAAGGGGCAAAGGTGCTGATCACCGGTCGTTCGCAAGGCAGTATTGACGATGCACTGGCGACGATCAATCATCCTGACGTGTATGGCATGCCTGCCGATGTTGCCAGTGAAGACGATACGGCCGCTGTGTTCCAGAAAGCGCTGACACTGTTTGGCGGGGTGGATGCGGTCATCAACAATGCCGGCATTGCCCGCGCTGGCGCCATCCAGAATTTGCGTTTGAAAGACTTCCAGATGGTGATGGATACCAACCTCACCGGCGTTTTCCTTTACAGTCGCGAAGCGTTTCGTGTCATGAAAGATAATGGCGGCGGTCGTATCATCAATATCGGCAGCATCTCCAGTCAGGTACCCCGCTTCGGGTCTGTGCCGTATACAACGAGCAAGTTTGGCCTGCAGGGAATGACGCGCGCACTTGCCGTCGAGGGCAGGGAGCTGGGCATCATGGTCAGCTGCCTGCATCCGGGCAATGTCCATACAGACATCTGGGACAAGGCACCTCAAGCCGTAGTGGACGAACCCAAAATGGAAGTGGCTGACATTGCCCGCGTGGTTGTGTTGATGTTGAGTCTGCCAAAAAATGCGACGATTATCGACGCCACCGTACTTGATCACCGTCAACCGTTTCTCGGAAGAGGATAACAGTCATGAGGAAAGTCACCATGAAACAAGACATCCGTAACATGCTGCTGTCAGCAGCGGCCATGGCACTGGGCATCATGGGCGTTGCCAATGTTTATGGCCAGAACAATACTCTGGTTGCCGCCGGCGCGCAGCCGCAACTGCTGGCGGACAGTTTTACGTTTACCGAAGGCCCAATTGCTGATGCTGAAGGCAATGTGTATTTCTCTGATATTCCGGCCAGCCGTATTCACCTGTGGACGGTGGCAGGAGAGCTGCAGACTTTCCGCGAGAATACCAATGCAACCAATGGCCTGTTTTTTAGCAGCAACTGGGAGCTGTTTGGAGCCGAAGGTGGGGCCGGGCGTATCAGCCGAATGGATGCCGATGGCCAGGCTACCGTTGTTGTCGGGCAGTACAATGGCGCATCCTTCAACAGTCCGAATGATTTGTGGCTGGATGCACAGGGCGGAATTTACTTTACAGACCCACGCTATGGTGATGAATCCAACAACCCGCAACCCGGCTATTACGTGTATTACCTGGCACCTGGCGCAACGGAAGCAAGACTCATCATTGATGATCTGGTGAAACCCAATGGTATTATCGGTACCCGCGATGGTTCTACACTGTATGTCGCAGATCACTTGGGCAACCAGACATTTGCCTACACCATCACAGCGCCAGGTCAGATAGACAACAAGCGGTTGATTGCAGCGCAAGGTTCGGATGGTCTGACGCTGGATGAGCGTGGCAATCTTTACTTGACGGGTGGGCGCAATATCACGGTCTACAGCCCGGATGGCGAGCTGTTGCAAACCATTGAATTCCCGCTTGCGCCTGCCAACATGACCTTTGGTGGGCCCAACCGTGACGTTCTGTTTGTGACAGCAAGAACCAGTTTGTTTTCACTTCAGATGAACGTGAAAGGAATGTACTGAACCATTGTCAGGCAGCCGGATTAAAGAAGCAGAACTGATTCTTGCCTGCTGCCTTGGCATCGTAAAGTGCCAGATCTGCCTGTTTGAACAGCGTTTTAAAGTCTGAGCCGTGCTTGGGCGCCAGTGCGATACCCATGGATATTGTCGCTATGATTGTTACGTCCTCGAAGGACATTGGAACACTGGCTGCTTGTGCAATTTTTTTCAGAACAGGTTCGAGATCTTTCGTATCAGTGACGTCGGGCAACAGTAACAGGAACTCATCACCTGCTATTCTGTTCAGTTTGTCGCTCCGGCGAAGTTGTCGGCTGATATTTTCGCTGATGTGTTTGAGCAATTCGTCGCCGCATTGGTGGCCCCAGGAGTCATTGACGGTTTTGAAATTGTCGATATCAACAAAAATCACAGCCAGCTGGCACTTCTTTTCCTGACTCTGGCGAAGCAATTCATCAAAGTGGTAACCCGCCATGCGGCGATTGGGAAGTCCGGTCAGATTGTCATGGTTTGCCAGATGCTCGGCTGCCACTTTCGAGCGCGTTACTTCGTGCATCCGGTGATGGTGACTATCCAGCAGGGCCAGCAAGTCGCTGGTCAGAACTCGAATGACAAAGGCAACGCAGGTTAGCAGAATCGTATAGTCAAGCAGCCAGCGGACCTCTGTCATGTTTTCAGGCCCCTGCCGCCATCCTTGCAAGTTGGCCGTCATCAGTGCGGTCATGTAAATCAGCATGGCAACAAAGGCGATATAAAAAGCTCTTTTGCCAATCATGATCATGACAAAAAATAATGCAGCGGGGTAAACCAGCAGAACAGATGAGCGCAAGCCGTGCCCTGTCCACATGGCCTGAGCAATGCAGAAAAACATCACCAGTGCTGCCAGAATGCCCGCCACATCAATATATCGTTTATGCAGGAGAAACAGTGCCAGACTCAATGCAGATACTGCAAAAAAAAGAGTGCCAACAGCCAAGGGCTGCGCAAACAGGGCATTCACCAATGCCAGGCCCACGATCGTGGCCAGCATGACAAGGATAAACTGACCAATACGCCGTCGCCGGATATGGTCAAGGTCAAGCTGAAGTTGTGATGGATCGACCGGTGATGTCATAGACTCTCAAGGATTGTTGTTGTCGATCAGACTATGACGGGTCTTCTGTCGTTTGGCAATGCGATCAGCGCCCGGCGTCAATACGAAGCGCCGGGCGCGCTCGGGATTAATGGCGAATCAGATAATCAAACGCACTCAGCGCAGAGCGTGAACCTTCGCCCATCGCAATGATAATCTGCTTGTACGGCACATTGGTGACATCACCGGCTGCGAACACGCCGGGAATGTTGGTGTGCCCTTTGGCATCAATTTCAATCTCGCCAAAGGGCGTGGTCTTGACGGTGCCCTTGACCCAGTCGCTATTGGGCAGCAAGCCGATCTGCACAAAAACACCATCCAGATTGACTGTGTGTATCTCGTCAGTACGTCGATCTTTGTACTGTATACCCGTCACTTTCTGACCGTCACCGAGCACCTCTGTGGTCTGCGCAGAGCAGATCACTTTAACGTTGGGCAGGCTGCGCAATTTGCGTTGCAGCACGTCATCCGCTTTCAGCGCATCGGCAAATTCAAGCACAGTCACATGCTGGACGATACCCGCCAGATCAATTGCGGCCTCAATACCGGAGTTGCCACCGCCAACCACGGCAACTCGCTTGCCTTTGAACAGCGGGCCATCACAGTGCGGACAATAGGCTACACCTTTGTTGCGGTACTCCTGTTCACCGGGCACATTGAGTTCGCGCCAGCGCGCACCTGTTGCCAGAATCACCGAGCGAGCCTTTAAGGAGGCGCCGCTGTCGAAACGAATTTCGTGATAACCACCGGGTTCCACTGCCGGTATCAGAGCTGCAGCTCGCTGCAGATTCATGATGTCAACATCATAATGTTTCACATGCTCCTCCAGTTCGCGAGCCAAGCGTGGTCCTTCCGTTTCCTGCACAGAAATGAAGTTTTCGATAGACATGGTATCGAGCACCTGGCCGCCAAAGCGCTCTGCGGCAACACCGGTACGAATGCCTTTGCGTGCGGCATAGATGGCTGCTGCCGCGCCAGCCGGACCGCCACCGACAATCAGCACCTCAAAGGGTTCTTTCCCGTTCAGTTTTGCCGCCGCGCGACTGGTCGCGGCGGTGTCGATTTTGGCCAGAATGTCATCAACACCCATCCGGCCCTGTGCAAACGGTTTGCCGTTGAGGAACACACTGGGAACCGACATGATCTGGCGTTCATCTACTTCTTGCTGAAACAGTGCGCCGTCAATAGCCACATGGCGGATATTCGGGTTCAATACAGCCATCACATTCAGTGCCTGCACCACATCAGGGCAGTTCTGGCATGAGAGTGAGAAATACGTTTCGAAAACAAATTCGCCGTCAATGGCCTTGATCTGCGCAATGGTTTCATCAGAGAGCCTGGGCGGATGACCACCGGTTTGCAGCAGCGCCAGAATCAGAGAAGTGAACTCGTGCCCCATCGGGATGCCGGCAAATTGCAGATGCATATCAGCATCCGCACGCTGCAGGCGGAAAGATGGGACGCGTTGATCCGCGCCGTCTTCGCGCAAAGTGATTTTGTCGCACAGGTTGGTGATGTCCTGAAGCAGTGAGCGCAGTTCACGCGATTTGTCACTGTCATCAAGCGACGCGACAATCTCGAAGGGCCGCACCACCTTGTCCAGGTAGGCTTTTAACTGGGTCTTCATATTGGCGTCCAACATGACTTTTTCCTCGAATTCTCAAATTTCAGGCAAAAAAAACCCGGGCGTACAACACCCGGGCTTTGTTCGGGCATTCAGTACTTCAGATCTTGCCGACCAGATCCAGTGACGGCGCCAATGTTGCTTCACCCTCTTTCCACTTGGCCGGGCACACTTCACCCGGGTGGCTGGCAACGTACTGAGCGGCTTTGACCTTGCGCAGCAGTTCAGCCGCGTCACGGCCAATACCACCTGCCGTGATTTCCACGATCTGGATTTTTCCTTCCGGGTCAATCACAAAGGTGCCACGTTCAGCCAGACCTGCTTCTTCAATCATCACGCCGAAGTTGCGGGTAATGGTGCCGGTGGGATCACCAACCATCGGATACTGGATTTTGCGAATGGTGTCAGAGCTGTCATGCCATGCCTTGTGAGTGAAATGTGTGTCAGTGGACACGGCATAAATTTCTACACCACGGCTCTTGAACTCTGCGTAATTGTCAGCCAGGTCGCCCAGTTCAGTCGGGCAGACGAATGTAAAGTCAGCCGGATAGAAAAACACAACTGACCACTTGCCTTTCAGAGTTGCTTCGCTGACTTCTACAAATTCGCCATTGTGGAATGCAGTTGCTTTAAACGGTTTTACTTCGGTGTTGATCAAAGACACGTTTTCACTCCTTTACGTGTAGCCATGCCGGTTAATCGGCCGGGTTGATTATCGGAACGGGGGGAATGATAGTGTGTGTAGCGGGTTTGGTGAAATGAAATATATGTTATCTGATGATAGATTTATTCGATTGTTGGTGATGGCAGGTCCGCCAGGGTGCTGCCATCACCAACCGTATGTCTGTTATGTGTGTGTCAGGACACGAATTCTTCGCGCAGACGCTGTGCTGCGTTCACCATCCGCTGCAGCGCCTTCCCGGTTTCATCCCAGTCGCGCGTCTTGAGTCCGCAGTCCGGATTTATCCACAGTCTTTGTGCGGGAATTTTCTCTGCGGCACGTTTGATCAGGCGAATCATGTCCTCCTCCCGCGGGATGGCGGGCGAGTGGATGTCGTAGACACCGGGGCCAATGGCATTGGGGTAATCAAAATGCTCAAAAGCCTGAATGAGCTCACCATCAGAGCGTGAGGTTTCAATGGTGATCACATCCGCGTCCAGTGCCGCGATCGCAGCAATGATGTCGTTAAACTGCGAATAACACATGTGTGTGTGAATCTGTGTGTCGTCGCGTACACCGCTGGTGCTGAGTCGGAAGGCTTTGACAGCCCAGTCCAGGTACTCTGCCTGCTGTTGTTGCCGCAGTGGCAGACCTTCCCGGATGGCAGGCTCGTCGACCTGAATAATACTGATACCTGCTGCCTCCAGATCCAGCACCTCGTCACGCAGGGCCAGCGCAATTTGCATGGCAGTGGTTTTGCGAGGCTGGTCATCACGTACAAACGACCAGCACAGCATTGTCATCGGGCCGGTCAGCATGCCTTTGACCGGGCGCGACGTCAGCGACTGGGCGTACGATGTCCAGTCTACCGTCATGGCACGAGGTCGCCAGACATCACCAAAAATGATTGGTGGTTTGACGCAGCGTGAGCCGTAGCTTTGCACCCAGCCGTTGCTCGTGAAGGCATAGCCTGCCAGTTGCTCCCCGAAGTACTCCACCATGTCATTGCGTTCGGCCTCTCCGTGCACGAGCACATCGATTTTCAGTGTTTCCTGACGTTGAACCGCATCAGCGATCTCGGCCCGAATGCGCTGTTGGTAATCGCTGTCGCTGATCTGGCCACTTTTGTATTGCTGACGGACACGGCGTATATCGCTGGTCTGGGGGAAGGAGCCAATCGTTGTCGTCGGAAACAGTGGTAAATTCAACTTTGTCTGTTGCACGGTGGCCCGCTGGCTGTAGGGCGAGGGTCTGGCCCAGTCTGCAGGCTGTATTGACTGCAAGCGGGCTGCAACTTGCGGATTATGTGCCAGCTGCGATTCCCGGCGGGATCTCACCACGTCATCACTGGCCGTCAGTGCTTGCGCGTCTGCCGCCAGGGCTTTGCCTCTCAGCAGGCGATCCAGTGTTGTCAGCTCCTGCAGCTTCTGGCGTGCAAACGCCAGCCATGGCTTGAGCGAGGGGCTCAGACCTGTTTCTGAATCCAGATCAACGGGTACATGCAGCAGCGAGCACGATGGTGCCAGCCAGAGGCGATTGCCCAGACGCTGGCAGGCAGACTCCAGCAGCAGCAAGGAGCGGCGCAGATCGTTTCGCCAGATGTTGCGACCATCAATAATGCCGATGGACAGAATCCGGTTCTCTGGCAGCCAGTCCACCAGCGTTCTGATCTGGGCAGGGGCGCGCACTGCATCAATATGAAGGCCTGCCACGGGTAAACTGACCGCTGTCTGCAGATTCTCCTCCAACGCACCGAAGTACGTTGCGAGCAGCACTTTTACCGGTGCACCTTGCAGCTGAAAGTAAGCTTTTTCAAAGGCTTTCAGCCATTTCCCCGGCAGATCCAGCACTAGCACCGGTTCGTCTATCTGCACCCACTCCGCGCCGGCCTCCGCCAGTTCGAGCAGGAGCTGCTGATAAACCGGCAATAACGCAGGCAATAACGACAGACGGTCAAACTCTCCGCCGACTTCCCGGCCCAGCCACAGATAGGTCAGCGGGCCTGTCAGTACCGGTTTCACCCGGTAGCCCAGAGCAACGGCCTCGCGGGTTTCCTCGATAATCTGACGCCACTGCAGACTGAAAGCCTGGTCTGGTGTGAACTCGGGTACCAGATAGTGGTAGTTGGAGTCGAACCACTTGGTCATGTCACTGGCGGGCACTGGTCCGCTGGCGGTGGAGAATCCCCTGGCCACCCGGAACAGGGTGTCCAAATCGATTGAGCCATCGGGATTGCGATGTCGGGCGGGTATATTGCCGACAGTGGCGCTGAGCGTCAGTACCTGGTCGTACCAGGCAAAATCCCCGGTTGGAATCAGATCAATCCCGCTCTCCGCCTGAATTTGCCAATGTGCCCGGCGCAATGTGTTGCCAGTGTGCTCCAGGGCATCGCGGCTGATGTTGCCGCGCCAGTACGCCTCCAGTGCAAATTTGAGTTCGCGCTGGCGACCAATACGGGGAAATCCGGAATTGTGAGTTGTAACAGGGCCTGACATGGTTGGTCTCCGCAGTGTAAAACATCGGCTTGGTAACAGGGTTGATATTCTCCGCAAGGCATCATCATGAATCAAACTGAAGATTTTCAATTTAAAGATGAAAATAATTTGATTATCATGCGTGCAAATCATCAGCCCGGATTCTGTTCATGCTCGAAATTCGTCACCTGAAAACACTCACCATCCTCAGGGAATGCGGCAGCCTGGTCGAAGCTTCGGAGCGTTTGTGCCTGACCCAGTCGGCCCTGTCACATCAGCTCAAAGAGCTCGAATCACGATTGGGCTGCGAGCTGTTTGTCCGTAAAAGCCGGCCTTTGCGCTTTTCCGGTCCTGGATTGCGCCTGTTGGCTTTGGCTGATGATTTGCTGCCACGGGTGGATGAGGCGGTACGTGATGTTCACAAGTTGCTGCATGGTGATGCCGGGCGTCTGCATCTGGCGATTGAATGCCACAGCTGCTTCAACTGGCTGATGCCGGTGCTGGACAGTTATCGACGGCAGTGGCCGGGCGTTAGCCTGGATTTCTCCAGTGGATTTCTTTTCGAACCCCTGCCGGCACTGCAACGTGGTGAGGTCGATCTTGTTGTGACCTCGGACCCGATTCCGATGACGGGTGTGCACTATGAGCCTTTGTTCATCTACGAAATGCAGTTCGCCCTGGCCAATAACCATGCGTTGCTGGCGCATGCCTGTTTACAGCCTGAGCATCTGGCCCGGCAAACGCTGGTGACTTATCCGGTGGCGCGCGAACGTCTGGATGTCTTTACCCGCTTCCTGCAGCCTGCCGGTATCAGCCCGGCCGCTGTGCGGCACAGTGAGCTGACCTTGATGATGGTGCAGCTGGTGGCCAGTGGTCTCGGTGTCTGTGCGCTGCCCAATTGGGTGTTGGCAGACTATCTTGAGCAAGGCCTGATATCGGTGCGTCCGGCAGGTGAGAAGGGCATCTGGCCAGTACTTTATGCGGCCATCCGGTCGGAGCAAGGAACGTTGGCCTACATACAGGACTTTCTGGTGCTGGCCCGTGCGCATTGCCTGAAGACCCTCAAGGGTGTGCGACCAGCTCCGGTTGATAGCAGTCCATAATAAAAATCGAATAAATTTCTACTATTGATATAAATATTGCGGGATGGGCCTGGTCGGGGCAGCTATTTTCAATAGAAAATGCTGATTGAGATGTACAGGATAATGGCGATCAGAGCCAGGTAACTGAGTACTTTGAATGGATCGCGAGTGAGCATGCCCAGCATGGTATCGGCGCGCCCGGCAGCTTTGTCAGCCAGATATTGCTCGCGCATGCGGGCGCTGCGCTCTCGCTGATAGTTGTCCAGCAGCTGCCTGGCCTGTGGATAATCCTCATCATGATGCAGCCAGATCGCAGGCAGGGAGACGCCCCAGTTGCCTGCGGAGGTTTCATAAAATGCGATGCTGTGCCGGGTCAGCAGGTCACGAACATCGTCGGCTTCGTCTTCAGGGACGTTGCGCAGTCGGAATAACAGGGTTGCCAATCAGGTTTCTCTTAAACAATGTATACAAAAAAACGTACACAAACATATGAGTCAATGTCACCAAAAGGGATATCAGGATGATAACAAGCTTTGTTCAATTGATTTGCGGACAATCAACGTTCGCGCGCGTCATGGTCTCATGTTTTACGCTCCTTGGCCTGTTTTCTGTCAGTTCGGGCGTCGTGGCCCAAACCTCGGTATGGAAAGTCAGCAAAGACGGCAGTGATGTCTATATCGGCGGTACTGTGCATCTGCTCAGGCAACAGGACTTCCCTCTGCCAGCGCCCTTCGCCGATGCCTACGATCAGTCCGACCGGCTGTTTTTTGAAACCGATATCGGCGCCATGTCAGATATGGGGTTGCAGCAACGTATGCTTCAGGAGCTGACTTATCAGGACGGGCGCAGTCTGAGCACGGTGCTGGATGCCGAGTCCTTTGCGGCGTTGTCGGAATACCTGTCGACAAGCGGGCTGCCAGTGGCGATGGTACAAACCTTCAAGCCCGGGTTGCTGATCAGCACCTTGTCTGTGCTGGAGTTCCAGAAACTGGGTTTCACACCGCAGGGCGTTGACGCCTATTTCTACAATCGTGCACTGGGGGAAGGCAAGCCACGAGGCCAGCTGGAGTCCATAGACGAGCAGATTGCAATGCTGGCGAGCATGGGCGAAGGTTATGAAAGTGAGTTCGTGCTGTACTCAATCAGAGACTTCAAGGATCTGCCGAATGCCATAGAACGGATGTTAACAGCATGGCGCGACGGCGATGTTGACAGCCTGTATGCCGAGTTCGTGGTCCCGATGCTGGCACAGGCGCCAGATTTGTATGACAGTTTACTGGTGCGCCGCAATAACAACTGGATCCCGCAAATTGAGGGTATGTTCGACCAGGAAGGAACAGAGTTCGTGCTGGTTGGTGCTGCACATCTGGTTGGAGAGCACGGTGTTGTGCAGCAACTCGAGGCCCGCGGCTACACCGTCACACAGCTGGGCCTTGAGTAAATGACTGCTACTTCAATCAGTTGGCGGTCTTGTGACTGAGAATGATCTGACGCGGACCACGGGTGTGAGTCTGGCCGCTGGTGCCGGTTGGAATCTGCTGGACTTTGCCACCTGATTTCAGGAAGGCTTCCACCTGACGTGCCAGATCGTCGCGATCGCAGACAGGCAGGTCTTTTTTGGATTTGCTGGACATTGTGAGGTCTATCCTGATGTTTGCCGTGAAAAGGGCGAGAGTATACACCAAACTGGCCCTGGCTGTCAGTCAAAGTCTTGGCACAATGCCCGGGTGAGATGCCCGGGAAGCTCTGAAATGTGATAACGGTAGGCGGGATGGTTACAGAATACTGCCCACTTTGCTCCGTTTTTTGCTGCGAAAATCATGTCGCTGCTGAATTCGTATCGCAAAAAATGCACGGCTGATGTTTTCTCCTCTGTGCATCGACTCACGTCTTCATCTGCAATCGGCGCAACAGCCGCAAAATCATCAATCTGGATCAGTACCGACGTTTCCACACCAATCAGTTTTCGCAGCTGATGTCTGCGCTCATTTGCATCGGGAAACTCCAGCATCAATGTGCACTTGAGATTGCGGCCGTCCGGTATCAGCGGGTTGTACGCATCGATTTCCTGTTGTATCGCGATGGCGTCTGACAGTCTTTCCGCCCGCATCATCTCCAGGACCTGATACTTCATGGTCAGATAATCTTCGAAGTGAAGTGTGGCATTTGGCCCCAATGCAAGGCGGCGGTTATTTTTGTGTGCAATGACTGCCTGCCGGAAGATGGGGCGTTGCTGCAGGTAGTGTTCAAGGCTGCCTACGCTGGCCAGCGTCAATTTTGTCATGACCAATATCCGCAGTCCTCATCACAGTCACACCAGTCTGTGCCCATGCTCAGTTGTCCAGGGTGTCCAGCGCTTTCTGGAAGCGATGGGCATGTGATCGCTCTGCTTTGGCCAGCGTTTCCAGCCAGTCTGCGATCTCATCAAAACCTTCTTCACGTGCCACTTTGGCCATGCCGGGATACATGTCGGTGTACTCGTAGGTTTCACTGGCAATTGCGGTGCGCAGGTTTTCCACTGTGCTCCCCATGGGCAGGCCAGTCGCCGGATCACCTGTCTCCTCCAGATATTCAAGGTGGCCGTGAGCGTGGCCGGTTTCACCTTCGGCGGTGGACCTGAATAGTGCCGACACCTCGGTGTATCCCTCAACATCGGCTTTGTGGGCAAAATACAGGTAGCGGCGATTGGCCTGAGCCTCGCATGAAAAAGCAGTTTTCAAATTTGCTTCTGTTTTTGAGCCTTTTAGTGGCATCAAGAGCCCTCCCTGTCTGTGTTGGCCTGTGCCGGAGGCAGAGGCTAAATTATTTTTTGTTGATTGGCGACAGGCAATCCGGATTGAAATGCCGGCCCTCTCTTTTAACGGTCAATCAATCTGCTAGAATCGGGCATCCTGTTCAAGAGAGTTCGCCATGACGGAATCCAAGACAAAAACAAAAGCGGCTGCGGCGACCAAATCCTCTGCAGCAAAATCGGCCCCCAAAGCGGCAGCCTCAGCCAAAACCAAAGCGGCTGCGGCGGTCAAGACCCCTGCCAGATCGGCAGCTTCCTCTGTCAAGAAGGCAGCTGAGCCTGCGAAAAAACCTGCGACAGCAAAAAAGGCAACACCTGCCAAAGCAGATTCAGCGGCCGTGACAAAAGCCAAGCCCGCCGCCAAGGCAAGCAAAGCCAAGGTCGCGCCAGCAAAAGCTGCTTCTGCCAAAGTCATGGCTGGCAAGGCGGACAGCACCAAAAAAGCCACGGTCAAGGCGCCTGCGAAGGCGAAGCCGGCAGCAAAGGCAGTCAAATCTGCTGGAAGCAGTCAGTCTGCCAAAACCGGAGCAGGATCCAGAACCGCAGCCAAACCGGCTGTGGCTAAAACGGCTGCAAAAGTCACGGCAGCACCGGCTGCCCCAAAAGTGTCGACAAAGAAGGCGACGGGCAGTACGGTCGGCAAAGCGGCCCCCGATACCAAAAAACCGGTGGGGAAAAAGCCTGTTGCCGAAAAGCAGACTGCCAAAAAGACACCTGTCGGCAAAACAACCACTGATGCCAGGGCGCCTAGCAAGTCAGAGGTAAAAGCGACGCCAGCCAAAAAGGCTGCGGTCAAAAAAGCTGCTGACGACAAGGCGCCGGTTGGGAAGGCGGCTGTTGACCAGGCTGCCGCGAAAAAAACACCGCGCAAAAAAGCAGCTGCCAAGGATACCCCGGTTGCCGAGGCGCCCAAAGAGTCTGTATCAGGCGCTGCAATCAGTTTCAGTGCAGTGCAGGAGCCGCCCCAGCATCTGACCCTGAGGGTGGACGCCAATCGTGTCGTCGCCTTCCATTACCGTCTGCGCGAGGTACGACCTGACGGCTCTTTTTCACCCTGGCTGGAAGAGTCCTTCGGCCGGCAGCCGCTGCTGTATCTGCACGGTCATGGCAATGTGATACCGGGTCTGGAGCAGGCACTGCATGGCAAGAAAGCCGGCGATGCCATCAATATCAAGTTGCCACCTGAGCTGGCCTACGGGCATCGCACATCCAATGAAGTGCAGCGAATACCGATCAAACATTTGTATGGTTCACCCAACCCCAAAAATCTGATACCCGGCGCCATTGTGTCGGTCAAAACCAATCGCGGGGTTCGCAATGCGCTGGTGCTGAAAGCAGGCAAGTTCAACGTTGACCTTGACACCAATCATCCCTACGCAGGCCGCACGCTGCACTATCAGATTGAAATCCTGGGCGTGCGTCATGCCACGCCGGAAGAGGTGGCGCACCGCCATGTGCATGGACCAGGTGGTCATCAGCACTGACAGTCAGCTGGCCGAATCCTCTTCATCCAAAACGCAAACAACAATAAACGGCTGATAAAGCCTGACAAGGAAAACAACATGAGCATAGAGAACGAAGGCCGTCGACAGCTTCTGAAAGCAGGTGTGAGTGCCGGGCTGGTCGCAGCCACTGCAGGTTTCCCATGGTTTGCGCTGGCGCAGGGCGAGCAGGTCATGCGTTTTCTGGATGTGCCTGAGGGCTGGGATCCGGGGCCGCGTCAGCCGGGCCGTACCCATATTATCGATACCCGTCGTATTGATGCCTTTTACAGCTACGACCACTATGTTGTTCAGCACTATGGACAGCCCGAGCTGGATATCAACAGCTACAAACTGGATCTGACCGGACTGGTCAACACACCGCTGACGTTTACGCTGGAACAGCTGCGCGCCCTGCCGAGCCGCGAGATTGACTGCGGATTTGAATGCGGTGGCAATGGTAACCGCATGTTTCATGGCCTGGTTGGCAATGCCCGCTGGCGTGGCGTGAGCTTGCCTGCCTTGCTGGAGCAAGCTGGAGTGCAACCCGCAGGCCGTGAGGTGGTGTTTTTTGGTGGTGATATCGGCACAGAAGAAATTCGTGGTCGACAGGTAGAAAAGGCATTTGCCCGCAGCCTGTCACTCGAAGACGCCATGCGTCCGGACAATATGATTGTCTACGAGATGAATGGTCAGCCGCTGGATATTGTCCATGGTCGGCCGGTGCGTTTGCTCATCCCCGGTTTTTACGGTGTCGCCAATGTGAAGTGGCTGACCCAGATTCATGTGCAGGATACGCGTTATATGGGCCGTTTTATGGGTCGTGATTACGTCACTCTCAAACGGGAAATGGTCGGTGGTCAGGAGCGCTGGGTAGAGAATTCGGTGGCGCGCATGAATCTGAAGTCCGTGATTGTGCGTGTGACCAGGCGCGGCAATACCCATCGTATCAGCGGTTTTGCATTGAATGACGGCACCCCGCTACGCAGTATTGAAGTCAGTATTGACGGCGGGGCCTGGCAGCAGGCCACCATTGATCCGCAAGCCAGCCAGTACAGTTGGAAACCGTTTTATCTGGATTGGACTGGTGCAACCCCGGGCGAACATACCGTGGTCTCACGCGCCACCGATGTGAATGGCCACACTCAGGCGGTGGCAGAGGATCTGCCGGAGCGTGTCAGCTACTGGGAAGAGTTTGGTCAATTCCCGCGTCGCGTGATGATCGAAGCCTGAACCAACAGTTAGAAACACAGGATGCAGAATGAAGACTTTTCTGGTACTGACGCTGATCGGTAATGACCAGCCGGGTTTGGTGGAGTCGCTGTCACGGATTGTGGCCGAACACCACGGCAACTGGCTGGAAAGCAATATGTCACGTCTGGCCGGAAAATTTGCCGGGATTCTCAGGGTCAGCGTCGATGAGGACAAGGCGGATGCGCTGGTAAAGGCGCTGGATGCACTCTCGCCGAGACTGAAACTGGTGGTGGAGCGGTCAGCGCCGGTTGAGCCGGAAGCCGCGCAACGGGCGCTGCGTCTCAGCCTGCTGGGTAACGACCGGCCGGGTATCATACGTGACATATCCGGTGCGCTGGCGCGTCAGCAGGTGAATGTGGACGATCTGGAAACCGAGTGTGTACCGGCACCGATGTCGTCCGACATTCTGTTCAAGGCCACTGCTGTGTTGCATGTGCCAGCCGGGCTGGACATGGATACCCTGCAGGCGCAACTGGAAGCCCTGGCCGACGATTTGATGGTGGAGCTGACGCTGATCAGTGAGTGATATCAGTGCCTTCGCCCGCATTACTGGCGCAAACTGATGATGGGCCAGCCTTTGCGTTGCGCATGAACGCGCAAGGTGTCATCCGGATCAACTGCAACAGCCTCGGCGGCCGCTTCGAGCAGCGGGATGTCGTTAAATGAGTCGCTGTAGAAAATACTGTGATCCAGTGACAGCGAGCGATCTCCCCGTGCTTTCAGCCAGTCACCAAGTTTGGTGATCTTGCCCGCTTTGAAGCAAGGGATGCCGGATATCTTGCCGGTATATACACCGGCTTTTTCTTCCAGATCCGTCGCAATCAGATCATGCACTCCCAGTCGATCGGCAATCGGCTGTGTGACAAAACGATTGGTGGCAGTGACGATCAGGCACAGATCACCTTCAGCCTTGTGGCGATCCACCAGTTGCCGGGCAGCTGGCAGCATCATCGGCTCAACAAACAGCTGCATGAATTCCTCATGCAAGGCATTGAGCCGGTCACGACTGAAGCCAACCACGGGCGCAATCGCGAACTCAAGATACTCATTCATGTCCAGCACACCCTGTTTGTACTGGGCGTAAAAACCGTCATTGCGGCGGCGATGTTCGTCGGCATCCACCAGACCGGCGTGAATCAGATACTCGCCCCAGGCATGATCGCTGTCGCCGCCGAGCAGGGTATTATCAAGGTCAAAAATCGCCAGTCTTGTCATCTCAAAGTATCCGTAGCCAGATCAAAAGCGCCGGCATTATAACCTGAGCGCCGCGCTTTTTTGCTGCACGAATTTGTGAAACAATGCTGGGCGACCACAATCACAAACAGGTTGTGGTGGTAAGGAATTTAAACTGGCAATACGCGCCTGGAGAGACGGGTTACCACATGATCGATGCTGAAGGGTTCAGACCGAATGTCGGTATTATCATCTGCAACCAGAAGGGGCAGGTGCTCTGGGCAAAGCGTATCGGGCAGGACGCCTGGCAGTTTCCGCAAGGCGGTATCCGTCATGGCGAACGGCTGCAACAGGCCATGTACAGGGAATTAAAAGAAGAAGTCGGGCTTGAAGCCAGGGACGTGGAAATACTCTCCAGCACCAGAGACTGGCTGTATTACCAGTTGCCTCGTCACTACATTCG
This sequence comes from Pseudohongiella sp., assembly GCA_036834885.1. GTDB lineage: Bacteria > Pseudomonadota > Gammaproteobacteria > Pseudomonadales > Pseudohongiellaceae > Pseudohongiella. The sequence continues at coordinate 216,125 of DAITNA010000001.1, read as the reverse complement.
GCAGAACGCCAATCCGGTATGTATTGGCCAGAAGCAAAAGTGGTTTTTGCTTGGGTTGCGAGGGGACGAGTCGCGTATCTGTCTGTCCAATCAGCACATTACACCGGAATTTGACGACTGGCAGTGGGTCAGCTTCTGGTATCCGCTGAGTCAGGTGATCGAGTTCAAGCGTGAGGTCTACCGCCAGGCGCTGAAACAGCTGGTCAAGCCCCTGAACCGTTTTATCAATTCATAAGGCGTCCCCGACGTCTGAGCACCACCCCTTATGCTCGACAGATTGCGAGAAATAGTCCAGGAGGTAAATACCGCCCGGGACCTGCAGTCCGCGCTCGACGTGATTGTCTCGCGCGTGCGCGAGGCTATGAATACCCAGGTGTGCTCTGTTTATCTGCTCGACACCGACATCAGTTGCCATGTGTTGATGGCCTCAGAGGGTTTGCGCAAGGAATCTGTCGGTCACGTCAGCCTGCAACTGGATGAAGGGCTGGTCGGGCTGGTCGCCCGCAACGCCGAACCGGTCAATCTGGAAGACGCCCAGGCACACCCCAATTACCACTATCTGTCAGAAACCGGGGAGGAGCAGTTCAGCTCATTTCTGGGCGTGCCCATCATCCATCATCGCAAGGTGCTGGGTGTCCTGGTGGTGCAGCACCGGGAAAAGCGCAGCTTTGACGCCGGTGAAGAAGCCTTCCTGATCACACTCTCTGCCCAGTTGGCCGGTGTTATCGCGGCCGCCGAGGCCACTGGTGCGATTCAGGGCACCAGCCCATCCGGACAGCGCAAGGCCGATACCTGTTTTAATGGCATTTCAGGTGCATCGGGTGTTGCCATCGGTCAGGCCGTCGTGGTGTTCCCCCATGCCGATCTGACGCTAATTCCGGCACGTCAGGCCGATGATGTGGATGCCGAAATTCATGCCTTCAAGTGTGCACTGGAAGCGGTGCGCAACGACATGCGCCAGCTCAGTGGCTCTGTCAGTCACCAGCTCAGGCCTGAAGAGCGTGAACTGTTTGATGTGTACTTGCGCATGCTGGATGACGATGCGCTGGGTCGTGAAGTGATTGAATTGATCAGGCAAGGCCACTGGGCACAGGGCGCACTGGCAGAGGTGGCCATTGACCACGTCAATGCGTTTGAGCAGATGAAAGATCCATACCTGCGTGAGCGCGCGGCTGACATCAAGGACCTGTGCAGCCGTGTCCTGGCTTACTTGCAGGAAAGTGACCTGGCAAAACCGCGCGAGTACCCGGACAACACCATTCTGGTGGGCGAGGAACTTGCTCCCACCATGCTGATGGAAGTCCCGCGCGAAAAACTTGCCGGCCTCATTTCAGTCAAAGGATCCGGCAACTCGCATGTGGCGATTCTGGCGCGCACCATGGGCATTCCGACCGTGATGGGTGCCATTGACCTGCCTTACCGCAAGCTCGATGGTCGTCTGCTGATCGTGGATGGCTACAACGGCAATGTGTTCAGCAACCCGTCCGAACAACTGATGATCCGTTACCGCGAGGTCATCAAGGAAGAGGAGCAGCTGGTCCGCGGCCTGGAAGTTCTGATCAATCTGCCGTGTGCGACGCCGGATCAACACCGGGTCAGCTTGTGGGTAAACACGGGCCTGATGAGTGATGTGGTGCGCTCGCTGGATCATGGCGCTGAAGGTATCGGTTTGTTCCGCACCGAAGTACCGTTCCTGCTCAGCGAGCGTTTCCCCAGTGAAGATGAACAGGCAGCAATTTATCGCGAGCAGTTGCAGGCGTTTGCACCCAAAAAAGTGACCATGCGCACGCTGGATGTTGGTGGTGACAAGGCCTTGCCCTATTTTCCGATTGAGGAAGCCAATCCCTTCCTCGGTTGGCGGGGGATCCGCGTTACGCTGGATCACCCGGAAATTTTTATGGCACAGGTGCGCGCCATGCTCAGGGCCAGTGAGGGTCTGAACAACTTGCAGATCATGCTGCCGATGGTGTCCAACCTGCAAGAGGTGCACAGTGCACTTCAGTTGATCAAGCGTGCCTTGCGCGAGTTGCAGGACGAGGGGCTGGATCTGGTGATGCCACCGGTAGGTGTGATGGTCGAGGTGCCTGCAGCGGTTTATCTGACTCGGGCGCTGTGCCAGATTGTTGATTTTGTGTCCGTCGGCAGCAATGACCTGACCCAGTACCTGTTGGCGGTTGATCGCAACAACCCGCGTGTAGCAGATCTGTATTCGTCTTATCATCCTGCTGTGCTGAGCGCCTTGCAGCAAGTGGTTGAGTCCGCCCATGCCGAAGGCAAGCCGGTCAGTATCTGTGGTGAAATGGCGGGCGACCCCGGCGCAGCCATTCTGCTGATGGCGATGGGTTTTGATATTTTGTCCATGAACGCGTCAACGTTGCTCAAGGTCAAGGCGGTGATTCGCGCAATGACCATGGATTCGGCCAAATCTGTACTGGCCGAAGTCATGCAGATGACCGACGCGCCAAGCATTCGCCGTGCAGTGGACCTTGCTCTGTATAACGCAGGTGTTGATCGCCTGTTGCGATCTTCCCGATGAGATTTTGCGCATGTTGATGTATCCCGATATTGATCCCGTAGCCTTCTCGCTTGGCCCGCTGACCGTGCACTGGTACGGCATTATGTACATTGTGGCGTTTTCCGGTTGCTGGTGGCTGGCCAAACGACGCGCCAAAACCGGCATCGCAACGGGCGCCAAAAGCTGGACTGACGAACAGCTGTCAGATCTGGTGTTTTACGGGGCACTTGGCGCTGTGCTGGGCGGGCGTCTGGGTTCTGTGTTGTTTTACAACTTTGACCGCTTTCTCGCCGACCCGGTCTGGTTGTTTCGCGTGTGGGAAGGTGGCATGTCCTTCCACGGCGGTTTTCTGGGCGTGATGCTGGCGTTTTATCTGTATTCGCGTCGTATCAGGCGCAATTATTTTGATGTGCTGGACTTTATCGCTCCATTTGCACCTTTTGGTCTGGGCGTGGGTCGTATCGGCAATTTTATTGGTGGTGAACTCTGGGGGCGGCCGACTGATGTGCCCTGGGGCATGGTGTTCCCGCATGTGGATGACCTGCCGCGCCATGCCTCACAGTTGTATCAGGCTTTTCTGGAAGGTGTTGTGCTGTTTGCGCTGGTCTGGTGGTTCTCACGCAAACCACGACCACGTTATGCGGTGGCCGGTTTGTTTGGTTTGGGTTACGGCGTGCAGCGGTTTTTTGTGGAGTTCTACCGGGAGCCGGATTCCTGGCTCGGGTTTGTGGCGCTGGACTGGCTTACCATGGGACAGATTCTGTCGGTTCCGATGATTGTTGCAGGTGCAGCGTTGATGCTCTATGCGTATCGCAAACCGGCATAAATCGCCAAAACGTATACTGAGGCAGGCATGAAACAATATCACGATCTGATGCAGCGCATTCTGGATGAAGGTGCGGTCAAAACCGATCGCACTGGCACAGGAACGCTATCCGTGTTTGGTCACCAGATGCGATTTGATTTACAGCAGGGCTTTCCGCTGGTCACCACCAAAAAATTGCACCTGCGCTCGATCATTCATGAGCTGTTGTGGTTTCTCAGCGGTGATACCAATATCCGTTACCTGAAAGAAAACGGTGTTTCAATCTGGGACGAATGGGCTGATGAAAATGGGGATCTCGGCCCCGTCTATGGGTTTCAGTGGCGCAGCTGGCCCGGCAAGGACGGGCAGTCGGTGGACCAGATCAGCAAGGTAGTTGAACAGATTCGCACCAAGCCGGATTCACGTCGTCATATGGTCGTGGCTTACAATCCTGCCTATGTGGACGAGATGGCGCTGCCGCCCTGTCATTCGCTGTTCCAGTTTTATGTCGCCAACGGCAAGTTGTCATGCCAGCTGTATCAGCGCTCGGCGGACACCTTTCTGGGTGTGCCGTTTAATATTGCCTCCTATGCACTGCTCACCCACATGATGGCACAGCAGTGTGATCTGGAGCCGGGTGAATTCATCTGGACCGGTGGTGATACGCATCTGTACAGCAACCATCTTGAGCAGGCGCGTTTGCAACTCAGCCGAGAATGTTTGCCTTTGCCCAAACTGGTCATCAAGCGTCGCCCTGACAGCATTTTTGACTACAAGTTTGAGGATTTCGAGATTGTTGGTTACCAGTCCCATCCCCATATTCCCGCGCCGGTCGCTGTGTGAGTCTGCGGAATGAGTGATGGTTATGAACTGGATGACGAGGATGAGATGAAGCTGGCGCTGATCTGGGCAATGTCACGCAACCGGGTGATCGGCCGCAACAATGCCCTGCCCTGGCACTTGTCTGAAGATCTCAAGTATTTCAAGCGCGTGACCATGGGCAAGCCGGTGATCATGGGGCGCAAAACCTGGGAATCGATTGGCCGGCCCTTGCCCGGCCGTACCAATATTGTGATTACCCGCAATCCGGATTACGTCGTGCCGGACGGTGTGCGTGTGGTGACCTCACTGGACGCCGCCATTGATCTGGCTGAAAAAATCTGCCTGATTGAAGGCATTGATGAGGCCATTGTGATGGGTGGCGCCGAGATCTACGCCCAGGCACTGCCCAGGGCAGAGCGTCTGTATCTGACACAAGTGCATGCCGACGTTCACGGCGACGCCTTCTTTCCAGAGATCAATCTGGAGCAGTGGCACGAGCTGGGGCGTGAAGACTTCGCGGCCTCAGGCCCCAATCCCTATGACTACAGTTTTGTGGTGCTGGAGCGGTAGCGTGGCCGCCTGTCTCCATCACAACATCTTGCGGAACGCCTTCGAGTTGCGCTGGTAGTTATACATCTGCTGCTTCTTGATCGGCAGATCACTGATCGCAATCGGTTCAAAGCCGCGTTCCATAAACCAGTGCGCGGTTTGCGTAGTCAACACAATCGCTTTTTTCAGCCCCTGCTTGCGCGCCTCTTTTTCCAGCGCGCGCAGCAGGTGATCACCGCGGCCGCTGTCCTGGTAATCCTTGTGGATGGCAATACAGGCAATTTCGCCTGTGTCTTCATCCAGCGGGTAGATGGCGGCGCAGGCGATGATCATGCCTTCCATCTCGATGACCTTGAAGTAATTGATCTCGGCTTCCAGCAGCTCTCGTGACCGGTGTACCAGGATGCCAGCCGCTTCCAGTGGCGCAATCAGTTCGAGAATGCCGCCAACATCATCAATGGTCGCCTGACGCAGCCACTCGAAATTGTCGCGTGACACCAGTGTGCCGTTACCCTCACGCGTGAACAGCTCCTGAATCAGCGCGCCGTTGTCGGCAAAGCTGATCAGATGGCAGCGATGCACGGTTTTGTTGCTGGCTTTGACCGCTGCTGCCAGTGACTCCACCGTGCCATTGCTGCGCTGGAAATCATCCTCAGGCAGCTCTTTCAGCAACAGCTCTGCCTGGACCGGGCTCAAGGTGCTGGCCAGTTGGCCATCCTTGCCGGTGACCCCGCGCTGCGGCACAAACAGGATCAGCTTTTCCGCCTGCATGGCAATGGCCACTTCGGTAGCGACTTCTTCAGCTGACAGATTGAATACCTCGCCGGTGGGGGAGTAACCGAGATTGGAGAGCAGCACAATACTGTTTTTGTCCAGATGTTGCAGAATGGATTCGGCATTGACCTTGCGCACCACGCCGGTCAACCCATAATCCACGCCTTCCAGAATGCCCAGTGGCCGCGCCGTAATAAAATTGCCGCGACTGACCTTGATGTCCGCACCGTGCATCGGCGAATTGGCCAGACCCATGGAGAACTGTGCCTCAATATCAATTGACATGGCGCCAATCGTCTTTTTAATTTTATGCAGGCTGTCAGCGTCAGTAATGCGCAGACCTTTATGGTAGCGCAGCTCAATGCCGGCCTCTGTCAGTGTTTCGTTGATCTGCGGGCGTGCGCCGTGAACCAGCACCAGCTTGACACCAAGGCTGTGCAACAAACTGATGTCATGAACAATATGATTGAAGTTTTCATGCGCAATGGTTTCGCCGGTCAACAGCACCACAAACACTTTTTTGCGATGCGCATTGATGTAGCTGGACGAGTGTCGGAACCAGTCAATGTATTGCGAAAGATTGTCCATGTTGTCATGTTCCACTATAAACAGTAGTGCGTGATAAAACGACGCAGCAAGTCAATACAAGGTTGTACCCTGTCCAGCGCGAGATACTCGTCCGGCTGGTGGGCCTGATCAATGTCACCTGGCCCCAGGACAATGGTATCAATGCCCATATTCTGCAAAAACGGTGCCTCGGTGCCGAAGGCCACCGTTGCTGCCGCATAACCAGTCAGACGCTCAGCGGTTTTGACCAGATCGCTGTCGGCGGGACACAAAAAAGCCGGTGCGCCCGGAAACAGTGGCGTGAACTCAAAGCCCACCTGCCAGCGTTCAGCCAGTGGCCGCAAACGCTGGTCAATTTCTGTGCGCAACATCTCTGCTTCCATGCCCGGCAACAGGCGAATGTCAAATTCGAGCTCACAGTGACCGCAGATGCGATTGGGATTGTCGCCACCGTGTATGCAGCCAAAATTCATCGTCGGTTTGTCGATGGCAAATAATGGACTGTGGTATCGCTGTTGCAGCTCGTGACGATACCGCATCAGCTCACCGATGACATCATGCATGGCTTCCAGCGCATTAACTCCAAGACTCGGGTCGGAGGAGTGTCCGCTTCGTCCTTGCAGCCGGATGGTTTCCATCATCACGCCCTTGTGCGCACGAATTGGCCTCATGCCAGTGGGTTCACCGATAATCGCATAGCGCGCCTTGGGATAACCCAGCTCGGCAATTCGACGAGCGCCAGACATCGAGGTCTCCTCATCTGCCGTGGCCAACACAATCAGTGGTTGCTTGAGTGGTTGATCCAGAAACGGTTGTATTGCCTCCAGAATCAGGGCAAAAAAACCTTTCATGTCGGTACTGCCCAAACCATACAGGCGACCGTTTTTTTCAGTCACAGCCAGCGGGTTGACGGACCACAGCTCCGGATCCATGGGCACCGTGTCTGTATGACCAGCCAGCACCAGACCACCAGGGCCAGTGCCCAGAGTGGCAATCAGATTGGCTTTGGCGTGACCATGGGTGCTGGCGCACGGCAGGATTTCGCACCGGAAGCCGAGGTCGCTGAATTGTTCGGCCAGATACTCAATGACCGGCAGATTGCTCATATCGATGGCCGCGTTGGCCGAGCTGACGCTGGGCAGACTCAGCAGAGACTGCATATGCTCCATGAGCTTGCGCGTTTTAAACCCGCTGTGCGCAGACATGCGCGTTCCTCGTTTCGGTGTCAGATAAACGCTTCGAGCACGCTGTTCAGAAAGTGGTATCCGCGCTCGGTGGTCGTGATCCGTTCGCCATCAATGCTCAGAAGCCCTTGATGCCTCAGGGATTCTACCCGCTTTCCCAGAGCGCCGAAAGGCAGCCCGGTCAGTGCTTCATATTGCGACACGGTAAACCCTTCACGCAGTCGCAAGGCGTTGAGCAGGAACTCCAGCGGCAAATCATCCTGTTCGATGGGACTGGCATCCGCCAGGTAGGGGTAGCGCACCAGCAGATTGTTGTCAGCCTGGCTGAGGCTGTGACGCGCCGCCTGCAGGTAGTGCTCAGGCTGCTTGCGTTTGCGCAGTCGCAGGATACGGCCTTTGCGCGGCTCAGTCAGTTTGGCGTGAGCGCCAGCGCCAATGCCCAGGTAGTCACCAAAGCGCCAGTAGTTCAGATTGTGACGGGATGCCTCGCCGGCAAGCGCAAACGCAGAGACTTCATAACGCTGCAAACCATTGGTCGCCAGCAACGCCAATCCGGCGTCCTGCATGTCGATGATGGCGTCTTCAGGCGGCAAGGGTGGCGGCTGCTTGTAGAACGCGGTATTGGGTTCTATGGTCAGCTGGTACCAGGACAGGTGCTCCGGCTGAAAACTGAGTGCGCGTTGCAGATCACTCAACGCTTGCGTCGGAGTCTGGTCGCCCAGACCATACATGATGTCCAGATTCAGACGTTTGAAACCGGCCTTGCGCGCAAACTCGATGGCGCGCTCAGCGTCATGGGCATCGTGAATACGCCCCAGTTTCTGCAAATGTTGCGGGTCAAAACTCTGGACACCCAGTGAAAGCCGATTGATGCCTAGCGCAAAATAATCCGCAAATTTTTCACGCTCTGCCGTACCCGGATTGGCTTCCAGTGTAATCTCGATGTCACTGGCAAATCGCAGTGACTGTTGCAGACCTTCGAACAGTTTCTCGTAGGCGCGCGCGGACAACAGGCTGGGTGTGCCGCCACCGATAAAAATGCTCTGGATCTCACGTTCCTGCACGTATCGCAGGTCGTGGCGCAGATCGTCCAGCAGTGCGTTCACATAGTCGTCTTCCGGCAGATCGCCAGACTTGTCCTGCTCATGTGAATTGAAGTCGCAATAAGGGCATTTGCGCACACACCACGGCACATGAATGTACAGGCTCAGTGGTGGCAGGCTCAGGCTGCCGGGTGTATCCGTGCTGCTCACGTGCGTCCGCCTGTCAGCGCCAGTGCGGGCAAGTCACGCAGTGCATGCAATAAAAGCTGACTGGCCTGTGCGCGATGGCTCAGGCGGTTTTTAGTATCCGCTGGCAATTCCGCCGAGCTGCAACCATACGCCGGCACCAGAAACAGGGGGTCGTAACCGAAACCACCAGAGCCCGCCTCCGCATGCAGAATGTGCCCATGCCATTGACCATGGCAAACTACCGGGGTCGGGTCACCCGCATGCCGCATGAACACCAGTACACAATGGAACTGTGCGCTGCGCTGCTCATCAGCGACGCCTTGCAATGCCTGCAGCAGCTTTTGATTGTTGGCCTGATCGCGTTCCGGACCTTTGATGTGATCGGGCACTTGCGCATAACGAGCCGAATAAATACCGGGTGCACCACCCAGGGCATCAACAGCCAGTCCCGAATCATCGGCAATCGCCGGCAGTCCTGTCAGAGCACAGGCATGACGGGCCTTGATGATGGCATTTTCGATGAATGTCAGACCAGTTTCTTCAGCGTCACCGACACCCAGTTCGGACTGGGCGATCACTGACAAGGCCAGGGGTGACAACAAGGCTTGCAGCTCCCGGAGTTTCCCGGCATTGCTGCTGGCCAGCACAACCTTCTGCATTACGCGCGTTCCTTTTGCTGGCGTGAAAAATGATAAATGGCAATTTCACTCAGTAAATTGGGGAAGGTGCGAATAATCCAGCTGTCCCGGTGTTTGTTGTCGACCACGGTGCGGGTGATCACATGAATGCCTTTTTCCTGGCAAAACACATCAAAGTCACGCACGGTGCAAAAGTGAATATTGGGCGTGTCATACCACTGGTAAGGCATAAAATCCGACACCGGCATGCGGCCTTTGAAGTTCAGATAAGCCCGGCTTTTCCAGTTGCCAAAGTTGGGAAACGTGACAATGCAGTTTTTGCCGATACGCAGCATTTCCTCAATCAGCAAGTCCGGATAATGCACGGCTTGCAAGGTCTGTGTCAGCAATACCGTATCAAAACTCTGTGACTGGAAATTTCCCAATCCTTTGTTCAGATCCTGTTGAATGACATCAATACCTTTGGCAAGGCAGCTGTCGATTTTGTCATTGTCAATCTCAAGCCCAAGGCCAATCGTCTGTTTATTGTCGCGCAAATAGGCCAGCAATCCGCCGTCGCCACAACCCAGATCGAGTACACGACTGCCGGGCTTTATCCACTTTTGAATAATATCGAGATCAGCACGCATCAGCCCAATACCTCCTGCCGCACACGATTCATATAGGTCGTCATCGCTTGCATATATCGCGGCACTGGCAATAAAAATGCGTCATGACCCTGATCGGCTTCGATATCAAGATAACTGACTTGTTTGCCGGCTTTTAACAGCGCAGTCACAATCTCGCGTGTACGCTCTGGCGGAAACCGCCAGTCCGTGCTGTAGGAAACCAGCAGAAAGCGGCAATTGCTGTTTGCAAACGCTTTGCTCAGGTCTCCATCGTAGTCCACGCTCGGATCAAAGTAGTCGAGTGCTTTGGTCATCAGCAGATAGGTATTGGCATCAAAACTCTCGGAAAAGCGCTCACCCTGGTAGTGCAGATAACTTTCCACCTGGAAGTCCACGTCGAAGCCGAAGCTGAGTTTTCCTGCGCGCAAATCACGACCCAGATTCAGCGAGGCTTCCTTGATTTCCTGCGTGGCCTTGCCAAATTTTTCGCGCATCGCGCTATCAGACAAATAGGTGATGTGCCCCACCATGCGCGCCAGCATTAAACCCTTTTTCGGAATCACACCATGCTCACGGTAACGACCGGCGTGGAACTCCGGGTCAGCGGTGATTGACTGGCGCGCGACCTCATTAAAGGCGATGTTCTGCGCCGACAGTTTGGGCGCGACGGCCAGCATGATGGCGTGCCGGACGCGCTCCGGATAACTGATGGACCAGCGCATCACCTGCATGCCGCCCAGACTGCCGCCAATCACCGCCGCCCATTGTTGAACGCCCAGTCGGTCAGCAAGACGTGCCTGGCTGTTAACCCAATCGCGTACCGTCACCACCGGGAAATCCGGGCCATACCAGGTACCCGTGTCCGGGTTGATGGATGCCGGACCGGTGCTGCCGGCGCAGCCGCCCAGATTATTCAGGCACACGACATAAAAATGGCGCGTATCAATCGGCTTGCCCGGCCCAATGCACACATCCCACCAGCCGGGCTTTTTGTCAGCCATGCTGTGATAACCGGCTGCATGGTGATCCCCGCTGAGGGCGTGGCAGATCAGTATGGCATTGGACTTGTCCGCGTTAAGTTCACCGTAGGTTTCTACCATCAGATCATAAGATTTGAGCACCTTGCCGCTGCGCAGCGTCAGTGGTTCATCAAAATGAAAGAGCTGTGGAGTAACGATTCCAACGGAATCTTCCGGAAGAAAATCGGGCATGGTGTTGTGTGATCCTCGTGCGTCAGGCACTCAGTCCATCAATATCAGGCAACCGGCCCGGATTGAGGATACTGATTTGTTTTTGCCTGCTGCTTTCTCCCTTGATGATACGGATGTTGTGTTGTGGTACATCGAATTCGTGTGCCAGGAATTTTATCAGATGTGCATTGGCTTTTCCGTCGACAGGTGCCGCGCTGATACGCAGCTTGATCTGACCTGCCATCTGCTCGCCGAATTCGTCCTTGCCACCACGGGGCTGGACCCGACAGTTCAGGATCAGACAGTTATCCTGCCAGTGATACCAGTGTGTGTTGTCGGTGTTCAAAGTCCGGGCACAAAGTTGGGATTGACACCACCGGCCAGTGGGGTCACCAGCAAAATCTTGAGAATCTGTATGGTCAGAAACACAAAAATCGGTGACAGATCCAGCCCGCCCATGGATGGCAACAAACGACGAAACGGTGCCATCACAGGCTCGGTCAACTGACGAATCAGCACCAGCGCAGGGTGGTCACTGTACGGGGCGATAAAACTGGCCACGATTGAGACCAGCAACGACCAGAAGTAAATGTCGAGTGTCAGATTGATGATGCCAGCCAATGCCCAGGTCAGCACCATGCCTGCCGTAGGCAGTTGCAAACCGGCGAGAAAAACCATGGCGCAGATCAGGCCACTTTGGACCAGGATTGCAAAAATCAGCGTAGCAAAGTCGATACCCTTAAACCCCGGAATGAACCGGCGAAACACCTGAACCCCGGGATCGGTAAAACGCACAATCATCTGGGTGATGGGATTGTAGAAATCTGCCCGTGACACCTGCAGCAGAAAACGCAGCAATATCGCCATCATCAACAACATGCCCAGTGTGCCGACTATCAAGGTTCCGATACTGCCCATTGCATTCATGGTGAACTCTCTGCTTGCTGTGTGTCAGTGTGCTTATTTGGCCAGTTCGGCAGCGCGCTGTTGTGCGGCGCTGACTGCACGGGCCACCATCTGCTCAAATCCATCGCGCTGGAAGGATAACAATGCCTGCTCTGTGGTGCCACCCGGCGACGTCACGCGCCGCCGCAGCTCATCGGGTGCCACATCGCTGCTGGCGGCCAGTTTGCCTGCCCCCAGCGCGGTCTGAATGCTGAGCTGACGTGCCACGTCCGGTGACAGGCCCAATTCGACAGCGGCTTTTTCCAGCGCTTCCATCATCAGGAAAAAATACGCGGGGCCGCTGCCGGACAAGGCAGTCACGGTGTCGATATCCTGCTCGTTACGTAGCCAGCAAGTGATACCCACGGCCGACAGGATGTCTCCCGCCAGCGCAATATCTGCAGGCTGACAGTGACTGTTGGCGAACAGGCCGGTTGCACCCTCACCCACCAGGGCCGGCGTATTGGGCATACAACGCACCATCGGTCGCGACTCACCCAGCCACTGTTGCAGGGAGGCCAGCGGGATACCGGCCGCAATCGAGATAATCATGCAGCCAGGTTTGCTGATCATGGGCTTCAGGCTGGCGCATACGCTGGCCATAACCTGTGGTTTGACGGCCAGAATCAGCACATCAGCATAGGCAGCTACCTCAGCCATCGAGCCGGTTCCGATACCACAATCCTGCTGGAGCTGGCCCAGTTTTTCGGCATCAATATCGGTGGCATGGATATGAGTCGGTGGCACGCCTTTGGCAATAAGACCCCGAATCAGGCTGTTTGCCATGTTGCCAGCGCCGATAAATGCGATTTGACTGTTCTTCAACGTTTCACCCCCGGTGTCAGAGGCCGGTATTCTAACCCAGCCGCGGGGTGTGTGCAGCGACTGAAAAAGGCTGTCAGGCTCAGCTGTTGAATTCCTTGCTGAAGATGGTCCAGAAGCTCAGAAACAACGCAGCTATCAGGGGGCCTATAACAAAGCCATTGATCCCCAGCAGGCTGAGTCCCCCCAGTGTTGAGAACAACACAATGTAGTCTGGCAGCTTGGTATCGCGACCCACCAGAATAGGGCGCAGCACATTGTCTGCCAGCCCGATGATCAATGCGCCATAGGCCACCAGAATGGAGGCCTGTATCCACTCGCCAGTGGCATAGAGGTAGATAGCCATCGGTATCCACACCAGGGAAGCACCCACTGCGGGTACCAGCGACAAAAACGCCATCACCACTGCCCACAGCAGCGGCGCCGGCAGGTCCAGAAGCCAGAAAATAAACCCGCCGAGTGCGCCCTGAACCAGCGCGACCACCAGATTGCCTTTGACCGTTGCACGCGCCACTTCGGCAAATTTCTGGAATAGCAGATGTCGGCGCTCGTCGCTCAAAGGCACGGCGTTGCGCATCCAGTCCACGATCGCCTCGCCATCACGCAACAGGAAAAAACTCAGGTACAGCATCAGGCCCATATTCAGCGTGAAACTGACCGTGTTACGGCCCCAGCTCAGCGCTTCCTGCGACAGCAGGCGGCTGAGCGCAATCGCAGAATCGGACAGATAATTGCGTATGCTGGCAGTATCAATACCCAACCGGTTGAACAGCTCCGGAAGAAACGGCACTGCATTGCCAATGCGGTCCAGAATGGCCTGCGGGTTAATGGCGCGCGTTTCAATCATCTGGTAGAGCTGGGCGCCTTCGCGTACAAAACTGAATGCGATGCCGATCACTGGCATCACCACCACAACAAAACCAATGACCAGTGTGCACAGCGCTGCCAGCGATGGCCTGTTGCCAAAAGCAGCTGTCAGCCGATGCTGCACCGGATAAAACAGCAAGGACATCACACAAGCCCAGAAAATCGCACTCCAGAACGGCAGCAATATCAGGACAAACAAGGCACTGAGTGCAATCAGCACGGCGATGAAAGTGCGTTTTTCCATCAGTTCACGCATGCTGCATGTTCTCCTGTGGCAGTGTATCCATGCCGGTGTGGGTGTATGTTTGTGGCCGCTCGCGGCCAGCTCAAAGACTGTGACGGCGAATCATACGCCAAAGTTCCACCACGCGCGGGGGTTGGCCCGTGCGCAAAATGCCCTGTCGAAATATGCGTCCAGACAGCCAGAGCACCGCCAGTGTTGTCGCCAGCAGCAGGACTGTGGTGCCCACGATGTCGATCATTGGTGGCTGGGCGGCAGCCCTGTTCATCATCGTAAACGGGGTGAACAGCGGTATCCAGGACATCACCCGTGCCAGTGTGCCATTAGGGTCCTGTGCGATAAAACTCATGGTCAGGATGGGGATCACCAGTATCATCATCAGCGGCATCATCAAACTTTGTGCTTCCTTGAGCGTATTGCACAAACTGCCAATGGCGAGAAATATGCCGGCGTACAGCGCATAACAGCACAAATAATAAAACACAAAGTACGGGATCAAATCGGAACCGAGCAGCACGTCCAGCACCTGCACAATCATGGCGGTTTCCAGCGACTGGTAGAGCTGGATAAACACAAAAAATGACGTTATCCATGCCACAATCGTTGTGATCCCGGTGGCGCCTATGCCCAGCAGTTTACCCATCATCAGCTCGCCCGGTGTGACGGACGCCAGCAGGACCTCAATGATCCGGTTGGATTTCTCCTCAATGGTATTGCTGAGCAGATATTGCACACTTTGCATCAGAGAAATAAAAATCAGGTACACAAACCCCATGGGCGCCCACTGGCGGAATGTATCAGCCAGACTGACTTCTTCCTCGCCAGCCTGTTTGCCCGGATCCAGACGGCTGACGGGCAAACGTGTGCGCTGCACATCACGCACTGCCTGAATGTCGATGCCACGACTTTCGTATTCCTGCTGACGGATGGCGTTGTTGATGCTGGTTTGTATGGCATTGGAAAGCCGTGTATCAGTCAGGTTGCCCGCCCAATACTGCACTCCACGCGGCCCGCTGTTGCCCACAATAACCCGTTCGAGCGTGGCGGGTCGCACAATATCCTGATCAACCTCGGCTGGAATCAGAATCAAAGCAAACAAAGAAACACGTTCGGCGCCGACCTGCAGGCGTCGTTCACCATTCAGATACGGACGCAGTGCCTCCACAATAGCAGACGCGGGTGCGGCAGCATCAATTCCTGCCGGTAGCGTGGCAGCGACAAACTGGGGACGCGGCTCGGTGAACTCAGGTGCATCGGGCTTGAGATAAGGTCTGGCCATGGTTAGCGCAAATGACAAGCCGCCATTGGCCAGCCATTCATCCAGTGCGGTAACTTCATCATTGCCAAAATCATCAATCAGCTGATCCAGCTGAGTGGCAGGTTCGCGGCTCAGGACAGGTGCCTGACTGTCCGTGCGGTTCTCTTGCAGATAACGCATGAACTCCTGCATGACACGACGCTGGTGCTCCCGGCGTATTGCCAGCTCTACCTGCGCTGCGTATTGGCCAGACTGGTCCACCAACAGGTAATAGCGTGTTGGGGTTGCAGTAGCCAGGCGACTGGAGACATGGAAAATAATAAAAAAGACAATAGGCACTAATAAAACGCCAATCCAGAAACCCTTGGTTTTGACATTCTCAAGGTATTCGCGCCAGGCGATGAGTAAAGTCACGCGCATTGCAAACGTCTCCGGATGGCTCTCATCGGAAGTTGTGCTCCCGTGCTTCGGGACCCACCAGATGCATAAATACATCATGCAGGCTGGCCTGAGTGAAATCAAAGCGGCTGAGGCTGATACCATGCTGGAAGCAGTGTTGCAGAATCAGCTGGGGGTCTGTCTGCTCTCGTACATACAGCTCCCACTGGCGCAAGTCATTGCGGCGGCCATCGGCGTCTGTGGACATTTCCCGGATAGACAACACACCTTCCAGTTGGCCCATGTTGCCAAGATCACTGGCGCATTCCAGCACAACCCGGCGCGGAATAATTGCGCGCGCTTCGTCGACAGTGCCGTCGAATACTTTGCGACCCTGTGTAATCAACAACAGGCGCTCGCACAGACGTTCGGCGTGCTGCATGATATGGGTGGAAAAAATGACGGTCTGACCATTGTCTTTGAGATCGCGAATCAGCTGTTCCAGCACCTCCTGATTGACAGGATCCAGCCCCGAGAACGGTTCGTCCAGAATAACCAGTTCCGGTTTGTGTGCAATCGCCGACAGTACCTGAACTTTCTGACCCATGCCTTTCGACAGCGATTCGACATTGGCGTTGGCGAAATCCTTTAGCCCATAACGCTCCAGCAATTCATGGGCACGTTCCTTGGCTACGCGGCGGGGCATGCCCTTTAGCGACGCAAACCAGGCGATGATCGCCCACACCTTCATTTTTTTGTACAAACCCTTTTCTTCGGGCAGATAGCCGATGCGATTGCGTACTGCCGTGGCAGAGCTTGCGCCGAGAATCTGTATATCACCTTCCGTGGGACGAATGATGTCCAGAATCATGCGAATGGTGGTGGTTTTGCCGGCGCCATTGGGGCCGAGAAAACCATAAACAGAACCGGCCGGAATACTCAGGCTGATGTTGTTGACGGCGCTGAAGTCACCGTAGCGTTTGGAGACGTTGTGCAGTGACAGAATTGGGGAGGTCATCTCGTGTTTCCGTGCTATCCCTGTTCTTTGAGTGTAGCACAGCGCCAGAGATGAAAAAGCCGGAAATCCACGGACTTCCGGCCTCTTTTGTCGAGCTGATCAGGTTCCGGGTTGAACAGGCAGCGCTGGCGCAGCCTCAGGCCATCAGGAACTTGTCGATGGCATCGGCTACCTTGCGGCCTTCGTCAATCGCACGTACCACCAGCGATTGGCCCCGACGGCAGTCACCCGCAGCAAACACCTTGGGATGGCTGGTACGGAAATCGCCGTACGCAGCCTTGTAGTTGGACCGTGGGTCCAGCTCAAGACCAAGCGCCTGGCTCACGTAGTGTTCCGGCCCGAGGAAGCCCATGGACAACAGAATCAGATCGGCTTCCCAGAATTTCACCGTGCCGGGGATCTCTTTAAAGCTGGCATCGACTTCCACCGTGTTGATGCCCAGCAGTTTGCCGTTGGCATCACGAACAAATTCTTTGCCGCTGATGGAGTACACGCGCGGATCCTGACCATCGCGATGAGCCGCCTCTTCATGGCCGTAGTCCACGCGATAAATTTTGGGCCACAGTGGCCAGGGGTTGTCTGCCGGGCGCTCATTGGACGGGCGCGGCATGATCTCGAAATTTACCAGTGACTTGCAGCCGTGGCGCAAGGAGGTTGCGATACAGTCGGTACCGGTATCACCGCCACCAATCACGATAACGTTTTTGCCTTTGGCGCTGATGTAATTGCCATCTTTCAGTTCGGAATCCAGCAAGCTGCGGGTGTTCGCGGTCAGGAACTCCATCGCCAGATGAATGCCTTCCCCTTCACGGCCCGGGATCTTCAGGTCTCGTGCAGTGGTTGCACCGGTGGCCAGGCAGAGCGCATCAAATTTCTCAAGCAGCTCGTCCACGGCAACGCCGTTGACACCCTTGCCGCCCACATTAACACCGGTGACAAAGCGCACACCTTCCTCTTCAAGCAGCTTCACACGGCGATCCACAACGTTCTTTTCCAGCTTCATGTTGGGGATGCCATACATCAGCAGGCCGCCGATCCGATCTTCACGCTCGTAGACGGTCACTTCGTGGCCGGCCTGATTCAGCTGTGCAGCGGCCGCCAGGCCTGCGGGGCCTGAGCCAATGACAGCGACTTTTTTGCCGGTGCGGAACTTCGGCGGGTTTGCACGCACCCAGCCATTTTCAAAGCCTTTGTCGATAATGGCGTTTTCAATGTTCTTGATGGTGACGGGCGGATTGTTCATGCCCAGTACACAGGAGCCTTCACAGGGGGCAGGACACACACGACCGGTAAACTCGGGGAAATTGTTGGTCTTGTGCAGTCGGTCCAGGGCCTCACGCCACTGGCCTTTGTAAACCAGATCATTCCATTCGGGGATCAGGTTGTACACCGGACAGCCATTGTCTGACTGGCAGAACGGGACACCACAATCCATGCAGCGTGCGCCTTGAGTGGACAGATGAGACTCGTCCGGATTGGTGTAGATTTCCTTGTAGTCCAGCAGTCGCTCTGCCGGAGCACGGTAGGGTACGGTGCGACGCTCGAATTCTTTAAAACCAGTGGGTTTGCCCATGTCTAAACCTTAACTTTCTGTAATTTGTTCTTTAACAGACAACACAAGGCACCCGTCGGATACTGATGCAGCATCCACAGGTGCCAGGTTGTATGTGTTACACGGCAACTGCCTGCGCTTTGGCGGCCATTTCTGCCAGTACACGCTTGTAATCTGTCGGCATGACTTTGACGAACTGCTTCAGCGACTGATCCCAATTGTCCAGAATCTGTTTGGCTACCGTTGACCCGGTGTACTCCAGATGATTTGAGATCAATGTTTTCAGCTCTTGCACATCAGCACTGTCCACCACAGCCTCAAGGCCATAGGTTTCCTTGTTGCACTGACGTTCAAAATCACCGTCCTTGTCCCAGACATAAGCAACACCACCACTCATGCCGGCGCCGAAGTTGCGACCGGTTTTACCCAGAACAACCACGCGTCCACCAGTCATGTACTCACAACCATGATCGCCGATGCCTTCCACAACAGCAGATGCTCCGCTGTTACGCACTGCAAAGCGCTCGGCCACAATGCCGCGGAAGTATGCTTCGCCGCCAGTCGCGCCGTACAGGTTAACGTTGCCGGCAATAATGTTCTCTTCAGCCTTGAAGGTGCTGTTCTTTGGCGGGTAAACAACAATGCGTCCACCGGACAGGCCTTTGCCGACGAAGTCATTGCAGTCACCCTCTACGGTGATGGTAATGCCTTTGGCCAGCCATGCGCCCAGGCTCTGACCGGCAGAGCCATGCAGTTTGATGTTGATGGTGCCGTCAGGCAGCATCTGCTCGCCCCAGCGCTTGGCCACCTCATTGGACAACATGGTGCCGACCACGCGGTTGATGTTCACCACCGGCAGTTCAATGTTCACTTTGTCGCCATCGGTCAACGCCGGACGGGCCAACTCAATCAGCTGGTTGTCCAGCGCCTTGTCCAGACCATGATCCTGGTGGATGGTCTGGTAGGTGCCGGTGTTCGGGAATACAGCTTTGGCCGGTGTCAGGATATTGCTCAGATCCAGACCTTTGGCTTTCCAGTGGTCAATGGCCTGACGGCTTTCCAGCAGATCCACACGGCCAACCATGTCGGTCAGCTTGCGAATGCCAAGGCTGGCCATGATTTCACGCAACTCTTCAGCCACCATGAACAGATAGTTGACCACATATTCCGGTTTGCCTTTGAACTTCTTGCGCAGTTCCGGATCCTGGGTGGCAACGCCCACCGGGCAGGTGTTCAGATGGCACTTGCGCATCATGATGCAGCCCAGTGTGACCAGCGGAGCGGTGGCAAAGCCGAATTCCTCAGCGCCCAGCAGCGCGGCGATGGCGACGTCTCGGCCGGTCTTGAGCTGGCCGTCAGTCTGGACCACCACGCGCGAACGCAGGTTGTTCATCACCAGGGTCTGGTGAGTTTCAGCCAGGCCAAGTTCCCATGGCAGACCGGCGTGCTTGATGGAGGTCAGCGGCGACGCGCCGGTGCCACCATCGTGACCTGCAATCACCAGGTGGTCAGTTTTGGCTTTGGTGACGCCAGCAGCAATGGTGCCGACACCAATCTCCGAGACCAGCTTCACGCTGATGCGCGCCTGACGGTTGGCGTTCTTCAGGTCATGAATCAGCTGCGCGATATCTTCAATCGAGTAGATATCGTGGTGTGGCGGCGGAGAAATCAAGCCCACGCCTGGCGTTGAATAACGCATGCGAGCAATCTGCTTGTCCACTTTGCCACCGGGCAGTTCGCCGCCTTCACCGGGCTTGGCGCCCTGGGAAATTTTGATTTGCAGTTCATCGGCGTTGGTCAGATACCAGATGGTCACACCAAAACGGCCGGAGGCAACCTGCTTGATGGACGAGCGCTTGGAGTCGCCGTTGGGCAGCGGCTGGAAACGGATTGGATCTTCACCACCTTCACCGGTGTTGGATTTGCCGCCCATACGGTTCATGGCAATAGCCAGAGACTCGTGGGTTTCCTGTGAAATCGAGCCGAAACTCATCGCACCTGTCGCAAAGCGTTTGACGATTTCCTTGGCCGGTTCCACTTCATCCAGTGGAATGGCTTGCTGGTTCTGTTTGAAATCCAGCAGCCCGCGCAATGTACAGGCGCGAGTGGTTTGTTCGTTGGTGTATTTGGCAAACGTCTTGTAGGCCTCGGGGCTGTTGTTGCGAGACGCCACCTGCAAATTGAAGATTGCAGTGGGGTCCCACATATGACTTTCGCCACCGCTGCGCCAATGGAAGTCACCGGGGTTGTTCAGCACCGGGATGCGATTGGTTTCGTTGAGCGGGAAGCCCAGACGGTGACGGCGTTCGGTTTCTTCTACCAGGGTGTCGAAGTTAACCCCTTGCACACGGCTGGCGGTGCCCACAAAGCAGCGATTCACAACATCATCGGCCAGACCAACGGCTTCAAAAATCTGTGCACCCTTGTAGGACTGCAGCGTGGAGATGCCCATTTTGGCCATCACTTTCAGCATGCCCTTGGCGACCGCTTTTTTGTACGCGTAAGTGATCTTGTCTTCGGTGTCGTAGTCGCTGCCTAGCAGGCCATCAAGCTGCGCTTGCCAAATTGATTCGAAGGCAAGGTAAGGGTTGATGGCGTCTGCGCCATAACCCACCAGCAGGCAGTGATGATGAACCTCGCGGGCCTCGCCGGTTTCAATGATCAGGCCGATACGGGTACGCTCGTGCTGGCGGATCAGGTGATGGTGAACGGCGCCACAGGCAGCCAGGGCGCTGATGGCAGCGCGCTTGGGGCCAATATTGCGGTCGGACAGAATGACAAAGGCATAACCATCGGCGATGGCCTGACTGGCTTCGCTGCAAATGCGGTCAAGCGCAGCCACAAAACCACCTTTTTTGCCGACTTCGTAAGTGATGTCGACCACCTTGCTGCGCAAACCCTGATAGTCCATGTTGCGAATGATCTGCAACTGTTTGTTGGACAGGATCGGGTGTTTCAGGCTCAGACGATGCGCCTGCTTCTCGGTAGTTTCCAGCAGATTGCCTTCCGGACCAATAAAACATTCCAGCGACATCACGACTTCTTCGCGAATCGAGTCGATGGCCGGGTTGGTCACCTGCGCAAACAGCTGCTTGAAGTAGTCATACAGCATGCGTGGCTTGTCAGACAGACAGGCCAGTGCCGAGTCATTACCCATGGAGCCCAGCGGGTCGCGAGCTTCGGTAATCATGGGCAGCAGCATAAACTGCATGGTTTCTGTGGTGTAGCCGAAAGCCTGCATGCGCGGCAGCACGTTGTCGGCATCCAGTGAATGCGCTTCATTGCCGTCAGCGAGCATGTCCAGAGTGATTTTCTGATTCTTCAGCCACTCGCCATACGGGCGCTTGGCGGCGATTTCCTGCTTGAGTTCAGCGTCCGGAATCAGACGGCCTTGCTCGAAATCGAGCAGGAACATACGGCCCGGTTGCAAGCGACCCTTGAGTTTGACGTTGGCCGGATCGACATGCACTACGCCGACTTCTGAGGCCATGATGACCTTGTCATCGTGGGTAACATAGTATCGGCTGGGACGCAGTCCGTTGCGGTCAAGCACCGCACCGATGTAGTGGCCATCAGAGAACACAATAGACGCCGGGCCGTCCCACGGCTCCATCAGTGCGGAGTGGAACTCGTAAAAGTCCTTCTTCGCCTGAGGCATGTTTTCATCGGACTGCCAGGCTTCCGGGATCATCATCATCACGGCTTCCTGCAGCGAACGGCCGGACAGCAGCATGAACTCGAGTACCGAGTCAAAAGAACCGGAGTCGGAGACATCAGAGTCGATCACCGGGAAAATGTCTTTGAGCTTGTCACCAAACAGCTCGGTCTGCAGCGTGCCTTCACGCGCCACCATCTGGTTCACGTTGCCGCGCAGGGTATTGATTTCCCCGTTGTGGCTCATGAAACGGTTGGGCTGGGCACGGTCCCAGGACGGGAAGGTATTGGTGCTGAAACGTGAGTGCACCATCGCCATGTGTGTTTCGCAGGCCGGGTTGGTCAGATCCTTGTAGAACGGGAACAGCTGGCCCGGAGTCAGCATACCTTTATATACGATGACTTTGGTTGACAGGCTGCAGGCGTAAAGCATTTTGGCTTCGCTCAGCGAGCTGTCACCACGCAGTCTGTGTGTGAAGCGCTTGCGGATCACATAGAGCTTGCGCTCGAAGGCTTCCTGTTCAAGACCCTCAGCGGCCTGAATAAAGAGCTGCTCGATTTGAGGCTGCGCCATGCGCGCTGCCGGGCCAACATCGGCGCCATCAGCGTCAACAGGGACAATGCGCCAGCCGAGCAGGGTTTGCCCTTCTTCCGCAATGATCTGGTTGATCACGCTGCGGCAGAATTCACGCTCTTTACTGTTCTGGGGCAGAAAAATGTTGCCCACTGCGTATTTGCCAGCGCCCGGCAGCGTCTTGCCAAGTTCGCGGCTTGCGATGTCAGAAAAAAAGGAATGGGGCAACGCCATCAGAATACCGGCGCCATCACCGGTGTTGGCTTCAAAGCCACAGCCGCCGCGGTGATCCATGCGCGAGTTCAGGTGGTAAGCGTCCAGCATGATCTGGTGACTTGGGCGACCCTTGATATCCGCTACAAAGCCGACGCCGCAGGAGTCTTTTTCATTGGCCGGGTCGTACAGACCGGTCTTCTGCGGGAAACCAAACTTGTGTGGGATTTGGGCTTGATCAGTCATTGTCGCTAAGTCTCGTTAATTCGTTATGTTGTTTCCGGTTCGACCACCGTCAACGCTCCCGACCAACAAGATGCATCATTTAGCATTGCCAACTGGGAGATGCGTGAATTTAGAAGTTATTGATTTGACACGGCTCAGTGAATCGGCCTGCACCCCGGGACGGCGCGTCCGGGACTGGCCGGACTGTCGTAAAACATGGTGCGCTGTTTTACGGGGGCTGGACACAATACCACTGAACAAGAATATGTCAAGCCGTGACGAACTGTAGCGCCACGACCGGCCGGCTTGATAAATGGCAGTGGCTGGATTAACCTTTCCGTTCTGTGTCGCCCCGGCACCCCGCCACTACTATAAGAATCAATCAGGGAGGCTCTGCAAGCCTGTGAATCCCCAAATGATCCGAAGCCCTTTCTGTGAGCGTGTTCACTTTTTGATCCTGAACGCTATTACGACTATGCACGCTGCTATCCGGCGCTATTTGCCCGGCATGGCATCGGCAACCGGCGTATGTGGTGGTACCATACGGGCTGAACAGCAACAACTTCGAAGTGCCTGTGCTGACAGACCAGCAGGGTATTGAAAGATGTGAATGGCGTCGGGACGGCGTCAAACAAAAACAATGGCTACATAGCTGAGGGGAAATCGCGTGGAAATAGTTCGATATAAACGGGACGTATGGGGTGATGAAGTCATCCTGGGTGTATCATGGGACCTGTTGTGGGTTGTTGCGGTCACCATTCTTATTCTGCTGGCTGCCCACGCCATCTTCATGGCGGCGTTGGCCAAGAAAAAAGCCAAGCCCTCGGCCGAGGGTCGCAAGATCAATCGTCACGATGCCATCGATCGTGCCTTCCACTGGATTATGGCTGCATCTGTGCTGGTGCTGATAGCCACCGGAGTCATGCCTATCATTGGTATCCGTTTCGCCTGGCTGGATATCCACTGGATAGCGGGTCTGGTCCTCACCTTCGTTGTGGTTTTCCATATCATCCGCGCATCGTTCTGGCAGGACTTCAAGTCCATGATCATGACGCCAGCCGATTTTGCAGAACCCTTTGATGAAAATCGCAAACCGGGCAAATACTCCTTCGAGCAGAAGGGTATGCACTGGGCGATGACCATTCTGGTGCTGCTGGTCATCGTGACGGGTGTGATTCTGTTCATGCATATCAGAACACCGTGGTGGCCGCGTCCCGCTGTGGCGGATGAAGCCCAACTGGGTCTGATGTTCCTGCTGCATGGTTTGGCGACGCTGTCCCTGATTGCGTTTACTGCCATCCATATCTACTTTGCTGTGCGTCCGGAAAAGATTTTCTATACCCGTTCCATGATCAAGGGCTGGGTGTCTGAGGATGAAGCCAAAGCCAATCACGATCTTGACAAGTGGAAGGTATGAAGTTGACCGACGTTATAAATCTCGACAAAGACATTGAGGCCGTAGAAACGGGTTATGAGTTCCTGTTGGCCTATGCTGCCCAGGGGCGGCCGCCACATATTGAATCGGAGTCTCCGACTCCGCATGCGCGGCCCTCTCTGGAGAGCATGTTACAGGCGATGGGCAATGTTGCTGCAGCGCTGAAAGACAGCCAGGACGAGTATGAGCAGGTGATAGCGGACGATATTCGCAAAGCCAGCGCTGCGATCCGGTTTGTGCTGGCTCAGCCTCGCATGAGTTCAGAGCTGATTGACAACCTGAATGCATCAATTCACTTGCGTGCAGTGCTGACAGATTTTTTCCTGTTCAGTGAAAAGTTCCGGCCCGCTTCCTGAGGCGGGAATTATCCGGTTGAATAAAAAAGGGCGTCTCGGCAACCGGGTCGCCCTTTTTTATTGGTGCGTTAAATCATGACAAACTGCTGAACAACTATGGCAGTTTTGCGGAAAAAGCCAGTGTTTGTAACAAAGTGAAACGGGGTGCGTTTCTCTGCAAGCAAGCCGCTTTGCCACAAAATCAAAGCTGTTATACTCCAGCCGACTATAAAAACAAGGTAATAAAACAGTGAAACCTACCCACACCCCCGCGTTGTTTTCCAGCGGCCTGATCGCCGTTTTTTCCTCTCTGACTGCGCTGGTTGGCAGTGCGGCCATGGCCCAGAGTGGCAGCAACCTTCCCAATACCAGTCAACCTGGCGCCAGTGGTGTTGTGCAGATGATGCGCATCGATCAGGCCGATATCGAACTGGATGGTTTTTTGAACGAATCCGTCTGGCAAAACGTTGAGCCATTTGACGGTATGCGGGTGATCAACCCGGACACGCTGGATGCAGCGCCAGAGCGCACTGATACCAGAATTTTTTATAACGATCGCGGCATTTATGTCGGCGTGATGAATTACCAGCCAGCGGACACACTGGTGGCGCGCATGAGCTCGCGGGATGATGGTGTTCAACGCGATGGTTTTGTCATCTCTATCGATACCTCCGGACAAGGGCTTTACGGCTATTTTCTGCGCATCAATCTGGGTGGCACGCTGTCCGACGGTACCATTTTGCCGGAACGGCAGATCAGTCGCGACTGGGACGGTCCCTGGGATGCGGTGACACAAGAGCTGGACAATGGCTGGTCCACCGAGATGTTTATTCCGTGGGGCATGATGCAGTTGCCAGAATCCGGTGAGGTCCGGCAAATCGGGATCTACACCGAGCGCATGATGGTGTCACGCAATGAGACCTGGTCCTGGCCGGCGTTGCCAAACACCAACCCGGAATACCTGTCGGCATTCCAGAAATTTGAGCTCACTGGCATCAATCCGCGCACCCAGTTCACGTTTTACCCCTACGCCTCGGTAACGCACAACAACCTGACCGACGAGAGCAAATACCGAACCGGTGCCGATTTCTACTGGCGGCCCAATTCCAATACCCAGCTGTCGGCAACCATCAATCCCGACTTTGGTACCGTGGAATCCGATGAGGTCGTGGTTAACCTCACCGCCTTTGAAACCTTCTTTTCAGAAAAGCGAACCTTCTTCATCGAAGGACAGGATGTGTTTACCACGCACCCGCGTAACAGTGGCGGCCCCTTTGGGCCGGTGACCACGCTGAATACCCGTCGTATCGGCGCTGCGCCTGCCTTTGATATTCCCGCCGGAGTCACCACCAATGTGACCGATCGCAATACGCCAAGTGACTTGCTCGGTGCCGTGAAAGTGACCGGGTCCCAGGGTAACTGGCGTTATGGCACGCTGGTCGCCTCAGAGGACGATACCAGCATTCGGGGTCGTGCTGCCGACGGCAGTTCGGTCCGGGTCAATGCGGTGGGTCGCGACTTTGCAATAGGCCGATTGCTGTACGAAGACACCAGTGGTGGTGGACGCCGTGGTTTTGGATGGATAGGAACGCGTCTGGATCATCCGGATCGTGAAGCGACCGTTAACGGCTTTGATATGTCATGGTTCTCCGCCGACACACGCTGGGTGTTTGATGGACAATTCCTGCACAGCGATGTCAATGGAACGACCGGCCAAGGCACCATGTTCGATCTGCATTACCGTCCGCAACGTGGTGTTCAGCACAGTTTCACCGGCACGTTCTTCGACGACAAACTCGAAATCAACGACGTGGGTTACCTGCAGCGCAATGACCATGAAATGCTGGATTACCGACTCAGTGTCACCCAGTCCGGACTGGAGCGTTATCGCAGTCTGACCCGCAGCATGAACATCATCAACCAGTGGAACAGCGATGGTCGCCCGGTCCGGCTCGGCTTGTTCTTTGGTCAGAACATGAGCTTTCATGACAATACCCAGCTGAACCTGAACTTCCGCTACTTCCCGCCGCGCGTGGACGACAGGCTCAGCCGCGGCAACGGGACCTACAAGATTCCTCACCGACTGGCCTACGATGCCAACTGGAGCAGCGACCGTTCGCGGCCATTGAGCTACAACGTGGGTATCAGCAATGCGGAAGAAGATCGGGGTCCCGCCAATCTCACTTACACCGTGGGCTTTGAGTGGCGCCCCACCGACCGCTTCATGACGCAAATGGAAGTGGATTACCGTGATCGTGAGGCGCTGCTGGTCCATCGGGGCGGCACGCGCATGACTTCCTATGAGGCGACTGAATGGTCACCGGAAATCAATGCCAGCTATTTTATTACTGCCAAGCAGCAGTTCAGGTTGGCCTTGCAATGGACAGGTATCAAGGCGCATGAGGACAGAAATTTCCGGATCGACCAGACCGATGTGCGGCATTTGATTCCCATTGCCAAGCCCAATGCGGTGTCTGACAGTTTTACCGTCAGTCGCATGAGCTTCCAGGCGCGTTACCGGTGGGAGATTGCGCCACTGTCGGATTTGTTCATTGTCTATACGCGTGGCAGCAACCTGCCTACTGATCTGAGCTCCGAGTATCAGGATCTGCTCTTTGATGCCTGGAGCGAGCGCATCACCGACACCTGGGTGATCAAGCTGCGCTATCGCCTCGGCAACTGAGGCGCGCAGGGGTATTGGCCTGCGCTGCCGGATATGTTGTCATGGCAGTGACAAATTGGTGTTCCAGACTGGAGGATCCGTCAGGGTCATCCAGTCTGGATGTCCCGACGGTCAACATTCACTGGCAAAAAGGAATACACTGATGGCCCTTGATTCGTTTGTGCGTGGTCTGAGCGCCACGCGTTTGCTGGGTGGGTTACTGTTGATGAGTGCAGTCGCAGCCAATGTCGTGCCATTAAAACCGGTTCATGCGCAGACCGGCGCATCTGACAAGGTGGTGGTTGCCCATCGTGGTGCCAGCGGTTATCTGCCGGAGCACACCCTGCAAGCGGCTGCCATGGCTTATGCCATGGGTGCCAACTTCCAGGAGCAGGACGTGGTCATGACACGTGACGATCAGCTGATTGTCTGGCATGACCTGACGCTGGATCGCAATTCCGACGTTCGCCACAAGTTTCCGGGTCGTGCCAGAGACGATGGTCGCCACTATGTCATTGACTTCACGCTCGATGAACTGCGCACCTTGCGTGTCACCGAAGGTTTCAGACTGAACGATGCCGGCCAGGAAGAGCAGATATACCCGGAACGTTTCCCTCTGTGGGCGGGTGATTTCCGGATCCACACACTGGCAGAGCAACTGGAAATGATTCAGGGGCTTAACCGTTCTACCGGCCGTGATGTCGGCATTTATCCCGAGCTGAAATCCCCGGCCTTTCATCACCAGCACGGCAAAGACATTGGCATGGCAGTATTGTCCGAATTAAAACGCTTCGGATACACCTCCAAGGACAGCAATGTTTACGTGCAAACCTTTGAATTTGATGAATTAAAGCGTGTCAAAGAGCAGGTTCAGCCGGCCTTGGGCATCGAGCTCAAGCTGGTGCAGCTGATGGGTGATGACGAGGATGACTATGGCTGGATGCTCGCCCCCGGTGGTATGGCTGAACTGGCCCGTTATGCCGATGGCATCGGCCCCGAAAAAGGCATGATTATCAGCGCGGATTCGACACCGGGTAACCTGGCCATCAGCACCCTGGTTGCAGATGCGCACGAAGCCGGTTTACAGGTGCATCCATATACCTTCCGCGCTGACACCGGGCAGGTACCGGCCTATGCGCGTGATTTTGAGCATCTGCTGGCATTGTTCTTCTTTGAAGCCGGTGTGGATGGCCTGTTTACCGATTTTCCTGATCGCGCTGTAGAATTCCTTAAAAATCAATGACGAGCGCAGGGTGGCCAGGGCGCGGAGCCACCCTTTGATCGTCCGCCTGTACGCATGACCGGCTTGTGGCGTATAATCGCCGCCCTTTTAATGCTTCCCCGCGCCTGCAGGCACCTTTATGTCCACGACTTCCGTTCAGGATCTCAGCTTTGCTGAGCTCAATCTTCCATCTTTTCTGCTCGAAACGCTGTCACGCGTTGGCTACGAGAAACCGTCGCCCATCCAGCAGGAAACCATTCCCGCATTGCTCGATGGTCACGATATTGTCGGCATGGCTCAGACTGGCACCGGCAAAACTGCTGCATTTGCGCTGCCTATTCTGGCAAAAATCGATGTCAGCAACCCCAACACACAAGCGTTGGTGTTGTGTCCGACCCGTGAGCTGGCCATTCAGGTCGCAGAAGCGTTTCAGACGTATGCAGAGGGGATTCGCGGATTTCATGTGCTGCCGGTTTATGGCGGGCAGGAAATGGGGCGTCAGCTGCAAGCCTTGCGGCGCGGCGCCCACGTTGTTGTGGGGACACCGGGCCGTTTGCTTGACCATCTCAGTCGCCGCTCACTGAATTTGTCCACAATCAAGACGCTGGTACTGGACGAAGCGGATGAAATGCTGCGCATGGGTTTTATCGACGATGTGGAATTGATCCTGCAGCAAACCTCCCAGGATCGCCAGGTGGCGTTGTTTTCCGCCACGATGCCTGCGCCAATCCGCAATGTGGCCGAGAAATATCTGCGTAACCCCATTGAAGTCAAAATCAAGAGCGCAACCAGCACCAATGCAGACATCGAACAGTTCTACTGGCTTGTGCAAGGCACCAACAAACTGGATGCGCTGACCCGCATGCTGGAAGTGGAAGAGTTCGATGGCATGATCATCTTTGTGCGCACCAAAAACAGCACACAGGAACTGGCCGACAAGCTCAATGCACGAGGATTCTCTGCTGCGGCGCTGAACGGTGACATGAATCAGCAGCTCAGAACCCGCACCGTTGAACAATTAAAGAACGGCCAGTTGGATATTGTGGTCGCGACCGATGTCGCTGCACGTGGTCTGGATGTTGAGCGTATCAGTCACGTCATGAACTATGAC
Source organism: Pseudohongiella sp. (assembly GCA_036834885.1). Lineage (GTDB taxonomy): Bacteria > Pseudomonadota > Gammaproteobacteria > Pseudomonadales > Pseudohongiellaceae > Pseudohongiella. Next base: position 186,729 of record DAITNA010000001.1, on the reverse strand, counting down.
ATCCCTTATGACAATGAAGCCTATGTGCATCGTATTGGACGCACAGGCAGGGCTGGACGCAGTGGCAAGGCCATTTTGTTTGTAGCACCGCGTGAGCAACGCATGCTGCAATCGATTGAGCGCACGACGCGCAAAAAAATCACGCGTATGGAACTGCCTACACGCAGTGATCTGATTCAGCGCCGCAGCGAACAGTTCAAAAATACGATTGCAGACGCGCTGCGTCATGACAAGCTCGACTTCTTCCGTGTACTCATGGCTGAGTTCTGCCATGAGCAGGAGTGCTCAATGGAAGACGCCGCCGCTGCAATGGCGTGGCTGCTGCAAAAGGACAGGCCGCTTGAGCCATCGGTGAAAGATGTCAGCGTCAGTGAGTCCGGTTATGGAAAGGCAGCACCCAAAACCAGAGCGGCACGCACAGACAGCATTGACGATGAAGCCCCTGCCCCAAGACCGGTGGGAGCCAAAACATCGGCACCGGAAAAAACACGTGAAAGTTATGTGCGCATGGCGCAATCAGACATTTTTGCGGAAGAATTCGGTGCTGAGGAAACAGCCAGACCTGCGCATGAAGAAAAGCCCCGCCCGCGTCGTGAGCGTGCACGTACTGACGATGGTGAAGAAGTTACCATGGAGCGCTTCCGTATTCAGGTTGGCCACGACCAGGGTGTGACACCGCGTGAGATTGTTGGTGCGATTGCCAACGAGGGCGGAATCGAAGGTCGTTTTATCGGCCGCATTAATATCTACGATGACTACAGTACACTCGATTTGCCAGAGGGTATGCCGGACGATATTTTCCAGACACTGAGTCGTACTCGCGTCAAAGGGCAAGCGCTGTCCTTGCAGAAAATGAGCAAGGCAGACGCTGCTGCTGAACGCGATCGTGGTGAGCGTACGCGTGCACCGCGGGCGGATTCAGCACGGCCTGCACGCAGTGGTGATCGCCGTTTTGAGAGTGCGCCGGATCGTCGTTCAGAGCGAGCGCCGGGGCGCAGCTTTGGCGCCGGATTTGGTGGCGGCGAAGAGCGTCCGCATCGCAGCCGACCTGCCGGGGACGCTCGCAGTGATCGCCCGGCACGCCCGCGCCGTTCCGACGATGCCGGACGTCCGGCAAGTGCGCGTCCGCCCCGATTCACCAATTCGGATGGTGGATTCTCAACGCGCCGTGAAAATGTCGCGCCACGCGCGGAGTTCCCAGAGCGTTCTGCGCGAGGTGAGCGCTCGGAGAGGTTTGATAAAAATGAAAGAAAGCCAGCTGGCGCTTTCGACAAGAAGCCGCGTCGCCCGGCACCTCGGGATGCATTTATAGAACCCACCTTTGCCCCGCGGGTGGTCGAGGAATATGCCGGCAAGCCGGACAAGGACAAAAAACGCGGTGGCCCGAAGGTGCGTACCAACAAGGACAAAGGCAAGCGTCGCACTCCCAGCAGCAAAAACTCCTGATCGCCGGAGCTGACATGCAGTCGAACACAATGCGTAACTCACTGGTGACTGCGTGGTTGGTGGCGAGTATGGTTGCCTGTACAACCGCCAACCGGCCTCAGGCTGGCGCGGGTGAGGCAGCAGTCGGCGAGGCAACCGGCGAGCGACGGGTACAGTTCAGCTGTGATGATGGCAATACCATCGAGATGCGATTTTTTCCGCTGCAAGGCGTTGGTGTGCTGGTCAGAGACGGCGCCACGATGGAGCTGCAACAGCAAGTCTCTGCATCCGGGTTTATCTACAGCAACGGCCCCACCACAGTGCGTGGCAAAGGGGATGAGCTGAGACTGGAAATTGGACGGCGGGTCCCTATCGTGTGTCAGGCGATTGGGTAGCTACGATAAAACTGCCTGACGATGAACATGCTGGAGCAGTATCCCGGTCAAGCTTCATGACCGATATCCATAACAACTTGCGGAGCGTGTGAATGAATCTCAAACGACTGATGGTTTGGCTGACGGCCGGATTGCTGGCACCTTTGGTGGCAGCCCAGGACTGGGTGTGGGCGCCTGAATTTCCCGTTGGCAGTGAGATGATCCCGATTGAAGCGCCGGATCAGAACGGTGAACTGCACACCTTTGCCCAGCTGTCAGGCGAGAAGGGGCTGGTGCTGGTGCTAAGCCGCTCTTTCGACTGGTGTCCCTACTGCATCAGCCAGTTGCAACAACTGGTGGAGGTGGCTCCGCGCTTTGAGTCAATGGGAATTGCAGTGGCCACGATGACCTATGACAGCATGGAGATTCTGAAAGGCGCGGAAGAAGACTATGGCACTACGTTCCCGTTGCTGCAGGATGTGGAAACTCGCCATGTGTCTGCGCTGGGCATCCTGAATCAGCAGTATGAGCCCGGTCATCGCGCTTATGGGATCCCTGAGCCAGGGATTTTCCTGCTGGATAACACCGGCGTTATCCGATTCAAATTTGCTGAGCAGGATTATCGGATGCGGCCGGATTTTTCCTTGGTGCTGGAGGCCGCAGCAGCGCTTTAGCAGCAGTGGCAAGTTCCCCCGGATGTTGTATGCTCGGAAGTCTACAATGACAACTGGAAGGAACTTGCCATGAAAGCACGTTTATGGATCCCGATCATGGCCATGCTGGCGGCGTGCGGGACAGATTCGGGCAGCCAGCCCGCGACTGACAATCCACAGGAATTGTTGTCACAAGTTGACCACAGCGCACACTCCTCCCCTGATCAGTCCTCCGTCGAGATTGTCGAGGCAACCTCATTGCTCGGGCGCCCCCTGCTTCGGCAAATGGATTTCCCCAATCGGGAGCAGCTGGAAGCCAACCTGGCGGCCGCGCAGGCAGATTTTTCCGCCAATCCGGACAGCGCGGACGCGCTGATCTGGCTGGGGCGACGACAAGCCTATCTGTGGCAGTATCAGGATGCGATTGCAACATTTACGCAAGGCATCGAACGCTTCCCGGAGGATCCCCGCATGTATCGACACCGCGGGCACCGCTATATCACTGTGCGCAATCTGGATGCTGCCATTGCGGACTTCGAGAAAGCCGCCGCACTGTTTGCGGGGCAACCGGACGAAATTGAACCGGACGGTCAACCCAACGCGATGAATATGCCGCGCAGCACGCTGCAGTTTAATGTCTGGTACCATCTGGGCCTGGCGCACTATCTCAAAGGGGATTTTGAGCAGGCGCTGGCTGCCTACGAAGAATGCATGGCAGTGTCTGACAACGACGATTCGATTGTCGCCACAGCGGACTGGTACTGGATGACGCTGATGCGTCTGGGTCGCGCAGAGGAAGCTGCCACTTTGCTGGAACAAATCCACGCCGATATGGACATCATCGAAAACGATTCCTATCTGCGCCGTATGCTGATGTACAAAGGCCAGGCAACCCCGGAAAGTTTGCTGGACACCTCAACGGCGGATGATCTCACCATCGCAACCCAGGGTTATGGTGTTGGAAACTGGTATCTGGTGAATGGCAATACCGACATGGCGCGCGAGATTTTTGAGCGCGTGATTGCCGGACGTTCCTGGTCGGCCTTTGGGTACATTGCAGCTGAAGCCGAACTGGCTCGCATGTAAAACCTGATCAGTCCGCTTTGGTGGTTCAGCTGCGGTAAGAAGGATCCTTGTTGTCCAGCAGCCGGATCAGGCCGGGCCACACCAGTGGAGCGACTTTGGGCAACATGGTGGATTGCTCGCGGGTGGTCTCAATGGCCGCCTGCGAGGGGATGTTCAATTCACCACCCGCTTGCGCCCTGATCTGTTTTTCGCAGGCGTTCTCCAGGAAGTACATCAATGTGAAGGCTTCGGCGACGGTTTTGCCCAAGGTCAGTGTACCGTGATTGCGCAGAATCATGATGTCCTTGTCACCGAGATCGTGCACGATGCGTTCGCGCTCATCCAGATTCAGTGCCACACCTTCATAGTCGTGATAGGCAATTCGCGGATACACCAGCATGGCCGTTTGTGTAATCGGCAGCAGCCCGTTTTTTTGTGCGGACACCGCAGTGCCAGCATGGTTGTGCAAATGCATCACGCTGCCTGCATCTGCCCTTGCCATGTGAATGGCGCTATGAATGGTGAAACCGGCCGGATTGATGCGGTAACCGTTGTCGGCCACGATGTTGCCATCCTGATCCACCTTGACCAGTGATGACGCCGTGATTTCGTGAAACATCATGCCGTAGGGGTTGATCAGGAAGTGATGGTCCGTGTCAGGGATGCGGGCCGACAAATGTGTAAAGATCAGGTCGTCCCAGCCAAAGTGGGCGACCAGCCGATAGGCTGCCGCCAGCTCTGTACGTACCTGCCATTCAGCCTCGGAAATATGTGCCGGTCTGCCAGTCATTCGCTTCCCCCCCCCTCATGGATCCCAAAACGGATGCTGGCATTGTTGCCTGCGTTTATCAGCATTTCAAGCGTCTGCGTCTTAGGCCAGTGGTCATTTACGCCAGGCGCTGGCTTGTGTGCCCGCGACCGTCTTTGTATAGTGCCAGCTTGTCACGTACAGGCATTGCGTGTGTGCGATGTCGGAGGCGTCATCATGAGTATCGAAGTGTGGGAATTTCTCAGTTATGCCGTCACGGTGATCGGTTTGCCGCTGGCTATTTTTGTATTTTTGTTTGAGCAGCGCAAAGAGCGTGAGAATGAGGAGGAGGAAGTCTATCAGCTGCTGTCGGACAACTATCAGGATTTCCTGAAAGTAGCGCTGGAGCATCCGGATTTGCGTTTGTTTTCCAAGGACGCTACCCCTTCGCTGAATGAGGAACAGAAAGAGCGGCAACTGATCATCTTCACAATGCTGATGTCGTTGTTCGAGCGTGCATATCTTCTGTTGTATGAAGACAATATGTCACCGAAGCAGGCGCGCCGCTGGAACTCGTGGGAAGACTATATTGTTGAGTGGTGCGGCAACGAAGACTTTCGCAGCTACCTGCCCAGATTGTTGCGCGGGGAAGACCCACGCTTTGTGCATTACGTCGAAAAACTGGCGGCGATAGCAGATGCAAGCTGAATGGCCGCTGCGCAAAAGGGTGCGGACTCACACAATAAATCAGACTGCCTCATGATCAGGAAAACACAATGAAAACAGTTGGCTTGCTCGGAGGCATGAGCTGGGAATCAACACAAACGTACTATCGGGCAATCAATGAGGGTGTCAAGCAGCAATTGGGAGGTTTGCACTCGGCTCGTCTCGTACTGTGGAGTGTGGATTTTGCCGAGATCGAGGCCTTGCAGATGGCGGGAGATTGGGAGCAGGCTGGTCAGCTGCTGGCCGCTGCTGCGCAGAAGACCGAGCGCGCAGGTGCTGATTTTCTGGTGATCTGTACCAATACCATGCACAAAGTGGCGCCACAAATTGCGGCGGCGATTCAAATCCCCATCCTGCATATTGCTGACGCCACCGCAGATGTTCTTTTGTCCGATGGTGTAAAGCGCGTCGGACTGCTCGGTACGCGATTTACCATGGAACAGGACTTTTACCGCGAGCGATTGCAATCGCGTGGTATTGATGTGTTGGTGCCTGACGCCCGGCAACGCCAGCAGATCCATGAGATTATTTACAACGAGCTGTGTCTGGGTATCGTCAGCCATGCATCACGCGATAGCTATCTGGCGATCATGGCGCAGCTGCACGACGAGGGTGCTGAGGGCGTTATTCTGGGGTGTACCGAGATCTCGATGCTGGTGAATCAGCAACACACACCCATAGCTTTGTACGACACCACGGCCATCCATGCACAGCAGGCTGTGAAGTGGGCACTGGCATGACTATAATCAGTGCATGAACCCGACACGCGGACAATAGACATGCTGGAACAGATCCAAACCTGGCTCGCCAATTTTGCGCTGTCTGACTCCGTGCTGAGTCTGATCACCAGCTCAATTATCCTGATTGCCGTCATTATTGCGCTGCGCGCATTGGTCGCACGATTTATCAGCCGCAGTGTGGCAACAGCCGAGCTGCGTCTGAAATGGATGGTGCAGTCCCGAAATGCCCTGCTACTGCTGTTGCTGCTGGGCCTGATACTGATCTGGGGCGAAGAGCTGCGCACGCTGGCGCTGTCGATTGTTGCCATTGCGGTTGCGTTTGTGGTGGCCACCAAAGAGCTGATTCTGTGCGTGATCGGCACCATTCTGAAAACGGTGTCGCGCTCCTTTGAACTGGGCGACCGGATACAGATCAAGGAATTTCGCGGCGATGTGATTGATCAAAATCTTCTCGCGACCACGATCATGGAAGTTGGGCCGGGCAAGATCACCCATCAACGCACTGGCAGAACACTGGTGATTCCGAACGCGATGTTTGTCTCGGAACCGGTGATCAATGAAAGTTTTACGCACGATTATGTGTTCCATGTCTTCACCATTCCCTTCAAGCGCGAAGATGACTGGCATGCGGCACAGCTGGCTTTTCTGGAGTCAGCCAAACGCCATTCGGCTTCGTATCTGGAGGAAGTGCGCCGTTATATGAACCGCGTCAGCATGCGCAGAGGTCTGGAAGTGCCATCAGTGGACCCACGTGTCACGATACAAGTGCCGACGGCAGGGGAAATCCATCTGATTGTGCGAGTGCCGGTAAAATCAGGTGAGCGTGGTTTTATTGAACAATGTATTCTCACCGATGTATTTCTGGCACATGATTTTACCAGGAAAGCGCAACCGCAGCCCTCAGGCCACATGACGCAACATGCACATGATGCTGAGCCAGGTCAGTAGGTCATGTCTCCCGAGCTGACCATTGTTGTGCTGAATCTGGTTTTGATCCTGTTCAGCTACCAGGTTTTGTACCCCGCTGTTGTGGGCAACAGTCTGAACCGGCTCATTGCCAACGATACCATGGCAACCCTGGTCGCCATCGTGGTGGCGGGTTCTCTGTATGCCGGCTCCGGTCGCGATTTCTCGCTGTTGTTTTTGACAGTCAACTGGTTCTGGTTCACGCTGATCAGCTACAGTGTGATGGAGTTGCCGCTGGCGATGCGTTACATGCGTCGTCACGGTTTGATAGAAACCGATACGCAGGATAAACCATGATTGATTTTGTGTTGTTACTGGTGGGCGTAGGTCTGTTGACACTGGGTGGCGAGGCACTGATTCGCGGAGCGCTCGCAGCGGCGCGGCGCCTGAACGTGTCACCCTTGCTCAGTGGTCTTGTGATTGTCGGTTTTGGAACCTCGTCGCCCGAGCTCGTTGTGTCCGTGGATGCCGCACTCAGTGGCAGTCCGGATATTGCGGTGGGCAATGTGGTTGGCAGCAATATTGCGAATATTCTGCTGATTCTCGGCCTCAGCGCAACAATCACAGTGCTGCGTGTGACACCGCTGTCACTGCGACGTGATGCGGTGATGGTGATTGTGGCCACGCTGATTTTTATGGTGCTGGCGCTCGGTGGCGGTCTGGGACGTCTGGACGCTGCGATATTTTTGTTGGTGTTGCTGGGCTATCTCACCTGGGCCTATCAGACTGAAAAAAATTCGGCATCGCCGAGTGCAGAACTGCATCAGGCGGAAGCTGATGAAGTGCAGTCAGTACCACAGACCGTGTGGTGGACGATATCGGCCATTGTTTTGGGTTTGTTGTTGCTGATAGGGGGCTCGCAAGTCTTGCTCAGCGGCGCAATTGGCATCGCGCAACGGTTTGGTGTGTCCGAGGCGCTGATTGGCTTGACGCTGGTGGCAGTTGGCACATCGCTGCCCGAGCTCACTGTCTCGGTGATGGCTGCCTTGCGTAAACATGCGGATGTAGCCGTTGGCAACGTGCTTGGCAGCAATATTTTCAACTTGCTGGCCATTCTGGGCATTTCAGCGCTGGTTGAGCCGCTGCCACTGGCCCAGCGTATTCAGTCCTTTGATCAGTGGGCAATGCTCGGTGCTGCCGTTCTGCTGGTATTGTTCCTGCTGAAAAAACAACAACTGACCCGATTGGCCGGCATCACCTTTTTGTTGGCCTATGTCGCTTATGTCTGGGTCAGTTTTGTTGTCTACGCCTGACATCAGTTGTCCTGACGGCAGGCTTTGGTCAAACACGGGTATGTATTGGAGGACAACTGATGGTTGCGACTGTTGCACGATGGTCAGGGGTAGTACTGTCCAGCGCGGTGTTGATGTTCACCGTCTTGTCAGCTTCAGGGTTGCAGGCGCAGGGCAGTGCGGAGGTTCTGGCTGCGGCATCTGCTCAGAAACAGGGCTTGATCACTACGCTGGAGCAACTGGTTTCGATTGAATCCGGCAGCGGTGATCGTGAAGGACTGGATCAGCTGGCTGAGCTGATTGCCGAACGCTTGCGTGATCTGGGTGGTGAGGTTGAACTGCTTGAGGCTGGCCCTGATGCCTATCGCATGTTTGATACACCGGAGCAGATTGGTCGCATGGTTCATGCGCGTTTCATGGGCAGTGGTGACAAAAAGATTCTGCTGCTGGCACACATGGATACCGTCTATCTGCGCGGCATGATAGCGGAACAGCCGTTCCGTATTGATGGCAATCGTGCCTACGGGCTGGGTATCTCTGACGATAAACAGGGAGTTGCTGTCATTCTGCACACCATCGCCATGCTGAACGAGATGGGTTTTGATGACTATGGGACACTGACTGTGCTGATCAACGGTGATGAAGAGATCAGTTCACCGGGTTCACGCAGCACAATCACCCGGCTGGGTGCTGAGCATGACGCCGTTTTTTCAGTAGAACCGGCAGGCGTAAACAGTGACTCACTGACGCTGGCAACCAGTGGTATTGGTGCGGCCACCATGACGGTGACCGGGAGGGCGTCTCATGCAGGTGCGGCCCCCGAGATGGGGCGCAATGCGTTTTATGAGCTGGCGCATCAGGTATTGCAACTGAACAACCTGTCAGAGCCGGACACCGGTCTCAAGCTCAACTGGACCATTGCCAACGCTGGCACCAATCGCAACGTGATTCCGGAAAAAGCCGTTGCCACCGGGGATATTCGCATGCTTCGGGTGGAGGATTTCGAGCGCCTGCAGGGCCGAATTCAGGAGCGTATTGCCAACAAACTGATTCCGGATACCGAGGTTGTTGTCACCTATGAAAATCGCCGCCCGCCCCTGAATGCCACACCGGCTTCGCGTGCGCTGGGCGAGCACGCCAAAGTGATTTACCGTGACATCGGGCTGGAACTGACTGTCAACGATACCGCGGAAGGTGGTGGCACCGATGCAGCGTTTGCCGCATTGGAAACATCGGCGCCGGTCATTGAACGCTTCGGGCTTCAGGGTTTTGGAGCGCATACCAACAATGCCGAATATGTCAGCCTCGACTCCATAGAACCGCGCCTGTATCTGCTGGCGCGGATGATCATGGATGTCTCAACGGGCGCTGCGCCGCTGTGACAGCATGTTGTACCCTGTGCACTTTTCCGGGCTGAGTTTCGGTGCTGAGATTATCTCTGATTTGTCAGGGCGTGTGCCTGCCGGCTTGACCGGTCTGGTAGGCCCCAACGGTGTCGGAAAATCAGTTCTCCTGAAATTGCTGGCGGGCTTGTTGCCGCCGGCACGAGGCCACGTCCTGTGGCATCAGCCCTTCCTTTATGTTGATCAGTTTGCAGCCGCCAGCCATCCCAGAGTTGCTGACGCACTGGCGGTTTCCGATTTGTTCGATGCCTTCCAGCGCATTGAACAAGGCTGTGCACAAGCAGATGATCTGGATCGGGTAGCCGATCATTGGGACAAACCGGGCATTTGGCACCAGCAACTGATGGCAGCCGGGTTGCCTGCAGATTTGTCGCGCCCGGTCGCAACCCTCAGCGGTGGTCAGCAGACCCGACTGGTGCTGTGTGCAGCATTTTGTCAGCCAGACCGGTACCTGTTGCTGGACGAGCCAGGTAACCACCTCGACCGCCGGGGTCGGGAGTGGTTGACGCAGCAGCTGAAGCAACATCGTAGCGGTGCCCTGCTGGTCAGTCACGACCGACAGCTGCTGCGCCATGTGGATCAGATTCTGGAGCTGGGCACAAACGGCCTGCAATCCTTCGGTGGAAACTACGACTTTTACGATGAGCAACGACGACTGGCTGTCAGCGCTGCTGAACAAAAGGTCATGGACACCGAAAAGGCCATGCGCCGACTCAAGGCAGAGCAGCAACATAGCCAGCAACGTGCTGCCCGTCGCCGGCATCAAGGTGAGCGACAACGCGAAGACGGCTCGCAAGGAAAAATGTTGCTGGACTTCAAGGCGGAAAAGGCACAAGGCAGCCAGGCACGCGAGTTGGCGCAGCAGCAACGGCGCAGTGAACAACTCAGTCAGGAGCTACAGGCAGCACGTGCATTGCGAGACAGTCTGCGTCCGCAAAAGCTGGTGGTTTCTGCGCCGGTTGGTATGCGCGCCCTGGTCGTGCACGCTGAATCACTGATGTTACCGAATTTGCCGGAACGCGGCGCCATTAATCTGACTGTTCGCGGCGGTGAGCGCTGGTCTGTTTGTGGCGACAACGGCAGTGGCAAATCGACCTTGCTCAAGGTGATCGCCGGTCAGCTGGCGCCCCTGAGCGGGCTGTGTGAGCATCATGGCACGTGTCTGTATCTGGATCAGCACTTCAGCTTTCTGGAACCTGAGCTGTCGGCGCTGGACAACCTGTCAAGGCTCGATCCGGAGGTCAGCGCAGAACAGTGGCGCACCTGGCTGGGGAGCTTGCGTCTGCGGGCTGACAAGGCATTGCTGCCGATCAAGTGGCTAAGTGGGGGCGAGCGCCTGAAAGTGGCGCTGCTGGCGATTACAGGGCAGCGCTCGCCACCGGATCTTTTGTTGCTCGACGAACCGGACAATCACCTTGATCTGGATTCTCGCCTGATGCTTGAGCAAGCGCTGGAAGGTTATCAGGGGACATTGATGCTGGTATCTCATGACCCGGAGTTTATTGATGCTGTCGGCGTGACCCATACTCTGGCGATGGGCTGATCGAGGCACGCCTGTACTGTCAATCTGCTAAACTGTGCGCCTTGAATCGCAGGAGAGCGGCATGACACAGATTACAATCCGGCCCGCCGTGGCCCAGGATGCAGAGACAATTTTCTTTTTTATCAGGGAGTTGGCTATCTACGAGAGGGCCGAACACGAGGTGGTCACCAACGCTGACGCCATCCGGCAGAGTATTTTTGCACCCGATTCCACCGTACGTGCCCTGATCTGCAACGTTGGCGATACCGTGGTTGGTTTTGCCGTTTATTTTTTTAACTACTCCACCTGGCAGGGGCGCAATGGTCTGTATCTGGAGGACCTGTATGTGTCACCCGAGCATCGCGGTGTCGGTGCGGGTAAAGCGCTGCTGCACTATCTCGCACGTGAGGCTGTTGCGCTGGGTTGTGGCCGCTTTGAATGGAGCGTGCTGGACTGGAATACCCCTGCCATCGAATTTTATGAATCAATAGGCGCCAAACCGCAGAGCGAATGGATACGTTACCGTCTTGATGGTGATGCCCTGACGCGATTTGCGGCTGCCAACAGTTAACCGAGGAAATTTTATGATTATCAAACCCAAGTACCGCGGCTTTATTTGCACTACCACCCACCCGACCGGCTGTTATCACAACGTGCTTGACCAGATTGCGGTCACGCGCACTCGCCTGGGCCAGCGTCATGGGCCCAAAAAGGTGTTGGTGATTGGTGCCTCCAGCGGTTACGGCCTGGCGGCGCGTATTACCGCCGCCTTTGCTTATGGCGCTGATACGCTGGGTGTGTTTTTCGAGAAACCGGGTACGGAGTCCAAGCCTGGTACTGCGGGCTGGTATAACTCGTGGGCGTTTGAAGAGGAGGCAAAAAAAGCCGGGCTCTACGCCAAATCGATTAACGGTGATGCGTTTTCACATGAAGTGCGCGCGCAAGCTATCGACCTCATCAAACAGGATCTGGGGCAGGTGGATCTGGTGGTGTACTCGCTGGCCTCGCCTGTGCGCCGTATGCCCGATACCGGCGAAGTGAAACGTTCTGTCTTAAAACCGATTGGAGAGGTTTATCAGTCGACTGCGATTGATACCAACAAGGATCAGATTATTCATGCCGAAGTGGAGCCGGCGACTGCGGAAGAAATTGCTGACACCATCAAAGTGATGGGTGGTGAAGACTGGGAGTTGTGGATTCAGGCGCTGGACAAAGCGGGTGTCCTGGCGCCGGGAGCCAAAACCGTTGCGTTCAGCTACATCGGCACTGAAATGACCTGGCCGATTTACTGGCACGGTGCACTGGGCAAAGCCAAGGAAGATCTGGATCGTGCAGCTCATGCGCTGAATGCACAGCTGAGCCGGAAGTATCAGGGCAGTGCCAACGTCGCGGTGCTGAAATCGGTCGTGACACAGGCGTCCGCCGCCATTCCGGTGATGCCACTGTACATTGCATTGGTGTACAAGGTCATGAAGGACAAAGGCTTGCATGAGGGCACCATCGAGCAGCTCAACCGGTTGTTCAGCGAGCAGTTGTATCGTACCGATGGCAAGGCAGCTGATCTGGACGACGCCGGACGCTTGCGTATGGACGACAAAGAACTGCGCGATGACGTGCAAAACCAGTGCAAACAGCTCTGGCAGCAAGTGAACAGCGATAATCTGTTCCAACTTACCGATTACGCTGGCTACAAGCATGAATTCCTCAAGCTGTTTGGTTTCGAGCGAGCCGATGTTGACTACGAGGCTGATGTCGCAACCGAGGTGAATTTCAGTGTGGTCAATGCGCCTGAGGCCTGAGCTGATAGCCTGTCTGTTGAGCGCGTTGCCGCTGGCAACATGGGCGCAAGACAATTGCCAGGCGTTAACTGACACCAGTGTCATTCTCAGTGTCGTCACTGAGCAGTTTTATGATCGCAGTTTCAACGGACTCAACTGGCCTGCCGAAGTGGCCAGTGCTGTTGAGTCTGTTGATTGTGGTGACAGCCCGACTCAGGTCACATCACGCATCAATGCGTTGCTGTCACGTTTGGGCGCCAGCCATACCGCTGCGTTCTCAACAGAAGAGCTGGATTACTGGGCACTGAACAGCCAGTACTATTTTGACAGTCTGGACGGCTATCCCCTGGCCTTTGCAGGCATTCTGGCAGAGCGTGAAGAGGAGAAGTGGTTTGTTTCCGCTGTGCTCGATGGCTCCGTTGCTGCGCAGGCTGGTGTGCAGGTGGGTGATGAGCTGTTGCAGCTGAACAACAATCCGTTCAGCCCAACGGGATTTGTTCCCGGAGACAATCGTCTGCGGGTGTCACCGGATGGCAGCGACACGCGTGAGATCGCTTTGTCTGTGCCACAGCAAAGTCTGATGCGGGCGTTTGTGGACGCATCATCGGCTTCTGCGCGCGTCATTGAGCTTGATGCCGGCAACGACCGCTTGCTCAGCGTGGGTTATTACCGCATTTGGGCCGGACGTGACCCGATTCAGCGCGATTTCCAGTCGACGCTGGATGAATACTATGATGCTGATGTTGATGCGCTGGTCGTCGATTTGAGAGGTGGGCTTGGAGCCACCAGTGCGGACTATCTTGCACCGGTGCGCTACCTGCTCGCACGCAAAAAAATGCCGGTGCATTTTCTGATCGATGTGTCGGTATTCGGGGGAAAGGAACTGCTGGCCAGTCTTGTGCGTCATGACGGACTTGGCCAATTGGTAGGCGCGACAACGGCAGGCGAGCACAGACCGGCGCGTGTAAACCGGCTGCTGAATGACCGATATTTTTTGATGGTGGCAACTGGCGCCTTTCCAGCGCCAGAAGGTGGTGTGATTGAGGGCGTTGGTGTAGAGCCGGATATTGCGGTAGAGACTTGCACACGCTTCTGCGCCGGACATGACCCGATATTGGATGCGTCGTTGCAGATATTGGCATCAGCGGTTGAGTCCGACAGCTGACTGGGGCTGCTTCAGCGCTGGTGAATGCGTACCGGTAACTCGGTATAGCCTTTCACAAAACTGGAGTAAATCCGTACCGGCTCGCCCATCACTTCAATGGCCTCAAAGCGCGGAAGAATCTCCTCCCATAAAATGCGCAGTTGCATTTCCGCCAGACGGTTGCCCATACAGCGGTGGATGCCGGTACCAAAAGACAGATGCTGGCGCGCACGTGGTCTGTCGATGATAAAGCTGTCCGGGTTTTCGATGGCCTCTTCATCGCGGTTGGCCGAGGCGTACCACATCAGCAGTTTGTCACCCGCACGAATATGTTGTCCGCCCAGTTCAGTGTCGACTTTGGCGGTGCGGCGCATATAAGCCAGCGGCGTTTGCCAGCGAATGATTTCCGACACCATGGACGGTATCAGATCCGGGTTTTGTCTGAGTTTGTGAAACTCCTGCGGATTTTCATGCAGGGCCAGCACGCCGCCGGTAATGGAGTTGCGCGTTGTGTCATTGCCACCCACAATCAGCAGCACCAGATTGCCCAGAAATTCTTTTGGCGGCATATTGCGTGTGGACTCGCCATGAGCCAGCATCGAAATCAGATCATTCGCTGGCGGTTGTGCGGCACGCTGGCGCCAAAGCAGTGTAAATTCCGCAAGACACTCCTTGAGTATTTCAAAACTCTCTTCATAGCTGTTGATCAGGCCAGCGCCTGGAATCGCGGTGGCCACATCAGACCAGTACGGCAGTTTGTGGCGCTGTTCAAACGGAAAATCAAACAGGGTCGCCAGCATCTGGGTGGTCAGTTCGCGCGAGACCAGATCTACCCAGTTGAAGGTCTCCCCAACCGGCAGGCTGTCCAGTATGGCAATCACACGCTGGCGTATCAGGCTTTCCAGATTCTTCAGATTTTGCGGTGCCACCACGCCTTGTACGGTTTTACGTTGTTCGTCATGTTTGGGTGGATCCATCGCAATAAACATGGGCAGGGTGTATTCAGGCAGCACGTCCACAATGCCAATTGTAGGTTCCGAGCTGAAAATGTGGGGCGCTGTTTCCATCGCGGTGATGTCCTTGTAACGCATCACTGACCAGTACGGTCCGACCGCCGAGTGGGCACAGAAATGCACCGGCGCGTCGCGGCGCATCCGAGCCAGGAAGGGCAGGTACTCATTGGCCTGCCAGATACCAGGATGCGCCAGGTCTATCTCTTCCAGCGGTATCGTCCAGGGATCCCTGCCGACCAGACTGCGATTGCTGTGTTTGACACGTGTTGTCATCTCAAACTCCTGCACAATAAGGGCAGACTCCCGGCATCAGAATTGAAACTCGGGCAGGCGAACAACCAGCCCGTCCAGCTCATCAGTGATATCAATCTGGCAGGAGAGTCGTGAGTTGCTGGCGCGCTCCGGGTTCAGATCCAGCATGGGCTCTTCAAAAGTGCCGGGGCCGCCAGTCTTTTCTAGCCATGCCGGATCAACAAAGACGTGGCAGGTGCCGCATGAGCACCCGCCGCCGCAGTCAGCATCAATGCCTGGTACCATGTTGCGTACTGCCGCGCTCATCAGGGAGTCTCCGCTGCGGGCTTCGATGGTGTGTTCCTTGCCGTTGTGCTCAATCAGGGTAACGCGTGGCATAGTCGTTCTTGTCCTCAAGTCGGTTAATACTTATCTCACTACAATGTTCTGTGCGCCCTTGACGATGCTGTCAGGGTCTTTGGCTCGTTCAGGTATTTTGATGCCACGCTGACAGGCCGGGCGCTGATAAATGGTATCCACCCAGCGCTGCAAATGTGGCAGCTCTGCAATCGACACACCGGACCAGTTATGCGTCCGAACCCAGCACCAGTTGGCAATGTCGGCAATGGTGAATTCGTCGCCGGCCAAGTACTCCGATTGCGCCAGTCGGGTGTCGAGGACCTCAAAAAGCCGCCGACACTCCTTTTGGTAGCGGTCTATGGCTGGCTGGATTTTTTCAGGAAAATAACGATAGAACACATTGGCCTGACCCATCATCGGGCCGATACCGCCCATCTGGAACATCAGCCATTGCAAGGTGCGCGAGCGCACTTTGGGGTCCCGGGGGTAGAGCGCACCAAACTTCTCGCCCAGATAAATCAGGATGGCCCCGGATTCAAACACCACAAAATCCTCGTTGTCACGATCCACAATCACCGGAATACGGCCATTGGGATTCATCGCCAGAAATGATGGTTGCTTTTGTTCGCCAGCGGACAGATTGATGGGGATCAGGTGGTAATCAGCACCCAGTTCTTCAAGTGCCACGGTGACTTTGTGGCCATTGGGTGTAGCGGAACTGTAAACATCTATCATGGCGAACGACCTGCCTGGAGAATAACCTGAGCTGTTTGTGTCATCGGACACTATTGTCAGTTTCGATCGTATGTTAATAATGAACGCGTTACAACTTTCGCTGATATGGACTCATACGCAAACAAATCGGGGTGGATCAGACAGTGAATCAGACAATAAAAACACGTTTTGGACTCATGATCGGGGTCGTCAGGCTGGCGCTGGCCGGCTTTGTACTGATGCTGCTGGCGGCCTGCGGCCAGCCCGAACCCGTGCCGGGTGAGGCGGCACAGCAAACGCCGCCAGAGGTAGCCGCTGAGCCGCCTTTACTGGCAGACTTCTCAGATCTGACCCCCGGCTGGAATACCCTGATTCCCGGAGGCGATACCATCTGCTCTGATGGTTCCGAGTACCGCTTTTTTGTCAAACAGGGCGATCCCCAAAAGCTGATGTTTTACCTCGAGGGGGGTGGGGCGTGCTGGGACAATCTCAATTGTGATCCCGATTTGAGACCCAGTTATCAGGTCAATCTGGCCAATACCGACTCCTCGCGTGCGCACGGTATCCTGGCCTTTGATGAGATCAGAAATCCCTTTGCCGACTACACTGTGGTGTATGTACCTTATTGTTCCGGCGACGTGCATCTGGGCGACAGTGAACAGCATTATCAGACGCCGGCGCTTGATGGGCATGCCGCTCATGATCTGCATGTCCGGCATCGTGGCTGGGTCAACGCCCGTTCTGCGCTGGATTGGACCGTTGCCCATGTGTTCTCACCGCAGCAGATTTTTGTCACCGGCTCCAGTGCCGGTTCGATACCTTCACCGTTTTATGCCGTGAAACTCGCTGAGCAATATCCGTCAGCTGCGGTGACGCAACTCGGTGACGCATCCGGGGGCTATCGCGGTTTCGCCAATTTCAACCCGTATGAGGTCTGGCACACCGATCGCGTGGTGGCCGATTTGCCGTACATCAGCTCAATACCGGCAAACCAGTTCAGTTTTCATCATCTTTACATTGGTGCAGCACAGGTCAATCCACGCATTCGTTTTGCGTCCTACGACAATGCGGAAGATGATGTCCAGAAGCAGTTTCTGGCGCTCGGGGGGACACCCACCGCGTCGCTGCAACCACTGCTGGAACAGAATCTGGCGGAGATAACCAGTGCAATACCCGGATTCCGCTATTATGTGGCAGGTGGCGCCATGCACACCATTTTGCTGCGCCCGGAGGTGTATACCTACGAAGTCAATGGTACTCGCTTTGTTGACTGGCTGGCCGGACTGGAAAGTGGTGCGCCGGTCTTTAACGTGATGTGTTCAGACTGTACGCTCGCGCCGGGAGAAACTGCGCCAGCTGCTCAACCTTGATCTCCGTGTTATCGGCTGCTGGCCAGGGCGCTCATGGCGCCCGTCAGCACCGTGCTGATATCAGCATCCAGTTTTAATGTGGCAAGCTCATCCGCCCGGGTTCGTCCTCGCGTCAGGATGGCGACAGCTTTATTGCTGGCGCTGGCTTCGCGAGCAAAGCGAAAGCCGGAGTAAACCATTAACGACGAGCCGATAACCAGCAGGGCGCTGCTCTCTGCCAGTGCTGCAAACACGGCATCAACACGCGCTCTGGGTACATTGTCGCCAAAAAACACGACATCGGGTTTCAGCATGCCGTCACATTGAGGGCAACCAGGTACCCGAAACGCACTGAAGTCTGTTTCCAGATCCGCATCACCATCCGGTGCCGTGGCCGCCGTCAAGGTGGCATATTCCGGATTCAGTCGCGCGCACCGTTCGTGAGTGGCCGCGCGCGACTCGCGCCAGCCACATTGCAGGCAAACGACCTCATCGGCGCGCCCATGCAAGTCAATCGTGTCGATGCTGCCGGCTTTCTGATGCAAGCGATCAACGTTCTGGGTGACAACCTGGCGGACAAATCCCATGCGCTCCAGCGTGGCAATATCGCGATGAGCGTCATTGGGGTGTGCGTGCTGCATGACCGGCCAGCCCGCCAGGCTGCGTGCCCAGTAACGCTGACGTACCAGCGGGCTGCTGACAAAATCCTGATGCTGGACTGGCGGGCGCCGCTTCCACTGTCCGTTGTGATCCCGGTAGTCCGGAATACCGGAGCCGGTACTGATGCCGGCCCCGGTCAGAACCAGTACTTTGCGATGTTGCTGCAGGAATGCCGTCAGTTTGTCACTGTTGGTGTTGCTGTCGTCCATGCCGGAATTACCGTGTGGTGATGTACTGATCATGATGCACTGCTCTTGCATGCGTAATCCAAAGACCCCTGTCAGCATACCAACAACAAGCGGGGTCATGACACCAGGTCATTTTATACCTGATACGACTGACTGCGGACTGTGTGCGCTACTGCGAGTGATCCGCTGTTTTCCTGAGGCGTATAATCTGCACGTCCCGGTTTTTTACCAATCGGACAAACCCGTTAATGAACTGTACGCGTGCCGCAGTGCGCAAAGGTTGTCAATGTGAAAAAAGTCATTCTGCCTGTCGGCATCCTGTCAGCTGCCGTGATTGTTTTTTTTGTGCTGATAAACTCACCGGAGCGGCTGGAGCCAGTGCCGCCCGAGCAAGCGGTCGCCAGCGTACGTGTTGCGCCGGTACGAACCCAGTCGGTTCAGCTCGACGTCAGCTCCCAGGGCCGGGTGCAGGCCAGTCGCCGGGTCAGTCTGTCTGCGGCAGCCACGGGACCGGTTTCGTGGGTATCGCCGTCACTGGTTGCCGGTGGTTATTTTGCGGCAGATGAGGTGATCCTGCGCATCGACTCGGCTGATTACGAAACCGCACTTGAACGAGCCCGTTCATCACTGGCACAGGCAGAGACAGATGCGCGTCACGCGCAGGAAGAACTGGAGCGCAATCAGGCGCTGGCGACGCAGCGTCTGATCAGTGAATCGCAATTGCGCGATCTGCAACGCCAGGCCGACAATACAGCTGGCCGTGTACGCGATGCGCGCGGAGCTGTGTCACAAGCGGAACTGGATCTTCGACGCAGCGAAATTCGCGCGCCCTTTGCCACAATCGTTGAGAGTACGAGCATTGATCTTGGTCAGCATGTGGGGCGTGGTCAGGCGCTCGCGGTTTTGCTCAGCGCAGATGAGGTTGAAGTGCGTTTGCCACTGGCGCTCAATCAGCTGTCATGGCTGGATGTGCCGCTCGGAGTCAGGGGAGAACTGACCCCGGAGATCGCTCCCAAAGTTAACATCAGTGGCAGACTTGGCCAGGACATGCAGCACTGGGAAGGCAAGCTGGTGCGGATGGAAGCCAGTATCGATACCAGCAGCAATGCCGTACAGGCGATTGTCCGCGTGGATCAGACAACAGCCCAGATACCGTTACCCATCGGGCTTTATGTGGAAGCCGTGATTTCAGGTCGCCAGGTTGATGATGTGGTGGTCCTGCCGCGCGAGGTTGTACGCGGCAGTAACCGAGTCTTGGTCGTCGATACCGAAAACCGGCTCTGGTACCGCGAGGTCGATATCATGCGGCTGGAAAGCGATCGTGTGATTATCGAGGGTGGCTTGCAGGAGGGTGAGCGTATCTGCCTGTCGCCAATTCAGGCCGTGATTGATGGCATGCGAGTGAACGTTGTTGATGAATCACCTGCACTGGCGCAAATCCGATGAAACCCATTATTGCCTGGTTTATACGTAATCCGGTTGCATCCAATCTGCTGATGCTGGTCATGATCGCAGGCGGCTTGGTCGCCTACAACAACACACGTCAGGAAGAATTTCCCAGCATAGAAACCGGCACCATTCAGATCAATGTGCCCTATCCGGGTGCGCCGCCGGCTGAAGTTGAACAGGCTGTGTGTGTCATCCTGGAAGAAGCGCTGACACGTATTGAAAACGTCGAGCGCATGACCTCGACAGCACGTGAAGGTGCCTGTGCTGCTACTTTGCAAATGCGCGCAGATGCTGACATCAATCGTTCACTCAATGAGGTGAAAAGTGCGGTTGATGGCATTGCCAATTTTCCGGTCAACATCGAGCGTCCCATTGTTGCATCGTTTGCGCCGGTTGGCACGGTAGCGTCGCTGGCGTTGGTGGCAGAGACAGATGACCTGACATTAAAGCGCTTTGCCGATGAAATTCGTCTCGATCTGCTTGATCTGCCGGAAGTGTCGCGGGCTGAGATCAATTATGTACGCCCGATGGAAATTGCTATCGAGGTCTCCGAGTTGACCTTGCGCCAGCATGGTTTGACACTCAATGAGGTTGCCAGTGCCATTGATCGCAATGCCATGGACATGCCTGCGGGCACCCTGCGCACAGCCGGTGGCGATGTCTTGCTGCGCAGCATTGGCCGGCTGTCAACAGGCGATCAGTACGGCGACATCATTATTCGCACGAATCCCGATGGTTCACGCCTTCGTCTTGCTGATATCGCCAGCATACGCGATGGTTTCGAGGAGGGTTATCTGCGAGCCCGTGTTGATGGACAGAACGCAGTCACCGTCGAAATTTTCAGGGTGGGTGACGAGGACGTCATTACCTCAGCCCGTGCAGTGCGCGAGTACGTTGAACAGAAACAGGCGGAGTTGCCAGCGGGCATGGAACTGAGCATGCTGACTGACGATGCGCGCGGATTGCGAGAGCGCATTGATACGGTCGCCAGTAATGCCTACTCGGGATTTGTACTGGTGTTGATTGTGCTGGGCATGTTCTTGCGCTTTCGTATTGCGCTTTGGGTGGCAGCCGGTATTCCTATTGGTATCCTTGGCGCGCTCAGCGTTTTCCCGCAGCTCGATATTACCATCAGCTCGATTACCATGATGGCCTTTATTCTGGTGCTTGGCATTATTGTTGATGACGCGATTGTGGTCGGTGAGCGCGTCTACGTGCTCGAGCAGGAAGGGCTGAGCCGCGAGGACGCTGCCATCGAAGGCACCTATGAAGTGTCGGTGCCGGTTATATTTGGTGTGCTGACAACGGTTGCTGCGTTTCTGCCGTTGTTGCTGCTGGAAGGACCGCTGGGTGGATTTTTTAATGTGATTGGTGGTGTCGTCATTCTGTGCCTGTTTGCCAGTGTGGTGGAGTCACAGTTGATTCTGCCGGGCCATCTTGCGCATCGCCGTGCCACTGCCCATCCGCTGGAGAGCCTGCCGTTTATCACTCAATGGCAGTTGTTCCAGCAGAAACTGTCAAATGGCATGGAAAACTTTGCGGTCAATGTATACCAGCCTGCGCTGCGCAAGTGTCTGAAGTATCGATATGCCACCTGGGCCTCTGCCACTGCCGTCATCATTATTACCTTTGGTTTGCTTGCCAGCGGTCGCGTCGTGTTCCAGTTTTTCCCGGCGGTCGAAGGTGATCGCATTTACGCCAGTCTGCAAATGCCGGAAGGTGTTGCGGTTGAAATAACCGAACGTGCGCTGGCCCGGCTGGAGACCACCGCAGCCGAACTGGTCGCCGAGCTGGAGCAGGAGCTGCAGCAACGCATTGCGGATGAAGGCATCGAAGCGGTGGGCGTGGTTGAACGCACGTTGACGACACTGGGAGGTCGTGTCAACAGAGGGGGACCGCCCTCTGGCCGGGGCAGCGTGGGTGGCAGCCACATCGCCGAAGTGGTATTGATGTTGCACCCCTACGGTGACAGGGGTGAAATCAGCGCCAACGAAATTCGTGATCGCTGGCGAAACAAAGTGGGTCTGATACCTGACGCACTGGAACTGACGTTTGTGTCGGATTCGTTCTCTACCGGGCAAGCCCTGAGTTTCCGCCTTGAAGGGCGGGATGTGGACAATCTGCAGCTGGCAACTGCGGAAGTCAGGGAGGCGCTGGCGCGTTATCCGGGAGTGTTTGATATCTCCGACTCGTTCCGTGCCGGCAAGCAGGAAGTGCAAATACAGCTGCTGGAAGAAGGACGTCTGCTGGGATTTACACTGGACGACATCTCCCGGCAGGTTCGGCAGGCGTTTTTCGGCGCTGAAGCCCAGCGCATTCAGCGCGGCACCGATGAGCTGAGAGTCATGGTGCGTTATCCCGAGGACGAGCGGCGCTCACTCGGGAACCTGGAGAACCTGATGCTGCGGACACCGCAAGGTGGCGAGGTGCCACTGGCCAGTGTTGCCAGTCTGGCGCTGGGCAATTCCTACTCCAATATCAATCGACAGAACGGTCGCCGTGTCATCACCGTGAACGCGGATATCAATCGCGCGGTCAGTGCGCCCGAAGAAGTGACTCGCGAAATCGTTGCACAATTCAGAGAAAGGTTTTCCAGTGACTACAATGTGGATCTGGCACTGAGCGGCGAGAGTGAGCAGCGCGATGAGTCCCTGACCGATCTGCTCAGTGTCTATCCGCTGGCCTTGTTGCTGATTTATGCTTTGCTGGCTATCCCGCTGAAGTCTTATACACAGCCCCTGATTATCATGAGCGTGATTCCCTTCGGAGCCATAGGCGCCATTGTGGGGCATTTCATCATGGGAGCGGAACTGGTGTTCTTCTCTATCATCGGGATGGTGGCCCTGGGAGGTGTGGTCGTGAACGCCAGCCTGGTACTGGTGGTTTATGTCAACAAATCGGTTGCCGAGGGCATGAGTCTGCTGGAAGCCGTTGCATCCGCAGGGGTGGCCCGTTTCCGGCCGATTTTCCTCACCTCGTTCACGACCTTTATCGGTCTGGTGCCGTTGATGTTCACTCCGACTCCTGCAACGTTTTTTATCATTCCGATGGCGATTTCGCTGGCCTTTGGTGTACTGTTTGCCACAGTGATTACCCTGTTTCTGGTGCCAGCGCTCTATATGATGTTGTATGACTTCACCACTCATCACATTCATACCGAGCAGGATTACCTGAATCAGCAGCAGGGGGTTAAAACCACCGCGTGAATCAGGATAAAGATCATGGAGAATACGGGCGCTGAACAGACCGGGAGCATTCCCGAATTTGCGCCCGGGCCCTCTCCCTCATTTGCTCAAAGTGCCCTGTGTTTCGCCGGCAACCTGCTGTTCATCTCCCTGGGTCTTTTTGTTTTTCAGGTCAGTCTGCATGTGCTGATGTTTTTCTGTCTGATCTGGACCGGTCTTCATGCACGCTGGCTGGGGTACGAATACCTGCAGATCCGTCAGATGATGAGTGCAGGCATTGCACAGGCACTGCCGGCCATTTACATCTTTCTGCTGATCGGTCTGGTCATTGCTTCGTTTATGAAAAGCGGAACGGTGGCGGCGCTGATATACCATGGCTTGTCGCTGCTCAGTCCGAGCCTGTTTCTGGCGGCCGGTCTGATTTTGTGCAGTCTGATGTCAGTGGCGACCGGCACCTCCTGGGGTACGGCAGGCACGCTGGGCATCGTGCTGATTGGCATGGGCGACGCCATGGGCGTGCCGCTGCCACTGGTGGCTGGCATGATTGTGTGTGGCGCCACGTTTGGCGACAAACTCTCCCCGATTTCCGATACCACCAATCTGGCGGCCATGAGTGCAGGCACCAGCCTGTTCCGGCACATCGGTTCCATGCTCTACACCACAGTGCCCGCCTTTGCGCTGAGCTTGCTGATTTTTCTGATACTGGGCTGGCAATTTGCTGACAACAGTTTGCCAGACAACCAGATTGTGCAGATACAAAATGCCTTGTCAGCGCATTTTCAGCTTAATCTGTTTATCACGCTGGCCCCGCTGGTCTTGATGCTGACGCTGAGTCTGCGACGTGTGGCGGCAGAAATCAGCATGAGTGCCAGTGTGCTGCTGGCTGTGCTCATTGCTGTGGTTTATCAGGGACAGCATCCCGCAGATGTGATGAATGCACTGTGGCAGAACAGTGCAGCAAGCACCGGCATCAGCAGTCTTGACGATCTGCTGGGCCGTGGCGGAATGCTCAGTATGAGCTGGACGCTGTTGCTGTCACTGATGGCATTGGCGCTGGGTGGCATTCTTTTTCGTGCAGGATTTCTGCGCGCGCTGCTGGCAGGCGTGATCACACGACTGCGTTCAACAGCAGCACTGGTGGCTGGCACGATTGTCGCTGGCCTGACCGGTAATATGGCCATGGGCGAGGCCTATATCAGTATCATCCTGAACTGCCAGTTGTTTCGCCGTGCCTATGAGGACAAGGGGCTGGACAATGCAGTGCTTTCGCGCTCTGTTGAGGAAGGCTCCACCATGACCACCGGCCTGATTCCATGGACGACGGCAGGTGCATTTTATGCCGCAACACTGGGTGTGCCGGTGCTCGATTATGTCCCCTATGCGTTTCTGAATTATCTCAATCCACTGATTTCAGTTGTTATGGCCGCTCTGGGTATTGGTTTGCTCAAACGTCATGATGCCCTGAAATCCTGATCAGGGAGAACCGACTGATGTTTTTGATTGTGCGCCTGCTGGTTAGTTGTCTGGCCCTGTTGCCACTGTCGCTGCATGCCCAGTCTGACAGTGATGACACCACGCGGAATCCGCTGTTGTATGCGTTGGCCTGGAAACAGACCGCGGCTGAGTATCAGGCGCTTTATCATCAGGGATTTAATATTGCCCGTCTGCACGTGCAAACAGCACTCGACAATCGTCAGCCCGGAGACAAGCCGCTGGCAGTGATCACGGATGTCGACGATACCATCCTGCATGTACTGAGTTACTGGGGATATCTGGTTAATAGCGGGCGTGATTTTTTCGAGGACCCGTTGTGGGATCAATGGATAGCACGCGATCTGGTTACAGCAGCGCCCGGCGCACTCGATTTTCTGAACTTTTGTGCGGCCAATGGTGTGGATGTGTTTTATGTCACCAGCCGTGATCAGGGTGAGCCTACGCTGGATATTGCGCTGTCCAACTTGCGCCATGTCGGCGCACCTGTGGTGGATGCAGATCATGTCACCGCGCTGCGCGAGTCGTCCAACAAGGAGGTGCGTCAGAACGAGATCATGCAAAGCCACCAGGTTGTTGTCATGCTGGGCGACAATCTGAACGATTTTCGTCGCAAGTATTATATTCGCGGTGATGTCGATGGTCGTCTTGCCGCGATGGAGGAAGATCGTGACCGCTTTGGTATCGAATATATCCTGTTTCCCAACCCCACCGATGGCCACTGGATGGCAGCCATCTTTGGCGAATCCGAGCCGCCAGCCACTGATGAGAACCGGCAGCGGCTGAAACAGGCGGCATCGAGACAGGCATGGTCCGGACCATAAAACCCGCCAACAATCTCTCCAAATAAAAGGTTGACAGTCGCGGAATGGCAGGATTACTCTGCTGTCATGTTCAACTGATAAAGAAAAAGGAGGTGATCCAATGTCGAGTGATATGTGTGTGGTTTCAATGGATGTTGGTGGTATCAACATGGCAGGAACCAAGGCCTGTCTCGCGTGATAACACTCCGCTCTTGAACTTTTGAAGAGCTGGTTCCATTGGAGCCGAGCATCACGAAGTCACGGAAAGGGAGCGCAAGCTCCCTTTTTTAATTTGCCGTTTTAAACACCATTCTTTAACACTGCCTTTTTGACCCGCTATGACCATTACCCCGATTGTCCGTGCTTTGCTGACTTTTTTCTTGTTGATCGTAACAGCTTGTTCCGAGACGGCTCCGCCCTCGTCCACAGCCGGGCAATCCACGGTTGTCATCTCCGATAATCCGGCTGCAACACAAGCGCCAGCGCAAGCCCTGACCGCCTGGCTGGACGACATCTTTATGCAGGAGCTGGCGTACTCGCCCGAGATGCAGACCTCACTCGGCATGATCGACGATCTTGAAGCGTACGGGCGCTGGAGTGATTACTCTGATGAGGCCGCTGTCGCTGCCAATGAGCGCACACGCCGTTACCTGGACATGTTGCATGAAAATTACGCGCTTGAGCAGTTGTCTGCCGACGAGCAACTGGCTTTCCGGTTTGCTGACTACGACTGGCGGATGGCCATGCGCCAGCATGAGGTCAGGGAAAGCCAGTACGTGTTCTCTCCCATGCTTGATACGATTTCGGAGTTCACCACATTTCTGATCAATGAACACCGGATCGACAATATTGATCACGCCCGCGCATATGTGCAGCGGCTGAACAGTCTGCCTGCCGTTATTGACGTGCTGATTACCGAAGCAGAACAGCGCGCGGAGGCTGGCGTGTTGTTGCCGCGGTTCGCTTATCCGCGCCTGCTGGCATCAGCTCGCAACCAGATTACCGGTGCTGAATTTGAAAACTCAGAAGAGCCAGGTGCCCTTTATTCTGATTTTGATGCGAAAGTCACAGCACTGGAGCTGGATGACGTGGTGCGTGCTGCATTGCTCGGTGAACTCAGGGCAGCCCTGGTGAATTCATTCCAGCCGGCCATTGAGCGCTACATCCGTATGCTGGAAGACATGTCATTGCAGGCAAACGACGATGACGGCGTGTGGAAATTGCCGGATGGTGGCGCGTTTTATGCCAGTCAACTGGCACTGTATACCACGCGGGACGATCTGACTGCGGCGGATATTCATCGCATCGGTCTGGAGGAGGTTGCTCGCATACAGGACGAGATGCGTGCAATTATGGCGCGGGTCGGTTTTGATGGCAGCTTGCAGGCGTTTTTTGAACACCTGCGCACGGACCCTGCGTTCTATTACCCGAACACGCCCGAAGGCCGCCAGCAATATCTCGAAGAGTCAGCACGCCTGATTGATCAGGTAATGGCTGTGGCGGGTGACTATTTTGATACCTTGCCCGATGCTGCCCTGGAGGTGCGGGCAGTGGAACCTTTCCGTGAAGCCACCGCCACCGGTGCGTTTTATAATCCGCCTGCGCTTGATGGCTCCAGACCCGGATATTACTACGTCAATTTGTCCGACATGGCCAATAACCCCACGTACCTGATGGAATCGCTGGCTTATCACGAAGGCGCCCCTGGTCATCATTTCCAGATCGCGCTGGCGCAGCAGTTGCAGGATGTCTCGATGATGCAACGCCTGTCATTTTCATCGGCCTATGGCGAAGGCTGGGGGCTGTACGCGGAGCAGCTGGGCAAGGACATGGGGTTCTTCACCGATCCCTACATGGACTTTGGTCGCCTGAGTTATGAAATTTTCCGCGCCGTGCGATTGGTGGTGGACACCGGCATTCATGATTTGCGCTGGACGCGTCAGCAGGCGATTGATTACATGTTGGCCAACACCCCCATGACGGAAGGCGATATTACACCTGAGGTCGAACGCTATATTGTGTGGCCGGGCCAAGCAGTGTCCTACAAGATTGGCATGATGACTATTCTGGAACTGCGCACGCTGGCACAAAATGAGCTTGGCGATCAGTTTCGCTGGGGCGGATTTCATGATGTGATTCTGCGCTCTGGTGCGTTGCCACTGCCCGTGCTGACCGACAAGGTGCTGGCCTGGATTGAAACAGAAAAGAACTCCAACTGAAAAAGGCATGACATGAGCAGAATCGTATTTGTAAATGGTGAGTATCTCCCGCAACAGGATGCAAAAATTTCCGTGTTTGATCGCGGCTATCTCTTTGGTGACGGCGTTTATGAAGTCATACCGGTGATTCAGGGCAAACTGGTGGATGAAGACTATGGTGTTGAGCGATTGCGCCGCAGCCTTGCCGAAATAGAGATTGCCTGGCCTTGCACAGAGAGCGAGTATCGTCAGATGCTGCGCGAATTGATCGCTCGCAACCAGCTTGAGGAAGGCATGGTTTATGTGCAGGTCACACGCGGTATCGCCGAGCGCGACTTCGCCTACCCCAAGGGCGTCAAGCCATCACTGATGGCGTATCCGACCCACAAAAAGCTGCTGCAAAGCCCCTTGGCTGACACCGGCGTCAGTGTGGTGACCGTGGAAGATTTACGCTGGAAACGTCGCGACATCAAATCACTGAATCTGCTGGGCCAGTGCATGGCCAAACAGCAGGCCGTAAAACAGGGTGCGTTCGAAGCGTGGATGACTGAGGACGGTTTTGTCACCGAAGGGGCCTCCTCGTCCGCGTATATCGTCAAGAATGGCACAGTCATCACGCGCGGATTGTCCAACAGCATTCTGCCCGGCATTCGCCGGCGTGTGTTGGTCGAGATGGCGGAAAAAGGCGGCTTCAAACTGGAGCAGCGCGCATTTACCGTGGAAGAAGCCAAAGCGGCTGACGAAGTGTTCCTCAGCAATGCCAGCAGTCTGGTGCTGCCAATTGTCAGTATTGATGGCCACCGCATCGGTAATGGCAAACCCGGTGTGCTCACAACAGATCTGCGCAAGCGTTATATTGCTGCGCTGCTGGCCGAGGCGGCAGCAAAGTAGTATAAGTACCTGACATCAGAAAAATAATAATGACAACTACCCATCAGAAAAGAACAAATTCAAATATCAGAACGAGGTTGTCATGAAAATAGCAGTCATGCGAAACAAATCTTTTGCGCGGGCAATGGTAGCCGTGCTGGCATTGTTGATGCCGCTGTCGCTGTTCGCCGAAGGTGGGCGCACACCGCTGCGTGTCAAAAACGGTATTGTGACCAGTGCGTCGCGTCTGGCGTCAGAGGTCGGCGTGGACATCCTGCAGCAGGGTGGCAATGCCGTCGACGCTGCAGTGGCTACCGCACTGGCGCTGGCTGTCACCTGGCCTACCGCGGGCAATATTGGTGGTGGCGGTTTTCTGGTCTACCACGGTGATGATGGTCACGCGACCACGTTTGACTTCCGCGAAAAAGCCCCGATGGATGCCACTGAGCGCATGTATGTCGGCGCCGACGGTCGCAGCACCAATATGCAGCATCGCGGGTTCCTCTCCGTCGGCGTGCCGGGCACGGTGGCTGGTCTGTATCTGGCACATCAGCGTCTGGGCAAGTTGCCGTGGGCGGATCTGGTTGCGCCTTCTGTCAAACTGGCGCGTGACGGCATTCCGGTGACGTATGCACTCTACAGCGGTTTCCGCTCCAACCAGAGTTTCTGGGATCAATTCCCGTCCTCAGCCGCTGTGTTTCTGAAACCGGATGGCTCGCCCTATGAATTGGGTGACACCTGGCAGCAACCGGATTTGGCGCGCACACTGGAGCGCATCCAGAATGAGGGTCATGACGGCTTTTACAAGGGTGAAAACG
Organism: Pseudohongiella sp.; assembly: GCA_036834885.1. GTDB lineage: Bacteria > Pseudomonadota > Gammaproteobacteria > Pseudomonadales > Pseudohongiellaceae > Pseudohongiella. The sequence goes on along the minus strand of DAITNA010000001.1, from coordinate 157,624 downwards.
CACGCATGCTGGCGGCGTTTATGGAGGCCAATGGTGGCCTGATCACAGAGGAAGATCTGGCGGCCTATCAGGCTGTCGAGCGTGAGCCGGTGCGCGGAACCTATCGAGGTTACGAGATCGTCAGCATGCCACCACCGAGCTCCGGTGGCGTCGGTATCATTCAGATGCTGAATATTCTGGAGGGATTTGATCTGGCGGCTGCTGGCCACAATTCCGCGCAATACTTGCATTTGCTCACTGAATCCATGCGTCGCAGTTATGCCGACCGGGCCGAGTTTCTCGGTGACCCGGACTTTAATCCGGACATGCCGGTCAGTCGCCTGATCAGCAAGGAGCACGCAGCGTCTTTGCGCGCGAGCATTGATCTGACCAGAGCCTCCGTGAGCAGTGAAAGCGAGTTTGGCAACATTTACGAAAGTGAGGAAACCACCCATTTCTCCGTCGTCGACAAGGACGGCAACATGGTCTCGCTGACCTACACGCTGGAGAACGGTTATGGTTCGCGTATTGTTGCTGAAGGTGGTGGTTATTTGCTGAATAACGAGATGGGCGACTTCAATCCGGTGCCGGGTGTCACCAATCGCGACGGTCAGATTGGTACACCGCCCAATCTGGTGGCACCACAGAAGCGCATGCTGTCCAGCATGTCACCCACCATTGTTGCCAAAGATGGCAAACCGGTGCTGGCTATCGGCAGTCCCGGCGGTCGTACCATTATCAACACCACCATGCAGGCGATTGTTAACGTGATTGATCATGGCATGAATGTCGCAGAAGCGGTGGAGGCAGGACGTATCCATCACCAGTGGCTGCCTGATGTCACCAGCCTTGAAGGGCGTATGTTTTCACCAGACACTATCAGACTGTATGAAGCCATGGGACATACCACCAGTGTGCGCGGTGTGCAGGGTTCTGCGATGGGTATATTTATCGACCGCGAAAACGGCCTGTTCCACGGCGCCGCGGATTCACGTGCCGGTGATGGCGCAGCGGTGGGCTACTGATTCACACCGCAACGCCCGAAAGCGCTCGTGATGAAGATCCATCCGGGCGCTCACCCATGCGCTGACTGATAAATGCAATCGCAAATTCCACAGCCGCATCGACGTTCTGCTGGTTGCGAATGCTCTCGGATTCCGATTCAAAAAAGCGGGTGTCGACAATGTGGCGAACGTAGCGCGCAGGCAGGCGATTGAGTGCGACACAGGCCACATCAGCGATGTATTCCTCGTCGCGGAATTGGGCCGTGCCGCTGAGGCGACGACGTATGCTTGCGAGAACCAGAGACTCAAAATAGTTGGTAATACCGTCCATACTGCAGAACCTCGTGCTGTCTTGCGTTATTGTTGTCAGCGTCTGAGTCCCTTCGCGACCAGATAGACTTCTCTGGAGCGCGCGCGTGAGGCATCCGGTTTCCTGACAACGACCTTGTCAAAGCTGCTGCGCACCTCTTTGACATAGTCATCGTAACCTTCGCCATGAAACACCTTGGTGACAAAACTGCCACCGGGTTTGAGTACTTGCCTTGCCATGTCCAGCGCCAGCTCTACCAGATACATGGATGAGGCCTGATCCGCCGCATCCACACCACTGATATTGGGCGCCATGTCGGACATCACCAGATCAGCCTGTGCGCCGCCGAGGGCGGCCAGAATCTGGTCGAACACAGCCTGCTCGGTAAAATCACCCTGAATGAAGTCGACATCGGCAATCGAATCCATGGGGAGTATATCGGATGCAATGACACGCCCTTTAGGCTCTACCAGCGGCGCCACCACCTGCGACCAGCCGCCAGGCGCCGACCCCAAATCCAGCACCAGCATGCCGCGCTGGATCAGCCTGTCCTTGTCTATCATTTCCAGCAGTTTGTAACTGGCACGCGAGCGGTAACCGTCAATCTGGGCTTTTTTGACAAAGGGATCATTGACGTGTTCTTCCAGCCAGCGCTTGCTGCTTTTCGACCGTGCCATGGGGGAGATACTTCCTGTGACTTTTCTTTTTTGTGACTTTTCAGGGCTGAGAGCATAGCATATTCGCCATATTCATTGCCGGGGACACCGGCCTGGAGCTCTGCAGCATGATCCGCATTACCGAACTGGCCCTGCCACTGGACCATCCACCCGAAGCGTTACGGCAGGCCATTATTCGCCGCCTTGGCATTCCCGATGCGGATTTGCTGGACTTCACCGTGTTCAAGCGCAGCTACGATGCCCGCAAAAAGAACACCGAAATCACCTTTGTGTACATTATTGATCTCAAGGCGCGTGATGAAGCGGCGATCCTGAATCGCTTGTCAGCGGATACTCACGTACGCCCGGCGCCTGACACAGCCTACTATCCGGTGGCGCCGGTAGTATCAGTGATACAGGAGCGGCCTCTGGTCATCGGTTTTGGTCCCTGTGGCCTGTTTGCGGCACTGATACTGGCGCAGATGGGATTCAGACCGATAGTGCTGGAGCGAGGACGCGATGTGCGCACCCGCACCAGGGACACCTGGGCGTTATGGCGCAAAAACACACTGACACCGGAATCCAATGTCCAGTTTGGTGAGGGGGGAGCGGGTCTGTTTTCGGACGGCAAACTCTACAGTCAGATCAAGGATCCGAAGTTCTATGGTCGCAAGGTCATGCAGGAATTTGTCAAAGCCGGTGCACCCGAAGAAATCCTTTATGTCAGCAAACCCCATATTGGCACCTTTCGCCTGACCGGTGTCGTGTCAGCCATGCGCGAGGAAATCAGGGCGCTCGGGGGTGAGGTTCGTTTTGAGCAACGCGTCACCGATTTTCATATCCGCGATGGCCGCATACAGGGTGTCACGCTGGCCGACGGTTCACAGCTCGACAGCCGTTATGTGGTGCTGGCGCTCGGACACAGCTCTCGCGACACCTTTCGGGTATTGCACCAGCGCGGCGTGTTCATGGAAGCCAAGCCCTTTGCCATCGGTTTTCGCATCGAACATCCCCAGTCCATGATTGATCAGGCCCGGCTTGGCCGTTATGCCGGCCATCCGGCGCTGGGTGCTGCGGATTACAAACTGGTGCACCATGCCCGCAATGGTCGGGCGGTCTACAGCTTTTGCATGTGTCCGGGGGGCACGGTCGTCGCAGCCACATCAGAACCGGGTCGTGTGGTCACCAACGGCATGAGTCAGTACTCACGCAATGAAAGAAATGCCAACTCGGGTATTGTGGTGGGTATCAGTCCGGAACAGGACTTCCCCGGCGGCCCGCTGGCCGGAGTTGCCTTACAGGAGGCTTTGGAGTCCAAAGCCTATGAACTCGGTGGCAGCGATTACAGTGCACCGGGGCAACTGGTCGGTGACTTTATCCGCGGTCGCACTTCCACCGGGTGGGGAGAGGTGCTGCCTTCTTACAAGCCCGGTGTACGACTGGGTGATCTGGCGCCTTCGCTGCCGGCCTATGCGATAGATGCGATTCGCGAAGCCTTGCCGGTATTTGGCCGGCAGATTCGCGGGTTTGATCGCGATGATGCAGTGCTTACCGGTATAGAATCGCGCACGTCCTCACCGGTGCGCATTACCCGTGACAATCAATCCCTGCAAAGTCTGAACACGCGCGGGCTGTATCCGGCCGGTGAAGGGGCCGGTTATGCCGGCGGAATCCTGTCAGCCGGTGTGGATGGCATCAAAGTGGCCGAAGCACTGGCACTGGCCATGTTGGCCGATCGGGCGGCGACAGCACGAGGCAACACCTGATGCCTTCACTCAAACTGGATGAATTGAAAAAGCTGCATCAGAAAAAATACCGCCAGCAGTTTGGCTGTTTTCTGGCCGAAGGTGAACATCTGGTGCTGGAACTGGAAAAAGCGGCGGTCGACAACCCCTTGTTGCGCAGCAGCCAGCTTTATATCACCGATGCTTACCAGCACTGGTCAGGACAATTGCCCGTGCAGTTGCTCAATGAGCGCCAGATGCAACAAATCAGTGACACCCCGTCACCACAAGGCATTGTTGCCTGTGTGCAGATTGAATCGTTACCAGCAGTACAACCACGCAATGGACGCCGTGCCGTTTACCTGCACGAGGTGCAAGACCCCGGCAATCTCGGCACGATTCTGCGCACGTTGGGCTGGTTCGGTGGATTTGATTGCCTGCTCAGTCCCGGTTGTGTGGATCCGTTTAATCCGAAAGTGGTGCGTGCCAGCATGGGTGCCATTTTTCATGTGCCCATCGCGGTTGATGTGGAGGTTTCGGATTTGACGACGCGCTATCAGCGTTTTGCCTGTCTCGACATGCAAGGTGAGCCTTTGCACAGTGACAGCTTCAGAAGGGCCGAATGTCTCATTTTCGGTAACGAGGCCCGCGGCGTGCCTGCTACGCTGGTACAGGCCAGCGCTGCGCAGCGGTATACCATTGCCGGTGACAATGCCATCGAGTCACTGAATCTGGCATCGGTTTTGGGTATGTGCCTTTACGAAATCAATCGCCCCGCCTGAACCGGGCATCACATCCGGCGGCATTCGCCGTCAATGTGAATACTGACCCCATTACGCCCGGTATGTTTGCTGTGATACAGCGCTTTGTCAGCACGTGCCATCAAGGCATCCGGTGAATCATCTGACGCAATCCGGGCGGCCACACCCAGGCTGACCGTGACTTTGACCGTCTCGCCGCGGGCATTGCTGCATTCCAGTTGTGCCATGGCCTGCCGGATTCGTTCGGCCGCTTCAGCAGCGGCGTCCAGGTTGGTCTCCGGCAGCAAAATCGCGAACTCCTCGCCGCCATGACGCACCACCAGATCTTCGGGCCGTGTCATGTGTTTGAGCAGGGATGCGCCGCGTGCCAGCACTTCATCGCCGGCTTGATGACCATGGTTGTCGTTGATCTGTTTGAAATAGTCAAAGTCCAGCAGGATGATGGCGAGCGGGTGTTGATGACGTGCGCTGCGTGACCACTCTTCGCGCAGGGTGTCATACAGGCGCCGGCGGTTGGCCAGGCCTGTCAGTTCGTCAGTATGTGCCATCGCATCAAGGCGACGATTAAGATCCTGCAAGGATTTTTGTGCTTTGATCAGCCGGGCATGCAGCTCGCGCTCGGCCGTGACATCGCGCAGCAGAATCACTTGTCCAAGCTGGTGGCCATCCAGGGCTTTGACCGGCGTCACCCTCAGATCGGCCCAGCGCCCGTCGGGCAACTTCAGATCTTGTGCGCGCTCGATGTTCAAACGCACGCCCGCTGGCAACGCTGCCTGCAGCGAGCTGCCGACACGGGTGTTGCTGGCACCCATCATCTTGCGGGCTGCAGGATTGACATCGGCGATCAGGCCCTGATCGTCGACCACAATGACACCGTCGGAAATATTGTCGACGGTACTGCGCCGTGCAATTGGCAGCACCGAGAACAGGTTCTGCCGCAGTGCCACAATAATCAGAACGGCTGCTACCGCAAAACCACTGGGTGTGGGGTCTATGGGCAACCAGCGCAAACCCATGATAAAAGGCAGATTCACACCCAGCACCAGGATGGGACCGGCGACCACGGCAAACAGCTGCAGACGATAAAGGCGCGACTGCATCAGGCGCATGGCCAGTATCACCGTGCCCAGAATGACGGCAGTGTAGGAGTAGGCGCTGTGGACCTGAAACCAGGGGCCGTACTCAATCAGCAAACGGATGTCACCGGGAATGATGTCGTAGCGTTGCCACAGCAGCTGATGAAAATCATTGCTGAAGGCCATGATCAGTGTCACCAACGGGATGGCCCAGATCACCGGATACCAGCGCGATAAAAATGGTTGCAAACCACAAAAACTCAGCGCCGTACTCAGCCACAGGACTGGCACGGAAACGATGGCGATGTATTGGAGTTTGCCGAGAAAGTAGCGGTATTCCTGATTGATCCAGAGCAGGCTGGTCCACTGAGTCAGACACCACCAGCCCACCAGCAGGCACAGGGCAATCATGTAATGTGAGGCAGGCGGGCGCATGCGGCGTGCCGCCTGCCAGGCGGTGGTCACGCTGATCACAGTACCCAGCAAAGAGGGGAGTATCCAGACTGTCATGGCAAGTTCCATTTTTCCAGCCGCCAGCGCCAGTGCCCGCCGACAGATCAAAGGCCTGTGGAATTGAACTGAAGTGCCGCCAGCCGGGCATACAGATCATTGCTGCCCAACAGCTCCTCGTGGCGACCGAGTGCGACCAGTTGACCCCGCTCAAGCACAGCGATGCGATCAACATTGCGAACCGTGGCCAACCTGTGCGCAATTATGAGTGTGGTACGTCCGGGCATCAACCTTTCAATGGCCTGCTGCACTTTTTGCTCACTTTCCGCATCCAGCGCACTGGTGGCCTCATCCAGCAACAAAATACGCGGATCCTTCAGAATCGCGCGTGCGATGGCCAAACGCTGTTTCTGACCACCGGACAAACGGATGCCAGAGTCGCCCAGATGGCTGTGCCAGGTTTGCGGCAGCTGCTGGATGAATTCGCTGGCATAGGCTGCTTCGGCAGCTGCCTTGACGTCGTCATCACTGGCATCGGGGCGACCGTAACGGATGTTGTCCATCACTGTACCGGTAAACAGCGCCGGCTGCTGGCTGACCAGCGCGATCTGCGCCCGCAACTGTTCGGGGTCAAGTTCACGCAGATCAATGCCGTCCAGTTGCAGGCTGCCCGATGCCGGGTCATAGAATCTCAACAACAACTCAAAGACGGTTGACTTGCCTGCCCCGGAAGGGCCGACCAGTGCCAGACTGCTGCCAGCGGGGATGTCCAGCGTCAGCTCATCCAGCGCGGATTGCAAGGGGCGGCTGGGATACCTGAATGACACCTTGTGCAAAGACAGCTTGCCCTGTACCGGCGCGGGCAGTGGTTTGGGCTGTGCCGGTGCGGTAATGCGTGGCTTGGCCTGCAGCAGTTCCATCAGTCTTTCGGTGGCGCCGGCTGCCCGCTGCAAATCACCGATCACCTGACTGATGGCACCGACCGCTGAAGCGACCATCACGGCATAAACAACAAATGCAGTGAGCTCACCAGCGCTCATGCGACCGCTGATCACATCCTGCCCGCCCACCCAGATCATCACCGCCAGTGCGGCAAACACCAGCGTGATCACCAGCGCAATCATCAGCGAGCGTGAGCGAATCTGTGCCAGTGCGACCTTGAACGCTGCTTCCACATGATCTGAAAACAGTCGCCGGTCTTCCACCTGATGGTTATAGGCCTGCACGGTTTTGATCTGATGCAGGCTTTCGCCTACGTAAGCGCCGACGTTGGCAATTTCATCCTGTGTGCGACGTGACTGCTTGCGCACGCGGCGACCAAAGACCACGATGGGTCCGATGACCAGCGGGATACAGATCAACACCACACTGGTCAGTCGCGGGTTGGTGATAAACAAAAAAATGACACCACCGACCAGCAACAGGAGATTGCGCAGGGCAATTGATGCCGACGAGCCAATCACCGTCTGCAGCAGCGTGGTGTCCGTGGTAATACGTGACTGGATTTCACCGCTGATGTTTTCTTCAAAATACGACGGATGCATTTGCAACAGGTGGTTGAACACCGCTTTGCGCATGTCGGCGGTGACACGTTCACCCAGCCACGACACCCAGTAAAATCGGGCGAATGTGCCGAAGGCTTGCAATATCGCCACCAGTAAAAACGCCAGCACGGCTTGCCCCAGTGTCTGCGCTGAACCGGCAACAAAACCGGCATCCACAATAATGCGTGCATATTGCACCAGACCCAGGGTAATGGCAGCAGTGAATATCAGCGCCAGCATGGCCGTGAGCAACTGGCGCCGATAGGGGCGGACAAAAGGCAGCACCTGCTGCAAGGTACGCCACGACGCGGGAGATGATTGGGAATCAGACATGGCGGCAGTCTGTCACGAGCCGCGTGAACCGGCAAGCTCCCGCAGAGCAACGACGAGCCCGGATGACTGACGGCCATTGAGTTCATACTGGCAGCTGACTTATGCTCGCAGCGTCTTTTGTCCCGTTTACAAAACCCGTTTCCCGGAGATTCGCACATGATCCGACAAAAAATGATCAAACACGCCGCGGCCATGGCGGCGGCCACCCTCTTGCTGTTCGGTCAGGCACAAGCGGCCGAGATGGCAGATACCATCACGGTTGCCAGCTCGGCTTTCGAGCACCACGGCACCGTGCCATTGGCGTATACCGCATACGGCAGTGGCACAGCGCCACAAATCACCTGGAGCAATCTGCCTGCCGGAACTGTGCAACTGGCACTCGTCATGGACGACCCGGTAGCACCAACACCAGAGCCCTTTGTGCACTGGGTGGCCTACAACATTCCAGCCAATGCCGCTGAACTGCCCGAAGGTTTGACCAAAGAGGCTGAAGTCACCGGCGTGGCCGGACTGGAAGGTATGATCAATGGTGTGAATGGGCTGAGGCAGACGGGTTACTTTGGGCCTCGTCCGCCAGTTGACGGCAAACTGCACGCCTATCATTTCAGAATTTATGCGCTGGATACCGCACTCAATTTGCCGGCAGGCTTGAACAAACAACAGTTGCTGGAAGCGATTGATGGCCATGTGCTGGGCACTGGCATGTTGATGGGGCACTACGAGCAGAAATAAAGCCTGCGTCACAACCCATGCGGATCTGCCAGCGATACTGGCAGATCCGCATCGCTGTCATTCCGCGGCGTGAATGTCCGTGCCATGTGTTTCAGTCAGCATCCAGACAGACCAGACGGTCGCAATTGATGCTGCCATGATGTACAGCGACACAAAGAAAATTCCGTACTGATTCCACAGCAAGACAGCAATGGTCGGAGCCAGCGCGCCACCGACGATGGCACCAATCTGATAACCCAGTGAGGCGCCCGAGTAGCGTACCTTGGTAGAAAACAGCTCGGTAAAAAATGCCGCCTGCGGACCGTACTGCAAACCCATAAAACTCAGGCCGGCGCAGATGGCCAGAGTGATCATCACGAAGTTACCCGTGTCGATCAGCGGGAACAGGGCAAAGCCCCACAAACCGGTCAGCAACGCACCCAGCATAAAAATGCCACGTCGCCCATGAGTGTCAGAATAGTGCGCGGCCCAGAACTGGAACGGAATCTGTATCGCGGATGCGATCAGTACCGCAGCCAGCATGGTATTGCGCGTCATGCCGGCCGAGGTGCCGTATGCCACCACAAACGCAATCATGATGTAGAACGTCACCTGAATGGACAGGAACGCCCCCGCTGCCAGCATGATGCGCTTGGGATACAGGCGCAGGGCTTCGAGCACCGGTGAACGCTGCACTTCCACTTTGCCCGGAGCCAGACCGGCTGCCTGGCGTGCGAGCTTGATGCGCTCAAGCTCTTTGAATGCAGGAGTGTCTTCCAGGTGCAACTGCACATACATGCTGATACCAATCAGCACCACACTGGCCAGGAACGGCACACGCCAACCCCAGCTGAAGAAGGCTTCTTCAGACACGGTAAAACTGATCAGCAGGAAGGCCAGGTTGGCCAGAATCACTCCGATAGGCGCACCGGCTTGTGCAAACGCACCGTACCAGCCACGTTTGTTGGACGGCGAGGTTTCGGTGACCAGCAGCATCGCACCACCCCACTGCCCGCCAATGGCCAGACCCTGCACAAAGCGCAGAATCACCAGCAGCAAAGGTGCCAGTGGCCCAGCCATGGCATAACTGGGTAACAGACCGATCAGGGTGGTGGCCACGCCCATCATCATCAGCGCGATAACAAGTACTTTTTTGCGCCCGATGCGGTCACCGTAGTGGCCGAAAATCACACCACCGAGCGGGCGAGCCAGAAAACCCACAGCAAACGTACTGAATGAGGCAATCAGTGCAACCATCGCCGGCATGTCGGCCGGGAAAAACAGGACGGGAAACACAATGGCCGCTGCCGTGCCGTACAAAAAGAAGTCATACCATTCGATTGATGTACCGGCCAACGAGGTGAGCGCAACCTTGCGCATATTTGACCGGGTGTTTTCGTCCATGGGGACTGCCTTGGCAGCGTGTTCATGTGCGGACATAGAAGCTCCTGTCTTGTTTTTATTGATAACAACCGGAGCGATATTGCGCTGTAACAGGCGGCAAGGCAAGCGCCTTTCGGCGCTTGTTGCATTCGTTCAGACGGTTACGTGAGTCACACCGAGCGAGTGGCCAGCGCTGGCGATATTTGTGCCGCACGGGCCGCGGGTCCAATCACCGCCAATTGTCCCAGTATCAGCAAGACCAGCATGCCAAGCGGGGCGAAAAACCATGCGATACGCGGCATATCAAAACTCTGTACCAGAAACATGTTAAAGGCGATGGCCAGCACGGCGCCTGTGATCACACCTGTGCCCGTGATCATCAGATTCTCCAGCAGGAAGTAACGCAGTATGGCCAGGCGTGTGGCACCCAGTGCCCGCCGTGTCCCAATCTGTTTGCGGCGGCGATTGATGCTGAACACAGCCAGTCCCACTATCCCCATCGCAGTGATAAACATCAGTGTGCCGATCACCGTGTAAAGCACACTGCTCATCACGCTGTCGATGCGATAGCTGTCGGCACGGATATCCACCAGCGACTCATTGTCGCGCAGGAGTCGCGTATGCCGGCTGGCGGCCAGCCGCTCTTCAATCTCGACCATCAGCGCATCACGTCGACCAGGCTCCGTGCGAATCACATAGAGCGAGCTGCCATCAACAAAGACTTCCGGGATCAGCATGGCATGCTCTATCGACGGCCATTCCGGCCAGGGTGCCTGCAGGGTGCCCACAATGCCAATGATGCTGGCGGCATTCTGGTTGACGTCATAAATGGTGCGACCCACCGCTTGCATGCCTTCACCGGGAAACAGCGACTCCGCCATCGCCAGTGAAATAATCACCGGGTGATCACGGCGCGGTGTGGTGGCATCGCGAAAAGCCACATCGGTTGCCGTGAAGTCGCGGCCAGCGACCAGTTCTGCTCCAAAAGTATGTAGCGCATGCTCGTCCACCGTATAGAGTGAGGTTGGCACCACACCCTCAACCCGACCGGCCACGGTGGCCATGCCGGTGGAAGATCCGCTGCCGCTGACCGGGACCGAATTGCTGACTGTTGCAGAAATCACACCCGGCAGTTGCCGGATCATGTCCAGATCTTCGGCCATTGCCACGCGGTCATTAAACTGTTCGCCGTAACCCACGCTGCGAATAACAAACAGGTTGGCTTCATCGACGCCACTGGGGCGCGCCATGCGCTCGGCGCGATCCACAATGATATGCACGGCATTCACAATTACAGTCAAAGTGAAAGCAATCTGTGCAGCGATAAGAATGACACCGAGCCGGTTACGCAGCAGTGCTCTGATGATGGGTCCAATTTCCATGATGAATATCCTGTATAACGTCAGCTTATTGGCTGATGAGCATTATTGGGTCTTCAGGTGAATTGCCGGGTTAACATTGCACGCACGCCAGATCGGGTAGAGCCCGGCAACAATGGTGCTGACAATCGCCAGCACTATCGTGATGCCGGTCACCGTCAGGTTCAGTTGTATCCAGTCAGTCATAAACAGATCTGCCAGCATGCGACGGATGGCCTCCAGTCCCAGGGCAGCAACACCCAGTCCGAGCACGCCGCCCATGGCACCAATGACTCCGGCCTCAATCATGTGCTGCACAAACAGCGATCCCTTGTTGGCACCCAGCGCCAGCCGCACACCAATTTCGGAAGATTTGCCGAGAAACTTTGACAACAACAAACCGACGGTATTGAGCAGGCACACCGCCAGCAACATCGCCGCCAGTGCACTCAGAATCTGCGTCTCCGGGGGCTGGACTTCGTTACGGATCATCCACTCGTTGACGTTGTACAGGCGCTTGTCTACCGTCATCGGCATACGGCCCAGCTGTTTCTGTTCCGCCGCGTAGTTGTTGATAAAGTCCAGATAACGGTTGTAGTCCTCAGGCGATGGCAGCTCAACCCAGTACTGTATCCAGGCACACTCGGCATTCAGGAAAGCCTGAAACGATCCGGTCTCAAATGCCTTCCAGCAATTGGTGTTGCCTGAGCGCTGCAGCTCCTGTGACACAATCAGTGACCAGGGAATGTACACTTCTTCACTGGACTCAAACGGACCATTGTTGACGTCATAAAATTTGGGTACCGGTTGCCAGCGATCGAGTACACCAACAACGGTAAACGTCAGTCCGTCCATGAGCACGGTGCGCCCGGTTGAATCCTCGCCACCAAACAGACGTTCATTAAGCTCCCGGGACAGCACGAGCACCTGTTGCTGACTGTTGTCGGCTTGCCGGTCCCAGGCATTGCCGTACAAAAACGGCACGTCAAACATGCTGAAAAAATCCGCACTGTTGCCACGACCCATCACGGAAAACGGGCGCAGCTCGGTGCCTTCCGGTTCCACCACCGCGACAAATTTGGAACTCGCTGTGCGGGCAAAGTCAGTGGTTGCTTCCAGCAAGGCTGTGGCATCAATCCAGGTCAGCTGTGGCGGCGGTTCAAAGTCGGCAAACGCCGGATCACCGTAGTCAAACTGAACGTGGTACAACTGGTCACTTTTCTGTGGAATCGGGTCGCCGCCCATGTAGTAGTTCAGCGTGTAAATCACCATGTAAGCACCAACACCGATGGCAATTGCCAGCACCATCAGGGTGCTCAGCACCGGGTTGCGTTTGTAACTGAGCAGGCTGAGCCGGATGTAATACCAGAACATAAGAAGCGCTCCTTTGTGCAGGCTCAGGCAGCCTGTGCCCGATTGAGTTGGTCGGAGCGAATCTGGCCGTCCAATATATGAACATTGCGCTGACTTTGTGAGGCCAGTACCGGGTCATGTGTCACCATGACAATGGTGGTGCCGGCAGCATTGATCTCGCGCAGCAGTTCCATAACGCCGGACGCCGTGGCCGAGTCCAGATTGCCGGTGGGTTCGTCGGCGAGCAAAAAGGCGGGCTCTCCAACCAGTGCGCGTGCTATGGCCACACGTTGTTGCTGACCGCCGGACAGTTGTGCCGGCAGATGATGGCGGCGCCCCAGCAGGCCCACTGCATCCAGTGCTTTTTCGATACGCTGTTTGCGCTCACTTGCCGGCATTCCGCGATATCGCAGCGGCACGTCCACGTTGTCGAACAGGTTGAGATCCGGCATCAGATTAAAACTCTGGAATATAAAACCGATCTTCTGGTTGCGCAGTCGTGCGCGCTCGCGGTCATTGAGACGAGACACATCCTCACCATCCAGAATGTACTGACCATCACTGAATGTTTCCAGCAAACCGGCAATGTTCAGGAAAGTGGTTTTTCCGCAACCGGAGGGTCCGGTGATGGTGACAAATTCTCCTGCGTTCACGCGCAGGGAAAAGTCTTTCAGCGCATGGGTTTCAACCACTTCTGTGCGAAAAACCTTGTTGATGTGATTCATGACTAGCATTGGGGGCACTCCCTGATTAGTTGATCAGCACAGTCTCTGCGCTGTTGAACAGATCCGTACTCGACACCACAATGGTGTCACCCGGTGACAAGCCTTCGAGTATTTCTATATGGCTCAGACTGGTGGCGCCCATCACAATGGGGGTGCGGTAGGCGACCCCGTTGCGTACAACATAGGCGATACGACCATTGCCACTGTCGACAAACTGGCCGCGCGGTACCACAACAACATCGTGTTTTTCTTCCAGCAGGATGCGTGTGCCCAGTCGCTGGTTCTGGCGCAGGCCAGCCGGGGCGAGATCTGAAAAGCGCAAGCGGCCATTAACCTGGTTATCGACGATTTCGGGTGACACCGCGACCAGTGTGGCCTGATACAGCTCGCTGCCATTGCGTACTTCTGCGCTCATGCCAAGTGCCAGATCTGCCACATAGGCTTCGGGTATCTGGATTTCCACTTCAAAGGCCGTCAGATCGACCACGCTCAGCACCGGCTGATTGCGGGTCACACTGGTTTTCTGGTTCACCAGCAAATTGCCCACGATGCCGGTCACCGGCGAGCGCAGGGTCAATTCATCGACCTGGCGGCCGAGATCAGCCACCAGCAACTGCTGCTGCTCGACGGCCAGCTGGCGTGTCTGCTGTTCAAACTGCAGACGCTCATTGTCGAGCGCAAAATCGAGCTCGGCGTGTTTGTGCTGGACTTCGGAGTTTTCCAGATTGTCGCGCGCACGGTCCAGTTCCACCGCGTTGATGGCTCCCAGATCAAATGCACGCTGGACGCGATCCAGTTCACGTTGTGCCGCTTTTAATGCGATGGCAGCCGAGTCCAGCGCTTTCTGGTTCTCCAGTTGTTGCTGCTGTGAGGTGATGCGCTGGCGGTCGGCTTCCACTTGCAGTGAGATCAGTCGTGACTGCTCCTGCAGCAGTGAGTTGCGCATTTCCGGGCTGTCGACCGTGGCCAGTACATCACCTTCGCTGACGCTGTCGCCTGCTTCTACCGCAAAGGTGATAGTGCCGGCCTGACTGGCGTACAGGGTTGGGCTGACGGCGGCGACAATACGACCTTGCACACTGATGTCACGAATAAAATCGCCGCGGCTGACGGTGGCTGTGCGCAGCCGGTCGGCGGAAACAGCGGCTTCAGCCTGCGACCAGCGCTGCACCGACGGTGCCAGCAACCAGATCCCGCTCAGCAAGATTGCCGAGGCCAAAGCCAGTTTCAAAACCAGGGAGGAGCGCCGTGGTGGCGCGATCATCACGTCCTGTGACGAGGTGTCGCTTATTTTCATTGCAAAGAGTCCTGATGCTTTTTCCGATTTGACGACAATCACGCTGGCGGGGTTTAAATCCGCGCTGCAAGTTTTTTGTCGCCACGTTCCGGTAAGACAGGAGCAAACTCAGTGCCAGAAATTTATTTATTGAAAAACAACAGGATGGGGAGTGGGTGGTCAAAAATGCAAACTGGAAGCCGGGTTTGGTAACCAATAGTTGGCGGGATTGACCACAAAGCGGTGTGTGGCAGCAGGCCCGGGTTGTCCGGGCCGCCGACATCGCGGTGTCAGACCATCAATCCAGCACGGCCTCATTCACCATACGCTGTGCGATGCTGTTGTCAAAGGGGGCGCCACGCGGGCCACCGCGTTTCTGCTCCATGTAAATCATAAAAAAGTCATTGGCCGGATCCACCGCAAACAGGGTGCCGCCGATGCCACGCCAGCCAAAATTATGCGGGCCGTCCGGGTTATTGGCATCCACCGGTTGCAGGTGGAACCCCATGCTCCAGTCGCCGCGGTTGCCGTAGAAGAAAAACTCGCGCGACACCTCCGGTGTAATGCGTTTTTCCGTCATCAATGCCAGCGTTTCCGGCTCCAGAATGCGGGCGCCACGGTACTCGCCACCTTGCAGCAACATCTGGGCAAAACGTACATAGTCTTCGGTGGTGGAGTTCAAGCCGCCGCCACCAGACTGCTGCGGACGCACAATGGTGTTGTCGGCCATCTCGCCATGGATGGGTTCAGCAATGCGGGATTTTTTGCTGGCTGGTACATAAAACGTGGTTTCGTCCATGCCCAGCGGCTCAAAAATGCGCTCGTTCAGAATGGTTTCCAGTGGCTGACCGGCGGCGACTTCCAGCACAGCGCCCAGTACGTCGGTAGAGTGACCATAGTGCCACGCCGTGCCCGGCTCAAAAAACAGTGGCAGTTGGCCAATGCGTTTGGCCACTTCCAGATTGGTCAGGCTGCCGTCCGAGGGCACTTGCTGCGCGTACATTTTGCCCAGGTCGGTATCGGGTGAAAAAATCGCCTGAATCAGGCCGGATTTGTGGGTCAGCAGATGTTCGACAGTCATCACAGTCTGTGCGGGTCGGGTTTGTCCGGTCGCGCTGTCGATGACCTGGGCATTGGCAAACTCCGGAATATATTTGCTGACCGGATCAGAGACGGACAGCAGGCCGTCCTCGACCATGTCCATGGCGGCGACACTGACGATCGGTTTGGTCATCGAGTAGATGCGGAAGATGGTTTGTGCATCGACTGGTGTGCTGTCACCGGGGCCTTGTGTGCCTGCGGTTTCCAGCATGCCAATCCCATCGCGATTGCCAACCAGTACCAGTGCGCCGGCGATGTATCCGCCATCCACCGCTGCCTGCATTTGTGTGCGAATGCCGGCTATTTCTTCGGCATCCAGTCCGAGGTTGGCGGGATCGATCAGGGTGATGGAGCTGCCATCCTGTGCCAGCGTGTTTGCGCTGATCAGCGCAGCGCCCAGAGCGCTGATCGCCAGCAAGGTCGAGCGGCCAAAGCGGCCAGCTGCAGTGTGTTTGTGCATGAGTGTTCCCCCGGGGGCCGCTGATTGTTATTGCGCGGCTGATTGATGATGTGTGGCCCGATCATAATCCAGCCGACTGTGCTGCACAACGCGATGCAACGTGTCACAGACACCTGCCAGCGCGAGCGTGCTAGACTGCTGCCCATAACAATCGACACCGGAACCCTGGCATGAAACTGATTTTGAAACTGATCGCAGGTATTGTGGCGGGTACCTTGCTGGGGCTGTTTGCCCCGGAGTGGCTGACCCGCATCCTGATTACCGTCAAGGCCCTGTTTGGCGAGCTGCTGTTTTTTACCATTCCGTTGCTGATTCTGTTTTTCATCAGCAGTGGCATCGCCGCCTTGCCACACAGGTCCGGTCAGTTGCTGGGGCGCTCACTGGGGCTGGCCTATGTGTCCACTCTGCTCGCCGGCACCTTTGCCTTTGTGGTTGCCGCACTGGTGGTCCCCGCGCTCACCCAGCCTACTGATGCGTTTGATGCCGGCCAGGCCCGAGTGTTGCTGCCCTATGTGTCTGTCACCGTGCCACCGGTGTTTAATGTGATGACGGCACTGTTGCTGGCCTTTGTGCTGGGTCTGGGCATTGCCGCCACCGGTGCGAGCAGCCTGAAGACCCTGTCCGATCAGGGACGGGACGTCATTCAGTGGCTGTTGTTGAAGGCGATTATTCCGATGTTGCCAGTGTATATTGCTGGCGTGTTCGCCGAGATGGCAGCAGCAGGTACGGTGTTTGTGACGCTGCGCAGTTTTGCGATTGTGCTGATCATGGCGGTGCTCTTGCACTGGGTGTGGATTACATTGCTGTTTGTGCTGGCGGGCCTGCGGGCCGGACGTTCACCGCTGGCATTGATGCGAACGATGTTACCTGCGTACTTCACGGCGCTCGGCACCATGTCGAGTGCAGCCACCATCCCGGTGTCGTTGGCGTGCAGCAAAAATAATGGTGTCAGCGACGATGTGGCCAATTTTACGGTACCGCTGTTTGCCACTGTTCACCTGTCCGGTTCGACCATCACTATTGTCAGTTGTGCGGTGGCGGTGATCAGCATGCAGTCCGGTCTGGATATTCCGCCCATTTCCCTGATGTTGCCGTTTATCCTGACCCTGGGTGTGGTCATGCTGGCGGCACCCGGCGTGCCCGGTGGAGCCGTGATGTCTGCGGTGGGTTTGCTGGGCAGCATGCTCGGTTTTGGAGAAAGCGCGCTGGCGCTGATGATTGCCCTCTACCTGGCTCAGGACAGTTTTGGCACGGCTTGCAATGTCACCTGCGATGGCGCGCTGGCGCTGATACTGGATCAGCAGCAGCGCACCTGACACTGCCTTACGGGTTGGTGGCCTGTGCGTTCCCGATGGTTACTGCGGTCAGAAACACGTTTTTGGCAGTGCGCTCGAGCACCGGAATATCCGCCCACTCATCGGGAAAACCGCGACGCCCGCCGCGTTCGCTGGCGATGCCAATGGACAGCGTGCCACCGGCAATCGAGACGTTGAGATTGGCCGAGCCGGCGTCTGACAGCGCAGGCTCACCACCCAGATAGCGCGAAATCGCCAGCGAGGTTTGCACCAGCGTGCTCTCCCGCGCTCCCTCGATCTGACCAGGCGGCGTTTGTGAGACCACTTCCATTTCGAAACCGATACCCAGTTCTTGCGTCACTTGCGCCAGTATGTCGCGGGTTTTCTGTTCCATGCTCGCAATGTGTTCCGGGTCCAGCGAGCGCACATCCAGCGAGAACCAACCCGTTTCCGGTTTGTGGTTAAACACGGCACCGCTGCTCAGCACAGCGACATTCAGGCGGGTGCGCCGATGTTCGAAGGTTTGTGGTTCCGTGATCTGCAGGATGCGATCCACGGCCCGGGCAATCCCTTGGTTGACATTGGGCAGGCCGCCGTTGAGTGTATGACCCGGTGGTCCAAAGGCGTGAACACGCCACCAGTGGATCCCGAGTGCACCGTAACTGATACTGTTGCCTTCGCCCAGCACGTCCACAAAGGCAAATGCGCGGTCGCGGTATTCAGCGTAAAGCGCATGCATGCCGCGCAGACCGGTTTCTTCCTCGGCAACCGCGGCAAACACCAGGTCGTGTTCAGGCACAAACCCCTGATCGATCAATGCGCGGGCGGCGGACAACAATGCAACGGTGGTCAATGAGGTGTTGGTGCCAGGGCCCACCACCCGCTCGCCGTCAATCACTGGCGGTGAGCCGGCAGCGCGCTGGTGTTCCGCCACCGTCGCCAGATCATCCAGTGTCGACACAAACACCAGTGCGTAGCCGGAGCGGCCGGGAATGCGTCCGATGGCGTTCGGGCTTTCGGTGACGCGGACTTCCTGCAGCCCGATCTCGCGCATCAGGTTTGCCACTGCGGCAGCTCGCTCCAACTCCTGACCGGACGGTGAAATGATGCCGCCGATGTGCACCAGTTCCCCGGCCGATTGCAGGCGCTGCTGTGTGATTTGTGCCAACCCTGCCTGCACGGCGGAATCTGCCAGTGCCTCGTCAAGGCCGCGCTGGGCTTGTGCGCCGGTACTGGCGGTTGTCAGCAGAAAGAAAAAAACGGGGAACAGGGTCTTGGTCACGTTGGTATCCTGTGGCGGTCCAAAAACAGCCATTTTATGTCATGGATCGCGAGAGTATACTGGCGCCCGCCAAAACCCCTCCTTGAATACAGCAGAGAGTTGCAAAGATGGAACGACTGATAGAAACCCTGATGCTGAAGTCACGCTGGCTGTTGGCGCCGGTATACCTTGGTTTGAGCCTGGCGCTGATTGCGTTGATGGTCAAATTCTTTCAGGAAGTGTTCCACCTGTTCACCCATATTTTTTCCGCGTCAGAAGCCGAAGTGATTTTGGTGGTGCTGGCGCTGATTGATATTGCGCTGGTGGGTGGCCTGCTGGTGATGGTGATGATGAGCGGTTACGAAAATTTCGTCTCGCAGCTCGACAACAAGGACGAGGAAGGCGAGCAGCTGAACTGGCTGGGCAAAATGGATGCGTCTTCGCTGAAAATGAAAGTCGCCGCCAGTATTGTGGCGATTTCCTCCATACACCTGCTCAAGGTGTTCATGAATATCGACAACATCAACCCGGATCTGTTGTTCTGGTATGTGATTGTGCACCTGACCTTTGTCGCGTCAGCCTTTGCCATGGGTGTGCTGGATCGGGTGACCCGGCACTGATCCGGAGACATCAATAACTGTACGTGGGTGCGTAGGGCACGCCATCTGCTTCCGCGCGCCGCGCGCCGGCCAAAATGCCGGGCATGGCGTAATTGCCTTCGTGGCAGGCGTATTCGTAAATCGGTTCCTGCGTGCGGTTCATCGGCAGCTCGCCTCGCCAGGGCTGGCTGTAATTCTCCGGATCAGTCACAGTAAACTCATACAGAATCTGATCGTCGCTGATGCGGGTAAAACGCTCCACCACATGCATCTGGCTGGACGCGTAAAAGCGATGGGTCAGTGAGGAGCGAAAGCTCTGCTGCGGATGGAAGTGGGTGGTTTCCACCACCAGCGTGTTGCCCTCGTAGTAACCAATCGAATCCCCGAGCCAGTCGTAAGTTGGTGGCTGCCGGAACGATTTGTTCAGACGCACAATCCGCGCATCGTGATTCATTTCTGCCAGCAGGACAACGTAGTCGCGGTTCTGCACAATTTGAGTGTGGTTGTTGTAGGACACCGGCAGTTTGGGCGGACCTGCAGTGGAGCCAAAGCCCACCAGGCAGCGTTCACCCATGGGCCGCACTTCAGGACCATCGTAGGTTTCACGAATCGCCATGATGGCGGCATGGTTGGCGCGTCCGGTGTCGTTATAGGGCAGTTTGCCATCGGGCGGATCAATCAGGATGGATGAGCGAATTTCGCCATTGATGCGGATCAGGCGATCACCCGGATCCATCCAGAAATTGTTGTAGCCTCCCACATTGATGCCGGAGTCCGGTGCATCTCTTGCAGGGTCGCTGGGTTGGCTGGCGGCTGCATTGCGGGCATCAATTCTGGCTTCAAATTCGCGCGCTTCCTCTTCAGTGAGTGTTGGTCGGCCCTGATATCGATCCGGCCTTTCCAGAACGGTTTGCGTGGCAATCGACCAATTGCCTTGCAGATCGGGTACGCCCCATTCCGTCAGCGGCGGTGAATAAGCGGAAGTCGTGGACTGGGCGGCCGTATCCAGCGCTGCAGGCGAAAACAGCAGCGCAATAAGAACAGAAACAACAACCAGCATGGTGCGGACAAGACGTCTGGACAGCAGGGTAGCCGGCATAATGCGTCTCCCGGTGATTATTGTGTTTGACGGGATAGTGCGTGATTGCTGTCGAATCTAGCATACACGCCGCCAGCGTCAACAGTGACTAACGGTGGGAAACACGCAGGCTCAGCGTTGCTTCTGGCGGGCGGACCAGGCGAAGTGTCTGGCCAGCTCCGGGTCGGCACGCAAGCTTTCCGGGGTATTGAATTGCCGGGCAAGGGTCATTTCGTCATAGAGCGCATGAATGCCCCGATGACAGGTGCGACAGATAAAAATGCCCCGGTTAAGGTCACCGCGGCTGAAGTTTTTCTGAAAATAACTGCGTCTGTGCACTTTGCGCGGAATCAGGTGATGGAAGGTCAGTGGCAGTTCGCGGCCACATAAGCAGCAGGCGCCTGGCCGGTTGCGGCGAAAGTTGGGGCTGATGTCAGAGTCATTGCCAGTTGACGCGTCTTGGGACATGCTGTGTTGTATTTCCTGTTGTCGCCGGCTGAGTTGCGCGGCGTTAGCCTGCGAGATTTGCTATGACCAGACCCACACGACCCGCTGACTTTCCATCCGCCGTGGATGATTGCGCCACTGCCGTGAATGAAAGCTGGCGCCAGCGCAAAATTCCGGGCGCGTCTGGTGCGGCGCTGCCAGAGATATCACTGCGCGAACTGCGTTACGGCACTGATGACTACAAACAGACCTTGCAACTGCGCCATCGCATTCTACGTGCGCCACTGGGTCTGGATCTGTTTCAGGAAAATCTCACCGTGGAAGTCCACCAACGTCATTTCAGTTTATGGCAGACCGCGGGTTCTCCGCCGGACACCCTGCTTGCCTGCCTGGTGATTGTGCCCATCGCTCCGGCCTGTGTAAAACTGCGGCAGATGGCGGTCAGTGACCAGCATCAACGCCGGGGTTTGGGGCAGCAACTGGTAACACAGGTTGAGGCTGTGCTGGCGCGTGAGGGCGTTGCGCTGATAGAGCTGCACGCCCGCGTCAGTGCCGTGCCGTTTTATCAGTCATGTGGATACCAGTGTGTTGGCGACATATTCACCGAGGTGGGTATCCCGCACCAGCGCATGAGCAAGGTACTGGCCCCCGTGCATGACAGATAAACCACATCACAGGATTGGCCAGTCAGCGGCATCCACAGAGTCAAGCACAGTATCAGTGATACCCGGCGCCCAGCGCGCCCGGTAACTACCATCGACATCGTATAGTTCTGTCTGTTTATCGAGATTGAAGTGGCGGCCACCGCGGGGATCTACGCCGACACCGGCAATGTACTGCCAGTTGCCCCAGTTGCTGGCAACATCATAGTCAATCAGTTGATGTTCAAACCAGGCGGCGCCGTAACGCCAATCCAGCCCGAGTTCATTGACAAAACAGCTGGCAGCAATCTGCCGGCCACGATTGGACAGGTAACCGGTTTGTTCAAGCTGTCGCATACACGCATTGACCAGCGGGAAGGGCGTCGTGCCATGACACCATTTTTGGTAGCGCTCGGGATGCACGCAGGTCAGCGGACAGTTTTTCGAAAGTCCCTTGAAGCTGAACAGCCGGCGACCCACTTCCAGGGCATGCCACTGGAAGAACTCGCGCCAGAGCAATTCCACAAACAACCACCCGGTGGATTCGTTGGCGCCATGAGTTTTTTCATAAGCCGCTAACGTCGCTTTCAAGCGTCTTACGGACAAACAGCCCTGACTGAGCCAAGCCGACATTTTGGATGAGTTCTCCCACCCGTCCAGCTCATTGCGCACAGTTTTGTACCGCGCGGGCAGTCGTCCTGAAAAATACTGTGACAGATGGCGCTGTGCTGCCGGTTCGCCACCGGCAAACACACTGTGATCATTAGCCGGGGTCGGTGTCCATTCCGGTACCACATTGTGCAGCGACCACTCACCAGCCAGGGTTAGGGGCGCAGGCAAGCGCACCGGTGTGTTCATGGGCAGGGGCAGCGGGTGATGCTCGGCCTTGCGCCGGAACTGCGACCAGGACTGGCGAGTCTCGGGCAGCGCGACTGGCAGATCGTCGACCTCAAACAGGGTATACGTATCGACTTCTTCAATGCGCAAGGAGGGGAGTTTGCGGGCCAGATAGTCCAGTACAGCGCGTTCGTCACTGCCAAACTGTCGGCTGCAAATCAGGCGCGAGATCCGGTGTTGCTGAATCAGCTCCAGCAACTGTTGCTCAGGGTAACCCACGACCACGTGCACATGTTGGCCAAGCGTCTGCAATTGCTGGTCGACTGCGTGCAGACTTTGCTGCAGGAACTGCCAGCGGTGTCTCCCCATTGCGCTGATGTGGTAACGCTGCGCAGAAAACCAGCGCGGATTGACACAATACACGCACAGCAGACGCTGGCTCCATGCCGCACGGACCAGGGCAGGGTTGTCATCCATGCGCAAGTCATGGGTCATCCAGTACAGGGTATGGCTCACAGGTGTTCCGAATCAGTCGTTGTGGATGTGGGCCAGGATGCCTGGTTTGACCAGGGATTCTGCAGCCACGCCGTATCGGTTGCGATACCGCCATTCAGCGACATCAGAAAAGCAAGCAACTGGCGCTTTTCAACAGACCGCAGTGCCAGCGGTTTTGCTTCATTGTGGCCCAACACCGCCACCTCGGCCTGGTTATAGTGATCTATCACGGCCTCCAGCGTCGCCAACTGGCCCGCATGCATATAGGGCGCTGTTGCTGCCAGATTGCGCAAACTGGCGGTGCGCTGGGCGCCTATCATGTCATCGCCGCCGCGCGCAAAACGCAGCTCGGCACACGCTTGGGGATCGGCATCGCTCCAGGCACCCAGGCAGTTGAATTCATCAGCTTGTGCCCGTCTGAGTCCTTCAGACCGACCCGCTGCCGGCAGCAGACCTGCGGCACTGAGTACGGCCGTGTTGTGAAAAGCGTTGTTGCTGAGCAGTGGGCCGTTGTGGCAATTGATGCACTGGGCTTTGCCAACAAACAGTCGCAGGCCTGCGACTGCGTCGTTCTCCAGCAGTTCCGGTTTCTGCACACGGGTATCAGCGGCCAGCGCCTCCGCGTAGTGGTCAAACGCTGAGGCGCCCGGCATCAACAGGCGTTGCCAGGCAGCCAGTGCTTTGCCGGCGTTGCTGAACAGCCGATTGATGCGCTCGCGATCACCGGCATCCATGTTTTGCCAGGCCTGTTGCTGCGCGGGCGTGCCCAGTGGTGTTGCGTCGGGAAAGCGCTCGCGATCAAGCAGATCCGTCACGGTGAGACCAGTGCCATCATCAGCAAAAGCCCGGCGGTACAGGATCTGGTAGCGGGGATCAGCCATCAGAAGACGTGCCACGTCTATGCGATTGATGCCATGCTCCTTCGGGTTCTCCAACGGTTCCAGCGCCTGGGACCACAAGCTGTCCTTGCGCCCGTCCCAGAACAGCCACGGTGTGTAGGCCACTCCCGGCAAACCCATGGTATTTCTGTCTACACGGGCGATGCCTTGTGCCAAAGTTTTGCCATCGGTAAACAGTTTGTCCGGCTGGTGGCAGCTGGCGCAGGATATGGCACCGTTGGCACTGAGGCGGGTATCAAAGAACAGGTGCTGGCCCAGGCGTGCGGCATCCGGATTGTCAGCGACACGGTTGCTGGCGTCGGGTGGCGGAGGTGGCAATGTTGACAGGGCCAGACTCTGTATCAGCTGACGCTCTGCCGCAGTCCATTGTGATGGCAACGGCGTTGGCAGCCACTGCCATGCTGTCCACAGCGCCACAGTCAGCGCCATGACGGAGATCAGCAGCACAGGGGACTTTTTGGCCATGGTCAAAGACTCACGGTGACATCAGCACGAAACGATTGGTCCAGATAACGAATGTCCAGCCGCAGCAACCACTCGCCGGCCATGTGAAAGCGTACACCTTCCAGCAGGTAACGTCCCTCACCCAGATAACGCGTGACCTGCGGACGAGTGGCCAGGCCATGGTCGTGAGCCGGCATGCCGCCATCGACGGTGATACCGGCGTCGGCCACAGCCTCGCCATGGCTGGTTTGCAGCACCACAGTCCAGCTGTGCATCTGATTGAGCGGGACAGGTGACACAGAAGGTTCCAATGTTACCCGCAGGCCCTGTGGCACCGAGTCTACCGGGTTGCCCGCGCAAACCGCTGGCAACCATGCCAGCAGCAAACATATCCCAAGCAGGTGACGCATCAGAGCAACCTCCGGTAAGCCGTTTTGTGTTGCCGTTTTTTAATCCGGTACAGCGCCATCAGTGCCAGTACAAACAAGGGCAGCAGAACGTACCCTTGTTGCCAGAACGGGCGACCCACCCGGAATGGAAACACTGCGTGGTATACCTGATCCAGGGTCGGGTGTGGCGCGCTGACAATACCTACGTAATCGCCCGCTTGCTCAAAGGTGTGGACCACACTGAGCACACCATCGGTGCGCGGTGAAACGCGTTGTTGAAAGACGGTGACAGGCGTCAGATCGCCCATGGCTTCAATATCTTGCCAGCGCACAAAACGACCCAGCTCGCTGGTGTTTTGGATGATTCGAAAATCAACAGGCACTTCACGCAGAGAGTCGTGGCGGTACTCCAGTACAAAGACGCTTTCCGTCACGTCCGGCAGGTCCTCACAGAATTCGCGGTGAGCCCGGGTTTGTGGCTGAAAAATGCTGAAGTGGGCGCTGTAAAAGTCCATCCGGATGATACAGCCCTCGCCGCCGTCAACCACGCTGCCGTGGCTGAACGCTTGCGAAGACACAAGGGCTGCAAGCGCCAGCATCAGCGTGCACAGCCGGCGGTGCCTGGATGAAAAGGGTTTACGCATACCCGAGCCGTGGTGCCGGGATCAGTTGGGATTGTGGTTGTTTGCCCGGGCACAATCCGAGCATAACGCAACGCCGGGTTTGTGCAAACCCGGCGTTGCGGCAGGCAACAAGGATCAGGCAGGGCGTGGTTCAGCCAGCCCACGCTCATTGGCGGCGTGCGGGTTTGGTGACAGCAGGGAGCCGACAATCATGCCGGCCAGACTGAACAACAGCCCGACAAATTGCGGTTCAAACGGAATGTCCGGCCACAGGACTTCCAGCAGTAACCAACTGCCCAGACCACCAATCATGGACAGGGTTGCACCCAGATTGCTGGCGCGGCGCCAGAACAGGCCGGCTGTCAGCGGAACGAATACCCCTGCGAGCGTGATGCGGTAGGCATTAACCACCATGGTATGGATGTCGCCATCAGACAGCACCGCGTTGAATACCACCAGCGTGGTAAAGCCGAAGATGGTGTAACGGGTGTAGGTCAACAGCTGGCTGTCCGTCATATTCGGGATGATGTTTTTAAGGATGTTCTCGGTGAAGGTGACCGAGGGCGCCAGCAAGGTGCCGGACGCGGTGCTCATGATCACTGACAACAATGCCCCGAAGAAAATCACCTGCAGGTAAAACGGCATATGGGTGGCGACAAAGGTTGGCAACACCAGTTGGGTATCGCTTTCCATCAGGGTCGCTGTCATGACCGGATCAATCAGGCTGGCGCTGTAGGCCAGCAGCAGCGGCACGGCAGCGAAGAAGAAATAGGAGATGCCGCCCAGCGTGGTTGCCCAGACAGCCACTTTCTCGTTTTTGGAGGTATTCACCCGCTGGAAAACGTCCTGCTGGGGAATGGAGCCCAGTGCCATGGTGAAGAAAGCCGCCATCCAGCCAAGAATTTCCAGCATGTTCATACTGGGCAGCCATTCAAACTTGCCCTCTGCCGCCGCGCGCTCGATCACCGTGCCGATACCGCCGGCCATGGTGCTGGCGTTGCTGGTCACCAGCAGCAGGCCAATCACAATAATGATCATTTGCACAAAGGTCGTGACCGCGACCGACCACATGCCACCGAGCAGGGTGTAGGTCAGCACAACACCAGCGCCAATCAGCATGCCCATGTCCATGGAGACGACACCATCGGACAACACATTAAACACAAGACCAAGCGCGGTGACCTGGGCGGATACCCAGCCCAGATAGGACAACATGATGCAAAGCGACAGCACCATTTCCGTGCGCTTGTTGTAGCGGATATGGAAAAAATCGCCCAGTGTCATCAGTTTCAGACGATACAGCGGCAGCGCGAAAATCAGACCGAAGAGTACCAGACACGCAGATGCACCCAGCGGGTCGGAGATCAGACCGTGGAATCCTTCGTCAAGAAACGTAGCGGAAATGCCGAGGACCGTTTCCGCCCCGAACCAGGTCGCGAAAACCATCGCCATCACCATGTACATGGGCAGACTGCGTCCGGCGGTTATAAAGTCACTGGCAGAGTGCACTTTGCGTGCAGCCATAACGCCAATGCCAATTGAAATCACAAGGTAGGCCACAACCAGTGCTAGCAGCATAATCAATCCCGGGAATCGTAAGGTTGGAATCAAAAATACGGCGCGTCCATGAAGCCCTGCTTGAGCGCATGGATTGCGTCAGAGCCCCGGTGATGCCGTCACGGCGGGATAATATATAAAAAAAGCGGGCAAGAAAAACCATTTTCTTGCCCGCAACTGGCAGATCGGTCAGACGAAACTCACAATCAGATAAACCGCCAGCAGGATGGTGACCCATTTGACCATGCTGCCGACCGGATGGCTGTCCGCCAGCGCCCCGTCCGGACCGAACTGGCGAGCCAGTGTCGGCGACAACGCAGACAAGCGATTGACAAACGCCTTGTTCAACGCGCTGATGGCAGACAAACGTGCAGTTATGCCGCGCACAATGCCCGGGAACAGGCGGCGGTAGAACCAGTCAGCGTCCAGATTGGTGGATCGCAGCTCCGGCGGATACATCTTGCGCAGGTTCAGCCACACAAAGGCCAATGCCGAGAAGAACAGCAACTGCGTCTGGGTCAGCACGTGCGTTGCATCGTACGGGTTATAGCCGGTGTCGTAGGGCAGCAGACCGTAAAGCAGCGACGGATACACACCAATCGTGATGCAAAGCGCGGCCGCAACAAACATCGCCAGCTGCATATTGATCGGCGGATCACTGACACGGATGCCCGAATCATGTGCAAAGAATGCAAAGTACGGGATCTTGATGCCAGCGTGGTGGAACACACCCGCAGCCGAGAACAGCAGCATCAGCCAGACCCAGTCGTAGCCCTGTTCAATGGCGGCACTCATCACCATGGATTTGCTGACAAAACCGCTGAACAACGGGAAGGCCGAAATGGATGCCGCTCCGACAATACACAATATCGTGGTGCGCGGCATGGTTTTATACAAACCGCCGAGATCCGAGCCATTGATGCGGCCGGTCATCTGCAACACGGCACCCATGGTCATAAACAGCAGGCCCTTGAAGATAATGTCGTTAAAGGCGTGCGACACGGCACCATTAATGGACAATGCGGTGCCTATACCCACGCCGACCACCATAAAACCGACCTGGTTGATCAGGCTGTAAGCCAGTACACGGCGCAAGTCGTTCTCGATCACAGCAAAGAAAATCGGGAAGCAGGCCATGGCCGCGCCGATGTAAACCAGCAGCTCTGTACCGGGATAACCACGAGCCAGCGCATACACCGCCACTTTGGTGGTAAAGGCACTCAGGAATACAGTGCCTGTTGGCGTGGACTCCGGATAGGCATCGGTCAGCCAGGTATGTAGGAACGGGAACGCACACTTGATACCAAAGGCGAAGAAAATCAGCCATCCGCCAATGCTGCCAACCCCGATGTGCTCAAAGGCAATAGAGCCGGTTTCCGAGGCGTGGAACAGCAGTCCGCACACCAGCAGGACACCTGAGGCCACCTGGAAAATCAGATAACGAATGCCGGCAAAGTATGAGCGTGTGGTTCGACGTGCCCAGATCAGGAATGCCGATGACAGCGCCAGAAATTCCCAGAACACAAACAGGGTAATCAGGTCGCCCGCAAACACTGCACCCAGGGCGCTGCCCGCATACAGCATGCCGGATACCTGCTGAACCTTGTCCTTGACGTGCAAGGCATACAGTACGGCGATAAAGGCGGCGATATGGAACGCATAACCAAAGATCAGACTGAGGCCGTCTACCTTGTAAGGTATCAGCTCATAGTCCATGAACGTGGTCTGCCAGTAGATCGCCTCCGGCACCATCAACAGGTGCAAACCACCGAGCACGGGTGTGATCAGCAGGATGGCTTTACGCAGCCAGCCGTGCGTAAAGAAAGCAAGCGCTGCTGCGATATAAAATGGAACAAAGGGAGGCAGCTCAATGGCCCACATGATGATCCTCCTCGGTGCGAGGACGGCTGATGGTGTTCAGGCGTGCTTCCTCGTCCTTGTCGTAATAGTCTTCCTCGCGCATTAACACCACGCGCATCCATTTGGCGACAATCACCAGCACCACACAGCCGATAAATCCGTAGACAGGGTAAAACGCCCAGAGATTCTCCAGCGGGTGATAGGTGTAGCGCTTGATCACAAAATCCAGTGCAACCAGGATGGCGCAACAGGCATAAAACACACGCATCAGAATTTTGACATTCCGGGGATTGTCAAAAAGGTACTCACGATCATCTTTGATCTGATCATGTTTGGTATCTGAATTATTCATCATAGAGTCCTTGTCAAACGCATCTCTGTAAATCGTCTACCCTTTGTGCCGACATCATTGTGTGATGGATTCAGCCAGCTCAAACAAAGCTTCAGGGAAGAAGAACAACACCAGACACATCAGCGCGGTAAACGACAGCGCCAGCAGTGACGGCAGCGGTGCTTCCTTGAAGGCTGGTCGTGCGAGTCCATCGGGCGGCGGGAAGAACGCCAGTACCGAAATGGGCATCAGGTACGCAATGTTCAGCAGCGAGCTCAGCATCAGAACACCCATAAAGAACACCTGATCAGCGTCAAGTGCGCCACTTAACTCAAACCATTTACTCCACGCGCCACCTGTGGGCGGCAGACCGATGATACTGAGCGTGCCAATCATGAATGCTGCCATCGTGATGGGCATCTGCCAGCCAATGCCGCGCAATTGGCTGACGTCTGTTTTGTGCGCGGTGACCAGAATCGCACCGGCGCAGAAGAACAGGGTGATTTTGCCCACGGCGTGCATGGCGATGTGCATGGCACCACCGGTGATGCCGGATTCCGTTGCCAGCAGCATCCCCGCCGTGATGTAGCTGAGCTGGCTGACCGTTGAGTAGGCCAGTCGCTTTTTCAGATTGTCCTGACGCATCGCGATCAGTGAGGCAATGATCACGGAGGCGCCAGCCAGATACAGCAAGGCATTTTTGGTCGGCAATTCAGCCAGGAAGTCCAGACCAAATATAAAAGTACCCACTTTCAGCAATGTGAACGCACCGGCCTTGACCACCGCCACAGCGTGCAGCAGTGCGCTCACTGGTGTCGGTGCCACCATGGCAGCGGGCAACCAGCGGTGGAAAGGCATGATCGCAGCTTTACCGACGCCAAACACAAACAGAGCGAGCAGTGCACCACCCACAACAGGCGAGGTACCAGCCGGGAATACACCGCCCGGTGTAAACTCCAGTGTGCCGCTGACCACATAAGTGCCCAGAATCGCAAACAGGAAAAATGCAATTGAGGTGCTCAGCAGAATGCCCAGATAAGTGCGTCCGCCCTTTTTGGCTTCCTCCGTCCCTGCGTGTGTCACCAGCGGATACGTGGCCAGCGTCAGCACTTCATAGAAGATGAAGAGCGTAAACAGGTTGGACGCAAATGCCACACCAAACACGCTGGCAATCGACAAGGCGAAGCAGGCGTAAAAACGCGTCTGATTTTGTTCATGGTGACTGCGCATATAACCGATCGCGTAGAAAATCGTGACCAGCCACAAAATGCCGGCGACCAGCGCGAACAACATGCCCATGGATTCCAGCCGGAACGCCAGAGTCAAGCCGGGCAAAATTTCGAGCCAGGTGACTGCCACCGAGACGCCTGCCTTGTGTGTGTTGTACAGGCTGATAACAAGCCACAACACAATCAGACTGGCGACAATAGACACCGATTCACGCAGATTCTCGGAACGACCCGTGGCCACAATGCCGGCAATCGCCAGCACCGGGACCAGTATGGTCAGTTGCAGCATCAGTTCAGGAGCAAGGAAATTCATTAACGCAGCCCTCCAAACAGATCTGCCGCAGCCATTTCAGTGACGCCCACTGTCAGGCTGGTATCGATACCAAAATACAGATTTGCAATCACCAGTATCCACATCGGGATCAGAATGGCAGCAGGTGCCTCTTTTACATCGGGTGTTGCCGCGGACACTGGCTTGAAATACACCACTTCGACAACGCGCCAGATATAGATCACTGACAGGATTGAGCCCAGCAGAATCAGCGCAGCGACCGGCCACCAGCCGTTCTCAAGAGCCGCGGCGACCAGATACCATTTGCTGACAAAACCGACCGTCAACGGCACACCAATCAGGCTCAGACCGCCAATCAGAAATGCAGCCATTGTCAGTGGCATACGCGATGCAAGGCCGTGCATCTGGGACAGACTGGCGACGCCCATGCGGTAAACCACAGCGGCCATCGACAGAAACAGCGCACCCTTCATCAGGCCGTGGTTCAACATGTGCAACAGTGTGGCAGTAATGCCGGTTTGTGATGCAAAGCTGAAGCCCAGAATGATGTAACCAATTTGTGCCACACTGGAGTACGCCAGCATGCGCTTGAGATTCTCTTGTGTGATGGCAACAATCGATGCGACAAATACGCCGGTCAAACCCAGTACCAGCAAAATGGTTTGCAGCGGCAAATGCCCGACGGCGAACTCAAAGCCGAACACATCAAACATAAAGCGCAGCATGACGTATACGGCTACTTTGGTCGCGGTAGCAGCCAGAAACGCCGTGACAACTGACGGGGCATAAGCGTAGGCGTTGGGCAGCCACAAATGCAGCGGGAACAGGGCCAGCTTCAGGCACACACCCACCATAAAAAATGCAAAGGCTGTGTAGACCGTACGCGTATCAGATACTTCGGGCAGGCGCTGTGCCAGATCAGCCATGTTGAGTGTGCCAGTCATCATGTACATCAGGCCAATACCAATCAGGATGAATGTCGCACCGATGGTGCCGGCGATCAGGTACTGATACGACGCCCACAGCGAGCGACGGTCTTTGCCCAGCGCAATCAGGGTGTAGGTGGACAGCGATGAAATTTCCAGAAACACAAACACGTTAAAGGCATCGCCAGTGGCCAGAATGCCCATCAGGCCAGCCATACACAGCAACCACGCGACAAAGAACAGTGTGTGCCGATCTTCGGGAATTTCATTGAGGATGCTGGTGCGGGCGGCCAGCAACACTATCGCACTGATGCCACTGACCAGTACCAGCAACGGCGCATTCAGCAAATCAATACGATACTCGATACCCCAGGGCGCTTCCCAGCCGCCGAGCTCATAACTGATGGCACCGTTTTGCATGACACTGAACATCAGTGACAGGCTCACGGCGAAACTTAAAAATGCCACGACGGTGGCAAATATCCAGACCAGATCACGCTTGCGCAGGAACAGGCAGGCAGGCGCTGCCATCAGCGGAAGAATGACCTGCAAAACAGGAAAATGCGTCATCATGATTTATCCTTGCTGTGGATCTCGTTTTCTTCCACAGTGCCGTAACTTTCCTTGATGCGTACTACCAGCGACAAACCAACGGCGGTTGTCGCAATACCCACAACGATGGCTGTCAGAATCAGCACGTGAGGCAGCGGGTTGGAGTACAGGCTGTAACTGTCAGACAAAATCGGCGCGGTGCCACCGGCAACCTTACCAGCGCTGATATACATAATAAAAACGGAGGTCTGGAACAGTGTCAGACCGACCAGTTTTTTGATCAGGTTGGGCTGCGCGATGACGATGTAAAAGCCAATCATCATCAGCACCATCACAACCCAGTAATTGAACAGACCGGAGATATCCATCAGTCGCTGTCTCCTTCCTTCTGACTGCGTGAAGAGAATGTGAAAAAGATGATGATCATCACCGACGCAACGGTGATACCCACGCCCAGTTCAACCAGAATGATGCCGTAGTGCTGACCATCAATCGGGTTGGCAGCCAGAGCATCGTAGTCAAGGAAATTGTGGCCATTGAGCATGCTGATCACACCCACACTGCCGTAAATCAGCACGCCAAGCGCGGACAGCAACTGAACGGCAGTCATATTGATGACTTTGCGGGCGGCGCTCAAACCGAACAACATGGCGTAAAGGAAAAATGCCGACGCAAAAATTACGCCCGCCTGAAACCCGCCGCCTGGCCCATATTCGCCGTGAAACTGTACGTACAGGCCAAACAGCAGGATCAGAGGGATCAGCATTTTGGCGACCACACGCAGTACAACGTGATCACGCATGGACGCAACGGTGTCGGCAACGGCGGTATTGACTGGTGAGCGCATCAACAGTGCGAGTACACCAATGCCTGCGGTAAAGATCACCACCACTTCACCGAAGGTATCAAAACCACGGTAGCTGGCGAGCACGGCAGCGACGGCGTTCGGGATGTCAATTTCGTTGACAGACTCGTGCAGATAACGCGGCGCCACATGTGTGTGAACAGGCGCCTGCGGATCACCAAACGATGGCAGATCCGTTGTGCCAAAAATCAGCAGTGCGCCAGTCAACACCACCAGCGACAGCGCCAGTACGGGGCGGTAGTTTACCGTTGTGGTGGAATAGCGACCTGTCATGGACAGCGCGGTCAGCATCAGCAGTGTGGATATGCCGGCACCAACTGCCGCTTCGGTGAACGCAACATCATGTGCATCCATCAACACAAAAAATGTCGCTGACAGCAGGCCATAGATACCTGCCAGCATGACAACAGCAAACAAGTCCCTGATGCGAACAATCGCAATGGCGACCGCCAGCAGCATGCTCAGAATGATCATGTGGATAACGGATTCCATGGTCACACGCCTCCTGCGGTGTTGTCAGCGTTGTTCTTGCCCGGCAGTAGCGGTTTCATGCCGGCATGCAGGGCTGCCTTGGCCAGCGCATGACCCGAGGTCGGTGCAGTCAGCAGGATAAACACCAGAATCATCACCAGCTTGGCAAACACAATCCAGGATGGTGCCTGCAGCATCAGGCCCGCCAGAATCATGCCGGCAGCCAGCGTGTCGGTGACGCTGGCCGCATGCATGCGTGTGAAAAAGTCAGGAAAGCGCAGCAGTCCTACAGCGCCCGAGACACAGAGAAACCCGCCAAGGATCAGAAGTCCCCAGCTCAGATAATCGGTCAGCATGCTCATTATTGGTCCTTGATAGATTCCGGATTCGCTGTTTCTTTGCCAGCGGCGTATTCAAAGAAACGCAGAATTCCGATCACAGTGATGAAGTTCATCAGCGCATACACCATGACGATGTCCAGAAACTCCGGGCGCCCGGACAGAAAGCCGGCGATGGCGATCAGCAGAACAGTTTTGGTTCCAAAAACATTGACCGCGAGGATGCGGTCATAAAGTGTGGGTCCTGCGAAGGCTCGCACCAGAGCGAGCCCCATGGACACCAGAACAGCAATTGCTGCAGCAGTAAACATGATTGATCATCCTAGTTTGCGGACACGTTCTTCCATTTCTCCGCTGCTGATGGCGGAAATGGAACTTTTGTCCAGTGCGTGAACGGTAATGGAGTCATCAGTCACCTCCGTGGTGACCGTGCCAGGTGTCAGGGAAATGGAATTGGCATAAATCACCTTGCCCATATCGCTCATACGCTTCATCGGGATAGTTGCCATTGCGGGCTGCAGTTGCTGACCGCCTTTCCAGATGGTGGCCACTACCTGCACATTGGAAACCACCAGCTCTTTCAGCAGCCAGAGGTAGTAGGCCGGTATGCTTTTGGTGAGATGCAACGGCTGTGACTCTTCATCAATGACATTCATGCGGCCTGCAATATAGAGCACCAGCACAACAGAAGCGCCTCCCATCATGAAGATCAACGGCTTGAACAAGCCTGAATTCAACAGCCAGAACATGACCAGCAACAGACTGAGGCTCAATGTATGTATTTTCATGTTAAACCCTGCACATTTGAGTCAAACGACAGATGGAAATTGTGTATCCGAATGTGATTTTTTCTTGCAGAAGCGAACACATGCCCGATGCATGAATGCCTGCAAAAATGACTTACTGCTGTGTCACTCTGGCGCTTGCGACGCCTGGACACGATTGATCAGTCCAGAGGCTCGCGTTCGCAATGCGCGCTCCTGGAATGTTTCCTGATGCCGCGTAGTCTCGGGGTGTTGACTGAGGCTACGTGTCTGGACATCACCATTTAAATAGAGGCCTGTCGTCATCACCACGGCGACAGAGTGGATCGCAATCGCAGTAAACAGTCCGGTCTTCATCACAAAAACCCCTCTTCAAACTGGGCGAAGATATTTACACCAACAATGTGTAAAAGTTTGTCAAAAGTGCAAATAAGTATGGTGGTCGACTTGCCCTGCTACAGTGCGGGCAGTGATTGTGTTATGTTTTTCGCCACATTGTCCGGCGGTAGGATTTCGAAAGGGGGGGATATGACGATCAGTCATAGTGTGCTGGTGGTGGATGATGACAAGGATATTCGCGATCTGCTGCACAAGCTGTTTGTGGCAGAGGGTTACCGCTGCTCGGTCGCGGCCAATGGTGACGAAATGTTCGCACGGTTGGCGCAGGAGCGTTTTGACCTGATTCTGCTGGATGTGATGATGCCCGGCCGTGACGGGTTTGAATTGTGCAGAATGTTGCAATCGGATCCTGCCATGCCGCCAGTGATCATGCTGACCGCCAAAGATGACGAGATTGACCGCGTGGTCGGGCTTGAGCTTGGTGCTGATGACTATATCGTCAAACCTTTCGGGCGACGGGAGCTGATGGCGCGTGTCAAAGTGGTATTTCGCCGTGTACAGACCAGTCACCGCCGTGTCAGCGGGGTCAAAGGCAACTATTTGTTCGGAGACTGGTGCTTCCGGCCGGCCCAGATGGAGTTGGTCGACAATGAGTCGGCGGTGGTGCCGCTGTCGTCTAGTGAAACCGAGTTGCTGCTGGCGTTTGTGCAAAACCCCCAGATCCCGCTGTCGCGTGACCGCCTGCTGGATCTGACCAAGGGTCGCTCCAGCGCCCCGTTCGATCGCAGTATTGACTCCCATATCAGCCGGTTACGACGCAAACTGCGTGATGACGCCAAGCAGCCCGAGATCATCAAGACATCTTGGGGCAAGGGATACATATTCACGTTTGCTGTCGAGTCCATCTGAGATCATGAGCGACAGGAGACAGCCACCGCTTCAGACACTGCGCTCACAGGCACTGCTGGTGCTGACGGCGATATTCCTGCTGTCGCATGTGCTGAGTGTCCTGATCTATGAAACCAACCGGCAACAGGTTGTTATCCTGACAGAAGCAGTTGATCTGGCCGATCGTATTATCGGGGTGGTCGATCTGGCCCAGCGGTTCCCGCCCGCAGACCGGGAGCAGATTCTGGCCGCCGCAGAAACCCAGTTTCTGTTTATGTACCCCGAAGCCAGTCGAACCGACTATGCCGACTGCGAGGAGAATGAGTTTTCGCAGCAAATCACGGATCGTCTGGACAGCTGGTTTACTTTGTACCCGGGACTGGATGCCACCGTGTGCGTGATCCGGGTGCTGGAGGCGAGGGTGTTGCGCCAGCCGGACCTTACATCCCTGCCCGGCCTTGATGCGCTGGTTTATGTCGATTTTCCCGATGGCGAGCAGGCAATTTTTCGAGCCACCTTGCCAGATGCGCAATCATTGTTCACCGATATCTTCCTGCTGTATATCCTGATCGCCAGCTTGGGCACCCTGGTGGTTGGCTGGGTGCTGATCAGCCGTGTGCTGACGCCACTGGACCAATTGGCCCAGGCCGCTGATGTGATTGGTACCAATCTGGATGCGCCCTCGTTGCCGGAGGACGGACCGTCCGAGGTTGTACGCGCGGCCCGAGCATTCAATCGGATGCAGGCGCGACTGCGGCGTCTGGTCCAGGGTCAGACCGAAACCCTGGCAGCGGTGTCCCATGATCTGCGTTCGGCGGCAACACGGCTGCAATTGCGCGCCGATCTGCTGGAAAATGCACAGGAACGTGAAGGTATGTTACGTGTTGTCTCGGATATGAGCGCGATGATCCAGTCCGTGCTGGACTTTGTACGCGGGGTCGAGCCCAATGAAAAAGCCCGCCGCACCGATGTGCTGGCGCTGCTTGAAAGCATGACGGACGACCTGGAGGAAGAGGGTTTCCCGATTCATTTCGAATCAGACGGCAATATCGTCATGATGGAATGCCGTCCGGTATCACTGCGCCGTTGTGTGCAAAACATCATTGATAATGCCGTCAAATACGGCGAGGAAGCCTGGGTCAGTTGCCGGGTTCTGCCAGACGGTTTTTGTATTACCGTCAAGGACCGGGGCCCGGGCGTGGAAAGTGCTGAGCTGCAAAACATTTTGAGGCCGTTTTACCGCCTGGAGTCGTCGCGTAACCGCGACAACGGTGGCATTGGTCTGGGTTTGGCCATTGCCCAGAATATTGCCAAACAGCATGGGGGCGAGCTGCGCATCAGTAACCGCGAGGACGCTGAGACCGGGCTGCAAGTGGATATTGTGCTGCCGCGTATGATGGACAACTGAGCTGATGAGTGCCTCAAGCCGTCCGCGCTGGACTGTGTTCTGCGCCATGGTCGACAACTTTGGTGATATCGGTGTGTGCTGGCGCCTGTCGCGTCAACTCGTTCATGAGCATGGTATTGCCGTCGAGCTGTGGGTTGACGACTGGACTGCTCTGCAGCGTTTTGTTGCTGCCCAGCCACCAGAGCCCGGGATTCGATTGCAGCACTGGAGTTCGCCATGGCCACAAGCCGATTCGGTGACGGCTGCCATTGCGGACTCGGATGTTGTCATCGAAGCGTTTGGCTGTGAGCTGCCGGGCGAGGTCAAGGCCGCAATCGCCCACACTGCCCGGCCACCGCTGTGGATCAATCTGGAGTATCTCAGTGCGGAAGACTGGGTTGCCGGATGTCATGGTTTGCCCTCTCCGCAGAATTTGTCAGCAGCGATCCGCAAGTTCTTTTTTTTCCCCGGCTTTGACAAGGGCACTGGTGGCTTGCTGCGTGAGGCCGGCTTACTCGACCGGCATGCACATTGGCAGCAGCATCAGCTGGCTGAAAGGCAGCGTTGGTGGCAGAAGCTGGGTTTGGACAGCGCGGCGCTGATGTCAGATATGCTGATGATCTCCATCTTCAGTTACGAAAATCCGGCCTTGCGCGGTTTGTTGCAGGCCATGACTGATGCGGATGAACCGGTGCTGTGTGTGATTCCCGAGGGGCGCAGTCTCAATGCCCTGCACGATGGTCTCGCCGGTGTTCACGGCAAGCGTTTGCAGGCGGGCGATATGTTGCGTCTGGGTTCGCTGACACTGGCGGTGACAGCATTCAGTTCGCAAGACGACTATGACCACCTGCTCAGCCTGTGCGATTTTAATCTGGTGCGCGGCGAGGACTCCTTTGTGCGTGCGCAATGGGCGGGCAAGCCGATGCTTTGGCATATCTATCCCCAGCATGATGGCGTGCATATGGACAAGCTGAATGCCTTTATGGGGCGCTACCTTCAGGGGCTTGAGCCGGAGCTGCGCTTGCGCTGCGAGCTGTTCGCCCGGTGCTGGAATCTGGGTGAAGATTGCCGGGAATTGTGGCATTATCTGCGCCCTCAACTTCCGGACTTGCAGCAGCATGCCCGGAAATGGCAGCAAAAGCTGGCCGAACAGCCCGATCTGGCAACAAATCTGGTGCGATTCGTCAACAGGCCGCCTGCCGGTTTGACCCCTTAACCCATTGATGTTCTTAATTTAAATCGAGTCGAGTGTTTATCACATGAAAACCGCACAAGAAATCCGTCCCGGCCAGGTCATCATGATTGACGGGTCCCCCTGGAAAGTTCAGAAAAACGAATTCAACCGCGCAGGTCGCAGCTCAGCCATCAACAAGATGAAGCTGAAAAACATCCTGAACGGCATGCAAACGGAAACCACGTTCAAGTGTGACGACAAACTGGAATACATTGTTCTGGAACAGAAGGAAGTAACCTACTCTTACTACGCGGATCCGATGTACGTGTTTGTTGATGCGGACTACGAACAGATCGAAATTGAAAAAGACGATCTGGAAAACGTCCTGGCTTACATTGAAGATGGCATGGAAGATGTGTGTCAGGCTGTGTTCTACAACGGTAAAGTCATTTCCGTGGACCTGCCCAAAACCATCGTGCGCCAGATTGCTTACACCGAGCCGGCAGTGCGTGGTGACACTTCCGGCAAAGTGACCAAAACAGCACGTCTGAACAATGGCCATGAGCTGCAGGTTTCTGCGTTCTGCGAAATCGGTGACTACATCGAGATTGATACGCTGACCGGCGAGTACAAATCACGCGTCAAGCGTTGATTGTCCGCTGCCCGGCAAGGGCGTGAAAAAAGGGCTGCCGTGACGGTAGCCCTTTTTTATTGCGCAAACGTCGCCGTTTTTTACTTTTTCAGCATCATACCGATGCCAACAATCACAGCAACGGCACCGCCCACCAGAAACCAGATGGTGTTGTCTGTGGGGTTGCCTGTCACGGCTTCCGTCAGTTGTGAGGCGGTGGAGTTGTATTCGGTGTAACCGAAGTACAGCAGAATGGCGCCAGCGACGAGAATCGCCAGCCCGATAATTTTGCCCATGATGTCCTCCTTGTCTGCAATATTGTTGTTTATCCGGACTCGCGGGAGCCGCATGTTCCAACCCGCTTGACTATTAAGACGGTCAGATTCGCGTTTAATTCCCGGAGCGCACGATCACACCTGGACGTGCACCGGTCATCGCCCCGTCTCTCAAGACGGCTGTTCCCGCAACAAAGACGTGGACGGCGCCTTCTGCATACTGATGCGGGTCAGCAAAACTGGTGAGCTCGCGCACAGCGTTGATGTCCAGTACAGCTATGTCAGCAATCGCGCCGGGCACCAGTCGCCCCCGATCACTCATCTTGAGGCGGTCGGCTGGCATGCCAGTGACTTTATGAATGGCCGTATGGACAGGAATGATGCCCAAATCGCGCGCGTAGTGTCCGATCAGTCGCGCAAAAGTCCCGTAATTGCGCGGATGCACAGCGCGATCGGAGGGCCCTTCCACACCACCGTCCGAGGCAATCATGGTGCGTGGATGACGCATGATGTTGTGAATGTCGTCCTCGACCATGGCGTGAAACACCGCCGCGCAGTTGCCGTCTTCCACCAGATTGATCAACAGCTCGGCGGCATTGGCCTTGCTGGCTTCCAGTCCTTGCAGGCGCAGCACCTCGCTCAGATTAAGTCCATTCAGAGACGAGTCATGCGGACAGCTGACCAGTACCACATTCGCCGGATCATCACCGCCGCGATCAACTTCAATGTTGTAAACGATATCGTTGCGCAAACGTGCGCGTTGCTCGGGGTCCTGCATTCTGGCCAGCAATGCATCACGCCCGCCATCCAGCGCCCAACCGGGGAACAGAATCTGCAAATTGGTGGATGATGCCGTGTACGGGTACTGGTCTATTGAAACGTCCACGCCGCGGGCAATCGCCTCATCCACCATGCGCAATGATTCTACCGAACTGCCCCACATCGGAGCCCCCACCACTTTGTGGTGAGTGAGCTGGGTGGGCAATCCGGCCTCTTCGCCGATCAGAATGGTTTCTGCCACACTGTCGAGCAAACCCAGACCCTCTTCGCGCATGTGGCTGATATACATACCACCGTATTCCGCCGCCACACGTGCCAGCTCAACCACTTCTTCAGTATCTGCAAAACGGCCGGGTGTATAGATCAGACCGGAAGAAAGACCAAAGGCACC
This sequence comes from Pseudohongiella sp., assembly GCA_036834885.1. GTDB lineage: Bacteria > Pseudomonadota > Gammaproteobacteria > Pseudomonadales > Pseudohongiellaceae > Pseudohongiella. Next base: position 117,362 of record DAITNA010000001.1, on the reverse strand, counting down.
TTGTTGCATGCCGAGTGCAACCTGTTCGCGCATCAGCTCAAGTTCTTCTTCGGTTGGTGCTCTGTCGTCCTCACCCACAATCAAACCGCGGATGGAACCATGCCCCACAAAACTGCCAAAGTTGATGGCGGGGGGCAATGCAGCAATCGCTGCAAAGCTGTCTTCCAGCGGCAGGGGTGAATCACCATCGTTGCCACCAATCACGGTGGTCACACCCTGACGGATCAGGTTCTCGGCATCCGGCCACGCCATGATGCCTTCATCGGGATTGCCGGATAGCGCATGACTGTGAATGTCGATAAAACCCGGCATCACCGCGAGGCCATCGATGTCAATGATCTCGCCGGCATGATATTCGCCCAGATCACCGACCGCAGCGATCTGTTCGCCCACAATCGCCACATCACCGATGTCAGGCATTTGGTCAGCGCCGCTGTAAATCATGCCCCCGCGCAACACCAGATCATAGCTGGGGACTATGGCGTCAGGTGCTGGCGCTGTGTCTGTCGCCGGCTCCGAGCAAGCGGCCAGCACACCAAGCAGCATCAGAATGGCCGTGCGCCTGGTTGTCATCATGGTAGCGGTTGTGATTGTTGTGGTCATGATTGTCATGGCAAAACCCTGAATGATGTTATTCTCCTGCCAGATGGCAATCTCACTTTAACACGGTATCCGGCCATGAATCGTTTTCTGATTGTTTTTGTGATGTTCCTCTCAAGCGCAACCATAGCTGCCGAGTCACCTTTCGCGTCGCTGCAGGCAGAATTGCAGCCAATACTGGAACAGGCCTCGGCAAAGGGCCTGCGTCTGTCTGTTGGCGTGTCGGACCTGAGCGGGGCCTTTGGCGAACAAACGCTGCTGCTGGGTTCAGACACGAGCTACCCTCCGGCATCGACCATCAAATTGCTGTTGATCGCGGCGCTGATGCACCAGGTTGATGCCGGGCGCCTGGCGCTGTCAGACGCAGTGCCAGTGGAGCCTGACGATATCGTGGGCGGCATGGGCGTACTGCAAAACGAAGCCGCACCCCAGCTGGTGTCTTTGCAGCGTCTGGCGGAATTGACCATCACCGTCAGCGACAACACCGCCACCAATGTCCTGGTGGATGTGGTCGGGTACAACACGATGGCAGCGTTGGCCCGTCAACTGCAACTTCAGACCATGCAGTTTGGCCGCAAAATGTTTGAGGCTGCCCAGCCGCCCGAAAAGGACAACATCATTGATACGCGAGATTCACTGCAGTTGTTGACGCAGATTTATCAAAGTGATTTTCTCAGCGACTCCTCGCGCAGTCAGATACTGACATGGATGTCCGCGCAGACCGTAAAAACCAAAATTGGCGCGGGTATGCCGGCGGATGCGCCGGTAGCGCATAAAACCGGAGAAAACGGCCCTGTTTCCCACGACATCGGTTATCTGCTGATCCCCGGCCGGGAAGTGGCGCTGGCGATTTTTGCCGAGACCTCCAACACGACTGATTTTGGCGCCGCGCAAGCAGAGCTGAATCCGGTGGTGGCTGACATTGCGGGGCGTATCTATCAGGTGATGGCGCGCTGAGCGCTGTCCTGGTGTTCTTTTCACAGATAGTTTGCGGCAGAGCAAACTCCTGACTCGGAGACAGTGCCGATTTCCGGGGGCGTGTCCTAAACTGGATTTGTCACTTCTCATCCAGTCAGGAGGATTTTTATGCCCGTCAGCAACGCGCCTGTCATCAGTGGTAATCCTGCGGTGGTTGATGCCCTGTTCAATGTCACCAGGGCATGGCCAAGCTGGCAGAGCACATCGCCATCGTTGAGTGGCTGGCATTTGATCAGTGCCAGTGAAATGGGGTTGGCGCCGACACAGCTCAGCAACGGCGTGTTCCGCAACAGCAATGCCGAAGCGATTGTTGCCGCTGCCACTTTAAATGGCCATCGTACTTTGGCCATCGGGTTTCGCGGGACCAACGACAATGATGACTGGAAGCACGACTTCCAGAATATCAATGCCCACTTTGATTTGTTTGATCCGCTGGTCGCTGCGCTCAATACCGTGATCGCGCGCGGTGAGTTCGATCTGGTGCTGGTGACGGGTCACAGCCTGGGTGGTGCCATGACACAAATGTTCATGGCCGAGTACAAGGGCATTACACCGGCTTATGCCATGACAACCGGTTCGCCTGGGTACCTGCAACCTCAGGCCGTCGCTGATGCGCGCATCATCAATTACCAGGTGACCGATGATGCCATTATTTTTCTGGGCAGTCAGCGCGCGGCAGTAGGTCAGGCGTTGTCCAGTTTCCCTGGATCGCTGATGGTCGGACAACTGGGCTCGGTACTCAATTCGTCGTTTGGTATTCCCGCGTCTCTGATCTCGGAGTCCATTCCATTTTTTACGCAAAATTACTATCAGCGTGGAACAGTCGAAATTCTCAGGGTGCCGGGACACCCGGATGCACCGTTAACCAGCGTCACCTCGCTGATCACATCCTATAACGCGACAGCACACGATTTTGCCACCTACGCCACTGGCCTTGCTGGCATCAATCGCAATCCGTTTGACCTGACCGTTGGTCAGCGTGGCTCAGCAGGTCATGACTCACTGTTTGGCACTACCGGTGATGACACGATTGATGGTGGCACAGGCGGTGATACCTTGTATTTGCATATCAACCACAATCAGGCAAGCATCTCGCGCAGCAATGGCGTGTTGACCATCAGCAGTGCAGCCAGCGGCACTGACACCTTGCGCAATATTGAGCGTGTCAAATTTGCAGACAAAAAACTGGCCTATGATCTGGCCGCCACCGAGTCAGCTGGCAAGGCTATCCGCGTGATTGGTGCGGCCCTTGATGCCAGCGCGCTGACCCAGCACCCGGACTGGATTGGCATCGGGATTGATCTGTTTGATCAGGGTATGAGCGTGTTGCAGGTCAGCCAGCTGGTTATTGATGTGCTCGGCAATCCCTCCAACGAAGCGCTGGTCAATTCTGTCTACACCAATGTTGTGGGTGTGGCGCCATCGGATGCAGAGCGCCAGCACTTTGTGGGCATGATGCAAGGATCCGGCGGCAATCTCAGCAAGGCCCAGTTGCTGGAAATGGCGGCTATGGTTGATCTCAATGAGACCAATATCGGTTTGGTCGGCTTGCAGACCACGGGGATTGAGTTTGTTTGACGCTTATGCAAATAACAATAATTCGCATTTACATTTATATTTGAGCAGAGTATTCTAGCCCCCGTTTTGAAAAGGACATATTTCGGGGGCCTATCCAATGAAAGTCACGCCACTGGCAGTCGCATGTGCGGCTTGCAGCATTTCCATCAGTTTTCCCTTTCTGAGCCAACGTGCCGAGGCACAGGCTGCACAAGTTGAAGAAATCATCATCAAGGCCATACGGGATGACCGCAAAAGCAGCGGCGCCACCGGTATGGATCTGAGCGCCTTCGAGACGCCACAATCCCTGAGCATTCTGGATGCCACCACGCTGACTGACTTTGGTCTGGAAGATATCAACAGCCTGTTGAGGATGGCCCCGGGAGTCAATGTTGATGCGACTGAGACGGATCGCACTTACTACAATGCCCGGGGTTTTGACATCACCAGCATGCACGTGGATGGTATTGGCGTCCCCTTTGGCGAGCTCATCGTTGGTGATCTCGATACCGCGATTTATGACAAAGTTGAAGTGATCAGGGGTTCCAACGGGTTGATCACCGGCCTGGGCAATCCCTCAGGTACTGTGAACTACGTGCGCAAGCGCCCTGGCAATGAATTCGATGCCAGCACTGTCATCTCCGCAGGGCGTTGGAATGACCAGCGACTGGTGGCCGATGTGTCCACGCCACTGAGCGCATCCGGGCGCTGGGCCGCGCGATTTGTGGGTGTCTACCAGGACAAGGACAGTTGGCTGGATCACTACAGCAACGAGCGTCACGTCGGCTCGCTGGTGATTGATGGCCAGCTGACACAGTCGCTGACACTGGCAGTGGGTTATACCCGTCAGGACAACAACAGTGATGGTGTGTTGTGGGGGGCAGCGCCCATCATTTACAGCAATGGTGTGCAGGCGGACTTTGATGTCTCGACCACCACCACCATGGATTGGACCTACTGGAATACCCGTACCGAGACAGCTTTTGCCGAACTGGGTTGGCAACTGGCGGATAACTGGAATCTGTCCACATCGGCTACACGCACAGACTATGAGGACAACTCGGAGTTGTTTTATGTCTACTGGAATACCGGACTGGATGCCGACACAGGTCTTGGCATGTATGCATACCCTGGCAAATACGACGACGCGCAAGAGACGCTGGTCTGGGACTCGCGTCTTCAAGGCACATTCACCGCCTTCGGCCGCGAGCATCAACTCAATCTGGGTTTGAGCATGGCCGACAGTGTCTCCGGAGCGATGCAGCACGCAGCCTTGTCCGGATTTGATGTGATGCCGGCATTCCCGGGTTGGCAAGGCAACGAAGTACTGCGTCCAGCGTGGGCTGCACCGACACAATCGGCACAGGAAGAAATGACACTGAACCGTTTGTACGGCTCTGTGCTGTTGTCGATGACTGATCGCCTGAGCCTGATTCTGGGTGTGAGCAAAGTCGATTACAAAAATCGCGGTGTCAGCTACGGCGTTTCAACTGACTCCGATGAAGATGGTGGCAGCCCGTATGCAGGATTTACCTGGGAGCTGCTGGACAATGTGAATGTCTACGGCAGCTTCAGTGACATCTACAAACCACAGTACTACCTGAATGAAAATCTGCAGCCGCTGGGTTCTGCTGAAGGGAAAAGTTACGAACTCGGACTGAAAAAGCAGTTTGACAACAGCATGTTGGCCAGCGTGGCCTTGTTCAAAACCGAACAGCAAAACCTGCAGGAATTTGTTGCCTACACGGAAAACTTTACCTACGCGCTGTATCGAGGCATCAACGTGGAGGCCAAAGGTGTTGAGCTGGAGGTGGCTGGCAATGTGACAGAGGCGCTGCGATTGCAAGCAGGTTTTACCCATCTCGCACTGAAAGACCCGAACAATAATGACGCGAGGACTTTTATTCCGCGCAATTCGTTCAAGCTGCTGGCAGCGTGGAGCCCTCAATGGCCGATTGATCTGGACATTGGTCTGTCGATGCGCTGGCAAGATGACATTTATTTTGATTCCACTTACGGCCGTATCAGCCAGGACAGCTATTCAGTGCTTGGCGGCTACGTCAGTTATGCCGTCAGTGACACAATCAAACTGTCACTGAATCTGGATAATGCGACAGACAAGAAATATCTGAGTTCCGTGAAGTACGAGCAATCCTATTACGCCGCTCCACGAAGCTACAGCGTGTCGTTGATGTGGGACTACTGATCAATGCCTTTTGTGTGAGTGCTGGCGCTTTTTATCATGATTAAAACACTGATTGCCTTATTGATGTCGTTTTGTGCTGTTAGCTGCATTTACTGGAGCTGGCGCCAGCGCGGCAACTGGTTGCTTGCGTTTGCGGGCTGGTTGCTCGTGATTGTGTCGATGTTCAGTTGGTCCGCAGTCTCAGGGCCGGAGTTTGGCACGACTTACGCCCTCATCGCGATGGCCTGTGCTGCCTGGCTTCTGGTGCTATCCAACCGGGATGCGGCAGGAGCTGACAGCAGGGCAGCAGAACGACCACTGCGTCTGGTGCAGAGGCCGCCGGGTATCAGTGTCGTGAAACAGGGTGCCAGATTTCTGTTGTCGGTGCCGGTTGCCGGCCTGCTTGCACTGATGTTGAGTGTGGCATTGGTGTTGTACTTGCCGTGGACATTGCTCACCAAAATCGCCGTTGCCATATTCCTGTATCCGGTACTGTGGGGTGCGCTCAGCGCGTGGATTTGTGCGCAGGAAAAAATCATCAAACCCGCCATGGCTGTTGGCGGTCTGTTTTTAATCAGCAGCGTGATGCTGTTTATCTGAGTTGACGTCAAGACCACTATGACCTTTTCACCCAAACTGGTAAAAAGCTCACTCTCCAGTCATTCGTGGCTCGGTTTGCTCGTGGGCGGACTGATGTACATCATCTGCCTGAGTGGCACGCTGGTTGTGTTCTATGAAGAAATAGAACGCTGGGAGCAGCCGAATGTTTACGAGAGCATGACATTTGATGCACAGCAGCTTGAGCGCAGCTTCAATGAGTATGTCGCCAGCGGTGCAGACATCACCGAGCACATGTATTTGGTATTTCCCAGCGAGGCGCTGCCACGGGCAAAAGTGTCAGGCGACTTCGAGGGGCGATACGTCAATGAAGATGGCAGTCTTGGGCCGGATGCCGTGGATGATTTGACGGGGCTGCTGACCGGTTTGCACATTAATCTGCACTTGCCTGTCAACGTCGGGATTGTGATTGTCAGCGCGATGGGAGCGTTGCTGTGTGCGCTGATTATCACCGGGTTTTTGTCACATCCCTCAATCGTCAAAGACGCTTTCAAGCTCAGAGCGGGTGGACAAGGTAGACTGGGACAAGTCGATCTGCACAATCGTCTCAGTGTCTGGGGAGCACCCTTTCATCTGATGATTGCGCTGACCGGTGCCTATTACGGTCTCGTGCTGATTGTGGTTGGCATGTTTGCCTTGTCGATGAATGGCGAGAGCGTGGATTCCATCAATGAGCAAGTGTTCCCGCCTGAGCCATCACTTGAAAACCAGGCGCCGGTGTATCAGATTGCCAGCGCGCTGGAACAGGTGCAGCAACTGTCACCCGACGGTCGGTTGCTTTACATGATTGTGCATGACGCGGACACAGACAAGCGCTTTATGGAGTTTTATGTACAGCAACCGGGTTTGCTGGCCTGGTCCGAGAACTATCGCTTTGACACCAGTGGCAACTATCTCGATACAGCCGGGTACACACAAGGACCGATAGCGCGCCAACTGCTCTATTCCGTCTACCGAATTCACTTTGGCAACTTTGACGGCATTCTGACCAAATTGTTCTATGTGGTACTCGGATTGTCGCTGACGGTTGTGTCAGCCACAGGTATCAATATCTGGCTGGAAAAGCGCAAGTACCGTGACGCGCTCAATCTGGTCTGGCCCGGCGTGGTCTGGGGGATGCCACTGGCGCTGGCGTTTGCCAGCTTTACGCAGCTTATTGTGCAGATACCGTCCACGGCAGTGTTCTGGGGTGCCATGGTTGCCACCATGACCGCTGGTGTTTTTCTGCAAGACGAGCACAAGTACAAACGTTCATTGCAAGCCATGACAGGACTTGTATTGCTCGTGCTGGTGACGGCCTATGCCTTGCGCTTTGGCAGTGCTGCGTTGTCGCCGGCAGGTTTGCCGATATCACTGGTGTTGCTGGCCATTGCGGTCGGGTTTTTGTTTGTTGCGGTGCGCGGGTTCAGTCTGTTGTCTGTGGACCGGCAGGTGGTATCCGGATGAGAGCGCTCTCATCCGGAACGGCAGCGCTGTTAACTCATCAGGACATCGTTCAGTGCGCGTCTGGCACTGGCGAAAACCCTGGACGCCGGGTAGCCCATGCGGAAAACAAACGTTGGCTGCCAGCTGGCAGTGCCGATCAGTGCTGAGAGCCATCGTGCAGTGGAATTTTCCATTCCCAGTTGCCTCTCGCGATCGACTTGTTCCGGCAACTGGTTAATCGGTTGCATGGACAAATTCCGGGTTGTTGCCCACAAGTGCATACGTTGCCATAGCTGGCCCGCCTGAATTGACTGCTCCTGACTGTAAAGGTCTTTGACAGTAATGAATCCCAGCAACGGGCTGGTGATGACTGAATTTTTTGTATTGCTCAGCCATCCCTGGTCGATCATTCTGTCGGGCATGGGTGGCATCATTTTCACGACGGCGCGGATCATGGGTGAGGAGCCAGATGTATCAATAAATGGCCCGTCCCTGTCGCGCTGAAGCTCCTCCCAGTTTTTGTCAAACCAGCGATGACTGTCGTGGGACATCTGTCTGTCAGCGATAATGAACTCTGTCGCGGCGACTGTCGCCTCGCTGAGTCGGGTATGCGAATCCTGTCCACGGGTAAATGTGAATAAACTGATGTCGGGGTTGTCGTTCAGCAACAACAGAGAGTCGATCAGTTCTCCGGCTATCGGGTCATCGCGATAGACAGAGCGGTCGGTGTGGCGAAACGGTATGGCCTCATGCAAGGGGCTGTTGAGCGGGCTGGATGGTCGCAGCAGAAGTGTCGCCGCGTGTTTCATGCCTTCCGCATCAAGCGACAACCGGCCTTGGTCCAGCTCGACAGTGACGTCCATTCCCTCCGACCTGGCTGTTTGCAACATGTTTTCAATGGCACATCCCAGACCGATATAAAGTTCCCTGCGCCACGGATCCATCGTGCCGAGGTGCCTGCTAAAGTCAGCAAAGACATCGATCCGGTTATTCTCGATACGAAACAACCAGGGTTGTGTGTTGTGCGGGTTGGCCGCGAGAATGGCTGACTGCAAAAGTCGCATCGCGCCCGTCGCTGGCTCCGTTCGCCAGTGCTCCCAGGGCTCAAAAGCCGGTCCGGTTGCGGTCGAAAATACTCCGCGGTCAAACGCGCGATAAACTCCAGCACCGGAGACAAGCACCAGTGTCGCCACGCCCAGTTGTGTCAGGAAACGGCGCCTGTTGATTGGCGGTGAAGCGTGAGCGGTCTGGCTGGATTGTGTTGAGTTGTCCATCATGATGGCTCCCGGTTGTTTGACGAGATCAGGTAGGGTTCGATCACTGCAAAAATCAGTTTTACGCCTTGATGGTGATGCGCGCTGGAAATCTGCTCCCCGTTAATCTCCAGAAAAGCCAGCCATTGCGTGGAGATGATCCAGGCGGCCGTCAATATTTGCCGGAATTTTTCCGGCTCCGAGGGCATTCGGATGACGCCGTCGCGAATAAACTGGTTAAAAAAAGCGGTTTGTTGTTCAAATCGAAGGGCCTGAATGTCCTGATAACGCTGTTTCAGCAGCGGATCACAGCGCAAGAGCGCCAGTTGCTCCCGATAGAAAAACCGGAAATTCCAGAGAATTTCAAACGATCGTCGAAGAGCGCCCTGCAAGTCTGCCAGCGTTACCGGAGATGATTGCGTCAGCCAGACGGCCTCAAACTCGGCCTGCATCCGCTCAAAAATGTCGCGGATGATGGCTTCCTTGTTGCGGTAGTGATAGTACAGGTTGCCGGGACTGATGCCGGCTGCCCTGGCGATATGATTGGTGGAGATTTCACCCACGGTAGCATCGTTGAACAACTGAATGCTGATCTGGGTGATCCTGTCTTTGGTCGTCATTGGGGTTGCGCCATTAGAGTAATTGCTCTAGCTGCAAATCAGGCTAGAGTAATTACTCTAATTCGTCAACATCTATTTACCGTCACGTATCTTGACCAGTTATCACAGGCGTACATTCAAGCTGGTATACACATAGCGCCCACTCTCACCAATCGGAGACAATACATCGTGCGGCAGGTTGCCAAAGAAGTTGATGTCAGCGCTGGACAGGTCGGCATAGTTGTCAAACAGGTTGTTGACGCCCAGTGTCAGCGTGACGCCGTCCGCCACACGGTAACTGCCTTCGATATCAACGCCGGTTTCCGAGCCATAGCGCTGGCGTGGTTCAAAGCCACCGCCAAAGTTGAACACGCGCACGACGCTGCCGTAGTAGTGAATGCGATTGACCAGCGTCAGACGATCACGGCTCCATGAGGTCAGCAGGCTGGATTTCTGACGCGGGGCTGATTCTTCAATGGTGTTGATTTCCTCCACGCCTATCAGTGCAAAGCTGCTGTCCAGCGCACTCAGCTGCGCCGGTGTCGGTGTGAAGCGTTCAATCTCTGTTTTGGCATAACTGTAACCCAGGGTCAGATTCAGATCGCCGCCCAGCAGAGGTGCCTCGTGGGAGACAATCAGATCCAGCCCGCGCGTGCGCGTGTCAATGGCATTGGTAAAAAAGCGCACAGACTCGATACCGCTACCGCCCGGTTGTGCTTGCACAAAGTTCACCAGCGCAGCACCAAAAAGGCGGTCCGACAAAGTGATACGGTCATCCACATCAATTTCAAATGCATCAAGCGTGACACTGACGCTATCCAACGGCTGGGCAGTGAATCCCAGGCTCTTGTTCAACGCGGTTTCCGGCTTGAGTGCAGCCGCGCCCAGAGACAAGGCAATCGGGTTTGAGACGGGCAAGGTGACGGTGTTCACAAGACTGCGATTGTCACCGAAGTTGGTGCTGCGATCGGAGAAGCCGATCTGGCTCAGCGCCGGTGCGCGCAAGCTGTTGGACAATGCGCCGCGCAAACCATAACCCGGCGCCAGTTCGTAGTAGGCGCTCAGTTTGCCGCTGAGTTCATCACCAAAATCGGTGTAGTGCTCCCAGCGCGCTGCGGTGTCCAGCAGCAAACGATCCGTCATCTGATCCGAGAGGTTGACATAAACACTGTACACTTCGCGCGACTCGCGAGCCTGGTCTGCCGGCGTCAAACCGATGGCACCCTGCGCGCCAATATCGCCACTGAACGGCCCGGCCATCCATGAAGCATCATCACCGGCCCTGGTGCGAAAGTTTTCCTTGCGGTATTCCGCGCCTGCGGCCACATGCACAGTGCCAAGCGCAGTGACATAAGGTGTTTCACGCTGGATATCGGCGTTAACCGTCAGTTGATTCAGCAAATAAGTGCCCGAATCAAAGCGTGTGGGACTGGTGGCACCATACGAGGCATTCAGGGAATTGCGTGCACCGTAGGCAAAACGGTTGCCGCCCAGCGTTGCGCTGGTATCAGAGCGCCAGTCACCGAGACTGCTTTCCAGGCCAACGGTCAGTGCGTGATCGCGGTTTTCCCCTGTTGAGATCGGTCGGTAGCCTTGCGGGTAAATCGCGGGTACGTTGCGCGACTCGTCCGGATAACGGAAAAACGTGGCGCCTTCGGTATCACGGCTGCCAAAAGTGCCAAACGCATACAAAAGATTTTCGCCAATGTGTTGCCCGGCATTAAACCACAGGTTCAGGTCACGTACCTGTGGATCACCTTTGGCATAGTTGCGCTTGCCCTGCAAAGCAAGGTTCGCAGGTGTGGCCGGGTAGAAAAATGGGATCTGATCAAAACCGGCGCGGTCGGTCGCCTCGCGTCGTTTCATATCAATCCCTGCGTTCACAAAACCGCCAGCCGGCAGCGTCACGCCAAATTTGCTGTCGATTGTCAGGGTATGACCATCAGTGATCTTCTGATCAATAGCATCAAAGTCAGTTACGTGGGCGCCATATCCCACATTTACCTCCGGGCGTACTGGCTCACTGGGCAAAATCACGTTCACGACACCACCAATGGCATCCGAGCCATACTGTGCACCGGCGCCGTCACGCAGTACTTCCACATGATCTATTGCATTCAGTGGCAGCGTATTGAAATCAACGGCGGCCGTTCCGCGACCAATTTTGGTTTCGCTGTTGACCACGGCTGAGGTGTGTCGGCGTTTGCCATTCACCAGCACCAGCATCTGGTCCGGGCTCAGGCCGCGAAGCTGGCCCGCTCGCACGTGGTCAGATGTGCCGGAGTTGGATTGGCGCAAAAAGTTGAATGCAGGCACCAGTGTTGCCAGCGCTTCTCCGAGTTCACCTGCCAGTGCGCCAGAATTGCGCACAGCGTCAGCATCAAAGGTATCTACCGGCACCGGTGATTCCATGACTGAGCGCTCAAGGCTGCGGCTACCGGTGACCACGATGGTTTCAATACGCTCGCCGGTTTCTGCGGTGGGTTGGGCATTGACTGCACCGGCCAGCGCCAGACTCTGTGCTGCAACCAGAAAGGCCAGCGGTTTACGGGGAAAACTGAAGGTATTCGATGGCATGATACGGCTCTCGCGTAAAAGGTGGTGACTCGATGGGCGCCAGTGTAGTGGAGCGGCGAAGGGCATACAATTGACAGTCTCAAGGACGTGATGCGGAACGAGATCAATGCAAGACAAGACGCATTTCAAAGGCAACAAGCAGGATCTGCCGCGCAAGCCGTGCAAACGTTGCGGGCGCGAGATGGTCTGGCGCAAGTCTTGGGCCAAAAACTGGGATCAGGTGCTGTACTGCTCGGATCAGTGTCGCAGACGCCGGGGGCAAAACGCCCCTGGCTGATGGACTCAGTTGCGTACCGGGTAACTGGCGAGCACCGCCCGGAATGCATCCGCAAACTGCGGGCGTGCACGCTCCTCGTGCATGTGTTCGCCCGGGGACACGCTGTGGATGTGGTTGATCTGGCCAGCCCACACGGCGCGTCCGCTGGCCGCCTCACGCATCTCTACCATGATCGTGGCGACATAACGCAGTGTCACGTCTTCTTCGATTTGGCGCTCAAACGGATCGATGTTTTCTTGCTCCGGGTTCAGATTCACGTGCCGGTAACTGAGTTTGACGATCAGCTGATTGCGCCGGTCATCGCGCGTCAAACCTTTCTCCTGAAATGCGCGATCAAACTCGGCGACGACGTAGTCTGCAAGAAATCCAGGCATCTCCTGTGTTTCAAGACCATAACTCTGGTAGCTGTCGTAATTGCCGGGACAGCACAGATGTACTGTATGACCAATCTGGTTGCCAGTCTGCGCGCAGCCCGCCAGCACTAGTGCAAATACAAAACCAAATATCGCGTTTGAGATTTTTTTGCCCGGCATCGCTGCACCCTCAATAAACCCATGGATTGATGGAGACACAATCTCAGTCTAGCAGGATGTTTTCGAGGTGAGTGCCGCACCTCATCTGTATTGCATCAAACGTTGATGTGGATCAGGATGGCGTGAAGCAGCGCTGCGTTGATCACATATCAAAGTACTGTCACATATCACTGCTAGTGTGTCGTGAATCGTCTGTACACTGATTCCCGGAGCAATTGATTGTGACACTTGTGCGAGTAGTGACCGCCTCCAGCCTCATTGTTGGCATGGCATCGTTTCTGGTTATCAACAGCAGCTACACAGCAAGCAGTGCCCAGCCTGCCGGCCCACGCTGGCTGGCCGGTGATCATCATGTGCACAGTCGCTACAGCGTTGGTTGGGATCGCGAAACGGATCCGCCCACACCAATTCTGGCCGGCGATGCCATCTACCCGATCGCCATGAATACCCTGATGGGGCGCCGACATGGGCTGGACTGGATGGTCAGTACGGATCATGGCGGCCCCAATCACTCTCGCGTCAATCGCGATTATGCTTACCCGGAATTGCTGGAAGCCCGCATTGCTGTCCCGGATATGGTGCTGTTCTACGGTATGGAATTTGATACGCCCGGCGCTGACCATTCCAGCATCATCGTGCCGCATTCCGAGCACGAGGCCGACAGCTTGTTCGAGATTGAAAGCCGCTTCGCCAAGCGCGAACCCTGGCCCGCGGACGACAGCTGGGACACGGTGCCACGTATGATTGAAGCATTGGAAGCGATGAAATCGCTGCCGCAACCGCCGATTGTGATTGCGCATCATCCGTCACGTTCCGCCACCGATCTGGGCGAATACGGCTCAACAGAACTTGCCGAGCTGCGCGCCTGGAACGATGCAGCCCCGCACATTGCGATTGGTATGGAAGGCTCGCCCGGTCATCAGGCCGCTGCACTCAAGCAAGCGCCGCTGACATCGGCAGAACAAAACGACAACAGCAACGCCGCGCGTGGGGGCTACGGCCGATTCCCGACCATGGGCGGTTACGATCAGATGACAGCACAGCTTGGCGGGTTCTGGGACTCCATGCTGGCAGAAGGCCGACGCTGGTGGATAACCGCCAATTCCGACAGCCATGTGCACTGGCGCGAAGGCGGATCAGATTTCTGGCCCGGCGAGTACTCCAAGACCTATATTCTGGCGAACAAGGACTATCACAGCATTCTGGAATCCTTTCGGCAGGGACGCATGTTTGTCACCACCGGTGATCTGATTTCAGAACTCTGGGTAAGTGTGCGAAGTGGCGCGTCAGAGACCGACATCGGCGGCGCTCTGCAGATTGCTGCCGGCGACAGCGTTGATGTGACTGTCCGATTCCGTCAGCCTGACGTTGCCAATTTCCGCGGTCAAACACCGGAGGTCAAGCGCGTGGATCTGATTGCGGGTCCCATCACCGGCAAAGTCAGTGATGCCAGCACCAACACCAGCCCGCAAACACAGGTTGTTGCGCGATTTGATGCGGAAGACTGGGTGAAAGACGGTGCCTACCACGAAATCCGTTACCGCTTTGATGCCGTGGATGGCCCGATGTATTTGCGTTTGCGCGGGACCAACACCACCGAGCTTGAACCGGAGCCGGATGCGCGTGGTGAAGATCCCTGGCAAGACTTGTGGTTTTATTCCAATCCGGTGTTTGTGGAGCTGCGTTGAGGGGTATCCATCATAGGATAGGCTACTCGTAATACCCCTTCCTCACCGTCCCCGTGGTCTGCCCGTCAACGCTGCCATCGCGCAGCCACTGCAATGAGGCATCAAACAGCAGCGGGGCATTCACTTCCCACATGGCGTTGTGTGAGGCGCAGCCCAGATCCAGCAGCACCTTTTCGCTGGCGCCCAGATCCTCGTACATTTCATTGACGCGTGCGGCGGGCACTTGCACATCCAGGATACCGGCAACCAGTAACATGGGTGTGCGGGTGTTGTTGACCACGTCGCGGGTCCAGCCCCAGACTGCGGTGCTTGGGGCCCGGCGCACGCCAGTTCCCCAGGTGGCACCAACCGGGTCGGAGGCGAGCATGTCTTGCCAGATGGCCGCAGCGACCTGCGGGTCATACTGGTTGGTGCAACTGGACTGTCGATTCCAGCCATTCAAAAAATCGAGCTCGGACTGTTTGGTGAACGCCGGGCCGGGCACGGGCACCGCAGTTGGTGGCTCCGCAGAGCGATTGCGGTTGTAAGCCGGTGCCAGCAGCACCACGCGGTCAACTTTCTCCGGATAGCGCGCGGCATAACCCGCCGCGCGTGGTCCGCCCAGTGACCACGCCACCAGATGCACGCTGTCGACATCGCGCAGCTCACGCAGGTAATCGACAACCGCGTTGATGTCATCCCAGTCCGACTCAATGGTGGTGGCGCCAAATCCATAACTTGGTGCGCAGGTCGCCTCCAGCATGTGCGGAATAAAGTCCTGCTGGGCTTGCTCGGACAGGTTGCAGGGATCATTCATCACATGCGGCCGTGTGGAGCGACCATAACCAGTGGTGTCCATGGCAAAAGTGTCGAAGCCTGCACGCGCCAGGTAGTCCATCCAACTGTAACCTTCAACTGGCACATCAAAGGCAACTTCAGCGGGAGTGCCTGCGCCATGGATAAACAGCACCACTCGGCCGGACAGATTGGCACTGCGCAAGGCGGTGGCGGGCAGGGTTTTTTCCCGCACATAAATGTTCGCAAATTCACCCGCCATGGAAGGCGCAGTCGAGATCGTGCGCACATAATGATCGACACGTTGCACCGCAGGGTCAGCGGCGAAACCCGTTGTCGCAAGCGTCAAATACAGCGCGCTCAGCAAAGCAGACATGCGGAGAGTTGTTGTCATTGTTGTGCTCCGGAGACAGATTGTTGTGATCACTCAACTGCCAGTCACAGCAGTACCAGCGAACTAAGCCACACCGCGGCCATGGTGGCAAGCCCCATGATCAGTGTTGCCATCGTATGTGCGCGCACAGCGGTGGCAACGTTCATGCGGCTGAACTGTGACACCACCCAGAAATAGCTGTCGTTAACATGCGACACGGTCATTGCACCTGCGCCGATGGCCATGACACACAACACGCGACCGGCGTCGGAATCCAGTCCCAGTTGCGACAGCAAGGGCGCAATCAAGGCCGACCCGGCCACCAGAGCCACAGTGGAGGAACCCTGTGCGCATTTCAGCGCTGTCGCCACCAGAAACGGAACCCACAAACCAAGGCCCAGCGCAGACAGGCTGCTGCCCAGATAGTCACCCAGTGGCGTTGCGGCAAGCACGGCGCCAAATGCACCGCCTGCACCCGTGACCAGCAAAATGGGGGCGGCAATCTTCAGGCCAGACTCGGTGTATTCACCAAGGTGTTGCAAGCGATGTCCCGGGCGCAGCAACAACAGCGCGACACCCAGCCCCACCAACAACGCGATCATGGGTTTGCCCAGAAAATTCAAGGCCTCGTACAGTGCGCCTCGCCCGAGTAATTCCGTTGGAAAGTTGGCGAGCGAACCCAGACAAATCAGCACAATCGGCAGCAGGATAGGCAAAAACGCCAATGCAGGCGAAGGCAGATCAACCGAGGCCAGCGCGTCGGGAGCGTCATCGGTTTGTTCCTGGTCCAGCTCATCACTGTGCAGTTGGCTGCAGCGCCGGGCCCAAAACAAACCACCGAGAGCAGCCAGCAACGCAAATGCCAGTCCGGCCACCATCACCAGACCAAGGTTGCCACCCAGGCCCAGATTGCCCGCCGCCGCAATCGGCCCCGGTGTTGGTGGCACCAGCGTGTGCGTGGCAAACAACCCTGTCGAAAGCGCCACTGTCATCGCCACGGGTGATGTTGTGAGCGTGCGCGCCAGTGAACGTTTGAGACTGTTCAGAATCACAAAGCCGGAATCGCAGAACACGGGAATCGCAACGATATAACCCACCAGCGACATGGTCAGTAGCGGAAAACGCTCGCCGAGCAAACCGATGATGCTGCGTGCCATGGTGATCGCTGCGCCTGTGCGTTCCAGAATTACGCCAATCAAGGTGCCCACCACAATCACCAGTCCGATGTTGCCCATGATGTTGCCGAAGCCACCGCGAATGATGGACTCGATATCGCGCAGCGGCAGCCCGTAGGCAAAGGCCGCGACAAAGGCAGCGGACAGCAGCGTGAGAAAAGGATTGAGTTTGAAGTGTGCTGTGGCGACGACGATAAACAGCACGATCAGCAATAGAATCAGGACCAGTGACATAAAGCTCCTTTGATGTGCGTTGATTATCCACTGCTTTCGAGTAATCTGCGTGCCAGTGCGGACTGCATGTCGCGGCGGCCATCCATAATCAGGTAGATAAAAACCTGACTGTCCATCATTCGATAGATGACACGGTAGGGCTTGAACATGACCTGCCGATATTCACGAATGCCCAGCTCCAGCAATTCATCTGGAAACTTGCCGCGGTGAGGCAAACGTGACAAGGACTCCACTGCAGCCATCAGCTGATCCAGCACATGGCGAGCGCGGTCAGGTCCATCATTGTCCAGGATATGCCGGTGAATTCCCTCGATATCCTGTGCGGCACCTTCTGTCAGCAACACAGGGAATTGGTGTGGAGACACTGTCATCAATCAGCGTTTTCCATTGCGCAACTGCCTGATGAACTCGTCCGCCGCGACCACTTTGCCGGCTTCAATCTCACGAGTGCCAAGTGCAAGCAACTTCAGCAAGGCCAGCGTTTCCTGAGTTTGCTCAAAAGACGCGATGTCCTGCAAGACAGCCTTGGCCTCGCCATTCTGTGTAACCACATAGTAGCCAGGCTGCTCAGCCAAGTTTGTCAGCACTTCGGCTGCATTGGCTTTCAGGTAGCTGATGGGTTTGATCCGGGTTGTGTAACGCATGGGCTTGATCCACGAATAGGGGTGGACTGAATATAGTCCTTTAATGGTTCGTCGACAAGTTTGCATGTGGTTTCTATGGGTGAAAAATCACTGAAACTAACAGTTGGGGTCTTGCCAGCCATGCGATTCAGTCGGAATTTGGAGGTAAGTAGTAGATTTTTAGAGCGGCAATAATTAACTTGTCAGTACCCTGAGATGGCCCATCGCGATTTTCTGACTTGGTTG
The DNA here is from genome assembly GCA_036834885.1 of Pseudohongiella sp. Taxonomy (GTDB): domain Bacteria; phylum Pseudomonadota; class Gammaproteobacteria; order Pseudomonadales; family Pseudohongiellaceae; genus Pseudohongiella. The sequence continues at coordinate 99,647 of DAITNA010000001.1, read as the reverse complement.
TTTTATTCAAAGCCAATGATCCTCCCTGGACCGCTCTCAGGCACGCACAGTCCAGGAGGCTTCCCATTTTCTCAGAATACACTCAAGCGCTGGTCTCCCAGTTTGGCCACCAACAGCTATTCCCCGGCTATCGATTCGCTGTTCATGTCCTGGCGGTGTTCGTGCTGTCTGCCAGCCCGATGACGCTCTTTGCCCAGCAAGCAGAATCGGATGACACGTCCTTCGAACTCGACGTGATGACATTCAATATTCGAACGTCGGATGGGCAAGACGGCGATAACATGTGGCCAATGCGCAAAGAGCTGGTGGTCGAAACCATTCGGGCCTTCGAGCCCGACGTCCTCGGTCTGCAGGAGGCTCTCACGGAGCAGATTGACTTTCTCCAGTCGAAAATGCCCGAGTACCGATGGTTGGGCGTCGACCGTGGTCTGAACGGAGGCGTCGGGCTGAGCGAGGCGACTCCGATCTTCTACAAGTACGAGGTACTGGTTCCAATAGAATCGGGCACGTTCTGGCTCGCGGAAGATCCGAATCCCCCTGCGCAACCCGGTCGCGGCGCCCGCATAGTCACCTGGGCTCGCTTCCACCATCTCGAGACCCGCCGACAGTTGTACGTCTACAACACGCATTTCACGATACGTGGCGGCCCTCGTCAGATCCAGGCCGCAGAGCAGATCAATGCGCACATCGCGCAACATCCTCCCGAGAGCGTGGTAGTGGTCATGGGTGACTTTAATGCCATCGCAGAAACAAGCGAGACGTGGCATACCGCAACGAGCGATGGCCTCAGGGATGCCTGGGTAGTCGCAGAAAAGCAGGAGGGACCGCCTCTGACGTCAAACGGTTATGGCCCACCGCCGCAGGGGCGCGAGGGCCGTATCGACTGGATTCTGATCGGCGGACCCGTCACTGTGGAGCGTGCCGTCACGGTGCTCCACAGCGTGGACGGGCGGTGGCCGTCGGACCATTATCCCGTTGTGGCGGAGCTGGTCATCTCTCCATGACACCCTCTTGTCACTATCCAACCCATCCCCCGCACCAAAGCAGACGACAAATCCCCCGCACACGGCTATAATGCCGCCCGCGCTCAGGAAGTAAGGCAATACACGGATTTTCGAGGCAAGCGGAACTGAAATTTGGTGGGCCCACCAGGACTTGAACCTGGGACCAACGGATTATGAGTCCGCTGCTCTGACCAACTGAGCTATAGGCCCTTACGGAGAGGTCTCAAAAATGAGACGCGAAGTATACGGCTGAACTGCTGATCACGCCAGCCCATTCCGGGAATGAAGTGAGATGGCATTGATGTGCCCGCTCCGCATGGGAGCAGGCTGTGTCAAATCATAATAATTACAACCCAATTACAGTCCGAACCCCTGTGTCGGCAACGGCCTTTTATTGGCCTGAATCAGGGGGTTAATTACTTCAGGAGTCATTATGAAAAATCTGTTTATCCCGGGTTTTGCTGTGGTGTTTACCGCCGTGATCGTTGGTATTGCAATGGGCAATCTGGATACACCGGATCAGCCCTCTGTGCACAACTGCACCGGTCAATGTTACGAAGACTACGTGGCTGCCAATGGCAACATCCTGGATCAGCAGCGCGCTGCCGCTGAAGCTGCGGCCTCTGCAAGCCCGGCTGAACTGGGTCGTACGGCGTATGCCGGCTGTGCAGCCTGCCATGGTGCCGGTGGTGAAGGCGGTGTTGGCCCGCAGCTGAACGGTCGTGATGCGGCGTTTGTGGTCACAGCGCTGACTGCCTACAAAAACCGTGAAACCCGTGGTGCCCAGAGCGCCGTGATGTTCCCGTCTGCAGCCGCCCTGTCTGCCGCAGATATCGACAATCTGGCTGCGTACATCGAATCACTGTAATCGCCTCTGGCGCTTGCATGCAGGCACTCCCGGACATCCTGTTCGGGTGTGCCCTGATCAATTCTCCCCTGCCATAAACGCCAGCATCAGTTCGGCCAGCTCGCGGCCGTGTGTTTCCTGCAAAAAGTGACCAGCGCCTGAGATGGTTTGGTGTGGCTGTCCGGCAGCGCCGGGCACGCGTTGCTGAAATTCAAGATCACCACCGGCGGTGATGGGATCACCATCACTGAACAAGGTCAGAAAGGGTTTGTCCCATTGTTCCAGCACCTGCCAGGCCTGTGCATTCAGCTGCAACTCGGACGGTACCAGCGTGGGCATGATGGCGGGGCCGGCTTTGTAGCGGGCGTCGGGAAACGGGGCGTCATAGGCGCGCACAATTGCATCACGCGCGGGGTCGTCAGCAGCAATATCCACCGCTACCACTTGCCCCACGGGCATATCATCCACGCTGCGCGAATAGGCCGCCCAGCGCAGAAAACTTGGCTCGGCCTGCAGGTCTTCCCAACTGACGTCACCTTGCCACCATAACGACAGGCGGAACAGCGGGTAGCCGATCAGGCCCTGCAGGCCGCTGGCAGCGGGCAGTCCGGTATTGGCGGCGACCACGCGTGCAAAACGCTCCGGGGTTTCTGCCAGTACGCGCAGGCCAATCAGGCCGCCCCAGTCCTGAATAAACAGCGTGATGCCATTCAGGTTCAACGTTTCTATCAGTGTCCGAATCTGGGCGACATGGCCACTGTGAGTGTGCGCAGCCATATCAGCGGGTTTGTCCGAGCGGCCAAAACCGATCAGATCCGGTGCGATGACGCGGTAACCGGCATTGGCCAGGATGGGAATCATGTGGCGGTAGAGGTAGCTCCACGACGGTTCGCCGTGCAGCAGGAGAGCCACGGGGCCGTTATCCGGGCCTTCGTCCACGTAGTGCATGCGCAAATTGCCAATCATGGCGTAGTGCGGCGCGAACGGATAATCCGGCAAGTTGGCAAAATGATGATCGGGTGTTCTGAAAACGCCGGGTGCAATTTCGTCTGCAGTGGCACTGTTCAGCATCAGTGCGCCGGCCAGTGCCAGGCCTTTGGCAATCGGCCACCAGAGCCTGAGTGATATCCGTGAGGTCATGGGAAGGCTCCTGCGTCAATTGGGCCAGTAGATGTGGTCGTCTTCCGGGGTGTCGGGCTGGCCCAGCGGTTTGTCGATGGCGACCGGCATTTCCACAATGGACGGCCACATCGGCGGCGGCAGCCCGGCGTTGTGTTGGTCCAGCAGTGTTTGCAACTGGGCGACACGCTCAGGGAACTGCCCGGCGACGTTGTGTTGTTCGGTGGGGTCTTCGCTCAGGTGGAATAACCACACTTTGTCGGGCCGCTCAGTGCGCTGAAGTTTCCAGCCGTCATGAATGACAACCTGGTAATGTCCGCTGCGCCAGAAACGTGTGGCAGTTGGCGTCCCTGTAGTGCTGCCTTGCAATTGTGGCATCAGGTTGACGCCATCAATCACCCGGTCATCGGGCACGTTTGCCCCGGCAATTTGTGCCAGCGTTGGCAGCAAGTCGGTGTGGTGGGTCAGTGCGTTCAGTTCACTGCCTGCTGTAATGCCGGCTGGCCATTTGATAAAAAGAGGCACCCGGATACCTCCGTTAAAGAAGGTTGTTTTCCAGCCGCGATAGGGTTGGTTGATGTCGGGTAATCCCAGGTAGTGTGCACCGCCATTGTCAGAGGTGAAGATCACCACGGTGTTGTCTTCCAGCCCGTTGGCGCGCAGGGCATCCAGTACCTGTCCGACGCCGCGATCCAGCGCCTTGATCATGGCGGCGTAGGTGCGCAGCGTGTGATCTTCGATGTGCGACAAGGCGTCGTAATCGGACTTCAGTGCCTGCAAGGGCGAGTGTGGTGCCCAGTGTGCGAGGTAGAGAAAAAACGGCTGGTTTTTATTGGTTTCAATCACCTTTACCGCTTCGCGTGTCAGGTAGTCGGTCAGGTAGCCGTCAGCCTCAAAACGCGGGCTTTCGTTGTAGTTGACGGAGTAGCGCGCCACGGACCAGAAAAAGCGGTCAATGGGATCGAAGTCCTGTCGTGCGTTGACCGCGTCGGGATGGTCCACTGGCAAGTACAGCAGTCCTGCCAGATTCAGGCTTTCATCAAAGCCCTGCTGCGTGGGTGCCATGCCGTTGTTGCCACCCAGATGCCATTTGCCGATGTGCACGGTCTTGTAACCTTGCGACTTCAGCAGTTCGGCGATGGTGACTTCGCTGGCAGGCATACCGAGGGTATTAAAGTCCGGCTGTTCGATGCCAGGTTGGTCCAGATGACTGATCAGGGGACGGCGGAAGTCGGCCTCAATGCTGCGATCCAGGCGTACAGTGATGTCGGCCATGCCATTGGGCAAGGGTGTGAACTCAAATCCGAAGCGTGTCGGATAACGCCCGGTCAGCAGTGCCGCGCGCGACGGTGCACAGATGGCACTGGCTGCGGTCGCCTGATTGAGCGCAATACCATCGCGCGCGATGCTGTTGATGTTTGGGGTCGGCACGGTGCCGCCAGCGACACCGCCACCATAAAAACTGATGTCGTTCCAGCCAAGATCGTCGGCAACGATCAGCACAACGTTGGGCTGGCCGCTGCGACGCGGGCCGTCCGGGCCAGCTTGCCAGTTGACTGGCTGGTTGGGGCCGGTGGGGGTTTGCCAATCAATCATCAGGCCGGGCAGGCGAATAATCCACCAGTCCATGCTCAGCCAGGCGGCCAAGGGCAGCGCTGCAAGAACGGTCAGCACGATCCAGCGTCGTTTCATCATGGTGTGAGCTCCCGACCTGCTGACACTGAGCGTGCGCAGCGGAAACCAACGTGCATCAGCGCGCTGTCCGGTGTCGCGTGGCTGCGGGCAGAAACACGGAAACCGTGGCAAACGGCCGGGGCACACAGATAGGAGCCACCGCGCTGCACTTTGCTGTGACCCGTGACAGGGGCATCATCGTGGCGCTGCCGATTGTGATAGCTGCCGTACCAGTCCGCCGTCCATTCCCAGACATTGCCCGCCATGTCGGTCAGCCCGACAGGGGTTAGGCCAAAGTGACCAACCGGAGAGGTGGTCTTGTAGCCATCGTCGGCGGTGTTGAGCACGGGAAAAGCACCAGTCCAGATATTGGCCAGATAGTCACCCTCGCGCAGCAGGGAATCGCCGAAGGCATAGGCAATCTCGTCATGGTGGCCTGCGCGTGCCGCATGCTCCCATTCTGCTTCTGTTGGCAGGCGCTTGTTTTGGGCATCACAAAACGCCACAGCATCGTGCCAGGACACCTGTGTCACCGGGTGGTCGGGAGCGGCCGCTGCGCTGAGTTGACCAACCGGATGCCGCCAGTTCGCGCCGGGCAGCAGATACCAGTGGCCGGTGCCAAACTCCATCACGGCAGCGCTGCCTTGCTGTTCAGCCGTGGTGAGGTAGTTGTGGCGGGCAACAAAATCCGCAAAGGCGGCCACGGTGACCGGGCTTTTGTCCAGGTAGAACGCCGGAATACGGGTCTCGAACACGGGTTGTTCATCGGTGGCACCCTGGGTTGATCCGATGCGACTGGTGCCGGCAGGGATCAGGACCATTTCATCGGAAGCCGATGCGGATACAGCCGGTGCTAGAATGCCAAGCACGAGGCTGGCGGCCCGGATGGTATTTGCTTGAACACAGCACTTGAGTGACATACGCAGGCGCCTGTTGCAGGGTTGTTAATTATCCGAGAGTATAATTACGCCAGTTTTGGCAAATTATCAATAGTGGAATGACGGACGGGATGTGACTGCTGTGCTGCCAACAAAAACCCGGGCGGGTCGCCCGATGAATGCAAACCCTGCGCTACAGCGTGACAAGATCATCCGGGCGGCGCTTGCCGAGTTTGCGCAAAAGGGGTTTGCCGGGGCGTCACTGCGCACCATTGCTCAGGAGGCTGGGGTCGCGCACGGCATGATTCGCCACTATTTTCAGAGCAAGGAGCTGTTGTTTCAGTCTGCGGCGGACTACCTGTTCGGTGAGATGGGCAAAGCCTTGTTGCAGGCTGCAGAGCCTGGTGATGATGGCGATCCGGTGCAGCAGTTGGCACGGCAGATTCGGGCTTTTGTGAAGGTCTCTGCCGAGTTGCCGCATCTGGCCGGGTTCCTCATGCAGGCGGGACTGGATGGTGGCGAGCAATTTACCCATCTGGTTGAAACTTACGTCAAACCGTTGCAGGCCTTGTCCTTGGCGCCCTACCACCAGGCGGTGGCCCAAGGTTTGATGCGAGACATGAATCCGGATTTTGTCTTTCTGGTGGCCACCCATGCCGCGATGGCGCCGTTTGCCAACACGGCCTTGCGACGGGCGTTGGCTGATGCATCACCGCATGATCCGGCGCAGATCGAGGCTTATGCCGACACCCTGATTGCCATGCTGACGGAGGGGGCGTTGACTGAGCGTTATCGCTCGCGCCAGTAGACAGTTTCCTCGCCAATATCGCGTTGTGACACGAAGCTGCCTCCACCCGTTTGTCGGTAGTGGGTGAGCGCCTTGTACACCAGCGGCGCTCCCAGCAACAGGATGGGGATGTTCAGGTAGACCATGGTGATATTGGTCAGATCGCTGATGGCCCACAAATTGCCCAGCTCCAGTCCGGCCAGCATGGTCGCAGCGCCAAATGGCGCAAACACCAGTGCGCCCAGCACGCGGATGCCCAGAATAAAACGCGCCGAGCGCGAGATGAAGTTGGCGGAGATTTCTGCAAACGAAATCATGCCCAGCAGCGTGGTGAACGCAAACAGGCCGTAACACAGGCTCAGGATAATTGTCACCGGATTGCCAAGTGCGGACGGGACCAGCGCATCCACTGAGCCCAGATAGACGCCGATGCGCGATGCGCTGGTGGCTGCCCATGCAGCGCTGTCAGCGCCTTGCCACAGCTGTGCAATCACCACAATAAAACCGGTCAGGGTACAAATCACAAGGGTGTCGACAAAAACGCCAAGGCTTTGCACAAAACCCTGTTCGCAGGGATGGCGATTGTCAGCCGCAGCCGCTGCCATGGTAATGGTGCCTTGACCAGCTTCATTGGACATCAGGCCGCGGCGCACGCCTTCGGCAATCGCGACACCAATGGCACCGCCAAAGAGTGCATCCGGCGAGAATGCGCCTCCCAGTACTTCCGTGAAAAACAGAGGGATCAGTGTGGCGTTCCAGAGAATAATCAGCAGTGACAGCCCGCAAAATATCACCGCCATGATCGGCACCAGTACGTTGGTGTAGCGGGTGACGCGACGTATGCCGCCCAGGATCATCCAGGCGCAGCTGGCAATCAGCACAATGGCAATGGTGAAGTTCAGGGCAGACTGGCGCTCGGCGACTTGTCCGCTGGTGGTTTCGGCAATCATGCCAATCGCCGTAAAGACGTTGAAGGTCTGGATGGGTACGTTGAACAGTGCGTACAGAATAAAGACCACGGACAGCGCAATGCCAATGCCACGTTTGCCGCCCAGGATGTGTTTACCATAAAACGGCAGTCCACCGACAAAATCCTGCCGGTTTTTTTCCTTGAACAACTGGGCCAGCACCGATTCCATAAAGGCCGTTGCCATACCAAACAGTGCTGCCACCCACATCCAGAACAGCGCACCGGGGCCGCCTACGGCAATCGCACCGCTGACGCCAACAATATTACCGGGGCCAACGCGCATCGCGAGTCCGAGATAAAACGCCGCGCGCGGGCTGATGCCGGTGTCCGTTTGTTGATGCTGGCGCTGGATGATGCGGTAGGCTTCGCGGAAGCTGGCACGTTGCACAAAACCGGTTCGTAGCGTGAAGTAGACACCCATGCCAATCAGCAACAACACCGCGAAGGACATTTGCCCAAGCACCGGGATGCGGCTGTAAAGATCGATTTGGGTGGGGAAGCCCCAGACAGCGTCAGAGACCGGGCCGATGAAAGCAAAGAAGCGGTTGATTGACTCAAAGAGTTCTTGCATGTGGCCGGTGCCTCTTAAGTAGAGTCGGCGGGTGACTAAAATGGGGTCGGAACGTATATTTTTTGTACAGTCAAAGTCTGTACAAAAAATATACGCTCCGACCCTATTTTAGTCGTCGAGGAAACTGCGCAGGTGATCCGAGCGGGTCGGGTGACGCAGTTTGCGCAGCGCCTTGGCTTCGATCTGACGGATGCGCTCACGCGTCACGTCAAACTGTTTGCCGACTTCTTCCAGCGTGTGGTCGGTGTTCATGTCGATACCAAAACGCATGCGCAGCACTTTGGCTTCGCGGGCGGTCAGGCTGTTGAGCACTTCACGGGTCGCTTCACGCAGGCCTTCTTCGATGGACGAATCCACCGGTGATTCCACTGTGGAGTCTTCAATAAAGTCGCCCAGATGCGAATCTTCATCGTCACCAATCGGCGTCTCCATGGAGATCGGCTCTTTGGCAATCTTGAGCACACGACGCACTTTGTCTTCGGTCATGTCCATGCGCTCGCCCAGCTCTTCCGGAGTCGGTTCGCGGCCTTTTTCATGCACCATCTGGCGGCTGATACGGTTCAGCTTGTTGATGGTTTCAATCATGTGTACCGGAATACGGATGGTGCGCGCCTGGTCGGCGATAGAACGCGTAATGGCCTGACGAATCCACCAGGTGGCGTAAGTCGAGAACTTGTAACCACGACGGTATTCAAACTTGTCCACCGCTTTCATCAAACCGATGTTGCCTTCCTGAATCAGGTCAAGGAATTGCAGGCCGCGGTTGGTGTATTTTTTCGCGATGGAAATCACCAGACGCAGGTTGGCTTCCACCATTTCCTTTTTGGCGCGTCGTGATTTGGCTTCACCGATGGACATGCCGCGGTTGATCTCTTTGATCTCGGCCACGGTCAGACCACTTTCTTCTTCCATCTGCTGCAGCTTGCGCTGGGTGCGCTGCACTTCTTCGGCGACTTCAGGCAGGCGCGCAGCCCAGGCCTCTTTGGCCTTGGCAAACATGTCCAGCCAGTTTTCGTTGACTTCGTTACCGGGGAAGGTCTGTACAAACACTTTGCGCGGCATGCCGGCGTTGCGCACGCACAACGTCATGATGGTGCGTTCGTGACGACGGATGCGGAACAGAGCCGCACGCGCCTGATTGACCAGAGCATCAAACAGCTTGGGTGTGAGTTTGAACGTCTTGAACATCTCACCCAGTTTTTCCAGTTCAGCCAGCGATTTCTTGTGGCCGCGACCGTGTTTGGCAATCACGGCTTCAGTGGCTTCCCACTGCGCGCGCAGATCCGCAAATTTCAGGCGAGCCTCTTCCGGGTCCGGGCCAGAGGCCGTTTCTTCCTCTTCGGCGCCTGCCAGTACGGTGTCATCGTCATCTTCGGTGGCTGCTGCGGCGTCCACTTCTGGCGCCTCTTCAGCTTCGATGGCCGGTGGCAGTTCCGGGTCATCTTCCAGGTAGCCGGTGATCACATCGCTCAGACGACGCTCTTCACGGGTGACCATGTCGTACTCATTGAGCACATGTGCCACCGTGCCCGGGAAGCTGGCCATGGCTTTCATCAGCTCACGCAGGCCTTCCTCAATGCGCTTGGCAATGACAATTTCGCCTTCGCGGGTCAACAGTTCCACGGTGCCCATTTCACGCATGTACATGCGCACGGGGTCGGTGGTGCGACCGGCTTCGTTTTCAACCGCAGCCAGTGCAGCGGCCGCTTCAGCAGCGGCCAGTTCATCAGTACCGCCATCACCATCGTTCAGCAGCAAGGTATCGGCATCCGGTGCCGTCTCATACACCTTGATACCCATGTCGTTGATCATCTGAATGATGTCTTCGACCTGGTCCGGATCGGAGATCGATTCCGGCAGGTGATCGTTAACCTCGGCATAGGTCAGGTAGCTCTGTTCCTTGCCTTTGGCAATGAGGGCTTTGAGGCCGGACTGGGGGGAATTCAGGAAAGAATCAGACATAGCTTCCCATTCGATCGAAAAGGTGGCGGTTGGAAACCAAAAATTGAGCCGGGCATTATAGACCTTGCTGCCAATGTATGCCAGCGACAGGTCAGAGAGTGTCTGGCTCGCCGTTCGTTGTGTTTACTGACCGCAGACGCGGTTTTAATCGTTCAAGCAAAGCACGCCGTTTGTGCTGCTTGTCTGCCTCGTGCTGCAACTGTCCCAGCAGGAAGCGAAACTCGTCGGCGCGGCCGGTTTCTGGCGTAATTCGTTCATTTTTTAGCAGCTGCGTCAGGCGTTTGCCAGCCGGTGTGCCGTAGCAGTGACCCAGCAGCGCGTAAGTCCCTATATCGGGTTCACTGCGCGCAATTTCAAGCAATTCCTGCAATAAAGGTGCATCGTCATCACCACAATCGGCCAGAAACGCCAGCTCTGCAGGGGCTTGTTGTGCCAGCGAGGGCTGTTGCAGCAGCAGCTCTACGGCCAACAGGCCACCTGATTTTTTGACACGAGTGGCGCTGGTGGGTTCCGCGCCGGATTTGTGACTTTCTTTGCCACGTGATCTGCCGGTGTCCGCTGGCGCGGCTGCCCATTCCGGTGGTTCCGGGCTGGGCGGCGGTGCCGCTGCGGGAGTTTCCTGCAGCAACTGGTCAATGGTTTCGCGTCGTGTGCCGGCAAAACTGGCCAGTTGGTCCAGCATCAATTGCTGAAACAGTCCGCGCGGCATGGTTTTGATCAGCGGAATCGCCTTGCTGAACAGCCGGGCTTTGCCATCCATGCTGGCCAGATCGGCATCTTCCCCAATCTGGTCGAAAAACACATCGGACAGCGGCAGTGCGTTGGCAAGACGGCGACGAAAGCCATCTGCCCCCTCTTTGCGCACCAGCGAATCCGGGTCTTCACCCTCCGGCAAAAACAGGAAACGTACCTGGCGGCCATCTTCCATCAGCGGCAGGGAGACATGCAGGGCGCGCGCAGCGGCAGCGCGTCCGGCCTGATCGCCGTCGAAACAGAACACCACATCCTTGACCAGTCGGAACAGCCGGGTCAGGTGTGTACTGCTGGTGGCGGTACCCAGTGTGGCGACGGCAAAATCGATGCCGTGCTGGGCCAGTGCCACCACATCCATATAACCTTCCACGATCACAAAGCAGTCGGGCTTTTTGCTGGTTTTGCGCGCTTCCCACAAACCGTAAAGTTCACTGCCCTTGTGAAACACCGGGGTTTCCGGCGAATTCAGGTATTTGGGTTTTTCATCACCCAGCACGCGTCCGCCAAACGCAATCACCCGGCCGCGGCTGTCGCGAATCGGAAACATGATGCGATCACGAAAACGGTCATAGTGCGTGTCGTGATCGTTCTGACGTTTGTGTGCCTCGCGCGCAATGGCCAGTCCGGCTTTTTCCATGACATCGCGGCTGACTTTGTAATGCTCGAGATGCAGCACCAGGTTTTCCCAGCCGGGCGGGGCAAAGCCGATGCCAAAACGTTTGGCAATCTGGCCGGTCAGACCACGCCCTTTCAGATAATTGATGGCGCGTTCACGGCCCGGATGTTGACGCAGCTGCAACTGGTAATACTGGTTGGCCTGCTCCAGTGCGCTCAGCAGATCCTGGTGTTCCTGCTTTTTTTGCGGGCTCTGGCCGCCGCGTTCCTCGCGCGGCACAGTCAGACCCAGGTCGGCGGCCAGCGACTCTACGGCCTCCGGGAACTCCTTCTGGTCGAAGTTCATCACAAAGCCCAGCGCATTGCCGGCGGCGCCACAGCCAAAACAGTAATAGAACTGCTTGTCAGGCTCTACGCTGAATGACGGGGTTTTTTCCTGGTGAAACGGACAGCAGGCCGAGTAGTTCTTGCCTGTTTTGCGCAGTTTGACGCGTTTGTCGATGACCTCAACGATGTCAGTTCTGCTGAGCAGTTCATCGATGAAGGATTGCGGAATCAGACCAGCCATGTCGGACCCCAATAGCCCGGCTCACCGGGTGCGTTTACTGACTGAGACGTGCTTTGATCTTCTGGCTCAGGGCGCCCATGTCGGCGCGGCCAGCCACTTGCGGTTTAACCAGTGCAATCACTTTGCCCATGTCTTGCGGGCCAGCGGCGCCGGCATCGGCGATGGCGCGGGTCACAATTGCATCCAGTTCCTGCTCGCTCAGAGCGGCGGGCATAAACTCCTGAAGGACAAGGATTTCCGCTTGCTCGATGGCGGCCAGATCATTGCGCTGGGCGTCTTCGTACTGGCGTATGGATTCGCGGCGCTGCTTGATCATTTTTTCAAGCATGGAAAGAACCCGGGTGTCGTCGGGCTCTATCCTTTCATCCACTTCCACTTTTTTGATTTCAGCCAGCGCAAGGCGAAGGGTACCCAGCCGAGCCTTGTCTTTGGCTCGCATGGCATCTTTCATGGCTTCAGTCAGCTGAAGCTTGATTGCACTGTCAGCCATCAGCGGCGACCTGTTATCAGTAGAAGCGCTTGGTCTTCTTGTTGTCGCGTGACAGCTTTTTGAGGTGACGCTTTACGGCCGCCGCTGCTTTGCGCTTACGGGCTGCAGTGGGCTTCTCGTAGAATTCCTTGCGACGTACTTCAGCCAGAACACCGGCTTTTTCACAAGCGCGCTTGAAGCGACGCAGAGCTACGTCAAACGGCTCGTTCTCTTTCAGTTTAACCATTGGCATAGTGCACAGACACCTTTGCATTCAATTTAAAAGGGCGCATATGGTAATGCGGCCCGCCGGGAATTGCAAAATCTAAATTGCTTTTCCAGGCGCAGTTACCAGTGCGGCAAGGGGCGCAAGATTACAGGCTTGCTGGCCAAAGTACCAGCCCTGCCGTATTATTCCCCTCCTTTTTACCGTCGCTGCGGGCAGCAAACACCAAATTTATGCGAGTTCTGGGCATTGAAACCTCCTGTGATGAAACCGGTATCGCCATTTATGACAGCGAGCAGGGGCTGTTGGGTGATGCGCTGTACAGTCAGGTCGAGATGCACGCCCGTTACGGGGGGGTGATCCCGGAGCTGGCTTCGCGTGACCACATCCGCAAGACCTTGCCGATGATCCAGCAGCTGATGGATGAAAAAGGCATCACCGCAGACTCGATTGACGGGATTGCGTACACCGCCGGTCCCGGTCTGGTTGGTGCGCTGCTGGTGGGCGCATCGCTCGGGCGTGCACTGGCGCTGGCGTGGAATATTCCGGCCATTGGTGTGCATCACATGGAAGGCCATTTGCTGGCTCCGATGCTGGAGGCAGAGCCGCCGCAGTTCCCGTTTGTCGCGCTGCTGGTTTCCGGCGGGCATACCCAACTGGTGGCTGTCAAAGGTATTGGTGAGTACCGTCTGCTGGGAGAATCGCTGGATGATGCCGCCGGTGAGGCCTTCGACAAGGTGGGTAAAATGCTCGGCCTGGCCTACCCCGGTGGGCCGCGTGTGGCGGCTCTGGCCACCAAAGGAACGCCCGGCCGCTTTGAGTTTCCACGTCCTATGACCAATCGCCCTGGGCTGGATTTCAGTTTCAGCGGTCTCAAGACCTATGTACGCAACACGCTGAGTGAACTGGCGGATGAACACGGTCAGGTCAGTGAACAGGACAAGGCCGATGTGGCGCGCGCTTTTGAAGATGCCGTGGTGCAAACATTGGTGATCAAGTGCCGCCGCGCGTTAAAGGAGTCCGGATTGCGCTCGCTGATTATTGCCGGCGGCGTCAGTGCCAATCAGCGACTGCGCGCTGGTTTGCAGGAGATGGTGGAGGCGCAGCGCAGCCGGCTGTACTATGCGCAGCCGCGTTTTTGTACCGACAACGGTGCCATGATTGCCTATGCCGGCTGTCAGCGCTTGTTGGCCGGGCAGCAGGAAGGCTTGTCAATTCAGGCGCATCCGCGCTGGCCGCTGGAAACCTTGCCGGCACTGCGCTGAGCTCTTCTTTTTAATACGCTCTGAGAAAAAGGAGTCTGGTCATGGACATCGTGTATATCCGGGATCTCGAAATCCAGACGGTCATCGGCATTTATGACTGGGAGCGTGAGATTCGCCAGACCGTGAGTCTGGATCTGGACATGGCAACGGATATCCGCGCCGCTGCTGCCACCGAGGACATTGCCAACACGCTGGATTACAAAGCCATTTCCAAACGCCTGATTGCGTTTATTGAGGATGCCGAGTTTCTGTTGATTGAAACGCTGGCTGAGCGTGTGGCCGAGATTGTGTTAAGCGAATTCCCGGTACCCTGGTTGCGACTGCGAGTGGGCAAGCCTGGCGCGGTAACCGGTGCCCGCGATGTCGGTGTGATCATCGAACGCGGACAACGCCCCGCGAGCGCATGATGGCACTCCTGACCCTGAGTCTTGGCAGCAATCTTGAGCCGGCGCTGCATATCCATAAAGCGCTGGATGGGCTCGCTGAAGTCTTTGGCGAACTGCAGCTGTCATCCGTCTTCGAAAGCAAGGCCGTCGGTTTTGATGGCGGCAATTTTTTGAACATGGTGGTGGCGGTGGACACTGACTTGCCGCTGGCGCACATCAGTCAGCTGATCAAGGAGCTGGAAACCCGTCATGGCCGCGTGCGTGATCAGGCGCGGTTCAGCTCGCGCACGCTGGATATCGATATTCTGACACTGGGTGACCTGTGTGGCGAGCACGAGGGTATTGTGCTGCCGCGTCCCGAGATCACCGTGAATGCCTACGTGTTGTGGCCGCTGTCGCAAGTCTGCCCGGACTGCATTGATCCGCACTCCGGGCAGAGCTATCGCGCCTTGTGGGCTGCCTACGACCGCCAGCGTCAGTCATTGTGGCCGGTTGACTTTCACTGGCGCGGCCAGCAGATCTCACGCGCTGCTGTCTGAGTCCTTTTGTTTGGCCGGGAAAAACACCTGCGGTCCAACGACCACCACAATTGTTGCCAGCCCTGCCAGCAAACCGGTCCACGGATCAAACAAGGAAAACGCGATCGCCGTCAGTACCATTGCGCCGCGTTCGGTTGAGTCTGTCACCGCAGTCAACGCCAGTGTGGCACAGGCAAAACCGGTCAGCAGCAGCGTGACGGCCAATGCAATCGGCAACAAGGGCTGCAGCAGCGTCACAATCGGCAAGACAATAAACAGCAGTGGGAAACCGTAAACATAATAACCGGCGATGCCATCAAAAATGGAATCCATCTTGTCCCGGCCGGATGCCCAACGCTTCAGAATGATGACCTGAATGCCCGTCCACAACACACCTTGGGTGCCAAAAAACGGTGCGATCACGGCCATCGCCGCATTGCGTATCCCGGTGGCCATGTGCGCGCGGTTGCTGTTGGCATCCAGCTTTTCATCCTTGCGCATGGGTTGCGAGTTTTTGATCATTTCCTGTGCAGTGACCAGATCACCAAAAAACAGGATGTACGTAATAAAGGCCAGCGGCAGCGCGGCCACAAACTGTGACAGGCTGGGCCAGCCAATCACCAGCGGTGAAGCCTTCTGCCACAGGCTGGCCGCGTGCGCGGGAACATCGAGGAAACCGGAGCGAATGTTAAATTGCATTTCGCCAGTCAGCCAGCCAACCACGCCAGCAACCAGAAACGCGGGCAACAATCCCAGCCCGGCAATTTTCAGCAAGATGGGCATCTGTGCGGCCTGGCGCTGAAAGGGTTTGGAAAAGGTCAGAAACATACACAGCGCCAGCGCCGCAATTGCGGCCATCGGCGTGGCGTTGATCGCGCTGGCAGCGTCATTCTGGTCAAAGATGCGCAGGAATGCAGCGACGGCGGCGCCCAGAATAATGCCGCCCTTAAGTACATTGGGCACCCAGGCCACGAGTTTGGCGCCAAATCCTGTGACGCCCAGTACAAAAAGCAAGGCGGCAAAATTCAGCGATAACGCCGTCATCAACTGGAACTGTTCTTCCGGTGTGCTGCCCGAGCCGAGCACAAACGCAAAAATAAATGGCAGTGCCGGTGTCAGCCATCCCGGTGCAATCGGATCGCCAAACACAATCCAGGCGCTGGAAATCAACAGTGTGTGAAACATCGCCATGGTGACGGCTTCTTCGAACGTCAGTCCGAACGACGCTGTCATCACCGGGACCAGCGCAAGTCCGGTAGCACCGGCTACACAAATCCCCTGCAACAGCTCTGGCAGTGCAAAACGTGTATGAATAAACGGAATCCGCAGTACAAACGGACCCCACTTGATGCCCGGTTGAATGTCCCCTTCGCGTCGCACTGGCAGCATAGTCACAGTCTCTTATATATATTATTGATGGCTGTTATAGCGGCACTTGTTTTTTGAACAAGTGCCCCGATCTTATCGGACATGGTCTGACAGAGCAAAGACATTCCCGCTAAAATTGAATCCATTCAGCGCGAGTGCGTCGCGCATCCGGAGAGCACATCATGGATCTGCAATCGCAACTGGTTATCGCCGCCATGATCGTGCTGGTGCTCGCGTCCGTGCTGTGGCTGTTTGTTTATCCGCGCTGGCAAAACCGGCGCAGGAATCAGGCGCCATTTCCGCCGGAGTGGGAAGTGATCGTGGCGCGGTATCTGCCGTTTTTCTCACGCATGCCGGAAGCACTCAAACAACAGCTGCGGAACCAGATCAAACACTTTATTGCCAACAAGCGTTTTGTGGGTTGCGCCGGGCAGCGCATTGACGATGAGGTGCGAATCAGTATTGCCGCGCAGGCCTGTTTGCTGATTCTGGGACGCGCTGGCGATTACTACACCGGGTTGCACAGCATTCTGGTGTACCCAACCGAATTTATTGCCAGTCGCGAGCATCCGGACGAATTTGGTCTGGTGTCCGAGCGCGCCTCTGTGTTGGCAGGCGAGGCCTGGAGCAACGGTCGTATTATTCTGTCATGGGACAGCGTACAACGCAGTGCTGCCGATTTCAGTGACGGGTTCAACGTGGTGTTGCACGAATTTGCACACCAGCTCGACAACCAGTTTGGTCACGCCAACGGTGCGCCATGGTTGAACAGCAAGGACGCGTATCAGCGCTGGTCCGAGGTGTTCAGTGCGGAGTTTGCCCGCTTGAGTGCGCTGGCCAGTGATCCGGGTGCTGCCTGGTTGCACCAGCAGGATGAGGTGCTGGATTTTTACGGTGCCAGTGAGCCAGCGGAATTTTTTGCGGTGGCCACTGAAAGTTTTTTTGAAAAGCCACATCAGCTGGCGCAGCGCCACCCCGCCCTCTTTGAGCAACTGCAGTGGTATTACCGGGTTGATCCCCGGCAGTGGCACTGACTTGCCGGCACCATCAGCACACGCGATCAGCTGAGAATACGGCCGCCGTCAACGTTAAGGGTCTGCCCGGTGATGTAGTGCGCGTGGTGTGCCAGGAAAAACACGGCTGAGGCAATATCCTGTGCTGTGCCCAGCCGACCCAGTGGAATGCCGGCCAGAATCGCAGCCTGCTGCTGTGCATGCTGTATCGGGTCACTGGCATGCTCTGGCCACAGAATGGCGCCAGGTGATACGGCATTGACTCTCACCTCCGGTGCCAGCTCACGAGCCAGCGATCGGGTCATTGCCTGCAAGGCAGCCTTCGCCATGGTGTAAGGCACAAAACCCGCCATGCCACGATCGGCATTCATATCAGTCAGGTTCACGATACTGCCGCGTTGCCGGCGCAGTTCACTGGCCAGTGACTGACACAGAAACATTGGCGCCTGCGCATTGCTGGCCATCAGGTCATGCCAGTGATGTTGAGTGATTGTACCCAGGGCGGTGCGATAAAAGCGGCTGGCGTTGTTGACCAGTACATCCAGTTGACCAAAGCTTGCAATCGCCTCTGCAGCCAGCTGTGTGATCTGATTCGCGTCGTTCAGGTCAGCGCACAACACGCGGGCGCTGTCCGGTCTGAGGTTGTTTAGCGCATCGGCCAATGCGTGCGCCTCGGTCACTGATTGATGACAGTGAATCAGTACACGATAACCCTGATGGTGAAACGTTTGCGCGATACATGCGCCAATGCGTCGCGCCGCGCCGGTAATCAGGACTACCTTGTCGGTTTTTGTATCAGTCAGTGTCATGATCCGGGTGATGCTTTCGCTGCTGTTTGACAAATTGCGTCAGTGTGCCCAGGCGGGTTTTGTACAGCAGTTGTTTGACAAATTCACCGCTGGCAACGCCTTCGGGCACCGTGATGCCTTTTAGCAGATCAGGTACACGGATACTCGCCACTGCAGCAAATGCCGCGCGCAGATAATCAGCCTGCGGATAGGGCTGGTGTTCAAAACCGCTGCGCCCGCGCGCATCGGCCTCACACACCTGCAGGAATTTTTCCAGACGCTCGCCGCGTCTGAACACGTCCAGACTTTCAAACAGCTCCAGTATGGTAATTGGACGCAGTTCCAGCGCCCGGTGGCAGTGTGTGTGAAATTCACTGGCCAGTCGTGCCAATGTCATGTACTCGGCCGGTGTACGCAGACGCTCACACAGCGCTCGGATCACAGCGATGCCCTTGTGTTCGTGGCCAATGTGACGCGGCCACTGTGCCGGATCGGTTTCTCCCTTGCCCAGATCATGCATCAGGGCCGCAAAACGCACAGCCTTGTCGCTGCTGATTTTGCAGGCCTGTTCCAGAACCATCAGGCTGTGAATGCCGGTGTCAATTTCCGGATGCCACTGTGCGGTCTGTGGCACACCAAAGAGTTTGTCCAGTTCGGGTATCAGTACCGCCAGCGCGCCGCAGTCTCGCAAGGTCTTAAAAAACACAGGCGCCTGATCCTCGCCCAGTGCAAGGTCAATTTCGCGCCAGCTGCGTTCGGCCACCAGATGCTCCAGTTCGCCGCTGGCCGTGATCTCATGCATCAGCGCCAGTGTGGATTCCGCAATCGTAAAACCCAGCCCGGCAAAACGCGCTGCAAAACGTGCGACGCGCAAGACCCGCAACGGGTCCTCACGGAATGCGGGAGACACATGGCGCAGTTGACGCGTGGCAAGATCGCGCGCACCACCCCAGGGGTCTATCAGCGCCGACGGCTGTGGGTTATCAACCGGCAGCGCCATCGCGTTGATGGTCAGATCCCGGCGCTGCAAGTCTTCTTCCAGCGTGACATCAGGCGCCGCATACACGGTGAAACCTTTGTAGCCTTTGCCGGATTTGCGTTCGGTGCGGGCGAGGGCATATTCCTCGCCAGTGAGAGGGTGCAGGAAGACCGGGAAATCTTTGCCAACCGGGCGATAACCCAGTGCCAGCATGTCGTCGACGGTGGTGCCAACCACAACATAATCGCGGTCCGAGCCGGACAGGCCCAGCAGGGAGTCTCGCACCGCGCCGCCAACAAGGTAGATTTTCATGATGGGCCCGAGTCTATCAGACGCTGAACAGTTTGTGGTCTTCCAGCCGCATCATGGTCAGCTCGCGGCCCCAGACACAGCCGGTGTCCAGTGCATGAACATGGGGTTTGCCGGTGACACCTTCCAGTGCTGCCCAGTGCCCGAACAGGATGTCAGCCGCCGGGGTAATCTGCTCAAACTCGAACCAGGGACTGAAACCGGTCGGCGCCTTGTTGGCGGCTTCCTTGATTTGCAGATTGAGGTCGCCCCGGGCGTCGCAGAAGCGCATCCGTGTCAGGTAGTTGGTGATCACGCGCAGCCGGTCTGCGCCGGTCAGACTGTTTTTCCAGCGCGACGGTGCATCGCCGTACATGCCTTTGAGGTAGTCGCGAAAGTGTTTGCCGCGCAGCGCCAGCTCCACTTCGGCAGCCAGATTCAGAGTTTTCTGCAGCGTCCACTGGGGAGCAACACCGGCATGCACCATCAGGTAATAACGTGGTTCGGGGCCTGAGGTCAGGCAGTCGTAATGCGCGAGCGGTTTGTGACGCAACCAGTCGGCCAGTTCACCACAATCAGGCGCCGCCAGCAGGCTTTCCAGTGTGTGACGGTTGCTGGCGAAATCAGGGGTGCATTCGTAGTACAGCGCCAGAAAATGCAGGTCATGGTTGCCGAGCACAATCGTGGCCGAGTCGTTGATATCACGCAGGTAACGCAAGGTGTCCAGTGACTTGGGGCCACGGTTGATCAGATCGCCGACACACCACAATGCATCGCGTCCCGGCTGGAAGTCCACCGATTTGAGCAGGCGTCGCAGCGGTTTGTAACAACCCTGAATATCGCCAATTACATATGTTGCCATCAGACCGCCGGTCGTCAGTATGCGGATTTAATGCACGGAATGCGGGCGCGCAAGCAGAAATGCCGGGATAGGTGCATCAAACCGGCTGCCATCGGGCTTGAGCATTTCGTAGCTGCCTTGCATGGTACCAAATTGTGTCGTCAGAACGGCACCGCTGGTGTAAACAAATTTCTGACCCGGTTGAATCAGCGGTTGCAGGCCAACAACGCCGGGGCCGCGTACCTCCTCCACCTGATTGTTGTCATCGGTAATGATCCAGTGTCGTGACACCAGTTTGACCGGCTCATCGCCCCGGTTTTCGATACCGATGGTATACGCAAAAGCATAACGGCTGTTGGCCGGGTCCGATTGCTCCTGCAGATATTGGGTCTGCACGGAGATGTCGATAGGGGATGCTTCTTGCTGCATGTTTTGCATCACAGACTCCTTGCTCGCGCACTGCTGATCGCGTTGCACAGTCGTACAAAATCGGTGACCCCCAGATTCTCTGCCCGCAGGCTGAGGTCTACTGGCAGCTGCTCCGGGTCGAGTCCGGAAATAAGGCCTTTGAGGCAATTTTTCAAGGTTTTGCGTCGTTGCGAGAACGCGTCCCGTACCAGCGCCTGGAATAGCGCCGGGTCGTCCAGTTCATGACGTGCCTGCTGGCCGTCAGCACAGGCATGCGGTCGCAGGCGCACAATCGCCGAAGTCACCTTGGGTGCAGGTTTGAATGCACCGGGCGGGACGTCAAACAGATGATCCACCTCGCAGTGATACTGCACCATCACACTCAGACGACCATAGTTCTCGTCATCAGGACCTGCCGCCAGGCGTTGTACCACTTCCTTTTGCAACATGAAGGTCATGTCTCTGATCAGGTGCACCGACGACAACAGGTGAAACAGGCACGGTGTGGAAATGTTGTACGGCAGATTGCCGATGACGCGCAGACTGTGGGGTGTGCCGGTCAGTGTGTTGAGGTCGAACTTGAGCACATCGCCCACATGCAAACGAAAGCGCTCGCAGTCGGCAAAATGGTTTTGCAGCCAACTGGCCAGGTCGCGGTCCAGTTCGACAACATCAAGCCGGGCGCCGCTGTTGATCAGCGGGATGGTCAGTGCGCCTTGCCCCGGTCCAATTTCCAGCAGGTGCTCGCCCGGTCGGGCAGCAATGGCATCCACAATGCGTTTGATGACATGCGGGTCGTGCAGAAAATTCTGTCCGAAACGTTTGCGGGCCTGATGCTCGGGCTGCGTGATCGGGCTGGCGGTGCTGTACTGCGTCATGACAAGAGTTTCCGGGTCGCCGCGTCAGTTGCTGTGGCGGCGGCCATCTGGCAAGCGGTGGTGATGGCAGTGATCAGGCTGCCGTGATCGGCTTTGCCGGTGCCGGCCAGATCGAGCGCGGTGCCATGATCCACCGAAGTGCGAATGATCGGCAGTCCCAGTGTGATATTGCTGGCACGGCCAAAACCTTTGTATTTGAGCACGGGTAATCCCTGATCGTGATACATGGCGAGTACGGCATCGGCGTGCGCCAGATACTTGTCAGTGAACAGGGTATCTGCTGGCAATGGCCCCTGAAGCAACATGCCTTCGGCGCGCAGCAGGTCCAGTACCGGGCTGATGATTTCGATTTCTTCGCGGCCCAGATGACCGCCCTCGCCAGCATGTGGATTGAGTCCGCACACCAGAATGCGCGGCTGTGGCAAGCCGAACTTGTGTTTGAGGTCTTCGTTGAGAATGCGCAGGACTCGCATCAGCGACGATGGTGTGATCGCGGCCGGCACGTCTTTCAAGGGCAGATGCGTGGTGGCAAGCGCCACGCGCAGCCCGTCCGTGGCCAACATCATCACGGTCAGGGCGACCTGACACTGTTCGGCCAGAAACTCGGTGTGACCTGAAAATGCAATGCCCGCATCGTTGATGATGCCTTTGTGCACCGGAGCGGTGACCATGGCGTTGACGTGCTGGTCCAGGCACAGCTGTGTGGCAACACGCAAGGTCTCCAGCACATAGTGGGCATTGCGGTGATCAAGCTGGCCGGGTCGGCAGGCGGAGCGCAGTGGCACTGGCAAAATGCCCAGTTGTGACATACGGGCTGCTTCAAAGGGCTGGCCGGGCTGCCAGTGATTCAGTTGCAGTGGCAGGCCGAGCAGACTGGCGCGTTGTGTCAGCAGGTCCGGATCGGCAACGGCAATCAGTTCGCAGTTTGCGGGCAGCACCTGTGGCTGCTGAGCCAGCTGGATCAGCAAGTCCGGACCAATGCCCGCCGGCTCGCCCGGTGTTATCGCCAGTCGCAGGGACATAACTGCCCCTCAGTTGATGTATTTGACGTAGGCTTCGTCGCGGATTTCCAGCATCCAGTTTTGCAGTTCAATCTCAAACTTGCGCTGACGCAGCACATTCTGGGCTTGCTGGCGCTGGTATTCACGGCTCAGGTCCTGTTCGCGGCGACCGGTAACCTCGGCCACGTGCCAGCCAAAGCTGGTACGGAACGGCTCGCTGACAACGCCGATCTCCATGTCGCGAATGCGTTCTTCAAACTGGGGCGGCATACCACCGTCACTGACCCAGCCAAGATCACCGCCGGCGACTACCGACATGGTGTCATCGGAGTACTGGCGCGCCAGAATGTTGAAATCCTCGCCGTCCTGAATGCGCTGATAAATCGATTCAGCCAGACGTCGTGCCTGGTCTTCGGTGCGAATTTCAGAGGGTGCAACCAGAATGTGTCGCGCCTGCGTCTGTTTCACCAGACGCGTGGAGTCGCCGCGCACGTCGGACAGTTTGATCAGGTGAAAGCCGTTGGCGCTGCGAATCGGCTCGCTGATCTGGCCAATGCGCATCGCCGGCACCACATCCACAAACAGGCTGGGCAACTGGTCTGCCTTGCGCCAGCCCAGTTCGCCACCGCTGACCGGGAAGCCGCGAGGCGGATTGGCCATCGCGCCCTGCTGGGCTTCCATGCGCACTTGTGCAAAATCGGCGCCGCCATTCACGCGCTCGAAGAGGTCTCGGGCGAAGGCTTCTTTGGCACTGCGCACAGCCGGAGAATCGGATTCCGGGACCGGGATCAGAATCTGGTCAACCAGATAGTCTGGTGCCATGGCGGTGCGGCCAGCTTCGGAGCGCAGGTAGTTGTCGATTTCCTGATCGGTAATGCTGATGCGGCGGTTGACCATGCCGCGTTGCACTTCGTTCACGGCCAGTTCCCGACGTATGCGCTCACGTGTCTGCAGATAAATGCCCTGCTGATCCAGTGCCGTCACATATTGTTCAAAGGTCATGTTGTTGCCTTGCGCAAGATCGGTGATCACGCGGTTGAGCGTGTCGTCGTCAAAGCGGATGCCCACACGTTCGGCCAGTTGCAGCTGCAGGTTTTCGATGATCAGGTTTTCCATGATCTGCTCGCGCAGTTGCTCGGGTGGTGGCAGTGCCATCTGCATGTCGACAGCGCGCTGCTGGATTTCCGCATAACGCTCGTCATATTCGCTTTGCAGGATCACGCCGTCATCCACAATCGCAATAATCTTGTCCAGCGTCTGCCGCTGTGCAAAGGCGTTGACGCTGCCCAGAAGCATCACTGCGCTCAGGCCGCAGATGCCTGCTGCCCGGCTCATCATCAGCCCCTTGCGCAGGCCGTGTCCGGTGAACAACTGCCGGAAATGCTTAGTCATTGCTGTCTTGCTCCTTGAATCCGGGGATGCTGTTGCTGAGCAGGCTGTCGAGACCGCCACCGGCGAGGTCGCCCAGGCCGTGCAGGGAAAGCTGGAAAAAAATGCCCCGGTTCTGTCTGGTATTCGGTTGAAGTAATTCGTAGTCGTTGACCCAGTCGCGTGCGATCAGCCGCACCGTGGCGCAGCAGTTACTGTATTCGACCCCTGCGAAGGTTTCAAGGTTCCTGCTGTTGCTGTGGTCATAGTTCACGCGACCGATCAGCTGCCAGTTTTCATTCAGTGGCCACACGGCCGAGATGTCCGACTGCTTGATGCGCGGGTCGAGCAAAGGCGGCGCATTCAGGAACACATCGGTTTTTTCCCGGTAGCGGAAGGCAAAATTGAACAGCTGCTCCTGATTGCCACGCAGCTGTACGGCAATGCTGCCCTGATCGATGCTGCTGTTTTCGATGTCCCATTGCAGGTCCGTCATCAACTGCCAGCGTGCATGTGGCCGGTAACTGGCTTCCATGATCAGCGCCGAGCGGTCAGTATCCAGCGGTTGCAGTACCAGCCAGTTCTGCAAAGGGCTGTCCAGTGACACGCGCCGGTCTTCAAAGTGGAAAATCTGGCCTATGCTGAACCGGGCGCGCTCCAGACCATCATCGCTGAGCAGGCGGCTGGTCACGGCGGCGCTGATCTGGTTGGCGTCGCCCACACGGTCACCGCCGCTGAAGCGGTTGTCGCGGAACAACTGATTGAAGTTCATGTGCAGCTGGGCACTGTCAAAGTTGGGCAGGAAGGATTGATCCTCCTGCTCGCTGTACAGATAGTACAGACGTGGCTCCAGAGTCTGTGTGGCGGACAGTCCGGCCACCGTCACCGGGCGTTCGAAGATCAGGCCGCTGTCAACGCTGACAACAGCAATACCGCGATCAGGCGACGCCGGTGTGCCAGCCGCCTGTTGGTCCAGATTCCAGCCGGCATAGCGGTAACGCACGCTGGGCACCACAAAATAGCCGGCACCACGCACAGGCAAACTCAACCAGGGCTCTGCCGTGACGCGCGATCCGGTTACCAGTGCGCCACCGGCCAGTTGCTCCGCGCTGAGCAGTCCGCGGTCCAGTGAACGGTCAAAACGCACGTGCGACACATCCAGCCCCAGTCGCACAGGCCCCAGATTGTCGCCTTCGCGACTCAGGCGAATTTCCGGCAGGCGGTCGTATGGTTTGTTGATGTCAATCGACGCCAGATAGGGATCCAGAATCTGTATGCGCTGCAAGCGGGTTTCGGCATGCCAGCGTTCGTTCTGCCAGGACACCACACCCTCCTTGTTCAGGTGGGTGCGGCTCTCCAGATTCAGGTTGCGCGTGCCCAGATCACGAAAGTAGTCCGGGTCGCTGACGGCATTCAGATCGACATAGGTGCGCCAGTGCTCAAATGGTTGCCCTTCATGGGCGAAACTGCCAAACCAGCGCTGGCGCTGTGGTGCGCTGGAGCGGCTGATGCCGGCGCGGGCCGGGTCGTAGGTTTTGTCATCAGGCAGCAAGGCAGCATTGACAGTGTTCATCGACCAGTCAGCCAGATAGCGGAATTCTCCGCTGAGCATCAGGCCGCGTTCGGTCATCAGCCGGGGTGTGATGGTGGCATCATAGTGCGGCGCCAGATTGAAGTAGTACGGCACGGCGATATCAATGCCGTTGTCGCGACTGTTGCTGATGCTGGGCGGCAAAATGCCGGATACACGCTGGTCGCCAATCGGAAACTGCACGGTGTAGGGGTAATAAAACACTGGCACATCGCGCAGGCGCAAGGTCAGCTCGCTGGCGTAACCTACGCCGCGTTCGTTGTCCAGGCGCAGGCTGCTGGCTTGCACCAGCCAAAACGGATCCATCGGCTCACAGCGGCTGAATGCCCCGTTTTCCATGGTCATCATGCCACTGTCGCTGTTGTAGCTCAGGCGCGTGGCGGACCCGTGGATCTGGGTGCCATGCACCACGTAGGACGCGGATTCCACCGTGTTGTCGCCGGTATTCTGGTCAATGACAGCACCCTGGCCGGTGACCAGAAAACCCGGCTCGCGGAACACCACGTCACCTTGAAGGCTGAGAATATTGGTGTCTTCGTTCATGTGCAGGCCGTCCGAGGCCTGCAGGCTGCGATAACCCTGACGTACACTGACATCGCCTTCAACATAGAGCTGGCGCGGTTCCGGCTGGCTGACGCGGGTCGGGGTTTCAATTTCTGTCGGGGCGTTGTCCGGGTTCAGCGTAATGTTGTCCCCGGTCAGCGGCGGCTCCACAAACATGCCGCAGCAGGTGCGATCAAGCTGCCCGGCCTGCTCTGCCGTCATATCAGCGCGTGTACGCCAGTCCTGCATGATGCCGCTGGTGGCTGGTGCAGGCGTCTGTGAAGCACTGACCGGCACCGTCTGGGCAAACAGCAGTGCAGGCGTCATCAGCGCCGAACCAGCCAGCACTCGCCAGATGGCCGTGCGTAGCGCCGTTGGTCGGGACGGGTGGCCGGTGTTGCAACTGGCATACATGGCCGGTGATGACTTTCTGACTGACATAGTTGCGGGCAATCCGGTCGGCAATGGAGAATAAGGCTGCAAATCATGATTTTGGCGCGATGGGCCCGTCTGGCAGCGCTGGCATGATAATTCATTGACGTTTTCTTAGAAAGCAAGCCGGCCGACTCAAGCATGAGCGCCGCTGGCTGCTGACGGAGTACAGACCGGATGTCCGAGCAGGAAGTTCAAGCGCTGGATGCTGATGCAGGCGGGGCAGTGGATGCCCGCCATCAGCAGGTGCAAGCATGGGCGCGATCGATATTGACGCAGCAACTGGGGACGGATCCGGGGCCTGTGCGCGCTGATGGCTTGGGTGGCGATGCCAGTTTCCGTCGCTACTTCCGTTTTGTGGCCAGCTCTCCCCTGGATTTGCCTGCCTTGCCTGCGCCTGCGCGCAGTCTGATGCTGGTGGACGCGCCACCCGCACGCGAAAACAATCCGGCGTTTGTGTTGAGCGCTGCCGAGTTCAGCGCCGCCGGGCTGCGCGCGCCCGTCATTCTGGCCTGTGATCTCGAACAGGGTTTTATGCTGCTGGAGGATTTTGGTGACCAGTTGTACTTGCCCTGCTTGCAAGCGGCACAGGCGGACGGTGACATCGCCCGCGTGGACACTTTGTACACCCAGGCCATGACGGCCCTGCTGGCCCTGCAGTCAGATCGGACATCGTCAAGGCTCCCGCCTTACGACCAGGCACGTTTGCATCAGGAGTTGAGTCTGTTTGACGAGTGGTTCTGTGGTCGCATGCTGGGCATGAGCTTGTCCGCTGATGAGCAAAAGCTTTTGTCGCAGACCTGGCACTTTCTGGAACAGGCGGCACTGAAACAGACGCAAGTGCGTGTGCATCGCGATTATCACTCGCGCAATCTCATGGTGATTGCGCAGCCTGACGGCAGCCATCCGGAAGATCAGCCACCGGGCATTATCGATTTCCAGGACGCTGTCATTGGTCCTGTTACCTACGATCTGGTCTCGCTGCTGCGTGACTGTTATATCGTGTGGCCAGCTGATGAGGTTGATCGGTGGCTGGCGCAATTTCATCAACAGGCACAAGCGCTTGGCATTTTGCCGGAGACAGTCAGCCTGGCGCAGTTCCGTCGCGATTTTGATCTGATGGGTTTGCAGCGCCATATCAAGGTGCTGGGCATTTTTTGTCGTCTGGCCTTGCGTGACAACAAACCGCGCTACTTGCTGGATTTGCCGGTGGTGATGGAGTACGTGGTGTCGGTCGGGGAACAGCATCCGGAACTGAAAGCCTTTATCAACTGGTTTCGGCGCGGTCCGATGATAGACATGTATGGCGTGCTGACTGCCTCGGGGCCGCTGATGTCGCCCGCCGAGTTGATGGCAGATGCCGGGTCGTCCGCATGAAGGTGATGATTCTGGCCGCCGGTCATGGCAAACGCATGTTGCCGCTGACCAAAAACACGCCTAAACCCTTGCTTAAGGCCGGTGATCACAGCCTGATTGAGTGGCAACTTATCAAGCTGGTTGCCGCCGGATTCAGCGATGTTGTGATCAATCTGCATCATCTGGGCGAGCAGATACCGGCGGCGCTGGGCACGGGTAAGCGCTGGGGAGTCAGTATTGAGTACTCGCGCGAAAGCGAGTTGCTGGAAACCGCCGGTGGCATCATCAAGGCGCTACCGTTGCTGGGTGACGAACCCTTTGTAATTGTTAATGGCGACGTCTGGACGGACTACGATTTCTCCCGCCTGCGCTCAGCGCTGAGGCCAGACGTGCTGGCGCATCTGGTGCTCGTGCCCAATGCAGAGCACCACCCCGAGGGGGATTTTCATCTGGCCGCCGATGGCCTGCTCGACGTCAATGGCAAGCCACGCCTGACCTACAGTGGTATCAGCGTGCTGCATCCAAAGCTGTTTGCCGGATTGCCGGTCCAGCGCCTGGCACTGGCACCGGTGCTGCGTGAGGCGATGGCGCAGCAGCAGGTCAGCGGAGAGCTGTTCAGCGGCGACTGGCAGGATATCGGTTCACCGCAGCGGCTGGAGGCGTTAGAATGCCGGCTTCTTAACCGCGCGGCGACCGTGACATGACTGATATCCTGACCAAAGACTTCCTGATTGCTCCGTCTATCCTGTCTGCAGACTTTGCCCGGTTGGGCGCTGAAGTGGATGCCGTATTGGCAGCCGGCGCCGATGTGGTGCACTTTGATGTCATGGATAACCACTACGTGCCCAACCTCACGATCGGGCCGATGGTGTGCAAGGCGCTGCGCAATTACGGCGTGACTGCCCCGATTGATGTGCACCTGATGGTGACGCCGGTTGACCAGATGATTGCTGACTTTGCCAAAGCCGGTGCCAGCATTATCAGTTTCCACCCGGAGGCATCCTTGCATGTGGATCGTTCCCTGCAACTGATCCGCGATGCGGGCTGCAAGGCTGGACTGGTGTTTAATCCGGCCTCCAGTCTGGATTGCCTTGAGTACCTGATGGACAAGCTGGATCTGATTTTGATCATGTCGGTTAACCCCGGGTTTGGTGGCCAGAAATTTATCCCGTCGGCACTGAAAAAATTGCAGCAGGTGCGTCGTCTGATTGATGACAGTGGGTACAACATCCGTCTGGAAATTGATGGCGGCGTCACCACCGACAATATTGCTGACATAGCCGCCGCCGGTGCTGACATGTTTGTGGCCGGTTCGGCGATTTTTAACAGCCCTTCCTACGAACAAACCATTGCCACCATGCGTCAGCGCCTGGCAGGAGTCGACAAACGATGACGGCTACGTCTGTTCCTGGCGATTTGCGCGCCACGCGCCTGCAACAGTCACACCTGGATGCGCTGGCCGCTGCCGGTTACAACCGTGTGCCAGTAGTGCGCGAAGTATTGGCGGATTTTGAAACACCGCTGAGCACTTACCTCAAGCTGGCCGGTGGCGTTTACACCTATTTGTTTGAATCGGTGCAGGGTGGCGAAAAGTGGGGCCGTTTTTCCATCATCGGTTTGCCTTGCCAGACCGTGCTGCGTGTGCGCGCTGATGATGTGGTGGTGGAAAAAAACGGTGTAGTCATTGAACAGCACCAGATGCCTGACCCCTTTGTGTTTGTCGAAAGTTTCAAGCAACGCTATCGCGTTGCCGAGCTGACCGGGGTGCCCAAATTCAGTGGTGGTCTGGTCGGTTATTTCAGCTACGACACGGTGCGTTACGTCGAACCTTCTCTGGGCAAGGCCCCGGGTGCCGACACGATTGATACCCCGGAAATATTGCTGCTGCTCTCGGAAGAGGTCGTGGTGTTTGACAATTTGCGCGGCACCATTTCCATTGTGTGCCACGCGGACTCTTCACAGTCCGGCGCACTGGCGGCTGCCAACCGGCGTCTGGACGAGATTGAAGCGGCACTGATGCGTCCGCTGCAGCGCCCTGTTGCACAGGCGCAGCTGGATGCCATCACGGCCGAGCAGGATTTTCAGTCCAGTTTTCAGCAGGCCCCGTTTGAAAAAGCGGTAGACCGCATCAAGGACTATATTCTGGCCGGTGATGTCATGCAGGTGGTGCTGGCGCAACGCATGTCAGTGCCGTTCAGCGGTGATCCGATACACGCCTATCGCGCGCTGCGTTACCTGAATCCGTCACCTTACATGGTGTTTTTCAACATGGGTGACCATCACATCGTCAGCGCTTCGCCGGAAATTCTGGCGCGCGTTGAAGACGGGCTGATCACTGTGCGCCCACTGGCTGGCACGCGCAAGCGTGGTGCGACGGATGAAGAAGATCAGGCGCTGGAGCAGGAACTGCTGGCCGATGCCAAGGAAATTGCCGAACACTTGATGTTGATTGATCTCAGCCGCAACGATTCCGGCCGCGTGTCAAAAACCGGATCGGTGCATGTGCCGAAAAAAATGTTTGTGGAACGTTACTCCCACGTCATGCACATTGCCTCGATCGTCGAGAGCCAGATGAGCGATGACAAAACCGCACTTGATGTACTGAAGGCCACGCTGCCAGTGGGAACACTGTCTGGCGCTCCCAAGGTACGCGCGATGGAAATTATCGACGAGCTCGAACCGGTCAAGCGCGGTATTTACGGTGGTGCGATGGGCTATATCGGTTGGGGCGGCAACATGGACATGGCCATTGCGATTCGCACGGCGGTGATCAAGGACGGCACGCTGTATGTGCAGGCCGGCGCCGGTGTGGTGGCCGATTCAGTGCCTCGCCTGGAATGGGAAGAAACCATGAACAAGGCACGTGCCATTTTCCGCGCGGTCGCTCTGGCGCAAAAAGGTTTGCAGCTTTAGCCTAACGCTGCACCGCTGCAAACTTGCGCCGGTAGTGCCGACTCAGCATCGCAATCGCAATGCCGCCCACAACGCCGGGGCCGACCCACACCAGCAGCTGCAGCGATGGCATCTGGCTAAACAGTGGCCCCAGCAGACTGGCGGCGCCGACCACAAAAAATGCCGTGTAGGCGCCGATGCCGGAGGCAATCAGTCCGCCCAGATGCTCGGTCCACCATTCTCGCGGCAAGGTAGTCTTTTTGAAGGTGTAACGCAGCAGTCCGCTGCTGAGCATGATTTCAAGCCCGCCAAAAAAGATATACACCGCATTGCCTTGTGTCAGCCCCAATACCAGCAAGCCTGCGCCATTGATCAGCAACAGTCCGACCAGCGCCAGTTGCAGGGGATGTTTTAACGGTTCGCGGTTGTCTTTATGGGTAACGGTGAGCCAGCCGTGGCGCGTGGTTACCAGCACCAGCAGGCTCAGTGACAGCAGAAAAGTCGCACGATCCCGCACGGCCGCCTCTGCAATACCGGCATGGAAGCGGTCCGGCATCAACAGGTCCAAGGTGCTGAGCAACACGCCGGAGGTGCCCACGGTGTACATCAACAGCGCAAACCAGCGCCCGATGCGTTTGTGCTGGAACGAGCCCTTGCGGGCAAACACCGGAATCCAGAACAGCATCAGGGCCATGACGCCGCCAGCAATGTGCAGGTACACAGCCAGCTGGTGAATCAGCAACATGTTCGTTTTCCTCCGCCTTCAGGGTTTTTCATCATAGTGGCACTGACGGTGTCGCTGATGCCAGTGACAAAAGCCATCGCAGGCCCGGTTACTTCCGACCTATACTGAAGCGCTGGTGGCTTGTGCCATAATCGGCTGCAACAGCGGGTTTGCCCTCGGGAGAGTTTCTCAGAAAAATGAACAAGATACGTGTCATGCTGGCGGAAGATCAGAACCTGGTGCGTCTGGGCATCTGCAGTTTGCTGGAATTGAGCGAGCGCATCGACGTGGTCGGGCAGGTCGAGGATGGCAGCCAGGTGGTCGAGGGCATACAAAAATACAAGCCCGATGTCTTGCTGATGGACATTCGCATGCCGCGCATGACCGGCATTGATGCGCTGCATGCGATGCGGGCGGCCGGTTGTATGGTGCCGAGCATCATCCTCACCACCTTTGACGACAGTCAGCTGGTGCTGGAAGGCATGCAGGCAGGAGCCAAGGGTTATCTGCTCAAGGATGTGTCGCTGAACAGTCTGGTCGGCGCCATTGAAAACGTGCATGCCGGCGGCACCCTGGTGCAGCCGGCCATCACCGAACGCATCCTGAAAGGACTGTCGTCGATGGAGCCGCGCTTCGACAATATGGTGGCCCCGGAATCACTCAGCGACAAGGAAATTGAAGTGCTGCGCCTGATGGCGGGCGGATTCAGCAATCGGGAAATTTCACGCACCATTCACAAATCGGAAGGCACGGTAAAAAACCAGGTGTCGTCCATCCTCGAAAAGCTCGGTGTGCGTGACCGCACACAGGCCGTGTTGAGGGCGATTAATCTGGGGCTGTTGTAACGCAGTGGCTTACGACAATTGCTTAAAGGCCGCCAGTGCGGCCTCTCGTGACAGCTTGAGATCCACCACAGGTCGCGGGTAGTTTTCGCCCACACTCACACCGGCTGCACGCAGCACCTGTTCCGGCGCCGCAAACGGCGCATGAATGTATTTGTCGGGCAGCGATGCCAGCTCAGGCAAATAGCGTCGCAGGTACTCGCCCTGCGCATCAAATTTCTCACTTTGGGTGACCGGGTTGAACACCCGGAAATATGGCGCGGCATCCGCACCGCAACCGGCAATCCACTGCCAGCTGGCGGCATTGTTGGCCAGATCGGCGTCAACCAGACAATCCCAGAACCATTGCTCACCGGCATGCCAGTGCGTCAGCAGGTTTTTCACCAGAAATGAGCCCACCACCATGCGCACCCGGTTGTGCATATAACCGGTTTGCCAGAGTTCGCGCATACCGGCGTCCACCAGCGGGATGCCGGTTTCACCTCGTTGCCACGCTGCCAGCCAGGCTGGCCGGGTTTGCCAGGGAAAGTGGGCAAAGCGTGACTGAATCGGTTCGTGCGGCAGGGTTGGCTGGTGAAACAACAGCGAATGGGAGAATTCGCGCCAGGCCAGCTCGGACTGGAAACAATCCAGATCGTCCTCAGCACCGGTTGCCACACCGGCGGCAAGGG
The DNA here is from genome assembly GCA_036834885.1 of Pseudohongiella sp. GTDB lineage: Bacteria > Pseudomonadota > Gammaproteobacteria > Pseudomonadales > Pseudohongiellaceae > Pseudohongiella. The sequence continues at coordinate 67,052 of DAITNA010000001.1, read as the reverse complement.
CCTGATGCCAGACCTGACGCGGGGATATTTCGCCAAAGTGCAGGTGCGGCGACAGGCCGGAAACCTGTTCACGTGCGGGGTAGTTGCGTCCGTCACGATAACCGCGCAGCTTGTTGCCGAGGAAGTCTTGCAGGCGCTCCCATGCCGCCTCCTCACCCACGCGCCAGCGCCGGGCGATACCGCTGTCCCAGGCGATTTCCGGCAGCAGTTTGAGTGCTGTGATACCGCTGCTGCCAGTCCGTGCTTCATGCCCGCGGGCTCGCACTACAGTCAGGCCTGAAGGGGCTGCCAGCGGTTGTGCAGGTGCTGGCGCAGCCCCCAGACAGCCGCGTCTGAAATACGGTGTAAAGACTTTGTAAGGTGTTTTGTCGTCCTTGAGCACTTGCCACGGCTCCCACAGCAGCGAACCGTTAAAACTGTCGACAGCCGTGTGTTGCGCCCGCAGCACATCCTTGAGCGCAGCATCGCGCCGGATGCGCCATGGCTCGTAGCAGCGGTTCCACAGGACACGACTGGCGCCGGTCTCCGCGGCCAATGCCGGCAGCAGTTTGAGCGCATCACCACAGAGCACCAGCAGTTGCCCGCCAAGCGCCGTATCCAGCGCTTGCAGTGAGTGATGCAGCCACCAGCGACTGGCGCCGCCCATGGCCCACTGCCCGCTGTTGATGTCGTCCAGAATGTAAACCGGCAAGACAGCACCGGCGCTGGCGGCAGCGGTCAGCGCCGGGTTGTCGGCAAGCCGCAAATCCTGTCTGAACCAGACAATACTGAGATGGCTGATGATGATGTCCCCTGATGGCAATGAGGCTTGTTACGACGCGGGCAAGCTGGAAGATCAGTGGCGCTGCTCAGAATTCGCGCAGCGAGTTGTAGGCCTTGCTGAGAGCAATATTCTCGTCGCGTTCGCCTTTGAGCAGATCGGCAAACAGGGTTTTGACTTCGGCGATTTCACAGCGCTCCTGCAAGTGTTCCAGCAGTGTCGCAACAAATTCGTCAACGCGGTTGCCCAGTTCATAGACCTGATCCGCATCCATGTCGTCGGAAAACGTTTGTTGCAGCGATCCCAGAAACGACTCGGGATCTTCCGGAAACGGGATCTGAATCCAGGTTTTGAGGATTTTGTAAGGCGCGCTGGCCTCATAGCGTTCCAGCGTATCTGCCTGTTTTTTCTCGCGGCTTGCCAGAAACTCCAGCAGCAGTTTTGACAAGGGGCGGGTGCTGCGGTCGGCCAGATGGGTGTACTGCTCAGACAATTCCTCATGGAAGCTGATCAGCACATCCAGCACATGCGCGGCATTCTCGAAACTTTGCAGGCGTGTCATTTGCATGACTCCCGGACAAATCGTTTGGACCTGATCGAGCATACCTGTGTCCGCAGACGGGCTCAAGGCAAAGGGCTTGCACCCGGCTGTTTATGTCAGGTGCAAATTCGGTCAGAATACACGCCTTGTTTTCGGGGGCGCAGCCACATGATTCTGATGATCGACAACTATGACTCGTTTACCTACAACATCGTCCAGTATCTGGGTGAGTTGGGGGCTGACGTGCAGGTCTATCGCAACGATGCCATCAGTGTGGCGCAAATTGAGGCGCTGGCGCCGGAAAAAATCGTGATTTCCCCCGGTCCCTGCACGCCGTCCGAAGCCGGCATCTCGATTGACGTGATCAAGACCTTTGCCGGCCGCATCCCATTGCTGGGTGTGTGTCTGGGACATCAGGCTATTGGCCAGGCCTACGGCGGTAATGTCATTCGTGCGCGCCAGGTCATGCATGGCAAGCTGTCGCTGATGTATCACAAAAATACAGGTGTTTTCAGCGACTTGCCCAGTCCATTCACCGCGACGCGCTACCACTCGCTGGTCATCGACAAGCATACCCTGCCTGACTGTCTGGAAGTGACGGCCTGGACTCAACTGGACAGTGGTGAGGTCGATGAGATCATGGGGGTAAGGCACAAAACACTGGCGGTTGAGGGGGTACAATTCCATCCGGAATCCATTCTCAGTGAACATGGCCATCAGCTGTTCCGGAATTTCCTGCAAGGCAAGTAGCATCAGCCGGTAACGGGCACCCGAAAAGGACAACTATCATGGATATCAAACAAGCGATTCGGCAGCTGTGCGCCGCTCAGGATCTGGATGCAGAGCAGATGGCTGCGCTCATGCGCGAAATCATGACCGGACAATGTACCGATGCGCAGATTGCTGCCTTTCTGGTGGCATTGCAGATCAAGGGCATCCGCACTCCCGAACTGCTCGGTGCTGCCCGTACCATGCGGGCGCTGGCAGCCCCGGTGGTGTTGCCGCCGGATGCACATCTGGTGGACACCTGCGGTACCGGCGGCACCAGTACTGACACGTTTAATATTTCCACCTCGGCAGCGATGGTGGCGGCCTGCGCCGGTGCCCGTGTCGCCAAACACGGCAATCGCGGGGCAACCAGCAAAAGCGGCAGCGCCGATTTGCTGGAAGCTGCCGGCGTGCGCCTGAACATCACCCCGGCACAGGTTGCTGACTGTATCCGCCAGGTGGGTGTCGGATTTATGTTTGCACCCGGTCATCACAGTGCCATGAAACACGTGATCGGGCCGCGCCGCGAGATTGGTGTGCGTACCATTTTTAATATGCTCGGGCCGCTGACCAATCCCGCGGGAGCGCCCAATCAGGTACTGGGCGTCTTTGATGCGGTGTGGATTGATCCTGTGCTGGATGTACTCAAGAGCATGGGCAGTCGCCATGTGCTGGTGCTGGCATCAGACGACGGTCTGGATGAAATCAGTATTTCTGCACCAACACAAATCGGAGAGCTCAAAGAAGGACAACTGCTGCGTTATACCGTGACACCGGAAGACTTTGGTATGGTCCGCCGCCGTGACTTCAACATGCTCAAAGTGAACTCGCCGCAGGAAAGTCTTGCCATGGTACGTGAGGCGCTGACCTATACCAATGAAGCCGCCGGTGACATTGTGGCACTGAATGCCGGCGCAGCGATTTACGCGGCCAATCTCTGTGACGATCTGGTGGCTGGCGTCATCAAGGCACGCGCTATTCTGCACAGCGGCGCGGCGCTGAAGAAACTCGAACAACTGGCGGCGTTTACCCAGGCGTTGCCCACTGAGGAAACCAAGGCGTGAAAACCAGCACCATTCTTGAAAAAATTCTGGCACAAAAAGCCGTTGAAGTGCGCCAGAACAGCCAGCGTATCAGCCTGGCACTGCAGCAGAAACTGGCGCAGGACCAGATGGCGGATCGTCGTGGTTTTATCAAGGCGCTGCGTTCTCGCATGGATGCACAGCAACCGGCCGTGATCGCCGAGATCAAGAAAGCGTCGCCGAGCAAAGGCCTGATTCGGGAGGATTTTGATCCGGCATTGATCGCGCGGCAGTACGCCGAAGCAGGCGCTGCCTGTTTGTCGGTGCTGACTGACGAGCAGTTTTTTCAGGGGTCGACCGAGTACTTGAAGCAAGCACGCGCGGCCTGTTCGCTGCCGGTAATTCGCAAGGACTTTATTGTGGACCAGTATCAGGTCGCCGAAGCGGGTGCCATGGGTGCCGATTGTATTTTGTTGATTGTGGCAGCCCTGAGCCCTCCGGCCCTGCGCGAGCTCTCGGCCTTTGCGGACGAACTGGCACTGGATGTGCTGGTGGAGGTACACAACGAATCCGAGCTCGACATTGCGCTGGCGGCCGGTTTTGACCTGATTGGTGTCAACAATCGCAATCTGCATGATTTTCACACCGACCTGGAAACCACTTTCCGACTGGCCGAACGCGTGCCGGACGGCAAACTGATTGTCACCGAGAGTGGCATCAGCACGGCTGCCGACGTCAAGCGTATGATCTCGCAAGGGATTTACGGTTTCCTGATTGGCGAAACGTTTATGCGTGCGCCAAACCCTGGCGACAAGTTGCGTGAGCTGTTCGCCGACTGAGCCCTGTCATCAAGGTTTTTTATCGCCTCCATATAAACCTGAGCCCCTGCCCGCCGATATTTATTGAGATTGGTTTTTCTCTGTCTCTCTCATTATCGCGGGCTGTGCATGTTACTGAGCAAACTGCTCTTTGTTGTTGTCTGTCTGGTGCTGATGCTGGCCGGGTTGATGCTGGCTGCCTGGGCAGGCCGGCTGCAAGCCATCCAGTATCAAACCCTCAGGCAGCTGGCTGCTCTGGATCAGCGTCGCGCGATGTTGCAGGAAACCGGCCGCGCCCTGCAGCGTATGGACACAGACCCTGAAGTGCTGGCCATGCTGTTCGGGTCGCTGGCACAGGATCTGAGACGTATGATCGAGCTGGATCCGACGCGCAAGGATCTGGAGAAACAGATGCAGGAGGCCGAATCGGCCAGCAAACAGAAGACGGCGCAGCAAAATGCCGGTGGCAGCGCTGCCGTGGCAACCGAACATGAACTGACAGTGGCTCAGCACCATATCCAGAAAGGTCTTCATCTGCTGAACGAGTTGTATCGTGCAGACAAAATCAGTGCCGGTCAGCTTGAGTCAGCGCGCAACAAGTTGCGTGTACTGGGGCTGCGAGTGGCGGTGAATTCCTGCTTGCTGATGGCGCAGCGCTCGCTGGAACAAGAGGACACTATCCGCGCCATGTCCTGTTACCGTCGCGCGGAAAGTCTGTTGCACATGCGTGGTATGCCAGCGGATGAAAAGCAGGAAAAACTGGCGTACATCAATGCCGAGCGCCAGCGTGTGTTTGAGCGTTCTCCAACGGCACAAGGGCTGCTGGCGCTGGCCGGTGAGGCTTGATCCTGCGGGCTGCTAGCGTGTGCCAAACACCACAATCGTTTGCCCGTGTACCGAAATCAGATTCTGCTCTTCCAGCGTCTTGAGCACGCGTCCGGCCATTTCCCGCGAGCAGTTCACCAGTCGTCCCAGTTCCTGCCGTGTGATTTTGATTTGCATGCCATCCGGATGCGTCATGGCATCCGGTTCCCTGCTCAACGCGATCAGCGTCCTGGCGATACGGCCGGTGACATCATAAAACGCCAGGTCACCGACTTTGCGCGTGGTGTTGCGCAGGCGATCGGCCATCTGCTTGCCAATGGTGAACAAAATTTCCGGATGTTCATGAGCGTAACTGTTAAAGCGCTCGTAAGTGATCTCCGCGATTTCACAATTGTGGCGAGCGCGGCAGCAGGCACTGCGTGATTTCTGATTGTCGAACAGGCCCATCTCGCCAAAAAAATCACCCGGATTCAGATACGCCACAATGACCTCGCGCCCATCCGGATCTTCCAGAATCACGGATACCCCGCCGCTGACCAGATAAAACAGTGTCTGCGGTACATCCCCTGCAAAAATGATGGTTTCGCCGCGTTCATAGTGACGCAGCCGACAAGATGCAAGAAAGTTGTCAAGGTCAACAATATGCGGTGTGATGGCCATCAATGCCATGAGCTGTCTCTCCGGACAAAGTGTGAAGTGCGTCGGGGTCAGACATGACAGGTTCGTCCTCTAAACCTGTCGGGTTTGCCATGTGACATGGCGATCCGATTGTAGCTCATGCCAAGTCGGCTGCGCTAACCTGACGCGACGGACTGTGGTAATCTTGCGCGGCCTGATTCCAGAGTGTGACGCAGTTCAAATTTTTGGACAGGCAAACGGTGGTCATCTGCCGCTGCCAGATCAGCCGTCGACGATCGCGGCACTCCACGGCAGCGCAGGAACAGGCAAAAAGGTGCAACATGAAAGCAACAGTCAAATGGGTTGATGGCGTCATGTTTGTCGGTGAGTCCGGCAGCGGACACGCCGTGGTCATGGATGGTCCGGAAAGCAGCGGCGGTCGCAATATGGGTATCCGCCCGATGGAAATGGTCTTGATTGGTACCGGAGGCTGCTCGTCCTACGATGTGGTGAGCATTCTGAAAAAAGCACGGCAGGATATTGTGGACTGTGTGGCTGAACTGAGCGCAACCCGTGCTGATGCCACGCCGGCGGTATTTGAGACCATCCACATGCACTTCAAGGTCAGTGGCCGCGGTCTGAGCGACAAGCAGGTGGAGCGGGCGGTCAGCCTGTCGGCAGAAAAATACTGCTCTGCCTCGATCATGCTCGGTGCCGCCGGCGTCAAAATCACGCACAGCTTTGAAATCACGGAAGTCTGATTCAGTCTGTCAGCAGACCCAGCTCGATGCTTTTGAGCAACAGGCTCAGACTGAGCTGGGCAATGTCCTGATCCGGGAATGCGCTGGCGAGCTGTTCGCAGATGTCTGCAAACGGATGGCCAGCCTGGATACCGCCCAGAAACACCCACATTGGCAAACTCAGGCGCTGGAACTGCATGCGTTGTGCCACACGCCTGATCAGGTAATACGCGCTGTTGCCCTCTTCAAACGCCGGTACGGCAAACTCTGCGGTGCCGGCCATCACGCCCGGTGTGGCCAACCACTGTTGCATCTGTGTCCAGTATTTCTCCAGATCAAATCGGCTGTGCATCAGGGTCCAGTCAGGACACGGTGTCCACACGGTTTGCGGCCAGGCCTGTGCCGGAATCGCCAGCAAGTGCTGACGTGACATCGCAGGCACATCGGGCTGGTCATACAGCCGGATAAATGCGGTCTCCAGTTCAATCAGGTCCAGTAACGCGGGCAACTGGCCAAAGCGTGCATGTTCTCGGGTGAACGTCAGCAAGTGCTCGCCCAGTCGAGACATCGGGCCGGGTTCCGGCGGAAACGCCGCCGTATAATCCAGCCACAGACTGGCAAAGACATCGTGTCCGAGTGTGTGATACACCACCGGGTACAGTTCAGAGGCCGTCTGAATCAGGCGCTGGTGATAGGCGTTGTTGTAGATAGCCACGGCGGCAACAGTGTCGATGGCGGCATGGGGCGCCATCAGGGTGTGAATCTGCTGATCGTCGTGACGCAAATCGCGCAGCTGTGTGATCCATTCCCAGAACTGTTGCTGCTCCTGCTCCCAGTTCATGATCGATCCTGCACCTGCAGCGTCTGCTGCTGAAGTCGTCTGGCCTGGTCGAGTTCGCGCATCAGCTCGTCAAGCGGCGGAATGTGGTCATCGCGCTCGAGCAAGGTGGCGGTTTCGCCGAAGTGTCGACAGGCCTGTTCGTACAATGCCCAGACCGGATCGCTGACCGGATGATCGTGAGTGTCGATGATGTGATCACCGTTATGGGTGTGACCGGCCAGATGGAATTGCTGCACGATGTCACGATCCAGCGCCAGTATCTGCTGCACAGGATCCAGTCCGAGGTTGAAGCTGCTGACATAGACGTTGTTCACATCCAGCAGCAGGCGACAGCCGGTGCGCCGGCACAGGCGATTGATAAACTCGGGTTCCGGCATGTCGGCGGAGCGAAACTGCACATAAATCGAGGGATTTTCCAGCACCACGGTTTGCTGCAACACATCCTGGATGCGGCTGACCTTGTCCGCAACCTGATCCAGTGTCTGGGGGTTATAGGCGATCGGCAGCAGGTCATGCGAGGTCTTGCCATGCAGTCCGGTCCAGCAGATATGGTCAGAAACCCACGCCGGCTGGATATCTTCAATCAACGCCTTGAGTTGTTGCAGATACACCATGTCCGGCGCTTCGCGGCTGCCAATGTTGAATGACAGGCCGTGCAGAACCACCGGGTAGTGTTCGCGAATTTTGTGCAGGATGGCGCGTGGTCGACCGCCAGGCGCGAGATAGTTCTCGGTGATCAGCTCGAACCAGTCCACGTGAGGTCTGTGTTCGAGCACATGATCAATGTGAGGGCTGCGCAGGCCAAGACCAAAACCCAGGGTGTTCATCGCAGCCCTCGTCCGAGGTGATTCAGAGCGAGCCCAGGACCTTGCCGCCCAGCTTTTCACACAGGGAGTTGGACAGTTCGGCATTGCCTGAGTAGACGCCGACAAAACCGATGCCGTGACAGCTGTTTTTGCCAGCGCCGGCTTCGTTGGAGTTGCCCTTGCAGGCACTGAGCCCGGCGCAAGTGAACACGTCGTTACAGTAGGCCACGGCAACCGCGTCATCACTCAGGTTAAAACCTTCCGGCGCGGTCAGTGCGGCCACTTCGGTGCCGCCCAGTACCTGGCACATCACGGATGAAAACGCGGCGTTGCCGGTGGTGATGGCTACAAAACCGGCCGTGCTGCAGCTGTTGGCGCCCGCACCGGCATCATTGCCAAAGCCTTTGCAGGCACTCTGGCCTGCCGCATGCACGTTCTGGCACACGCTGATCTTGACCGGATCATCGGGATTGGTCTGGCTGGCTTCCAGCTGAGCCAGCGTGGAACCCGACATCAGCAGCGCTGCTGCGGCCGTTGCCAGACTGAAACCATCAGTTTTTTTCATACAGGTGCTCTCCTTGGATCCGGATAACCGCATTGGCGGCTCTCACAAGACCGGGTGTACCGGGTTAGTTGTTCGAGTATCCGGCCATTTATACGAATGATCAGACCACTGCGATTATTGACCCGGCATGATGAACAGGTGCTTAACGCCGGATTATCCCACCACAGACGCTTAAAACAAGCCGGCTGCGTCAATTTGTCACATGTTGCTGCAGCTGCTGCAGGCGCGCTTGCAACCGGTCCAGTCGCAGACGCAAGCGGTCCAGCCGTTCGTGAGTCTGGCGGATTTCAGGCTTTGTTGGCAGCAGGCCGGATTCTTCCTGAAGAAAGTCACCGGCACTCAAGCGCAGCTCACGGACCCCTTGCCTGACGGCATCAGCACCGGTGCGGACGGCGCTGGCGCCGAGTGCAAACACGGTGTCATCCGCGAAGGGACGCACCATGGCAGCGAGCAGGTCTTCAAGACCACTGTCTGCGCGGGTGATTTCACGGTGCAGTTGCTGTATCAGGTGGACATCACCGGCCAGTGTGATGTCAGGGTGATGCAGGGCCGCAGCCGGATCATCACTGAAAACCAGTGCCAGCAAGGCGCGGCTGCTGCCCGACAGTGTGGCATCCGCGGACTCACAGACGCTGTGCACGTGCAGACGCGAGGGCGTAATAATCAGCGTCAGTTGCTGACTGACAGTGCCGTCAGGCGAGGTGCGGGCGACAGTGACCGACTTGCCGGACGCCACAGCGTTGAGCCGGGCCAGTATATGCGGATCCTGTCGCAGCAAACTGTTGACCATCGTGTCGATGACGGTCGCCAGACTTGTGCCAATCAGTGTGCTCATAGCTGTCATCCCCGTGCGGGTTCAGCGGTATCCGACATGAATGGCACTGACGCCGCCAATCAGGTTGTGGTAGCGGCAGCGCTGGAAACCGGCATCCTCCATCATGCCCTTCAGGGTTTCCTGATCCGGGTGCATGCGAATGGATTCAACCAGATACTTGTAGCTGTCGGCATCTCCGGTGACCACCTTGCCCGCGACGGGCCACAGCATGGAGAACGCGTCGTAGGCTTTGCCGAGCACGGGATTGACCGGTTTGGAGAACTCCAGCACCAGCGCACGACCGCCCGGTTTGAGCGTGCGGTACATTGAGCGCAAGGCCTTGTCCTTGTCGGTGACATTGCGCAGGCCATAGGCAATCACAATGCAATCAAACGTTTCATCCGCAAACGGCAGCGCTTCGGCATTGACCTGACTGATCTGCACATTGCCGGTGATACCGCGGTCAATCAGGCGATCGCGGCCGACCTTGAGCATGGAGTCATTGATATCGGCCAGCACAACCTGACCGGTTTCTCCCACCAGGGGGGAGAAACGCATGGAGAAATCACCGGTACCCCCGGCCAGATCCAGCACCTTGTGGCCAGGTCGAACGCCACTGAGTTCAACCGTCATGCGTTTGATCACACGGTGAGTGCCCAATGAGATCAGGTCATTCATCACGTCGTACCGGTTGGCCACCGAATGAAAAACCTGGCCGACACGGCGGGTTTTTTCTGCCGGGCTGACCTGTTCATAACCAAAATGGGTCAGACCGTCATCTGAGGGAGACTTGCTCATAAGTTCGGGCTTCCCGGGCCGGTATCCGGCGGTTAAACGTGTAAGGACGACGCGTTGTTCGCGTCCAGAAAGATGTCCGCATCAGGTGTTGCGGGCAGGGTCAACAATGGTAATGACTTGTGTGTCGGCTGGCAACGCATCGCGGCTGGCGCCGGCGGCCTGCAGCCGGTCCAGATAGTCCTGCCACAGCGCCTCGCGCTGGGACACTAGCCGATAGAGATAGTCCCAGCTGAAGATGCCGGAATGGTGGCCGTCATCAAACATCAGGCGAATGCCATAGTTGCCCATGGGTTCAGCGCCGGTCAGGCCAACCAGACGTTTGCCGGTCTGCAGTACCGCCTGTCCGTGACCATGGCCTCTGACCTCGGCCGAAGGCGAGTACACTCGGAGCAGCTCGGCAGGCAATTCATGCACCGTGCCGTCGGCGTAACTGAGTTCCAGCACAGCGCTTTTGCGCCGCAGGCGAATGCCTGCTGGCACGGGGGCCTCGGGTTTACGGATATCAGGTGCACGGGTATCGGTCACAGGATAAACCGGCTGAGGTCTTCGTTACGTGCCAGATCGCCCAGTTGCTTTTCGACATAGGTCGCATCAATGACCAGTTCGGCGGCCTCGCCAACAGCCAGATCTGCCGCGCTGAACGAGACCTCTTCCAGCAAGCGTTCCATCACGGTGTGCAAGCGTCGGGCACCGATATTCTCGGTGCGCTCATTGACCTCCCACGCTGTTTGCGCGAGACGTTTGATGCCGTCGGCGGTAAATCGGATGCTCAGATTCTCGGTGCTGAGCAGGGCGCGATACTGTTCAGTCAGTGAGGCATTGGGTTCAGTCAGAATGCGCTCAAAATCTTCCGCCGTCAGTGCATCCAGTTCAACACGAATTGGCAAGCGACCTTGCAGCTCCGGGATCAGATCCGAGGGTTTGGACAAATGGAAGGCGCCTGAGGCAATAAACAGGATGTGATCGGTTTTGACACTGCCGTATTTGGTGGTGACCGTGGAGCCTTCAATCAGGGGCAGCAAATCACGCTGGACACCTTCGCGCGAGACACCGCTGTGGCCGGTTTCTCCACGTTCGGTGACCTTGTCAATTTCGTCGATAAACACAATGCCGGTTTGTTCGGTCACTTCAATCGCCTGGGTGCGAATATCGTCTTCGTTGACCAGTTTGGCGGCTTCTTCATCTTTGAGCAGACGAAAAGCGACCTTGACCGGCATGCGACGATTTTTTTTACGCCCGTGTTGCATGGACGAAAACATGGACTTGAGTTGACTGGTCATTTCCTCCAGGCCGGGAGGTGCCATGATTTCGACACCGCTCATACCTTCACTGACACTGATTTCAATTTCCTTGTCGTCCAGGTCGCCTTCACGCAGTTTCTTGCGGAAAATCTGCCGCGTCGCTGATTGCTCCTGCGATGCCGTTTCGGTAATAGTGCCAGGTGTCCTCGGTGGCGGTGGCAGCAGGGCATCCAGGATGCGCTCCTCAGCGGCTTCCTCGGCACGGAATTGCACTTTGCGAATCTGCTCTTCACGCAGCATTTTCACAGCCACTTCCACCAGGTCGCGCACAATGGATTCGACATCGCGGCCGACGTAACCGACTTCGGTAAATTTGGTGGCTTCCACTTTCAGAAACGGTGCATTGGCCAGCTTGGCGAGTCGCCGTGCGATTTCAGTCTTGCCAACACCGGTTGGACCAATCATCAGAATATTCTTGGGCGTGATTTCCTGCCGGATGTCCGCACCCAGCTGCATGCGCCGCCAGCGGTTACGCAGTGCAATGGCAACCGCGCGCTTGGCCGCTTTCTGGCCGACGATGTGACGGTCAAGTTCAGAGGCAATCTCTCTGGGAGTCATGGTGGTCATGCAGGTTTTCCTGAAAAAATGATTAGCAGTCGAGTTCTTCAATCAGGTGGTTATGATTGGTGTAGACGCAGATGTCAGCAGCAATGCCCAGGCTTTTTTCCACAATGTCGCGTGCTTCCATGTCCGTGTTGAAGTAGAGCGCGCGCGCCGCCGAGAGCGCAAAGGAACCGCCGGAACCGATGGCCATCAGACCATCCTCCGGTTCAATCACATCACCATTGCCGGTGATGATCAGCGAGGCGTCCCTGTCGGCAACCACCAGCAGTGCTTCCAGCCGGCGCAGGGAGCGCTCGGTGCGCCAGAGTTTGGCCAGTGAAACCGCTGCACGCACCAGCTTGCCCTGATGTTTGTCGAGCTGTTCTTCAAAGCGCTCGAACAAGGTAAAGGCGTCCGCGGTACCGCCGGCAAAACCGGCCAGTACCTGGTCTTTGTAGAGGCGTCTGACTTTGCGGGCATTGCCTTTCAAGACAGTGTTGCCCTGCGATACCTGGCCGTCGCCGCCTATAACAACTTTGTTGTTACGACGAACGGACAGGATGGTGGTGCCACGAAACTGCTCCAAACCGATTCTCCTGTGCTGCTGATATGGCTCAATGTTGGGATGGCTGTCGGGTTTTCAAGGTTGGCTGAGCGTGATTCGCATGCTGTCGATGCTGTTGCTGCGCAGCACGCGCTCGGCCTGCATCATCTCGTCGCGGGTGCTGTAAGGGCCAGCCTGCACCAGATACAGCGTTCGACCCGGCAGGTTCTCCTCCCGGATGCGCGCATTCAGACCCAGTCCCAGCAAACGGTTGAGCTGGGCAGTGGCAGTGTTTTGCTGCTGGAATGCACCGGCTTGCAGCAGGAAATTGCCGCTGGACACCGGGCTGGCCGTTGTCGTCTGGGCACGGGCCTCACGATTGCTGATTTCCAGCAGTGCAGCAGATACCGGGTCGAGCTGATCGGTGTTGGCAGGGCTGGTATCAGCCGGTGTTGCTGCTGCGGGGGCTGCAGCAGCATCAACCATGGTATTGCCATCCACAGCAGCGTTGTCGCCGGTGCCGGCAGTGTTATCCGCATCATCCGGACTTGTCTGCGCTGTCACGGCAGGTTGTGCGGTGACCGGCGTGCGCGGAATGGCACCAGCGACCGGGGTCACGTCCACGACCACCTCATAGTTGGGCAGTTCCTGATAAAACTCCAGCTGCAGGCGCTGGGCTTCGCGTTGCTGCTCTTCGGTCAGACCGTCAACACTGACAATCTCGGGCGTTTGCACAGATCGCACATCGTCGGTCGATGCATTCTGATTCTGGCCCGGAGCCGGTGGCAAGGCGCCGGACAAATACACCAGTAAAGCAATAAAGAGCCCGATGACCAACCCGGTAATCAGGCCAGTCAGCAGCAGTCCGAGACTGGAGGGTTGTGCTACCGGGCTGGGCTCGGCCAGCGGGGTTCGCAATCGTCTTTTGGCAAAATCCTGTTCCATGGCGTGCATTATCCTGTCTAAGACCGAAGCCGGTCAATTTGAGGTCTGGTCATGACTCAGATCATGTCCAGCGGATCCACATCAACGGACCAGCGCACTGAGCGCTGCCCTGGCAGTTGTTCAAGTTGCAGGCAGATATCACTGAGCAGACTCTGGATATCCTGGCGCTGCCAGGCCCGGATATGCAGTTGCTGGCGAAACCGGTTGGCGCGTTTTTCCATCGGCGAGGGCAGTGGACCGTTCACCAGAATACGCTCTTGCCAGCCCTGCTGCGTGCAGTAGTCATCAATCAGGGAACGTGCCTGCAGCAGGAAGTCGCGTGGCGCATCAGCGCTCACTGCTTCCGCTCTCAGCGTCGCCATACCGGTGATGGGTGGCATGCTGGTCTGGCGTCGCTCTTCCAGCAATTGCTCTGCCAGTGCGTGGTAACCGTGACGGATCAGGCGCTGCAAGTTGTCGTGCCCAGCATGTCGGGTTTGCACCAGCACTTCGCCCGGCGCATCAGCGCGCCCGGCGCGGCCTGCCACCTGCATCAGCAACTGGGCCATAAACTCCTGGCCACGGAAATCGGCACTGAACAAACCATTGTCGGCATCCAGCACGGCCACCAGCGTGACCGCCGGGAAATGGTGGCCTTTGGCCAGCATCTGAGTCCCCACAAGAATGCAGGGTTCGCCTTTCTGCACTTCGGCCAGTACACGATCCAGTTCATCCTTGCGCCGGGTGGAATCACGGTCAACCCGCCAGACCGGTATACCGGGGAAGCGTTCCTGCAGAAAGCTCTCGCTGCGCTCCGTGCCGGTGCCTACCGCCATCAGGTGTTTGCCCTGACAGGCCGGACAATTTCTGTGCACCGGATGCTTGCGTTCACAATGGTGACAGCACAAATGCGGTGGTGAACGATGCAGGGTCAGGCGCGCGTCGCAGTGCTGGCACTCGGCCACCCAGCCACAGTCGCTGCATTGCAATACCGGGGCAAAGCCACGCCGGTTGATGAACACCAACACCTGACGCCCGCGCGCCAGATGCTGTTGCATGCACAACAACAAGGTGTCCGAGAAACCCTGGTCAGGCCGCGCAATGCTGGTATCAACCAACTGGAATGTCGGCATCAGGGACTTGCCGGCGCGCTGGTCCAGCCGCAACCGCTGATAGCGACCGTTGGCAGCGTTGTGCAGTGTTTCCAGGCTGGGCGTGGCTGAGCCGAGCACAACAGGAATATGCTCGACAGAGGCGCGCATGACGGCCAGATCGCGAGCAGAATAACGGAAGCCATCCTGTTGTTTGAACGAGCCATCGTGTTCTTCATCGACCACAATCAGTCCCGGGCGGGCCATTGGGGTGAACACTGCCGAGCGGGTGCCTATGACAATGCCGGCATCCCCGTTGGCCGACGCCAGCCAGGCATTGAGGCGCTGGCGCGCGGTCAGGCCGGAGTGCATGACTGCGATGTCTTCGTTAAATCGCTGGCGGAAACGCGCCACCGTTTGGGGCGTCAGGCTGATTTCGGGCACCAGCACCAGTGCCTGATCGCCGCGCGCGCGCACTTCGGCAATCGTCTGCAGGTAAATCTCGGTTTTGCCACTGCCAGTGACACCATCCAGCAGAAACCCCTGGTAACGCCCCAGGGCTGTTTTGATCTGCTCGCAGGCATTGTGCTGATCCGGATTGAGTGTGTGCGAGGGTTCAGCCTGCCACGGCTGCACATTGGCGGCTTTGTCTTTGGCCCGACGTCGGGTACTCGCTTTGCCGCTGCCACGCAAACCCACCGGTAACAACGTGTGCAAGGCGTCTCCGATCGGGTGCTGGTAATAGCGCGCAGCCCAGCACCAGAGCTTGAGCAGGTGCGCAGGTATCAGCGGTGCAGCATCCAGAACACTGAGCACCGGTTTCAATTTGGCGGCGGGCAGGTCCGAGCGGGTATCAATCTCCAGCAACACGGCGGTCAGTTCACGCGTTCCAAAAGGCACTCGCAACCGGATCCCGGGAGCCAGCGCGGGGTGTTCGGCCAGCATCGCTTCCGGCAGCAGGTAGTCAAAGGTCCTGCGCAGTGGCGACGGCACGGCGACGCGTGCAATCCGCGTCAGGCTGGCAACCGGGGCAACAGTATCGGACATGCGGGAACGGATTCCGGGTGTGAGAGGGTTTGAAGGCTCCGGAGTATAACTGGTTTTAGACGGGCCGGGCTTCCATTATACTCCTGCCTCGGATCCGTGCCCGGCCGCTGGACGAAGGAGATACCTTGAACAATCACGATGACGGACAGAATGCACTTCAGGAGCTGCAGACTCTGCGGCAGCAGATTGACCGACTGGATCATGCTCTGGTGTTGATGCTGGCTAACCGTTTTGCGTTGACCCGGCGTGTGGGTGAGTTAAAAGCCAGAGCGGATCTGAATGCTTTTGATCCCCGGCGCGAAGAGGAAAAGATCAGGGATATCAAATTATTGTGCGAGCAGCACGGCCTCGACCCGGTATTGATGGCGGACATCCTCGCACAGATCATGCGCGAAACTGTCAAAAATCATGAACGCATCCGTGCGGAAGTGACTCGCGGCGCCTGAATCAGCGCTGCTTGCGCCATCAGGATTCTCTGTTACAATGGCGCCCTTTTTCCATAGCCACGAACTGCCAGTCCAGTTGGGGATTGTCTGCGAAGTGGTTGCTGCTCAGGTATGGTGCGCACTCTGGGGCTGCTGATTGTCAGGCAAGCAGGAGTTCGTGGCGATACCGGTAAATTTTGAGGACAAACCATGAAAGCCGATATTCATCCGAAATACGCGGAGATCAAGGCAACTTGCAGTTGCGGCAATGTGATCACAACCCGTTCTACCATTGGCCGTGACATCCTGGTCGACGTGTGTGCCGCATGCCACCCGTTCTACACCGGCAAGCAGAAGATTGTTGACAGCGCAGGTCGTGTTGACCGCTTCAACAAGCGTTTTGGTAACCGCACGCTCAAATAAGCGCTGGCTTGCGACAACGCCAGACAAAAAAGCCCCGACTGTGATCGGGGCTTTTTTTTGGCTTGTGGCCGCAGTGCGCGGCAAGGCAAATCAGAACAGAATTTCAGTTGAGAGCGTGTTGTCGTTGTTGCGAGCCGGTGTGCGTGCGGGCGCCTGATTGCGATTTTCCGCCGGCGCGGTTTCGGCCAGAAACAGCTCAAAGACGGTGTTGGACTGTCCGGGGCGCGCTGGCTGTCCGGAGTTGCGGTCAATCAAGCGGTCGACCAGGCCATCGGGCCGGATCATCGTTCTCTCCGGCATGTCCTGCAGCGCGTGCTTCATGTAGTCAATCCAGATAGGCACCGCGACGGTGGCCCCTTGCTCGGATTCGCCAAGGGCTTCCGGCCGGTCAAATCCCACAAACACGCTGGTTGCGATATCGCGATTGAAGCCGTTGAACCAGAGCTCAGCCGGGCCATTGGTGGTGCCGGTTTTACCCATGAGATCCCGGCGGGTAAATTCGCGCGAGACGCGCCGGCCGCTGCCCTCGTCGATGACACTGCGCAGCATGCTGTTGAGCATGTAGGCCACTCGCGGATCGATGACCTGCTCGGCTTGCTCGGCAGAGACTTCGGGGGCCTCAAAAATCACGCCTTGCAGGGTTTCGATTCGTTTGATCAGCACCGGTTCTATGCGTTTGCCGCCATTGGCCAGCATAGCGTAGGCCGTTGCCATCTGCAGGGGCTGCACATCCTGACTGCCCAATGCCACGGTCAGGTCGTTGCGTGCGAAGTTGTCCACGTTAAAACCGAAACGTCCGGCAAAATCCAGCACCTTGTCCGAACCGAGCTGGTCAAACAGGCGCACGGCCGGCACGTTGCGGGAGTCCTTGATGGCATTGCGCAACGTGATCGGCCCGATAAAGTTGCGTTCATAATTTTGCGGACGATAGTCGCCGCGGGCGAAAGGCGCATCGTTGATCAGGGTTGCCGGGGTATAGCCGTTTTCCAGCGCTGCTCCGTACAGAAATGGTTTGAAGCCGGAGCCGGGCTGACGATACGCCAGTGCGCGATTGACCTGGCTATAGCGGAAATCATAACCACCGACCAGCGCCAGTATGTCGCCGTTTTCCGGCGAGACCGACACAATCGCTCCCTGCAGTTCAGGGACCTGACCCAACTGCCATTCTCCGTTGCTGCCACGCCGCATGCGAATCACGTCGCCGACCCGTGCTACATCAGCTGCGCGTTGCGGCGGCGGCCAGGCATTGTCCCTCGTGATAAAGGGTCGTGCCCACTCCAGTCCGGACCATGCGATGCTGGCAGTCGAGCCGTCCCTGAGCAACACATCCAATGAGCGTTCGTGTACGGCCGTCACCACGGCCGGGACATGGTTGCCGTAATCGGGTCGCACCGCCAGCTCACTGAGCCAACGCTCCTGAATATCGTCGCCACTGGCGGGCAGGCGCGCTTCCGGGCCGCGATACCCGTGGCGGCGGTCGTAGTAGTTTTCCAGGCCATTGGTCAGTGCTGTTGTGGCGGCGTTTTGCAGGTCGCTGCGAATGGAAGTTGTGACTTCGATACCGAGCCGGTAAATGTCTTCGCCATATTGGGCATAAAGCTCTTGCCGGACCATTTCGGCAACGTAGGGCGCGTTGACCTCGATCGTGCGCAAATGGCGGCGCGCACTCACAGGCTCTGCCAGGGCTGCCGCATGTTGTTCACGGGTAATCATGCCCTGGGCCAGCATTTTGTTGATGACCACATTGCGACGCGTTCGCGCTCGCTCCGGATCGGTAATCGGATTGCACACAGACGGGCACGGCAGCAGCGACACCATGGTGGCCATCTCGCCGAGCGTCATCTGACCAACTTCCTTGCCGTAATAAACCTGAGCTGCCGCGTTGATGCCTTCAGCGCTCTGGCCAAAAAACACCAGATTCAGGTAAAGCGTCAGGATTTCCTCTTTGGTCAATTCCTGCTGCAGACGCAGCGCAAACGGGATTTCCTTGAGTTTGCGAGCGTACACACTGTCGCTGTCAAACGAGATATTGTTGGCCAGCTGCATCGTGATGGTACTGCCGCCACCGCGGTTGACACCGGTCACAAAACCGACAAACCCGCGAATCAGGCCGCGCAGGTCAACGCCGGGATGCGAGTAGAAGCGCGCATCTTCATTCGCGATCAGGGCATTGATCATCATGGGTGGAATTTCTTCGTACCGCACCGGGTCACGCCGCACACCGATTTCCTCAATCAGGCGATTGTCAGCGGTGAGAATGCGCAGCGGTGTTTCCAGCCGGACCTGGCGATAGGTTTCGGCAGCCGGCAACTGGGGGGACAGGTACAGGTATCCGGCGGACGCCACCATGAGCACGCCGCACGCGCAGAAAACGCCGAACCAGAACAGAAATTTGACCAGCTTCATCATAATTTGGGCCCGCCTGCGTCAATCATGGACTGGCATAGTGTTGGTGTACAGGCAGACGGATGCATTATACGCCGCATTCCATCACTTTGCCCCGGCAATAAGTCTGGCAGACGCAGCATTGATCCGCTAAAACAGTCAGACAGGCGCAACACGCGTCTTCTGTCATTGAACACCAGGGAGGGTGCTCATGATTGGACTGGATATCGGGCAGCGCTGTATCAGGCTGGTGGCGCTGGAGCGGCGTTTCGGGCGCTGGCGCCTTCAAGCCTGTCTCTTTGAACCGCTTGCCCAGGCAGACCCGACGGTTTGTGTCGCAGCGCTACGCAGCATGATTGCCGATTTGCCAGCGCGGCTGAGACGGGGCACCCCTGCGATCGCGATGGCCATGCCCCTGTGTGAGGTCACCCTGACAACTCGTGTGTTGCCTGCGGGCGCATCTGACGCTGATGCCGGTTTTATGGCCGCGATGGAAGCCGAGCAACAGGCTGCACCGGCTGCGGTGGACTATCGTGTGGTGCCGTGTTCTGTGGCACAAGCACAAGCAGCCAGCGGACTGATGCTGTTGTTGTGCCCGCAGGCCTGTGTGGATGAGCGCGCAGCATGGCTGGATGCGGCGGGTTGCCGCCTGGCGTCGCTGACGGTGGATGCGCTGGCGCTCGCCGACTGTTATGTCGCTGGCACAGACTTGGCAGCAGATGTGCTGTTGATTGACGTCGGTGGCTCGGCGCTGCGGTTGACGGCATTTCAGGGCGCATTGCCCGTGTACTGGCGCCGCCATGTGCTGGTGCAGGATTCAACACCAGTGACAACCGTTCTGGCGCGTGCCTTGCAGCACTATCGCATGGCGCGACTGTCCGCGCTGCCTGACGCTGTTGGCAAGGTCCTGCTCTGTGGTGGGGGTGCCGCGCAAGCGGATGTCCAGCACACCATTCACGCGCTGACCGGCTGCAACCCTGAACCCATTGATCCGTTTGCGTGTCTGCGTTTGTCCCCGCCGACGGGCTTGTGCGCTCCTGCATTCGCGCAGGTGTTTGCACTGGCTTCGCAGGTGTGGCTGTGAATCAGCTTCGGCCGTTGAATCTGCTGCCGTGGCGCGAGGCATTCTATCGCCGCCGGCGCCAGCAACTGCTGGCGATGCTGGTGATGACAGTGCTGGTCAGCCTTGTTGTTATTGTCATCAGGATGCACGGGTTTTGGCGGCAGTCACAAGCATCGGATCCGGCATTGACAGCTGTGCTCGCGCAACAGGCCAATATCACTGACAGCCTGCAGCAGGCGCAACTGCGCTACCAACGCACGGTGCAACAGTGGCAAGGATTGCAGCAGAGTCTGCACAGCTATGCCCGACATGGGCAGTGGCAGAGTGTGCTGGCTTATCCGGAACAATCTCCGGAGGGTATGCAGATCACGTCGATGGTGTTGTCTCAGGGCCAGGTCACCCTGTCTGGCATCAGCGTGCAAGCATCGCTTGTCAGTGAATTTCTCAAGGACCACCCGAGCGTGGCGCTTGCGCACTTGCAACTGCGCTCCGATGGCTGGTACGAGTTTGGCCTTGTTCATGAACAGGCGGAGCTGACCCGATGAATTTGGGGCGATGGTGGCAGTTGCTGACTCTCGCTGAGGCCGGACGCTGGCCCGTCAGAATACACGTCATCATCATGATGCTGGCGGTGCTGTTTTGTGCTGCGTTGACGACGATAGTCAGTGTTGTGACCGATCGTCATTTGAAGTCCGATGCTGCACGCATGGAGCGGCACCTTGCTGAAAATCTTGCATCCACAGACGCGCTTTGGCAATTGCAGGCAAGCGCGCTCGCAGCGGAGCAGCAGCACATCTATCTTGATGTGCTTGCCCGCCAGTTCGCAACACGTCAGCCCACAACCGGGGTTTCCGATGTCACACATTACATGGATGTGCTGCGTCGCAGCGCTTTGCTCGGCGAATGGCAGCAACTGGCGATCAGTTATGCCGGGGTGGAGGAAGCCGTTGAACTCGAGCTGAGGGCTACTCTGGTGCCGTCGTCGCTGAGTGCATTCTGGTCTGCGTTGCAGGAGTCCGGCAATCTGTTTGATATCTTGCATATGGCGTTGCAGGTCTCGGAGCGGCCCGGCGCTTTCACGGTGCATCTGACGCTTCAGCCGCGGC
Source organism: Pseudohongiella sp. (assembly GCA_036834885.1). Taxonomy (GTDB): domain Bacteria; phylum Pseudomonadota; class Gammaproteobacteria; order Pseudomonadales; family Pseudohongiellaceae; genus Pseudohongiella. Next base: position 46,284 of record DAITNA010000001.1, on the reverse strand, counting down.
TCACGGGCACGCTTCCAGACATGACTGCGCCAGAGAAGGCGGAATGCACAGCTGACCGCTGCGAGTTGACGGTTCCGGCGCCAGTGCTCAAGCACAAGGGCTTTCTGCTGCGCGCATACAACAATCAGGAAGAACTGACGCATCTGGCCAGTGATCACAAAGGTCGCGTCAGTGCTGCTGTTCGTACAGTCAACAAGGAGGTGCAGGATGATTAAAAATCGAATCAGCTGTGTTTGTTTGCTGTTTCTGGCCAGCATCCTGCCCGCCGGGAATGTTGTCGCCAGCGAGTATGCCCAACGGGATGCAGTATTCACGCTGAATCTGCAAGCGGTGGATCTGCGCGACGCGTTGCAAGTGCTTGCAGACGAGCTGGCGTTGAACCTGGTGATGAGCGCCAACGTCACGGGAACTGTCAGCATACATATTGAAGCGCTCTCGATTGAGCAGGCGATCGATGTGCTGCTGTTTGATACCGGCCTGGGTTTTCGCCTGAATGACAATCTGCTGGTGGTGGCATCCCCTGATGTGCTGGCCAGGTTTGATGAGCAGCAGCGTGCGCGATGGCAAGAGCGTGACAGCATGCAAACGGCCTGGATCGCGCTCAGTTATGCCGACGGACGTCAGTTGGTGGAGCTGCTGATGAGTGCCAACGCCGGCGATAGCAGGGATGGGGGCGTGAATCAGAACGCTGATTCTGCAACAGCCGGGTTGTTGTCATCGCGAGGCACTGCCCATGTTGACTTGCGCACCAATACATTGATTGTGCGCGACACAGCCAGTCACTTGAGCTCGGTTAAGGCGTTGATAGAGCAGCTGGATGTTGCGGTCGGGCAGGTGCTGATTGAGGCCAGAATTGTCAGCGCCTCGCTGGATACCGGGCGCGAACTGGGAATGCGCTGGGGATTTGAACTGGACAGCGCTGCCGCCGCCACCCGGAACAGCCAGGCATTGACGCTGGGCGGCGATCATCGTGCTGCCACGGTGGCTCAGGCCGTGTTTCTGCGCAGCCAGCAAATGCTGGACCTGGAGCTGTCGGCACTGGAACGGGCTGGAGAGGCTGAACTGATTGCCCGTCCGCGCGTGACCACGCAGGACAATACGCCGGCCGTGATACAGTCCGGGGTGCGTATTCCTTACCAGGCCCAGGCGGGCGGTACTGCCGGGGGTTCCATCACGCAATTTGTGGATGCGGTGCTGGCGCTGGAAGTCACACCGCTGATCACACCGGATGGCCGCATTGTCATGCAACTCGACATCCGGCAGGACGCTGTTGCGGCGGGCAGCGCTGATGTACCGGCCATCAATACCAACACCATCAGAACCCGCGTGCTGGTGCGAGACGGTGAGACGCTGGTGCTGGGCGGCATTTTTCGCGAGGAGCAGACTCGTGCCGAGGCGGCAACTCCGTTGCTGCGGCGCTTGCCGCTATTCGGTGCCCTGTTCAGACGTGAACACGCAACCGCGCATCGCACCGAGCTGCTGATTTTTATCACGCCTCAGATTGTGCAGGAATCGCCGGCAGACGGGGTTTGACTTGAGTTTTGGGGCGCAGACGGGTTAGATTGCGCCCTTGAATTTGCAAGCCCCGCCGGGGGATGGGAGACAGTTTCACCATGGCGACGAACAGTAATGTTTTCCTGATCGGACCCATGGGTGTTGGCAAAAGCACAATTGGCCGCATGCTGGCATCAGCACTGGATCAGCCGTTTTACGACTCTGACCGCGAGATTGAATCGCTCACGGGTGCTGATATTCCCTGGATTTTTGATGTGGAAGGCGAGGCGGGATTTCGTGTGCGTGAGGAGCGCATGATTGACTCGCTCAGCCGTCGCGAAGGTATCGTGCTGGCCACCGGTGGTGGTGCCATTTTGTCTGCCGCCAGCCGCGCCAATCTTCATAGTCGCGGAACGGTGGTGTATCTGAAGGCCTCGATCTCCCAGCAGTTTGAGCGCACCAGCAAGGATCGTAATCGCCCCTTGCTGCAGACCGCAGATCCGCTGTCAAGGATCAAGGAGCTGATGAAAATACGGGAGCCGTTTTACAATGAAACCGCTCACATCACAATTGATACCAGCCGGCGTGGACCTCGCGCGGTGGTCAACGAGATTCTCAAAAAGCTGGCGGAGCGTACCTCAGGCGCCGCCAGCTGATAGCCATTTCTATCGGACATCAAACAAGCATGCATACGCTGACAGTTGAACTCGGGGAGCGCAGCTACCCCATTTATATCGGCTCGGGCCTCATTGGCCAGGGTGGTTTGCTCGCGCAGCATATCCGTAACAAACGTGTGCTGATTGTCAGCAACGACGTGGTTGCTCCCCTGTATCTGAACAAACTGGCAGCAGGGCTGCGTACCAGAGACGGTGACCCGGTTGAGGTAGACACCGTGGTGTTGCCTGACGGTGAACACACCAAGACACTGGAAACCCTCAACCTGATATTTGATGAGCTGCTGGCCCGTCGTCACGAACGCAGTACCACTCTGATCGCCCTGGGTGGTGGTGTTACAGGTGATCTCACCGGGTTCGCAGCGGCGGTTTATCAGCGCGGTGTGAACTTTATTCAGGTGCCGACGACCCTGCTGTCGCAGGTGGATTCCTCTGTCGGGGGCAAAACCGGCGTCAATCACCGGTTGGGCAAAAACATGATTGGCGCGTTTTATCAGCCACAATGTGTGCTGGCTGATATTGATGTGCTCAATTCCCTGCCGCTGCGAGAGCTGCAAGCCGGCCTGGCGGAGGTCATCAAGTATGGCCTGCTGGGCAATCTCGGGTTTTTTGAGTGGCTGGAGCAACATATGGATGCCTTGCTGGCTCGCGATCCCGTGCTGATGGCTGAGGCCGTCAAAATCTGCTGTGAGGAGAAGGCCCGTATCGTCGCCGCCGATGAAAGAGAGGGTGGGGTGCGGGCACTGCTGAATCTGGGGCACACCTTCGGGCATGCCATCGAAGCCGCCATGGGTTATGGCAACTGGCTGCATGGTGAAGCCGTGGGTACCGGCATGGTCATGGCGGCTGATTTGTCGCGCCGGCTGGGCTGGATCAGCGCACAGGATGCGCAAAGGGCGCGCAGTCTGATTGAGCGCGCTGGACTGCCCGTGTGCCCACCGGCAGAAATGACGCCCGAGCAGTTTGTTGAGCTGATGTCTGTGGACAAAAAGGTGCAGGCCGGTCGCATCCGTTTTGTCCTGCTGCGCAACCTTGGAGATGCTGTGGTTGAGTCCGCCATCGATCCCCAGTTGCTCAGGCAAACCCTCACTGCCGGTGAGCGTTTGTGTTGGTAGCCGGTTGATTTGATCTTTCCCTATTTTGCTGATGTAGGAGTTGCTTGTGGCAGCCTTGAAAAACGACAGATTTCTTCGTGCACTCACCGGCCAGCCGGTTGACATGACCCCGGTATGGATGATGCGGCAGGCCGGCCGTTATCTGCCGGAGTATCGTGCTACCCGTCAGCTGGCTGGCGACTTCATGAGCTTGTGCCAGTCGCCTGAACTGGCATGCGAAGTGACGCTGCAACCGCTGCGCCGGTATGACTTTGATGCCGCCATCCTGTTTTCCGACATCCTGACCATTCCGGATGCCATGGGGCTGGGTTTGTATTTCACCGAGGGAGAGGGGCCGCGCTTTCGCAAAACGGTGCGCACTGCCGCCGATGTCGAGCAACTGCCAATTCCCGACATGGCCCGTGATCTGTCCTACGTCACGGATGCGGTCTCGCTGATCCGCCGCGAGCTTAATGGTTCAGTGCCGCTGATTGGTTTTTCCGGCAGCCCGTGGACACTGGCCACGTATATGATTGAAGGCAGTGGCAGCAAGGATTTCCGCCACGCCAAGGCATTTATGTACAACCAGCCCGAATTGATGCACCAGCTGCTCGACAAACTGGCACAGGCCGTGACGGTTTATCTGAATGCCCAGATCGCAGCAGGTGCCCAGGCGGTGCAGATTTTTGATACCTGGGGCGGCATTTTGACCACGCAGGCGTATCGCGATTTTTCGCTGGCCTACATGAAGAAGATTGTCGCTGGCCTGACGCGTGAGTCGGAAGGCCGCAAAGTGCCGGTGATTCTGTTCAGTAAAAATGGTGGACTGTGGCTGGAAGATATCGCCGACAGCGGTTGCGACTGTGTTGGTCTTGACTGGACCATCGAGATTGGTCGTGCGCGCCAGCTCATTGGCAACAAGGTTTCGCTGCAAGGCAATATGGACCCGTCCATCCTCTATTCTTCGCCAGACAGCATCCGGGCGGAGGTCAAACGCATCCTGGCATCTTATGGGACAGGCAGTGGTCATGTGTTTAACCTTGGACACGGCATTACGCCCGACGTGGATCCAGCCAACGTAAAAGCCTTTGTGGACGCAGTACATGAGTTCTCCGTCCAGTACCACCGCTGATCAGCTCAGCCATATCAGCGAGCTGTTCGCTATTCAGCCCGACTTGCGGACGAACGCATTGGCCGTCATCGGGCTGGGTGCCAACCTGCCCTCGGCTGCCGGTGCGCCAGCTGATACTTTACGCGCGGTCATGCCCGCGCTGCGCGTTTTGTCATCGACGCCACTGGTGGTGTCGGACATTATCGAGAGCGAACCTGACGATTGTCCGCCGGGCAGTCCGCGTTTTGCCAATGCCGTTGCTGTTATCAGCCCGTTACCGGGTTTGACACCGCTGTTGTTGTTGCAGGCCTTGCAGACGCTGGAGGCGGACTATGGGCGCCGTCGCAAGGGCGTCCGTAACGAAGCCCGGCCCCTGGATCTGGACTTGATCAGTTACGGTGATCAGCAAATGCAGACTGATGTGCTGGTATTGCCTCATCCACGTGCGCGACAGCGCCGTTTTGTGATGGAGCCGCTTGCTGCGATCTGGCCCGGCTACTGTTTTCCGGGTGATTCCAGGGCGGCAGCTGAAATTGCCGCGATGCTGCAGTCACCGTCTTGATCGGATTATCCAAGTCTGTATACTCCTTTATCCCGGCATCTGAAAAATCAAACACAACAGCCAGGACCATACACGTGCTGACAAGGCAGATAAACCACACATACCCACGCAAATCGCGGCAGATGCTGGCATCGCTGCTGCTTGTGGTATTGCCGGTGTCTGCGTTTGCACAAGACACGCCGGTCGCAGAAGCGCGACCCAGTCTGTTGGAGCGCAGTCTGCAGACTGCGGCCAATGCAGCCAGTGCGGTCATGCAATGGGGGAGACCGGATCGGTCGGATCTGCCGGATCAGGACAGTCCCCTGGTCGCCGGCCAGCAAGACATTGACCCGGTATCACTGAGCCAGGAGCTGCGACTGGAGGCATTTCCCGCCTTGCAGGCTGCCGACGATACCTTGCGATTACTCGACGTCAACCATGAGCCACGCCTGCTGGGCAATGGATTTGCTTCAGCCGCCAACCGCCAGGGGCTTGACCTGAACACATCTTATGTCTGGGAGTCGCCGCGCTTTGGCCAGTTTGTGGTCAGCACCAGCACCAGTTACGTTTACAATCAGGCGGGTGTTGATAGTGTGCTTGAGTCAGCTGCACTGTTGCCGCGTGCCGACGCTGCCGGCATCAGCCTGATGCCGGAGCGCCAGAGCAGTCTGACATTCAGCTGGCAGATTGGTAACCACACAGCGACAGCCGTGACCAGTTACTCGGATGCCATGGATCAATTGGGTTTGCTGACACTGGACAAGCTGGACGCCGATCAGTTGAACGAGCTGGTCGGGCAGATTACGACGCTGGACTTGCGTTATGGTTATAACGTCAGGGCCGGTCGTCAGGGCAATGCCTCATTCTCTCTGGGTGTGCGCAACATGCTGGATCGTCGTCCCCAGAGCGCCGGTTTTACTGCCAGCGGCGCAGCCGTCCAGCCCTCCGGCAGCGTAGCCTACGGCACGATCAAGTACCAGTTCTGACAACCCGCATCAATTTTTCCGATCGGACAGCTCTGCCACCACCGTTCTGATGGCTCTGCCGAGTGTCGCCAGTTGCTCTGTGTTGATCACAAACGGCGGCATCAGGTAGATCAGTTTTCCAAAGGGTCTGACCCAGACACCCAATTCGACCAGTCTGGGTTGAAGCCAGCGCATATCCACCGGGTGGTGCACCTCCACCACGCCGATGGCACCCAGTACCCGAACATCGGAGACAGCTGCCATGGTGCGACAGGGTGCCAGCTCCTGCTCCAGTTGCGCGGCGATCGCCGGGACCTGCTGTTGCCAGTGCCCCTGCGCGAGCAAGGCCAGGCTGGCGCTGGCAACGGCACAGGCCATCGGGTTGGCCATAAAGGTTGGGCCGTGCATAAACGGCGCGCCATTGCCTGAGATTGTGCCGGCGACGCGGTCTGTGCACAGGGTGGCAGCCAATGTCATGTAACCACCAGTCAGCGCCTTGCCGAGGCACAGAATATCGGGGCTGATACCGGCATGTTCACAGGCAAACATTTTGCCGGTGCGGCCAAAGCCGGTGGCAATTTCATCCGCGATCAGCAAGACATCATACTGGTCACACAAGCGGCGGGCCTCGCGCAGATATTGGGGCGAGTAAAAAAACATGCCACCGGCGCCCTGAACGACTGGCTCCAGTATCACGGCGGCCACTTCGTGCTGGTGACTGGCCAACAGCTGTTCCAGGCTCCGCATATCGTCCGGGTTCCAGTGCTCGTGAAACCGTGTCACCGGCGCCTCGGCAAACAGCTGCTTGGCCAGAACGCGTTCAAACAGGGTATGCATGCCGGTCACCGGGTCACAGACCGACATCGCGGCAAAGGTATCGCCATGGTAAGCGCGGCGCAGGCTGACCAGTCTGGATTTGGCCGGTTTGCCAGCGGCTGACTGATATTGAATGGCCATTTTGATGGCGGCCTCTACCGCGACTGAACCGGAGTCGCAGAAGAAAATTTTGCTCAGTCCAGGTGGGCAAATATCCAGCAGTTGTTGTCCCAGCCTGACTGCCGGTTCATGCGTCAGTCCACCGAACATGATATGCGCCATACGCTGAAGCTGCGCTGTGATCGCCGCGTTCAGCGCCGGATGGTTATAACCGTGAACGGCTGCCCACCACGAACTCATGCCATCGACCAGACGCCGTCCGTCAGACAGTTCGATCTCGCAGCCTGCGGCGCTGTTGACCAGAAAACCCGGCAACGGGTCAATCATGGAAGTATAGGGGTGTATCAGGTGCGCGCGATCAAATGCGAGCAGGGACGAAGCTGTGGACTGAAAATCGTTGGACATGGCAAACGGCGGGTAACTCAATTCAATTGACGCGGGCCAGCGCCCAGACATCGATTCTGGCAGCGCCATGCTGCCGCAGAACCTGCGACATGGCATTGGCCGTGGCAGTGGTAGTGACAACGTCGTCGATGATCGCAATGTGCCGCCCGGCTGTCAAATCAGCGTCCGCACCTGCGCAGAACACGTCCTGCATATTGAGTTTGCGTGCCTGGGCACGCAACCCGCGCTGACTGTGAGGTGTTGCCCGACGGACACAGGCGCGCAGTGACAACGGAACCCCGGTGCGACGATGGACAAATCTTGCCATCCAGACAGACTGGTTAAATCCACGCGTGCGAATTTTGCGGTTGTGCAGTGGTACCGGCGCCAACATGTCGGGCCACAAACCCTGCTCCAGATAATATTGCCGGAAAGCAGCTGCCAGCAGGGTAGCCAGGCAGCGTGCCGGAGCAAAGGCACCGTGGTCCTTGAACCGCCTGATCATGTCGGCTACCGGATGCTCATAAGCAAAAACACTGTGGCAGTGATCAAATGCGGGTGGTGACTGCTGACAATGGAAGCAGCGTCCGACGTGAAGCGTCTCCCCGGCGCTGAGCCCACATTGTTCACAGCCCGGTGGCTGCCACGGCAGTTCGGACTCGCAATCCTCACACAGAGCCAGCTCGCGATAGACAGGCGTCCGGCAGCCCAGGCAAGCCTGAGGTGGCAACAGACAGGTCAGCAGTGATCGGGAATTGGTCAGTTGTAAATCCTTTTGTCGGGTTTCAGGTTGACAGTTAAATGCCTGCACTTAGAATGGCGGGCACTGAATAACTGGCTGTTGACCAGAGTATAGACTCGCCGGCTACCTGCCACCCGATATCATCAAGGACTGGATCATGACCGTTTCTGACCGTACTGCCCCCGTGCAAGCTGACATCCCCGTGCAGGCCGCTGCCCGCACCGATGCAGGCTCAGCGCCCATCCATTTGCGCCATGACTGGCGCCGCGACGAGATCAAGGCCTTGTTTGAGCTGCCGCTGATGGACTTGCTGTTCAAGGCACAAACAGTGCATCGCCAGTTCTTTGATCCCAATCGCATTCAGATGAGCACGTTGCTGTCGATCAAAACCGGTGCCTGTCCGGAAGACTGCAAATACTGCCCGCAGAGCGGGCACTACAACACCGGGCTCAAGAAGGAAAAACTGCTGGAAGTTGACAAGGTGGTCACGCAGGCCAAAGCAGCGCTCGCCAGCGGCGCGACCCGGTTCTGCATGGGGGCCGCCTGGAAGAACCCATCAGACAAAGATTTCCCTTATGTCCTGGAGATGGTGCGTCAGGTGCGTGGACTGGGGCTGGAAACCTGTATGACACTGGGTGCGTTGACTCCGGAGCAGGCGCAGGATCTGGCTGAAGCCGGCCTCGACTATTACAACCACAATCTCGACACCTCGCCGGAATACTACGGCGAAATTATCAGCACCCGAACCTATCAGGGCCGCCTTGATACGCTTTCGCATGTGCGCGAGGCCGGCATGAAAGTGTGCAGTGGTGGCATCGTGGGCATGGGTGAAACAGCGGCAGATCGTGTTGGACTGTTGCAGCAGTTGGCCAATATGCCCATGCATCCCGACAGTGTGCCCATCAATAATCTGGTCAAGGTCAAAGGGACGCCGCTGGCGGATGTGGAAGACCTCGACGCTTTCGAGTTCATTCGCACGATCGCGGTAGCCCGAATATTGATGCCGGCATCGTACGTGCGGTTGTCCGCTGGCCGCCAGCAGATGAACGAACAGACACAGGCGCTGTGTTTTATGGCAGGTGCCAATTCCATTTTCTATGGCGAAAAACTGCTGACGACACCGCTGCCGGAAGAAAGTCAGGATCTGGCGCTGTTCCGCAAACTCGGTTTGCAGCCTGAAGGCGCGGCCCATCCCGGCGCTGAGCGCGCCGGGCAAGCGCTGTTTTATCCGGCGTCCTGACTGACAGTGGCAACCGCCCGGATATCAAAAGCGGGTCACGCAGCAAGCGCGCCGGTTGTTTCAGATCGACAACACTGGCGCACAGCGGTCACGCAGCGTATGCAGCAACGTCAGGCCGAAGGCCTGTTGCGTCAGCGCCTGCTGCGTGACGGACGCTGTGAGCCGTATCAGCAACTGGATGGCCAGGCGCTGGTGTCGTTTTGCTCCAACGACTATCTGGGGCTGGCTGCTCACCCGGAAGTGATTGCCGCGTTTCAGCAGGCGGCCGGCCACTATGGTGTTGGCAGCGGTGCCTCACACATGGTCACCGGGCACTGCCGCATTCACCAGCAACTGGAAGAGGCGCTGGCAGAGTTTACCGGGCGCGACAAGGCGTTGCTGTTCTCAACCGGCTACATGGCCAATATGGGGGTTATCAACGCGCTGGCCGACGAACACACCGTGATTCTGCAGGATGCGCTGAATCACGCGTCATTGCTGGATGGCGGCTGGCTCAGTCGCGGACAGTCCCGTCGTTATGCACACTCGGATCTGACTGCACTGGAGTCCTGGTTGCAATCTGCACACGGTCCCTGCCTGATTGTCAGCGACGGGGTGTTCAGCATGGACGGCGATATGGCCCCGATGGCCGGACTGGTCGCACTGGCGCAGCAGTATCAGGCTGCGCTGATGATTGATGATGCACACGGTATTGGTTGTGTCGGCGAAAGCGGGCGCGGTGTGATTGCACACTCGGGCTGGTTGGCTCAGGAGCAGGTGCCGGTGCTGGTGGGCACCTTCGGCAAGGCCTTCGGTACCGCGGGTGCGTTTGTTGCCGGTGACCGCGATCTGATTGAATTCATTGAACAGTTTGCGCGCACTTACGTGTTCACCACCGCCATGCCGCCGGCTTTGGCCGCAGCCACTCTGCGCAGCCTGCAACTGATTCAGCGCGAGTCCTGGCGCAGAGAGTATCTGAACACGCTGATCGCCCGATTCAGACACGAGACAACTCGACTGGGGCTTGCCATGTTGCCTTCGGAATCGCCTGTTCAGGCGCTGGTCCTGGGCGATGTTGAAAAAACCATGGCGGCCAGCCGATACTTGCGAACTCGCGGCTTTCAGGTGTCCGCCATCCGACCCCCGACAGTGCCAACCGGGACTGCACGATTGCGTTTTACCCTGTCTGCAGCCCATACCGAGACACAACTGCACCAACTGTTGGCCGTCATGGCTGACATGACCCATGATCTGGAGTTGTCCTGATGAACGCGTCAAGCTGGCAACGCATGGCCTGTTTTGTGACCGGCACCGATACCGGTGTCGGCAAGACGCTGGTGTCGGCATCGCTGCTGGCGGCAGCAAAAGCACGTGGTCTGACGACGGCAGCGATGAAACCGGTTGCCTCCGGTTGCGAGCAACTCGCAGAAGGGGATCAGACCTTGCTGCGCAATGAAGACGCGTTGCTCCTGCAGCGTTACTGCACCTTGCCCCTGACCTATGACGAGATCAATCCGATTGCCCTGCGTGCCGCGGTAGCACCGCATCTGGCGGCTGCCATCGAGGGCAGGCAGCTCGGTTTGCAGCGACTGATCGGGTTTGCCCGGGGCATTCTGATGCAACGGGCGGATCTGACCGTGATAGAGGGTGCTGGTGGCTGGCAGGTGCCGCTGAACCAGCGCGAGTACCTGTCCGGATTGCCGGAGTCGCTGCAGTTGCCGGTGGTGCTGGTGGTGGGTGTCCGGCTGGGCTGTATCAATCACGCTGTCCTCACTGCCGAGAGTATCGCCGCTTCCGGTTTGCGTCTGGCCGGCTGGGTGGCCAACCATCTGGACGGCGACATGCCACTGGCTGAGGACAACGTTGCCACGCTCAAGTACCTCTTGCCTGCACCCTGTCTCGGCGAGTTGCCGTGGTGCCCGGGCATTACGCCTGAGGACGGCTCGGCTTTGCTGGATATCGACAAGCTGCAGCCAGAAACCGCCTGATTGGCTGTGGGCTTGACGTTGACGTTAACGTCAACTGCCGCTACTTTATCAGTCCCTCGACCAGCAGCCGGAGTGTGACTGTGCCTGACTACAAAGCCCCTGTTCGTGACATGAAATTTGTCCTGCATGAAGTCATGCAGGTGGATCAATTGTTTGCCGGTATGCCTGCCACTGCCGAAGTGACAGTAGACCTGATGGATACTGTGCTGGAAGAGGCTGGCAAGGTCGCTGAACAGGTGCTGGCACCACTGAACCGCTCCGGTGACGAAGAAGGGTGTCGCTTTGATCAGGGCAAGGTCTTCACGCCGTCCGGTTTTCAGCAGGCATACAATACCTATGCCTCCGGCGGCTGGATCGGTTTGGCAGGTGATCCGGCCTATGAAGGCCAGGGTATGCCCAAAACGCTGGCGGTTTGCATCGAAGAAATGATGATGGCGGCCAACAGTTCGCTGGCGCTGTATGCGGTCCTGAGTGCCGGCGCTTCTCTGGCCATCGCCCGCCATGCCAGTGACGAACTCAAGGCGGCCTACTTGCCCAAACTGTACGCCGGCACCTGGAGTGCGACCATGTGCCTGACTGAAGCGCACGCGGGCACGGATCTGGGGATGATCAGAACGCGCGCTGTGCCTCAGGCCGATGGCAGCTACAAGGTGTCCGGCAGCAAGATTTTTATTACCGGCGGCGAGCATGATCTGACAGAAAACATTATCCATCTGGTGCTGGCCAAACTGCCGGATGCCCCGGCCGGGCCACGGGGTATTTCGCTGTTTCTGGTACCCAAATTCCTGCCGGACGCCAACGCAGAGCCAGGTGAGCGCAACAGTCTTGGCTGTGGTTCGATTGAGCACAAAATGGGTATGAAAGGTTCTGCGACCTGTGTCATGAACTTTGATGGTGCCACCGGTTATCTGGTGGGCGAGATCAACAAAGGTCTGGCCTGTATGTTCACCATGATGAACTACGAACGTCTGACCATTGGCCTGCAAGGTTTGGGGCTGGGGGATGCGTCATACCAGACGGCAGCGGCCTATGCCCGTGAACGCCTGCAGGGGCGTTCGGCGAGCGGGCCGGTCGCGCCGGACAAACCGGCTGACCCTCTGCTGGTTCACCCCGATGTGCGCCGCATGTTGTTGACCATGCGCGCCAACACGGAGGCGGCAAGAGCGCTGGCGGCTTACGTCGGCATACAGCTGGATACCGCTTATTTCCACCCGGACGAAGGCGCTCGCGCACGTGCATCACGCCTGGTGGCCTTGCTGACACCGATTGCGAAGGCGGCATTTACTGACCGCGGTTTTGAGGCCTGTGTGCTCGGCCAGCAGGTACTCGGTGGTCATGGTTATGTGCGCGAATGGGGGCAGGAGCAGCATGTGCGTGATGCCCGTATCGCCCAGATCTACGAAGGCACCAATGGCATTCAGGCACTGGATCTGATGGGGCGCAAGGTTGTGTTCGATCGCGACGGGATGCTGGATACCCTGGCTGAAGACGTGCGCGCCTTTATCGCAGCCGGGAAAAACAGTGGGCTGACCGCAGAACTTGCCCAACTGGAATCGGCATTGACTGCCTTGCTTGCCACGGCACAAAGTGTGCGCACGGCGCAGGCGAGCAAACCGGATGAAGTGGGTGCCGCGTCAGTGGCATTTCTGGAGCTGATGGCGCTGGTGCTTTACGCCTGGATGTGGCTGCGCATGATGGTGGTCGCGAGCAAGGCCTTGCAGTCAGGGCATCCGGACTCGGCGTTTTATCAGGCGAAGCTGGATGTGGGCCATTTTTTCCTCAAGCGCCAGCTGCCTCGTTACAAGTCGTTGGTTGAGGAAATTCAGGCTGGCAGTGCAGTGCTGATGGCGATGGATGCGTCAGCGTTCTGATGTGGTGATCTGATGCAGGCAGTGATCTGAAGGCGGCAACGCTGCCTTCAGATGCTCCATTGGACGGTGTTGCTGATCAGGGTCTCGAACTTTTCCAGTTGTTCGTTTTTCTCGCCGATCACGGCCATATTGCCCTGTGATACCGGTTTGATGCTGCCCTTGAAACGCTGGTCCTCAACCGGGATTTCCCCGCCTACCGGGCTTGAGCGCACCAGTAGCACCGATACCGGGCCATGTTCTCCAACCGTGACCAGATGCACCGCGCGCTGGCTGTTGCCGAAGCGGCACAGATTGGCAAACGTGATGATCAGCGGAGTGCTGCCATCCAGCATGCTCAAGTGGATACCGGCTTCCGCCAGCACGGGTTCAACTTCTGACCATGAAATCGGGGTGGCATCGCGGTAGCGCGGCTCTTCGTGGTACAGGTGGGCAATCATGGCGTCATGCATCGCGATTTCGTCAGCACTGGGGCGATATCCCATGGTGCTGATGGTGAGGCCGATGGCCATGACCAGGCTGGCGGCCAGTGCGTAAGCGCTGCGCCTGAACCAGGACGGCTTGGGCGGCGAGAGCAGTTTCATGCGCAGATCAGGAGGAATCGACAGCGATGAGCTCAAATGACGCAGTTGGTCATCCAGCGCTCGCAACTCATCGAGCAATTGCTGTCGGTCGGTGCGGTCCGACAGCGCGTCCAGAAACTCACGGGAGCTGTCGTACGGGTTGCTATGGGCCCGGCTGTTGAATTCCAGATCATCCATGCAAATTGTCCTCAGCGTCGTGGGCGAGCGTAAGCAGGTAGTTCACTGTTCATTATCTCGTTGTCGGGGGCCTGCGTCGGCCGTATCAATGTTGTCAGCGTCATCCTCTGACAGCTCCCGGTTTGAGCCGGGATCCAGCATGTCTCTGAGTTTGCTGCGCGCCCGGAACAGCCGGGTCATCACAGTGTTGTTATTGAGATCGAGAATGTCGGCAATTTCTTTCCCGCTGAAACCACCAACCACCTGCAGCATCAGCGGATCGCGATAGTCCTTTTCCAGAGCCATGATGGCCTGATGCAGTTCCGACAGCTTTCGGCGCTGATCAGGCTCATTGTTGTCGTCCTCAGGCAACGACACATCATCAATATCCACCAGCTCGGGGCGGTAGCGCTCGTACATGCGCGCGTTCTCGCGCCTGAGAATGGTGAACAGCCAGGCTTTTGCCGCATCCGCACTTTGCAGACTGTCAAAAGACCGCCAGGCCCGCAGAAATGTTTCCTGAACCAGATCTTCCGCCACAGTCGGATTCCGGGTCAGCCAGTAGGCGTACCGGTAAACGTCCTGATAAAAGCTGTTGACCAGCGCTTCATAGCGCTGCTGACGTCCCGAGTCAGTACTTTTGCGGTCAAGGACCGACAATTTTTCCATGCTGCTTCGCATCTGCTCCTGTTGCCTGAACTCTAGCTTAGCCAAGTCCCGCGCTGTTGACCATGGTGATTCCACGTTATACTCCTTCCTTCTGACGTGTGGCGCCTTCAGGGATTGTCCCGCCTCAGGCCGGTTTGCGAGCACTGTCCGGGCCTGGACTGATCCGGCGACAAAACCGGTGAACAAAACAATCAATGTGACTGGAAACTTATGATTCGTATTGGTATTGCCGGCGTCGCCGGCCGAATGGGGCGCACGCTGGTGCAAGCGGTGGTGGACAAGGCCGGTGTGGCGCGCGTGGCGGCCGGCACAACCTTGCCGGATGATCCGCAACTGGGTGTGGATATCGGTCTGATTGCCGGCGTTGGGGCACTCAATGTGACGGCCAGTGCCTCGCTGGAGAGCTGTCTTGCTGACATTGATGTGCTCATCGACTTCACCTCCCCGGCCGCTTCCCTGGAGCATCTGGCCTTGTGTGTGCGATCGGGCAAGGCCATTGTGATTGGTACTACCGGTTTTACGGCGGCACAGAAACAACAGATCAGTGCAGCTGCCGAACACATACCGGTGGTGTTTGCACCGAACATGAGCGCGGGCGTGAACATCAGCCTCAAATTGTTGGCGCTGGCAGCCAAAGCGCTGGGTGATGATGTGGATATCGAGATTGTCGAGGCGCATCATCGTCACAAGAAAGACGCGCCGTCCGGTACCGCCCTGCGTATGGGCGAGGTCATTGCCGACGCGCTGGGCCGCAATCTCGACGACGTTGCCGTCTATGGGCGTGAGGGCATCAGCGATGAGCGTGATCGCAAAACCATTGGATTTGCCACGATCCGCGGCGGAGACATTGTGGGCGATCACACGGTGATTTTTGCCGGGCAGGGCGAGCGGCTGGAGATTACGCACAAGGCCAGCAGCCGCATGACCTTTGCCAGTGGCGCGGTCAGGGCCGCGATCTGGGTACAGGGACGGCCCGCCGGACTGTACTCCATTGATGATGTGCTGGGCCTGAGCGAGCTTGCGGGCTGAGCAAATTTGCGAGCTGTGTCGCCATTGCCTCGCATCTCGTCGTAGACACTTCCGGGCTGAATCCCGTACAATTGCGCCTCAGTATGAATACCACTGAGCACATCACGACGCAGAATTTTCAAAAAGCGGAATGAAACGAAAGCTTTCATTCCGCTTTTTTTCGCCTGTCGTCCATCGGGGAGATAACATTGAATAATTCAGCAGTTCTCGCTCTGGAAGATGGAAGTATCTTCAGAGGCAAGGCCATAGGAGCTCCGGGATTATCCAGTGGAGAGGTTGTTTTTAACACGGCCATGACCGGGTATCAGGAGATCCTGACTGACCCGTCGTACGCGCGCCAGATTGTTACGCTGACATACCCCCACATTGGCAATACCGGTATTACCTCTGAAGACAACGAATCAGATCGCGTTTGGGCCGCTGGCCTTGTGATTCGCAATCTGTCCTCTATTGTCAGCAACTGGCGCAGCGAAATGTCGCTGGATGAGTTTCTCAAGGCACAAAATGTGGTGTCGATTGCAGAGATTGATACTCGTCGTCTGACCCGACTGCTGCGTGATCGCGGCCCTCTCAATGGTTGTATTCTGAGTGGCGAGCTGCTGGCAGAAAAAGGTGAGGCCTACGCCCTGGAGCAGGCACGTGCGTTTCCTGGCCTCAAGGGTATGGATCTGGCCAAAGAAGTCTCGGTCAATCAGTCTTACGAATGGAAGGAAGGGGTTTGGCAGCACGGCGTTGGCCATCCGGTGCCTGATCACGGCAATCCTTTCCATGTGGTCGCTTTTGACTACGGTGTCAAACGCAACATTCTGCGCATGCTGGCCCAGCGCAATTGCCGCGTGACTGTTGTTCCGGCCCAGACATCGGCGGCAGAGGTGCTGGCCATGAATCCGGATGGTGTATTTCTGTCCAATGGTCCGGGAGACCCGGAGCCTTGTGACTACGCCATCAGCGCCATACGCGAGATTCTGACAACGGATATTCCGATATTTGGTATCTGTCTGGGTTGCCAGTTGCTGGCGCTTGCCTGTGGTGCGCGTACCATCAAAATGCGTCTGGGGCATCATGGTGCCAACCACCCGGTCCAGAATCTGGACGACAATACTGTGCTGATTACCAGCCAGAACCACGGTTTTGCGGTAGATGAAGCGACGCTGCCAGCCAATCTGAGAGCAACACACCGCTCGCTGTTCGATGGTTCGCTGCAAGGAATCGAGCGTACCGACAAGCCGGCGTTTGCGTTTCAGGGACACCCCGAAGCCGCGCCGGGTCCGCACGATATCGCACCCCTGTTCGACAAATTTGTTGGTTTGATGCAAAAGCGCTCACCGCGCTGAAAGAGTGCCGGCCCGGTGCAGTGATTTGGCAATCGGGTCCGGCGATTGAGCAGAGTTCAGGGTCTGATTCAGTCGACCCACACGCCGGGCACTTGATCAGTTGCCCGCAAACCCAAGCAGAGACACGGTTCAGTTATGCCAAAACGTACAGACATAAAAAGTATCCTGATCATTGGTGCCGGCCCGATTGTGATCGGTCAGGCGTGTGAATTCGACTACTCTGGCGCGCAGGCCTGTCAGGCGCTGAAAGAGGAAGGTTACCGCGTCATTCTGGTGAACTCCAACCCTGCCACCATCATGACCGATCCGTCGATGGCCGATGCCACTTACATCGAGCCGGTGACCTGGCAGATTGTTGAAAAAATTATTGAAAAAGAGCGTCCTGACGCCATTCTCCCGACCATGGGTGGGCAGACCGCGCTGAACTGCGCGCTGGATCTGGAGCGTCACGGTGTGCTGGCCAAATACAATGTCGAGATGATTGGTGCGCGTGCTGAATCCATCGACAAGGCGGAAAACCGCGAACTGTTTGACCATGCGATGAAGCGCATTGGTCTCTCGACACCGCGCCATGGTATCGCCCGCACCATGGAGCAGGCATTTGCCGCGCTCGACGACATCGGTTTTCCCTGCATTATCCGCCCCTCATTCACCATGGGTGGCAGCGGCGGTGGCATTGCCTACAACAAGGAAGAGTTTGTTGAAATCTGTACGCGTGGTATGGAGTTGTCTCCCACACACGAGCTGTTGATTGATGAATCCCTGATTGGCTGGAAAGAATACGAACTGGAAGTGGTACGTGACAAAAAAGACAACTGCATTATTGTCTGTACCATCGAAAATTTTGATGCCATGGGCGTGCACACCGGCGACTCCATTACCGTTGCGCCGTCTCAGACTCTGACCGACAAGGAGTACCAGATTCTGCGTAACGCTGCGATTGCAGTGCTGCGTGAAATCGGCGTGGAAACTGGCGGCTCCAACGTACAGTTTGGCATGTGCCCCAAAACCGGCCGTCTGGTGGTTATCGAAATGAACCCGCGCGTGTCACGTTCGTCAGCGCTGGCATCAAAAGCCACCGGATTCCCGATTGCGCGCGTGGCCGCCAAGCTCGCTTGCGGGTTCACGCTGGACGAGCTCAGTAATGAAATCACCGGTGGTGCAACACCAGCCTCGTTCGAACCCACGATTGACTATGTCGTCACCAAGATCCCGCGTTTTACCTTCGAAAAATTCCCTGAGGCCAGCGATCGCATCACCACGCAGATGAAATCTGTGGGTGAGGTGATGGCCATTGGTCGCACTTTCCAGGAATCGCTGCAAAAAGCCTTGCGCGGACTGGAGGTGGGCATCAGCGGATTTGATCCTGTGCTGGATACCGGTCTCAGCGACAGCATGGACAAGTTGCGTGGCGAACTGATGGATGCCGGCAGTGAGCGCATTCGTTATATCGGTGATGCCTTCCGTCAGGGTTGGTCCGTGGACACTGTGGCCGAGTTGACCGGTGTGGACCCCTGGTTCCTGATTCAGATTGAAGACATTATTCAGGACGAGCTGCGCATTGCGGGCAAACCCCTGACTGACCTTGACCGTGATGCCCTGTTTGCACTCAAGCGCAAAGGTTTTTCCGATGCGCGCCTGGCGACGTTGTTGAACGTGCCCGAGAAAGCGTTGCGCGACCATCGCCACTCACTGGGTGTGCGCCCCGTCTACAAACGCGTTGACACCTGTGCGGCCGAGTTCAAATCCACCACTGCGTACATGTATTCCTGCTACGAGGAAGAGTGTGAATCCCTGCCCAGCGATCGCAAAAAAATCATGGTGCTGGGGGGCGGCCCCAACCGGATTGGTCAGGGCATCGAGTTTGATTATTGCTGCGTGCATGCGGCACTGGCCATGCGTGAAGATGGTTACGAAACCATCATGGTCAACTGTAACCCCGAGACAGTGTCTACCGATTACAACATTTCTGACCGTCTGTATTTCGAACCGGTGACGCTGGAAGATGTGCTGGAAATCGTCGCAGTAGAAAAACCGGTGGGTGTGATCGTGCAATTTGGCGGCCAGACTCCATTGAACCTGGCAACGCGCCTGGAGGCTGCCGGAGTGCCCGTGATTGGTACGTCGCCGGATGCAATCGATCTGGCCGAGGATCGCGAGCGCTTCCAGAAACTGATCCAGAAACTGAATCTGAAGCAGCCGCCAAACTGCATCGTGCGCAGCGTCGAGCAGTGCATCACCGAGGCTGAGCGTATTTCTTATCCGCTGGTTGTACGCCCGTCCTACGTGCTGGGCGGCCGCGCGATGGAAATTGTGTACAACGAGGAAGAACTGACCCGTTACATGCGTACGGCAGTGAAAGTCGGCAATGACAGTCCTGTGCTGCTGGATTACTTCCTGAATGCCGCGATCGAGATTGATGTGGACCTGGTCAGCGACGGCAAACAAGTCGTCGTGGGTGCCATCATGCAGCATATCGAGCAGGCCGGTGTGCACTCCGGTGACTCTGCGTGCTCGTTGCCTCCTTACAATTTGCCGGTTGATGTGCAGAACCAGATCCGTGAGCAGGTGTCAGCGATGGCGCGTGAGCTGGGTGTTGTCGGACTGATGAATGCGCAGATGGCCTGGCAGGATGGCCAGCTCTACGTGATCGAGGTCAACCCGCGTGCCTCGCGTACCGTACCGTTTGTCTCCAAGTGCATCGGTGTATCGCTGGCCAAGGTTGCTGCGCGTTGCATGGCCGGCACCTCGCTGGAAGCTCAGGGTTTCACCAAAGAGATCATTCCCAGGACCTTTGCCGTCAAGGAAGCGGTGTTCCCGTTCAACAAGTTCCCGGGCGTTGATCCGATTCTGGGTCCGGAAATGAAGTCCACCGGTGAAGTCATGGGTGTTGGCGAAACCTTCGCTGAAGCCTTTGCCAAGGCCCAATTGGGTGCAGGTGAGGAGATCAGCAAGGGCGGCACTGTGTTTATCAGTGTGCGTGAGGCGGACAAACCCAAGGTGGCTGACATTGCCCGCCGCTTCCATCAGCTGGGTTTTGATGTGGTCGCCACACAAGGCACGGCTGCTGTGATTGAGGCGGCCGGGTTGCCGGTTCGCCGCGTCAACAAGGTCATGGAGGGTCGGCCCCACGTGGTTGACATGATCAAGAACGAAGAGATCCAGCTCATCGTCAATACCACCGAGGGCAAGCAGGCAATTGCTGACTCCTCGGCCATTCGCCGCACGGCGCTGCGCCATGATGTGTTCTGCACGACAACACTGGCGGGCGCCAGTGCCGTGTGCGAGGCACTCCAGTGCGGCGACAACCTGGGCGTTTACACGGTTCAGGAGCTGCATGCCCGCGTAGCCGGTTCGCGCTGAACCGGTCTCTCGCGTCGGTTCCGGATACCCGGTCCTGACAGGCTGGACAAGTCCGGCCAAGTTTCGCATGATAGGAGCGCAAGTAGTACAGTGCTGGCGGGTTCCCTCCCGGGGAGCCTGCCAGTATTTTTTTTATTTCAGGAATTTAAAGATCCCAGGGGGTCTGTGAGAGCGACATGAGAAAAGTGCCGATGACCATGGCCGGTGCAGAAAGTCTGCGCGCCGAGCTCAATGAGTTGAAAACGGTTAAACGACCGGCAATTATCCAGGCAATAGCGGAGGCGCGTGAACACGGCGATTTGCGCGAAAACGCGGAGTACCATGCTGCTCGCGAGCAGCAGAGCTTCTGCGAAGGCCGCATCAAGGAGATTGAAGGCAAGCTCGCTGACTCGGAAGTGATTGATATCACGAAAATCCCTGTGACCGGAAAAGTGATTTTTGGCGCAACAGTCACACTGGAAAATCTGGACACGGAAGAAACCGTCCGCTACCAGATTGTTGGTGAAGATGAAGCGGATGTGAAAGCTGGCAAAATCTCTGTCGGCTCACCCATTGCCCGCGCCGTCATGGGCAAGGAAGTGGGTGATGAGGTCGTGGTGAAGGCGCCGTCAGGCGATATTGACTATGAAGTCATGAAGGTGGAGCACGTCTGATGGTTTGCACTGCCCGGCGCATCAGGCGCCGGGCATGTTGCGGTGGCGCAGGATATTCGACAGTCGGGGATCAGGCTGGCGCGCGGCACGATAGAGCACAATCACGTTACCAATACTTTGAACCAGCTCGGCGCCGCTCTGGCTGCTGATGCCGGCAGCAATCTCCCGGCGCAATTCGCGGTCGCCGACCACAATTTTGACCTTGATCAGTTCGTGGCGGGACAGTGCCTGATCAATTTCCCGGGCAACGGTTTCGGACAAGCCGTTCTGGGCGACGGTGACAATGGGTTTGAGTCTGTGCGCAATCGCACGCAACTGGCGGGTATCAAGGCTCTGGTTACTCATCGGGGATGTCCGGCTGTTCAGCGAGGCGGCATTGTACCCCAGTGCCTGCAACCTGACCAACTCTGGCTGTCTGCTGCTTTGTTTTGGACAATCACAAGTTCTATCTTGTAATATCAGTGGCAGCCCCCACCTTAACAAGGTGTCAACTGTCAAAAGCACCAATCACAATAATCCCCGGTGTCAGGAAGGAACGGCCAGGCACACTTTCGCGGTCTGATCTGATGTCTGCGTTATGCGGCCAGCCATGTGCCCAGTTGCAAGGCGCTTGCGAACTAATCTGATCCCTGCCGGTGATACACCGTCGGGGTCAACTACTGAGTAGATAAGGGGGTATTCCCTTGAACGATATGGCCAAGAATTTACTGCTGTGGATGGTGATAGCGGCAGTGCTGTTGACGGTGTTCAACAACATCAATCAGGAGCCTGCAACATCGCAGGTCAATTACTCCGATTTCATCCGTGAAGTCAGGTCGGGGCAGGTGCGCTCGGTCAATATTGCCGGCGTCACAGTGACAGGTGTGCGTTCCGACAATACCCGCTTCAACACCACCATTCCGATGATTGGCGATCCCCAGCTGATGGATGACCTGTTCAACAACGGCGTTGAAATCCGTGCGTCCGAGCCTGAGCGCCAGAGCCTGTGGACACAATTGCTGGTGGCCAGCTTCCCCATCCTGATCATTATTGCGCTGTTTTTCTTCTTCATGCGGCAGATGCAGGGCGGTGGCGCCGGAGGCAAGGGTGGTCCCATGTCGTTTGGCAAGAGCAAGGCCAAGCTGCTGGGTGAAGACCAGATCAAAGTTACTTTTGCTGATGTTGCCGGCGTTGACGAAGCCAAGGAAGACGTCAAGGAGCTGGTGGATTTCCTGCGCGAGCCGGACAAATTCCAGCGACTGGGCGGCCGTATTCCGCGTGGCATCCTGATGGTCGGCCAGCCCGGTACCGGTAAAACCCTGCTCGCCAAAGCCATTGCCGGTGAAGCCAAGGTGCCGTTCTTCTCGATTTCCGGCTCCGATTTTGTGGAAATGTTTGTGGGCGTCGGCGCATCACGCGTCCGTGACATGTTTGACCAGGCCAAAAAGCAGGCGCCTTGCATCATCTTTATCGACGAGATTGATGCGGTAGGTCGTCATCGTGGTGCCGGTCTGGGCGGGGGTCACGACGAGCGTGAGCAGACCTTGAACCAGTTGCTGGTGGAGATGGACGGTTTTGAAGTGAATGACGGCATTATCGTCATCGCTGCAACCAACCGGCCCGACGTGCTTGACCCTGCGCTGCTGCGCCCTGGTCGCTTCGACCGACAGGTGGTGGTCGGGCTGCCGGATATCCGTGGCCGTGAACAGATTCTGAAAGTGCATATGCGCAAGGTCCCGATCGCTGACAATGTGGACCCGGCCGTAATTGCGCGGGGTACGCCCGGCTTTTCCGGTGCGGACCTGGCCAACCTGGTTAACGAAGCTGCGTTGTTTGCGGCCAGAGCCAGCAAGCGCCTGGTGACCATGGAAGAGTTCGAAAAAGCCAAAGACAAGATCATGATGGGCACAGAGCGCAAGTCCATGGTCATGTCAGAGAAGGAAAAAACCAATACGGCATACCATGAGGCAGGACACGCCATTGTGGGCCGTCTGGTGCCTGAGCATGATCCGGTTTACAAGGTCAGCATCATTCCGCGTGGACGTGCGTTGGGTGTGACCATGTTCCTGCCGGAAGAGGACCGTTACAGCATCAGCAAGCGTGCGATTCTGAGTCAGATTTCCAGCCTGTACGGTGGTCGTATTGCAGAAGAGATGACGCTGGGAGAACTGGGAGTCACGACCGGTGCATCCAACGACATACAGCGCGCAACTGAAATGGCGCGCAATATGGTTACCAAGTGGGGGCTGTCCGAAAAGCTCGGCCCGCTGATGTACGCTGAAGACGATGGTGAGGTGTTTCTCGGGCGTTCCGCAGGTGGCACACCCAAGCACCACTCGGGTGAGACAGCCAAGCTGATCGACGAAGAAGTCAAAAGCATCATCGATTTCTGTTACAACCGTGCCCGGCAGATACTGGAAGACAACCGTGACAAACTTGAGCTGATGAAAGACGCGCTGATGGAGTATGAAACCATCGACGTCGAGCAGATCAACGACATCATGGACGGTCGCAAGCCGCGTCCGCCGGCAGATTGGTCTGACCGTGACAGCGGCTCTGGCTCTGCACGTGCGGAGGCCACTGCTGCGGACACCGCAGTAACCGACAAGCCTATTGGCGGCCCTGCCAGCGAGCACTGACAGAGTCGGTGAACGCTTCCTCCTCTTTCCCGAAATCCGCGCCCGGCATCGATTTTGCCGGGCGCTGGCTGGATCTGTCCTCCCCCCGGGTCATGGGGATTCTTAATGTCACGCCTGACTCTTTCTCCGATGGTGGCCTGCTGGCCCGCCCGGAATCCCCGGCGTTCCATGTAGCATTGGACAAGGTGCTCATGGCTGTTGAAGCCATGGTCAATGCCGGGGCTGCCATCATTGATGTTGGTGGGGAATCCACGCGCCCGGGCGCCCCGGCAGTGCCGCTGGACGAAGAACTGTCCCGGGTGGTACCAGTGGTCGAGGCGATTGCCCGGCGTTTTGATGTGCTGATATCCGTGGACACCAGCGTACCGGAGGTCATCAGCGCAGCTGCCGCGGCAGGGGCTGGCATGGTTAACGATATCAGGGCCTTGCAAAGACCCGGTGCCCTGGCGGCGGCGGCGGCCACAGGGATGTCTGTTTGCCTGATGCACATGCGGGGAGAGCCTTCCAACATGCAGCACAACCCGGTTTACAGCGATGTGGTGGCGGAGGTTATCGCATTTTTGCAGCGGCGCCGGGAGGTCTGCCGTGACGCCGGTATCCCGGACACGCGACTGTGTATCGATCCGGGTTTTGGTTTTGGTAAAACAGTCGAGCATAATTACCGGCTGTTGGCCCGATTGTCAGAATTCGCTGTGCTGGGTCTACCGGTGCTTGCGGGGCTGTCGCGCAAATCCATGGTGGGAGCTGTGACCGGCAAACCCGTCTCGCAGCGCCTCGCAGGCAGTGTCGCTGGTGCGCTGCTGGCAGCACAATCCGGTGCATGTATTTTGCGGGTGCATGATGTGTCTGAAACTGTTGATGCGCTCAAGGTAATGGCTGCCATGCAGGCGGCGTCGCAAACACCAAACCCGTAAGAGACGTGTATCCGGGCTTGCGTTTATACTGGCATGGATTGGAAAAAAACAGGCAGGAGCTGCGCAATGGGTGCACATTCCAAAACTGAAAAACGTTATTTTGGCACTGACGGAATTCGTGGCCGGGTTGGGGAGCACCCGATTACACCGGACTTCATGCTCAAGCTGGGCTGGGCTGCAGGCAAAGTATTTGCAAAAGACGGCGGGCGGCGCAGCAAGATCCTCATTGGTAAAGATACCCGCATTTCTGGCTATATGTTCGAGGCTGCACTGGAGGCGGGACTGGCGTCTGCGGGTGTAGACATACAAATGCTCGGGCCCATGCCAACTCCGGCTGTTGCTTACCTGACACGTACCTTTGGCGCTCAGGCAGGGATTGTTATCAGTGCCTCCCATAACGCGTTTCAGGACAACGGCATCAAGTTTTTTTCGGGTGATGGTACCAAGCTGCCGGATCAGACCGAGCTGGCCATTGAGGAGTACCTGACCCGCGACATCACGACCGTGGCCTCGGCCGACATTGGCAAGGTTTCCCGTATTACCGATGCGGCTGGTCGCTACATTGAGTACTGCAAACGTACTCTGCCAGGCAACATTGTCATGTCTGGTCTCAAAATAGTCGTCGATTGTGCCAACGGCTCCACCTACCATATCGCAAGCAATGTCTTTAGCGAACTGGGCGCGACGGTCAAGTCCATCGCTGTGGCGCCAGACGGCTTGAACATCAACAAGGATTGCGGCTCAACCTCGCCGCAAAAGCTGGCGCAGGAAGTATTGGCTGAAAAGGCTGACCTGGGCATTGCCTTTGATGGTGATGGCGATCGCGTCATTATGGTTGACCACACCGGCGCGATCGTGGACGGCGACGAGATTCTTTATCTGATTGCGCGTGACCGTCGGCGCAGGCATGTCAGCTTTGGTGGTGTTGTTGGCACACTGATGAGTAATCTTGGGCTGGAGCTCGGCCTTGAGGCGCTGGATGTGCCCTTTGTGCGCACCGATGTGGGTGACCGCTACGTCATGGAAATGCTCAAACAGAAATCGTGGCAACTGGGTGGAGAGTCTTCCGGTCATATTGTGTGCCTGGATGTGGCAACGACGGGTGACGGTATTGTATCGGCCCTGCAAGTGCTGGCGGCAATGGTGCAAACCGACTCCTCGTTGTTTGATCTGCGCAGCAAGATGAAAAAAATGCCGCAATGCATGGTCAATGTACGGGTTCAGAGCAAGGCGCAGGTTATGGGCTCTCCGGTGGTTGCCGAGGCGATCCGGCAGGTTGAGCACGCCATGGCTGGTCGCGGGCGCGTGTTGCTGCGCCCCTCGGGCACTGAACCTGTGATCAGGGTAATGGTTGAAGGTGATGACGAGCAGACGGTAGCGACACATGCCCGGGATCTGGCTGTGATTGTGGGTGAGGCTGCGGGTAGCTGATCGCACCGGTGGCCGTCTTTCTGTAAGCCCGCAACGGCTGGTGGCCGTCTTGCAAGCACTGGTCAAACTGGTTATAGTTGCGCCCCCGTGGAAAGTTGGCGGGCGACTGCAGCACACAGGATTTTGAATATGCGTCGGGCGCTGGTTGCCGCAAACTGGAAAATGCATGGCTCGCGGGAGTTTATTCAGGAGTTGATCGGGCGCCTGTTGCCGGATCTGGCGCAAGGGATTAATGGCGTTGACGTGGTCTTGTGTCCGCCCTACCCCTACCTGTCCTGTGTTGCGAGCCAGTGCCGTGGTGCCGAGCTGATTCTGGGTGCGCAAAATGTCTGGTGTGAACCCGAAGGGGCTTACACCGGTGAAGTGTCGGCACGTATGCTCGCTGACTTTCAGGTACGTTACGTGATCGTTGGTCACTCAGAGCGTCGTCGCCTGATGGGTGAGACAGACGAGCTGGTTGCCAGCAAATTCAGGGCTGTGCAACACGGTGGCATGATTCCGGTGCTGTGCATCGGGGAAACGCTGCCGGAACGCGACAGTGGTGACGCCGAGTCTGTGGTTGCCAGCCAGTTGCTTTCGGTCATGAACAGCGCTGGCGTTGAAGCGTTTGATCGCGCGGTGATTGCGTATGAGCCAGTCTGGGCGATAGGCTCAGGTCGCTCCGCGAGTACGTCGCAGGCGCAACAGATGCATGCGCACATCAGGCGGGTGATAGCTGAGCGTGATCCTGATATCGCCAGCAGTGTGCAGATTGTTTACGGTGGCAGCGTCAGTCCGGAGAATGCCCGGGATCTGTTTGCGCAGCCAGATATTGATGGCGGACTGGTGGGTGGTGCATCGCTGAATGCCGAAACCTTCCTCCGCATTTGTCAGAGTGTGAGCTGAATTATGGAAACGCTGGTTGTGGTCATACATGTTATCGCCGCCATTGCGATTATTGCACTGGTGTTGTTGCAGCAGGGCAAGGGTGCTGATGCAGGCGCAGCGTTTGGCAGCGGTGCATCACAGACCGTATTTGGCAGCGCGGGCAGCGGCAATTTCCTGACGCGCTCAACCACGATTGCCGCGATTATCTTTTTTGCAACCAGCCTGACGCTGGCGATTTTCGCCCGACAGTACAGCCTGGGGGGTGCGGTTGATGGCGGTGCTCCGCTGGTCAGTCCTGAAATTCTGCGCGAGATCGAGCAGTCTGATGTGCCTCAGCTGACTGTACCGCCAGCTGCAGATGATGTGCCGACCTCGGCGCAGTGACCGAGTAAGTAAAAAGCCGAAGTGGTGGAATTGGTAGACACGCTATCTTGAGGGGGTAGTGACCTTTGGTCGTGCGAGTTCAAGTCTCGCCTTCGGCACCATACAGAGCAGTAAATGACGGAATTTATGGCTTGACGCATCAGGTGCTCGGGTCTAGAATACCGGCCCTCACACGAAGGCTTTGCCAGAAGCCGGTGTTGCTGAAATCATTACGACAGACCGTTGTATGATTAAATTCAGTTAAGGATTAAAGGTTTAGTTGCGGGGTGGAGCAGTCTGGCAGCTCGTCGGGCTCATAACCCGAAGGTCGTAGGTTCAAATCCTGCCCCCGCTACCAAATGAAACAAAAAGCCCCTTGATGGGGCTTTTTGTTAGGTCGGTCGGCACCCGTGCCACCACCGCCGCGAGACACCTCGTGTGTCAGCGACAAGACAAGTAGTTTGTTTCTGCGGTGGGCCTAGGGCCCACTTTTTGTTTGTGTTTTTTGAATGTTGCCAGACGCGCTCTGGCAGGCGAAAGCTGGACAGGGTCAACAGTGGCTGCAACAACCGACATGATAGCTGACTTGCTGCGTCCAACGGTGACCGCGCTGGGACTGGAGCTTTGGGGTATCGAACATCTGGTACGTGGACGCTCGAGTTTGCTGCGCGTGTACATCGATAGTGATAACGGCATCACGATAGATGATTGCGAGAAAGTCAGTCGCCAGATCAGCGGCATTCTGGATGTTGAAGACCCGCTGCCGGATGAATATACGCTGGAAGTGTCTTCGCCCGGGTTTGACCGGCCACTGTTCAGTTTTGAGCAATGTGTGCGTTTTGTTGGCGAGGTTGTGAATTTGCGTTTGCGAACACCATTGAATGGTCGGCGCAAGTTCAAAGGTGTTCTTGAAAAAGCGGCAGATGAGGTGCTGGTGTTGACCGTTGACGGATCTCTGCATGAGATTCCCTGGCAGCAGGTTGAGAAAGCAAACGTCGCGCTCTGAGAAATTTGTTCGACAGTGTTCTGATGGAACTGCTCTGATTGGGCAATGAACCCGTGTGTAAGGTGACACTATTATGATGAGTAAAGAAATTCTGATGGTTGCGGACGCGGTCTCCAATGAAAAGGGAGTCTCGCGCGAAGTCATTTTTGAAGCCATTGAGTCCGCTCTGGCTACTGCAACCAAAAAACGTTTTGAAGATGAAGACGTGAATTGCCGAGTCAGTGT
Source organism: Pseudohongiella sp. (assembly GCA_036834885.1). Lineage (GTDB taxonomy): Bacteria > Pseudomonadota > Gammaproteobacteria > Pseudomonadales > Pseudohongiellaceae > Pseudohongiella. The sequence continues at coordinate 18,056 of DAITNA010000001.1, read as the reverse complement.
CAACCGCAAATCCGGCCAGTACGAAACCTTCCGTGTCTGGACTGTTGTGGCCGACGAAGATTTTGATGATCCCGCACATCAGTTGACACTGGATCAGGCGCAAGCCAAAGACCCGGCACTGAAAATTGGTGATGTCTGGGAAGAGAAAATTGAGAACACCGAGTTCGGTCGTATTGCGGCCCAGACAGCCAAGCAGGTTATCGTGCAGAAAGTGCGTGAGGCTGAGCGTGATCTGGTTGTCGCCGAGTACCGCGATAAAGTGGGACAACTGGTCTCTGGTACCGTCAAGAAGGTCACGCGCGAAAGTATTCTGGTTGATCTGGGCGGTAACGCAGAGGCGATGCTGCCACGAGATCAGATGATTCCGCGCGAAATGTTCCGCACCGGCGACCGTATCCGTGCCTTGTTACTGGACGTGCGTCAGGAAGCCCGTGGTCCGCAGCTATTTCTGAGCCGCACAGCTCCCGGCATGCTGATTGAGCTGTTCAAGATTGAAGTGCCGGAAATTGCAGACGGTGTTATTGAAATCCGCGCAGCCGCCCGCGATCCGGGATCTCGTGCCAAGATTGTGGTCAGCACCAATGATGGTCGTATCGATCCGGTTGGTGCGTGCGTTGGTATGCGCGGTTCACGTGTGCAGGTTGTTTCCAATGAACTGGCCAACGAACGAATTGACATCATTCTGTGGGATGATAACCCCGCGCAACTGGTGATTAATGCCATGGCGCCTGCTGAAGTCGCTTCCATTGTGATGGATGAAGACAGTCACACCATGGACGTTGCTGTGGAAGAAGACAATCTGGCGCAAGCCATTGGTCGCAGCGGTCAGAATGTGCGCTTGTCCGCCGAGCTGACCGGCTGGGCCATCAATGTGATGAGCGTGGAAGATGCACGCAACAAGCAGCAGCAGGAAGCCAGCGGTTTTATCATTGCGTTCATGAACAAACTGGACGTGGATGAAGATGTCGCAGAGTTGCTGGTCAGTCAGGGTTTTACCTCGCTGGAAGAAGTGGCCTACGTTCCGATTGACGAGCTGCTCAGTATTGACGGATTTGATGAAGATATCGCCAAAGAGCTGCGTGATCGCGCCCGCGATGCGTTGCTGACCCAGGCAATTGCCTCCGAAGAAGGCTTGTCCAGCGCGAATGTGGAAGCGGACTTGCTCAATATGGAGGGCATGGACGACACGCTGGCGCTGGCTCTGGCTGGCAAGGGTGTGTTGAGCATGGAAGATCTGGCGGAGCAGTCCATTGACGATCTGATGGATATTGAAGGCATGGACGAAGAACGTGCCGGCAAACTGATTATGACGGCTCGCGCGCCCTGGTTTGAGTGATAGCTGACGGCTCAACCCGGAACATATACGCAGCGAGAGTAGACAGGAGTAGGTAAATGGCAGATGTAACAGTCGGTGAACTGGCCAAGGTGGTTGGTGTGACCGCGGAACGGCTACTGGCCCAGATCAAGGAGGCCGGCTTGCCGCATACGCGTGCAGAGGATTCTATTTCCAACGACGACAAGAATACCCTGTTGCTGTTTCTGCGCCGCAGCCACGGAGCGGCTGAGACTGCCGATGCGGCACCGAGAAAAATTACGCTCAAGCGCAAAACGGTGGAGACTCTCAAAACTTCCAGTGGCCAGGGTCGTGGCAAAACGGTCAGCGTTGAAGTGCGCAAAAAACGTACTTACGTCAAGCGCAGTGAACTGACACCGGAAAAGCCGCTGGAAGATGAGCAGCTGCATGCGGAAGAAGAGGATATGCTGGAGCAGCCGGCAGAAGCGCCTGTTGCCCAGTCAGAGGCTGCCACAGAGGCGTCTGCTGCAACCGAATCTGCGCCGGCAGAGGCCAGCGATACCACCAGGGCGGCGAGCGATGACGCGGTAACAACCGAATCGGCACCCGAACCCGTGGCGGCCGAGCGTGCTGAAAGCACACGTGGCAAGCCCGCGCCCGCACCGGCGCCCTCAGCCAAACCCAAGGCTGCACCGGCCAAAGCCGGGCGTAAAGACGAAGCTGATGACAAGGACGACGACAAAAAAGCCGGTTTCCGTAAAAAAGCGGCTGTGCCCAAAAAAGCGGTCAAGCCGCGCATCGACGAGTTTGTACTTGAAGACGGCGAGTTTGATGAAGGGGGACGCGGCCGTCGTGGTGGTCCGCGCAAAAAGGCGCGTTTGAAACAGCATGGTTTCGAAAAGCCAACCGAATTTATTTCGCGCGAAATTACCATTGGTGAGGCCAATACCGTCGCGGATCTGGCCAACAAGATGTCGGTCAAGTCTGCTGAGTTGATCAAGTCCCTGTTCAAAATGGGTGTGATGGCGACTATCAATCAGGCACTGGATCAGGATACCTCGACCTTGCTGATTGAAGAGTTTGGTCATACCGCCAAATTTGTATCGGCTGATGCGATCGAAGATACCTTGTATGAATCCATCGCATATGCCGGTGGTGAAGAAGCGGTGACGCGTGCCCCGGTTGTAACAGTGATGGGTCACGTTGACCACGGTAAAACGTCGCTGCTGGACTACATCCGCAAAGCCTCGGTTGCCGCTGGCGAAGCGGGCGGCATTACCCAGCACATTGGTGCGTATCATGTGGAAACCGATCACGGCATGATCTGCTTCCTGGATACACCGGGTCACGCTGCATTCAGCGCGATGCGCTCTCGCGGTGCCAAGGCTACCGACGTGGTGATTCTGGTGGTGGCTGCTGATGATGGCGTCAAACCGCAAACAGAAGAAGCGATTCAGCACGCCCGCGCTGCCGGTGTGCCGATTGTTGTGGCGATTACCAAGGTCGACAAACCCGATATTGATATTGATCGTGTCACCAGTGAACTGGCTGCCAGAGATGTTATCCCGGAAGCATGGGGCGGTGATGTGCAGTTTGTGCAGGTTTCTGCGCACACCGGTCAGGGCATTGACGAGTTGCTGGAAGCGATTCTGCTGCAGTCCGAAATGCTGGAGCTGAAAGCCTTTATTGATGCTCCAGGCAAGGGTGTGGTGATTGAATCACGCCTCGACAAGGGCCGTGGTCCGGTCGCATCCGTACTGGTGCAGAACGGCACGTTGAATGTCGGTGATTTTGTGCTGGCCGGTCATGAATATGGTCGTGTGCGCGCCCTGATTGATGAAGCTGGACGTTCCGTCAAATCCGCCGGCCCCTCCATTCCGGTTGAGGTCCTGGGTTTTAACGGTGTGCCGGAAGCGGGTGACGAATTTGTTGTGGTTGCCGACGAGAAGCAGGCGCGTGAAGTGGCAGACCACCGTCGTGAGCGTCACAAGGACAAACAGGTTGCCATGCAGCAGGGCAACAAGATTGAAGCCATGTTTGCCGGTATTGGCAAGGCAGGTAAAGGCATTCTTAACGTGGTCATCAAAACTGACGTGCGTGGCTCAATGGAAGCGATTGTTGGCTCCCTGCACAAGCTGGGCACCGACGAGGTTGAAGTCAATGTGGTTGCCGCCGGTGTTGGTGGGATCTCGGAAACCGATGCCCATCTGGCGGCAACCTCCAAAGCCATGCTGATCGGCTTTAATGTGCGCGCTGACAAGACTGCACGTGAAGTCATCGAGAACGAAGGCATCAATCTGCGTTATTACAACGTGATCTACGATGTGATTGATGACGTCAAGGCGATTCTGGGTGGCATGCTGGCGCCGGAAATCCGCGAGGAAATTCTGGGTGTGGCTGAGGTGCGTGATGTGTTCAACTCACCGAAGTTTGGTCAGGTCGCCGGTTGTATGGTGATTGAAGGCAGCGTATTCCGCAGCAAACCGATTCGTGTACTGCGTGACAACGTGGTGATTTTCCAGGGTGAACTGGAGTCGCTGCGACGCTTCAAGGATGATGCCAACGAAGTACGCAATGGTATGGAGTGCGGTATCGGCGTGAAGAACTACAACGATGTGAAGGTAGGCGACAAGATCGAGGTCTACCAGACCATTCAGGTAGCACGTTCACTCTAAAGAGCACGCAACAATGAGCAAGTCCTCAACACCCCGGGTGTCGCCACGCGTTCAGCGCGTGGCAGACCAGATTCAGCGACTGCTGGCAGACATGATCCGCCGCGAAGTCCGTGATCCCCGGGTGGGCATGGTGTCCGTCACGGGTGTCGATGTCAGTCGTGATTTTTCCCATGCCAACGTCTATGTGACTGTCATGGGCCGCCACGGTGCGGATCTGGGCGAAGGCAAATCGTTGCGAGAGATGGGCGAGCTGGACCGCAAGGAAATCGAAGACAGTCTGTCAGCCCTGAACAAGGCTGGTGGCTATCTGCGCAGTCTGCTCGGCAAGGAAATGACGCTGCGCACGATTCCGGCGCTGCAGTTCCACTACGATGAAAGTATTGCTCGTGGACGTTATCTGTCATCGCTGATTGACAAGGCGATTGCCGAGGATGCCACGCATGAGCACGGTGATGATGAGCCTGAGCCGGACAATTTCCGGGACCCAGACAATTTCCGGGACAGAGACGCCTGATTTGAGTTCTGCAAGAAAACCCAAAGGCCGTGATGTCAGTGGCATTTTGTTGCTGGACAAACCGCAGGGGCTGAGCTCGAATGCTTGCCTGCAACAGGCCAAACGTCTGCTGCAGGCCGCCAAGGCCGGGCATACCGGTGCACTGGATCCGCTGGCAACCGGTGTGTTGCCATTGTGTTTTGGTGAAGCGACCAAGGTGTCGCAGTTTTTGCTGGATGCCGACAAGCGTTATCTGACCCGGATTCGTCTGGGGGAGCGCACGAATACGGCAGACGCCGAGGGCGAGTTGATCAGTACGCGCTCAACCGCGGGTATTGATCGCGAGGCGGTGGTCAAGGCCTTGTCGCAATTTCGTGGTGCAATTGATCAGTGCCCGCCCATGTACTCGGCACTGAAACACAACGGTCAACCACTGTACAAACTGGCGCGTGCCGGCGTGGAAGTTGAGCGAAAGATCAGGCGTGTCACGGTGCACGAGCTGATACTGCATGAGTTTGACAGCTCATCCGGGGTGATGGAGCTGTCGCTGGAAATTCATTGCAGCAAAGGTACCTATGTGCGTACTATAGCCGACGATTTGGGAGAGGCGCTGGGCTGTGGCGGTCATGTGCGCGAGCTGCGGCGATTGCAGGCCGGCATCTTCCGGATCGACGAATGTATCACCCCCGCCGCGCTTGAGGCCCTGTTGGCCGACGGCGGGCTTTGTGCTGTTGATGCATTATTGCGGCCAGCGGATCAGGCGATCGCACATTTGCCGCAGATAACACTGTCGCCTGACATGGCACAGTACATCCGGCAAGGCCAGGCGGTCACCGTCAGGCCACTACCGGACAGTGAGCTGGTCAGGTTGTATGACCAGCAGGAATTTATCGGAATCGGTGCTGTACTCGACGATGGTCGGGTGGCACCACGCCGGTTAATCAGGGAGCAAGCCAGGTAACTGTCAGTATGCACGGTTATGCTGGGTGACAGGATGTCATCAATTTTTTATGCATATTCATCTGGAGATAGAGAAATGGCGTTAACAACCGAACAGAAAAAAGCAATCGTGGAAGCGTATGGCCGTGGCGACAACGACACCGGTTCACCGGAAGTCCAGGTAGCCCTGCTGACCGAAAACATCAACCTGCTGCAGGATCACTTCCGTGAACACACTCACGACCACCACTCACGTCGTGGTCTGATCCGCATGGTTAACAGCCGCCGCAAGCTGCTCGATTATCTGAAGCGCAAAGATGTTGATCGTTATGCCGAACTGATCAAGCGTCTGGGCCTGCGTCGTTAATTCGACGCATACCGATTTCAAGGCGATGAGAAAGTGAGAAGAGACTCTTGGTAAAAAGGATGTTGCTGCAATGCTGCCCGGGTCTCATAAAAACAGGAAGAATGTATGTTTAATATTGTTAGTAAGACCTTCCAGTACGGTAATGACACCGTAACACTGGAAACCGGCAAGATTGCACGGCAAGCCACTGGCGCTGTGGTTGTCACCATGGGTGATACCCAGGTGCTGGCTACTGTGGTCGGTAAAAAATCGGCGGCACCCGGCGCTGACTTTTTCCCGCTGACAGTCAATTACCAGGAAAAAACCTATGCCGCCGGCAAAATCCCCGGCGGTTTCTTCAAGCGCGAAGGCCGACCGACCGAGAAGGAAACGCTGGTTTCCCGTCTGATCGACCGCCCGCTGCGTCCGCTGTTCCCCAAAGGCTTCAAGAACGAAGTGCAGGTGATCTGTACCGTGATTTCAGCCAGCAAGGATCAGGATCCGGACATCGCGTCCATGATTGGTGCTTCTGCGGCGCTGGCCATCTCCGGCATTCCGTTCGCGGGCCCGATTGGTGCGGCGCGAGTCGGATACGATGCTGTGACCGGTTATGTACTCAACCCCGGCAACAAGGCGCTGGAAAGCTCTGCGCTGGATATGGTGGTTGCCGGTACTGACAGTGCTGTGCTGATGGTGGAATCCGAAGCCAAAGAACTGACTGAAGACCAGATGCTGGGTGCGGTGCTGTTTGGCCATGAAGCCATGCAGACAGTGATCAAAGCGATCAACGAACTCAAATCCGACGCTGGCAAACCGGTCTGGGACTGGCAGCCTGAGCCGGTGAACGAAACCCTGCGCAGCGGTCTGGCGCTGGCCTTCGCTGACAGCATTGGCAATGCCTATCAGATCTCCGACAAGATGCAGCGTTACGACGCGCTGGGTCACCTGCTGGAACAGGCAGTTGCCCAGTTCGCCAATGAAGAGCACGGCGTGAGCGCAGACGAAGTCAAAGACGTGTTTGCATCACTGGAGAAAAAAGTCGTGCGCAACCGCATCATCGATGGCGCGCCGCGTATTGATGGTCGTGACACCCGTACGGTTCGCCCGATTTCTATCGAAACCGGCGTACTGCCCAAGGCCCACGGTTCCGCCCTGTTCACCCGCGGTGAAACGCAGGCGCTGGTGGTCACCACACTGGGTGCGGTGCGCGATGCCCAGATGATCGAAGGACTGGAAGGCTCCAAAAAAGAGTCCTTTATGTTCCATTACAACTTCCCGCCGTTCTCCGTGGGCGAAACCGGTTTTATGTCCGGCCCCAAGCGTCGTGAAATTGGTCACGGCAAACTCGCCAAGCGTGGTGTGCAGGCGGTGATGCCAACTGAGGAAGCGTTCCCGTACGCCATTCGAGTGGTGTCCGAAATCACCGAGTCCAACGGCTCCAGCTCCATGGCATCCGTGTGCGGCAGCTCGCTGGCGCTGATGGATGCCGGTGTGCCGATTTCAGCACCGGTGGCCGGTATCGCCATGGGCCTGATCAAGGAAGGTGACCGTTTCTCCGTGATCACCGACATCCTGGGTGACGAAGACCACCTGGGCGACATGGATTTCAAAGTAGCCGGTACCGCCAAAGGTGTAACCGCGCTGCAGATGGACATCAAAATCCAGGGCATCAACGAAGAGATCATGGAAACCGCTCTGAATCAGGCGCAGGAAGCTCGCCTGCACATTCTGGGCGAAATGAACAAAGTGCTGTCCGCACCGCGTCCGACCGTCTCCGAGAATGCACCGTCCATGGCTACCATGAAGGTTGACCCGGACAAGATCCGCGAAGTGATCGGTAAAGGTGGTTCCACCATCCGCTCCATCACGGAAGAGAGCGGTGCATCCATTGATATCGATGACGATGGCAATATCCGCATTTATGGCGAAGACAAGGACTCCCGTGACAAGGCGATTGAGCTGATTTCCCGAATTACTGCCGAGGCTGAAGTAGGCCAGCTGTACAAGGGCAAAGTCGCTCGTATTGTCGACTTCGGTGCCTTTGTCACCATTCTGCCGGGTAAAGATGGTCTGGTTCACATTTCCCAGATTTCATCTGACCGTGTCGAAGACATCAGTCAGTATCTGCAGGAAGGTCAGGATGTCATCGTCAAGGTCATGGATCTGGATGCCCGCGGCCGTATCAAACTCAGCATCAAGGAAGTGACAGAAGAAGAGAAGGCGGCCTTCGCCTGATCTTCAGTGCACGGACGCCGGCAACGGCGTCCGTGATCCTGCCATGTCCCGACTCACATGCAGCCAGTGTCTGCGACCTCTCCCCGTCTGTTATTGCGCGCAAATCCGGCGCCAGCCGAATCAATGGCCTGTGCGGATTATTCAGGATGTTCGTGAAGCCAGACATGCCATCGGCACGGCGCGAATTGCTGCCTTGTCACTGACCGACTGTTCGCTGACGCCGGTTGATCCTGAGCGCGCTGTACCTGACACCCTGACTGATTGGCAAACGGGCGACCCGGTGCTGATTTATCCGGATGCCCGGGCGCAACCGGTAACCGCTTTGAAAGAGCTCACTGCCCGTCCGCTGATTTTTATTGATGCCAGCTGGCGCCGCAGTCGCCGCATCCTGCATTCAATGCCATCGCTGCGCCAGCTGCCGGCGTATCAGCTCAGTCCGGATGCCGTGTCGCGCTATCGCATCCGAAAGCAACCGCAGGCATCGGCGCTGTCCACGCTGGAGGCCATCGTCAGTTGCCTGCAACAGCTGGAGTCTGATCCGTGCCGGTTTGACAGCCTGCTGGAGACGATGGACTGGATGATTGAACAACAGATCAGCCGCATGGGAAGCGATACCTGGCTGAACAATTATTGTCACGAGGACCAACAATGAATCCGCTACCACCTTGCCCGGCATGCAGCAGCGTTTATACCTACGAAAATCTTGATATGCTGATGTGCCCCGAATGTGGTCATGAATGGCACCCGCTTGCCGGCGATATTGATGCCCATCACAAAGACGAAGGCAAATCTGCCGTCGTGACCGATGCCAATGGCAATGCGCTGGCAGATGGTGATACTGTCACCGTCGTTAAAGATCTGAAAATCAAAGGCAGCTCGCAGATCCTGAAAGTTGGAACAAAAGTCCGCAACATCCGTCTTGTTGACGGTGACCACGATATTGACTGCAAAATTGACGGTTTGGGTGCCATGAAACTGAAATCCTGTTTTGTCAAAAAAGGATAAACAACGGTGATGGGAGTTCGGGTTGCAACACCTCGGCGTGTGCATCAACTGGTGTCATTGGCCAGCGAACTTCTTTTTTTAGTCACCTTGCTGCTGTTGCCGCTGGCAGCACACGCCCAGCCCTCAACCGGGCAAAACCCGACTCCGTTGCGGGTCGGCATTTACGACAACCCACCCAAATTGTTTGTGAATGCCAATGGCGAGCCGGACGGCATTCTCTGGCAACTGCTTGTCCATATGGCGACGGCGGCTGACTGGCAATTGCAGCCGGTGGTGTGTGAGTGGAATGAATGTTTGCTGCAACTGGAACAGCGCCAGCTCGATTTGATGCCGGATGTGGCCAGCAGCGACGCCAGAGCGCTACGGTTTGATTTTCATCGTGAGCCGGCCCTGTTCAGTTGGTCCCAGATCTATGAGCGTCCTGGCACCGGCATTCTGAGTCTGCTTGATCTTGAAGGTCGCCGTCTTGCCATTCTGGATGGCTCCATTCAGCGTGAATATCTTGAAGAGCTGTTGCCGGGATTTGGTGTCAACCTGCAGTGGGTCGTATTAAATGATCTTGATCAGGCCTTTGATGCCGTTGCCCAGGGACAGGCGGATGCCGTGGTGTCCAATCATTACTACGGCGATCTGCGTGCTGCCGGGCTCGGGCTGGACGGCACGCCGGTCATCTTCCAGCCGGCGCAGCTGTATTTTGCAGTGCCGGCAGGCGCGCATCAGCCGATACTGGATGCCATAGACAACTATCTGGTGACGTGGAAAGCAGACCCGCAGTCTCCCTATTTTGATGCCTTGCGCCCGTGGCGCGAGTTCAGCGAGGACGCCCGTCTGCCGGTCTGGCTGATCTGGAGTCTGGTGATCACCACAGCAGCGCTGCTGCTGGCCCTGGGTTTCAGTTTGTTGTTACGTCTGAAGGTGAACGAAAAAACCCGCAGTCTGGTTGCCAGCGAAAACCGCCTGAATACCATCCTGAACAGTGTCGAAGCCTATATTTATATCAAAGACCACAAGCTGCGCTATCAGTATGCCAACCGCAAAGTGTGTGAGCTGTTTGGTCTGCCGGCTGACGAGATTATCGGCAAAACCGATGCGGCGTTTTTTGACGAAGCAACCTGTGAACACCTGTATGAAAACGATATGCGAGTGCTGCGTGAAGGCGAACGTGTTGCTGATGAAGAAAGCAATATCATGGCCTCGGATCAGCAAAAGCACGAGTTCATTTCAGTGAAACTGCCTTTGCGCAATCCTGATGGCAGCATTTACGCATTGTGTGGTATTTCCACGGACGTCACCGAGCACAAGCAGATCAGAAACCAGTTACATCAACTGGCATTTTTTGATGCATTGACGGGTTTGCCCAATCGCAGGCTGATTCTGGACCGTTTGGATCACGCCATGGCCAGCAGGCAGAAAACCGGTTATGAAGGCGCGCTGTTGCTCATTGATCTGGATCACTTCAAAACGGTCAATGATACTCTTGGTCACGAAATGGGCGACCTGCTGCTGCAGCAGGTCGCAAAACGTCTGGAGCGTGGCCTGTTGACGACAGATTCTGCGGGCAGACTGGGAGCGGATGAGTTTGTCCTGATTGTGGAAGATGTGGCACTGAATGCCAATGACGCTTTGGTAAGAGTGCGTGACATGGCCGAGTTCTTGCGCAACCAACTGGCACAGCCGTTTGATTTGCGTGGCAACGAGTATGTCTGTTCGGTCAGTGTTGGTGTTGCCATGTTCTCGGATGCCGGTGGTGACACGGATGCTTTGCTCAAAGGAGCCGACCTGGCACTTGCTGCTGCCAAAACCGCCGGCCGCAATATGGTGCGATTTTTTAATCCGGACATGCAAGTAGAAGTCACCCGACGCACCCGCATCGAGAATGCGCTGCGCAAGGCCATCGACGGCAACTATCTGACTTTGCATTTGCAGCCACAAGTGGACGAGCACGGCGCTACGGTCAGCCTGGAAGCCCTGTTGCGCATGACAGATCCGGCATTGGGAGAGGTATCACCCGGTGACTTTATTCCGGTCGCCGAGACCAGCGGCCTGATTGTGCCGCTGGGCGAGTGGGCAATTGAGCGCGCCTGCGCCCTGCTGGCACAGTGGCAATCGGTTGATGCCATGCGTAATCTCTCGTTGGCGGTCAATGTCAGTCCAAGGCAATTTCATCATCCGGAATTTGCCGGGCATGTGCTTGCCTGTCTGGACAAATACAAGGTGCCAGGTTCCTCACTGGTGCTTGAAGTCACCGAAAGTTTGCTGATTGATGATGTGGACACCACGGTATTGAAGATGCAGATGCTGGGGGTGCGCGGTATTCAGTTTGCACTGGATGATTTTGGAACCGGTTATGCTTCTCTGAGTTATCTCAAACGCTTGCCACTGACCCAGCTGAAGATTGATCAGTCATTTGTCCGTGATCTGCTGGTAGACCAGAACGATGAAGCGATTGTCAGAACCATTATTGCGCTGGGTAACAGCCTTGAAATGCAGGTTGTGGCGGAGGGCGTGGAGACAAAAGCGCAAGCGGCCAGATTACAGGAGATGGGATGTCACTTTTTTCAGGGGTACTATTTCAGTCGACCGCAGCCGGCAGAGCGCTGGCCTGACATTTTGTCCGGCCAGCGATAACCGACCGGGCGTTGACGCATGGGTCAAGCCCGGCCACCGGATTGCTTCAATCTGGCAGCACCGCGTTGTGGTAAACGTTTTGCACATCATCCAGTTCGTTCAGCATGCCCATGAATTTTTCAAACATGATGGCATCGTCGCCGCTGATCTCCGTTGAAGACTGCGGCACAAACTGTATTTCATCTACTTCAAATTCCACGTCCGGAAATGCTGCCCTGATCGCCTGCCGCGCCTTGGCGTACTCGGTATTGGGTACAAACACGGTGATGTGGCCGTCTTGTGATTCGATGTCACGTACATCGACATCGGCTTCAAGCAAGGCCTCAAGCACCGGATCTTCATCATCGCCGGCAATGGAGAAAATGGCATAGTGGTCAAACATGTGGCTGACGCTGCCAGGGGTGCCGATCCGCGATTTGGTCTTGGTAAAACACAGGCGCACATCGCCAAAGGTCCGGTTCGGGTTATCCGTCAGGCATTCAACAATGACCATGCAGTTGCCAGGACCAAAACCTTCGTAACGTGCGGGAGAGAAATCTTCTCCGCCACCGCCTCTGGCCTTGTCGATGGCTTTTTCGATCACATGCGAGGGCACCTGGGCCTTTTTTGCCCGGTCCAGCATGGCCCTGAGCGCCAGATTGCCATCAGGCTCAGTGCCGCCACTTTTGGCGCACACATAAATTTCGCGCGCAAAACGGCTGTAGATCTTGGTTTTGGTGGCCGCAGTCTTGGCCATGGCTTCTTTACGGTTCTGATAGTCTCTGCCCATTGCTGGTGTCCGTCATTCTTGATTCAATGTGAAAACTTGAAGATGGGTAGCAGTCTCGGACATGCACGTCCGGACCAGTTGCCAACCTGTCAATTTCAGAAAGCCGAATCATACACGCAGGCAGCCGCTGAAATCCACGATCAACCATGTGTCAGCCTCAGCCCCGGATTATTGTCATGGACAACGACATCAACACTTCCACCAGTGCAGCCGAGCCCCCGATCTGGTTCCTGTTTGGCCTGTCCGGCGCAGGCAAATCCTATGTCGGTGACCTGATCTCCCGTCATACCGGGTGGCCTGTCTATCACGCCGATGCGGATCTCACGGATGACATGCGGCAGGCACTGGCCGAGGCCCGCCCGTTTACAGACGCCATGCGTGACGTCTACTTTGCCCGATTGCCTGCATTGATCCGTCAGCACCAGCAAACGGGTCTGCCGTTGATTGTGACGCAGGGCGCGTACAAACAGCGTCATCGCGACTACTTGCGCCGGCATTTGCCGCAATTGTCTTTTGTCTGGGTGGATGCGCCGCAGAGTCTGATCCTGCAGCGTCTGGCCCGTCGGCGCCAGGGGATAGGGCCGGACAGTGCCGCCGCGTTGTTCCGGGATTTTGAGCCCCCCCTGGACGGCAGCTGTTATGTCCACAATGACGGTGAGGACGCCCATGTGCTGGCGCAGTGCGGACGTTGCATCAGTGGCCTGAACGACAGGTTGACCGCAGCAAGTCAGGTGATATGATCGGATTCATTTTTTGATCGGCGCATCGGTGTGAGTGTGTTTATGGGTCCATTTTTCAGCGGCCGTCGGCAGCTGTCGCTCGCCATGGCGGTGACGTTGGCGAGCGTGTTGATATCGTCCTCCGCCGCCGCCCAGCTGTCGCCGCGTTATCAGGACGCCGACGGCGATCTGGTTGCCGATTTGCCACAGGACCCGGCGCGCTGGCGCGATCCCGGCATCCTGATTTTTGCGTACACACCAGTCGAAGATCCGGCGTTGTATTCACAGGTCTGGGACGAATTTATTAGCCATGTCGAAAATCTGACCGGCAAGGAAATCCGTTTTTTCCCGGTGCAATCAAACGCTGCACAGTTGGAGGCCATGCGCGCAGGACGCCTGCATATCGCCGGCTTTAATACCGGGTCAACACCGGTTGCCGTCAACTGTGTCGGATTTGTGCCGTTTGCGATGATGGCGGCCGAAGATGGCAGCTACGGCTACGAGATGGAAATATTGACCTTCCCCGGCAGTGGCATTGAGACTCCTGCGGATTTGCGCGATCGACAGCTGGCGTTTACATCGCCCACTTCCAACTCCGGCTTCAAGGCACCATCGACTTTGCTGCAAAACGAGTTTGGTCTGGTGGCAGATCGTGATTACCGCACTGCCTACTCCGGCAGTCATGACAACTCGATTTTGGGGGTGGTTAATGGCGACTACGAAGCCGCAGCCATTGCCAACGAGGTGCTCAAACGCATGCTGGGCCGTGATGTTGTCCGCGCGGAGCAGTATCGCTCCATCTATCGGTCGTTAACGTTTCCAACCACGGCTTACGGGGTGTCGCACAATCTTTCGCCCGGTCTGAGCGCAAAAATTCGCGAGGCATTTTTCAGTTTTGACTGGGAAGGCACGGCTTTGCAGCGCGAATTCGCCGACGCTGGCATGGCGCAGTTTATTCCGATCACCTACCAGCAGCACTGGCAAGTGATTCGCGAGATTGATGAGGCCAACCATACCGTCTATAACTGCGACTGATGCATCGAATAGCCGGATGTCACACAATTTGAACAACAGGCAAACAGTTGCAAGACAGTCATAACAAAAACGGGGATGGCATGCTGACAATCACAGGGCTGGGCAAGCGTTACGACACAGGGGACCTGGCCCTGAGCGACATCACATTGACCGTCCCTGCCGGGCAAGTCATGGCATTGATTGGCCCGTCAGGGGCCGGGAAAAGTACCTTGATCCGCTGCGTCAATCGACTGGTCGAGCCAACCACCGGCTCGGTCTTGCTGGATGGCCAGGACATTACACGGGTGCGCGGTGCCAGACTGCGGCAGGCGCGCCGGCAGATCGGCATGATTTTTCAGAACTATGCGCTGGTAGAGCGTTTGTCTGTGATGGAAAACGTCTTGTCCGGGCGATTGGCCTATGTCGGATTCTGGCGCAGTTTTCTCCGACAGTTTCCCGCATCGGATATCAAACAGGCGCTGCATCTGCTGGAGCGGGTCGGGCTGGAGACGATGTTCGACAAACGTGGTGATGCACTCTCCGGTGGTCAAAAACAGCGGGTGGGCATTGCGCGCGCCCTGATGCAAAATCCCAAGTTGCTGCTGGTTGATGAACCCACGGCCAGTCTGGATCCCAAAACCTCGCGTCAGATCATGCGCCTGATTTGTGAACTGTGCCGTGAGCAGCAACTGGCGGCCATCATCAACATCCATGACGTGGTGCTGGCGCAGCAGTTTGTCGACAGGGTAGTCGGCTTGCGTGCGGGCCGCGTGGTGTTTGATGGTCTGCCCTCCGAGCTGACGCCGGAAACACTCACCGCCATCTACGGGGAAGAGGACTGGTCAGTCCCCGCCACCGATGACAGCGACAACAGCGAAGGCAGTGCCGAGCTGCTCAAGCCCATCGGACAGGGCGGTCATCCATGAGTGCACATTCATCGGCATCAGCGGCAGACAGCCGGCGTTTGCAGCAGCTGCGCGAGGGGATATGGCGTCCTTTGCCACTGGTGCGTGATGTGCGCTGGCGCTGGGCCATCAACGGCACGGTGCTGCTTTACATTGTGCTCGCCTGGCTCAGCGTCGACGTCAACTGGGCGCGTGTGGCGCAGGGGATGGATCGTGGGCTGGCATTCATGGCGTCGTTTCTGCAACCTGACTTTGTCAGCCGCAGCGGCGAGATTTTCACCGGGCTCAAGGAAAGCCTCACCATGACACTGGCATCGACCGTGATCGGAGTGCTGCTGGCAATTCCCGTGGGTTTGGGTGCCGCACGCAATATCTCGCCGATGCCGGTGTATCTGTTCTGTCGCACGATCATTGCGCTCTCGCGCACCTTTCAGGAAATCATTATCGCCATCCTGTTTGTGGCGATGTTTGGATTCGGACCGCTGGCGGGGGTGGTGACACTGGCGTTTGCAACCATCGGGTTTATGGCCAAGTTGCTGGCTGAAGACATTGAAGATACCCAGCGTGAGCCGCTGGAAGCCATTCGTGCCACGGGTGCCAGCTGGTTGCAGTGGGTCAATTACGCGGTACAGCCACAGGTGATGCCGCGCCTGATCGGTTTGTCGCTGTACCGTCTGGATATCAATTTCCGTGAATCTGCGGTGATCGGCATTGTGGGGGCTGGCGGTATTGGCGCCACGTTGAACACATCCATCAACCGCTATGATTACGATACCTCGGCCGCCATCCTGCTGCTGATTATTGTGATTGTGTTGATGAGCGAATACTTCTCCGGCTTCGTTCGCAAGTGGACTCAATAATGCCTCTGATCACACACGGTGATGTACCGGTCTGGAAAAAGCGCGAGCCCGTCAAACAGTACCTGCACTGGGCGGGCTGGATGCTGGGCGGCATGCTGTTTGTCTGGTGCTGGGCCATCATTTCGGAAAATACCATCTGGGAATTTTTGTACGATGCCGACGAGCAGGCGGCCAGCCTGATTGGCCGTATGATTCCGCCGGACTGGAGTATCACCGGTTCCCTGATGCGTCCGCTCTGGGACACCATCAATATTGCCACGGTGGGCACCGCACTGGGTGTGGTGATTGCGTTTCCGCTGGCGTTTCTGGCGGCACGCAATACCTCGCCGCATCCGGCGCTGCGAGCGTTGGCGTTGGCGATTATTGTCAGTTCACGCTCCATCAATGCACTGATCTGGGCCATGTTGCTGGTGACCATCGTTGGCCCCGGCATATTTGCCGGCATGCTGGCGATTGCGCTGCGTTCTATCGGTTTTGTGGGCAAACTGGTTTATGAGGCAATTGAAGAAATACACCCGACACCGGTGGAGGCGCTGACCGCTACCGGGGCTGGCCGAACCCAGGTGCTGGCGTGGTCGGTCTGGCCGCAGATCATGCCGGCATTTGCCGGCATCTGTGTGTACCGCTGGGACATCAACATTCGGGAAGCGACCACGCTCGGTCTGGTTGGCGCGGGTGGTATTGGTTTGCAGATGAACGCCGCCATCAACAATCTGGCCTGGGCTCAGGTGGCCACGGTGTTTGTGCTTATTTTTGCGACCGTTGTGGTCTCGGAATGGGTGTCTGCCAAGGTGCGGCACGCCGTTCTCTGAGCGGCGTGCCGCACCGTGGTGGTCAGGCAGCCACATCCCGTTGCGGGCGCGGCACACCCGGTGGACTGCTGGTGTTGCTGCTGTCATTGGCTGATTTGCCGACCGGCAATTGGATGTTCAGTGCAAAACCCTCATCACAGCTCCAGCTCACAATACCGCCGGCTTCCTCGATCCTTTCCTTGATACCCTTCAGTCCGTTGCCGGGCACAATGTTGTCACGGCGCTTGCCGTTATCGCGAATTTGCAGCCGATAGTGTGATTCATCCTCACTGAAGCAAATCATGCAGCGGTTGGCGCCGCTGTGGCGCAGCACATTGGTGAGCGCTTCGCGAGTGCAGCGCAGCAGGGTTTCAGCCAACTGAATCTCGCCCAGGCGGGTTTTGAAATCCAGCTCAACATCAATGCCGGGCACCCCGCTGATGAGTTTGCGCATGGCGTCCTGAAAATTGATGGGTTCATCTTCACGCAATTCACTGACGGCAGTGCGCAGATCACTGAGCAGCAGTTTGCCCAGCGCCAGCGCCTGCTCCACTTTCTGCCGGCCCTGACCGTCGGTGAGATGGGTGGCGACTTCCAGTTGCAGGATCTGCGCAGTCAGGTGATGCCCCAACAGGTCGTGCAGATCGCGGGCAATGCGCAGACGCTCGGTCTGGCGTGAATGCTCGCTGAGCAGTTCCCGGGTCGCCAGCAGTTCCCGGTTCAGTGCAGCGGTTTCCTCGCGCAGTTCCTGCTCGCGTTTGGCGCGATGGGTGGCGATGACGGCAAACAGGTGGAACAGACTCAGCGTCACCGAGCCGGTAATCGCCATCAGCAGGCTGGTATCCCCCCAATGAAAGATCTGGCTGATCGCAAACAGCGACACACACGCGGTCAGCAGCCACGTGGTCGTGCGAATATGGAACAGTTCGGTAACCTGCACTATCCAGACGATACCCAGGATGGCGATAAAACTGATGTTGACCAGAAAATAAAGCGTGACAATGGCGCCGGCCTGAATTCCCAGCAGCGCCAGCATGCGTTGGCGCGACTTTTCAGCCCAGGGCGAGGTGTAAAGGAAAAAGCATGACACTTCCAGTAGAAACAGGCTGCTGACCAGGGTCAGGCGCGGTGTCCATCCATCGGGACCCTGTGCCATCAGATACACAGTCAGCATGCTGACAATCACCAGCACAGCGGCGCCCGTGAAATTCTGCGTTTTATTACTGCTCCAGAAGCTTTCCATCACCAGATCTCCAGAGTTCAAGAGGGTCAGCTTATCACCGCTGATTTCAAGATTGAATCATATACGCTGCCCAGTTGAGCCGGTGGAGTTATAGTCAAATCTGGTGGATGGCAGGTCAGGCGGCAGTCCTGTCTGATTGA